>NZ_CP109599.1:4987500-7387500 GCF_036231945.1 Streptomyces sp. NBC_01429 | reverse complement strand
GCCCCCGCGTGCACGCAATGGCCCGCCGTCCAGACCATGTTCGAGGCGCCGGGGCGGGCCGGATCCGTCACGACGGTCGCGGAACACACCGACGGGCCGTCGGGGGTGTCGAAGAAGAGCTTGCCGACCGCCGGGGCGTTGCCGCTGTAGGGCGCGGCCACGGGCTCCGCGAAGAACGGGGACGGCTCAGGGTCCGACACACCCTGGTCGCCGATGTCCCCGGTCACCGGCCGGTCCTGGCTGGCCCCTTGACGCATCCGCTCCGGCTTCCACAGCCCCTCGATCACCGGGTTCACGAAGTCGGCGGCCTCGCGGAGCCACCGTGAGGAGTCCCAGTCCCGCCAGCCGCCGTCCTGCCAGCCGCGCGACCCGCCCGTACCGGAGGCGCCGGCCCCGGCGCCCGGTACGGACCCGGCACAGCCGGTGACGCAGATCGACAGCAGGGCGAGTACGCAGGCCAGCGCCCTCACCGGTCGCGGGCGGAGCCTGGAGCGCATGGAACGGTTCCTCCGGTCGTCGAGCGTGGTGCGAGCGCCGACGGACCGGAACACCGGCGCGTGTGCGGACCCGGCCCGTCGGAGGTGAGTACGGAAATCCTCCGGCCCCGGTTCAAAGCTCCGGATTTCCGGCCGGTGGGGTACGACGTCAGCCCAGGGCGGTCGCCGCGCCCCTGAGCAGCAGTCCGCAGCCGAGGGCGAGAACGACGGCAGCGGAGGCGAGCGGAGCCGCCCGGTGGGCGAGGGCGAGAAGCCCGTTCCGGGGCCGGCGGGCCAGCCGGCGCGTCGTGGTCTCGCGCAGCCTCACCACGGCGAACCCGGCTCCCGCGAGTGTGAGCGCCAGCCCGACCCCGTACGCCAGGACCAGCAGGAACCCGAACCACGCCTGGCCGAGGGCCGCCGCGCCGACCAGGACGACGACGGCGGAGGGGCTGGGGACCAGACCTCCGGCGAAGCCGAGGAGGATGACGCCGCGCAGGCCGGGCGCGGGGGGAAGGTGGGAGTGGGAATGGCCGTGGTCGTGGCCGTGGTCGTGTTCCTTCTTCTGCCCGTGCTCCGGACGGTCGGTGTGATCGGCGGTGAGCGTGGCCACCCGGCCGTCGGTGTGCTCGTGTTCGTGCTGGTGCTCACGGTCGTGCGGGTGGGCGGTGGCGAGGGCGGGCACTCGTTCCTCCGCGTGGACCCGCGCGGGGGAACGCGGGTGCTCATGACTGTGGCCGTGGTCGTGATCGTGGCCATGGCCGTCGTCGTGCCCGTGGCTGTGCCCGTGGCTGTGCCCGTGCGGGTTGCGGCGCTGCCGCCACGCCCGGCGCAGCAGCACCACCCCCGCGATCGCGACCACGGCGCCGCTCGCGATGCCCAGCCAGGACACCACGGTGGGCGCCGCCGCCGAACCCGCGACGATCAGGGCGCCGAGCGCGAAGACGCCCATGGTGTGGGTCATGGTCACCGAGAGACCGAGGGCCAGCACGTCGCGCAGCGAACTGCGGCCGCCCGCCGTCGCGGCGGCGGCCATCATCGTCTTGCCGTGCCCCGGCGCCAGTGCGTGCATGGCGCCCAGGAGCACGGAGGCACCGAGCGCGAGGGCGGCGAAGCCGAACGTCAGCTCGTGCCGGGCCACCAGTCCGGTCAGCGCCTGCGCCCAGCGGTCGGCCCCGCGCGGCAGCACACCGGCCACGGGGGAACCGCCCTTCCCGTCCGCGCTGCCGGTCAGCGCCGGTCCCCCGGTGGTGACGGTGAAGGCCGCCGAGCGGCGGTCGGGCGGCGAGGAGAGCAGATCGTCCGGGTACGCGGTCAGCCGCCGGGAGGTGGAGTTCTCGGGGACGTCCGCCCCGTCGAGCGTCATCAGGTCGCCCCGGGCGGTGATCTCGCGCCAGCCCGCGCCGGACGCCGCGCTCGCCGGACGGTACGACAGCCGCGTCCGCTCCTCGCGCGGCAGCGGCGCCGTCAGCTCGCAGGTCACCCGCAGGGTGTCCAACCCGGCCTGGCCCGGCAGGACTTCGGCCTTCGCCGCACCCGCGGAGACGGAGACGGCCGTGCCCTCGGGGCCCGCCTCCCCGGCCCCCGTTGCGCCGTCCGCCGTGAGCCGGGCACCCCGCGCCGCCGTGGCACAGCGCGTGCCGGCCCAGGCCGACAGTTCGGCCGGGGACAGCCGGTCGTCGCCGTCGGTGTCGATACGGCCGCGCTCCTGGGCGGCCGGGATCTCGGCGAGATCCTCCACATGGTCGACGCGCAGTTCCCCGGGCGCGGCGATCAGACCGTCGTACTGATTGACGGTGAAGTTCCCCAGCGGATGCGCCTGCGCGGCCTGGGCGGGGAGCAGGGCCAGGGCCGTCCCCGCCACCAGGGTGGCCAGCGCCGAGGCGGCGGTACGGCGCTTCACGAGTCCCCCCGCGCCCCGGCCGGAGCCTGCGCGCCCGCCGCACCGGAGTCACCCGACGGGTCGGACAGGGCGGACAGCGCGGCTTCGGCCTCCTTGGCCCCCGTGGGTGAGAAGCCCGGATTGAGGTCGAGTGCGGCGCGCAGATCGCGGCGCGCGGACCGCTCGTCGCCGAGGGCGCGCTCGATCATGCCCCGGTGGAAGAGGAACGAGGCGTTGCGGTAGCCGGGGGACGCGGCCGTCGCCTTCTTCGCGTGGACCAGCGCCTCGCGGTCCTTGCCGTTGGCGTGCAGCGCCCAGCCGAGCGCGTCCGCCGTGTGGACGCTCTCGCGCCGGGCCCACTCGGCGCGCGCCGCCGTCAGCGCCTCGGCGGCGTCGCCGTGGTCGGCCTCGATGAGGGCGGACTCCAGATCGGTGGCGACGCCGTTGGCACGGGCCAGCCGGGTCCAGGTGCCGACGAGCGAGTAGTTCTCACGCGCCCGCTCCACCTGCCCGCCCGCCTCGCGCAGTTCGCCGAGGGCGGCGAGCTGACCGGGCAGCGGGTAGCGCTGTACGACCTCTTCGAGATCGCGCAGTGCGCGCTTCGTACCGCCCTGTGCGGCGTGGGCGCGGCCGCGTCCCTCCAGCGCCGGCAGATAGCCGGGTTCGGCGCGCAGCGCGGTGGCGTAGTGGCCCAGCGCCCGATCGTACTGGCCCTGGCTCCAGGCCAGTTGGCCGAGCGCGGTGGCGACGTAGGCCACATCGGCGGTGCTGAACGCGGAGTCGGCCGCGCGCAGCAGCACCCGGCGCGCGCCCTTCACGTCGCCTCGCAGCTCCCTCACGTACGCGTACCGGGTGAAGACGGGGATGCCGGGGCGGCGCCGGTCGGCGAGTTCCACCGCGCGCTCCGCCTCGTCGTAGCGGCCGAGTTCGACCAGGGCGTCGACCCGGGTGGACAGCGCGCGTTCGTTGTACGGGTTGACGCGCAGCGCCCGGTCCGTCCGGCTCAGCGCCGTCGTGAAGTCGTGGCGGGCGGCGGCCAGCGCGGCCCGCCCGGCGAGCGCCGCGTCGTTCTCGGCGGCTGGGCGCAGTTTCAGCGACCGTACGAATGCCTTCTCGGCCTGCGGGTAGCGGGTCGGGTCCCCACTGGTGCGTGCCTGTTCGACGTAGGCCGTGCCCAGGGTCGCCCATCCGGTGGCGTCCTTGGGCTGGGCACGGAGGTGTGTTTGCAGGGCTTCGACGCCCCGGGTGAGATCGCCGGTCCCCAGCTGTTCGACGCGGGTGTCCGCCGCGAGCGGTGTGGAGGCGGAGCGTGCCGCGCCGCCGTCCTGTCCCCCGCCGGCCCCGATCGCCACCGAGGTGGCGGTGAGTCCCAGGGCCAGCGCCACGACGGCCACGATCCGCCACCGAGGACGCGGGCCCGGAACTGAGCCCGGAACTGCGCCCGATCCTGTGCCCGGTCCTGTGCCCGATCCTGTGCCCGGTCCTGTGCCCGCGCCTCGTTCGCGCTCACTCGGGCGCGCGAACCGCGGCTTCCGTACGAGCATCAGTCTCGCCTTCCTCGGTGTGTTCTCGGTGCGTTCTCGGTGCGTTTTCGGTGTGTCCCGGCCGTGCGGGTGGGGACGGTTGGGCGGGAGGCCCGGCAGCGCCGTCGTATGCCTGGTGCCGCTGCCGGGGCGGACCCGCCGGGGTGGGCGGGACCGTACGGACGCGTGGAGCCGTACGGTCCGCGGTCCGCGTCAGCTCATCCAGGACCCGCCGGCCGAGCGGCGGCGCGAGCGCAGCCAGACCATGCCGCCGCCGACCAGCAGCGCCACCGCGGCGCCCGAGGCCGCCGAGACCAGCATCAGTGTGTCGTTGTTCCACGACGCGGCGAACGAGGTCATGCTGCCCGTGAGGCCCGAGGAGTCCGCCTTGGTGGACGCGTCGGCCGTCTTGACGTCGGAGCCCGCGGTGGGCAGGGCGACATAGGGGAACTTCTTGTCGAACTCCTGGTCGTTGGCGTCGACCCCGTCACTCAGGTCGACCTTCTCGCCCAGCAGCGCGCCCTCGACGACCTGGAGCGCGATGTCCACCACGTCGTCGGTGAGCCGACGGCCGTTCGGGAAGCCCGCGTTGTCACCGTCGAGCACACCGAGCCGCTTCGGCTTCGCGACCGGCTTGATGGAGGTGTTGAGGCGCAGCATCTCCGACGGTGTGACCTTCGGTGGCTGGTTGAGGTCCTTGACACCGGTGAGGAACACCGAGACCAGGTCGTCGCGCGGCTCGGCCGGGGCCTTGATCTTGTAGATCGACTCGATGAGCTTCGGCAGCTCGGGCTCGGTGACGTTCTTCAGGAAGTCCGCGTCGTTCTCCGGCGAGGACGCGTTGAACTTGTCCTTGTCCTTGAGCGGGTTGACGACCTCGTTGACCAGCGGCATCCCGAGGCGTGACACCTGTGTCCAGTCGCCGTAGGCGTTCTTGCGGGAGGTGGTCGAGTAGATGCCGACGATCGGCTGCTTGTCCGACTCCCGGAGGTAGGAGCTGGGCACCTGGAGGGCGATCGTGTTGACGTTGTAGCCCTTGAGCGTGTCGTTGCCGACCTCCGACAGGTCCCCGCCGTAGAGCAGGTCGAAGACCCGCAGATCGAGGAAGAACGGGTCGTCGGCCTGCCCGGCGAACGCCTTGAGTCCGCCGTCGACCTCGCGTACCGCCTGGTCGCGCAGTGTCTGGTAGTGGGGCATGGACGCCTTGCCGACGTTCGAGGGGGCGACGGGCAGCCCCTTCGCGAGATCGTGCTCGGAGACGACCTTGCCGTGCTCCAGGCGCAGCAGCTGGATGTCGTACGACTGGGTGAAGTTGAGGTTCGGGTCGTCCAGGCTCTTCACCGCACCGGTGTTGTAGAGGAAGGTGTCCTCGTTCTTGCGGTGGTCCTTGAACGTGAACCGGTACACCAGGTCGTCCTTGGCGTCACCGTTGTTGTCGATGTGGATGTCGTAGCGGGCGTCCGTGGCGAACGGATAGAAGTTCGGGCCGCCCGCCGGCTCCTGGAACGGCAGCCAGTTCGCGATCAGGGTAGTGGAGTTGGGGTCTTCGGGGCTGACGAATGCGTACACGTCCGTGTTGTCGTACTGGGGCTGACCCGAGATCAGCGGAGCCTCGCGGTGGCTGGAGGCGGTGGCCGTGCCCGGTGCCAGTGCGGCCGCACCGGCGGCCGCGAGCCCTCCCGCGGCCAGCGCGCCACAGGCGAGCATCGCGATGCTCCCCCTGGCCCGCCGCGTCCGCTCGCTTCTGGTGTTAGCGGTCATCTCGTCCGTCCTTCATCCGTCATCGCGCCCGTTGCTGCTTGCTTGCCCCTCCCATACGTACGTCGGAGCCGTCTTGTTCGGCCCGGATCAAGGAAAGCTGCGCGATGCCTCTTGCGGAGCGAGTTTCTGACGGGTCATCAACCAGGCTTGTTACGGCACAAACCCGACCGGGTCGGCGCGGGCCGTCCCACCGGATTCTCGGCGCGAGAACGCCCGGCCGGTCCGATGACCGTGCCGGGCGTCGCACACCGGGAACGCCGTGCTCACCAGGGGATCGGGCCCTCGGCGTCGAAGTAGCCGCCGGTGGGGCCGTCCGGCGCCACCCGGGCCATCCGGACGATGATCTCGGCGCCCTGCTCGACGGTCTGTGTGCCGGTGTTGCCGTTCAGATCGGTCGCGGTGTAGCCGGGCTCCACCGCGTTGATCCGCATCCGCGGGAACGCCTTCGCGTACTGCACGGTGATCATGTTCACCGCCGCCTTGGAGGCCGGGTAGGCGACCCCCGGATAGGCGTACGCGGGGGTGCCGGGGGCGCTCACCCGGGCCAGCGAGCCCAGACCGCTGCTCACATTGACCACCACCGGGGCGGCGGACCGTCCCAGCAGGGGCAGGAAGGCGTGGGTGACGCGTACCGTGCCGAACACGTTCGTCTCGAAGAGCGGACGCAGCGCGTCGGCGGTCGCCTCGGCGGCGCCGGCCACACCGCCGTCCGCCGTCCGCGTCTCGATGCCGGCGTTGTTGACCAGGACGTCGAGACCGCCGTCGGCCTCGATCGCCTTCGCCGCCGCCGCGACGGACGTGTCGTCGGTGACGTCGATGACGACCGCCCGCGCCCCCAGCCGCTCGGCGGCCCGCCGCCCCCGCTCCGGGTCCCGGCTCCCCACGTACACGGTGTGACCTGCCGCGACGAGCCGGCGGGCGGTCTCGAAACCGAGGCCCTTGTTCGCTCCTGTGATCAGTGTTGTCGTCATGTCTCCCATGGTGCGACCGCGCGATGTGTTCAGCCAGGCGTCCCCCGGCCCCAGGAGTGCCGGTCCCGGGACCGCCGGGACCAGGCAGCTCCGCGCGGAGCCCCTCGCGGCGTGAGGCGCCGCCACAGCGGCCCCCGGGGACGGCCCCGCCCGCGTCTCACCGTACGGAGCGGCCCCGCACCGGCCCATGCCGCTTTGTATCCTCGGCAGGCGCCCCCGGACCCCCGTGGCAGACGGCCCTGCGAGAGGAATCACCATGACCACCGAGTTGAGCCCCGACGCCCTGACCGGGCTCCTCGACCGCGCCAGGCGGGACTACGAGGCGCTGGCGGCGCGCGGGCTGAAGCTCGACCTCACGCGGGGCAAGCCGGCGCCCGAGCAGCTCGACCTCTCCGAGGAGCTGCTGAGCCTGCCCGGCGGGCATCCAGCGGTCGCCGACGGTGTGGACCTGCGCAACTACGGCGGCCTCCAGGGGCTGCCGGCGCTGCGCGAGATCTTCGCCGAGGTGCTCCAGGTGCCGGCCGGCCAGCTGCTCGCGGCCGGGAACTCCAGCCTGGAGCTGATGCACGACTGTCTGGTGCACGCGCTCCTGAGCGTGCTGCCCGGCGCCGGGTCCCGCTGGGCCGACGAGGACCGGATCGCGTTCCTGTGTCCGGTGCCCGGCTACGACCGGCACTTCGCGCTCTGCGAGCGGTTCGGGATCGAGATGATCCCGGTCCCGATGACCGGGGAGGGCCCGGACATGGACGTGGTGGAGCGGCTCGTCGCCGAGGACCCGGCCGTCAAGGGCATCTGGTGCGTCCCGAAGTACAGCAACCCGGACGGTGTCTGCTACAGCGACGAGACGGTGACGCGGCTGGCCCGGATGGAGACGGCGGCCGACGACTTCCGGATCTTCTGGGACAACGCGTACGCCGCCCATCACCTCACCGACACGCCCGTCGAGATCGCCGACCTGCTGGCGGCCTGCGCGGCGAGCGGCCACCCGGACCGCGCGTTCGTCTTCGGCTCCACCTCGAAGATCACCTTCGCGGGCTCCGGTGTCGGCTTCTTCGGCGCTTCGGCGGCCAACGTGAGCTGGCTGACCGCCAACAACTCCAAGCGCTCGATCGGCCCCGACAAGATCAACCAGCTGCGCCACCTGCTCTTCCTGCGGGACGCGGACGGTGTGCGCGCGCACATGGAGCGCCAGGGCGCCCTGCTCCAGCCGAAGTTCGCCGTCGTCCAGCGGATCCTGGACGGTGAGCTGGGCACCACCGGCCTCGCCACCTGGACCTCCCCCAAGGGCGGATACTTCGTCACGCTCACCGTGCCGGACGGCTGCGCCAAGGCGGTCGTACGCCATGCCGCCGAGGCGGGCATCGTGCTGACCCCGGCGGGCGCCACCCACCCGTACGGCGACGACCCCCGCGACGCCACCATCCGCATCGCGCCGAGCTACCCGAGCCTGCCGGAGCTGGAGCAGGCGATGCTCGGGCTGACCGCCTGTGTGCGGCTGGCCGGCTACGAGCAGCGGCTCGCCGGCTGACCTGTCGCCCGGCTGTCAGAACGGGTAGTGGGCCCGCTGGGTGGCGATGGTCACCCAGCGGGTGCTGGAGAACGCCTCGATGCCCCAGCGTCCGCCGAAGCGCCCGTGGCCGGACGCCTTGACGCCGCCGAAGGGCGCGTGCGGCTCGTCGGCGACGGACTGGTCGTTGATGTGCACGATGCCGGTACGGACACGGCGGGCGACGGCGAGTCCGTGCGTGGCGTTCTCCGTGATGATGCCGCAGGTGAGACCGTTCTCGGTGTCGTTGGCGAGGGCCACGGCGGTGTCGTCGTCGGCGAAGGTGTCGAGCACGCAGACCGGGCCGAACGCCTCCGCGTAGTGCAGCTCCGCGTCCTTCGGTACGCCGGTGAGCACCGTCGCCGGGTGCACGGCGCCCTCCGGCCGTCCGCCGCCGGTCAGAACGGTGGCGCCCCTGGCCACCGCGTCCTCGACCAGCGCGGCCACCCGCTCCGCGGCGGAGGCGCTGATCAGCGGGCCGACCACGGTGTGCGGATCGCCCGGGTCTCCGGCGCGGAGTGTGGCGGCCTTGGCGGTGAACCTGCGGGTGAACTCCGCCGCGAGGGAGTCGTGGACGAGGACGCGATCGCCGGACATGCAGATCTGCCCGGAGTTCAGGAACACACTGAAGGCGGCGGCGTCGACGGCATGGTCGAGGTCGGCGTCGGCGAGCACGATCACCGCGTTCTTCCCGCCCAACTCCAGCACAGCGGGCTTGAGATGGGCGGCGGCACGCGCGGCGACGATCCGGCCCACGTCGGTGGAGCCCGTGAAGTTGACGGCGCGGACACGCGAGTCCGAGATCAACACCTCGGCTGTCTCGGCGGCGTCCTCACGGGCGTTGGTGACGACGTTCAGCACACCGTCGGGCAGCCCTGCCTCACGCAGTACGTCGGCGACGAAGAGGCCACAGGCGATCGGCGCGTCCTCGCTCGCCTTGACGACGACGGTGTTGCCCGCGGCCAGCGGCGCGGCGACGGCCCGTACACCGAGGATGAGGGGCGCGTTCCAGGGGGCGAACGCGGCGACGACGCCCAGCGGTTCGCGTATCGCGAGACCGAGGGTGCCCTCCTGCTGTGCGCTGAGCACCTCGCCGCGGGGCGCGGTGATCGCGGCGGCCGACTCGCGCAGGATGTTCGCGGCGAGCGCCACGTTGAAGTACGCCCACGGCCGGGTCGCGCCCGCCTCGCCCGCCATCAGCCCCGCGGCCCGCTCCCTCCTGTCGTCGAGAAGGTCGGCCGCCTTGAGGAAGATCGCGCGACGGTCGAAGGGTGCGAGCGCCGCCCACCGCGCGAAGGCCGCGTCGGCGGCGTCCACCGCCCGCGTGACGTCCCGCGGCCCGGCGGCGGCGACAGTCGCGTACACCTCGCCGGTGAAGGGGTTCAGGTCCTCGGCGGTACGGCCGGACAGGGCGGGCACGTCCTTGCCGTCGATCAGCAGCTCACGGTTGACGACCATGACACGGGCTCCTTCGGTACGTGACAACGGCGCCGGAGGGGAGGAAGTTCGAGGTCGGGAGGCGGGCCGGCGCGACGGACGGACAGGAACGTGAACGTGACTCGACGCGGCTCCACGCGACTGCCGTGAATGCTGCGAGCCGGTCAACGGAATGTCAAGGACGTGCACCGGCAGGAGTTCCCCATCGGCCTGCTGGCGGGCGCGAGCCTCGCGGTGACGTTCGCCGTCGCCGTACTCGGGTACACCGGCGCCGGCCAGTTCATCTGTTTCGCGCTGGCGGGGGCCTTCGGGCTCACCGTGCTCGTCTACACGCTCGGCTCGATCGGCGCCGACCGGGGCAGCCCGGTGAAACTCACCCTCGCGGGCGTCGCGTTCACCGCCGTGTGCGGCGGCTTCACCTCCGCCATGGCGCTCAAGAACACGACCAGGTTCGACGTCGTGCGGTTCTGGGGCGTCGGCTCCATCGGCGGCCGCTCGCTGGACATCCTCCCCATCGCCCTGCCGTTGACCGGCGCCGGGCTGGTGCTCGGGCTGTGCAGCGCGGGCTCGCTCAACGCCCTGGCGCTGGGCGACGACCTCGCCAGGTCCCTGGGCACCCGGCTCGCCCCGACCCGGGTGGTCCTGGTCGTCGTCACGCTGCTGGCCGGGACCTCCGTCGCCGGTCCGATCTCGTTCGTCGGGCTGATGGTGCCCCACGGGCGACCTGGGCCTACGGCGGCAACGGCCACGGCCCCAGCCGCCTGGCGGAACTGGTCGGCGCCGCGATCCCGCCCGGCGCGGACCTGACCGGCGGCTACGTATGGGTCGCCGGCCAGACGGACGCCCTGCGCGCCGTGCGCCGTTATCTGCGCAAGGAGCTGCGGCTGCCCGCCGAGCGCTTCCAGGTCGTCGGCTACTGGATGCCGGACGGCGACTCCTGGACCCAGCGCTACGAGGCGCTGCCCGCCGCCGTACGGTCCGAACTGGACAGCATGTGGCACAACCCTGCCGACGAGCCCGAGGACCTCGCCATCCAGTACGAGGACCGCCTCGGCAAGCTCGGTCTGCGACCCCTCGGCATAGGAAATACCTATAGCGTCTGCTTATATTTCATCTTTGTCTTTCGTTGTTTTCCGGACGTAGCGTGAAGCAACTCGACGAGGTGCTCACCGAGAATCTCCGAAGATTCTCGCTCTGCGCACTCCGCTCCTCCTTTCGTCGAGTAAATGAATACGCAGCCGAGAGGACCGAGAGAATGACCACCACCGAGAACGGACCGGGACCGCGAGAGCTCGCGGGAAAGCGTGCTCTGGTCACGGGCGGGTCGCGCGGAATCGGCGCGGCCGTCGTGCGCCAGCTCCTCGACGCGGGCGCCGAGGTACTCGTGACCGCCAGGTCGAAGACGAGCACGGTGCCCGAGGGCGCCTCCTTCGTGGAGGCCGATGTACGGACACGAGCCGGAGCGGAGGCCATCGCCGGGGCCGCGCGGGAGGCGTTCGGCGGGGTGGACATCCTGGTCGACAACGCGGGTGGAGCGGGACCGTTCCAGAACGCCTGGGCCATCCCGGACGAGGAGTGGCAGGACCAGCTGGACCTGAACTACCTGGCGTCGGTGCGGCTGGATTCGCTGCTGACCCCGGGGATGCGTGAACGGCGCTCGGGCGTGGTCGTGCACGTCTCCTCGGCCGCCGTCCCCACCTCGGCGCCGCCGTTCCTCCACTACACGGCGGCGAAGGCGGCGCTGCGGAACTACAGCCGGGGACTGGCCCTGGAACTGGCCCCGTTCGGAGTCCGGGTCAACACGGTGTCTCCCGGCAGGACCGTCACCCCTGGCGGCGAGACGACGCGGGAGCAGTGGGCGGCCCTGCACGAGGGGCCCGGCCAGGACAACACCGCCCCTCCGCTGGGCCGCGAAGGGCGCCCGGACGACATCGCCAACGCGGTGCTGTTCCTCGTATCGGACCGGGCGAGCTGGCTGACCGGACAGAACCTCACCGTGGACGGCGGCGAATTCCCCGTGGGCTGACACCGACGGAGCGGAAGAACGGCCCGGCCGAGGAAATGAAGAACTGAGGACCCCCGGAAATGAATGACAAGTACAGCGACAAGAACGTAGTGATCACGGGCGGCAGCAGTGGCATAGGTTTCGCGACGGCCAAGCTGCTGGTGGACGCCGGAGCACGGGTGGTGATCACCGGCCGTTCCCGGACCACACTCGACGCCGCGGTGGAGCGGCTCGGCAAGAACGCGCTGGCCGTCCGGAGCGACGTGGCCTCCCTGTCCGACCTGGACGCTCTGGCTGCCCGCGTACGGACCGAACTCGGCACGGTGGAGGCCCTCTTCGTCAACGCCGGCATCACGAGCACCACGCCTTTCGCGTCGACGACCGAGGAGATGTACGACGAATCGTTCGCCATCAACGTCAAGGGCGCCTTCTTCACCGTGCAGAAGATCGCCCCGCTGTTGAGCACGGGCGCCGGTGTCGTCCTCACCACTTCGGTCGCGAACGTCATGGGCATGGCGGAGACCAGCGTCTACGCGGCGGGCAAGGCGGCGCTGCGCTCAATGGCCCGCAGCTTCTCCCGCGAACTTCTTCCGCGCGGAATCCGCGTCAACGCGATCAGCCCCGGTCCCGTCGACACGGGGATCCTGGAGAACACGATGACCAAAGAGGCCGCCGATCAGTTCAAGGCGGAACGGGTCGCGGAGAACCCCATGCGACGTTTCGGAACTCCGGAAGAAATCGCCGGGGCGGTGGCGTTCCTGGCCTTCGACGCCACTTACACGACAGGAACCGAGTTCGTGGTGGACGGAGGCATGACCCAGTTGTGAGCAGCCCCTGACCCGTTACCGGAGAAGCCGGTGTAGTACCAGGTCTCCTGACGCAGAAATTCGAGCAGGGCCATTTCCGCCGGGCCCGCGCCCGGCCGGATCGCGGCGACGATGGGCATGGAAACGGCGGGAAGGACGGGACGGGTGAGGTGCTCGAAGCCGGGAGGCACCGCGGAGGTAGGAACGAGAGTCACTCCCAGCCCGTGGGCGGCCCAGCGCACCGCGGTCGCCGTCTGGGAGACGCGGGCGACCGTGGCCGGGGCCAGCTCGTTGTCCCGCAGCACGTTCCGCAGCACGCCGTCGAGCGCGCTGCTCTGGTCGAACCTGATCCACGGCTCCCGCGTCACTTCGCGCAGCTCGACCCGGTCGGCGGCGAGCTGCGCGTGCTCGGGACTCAGCACCACGACGAACTCCTCGTCGCCGAGGTGGTGCCCCTCGTACAAGCCTTCCTTGCACGGCCCCCCGATCAGGCCGACGTCCACCACCCCCCGGCGCGCGAGCCGCTCCAGGTCAGCGGGGTTCGCCTCCTCGAATACGGTGATCTCCAACCGAGGGAAACGGCGGCGCAACGCGCTCAGCGCGCCCGGCAGCTGCCGCGTGCCCAGTCCCATCTGGGCCGCGACCACCAGCTCGCCCTCCAGCTCATCGGCACCGGCCCGCGCCGTCGCCTTCGCCCGCCGCGCCGCCCTCACCGCGACCTCCGCGTCCCTCAGGAACGCCCGGCCGACCGCGGTGGGCACCAGCCCGGCCGGCGTGCGGGCGAACAGCGTCACGCCGAGTTCCCGTTCCAGGCCGCGGATCTGCTGGGACACCGACGGCTGGGCGACACGCAGCCGCTCCGCCGCCGCCGTCACCGAGCCCTCCTCGGCGACGGCCAGGGCATACTCGAACTGGCGAAGGCTCATCGGCTCCCGTTCCCTCACCGCGGTGGCCCGCGATCCACCCCGTTGTCATCGTGGTCGTCATCGAGGCCAACTCGGATCCGCCGGCGGAGATTCCCACCGGCACGGCCGGATCCAGTCTGCTCCTGGTAGCCGACGGCGACGACACGTCGCCCGATCCGGGGACGGAAGGCGGCTGTACCGACCGTCAATTCACGATCAGGGCGGCGGTCCGCAGGCGGGCGGCGGAGCGGGCCAGGAGGTACGCCGCGACCAGAGCAGGACAGAAACCCACCGCGCAGGCCACGAGGACGCCGATCACGCTCAGGCCGGTGGAGGACGCGACGACGACAGCAGCAAGGGGCGTGGCCAGGATCGGGCTGAGCAGGAGCAGGGTCGCCCGCGTCTTCTCCCACCGCGTCCACTGCGCCGCCTTCGTGACCCTTACGGCGGCGACGATCGCGGCGACCAGCGCGAGGCCGGGCCCGATGACCGGGATAAGAAGCAACGGCATCGGCAGCACCGCGAAGACCAGGGTGAGGGTGGTGCGGCGGTCGGTCTCCGGCTCGGGCCGGGTCCGGCCCTCCTCGGCCAGCGCGGCGTCAGCGATCTGCCGAGGGCTGCCGAGCCGCTCCAGGACCTGCCGGACGGCATCCTCGTCCACGGGGTCGCGCTCGGCCAGCTCACCCTCGACGTGCTCGCACAGGTCCGCCAGCAGCTCGCGGCGGCGCCCGGCAGACAGTGGGGCGGTGTACCGGTCGACGGCGTCGAGGTGGGCGCGGACCAGGGGGTGCTCGGTGGGGTTGTTCACGGGTTCTCCTTCAGGACGAGGACGTGGTCGGCGGTTTCACGGAAGGCGGGCCACAGCGTGGTGAACTTGAGTCGCCACCGGTCCGCTCGCCCTCGTCCGTGCCCCCGCGTCCAGGGTTTCGATGCCGGATAGTGTCATGCATCGCATGGTAGCGTGCAAAGCCAGATACCGGAAAGTCCGAAGCTCAGGCACGGTCAACGGTCAGGTCAACCGCAAGATGATCAAGAGAAGCGGCTACGGCCGTACTCGCGGCACCCCTGGGAGAAGCCGCCGGCACACGCCCTGTCCCGCCAAAGCGCCACAACCTCACCGGCCCGGCCCGGGAACGACCACCCGGCTCGAAGGAAAGACGCCGGGCCACCCGCCACGACGCGGGCAAACCGTCCGACGCGAAGCGACACCCATCGCCCTACAACGGTTGCGAGGTTGAAGAACAAGTCGAGTGGCGCAACCGCTCAGGTTTCCGCTGCCGCCGCCGCCACCGCCGGTGGCTGAGGCCGCCAGGTGTAGCGGACGTCAGGTTCGTACTCCTCGTTGTGCAGTCCGTCGGTGTACTCGACCGGGACGAAGTCATGCCGTTCGTAGAAGCGTTGAGCCGGCCCGTTGACCTGGAACGTCCACAGGTCGAGACCGGCGGGCCGCTGCCGCTTGGCCAAGTCGATGAACCGGTCGCCCACGCCCCGGCCGCGCCACGACGGATCCAGGTAGAGCTGTTCCAACTCCTCGCCGTCGAGGGCCAGGAGGCCGATCACGGAGCCGCCGGCGACGGCCACCCAGGTCTCGTACCGCGGGATGACCACATAGGAGAACCAGTTGCGTACGTCGTCGTCGCCGTGCGCGCGGCGTACGGTCGGCAGCGCGGCGGCGAAGGAGCGCAGCCACACGTCGGCCATGTCCGCCGCGTCGGGGCCCGCGGCGCGCCGGAACACGAAATCGGCACTCTTCACGGCGCGCGAAGTCCGGTGCTGACGGTGGCGATGATCGGTTCCAGTGACGGCCCGTTTCCCCGGGACATGCAGGCGGCCATCAACGCGTTGACGTCGTCGAGCCCGATATCGGCGCGCACGGCGCCCGCTTTCTGGGCGTTGTCGAGCAGGTCGCCCGTGCGGTCGCACAGCAGGTCGAGGCCCATCCGATCGTGCTGGGCCTCCTGATCTCCGGAGGCGCTGGCGGCCAGTTGCTCCGCCAGACCGCGGTTGGCCGCGCCCGTGCGTACCGTGGCGGCGAGGAACGCGAAGAACGCGGGGCCCGGTTCTTCCCGCTCGGCCAACGCGTCCGCGTGGTTCACGAGTTCCTCCACCCCGGCGCGCAGGATCGCCGCGAACAGGTCCTCCTTGGCGGGGAAGTGCCGGCTGACGGTACCGGTGCCGACGCCCGCGCGGCGCGCGATCTCGTGCACGGGCACGGACAGCCCTTCGGTCGCGAAGATCCGGGCCGCCACTTCCAGTACGTGGGCCCGGTTGCGCCGCGCGTCGGCGCGCAGTGGCGGTTGGTTGCTCATGACCCTCCTTGCGGCATGGACAACTTACGGCATGGACAACCGGGACGGCCGTCCCGTATATTCCACAAAACCGGGATGCCCATCCCGATTACCGGAGGTGCTGTCATGTCTCACCATGTCTGGACCGCAGAAAACGTCCCTGACCAGCGCGGACGTACGGTTGTGGTCACCGGCGCCAACACCGGGATCGGCTTCGAGGCGGCACGGATCCTCGCCCGGCGCGGGGCCGCCGTGGTGCTGGCCTGCCGCACCCCGGCCAAGGCCGCCGAAGCCGCCGACCGCATCCGGGCCGCCGCGCCGGGCTCGACCGTCACCACACTGCGCCTGGACCTGGCATCCCAGGCGTCGGTGCGCGAGGCCGCCGAGGAGGTACGGGCCGAGCACGGCCGAATCGACCTGCTCATCAACAACGCGGGCATGCTCGGGTCCAGGGAACGCACGGTCACCGAGGACGGTTTCGAGGCGACGTTCGCCACCAACCACCTCGGTGTGTTCGCGTTCACCGGGCTGGTTCTGGACCGGCTGCTTCCGGTACCCGGCTCACGGGTCGTGACGGTCAGCAGCCTCGTCCACCGCAGCGCCACCCTCGACCTCGACGATCTACAGACGCGGGGGAAATACCGGAGGGACGCCGTCTACGGCGCGTCAAAACTGGCCAACCTGATGTTCACGTACGAGCTGCAGCGCCAGCTGTCCGCATCCGGTGCGCAGACAGTCGCCCTTGCCGCACATCCCGGCATGTCCCGCACCGAGTTCACCCGGGATCTCAGCCCGGCCAACCGGTTCCTCTTCGACCCGCGGATCAAGCTGCTGACGCGCTGGGTACTGCAGGACCGGGAGGTCGGCGCGCTGGGCATGGTGCGTGCCGCGGTGGCCCCGGACGCGAGGGGCGGCGAGTACTACGGCCCGCCCGGCCGCGCCCAGTTCACCGGGCATCCCGTACGGGTCGAGTCCAGTGCCACGTCTCGCGACCCCGCCGCGCAGCGCCGCCTCTGGCGGGAGTCGGAGCGGCTGACGGGCGTCGGATATCCTCTCGCACGGCTGGAGGCGTAGAGCCGGTCCGGCTGGGCGAACCGGCTTCGGGACCCCTAACCGGGCGGCTCGTCCCCCCAGTCCGCCTTCGTCAGGCTCATCCGCTGTGCGGACCAGGACTGATCTCCCACGCGTTGCACCGTTGCACGTCGGGAAGCACCCGGTCCACGCGGAACCCAAGACGTTCGCAGGGCCGTACCGCGTTGCCGTGGTGAGCGAAGCCCCCCCCAGCTCCACGCGCTCCAAGCCCAACCGACCAAAGGCCAGCGTCAGTACCCGCGTCAGCAGTGCGGCCTCGTATTCGCGGCCCCGGACGTCCGGGCGACGAGCACCCGCCCGAGCCTGGCGGACACGCCATCGGCGTCCAGCCGCAGCGACGCGTGCCCCACCGACCGGCCGTCGGGGCCGGCTCCCGTCCAGGTCCGGCGCCACGGCTCCACCGCGTAGGCGGCGAGTCGGCCCCGGCGCACCGTCCGGCCGTTCCTACCCGCGCTTGAAGGGGGTCGGCCGGAGCACCGAGAGGCTGGCCGACGGCGGCGCGGCGGTAGCGCTGCGCGAGGCGATGCGCGGGCTTGGTCGCTCAGCCCAACGAAGCGCACGCCGGTACGCGGCAGTGGGTGTGTGCGAGGCGAGTAAGCGGCTGCTGGAGCTGCCCGGCGCGCAACTGGCCGGCGGTCACGCGCGGCGGGCAGCCCAGACGGTGCGCTCGGTACGGACGGCGAGGTCGTCGCGGCGCAGGATGCTGCGCGGGCTGTCGGCATCCAGGAGTTCGTCGAGTGCGGTGAGGTCTTCGGGGCCGAGTGCGGGTGCGCCGGTGTCGCGGATGCGCTTCAGGCTGCCGTGGGCGTAGCGGCCGATGGCCTCGTTGCGGTTGCCTTCGATGTTGACGGTGATGGTGCGTTCGTCTTCGACGGTGAACCCGGCGGCGGTCAGCACAGGTCCCCAGTCGGCGCCGCGGTGGGGTACGTGTTCGGCGTGGAAGCTGTCGGTGGCGGCATGGGCGCGCTCTTCGAGGCCGGGTCGGTTCTCGGGTGCGTCGGCCGGCAGGAAACGGGGGAATCCGTCCAGCTCGACGACGGCGAACAGGCCGCCCGGGGCGAGGAGTTCGCGGACGCTGCGCAGTGCGTGGTCGGGGTGGGCCATGTGGTGCATCGAGGCCGAGGCCCACACCAGGTCCGGTGTGCCGAAGTCGGGCCAGTGGTTGGTGTCGAGGTCGGCCTGCACGGTACGCACGCGGTCCTGAACGCCGCGTGCGCATGCCTTCTCGCGCAGGAGTTGCAGGTGGCCGGCGGAGGCGTCGACGGCGGTGACGTGTGCCTCGGGGAAACGCTCGAGGAGCGCGAAGGTGCCCGCACCGGTTCCGCAGCCCAGATCCGCGATCTGGCGCGGCGCGCTCTTCAGCGGCAGCCAGGCGGTGATGGACGCGATGTGCTCGGCGAGCACCTCGGCGTCCAGGTCGAGGATCTCCGCCTGGCCGCTGTCGCCGTGCTCCTGGTGGTGGCCGTGCGAGCCGCCGCGATGGGGGGTGTGCTGGTGCGCTGAGGTCATGGCATCACCGTAAGCGACCCATGCGCATACCGCGTGACTGCTTGCGGATTACGCAAGGAGATGACGCGTCATGCTGCCCGTCACGCAAGATCGCCCCCCTCGCGCGGCACACCCCGCGCCGGCGGGGCTGCTACTCGCGGGGGCCCTGTACGCCTTCGCGGTCGCCACTCTCGCCCGCGTCGCGTTGGTGGCCGCGGCGGGCGTCGCGGTCGAAGATGCCCATGATCTCGCACGGGCCGCCCTCGGAGCCGATGGCGTGCGGCATCATGGTGGGGAATTCGGCGGCCTGGTTGGTCTCGATGCGGAAGCGTCGGTGGCCGAGCAGGAGGATGGCGGTGCCGGACAGGACCACCAGCCATTCGCGGCCGGGATGGGCGCGCATGCGGGCGGGATTGTCGGGCGGCGGTTCGGTCATCCGCTGACGCACGACGCTCATCCCTGGGTCACCCTTTACGGGCCAGCGCATCAGGCCGTGGGCGCCATCGATCATCGGGCTGATGACGACGTCGGCGGCGGCGTTCTCCACGAGCTGGTCCAGGGTGGTGTCCAGGGCGCGGGCGAGGGTGACGAGCTGGTCCAGGGCGAGCCGGCGCTGACCGTTCTCGATGCGGCTCAGCGAGGACTGGCTGAGGTTGGCGCGGGTGGCCAGTTCTTCCAGGGACCAGCCCTGTGCGACCCGCAGTGCGCGGATCCGTTTGCGTACGAGGCTGTCCAGCTGCCCATCCTCTTGCGTCATGGGCAACATGGTATGCCCTTGATGCAATACGCGTTTAACGTCGATTGCAGATGGTCCAGCACGGTGGGCCACGTAGGACGAAAGGGCGCGACATGTCTGCGCGGACTTCCCGCTCCGAGAGCGACAGCCCGCCGGCCGAGACCGTGGACGTGGTGGTGATCGGCGGCGGTGTCGCGGGCCTCAACGGCGCGCTGATGCTCGCCCGCTCGCGCCGTTCGGTCGTCGTGATCGACAGCGGCACCCCGCGCAACGCGCCCGCTGCGGCGATGCACGGCTTCATCGTCCTGGACGGCACCCCGCCGCTCGAGATCCTTGAGCGAGGACGCCGGCAGGTACGCCGGTACGGCGGCCGGATCGTCTTCGGCGAGGTGGCCTCCACCGAGCCCGCGGCCCCCTCGGCCGACGGTGATCTGCGGTTCACCGTCACCCTGGCCGACGGCCGCACCCTCACCGCACGCAGGGTGCTGGTGGCCACCGGACTGAGCGACGTACTGCCCGAGGTGCCGGGCCTGGCCGCGCACTGGGGCCGCAGCGTGGTGCACTGCCCCTACTGCCACGGCTGGGAGGTCCGCGACGAGCCCGTCGGCATCCTCGCCACCGGTCCCGCCTCCCTCCACCACGCGCTGCTGTTCCGTCAACTGACCGATGACCTGGTCTACTTCACCCACGGCACCGAGCTCGACGCGGACACCCGCGCCCGGTTCGCCGCCCGCGATATCCGCGTCATCGAGACTGAAGTGCGGGAAGTCGTCAACGACGTGGACGGCACCCTCGCCGGGGTACGCCTGGCGGACGGCACCGTCGTGGAGCGGCACGTGATCGCGGTGGCCACGCGGACGCAGGCCCGCACCAAGGGCCTGGACGGCCTGATGCTGCCGATGGAGGACCTGCCCGACGGCATGGGCCGCCGCTACGCCTCCGCCATGGCCGGATCCACCGACGTCCCGGGCGTGTGGGTGGCCGGAAACGCCACGGACCTCTCCGCGCAGGTCGGCGCGTCCGCCGCGGCCGGCGCCCTGGCCGCCGCCCACATCAACGCCCTGCTGGCAACCGCCGACACCGACGCGGCCCTCGCCGCGGCACAGGGCGAGAACGCCCCCGCCTGACAACCGGCTCCCGCGGCTGAACCGCACGACCGCGCATCAGCGGCCCGCGCGGTGAGCGGCGCCCCGGCCTCACCACTGTTGGCGACCGGCCCTGCTCCGGCGCTGAATCCGCATGCCCTTTTCGAGAGGAAATCATGAGTATCAATCAGCCTCCCCAGGCGACGGCCGCGCCAGTAGGCGGCGGGGGCGCACCGGATGCGCGTCAGCTGCGTACGATCCTGATCGCCGTGTCGATCGCGCTGATGGCCGTCATCGCATCGGTGTCCGGGCTGAACGTCGCCCAGACCCACATGGCCGTGGAGTTCGACGCCTCGCAGAACACCGTTCTGTGGATCATCAACATCTACACCCTTGCTCTGGCCGCGCTGCTGCTGCCGCTCGGCGCGATCGGTGACCGCCTGGGCCGCAAGCCGATGCTGATCACCGGACTGACCGTCTTCGGCGCCGCCAGCGTCGTCGCGGGGCTGGCCCCGTCGGCAGGAGTGATGATCGCCGCGCGCGTGGCCGCCGGTATCAGCGCAGCGATGATCATGCCGATCACGCTCGCGGTCATCACCTCGACCTTCCCCGAGGAGCGGCGGGGCAAGGCGATCGGTGTGTGGACGGGTGTCGCCGGAGGCGGCGGCATCCTGGGCATGTTCCTCTCCGCGCTCCTCGTCGACGTCGCCGACTGGCGCTGGCTGTTCGTCCTGCCCGTGGTGCTGGTCATCGTGACCCTGGCCATGACACTGAAGTCGGTCCCCAACTCCCGGGAACCCTCGACGCATTCCTTCGACACCATGGGCGCGCTGGTCTCCACCATCGCCGTGATCGGTCTCATCTTCGTCCTGCAGGAAGGCCCTGAGCGCGGCTGGACCGCGCCGGTCACTTTGATGAGCCTGATCGTCGGCGTCGTCGCCGCCATCGGCTTCGTGGCCTGGGAACTGCGCCGTCGCGATGCCTCCCTGCTGGATGTGCGCCTGTTCCGTGAGCGCGGCCTGGCCAGCGGCTCGATCACACTGCTGGTCGTCTTCGGCGTCCAGGCGGGTATCGCCGTCGTGCTCTTCCCGTTCTTTCAGGCCGTCCTGGGCTGGTCGGGCCTGCTGTCCACCGTGGCGATGATGCCCATGGCCGTCATGATGATGATGGCGTCCGGCCTGGCCCCCAAGACGGCCGCCAAGATCGGTGCCCGCTCGACCATGACCGTGGGCGTCGCTCTGGCCACCCTCGGCCTGGCACTCATGGCACTGTTCGTCTCCGTCGACGGCGGCTACCTGTCCATCCTCGCCGGCATGCTCGCCATGGGCATCGGCATGGGTCTGTCGATGACGCCCTCGACCGAGGCCATCACCAGCTCCCTGCCCCGCGCCAAGCAGGGCGTGGCCTCCGCCCTCAACGACGTCACCCGCGAGTTCGGCACCGCACTCGGGGTCGCCATGCTCGGCGCGCTCCTGGCCAACGGGTACCGCGGCGCAATCGACGACAAGCTCGACGGCATCCCCGCGGGCGCCGCGGACACCGCGCGCGAAGGCATCGCCAACGCCATCGAGGTGGCCCCCAAGTCCGGCGGTCACGCACAGGACCTGATCCACGCAGCCCAGCAGTCCTTCGTCGATGGATGGCAGCAGGCCATGTGGGCGGGCACCGCCGTGATGGCCGTCCTGTTCCTCCACGTCGCCCTGCGCGGCCCGAAGAACGCCGCCCCCACAGCCCCGTCGGACGAGGCAGAACCCGTCCCGGCGGTCTCCGTCCGATAACCGTGTAAGGGCTGGACCACCAGCGCACAGACCGTCCGTCAGGCACCGCGGGATCGCGGTGCCTGACGCCTGGACCGGCGATCACGCCGCGTGCAGCAGATCTCCCGCACAGACCGAAAGATGGGAAACCCTGATGAGCACCGTCGAGCTGACTTCAGAAAACTGCGTGAGAACGTCGCCGTCTTCCGCCAGCCTGGCGCCCTGCCGGAGGCCGCCCTCGACGACCTCCTCAACCAGGCCCGCACTCTCGACATGAACGAGGTCCGCGCCTCCCTCGCCGCAGCACAGGAGAGCGAGTAGTCGGCGAAAGTCCCCCACTTCGGCTGAGACCGACCACACCGAGACACCCCGGGCCGGTCGTCGTTCGGGCTGCGTGTCTTACGGAGTCGTGACGCCCACGGCGGAGCGCGGGTTCCCGCGGGCCCCCGGTCCTAGCGTGGCCTTATGCGTGTACTGGTCACCGGCGGTGCCGGGTTCATCGGGTCCCATGTCGTCGACGCCCTGCGGGAGCGCGGGCACGATCCGCTCGTGTACGACGTCCGGGAGGATCCCGGCGCCGACGTCCGTGACCCCGCCGCGGTCGCCCGGGCGCTCGCGGGGGCCGACGCGGTGTGTCATCAGGCGGCGATGGTCGGCCTCGGCGACGGGGTCGCCGACGCGGCGGAGTACGTCTCCCACAATGACCTCGGCACCGCCGTGCTGCTCGCCGCCATGGCGGAGGCCGGTGTCCGCCATCTCGTCCTGGCCGGATCGATGGTGGTGTACGGCGAGGGACGATACGAGTGCGCCCGGCACGGCGTGGTGCGGCCAGGACCGCGCGCGCCCGAGGACTTGGACGGGGGGCGGTTCGAGCCGCGGTGCCCCCTGTGCGCGGAAAGCCTTCTCCCCGGCCTGGTCGACGAGGACGCCCCCGCCGATCCGCGCAACGTGTACGCCGCCACCAAGCTCGCCCAGGAGCACCTGGCCGCCGCGTGGGCCCGTAGCACGGGCGGGTCGGCGGTGTCGCTGCGCTACCACAACGTGTACGGGCCCCGGATGCCCCGGGACACCCCGTACGCGGGCGTGGCCTCCTTCTTCCGCTCCGCGCTGGCCAGGGGCGAGGCTCCCCGCGTCTTCGAGGACGGGTGCCAGCGGCGGGACTTCGTACACGTGCGGGACGTCGCGGCCGCCAACACCGCCGCCCTGGAGGCGTCTTCCGCACCGGGGACGCTGACCGCGTACAACACCGGCAGCGGGGATCCGCACACCGTCGGCGAGATGGCCCGGTCCCTGGCCGTCGCGTACGGCGGAGCCGAGCCCGTCGTCACTGGCGAGTACCGGCTGGGCGATGTCCGGCACATCACCGCCGACTCCTCGCGTCTGCGGGCCGCTCTGGGCTGGAAGCCGGAGACCGGCTTCGGTGAGGGAATGCGGGAGTTCGCGAGGGCGGGGCTGCGGGACGGGTGAGCCGGTCCGGCGCGCGCCTGGGCCACCGGACGTGTGTTCAGGCGGGTACCGCGGGCAGGGTGACTTCGAAGCGGCAGCCACCGGGGATGTTGTGTACGGTCGCCCTCCCCCGGTGCGCCTCCACGATTCCTCGCACGATGGCAAGGCCCAGACCCGCGCCCGCCGGGGGGGTGCGGGCGTCGGTGCCGCGCCAGCCGGTGTCGAAGACGCGCGGCAGTTCCTCCTCCGGGATGCCGCCACAGCCGTCCGTCACGGACAGCACCACGTCGCCACCGGCCGCACGTTCGGCCGCGATCGCGACGGTGCCGTCCGCCGGAGTACGCCGGATGGCGTTGATCAGGAGATTGCCGAGCACGCGGCTCATCTCCTTGCCGTCCACCTCCACCGGCACGGGCTCGACCAGCCCGCCCACCAACTTGACCCCGTGCACCCGCGCGAGCGGGTCGGCTCCCGCCAGCGCGTCGCCGACCAGGTCGTACAACGACATACGGGAGGGGGTCAGCGGGAGCGTGCCGGCGTGGATGCGGGAGAGTTCGAAGAGGTCGCCGACCATGGCGTTGAGCCGTTCGACCTCGGTACGGATCTGCTTGAGATAGCGGTCGGGGTCGGCGGCGACGCCGTCCTCCAGGGCCTCCGACATGGCGCGCAGACCGGCCAGCGGGGTGCGCAGATCGTGCGAGATCCAGGCCACGAGTTCCCGCCGGGAGGTCTCCAACGCCCGCTCCCGCTCACGGGACTCGGCGAGCCGGGCGCTGGTGGCCGCCAGCTCGCGGCTGACCTCTGCCAGTTCCGCGGTGGCCGGGATCTCCGGGGCCGCGAACTGGCCGTCGCCGAACGAGCGCGCCGCGACGGCCAGTTCACGGCTGCGGGCGACCACCCAGCGGCCCAGCAGCAGAGCGGTGACCAGCGAAACGACGGCGGCCATGGCGACGACGGTCGTCACCACCGACAGGTCGTGGGGCGAGAGGAACATCGCCCACGCCACGGCCAGCGTGCCGGCGAGCATGGCCAGCACCCCCACCGCCGCCACGACGGCGAGCGAGGCGGTGAGCGACCGGCGGCGAATCAGCCGCAGCACGACCGCTCCGGCAAGGCCCGTCACGGCCGCGCCCAGGAAGGCGTAGAGGGCGATGAGGAGGGTGTCGCGCACGTCAGCCCACCTGCCCGTGAACCGGTGCCCGCCCCGGCCCGTCGACTCCCGGCCCCGGTTCGGCTTCCGGCCCGTCTCCCGGCCCTGGTCCGTTCCCAGGTCCGTCTCCCGGTTCGTGCCCCGGAGCCTCCCTCGGGGCACCTTCCGGTTCAAAGCGATAGCCCACCCCCCACACCGTCTGGATCAGACGGGGGCGGGCAGGATCGTCCTCGACCTTGCCGCGCAGCCGACGGACATGGACCGTGACGGTCGACAGGTCGCCGAAGTCCCAGCCCCACACCTCGCGCATCAGGGCCTCCCGGCCGTATGCCCGCCCAGGATGGCGCAGGAAGAACGAGAGCAGGTCGAACTCCCTCAGCGTGAGGGGAAGTTCGTCGCCGTTCTTGGTGGCACGGCGGGCTCCGGGATCGACGGCGAGCCCGGCCGCGCCGAGCGGACGCGTTCCCGTGGCGGGGCGGGAGCGGCGCAGTACCGACTCCACGCGCAGGACCAGCTCGCGGGGGCTGAAGGGCTTGGTGACGTAGTCGTCGGCGCCGACCTCCAGGCCGAGGATGCGGTCGTCCTCGTCGCCGCGGGCGGTGAGCATGATGACCGGCACCGGGCCCCGGCCACGCAGTCTGCGGCAGACCTCCAGACCGTCCATGCCCGGCAGCATCAGGTCCAGCACGACCAGATCCGGACGGTGCGCGTCGGCGTGGACGAGGGCCGACGGCCCGTCATCCGCCCGGTCCACGAGGTAGCCGGCGCGGTCCAGATATCCGGCGACGACCTCGGAGACGGTCGGATCGTCATCGACGACCAGGACCCTCGCCGGCCGGCTCCCTGCTTGTGCCCCCGGGGGCTCATACGGCTGCTGCATGCCTCCAGCCTGGCATCCCGCCGTCCCCAGGCACCCTCCCCCGAGGCCCTCCCGCCGCCGACGTCCATGTTTCGTAAGGACCGCATGCCCGAATTGCCCGATTAGCACTCGTAGGGTGAAGCCGTGACCCTCCCACCTCCACGAAAAGTCGATGTCGTCCTGCCCTGCCTGAACGAGGCCGAGGCGCTGCCCTGGGTGCTCGCACGGATCCCGGACGGCTGGCGCGCCCTGGTCGTCGACAACGGCTCCACCGACGGCTCGGCGGACCTCGCCCGCACGCTCGGCGCGACCGTCGTGCACGAGCCGCGCCGGGGCTTCGGCGCCGCCTGCCACGCCGGACTGAGCGCCGCGGACGCCGACATCGTCTGCTTCTGCGACTGCGACGCCTCCCTCGACCCCGCGCTGCTCGTGCCCTTCGTCGACGAGATCCGCTCCGGCGCTGCCGACCTCGTCCTCGGACGACGGCGCGCCCGCGGCCGGGGCGCCTGGCCCGCGCACGCCCGCGCGGGCAATCTGGCGCTCGCGCGTATGCTGCGCCACCGCACCGGGCTGCGCCTGCACGACCTCGGCCCCCTGCGCGCCACCCGTCGCGAGCCGTTGCTCGCCCTCGGCCTCACCGACCGGCGCAGCGGCTATCCCCTGGAGATGGTCGTACGGGCCGCCGACGCGGACTGGCGGATCGCCGAGCACGACGTGCCGTATCTGCCGCGCACCGGCGCCTCGAAGGTGACGGGCACCTGGCGCGGCACCTGGCAAGCGGTACGGGACATGAGCCGCGTCCTGCGCGAGAGCCCCGACCACGCGGGAGGAACAGCACGGTGACCACACTCCTCGTCATCGCCAAGGAACCCCGGCCGGGGCGCGTCAAAACGCGACTCACCCCGCCCTTCGCTCCCGAGGAAGCCGCGGAGCTGGCGGAAGCCGCTCTCGCCGACACCCTGCGCACCGTGGCGGCGGCGCCCGCGTCCCGGCGGGTCCTCGTCCTCGACGGGACCCCGGGCCGCTGGCTGCCGCCCGGCTTCGACGTCGTACCGCAGTGTGCGGGCGGACTGGACGAGCGGCTGGCGGACGCCTTCGCGCACTGCCACGGCCCGGCGCTGCTCATCGGCATGGACACCCCGCAGGTGACGCCCGAGCTGCTCACCGTGGACTTCGCTGACTGCGACGCGTACTTCGGCCCGGCGCGGGACGGTGGCTTCTGGGCGCTCGGTCTGTCCTGCCCCGACCCCGCCCTGTTGCTCGGCGTGCCCATGTCGACGCCGGTGACGGGGGCCGTGCAGCGGCGGCGGCTGGCCGCCGCCGGGCTGCGCGTGCGCGACCTGCCGTGCCTGCGGGACGTCGACACGGCGGCCGACGCGTACGCGGTCGCCGCCCTGGCCCCGCACAGCGGGTTCGCCTCGCGGCTGGCCCGGAGCGCGCCGTCGGCGGCCCGCCGATGAGTACCACCATGCCGCCGTGGGCGGGCGCCGACTCCTACGCCGCCGCCCTGCGCGCCGGACGCGGTCCGCTGTTCCTGCGCCGGGACGACGGCTGGCTGCTGCCACTTGAGGTGGAACGCTGGTGCGCCCGGGCCGACCCGGTCGATCTGGACGTGCTGGACCGGTGCGAGGGCACCGTGCTGGACGTCGGCTGCGGACCGGGACGGCTGGTGGCGGAACTCGCCGCCCGGGGCCGGACCGCCCTCGGTATCGACGTCAGCGAGGCCGCCGTCGACCACACGGCCCGCCTCGGCGGCCAGGCGCTACGCCGCTCCGTCTTCGAGCCGCTGCCCGGCGAGGGCCGCTGGGGCACCGTCCTGTTGATGGACGGCAACGTCGGTATCGGCGGCGACCCGCGCGCCCTGCTGGAGCGGGTCGCGGGCCTGCTCGCCCCCGGCGGGCTGCTGATCGCCGAGACCGCGCCGGTGGACGTCGACGAACGCGTGCACGTCCACATCACCGACGCGCGCGCCACGGCCGGCGCTCCCTTCCCCTGGTCACGGCTCGGCATTCCGGCCCTGCACCGCTACGCGCGGGACTGGGAGCGGGCCGGTCACTGGACGGCCGGTGACCGGCGTTTCGCCGCCTTGCGCAGCCGCAGCGCCAGCAGCAGCGCCGAGCCGCCGAACAGGACGGCGGTGATCAGCAGCCAGCGGGCGAGGAAGCCGTCCGGAGACAGCCCGGTGGCAAGCCGGTAACGCCGGTCGGCCATCCCGCTGATCAGCGGGAACCACACGAGCAGGAGCAGACAGGACAGGGCCGCCGGGACCCGGACGTACATCGCCCACTCCCGGCGACCGACCGCGCCGAGAGCGCGTACCACCACCCGGTCCGCCCCCGCGTACAGGGGCAGCAGTACGAGATCGTGCAGCAGCGCCGCCCCCACGATCCACAGCGCCACACCGGCCCAGTCGTCCGCGAGCAGCCGTACCCCCGCGTACCCGGCGAGGGCGAACGAGCAAGCGAGTAGAAGCAGTTGAAGCGGGCTGCCGACCGGAACACGCGGAAGCATCACAGATCTCCGAACGTCATACGGGCCACCCACTTGGTGTTCAGCACACCGGGCGCGGCGGGCACGATCACGCGGGCGGGATAGCCGTGGTCGGGGGACAGCTCTTCGCCATTGACATACAGGGCGAGCAGGGAGCGCGGGTCGGCGACCTGGTTGGCGCGCAGGCCCGCTCTGCGGAAGGCGCCGTGCCGCTGGAGGGATTCGACGAGGACGTCCGGTGGGTCGTCCTCGTACCCGACGAGTGCGGCGAGTTCATGCAGCCGCACCCCGCGCCACCACTGGTCGGACGTCGACCAGCCCTCGACGCAGGCAATGGGCAACGCGGCGCTGTGCAGGGGTAGTTCGGATAGTCGGGCGCGGCTGAGGCGGACGGTGCCGGTCCGTCCGGTGACGACGAGCCGCCAGGCGTCCTCGGCCGTCTCGGCGGCGCGGATCCCGGCGTACGCGGCCCGCTTGTTGATCTGGAAGCCGTTCGGGCCGCCGCCGGGCTCGGCCCCGCCGTGCGGCGCGAGGAGGGCGGTACGGCGCAGACCGTCGAAGCTCCGCCCCACCGTGGTGGCGAACAGCAGCAGCGAGCCGCCCCCGACGAACAACAGGGCGCCGCGCCGGGAGACGGTCGGCTCTGCGGGGCACGGGGACACCAAGTCATTGCGCTCCTGGCGCAGTTGGCGAATATTGCGCGCCGCGGTGGGCAGCTTCAGCAGCGCGTGGGCCGCGAAGGCCGCGAAGAACACCCAGGCGCCGTAGAAGTGCAGCGGATAGAAGGAGCCCGGGAAGACGTAGTTCAGCTGGACGTTGAACACCCCGGTCACGAACTCGAACAGCCCGCCCCCGACGAGCAGCAGCAGCGAGAGCCGCTCCAGCGCGTGCGCGAGCGAGCGGACCGGCGGCAGCGCGAACAGCCTCGGCACCACCGACCACAGCTTGGCCAGCAGAACAGGGATCAGGGTGACGCCCAGGGTGACATGGACGCCCTGGTTGAGCCGGTACAGCCAATGCGGGTTCGTGGGCCAGGCGAAGAGATAGAAGCCGAGGATCCCCTTGCCCGGGGTCTTGTCGTTGACCGGCGCCAGGTCCGGGTTGTAGGCGGCGTACGAGAACAGGCCCGTCACGAACAGCACCGTGATCCCGACAAGCAGGACGACGCCCAGCACGGACGTGAACCAGGGGCCACGCAGGGGACTGCGCCAGAAGCGGGGGTCGGTGGGGGAGATCGGCAGCCGTGGATCGTCTCGCATGGTCCGAACGTAGGCCGCGAGCGCCCTGGTGGAGGGCCTGCGACTCATGACGAAACGCTGACGTCCGTCCGGGGACGGCGGTGTGTGAACGTCCGCCCGCCTACCGTGCCGGTGTGACCCGCACCCGCGCCGTACGCTCCGACGAGCCGCGCACCCCGAATACCCCGAGCACCGACCGCACCGACCGACCGTCCCGCGGCCTCCGCCGCGACCTGTACGCCGTCGGCGCCGCCGTCCTGCTGGTGACGACGGCCGTGCTGGTCGGCCGCCACATCCAGGAAACCCGCCACACACTGCGTGTCGGCTGGCCGCCGGTGCTGGGGTCCTGGGAACCGCACGTCGGTCCCGGCACCCCGGCGGCAGGCATCGTCGCCATCCTCACCCTCGCGTACGGCCCCGCCCTCGCCGCGCGTCTCCCCTGGCGGGCCCTGCTGACGCTGGCCTGGGGCACGTCCACGGCCTGGACACTCTCCCTCGCCCTGATCGACGGCTGGCAGCGAGGCATCGCCGCCCGTCTCACCACCCGCAACGAATATCTCCAGGTCATCGACCGCTTCCACGACATCCCGGCCGCCCTGGGCGACTTCACCCATCACATCCTGATCCAGTCCCCCGACAACTGGCCCGCCCACGTCGCCGGCCACCCCCCGGCCGCCACCCTCACCTTCGTCCTCCTCGACCGGATCGGACTGCGCGGCGGTGGCTGGGCCGGCATCTGGTGCATCACCGTCGGCGCGACGGCCTGCGCGGCCGTCCTGGTCGCGATCCGCGCGCTGGCCGACGAGCGTTCAGCACGACGGGCAGCGCCCTTCCTCGTCCTGGCACCCGCCGCGGTATGGATGGGCACCTCGGCGGACGCGTACTTCGCGGCGGTGGCCGCCTGGGCGGTGGCACTGCTCGCGCTCGCGGTCACCCGGGGCTCCCTCCCTGCTGCCGGGGCGGCCGGGCTGCTGTCCGGCCTGACCTGCTACCTCTCCTACGGCCTCACACTCTTCGCGCTGATCGGCGCGGCGGTCCTGTGGCTCGGCAGGGACCGGCTGCGGGGGCGCCCCGTGCTGCTCATACCGCTGCTCGCCGGGGCGGCCGTCGTACCAGCCGCCTTTACTCTCGCCGGATTCGACTGGTGGGAGGCGTACCACCTGCTGGTCACCCGCTACTACCAGGGAGCTGGCGGAGTCCGCCCGTACAGCTACTGGGTATGGGCCAACCTTGCCTGCACCGTACTCATCACCGGCCCGGCGACGGCGGCGGGCCTGCGGAGGACGGGCGCGGTGCTGACGCGCGGGCGGGGCCGGGGCGAGTTCGAGGGCGGGAAGGCGGAGCCGGCCGAAAGGCGCGGCGCGGGGCCAGTCCTGGACCCGGCCGACGCGGGGACCCGCCTCGCGCTCCTCGTGGCCGCCGCCCTGCTCGCCCTGCTGATCGCCGACCTGTCCGGAATGAGTAAGGCCGAGACGGAACGCATCTGGCTCCCGTTCGCGATGTGGCTGCTTCCCGCGTGCGCGTTCCTCCCACGCCCCCGCGCCTGGCTCACCGCTCAGGCGGTGCTCGCGCTGCTTCTCAACCACCTGCTGATGACCGGTTGGTAAACGGGCTGGTGTCCGGCGTACGGGATCGGCTCGTCAGCGCAGCCGCCCACGCCGCCGGCCTCGCCCCCGCCTCCACCCCCGCCTCCACCCCCGAGGAGCCGGCCCCACCCAGGCTCGCCAAGGGGCACACTGCCGAGGAGTCCGACGTGATCCTCAAGACCTGGCGCACCGGTGTCCGGATCGCCCGCCGCCGTACGGCGCATCACCGGACACTCCGTGCGACGCCCGGCACTCCCTGAACAGTTCGGCGTTCGACGCCTACACCGTGCCGACCACGTACCCGGGCCCCCTGCCCACCGTCCCCGAGGACCGGTGGGCAGGGGGCCCGGCTCGTTGCCGAGCGGACATCACGCAGCCTCGATCCCAGATAATGGCCCTCTCATCCGCACCGTCCAGGGGGACCATGCGCACCCGCACCACCACCGCACTCATCACGGCCGGCCTGCTCGCCACGCTCACCGCGTGCGCGGACCACCCCCGAGCCGATCCGGCGGCGTGCCGGGAGGCTCTGGCCGAAGCGTTCGCTGACGCCATGGAGACCGGGGCCACGGGCAAGGCACCCGCCGCGTGCGATCGCGTCGAAGAGCCGACGCGGACGAAGCTCGCCGGTGAAATCCTCTTCGACTACGTCCAAACCGAAGAAGGCCACGAAGCCCTCAAAGGACAGACATCCGAGGAGTTCGAGCGTCTCGTCCGGGGCGGCTTCGACGGGCTGGGAGCCACACCAGCCCCCTGAGCCAGATCTGCCAGTACCGCCTGGGACGAGCCGAACGCCGAGGCAGGGCGTCGGCGACGCTGCAAGCACCGCGGCACACCGCCTCCACCGGATGTCCGAGGACCCCAGTCACCCATGCGGGTCGGATTTGCTTTTCCGATCTCCCGCCGATACGTAGACCGGATAAGGAAGTGCACCCTTAAGGCGGCAATTCATTTACGAATGCCCTCACATACGCGTCGAATGTAATTTTCCGGGGCACCATGCGATTTCATTCGGTCATCCTCCGTTTGATGAAGCACAAGGAATCCCATGGGTGACCCACCAGGCCAGAATCCAGATCCCTCGAACGCCGGGGGCGAAGGGAAGGACGGCCTCCCGGAGTCCGGAGCCGCCGAGACGCCGTCTCGGCCGGGGGCCGCGCCGACCGGTGGCTTCGGCCGGACCGGCCGTCCTTCCCCGCCCCCGAACCACGAAGGTCCGAGCACCGCGGACGCCCCCTCCTCGGCCGGTGCGCCGAACGGGGCTGCCCCGACGAACGACTCATCAGGGGCTTCGAGGATCGGCCCGTCCGATCGGTCGGCGGTGGCGGCGAAAGGATCGCCTCGGGTGCGTCTGGCGGGGCTGTTACGGGGAGGACCGCCGTCCGGTCCGACCCGGCCGGGGTTCTGGCGCAGTCCGCTGCGCGGGCCCTGGCTGACATCCGTGCTCGGCGCGGTGCTGCTGGTGGGCATCACGCTGATGTTCGTCACCGGACTGCTCTCGTACGCCGCGTACAACCCCGACCTCGGTGCCAACGACAAGACCCCGGAGCGGGGCTGGCTGGGGTTCTACCTCTTCTCCTGGCCGACGCATCCGTACTGGCTCTACCGGCTCACGCAGGGTGTCCACGTCACGCTCGGTATCGTGCTGGTCCCGGTGCTGCTCGCGAAGCTCTGGTCGGTGATCCCGAAGCTGTTCTCCTGGCCTCCGGTCACGTCGGTCAGCCACGTGCTGGAGCGGCTGTCGCTGCTGCTGCTTGTGGGTGGGGTGCTGTTCGAGTTCGTCACCGGATTGCTCAATATCCAGCTGGACTACATTTTCCCCGGCTCCTTCTACCTGCTGCATTTCTATGGAGCCTGGGTCTTCATCGGCGCGTTCGTCGTCCATATCGCCTTCCGGATCCCTCTCATGGTCCGGATGCTGCGCAGCGGCGGTCTCCGCGCGGAACTGCGCGGGCGGTCCGGGGAGGGCGGCGCGTCCCTGTCGGATGCCACGGGTCTGGTCAGCCCTCGTCCGGCCGCGTCGACCATGTCCCGGCGTGGCGCGCTGGGGATGGTGGGGGCGGGCTCCCTGGTGCTGTTCGCGGTGACGGTGGGGCAGAGCATCGGGGGCTGGCTCCGGCCCACCGCTCTGCTCGCGCCACACGGTCAGGAGCCGGGGCCGGGGCCGAACGGGTTCCAGATCAACAAGACGGCGGCCAGTGTGGGTATCCGCGCCGTCGACATGGGTCCGGCCTGGCGTCTTGTCGTACGTGGCGGGGGGCGCGAGAGGGTCCTGACCCGTGCGGAGCTTCTGGCGCTGCCCCAGCACGGTGCGGCCCTGCCGATCGCCTGCGTGGAGGGGTGGTCCACCGAGAACCAGGACTGGAGCGGGGTTCGGCTGGCCGATTTGGCCGCGCTCGTCGGGCTCTCCCACCGCCCGCCCGGAGTCTTCGTGCAGTCCGCCCAGCTCGGCGGGGCCTTCCGCGCGACCACCTTGCGCGACAACCAGGTCCGCGACCCCCGTTCGCTGCTGGCTCTGCGGGTCAACGGCGCCGATCTGTCGCCTGATCACGGCTATCCGGCGCGGATCATCGTCCCGGCCAACCCGGGTGTCCACAACACCAAATGGGTCACCCGGCTGACCTTCGGGGAGAACGCGTGAACCGTTTCCGGGCCCGGTACGGGGCCTCTCCGCTGCATCTGCTCCTGGTGCTCTGCTCGTTCGCCCTCACCGGCTACGCCGGTATCAGGCTGCTGTCCGGAACCGAACCGTGGATGGTGGTGCTGTGGTTCGTCGCAGCGGCCCTGCTGCACGACCTGGTGCTGCTCCCCCTGTACACGGTCACGGACCGGGCGGCCCAGTCCGTACTGGGCGAACGCGGGGAACCCGACGCACCGCAGGAGAGATTCCCGGGGCGACGATGGATGAACTACGTCCGCGTACCGGTGTTCCTCTCCGGCCTGCTGTTGCTGACCTATTTTCCGCTGATCCTGGGGCGGGTGAATCACCGCTACACCTTGTACACCACACTCTCCGCCGACGTGTTCCTCGGCCGCTGGCTCCTGATCACCGCGGCCCTCTTCGCGATCTCCGCACTCACCCTGCTGATCCGCTCGGGAGGGTCCCCTGTCCGGCGGCAGCCGCGTGCGGGCGAACCCGGAGCACCGTCTCAGGGACCGGGCGGGAGCGGTCCCGGCCCTGAGTCCGGGCCGTGGCCGGGAAGCCGGGACCACTGACGCGGATAGCGCCATTCCCCCTCAGCAGGCAGGACAGATGTGAGTGCGCGACCGATCGGTGACTACGCGCTGTTGTCGGACTGCGGTTCGGCCGCACAGCCAGTCCACGGACACGCTCGGGCCTTGACCCCTGATGTTGGACACACGAGACACTGGATCCTGAGGATCTGAGGACGGACATCTCGTGGTCGTGAAGGACTACCCGCCGGAGTTCAAGGCGGACGCGGTCGCGCTGTACGAGTCGCGGCCCGACGCGACGATCAGGTCGGTCGCCGCCGATCTGGGGATCAATCCGGAGACGCTGCGAAACTGCGTCCGCCGTCCCCGCTGGAGGCTGAGAACGCGGCCTTGCGGAAGAAGGTCCGCGAGTTCGAGGAGGCGTCTGTCCACCGGCCGTCCACCGGCGGGGCCGCCAGAGGAGGTTGGTGGGGCCGCCGCGGGGCTGCGAGCGTAGCTTCTGACGAGGCCGGACGACCGCGTGAGGGTGCTTGTTCGACCTGCCTGCACAGATGTGCCCTCGACGGGCGTCTCGCGGCGCGTGCGACCGAGGGCGCCCGTCCAGTCCACGAACACGGCCTCCTGGTCCCCGACGACCCGGGTGTCATGGCCCGGCGAAAGCGCTCCCACCTGCCCGGAGGCGGTACTTCAGTACCCGCCTTCCCTCGCACGTCGGCACATAGGACTGGCCCAGTCAGACGAACAGCAGGGCCAGCCGGAGTGGGTCGTCCTGCGAGGTGAGGACCAGTACGTGGCCCCGGCCGTTCGTGACGACTCCGGAGAGGAGCGGCCGTCCCCAGTCGGCGCTCAGGGGCACTTCGCGTCCCCCGATGGTGTCGCGGTAGAGGTGTGGGGCGCCCGTCCAGAGCGCCGTGGGAGCGGCACCTCGCAGGACCAGCAGACCGTTCGTGCGCTCCGTCGTGAAGCGCAACGCGTGGAGTGCGGGACCGCGGACCTGCCGGACAGAAAAGGGCTCGCCGGGCAGAGCGCCTGCCGGGGCAGCCGACTGGGCACCGGTGCTGTCGAGGCGGATTAGGGTGACGCGGCCGTCGCCGGCGACGGAGTACAGCAAGGCGGTGCCGTCGCGCTGGGCTTCGGCGAGCGTGAGGAAGGCATCCCCGGGGTCCCGGGCGACGGGGAGTTCCCGTTCGACGTCGAGGGTGTCAGGAGCAAGGATGCGCAGAGTGGCGGGGCCCGCCGGGTCGGCGTCCAGTGCGAGCACGGCCAGATGTGTCCCGTCGGCGCACACCACAGCGTCGTGCGACTGAGGGAGGGGCAGCCGTACCGGGCGCCGGACCCGAAGCCGGGGCCCTTTGACGGCGTACTCCAGGTCGGCGGCCTGGATGCGGGAGGGCTTGCGCTCGTCGAAGACGTCGTCGAGGTGCCAGAACGCGCGGCTTTCGATCCAGCCCACGAAGTCACCGGCGAAGGCGGAGGTACGCGGAGGCCGCTCCCAATCGCTCCGTCCCCGCAGCGGCAGAACCGTGTCGGGTGCTTGGTCCACACCGTCCTCAAGCAGGGACATCCGTACCCAGGGGGCGCCACCCGAGCCGGCCAGCAGGGCCACATTGGCACCACTCACGTCTTCCGTCAGCATTTCCTCGACGCCGTCGGGACCTACTGTCAGGTAGAAGAGGGCCCCGCCGTGACCGGTCCGATGCGCGGCGACGACGACCGCGTCACCCTCTCCGCCCCAGACGCTCCGGAGTTTCATGTCCCGCACCGTGACAAGGCGAACGCCGGAAGCCGTGTCAGACCGCCACACAAGCGTCGAAGACGAAGGGCTCAGTTCACGCATTCGGTCATCGTAGGCAGGTGCCTGGAGATCAAGACGACGCGCCGCCGCCGAGCGGTTCCATGGAGTCATGGCCCCGCCCTGGCGGCCCTGTCGGTGTCGTATCTGCGACTCACCCGTAGCTGGGCTCCTCGATCACCTCGCGTGCTGTGCGGAGCCCGCCGATGAGTGCTCACTTCTCGGTAGATCTGGCCCGAGTCCAGGCCTGAGCCATGGCCTGGGCCGCGTCCGGACCGAGGTGCCGAGTGGCCGCCTGGTCAATTTCATCGAAGTTTTCCGTGTACCGCTTCGTGAAGCTCCCGAAAATCCTACGCAGGACGAGACCCGCGATTCCCAGAGGAACCATTGCCGCCGAGATGACCAGCAAAAGCAGATCGAGGGTATTCCTGGTGAGAGTATTCCAGTAGCCGAGGTCCGAGGGAAGGGCGACCGTGTGAGTATCCTTCGGGTCGTACACGACGACCATGGTGTAGCCGTCCCTTACCTGACGTGTCCTGAATTTCAGCGGCGATTCAACGGAACGCCCACCGGACGGGGTAAAGCGTACCCAGCAGGCGACAGACAGTTCGCCACCGTTTTCGTCGTGGAGGGCTTGCTGACATCTCGTGACAGTCGCGTGGGTCTGGACTCCGCGACTCTTCAAGGCGGATATCACCTTCGTGTGGCTCGGCATGGTGAATACCGTGATCGTGACGGAACCGCACAGTCCCACAACGATCATAGCGACAGACGTGACCGTGAGATATCTGAGCAGATTGCGTGGACGTGCCGGCTTCGTACTCATCAGCTCCCTGACGTAATTGAATCAGTCGATACTCGGTCTGCCTCGTCCATCCGGAGCGCGATCGTTCATCGCGGGCCAATGGACCACGGCTCACGTGCGGACCGTCACCCCCATCGGCTACCGGGGCGCGTGATGGTCTCCTTCGAGGACGGCGTGACCGTCGAGTCCCCCTTCGTCGTCCAACTTGTCTGCCATCTGGAACGACGAGCAACGAGCCGTCAACGAGATGGACTTGCTGGAGGTGGCTCCCGCTGCGGAGGCGGCTCCTCCTGTGTGGGGTACCCCCGCTGATCCCTGATGCCGAGCGTGTCGCCCAAGGTTGTCACGACGCCGGTCGAGGTCGACCGCGGACAGGGAAGTCACCCACTTTCGCGACTGGCCAGAGTATCCGCCTTCCCCTCGCCTCCGGCTACGGGCACCACTCGGCCTTCCACCATCCCACGCAAAGCGGCCAGGCCAGTTCCCGCCTGACGCCTGACGCCTGCGGAGCGTCGCGTCCTCGGCATCACCGCCGACCGCGACCGCCTCCGGGCCGCGGTGGAGAAGACCATCGGCATCGCCACCGCCCGCAACCCGCACATCGAGCTACGTGCAGGCGAGCGCCGCCGCACAGGAAGCGCCCGTCACCGACCGCGCCGTCGCCGGCATCGTCCTGACGCAGGGACTCCTCACACAGGCCGACCACGACGACATCCTCCGCCCGGAAGCCCTCGTACCATCCGGCAGCTGCGGTTCCAGGTGACCGCGGAAAGGAAGCGGGCAGCGATGGCGCACCCCGACCATCCCGTCGGCCACGCCCTCACCAGCGGATGGCAGTGTGGGCGCATGACCGAAGACGAAGATCCCCATCATGATGGCTGGTCGGCACAGGCACGCCGGTCGTTCCTCACCGCCGTGTGGAACATGGTCGTCGACGAGGATGCCCGCATCGACGGCTACCCGTCGTGGATCGAGTCCTGGCTACGCGGTCACGGGCAGGAGAACGTTCCCGGCAGCGCATCGGCGGCGGCGCTGCAACGGATCCTGGCGTGCGGTGTGGATCCGGACGATCTGACCGATGTGGTGCGGCAGATGCAGCACGATCTTGTCTACAACGTCTGCCAACTGATCGACGATCCGGGACTGTTGGGCATCGGGCTGGACGAGGACCGGTCCGAGTGGACGGACGTCCGCTGGGAGCTGGCGGCGGTCCGCACCGCACGGCCCGCAGTGCGGGCACCGATCGATGGACTGCACTCCTCACTCGACGAGTTCGACCCGAGCGGCCGCGGCGGTGAGCCACGCGGCCGACCCGTTCCCGCCCGGCTGCCGGGCTACCCTCTCCACGCGCGGCTGGCCGTCGCCCACGCACGCGCAGGCGACCGTATCCAGGCGATCAACACCTGGCGGAAGGCGACCGGTGCGTCGGTGATAGAGGCGAAGGTGGCCGTCGATCAGCTTCTCGACCAGTTGCGGCAAGATGAGGAAAACGCGCAGCAATGACCGAGGAACGGCCGTCGCACACGCCGCGGTTGTGACGGTCGGCGGAGTCCAACTCAGCTGCCCGTGTCGTGATTGCGCCGCTCACGTGTACTGGAACGCGGCCGATCGCCCGAGCGGATGCGCTGGGATCCGTCGGACATGACCGACGCGGAGTGGGGGCGATTACCCGGAGGCTGTCGGTGGTCGATGTTAAGTTCCGGCCCTCGTCACGACGGAGGGGGACGGCATGGACGGCATAAATGGCATGGACGGCATGGACGGCATGCAGCAGATCTGGGCGCGGATCGAGACCGTACTCGGGCGGATCGCCCCCAAGGTGCTGGCGGCGATGCCGCCCGGTGCCACCGAAGAGGAGATCGGGACGGCGCAGGCCGTGATGGGGGTGGAGTTTCCGGAGGACGTCAAGGTCTCCTACCGCTGCCGTAACGGACTGCCGGGGGTCCTGATCGGCTGGCATGCCGCCCTGTACTCGCTCGGCCAGATGGTGAACGACTGGCGTGAGCGGGCCGACGACGCGGGAGACCCGCCCGAGGACGATCGGGAGGCGGACGGCGTGATCCGCCGGGACATCTCCTGGTCCGCCGGGTGGATCCCCTTCATCGGCATCGGCAACGGTGACGTGATCTGCATCGATCTGGATCCACCCACTCCGGAGCGCCGAGGCCAGATCATCGACTGGTCGCACGAGGGCTGGCGGGCCCGGTACGAGACCGCCGGGCTGCGGGAGTTCCTGCGCGAGTTCGCCAGTGACCTGGAGGCCGACCGCTACGAAGTCGACGACGCGGGCAACAAGTGGAGCGACAACGGCCTGCCACTGTTGTCGTTGAAGGCCACCGGCTAACGGGCTCCGGCGGTGGCCGGCCAGGGACCCGGACAACCCGTTGGGGGCGCGGAACCGCGTCGGGCGGGAGGCTGCGGGCCACTCCCTGCCGGAAGTGACAGCCCGGCACGCGAGCTGCGGGGAACACGGTCCGGCGATCAGTGGTCGGTCTCGCGACCGGTACCGACCTGTCGACCAGGCTCGCCATGACCTGGGCGCAGACCCCGACACCCGGGTCCGCCTCCAGGTCACGAAGAATCCGCCTGAACTCTATTCCAAAAAATCATCGAATTTGAGATAATGCAAAGCCGCTTCCATGGCTTGCCTGGACGAGAGCTCGACGAGCGTTCCTTCTCTTACGTCCAGGACTCCGAGAAAAATCGGACATTCAAGCCATGCGGCCAAATTATCCTCTCCGTAAAACTCGTCATCCTCATTTTCTGGAACATAGAATATTGCATGCTCCAATGCCTCTATTGAATTCCTGTCAAGATCCTCATCGACGAATATCCAACCGCATTCTGGCAGGCGTTGTCTTTCTGCAAGCAGATTCTCAAAACCGTGAATTTCTTTCATAGCATCTGTGCACCTCGGGAATTCAATCTCACCTGGCTCCTCGCTCCGCGCCCGTGATCCACCGTGTAAGTGCCGGGGCCTCAGTTCCAGTTGAAGGTCAGCAGGGCCAGCCGGTCGATCCCGTGCAACGGGAAACCCTCGTCGTCGAGCCTGAGCAGTGCGCCCTCACGGCGGAAGGTGTCGCGGTGAGCCTGGTAGCTGCGTTCCTGGCGTTCGCAGTGCTCATCGAGCCGGGTGCGGAATCCTTCCCAGGGCTCGGGTACTTCCTCGGGGACTGCCGCCCGCGCGAAGTAGCGCACGTCGCCGAGCAGGCGGTAGCGGGCGCCGTCCATCGCGAAACCGAGCCAGTTGGTCGTCTGCAGGGCCGAGTGGAATGCCTGGCTGTGGTCACCGAGGTACCCCTCCGCCGCTGCCAGCGGGCTGACCAGGTGGATCCAGCCGTGCCAGGCCGGGTTCACCCGGGCCAGGTCGACGGAGATCAACGGGTGCAGGTGCCGGGCCAGTTCGACCTGGTCGGCGACGAACACGTCCGCGGTTTCGGGGCAGACCCGCAGGCCCGTCCCGGCCGTCATGACGTCTTCCCGCATGACGTCTTCCCGCGTCAGGGACTCGCCGTTGCCCTCCCCTGGGCTGGACGGGGTGCCCATCGCGTGGCCGACGGTGCGAAACGCCTCCGCGGACATCAATGACCCTTCTGCGACCCCATACCTGTGATCGATCACATGGTGATCAACCCTACCTGGTGAAACTGACAGGACCAGGAGCACTACAGCAGGACCCTGCGCCGTCGCGCTGTGCCTCCCCGCGCACGTTCTCACTGGCAGAGGCGGTCCAGAAACACCGAGGCGTCGACAGGGCCTATGACCGGGGCCGCGTCGTCATTGCCCGCACCAAGGTCAGGGCGACCGAGGTGCTCGCTTCGGGGGCGGTCGGTAGCGCGGGTTGTCTCCGTACTTGAGACACGGGTAGTCGCCGTTGCCCGGTTCGGTATCGCCCCGGGACGCGAGGTCCAGGGCGTCGTCGAGCCATCGGGTGTACCAGGTGAGGAAATCGACCTCAAGGCAGTACAGCCCTGTGGCGTTGCCCAGGCAGTCGGCCCACACCGTGCCCCGGCGCGGACCGCGGAGCATGAGGAAGAGCCAGTCCCCGCAAGCGTGGTCGGCGACCGGAAGCCGGCCGTTGCACCACGGCTCGTCCAGATACGTCGCCTGCAGGCGGTCAAGCCCGGCGGCATAGGCCGGGTCGTTGTCCAGCAGAGCCGCGTGGGCATCCCAGTCGTCCGGTCCCCCCAGCAGCTCGACGAAGTCGACGTCGCCGGTGAGCGGACTGTCCGCGCCGAGCACGGCAGGACCCCAGCCCTTTTCTACGAACTCCACGGCCCGGGTGAGCGAGTTGATGCCGTAGTAGGGCCCGGGAGCGCCGTCCCCGATCGTGGTGACGAACTCCCGGAAGTCCTCAGGCAGGCGAGCGCCGACAAGATCCTCAACGTAGCCGAGGGCAGCCGGGGCCGCGGGCAGACCGATTTCGTACCCGTGAAGGGAAGCTCCGAAGATCCGCCGATCGGGATCGGCCGCACGCAGCTCCGCCAGTTTGCCGCTGGTCCTCGGAACGACCGGTGTCGAACGACTTCGGAACTACTCGTGCAGCTCCGTATCGGTGGGCCGAGCGGCGCCCAGCCGTCAGTCCGCGGGTGGCAATCGCTTGCGTGTGGAAAGCGCCACGCAGGCCGCCCCATAGACTGCGGCGGTGACAGCACAGCGCGACGGTGACCACGACGCCTCGTTCCGGGGGTTTACCACCCAGTACCTCGGACGAGCGTGGACACAAGCCGACGGTAGGCCGCTGACCGTGATCGCGGAGACGGAGCATCGGCTCGGTACGAGCCTCCCGCCCGAACTCATCGCGTTTCACCACCACCTCGGTGACTGCAAGGAACTGCTCAACGCCCACAACACGATCTTCACGCTGGAAGAGCTGGAGATCGCAGACGGGTATCTGTTCATCGCCGAGGAGGAACAGAACGTCGTCAGCTGGGCTGTCCCGCTCCAACAACCCGACAACACGGATCCCGTCGTGTGGCAACGCGTCAACGACTCGGCGTGTGCCTGGTACAGCGAAGAACAGGGAGTCGTCGAGTTCATTCGGAGCATGCTCGACTGGACCTTCGGCATCGCACACTCGTCGGCACATTAGGACCGCGTCAGGCGACAGACATTCGCCCCGTTGGCAGTTGACGGTCGAGAGCTTCGCGGTCCGACCGAGCACTCAGGATTCTCCGGCGCCTTCTGTGTTCGCGCGCCCCTCTTGGATCCCGTTGTGCCGTAGCCAGTCGAGGAGGTCGTCGGTCAGCTTTTCGCTCACGCCACAGCTGTCGATGTCCTGCTCGCCGGCGCCGAGATCGAGGAGGTAGACCGATGTCCGGTCACAGGGGTGGCGTCGCATGAACAGGCCGCTGCCGCCGCTGTCGTCCCCGATGAGGACCCAGTCCGGCGCGTATTCGCCTACTTGGTAGGTCTCGTTGCGTTCAAGGATGCTGTGTGGGCCGTAGATCAGCACGCCGTTGGGAAGCAGGACCCCTGGCGTCGATCGCCAGAGGCGGGCCAGTGCGGAGGTGGGCCCAGTGCCGAGTCCGTTGCTCACGGCGACCTGAGTGGTCAAGAATCCCGCGAAGGTGTCCGCCACCAGCTCTTCTTGGCCACTCCCGGGGTCGCGGCGGACCACCGCGTACTCCTCGCCCGACTGCCGGTCGAGCGCGAAGTGGTAGGTGTCACCGCCATCGGGCTCGGCACAGAAGCAGAGCCGGTCCCCGTCGAGGCGCCACCCGCCGGTGATGTCGTCGTCCCCGTCGGAACGCGTCCCGGGTGGAGCAACAGTCGCGATCCGCGCACCGGCCGATGTGCCGCTGCCGTACTCCGTCAGCCACCACCGGTACGAGGGCGGCAGCGTGCCCACGAGGGACTCAGCCGCGCGGATCGACGCGGCCGGCACGCCGGCACCTTGCCGGACACTGATCTCCGGCGACTCCTCGATCAGCTCGCGGACGAGTAGCAGGTCGGGTCTCATGCGCACGACCTTGTCACACGGGCACGATCACCCGGGCGTCGCCGGTCGAAGGCCGTCCCGACCCCCACCCACTCGGCACCCGATCACGGTCGATGCCCAGGACCGGCACAGTCGGCTCGGCGCTCTGTGCTCTCGCTCCTGGCGTCGGCTGGCTGGTCGCGGCCCGGGTTCTGCAGGCTGCCGGAGCCGCCGCCCTGATGCCGACCTCGCTCGCTCTGCTGCTGGTCAACACCCTGCCGGAGCGCCGCCCGCGGGCCATCCGCGGTTGGGCCGCGATCGGCGGGATAGCCGCCGGGCTCGGGCCGGTCGTCGGAGGTCTGCTCGTCGAAGCCGACTGGCGCTGGGTGTTCCTCGTCAATGTCCCGGTCGGAGTCGTCGGCCTGGTGGCCGGCGCGCGATTGCTGCCCAACGCCCGCCCGGACCGCGAGGGCCGCCTTCCGGACCTCGTGGGTGCCGTCCTGCTCACCCTCGCGATCGGAGCACTGGCACTTGGACTGGTCAAGTCGGACTCCTGGGGCTGGAGTTCCCCCAAGGTCCTCGTCTCCCTGCTGGCGGCGGCCGCCCTCACCGCCGCCTTCGTCCTGCGATCGGCCCGGCATGCCGCTCCGATCGTCGAGTTGCCGATGCTGCGTACCCCTGCCTTCGCCGCCGCGACCGTCGCGGCCCTGTTCTTCACGGCCGCGTTCGCGGCGATGCTGCTCACCGCGGTGCTCTGGTGCCAGCAGGTGTGGGGATACTCGGCGATCCGCACCGGGCTGGCCATCGCCCCGGGCCCGCTGGTCGTCCCGCTCCTCGCCGTCCGCTCCGGCCCCCTCGTCCGCCGCTTCGGTGCCGGCCGCACCGCCGCGCTCGGCTGCCTGCTGTTCGCCGCCGGACTCGCCTGGTGGGCCACCGTGCTCGGCATGGACCCGCACTACGCGACCGGGCTCCTCCCCGGCATGCTGCTCACCGGCATCGGTGTCGGCTTCGCCCTACCCAACCTGGTCGGCGCGGCCGTCACGGCGCTGCCGCCCACCCGCTTCGCCACGGGCTCGGCCGTCACCACGATGGCCCGCCGGACCGGTTCCGTCCTGGGCGTCGCGCTGATGGTCACCCTCCTCGGTACCCCCGCCACGTCGGACGCGGCCCTCGACGTGTTCCGCCACGGTTGGTGGGCGGCGGTCGCCACCGGCTCTACTGGCCGCGGCCGCAGCCCTTGCCGTGTCCCGGCCGGGCGGAGCGACTGGGCGTTCATGAACGCAGGGCGTTCACCGCCCGCCCGAACTCTCTCCCCCCCGGCATGGCCTCGGCGTACCCGGGCAGCCCCTCGTCACGGGCACCGAGCCGGGCCTCCCAGGTGTCCCGTCCGGCCAGGCGATGGCAAGCAGCCCGTTGCCGGCATACTGCGCGGTCAACAACTCCGGGCCCGACAGCCGGCTCATCGGCGTGCGCAGGTACGCGCACCGACCGGGTGTCAGCCCGTCGGCCGCGGCGCCGAGCCGGGCGCTCCGGGCCGTCTCAGGGATGCGGCCCCCGCGCCGTCCGGATCTCTGGCTCGGCGGCGCCGTATCACGGAGGACACGCACGTGTTCTGACGGTGCGTAACGGCCACTTCTTCGTGTGGCCCGCGGCCGTGTACGGCACCGTGGCGGTGGCCGCGACGGCCGCTCCGAAATCCCCTTACGGGTTGTTGAAGATGACCTCTGGTTCGGCCGGTGTCGGGCCGGCCAGCAGCGGCTGGGGGATGTGCTTCAGCCGCAGGTCGAAGAATGCCTTGACGTACGCGCGGGTGATGTCCAGTGCGCGGCTGCCGGACAGGGCCTGCGGTGACTGCGTGCCGGACAGGCCGAGTTCGTCCAGGAAGAGGGGGATGTCGGAGAAACTGTAGTGCGTCGCACCGGCGACGGTCAGCCAGCGTTTCCAGCCGTCCAGCCGGTCCCACGCCTGGTCCCAGCTCGTGTCCGTGCCGCCGGGACGGTGCGTCCCGTCGTCCGTGCCGAGCATCATGAACGGCCTGCCGCCGAGCCCGTCGGCGGGCACGGCGGCGTGGAAGGCGCCGTCGATGTTGACGCCCGCCCGGATACGGCGGTCGCCCGCCATGGCTGCCGCCGCGCTCGCGCCGCCGACCGAGTGACCGGCCATGCCGATCCGGTTCCGGTCGATCAGTCCGGCGTACCGCCAGGCCGGGTGCGGCCCGGTGAGCCGGTCCAGGAGGAAGGACACGTCCTTGCCCCGGCCGGCGGTGAGGGCCTCCATGTCCTGCTCGCTCTCGGCCTTCGCGCACGCGACGCAGGTCAGCGTCCGACCGCTGGGGAAGGCGGTGCCGACCGACTCGTAGGCGTGGTCCACCGCGGCAACGACATATCCGCGGCTGGCGAGTTCCTCGGCGAGGCCGGTGAGGGTGAAGCGCGAGACGCCGAACCCCGGGGAGAGCACCACCAGGGGATACCGGCCACGGGCCGGCCGGGCGCCGACGCGGCCGCTGGTGACCGTGGCACTCAGGGTCCGAGCAGGGAAGACGTCTTCCAGCCCGTAGCTCTTCAGGAACAGCCGGGCCTCCCGCACCGTGGAGTACGGCGCCGGCGTACCGGTGCCGGGGAGCGCGGGGTAGAACATGCCGACCATCAGCTCACGAGCCGTTTTCGGCACCCACGGGTCCCGGCGGGCATGGTCGACGAGGTGGAGGGTGTCGCGGCCGACCGCGTACGGGCCGGTGGGGCTGGGCAGCGATGTGCGGGTGCCCGGGTCGTTGCGGACGTAAGCAGCGACGGACGCGTGCGTCGGGGTCGGGACCGCGGCGGCGGGCCACGCGACGGCGGTCGGCAACGCGAGGGCGAGCGTGAGCACGGCAACGGTCGGGGTTGCAGAAAATCTGGGCATGCCCCGGGACGCTAGATGCCGCAACCGGTCCAGCGCATCAGCCTCCGGTCGCGTCCTGGCGCCCCGCCCGCGGGCCCCCGTCCGGCGCTGGTGAACCGCGTTTCTCAGGGCCGTCCTCCCAGGTCGAGCCGCTGCTCCCGCCCGCCCGCCGTCCCTTGCTAGTGCCCCTCCCGGCAAGCTTTGCCCCGTCGCGCCGCCCAGCACGCACGCTCGCCGCGTTGGCCAAAAGCCCTGGTAGCTCCGCTACAAGGACTTCCGGCCGCCTTGCGATCGCACGCACCGGACGGCGCTCCTTCGGGGCAAACATCGCCGGTCGCGGCACTAGCGACCGGCGGTCACCGGTAACGGGTGTGACGCAGGCGTCCGGTGTGCCGTCGTCTACATCTGCGGGTGTAGAGGTCTCCACCCGGGGATGCGGATCTTCGGCGGTGGGTTCAGCCCATGGGTTCATGTGCCACGCCGGGCCGGAAATCTAGCGTGATGGTCAGTTGACGCCGCTGCGACCCCGACGAGGACATCCGATGATCGAAGCCCACGGGCTCACCAAACGCTATGGGGACAAGACCGCTGTCGCGGATCTCAGCTTCGCCGTCCGGCCCGGTGTCGTCACCGGATTCCTCGGGCCGAACGGCGCCGGGAAGTCCACCACGATGCGGATGATCCTGGGACTGGACGCCCCGACCGCCGGCCGGGTCATGGTCAACGGAAAGCACTACGCCGCGCACCGCGCACCGCTCCATGAGGTCGGGGCGATGCTGGAGGCCCGTTCGATCCATACCGGACGTTCCGCTTTCAACCATCTGCTGTCGTTGGCTGCCACCACAGGCATCCCTCGCAGCCGGGTGGACGAGGTGATCGACATCGTCGGGCTGCGGCAGGTGGCCGGGAAGCGGGCAGGGGGCTTCTCACTGGGCATGGGCCAGCGGCTCGGTATCGCCAGTGCCCTGCTCGGCGACCCCGCCACCGTCGTCCTGGACGAGCCGGTGAACGGGCTCGATCCCGAAGGCGTGCTGTGGATCCGTAACCTGCTCAAGGACCTGGCCGCCGAAGGGCGAACGGTGCTGGTCTCCTCGCATCTGATGAGCGAGATGGCGGTGACCGCCGAGCACCTCATCGTGATCGGGCGCGGCCGGCTGATCGCCGACACCTCGGTCGGGGAGTTCACGCGGCGTGCCGCGCGCAATTCGGTGCTCGTACGCAGCGACGAGGCCGAGCGGCTGCGTGCGGCGCTGACCGGGCCGGATGTCGCCGTGGCGGTGGCCGGCCGGGGCATGTTGGAAGTCACCGGCCTGAGCAGCGATCGGATCGGCCGGATCGCCGCCGACCACGGGATCGCGCTCGCCGAGCTGACGCCTCGCCAGGCGTCGCTGGAGGAGGCGTTCATGGAGCTGACCCGTGACGCTGTCGAGTACCAGACCCCGGACCGGCTTCCGGCCGGTTCCGGCACCGAAGGACGTGCGGCATGACCACCGATACGATTCCCCCGTTCTCCGCCGCCGGGCGCGGCCAGCTCACCCAGACGCGGGTGCTGCACTCGGAATGGGTCAAACTCCGCACTCTGCGCTCGACGTTCTTCACGCTGCTCGCCGCCGCCGTGGCGATGACCGGGATGGGCCCGCTGTTCTCGGCCGTCACCGCCGCCCACTGGTCCGACATGGGCACGGCCGAGCGGGCGTCCGTCAACCCGACGGCACTGAGCTTGATCGGGTTCTTCCTGGCACAACTCGCGGTCGGCGTCATGGGCGTACTCGTGGTCACCGGGGAGTACTCGACCGGCATGATCCGCGCGACCTTCTCGGCGGTGCCGCGCCGGCTGCCGGTTCTGTGGGCGAAGGCCGCCGTATACGCGGCGGTGACCTGGGCCCTGATGACCGCCACGTCCCTGACGGCGTTCCTGGCCGGTCAGGCACTGATGTCCTCCACGGGCGCCGGAGCCTCGCTGAGCGACCCGGGTGTCACTCGCGCCGTCCTCGGTACCGGTCTGTATCTGACCGTTGTGGGGCTGCTGAGCGTCGCGATCGGCGCGCTGGTCCGAAAGACCGCAGGCGGCATCACCGCCGTCTTCGGTCTCCTGCTGGTCCTGCCGGAACTCGTCAGGGCCCTCCCGTCCTCCTGGGCCGACCAGGTCAGCCCGTACCTGCCGAGCAACGCCGGACACGCGCTGGCCGTCCTCCAGTCGGATCCGCATACCTTGGCGCCATGGACCGGATTCACGGTGTTCTGTCTGTACGCGGCTGTAGCGCTCGGCGGAGCCGCGGTTGCGCTGAAACGGCGGGACGCGTAGTGGTCGGCATGGGCGCGGCCGGATTCGGCAACCGACGGGGGCGGGCAGGCGAGGACAGGCGAGGACGCCGCCTCCCGACCGCCCGGACACCGGAGCGAGTCAACAGGGGGCCTGTCGCCGGAATGCTGGCCACAGGCCGGTCCAGGCCGGGCAGCCGATGACGGCGACCGCGCCCGCCACCACGCGGGCCAGGCGTCTGTGGCGCACCCTGGCCCGGCGGGCCCGGCTGCTGCGGGCGCGTGCCCAACTTCCGCCGGTGGCGGTGGACTCGACTCTGGTGTCCGCGCTCTTCATCCTCACCGCCCTGGCCGTCCGCATCGACCTGTACGACCGGCCCTGGCTCCTGATATTCCAGGCGGGCCTGCTCCTGCCCCTGCTGTGGCGGCGCCGGGCGCCCCTGACAGTGTTCGCCGTGGTGGCCGCGGCAGCCTTCGCCCAGTGGCTCGTCGACGTCCAGCTACCGGCCGACGTCGCCCTGCTGATCGCCCTCTACACGGTGGCCGCACACGCCGGCCGCCGGCAGGTGCTGCTGGCTGGTGCCGTTTCCGAAGCGGGAATCCTGATGGCCTCCGTGCGCTGGTCGACCGAGGGGAGGTTCCTGGGCGCGGCCGTGACCCTGAGCGTCGTAGCCACCGCGGTCACGGTCATCGGCACGAACATGCGCACCAGGCGTGCCCACCTCGCGTCCGTGGAGGACAGGGCGGTACGGCTGGAGCGTGAGCGCGACCAGCGGGCTCAGCTCGCGGTGGCTGAAGAACGGGCCCGTATCGCCCGAGACATGCACGACATCGTCAGCCACAACTTGTCCGTGATGATCGCACTCGCGGATGCCGCCGTCTTCGCCCAGTACCGCACCCCCGACAAGACGACCACCGCCATGCGGCAGGTCTCCGACAGCGGGCGGCAAGCCCTCACCGAGATGCGAAGATTCCTCGGGATCCTGCGTGCCGGGGAACCGGACGCACTGCGCCACCCGATGCCCGGCATCGCCGAACTGCGGTCCCTCCTCGACCAGGTGCGCGCTGCCGGGCTGCCGGCCCGCCTCCGTCTGGCAGGCGATCCCTCCCACGTCCCCACGGCCGCTCAACTCACCGTCTACCGCCTGGTACAGGAAGCCTTGACCAACACCCTCAAGCACGCTCCTCCCGGTACCCGCGCCGAGGTCCGGGTGCACTGCTCTCCCGAGAGCATCTCCATCGACGTCACCGACGACGGCCACGGACGCACCGTGCGGGCTCCCGACCCGCGGCACGGGCACGGAATCCCCGGTATGCGCGAGCGCACGGCCGTGTACGGCGGAACGCTGCGGGCCGGCCCGCTCCCGGGCGGCGGCTGGCGGGTCTCGGCCCACCTCGACCTGAACGCGGCCGGAACAGCGGGGACCGGTGCCGCATGACGATCCGTATCCTGCTCGCCGACGACGAACCACTGCTGCGCATGGCGTTCACCATGGTCCTGGAGGCCCAGCCGGACATGGAGCCGGTCGGGGAGGCCGGCGACGGAGCCGAAGCCGTGCGACTTGCCCGACTGCTCCGCCCCGATGTCGTCCTGATGGATGTCCGGATGCCCGGTACCGACGGCATCGAGGCGACCGGCCGGATCATCCGGGACTGCCCGCGGACCCGGGTCCTCGTCCTCACCACCTTCGACCTCGACGAGTACGCCTTCGCCGGACTCAAAGCCGGGGCATCGGGCTTCCTCCTGAAGAACGCCCTGCCAGGGGAACTCCTCGCGGCCATCCGAAGCGTCGCCGCCGGCGACGCGGCGGTCTCCCCGCGCATCACTCGTCGCCTGCTGGAGAGCTTCGCCCACCTGCTCCCCGTAGACCGCGAGCAGGTGGAGGACGAGCGTCTGGAGCGGCTCACAGCACGCGAACGCGAAGTACTCGTCGAGGTGGCCCGCGGCCTGTCGAACACCGAAATCGCCGCCGCTCTGCACCTCGCGGAGGCCACCGTGAAAACACACCTGAACCGGATCCTGACGAAGCTGGAACTGCGCGACCGGGTGCAGGCCGTCGTCTTCGGCTACGAGACCCGGCTCATCCGCCCGGCATGAGGAACGGCCGGGGCGGCGGTGGATGAGCAGGACCGGCATCAGGCGCCGTGCATGGCTGTCGGACGGCCCGCCGCGTTCTCGGAGGAGCGCAGCACCGCGGACGATCCCACCGTACGGCGGCCTGCGACGCCTCAGCTGTCGTCGGCGGTGTCCGTACTGTCCGTCGCCTCGCCCGCCGGCCGTTCTCGACGGCGGTGCCGTCAGGTGCGGTGAGGACCGTGTCCGGCCGGCGCACCGTGGACGTCCGGCCGTTCGCCCGTCGAGCTTCGTCCGGCGCGGACACCGCAGCCGTGCGGAGCAGCAGACGGGCCTCGGCGGGCGCCCGGCGGTCCGAGGGTTTCGTTCTCCCGGCACGAGGTGGCCGGTGGCGTGGTGTCATTTGAGGCCGGAGTGGGACAGCCCTTCGATGAAGTGGCGCTGGGCCAGGACGAAGACGATCAGCATCGGCAGGACGGTCATGGTGGCGGCGGCGAGTTGGGTGTTCCACATCGGGCCGCCGTAGGAGTCGGTGAAGCGGGTCAGTGCCTGCGGCAAGGTGAAGAGGTCTGGTGAGGTGAGGTAGACCGTGGGTTCCAGGTAGAGGTTCCAGGAGGCGAGGAACGTCAGGATCGCCACCGCCGACAGGGCCGGTCTGGCCAGCGGCAGGCAGATCCGCCACCAGATCGCGGGACGGCCGAGGCCGTCGAGGCGGCCGGCCTCCTCCAGTTCGACGGGGAGGGCGATGAAGAACTGCCGCATGATGAACGTGGCCAGCACGCACGGTCCGGCCAGTGCGGTCACCAGGATCAGCGGCCAGTGCGTGTTGATCAGGCCGGCCGATTTGAACAGCTGGAACAGCGGCACGATCGTCACTTCGCTCGGTACCAGCATCCCGGTCAGCACCACAAGGAACAGGGCGTTCGCGCCGGGGAAACGGATCCGGGCGAAGGCGTACCCGGCCAGACTGGACACCAGCAGAGTGATCAGTGTGACCAGCACGGCGATGTAGATACTGTTGAAATACTGCCGGGCAAAGGGCTGGAAGCTGAATGCCTCGCGGTACGCGGACAGTGTCGGCGAGTCTGTCCACAGCGACGGCGGGGCCTTGAAGATCTCGGCCAGTGGTTTCACCGACGCGGCGACCATCCAGATCGTCGGCACCACGAACGGGATCGCCAGCACGCTCAGAGCGACCACCAGCACTACCGACCGGACTCTGTCAGTCCTCATAGAACACCCACTTACGGCGCAGCTGCCATTGCAGCAAGGTGAGCAGCATGACGAAGGACAGCAGCATCAGGGCCAGCGTCGAGCCGTAGCCGATGTTGTTGAACTCGAAGGCCTGCTGGAACACGTAGTACACGAGGACGGTGGTGGACAGCCCTGGCCCGCCACCGGTCAGGACGGCGATCTGGGCGAAGGACTGCAACGCCCCGGCGACCGTGACGATGACGGTCAGCAGCACCGTCGGTGAGATCATCGGCAACGTGATCCGGGCGAAGACCGTGCGGCTGTTCGCGCCGTCGATGCGGGCGGCCTCGTACAGTTCCCGCGGCACGCCCTGCAGGGCTGCCAGGAACAGCACCATGTTGACCCCGACGCCGCGCACCACTTGGGTGAGGATCACCGACAGCATCGCGGTGTCGCCCTTCTGCAGCCAGTTCGGCCCGTCGATCCCGACCGTGTCCAGCAGGGCGTTGATGCCGCCGTTGTCCTGGAGCAGGAAGCCCCAGACCAGGGTCCAGGCGACCACGGAGACCACCACTGGGGAGAAGAACAGCGTCCGGAACACCGTGGCACCGCGGAACTTGCGGTTGAGCAGGACGGCGATCAGCAGCCCGAGTGTGACGTTGGCGATCACCACCCCGCCCGAGAAGAGCGCTGTCGCCAGCAGCACCTTGGGCAGTTGCGGGTCGTGAGCCAGGGCCGCGTAGTTGTCGCCGCCGACGAAGGTCTGCTTGCCGGTGAAGACGTTCCGCTTGTTCAGGCTGTACCAGATCGCCATGCCGACCGGCAGCAGGACGAACACCGCCACTCCGAGGAGCTGCGGCAGGATGAACAGGTAGCCGGTCAGTACGTCCCGTCGGCGGGTCGTCCAGAAGCCTGGCCCGGATGCGCGTGCGGTCTCGGCGGCAGTCTGCGCGACCGCCTGCCCGGTGACCTGCGGGGTGGCCCGCTCTGCGGCCTCTGTCCTGGTCACTTGGCCAGAATCGGATCGAGCGCGGCGCAGACCGACTTCAGGACGGCCGGGATGTCGGCATCAGCGCGCCACATCGCGTCGAGCGCCGTCTTGCCCTTCTGGGCGATCTCCGCCGGGCTGGTGTGGTTGGGCAGTGTGACGGCGTCCGGCAGCTGGTCCACCACCGCGTCCTGGAGCTGGGACGCGCTCAGGACCTTGTTGTTCGCGGCGAGCTTGTCCCCGGTCAGCAGCGACTTCCGCGGCGGCGGGAAGTACTGGGCCAGCTTGGCGGCATTCTCCGGATCGGTCAGGTAGGCGAGGAAGCCCGCCGCCTGCTTCGGGTGCTTACTGGAGGCCAGCACGCCCATCCCGGCCTGGCCGAGGACGGAGTAGGTGCCCTTGGGGCCCGCGGGCAGCGGGTACAGCCCGAACTTGAACTTGCCGGTCAGCAGTGAGGCGCGGGAGACCTGCGCGACGGTGAAGGCGGCGTCGCCGGCGAAGAAGTCGGCGGTGGTGCCCGGTCCTGGCATCGCCCGGGTCTTGAACGCCGCGTCGTGCAGGAAGGTGAATGCCTTCTGCATCTCGGGGCTGTCGAAGGTGCAGGTCTTGCCGTCCGCGCTCCACGCCGACCCGCCCCAGCCGGTCCACACGGTGGCCAGTGTGTTCCACGCCTTGTAGTCGAAGTCGCGGATGACGAAGCCGGCATTGCCGGTCTTGGCGTGGGCAGCCGCTCCGGCTGCGGCGACCTGGTCCCAGGTCAGGGTGGCCGGGTCGATCTTCTGTCCGGCCTTGGCCAGCAGGTCGGTGTTCACGTAGAGCGCGTACGGCGAGTTGGAGAACGGGTAGGCGTACAGCGTGCTGTCGTGGCTGTACTCCGCTGTCGCGCTGCCGAGCAGGTCGTCGTACTTCCAGCCGGGGGTGGACTTGAACGTGTCGGTCAGCCCGACGAGGGCGTCGGAGGCGATGAGGTCCTGCGACAGGTCGCCCATCCAGGCGAGATCCGGGGCGTTGCCGCCGGCGATCTGTGTGGTGAGCGTCGTGTTGTAGTCCTCGAACGGGAGGCTCTCGAAGGTGATCTTCGAGACGTCGGGGTGGTCAGCGCGGTAGGCGGCGGCGATGCTGTTGAAGAGCGCCAGCTGGGCTTTGTCCGAGGTCCAGACCGTCATCCGCAGGTCCACTGCCGTGTCCGAGGTGCCGGACGAGGACCCGGAGCAGGCGGCGCAGAGTGCGAGAACCGTCGTCATGGCGACGGCGCCCAGCACCTTTCTGGTTCTGATCATGGGGTGGTTCCCTTCGATGTACGGGGTGTCCGGTCCGGCTCAGTAGCCGACGACCTCGGGCCAGTGGAGTTCGACACCGGCCTCGGTCAGGCGGCGTTGGAGCTGATCGACGAGTGCGGGGTCGGTGGCGACCTGCCGTGGGCTCAGTCCGCGGTCGAGGCAGAACGCGGCGAGTTCGCCCGCGGACTCGCCGACGTTCCACTCGACCGGGTGGAGCCGGTAGGCGCCGTTGGTGATGTGGGTGGTGCCGATGTTCTTGGCGGCGGGGATCAGGTTCTGGGTCCGGACCGGGACCAGGGCACCCAGCGGGATCTCGAACGGTGCCGACTCGACGTCGATGTAGTTGTCGCCGCCAGTGGAGGGGTGCAGGTCGATCCGGTACATCCCCACCCCGACGGACGCGTCGAACCGGGCCGGCGCGCCGGACCCGCGGGATGCGACCGAGATGTCCTGCTCGCGGACGGTGGTCAGCGCCTTGATCCGGCGGGATTCCCGGATGTACGGGGCCTGCGCGAAGCCGTCGTCGGTGCCCACCAGGTCCCCGCGCAGCCTCAGTCCCGGCCAGCCCCGGCCGCCGTCGGGGCGGGGCGCCTCGGTCTGCAGCCAGTGGACGTAGGCCCGGGACTGCGCCTTCGCCGCGGCCAGGTGCCGCTCTCGTTCGTCGGTGTCGATGATCGAGCCGCCGACGTAGTCCAGCTGAGGCCAGTTGGCCAGCACGATGTCGCTGTCGTACAGGCCGTCGATGAAGGTCTGACGGGCGGCGATCCGCCGGAACTGCCACAGGTCCTGGTCCCCGGCGTCGAACCGCGGATCGCCGGAGACGTCCTGCGCCGGGTTCACGATCATGGTGCGCTGCTCCGGTGCCAGGGTGCGCGGATTGGGCGCGGTGAACGACAGCATCGGTGCGCCCCAGTAGGGCAGTTCGAACGAGCGCCAGTCGTCGTAGTCGTCGGGCCGGGCGATCGTGTGGTCCCCGGGGGCATGGTCGAAGACGAAGCACCACGCGATCGACTGCACGTTGGCCGGGTCGGCGACCTCGGGAGCGCCCGGCTCACCGGTGTCGGACCGCGCCTCGGCGCCGACGACGTACTCGGTGCCGGTCAGCGGCAGCAGGTCACCGGTCTCGGTGCCGTCCAGCACGAACTCCGCGGTGATCACGCTCTGCGCCCCGGTCCGCGGATCCTCGACCGTGACCGTGCGGACCACCCCGTCCACGGTGTCGGCGCCGACCGGGACCGCCGGTTGGAGTACGGTCAGCCGGCCGCTCGACCGGTAGGGCGCGAGGAGTGCGTCGATCACCGCGAGCGCCACCCGCGGCTCGTGGCACAGCCGGCTCACCCGGCCGCGCCCCGGGTTGAGTTCACGGTCCGCGCGGGCCGCGTCCGAGAGCGGGTAGTGGTCCCGGTAGTAGCGGCGGATGTTCTCCCGCAGGCTCCGGTAGCGGGCGGTCACGCCGAACTGCTCCACCCAGATGTGCTCGTCCGGCGGCACCGCCTGGGACGTCAACTGGCCGCCCAGCCACGGGTACTCCTCGGTCATCACGACCCGGTGTCCGCGCTGGAGCAGCGCGAGGGCAGCTGCCACCGATCCGAGTCCGCCGCCTATGACCGCCACCTCTGTGGCGATCCTGTTCACGACTGTCCTGCCGATCGGACGGCGATGGTGTCGCCCGCTTCGACCTCGGCCACCAGGAGCCGCTGGATGTCCAGTCCGGCCCACTCCTGCGGGTCAGTGGTGATCAGCTGCTGGAGCAGTTCCAGTGCTTCGGCGGCGACCTGTTTGCGTGGCACGCGAAAGCCCGTCAGTGCTCGTCCGTCGGAGCGATGACCGCGGACCTCACCGAAGGCGGCGACCGAGATCTCGCCGGGTACATCCACCCCGGCACCGACCAGCGAGAGGATGACGTCCTCGGTGAGGAAGGCGTCCTCGGCGATGATCAGCGTGGCGTCCGTGGACCGGGCCAGCCGGGGCAGCTCGGCGACGCGCTCCTCGCCCACCAGCATGAACGCCATGCGGCCCGCCGCCGAAGCGGCCTCGACCGCGCCGCGCCGGTCCCGCGCGGTGGCGGTGTCCCGGCCGCGGTGCACGTACAGGGCCTGGCGGTGTCCGCTGTCCGCGGCCAGGTCGATCAGGGCGTGCGCCGGAGTGACGTAGTCGACGCCGACGTACGGCACGGCCGCGGCCGTCTCGTCCCTGCGGCCGACCGCGACGAACGGGAACTGCTCGGCGACCAGCCGTTCCAGCTCGGAGCCGACCATCTGCTGGCCGAGCAGGACGCAGCCGTCGGTGAGCCGCAGCCGGGTCTTGCGGTGGAACAGGCTGCGGGTGCCGTTCTCGACCGGCGAGGACGTGAAGAACAGCAGGTCCCAGCCGACCTCCTCGGCCGTACGCTCGATCCCGTTCAGCAGCGGGCCGTAGAAGTCGAGGCTCTCCGGCGACAGGGCTTCCTCGTAGGTGAAGACGCCGATGATCTGGTTGTCCAGACCGGCCAGCCGGCGGGCCGCGGGATCGGCGACGTAGGTCGCCTGCTCGATCGCCGCCTTGACCCGCGCCCGGGTCTCTTCCGGGATGCGCACGTTCGTGCCGTCACGGTCGTTCAGCACCACCGAGACGGTGGTCTGACTGACCCCCGCGATCTCGGCGATCTCGCGCTGGGTGACCCGGCGCGGCTTCGTTGGCATCGATCCTCCGTGATAATGCGTAACTTCATCGGACGCCGGTGACGTTAAACCGCCCGAAACAAAAGCGCAATACCCCTTGACCAACGGCCTGTGTGGTTGAGACCGTCCGTGTCACGCTTTTGAAGATACGCATTATCGCAATGCGTGCCCAGACAGGAGCAGACGATGACCACTCCCCATGCCGAAGGCGCCCACCTCAGCCGTCGCCGCCTTCTCGGCGCGGCGCTCGCGGCCGGCGTCGTACTGATCGCCGAGCCCACCGCCGTGACGGCCCACGCCGCGACCGGCGATGTCACCCTGACCGCAGGCGGGATCAGCCTGCTGGCGAGCGTCGGCGGCCGACTCGCCATCCGCGACGCCGCCGGTGTCACCCGCAGCGCCGGGTCGAAGTTCCAGATCAAGGACCAGGTCACCGGCATCCACCTGTCGACCGGCGGCACCCCCGCACTGGCCGCCCTGCCGGACGGGACACCGGCGATCCGGATGGACTACACCTTCGACGCCGCCGCCGGGGCGACCGCCATCACCGGCTGGTTCAGCGTCAGCACCGGTCACGCCCGGCTGGAGTGGCGGATCACCGGCGCGGACACCCTGGTGCCGGACGGCTTCCTGTTCAGCCGGGCGGTCCAGGCGCCGACCGCGCCCGACGACTACATCGCGATCACCGAATGGGTCCGCGACACCGGCGGCGGCATCCCCTACGAGGAAACCGCCGGCGTCGCCCACACCTCGACCTGGGGCAGCCTGCACGGGCTGTTCCTGCTGGACCGCTCGCGCCAGGCCTGGACGAACGCGACCTGGATCCACGCTCCGGGAACGGCCGACCCGGCCGGCGGGTGGACCAGCGCGGCCGACTTCTTCTTCTCCGAGACCCGACCGTCGGCCACGGCCACCATCGGCCGGGGCGTCGAACTCGGCCTGGAGCTGACCACCGACAGCGACTTCAACCTCTACGACGCACCCGGCGAGCCGATGCGGCTCACCGCCCTGGTGGCCAACGGCGGGGCCGCCCGTACGGCCGAACTGAAGCTGTCCGTAAGGGACTTCGACGGCGCGCAGCTCGCCGCCACCACGGTGACCGGCAGCATCACCGCGGCGGGCACCTGGCAGCACACCTTCACCGTGCCCGCGCCGGCCGCCGGCATCGCGTTCGCCGAGGTCGTCGTACGGTCCGCCGGCGACGAGGCGTTCGCCCGGACCAACCTCGCGACCCTGCCGACGTTCACCTACCAGGCCGGCGCGGACAGCATGTTCGGGGTCGCCAACTACCCCTGGCTGCAACGGCCCAGCGCCGACGCCGTACTCGACCTCTGGCAGCGGGCCGGCATCTCGCTGGTCCGGATCGCCTACGACGGCGGCCCGGGCCTGCCGCCCTCGGCCTTCGACGCACGGGGCATGCGCCACAACATCGAACTGCAGCCGTCGCTCGACGCGACCGACACCGAGGCCACGGCCTGGGCGGCCGACAAACTGGCCGTGGCAGAAGGCGCCGGAGCCCGCTATTTCGAGGTCGGCAACGAACTGAACCGGCCGTTCAACACCGGAACAGCCGCCCAGGCATACCTGGACAAGGCATTGCGCCCGGTCTTCGACCGGCGGGCCGTGACCGGCGACGCCGTCAAGCTGATGAACAACGGACTCGCCGGGATGGACAAGCCCTGGGTGGAGAACTTCATCGCCGCCGGCGGCTGGGACCTGATCGACGCGTTCGCCTACCACCCCGGCCGCGGCAACTTCACCCCGGACTACATACCGCCGGGGAGCGACTGGGACACCGGCGCCGAAGGCACGTACTGGAACTTCTACGGCGGTCTGAAGCAACTGAAGGCGCTGATGGCGCAGCACGGCGAGAAGGAGATCTGGCTGACCGAGGCCTACGCGCCGACCAAGCCGAACAGCTGGTGGCACGACACCTACCGGCACGCCGCCGAGAACGTCCTGCTCACCCTGGCACTGGCGAAGGCCGAAGGCGTCACCTGCGTGTGCTGGTACCAGTTCCACGACAGCGTGCTGGGCATGCCGCAGGTCGCCGACCCGGACAACGCCGAATACCACTACGGGCTGATGAACCGCGACCTCAGCCCGAAGCCGTCCCTCCTGGCGTACGCGACCGCGGCCCGCGCACTCGACCAGGCCACGTTCCAGGGCCACTTGGCCTTCCCCGACCCGCAGACCTTCGGCCTGTGGTTCGACACGCCCGACGGCCCGGCGGTCGTCCTGTGGAACCGGGCCGACGGCTATCTGCTGAACACCTCCGGCACACGCACCGACTGGCACTTCCCCGCGCCCGAGGTCTGGACCGACCCGTGGCCGACCAAGACCCTCCTCAAGGTCACCGCAGACGACTCCGTGCGCGAGGTGGACGCCATCGGCCGCAGTCGGCAACTGCCACCGGCCCGGGGCCAGGTGACACTCACGCTCGACGGCGCGCCGCGCGTCTTCTACGGCCTGACGCCCATAGCCGGGCCCAGCGCCAACACCCTGCCGGGCTGCTGCTGACGACAGTGCCTATGAGGCAGCCGTCGATGAGGTGTGGTCGGTACTGGGTCTTCTTGAGGCTGGACTCCACGGCGGTGACGAGCTGGTCAAGGCCCGCCTTCCTGCGGGTTGAGGTCAGGTGCGTAGGACGGAAGGTGGAAGACGGTCAGCCAGTCCTCGTTCGCTGCGATGAATTCCTTCATCTGCGGCATGTGAGGTTCCCCCGTCCAGTGGCAGGCCGGGAACCCGGACTTCGTGATCGTGGGCGATGCGGGCTATGACGTCACCCGCCTGGCCTGGGTCCTGCGTGACCTGCCGGTCGAACTGGTCGGCCGCGTCCGCTCCGATTTCTCCACCACATACGGCCACGACCTCACCAACTGGCCGGGCCTCCCCGTACTCACCAGCCTCCGCGACCTCCACACCCTCGGCACCTTCATCCGCCGCACCGAACAAGGCGACACCGAGGCCGCTGCCCAGCTCGCCGTCCGGCTGAACACCCTGGATCACGGCCATCGCACGGCAAGCTGGGCGACGCGCTGAGGGCCCTGCGCGGGCACCCCACAGTCAGCCTCGGACCTCCCTGACCACGGGCTCCCTGCTCCGCCCGTCCCTGTTCAGGGCGGCGTGAAAGCCTCCGGGTATGAGCTACGACCTTGCTGTCCGGGAAGGCGAACGGCCGGCGGACGACAAGACCGCCGGTCAGGTCTTCAGCAATCTGTACGACCGCTACATCGACGGCGAAGCCGAGGAGTCGGCGTCCGAACGCATCACGGCCTACGTCACCGCGCTTCCTCAGCGGTGGTCCGACATTACCGAGGACGAGGAGGACACCTCGCCCTGGTCGTCCGGCCCGTTGACCGACGAGGCCAGTGGCCCGTTCATCTACTTCGCGATGCGGTGGAGCATGGCCGAGGATGCCTCGGCCTACGCGGCAGCCCTGGCGAATTCGATGGGGCTGATCTGTTTCGACGTCCAGCAGGACCAGCTCCGGCCCTGAGCGGCAGGTACTGAGCAGGGTGGCCACTCGGCGGTAACCGATGAGCAACGCAGCCATGCCGACCTGTTCACGGTCGATGGGCCCGTGGGAACCAGCCGACACCTCGCCCCGCGACCAAACCCTGACGTCGTATGCCGTGCCACTCGGCCGGGTTCGATCGATACTGGAACCGGGCGGCAAACCGCCGCGCCGCACCGCCTCCCAGGGAGCTGACCATGCACCAGAGAAGTCGGCACGAGGTCAGCACCGATACCGCCGGACCCGGCTCCGCAGCACCGGGCACCGCCCAGAGCACAGAGCGCCCACACACGACCTGACCTGCGCGAAGTCTGGCCATAGGCACAGCCGTCAACCTACCCAGGAGGCACCCATGAAGATGCTCATCAATGTGCCGGAGACCGTCGTCGCGGACGCGCTGCGCGGGATGGCCGCCGTGTATCCGGGGCTCACCGTCGATGTGGACAACCGGGTGGTGGTACGGCGGGACGCGCCGGTGGCCGGGAAGGTGGGGATCGTCTCCGGGGGCGGTTCGGGGCATGAGCCGTTGCACGGGGGGTTCGTGGGGCCGGGGATGTTGTCGGCCGCTTGCCCCGGGGAGGTCTTCACCTCGCCCGTACCCGATCAGATGGTGCGTGCCGCCGCGGCGGTCGACAGTGGGGCCGGGGTGCTGTTCATCGTCAAGAACTACACGGGCGACGTACTCAACTTCGACATGGCCGCCGAGCTGGCCGAGGACGAAGGCGTCCAGATCGGAAAGGTGCTGGTCAATGACGATGTCGCGGTGACCGACAGCCTCTTCACGGCAGGACGGCGCGGTACGGGCGCGACCTTGTTCGTGGAGAAGATGACCGGGGCGGCGGCCGAGGCGGGGGCGCCGCTGGAACGGGTCGAGGCGATCGGCCGGCGGGTGAACGCGAGCGCGCGGAGCTTCGGGGTCGCCCTGAGCGCCGTCACCACGCCCGCCAAGGGCAGCCCCACCTTCGACCTGCCGCAGGGCGAGCTGGAGCTGGGCATCGGAATCCACGGCGAACCGGGCCGCGAACGTCGCGCGATGATGACCTCCCGCGAGATCGCGGACTTCGCCGTGGACGCCGTACTGGAGGACCTGCGCCCGTCGGGTCCGGTGATCGCCCTGGTCAACGGCATGGGCGGGACGCCGCTGCTGGAGCTGTACGGGTTCACGGCCGAGGTGCACCGGGTGCTGGGCGAGCGGGGAGTCGCGGTGGCCCGTACGCTCGTCGGCAACTATGTGACCTCGCTCGACATGGCGGGCTGCTCGGTGACCCTCTGCGAGGTCGACGAGGAGCTGCTGCGGCTCTGGGACGCGCCGGTGGAGACCGCCGCGCTCCGCTGGGGCCGCTGAAGCCCGCTGCGGCCGGACGGAGAGGGCAGCAGCACCCGCAGGAGCCGCGAAGACGACACGGACGGACCGTACGGGGCGAGGAGATCACGTGGCCGACCAGACAGCAGACCAAGAAAACGAACAAGCGCTCGATACCGCCTTCTTCCTCCGCTGGCTGACCACCGCCGCGGAGGCCGTGGAACGCGAGGCGGCCCAGCTGACCGAGCTGGACTCCGCCATCGGCGACGCCGACCACGGCAGCAATCTCCAGCGCGGCTTCCGGGCGGTCACGGCCACGCTCGCCGAGGAGCCGCCGGCCTCCCCCGGCGCTGTGCTGGCGCTGGCGGGCCGACGGCTGATCTCCACCGTGGGCGGCGCGTCCGGACCGCTGTACGGGACGCTGCTCCGGCGTACGGGCAAGGCCCTCGGCGACGCGGCCGAGGTGACGCCCGCGCAGCTGGCCGAGGCGCTGCGCGTGGGCGTGGCGGCCGTGGCCCAGCTGGGCGGCGCGAGGGCCGGGGACAAGACGATGCTGGACGCGCTGGAACCGGCGGCCGGGGCGCTCGGCTCCTCGTACGCGACGTTCGCCACGGCGGCCCGGGCGGCCCGGGACGGCGCCCTCGCCACCGTGCCCCTCCAGGCGCGCAAGGGCAGGGCCAGCTACCTCGGTGAGCGGAGCATCGGCCATCAGGACCCGGGGGCGACCTCCTCCGCCCTGCTGATCACCGCGCTGGCCGATACGGCGGAGGCGCCGGAGGATGAGAGCCGATGAGCATCGAGGCGCCGGTCGGGATCGTTCTCGTCTCCCACAGCGGTCCGGTCGCCACCGCCGTCGCCGCGCTGGCGCGCGGGCTGGCCGGTGGCGGGGAGACCGCCCCGGTGGCGGCCGCGGGCGGCACGCGGGACGGCGGACTCGGCACCAGCTCCGACCTGATCGCGGCCGCGGCGGCGCAGGTGGATCGCGGCGCGGGCGTGGCGATCCTGGTCGACCTCGGCAGCGCGGTCCTGACCGTGAAGGTGCTGCTCGCCGAGGGCGACGAACTGCCGGAGGGGGCACGGCTCGTCGACGCGCCCTTCCTGGAGGGAGCGGTGGCCGCGACGGTCACCGCGACCGCGGGCGGGGATCTGGACGCGGTGGAGGCCGCCGCCGCGGAGGCGTACCGGTACCGCAAGGAGTGACCCGCCGCGCGGTGAGCCGGTACGGAGCAGCGTGCAGGTACGGAGCCCCGTACCCGCCACCGCTCCCCCGGCACCCGCATCGCCCGCCTTGCTGATCGTCCGTTCCGGGCTCAGGCTCGGTCTGGGGCGACGAGACGGGAGAGTGTGCGCGCATGAGGTCGGCCGGAACGTCTGACGGATCACCGGGCGGGCCGTTGCGCTGCCTGGTCACCGGAGCCACCGGGTACATCGGGGGCAGGCTCGTGCCCGAGCTGCTGGACGCGGGCCACACGGTGCGCTGTCTGGCCCGTACCCCGCAGAAGCTGCGCGACCACCCCTGGGTGGAACGCACCGAGGTGGTACGGGGCGACGTCACCGACACCGCGTCGCTCGCCGCGGCCATGGAGGGCGTCGACGTCGCGTACTACCTGGTGCACGCCCTGGGCACCGGACCGGACTTCGCGGCCACGGACCGGCTGGCCGCCAGGACCTTCGCCGAACGGGCGAAGGCCGCCGGGGTCGGGCGCGTCGTCTATCTGGGCGGGCTCACCCCCGCCGGGGTGCCGGAACGTGCCCTCTCCCCGCATCTGCGCTCGCGTGCGGAGGTCGGCCACATCCTGCTCGGCTCCGGGCCGCCGACCGCGGTGCTGCGGGCGGCGGTCATCATCGGCTCCGGTTCCGCGTCCTTCGAGATGCTGCGCTATCTGACCGAGCGCCTGCCGGTGATGGTGACGCCCAGCTGGGTGCGTACGTCCATCCAGCCGATCGCCGTCCGGGACGTGCTGCGTTATCTCGTCGGCTGCGCCACGCTGCCCGGCACGGTCCACCGGGCCTTCGACATCGGCGGGCCCGAGGTGCTGACGTACCGGGACATGGTGCAGCGGTACGCGGCGGTCGCCGGGCTGCGCAAGCGGCTCATCGTTCCCGTCCCCGTGCTGACACCGACCCTCTCCAGCCACTGGGTCGGTCTGGTCACCCCGGTCCCCCGGTCGATCGCCCGGCCGCTGACCGAGTCCCTGCGCCACGAGGTCATCTGCCACGAGAAGGACATCGCGCGCTACGTGGCCGATCCGCCGGGTGGTCTCATCACCTTCGACCGCTCGGTCGAACTGGCGCTGCGCCGCATCCAGGACGCGCGGGTGGCGACCCGCTGGTCGTCCGCCGCGCTGCCGGGCGCGCCCAGCGACCCGCTGCCCACGGATCCGGACTGGGCGGGCGGCAGCCTGTACACCGATCGCCGCCGGATGACCGTGGCCGCCTCGCGGGCGGCGCTGTGGCGGGTGATCGAGGGCATCGGCGGGGAGAACGGCTGGTACTCCTTCCCGCTGGCCTGGGCGGTACGGGGTTGGCTCGACCGGTTCGCGGGCGGTGCGGGGCTGCGCCGGGGGCGGCGGGACGCCCAGCGGCTGCGGGTCGGTGACTCGCTGGACTTCTGGCGGGTGGAGGAGATCGAGCCGGGCCGGCTGCTGCGGCTGCGCGCGGAGATGCGGCTGCCGGGGCTCGCGTGGCTGGAGTTGCGGGCGGACCGGGACGACGACGGCCGTACGGTGTTCCGGCAGCGCGCGCTGTTCCATCCGCGGGGGCTGCTGGGGCACGCCTACTGGTGGAGCGTATGGCCCTTCCACGCGGTGGTGTTCGGCGGGATGGCCCGCAATATCGCGCGAGCGGCCGGTGCGGCGGAGAACGGGGCCGGAACCGGCGGTGGTCCGGCCGGCGGTCCGGGCTGCGGCCCGCCGGCCGGACCGGTGTGAGCGGCGCACACCGTCCGGGACCAGGTCACAGCTGGGTGGCGGCCCGCAGCACGAGGAAGAGGGCCACGGCCGCGTTGGCCGAGGAGAGCGCGGACGAGAGCGTCCCCGCCGCCGCCGCCCACACGGCCAGGCCCGCCGCCGTACCCACCGGCGGCCAGCGCACCGCCGAGGGCGCCGGTCCCAGCAGGGCCGCCACCCGGCGCGGGACGGGTCCCGGTTCCGGCGGGGCGACGCCGGCGAGCGTCGGCGCGGGCGCGGGCCGGGAGACGAGGGCGGCCTTGCCGATGGCGCGCGCCACCACCGTACGGTTCTCGGTCGCCCCGGCCGCCTCCTCGTCCGCCCACCGCTCCGTGGTGTAGGCGACGGCCGAACCCAGCGGGCGCAGCAGCGGGTTGGCCCGCGCGGCGAGCCGTACGGTCAGCAGGAAGCGGTGGTGGCGCCCGGCGAGATGCGCGCGTTCGTGCGCGACCAGCGCCTCCCGCTCCCTGGCGTCGAGACACGCGAGCATGGCCGTGGACACCACGATGCGCCCGCGTCCGCCGGTCGCCGTACGCGGGCGGGCTCCCGTGCCCGGTCGCGTACCTGGTTCCGTGCCCGGTCCCGGTAGGGCGCCGGGCAGCGCGTAGGCGTACGGCGCCTCGTCGGTCAGTACGGCGAGTTCACCGGCGGGCAGCCCGGCGAGGGCCGCCCGCGCCCCGCGCAGGACGCGGCGGTGGCGCAGGACGACGGCCGCGCAGCAGACGGCGACCGCGGCGAGGGCCGCCATGGCCGCCTTGCCCGCTATCCGGTCGTACGGGACGGCCCGCCGCACCTCCGGGTCGGACCAGGCGTCGGGCAGGGGGTTGCCGGCCAGCTGCGCGGTGCCGACCACCACCAGCAGCCCCAGACAGAGCGTGCTGCACACCGCGAGGACGGCGGCGAGGACGGAGAGCAGCCGGGTGGCGAGGCGGGGGTGCAGATGCAGCTCGGCCAGGCGCGCCACGGGCAGCGCGGTCAGGGGCAGGACGAGCGGAAGGTAGACGAAGACCCCCATGCCCGTCAGCCCTCCGTTCCGTCCCCGTGCAGCCCGGGTCCGTCCCCGTGCAGCCCGGGTCCGTCCTCGGGGAGCCCGGTTCCGTCCTCGGGGAGCCCGGTTCCGTCCTCGGGGAGCCCGAGCAGGTCGCGCAGCAGCCGTTCGTCGTCCGGGGAGAGCGTGGTGACGAACCGGGCCAGCACGGCGCCGCGATCGGCCTCCGCGTCCAGCACCTTGCGCATACGCAGGGCGGCCAGCCCCGCTCCGTCGGAGGCCGCGCGCCACTGGAAGGAGCGGCCCGCGCGCTCCCGGGTGACGGCGTGCTTGGCGTGCAGCCTGGTGAGGATGGTCATCACCGTGGTGTAGGCCAGGCCGCCGCCGAGCCTCCCCCGCACCCAGGCCGCGTTGACGGGCCCCGGTGCCTGGCGCAGCGCGCCGAGGACCTGGGCCTCCAGCTCGCCCTGGCCGCGCCTGCGGGGACGTTCGTCCCGACTCGTCTGCGTCCTCACGGTCGTCTCCCTCCGGCCACGTGGCCGCACACCACGGGCAAGCGGTACATGGTACGGAGGCGGCGGGCCGGCGGGCGGAAGCGCACCGGACGTGCCGCCGGTGGCGGCCGTACCTCTCCTGCCGACCGTACCGCCCTACCGTCGTACCGCCGCGTCCGTACGGCCCGTACCGCCGTTACACGCGACAAGCCGTGCGCGGACGTCGACGGAAGTGTTCGCGTCGGTGCCCGCGCACGGCTCGGCGGTTCTGGCCGCGGTCAGCCGTGGCTGGGTGCCGTGTCGTTCGGCTCCGGCGCGGCGCTCTCCGCCACACCGGTGTCCGGCAGGGGCTTCTCCAGGATGGAGGGCTCGGCGGCAGCGGCGGCCGGAGCGAGGGGCGCCGCGGGGGCGGGCGTGCGCGTCAGGCGCCGGGCCAGCGGTTCCGTCCAGCGGGCGGCCAGCGGGCCGAGGATCACGAGGATCAGTACGTACGCGGTGGCCAGCGGCCCGATCCGCGGTTCCACGCCCACGGCGAGACCCGCGATGACGATGGAGAACTCACCGCGCGCCACCAGGGTGCCGCCGGTGCGCCAGCGGCCCGCCGTTCTGACTCCGGCGCGCTTCGCCGCGTACCAGCCGGTGCCGATCTTCGTCAGCGTGGTGACGGTCGCCAGGATGAGCGCCGGGACCAGCACCGGCGGAATGGCGGCCGGGTCCGTGTTGAGACCGAAGAAGACGAAGAAGACGGCCGCGAACAGGTCACGCAGGGGCGCGAGCAGATTGTGCGCGCCCTCGGCGACCTCGCCCGAGAGCGCGATGCCGACGAGGAACGCGCCGACGGCCGCCGAGACCTGGAGCTCCTGGGCGACTCCGGCGACCAGCACGGTCAGGCCGAGCACGACGAGGAGCAGCATCTCCGGGTTGTCGGAGGACACGGCGCGGCTGATCAGCCGGCCGTGCCGCAGGGCCACGTAGAGGACCGCGCCGACCGTACCGAGCGAGATCAGCAGGGTGAGGCTGCCGCCCGCGAGGCTGAGCCCGGCGAGCAGGGCGGTGAGCAGGGGCAGGTAGACGGCCATCGCCAGGTCTTCTATGACCAGGACGCCGAGGATGACGGGGGTTTCCCTGTTGCCGAGCCGGCCGAGATCGCCGAGGACCTTGGCGATCACCCCCGACGAGGAGATCCAGGTGACACCCGCCAGGGCCACCGCCGCGACCGGGCCCCAGCCCAGGATCAGCGCGGCGGCGGCGCCCGGTACGGCGTTCAGTACGAAGTCGACGATGCCCGAGGGGTACTGGGTCTTGAGGTTGGAGACCAGTTCGGACGCGCTGTACTCCAGACCCAGCAGGAGCAGCAGCAGGATCACGCCTATCTCGGCGCCGGTGGCGACGAACTCCTCACTGGCGTTGAGCGGGAGCAGGCCGCCGTGCCCGAAGGCGAGTCCGGCGAGGAGATAGAGCGGGATGGCCGAGAAACCCACGCGGCCGGCGAGCCGGCCAAGGATTCCCAGGCCGAGGATGATGGCCCCGAGTTCGATGAGCAGTGCGGTGGTTTCGTGCACGGGCGCTTATCCTCCGGTGATCAGTTCGGCGACGGCGTCCACGCCTTCCCTGGTGCCGACCACGACGAGCGTGTCCCCCAGAGCGAAGCGGAAGTCCGGGGTGGGCGAGGGGAAGGCGTCGGTGCGGCGCAGGACGGCGACGATGGAGGCGCCGGTGCGGCTGCGCACCTGGGTGGCACCGAGGGTCCGGCCCACATAGGGGGACCGCTTGGTGACCGGGATGTGCTCGGTGAGCAGGTCGATCTCGAATTGCTGGTGCAGGTGCGCGACGGGGTCGGGCGCCAGCAGCTTGGAGAGCGCGCTCGACTCGTGCGGTGCGAGCGGCGCCGCGTCCCGGCAGTTGTCGTCGTCCTCGGGGTCGTGGAAGGCGAGGATGCGGCGCCCGTCCTGGTGCACGACGACCGACAAGTGCTTGCCCGCTTCGGTGTTCAGGTCGTAGCGGGTACCGACCCCGGGCAGGGCGGTCTTGCTGACGTGAGCTGTGGGCTCCATAGGAAATGCTCCATGCGGGCGTGGGCGTGACGGTGTACGGGCATGACGGCCCCCGATGCGGCGGGCGGGCGGTGGGGCTGGATGCGTTGCCCACCGCCGGACAGGGATTCTCCATCATGCGCCGCGGTGAAGCACCGGTAAGGGCACCCTCGACGGGATCGACGCGGCACGGGCCGACCTGGTGCGGCGGTACAGCAGGGGTGCGCGCATGTGGAACCGCCCCTCCGCCCCCGCGTAAGTCGACTGTCAGCTCTGCGATCCGAGTAATGGGGAAGCCATCGCTCAAGGCAGCGTTGGTCACCCGAACGCCATTTTAACGTAAAATAATTTGTACGCGTTGGTCGGCTATACGACGAAAAGGGCCTCGGTGTCGAGGCCCTTACCGTCAATTTCCCGTATGAAGTCTTGCTCGTCCTACGGAGCGGTGCTCATCTCTCGTCGGGGTGCGGCGCGATGCCCTGCCGGACCAGGTCCCGGTCGGGGTCGAAGAGGTGCGCGGCGGCTCCTGCCAGTACGAGCCCGGCCGCTATCAGCAGTCCATGACCGATGACGATGCCCAGGGCGAGTCCGGCGAGCGCGACGGCGAGCATGGTCCAGGCCGTGCCGCGGCGGTATTCGCGCGGGCTGCACGGGGTGCCGGTCCGCAGGGCGTGCGCCAGGCGGGGGTCGTCCCGGCGCAGCCGCTCGGCCAGGTCGCCCAGCCGCTGGTCCTCGTTGGTCGTCATGACCCGTCCTCCCCTGCCCGTCTCCATCTGCCGTCGTCGGTGCCGTCCCGTGCCGCCCTGTGCCGTGCCGCCCTGTTTCGCCCGCTCGCCCGGCCGTACGTCGCGTGGCCCGCATCCCGGCCGCCCACCGCGTTCCCGTACACCCGTCCGCCCCGCTGTTCCCGTAACTCCGCCCCTACACGATCACCCGCCGGGGCGTCCGGGCACCATCCGCACCGGCACCCAAATACGGGGGTGGCCGACATGTAGACGAGGGGGGTGGGACCCCCATCGCGGCGGGCGCGGCGGGCGGGCCCGAGGAGCCGTTGTCGGGACGGCCGCCCCGGGCGGGCGATAGTGGGGGGCCACCCACTGTGAGGAGGCCGTGCCCCGTGTCCCTGTTCTGGCGGATCTTTCTGCTCAACGCCGCGGTGCTGTTCGCGGCGACCGCCCTGCTGCTCCTCGGCCCCGTCACCATCTCCGCCCCCGTCCTGCTGACCGAGGCGCTGATCATGTCGCTGGGGCTGGTGGCCATGCTGGTGGCCAACGCCGCGCTGCTGCGGATCGGGCTCACTCCGCTGCAACGGCTCACCCGGGCCATGACCACCACCGATCTGCTGCGTCCCGGACGCCGTCCCGTGGTGTCGGGACACGGCGAGATCGCCGAACTGATCATGACGTTCAACACGATGCTGGACCGGCTGGAGGCCGAACGGGCGGCCAGCAGCGGCCTCGCGCTCTCCGCCCAGGAGGCCGAACGCCGCAGGATCGCCCAGGAGTTGCACGACGAGATCGGCCAGACCCTCACGGCGGTCCTGCTCGAACTCAAGCGCGTCGCCGACCGGGCGCCCGCGCCGCTCAGGGCCGAACTGCACCATGTGCAGGAGACCACGCGGGGCAGTCTGGACGAGATCCGCCGGATCGCCCGGCGGCTGCGCCCCGGGGTGCTGGAGGAGCTGGGGCTGATCAGCGCGCTGAAGGCGCTGACCAACGAGATCACCACGCACAGCCGGCTGACGGTCCGGCACGGCTTCGACAGCGCGTTGCCGCCGCTGGGCGAGGACGTGGAGCTGGTCGTCTACCGGGTGGCCCAGGAGGGGCTGACCAATGTCGTACGGCACGCCGACGCGCGTCAGGTCGAGTTGACGCTCCGGCGCACGCCCTCGGGCGTGGAGCTGCTGCTCAGGGACGACGGCCGGGGCATCGGTACGGCGACGGAGGGCGCGGGCATCCGCGGGATGCGCGAACGGGCCCTGCTCATCGGCGCCGACGTCTCCGTGGAACGGGGTCCGGGGCGCGAACGCGGTACGGACGTACGGCTGTGTGTGCCGATCAGCGCCGCGGGCACCGGCACAGGCCCCGGCACCGACACCGGCCCCAGCCCGGACCCCGGCACACCCGGGGAATCACACCGTGCGCACGGGCCGGCCGCTCTCGGCGGACCCGGCCCGCTCGGCCGGGACACGAACGGAAACAGCACAGGAAACGGGGACAACCGACCATGACCGAGACGACACCGACCCGCATCCTCCTCGCCGACGATCACGCGCTGGTCCGCCGGGGCGTCCGGCTGATCCTCGACAACGAGCCGGACCTGACGGTGATCGGGGAGGCCGGCGACGGCGCCGAGGCCATCGAGATGGCCCGCGCCGACCGGCCCGACCTGGCGATCCTGGATATCGCGATGCCCCGGCTGACCGGACTCCAGGCCGCCCGGGAACTCTCCCGGCTGCAACCGGAGACCCGCATCCTGATGCTGACGATGTACGACAACGAGCAGTACTTCTTCGAGGCGTTGAAGGCCGGGGCCAGCGGCTACGTCCTGAAGTCCGTCGCCGACCGCGACCTGGTGGAGGCGTGCCGGGCGGCCATGCGCGACGAGCCGTTCCTCTACCCCGGGGCGGTGACGGCCCTCATCCGCAACTACCTCGACCAGGTTCGGCAGGGTGACAGCGTGCCGGACAACGCCATCACGCCACGTGAGGAGGAGATCCTCAAGCTGGTCGCCGAGGGGCACACGTCCAAGGAGATCGCCGGAATGCTGCTGATCAGCGCCAAGACCGTCGAACGGCACCGCGCCAATCTCCTCCAGAAGCTGGGCCTGCGGGACCGGCTGGAACTGACCCGTTACGCGATCCGATCCGGCCTCATCGAGCCGTGAGGTTTGACGGGCGTTTCCCGGCGCGCGAAAAAGGGTCCGCGCGCCTCGTGTTGGGCAGAGAGTGGGTGGCGCCCGTACGAACCCACGTACGGATGCGCGCTCAGCACCGCACCAACACAAGCGGAACGAGGCGAGGCATGAACCCGGGCACCAGTTGGGAGTTCACGGACGACCGTGGCCATCTGACCGTGGCTGACCACCATCCGGCGCGGGTGGTGGCCTATATACAGGCGGGCGCGACGCTGTGGGACCACGGTCTGCGTCCACTGGGGATCTTCGGTTCCCACCATGACGGAGACACCCCGGATCCGGCCAAGGCCGGCGACCTGCCCCTCGCGGAGCTGCGCCACTTCGGCGCGGGCAGCGCCCTCGACCTGGACGCCCTGTACGCGGCCGAGCCGGACCTGGTGGTCGCCGTCAGCTACGGCGGCGGACAGGTGTACGGCATCGACCCGGAGGCGGCCAAGCATCTGGAGGAGCGGATCCCGGTGGCCGTCATCGAGGTGGGCAAGGACCGCTCGCTCGACGGCGTCAGGGACCGGTTCAGCGCGCTGGCGCGCTCGTTGCGCACCCCGCTGCGGCCCGCTGAGGCGGACCTGGAGCGCGCGGAGCAGCGGCTGCGCGCGCTGACGGAGCGGCCGGGCCGGATCCGGGTACTGGCGCTGTCGGCCGCGGGACCGGACACCGCGTATCTGGCCCGGCCGCTGACCTGGCCCGATCTGCGGTCCCTGACCGAGCTGGGGGTCGGACTGATCGAGCCCGCGGCGGAGGGCGGGGCCAACTGGCGTACGGCCGAATGGTCCGAGGCCGCCGAGCTGGCCCCCGACCTCGTGCTCACCGACGTACGCGCGAACGCGGCGCCGCGCGACCGGCTCCGGGGCAACGCGCACTGGCGCGCGCTGGAGGAGCGCGCGCGGATCGTCCCGTGGAACCCGGAGGCGCCGAGCAGCCACCGGGCGCACGCCCGGTTCCTCGACACGGTCTCCGACGCCCTGGAGGCGGTCACGGCGGACGGCGCGTAGGACCCGTCCGCGAGCGGCCGGGCGGCCGGCGGCCGGGGCGGCGTCAGGCGCCGGTCGACCGGGCGTCGGCCCCGCCCCGGCCGCCGGTCTCGCCGCCGCCGGTCTCACCGCCGCCGGTCTCACCGCCGCCGGTCGGGCGCAGTGCGTCGATGACGAGGTCGAAGAGCCGGCCGGCCCGCTCCGGAGTGTCGCTGGCCGTCGTGGAGAGGAAGACCCCGAGGAGCATCGCGGTGACGTCCTCCGGTTCGACGTCCGCGCGGAGCGACCCCGTCCGCGCCCCGTCAGCGAGGATCGTCGCGAGCACGGCGGTGACGCGTTCCCGCGTGGTCGGAGTCGCCATGGTCCCCGACGCCCAGCCGGCGCGAAGCGTGTCGACCATTCCGCGCTTGGTCGCGACGAACGCCGCGTAACGGTCCACCCACACCCGGAGGGCGACCTCGGGAGGGAACTCGGCGAGCAGGGCGGGGGCGCACGCGGTGACGTCGTCGAGTTCGGCCGCGTAGACGGCTTCGACGAGTGCCTCGCGGGTGGGGAAGTGACGGTAGAGCGTGCCGATGCCCACCCCTGCGTCGCGGGCGATGGCTTCGAGCGCGACCGTACCCTCGGCGGCCACGAAGGCGGCCCGGGCGGCGGCGAGCAGCTTTTCGCGGTTGCGCCGCGCGTCGGAACGCGCCGGACGTCCGGCGTCGACTGCGGCGGCTGGGGCGGGGGCGGCTTGCGAACCGGATGGAGTTGGCTCGGACGGACTCAAAACGGAGGCACCTCCGGTAGTGCTACAGTCGTCATAACGGATGCTCCTCCGCTTTCCCTATCGTCGCACGAAGATGGGATTCCCATGCCTCCCACCGGTACCCCCTCCGACGAGACCACGGCCACCGGCGCCCCGCGCCCCGCAGGCCCCGGCCGGCTCGCCGGCCGCACCGTCTCGCGCATCGGCTACGGGGCGATGCAGCTGGGCCCGCGGCTCGACCGCGCCGCCGCTGTCGCGATCCTGCGCCGCGCGGTCGAACTGGGCGTCGACCACATCGACACCGCCCACTTCTACGGCGACGGCTTCGTCAACGGCCTCATCCGCGAGGCGATCCGGCCCGAGGACGGCGTCCTCGTCGCCAGCAAGGTCGGCGCCACCCCCGACCCCGGCGGCGTCCACTCACTGCGGCTCGCGCAGCGGCCCGAGGAGCTGCGGGCGGGCGTCGAGGACAACCTCGCGAGCCTGGGGCTCGATCGGATCCCGCTGGTCAATCTGCGCCGTACGGACTCCGGGCCCGGCCTGCGGGCCGAGGGTGACCAGGTGGTCGGTCTCGACGACCAGCTCGCGGTCATGGTCGCGATGCGCGACGAGGGCAAGATCGGCGCGATCGGACTGAGCAGCGTCGACCTCGGCACGCTGAGCCGGGCGCTCCCGGCGGGCATCGCGTGCGTGCAGAACGCCTACAGCCTCGTGTCGCGCGACGACGAGGACGTGCTGAGCCTCTGCGTCGCCCAGAACATCGCCTGGGTGCCGTACTTCCCGCTGGGCAGCGGCCTCCCCGGGCTGCCGAAGGTGACCGACGAGCCGGCCGTCGTGGCCGCGGCGCGGTCCCTGAGCAGCACGCCCGCGCAGGTCGGCCTCGCCTGGCTGCTCCATCAGGCCCCGAACGTCCTCCTCATCCCGGGCACCGCGAACGCCGAACACCTCGACGCGAACGTCGCCGCGGGTGCGATCACGTTCGACGACGCGACGCTCGCCGCGCTGGATGCCGTCCCGTCGCGATCGGGAGACATCGCGCTCGGATAGCCGCCTCTACAGCCGCCTCTGAACTTTCCGGACATCGGGCCCGGGCCCGGCCGCCCCGCCTCAGCAGGCCAGAACGGCCTGGACGGTCTTGCCGCCGCCGGGCGACCCGAGCACCGAGAAGCGGCGGGACAGCTCACGGACCATGGCGATGCCCCGTCCGTCCTCCCGCAGTCCGCCCACGTCGCCGCTCTCGCCCACCCCGTCGGCCGCGTCCCGGACGGTTGCGTCCCGGACGGCCGCGCCCGTCGTACGCAGCCGGGGCGGGACGGGGCTGTGGTCGTGGACCTCGACCGTCACCCGCCCGTGGTCCACGCTCAGCCGCAGCCGGCAGTTGCCGCGGCCGTGCCGGGTGGCGTTGGTGACCAGCTCGGAGACCACGAGCCGCGCGTCGTCCACCTGATCGGCGGAGACCCGCTGGCCGCAGCCCCGGGTGAGGTAAGCGGCCGTCAGATGCCGTGCCCAGCGGGCGGATGTCTCCGAGGGCGGCAGGATGTACGAGGCGCGTACCGCGCGCCGCAGTACATATCCGTGCGCACGCATGGAGATCACTCCCTCCGTCGGGGACCGGCCGGGCCCGGGCGGATATGGCCGCCGGGGCCCTTGTGCGATGGCCCGTCCGTTCTCTGCCTTCTGGTGCCCGGGTTGTGTGATCGGCAATCACCTCCCGTGCGTGGAGGTTCCGCCGAGGCCGCTCCCGCGCCCCGCGACCGCCATCAGATCCTGAAACGACGTCCGTCCGAGACACGGAACAAATACCCGCATCCATCGCGTCCCGGCCGTGATTTCTTGTTCCCAGCCGAACGGGCAGGGCCGTCTCGTGCACAACTCTTGACGTGTACGAAACACGGGAGAAGCATCTCCCCCACCGAGAGAGCGCTCTCCCGCCCTCTTGTCCCCCTCCCCACCCGCCCGTCTGTCCGACGAATCAGGAGACCTGCCCATGCACGCTCCTCCGCCCCTTTCGCCGGTGCTCCGCAGACCAGCACCGGCCTATGGACGAGGGCTGGCCGCCGCCATCGCCGCCACTCTGATCGCCTCGCTCCTCCTCCTCATCCCCCGGACCCCCGCCCAGGCGGCTCCCGCCCTGATCTCCCAGGGGAAGCCGGTGACCGCTTCCAGCCAGGAGAACGGAGGCACTCCCGCGTCCGCCGCGGTCGACGGTGACAACGGGACCCGCTGGTCGAGTGCGGCGGCCGACCCGCAGTGGATCCAGGTCGACCTCGGCTCCACCGTCGCGGTCAGCCAGGTCGTGCTGCGCTGGGAGACCGCGTACGCCACGGCCTACCGGATCGAGTTCTCCACCAACGGCACCACCTGGACGACCGCCTACTCCACCACCACGGGCCCCGGCGGCACCGAGACCCTGAACGTCTCGGGCAACGCCCGCTACGTACGGATGTACGGCACCGCACGCGCCACGCAGTACGGCTACTCCCTCTGGGAGTTCCAGGTGTACGGCGAAGGCCAGGGCGGCGGGGGCCCGATCCAGGGCGGCGGCGACCTCGGGCCCAACGTGCTGGTCTTCGACCCGTCGACGCCCAACATCCAGGGCACGCTGGACCGGATCTTCCAGCAGCAGGAGACGGCCCAGTTCGGCTCCGGCCGCTACCAACTGCTGTTCAAGCCGGGCACGTACAACAATCTCAACGCCCAACTCGGCTTCTACACCTCCATCTCCGGTCTCGGACTCTCACCCGACGACACCACCATCAACGGTGATGTGACCGTGGACGCGGGCTGGTTCAACGGCAACGCCACCCAGAACTTCTGGCGCTCCGCCGAGAACCTCGCCCTCAACCCCGTCAACGGCACCAACCGCTGGGCGGTCGCGCAGGCCGCGCCCTTCCGCCGTATGCACGTCAAGGGCGGACTCAATCTGGCGCCCGACGGCTACGGCTGGGCCAGCGGCGGGTACATCGCCGACAGCAAGATCGACGGTACGGTCGGGCCCTACTCGCAGCAGCAGTGGTACACCCGCGACAGCTCGGTGGGCGGCTGGACCAACGCCGTCTGGAACATGGCGTTCTCCGGAGTCCAGGGCGCCCCGGCGCAGAGCTTCCCCGACCCGGCCTACACCACGCTGGAGACCACTCCCGTCTCGCGCGAGAAGCCCTTCCTGTACCTCGACGGGGCCGACTACAAGGTGTTCGTCCCCGCCAAGCGCACCAACGCGCGCGGCACCACCTGGGGCAACGGCGCCCCGCAGGGCCAGTCCCTGCCGCTCGACCGGTTCTACGTGGTCAAGCCGGGAGCGACCGCGGCGACCATCAACGCGGCGCTCGCCCAGGGGCTCCATCTCCTCTTCACCCCGGGCGTCTACCACATCGACCAGTCGATCAATGTGAACCGTGCCGACACCGTCGTGCTGGGGCTCGGCCTCGCCACGATCGTGCCGGACAACGGGGTCACCGCGATGAAGGTCGCCGACGTGGACGGGGTGAAGCTGGCCGGCTTCCTCATCGACGCCGGTCCGGTGAACTCCCCCACGCTGCTGGAGGTCGGCCCCGAGGGCTCGGCGGCGGACCACTCCGCCAACCCGACCACGGTCCAGGACGTCTTCGTCAGGATCGGCGGCGCGGGCCCCGGCAAGGCCACCACCAGCATCGTGATCAACAGCGACGACACCATCATCGACCACACCTGGATCTGGCGCGCCGACCACGGATCCGGCGTCGGCTGGGAGACCAACCGCGCCGACTACGGCCTGCGGGTCAACGGTGACGACGTGCTGGCCACCGGGCTGTTCGTCGAGCACTTCAACAAGTACGACGTCGAGTGGAACGGCGAGAGAGGACGGACGATCTTCTTCCAGAACGAGAAGGCGTACGACGCGCCGAACCAGGCCGCCATCCAGAACGGCTCCATCAAGGGATACGCGGCCTACAAGGTCGCTGACTCCGTCAACGACCACGAGGGCTGGGCCCTGGGCAGCTACTGCAACTACACCTCCGACACGAACATCCGCCAGGACCACGGCTTCCAGGCACCGGTCAAGGCGGGGGTGCGGTTCCACAACCTGCTGGTCGTGTCCCTGGGCGGCATGGGCCAGTACAACCACGTGATCAACAGCACCGGCTCGCCGACCTCCGGGTCCTCGACGATCCCGTCGACGGTGACCTCCTTCCCGTAGCAGCGCCGAGAACCGCGTGAGCCCGGCCTCCGTGAGAGGCCGGGCTCCGTCGTGCGGTGTGCGTGGTCTGTTGCCGCGCGGTGCGCATGGTCTATGAATGGGTCATGCGCGCCTGGAGCACGGACGACATCCCCGACCTGACCGGCACCACCGCCGTGGTCACCGGAGCCAACAGCGGAATCGGCGCGGCGACCACGCTCGCGCTGGCCCGCGCGGGGGCGCTGACGGTGCTGGCCTGCCGGAGCCCGGAGCGCGGTGAGCGGGCGATGAAGCGGGTACGGGCGGCGGTGCCGGGCGCCGAGGTCCGCCTCGTCCCGCTCGACCTCGCCGATCTGGCCTCCGTGCGTACCGCCGCCGACACGCTGGCGCGGACCGTGGACGGACAGCTCGATCTGCTGGTCAACAACGCCGGGGTGATGGCGCTGCCGCTGCGGCTGACGGCCGACGGCTTCGAGTCGCAGTTCGGCATCGACCACCTCGGGCACTTCGCGCTGACCGGGCTGCTCCTGCCGGTGCTGGGCGCGTCCGCGCCGTCCCGGGTCGTCACGGTCTCCTCGCTCGCCCACCGGATGGGCCGGATCGACTTCGGCGATCTCCAGGGCGAACGCGGCTACCGCAAGTGGCCCGCGTACGGTCAGGCCAAGCTCGCGAATCTGCTGTTCACGGACGAGCTGGAGCGCAGGGCGCGCCACTCCGGCCGCGACATACGGGCGCTGGCGGCCCATCCCGGGCTCTCCGCGACCGAACTCGGCCAGGCGGGGCCTCTCATGGCGGGCAGGACCTGGGCCGCCAGACTGGAGCGGCTCACCCGCCTCTTCACCCAGACGGCTTCGGCGGGCGCCCTGCCCGTCCTGCGCGCGGCCACCGACCCGGCGGCGCGGGGCGGGGAGTACTACGGGCCGCGCCGCCCCCTTGAGGTACGGGGCGCCCCCGGCCTCGCCCGGCGCTCCGCACGCGCGCGCGACGCGCGGACCGCCGGAGCGTTGTGGGAGGAGTCCGCCCGGCTGACCGGTGTGACCCCCGACTTCGGCTGACGCCCGGCCTCACCGCCCCCGTACGGCGCAACCGTTCATACGATCGGCCCGGTGGCGCTGCCCGGACTGTCCGACGCGTCCTACCCCGTCGGTGCCCGCTCCGTGTCTGCGCCACGCCGGACCGGCGGTGAGCCGTGAGCGGCGTTCCGCGGCGGCGTTCGAATGGCGACGCGGTTTGCCCGTGCACAGACTGACGGCATGTCGGGCAAACGCAGCGCGGGACTTCTCGTGTACCGGGTCGGGGACCTGGGCTTCGAGGTGCTTCTCGGCCATATGGGCGGACCGTTCTGGTCCGGCCGGACCACCGCTGCCTGGTCCGTCCCCAAGGGCGAGTACGAGCCGGGGGAGACGCCGGAGGCCGCCGCGCGCCGGGAGTTCCGGGAGGAACTGGGTCTTGAGCCGCCCGAGGGGCCCTGGACCGCGCTCGGCGAGTCCCGGCAGCGCGGCGGCAAGACCGTCACCGTCTGGGCCGTAGAAGGGGATGTCGATCCCGACCGGGTCGTGCCCGGCGTCTTCACCATGGAGTGGCCGAGGGGATCGGGCGTCCTGCGCGAGTTCCCCGAGCTGGACCGCGTCGCCTGGTTCCCGGCGAAGGACGCGGTGCTGCCGCTGGTGGCGGGTCAGCGCGTGTTCCTGGAACGGCTGGACGGGTTCATAGCCGCCGGCCGCCGCACGCCGCCGCCCGGAAGCTAGCGCCCTTCCCAGCCGTACCCGCCCCGTGGCGGCGACCGGCCCCCGTCGCCGGGCCCGGTCCGGTGGATCGCGTCGCCGCCCGTGCTCCCACCCGCTCCCCGTCCCGGGGGCGTGTCCCTTCGGGAGCCGCGGGGGCCCGCCCGGCCCCGTTCGTCACTTCCGTCTCTCCCGTCCCGTCCCACACCGGAAAGGGATCTTCTTCGTGCACCCTCGCACCCAAGCCTCCATCGCCGTCGGTACCGCGCTGCTGGCGGCGGCGATCATTCCCGTCACCGTGCTGCCCGCCCTGGCCGTACCCACCCCGGCCTCGCCCACCACCGAGCCACCCCCACGGCAGGGGGCGCCGGGACCGCCCGCCCGGAAACACGCCGTCCGCCCCGGCGGGATCACCCCGGACGGCACCGTCAGCGCGGCGGCCCTGCTGGCCAGGGCCGGTGAGTGCGACCAGATCTCCAAGGGCCTCTACCGCGCACGCGACGACACTCCGGCCGACATCCCCGTCTGCGACGCCAAGGGCGCCGTGTTCTTCAAGGCGGACATGGACGTCGACTGCGACGGCGAGATCACCGAGCGGTGCAACCTCGACGCCGATCCGTACTTCCAGAACTCGACGGCCTACACGCAGTCCGACGGCCGGCCGCTGAACGCGGAGAAACTCCCCTACATCGTCGTGCCGACCCCGAGCGGGATCTGGAACTACCGCTCGTCGGGCATCAGGGGCGGCTCCGTCGCGGCGGTCATCCACGGCAACAAGGTCGAGTACGCCGTCGTCGGCGACGTGGGGCCGCCCGGCATCATCGGGGAGGCGTCGTACGCCACGGCCCGCGCGCTGGGGATCACCGCGGACCCGGCCGGCGGTGGCGTCCCCTCGGGCGTGACGTACATCGTCTTCAAGGACGCCAAGGTCCCGGTCCTGGAGGATCACGACGCCACCGTCCGGCTCGGGGACGAGATGGCGCGGAAGTTCGTCAGGGAGAACTGAGCCAGGACCCACCGACGGCTGCGGGGGCCGGTCCTGGGACCGGCCCCCGCAGCCGCACCGCCGCGCGGCGCGGATCAGACGATGCCCTCGGAGATCTCCGACTGCTCGCGGGCGTTGCCGTACGCCTGCGGCGTGCTGTACGAACCGCGGGCCACGTACCACCACACGGTCGCGAGGATCAGCACCACGGCCAGAGCGATCACGGCGTAGTTCATGGTGTCGACGTTCACCGGATTCGACTGCGGCAGGCAGAAGAGCACCGTCACCACCGCCACCCAGACCACGGCGATCCACCCGATGGGCTTGCTCCAGCGGCCCAGGCTCCACGGGCCGGGCTCGAAGCGGCCCTTGGCGCGCAGCTTCAGGAAGATCGGAATGGCGTAGGCGGGGGTGATGCCGATGACGTTGATGGCCGTCACCGCGCCGTACGCGGTCTCGGAGTAGAGCGACGGCACGGCGAGCAGACCGGCCACGATCACCGAGAGCCAGACGGCGGGCACCGGGGTCTGGGTACGGCCGCTGACGCGCCGCCACACCGCCGAGGCGGGCAGGGCGTTGTCGCGGCTGAAGGCGAACACCATCCGGCTGGCCGCGGCGACCTCCGCGTTGCCGCAGAACAGCTGGGCGACGATCACGAGCAGCAGCAGCGCCGTGGCGCCGCTGGTGCCGAGCGCGTCGATCAGGATCTGGGCGGGCGGCACGCCGGTGGCGCTGTTCTGGGCGCCCGCGTAGTCCTGGATCGCGAAGGTGAGCCCGGCGAGCAGCGCGAAGCCGGCTATCCAGGAGACCCAGATGGCGCGGACGATCCCGCGCGCGGCCGTGACGGACGCGTTCGAGGTCTCCTCGGAGAGGTGCGCCGAGGCGTCGTACCCGCAGAAGGTGTACTGCGCGAGCAGCAGACCGATGGCGGCCACGTAGAGCGGGTTCTGCCAGCCGGTGTCGTTGACGAACTCGGTGAAGACGTACGAGGCCGACTGGTGCTGGTCGGGGACGATCGCCAGGGCGCCGACGATGACCGCGACACCGATGAGGTGCCACCAGACACTGATCGAGTTGAGCACACTGACGAGCCTGACGCCGAAGAGGTTCAGTACGGCGTGCAGCAGCAGGATGCAGAGGAAGATGACGAACGTCGAGCCGGGGCTCGGGCTGAAGCCGAACTGGAGGTTCAGGAAGGCCCCGGTGAAGAGCGCGGCGCCGTAGTCGATACCGGCTATCGCCCCCAGCAGGCCCAGCAGATTGAGCCAGCCGGTGTACCAGCCCCACTTGCGGCCGCCCAGCCGGTCCGCCATGTAGTAGAGCGCTCCGGAGGTGGGATACGCGCTGGTGACCTCAGCCAGCGCCATGCCGACGCAGAGCACGAACAGGCCGACGCCCGCCCAGCCCCAGAGCATCACCGCGGGACCACCGGTGCCCATGCCGAATCCGTACAGCGTCATGCAGCCGGAGAGGACGGAGATGACGGAGAAGCTGATGGCGAAATTGCCGAAGCCGCCCATCCGGCGGGCGAGGACGGGCTGATAGCCCAGCTCGCGCAACCGCTGCTCTTCGTCCATCTGTGGCGCCGGTGCGGACGGCTCGGCCTTCGACCAGGTCGGAGGGGACGCGGACATGGAAATACCTCCGGTGCGGAAATACAGGTGGGGGACGGGGATGAGACGGGAGGGAACACGGAACGTGCGGACGAACGGCGGACACGGGACCCGCGTGACGCGCGAGGCGTACCGGACTCCGGGGACGTGGAGAGCGGCGGAGTTCACCACGTCGTCGCGTCACCGCGTCGCGACGGGCTCGGCTCAGCCGGACGGCCCGCCCCGCGCGTCGCGGGCCGCCGCGAGACAGCGGCCGCGGGCACGGAGGAAGACCTCCTCGGCCTGGCCCCCGTCGCCCTGGTTTCTCGTACGGTACGCCCACGGCAGGACGGCGTAGTACGGGCCCAGCGCTTCGAAGACCCGGGCGCCCTCGTCGAATTGCAGCGAGCCCCAGAGGGCGTGCGCGAGATGGTTGAGGTCGAGGAGCGACGCCTCGGCCAGGACCGCGTGGTCGAACCAGAGGTTGAGGGCGCGCAGGGCGTCCCTGGTGGCGTCCTCCGTGACCCAGTGCAGGTCGAGGGCCTTCTCGTGGCCGTTCTCGCGGCGGTAGCGCTCCACTCTTACGAAGAGGGGCAGGACGTGCAGCGCGGAGCCCTCGGGCGCCGAGGAGGCCGCCCACTGGACGAAGTTGACGGCTTCCGACAGCGATCCGTCGGCACGCCGCGCGTACACGAACTGGAGCATGCGGTGGTACGCCTCGCGGTTGTACGGATCGCGTTTGTCGGCCTCGGCGAGCAGCGCCCAGGGGCCGGGGAACAGCATCGGCCCCGGCGGCGGCAGCCGGTGTTCCTCCAGCCGCTGCCGGGCGTCGAGCTGGGACAGCGCCAGCAGACAGACCCAGGGCACCGGGTCGGCCGGGGCGCGGCGCGCCGCGGTGCCGCACGCCTCCCACGCCTGCTGCCACAGCTCCTGGGTCCGTGGGTGCCCCTCGCGGTGGGCCCGGATGGCGCGCTCCACGCTGACCCGGGTCTGCATCACGGTCGCCGCGACGCTGCGCGGCTCCTCGGCCAGCCAGGTCTGCACGGTGTCGGAACCGGCGGCGACGGCGGCCAGTACCTGGGTGCGCTGGGTCCACAGCGTCCAGTCCGGCGTCCGGTCCAGCAGGTCGCGCATCGCGACCCAGCGGCCGGTGCGCAACTCCTGCACGGCGGCGCGCAGGTCGTTGTCGTGACCCGCCGGGTGGTAGACGGGGCGGAAGTTGTCGCTCGCCATCAGTTCCGCTCCTTTCGCACGCGCGCCCAGGACCGGGTGCGCGACCGGACGCCTAGCACCGGTCCCCCGCCTCCGGTGGCCCCGGGACGCGTACGGGCAGCGTGCTCCCGTGGTCCGGTGGTCCGGAGCTCCGGTGCCCCCCGGGCCCGGACAGTGCGCGAGCCTTGCGTGGCCGGGCACGACCGAGGACGCGCCCGGATGAAGTGGTGATCGTCATAGATCCTCTAGTGACGTGGGGGGTGGTGCGGTCCGGCGTGGTGGCAAGGACATGGACCTGCCATGCCCGCAGGCGGAGGAGTCTGATCGAAGGCATCCTCACGCTGCGGCGATCAGTGTAGGGCGCCGATCACGTGGCTCGAACACTTTGCTGATCTTTGGCAACTCTCTGTTGATCATGGGGGGTTGCTCACCGACCGGTGGGTATGACGCACAGATTTCCCGAGAGCCGGGTCAAGTCGCCCCAAACCACCCGTCTCTGTCGCCCGATCAACGGACCGTACGGCGACCGGTTGACCAGAGAGGCGCGCCGGGCGCGCGGAATGTGACCTAACTGGGATCTGGCAAGTACGCAGCGCACACAGCCCTGTTCCGGGGCGGCGAAACCACTGTCCGGCACGTCTCGTTGCGGACGCACACATCGACGTATGCCAAGGGCAACCGGGTGGCGGAGGGCGGGCGGGAACAAGAGGCAACACCGACTGGAGCGGGAAAGGGGGGTGGCCCCACCGACGAGGGGGTGCGCCGGTGGGGCCAGGAGAGCTCATGCGGCCAGCGGGGGGAAGGCCGTGAGCTTGGCTCGAAGAGGCGTGTGCCCCCTACCGCACGACGTATGCCTGTCGAAGGCATGCGAGTTTCCGGGCAGGTGGGCCGTCCCGCGCGCGCCCGCCTTCCCGCGACGGTGAACGGTGGGTGACCGGCTCAAGGCCGGGGGCCGTGGGGCGGGCGACGGCTGCCCGTCCTCGGTGATCCCTGTGCGGAGATGGGCGCGGACCGTTGGAACGTCGTTCACACGCAGGCCACGCCGGGTGCCGACCATCGAAGGGCAGCCAGGAGGGGCCGTCCCTCCGGTGTCGTCGCTGATGTGCCGGAACCCGGGAGACCGCACCATGACACGCATACGCTCCGCAGTCACCGCCGTCGACCGCCGCTCCTTCCTCACCGCGACCGGGGCGGTCGGCGTCTCGGCGGGAATCGGACTGGCGCTCGGCGCGGGCGGTGGTTCCGGCGAGGCCGCCGCCGCGCCCGGGGCGACCGCGGCGCCCGCCGTCCCGGCGCCCCGTACCGGCGCCTCCGCCGCACCCATCCGTACCGGCCCCGCCCGTACGACGCTGGAGTCGGTCGCCGCGCCGCGTGACACCTCGGTGGCCTTCCGGCGGCTGGACGACGGTCCCGGCTGGCGCCGGGTCGTACGGGAGCAGCTCGCGGCCCCCCGGGCCGGGCGCGCCGGCCGGCGTACCGTGCTCAGCTCCTTCGTACAGCTCACCGATCTGCATCTGGTGGACGTCCAGCACCCGGTGCGCACCGAGTACCTGCGCTCGCAGCAGCTCTCCGGGTGGCGGCCGCAGGAGGCTCTCACCGTGCCGGGGGCGGTGGCGCTGATCGAGCAGATCAACGCCCTGCGGGAGGGGCCGGCGACCGGGGCTCCACTGTCCTTCGCCGTGACGACCGGTGACAACACCGACAACAACTCGCGTGCGGAACTCGACTGGTTCCTGACGGTGATGAGCGGCGGACGCGTCGTCCCCAACACGGGTGACCGGCGGAGCTACGAGGGGGTGCAGAACTCGGCGGAGCGGTTGTTCTGGCACCCGGAGGACGCCCTGCGCGACACCGACAAGCGGCTCGGCTATCCGCGCGTGGACGGCTATCTCGCCGCCGCGGTCAGGGCGGTGAACAGCCCGGGGCTGCGCATCCCGTGGTACTCGACCGTCGGCAACCACGACGGTCTGGCCAGCGGCGCCATGGCCGACCGGACCGGTTTCCTCGCGGAGTTCGCCGTCGGTTCGAAGAAGCTGTACGGGATCCCCGACGCCGAGGCCAAGGAGATGCTGAGGCTTCTCTCGAAGGGCGGCGACCCCGGCGGCGCGCACCTGATCGAGCTGCTGCGCCGCTCCAAGCGGCTGATGCGCTCGGTCACCCCCGATCCGCACCGGGCGCCGTTCACCCCGCACGACTATCTGCGCGCCCACCTCGATCCGGCGCGCGCGGGCGCGGGGCCCGTGGGCCACGGCTATACGGCGGCCCACCTCGGCAGCGACACGCTCTACTACACGTTCCCCATGGGCGAGAACGTCACCGGCATCAGCCTGGACACCACCGACCGGGGCGGCCACTACACCGGCTCGCTCGACACCACGCAGCTGAACTGGCTGAAGCGGACGCTCAAGGAGCACCGGGACGGATACGTCGTCGTCTTCAGCCATCACAACAGCTGGACGATGACCAACACCCACCCCGACCCGGCCCGCCCCGGCGAGGCCCGGCACAACGGCGACGAGGTGGTGGCGCTGCTGCGCCGCAGCCCTCAGGTGCTGGCCTGGGTCAACGGACACAGTCACCGCAACTCGATCCTCCCGCACGGTGGTTTCTGGGAGATCTCCACCGCGTCGCACATCGACTTCCCGCAGCTCGCCCGGGTCATCGAGATCGCCGACAACAAGGACGGCACCCTGTCCCTGTTCACCACACTGATCGAGTCGGCGGCGCCGCACCGCACCGACTTCGCCGATCTCTCGCAGACCGGTCTCGCGGCGCTCTACCGGGAGCTGTCCCACAACGCTCCCGGCTCCACCACCGCCCCCGCGGGCAAGCCGGTGGACCGCAACGCCGAGCTGCTGCTCAGCCGGTGACCAGGCGCTGGAGCGCGGGGGCGTAGAGATCGGCGAGCCGCTCCGGGGTGGCCAGCGCGGTGGCGCCCGCCCGGTGCAGACTCAGTGTGGCGCCCAGCCCCAGAAGCTGACCGACGATCAGCTCGGCGCGCAACGCGCGGTCACGGCCGGTGAGGAGCGCGGTGAGCCGTGCGGTGATCTGCTGCTCGAAGCGTTCCCGCAGGAGGGTGCGCTCGTCGTCGTTGCCCAGCGAGAAGACGACCCGCAGCAGCGGATCGCCCTGCTGCTCGCGGCGGCTGCGCACCACGGTCAGCACCAGGTGGCGGCCGAGCGCGTCCGGCGCTACGGCGAACAGCTGGTCGGCCGCCGGGCCGAAGTCGGCGACGCTGTTGAACAGCCGCTCCTTGGTGGCGAAGTGCTTCACGATCAGCGAGGCGCTCACCCCGGCGTCCGCGGCGATGCCCCGCAGGGTCACCTCGGCGTACGGCCGGAACGCGAAGGCGCGCCGCGCGGCGCGCAGGATCGCGGCGCGGCCGGTCTCCGCGTCGCCGGTGGCGGCCCCGGCGGCCGTCGGCTCTGTTTCCCGCGCCTTCACGCACCCTCCTGAACGAGCGATGTCCTGTGGTCACGCCCGACGCTACCCGTGGCGGCGGGCCGCTGCCGCGGCAGACACAGCGTGACGGCCAGCGCGAGGAGCGCGGCGCCGCCCGCCATGAGGAAGACCAGCAGATACGCGTGGAGGGTGGGGGCGGTGCGGCCGCCCGCCTCGAAGGTGACGTTGGCGAGTACGGCGGCGACGGCGGCGCTGCAGAACGCCTGCCCGACCGAGCGCATCAGGGTGTTGAGGCCGTTGGCCGCGCCCGTCTCGCTCACCGGCACCGCGCGCATCACGAGCGCGGGCAGCGCGGAGTAGGCGACGGCGGTGCCGGCGGCGACGACGGTGGCGCCGAGGACGATGGTCCACAGCTGATGGCTGGTGAAGAAGCGCACCACGTAGCCGACGGCGAGGATCGAGGAGGCGAGCGCGAGGGTGGTCTTGGGTCCGTACGCGGCGGAGATCCTGGCCGACACCGGTGACAGCGCGACCATCGTCAGCCCGCCGGGCAGCAGGCACAGCCCGCTGACGACGATGGACGCGCCCAGGCCGTAGCCGGTGCTCGTCGGCTCCTGGACCATCTGCGCGGTGGACAGGGAGTTGGCGTAGAAGGCGAAGCCGATCAGCAGGGCGGCGAGGTTGCTCAGCAGGACGGCGGGACGCGCGGACACCCGCAGGTCGACCATCGGGGAGGTGACCCGCAGTTCGTACCGGCCCCAGAGCAGTCCGATCACCACGGCGAGCACGAGCAGTCCGAGGGTACGGGGCGAGGTCCACCCCCACTGCCCGCCCTGGGTGACCGCCAGCAGCAGGCTGACCAGCGCCGCCGACAGGCCGAGCGCGCCCACGGCGTCGAACCGGCCGCGCGAGCGCGGCGGCGACTCCGGTACGCAGAGCAGCACCAGCACGATGTCGAGGAGTCCGAGCCCGGCCGAGGCCCAGAACATCGTGTGCCAGTCGTAGTGCTCGACGACCAGCGCGGCGACGGGCAGCCCGACGGCCGCGCCGATCCCCAGCGTCGAACTCATCAGGGCGACGGACGGCAGGACGCGTTCGGGCGCCAGCTCGTCGCGCATGATGCTGATGCCGAGCGGGACGACGGCGAGGGCCGCGCCCTGGAGCGCGCGGCCCGTGATCAGCACGCCGATCTGGGAGCTGACCGCGCACAGGACGGACCCGGCGACGAGCACCCCGAGGGAGGCGAGCAGCACTCTGCGCTTGCCGTACATGTCCCCGACCCGGCCGAGTACGGGGGTGCAGATGGCGCCGGTGAGGAGGGTGACGGTGACCAGCCAGCTCGCGCCGGTCGGGCTGGCGCCGGTGAGGGCGGGGACATGCGGCAGCAGCGGTACGACCAGCGTCTGCATGACCGCCACGACCACCCCGCAGAACGCGAGCACGGCGACCAGACGGCGGGGGTGCGGGGCCGGCCCGGGGGCCGTGTCACCGGCGGCGGGCTCGGATATCGCTTCGGGCATCTCTCTCCGTACGGTCTGGAAGCGGCGGACGTCGGGACGCGCGGCACGGGTGCGGCCCTGGGGTGCACACACGTTCACCCCAGGGTAAACGGCTGTGCACCCCCGAGGGTATGGAGGGGTGCACAGGCGTTCACCCCGGTCCCGGCCGTCACCTGGTACCGCCCCGGTCCGGGCGACCCGGCACACTGTGTCCTCGGCGGCCCCGCGTCCAGCCCCGCCCGACGACCGCCGTGGGAGGCACGATGGCGCTCCAGATCAGCGCGACCAATCCCGAGCAGCCCGCCGTACTCCTGGACCTGCCCTGGAACACCCCGCTCGACCAGTGGCCCGAGGAGTGCCTCGTCGCGCTGCCGCGCGGCATCTCGCGCCATGTCGTCCGCTTCGCCTCGGCCGGACCCGAGGTGGTGGCGGTCAAGGAGATCTCGGAGCGGGGCGCGGTGCGCGAGTTCGGGCTGCTGCGCGATCTGCACCGGCTGGGCATCCCCGCCGTCGACCCGGTCGCGGTGGTGACCGGGCGGCTCGGTCCCGACGGCGAACCGCTGGAACCGGCGCTGATCACCCGCCATCTCAAGGGTTCGCTGCCCTACCGCGCCATGTTCGAGTCGACGATGCGTCCCAGCACCGTCAAGCGGCTCATGGACGCGCTGGCCGTGCTGCTGGTACGGCTGCATCTCACCGGATTCGCCTGGGGCGACTGCTCGCTGTCCAACGTCCTGTTCCGCCGGGACGCCGGGGCGTACGCCGCCTATCTGGTCGATGCCGAGACGGGCCAGATCCAGCAGAACCTGAGCCGGGGCCAGCGCGACTACGACATCGAGCTGGCCCGGGTGAACATCGCCGGGGAGCTGATGGACCTGGAGGCGTCGGGCGCGCTGCACCCCTCCGTCGACCCGGTGCCCTTCGGCGCGGCGATCGTCAAGCGCTACGAGGACCTCTGGCACGAGGTGACGCGCGAGTCGGTGTACCCGGTGGGCAAGCGGCACTACATCGACCGGCGGATCCGGCGCCTCAACGACCTGGGCTTCGACGTGGCGGAGATGCAGATCAAGCGCTCACCTCAGGGAGACACCGTCACGTTCCTGCCGAAGGTGGTGGACGCGGGCCACCACCAGCGCCAGCTGCTGCGGCTGACCGGTCTGGACGCCGAGGAGAACCAGGCCAGGCGGCTGCTCAACGACCTGGAGAGCTGGATGGCCGGTGAGGACGACTACGCGCCGGGCGATCCGCTGGGGGCCAGGCCCGAGGTGCTGGCGCACCGCTGGGTGCGCGACGTGTTCCGGCCGACCGTACGGGCCGTGCCGCTGGAGCTGCGCGGCGAGATGGACACGGCGCAGATCTACCACGAGGTGCTGGAGCACCGCTGGTACCTGTCGGAGGCCGCGGGGCGCGACGTGGGCATGGAGGCGACGATCGCGGACTATCTCGTGAACGTACTGCCGCACACGGTCGGCGCGATGAAGCCGCGGGGGACGGACCCGGCGGACCTGTCCCCCTGACCGGCCGCGCGCGCTGTTCGTTCCGGTCGGCGGAGGGCGCTGTCAGTGGAGGGCGCTGTCACTGGAGGGCGCGTACGGCTGCCGCGAAGACCGCGGGCATCCGGGCCGCCGCCGGGACGATCAGCCGCGCGCCCGCGCGGTGCCCGCCGATCCGCACCAGCGCCTGCGTCAGCAGCCGGTGGCGCCGCGAGAGGGCGCGCCACCGGGCCTCGTACTCCTGCGGTCTGCCCGCGCGCAGACACCGTACGGCCGCCTCGGCCGAGGCCAGCGCGAGCGCGACGCCCTCGCCGGTGAGGGCGTCGACGTAGCCCGCCGCGTCGCCCACCAGGAGCACCCGCCCCGCCGTTCTGCGACGTACTCGGCGGCGCAGCGGCCCGGCGCCCCGTACCGCCGTCGCCGGCTCGCCGTCCAGCCGGGCCAGCAGCTCGGGGAAGTGGGCGAGATGGTCGTCGTAGCCGCGCCTGACCGTGCTCAGGACGGCCACCCCCACCAGATCGTCGCCCACCGGCGTCACATACGCCTCACCGGCCACACCGCCCCCGGGGCCGTCGTCTCCCCGCGCCCAGTGCACCTCCACGAAGTCCGTCCACGGCCGCACCCGGTAGTGGCGCCGCTGGCCGTAGCGCCGGGGCCCCCGCTCGGGCAGCTCAAGACCGAGTCCGCGCCGTACCGGTGAGTGCAGGCCGTCCGCCGCCACCAGCCAGCGCGCCCGCAGCCCGCCCGCGGTGACCGAGTCGGCGCTCTGCTCGACCGCGCCGGCCCGGCCGGTCACCGTCCGCACCCCGGCCTCCTCGGCCCGCCGCGCCAGCGCCGCGTGCAGCTCGGTGCGGCGCACGCCGAGCCCCGTGCCGTTGTCGAACGGCGCCTGTGCCCGATGGGGCCCGCTGACGTAGCGGATGCCGCGCAGCTCGCGGCCGGCGGGGAGGTCGAGCCCGAGCGCGCGCAGGGCGCTTACGCCGCTGGGCATCACGCCCTCGCCGCACGCCTTGTCCACCGGCGTGGCGCGCGGTTCGATCACCACCGTCTCCAGCCCGGCCAGCGCCGCGTGCACCGCTGTGGCGAGTCCGGCGGGCCCGCCGCCCACCACCAGCAGATCGATCACGCCGGGCGCCTAGGCCCGGTCCGCGCCCGGCAGGGGTGGCCCGGCGGGGCCCGGGGCCGCCGTGCCGAGCGCGCCGTTCTCGCAGCGCAGCCGGACGGCCAGCAGGGCCGCGTTGAGGAGCGTGAACACCAGCGCGGTGACCCAGGCGCCGTGCACCAGCGGCAGCGCCACGCCCTCGGCCGCCACGGCGACGTAGTTGGGGTGCCGCAGCAGCCGGTAGGGGCCGCCCGTCACCAGCGGCAGACCGGGGACGACCAGCACCTTGGTGTTCCAGCGCGGTCCCAGCGTACGGACGCACCACCAGCGCAGCGCCTGCGCGGCCAGGACGACGGCGAGCATGGTCCAGCCGACCGGCGGGTCGAACGGCCGGTCGGCCAGCCGCACTTCGGCAAGGCAGCCCAGCAGCAGCGTGGTGTGCAGGGCGACCATGGGCGGATAGTGCCCCCGGCCGTACTCGACGGCGCCGCGCTCCCTGCTCCAGCGCTCGTTGCGCCGGGCCACGACGAGTTCGGCGACGCGCTCGGCGCCGACCGCCAGGACCAGCGCGGTGTACCAGATCATCTCTCTCCCCTGGCTCTGTGACCGATGGGCTGACCGGCCGCGCCGCTACCAGCGGAGCAGCACGAGTTCCGAGCAGAAGCCGGGCCCCATGGCGAGCAGCAGACCGGCGCTCCCCGGGGGTGGCCGTCGCTCGGCGAGTGTGTCGCGCAGGACGTGCAGGACGGAGGAGGACGACAGGTTCCCCACCGCCGCCAGCGAGCGCCAGGTGACGTCGAGGGCTCCGGCGGGCAGGTCGAGCACCTCCTCGACCGCTTCCAGGACCTTGGGGCCGCCGGGATGGCAGACCCAGGCGGTGATGTCCCCGCGGGTGAGTCCGTGGTCGGCGAGGAGACCGTCCACGTCCGCGCCGAGGTTCTTGCGTACGAGGTCGGGAACGCTCGCGTCCAGGACGATGCGGAAGCCGGAGCCGGTGATGTCCCACCCCATCACCTGTTCGGTGTCCGGGTAGAGATGGCTGCGGGTGTCGACGACGACGGGCCCCGCGTACGTGCCGTCGGCCGGTGCCCGGCGGCGGGCGCCGCAGGCCACGACGGCGGCGGCGCCGTCGCCGAAGAGGGCGGTGGCGACGAGGTTGGCCGGTGAGAGGTCGTCGCGCTGGAAGGTGAGCGAGCACAGCTCGACCGAGAGCAGCACGGCGACGTCGTCGGGCCGCCCCAGCAGGTAGTCGTGCAGCCGGGCGATTCCGGCCGCCCCCGCGACACACCCGAGGCCGAAGACCGGCACCCTTCTGACGTCGGGCCGCAGTCCGAGCCGGCCCACGAGCCGGGCGTCCACGGAGGGGGCGGCGATGCCCGTCACCGAGGTGAACATCAGGAAGTCGATGTCGCGGGGTGAGAGCCCCGCCGCGTCCAGCGCGCCGGTGACGGCCTCGGCGCCCAGTGGCAGGGCCGCCGCGATGAAGGCGTCGTTGACCGCGCCGAAGTCCTTGAGACCGGCGTACCGGTCGAGCGGCAGGGCCGTATGACGGGTCGTCACGCGCGCGCTGCCGTGCAGCCGGTCGAGGACCCGGCGGTCGGCGCCCTCGGGCAGACACGTCCTGGCGACCATGTCCGTGATCTCGTGTTGGCTGTACCGGTGGGGAGCCAGGGCTCCGTGGACGGCTGCGATGCGGGTCATCTGCGGTCCGGGGTCGGGGGCGACTGACGTGTGCCATTCCTGCCCGCGCACCACCGCGCCACACGCGAAGTCGCCTGGACGGCCCTCGGCGGTGGGCGTACGGCCGGTCCGTGGCCGGGACACGCACCCGGACGGGCGCGACCCGGAGGCACCGTTCCGGGCCGCGCCTACGATGAGCGCGTGGACGCTTACGAGCAGCCGGGCACCACGGCGGATCCCCCGCGGGTCCCCGGCGCGCCGCCCCGGGCCCGCCACGTCCGGTGGCCGCGCCGGGCCGCGGCTCTGGCGGCGGCCTGCCATCCGGGGCCCACGGTCGCGGTGACCCTGCTGGTCGCCGGGCTCGCCGTGGCGGCCGGGCAGGACGCGTACGGCTGTGTCCTGGCCACCACCGCCGTGCTGGCCGGGCAGTTGTCCATCGGCTGGAGCAACGACGCCGTGGACGCGGCGCGCGACAGGGCCGCGGGACGCGGCGCCAAGCCCGTGGTGGGCGGCGCCGTGGAGGCGCGGACCGTGCGGACCGCCGCCCTGGTCGCGCTGGCGCTCTGCGTGCCGCTGTCCCTCGGGTACGGGGTGCTCGCCGGCGTGGTGCATCTGGTGGGCGTGGCGGCGGCGTGGGCGTACAACCTGCGGCTCAAGCGGACCGTCCTGTCCTGGCTGCCGTACGCCGTCGGCTTCGCGTCCCTGCCCGCCTTCGTCTCGCTCGGTCTGCCGGGGCAGCCCCGGGCGTCCTGGTGGATCGTCAGCGCCGCCGCGCTGCTGGGAGTGGGCGCGCATCTGGGGAACGTACTGCCGGACATCGAGTCCGATCTGGCCCTGGGGGTACGCGGCTGGCCGCAGCGCCTGGGGCCGGCCGCCGTCCGGCTGCTGCTTCCGGTCCCGCTGGTGGCGGCCACGCTCCTGCTCGCGCTCGGCCGGCCGGGCCCGCTCGGCGCCGCCGCCGTGGGACTCGCGCTGGCCGCGGCGACCGGCGGGTCGCTGATGGGGCGTCACCGGCCGAGGCTGCCGTTCCTCGCGGCGGTCGTGGTCGCCGGTGTGGATGTGGCGCTGCTGCTGTGGCGGGGCACCGGGTCCGGCTGAGGCGCGGCCGTCTCCGTACCGGTGTGAACGACTGATCGAGGCGTCCGGGGGCACTCGGCAGGCTACGGGCACGGACACCGCGCTCAGCGGCGACCGGCCGTCGAATCCTCGGGAGTGGAACCATGTTGGGCTTCGCAGCAGCAGTACTCTTCGGCGTCGCGTTCCTCATCAACGCCACCAACACCTCGGTGGACGCCGTCTTCGCGCCCACCAGTCTCTCGCTCCTCGGGCTGGCCCTGCTCGCCCTCCATGTGGCGGGTGTCGGGGCGGGCTGGGCGGCGCGCGGCCGGCGGCGCTGACCCCGCGCGGCGGCGTGGCCGCCCGGCCCGTCCGTACCCGCGCCGGAAGCCCCGCGCTCAGGCGGTGGTGGCCAGCCGGTCGCGCAGGAAGGCGAGGGTGCGCTCCCAGGCCGCGCCGGCGGATCGCGCGTGGTACGCCTCGGGGCGCCCGTCGTTGAAGAAGGCGTGGCCCGCGCCCGGGTAGACGTGGAAGACGGGGACGATGCCCGACTGGTCCTGGATCGTGGTCCGGAGCTCTTCGAGGGCGGCGAGCGGCACGGTCTCGTCCTGCTCACCGTAGTGGCCGAGGATCTCCGCCTTGAGGCGGCCGAAGTCGGGTACGCCGTCCTTGTTGACGCCGTAGAACGGGACGGCGGCGGAGACCCGCTGGTCCTCGGCGGCGAGGCTGAGGACGAATCCGCCGCCCATGCAGAAGCCGACGGTCCCGACGGTGTCGCCGTCGGTCTCCGGCCGGGCGAGCAGATAGCCGACGGCGCCTTCGAGCAGCTCCACCCCGCGCGCGGTGGGCAGTTCGAGCATCATGCGCAGCGCCTCGTCGGCGTCGTGCGCGACCTCGCCCCCGTAGAGATCGGGGGCCAGCGCGACGAAGCCGGCCTGGGCGAGGCGGTCGGCGACGTCCTTGATGTGGGAGGTCAGTCCCCACCACTCCTGGATGACGATGACACCGGGGCCGTGTCCGGCCGGGGGTACGGCGAGATAGCCGTACGCGGTGGTCCCGGCGCTCGGGAAGGAGACGTTCTGGAGGTTCGGCTCGGTGGACATGGGGGTGCTCCCAGCTGTTGACGGGTGACGTCAGGATCGTACGGAAGCGGGCGTGCGGACGGCGCGCGCCCCTCCGGGTGTCGCAGGTCACCCGCCGGATCGCGCCGAACTCTCCGGTACGGGCACGCGGCGGCGGTCCTGCGCGTTGAGCCGGTTGGTTCGTGTGACACCAGAGGAGAGATGACGGAATGGCCCTGTGGGACCGGTTCAAGGAATCCGCCGCGACGATGCAGACGCAGCTCGTGGCGAAGAAGAACGACCTCAAGAGCGGTGCCTTCCGCGACGCGAGCATGGCGATGTGCGCCCTGGTCGCCGCGGCGGACGGTTCGGTCGACCCGTCGGAGCGGCAGCGGGTCGCCGCGCTCATCGCCAACAATGAGGTGTTGCAGAACTTCCCGGCGGAGGACCTCCAGCGGCGCTTCGACGACTGTCTGAACAAGCTGGCCGCCGATTTCGCGTTCGGGAAGGTCGGTCTGCTCCAGGAGGTCGCCAAGGCGAAGAAGAAGCCGGCGGAGGCGCGGGCCGTCATCCAGATCGGCATCGTCATCGGTGGCGCCGACGGCGACTTCGACAAGACCGAACAGGCCGTGGTCCGCGAGGCGTGCTACGCGCTGGACCTGCCGCCGCACGAGTTCGACCTCTGATTCGACGGCTGACAGCACCGGTTCACGGTGAGCGCGGGGCGGTGGCGGAAAGCCACCGCCCCGCGCGTTCTCCGTCCGGCGGACACTCCCTACGACCGGGGCTTCGTGTCCCGGCCCGCGCGTCCGGCGCTCTCGCGTCTGAAGGCCCAGGCCATCTCGGGCTCCAGGGCGAAGCGGAAGACCCGCTGGACCGGAGGCGTGCAGAGCGCGGTGACGATCGCGGCGGCGAGGACGGTCACGAAGACGGCGCCCATGGGCTCGTGCAGCCACCGCGGGTCGTACCAGTGCCAGGTGGAGGCGGACTGGGCGAGGAATCCGTGCAGCAGATAGCCGCAGAGCGTGCCCGCGCCCAGGACCGTGAACCACATGGGGCGGCCGGGCACCCACGCGTAGAAGCAGGCCGTCAGGATCAGTGAGCAGCCGAAGAGGCCGAGCGACATCAGGATCCCGACCCACCAGGGCGCCCCCAGCTCCTGGGCGCTGTCACGGTGGAAGAACCAGTCCATGTTCATCCGGGTGACCGCCCAGTAGGCGAAGGCGACGGTGGCCGCGAAGACCGGAACGGCCAGCAGACGCACCTCCCTGCGGCGCACCAGCTGGAAGTGTTCCGGCTTCAGCTGGAGACCGAGCACGAAGAACGGCAGGAACTGGAGGACCCGCTGGAGGTCGAGGTCGTCGCCGATGTCCGGCGAGACGACGGCGAGCGCGGCGATCACCAGCGCGAGCGGGAGCGGCCACCGGACCAGACGCCAGATGGGGGCCGTCATGCGCCAGATGAAGAGGGCGAGCAGGAACCAGGTCAGGTACCAGGGATCCAGCAGGCTGATCTCCATGGACGGATCGTTGTCCGTGTACCGGTGGAAGAGGCTGTAGCCGACCTCGAACACGATGTACGGGACGGCTATGCCGGTGATCAGCCGGCGCACCCGGTCGGGGCGGAAGTCGAAACTGCGGGAGAAGTAGCCGGAGATGATGATGAACGCCGGCATGTGGAAGGTGTAGACGACGACGTAGAGCGCGGAGACCGCCCGGCTGCTGTCCCGCAGCGGCTCCCAGGCGTGCCCGACGGCGACCAGGACGATCGCCAGGTACTTCGCGTTGTCGAAGAACGCGTCCCTCTTCTTGCCCGGTGTCCCGGCCGTCGCGCCCGCCGCCGGGGCGGCCGTCGGAGCCCCGGTCCGGTCGGCGTGTTGCTCTGTGGTCTGCGTCATACTGCCTCCCGGAGGGAACGCGGGAGATCACGGACGCCTCTTAGCAAGTTCGTGGGGGGAAACCGCGAAGGAAACATTCAAGGCACCCTAACGAGGTCTGCCGCCCGCTCTCCACCCGGGTGGCCGGGACCGGACCGGCCACGACCGATGCCGGCTCCCCCGGTACCGTCGTCGGCACTCCACGGTGAGGAGGATCCGTTGCCCATCGCGTCCGTCACGTCCGTCGCATCCGTCGCGCATCCCGTGCTGGCCGTTCCGCTGTTCGATCCGGACGCGGGACAAGGCGCGCGCCAGTTCGCCGAGCTGGGTCTCGCGCTGCTGCTGTCGAGCCTGATCGGAGCCGAGCGGGCCACCCAGCAGAAGAGCGCGGGGCTGCGTACCCACACCCTCGTCGGTGTGGGCAGCGCACTGTTCATGGTGGTGTCGCAGCACGGCTTCAACGCGGTGCTCGGGCTGGAGAACGTCTCCTTCGACCCGTCGCGCGTCGCCGCGCAGATCGTCTCCGGCATCGGCTTCATCGGCGGCGGGCTGATCTTCGTACGCCGGGACGCCGTACGGGGACTGACCACCGCCGCCACGGTCTGGCTCACCTGTGCCATCGGCATGGCGTGCGGCGGCGGGCTGCCGCTGCTGGCCATCGGGGCCACCCTCGTGCACTTCCTCGTCATCCAGGGCTACCCGTGGCTGACCCGGCGCGTCCCGGCCCTCGCCAGCACCGAGCAGACACGGCTGCATCTGTCCTACCGCGTGGGTACGGGGGTGCTGACGCGGGTGCTGGAGCACATCGCCGGCCAGGGCTTCGAGGTGGCGCGGATCCGGGTGGACCGGGCGGCCACGCTCCCCGCCGACCAGGACGAACAGGAAGATCTCCACGCCGGGACCGCCCTGGTGTACGTCGATGTCGAGGGCACCGGCAGCGTCCATCAACTGGTCGCCGAGGTGGCGGAGTTCGACGAGGTGCTGAGCGTGTCGTCCCTGGAGGCCGAGATCGGCGACTGACCGTACGCTCAGCGGTCGAGGAGCGCCGCCGCGAGCCGCTCGATCCTGGCGTGCCACACGGTCAGGGCGGTGTCCGTGTCGAACCCCTCCGGACCGGTCCGGGTGAGGACGAGCCGGGCACCGTGGCCGGTGCCCTCGCCCAGTTCCCAGCTGACCGCCGCATCGGGTTCCCACTGGTACGTGAGGGAGACCGGCGGCCGGACCTCGGTGACCGGGCCCGCCGGGACCTTCTCGGCGGTGAAGCCCTCCGGGACGGGCAGTCCGGCGACGGGCTCGATACCCGCCGACAGGACCTCCCAGACGGTCTCGGCCGGCCGGACCAGCTGGCGTTCGAAGCGGACCCGCCGCACGGAGCCGCCCGCACCGCCCGCCGCACCGCCCGCCGCTCCGCCCGTACCGCCCGCTCCGCCCGCAGGCTCGGTCTCCGGCGCGGGTACGGTCTCGACGGTGCCGCGGTCGAGGCCGAACGCGTGCAGGTACGACTCGTGCAGCGCTCCGGTGTCCCGGCCGGGCGAGACGGGCGCGCCGTCGAGCAGCTGGGCGAGCGCGGTGACGCAGAGATGCCAGCCGGAGGCGAAGCTCGCGGCGCCGGGCAGATCGCCGAAGGTGTGGACGAGGGTGAGCCGGGACCCGGCGCCGTCGGGGGCGATGGACCAGCTCAGATGGTCGGTGCCCCAGGTGAAGGCGAACAGCCGGGGCTCCTCGGCATCGGTGACGGTGCCGGTCATCCCGTCGGCCGCGGCATCGGCGCCGGGGAAGCGGAAGTCCATCCGGCCGCCCGGGGCGAGGTCCAGCGCGACCGTGGCGGGGAACCACTTCCCCAGCGCGGCGGGATCCGTGAGGGCGGCCCAGACCCGCTCGGGCGGATGCGCGAGCCCGCGCTCCATCCGCAGCGCGGTACGGCCGTCCGCCGTGGTCAGGGTGGCGTTGTCCAGACCCGGGTCCGGATCCGGGTGGGGGCGGGGGTCGGGGTTCGTGTTCATGGGATGTCGTCCTCCGTCGCGTCGACAGCGGTGCGAACTCTGGCCGGAATTTCCTGGTGACAGCTCGTCACCAATTCCCGCATAGTTGTAGGTTCGGGCATTCGGAGGCCGATCTCCGCCATACGGCGGAATCGATCTGCGCATTCGCCCCGCGAGACCGCGCGACGTCACTGAACAGCACTGCGGCCCAGGCCACCAGGCACGACAGAACGGCGCAAGGAGAGCGGCCGTGCATGACGAATTCCTGTGCCATGTCACCGCGTACGGAATCTGCGGCGGACAGCGGATCGGCGTACCCCTGGGCACCTATCGCGCCCCCACTCTGCCTCTTGCACTGTGGTGGTTGCGGGACCGGGCGACCTGGATAGCGGAACGGCTCGACCCCAGCCCGGAAAGGGACCACTTTCCGGCCAGGGCACTGACTCCGGTCGGGGAGAGCGTGCCGGACGTACCGGCCACCCTGCGGGCCTGGCGGGACGACGTGGCCCATCAGGACATGATCGCGGAGCAGTTGGCCGCGGGGCGTCTCATTCGTGTCGCCACCCGCGACGACACCACGGAATACGAATTGCTCGCGGAATCCGTGGACGCGCTGAGAATGGACCGGGCGCTGCCCGTTCTGATCACTCCCGTAGCGCTGCCCGGGAGATCCCTGCTGGAACCCTCTCTCACCGCTCCGGCCCCGCTCGCGTACGGCGAGCGGGGCGAATACCTCGGGGGCCCGCTGCCCTTCGGCCCGCTGTACGGATGATGGTCCGCTGTACGGATGATGATCCGGTGACGGAGGCGATCCGGCGCGCGGGTGTACGGGGTCAGCGCGCGGCGTCCGCCGCCGTTTCCCCCTGGGCGATCTCGATATGGGTGTGCAGGTCGTCCGCCGCGCCGATCGCCGTGGCGCCGGAGGCCGCCAGACACACCAGCAGCGCGCCGGCGACGAGCCGGCCGGTGCGGGGCAGGACCGGCCGCCCGGCCGTGGCGGTGTCGAGCAGCGCGGCGACCCGGCGCGGCACGGGCCCCGCCGTCGCCGCGCGGACAGCGCCCGGTCTGGCGGGCAGCGGCGCCCTGGTGGCGAGCGCGGCCCTGCCGATGGCGCGGGCGGCGAGCCGGCGGTCGCCGACGGCCGCCGCCGCGGATTCGTCGGCGGTGCGCTCCAGCGCGTAGGCGAGGGGTTCGCGCAGGGCGCGCAGCGCGGGATGGCAGCGGGCGGCCAGCTCCACCAGGACGAGCAGGAGATGGTGACGGCCGCGCAGATGGGCGCGCTCGTGGGCGAAGAGCGCCTCGCGCTCGGCGGGCTCCAGGGCGCGCAGCATGCCGGTGGTGACGACGATGCGGCCGGGGCGGCCCGGCAGCGCGTACGCGTCGGGCCGATCGTCGCGCAGGACGGCCAGCTCGTCCCGGGTACCGGCGACGGCGGCCCTGGCCCGGCGCAGCTCGGCCCGCTCGCGCAGCGCGGCGGCGGCCACCAGCGCCGTACGCCACAGCAGCAGGCCCCCGGCGGCCAGCGCGAGCGCCACGGCGACCGGGGGCGGTCCCGCGGTCAGCGGCTCGACCAGATCGCCGAGGACGGCGACGAGGGGCAGGTAGGACGCGCCCGGCACGACCAGCACGGCGAGGGCGGCGGAACTGCTGGCGGCGAGGGTGAGCGCGACGGCGGTGAGCAGCCAGGCCGCGTGGCGGGGCGCGAGCGCGGCGGCGACCCGGCGGGCGGCGGGGACCGCGAGGAACGGCATCAGCAGCGGTACCCAGACGAGGAGTGTCATCGGGCCTCCCCGCCGTCCAGCAGGGAGCGCAGCAGCGCCTCGTCCTCGTTGTTGAGCTGGGAGACGAACCGGGCCAGGACCGCGCCCCGGTCCTCGTCCTTCGCCAGCTCCGTGTGCATCCGGCGGGCGGTGAGCCCCGGGGCGTCCTCGGTCGGTGTGTACGCGTAGCCGCGGCCCGCCCGCACCCGGCTGACGCTGCCCTTCTCGTACAGCCGCGACAGGATGGTGGTGACCGTGGTGCGGGCGAGCGACACACCGAGCACCCGCTGCACCTGGGCCGGGGTGAGCGGCTCGGCCGCCGCCCACAGGGCCGCCAGCACACCGGCCTCCAGCTCCCCCGCCGGCCGCCGCTCCGCGCTCCGGTCGCCCATGGAACGCCCCTCCCGTTTCCTTCGTCTACAGTGAAGTAGACCGTCTACAGAATTGTAGTCAATCGGATCGTCATGCAGGTTCCCCCTGCCCACCATTATGGGAGCAGCCCCTCTTATGGCCGTATCCGCGCTGGCGGCGATGCCGCAGGCCGTGAATCCCCTCGACGCGGGCTCGCTGCTCGCCGCCTTCGGTGCCCTCGGCATCGCCGTCGTCCTCTTCGCCGAGACCGGCCTGCTGATCGGCTTCTTCCTCCCCGGTGACTCGCTGCTGTTCACCGCCGGGCTCCTCTGCGTCCCCGGCATCGGCGGCGCGGTGCACCTCTCGCTGCCGCAGGTGCTTCTCGCGGCGGTGGCCGGCGCCCTGCTGGGGGCGCAGACCGGCTTCTGGATCGGGCGGCGCGGCGGCCGGGCGCTGCTGGCGCGCGGCCGGGCCCGCAAACTGCGCGAGGGCGCGGCGCGCGCCGAGGAACTCCTCGAACGGTACGGCCATGCCAAGGCCATCGTGCTGGCGCGCTTCGTCCCCGTCGTGCGCACCGTGCTCAACCCGCTGGCCGGGGCCCTGAACGTACCGGCGCGTGTCTTCACCCTCTGGCAGGTTCTCGGCGGCGCGCTCTGGACGGTCGGGCTCGTGCTCGCGGGCTACGCGCTGGGGTCGTCCGTGCCGAACGTCGACCGCTATCTGCTGCCCGTCGTCGCGCTCGTGGTGGCCGTGTCGCTGCTCCCCCTCGCTCTCGAACTGCTGCGCTCGCGGCGCGCCGCCCGGGGGAGCACCCGATGACGGCGAGCGGCGCGGCCGCGTTCGTCGGCGACGACCACTGGTTCGACGACGGCCTGTACACCTCGGTCACGGAGCTGGCGCACCGCTCCCCCGGCCCGCTGGACACCGCGATCTCCCTCTGGTCGGCCTACGGGCTCGCGCTGTTCGGTGCGCTGCTGCTGGCCGTGTGGTGGCGCGCCCGGCGCCCGGCGTCGGGAGCGCGGGACGCCGCGGGTCCGGCGCGGGCGATGCTGGCGCTGGCGGCGCCCGTGGTGGTGCTCGCCGCCTTCGTCGTCAACAGCGCGCTCAAGTCACTGCTGCGGGAGCAGCGCCCCTGCCGGACGCTGCACGTGGTCACCGTGGAGGCGTGTCCCGCGCTCGGCGACTGGTCGCTGCCGAGCAACCACGCCGTCATCGCGGCGGCCGCGGCGACGGTCCTGTTCTTCACCGACCGCAGGCTCGCGGCACTCGCCGTACCCGCCGCGCTGCTGATGGCGGCGTCGCGCGTGTGGGTGGGGGCGCACTATCCGCACGACGTGGCCCTGGGGCTGGCGGTGGGGGTTCTGGTGTCCTGGCCGCTGATGACCGCCGCCCGCCGCACCGCGCCGCTGGCGGGGCGGCTGCGGGAGACCCGGCTGCGGCCCCTGGTCGCCAGACGGTGAGCCGTCCCGACCGGCCGCCGGGCGGCCGATGAGTCCCGGGCCCGGCGGGCGTCTACCGTGAGGAAGAGAGTCCCGAGCGAGGGAAGGACCTGCCATGTTCGGCACGACCAAGGCATTCAGCGGATTCGCCGTGGACGACATCGAGAAGGCCCGGCGGTTCTACGGCGAGACGCTCGGGCTGGAGGTGTCCGAGGAGTACGGGCTGCTGCGCCTGCACCTCGGCAGCGGCGCCGTCGTGCTCGTCTACCCCAAGCCCGGTCACTCCCCGGCGTCGTTCACCGTCCTCAACTTCCCGGTGGACGACATCGAGGCGGCGGTGGAGGAGCTGGGCGGCAAGGGGGTGCGCTTCGAGCGCTACCCCGGCATGGAAGCGGACGAGAAGGGGATCTTCCGGGGCGGCGGCCCGTACATCGCCTGGTTCACCGACCCGGCGGGGAATGTGCTGTCCGTGCTCCAGGACCGGTGACCGCGCGGGCCCTCAGAGCCTGAGATGCAGGATGCGCAGCCCCACGTAGCCCTCCGTCGGATGCCGGAAACCCTCCGGCAGTGTGCCGATCACCTCGAAGCCGAGCGACTCGTACAGCTTCAGCGCGTGGGTGTTGGTCTCCACGACGGCGTTGAACTGCATGGCGCGGAATCCGGCCGCACGGGCCCACTCGATGGAGTACGCGCACAGGGCCCTGCCCACACCGCGTCCCGCGTGCGCCGGGTCGACCATGTAGCTGGCGCCCGCTATGTGCGAGCCGTTGCCCAGGTGATTGGTGTTCATCTTGCCGGTGCCCACGACCGTTCCTGCGTCGTCGACCGCGACGACGGTGCGGTTCGGCGCGGCCTGGGTCCACAGGTCGCGGCCCTCCGTCTCCGTCAAGTCGGCCGGATAGGTGAAGGTCTCGCCGTCGGCGACGATCCGGTGGAAGAAGGGCCAGATGGCGGGCCAGTCCCCGGGGGTGGCTTCCCTGATCAGCATGGGCACAGGATGCCGTCGCCGGCTCCCTCGCCACCAGTGTTTTTCGCCCTGGGCGTGACACCGCGACGGGCCGCGCCGGGCGTCGCGGCCCGGTTTCGCGGGAGCGCGTGCCGGGCCCGGTACTCTCCGGAAAACCGGGTACCCGAGGACCGGCGGCATCGTCGCCCCACCCGGACGTACCACCCGGCGGATTTCAGCAGACAAGAGGCGGGAAGCGCATGTTCGAGGCCGAAGACATCCGGGAGTGGCGGGGCCACGATGTGGTCGACTCCGAGAAGAAGAAGATCGGCTCGCTGGAAGCCGTGTACGTCGACACGGCGACGGACACCCCCTCGTTCGCGACGGTCACCATCGGTCTGCCCACCCAGCGGCGCCTGGTCTTCGTCCCGCTGACCGACGCCACCGTGGGACCGGGGTACCTGAAGGTCGTCTGGGACAAGAAACTGGCCAAGGAGGCGCCGTCGATCGACCTCGACGGCGAGCTTCTCGCGACGGACGAGCCGGCGGTCTTCGCGCACTACGGACTGCCCTATGCCACGGGCGCGAACGGCGAACGGCGGCTCGGCCGCCGCTGAGCCGCACGGCCGGGCCGGTGAGCCGTACGGCCGGGCCGCCGAGCCGCACGGCCGGGTCAGGAGGAGGGCGCGGCGAGCCGCTCCGTGCCCCCTCCGAACGGCAGGAACGTCGTCCGGGTGGCGAGGAGCCAGCGGCCGCCCTCCTTGCGGAAGGTGTCCTCGTAGTGGCCGATATTGGCCGGCAGCCGGGTCGGCACCATGCCGCCCTGGTAACCGTCCACCCGGTACGTGGCGAAGTACGTGGTGGCCGAGGCCGTGGTCGGGGAATCCAGGGTGACCAGGATGTTCGTACACATCCGGCGCGACAGCCGGTCCGCGGGCCGGGAGCCGAAGTAGTCGCGCAGCGCGTCCCTGCCGGTCACCCGGCGGTCGTCGTACGGCCATTCCCAGACACCGTCGGGCGTGAACAGCTCCGCCACGGTGCCGGGTTCGCCGAGATCGAGCCTGCGGACGAACTCGATGATCAGACGCTCGCAGGCCCGCTCGGCCAGCAGCCGTTCCACCGGGTCGATCCCGTTCCCCGCCGTATTCCACGGGTCGTGCGCCGTCGCGTCCGCCGGCTGATCGTCTGTCATGACCACTTCCTACCAGCACGGCGCCGTCCCCGTGCGGCGGTGGCCGAAATGCGGCGACCGTAGGCCCGATTGGTCTGGACCACACCTCGCGCGACCGCTAGGGTCCCTGCATGCCGACGCCCGGTGTCATGTCCCCTTCCCTCCGTCAGCCGCGTACCGAGGACCGAACCGCCGTGATGGATATCGTTGTCGTGCTCCGGGCCGAGGACGCCGTCCTCGACTTCCTGTCCGTACTCACCGACGAGCGCGGTGGCGAGATCCGGGTGATCCTCGGCGACCGCGCCGGGACGCTCACCCTCGCTCCGGGGACGGACGCCGCCGAGCGCCTCGCTCTGCTCGCGCCGCGTGTCGGGCCCGTGACACCGGACATCGTCTCGCCGGGCCCCGCGGCCATCGCCGCGCTGCTGCGCGACGCGGCGGCCGGGGGGACGCCGCGGATCTGGACGCACTCCCCGGCGGACAACCGCCGCGGCCGCGGCCGGCTCGGGCGCGACACCGCGATCGCCGCCACCGTCCTCGGCAGCGCCGGGGCCGAGGTCCACCACGCCGTCGGCCACTCGCCGTACCTCCAGTTCCTCAGCGATCTCGACCGGCCGCTGGACCGGGAGCGGGTCGCGGCGAAGCTCGGGTTCGTCAACGGCCCGTGCGCACACCTGCTGACCGAGCCCGATCCCGAGTTCGTGGTGGAGACGGCGCGGATCCCCGCCACGGAGCGCTTCTTCGACGCCGACCCCGACCAGCGCGAGCGGCTGTACGCCCTGCTCGCCAGCCTGGACGAGGAGGCGGCCTCCGTCGTGGACCCCTGGGAGTTCGGGAGTTCGCCGTACGAGGCACAGCGGCTGGACGCCACGGCCCGGTGGATACGGGAGCGGTGCCCTGCCGGAGGCGGCGGGGTGGTGGAGGTCGGGGCCTGCGAGGGCGCGCTGACCGGCCGGCTCGCGGCGGCGGGCCTCGCCGTGCGGGCCACCGAGCCCAATCCGGTCTTCCTGCCCCGGCTGACCGCCGCGCTCGCCGGGACCGGCGGGGTCACCGCGGACGGCGCGGATCTCGCCGCGCTGGCCAAGGAGGACACCGCCCCGGCCGCCGCGCATCTGCTGATCGAGATGCTCTACTACGGCCAGGACCTGGCGCTCCTCGACGACCTGCCCACCTCGCTCCTCTTCGTCGCCCTCGAACCCGAGGCGCTGCGCACCCGCGTACGCCCGTGGCTGGAGCGGTCGGCGGTGTGGCGCGCCGATGAGGAGGTCGTGCTGGCGCCGCCGCGGGTCGAGGCGGTCTGCGCGGGACGCGCCTATCTGAGCAAGCGCGGCAGCACGGGCCTGCTCCTGCGGCGGATCAGCCCCTGAGGGAGCGCCGAAGGAGCGCCGCCGTCGCGCCAGGAGGCACCGCGGCCACCACCGCCATCGCGTCCGGGAGGGCAGAGATGTACGACAGCTGTGTCGGGCTGGGCTACCACTGCGAGTCCACCCACCAGATCCGGCGGATCACCGGCAACGACCGCGCGCACTTCTTCGACTGGCTCGATCTCGAATTCGAGTCCGTCGTGGAGACGATCGCCGGGGACTTCGCGCACGTCCTGCGGCCCGGGATGGTCGAGCCCTTCGGCGACGGCCACTGCGCGCTGGACCGGGGCAGCGACATCCGCTTCTTCCACGACTTCCGGCCCTCCTCCGGCGCCACGCTCACCGCACCGGACATCGAGCGTCAACTCGCCGGTGTCCGAGCCAAGTTCCAGGCACTGGCCGATCGCTGGCGCACCCTCGCCGGATCGTCCGCGCGGGTGCTGTACGTCCACCACGACGCCTTCGACGAGCTGGCCGCCGCCGATCTGCGCCGACTGCGGCTGACCCTCGCGACGGCGCATCCCGGCCACCGGTTCGATCTGCTCTGGCTGCGCCGCACCCCGCCGTCGGACGCCGCCGGGCTGGGGCCCGGGATCCGCTGGGGCACCGTGGCGGCTCTCCCGGGCCGGTGGCAGGGCGACGACGCCGCGTGGGACGCCGCGTTCCAAGGGGTGCGGTTCGCCGGCCCCCGTCCCCGTACGACCGCGAACGACAGGAGCGACTCCGTATGACCACGCCACCCCCCGCACCGGCAGCGACCGTGATCATCTCCCCGCACTTCGACGACGCCGCGCTCTCGCTGGCGGGACTGATCCCGGCGCTGGACTCCCCGGTCACCGTGGTGACCGTCCACGGCGGCGCGCCCGCTCCGGGACACGAGGTCTCCTGGTGGGACCGCACCTGCGGGTTCTCCTCCGCCGGGGAGGCGCACCTCGCCCGCCTCGCCGAGGACGCGCGGGCCTGTGCGGTGCTCGGTGTGGAGCGGGTCGTCCTGGCCCATCCCGACGGCCCCTACGGGTACGGGAGCGACGGCGCGCCGGACGAGATCGACGCCTTTCTGGCGGACCTCGATCCGGCCGCCCGTGTGCTGATCCCGCTGGCCACCAACCAGCCCGACCACGCGAAGGTCCGCGACCGCGCGCTGGCCGTCCTGGAGAAGCTCGGCAGGCCGCTGCCCCTCGTCTACGCCGATCTGCCCTACACGGGCCATCTGCCGGAGTGGGGCACGGCCGGGACGGACGCCGCCCTGCTGGAGAACAAGGACTTCGGGGTGGCGTACCGGGAGATCGCGGGCCGCTTCCGTACCCGTATCGCCCACGACGCGGTCCTCACGGACCGCCAGTGGGCGGCCAAGCGCGCGGCGGTGCTCTGTTACGCCTCGCAGCTCGCGCCGCTCGCCGTCGACCACGGGAGCCTGCTGGCGCGCGGGGGGCCGCTGCGCGCCGAGCGGGTCTGGGAGCTGACGGGGCCCGCGTGAGCCGGTGAGCCGCGGCACGTCCGGCGGCACGCCCATCCGGGGGCCGTTCCCGGGACGCGGGGTCCCCGCGGGGTAGTAGACGAGACATGACCCGAAAGCGTTTCGGTACGCCGGGGACCGGGCAGCGGCTGCGGAGCCTGTTCCACCAGGCCCTGGCCGCGCCCGCCGTGCTCACCTGGAACCGCGGGCGCGACATGGAGCTGATGCACCGGGCCATGAGCTTCGCCGCGCTCGGTTTTCTGACGCTGGTGCCCCTGCTGATCCTCGTCGCGGCGGCGGACCCCGCGAGCGGCCACGGCTTCGCCCGCTGGCTGGGGCAGGGGCTGGGGGTGTCCGGGGCGTCGCAGGAGGAGATCCAGCAGCTGTTCGGCAGACCGGGGCAGGCGTTGCAGCGGACCACGGCGCTGGGTCTCGCCGCGCTCGCCGCGTTCGGTCTGACGTTCGGGGGCGCGGTGCAGACGGGTTACGAGCGGGTCTGGGAGCTGCCGACGGCCCGCTGGCACACCATGTGGCGCCATGTGCTGTGGCTCGCGGTCCTCGTCGTCTTCCTGCTCATCTTCGTCAACACGCCGGTCACGTCCGACTCCCCGGTCGCGCTGGTGCTCGCCACGGTGGGCGATCTGGTCGGGACGTTCCTCTTCTTCTGGTGGTCCCAGCACCTGCTGCTCGCGGGCCGGGTCCGCTGGCGGCCCCTGCTGCCGGGGGCGGTGGCGATCGCGCTGGGCCTGCTCGGCCTGCGGTTCTTCTCCCGGGTCGTCTTCTCCCCGCTGATCGCCTCCAACGCCGTCACCTACGGGCCCTTCGGGACGGTGCTGGTGCTCCAGTCCTGGCTCGTCGGCGTGGGCTTCGTCGTGTACGGCGGGGCGCTGGTGGGGCGTCTGTACCACGACCACCGCACCCGGCTGCGCCTGGGGCGGCGGCTCGTCGAGGGGGACGGCGCCCAGGGGGCGCGGGGGGACGCGGGGGGCCGCTGAGCGGCGGTCCGCCGGTCCCTCCACTTCCCGGCCGGAGCGAACGCGGGTACGGTGATCGCTCCGCGCGAGCCGCCGCCGTCTCCGCAGCCCCGTGCCCCTCGCACCCGCTGGAGACCGTCCCCGATGTCGTCGCTCGCCGCCTCCTCCGTGTCCCTGCCCGCGCCGCGCCGGGCCTGGGCGACCGATCTGCCGGTCCTGCTGGTCGCCGTGGTGTGGGGCGCCAGCTATCTGACCGCGAAGGGCATCACCACGGGCACGACGGTGCTCGCCGTGCTCGTGCTGCGCTTCGCGGTGGTGCTGCCCGTGCTGGTGGTCGCCGGGTGGCGCGGGCTGCGGGCGCTCAGCGCGGCGCAGTGGCGGGGCGCCGGGGCGCTCGGGCTGGTGCTGAGCGGGATCTTCCTGCTGGAGACGTACGGTGTCGTGCACACATCGGCGACCAATGCCGGGCTGATCATCAGCCTCACCATGATCTTCACCCCGCTCGCCGAGGCCGCCGTCACCCGGGTCAGGCCGCCCGCCTCGTTCGTCGCCGCGGCCGGGCTGTCGGTCGCGGGCGTGGTGCTGCTGACCCAGAGCGGCGGATTCACCACGCCGTCGGTGGGCGATCTGCTGATGCTGCTGGCCGCGCTGGCCCGTACCGCGCATGTGCTGGCCATGTCCCGGAGCCGGGCCGTGCGGGGCGCGGACTCGCTGTCGCTGACGACCGTGCAGCTCGGCGGCGCCGTCGCGGTGTTCGCGGTGCTGGCCGCGCTGCCCGGCAGCGGACCGGCGCCGTGGACGGTGGCCGCCGGGTTCGGGGCCCGGGAGTGGGCGGCGCTGCTCTTCCTGTCGGTGTTCTGCACGCTGGCCGCGTTCGCTGTCCAGATGTGGGCGGTCCGCCGCACCTCGCCGTCGCGGGTCAGTCTGCTGCTCGGTACGGAACCGCTGTGGGCGGCCGCGGTCGGGATCACGCTCGGCGGCGAGCGGCTGGGCGCGGCCGGGCTGCTCGGCGCCGTACTGGTCCTGGCGGGCACGTCCTGGGGCCGGCGCGCCGCCGGCCGCTGAAACCCGCCGGCCGCCGAAACGGCCGGAGCCGTGCGGGCGTGCGCGCGGCACGCCGGCACGTCCCCGGCCCGGTTGTCAGAGGTCGAACTCGCTCGGCGCGATACCGACCGCGAAGCACGCCTCGCGCACGACCGCGCGCTCGCTCGCGTCGAAGTCGCCGTCGGCGCCGCCGATGACGATGCCGATCTGGATGACCGCGCGGGCCTCGGTGGGCTTCTTCGCGACCTTGCCGATGGTCTGGAGGATGGCGACCTTGCCGAAGTCGAAGTCGGCCGTCAGCTTCTGGCAGTAGTCGTTGAACCGCGTCTGGAGATCCTCGGCGGGGAAGTTCTGGAGCACATCGTTGGTCATGATCAGCGCGGCGACGCGCTGCCGCTCCGACGCGTCGATGGACCCGTCGGCGGCGGCGACCAGGGCGCACATGGCCATGCTCGCGTCACGGAACGCGCCGCTCTTGAGGTCGTTCTTCTTCGCGTTCAGCTGCGTCTGCATCGACGAGGCCGAATCCTTGATGCGGTCCCACAGGGCCACGTGAAATCTCCTGAATAGTGGTTCAGCGATGGATGGACGACCGGCCGGCCTGCCGCTCCCTGACCGGGAGCGGCAGGCCGGTCCGGAAGTTCTCGTGCCGGAAGGGCTCTACCGGAAGGGCTTCAGAGGTGCGGGGTGACCGCGGGCATCAGGTCCTGGAAGGTGCGTCCCTCGGCGGGGCTGCCGATGGCGGACATCTGCCAGCCACCGCCCGACCGGTAGACCTTGGCCATGATCTGCGCCGTGTAGCGGCCACCGCCGTCGAGCGTGTAGCGGGCCAGCTCCTGGCCGGTGGTCTCGTCGACCAGACGGCAGAAGGCGTTCTGCACCTCTTCGAAGGTCTGGCCCGTGAACGAGTTCACCGTGAAGACGATCTGGTCGACGTGGACGGGCACACGCTGGAGGTCCACGACGATCGACTCGTCGTCACCGCCCTGGCCCGCGCCGCCGACCCGGTTGTCACCGGTGTGCTGCACCGAACCGTCGTCGCTGGTCAGGTGCTGGAAGAAGACGACATCGACGGCTTCCTTGCCGGCGAAGAGCAGCGCCGAGGCGTCCAGGTCGATCTCACGGGCGGTCATACGGGCGAAGAACCCCTTGCGCGCGGCCTGCCAGCCCAGACCCATGCGGACGACGGTGAGTTCACCCCCGCCGGACTTGGTCAGGCTGATCTGCTGGCCCTTGGCAAGATTGACGCTCATCGTTCGCTCCTGGAGGTTGTACCGGCCCGGCCTCGACGCCGCTGCCGGACTCAGGGGTCGGATACGGGTGTCAGACGTTGACGCCGTAGTCGGACGCGATGCCGGCGAGACCGGAGGCGTACCCCTGGCCGATGGCGCGGAACTTCCACTCCGCCCCGTTGCGGTACAGCTCGCCGAAGACCATCGCGGTCTCGGTGGAGGCGTCCTCGCTCAGGTCGTAACGGGCCAGCTCGGCGCCGCCCGACTGGTTGACCACGCGGATATAGGCGTTGCGGACCTGGCCGAAGCTCTGGCCGCGCGACTCGGCGTCGTGGATCGACACCGGGAAGACGATCTTGGAGATCTCGGCGGGGACGGCGGACAGGTCGACCTTGACGATCTCGTCGTCGCCCTCGCCCTCGCCGGTCAGGTTGTCGCCGGTGTGCTCGACCGAACCGTCCGGGCTCCGGAGGTTGTTGTAGAAGACGAAGTGCTGGTCCGAGGCGACCTTGCCGGAGCCGTCGCACAGCAGGGCGCTGGCATCCAGGTCGTGGTCGGCCCCGGTGGTGGTCCGCACGTCCCAGCCGAGAGCCACCAGTACGGCGGTCAGACCGGGAGCCTCCTTGCTCAGCGAGACGTTGCCGCCCTTGGCGAGGCTCACACCCATGTTGTTTCCTTCCGTCCGTCCCAAACCGGGCACGCCGGACGCCCCGACGCGCCTCGTGCCTTATGACACGATCTCAAATCTACAACACTGTAGAAATTGACCGTCGTGAAGGTGCGGTGGGATCGCTGGTTAGGATGCCCCGGCGCCAGGGCGGCTGGGGCGGCAGCGCGGGAGGAGGCCACTTCGTGGTCGGGAACAGAGACGACGGGGACCGGACGTCCCCTGCCCGCAGACGCGGCCAGGGGCAACTGGAGGCCCAGGTGCTGGCGGTCCTGGGGTCGGCGACCGCTCCCGTGGCCGCGACCTGGGTGCAGGAACGGCTGGACGGGGAGCTGGCGTACACCACCGTCATCACCATCCTCACGCGTCTTCTCGACAAGCAGGCCGTGACCCGCAGCCGGTCGGGCCGCTCCTTCCTGTGGACCCCGGTCGCGGACGAGGCCGGGCTGACCGCGCTGCGGATGCGCCGGCTGCTCGACGAGCGGGACGACCGGGACGCGGTGCTCTCCAGCTTCGTGTCGGCGCTCTCGCCCCACGACGAGCAGGTGCTGCGCTCACTGCTCAAGGAGGCCGGTACCGGCCCGGGTCCGCTCTCCGGTCACGGCCCGGGCGCCGGTTCCGGCCGGCACGCCGGCGCGCGCCCCGGGTGTACGGCCGCGAACGAAGCGGAAGGTTGACCCGTGGGCGTCTTCGTCTTCCTGCCGCTGATCCTCCCGCTCACCGCGCTGCCGATCGCCCGCCTCGCCGAACAGCACCTCCATCCGCGCAGCGCCGCGCTGTTGCTGACCTTCGTCACCGTGGTGCTGGCCACGTGCAGCACGTTCTGTCTCGGCCTGCTCATGGTGGTCGGCACCGCGCAACTGCCGGGCAATCCGCTGCCGGACAGCTGGTCCGACCCGGAGGTGCGGGACGCCGTGCCGTACGACGAGGTGGCGGGCAAGACCGCCATCCTGGCGCTGACCGCCGTCGTCGTGGGGTGCGGGCTCACCGTGCGGCGGCATGTCCGCTTCCGGTCCCGCGCCCATGGCGCGCTGGCCGGGCTGCCGCCCTCCGAACTGGCCGTCCTGGACGACGAACTGCCGTACGCCTACGCGCTGCCCGGCTCCCCGGGCCGCGTCGTGGTCTCGACGGGCATGCTGTCCTGTCTGAACGAGGGGGAACGCGCGGCGCTGCTCGCCCACGAGCGCGCGCATCTGACGGGCCGCCACCACCGGCTGCTGCTCGCGGTCCGGCTGGCGGGGTGCGCGAATCCGTTTCTGCGTCCACTGCGGGCCGCGGTGACGTTCAGCACCGAGCGGTGGGCCGACGAAGCGGCGGCGCAGGCCACCGGCGACCGGCGGACCACGGCGCGCGCGGTGGGCAAGGCCGCCCTGTTCTCGGGTCCGGGCACGCCTCCGGGGCTGGCCGCGTTCGCCTCGGCGGGGCCGGTGCCGCGCCGGGTGGCCGCGCTGCTCGGGCCGGTGCCGCCGCGCAGGAACTGGCCGCCCGCGCTGACCAGGGCCGGGATCGCGGCGTACTTCGCCGCCGCCGGTACGGCCGCGTCCACCGTGTCCGCGCTGAACGCGGCCTCCGCGCTGTTTCTGGTGCTCGAAGCCGCGACGCCGCTGTGACCACCCGGGGGAGGGAACGGTCCCGCCCATCGCCTTCTACAGGGCTGTAGAGCCAGTAGAGTGCACGCGTCGCACACGGCGATGACCGGCATGTCCGACGCGAGGACCGCCGAGAACGGGGCACGGAGGATCAGCGTGGGCAGGCAATCCAGGGGACGGCGGGGCGGCGGTGCCGGTACGGGGCACCGCGCGGAGCGGGCGGGCGGCCGGACCAGGCTGACCCGGCGGGGGCGAATAGCCGTATGGTCGGGCGGCGCCCTGGCGGTGCTGCTCATCGGGGTGGCCGGGGCCGGCACCTGGGTGTACCAGAGCCTGGACGGAAACATCCACTCGGCGGACGTCGACAACAAGATCGGCGGCGGCAGGCCGGTCAACGCGAGTCCGGGGTCCAAGAACATCCTCGTCGTCGGCTCCGACTCGCGCGACGGCGACAACGGCAAGTACGGCAAGGGCCTGACCACCATGCAGTCGGACACTCTGATGGTCATGCACCTGGCCGCCAACCGGAAGTGGGCCACGGTCGTCTCGCTCCCCCGCGACTCGTGGGTGAACATCCCGTCCTGCGACCGGGGCGACGGCAGCACGTCGGATCCGCACCACTTCAAGATCAACGAGGCGTTCGCCATCGGCGGCACCGGCGGCGAGGTGGCCGACGCGGCCGCGTGCACCATCCGGACGGTGGAGCGCAACACCGGGCTGCGCATCGACCACTTCATGTCGGTCGACTTCCAGGGCTTCAAGGGCATGGTCAACGCGCTGGACGGCATCGAGGTCTGCCCGGAGGCGCCGATCCACGACACGAAGGCCCATCTCGATCTGGAGGCCGGCTGCCAGACGGTCAAGGACGAGAAGGCGCTCGGCTATGTCCGTACCCGCTACAGCATCGGGGACGGCTCCGACCTGGGGCGCATCGGCCGCCAGCAGGAGTTCATGGAGGCGCTGGCCGCCAAGGCGCAGCAGAAGCTCACCAGCCCCAACGCGCTGTACGGCTTCCTCGACTCGGCCACCAAGTCGCTGACCACGGACAAGGACCTGGCGGGGATCAAGCCGCTGACCGGGCTGGCCAACGAGATCAAGGACATCCCGGGCGACCGGCTGACGTTCCTCACGGTGCCGAACTACGCGCGCGAGGCCGATGTGCCGACGGACAAGGCGAATATCGTCTGGCAGTATCCGCAGGCCGCCGCGTTGTTCGCCTCGCTCGGGAAGGACCGGGAGGTCGACAAGGAGGAGCTGGAGGCCGACGCCGAGAACCCGGTGTACGCGCACACCGTGCGGGTGCGCGTCCTGAACGGGACCGGGATCTCGGGACAGGCGGCGAAGGTCGCCGAGGAGCTGCGGTCGGCCGGTTTCACGGTGACGGAGATCGGCAACGCTCCCGGGAGCGCGCAGCGGACCACGGTCGGCTATCCGCAGGACCAGGCGGAGCCGGCCCGGGTGCTGGCCACCCGGGTGCCGGACAGCACCGCGCGGCAGGACGGTACGGCAACGCCGGGTGTGGTCACCCTGACCGTGGGCAAGGACTTCGACGGGGTCCGCTGAGCCCCCCGGCCCGGCCGGGGGCCGGTGTGATGGCAGATACCCGCCATCACGTTGCACTGTTTTGCGATTCCTTTACTATTGATGGACGGGGTGCCCGCCCCGTCCCGAACGTCTGATCCGAGAAGGAGCTGCGGTCCCGCAATGGGTGAGCCTCCCAGTACGAGCCGTGCCATTCCCGTCCCGTCGAGTCCAGGGCCGGAGGTGGCACGGTGACCGAAGTGCTTCTGCTGTTGCTCGCCCTCGCGCTCACCCTCGCCTGTGCGGTGTTCGTCGCGGCCGAGTTCTCCCTGACCACCGTCGAGCGCGGCGAGCTGGAACGGGCCGCCGAGGCCGGTGAGCGCGGCGCCGCCGGTGCGCTGGAGGCGGCCAAGCGGCTGACCTTCCAGCTCTCCGGCGCCCAGCTGGGCATCACGGTGACCTCGCTGGTCATCGGCATGCTCGCCGAGCCGTCCCTCGCCGTGCTGCTGCGCGGCCCGCTGGAGGCCGTCGGCCTGCCCGGGGGCGCGGTGTCCACGGTGGCCACCCTGCTCGGGGTCGCGCTGTCGACCGTGGTGCTGATGGTGGTCGGCGAGCTGGTCCCCAAGAACTGGGCGATCTCCAGTCCGCTCGCCGTCGCCAAGGTCGTGGCGGGACCGCAGCGCGGCTTCACCGCCGCCTTCGGCCCGCTGATCCGCCATCTCAACAACACCGCGAACCGTCTCGTGCGGCGGATGGGCCTGGAGCCCGCCGAGGAGCTGGCCTCCGCCCGTACCCCCGAGGAGCTGGTCGCCCTGGCGCGCCACTCCGCGCGGGAGGGTGCCATAGAGCCGGACTCCGCCGAGCTGTTCGTACGGACCCTGCACCTGGCCGAGCTGTCCGCGGAGAACGTGATGACGCCGCGGGTGGACGTCCGGGCGCTGGAGGCGCATGCCACGGCCGCCGACGCGGCGCTGCTGGCGCTGGCCACCGGCCTGTCCCGCTTCCCCGTCTACCGGGACAGCCTGGACGAGGTCATCGGCACCGTCCATATCCGCGACGTGCTGGCCCTGGAGGAGTCCAGGCGCGCGCACACCCCGGTCACCGAGCTGTCCACCGGCCCGCTGCTGGTGCCCGACTCGCTGCCGGTGGACCGGCTGCTGCGCCGGCTGCGGGAGTCGCGGACGATGGCCGTGGTCATCGACGAGTACGGCGGCACCGCCGGGGTCGCCACCGTGGAGGACATCGTCGAGGAGGTCGTCGGCGAGGTGCGCGACGAGCACGACCCGGACGAGATCCCGGGGCTGGCCGCCGGCGACCCGTCCCCCGACGGCCGGGGCGTCTGGGAGGCGGACGGCTCCCTCCGGCTCGACCAGCTGCGCGAGATCGGCTTCGACGCGCCGGAAGGCCCGTACGAGACGCTGGCCGGGCTGCTCGCGACCCGGCTGGAGCGACTGCCCGTGCCGGACGACACCCTGGAGATCGACGGCTGGCGGTTCGCCGTCCTGCGGGTCGACCACCACCGGGCCGACCGGGTCGGTGTCACCGCGCCCGCTCCGGCCGCGCAGCTTCCGGAGGATGCCCGATGACCGCCCTTCAGCTCGCCATCGGCGTGCTCACCCTGTTCACCAACGCGTTCTTCGTCGGCGCCGAGTTCGCCCTGATCTCGGTACGGCGCAGCCAGATCGAGCCACTGGCGCTCAAGGGCAGCCGACGGGCGACGAGCACCCTGTGGGGGCTGCGTCATCTCTCCGCGGCCATGGCCACCGCGCAGCTCGGCATCACCATCTCCTCGCTGGTGCTGGGCGCCGTCGCCGAGCCCGCGATCGCGCATCTGCTGGAGCCGCCGTTCGAGGCCATCGGGATGCCCTCGGCGCTGATCCACCCGATCGCGTTCGTGATCGCGCTGACCCTGGCGACCTATCTGCACATGCTGATCGGCGAGATGGTGCCGAAGAACATCGCGCTGGCCGCGCCCGCCCCCACGGCGCTGGCGCTCGCCCCCGCGCTGGTCGCGCTGACCCGGGCGCTGCGGCCGGTCATCTTCGGGATCAACGCGTTCGCCAACTCGATCCTGCGGCTGCTGAAGGTCGAGCCCAAGGACGAGGTCGCCTCGGTGTTCACCGACGACGAGCTGGTCCGGCTGGTCACGGACTCCAGCGAGGCGGGGCTGCTGGACCCGGCGGACGGCGAGCGGCTGCGGGACGCCCTGGAGCTGGGCACCCGCCCGGCGGGCGAGGTGATGGTCCCGCTCAGCCGGACGATCACCGTCGACCACCTGACCACCCCGCAGCAGTTGGAGCGCGCCGCCGCGTCCTCCGGGTTCTCCCGGCTGCCGGTCACCGGACCCGACGACACGATTCTCGGCTACCTGCACATCAAGGACGCCCTCGGCGTCACGGAGCGGACGCGGCCCTTCCCGCGCGCCGCGCTGCACACGGTGATCAGGGTCGAGATCGACACCCCGCTCGACGACACGATGACGGCCATGCGCGCCGCCGGAACGCACCTCGCCGCCGTCACCGGTGACAAGGGGACGGTCATCGGCTTCGTGACCATGGAGGACGTGCTGGAGGAGCTGGTCGGCCCCGCGGCGGGATCGCCCGCCACAGACTGACAGCCGGCGCGAGCGCGCTGACAGTGGTCATCAGCACCCACCGGCCGGCGGCCGGTGCCCCGCCCCGGGCACCGGTCGCCGACCCGTTCCGTGACCTCCGTATCTTTGTGCGCACACGATCCGCGTGCATCCCTGCACGTCCGCACGCCCGCACGTCCGCACGTCGCTAAGAAAACAGGTTCAGCTCATGTCCAACGGGACGAGTCGATTACGGCCACCCGCTCTCGCCGCTCGCAGCCGGCACGTCGTGGAGTCCGACGGCTTCCAGCTCGTGGTGTTCTGTCTGATCGTCGGCAACGCCGTTCTGCTGGGCGTCGAGACGTACACCGGCGCGGTCCATCAGTGGCGCGATGAACTGAAGACCGCCGAGTATCTGTTCCTCGCCGCGTTCACCGGGGAGATCCTGCTGCGCGCCGCCGCCTGCGCGGACCGCCCGAAGGACTTCTTCCGCGACCCGTGGAACATGTTCGACCTCGTGGTCGTCCTGCTGGCGCTCGCGCCGTTCGCCCGCGACAACGCCACCGCGCTGCGGCTGCTGCGGCTCGCCCGGGTGCTGCGCGCGGCCCGGTTCCTGCCGCAGCTGCGCATCGTGATCGTGGCGGTCGGCAAGAGCCTTCCCGGCACGCTGAGTTTCGTACTGGTGGGCGCGCTGCTGCTGTACGTGTACGCCATGGTCGGCTGGGTCTTCTTCGCCCGCTCCGATCCCGAGCACTACGGCTCCCTGGGGCGCGCCGCGCTCACACTCTTCCTGCTGATCACCCTCGACGGTCTCGGTGACGCGGTGCGCGGGGGTCTTGAGGTGTCCCGGTGGACGATCCTCTACTTCGCCTCGTTCGTGCTGCTGGGGTCGTTCATTCTGGTCAATCTGCTGATCGGAGTGGTCATCAACTCCCTTGAGGAGGCGCGGGAACTCGAAAACGAGCGGGCCGGCGACGTGCCTGCCCCGCCGGCCGGTGCCGCCGAGCACCCGACGGTGCTGCTGGCCCGGATAGCCGCGGCGCGCCACGCGCTGGACGAGATCGAGGCCGGGCTGACGGCGCGCCGTGACGGCGGTGTGCTGGACGACGTGGGTCCGCGTTCCTGACCGCCCGGGGGCCGGGGCCGCCGGGGGCCCGCTCCCGGTCAGGGTTTGCGGGCCACGCCCACGTAGCAGGCCGCCTCCTTGAGGGTCACCGGCTCGGTCGACTCCTCGGGATCGGGACGCCATTCGTGCGACGGGGTGATCCCGGGGCCGAGGAGCCGCCACCCGGTGAAGAAGCGGTCGATCTCCTCGCGGGTGCGCGCCTGGCCGGGAGTGCCGGCGGCTTGGTACGCGGTGGTGAGTCGCGCCATGCCCTCCGGGTCGAACTCGGTGGTGGCATGGGCTATCGCGAGGGTGGAGCCGGACGGCAGCGCGGCCTTGAGGTGCTCGACCACGGCGTACGCGTCGTGTTCGTCCGTGACGAAATGCAGCAGCGCGTTGAGACTGAGGGCGATCGGCCGGGTGAAGTCGAGCGTCTCGCGCAACTCCGGCGCCGCCAGCAGGACTTCGGGCTCGGTGACATCCCCGTGGACGTAGGCGGTACGCCCCTCGGGGGTGCTGCGCAGCAGGGCGCGGGCGTGGGCCAGCACGATCGGATCGTTGTCGGTGTAGACGACGCGTGCGTCGGGGACTTCGCGCTGCGCGACCTCGTGCAGGTTCGGCGAGGTGGGGATGCCGGTCCCGATGTCGAGGAACTGCCGCATGCCCTCCCGGGCGAGGAAGCGCACGGAGCGGTGCATGAAGCGCCGGTTGATACGGGCGGTGGCCAGGATGGAGGGGAAGGCCGACATGGCGCGCGCCGCGGCCTCCCGGTCGGCGGGGAAGTTGGTCGTCCCGCCCAGGTAGTAGTCGTACATCCGGGCCGAGTGCGCCCGGTCCAGCTCCAGGTCCACCGTGCCGCTGTCGCCCACCGCTCGCCCCGTCCTCGTCACCGGATGGCCTCCGGGTAACTGCCCAGCTTCGTATACGGACAACCGTACGACGTACACCAACCCTCTTTACAGAAGGGCCTGCTGAGGAGTGAGGTGGAGGGACATCCGGAACACACCCACCCCACCCTTGAGTAGTCGTATGATCACTATCGGCGAAAAATACCGGGCGTGCCCTGCACATCGACGGCGCATATCCGGTTGGCTGACAGGTGGGAGGAGACACACCTCCCGCACCGACGCCCTCTGCCGTGGAGCGGCGTGGTGCCCAGTGAACGGGGCCTCAGTGCACGTTGATCCGACCATCCTGGCCGCACGCGCCACCGCCGGGTGCGGCTCGTGAGGGCGCGCGCCACCCGGGCCGTCCAGGGTGTGGGCGCCTTCGGCGCGGCCCTCTCCCCCGGTGAACCGCCCGAGCGGCGGCTGGCGTTGACCTTCGACGCCTTCGACGCGCACCACCACCGGCTGTGGCTGCGCTACGCCCACACCCAGGTCGGCAGCCGGGCCGCGGCGGAGAGCGTGGTGGACGCGACCTGTGCCCGGCTGCTGGAACACTGGCCCCATGTCCTGATCCAGGAATCGGTGGCCCAGTACGCGTGGGCCGTCCTCAAGGAGGAGGTGGCCCGCTGGCTGGACGCGCGCGGCCTTCAGCCGGTGCTGGTCGACACCGCCGCCTTCCAGGCCGCGATCCGCAAGCTCCTGCTGTACGAGTCCCGCGATCGGTTCGCCGTGCTCCAGGGCGAGATCGGACTCTACGCGGCCATCTCCCGGCTCCCCGAGCGGCAGTACGACGTGATCGTGCTGCGCTACGTCCTGCGGATCCCGGACGAGGTCGTCGCCGAGTACCTGGGGGTGGAACTGGCCACCGTCCGCTCCCATGTACGGCACGCGAGGCGACGGCTGGCCAAGGATCTCGGCTTGACCGGAACCGGGACTGATACGGATACGGAAGACGAGACGGAAACGGGAGAGTAGCCACCGTGCGCCGCACGAACGACCCCACCCCCAGCGCTCCGAGGACGCCCGCCGCCGCGGTCGACCTGCTGCTGGAGGACGCGGAAGTCCTCGACCACACGTACGACGACTACGACGAATACGACGCCGAGGCCACCCGCAGACGTCTGACCGCGCGCCGTACCGACGGCACGGCCGCCGCGCGCCCGCCGGGACCGGCGACGCCTCCCACCCGCTTTCCCTCGGCCCACGAGCAGGCCGCGCACGATCTGAGCCTCGCCGTCTCCCTCGTCCTCAACGCGCCCGAGGCGGCCGGCGCGCTGACCCGGCTGGTGGCGCACGACCGTATCGATCCGGAGGGCGCCGTCGTCTTCGCCGCGCTCCTGCATCTGACCGGCCACCGGGACGCGGCGCAGTTCTGGTGGCAGTTCGCCGCCGGGGGCGGCAACCGGACGGCCGCCTTCTGTCTCTTCCTCGCGCACCAGCAGAGAGCCGAGTTCAGGGACGCCGCCCACTGGCGCGACCAGTCCCGCCGGCTGCCGGGAGCCGGCCGTGCCGCGACGCCGGCCGTGCTCTCCGCGCTGCTGCCGGAGGCGGTCGGGCACGATCTGCTGAGCCAGTGCCACAACGGCCGCCGCCCCACCCTGCCGGCCTCGCTGGAGGCGGTGATCAACCGGCTGCGGGTGGACAGCGACGACGAGGACTTCGGCGAGGTTCCGCAGCCGGGCGCCGGGCTGCCGCGGGAGCTGTCCGCCCGGCCTGCCGACTGACCGACGGTACGCGCGCGTACGTCCCGGCTCCATCCCTCCCGCACCGCTCGGCCCCTTCCCTCTTACGCCGGTCCCGGATGGTGCGGGGGACCGATGTGGGGGTTGATGGAGCCAGGCGCGCGCCCTCGCGGCGCGCGGTGACCTGATGGGCGCGGGGGCCCGCCCGACCCGCGTGGAGTTCCGCCGAGGGGGCGTGTTCCCGATGCACCGCCAGATGGACCACGGCCGCGGCCACCGGCGCCCGGGATATCCGGTGGCCGCCGGGATCTTCGCCGTGGGCATGGCCGGTACGACCCTGCCCACCCCGCTGTACGGGCTCTACCGCGCCCAGCTCGGCTTCTCCGAGCTGATGGTGACGATCGTGTTCGCCGTCTACGCCCTCGGGGTGATCGCCACGCTGCTGCTGGCGGGCAACGTCTCGGACGAGGTGGGCCGCCGGCCGGTGCTGCTGTGCGCGCTGGGGCTGTCGGCGGCCAGCGCGCTGTGCTTCCTGTTCGAGGGCGGGCTCGTGGCGCTCTTCGCGGGCCGGCTGCTGTCGGGCTTCGCCGCCGGGCTGCTCAGCGGGGCGGCGACCGTCACCGTGATGGAGCTGGCGCCGCCGGGCCGCGAGGCGCGCGCGGGGCTGGCGGCCACGGCGGCGAACATGGGCGGTCTGGGGTGCGGCCCGCTGCTGGCCGGGCTGCTCGCCCAGTACGCGCCCTGGCCGCTGCGGCTGCCGTTTCTGGCGCATCTGGCGCTGGTGGCGGTGGCCGGCGTACTGACCTGGTACCTGCCGGAGACGGTCGCGCGGAAGAAGCGGGCCGAGCAGGACCAGGGGCAGAGGACGCGGGGGCGGTGGGGGCCGCTGCGGCCGCAGGGGCTGGTGGTGCCGCCGCAGGTCCGTGGGGTGTTCGCGTCGTCGGCCCTCGCCGCCTTCGCCGGGTTCGCGCTGCTGGGGCTGTTCACGGCGGTGGCGCCGTCCTTCATGGCCCAGACGCTCCAGGTGCGCAATCTCGCGGTCTCGGGCGCGGTCGTCTTCTCCGTCTTCCTGGCCTCCACCGTCGGCCAGTCGCTGCTGGGACGGGTGGGGGTACGGGCGGCGCTGCCGGGCGGCTGTCTCGTGCTGGTCGTCGGGCTGGCGCTGGTGGGCGCGTCCCTGGCCGTACGGTCGCTGCCGCTGCTCGTGGCGGGCGCGCTCTGCGGCGGGCTCGGCCAGGGGCTCGCCTTCCGGGCCGCCATGACCGCGGTCAGCGGCGCCGCGCCGCCCGAGCACCGGGGCGGCACGGTCTCCGCGTTCTTCGTCGTCGCCTATCTGGGCATCTCGCTGCCGGTCGTCGGCGTCGGAGCGCTGACCCTCTGGCTGGGCCTGCGGGGCGCGGGGATGACCTTCACCGTCGTCGTGCTGGCACTGGCGGCGGGCGTCGGGCTGTATCTGCTGCGCCGGCCCCCGGCCGGGGGCTGACGGCGGCGCTCAGCGTTCGGCTTCTGTCGACCGGAAAGCCGCCCGAAGGCCGCCCGACAGCCTCAGGGGCGCCCTGCGGGCGGGATCTCCTCGCCGGGCGGCACCGGGCCCGGGGGTGTCCCGTCCCCGAACGGCCGGCCGCCCAGCTCCGCGCGGTGGTGCGCGGTCAGCCAGCCCGACAGGTCGGGGCCCAGGGGCACGATGCCGGTCGGGTTGATACCGGTGTGGACCTGGTAGTAGTGGCGCTTGATGTGGTCGAAATCCACCGTGTCGCCGAACCCGGGCGTCTGGTAGAGATCCCTGGCGTAGGCCCAGAGCACCGGGTTCTCCGTCAGCTTGTACCGGTTGCACTTGAAGTGTCCGTGGTAGACGGCGTCGAAGCGCACCAGCGTGGTGAACAGCCTGATGTCCGCCTCGGTGAGGGTGTCCCCCACCAGGTACCGGCGGTTCGCCAGCCGCTCGGAGAGCAGGCCGAACCGGCGGAACACGGCTCGGTAGGCGTCCTCGTACTCGCTCTGCCCCGTCGCGAAGCCGGCCCGGTACACGCCGTTGTTGACATCGCGGAAGACGCCCTCCATGACCTCGTCGATCTCCTCGCGCAGCGGCTCGGGATAGAGGTCGGGGGCGCCCGGCCGGTGCAGCGGCGTCCACTCGGTGGCCAGGTCGAGGGTGATGCGCTGGAAGTCGTTGGTGACCAGCTGCCCGCTGGGTACGTCCACGATCGCGGGCACGCTGACCCCGCCGGGGTAGCCGGTCCGGCGCGCGTCGTACGCCTCGGCGAGGAAGCGGATGCCGAGGACGGGGTCGCGGCCGTCCGGGTCGAGGGTGAAGCGCCAGCTGCGGTCGTCCTGGATCGGGTCGGCGACGGCGACCGGGAGGGCGCTCTCCAGCCCGAGGAGGCGCCGCGAGACGAGGGCGCGGCTCGCCCACGGGCAGGCGCGGCTGACCACCAGCCGGTAGCGGCCGGCCTCGACGGGCCAGCCGTCGCGGCCGTCGGCCGTGATCCGGTCCGCGAAGTGGCTCGTGGAACGCTTGAAGGGATTCTTCCCGTACTGCCGGTTGCCTTCGGTGGACGCGCTCATCGCCGGTCTCCTTCGCGGGTGGGGACGGGGGACACTTCGGACCTGTCGTACGGATCCGGCACCGCACCCTACTGCCCGTGCCCGGCCCCGGCGGGGCGCACACGCGCACGGGCCCGCGCGTGGTGAACGCGCGGGCCCGTGCCCGGTGAGCGGTCAGCCGGCCGGGACCGGCGGACCGCCTCGGTCAGCTGACGTTGATCGCGGTCCAGGTGGCGGCGACCGCCTTGTACTCGGTGCTGGTCGTGCCGTACAGGGCGCCCGCCGCGCTCAGCGTCGCGGTGCGCGCGCCGGCGTACTTGGTGGTGGACGTCATGTACGTCGTCAGGGCCTTGTACCAGATCTGGATGGCCTTGTCCCGGCCGATACCGGCGAGCGTGGAGCCGTCGTACGTGGGGCTGTTGTAGCTCACGCCGTTGACGGTCTTCGCGCCGCTGCCCTCGGACAGCAGGTAGAAGAAGTGGTTGGCGGGGCCGGAGGAGTAGTGGACGTCCACGTTGCCGAGGGTGGACGACCAGTAGTCCTTGGACGCGCCGTCCTTGCTCGGCTTGTCCATGTAGCGCAGCGGGGTGCCGTTGCCGTTGATGTTGATCTGCTCGCCGACCAGGTAGTTGCCCGGCGCGCTCGGGTTGTTGGCGTAGAACTCGACCGCCGCGGCGAAGATGTCGGAGGTGGCCTCGTTGAGGCCGCCGGACTCACCGCTGTAGTTGAGGTTGGCCGTGGCGGCGGTGACGCCGTGGGTCATCTCGTGGGCGGCCACGTCGAGCGAGGTGAGCGGGTTGCTGTTGCCCGAGCCGTCGCCGTACGTCATGCAGAAGCAGCTGTCGCTCCAGAACGCGTTGACGTAGCTGTTGCCGTAGTGGGCGCGGGAGTAGGACGCGACACCGTTGTTCTTGATGCCGTTGCGGCCCACCACGTTCTTGTAGAAGTCCCAGGTGGTGGCGGCGCCGTAGTGGACGTCGACACCGGCGGTCAGCCGGCCGCCCGCCCAGGTGTCGGTCGAGTTGGTGAAGAGCGTGCCGGTGCCGGAGGTGCCCTGGTTGAGGTCGTATGTCTTGTGACCGCCGCGGCCGCTGTCGGTGAGGTTGTACGTGGTGCCGCTCTTGGTGGTGCCGATGGTCACCGAGCCGTTGTACTTGCCGGTTCCGGTGCCGGTCTCGATGGCCTCGTCCTTGAACAGCTCCTTGCCGGTGGCCGCGTCGGTGACGACGTGCAGCTCGCTCGGCGTGCCGTCGGGCTGGAAGCCCTCGACGACGGTCTCCCAGGCGAGTACCGGGGTGCCGTCGGCCGCCCAGATCACCTTGCGGGGCGCGCCCTCGGCTGCGGCCTCGGCGGTCTTCTCCGCCTTGGCGGTCCTGAGCGCGGTCGACTTGGCGGCCGAGGAGGCGACCTCGGCGGTGGTGGAGGCCACGGCTATCCGGGCCGAGACCGCCTTGGTGACGCTGGTCTTCCCGGCGGCGGGCTCATGGACGACGAGGTCGCCGCCGAGTACGGGCAGACCGGCGTAGGTCCGCTCGTAACGGGTGTGGACCGTACCGTCGGCGTCCTTGATCACATCCCGTACGACCAGCTTCTCCTGGGCGCCGAGGCCCAGGGACTTCGCCTGGCTCGCGGTGTCCGCCTGCGCGTCCTTGATGGCCTCGACACGCTGGCTGGGCGTGAACGCCACGGCCGCGGCACCGCTCTCGCGGGCGGTGTCGGGCTGGGCGCTCGCGGTGCCCGACTGCACGCCGACGACGACCATGGCCGCGGAGGCGACGAGCGCGGCGACGCGCAGGGGGGTCTTGCGGGAGGTGGTGGTGCGGGGGGAGGAAGCTACGAGTCTCACTCAGTCTCCAAGAGTGTCGGGCCGCCGATGAGCGGACCCTCTGTGGGGAAAGCGGGGGCCGTAGGGGTGCGGCCACCGCCCAATGGTGCTGAGCTGTGCATGTCATGAAGCAGCCCGCCGTGCGCTCTACGCGCGGTGAGCCGTCCAGAGAGTGACATCCATTCGACCCGCTCGGACAGGTCGGAAACCAGGATTTGACCTTGTGTTGTCAAATCCGTGTCCCAAAATCGCATCAAACGGTCGTAACGACAGGGGTGTTCGGGCAGCGAACATGAGGACGGAGAGTCCCGGCGGGCGACAGCCGGGACCCTCCGCGTCGGGGGCGTGGGAGATGGCCCGCGCTATTCGAAGAGATCCCCGTACGAGCCGAGCGCCAGCGCGATGTCCGCCTGCGCCCAGAACCGGTGATAGGTGAAGGTCGGCGCGGCGCCGCCCTTCAGATAGGCCTCGACCTTGGACCAGGCCGGGTCGCTCTTGTAGAAGGAGCGGATCGAGGCGAAGGTGGAGGCGGAGCCGATCGCGTCGCCGTTCGGCATGGTCCCGGTCCAGCCGCTCGGTACGTACACCGGCTCGTTGAAGCGGCTGTAGTCGGCGCGGGTCTCGGGGACCGCGATGCCCAGGGCGTCCTGGTGGTGGTCCCACATGCCGTCGAGCAGGGCCTTGGCCGTGGTCCTGGCGGCCGTGTTCCCCGACTTCGCCGCGTAGTAGGAGAGGGTCTTGGCGTACGCGGCGGCCACGCCGACGTCGTTCGTGTAGTCCGCGACGGTGACGTGCAGTCCGGTGTTGGCGCCGGGCGTCGTGGCGTTCCAGGTGTCCGGCTTGCCGGACCACTGGAGGGTCGACGGGATCTGATACGTACCGTCCGGGTTGATGGTGGTCTTGGACAGCGCCCAGCTCACCCACTTGTCCAGCACGGCCTTGGCCGCGCTGTCACCGGTCTGCTGGTAGTACTCCGCGACGCGCTCCATGGACCACGCCTGGAAGCCGAACCACTGGTTGGACGGCGGGTCGTGGTAGACGGGGGCCTCGTCGTAGTACATGCCGTAGAAGGTCGGGGTACCGGCCGGCGGCTGGGCGTAGCGGCCCTGCCAGCTGTTGGTCGCGCCGCCCGCGATGCCGCCCTCGGCGGACTGGAGCCAGCGGTAGAACTCGACCTGCCGCTTGAGGCTGGTGGTCCAGTCCTGCTGGCCGGTGGCCGACTTGGGCTTGAGGTCGGCGTACGAGCTGAGCGCCCAGGCCGCCATCGGGTTCTGGTAGCCGCTGTGGCTGAAGCTGGATCCGATGCGCCAGGCCCAGCCGGCCGAGGTGTCGGTGGCGCCGCCCCAGGCGTAGTACCACGAGAGCAGATAGTGCGAGCTGTTCTTGCCGCTGCCCGCCGGGCAGGCGGTCTCCCCCACGCAGTCGCCGACCTTCTTGAAGTACTTGTCATACATGGCGTAGCGGAGGTAGTCGCCCATCTTGGCGGCCTTCGCGACATTGGCCGCGACCTGGCTGCCCTTGCCCTGCTCCTTCGCCCACTCCGAGGCCCAGTACGCGGCCTGGACGACCCGGGCGTCGGCGTCGGGGGCGTTGGTGAACTTCCACTGCTTGGTGTAGGAGGCGTCACCGGTGAACAGGTCCAGATAGCCGTTCTTGCCGCCGTACTTGAAGGAGTCACAGGTCGGCTGGGTCACGGTCTCCCAGACCGACTCCTGCGGTCCGCGCTGGAAGGTGTTGATGTAGGAGGGACCCTTGTCCGCCGGGCCCGCCTCGCACTTGCCGGGCGAGTTGCCGAAGCCGTAGACGTTGTCGACGTCCTGGATCCAGTGCATGCCGTAGATGTCGTCGGTGCCGTAGGCGCTCTTCAGCTCGGCCGCGATCGGGTCGTTGCCGACCGGGACGTTGCTGTTCAGCTGGGAGGGGTACTGCGAGGGCAGATCCCACTCGGGCGCGTAGGTGGCCGGTTTCGACGCGGTGTAGAAGCTGTTGGTCGGCTGGTCGGCGTGGGTGGGGATCATGTACTTCTCCATGATGTCCCAGGCGCCGTTGAACTTGGTCCAGTCGCCGGTGACCTTGCCGTACATGGCCTGGAGCCAGATCAGATAGCTGTACGCCTCGGAGGTCGTCTCGTGGCCCTGGTCGGGCGCCTCGACGATGAGGGTCTCCACCGAGTGGTACGGGATGCCGTCGGGCGAGAAGTAACCGGCGGCCGGGTCGGTGATCTTGCCGTACAGCTCCAGGAACCGGGCGTCGGAGGTGCTCGCGGCGGCCAGCTGGGTGACGGTGACGTCCGCCTTGGCCTGTCCCGGCGCGGTCGCGGTGAAGGTGGCGGCGCCGGTGCCGGTGGCCGCGGCGGTGATGGTCACCTGCTGGGCGGTGTTCCAGTTGGCGGTGGTGAAGGTGAGGCTGCCGCCGCCGGTGACGGTGAGGCCGGTGTTGCCCGCGGTGCGGGCGACGGCCACGTTCACACTGGCCGTCGGCTGGGCGGAGAGCTTCACCCCGAAGGTGCCCGTCTTCCCCTGCTGGACGCCCAGTTGGGCCGGGGTCGCGACCAGCGAGGGGCCCGCGACGACCCGTACCCCGACCGGGGTCGACTCGGACGAGGCGGCCTGGCCGTCGTACGCCTTGGCGTACAGGGAGTGATCACCGGCGGGAACGTTCGTGTAGTCGAAGGTGTACGGCGAGGTGGTGTCGGTGCCGAGCAGCGTCGTGTCGCTGTAGAACTCGACCTTGGTGATCCCCGCGCCGTCGGCGGCCGCCGCCGTGGCGGCCATCGGGATGGTGCCGCCCGCGGTGAACACGGCGCCGGGGGCCGGACTGCTCAGGACGGTGATGGGCGGCTGATGGGCGCCGGCGCAGGTGACACCGTTGACGGCGAAGACGGTGGGCGCGGCGTTGGCGCCGCTGTAGGTGAAGTTGGCGCCGGTGGTCGCCGCCGCCCCTGGCGCGATCGACCCGTTGTGCGAGGCGTTCTTGACCGTGACGGTCTTGCCGGACTGCGTCCAGGTGCCGTTCCAGCCGCTCGTGAGGGTCTGGTTGCCGGCGTAGCCGTAGGTCAGCGTCCAGCCGTCGAGGGCGTCCGTACCGCGATTGGTGATCGTGAGGTCGGCGGTGAAGCCGGAGCCCCAGTCATTGGTCTTGTAGTCGACGCCGCACTGGACCGCCGCGGCCCGCGCGGGCGTGGAGCCGATCGCGGTCATGGCGAGCGGGAGGGACAGGGCGGCCGCCAGGGCGGTGAGCAGCCGCCGGGTGCCGCGTCGGCGGCGGGGTCCGCCGAGCGATGGTGGTGCGCCTGGTGGGGAGCCTCGTAAACCGAGCATGGAGGGGTCCTCCTCGCGGTCCGGTGCGGGTGGGGGGCGGGGATACGAACCAGTGGGAGCGCTCCCAAGCGTTGAGCGGGTACGTGCACCTGTCAAGACTTTGAACAAGACGCACGTCCAGCCGACTCCGGAGGTAAAAGAATTCAACTGGACTGTTGACTCAGGCCACTTCGGCGCTACCGTCGAACACAACCAGTGGGAGCGCTTCCATCAGTCATACGTCGCGTCAGGCGGCGTATCGGCCCTGAGGAGTCGCTCCATGCGAGCACCACCGCGCCTCTGTGCGCTGCTGGCCGCCGCGGCCCTGGCCGTGGCGGGCACAGCCTTGGTTCCGCAGTCGGCCGCGTCGGGAACCGCGGCCACCTGCACGGTCGAGTACAGCGCCACGAGTCAGTGGGACGGCGGCTTCCAGGGCGGCGTCACACTGACCAACAACGGATCGCCGGTCGCGAGCTGGAGCCTCACCTTCGACTTCCCCGGAAGTCAGCGGGTGACCCAGGGCTGGAACGGCAAGTGGTCACAGTCCGGCCGGACGGTGACCGTCGTCAACGAGAGCTGGAACGGCGCAATTCCGACCGGTGGCTCGCTCAGCGCCGGGTTCACCGCCTCGTGGTCGGGGTCGAACCCCGCTCCGGCCGCCTTCAAGCTCAACGGCACGACGTGCGACGGGCAGCCGGGCTCCGGTGACCCGACCGACCCACCCACCGACCCGGCCGGCGCTCCACCGAAGCTCCACGTCTCGGGCAACAAGCTGGTCGACGCGAACGGCGCCACCCGCCGCATGCTCGGAGTCAACCGCTCCGGCGGTGAGTTCATGTGCATCCAGGGCTACGGCTTCTTCGACGGACCGGTCGACGACGCGTCCGTGAAAGCCATCGCGGACTGGAAGGTGAACACCGTACGGGTACCCCTCAACGAGGAGTGCTGGCTCGGGCTCTCCCATGTCAAACCGGAGTACGCCGGGGCCAACTACATCAACGCGGTGAAGGATTACGTGGCCGGACTGGAGGCGCACGGCATCACCCCCGTGGTCGAACTGCACTGGACCAACGGGAAGTACACGGGCGGCGACAGCCACTGCCCCGACACCGAGTACGCGACCTGCCAGAAGCCGATGCCGAACGCGAAGTACACCCCGGCGTTCTGGAGTTCGGTCGCCGAGACGTTCAAGAGCGATCCGGCGGTGGTGTTCGACCTGTTCAACGAACCCTTCCCGGACCGGGCCACCTCCAGCCTGGACGCGGCCTGGACCTGCTGGCGCGACGGCGGCAGCTGCCCCGGGATCGACTTCCAGGTGGCCGGAATGCAGTCCCTGGTGAACGCGGTACGGGCCACCGGCGCCCAGAACCTGGTGCTGGTACCCGGTCTGGCGTACGCGAACGACATGCGCCAGTGGCTCCAGTACCGGCCGAGCGATCCGGCGGGCAACCTCGCCGCCGCCTGGCACACGTACAACTTCAACACCTGTTCCAGCGAGAGCTGCTGGAACGAACAACTCGCCCCGGTACTGGCACAGGTGCCGCTGGTGGCGGGCGAGATCGGCGAGAACACCTGTGCGCACGGCTATATCGACCGGGTCATGGCCTGGCTCGACGGCCGCGGCGCCTCGTACCTCGGGTGGACCTGGAACACGTGGGACTGTTCCTCGGGCCCCGCCCTGATCAGCGACTACAACGGCACGCCGACCACCTTCGGCGTGGGACTCCGTGACCATCTGAAGGGACTCTCATGAGCCGCACCACCTCTCCACCGCGCCGGACCAGGACGGCGGTCCTGGCCGCGTTCGCCCTGGTCGCCGGGGTCGCCGGCACGACGACCGCGCTGAGCGGGCCCGCCAGCGCGGCGGCGGCGGGCTGCACCGTCGACTACAAGATCCAGAGTTCCTGGTCCGGCGGCTTCTCCGCCAATGTCGCCGTCACCAACACCGGTGACACGGTGAGCAGTTGGAAGCTGGAGTGGGGATTCGCCGGCAACCAGCAGGTGACCCAGGGCTGGAACTCCACCATCACCCAGAGCGGCACGGCGGTCTCCGCCACCAACGTCGCCTGGAACGGCACCCTGGCCACCGGCGGGTCGGCGAGCTTCGGCTTCAACGGCAACGCCACCGGGACCAACGCGATACCGACCACGTTCAAGCTCAACGGGGTGACCTGCAACGTCTCGGGCGGCGGCGGCGGTGGCGACGGCGGCGGCGGAACCGACGGGCCGAGCGCCAAGGTCGACAACCCGTACGCCGGTGCCAAGGTGTACGTCAACCCGGACTGGTCCGCGAAGGCGGCGGCCGAGCCGGGCGGCAGCAAGGTCTCCAACCAGCCGACCGGTGTGTGGCTGGACCGGATCGCCGCCATCCAGGGCACGAGCAGCGCCCGCGGGCTGCGCGCCCACCTCGACACGGCCCTGACCCAGGCGGCCGGCAGCCCGCTGGTCGTCCAGCTCGTCATCTACAACCTGCCCGGCCGTGACTGCTCGGCGCTCGCCTCCAACGGGGAGCTGGGCCCGACGGAGATCGGCCGCTACCAGACCGAGTACATCGACCCGATCGCGGCCATCCTCGCCGACACCAAGTACGCGAGCCTGCGCATCGTGACGACGGTCGAGATCGACTCGCTGCCCAACCTGGTCACCAACGTCTCGCCGCGGGCCACCGCCACCCCTGAGTGCGACGTGATGAAGGCCAACGGCAACTACGTCAAGGGCGTCGGCTACGCGCTGCGGAAGCTCGGCGCCGTCCCCAACGTCTACAACTACGTGGACGCGGGACACCACGGCTGGCTCGGCTGGGACGACAACCTCATTCCGTCCGCGCAGATCTTCAAGCAGGCCGCGACCACCGAGGGCGGCACGGTCGACAACGTGGCCGGCTTCATCGTCAACACCGCCAACTACGGTGCGACGAAGGAGAACAACTTCACCATCAACGACAGCGTGGCCGGCAAGTCGGTCCGTGAGTCGACGTGGGTGGACTGGAACCGGTACGTCGACGAGCAGTCCTTCGCCCAGGCGTTCCGGCAGGAACTCGTCGGCGTCGGCTTCAAGTCGGACATCGGCATGCTGATCGACACCTCCCGCAACGGCTGGGGCGGCACGGCACGGCCCACCGGACCGGGCGCCCAGACCAGTGTGGACACCTATGTGGACGGTGGACGCTACGACCGCCGCATCCACCTGGGCAACTGGTGCAACCAGTCCGGAGCCGGGCTCGGCCAGCGGCCGACCGCTGCGCCCGCCACCGGGATCGACGCGTACGTCTGGATGAAGCCCCCGGGCGAGTCCGACGGTGCGAGCAAGGCCATCCCGAACGACCAGGGCAAGGGCTTCGACCGGATGTGCGACCCGACGTACACCGGCAACCCGCGCAACAACAACCACCTGTCCGGGGCGCTGGCCAACGCACCCCTCTCGGGTGACTGGTTCTCCGCGCAGTTCCAGGAGCTGCTGAAGAACGCCTACCCGGCGCTGTAGAAGCACGCGTTCCGCCGCTCCACCGTCCCACCGGCACCAGGACCGGCGGGCCCCGTCCAGGGGTCCGCCGGTCCGTCGCGCCCGGGTTACCTGTGCGTAGTCCACGGGCGGGAGGTGACATCGGCGACTGTCTGACGTTTCCGGGGGATGACACGGTTGGCCCTGTCATCAGCCGAAGGAGCGCCTGTGAACAAGGGCTACGCCGTATTCTGCGACGCGGACCGGCACTTCTACGACGCACCGCACCGGACGGCGTCCACCGACGCCACCGGGCAGGGCGCGCTGTACGAAGCCGCCGAACGGCCGGCGCCCGTCGGCTGGCAGCGCCACCGCGCCGGGGACTGGCTGGCCTGGCGTCCGCTCGACCGCCCACTGCCCGCCCAGGGCTGGAAGATCCATGTATCGGCGCGTCTCGACAACGCCGAATCGGTTCTCGCCCGGGTCATGGAGTACTGCGTACCGCGCCGCGTGGCCTTCAAGTTCGTACCGAGCCGCTATCTGCTGCACAACCGCAACGCCAAGTACGCGGACCGCGCGGCCAGCGGCAAGTTCATCACCGTCTATCCGGCGGACGACGAGCAGTGCGGTGTGACGGCCGCCGAACTGGACGCGCTGCTGACCGGCGAGGACGGCCCGTACATCCTGAGCGATCTGCGCTGGGGCGCGGGACCGGTCCATCTGCGCTACGGCAGCTTCACCGAGCGGAACTGTTACGACGCCGAGGGGCTGCTGCGCCCCGCCGTGGAGAACGCCGAGGGCAGACTCGTTCCGGATCTGCGCGGTCCGGTCTTCCGCATACCCGAGTGGGTCACGCCGCCCGCCTTCCTGCGTCCGCACCTCGTGGCCAGGGACGCGATGAGCGTGGCCGGGCTGCCGTACCGCGTGGAGCGGGCGCTGCACTTCTCCAACGGCGGCGGTGTGTACGTCGGCCGGCATCTGGAGACCGGCGAGCAGGTGGTGCTCAAGGAGGCGAGACCGCACGCGGGACTCGCGGCGGACGGCGCCGACGCGGTGACGCGTCTGGGGCGCGAACAGGCCGCGCTGGAAAGGCTGTCGGGGCTGGGATGCACCCCGGAGGTCCGGGACAGTCTCGAAGTCGGCGGCCACCACTTCCTGGTCCTCGAATTCATCGAGGGCAAGCCGCTCAACTCCTTCTTCGCCCGCCGCCATCCGCTGATCGACGCGGAGCCGGACGCCGAGCGGCTCGCCGAGTACACCGCGTGGGCGCTGCGGATCCACCGCCTGGTGGAGGAGGCCGTGGCCGCCGTGCACGGGCGCGGAGTGGTCTTCAACGACCTGCACCTGTTCAACATCATGGTCTCCGAGGACGAGTCGTCGGTGGTCCTGCTGGACTTCGAGGCGGCGGCGCGCGTCGAGGACAACGGGCGCCAGACGGTGGCCAATCCGGGGTTCGTGGCGCCGCCCGACCGACGCGGATTCGATGTCGACCGCTACGCGCTCGCCTGTCTGCGCCTCGCTCTGTTCATCCCGCTGACCAGCCTGTTCGCCATCGACCGCGGGAAGGCGGCGCATCTGGCCGAGGTGGTGGCGGAGCAGTTCCCGGTGGATCGCGCGTTCCTCGACGCGGCGGTGGCGGAGATCCTGCGCGAGCCCGGCGCGGCGGCGGCGCGCGGGCCCGGCGGCACCGAGGAAGCGGCGGAGGGGCGACCCCGCCCCGGCGCGTATCTGCCGGTGGCGCCCGGCGACTGGCCGCGCAGCCGCGACTCCCTGGTGAAGGCCATCCTGTCCTCGGCCTCACCGGACAGGGAGGATCGTTTCTTCCCCGGTGACATCGCCCAGTTCGGAACGCCCGGCGGCGGCCTGTCGTTCGGATACGGGGCCGCCGGGGTGCTGTACGCGCTGGACCTGAGCGCGGCCGTGCGCAGCGCCCCGGCCGAGGAGTGGCTGCTGCTGAGGGCCAAGGAGCCCGCGTCGGGCACCCCGCTGGGTTTCTACGACGGGCTGGCGGGGGTCGCCTGGAGCCTGGACCGGCTCGGTCACCGTCAAGCGGCCCTGCAATTGGCCGATCTGATGCTCGGTCAGTCATGGCAGGACATGCCGCCCGATCTGCACAGCGGCGCCGCCGGGCTCGGTCTCGCGCTCGACGCGCTCGCCGCGGCCTCCGGCGAGAGCGCGCTGCGCGACGCGTCCCTGCGCTGCGCGGAGCTCGCCGCCGCGTCGCTGGCGGGCGGCGCCGATCGGTCCGGCGGCCCAGGACGGCCCGGTGGGGGTCTGCCCCGCGCCGGTCTGCTGCACGGCGCGAGCGGCGTCGCGCTGCTGTTCATCCGGCTGTACGAGCGGACGGGCGACGGCGCCCTGCTGGACCTGGCGGCCGACGCGCTGCGCCGTGATCTGGCCCGCTGCAAACAGGGCATCGGCGGCGCGCTCCAGGTCGACGAGGGATGGCGCACCATGCCGTACCTGGGCGCGGGCAGTGTGGGCATCGGGATGGTGCTGGACGACTATCTCGCCCACCGCGCCGACGACGCGTTCGAGCGGGCGCGCGGCGAGATCGTACGGGCCGCGCAGGCCACGTTCTACGCGCAGCCGGGGCTCTTCCGCGGCGCCGCCGGAATGGTGCTGTACCTCAGCCGCACCACGGCGGCCGGGCCCGGCACCGGCGCGGCCGACGTGCGGCGTCAGGTCGACGCCCTCAGTTGGCACGCCATGACGTACCGGGGCCAACTGGCCTTTCCCGGCGAGCAGATGATGCGGCTGTCCATGGATCTGTCGACCGGCACCGCCGGCGCGCTCCTGGCACTGGCCGCCGCCTCCTCGCCCGACCGGCAGGCATGCCTGCCGTTCCTCCCGCCGCTCCGGCGGGCCCATGAGCCGGCTCATCCCACGAGCCGTGGCAAGACAACGTCCCCATGAATGAGAGGAACAATCATGAACCTTCTCGACCTGCAGTCGCTGGAGACCCCGAAGGAAGAGGCCATCGGCGACGTCGAGACCGGAAGCCGCGCGAGCCTGCTCCTCTGCGGCAACAGCAGCCTGAGCATCACCACCTGTAACTGACGTACGGCGGGGCCCCGGGCGCGTGAGCGCGCCCGGGGCCTCCCCCGCGTCACGGATCGGCGGGTCCGGCGCACGATCCGCCCCACCCCACACCCTCACTCCCCCTCACTCCGAGCCCAGAACCCCGACCCCTGCCCCCGCCCCTCGAACACCCCGTTCCGGTCCCGCTCCGGAGGAGGACTTCTCCCCGATGGTGTTCTCACCTCGTGGCGCCCGCGAGCAACGCGCCGCGGCGAGCCCCGGCACCGGCCTGCTGCTCGGCGCCGCCCGGCACAGCGCGGGCCGTACGACGGCGGTGTTCGTCTGCTCCGCCGCCTCGGCGGGCGCGTCCCTCGCGCTGCCCGCGGTCCTCGGCCGGACGCTCGATCTCTCGCTCGGCCGGGACGGCGCGGCCGGATCCTGGCTGGCCGTATGCGTCGCGCTGATCACCGCCGAGGTGCTCCTCGACGCGCTGGAGGCCCTGCTGAGCGGGGTGACGAGCGCCAGATCGACCGCCTGGCTGCGGATACGCGCGCTGACCGGGCTGCTGGCCGCCCCGCCGGAGCGCGCCGCGCGGCTGACGCCCGGCGACCTGGCGACCCGGCTGTCCGCGAACGCCACGGAGGCCGGTACGGCGCCGGTGAGCGCGGCGGCGCTGGCGGCCTCGCTGCTGGCTCCGGCCGGGGCGATCGTCGCGCTGTTCCTCATCGACGTGTGGACGGCCGTCGCGTTCCTGGCCGGGCTGCCCCTGCTGGCGCTGGTGGTGCGCGCCTTCGCCCGGGGCACCTCCGACAGCGTCGCGCGCTACCAGCTGGTCCAGGCCGACATCGCCTCCCGGCTGGTCGAGGTGGTGGACGGCGCGCGTACGGTGGCCGCCGCCGGTACGGCGGAACGCGAACGCGACCGCGTCCTGGCGCCCCTGCCCGAACTCGCCGTCCAGGGGCGGCGGATGTGGAGGGTGCACGGCCGGGCCGTCGCGCGCGGCGGTGTCCTCATGCCGCTGCTGACGACCGGCGTGCTGGCAGTCGGCGGGGTGGCGCTCACGGCGGGCCGGATCAGCGTCGGCGACCTGCTGGCCGCCTCCCGCTACGCGACGCTGGCCGCCGGGATCGGCGCGGGGGCCGGGCTGATCGGCGCGCTCGTACGCAGCCGCTCCGCCGCCCGCAGAACGGCCGGGCTGGCCGAGCTGCCGGTCATGACGTACGGCGCCGAAACCCTCCCGGCCGACGGTCCTGGCACGCTCGAACTGCGGGGCGTACGGGTCGTACGGGACGGCCGGCCGCTGCTCACCGAGGTGGACGTGACGATCCCCGGCGGCGTCTCGGCGGCCGTGGTGGGCCGTTCGGGCGCCGGCAAGTCGACGTTCGCGGCGGTCGCCGGACGGCTGACCGATCCGGACGGGGGCCGGGTGCTGCTCGACGGCGTACCGCTGGAGTCCGTGGCGTACGGGCCGTTGCGCCGCGAGGTCGGTTACGCGTTCGAGCGGCCGGTGCTGTTCGGTGACTCGATCGGCGAGGCGCTGGCCGCCGGGGCCGAGCGGGCCTCCCCCGGCCGTATACGGTCGGCGGCCCGCGCGGCGAGCGCGGACGCGTTCGTCACTCTGCTGCCGCGCGGATACGACACCCCGCCGGGCGAGGCGCCGCTGTCCGGCGGGGAACTGCAACGGCTGGGGCTGGCGCGCGCCTTCGCGCACGCCGGACGGCTGCTGATCCTCGACGACGCGACGTCCAGCCTGGACACCGTCACCGAGCGCCAGGTGGAGCGGGCGCTCGCCCGGGACGTACGGGCCGGCACCCGGCTGATCATCGCCCACCGGCTCTCCTCGGCGGTCCGGGCCGATCTGGTGGTCTGGCTGGAGGAGGGACGGGTACGGGCGGTGGGGCCGCACGCGGAACTGTGGCGGATCCCCGCGTACCGCGCGGTGTTCGCGGTGCCGGAGGCGGAGACGGGTACGGGGACGGATACGGATACCGGGACGGACGCGGCGTCGGACGCGGCGTGCCCCGGCCCCTTGGCGCACGGGGAGCGCGGCCGGTGACGGCCCCGGCCCGGACGGGCGTGGAGAAGGGGCCGCGGGACGGCCGGGGGACGCTGCGCCGGATGCTGCCCGAGGGCCGTCGTTTCCTGCTGCGCAGGAAAGGCGCGCTGATCAGGCTGGGCGGCTGGTCGCTGCTGGAGTCCGCGCAGACCTTCCTGGGCGGCTACTGCCTGGCGCGGGCGCTCGACCGGGGCTTTCTGGCAGGGGACACCCGGACGGGCCTGATGTGGCTGGCCGTCGCCGCGGCGGCGATCCTGGTCGGCGGACCGCTGGTGCGCGGGGTCTTCGCCCAACTGGCCGCGCTGGTGGAGCCGTTGCGCGACGCGCTGGTGCGCAGGGCGGTGAACCAGTATCTGCGCCGGGCGATGGCCGACCCGGCGCGTACCGACAGCGGCGCCGTCTCGCGGCTCACCCATCAGACGGAGATCGTCCGGGACAGCTTCGCCGGACTGGTGCTCACCGCGCGCTCCTTCGTCTTCACCGCCGTGGGAGCGCTGGCCGGGCTGCTGGCGCTGGCGCCCCAGCTCCTGCTGGTGGTCGTGGGTCCGCTGGCGCTGGGGCTGGCGCTGTTCCTCGCCACGCTGGCCCCGATGGCCGCCGCGCAGCGCGCCTTCCTGGACGCCGACGAGGCCGTCGCCGACCGGGCGGGCGCGCTCGGCGCGGGACTGCGGGACATCGCGGCCTGCGGTACGCGGGCGGAGGCGGCCGACCGTACGGAGAGACTGATCGCGGCCGGGGAGCGCACATCGCGCGTCCTGGCCCGCTGGGCGGCCGTGCGCGCGCTGGCGCTGGGTGTGGCCGGTCAACTGCCGGTGGTCGTGCTGCTGGTCGCCACCCCCTGGCTGCTGCGGCAGGGCATCACGGCCGGGGCGCTGATGGGGGCGCTGACCTATCTCGTACAGGCCCTGCTGCCCGCGCTGCACACGCTGATGACCGCCCTCGGCGCGGCCGGTACGCGGCTGCTGGTGGTGCTGGAGCGGTTCGAGGACGCGGCGCCGGACGCGCCCCTCATGAAGCCGCCAACGCCGGGGACGCCCGCGCCGGCCGTATCACCGACACCAGCGGTACCACCGGCACCAGTGACTCCAGCGGTGCACGCCGGGCCACCCGCGCCGAGACGGGGCGGTACGCGGCCGGATCCCCTCCCCCACCGCCCGCCCGTCCCTCCGGCGGCGGAGATCCGCTCCGTCACCCTCGCGTACGGGCCGGGCGCGCCGCCGGTCCTGGCCGGGCTGGACCTGGCTGTCGGGCCGGGCGAGCACATCGCGGTGGTGGGGCCGAGCGGCATCGGCAAGTCGACGCTCACCGGCGTCCTCGCGGGGCTGCTCGCGCCCGACCGGGGAACCGTCCTCCTGGCGGGAGAGCCGGTGGCCGGCCGGACGCCGTCCGAGCTGGCGGCGCTGCGGGTGCTGATCCCGCAGCAGGCGTACGTGTTCACGGGCACGGTGCGGGAGAACCTGCTCCAGCTGGCGCCAGGGGCGTCGCCGCCGGCTCTGGTCCGGGCCGTCGAGGCGCTGGGCATCGGCGAGCTGATCAGCAGGCTGGGCGGGCTGGACGCCCTGGTCGAGCCCGCCAGGCTGTCGCAGGGAGAGCGCCAGTCACTGGCGCTGTGCCGCGCCTATGTCTCCCCCGCCCCGCTGATGATCCTGGACGAGGCGACCTGCCATCTGGACCCGGTCGCGGAGGCCCGCGCGGAGCTGGCCCTCGCCGAGCGGCCGGGGACGCTGATCGTGGTCGCGCACCGGCTGTCGTCGGCGCGCAGGGCGGACCGTGTCCTCGTACTGGACGGGACCAGGCCCGCGTACGGGACGCACGACGAGTTGCTCACACGGTCGGCTCTCTACCGCGATCTGGTGGGGCACTGGCAGGGGGCCGGGGACCGGAGCGCCGCGGGCCCGGCAGGCTGAGCAGGGAGCGGCCGTGCGGGAGAGCGGTCGGCCGTCGCGACGGGCGCGTGTCCGGGCGGCGGGCGCGTGTCCGGGGCCGTCCGGGGCCGGGCGGTCCGGGCGGTTCACAGCCAGCCCGCGCCCTGTGAAATGCGTATGGCGTCCAAACGGTTCCGGCCGCCCACCTTCCGTATCGCGGCGGCCAGATAGTTGCGTATCGTGCCGTTGGACAGATGCAGTGATCTCGCGATTTCATCGATCGGGGCCCCCTCCGCGGCCAGCGCGAGGACGCTGAGTTCTCTCGGGGTCAGCGGCATCTTCGCCGCCTGGAGAAAATCGAATGCCAGTGCTTCATCGACGAATCGCTCGCCTCGCGCGACTTTGTGGATGCCTTCCACTAATCTCCCCGGCTCCCCGTCCTTGCTGACGTATCCGAGCGCACCCGCGTCAAAAGCTTTGCGCAAAGCTCCTGGTTTCCGTGAGCTTGCCAGGACCAGAAGGGCCGGATCGTAGCCCAGGTCATCGCGTGTGAGACCGGTCTCTTCCTCGTAGCCGGGAGAATCAAGACAGTCGATGTCGGCCACATAGACATGCGGGGGAACACCGTAGGCCCCGCGAAATGCCGTACGCCCCGACGCCGACGACACATCGAGAGTCGTCTCGGGACGGAGTAACGCCACCAGGGCCGAACGAAACAGACCCAGTTTGTGCACCACGAGAACTCTGATCATGCGCACCTCCTTATCGCCTTCACCTACCCACACACATGGTGGCCATTTACCTACACCGCGCCTACCTCAATGCCCGGCCCCATAAAGTGAGGAACACAACACCGGCAGCACGGGAGGCACTTCTCGCCACCGCGCGAGCCCCCGCGTACAGCAGTGCGCCACTGTGCGCCCCTGGCAGACGGGCCGTCCGTGCCTCTAGAGACGGGCGACGCAGGGGCGGCCCGCTCCGGGCGGGACAGGAGCGTCACCGGGCCTTCCGTGGCCCTTCCATATCCTCCGTTTACTCCGTTTCGCCGGAAAGGGAGGAAAATGGCAGCAGTGAGAGCTACAGGAGGCGGAAGATGACGACGAAGAACCGCTACACCCCGGACCGCGGTCTGACCACGCGCATGGTGACCACCATGTTCCTGATCGCGGCCTGCTGTACGTGGTCCTGATCGGGGTACTGCTGGCGGTGCTGAACCACGCGTGGCCGATCATCCTGATCTTCGCGGGCGGTCTGTTCATCGCGCAGTTCTGGTTCAGCGACAAGATCGCGGCCTTCAGCATGGGCGCGCGGGAGGTCACCCCCGAGGAGGCGCCCGAGCTGCACGGCGCCGTGGACCGCATCTGCGCCCTGGCCGACATGCCCAAGCCACGGGTGGCCATCGCCCAGAGCGATATCCCCAACGCGTTCGCCACCGGCAGGAGCGAGCGCAGCTCTCTCGTCTGCGCCACCACCGGGCTGCTGCGCCGGCTGGAGCCCGAGGAGCTGGAAGGCGTCCTCGCGCACGAGATGTCCCATGTCGCGCACCGCGATGTCGCGGTGATGACCATCGCCTCGTTCCTGGGCGTGCTCGCCGGCCTGATCACCCGGTTCGCGCTCTACAGCGGACTGGCGCGCGGCAGCAGGAACGCCGGCCCGGCCGGTATCGCGATCATGCTGATACCGCTGGTCAGCGCGGTGGTGTACGCGGTCGGCTTCCTGCTGACCCGGCTGCTCTCGCGCTACCGCGAGCTGTCCGCCGACCGCGCCGCCGCCCTGCTGACCGGCCGCCCCTCGGCCCTGGCCTCGGCCCTGACGAAGGTGAGCGGGCAGATGGCCCGGATCCCCACGGAGGACCTGCGCAAGGCCGAGCCGTACAACGCCTTCTTCTTCGTCCCGGCGTTCTCCTCGAAGGAGAGCCTGGGCCGGCTGCTCTCCTCGCACCCGACGCTCGAGCAGCGGCTGGACCAGCTTGCCCGGATCTCCGCCGACCTGGCCCGCCCGTAACCGTACGCAACCGCCTCCGCCTCCAGCTCCAACTCAAACTCCAGGTTTCCCGGACGCCGGACCGCCAGAGCGCCGGACGCCGCCACCCCCGCACAGTGAGGAGCCGGCCCTGTGGGCCTTCTCGACACCATCCTCGGCCGGAGCAAGCCCGTCCGGCCCGATCTCGACCAGCTGTTCTCGCTGCCGTCCGCGGCCCTCACCCTTGAGGCCGGCGCCGGGTACACGCCCACCGGCCTGGGATCCGTCTGCTTCGCGGGCGTCGAGGGCGGCGGATTCGCGCGGATCAGGCAGGACGTGCGGGAGCTGCTCGACGCGGACAAGGACCGCTCCGGGCCGCCCGTGACGTTCAGCCAGGACTCGTACGGCTACACCTGGCTCCTCGCCCAGCGGGCGCCGGACGACACGGCTGCCCTGGTCAACGACCTGCACGCGGTCAACACGCTGCTCCAGGACGGCGGCTTCGGGCCGCAGCTGCTCTGCTCCCTGATCGGCTTCCAGGACACGGAGCAGCGATCGCTGGCCCTCGTCTATCTCTACAAGCGCGGCAGTTTCTACCCCTTCGCGCCGCTGCCCGGTGACGCCGAGAAGCGCGACAGTCCACGAGAACTCCAGGTCAGGGCCGTACTCGGGGACGATCTGCGGATCGAACCCGACCTCGCCCGCTGGTTCCCGGTGTGGGGCGCCCCGGGGCTGTGACCGGCCGGGCGGCCGGGCGGGGCCTCAGCCGCGCGTTCCGGCGCGCAGCCCGTCGATGACGATGGCGAGCATGTGTGCGCCGCGTTCCTGCCAGTCGGGTCCGCCGCCGGCCTTCCACAGGAACGACACGAGCAGCAGGACCTCGTCGGCGTCGACGTCGGGCCGCAGCCGCCCGGCGGCCTTGCCTGCGGTGAGCAACTGATCCAGTGCGGCGATGACCGGCGCGTAGTACTGGCTGCCGAGGTCAGCGCGGGTGGCGGCCTCGATGGCCAGGGACGCTCCGTGCTTGATGCGGCCGTAGGCGGCGAGGCGGTCGAACCAGAGGCGCAGCGCCTCCAGCGGCTCGTGCTCTCCGAGCAGACGGGGTGCGGCGTCGATGAGTTCCTCGACGTCGTGCCGGTAGACGGCCAGCAGCAGGGCTTCGCGGTTCACGAAGTGCCGGTACATGGTCCCCTGGCCGACGCCTGCCGTCCTCGCGATCGACTGAAGGGTCGCGTCGGGGGTGCCGGTGAAGGCGGTGCGCGCGATCTCGATGATGCGTGCGCGGTTGCCCTCGGCGTCCGAACGCGTGGCGCGTTGACGGGGCTGCTCCACCTGGTGCTCCGATCCGGGCCGTGACGAGCCCGCTTGCCTATCCGGACACGTGTCCGTTACCGTCGAATCGTACCGGACACACGTCCGCTTATACGATTCCAGAACGGTGGTACCGCATGTCGGGCATCGAGGGCAAGGTCGTGGCGATCACCGGAGCGAGCAGCGGCATCGGCTCCGCCACCGCCCGGGCACTGGCGGAGGGCGGGGCGAAGCTCGTACTCGGGGCGCGCCGCGAGCAGCGGCTCGCCGACCTGGCCGGCGAACTCCGGAGCAAAGGCCACGACGTCGAGTTCAGGGCGGTCGACGTCCGGCGCCGCGAGGACACGGCCGACCTGGTGGCGCTCGCCCAGGACACCTTCGGCCGCCTGGACGTCCTGGTCGGCAACGCCGGGATCGGGCCGGTGTCCTTCCTCGACGACCTGCGGGTGGACGACTGGGACGCGATGATCGACGTCAACGTGAAGGGGCTCCTGCACGGCATCGCCGCGGCCCTCCCCGTCTTCCGGGGCCAGGGGCACGGCCAGTTCGTGCACACCCTGTCGACCTCCGCCTTCAAGACGGTCCCCGGGCAGGCGGTCTACTCGGCCTCCAAGGCCGCCGCCCGCGCACTCACCGACGGTCTGCGACAGGAGGCCGGCCCGTCGATCCGGGTCTCGATGGTCTCGCCGGGCTTCGTGGCCACCGACTTCCTCGGGTCCGTCCCGGACCCGGACCTGCGCGCGCGGATGAGCGAGACGATGGACGACATGGCGATCCCGCCCGAGGCGGTAGCCCGGGCCATCCGGTTCGCCATCGAACAGCCCGCCGACGTCGACATCAACGAAATCGTCATCCGCCCCACGGCGCAGGCCTGAACCCGCGCGGACGAAGGACGTCCTACCCGCCGAACATCAGCGGCGCGACCCCGCCGATCCCCGGCTCGACGGTGAAGACCGCGCCCGCCGCCGGGTCCTCGCCGTCCGGTACGTCCTGGCGGGAGGTCGTGATGAACAGCCGCCCGTAGTCGTCGCCACCGAACGCACAGGCGCTGACCTGGCGGGCGTCGACCTCGACCACCTCGTCCAGCGTGCCGTCCTCGGCGTACCTGCGTACCGCCGAGCCGCCCCACAGGGCGACCCAGACGCCGCCCCGGGCGTCGAGCGTGATGCCGTCGGGGGCGCCGTCGGCCGGGTCGATGGTGACCCAGGGCTCGGGGGTGGAGAAGCGGCCGGCCTCCGGGTCGACCGTGACGCGGGCGATCGACTGGGTGGGGGTGTCGACGTAGTACGCGAAGGTGCCGTCCGGGGCCCAGGCGAGGCCGTTGGAGATGGTCACTCCGGTGTGGACGACGGAGACGGCGCCGCCCGGGGTCAGCCGGTACACGGAGCCGGCGCCGGGGCGCGCGTCGTAGGCCATCGTGCCGCAGTAGAAGTTGCCGGCCGGGTCGCAGCCGCCCTCGTTCATCCGGATCGAGCCGTCGGTCCACAGCTCCTCCCCGGCGCTGACCGTGCCGTCCGCCGCGATCAGCGCGAAGCCCCGCTCGACGGCCGCCACGACGCCGCCGGACGCCCGGGGCCGCCAGGCCGCCGCGACGTCGCCGAGGTGCTGCCGTACGTACGCGCCCCCGGCGTCGAAGGCCAGGAGGTCCCCGGCCAGCATGTCGACGATCCTCAGCTGTCCCGTGTGCGGGTCCCAGCCGGGCCCCTCGCCGTGATGGGTGACGACTCCGGTCCAGTCCTCCGCGCGCATGCCCGCCCCTCTCGCAGAACCACATCGATGATCACCGCATGCTAAGCGCAGCCACGTACTTGACACGAGGGTATCGAAAGTCGTTACTATCGATTACCGATAACAACGACTTTCGATACGAGGCTGTCATGAACACGTCCCCCTGGTACCGGGTCGAGTGGGATCGCGGCGACAACACCGCCCTGCGTGTCGTCCTCGGCGTGGGCGCGGCCCTGGTGGCCGGATTCGCCGTACTGAGCCCGCTGCTGGGGGTGTTGGGGGTGACCGGCCAGGACGGCGCCGGGCGGACCGTACCGCTGCGCGGCGCCGCGACGGTCGCGGGCTCGGGCGGCGGCGACGGGATCGCGCTGAACGGCACCAGCCAGGGGGAAGTGACCTTCGCCCACCCGGACCTGGCCCAGCGCGCGCTGCTCGCGCTGCCCGAATTCTTCAGCGGTGTGCTGCTGCTGATCGTGGCGTATCTGCTGTACCGGATCGTGCGGACGCTCGCGGCCGGCGACCCCTTCGTACCGGACAACGCGCGACGGGTACGGGCGATCGCGGTGACGGTGCTGGGGCTCGCGATCCTGCGTCCGCTGCTCGACATGATCACCACCGGGCAGCTGGTGCTGGGCACGGCGGTCGAGGACCAGGTGTCCGTCGAGGCGACGTTCAGCTCCGGGCCCGTCCTGCTCGGGCTGCTGATCGCCGCGCTCGCCGAAGTGTTCCGGCGCGGCACCCAGCTGCGCGCGGACGCCGAGGGACTGGTCTGATGCCGCCGGAGGACGAGCACCGTGTCGTGGTCCATCTGGACCGGCTGCTCGCCGAGCGCGGCATGACCCTGACCGAGCTGGCGGGACGGGTCGGTGTGACCGTCGTCAATCTCTCGATCCTGAAGAACGGCCGGGCCAAGGCGATCCGGTTCTCCACGCTCAGCGCGATCTGCCAGGCACTCGACTGCGGCCCCGGCGACCTGCTGAGCAACGGCCCCGTGCCGCCGGCCGAGCGGCGCTGAAGGTCCGCCCGCGCGGGCGCGTGCACATGCACGGCGTACGCGGGGACGTCAGCCCGCCGGCTCCGGCGGCGGCGCCGTGCTCTCGCGGATCACCATCCGGGTGGGGACGAGCGTGGTGCCGGGCTCCTCGGTGTGTTCCCGGATCTGGCGCAGCGCGCCCTCGACGCACCGCCGTCCCACCTCGGCGAAGTCCTGGCGGACGGTGGTCAGCGGCGGCAGGTACGAGCCGGCGTCCGGGATGTCGTCGAAGCCGACCACACTGACCCGGCCGGGGACCGTAAGGCCCGACTCGTGCAGCGCCCGCAGCAGACCGAGCGCCATCTGGTCGTTGGCCGCGAACACCGCCGTACAGCCCGGCTCCCGGGCCAGCCTCAGCCCGGCGCGGTATCCCGACTCGGCCGACCAGTCGCCGCGCAGCAGCGGCGGCACCTCGCGGCCGGCCGCGCGCAGGGTGGCCCGCCAGGCGTCGGCGCGGTGCTGTGCGGCGAACGACTCCTCGGGACCGGCCAGATGCCAGACCGTGGTGTGCCCCAGCTCCAGCAGATGCCGCACCGCCTCCCGGGCGCCGCCCGCCTGGTCGGTGTCGACCACGCTGTAGCGGTCGCCCGCGTTGGAGTCCACGACCACGACGCCCACGTCGGGCGGCAGCGAGACCGTGGCGGCGTCCAGCAGGTGAACCTCCATGATCACGATGATGGCATCGACGGCCAGCTCGCCCAACCGCGTGAAGGCGCCCCGCACTTGGTCCTGGGTGGGGATGGCGACCGGCAGCAGTGTGGTGGCGTATCCCTGCTGCGCCGCCGAGGTGGCGATCGCCTCCAGTGTGCGGACGTTGCCGGTGGTCGAGAGGGTGAACAGGATGATGCCGATGGTGCGGAACTCACCGCGCTTGAGCGCGCGGGCCGCGCTGTTGGGCCGGTAGCCCAACTCCTTCATCGCGGCCAGAACTTGCTCCCGGGTCTTCTCCACCACGCCCTGGTGGCCGTTGGACACCCGGGAGACCGTCTGCGAGGAGACGCCGGCGCGCCGGGCGACGTCCGCCATGGACACTCTGCGACGGCGCGGCGGTCCGCCGGCCGGGCGGTCCGCCTCGGCCGTCCCGGGGCCGGCCGCTCCGGCCTGCGACGACCGGTCGTCCGGCTCCGCGCTGTCCACGATGTCCTCCACCCGCACTCTCACGCTCCGCGGTCGACGCCGCTTCGGGGCAAAACTGACCCCGCCATGAATCTTGACGCCCTCAGGCACCCAATGTAAGCATCCCATCAACAGATGTTTACGTAAACATGTCGCCCGTGGCCACGTCGGGGCATGGCCTGTTCACGTACGTTTCCATCCGGCTGCCGGGTGCCGGGTGCCCGAGGACGACCAGCGAGGAACAAAGTCATGACGGCATTGTCACCGCCTTCCACAGCGGGACACCCCGCCCCGCCACGGGGCCCTCGACGCAGGCGGGCCCTGATCGGCTGGGGCTTCATCGGACCGTTCATGGCGGTCTTCGCCCTCGTCTTCCTGGCCCCGATCTGCTACTCGATCTATCTGAGTCTCTTCCGCACCCAACTCGTCGGCGGCACCTCGTTCGTCGGGTTCGACAACTACCAGCGGGCGCTGGAGGACCCGAACTTCTGGTCCGCGCTGGGCCGGGTGACCCTCTTCCTGGCCGTCCAGGTACCGGTGATGCTCGGGATCGCGCTGCTGGTCGCGCTGGCCATCGACAGCGGCCGGCTCTACGGCAAGAACTTCTTCCGGATCGCGATCTTCCTGCCGTACGCCGTGCCCGCCGTGGTCGCCGCCCTGATGTGGGGCTTCATGTACGGCACCCGCTTCGGCCTCGTCGGCAACATCAACGACGCCTTCGGGGTGTCGCTGCCCGACCCGCTCTCCGCCGGCCTGGTGCTCGCCTCCATCGGCAACATCGTGACCTGGGAGTTCGTCGGCTACAACATGCTGATCTTCTACTCGGCGCTCCGGGTGATCCCGCACTCGCTCTACGAGGCCGCGGAGATCGACGGCGCGGGACAGCTCCGGATCATCAGCGCGATCAAGCTCCCCGCCATCCGGGGCGCGCTGGTCATCGCCACCATCTTCTCGATCATCGGCAGCTTCCAGCTCTTCAACGAGCCGAGCATCCTCAAGAACCTGGCGCCCAACACGATCACCACGGACTTCACGCCGAACTTCTACACCTACTCGCTGGCCTTCTCCGGCCAGCAGCACAACTACGCGGCCACGGTCGCGATCATCATGGGCATCTTCACCATGATCATCGCCTATGCCGTCCAGCTCCGCGGCATGCGAAAGGAAGCGTGACGATGGGAGCCACCGCCCCGGCCACCGCCACCCCGGGCGAGGACCGCGCGCCACGCCCCGTCACCGGGCTGCGCACCCCCCGCCCCGGACGACGGCACAGTGTCAACCGCCCGCGCCGCAGTGTGCTGCTCACCGTGCTGACCGGTCTGGTGCTGGTCTACGCCCTGGTGCCACTCGTCTGGCTCGTCATCAACTCGACCAAGACCCAGAGCGGTCTGCTCAGCTCCTCCGGACTCTGGTTCGACAGCGACTTCGCGTTCTTCCGCAATATCGCGGACACCCTCACCTACAACGACGGTGTGTTCGTCCGCTGGCTGTTCAACACACTGCTCTACGTGGTGGTGGGAGCCGGCGGCGCGACGTTTCTCGCGGTGCTCGGCGGCTACGCGCTCGCCAAGTTCCAGTTCCCCGGCAAGCGCGGCATCTTCGCGGTGGTGATCGGCGCCGTCGCCGTCCCCGGTACGGCGCTGGCGGTCCCCACCTTCCTGATGTTCAGCAAGATGGGGCTGACCGACACCCCCTGGGCGGTGATCATCCCCTCGCTGATCTCCCCGTTCGGCCTCTATCTGATGTGGGTCTTCGCCGCCGAGGCGATCCCCACCGAGCTGCTGGAGGCCGCCAGGATCGACGGCGCCAGCGAGATCCGTACCTTCTTCACGGTGAGCCTGCCGCTGCTGGCCCCCGGCATCGTCACAGTGCTGCTGTTCACCATGGTCGCGACCTGGAACAACTACTTCCTGCCGCTGATCATGCTCAAGAACCCGGACTGGTACCCGCTCACCCTGGGGCTCAACTCCTGGAACGCCCAGGCCCAGACCAACGGCGGCGAGGCCATCTTCAACCTGGTGATCACCGGTTCCCTGCTCACCATCGTGCCCCTGATCGCCGCGTTCCTGCTGCTCCAGCGGTACTGGCAGTCCGGTCTCGCCGCCGGAAGCGTCAAGGAGTGAGCCGCTCGCGCATCGCCCGGTGCGGATGATCCCCCGCGTTTTCCCCAGCTGTTCGGTAGTTCTCTGACAACGAAGTGAGATGACTCTGATGTACAACACAGCGCGCCGCCGCACCGTGCGCGGTGCCGGTCTGGCCTCCGTACTCGCCCTCGCCCTCACCCTGACGGCGTGCGGTGGGTCCTCCGACGACAGCGGCTCCGACTCGGGGAGCGCCGACGACGTCAAGACGGCCCTCGAAAAGGGCGGCAGCCTCACGGTCTGGACCTGGGACTCCACCATGCCCAAGGTCGCGAAGGACTTCGAGGCCGCGCACCCGAAGGTGAAGGTCAAGGTCGTCAACGCGGGTACCTCGAAGGAGGAGTACACCGCTCTCCAGAACGCGATCGCGGCGGGCAAGGGCGTCCCCGACGTCGCGCAGATCGAGTACTTCGCGCTGGGCCAGTTCTCCCTCGCCAAGTCCGTCGCCGACCTCTCGAAGTACGGTGCTGACAAGCTGGGCGACTCCTTCTCGCCGGGCCCGTGGAACGCGGTCAAGTCCGGCGAAGCGGTCTACGGACTGCCGGTGGACTCCGGCCCGATGGCGCTGTATTACAACAAGAAGGTCTTCGACAAGTACAAGATCGCTGTTCCGGCCACCTGGGACGAGTACGTGACGGCGGCCGAGAAGCTGCACAAGGCCGACCCGAAGGCCTACATCACCGCCGACACCGGCGAGGCGGGCTTCGCCACCAGCCTGATCTGGCAGGCCGGCGGCCACCCGTACACGGTGGACGGCACCAATGTGGGCATCGACTTCACCGACCCGGGCAGTGCCACGTTCGCCAAGACCTGGCAGAAGCTGATCGACGGCAAGCTGCTGGCGCCCGTCACTTCCTGGACCGACGAGTGGTTCAAGGGGCTGGCCGACGGCACCATCGCCACGCTGGCCACCGGCGCCTGGATGCCCACCAACCTCACGACCGGCGCGCCCGCCGCGGCCGGTGACTGGCGCGTGGCCCCGCTGCCGCAGTGGAAGGCGGGCGAGAAGTCGAGCGCGGAGAGCGGCGGCAGCTCGCTGGCCGTACCCGCCGCGGGCAAGAACAAGGCGCTCGCCTACGCGTTCACCGAGTACGCCGCCGCCGGTGCGGGCGTCAAGTCCCGGGTGAAGGACGGCGCGTACCCCGCGACCACCGCCGACATGACGTCCAAGGAGTTCCTGGACACGAAGTTCGACTACTTCGGCGGTCAGGAGATCAACAAGGTCTTCGCCCAGTCGGCGTCCGAGGTCGCGCCCGACTGGTCGTACCTGCCCTTCCAGGTCTACGCGAACTCCATCTTCAACGACACCGTCGGCAAGGCGTACGTCTCCGGCACCACGTTGAGCGAGGGTCTCGCCGCCTGGCAGAAGCAGTCCCGCGACTACGGCTCGGAACAGGGCTTCACCGTCAAGTAACGCCGGCCGTCCGGACGGTGACGGATGGCGGCGCCTTCGCCACCCGTCACCGTCCGGTGCCCGCGGCCCACCGGGCCGCGTATCCACCGGCTCGATATCTCCCCGAGGAGCAAGATGACCCGCGTCCCGTCGCCCCGCTGGCTGCGCCGGCCCCACGACGACCGCACACCGCGGTTCGCGTACGGCGCCGACTACAACCCGGAGCAGTGGCCGCGCGAGGTGTGGCCCGAGGACATCCGGCTGATGCGCGAAGCCGGGGTGAACATCGTGTCCCTCGCCATCTTCTCCTGGGCCCGGATCCAGCCCGCCCCCGACAGCTGGGACTTCGGCTGGCTGGACGAGATCATGGACCTGCTGCACGAGGGCGGCATCGCGGTGGATCTGGCGACCGCGACCGCCTCCCCGCCGCCGTGGCTGACCACGCTCCACCCGGAGATCCTGCCGGTCACCGCGTCCGGCGAGACGGTGTGGCCCGGCGCCCGCCAGCACTGGCGGCCCACCTCCCCGGTCTTCCGTACGTACGCGCTGCGGCTCGCGGAGAAGATGGCCGAGCGGTACGGGAACCACCCCGCGCTCACCGCCTGGCACATCTCCAACGAGCTGGGCTGCCACAACGTCTACGACTACTCCGACGACGCGGCCCGCGCCTTCCGCACCTGGCTGAGCGACCGCTACGGCTCGGTCGAGGTCCTCAACCACGCCTGGGGAACCGCCTTCTGGTCGCAGCGGTATACGGAGTGGGACCAGATCCTGCCGCCCCGGCTGGCCGCCTCGCACCCCAATCCGACCCAGCAGCTCGACTTCAAGCGGTTCTCCTCGGACGCCCTCAAGGACTATCTGCGGGCCGAGCGCGACCTGCTGTACCGGCTGACCCCCGACACCCCGGTGACCACCAACTTCATGGTGATGGGCGAGACCAAGGGGATGCACTACGCCGACTGGGCCCGCGAGGTGGACTTCATCTCCAACGACCACTACACCCTGCCCGGACCGCAGCGCCTCGACGAACTGTCGTTCTCCGCGAACCTCACGGGTTCGATAGCCGGCGGACGCCCCTGGTTCCTGATGGAGCACTCCACCAGCGCGGTGAACTGGCAGCCGGTCAACGTGGCCAAGAGAGAAGGAGAGTTGGCGCGCGACGCGCTGCTCCATGTGGCGCACGGGGCCGACGCCGTCTGCTACTTCCAGTGGCGCCAGTCGGCGGCGGGCGCCGAGAAGTACCACTCGGCGATGGTCCCGCACGCCGGTCCCGACAGCGAGGTGTTCCGCTCGGTGGCCGCCCTCGGCGGTCTGCTGGGCGAGCTGTCCGAGGTGGCGGGCTCCCACGCGCGGCCCGCGCGCGCGGCCATCCTCTTCGACTGGGAGTCGTGGTGGGCCAGCGAACAGGACTCCCACCCGACCTCCCTGCTGCGCTACCGCCAGGAGGCGCTGGACTGGTACTCGGCCTTCCTGGCCCTGGGGGTACGGGCCGATGTCATCCACCGGGGCGCCCCGTTGGACGGCTACGACCTGGTGGTGGCGCCGGTGCTGCACGTGGTGCCGCGCGATCTCGCCAAGGAGCTGACCGGCTACGTCGAGGGCGGGGGCCATCTGGTCACCACGTACTTCTCCGGCGTGGTGGACGAGAACGACCACGCCTGGCTGGGCGGCTACCCGGGCGCCCTGCGGGAGCTGCTCGGCATCCGGATCGAGGAGTTCGGGCCGCTGCTCGACGGGCAGGACGTCACGCTCGACGACGGTTCCACGGGCACGCTGTGGACCGACCGGATCGCCGTCACGGACGACGCCGTCGAGGTGCTCGCCTCGTACCGTACGGGCGACCAGTCGGGCCGGCCCGCGATCACCCGGCGCGCGGTGGGCGGCGGGTCCGCCGCGTATGTCTCCACCAGGCTCGGCGCCGAGGGGCTGCGGGGTGTGCTCGCGCGGCTGCTCGGGCGGGCCGGGGTGGCCAGTGAACTGCCCGGGGCCGCGCGCGGCCGGGTGGAGCTGGTGGTCAGGGGCGCCGGCGACACCACGTACGCGTTCCTCGTCAACCGCACCGACGAGCCCGTCGAACTGGACGGCTTCGCCGGCACGTTGCTCGCCGGGACGGCGGGCAGCGCGCGCGATGACGCCGAGGGGCCGATCGTCCTCGGACCGCGCGGCGTGGCGGTGGTACGCCGCTGAGGTCCGCGCCGGACCGGCGCGGGAAGGCACGGGAGGGGGGTTCCTCACCAGGCACAGGCACGTCTGCGGTTCTGTCCCGATGACGCGACACGGACAAGGGAATACCTCACGATGAAGAGACCACGTACCTTCCGGTATCCGGCGGCGGCGCTGGCCGTCGTCCTCGCCGCCGGCGGTGTGCTGGCCGGCGGTCCGCAGGCCGGGACCGCCTCGGCCGTCCCGGCCGCCTCCACCGTCACCGTACGGCCCGACCCCTCCTACCAGGGGGACGCGTTCGAGGGCTGGGGAACCAGCCTCGTCTGGTTCGCCAACGCGACCGGCGGCTACCCGGCGGAGATACGCGAGAAGCTGGCGAAGCTGGTCTTCGGCGACGACGGGCTGGCCCTCAACATCGCCCGGTACAACATCGGCGGTGGCAACGCCCCCGACGTCAAGGACTATCTGCGCGCGGGCGGCGCGGTCGAGGGCTGGTGGCAGGCGCCCGAGGGCACCACCCGCGAGGACCGCGACTGGTGGTCGGCGCGCGACCCCGCCCACTGGAACGCCAACGCCGACGCCACCCAGCGCTGGTGGGTGAACCGGATCAAGAAGGACGTCACCCACTGGGAGGCGTTCTCCAACTCGCCGCCCTGGTTCATGACGGAGAGCGGCTACGTCTCCGGCAACTTCCAGGCCGGACAGGACCAGTTGCGCACCGACAGGGTGGACGACTTCGCCGCCTATCTGACCGGCGCGGTGGAGCGGCTGGAGAAGTCGAGCCGGATCAAGGTCGACACCATCGACCCGTTCAACGAGCCCAACACCTCCTACTGGGGCACCACGCTCGGCCCGGACGGCGAGCCGGTGGGCGGCAGGCAGGAGGGCGCGCACATCGGCCCCGAACGCCAGCAGCAGGTCATCAGGGCGCTGGCCGAGAAGCTCGGCACGTCGAAGACGGACGCCGTGATCTCCGCCATGGACGAGACGAACCCGACCACGTTCGCCCGTAACTGGGAGTCCTACCCGCAGGACGTACGCGACCTGGTCGCGCAGCTCAACGTCCACACCTACGGCACCGGCGGCAGGACCACCGCGCGCGACATCGCCAAGGGCGCCGACAAGCCGCTGTGGATGAGCGAGGTCGACGGCGACTGGGGCGACGGCCAGGACTTCACCAGCATGAAGCCGGGGCTGGGGCTGGCCAGGCACATCGTGGACGATCTGCGTGAACTGGAGCCCACCGCCTGGCTGTTCTGGCAGCCGGTGGAGGACTACGACAACATGAAGCCGGGCGGCGAGTCCGCGAAGGGCGGCAACTGGGGCTCCATCCAGGTGCCGTTCAGCTGCACGGCGAAGGACACCCTCAAGAGCTGCCCCGTCCTGACGAACACCAAGTTCGACACCGCGCGGAACTTCACGCACTTCATCCGTCCCGGTGACCGGCTGGTCCGGGTCGACGACACCGCCAGCGCGGCGGCCGTCTCCGCCTCCGGGCGCGAGGCCACCGTCGTCCACGTCAATGACACCGACAGCGCCCGCGACATCGCCCTCGACCTCTCCGGCTTCGCCAAGGTGGCCGGGGGCGCGAAGGTGACACCGGTCGTCACGGACGCCTCGGGCGCACTGGTCAAGCGGGCTCCGGTCGCCGTGTCGAAGGGCGGTGCGACCGTCACCGTACCGGCCCGGTCGGTGACCACCCTGCGGATCTCGGGCGTGTCCGGCGTCGCGAAGGACACCGCGCCGATCCAGCGGGGTCACACGTACGGGCTGACCGGCGTGGGCAGCGGCAAGGCGCTCGGCGTCTCCGACGACGCCACGGGCACCGTGATCCGTACCGGCGACGCGGCCGACGCCGGTCAGCGGTGGCGCGTCGAGAAGGTGACGAAGGGGACCGGCGACCGGGAGCGCTATGTGCTGCGCAACCCGGCCGAGGGCAGCCGGCTGGCGGTCGGCGCCGGTACGGCGGTGCTGGAGAAGGACCGGGGGAAGCCGGGCCTCGGCGCCCAGTGGATCCTGTCCACCACCGGCGACGGGACCTACACCTTCGTCAACGCCGCGAGCGGTGAGCTGCTGGAGGTCGCGGGGCAGTCGTCCGCCGAGGGCGCCCGGGTCTCGGTCTGGAAGCCCAACTCCGGTACGAACCAGCGCTGGAGGGTCACCGATCTGACCTAGCGCAACCCGTGTGAACGACGACCGAGGACCGGCCCCGGAGCGGGCCGGTCCTCGGTGTGTGCGGAGAGGGACGGACAGGGTCAGCCGCGCACCGGGGCCAGTTCGATCCGGTCGATGTTGGGCGCCCAGGCGGACGCGTTGGACAGGGTCAGGGTGTTGGCGCCCTGCTGGAGGGTGACCGGGACCCCGAGGGTCCAGAAGTCCTCCCAGCTCCAGGTGTTCTTGAAGGTCACCTTCCGGGAGGTGCCACCGATCGAGACGTCCGCGGTGCGCGAGACGATGTCGGTGTTGTACGCGTGGCCGTTGTCGCGCCGGTCGTTCTGGCCGTACGTGAGGACGAGCACGTACTTCCCGGCGCGCGGCGCGTCCACGGTGAAGGTGGCGGTGGCGGCGGCGCTGTTGCCCAGCCAGCCGATGTAGCTGCCCTCGGTGGCGTTGGCGCTGTCCACCAGCCGCGCCCCGCCGGCCAGCCGCGCCTGGGCGCCGTCGTGGGCGAGCGTGCCGGTGGTGGATCCGGTGCCGGTCACGTCCAGCGAACGCAGTGCGGCGCTGCCGGTGGCGGTGAGGCGGTTGTTGCCCGCCACCAGGTACAGGCGCAGGGCCTGGCCGGGGGCGGCGGTCACCGTCTCGTCGTGCAGGGCGAGCTGTACGGCGGCGGAGCCGCGCGAGGTCACCGTGTAGTACCCGTCGCGGGGTGCGTACACGTCGTAGACCGCCGAGGCGCCGGTGCGCAGCACGAGCGCGCCGGTACCGGTGCCGGACGCGTCGGTGTAGTCGTACGACACACTGCCGGAGATGTCGGCGAGGGTGGCCTCGTAGGAGACGGACGGCGTGGCGCTCGCGGTCAGGTCTATCCGGTCGAGGGTGACCTCACCGGTGCCCTTGGCGAGGGTGAGGGTGTGGCTGCCGGCGGTGAGGGAGACGGTGAGGTCCTTCTTCGCGCGGTACGTCCAGTTCTCGGTGGAGGGGTACGCGACGCTGGTCGTGGCGCCGCCGTCCACGGAGAGCAGTTGTGAGGCGGGGGCACCGGACTGGTTGCCGTACAGGACGGACAGGTCGTAGCTGCCCGTGGCGGGGACGGTGACGGTGAAGTCGACCTTGCTGGCGGCGGTGTTGAGCGAGCCGACGTCCTTGGTGCCGGAGGCGGCGTAGCCGTTGGCGTTGGACACGGTGCCCTGGGTGTAGACCTGACCGCCGGTGATGCGGGCGTCCTCGGCCTCGTAGGAGGCGGACCACGGGACGGTGGCGGCGGTGGGGGTGCCGGAGCCGGCCGGGGCGAGCACGATCCGGTAGGCGGACATCTGCTTCATGCCGGTCAGGGGAACGGTCACGGAGCCGTCGGCTGCGACGCCCAGCTTCGTACGGGACAGGACGCGCGGCGCGGCGTGCTGGCCCTCGTACCCGGACCAGGCGGCCTCGGCGACCGTGGCGGTGACCGAGGTGCCGAAGACCGCCGGGTCGACGTGCTGGACGGCCACGTCCGCGTCACCGGCCGCACCGCCGAGCAGTACCTGCGCCTGCTTGCGGGTGGTGTCGAGGGAGGCCAGGCCCTGGAGTGTGTCGACGGTGTTGAGCGAGGGCGGGGTGACCTTGACGGTGCGGCCGGTCAGCCCGGCGTACCAGCGGAAGAACCACCAGCCGCCGTTGGGGATGTTGGTACGGACGACATTGCCGTCGAGGTTGCCGGCAGCGTCCCAGTACGCCTGGTCCGCGTACACCTTGTTGCGCTCGAACATCGAGACCCACTGCACCAGTTGGCCCGGTACGGACAGGTCGCGCCGGTTGGCGTACTCGTTGATGTTGATCGTGCGGGGGGTGATCCCGACGCTCTTCTCGATGGCGCGGTAGGTGTCGAAGTGGCCCTGGAAGTCGCGCAGGGAGGAGGGGCTCAGCTCGTGCCAGGTGGTGACCTCCGGCAGGACGTTCTCCTTCTTCGCGAAGGTGAGGAAGTCGGTCAGCAGCCGGGTGTGGTACCCGGCTTCGTTGGGGCCGGCGATCCTAGCGTCCGGGTCGATCGCGCGGATGCGCTGGTAGACGGTCTTCCAGTCCTTGAGGAAGCGGTCCCGGTTGGTCTGGTACGTCGCCTGGTCGGAGACGCCCAGGTTGTACCAGATCTGGTCGGGCTCGTTGAACGGGACGTAGATGAAGTGCTCGCTGTTGGGCGCGTTCGCCACATCGCGGGCGATCTTGTCGACCTTGGTGAGGTAGTCGTCGATGCCGAGGTCCTCGTAGGGCCACTGGGCGTAGATGTCCTGCATCATCACCAGGACGTCGCCGCCGCCGTTGCGGAAGAACGACTTGGAGACGGTGACGGCGTCGCCGTTGGGGTGCTGGGCGCCGCCCTCGGCCTTCTGGGAGACGGTGGTGAGCTTGAGCGGGGCGAGCGCGGCGTCGCTCGGCACCCCGTCGTCGCTCAGTCCGTACAGCGCGCCGTTCGCGCCGCGCAGCACCTCTCCCTCGGACGCGGCGAGGTCGACGGTGACGCGCTGGGCGGCGGCGGTCCGGGTGCCGTCCGGCGCGGGCAGCTGGTCGGCGTGTGCGGCGGGCAGGAATCCGGCGGTCATGGCTGCTCCGAGCAGGGTCGCGCCGAGGATGGTCGACGCCCGGTGTCTGGTCCTTCCGGCGCCACGCGCCGGTCGGAAGGTGCGGGGGGATGTGCTCATTTGGACCTCCAGTTGCTACTTCACGGCTCCACTGGTGATTCCGGACACGATCTTGCGCTGGGCCACCAGGAACACGGCGACCATGGGCAGGCTCATCACCACGACGTACGCGAAGATGAGGTGCCAGTTGTTGAGGTACAGCTGGGCGCCGGCGACCTGGTAGAGATTGATCGGCAGGGTCGCCCCGTCTCCGCCGCCGAGGACGAAGAAGGCGTAGAAGATGTCGCTCCAGGCGTAGAGCATCACCATGATCGTCGCGGTGGCGATCACCGGCCGCAGCAGCGGCAGGATGATCCGCAGGAAGATCCGCGTGGGCCCGGCGCCGTCGATGCGGGCCGCTTCCTCCAGCTCGGTGGGGATGGTTCTGATGAACCCGGTCATGAAGAAGACCGAGGTGGACAGATACATCCCGGTGTAGACGGCGATCATGCCGGGTCTGGTGCCGGCCAGGCCGAGCTGGCGCAGCTCCATGACGATGGTGATCACGGCGGGCGGCAGCAGCAGCCCGCTGATGGTCAGGGCGTACGCGGCCGAGACGAGCTTCGAGGAGCGGCGGGCGAAGACCCAGGCCGCCCCGGCGCCGAGGATCAGCACCAGCGCCACCGAAGGCACCACGACGAGAAGGGAGTTGAAGAAGCCGCGGAACATCTCGCCCTGTCCGACGGCGTCCGCGTAGTTGTCGGCGGGCTGCCAGTGGCGCGGCGGATCGAGGTTGGGCCGTACCGCCTCGCCCTGCGGCTTGGCGGAGGTGACGAGCACCAGCCACAGCGGTACGCCGATGGCGAGCCCGGCGAGCAGGACGACCAGGGCCGGGCGGGCGCGACGCCACAGCCGCGGCCCGGTGCCGCGGTTCCCGCTGGTGCCGCTGGTTCCACGGCCTCCACTGGTTCCACTGGTTCCGGGGAGTGTGCCGAGCGTGCCGGTCACAGCATCTGCTCCCTTCGGCGCAGCCCGACGACGAGCGGGACCGCGATGACCACGACGATCAGGAAGAGGACCAGGCTCATCGCGGACGCCTGGGCGTACAGCCCCTGTCCGAAGATCCGGAACATGTAGATGTTGAAGACCTCGGTGGAGGCGGCCGGTCCGCCGCCCGTGGTGGCCTGCACGATGTCGAAGGTGTTCATCGAGCCGATGAGCGCGGTGGTGACATTGAAGGTGAGGGCGGGCGCGAGCATCGGCCAGCGCACGGACCGGAAGGTGCGCCAGGGCCCGGCGCCGTCGACCCTGGCGGCCTCCAGCATGTCGCCCGGGATGCCCTTGAGCCCGGCGAGATAGATCAGCATGGCCAGGCCCATCCACTTCCAGCCGTGGATGACGGAGACCAGGACGACGGTCCAGGTGGTCGAGCCCAGCCAGGGGATGTCCGTGCCGAGGGCGGCGTTGACCGCGCCGTCCTGGTCCAGGAGCGCCTGGAAGACATAGCCGACGGCGAGCGCCGAGATGAGCACCGGCAGGAAGAAGACGGCGCGGAAGAAGCGGTTGAAGCGGGAGTCCTCTTCGAGGAGGAGCGCGAGTCCGAGGCCGAAGCCGTTCTGGAAGAGGGCGGCGAGCGCCGCGTACAGGAGGGTGGTCCTGATGGACCTCAGCAGGGAGCCGTCGTCGGCGATCGTCCGGAAGTTGTCGAGGCCGGTGAAGGCGACGTCCGGATGGTAGGAGGACCAATTGGTGAACGGGTAGTAGAAGTTGAGCAGGTTGGGCACCAGGAAGAAGGCCGCGAAGACCGCGACGGCCGGCAGTGCGAACCACCAGGGGTGGTGGACGGCGGCACGGGGCAGCCGTCCCGGCCTCTTCCCTCCGCGGGTGGGCGGCGCGGCCCCGCGGGTGCGTATGACTGTGTCCGCCACGGCTGACATCCCTCGTACGGAAACGTGTGGAAGCGAGTGGAAGCGGGTGGGAGCGTTCGGAGACGTCCGGGAGTGTTCGGAGACGTCCGGGAGCCGCGGTCGCGGAGCGACCGTCAGAAGCCGGGCGCGCCCTGGGCCTTGGCCACCTGGGCGAACTGGTCCTGGATCGCCTGCGCCACCTGCGCGGGGGTCTTCTTGCCGTAGATCATGTCGGCGAGATAAAGGTGGGTGTCGGGCGCGACGATGGCCTTGGCCTGGAAGACACCGTTCGCCGTGGGCAGCGCCTTGATCTGGTCGAGAGAGGTCTGCGGGAGCCCGTCGGGGCTGGGTACGGCGGGCTGGACGGACGGGATCTTCATCGCCTTGATGTAGTCCGCGTAGTCGGTGTCGAGCCAGAACGCGAGGAACTGGCGGGCGGCGTTCTGCCGCTTCTGGTCACCGGTCTTGAAGGCGACCACGCCGTTGGTCTGGTCCGGCGAGTACATGCCGGTGGCGTCGGAGTTCGAGACGGGGAACCAGCCGATCTTCTGGTCGATCTCCGCCGTGCTGTACTTCGCCTGCAACTGCGTCTGGAAGGAGGTGACGTTGAGGACCATGCCCGCCTCGCCCTTCCACAGCGCGTCGGCCGAGCCGGTGAAGGTGCCGGTGCGGTAGTTCTTCTGGGCGAGCCCGGCGCCGAGCAGCTTGTCCTTGTAGGTGGTGACGGCCTTGACGACGACCGGGTCGGTCCACTTCTCCTCGTTCTTGTTGAGGCCCGCCCACCACCGCTGGTCGAGGTCGGTGAGCTGCACCTGCATCTGCCACTGCATGGGCCACTTGTCGCCGCCCGACTCGTAGAAGGCGGCGGCGTCCGTCGTGTCCTTGATCTTGTGGCCGAGCTTCAGCAGCTCGTCGTAGCTCTTGGGGAATCGAGCCTCGGCGATGCCCGCCTTCCGGAAGACGTCTTTGTTGTAGTAGACGCCGAGCATGGCGGGGCTGGTGACGATCGCGGCGTACCGCTTGCCGTCCACCACACCGAGCGACTTCTCCGTGTCACCGAGCTTGCTCACCCAGGGCTCGCTGTCCAGGGTGAGCAGATTCTGCCGGGGCTGGATGAACGGCAGTGTGGACAGGGACGGCTGCCAGAACATCAGGTCCGGCTTGTCGCCCGAGGCGAGCTTGGTCGGGACGTTCTGCTCGTACAGATCGGGGATGGCCTGGGTGTCGACCTTGGCGCCGGTGGCCTTCTCGAAGGCGTCGATGACCTGCCGGGGCGCGTTGACGGTGTTCTGGGCGGTCCACATGGTCAGTTTCACACCGTCGAGCCTCGCCGTGGGGTCGACCTTCGCGGCGGCCCCGGAGTCCGCGCCGTCGTCCGTCACCGTCGGATCGCTGCACGCGGTGGCGGTCAGGGCGGTGGCGCATATCAGCACCAGGACCGGTAGAACTCTCTTCATCGTGAGATCCGCCTCGCTGCGTAGGGGGTGGTGTGAAGGGTGCGCCTACCGCCGGGCCGGGTGGGCCGACGGCGGGCCTGAGCTTTCCCTGACGATCAGTTCCGGTACGGACACCGGATGCGGTGCCACCCGCGCCGACTGCTCCACGACGTCGTGGAGCAGCCCGAAGGCGGCCCGCCCCAGGCCCGCGAAGTCCAGCCGTACGGAGGTGAGTGACGGGGTGAGGTAGGCGGAGGAAGGCGCGTCGTCGAAGCCGGCCACACTCACCTCGCCGGGGATCGCCCGGCCCGCCTCGTGCAGCGCCCGGATCACGCCGAGCGCGAGATCGTCGTTGCCGCACAGGATCGCGGTGACGGCCGGGTCCCCGGCGAGCTTCCGGCCCGCCGCGTAACCGCCGGCCGGGCCCCAGCCGCCCTGGATGGTGCGCGGTTCGGGCGCCCCGGCCTCGCGCAGCGCGGTGCGCCAGCCCGCGGTACGCGGGGCGGTGCGACGGGTGCTGGACGGTATGGCCACGTAGTGCACGGTCTCGTGGCCGAGCGAGAGCAGATGCCGGGTGGCTTCCTCGGCCGCCGCCCGGTCGTCGGTCCACACCCAGGGGCGGTCGCCGCCGGGCGGGCTCGCCGGGGTCTCGACCACCCCCACGACCGGCAGTCCGGCGGGGACGGCCCGGAGGGCGCCGACCCCGGCCGGGTCGTACGCGATGACGACGAGCCCGCCGCCGGTGTCCGCCGCGCGCCGCACCACCGCGTCCACGGCGGTCTCGTCGGCCGACTCCAGCACCGCGATGCCCATGGAGTACGCGGCGCGGCGGGCCTCCTCCTCGATGCCCTGGAGGATGGCCGCGTAGCCGTAGTGTGTGGTGTTCGCGGTGAGTACGGTGACCGACCGGGACCGGCCGCTGGCCAGCGCGTGCGCGGTGGCGCTGCGTCGGAACCCCAGCTCCTCGATGGCGGCGAGGACGCGCTCGCGGGTCGACGGCTTCACACTGGGATGGCCGTTGATCACGCGGGAGACGGTCTGGTACGACACCTCGGCCGCCGCGGCGACGTCCCTGATGCTGGGTGCCGTGCCCGCCGGCTTCCTTGTGTGACCGGTCACATTCATGCCAGGATTGTGACCGGTCACAATGACCGCGTCAAGAGACCGTAACGATGGATTCATGGGCCGGACGCAATCCGCTGGTAGAAGCGGGATCAGGAGGGGCACGTTGACCGGACAGGCAGCGAACCACACCCGGGTGAAGTTCACTTGGGGCCATTCGGCTCTCGAAACGGAGTTCGCCACCGCCCCCGACGGCACACTGAGGATGACCCGGCTGGCCCGCCCCGACGACTCCGCCGTCCTCCCCGCTGCCCCCGGAGCGCCGCTCCCGCTGGTCGAGATATCGGCCCTCGGGCACGGCAGCGGCTGGTCGGGGCAGCGTTTCCTCGACGGCGCCCTCGGCTCCCGGCTGCGGTACCGCGCGCACCGGGCCGTACGCGAGGGTGACTGGCACCGGCTCGGCGTCGAACTGCACGACCCGGACTCCGGGTTGACGGCCGAGGTGCGCTACTCCTCCCCCGACGGGGTGTCCGTGCTGCGCGGTGAGGTCCGGCTCCGCAACGAGGGCGCGCGGCCGCTGGTGGTCCAGTCCGTCAGCAGCCTCGTCGTGGGCACCCTCCCCTCCCCCGACTCCCTGGACGTCCACCGGGCCCGCAACGACTGGCTGGCGGAGTGCCGTTGGTACCGGGAGCCGCTGCGTGACACCGTCGCGGCGCTCAACCACGAGGCCCACGAGCACGACAGCCGCGCCGCCCTCTCCCTCGCCGGACGCGGCAGCTGGCCCAGCGACGGCCATCTCCCGATGGGCGGCCTCACCGAGCACGCCGACGGCACGGACCACCGCGCGAACACCGGACGTACGGACGGCACGAGCGACACAGGCGGCACAGGCGGTACGAGCGGCACTCACCGCGCGGGCGGCGCAGGCGGCACGGGCGACACAAGCGGCACGAGCGGCACCCACCGCGCGGGCGGCGCAGGCGGCACGGACCGCACCGCCGGGCGCGCCTGGCTCTGGCAGATCGAGTCGGCCGCCGGCTGGCGCTGGGACACCGGCGAACGCGCGGGCTCCTCCTACCTGGCGCTGAACGGACCCACCGACGCCGAGCACCAGTGGCGTGAACGCCTCGGCCCCGGCGAGGAGTTCACCACCGTCCCGGCGGCCCTCGCGCTGGGCTCGGGCTTCGAGGACGCCCTCGCCCACCTCACCTCGTACCGCCGGGCGATCCGCCGCCCGCACCGTGACCACACCGCGCTGCCCGTGATCTTCAACGACTACATGAACACCCTCATGGGCGACCCCACCACCGAGAAGCTGCTGCCGCTGATCGACGCCGCCGCCGAGGCGGGCGCGGAGTACTTCTGCATCGACTCCGGCTGGTACGACGACGACGCGAAGGGCTGGTGGGACAGTGTCGGCGCGTGGCTGCCCTCGGACCGCCGCTTCCCCGGCGGCGGCATCCAGGTGGTTCTCGGGCGCATTCGCGAGCGGGGCATGGTCCCCGGGCTCTGGCTGGAGCCCGAGGTCGTCGGCGTACGCAGCCCGGTCGCCGAGACCCTGCCCGCCGACGCGTTCTTCCAGCGCGACGGCGTCCGGATCACCGAACACGGCCGCCACCAGCTGGATCTGCGCCACCCGGCGGCCCGCGCGCATCTCGACGGGACCATCGACCGGATCGTCGGCGAGTGGGGCGTGGGCTATCTCAAGCTCGACTACAACATCGCCGTGGCACCGGGGACACAGGGCCCCGGGGACATCTCGCCCGGCGGCGGACTGCTCGGTCACACCCGCGCGTATCTGGACTGGCTCTCCACCGTCCTCGACCGCTACCCGGACCTGGTGGTGGAGAACTGCGCGTCCGGCGGGATGCGGATGGACGGCGCGTCGCTCGCCGTCGCCCAGATCCAGTCGACCAGCGACCAGCAGGACCCGCTGTACTACCCGCCGATCGCCGCCTCCGCGCCGACGGCCGTCCCGCCGGAACAGGGCGCGGTCTGGGCCTATCCGCAGCCGGAGTACAGCGCGGACGAGATCTCCTTCACGCTGGGCGGCGCGCTGCTCGGCCGGATCCATCTCTCGGGCCATCTGGACCGGATGTCACCGGACCGGCTCGCCCTGGTCCAGCAGGCGGTGACCGCGTACAAGACGGTACGGGGCGACCTGCCCGGCGCCCTGCCCTTCTGGCCGCTGGGCCTGCCGGGGTGGGCCGACGACTGGTGCGCGCTCGGGCTGCGGGCGGGCGGCACGACGTATCTGTCGGTCTGGCGCAGGGACGGCTCCACCGGGCGCGTGCTGCCCGTACCGCATCTCGCGGGCCGCGACGTGCGCGCCGAGATCCTGCATCCCGCCGCTCCCGCCGGCTCCGCGCGGTGGCTGGCGGACCGCGCGGAACTCGCCGTCGAGCTGCCGGCCGCCCCCGCCTGTCTGCTCGTACGGCTGTCCGCGGCTGCTCCCGCCGAGGCCCGCGCGGGCGCGGTCCCCACGGGCGCGGTCCCCACGGGCGCGTCGAAAACTTTCGCCACGGATCGGTCCCTGTAGAACGGTTGACGCTGCGTCGAACAACTGACAACACTTCGGGACGGCAGTTCCAACAGGAACGCGCAATACCCCACAGGAACCCTCTCGGGAGGAACTCCATGCGCCCCCGCACCGCACGAAGAGCCTTCATTCCCCTGTTGTCACTGTTCCTGAGTCTGCTCGCCGTCCCCGGCGGACCGGCACACGCCGAGTCCGCCGGGAACGACGACAAGTCCGCCACCCGGCTCGCCGCCGAGGGGATCACACTCCACGGCCTCGACGACGTACGCGGTCATCTGACCCTGCCGACCACCGGCGACCACGCGACCACCGTCAGCTGGCGGTCCGACCGGCCGAAGGTCATCGGCACGACCGGGCTCGTCCACCGCCCCCGGCACGGCGCGGGCCCGGCGCGCGTCAAGCTCACCGCGACGGTCACCCGGGGCACGGCGCGCACCACCCGGGTGTTCCCGGCCACCGTGCCCGAGCTGCCGGTGCGGCAGGACTACACCGGTTACGCGTTCACCTACTTCACCGGGGACAGCGCCGCCGACGGTGAGCAGATCAGGATGGCGCTCAGCCGGGGCAACGATCCGCTGCACTGGCGGGAGCTCAACGGCGGCAAGCCCGTACTCAGTTCGGAGCTGGGCACCAAGGGGCTGCGCGACCCGTTCATCATCCGCTCCCCCGAGGGCGACAAGTTCTACCAGATCGCCACCGATCTCAGGATCTACGGCAACGGCGACTGGGACCAGGTGCAGCGCACCGGCAGCAAGTCGATCATGGTGTGGGAGTCCACGGACCTGGTGAACTGGACCGATCAGCGGCTGGTGAAGGTCGCCCCCGACACGGCGGGCAACACCTGGGCCCCCGAGGCGTACTACGACGCGTCGCTGAACGCGTACGTGGTCTTCTGGGCGTCGAAGATCTACGCCGACGACGACCCGCAGCACACCGGCTCCACCTACAACAAGATGCTGTACGCCACCACCAGGGACTTCCGCACCTTCAGCGAGCCCGAGGTGTGGAGCGACCCCGGCTACTCGGTGATCGACTCGACCGTGATCAGCCACAACGGCAGCTACTACCGCTTCACGAAGGACGAGCGGAACGCCTCCTCGACCACCCCCTGCTCGAAGTTCATCACGGCGGAGAAGTCCACCGATCTGCGCTCGACGTCCTACGACTTCGTCGCCGACTGCATCGGCAAGGGCTCGATCAGCCAGGGCGAGGGACCGACGGTCTTCAAATCCAACACCGAGGAGAAGTGGTACCTGTTCATCGACGAGTTCGGCGGACGCGGCTACATCCCCTTCGAGACCACCGACCTCGACTCGGGCAAGTGGACCATGTCGGAGAACTTCGAACTCCCGGTGAACCCCCGGCACGGCACCGTACTGCCGGTGACGGCCGCCGAGTACGAGCGGCTGCTCGGCGCCCACGCGGCCACGGCGTCGGTCGCCGATGCCACGGTGCCGGGCCTCAAGGCGTACGCGATGGTCGACGAGGCGGCGGCGAAGATCACCCTGCCGCTGGATCCCGGCACCGAACTGGACACGCTGGCACCGGCGTTCAGCCTGGGGGCGGGGGCGAGGATCAGCCCGGCCTCGGGCACCCGGCGCGACTTCCGCACCCCGCGGACGTACACCGTGACGGCGGCGGACGGGACCAGCAGGGTCTGGACCGTGACGGCACTGCACATGCGCAGCCCGGTGCTGCCGGGTCTCACCGCCGACCCGGACATCCACTACTTCGACTCCTCCGACTCCTCCGACTCCAGGGTGGCAAGGACGCGGGTGATCAGCCGGGCGCGGACCGGGCGCTCGCCGGCGTTGCGCACCTCCGTCTCCACACACACCGAGGGCTCGTCCCGGTCCAGCCCGGGTGTGGTGACACGGGTTCCGTACCAGTCCACGTGCAGCGGGCTCATGGTGTCGAGCCATACGTCCCGGTAGAGGCCCCCGGAGAAGGCGTGCTCACCGGACAGCTGCCGCTCGTCGAGCGTGAGGCTGAAGGAGTGCGGCAGGCCGACCTCCTGCCAGTCGGCGTCGTCGAAGTCCTCGCGCTGCGCCCCCGGGTGCTCACCGAGGGCGAAGCGCCAGGCGCGGTTGACAGTGCTCCGGTGTCGCACGGTGGCGGCTCCTGCGTGCTCAAGGGATTTTTACCGGTAAAATCGCGGCGGGTGCGACCCTAGTCAGCGGTGGCGAGGAGCGTCAATACGTGGGAGGCGCCGCCGGGTGACCCGGCGGCGCCTCTGTACGGGTGCGGACCGCGGCCCCTTCGGGCCGTCGTGCGGGGGCGGGCCGTTACGGTTTCGGCAGGGTGCACCCCGTACGGCTCAGGTCGATCTGGCTGCCCGAGCCGACGCAGGCCACGATCCCGTAGGTCTGCTGGGCGTAGTTGATGCCCCGGCGCACGGTGACCGTACCGTTCTCGGCCACCTCACACGGGTTGTTGACGGTGCAGCGCGCGCCGTCCTCGTTACCGGTGTTGTTGACGGCGACGACCTTGCCGGTGGCGTCGTCGATCACGGGCGAGCCCGAGGTGCCGCCGATCGTGTTGCAGGAGGAGGTGTAGCGGACCGAGTCCTTCCAGGTCCAGCTCCCCTCCTTCAGCTGATAGGCGAAGCCGTCGATGGAGCAGCTGTAGATGCGCTTCCAGTAGCCGGAGACCACCTTGATGGCGGTGCCCTGGGTGGGCCGCACGGAGTTCAGCTCCAGCGCCGATATTCCGTACGCGCTCTGTATCTGGGCGTAGGTGCTGGTGAGTTGGTACAGCGAGACATCGGTGTCGGTCATCGTCGCGTACGCGACCTTGCTGGCGCGCAGCGTCGCGACTCCGGTGCCGGCGGAGTTCAGCAGGGTGAAGGTACGGGTGGACGCCTGGTTGACGATGACCTGACCGGCGGCGGGGAATCCGGTCTCCAGGCAGTGGCCGTTGGACAGCACGAGAGCGGGATCGGTGGACAGGGATCCGGGGGTACGCACGACGGAGCCGGAACAGTTGCTGAGCGCCACCGTTCCGGCGAAGTCGACCGCCGCGACGGCCTCCTGGGCCGGGGCCGCGGCCTGGACGGTTCGGGTGGACGCGCCCGCTTCATGGCTTGTGGCCATCGCGGGTGCCGCGCCCGTTCCGAGGAGCAGTACGGCGAGGAGCGCGCCGAGGAGAGGCTTTCTCAATGTGGGGTCCCCTCTGTGACCGAAGATCTTTCGGTGACTTGTCATGAGCATTGAGCATTGTTGACTCATGTACGTCGGGGGGCAACCACGCCTCGGCAGCACGAAGAGCGGGACACCGGGGGCGGATCGCGAGGATCACGCTCCCGGTGTCCCGCTCCGTCGGGCGGTACGAGAAGGCCGAGAAAGGTCGAGCGGTACTTACTAGTTGATGAGGTCGTTACCGGCCTTGACCGCGTCGGACCCCGCCTGGACGGCGCTCTTGACGGCGCCGACCTTCTTGTTGACCTTGTCCCCGGCGACCGCGTCGAGCACCGGCTTGGCCTCCGTGCCGACGGCGACGGCGGTCTGCGCGGTGCTGTTCAGGGTGGATCCGAGGTCGCCAGGGGCGGCCAGGGCGGCGGGAGCGACGGCGGCGAGGAGCGCGGAGCCGGCAGCGGCGGCGGTGAGAATGCGTTGCACGTTCATGATCCATACAACGAGCGGGAGCGCCCGAGGGCACGCCGTCCGGCCCCTTTGTCCGCGTTTCAGCCGCGCGCGACCCGGGCGGTGGGGACGTTGTACGACATCAGAGCCGCCTGACCGTCCGCCATCCGGAGTTCGGTGACCGCGCAGTTCAGCGGCGCGGGGAACACCCTCCGGTACTCACTCGGCGGGATGGAGAGCAGCCGGCAGAGCACCAGCCGCAGCAGCGTGCCGTGCGCGACCACCAGCACCCGGCCGCCCGGGTGACGGTCCGCCAGCCGGAGCAGCGCGGCGACGCCCCGGGCCGCCGCTGCGGCGGGGTCCTCCCCGCCCGGCAGCGGGTGGGCGGCCGGGTCGCGGAGGAACGCCGCGCAGCGCTCCGGATGCGACGCCCGGACTTCGGCGAGGGTTCTGCCCTCGGCCAGTCCGAAGCCGAGTTCGGCCAGATCCGAGTCCACCCCGGCCTCCAGACCCGTCACCAGGACGGCGGGCGCCGCCGTACGCCGGGCCCGCGACAGGGGCGAGGTCACGATCGCGTCCAGAGCGGCGCCCGCCGCCCACGCGCCGAGATCCTCGGCCTGTTCGGTCCCGCGCGGGGTCAGGGCGATGTCGCTGACGCCGGCGTACCGGTTCTCCTCGTGCCAGACGGTCTCGCCGTGCCGGGCCAGGAAGAGAGTGGTGCGAGGGGTGTGTGTCATCCGTGCTCCCGTGCGTGGGCGGCCGTCTCCGGGGGCAGCCAGCCGCGTTGTTCGAGTGCGTCGACCAGCGTGGCGAAGGGCTCGGCGAAGCGCGCCCCGACCCGTGGCCGGTGTTCCAGGACCGTACGGATACGCACCATGCCACGGGGCGGGGTCTCGCCGCGCACGCCCCGGGCGGCCAGCACCGCCATGCCCAGGGCGGAGTCGGTGTGCGCCGGGACCCTGGCGTTCCTGCCCAGGATGTCGGCGCGCAGCTGGTTCCAGTAGCCGCTGCGGGTGGCGCCGCCGGTGAAGGTGAGCGGACCGTCGACGGGCGCGCCCAACTGGCGTACGTAGGACAGCGCGAGCCGCTCGACGAGCGCGACGCCCTGGAGCAGCGCGGCGTACCGGTCGGCGTCGTCGGCGGGCCTGCCGAGGGTGAATGCCTCCGCTTCGGCGGCCAGGAACGGGAAGCGTTCGCCGCGCGAGACCAGCGGGTAGGACACGGCGCCCGCCGGTTCGCGGTGTGCGGCGAGCCGGTCGAGGTGGCCCAGGTCGGCGCCGGGGAACGCCAGGGTGAGCGCGCCCGCGCCGACGCTGGAGGCGCCGCCCGGGAGCCAGTCGCCGTCGGGCGAGAGGTGGTTGTAGAGCACTCCGGCGGGGTCGTGCAGCGGGGTCGCCGTGACGCCTTTGAGGACGAGAGTGGTGCCGAGGACGGTGTTCCACTGCCCGACCTCCCAGGCGCCCGAGCCGAGCTGCGCCGCGCAGCCGTCGGTCATGCCCGCGACGACGGGGGTGCCCTCGGCGAGTCCGGTACGGTCGGCCGCCGCGCCGCACACCGTACCGAGCGGGGAGCCGGGGGCGACGACGGCCGGGAAGTCGAGGCCGGAGAGGCCCAGCCGGTCGTGGACGGCGCCGGGCCAGGCGCCGGTGGCCAGGTCGTAGCCGGTCTTGAGGGCGTGGCTGGTGTCGGTCGGCACGGGGCGTCCCACCAGCCGGGTGGTGACGAAGTCCGCCTGGTGGCAGACGCGGGCGCCGGGCCACCACGGCGGCCGGCCGTCCGCCGGATTCCCGGCCAGCCACAGCAGCTTGGCGAGCGCCCAGGTCGGCTGGATCCGGTGGCCCAGCGCGCGCCACACCTCGTCGCCCGCCTCCTGGGCGCGCCGGGCCTGCTCCCCCGCCCGGCCGTCGTCGTACATCAGCGCGGGTGTCAGCGGCTCCCCGGCGGGGTCGGCCAGCAGGACGGTGCCGGAGGTGGAGCACACCGCCACCCCGCGGACCCGGGTGGCGGGGATGCCGCGCAGGGCCCGGGAGAGCGCGGTGACGGTGCCTTCCCACCAGTCGGACGGGTGCTGTTCGTGCCGGTCGCCGTCGCGGTGGCCGGTGAGCGGGGCGGAGCCGCGCCCGAGCACCCGGCCGTCGTCGGTGACGGCCAGGGCGCGGACGCTCTGGGTCCCGAGGTCGACGCCCATCCACACGTCCTGGTGGCGTGCGTCCGTCAGTCCGCCCGTGGTCGCCGGGCCCATCTCAAGGTCCGTCACTGGTCCGCCTTCTCGTCGGCCGGCGATCCCCCACCGTGTTCGGCACGCGCCGCGTTCCGCACCCTTCATGCCTTTCACCCGTGCGGCTTTTCACACCCGCGGCCACGCGTTCGGCCGGGTGCGCCGGCGGCCGGTCGCGGAGCCGCGCTCGGCTTGTCACGCCTGGTGAGGTACGTGTCGCCGGGGTCTTCCACGCGTCGGCCGAAGGGTTGACCGGTGCGTGTCCGTGGTGAACACTGCCGACGGTACATCAAAAAACTATGTTATATCCTCAGAACTTGATGTTACTGAGGTGCGGACAGGACCGAGGAATGTCAGACCGAGGAATGCCCCAGGACGAGAGCCGCCGTGGCCCGCTGCGACGGCGCCGGGAGATCTCCGATCATGTGCTGTCGGAGGGATCGGCGTCGGCGTCGGACCTGGCGGAGCGGTTCGGCGTGAGTGTGATGACGATCTACCGCGACATCGACGAACTCGAACGCGAGGGCGTCCTGCGCAAGTTCCGCGGTGGTGTGACCGCGCAGCCCTCCGGGGTGTTCGAGAGCAATGTCGCCTACCGCAAGACCTCCATGCGGCGGGAGAAGGAGGCGATCGCCGCGGAGGCGGTGAGCCTGGTCGAACCCGGCATGTCCGTGATGATCGACGACTCCACGACCGCGCTGGAGCTGGCCAGGCTGCTGCCGGGCATCGAGCCGCTGACCGTGGTGACCAACTTCCTGGAGGCGCTGAATCTGCTGGCGGACGAGCGCGGTCTGCATCTGATGGCCCTCGGCGGCGACTACGATCCGCTGCACGACTCGTTCCTCGGGGTGCCCTGCGTGGAGGCCGTCGAGGCGTTGCGGGTCGATCTGTGCTTCGTGTCCGTGTCGTCGGTCTCCGGCGACTTCGCCTTCCACCAGGAACAGCGCATAGTCGCGGTCAAACGGGCCATGCTCAAGGCCGCAGACCGCAGCGTCCTGATGATCGACCACTCGAAACTCGACCGCACCGCGCTGCACCGGCTGACCCCGCTGTCCGCCTTCGATCTGATACTGATCGACGACCGCGTCCCGCCGGACACGCTGCGCTCCCTGGACGAGAGCGGCGTCCCCTACCGGCTCGCTCCGACCTGACGAGGCACCTCCCCTCCACCGCCAAGGAGACCCCCGCCGATGAGAATCCTCGCCGCGGGCGACCACTTCGTCGCCCCCGAACTGTTCGCCCGCGAGCTGACGGCCGAGATCGGCGCCGGTCATACGGTCGACCGGCTGTGCCTGCCGTGGCCGCTGACCCCGTTCGGACCGGTCGCCGAGGTCGACGAGGCGTCCGGCGACGAGCGGACCGTACTCGAAGCGCTCGCCGGAGCTGAGGTCTGCGTCACCCAGATGGCTCCGCTGACCCGGAAGGTCATCGAGGGCTCCCCCGGTCTGCGGCTGGTGGTCGTCGGGCGGGGCGGGCCCGTCAATGTCAGCCTCGACGCGGCGCGCGAGCACGGTGTCCGGGTGTGCAACACGCCGGGCCGCAACGCCGCCGCCACCGCCGAGTACACCGTCGGGCTGCTGCTGGCCACGATGCGCCGCATCCCGGAGACCTCGGCCGCGCTCGCCTCGGGACGCTGGGCGGGCGAGTTCTACACGTACGACAACTGCGGCCCCGGAGTGGACGGGGCGGCCGTCGGGCTGATCGGCTGCGGAGCCGTCGGCAGCCGGGTGGCCCGCGCCCTCACCGCGCTGGGCGCGCGGGTGTCTGTCCACGACCCGTACGCGGATCCCGCCGCCCTGCGTGCGGCGGGCACGCCCGTGGACGACCTGGACGAACTGCTGCGGCGCTCGGACATCGTCTCGCTGCACGCCCGGCTGACCCCCGGGACACGCGGTCTGCTCGGCGCCCGGGAACTCGCCCTGCTCCCCGAGGGCGCGGTCGTGGTCAACTGCGCGCGCGGCGCGCTGCTGGACGAGGACGCGCTGTGCGACGCGCTGGAGTCCGGCCGGCTCGCGGCGGCCGGGCTCGATGTGTTCGCGGTCGAGCCGCCGCCGCCCGGCTCCCGGCTGCGGTCCGCCCCCCGGCTGGTCATGACGCCCCATCTGGCGGGCGCCAACACCTCTGTCGCGCACAACGCCGCGCGGATCGCGGCGGCCGAGGTCGGCCGGTATCTGCGCGGTGAACCGCTCGCCCACCAAGTGGCCTGACGCCCCGTCACGGAACGGCTCATCTCTCAACGGCAGGAGGAGACAGGGTGTTCGTCGGACTGGACATGGGAACCTCGATCGTCAAGGCGGTGGCCTTCGCCGAGGACGGCTCGGCCCTGGCGTCGCACTCCACACCGATCTCGCTGGGCGGGCACGGTGAAGACGTCGAGCAGGACGTCGAAGAGGTGGTGGGCGCCGCTGCCGGAGTCCTCGCGGCGGTGGGCGCCGGCCGTACGCCCGCGCTGGTCGCCATCACCGGACAGGGCGACGGCCTGTGGCTGGTCGACGCGGCGGGCCGGGCGGTGCGCCCCGCGCTGTCGTGGATGGACGGCCGGGCCGGAGGGCTGGTCGCCGAGTGGATGGCCGACGGCACGGCGGAGCTGATGTACCGCCGTACGGGGAACGTGCTCTTCCCCGGCTCCCCCGGCCCGCTGCTGGCCTGGCTGGACCGCAACGAGCCGCGGTCCCTGGACGCGGCGGCGACCGCCGCCTGCTGCAAGGACGTCGTGCAGCTGCGCCTGACCGGCGAGCGTTCCACCGATCTGTCCGACGCCTCGGTCCCCTTCCTCGACCCGCGCACCCGCGCCTACTCCCCCGAGGCGCTCGACGCGCTGGGCGTCGGGCACCGGGCGGGGCTGCTGCCGCCCATCGCGGCGACGCTGCCCTGCGGTCGGGCGCGCGGACACCTGCCGGGGCTGCCCGACGGGACACCGGTCACCTCGGGCCCGTACGACCTCCCGGCGAGCGCGATCGGCGCGGGTGTGACCGAACCGGGCGACGGGCTGCTGATCGTGGGGACGACCCTGGCGTGCCAGGTCGTGGTGGAAAGCGTCGCGTTCGACGCGGATCCCGTCGGGTTCCATCTGGCCACGGCCCGGCCGGACCGTCATATGCGCGCCCTGCCTGCGATGACCGGCACGGTGGCGCTGGACTGGGTGCTCGGGATCACCGGCGCCTCGCACGAACAGGTCTCCGGCATGCTGGAGGAGTCGCCGCGGGGCGCCCGGGGCGTCGCAGCGCTGCCGTATCTCTCGCCCTCCGGGGAGCGCGCGCCGTTTGTCGCGCCCGCCGCGCGCGGAGAGTTCACCGGGCTGGATCTGCGGGCGTCGCGCGCCGATCTGGTCCGGGCCATGTGCGAGGCGATCGCGTTCGCGGCCCGGCACTGTCTGGAGGCCGGGGGCCTCACCGGCGAGCTGGCGGTGTGCGGCGGCGGGGTGCGCAGCCTCGCCTGGCTGCGGCTGTTCGCCGATGTGCTGGGCAGGCCGCTGCGGGTGGCGCGCGGTCCCGAACCGGGCGCGCGCGGCGCCGTACTGGCCGCGCTGGCGGCCCGGGGCGAGGAGCTGGGCCACGCGCCGGACACCGCCGCGTGGACGACTCCCGAGGCGGTGGTGGACCCGGATCCCGTCGGGGTCGCCTTCTACGAACAGGCGTACGCGGACTATCTGTCGCGGGTCGCCGCCGCGCGGGCCCGCTGGCGGGGACCGGCCGCCGCGCGCCCGCCGCGCCGGAGTCCGGCGCCTCAGCCCTTGAGGCCGCCCGCGAAGCCCTTGATCACGTAGCGCTGGAGCAGCAGGAACACCAGGAGGATCGGCAGGGCGGCCAGGACGAGCCCGGCGAAGACGAGACCGTAGTCGGAGACGTACTGGCCGACGAAGGAGAACACTCCGACCGGGACGGTCTCCTTGCCCGAGCCGCCCAGATAGAGCAGTGGTGTGAAGAAGTCGTTCCAGATGAACACCGCGTTGAGGATGATCACGGTGCCGGTGATGGGGCGCAGCAGCGGGAAGACGATCCGGGTGAACGCCTGCCGGTGGTCGCAGCCGTCGATCAGCGCCGCCTGCGCGTAGTCCGGCGGCAGGGCGCGGATGAAGCCGGTGTAGAGGAACACGGTGAACGGGAGCTGGATGCCGGTGTAGAAGAGCACCATGCCCTGGTACGTGCCGAGCCAGCCGACGCTGTCGACCAGTTTGTACAGCGGGATCATGCCGAGCTGGAAGGGCAGCACGATGCCCAGCAGGAAGAGGATGTACAGCCCGTAGCCCAGTCCGCGCACGCGCCGCGCGAGGTAGTAGGCGCCCGTGGAACCGAGGACGATGAGCAGCAGCAGGCTGACGGCGGTGATGACGGTGCTGTTGACCAGGGCGGGGCCGAGCGAGGCGGAGGACCAGGCGTCGCCGAAGTTGGCGAGGGTGGGCGGCAGGGGCGGGGCCAGTGGGGAGTCGGCGATCTGCCGGGGGTTCTTCATGGACAGGGTGATCAGGGCGTACACCGGGAAGAGGAAGACCACCGCGGCGGCGATCATGAGGAGTTCGAGTCCGTAGGTGCGGTACTTGGCGGGGCTCACGCGGTGACCTCCCGGGCGCGCAGATAGCGGAGCTGAATCAGGGAGACCGCCGCGACGAACAGCGCCAGGACCAGGGCGACGGCGGTGCTGTAGCCGAACTTCCCGAAGACGAACGCCTCTTTGTAGAGCACGGTGGACAGCGTCTCGCTCGCGGTGCCGGGGCCGCCGTTGGTCGCCGCGTACACCTGGTCGAAGAGTTTGAGGCCGCCGATGGTCGACAGCATGAGGTTGATGGTGAGGGCGGGGGCCAGCAGCGGCCAGGTGACGTAGCGGAAGCGCTGCCACGTTCCCGCGCCGTCGATGGTGGCGGCCTCGTGGAGTTCGGCGGGGACGCCCTGGAGTCCGGCGAGGAAGATGACCATGGAGTAGCCGGCGTACTGCCACACGACCATCGCGGCCACGGACCACAGGGCGAGCGAGGGGTTGCCCAGCCAGTCCTGGCGCAGTCCGCCGAGGCCGAGGGCGCCCAGGACGCCGTTGAGCCCGGCGCCGTCGTCGGGGTTGTAGACGTACTTCCAGAGGAACGCGACCATGACGGGGCTGACGACGGCGGGCGCGAAGAAGATCACGCGCAGCAGTGCCCGGGATCTGATGTTGGCGTTGACACCGAGCGCGAGGAGCAGTCCGACGGCGTTCTGGACGACGACCACGGCGAGGGTGAGCAGCAGTGTGTTGCCGACGGACCGCAGGGCACGGTCGTCGCCGAGCAGCGTACGGAAGTTGTCCAGGCCGACGAAGCCGAAGTCCCCGATGCCCGACCAGTCGGTGAAGGCGTAGCCGACCCCGGCCAGGCTCGGGTAGAGGACGACGACGGCGTACACGGCGAGCGCGGGGACCACGAACGCCCAGGGCGGGACGGTGGGGTCGTGGCGGCGGCCCCCGCGGCGGGTACGGTCCGGTTCGCCGGTCGTGGCGGGCTTCCCGGGGGCTCGCGCCGGGAGGTCCGAAGCGGCGGTCTCGGGAAGGGAGTTCACGGCTTCTTCCGGTAGGCGGTGTCCATCTGTCCCAGTGCTCCTTTGACGTCGGTCTTGCCTGCGAGCAGGTCCTGCACGGCGGCGAAGTGGGCGGGCTGCACCTCGGCGTTGGGCCAGCTCTGGTCCATGAAGGGCACGGCGCGGTTGGCGTCGACGACGGGCAGGAAGTCCGTGAGTACGGGGTCGATCCTGGTGGAGGCGTCGCGGGTGAACGGGATCGCCGAGACGTCTGTCGCCCAGCGGTTGATGTTCTCCTGCCGTCCGAGAAAGGCGACGAACTCCTTCGCGCGTGCCGGGTTCTTGGCGTGGGCGGCGACACCGAGGCCGACGACGATGCCCGCCGGGATCCACTGGTCGGCCGGGTCGTCACCGCCGGGGAAGGGGAACATGCCCAGGTCGGCGGGGTGGGCGGCGGCCTCGCGGAAGGTGCCGAGGACCGCCGAGACCTGGACGGCCATGGCCGCCTTGCCGCCCGCGACGAGAGAGGTCTGCTGCTCGAACGTGGTGCCGTTGGGGTTGGCGTTGAAGAAGCCCCGGCGTTGCAGCTCCTGGTACTTTCCCAGCGCGTCGGCCCAGCCGGAGTCGGCGAACTTCGCCCGCCCGGCGGCCATTTCGGCGTCGAAGTGCGGGTTCTTGGCGTACACCGCGTTGGGGACGAGGGCGTAGCTGATCAGCTGGGTCACCCAGGGGGTCTGCGCGCCGAGCGCGAGCGGGACGATGCCCTCGGCCTTGAGTTCGGCGCAGACGTCGAGCAGCTCGCTCCATGTCCTGGGCGGCTCCACCCCCGCCTTGGCGAAAGCCTTCTTGTTGTAGATGGCGCCGATGACACTGCTGCCCGCCGAGTACAGATAGGTTTTGCCGTCGTGCCGGTAGGCGGCGTCGAAGTTCTTCGGGATGGAGCGGGTCCACTCCTGGTCCGAGAGATCGGTGAGCAGTCCGGCCCTGGCGAGTTCGACCATGGACATCGCGCTGCCGCTGCCGGGGAACAGCACGTGCGCGTCGGGGGCGTTGCCGCCGGCGAGCTGGGTGCGGACGACGGTCTGCACCTGGTCGGTGGGGGCGAAGGAGGTGGAGAAGCTGGCATCCGGGTGGTTCTCGCGGTAGCGCTCGATGAGCGTGCCGAGAGGTTTCTGCTGGTCGGCGACGCCGACCACCCGCACCGTTCCGGAGCGGTCGGATCCGGAGCACGCGCCGAGGAGCGGGGGCAGCGCGAGGGCGGCCGCGGCGCCGCCGCCGATGCGGAGCAGTCCCCGGCGGCTGACCGGGGGCCCGGCGGGAGCTGTGGGGCGGTGCGGACCGGTGGTCATGGTGTGCTCTCCTCGGGTGAACCGACGCGGGTGAGCGGCGCGGGCGCGTGTTCCGCCGGGGCGGGAGCGAGGGCGGTGGCGGGCGCGAAGGCGGTGGCGGGAGCGGCCGGGCCGGGGGCCGTCGCGGTGAAGTGGTACGTCCCGGAGGCGACCCGGTAGACCGTGTGGCCGGGTGCGGCCCGCAGGAGTGTGAGGTGGTCGCGGTCCGCCGGATCGCCGCCCGACTCGCGGACCGAACCGGGCTCGTCGGTGGGTACGTACACCTCGGCGTCGGCCCCCGGTGGCACCCGTACCCGCAGGGAGAAGGTGTCGTCCCGGCGCTCCCAGCGCACCTCGGCCGTGCCGCGCGCCGATAGGTAGCGGCTGTTCGCGTGGGTGAGCGCGCCGGGCCGGGGCCGGACGCGCAGCCGCCGGTATCCGGTGGAGTCCGGGTGCTGGTCGAGTCCGGCGACACCCCGGTGGAGCCATTCGCCGATGGAGCCGAGCGCGTAGTGGTTGAAGGAGTTCATCGACGGCGCGCGGAATCCGGCGTCCGGGGTCCAGCCGTCCCAGCGCTCCCAGATCGTGGTGGCGCCGTGGCGCAGCGGGAACAGCCACGAGGGCACCTCGGCGCGGCGCAGCAGGGCATGGGCGAGATCGGCCCTCCCGTACGTGTCCAGGACGGGCGCGGCGAGCGCGACGCCGAGGAAACCGGTGAGGAGGGCGGGGCCTGCGCTCTCCACGAGTTCGGCGAGCCGGCGCGCGGCGGCGGGGGCGCGGTCCTCGGGCAGCAGTCCGAAGGCGAGCGCGAGGAGATAGCCGGTCTGCGTGTCGCCCTCGATGGACAGGGTCTCCCCGTCGGAGATCACGAACCGGTCGGTGAACACGGCCCGGATGTCGTCGGCGAGCCGGTGGTAGGTGTGTGCCGTGTCCCGCTCCCCCAGTACCTCTGCGGCGCGTGCGGTGAGCCGGGCACTGTGCGCGAAGTACGCGGTGGCGACGACGTCGCGCGGGGTCGGGGTGCCGGGTGCGAGCCAGTCGGCGAAGTGCGGGCCCACCTTCCGCCGCCAGACGAGATCGGGGTTGTGACGGTGGATCAGGTCGATCCAGGCGCGCATGCCGGGCAGCGCGCGGGAGAGGAAGCGCGGATCGCCGTAGGTGCGGTAGAGGTGCCAGGGGATGATGACACCGGCGTCGCCCCAGCCGGGGGCGCCCTCGTCAGCCACTCCGGTGAGCCGGGGCGCGACATTGGTGAAGCCGCCCTCGGGGGTGCGGGCGTCCTCGACGTCGCGCAGCCATTTGGTGAAGAAGGCGGCGACATCGGCGTTGAGCGCGGCGGTCGGCAGGAACACCTGCGCGTCGGCGAGCCAGCCGAGCCGCTCGTCGCGCTGCGGGCAGTCCGTGGGCACGCTGACGAAGTTCGACCGCTGGCCCCACTCGACGCAGGTGTGCAGCCGGTTGATCTCGGGGTCCGAGCAGTCGAACGCGCCGGCCCACGGCGTGTCGCTGTGCAGCGCGACGGCCACGACGTCGGCGGCGCGCAGCCCGGGGACCCCGCTGATCTCCGCGTAGCGGAAGCCGTGGTAGGTGAAGCCCGGCTCGAAGACGGTGTGTTCGCGGCCGTCGCCGATCAGTACGTCGGTGGCGGCGGCGGTGCGCAGATTGGCGGTGTACGGGCGGCCGGCCGCGTCCAGCGCCTCGGCGTGGCGGACGGTCACGCGCGCGCCCCCGGGGAGCGCGGCCACGCGCAGCCGTACCCGGCCGGCGAGGTTCTGGCCGAAGTCCACCACATGGACCGCCTCCCCGGTCCGGGTGACGGAGCGTGCGGGCAGCTCGGCCATGGCCCGTACGGGCTCGTCCACGGATGCCACGAGCAGCCCGTGGTCGGCGTCGGTGACCAGGGCGGGCGTCCAGCCGGAGTCGTCGTAGCCGGGCAGCTCCCAGCCGTCGGCGGCGTGGCGCAGATCGTGGCACTCGCCCATGAGCAGATCGGCGTGGCGGACGGCTCCGGTGCCGGTGCGCCAGGCGGAGTCGGTGGCGATCACGGTCGTACGGCCGTCCGCGCCGGTGAGGTGCAGTTCGGCGAGGAGCTGGGGGAAGGCGCCGTAGTGGGCGCCCGCCCTGCGCGGTTCGAAGCCGACGAAGCCGCTCCACCAGCCGTCGGCGAGGGTCGCGGCGAGGACGTTCTCGCCCTCGCGGAGCAGTGCGGTGACGTCGTAGGTCTGGTACTGGATACGGCGGGTGTAGTCGGTCCAGCCGGGGGCGAGTTCCGCGTCGCCGACCCGGACGCCGCCGAGCCGGATCTCGTACAGTCCGCGCGCGCTCACATAGAGCCGGGCGCGGGTGACGTTCGAGGCGGTGAAGGTCCTTCGGAGCAGCGGGCAGGGGGCGAGACCGTGGCCGTCCAGGGCGTGTGCGCCCTCGGTGGGCGCGTCCATGACGGCGAGGGGGTGCGGGTCGTGGCCGATCCAGGAGGCGCGCCAGTCCGGTGTGCCGGTGAAGGCCGTCTCGAACCAGGACGTCTCCTCGGCGGGCGCCGAGGGACCGGCCGGCCAGACGGAGAGCCGCCAGTGGTAGCGGGTACGGGCCGTCAGGGCGGGCCCCGCGTAGAGGACTCCGATCGCGCCGGGGTCCTCGACCCGGCCGGTGTCCCAGAGGGGGCGGCCGCCCTCGTCGAGATCCTCGGGCCGCTCGGCGACCCGTACCCGGTAGGCGGTGGGGTCGTCGCCGCGGCGCTCGGAGACCAGCCGCCAGCCGAGAAGCGGGGTGCTCTCGTCGATGCCCAGGGGGGTGGTGCGGTGGTCGCAGCGCAGGGCGTAGGGGCGAAGGCCCTGCGACCCGCCGTGCGCCGACGTGCCGTTCGACGACGCGCCATCCGCCGACACGCCGTTCGACGACACGCCGTTCGCCGACGCGCCATCCGCTGCCGGGGGACCGGACACGGGCACGTCCTTCCTTGGCGCCGGACAGACGGCGCGTCACCTCGGCCGCCCGCCGGGCCCACCTGGCGTGAACTCGACGTGAAGACGGCCACTCTCGAATGTGAAATCTAACGCCATTTATGTGGCGTGGACAGTATGAGCCGCCCGCGAGGAGTGTCAAGGGTGTTACGTGGGCACCGGAGAAGTACCGATTCCGCCACCTCATGGCGCAACTGATCTTCCTCGTAAAGCAGCCGTAGAGTCAGCCGTGACAAGCCTTGTCAGCTCGGCGGCGGGTGCTCTTGTGACGCGTGATACCGATGTGATATTCACCGTGTGATTACAACATGAACTGACGTTAAATCACGCGCCGATCTCGCCTCGGCTCCGCCTCGGGCCGGGCGGGATCCCCGCACGACGAACGGACCAGGATTCATGCGTAAGAACTGTGGGATCAGCGGAACTTCGGGCTTCGGGAGACGGGCGATGCTCGGCGCGACCGGAACGCTCGCGCTGGCGGTCGCCGCCGGGACTCTGTCGGCCGGACGGGCCGGTGCCGCCGAGCGGTTCAAGGAGGATCCCTTCACCCTGGGGGTCGCCTCGGGCGACCCCTGGCCGGACGGCTTCGTGCTGTGGACGCGGCTCGCCCCCCAGCCCCTCGCCCCCGACGGCACGGGCGGCATGTCACCGCGCGCGGTCAAGGTCCTCTGGGAGGTCGCCGACGACGAACGCTTCCAGCGTGTCGTCGCCCGGGGCTGGACCCGCGCGGTCGCCGAACTCGCCCACTCGGTCCATGTCGAGGTCTCGCGCCTCCAGTCGGACCACACCTACTTCTACCGCTTCCAGGCCGGCGGCGTGGTCAGCCCGGTCGGCCGCACCCGCACCGCGCCCGCCCCCAACAGCCGCCCCAACTCCCTGAAGTTCGCCTTCGTCTCCTGTCAGGCGTGGTTCGAGGGCTTCTACACCGCCTACCGCCACATCGCCGAGGAGGACGTCGACCTCGTCCTGCACCTGGGCGACTACATCTACGAGAACGCCATCGACGCGATGGGCGGCGTACGCAAGACCCCGGTCGCCGCCGAGCTGCGGGCGGAGCCGATGGATCTGACCGGGTACCGCAACCGGCACGCCCTGCACCGCTACGACAGCGACCTGATCGCCGCCCACCAGGCCCACCCGTTCGCCGTCGTCTGGGACGACCACGAGGTCGAGGACAACTGGGCGGGCGACCACTCCAAGCACACCGACGTGGACCCGGCGGTCTTCAGGAAGCGCGCGGCGGGGGCGTTCCAGGCGTACTACGAACACCTCCCGCTGCGCCTGCCCAACAAGCCCGACGGTTTCGACGCCCGGATGTACCGCAGTCTGCGCTACGGCCGGATGGGCACCTTCCACATCCTCGACACCCGGCTGTTCCGCGACGACCAGGCGTGCGGCGACGGGACGAAGACCGGCTGCGAGGAGCGGCTGTCGCCGGACCGCACCATCCTCGGCGCCGAGCAGGAGAACTGGCTCTACAACAGTCTCGGCCGCTCCGACGCGACCTGGAACCTGATCCCCCAGCAGATCGCGATGAACCAGGTCGACACCGACCCCGGCCCCGGCCAGTCCTTCGTGATGGACTTCTGGGACGGCTACGCGGCGTCCAGGCAGCGGCTGTTCGACGAGATCGACGCCAGGAACGTCCGCAACCCGGTGGTCCTGACCGGCGACATGCACCGCCATCTCGTCGCGGACCTGAAGCGGGACTTCGACCGGCCGGACTCGCCCACCATCGGGGTGGAGTTCGTCGGCACCTCGATCTCCACCAAGATGGACGGTGTGGACCTGGACCCCTCCGGGGCCAGCCTGCTCGCGGCCAACGAACACATCAAGTTCACCAACTACCAGCGCGGATACGTGCGTTGCACCGCCACGGCGGAGAGCTGCCGCGCCGACTTCCGGGTGCTGCCGTACGTCACGAGGCCGGGCGCCCCGGTCTCGACCCGTGTCTCGTACCTCACCGAGGCGGGCCGGCCGGGGGTCCAGCCGGTCTGAACCGGGAGCCGCGCGCGCCCTGTCGGCGCGCGCGGCCCTCTCTCACGAGACGGTGCCGGTGCCCGCGATCACCTCGGGACGCAGCAGGGCGGCCAGGGTGTCGGCGGGCAGCAGCCCGCGTTCCAGGACCAGTTCGGCGACGCCCCGCCCGGTGGCGAGGGCCTCCTTGGCGATCTCGGTCGCGGCGGTGTAGCCGATGTGCGGGTTGAGGGCGGTGACCAGCCCGATCGAGTTCTCCACGGTCGCGCGCAGCGTCTCCGTGTTGGCGGTGATGCCGGAGACACAGCGCTCGGCGAGGGTCAGGCAGGCGGCCCGCAGATGGGTGATGGACTCCGAGAGGGAGTGCAGGATCACCGGCTCGAAGGCGTTGAGCTGGAGCTGTCCGGCCTCGGCGGCCATGGTGATGGTGACGTCGTTGCCGATCACCTCGAAGGCGACCTGGTTGACCACCTCGGGAATCACCGGGTTGACCTTGCCGGGCATGATGCTGGAGCCCGCCTGGACCGGCGGCAGGTTGATCTCCGCGAAGCCGGCGCGCGGCCCGGAGGACAGCAGCCGCAGGTCGTTGCAGCTCTTGGAGAGCTTGACGGCGATGCGCTTGAGGACGCCGGAGAGATGGACGAAGGCCCCGCAGTCCTGGGTGGCCTCGACCAGGTTGGCGGCGGTGACCAGCGGCAGTCCGGTGATGGCCGCGAGATGGCCCCGGGCCGACTCGGCGTAACCGGCGGGGGCGTTGAGCCCGGTGCCGATGGCGGTCGCGCCGAGGTTGATCTCGTGCACCAGCAGGACGGCCTCGGCGAGCCGGCTCTCGTCCTCCTCCAGCATCACCGCGTACGCGGAGAACTCCTGCCCCAGTGTCATGGGGACCGCGTCCTGGAGCTGGGTGCGCCCCATCTTGAGGATCTCGCGGAACTCCTCGGCCTTGGCGGCGAACGCCCGGCGCAGCACCGCCATCGCGTCGAGCAGTTCGCGCACGGCGATGATCGTGGCGACATTGACGGCGGTCGGGTAGACGTCGTTGGTGGACTGGCTGAGGTTGACGTCCTCGTTGGGGTGCAGCCGGCCGTAGTCGCCCTTGTCGTGGCCGAGGATCTCCAGCGCCCGGTTGGCGATCACCTCGTTGGCGTTCATGTTGGTCGACGTACCGGCGCCGCCCTGGATCACATCGACGACGAACTGGTCGTGCAGGGCGCCGTCCTCCCTGATCTCCCGGCAGGCGGCGGCGATGGCGCCGGCCTTCTCGGCGGTGAGCAGCCCGAGGTCCTCGTTGGCGCGGGCGGCGGCCTCCTTGACGGCGGCGAGCGCGTTGATCAGGTGCGGGTACGCGGAGATCGGCGTCCCGGTGATGGGGAAGTTCTCCGAGGCGCGCAGGGTGTGCACGCCCCAGTACGCGTCGGCGGGTATGTCGCGGTCGCCGAGCAGATCGTGTTCGCGGCGGTGGCCGGCGGTCATGGCGGAGGTGTCCTTCGTGTGGTGGGGACGTACGGGTCGGCCGGGCGGAGACGGAACTGCGGGGGCGGCGGGCCCGGGGCTTTCGGCCCCGCCGCCCCCTGCTTGCGGGGTGGCCAGGGCGTGTTCCGAGTTCTCCCGTGGAGGAAGGAGCGGTGTCTGGTGCCTGTGGATCCAAGACGGAGGAGGGAGGCGACGCGGAGCGTCGTCGAGTGACGACAACGCCGGAGACGCGGGTGCCAGACACCGCGACGCCGCGGGAGAACTCGGAACACGCCCTACGCGGCGGGCTCCGGATCGGATACGGGAGCCAGCGCGCCCGCCGCCCGCAGGCTCCCCACCTCGGCGCCGCCTCCGATGACCGGCGTACGGGCGAACTCGGCGAGGATCCCGGGGTCGACCCCGCACCGGGCGAGGGCCGCCGCCGTCACCGGCATCCGGGCGCGGTCGCCGCCGTCGGCGATCTTCACACCGACGGCCCTGCCGTCCGGCAGCGCGGCGACCTGCACCCCTTCGAAGCCGTCCTTGGCGAGCAGTCCCGGCACCGCGCGCATCAGCCGGGCGACGTCACGCCCGGTGCCGGAGACGATCTCCGGGTGGGCGCGCATCGCGTGCGCGACCCGGCCCTCGTCGGTGCCGGGCGCGGCGCTCGCCAGCCGGGCGACGGCGCGGGTGAGGCCGTGCAGGGAGACGGAGTAGAGCGGCGCGCCGCAGCCGTCGACCGTCACCCGGGCGATGCGCTGTCCCGTGAGGTCCTCGACGGTCGCGGCGAGCGCCTGCTGGAGCGGGTGCCCGGCGTCGGCGTAGCTGTCCAGCGGCCATCCCCTGGCCCGCGCGGTCATCAGCATGGCGGCGTGCTTGCCCGAGCAGTTCTGGGCGAGGCGGGTACGGCCGTGGCCCAGCCGCAGCCACTCCTCGCGCCGCTCGGCGCCGTAGGGCAGGTCGGGGACGTTGCGCAGATCGTCCTCGGTCAGCCCGGCGGCGTCCAGGATGCGCCGGGCCGTGGTCAGATGCCGTTCCTCACCGGAGTGACTGGCCGCGGCGAGGGCCAGTGACTCGTCGTCCAGGGGCGGCAGCCCCGCGCGCAGCAGGCCGACCGCCTGGAGCGGCTTGAGCGCGGAGCGCGGGTAGAACGCCGCCTCGATGTCCCCGGCCAGGAACTCGACACTGCCGTCGGCGGCCAGGACGACCACCGAGCCGTGGTGGACGCCCTCGATGACACCGCCCCGTACGACATGGGCGAGCGGCACGTGGGCCGGTTCGCGGACGGGGGGCGGCGGGCCCGGGGTTCGGCGCGGAGTGGTGATGATCTCGGTCATGCTCAGCTTTCGGTGTCATCGGTGGTGCGGGTGGTGCCGTCGCGTCCGGTGCGTGCCGACGCGGCCGTCTCGCGGATGGCCCCGACCCGGCCCCGTACCAGGAACCAGCCGCCGACCAGCGCGGCGATGATCACGGGCAGCGACAGGACGGTGGTGCGGCCGGCGCCGCCGTCCGCGTACATCAGGACGAGCACCGAGGCGAGGAAGAGCAGGGTGATGATCTGGGTCCACGGCGCGAAGGGCAGCGAGTAACCGGGCCGCGAGAGCCGTCCGAGCTGCGTCTTCCGCCAGAAGAGGAGGTGACAGACCATGATCATGCCCCAGGTGGACAGGATGCCGATCGCCGCGAAGTTCAGCACGATCTCGAAGGCGTCCTTCGGTACGACGAAGTTGAGGCCGACGCCCAGGACGCAGATGGAGGAGGTGAGCAGGATGCCGCCGTACGGGACCTGGCTGCGGCTCATCACGCCGGTGAACTTCGGCGCGGAGCCGGACATCGCCATGGAGCGCAGGATGCGACCGGTGGAGTAGAGGCCGGAGTTGAGGCTCGACATGGCGGCCGTGAGGACGACCAGGTTCATCACACCGCCCGCGGCGGGCACCCCGATGTTCGACAGCACGGTCACGAAGGGGCTCTCGCTCGCGGAGTACTTGTCCCACGGCAGCAGCATCGTCAGCAGGATGACCGAGCCGACGTAGAAGAGGGCGACACGCCACATGATCGAGTTGATGGCCTTCGGCATGATCTTCTCGGGCTCGGCGGTCTCGCCCGCCGTGACCCCGACCAGCTCGACCGAGGCGTACGCGAAGACGACGCCCTGGACCACGAGCAGCATCGGGAGCATGCCGGCCGGGAAGAAGCCGCCGTTGTCCGTGATCAGCGACGGGCCGGGGCTGTGGCCGTCCACCGGCTGCTGGGTGACCAGCAGGAAGATGCCGATCAGCATGAAGACCACCAGCGCGCTGACCTTGATGATCGCGAACCAGAACTCCATCTCGCCGAAGAACTTCACGGAGATGAGGTTGACGGTCAGCACGACCGCGAGCGCGATCAGGGCGATCACCCACTGCGGGACGTCGGTGAACATCCCCCAGTAGTGGGTGTAGGTGGCCACCGCCGTGATGTCGGCGATTCCGGTGGTAGCCCAGTTCAGGAAGTACATCCAGCCGGCGACGAAGGCGCCCTTCTCCCCCATGAACTCGCGGGCGTACGAGACGAACGCTCCGGAGGACGGCCGGTGCAGGACCAGCTCGCCGAGAGCGCGTACGACGAGGAAGGCGAAGATGCCGCAGACCGCGTACGCGATGGCCAGGGAGGGGCCGGCGCTGGCGAGCCGGCCGCCGGCACCGAGGAAGAGCCCGGTACCGATGGCGCCGCCGATGGCGATCATGTTGACGTGCCGGGACTTCAGGGTCTTGCTGTACCCGGCGTCACCGGCGTCGACGTGGGCGTCGTCCTGCCCGTGCTGTGGCGCCTCGTACTGTTCCGCCTGCTGGAGTTGCTCGCTCACGCGTGGGATTCGCCTTCTTGTGGGGGTTTCGTACAGTGCGGGGTCCGCACAATGGTGGTCAGCGTCGACTCGACGCGGGCGAGGTGGTGGGTCATCGCCGCCACCGCGTCCTGCTCCGACCGGTCGACGAGGGCCTCGACGATCGCGCGGTGCTCCTGGTTCGACTGCTCACGCCGGCCGCCCAGCTCGTTGAGGAACGCGGACTGGCGGGCCAGCGCGTCGCGGATCTCCTCTATGACCCGCCGGAAGACGGGATTCTGGGCCGCCTGGGCGACGGCGAGGTGGAACAGCGTGTCCATCGCCACCCAGGCGGTGGTGTCGGTCTCCCGCTCCATCCGCTCCAGCAGATGGGCGAGGTGATCGAGGTCCTCGGGGGTACGGCGCACGGCCGCGTATCCGGCCACCGGGATCTCGACGTGCCGGCGGACCTCCAGGAGGTCGCTCGCGGTGTAGTCGCCGAAGACCGGGTCCTCCACCGGGCCGTTGGACACGATGAAGGTGCCCTTTCCGGTCCGGGAGACGGTCAGCCCCATCGTCTGCAACGCGCGCAGCGCCTCACGGAGCACGGGCCTGCTCACTTCGAGGCGACGGCAGAGTTCGGCCTCGGAGGGGAGTTTGTCCCCCACCGCGTACTCGCTCCGCTCGATCGCGCCGCGCAGATGATTCAGTACCGCTTCCATGGCGCTGATCCGTCTGGGCGCATCGCCAGCTGTCTGGCTGTCTGACAGGTTCACCCGGGCATCCTGAATCGCCCGGGGGAGCACTGTCAAGGGGTGTGCGGGGATACGAAGGGGCCGGTCACCGGTGACGGAGGGCCGTGACGGCCGGCGGCGCCGCCCCCTCGCGCGGTGTCGTGGGGGCGGCGCCGCACTGGTCTGCCGGTGCGGGTGGTGTGTCGGTGTGTACCGGGTGCCGATGGTTGAGACGTGTCGGTGTGCGGTGTGCGTGTATGTGTGCCTGTGCGGTGCGACGGTGTGCGCACTGCGGCGTGTACCGCGGTGTTGTGCGGCAGTGTCGTACGTCGGCGGGCGCGGCTCCGGGCCGGGTCAGAAGGGGCGGTCGCCCGCGATCGCGACGCGCTCCGCGACGCGCCGGTGGGAGCCGTAGTCGTTGACGGCGTAGTGCTGGGTGGCGCGGTTGTCCCAGAAGGCGATGTCACCGGCCTGCCAGCGGAACCGCACCTGGAACTCGGGCACATAGGCCTGCTGGAACAGCAGCCTCAGCAGCCGGTCGCTCTCCTCCTGCCCGAATCCCACGAGGTGGGTGGTGAAGGACGTGTTCACGAAGAGCATCCGCCGGCCCGTCTCCGGGTGACGCCGTACCACCGGGTGCTCGACCGGCGGGAACTGGTCCTGGAAGGCGGCGAGTTGGGCGGCGGGAGCGAAGCGGGCGAAGCCCGGCAGGAAGTCGTGCACGGCGCGCGCGCCGTCGATGCGGTCCTTCACGTCCTGGGGCAGGTTGTCGTACGCCGCCGCCATGTCGGCCCACATGGTGTCGCCGCCGGACGGCGGCACCTCGCGCAGTTGCAGCACCGCGCCGAGCGCCGGCCGCTCGCGGAACGTGACGTCGGTGTGCCAGACGTTCTCGAAGCTGGGGACGGCGGAACGGTCGAAGCGCACCACCTCGGGGGCGTCGCCCGTGGCGAGCAGCGGATTGGTCTCCAGCTCGCCCCAGTTGCGGGCGAAGGCGCGCTGCGCCTCGGAGGTCAGATGCTGCCCCCGGAAGAAGAGCACCTTCCACTCCAGCAGGGCGCGGTTGAGCTCCTCGCGCAGGGCGGGCGAGGGCGGCTGCGCGAGGTCGAGCCCGCGTATCTCGGCGCCGATGGTGCGGGCCTGCGGGACCAGCTCGAACAGCTCGTACGGGCGGTCCTGCCACCCCTCCGGCAGCCGGCGCAGCTCGCGGTGGCCCTCGTACAGACCGTCGGCGGGGATGCGGTACGGGCGCGGCACGGCGGGGGCGGAGGCGGCGACGGGGGGCGTGGCGGTGGCGGCGGATGCGGTGGTGACGGTCACGGATCTCCTCTGGTGAACGGGTCCGGGCGGGGCGCGGACGCGGGCGGGCGGCCCGGGGCGGGCCGGAGTGAGGGAGGGGCGTGGAGCGGGTGCCGACGGGGCGGCCGGAGCCCGGCGAGGGGCCCGGCGGCGCTCGGCGAGATATCGCGGGTCAGCGACAGAGACGGGCCGGGGGAGAACCCACCCGGCCGCGGCGGCGCAGGAAGCTCTGGCCGCGGGGCGCGCACACACCGTGGGGGCCGCTGAAGGGCGGCTCCGCTGCACGGTGGTTTACGTACGGTCCCATGGCAGGCACCGTACATCAGTTCCGTCCGCAGGTCTCCACCCCCGGGCCCGGCCGGCCGGCGAGGACGCGCGGTACGCGCGCGGGCGGGCCCGCAAAGGGCGGGCCCGCCCGGTGACTTCGGCTTCTCCCCCGTTCCAGTCCCCCCGGTTCGTGGTCTGCTCCCCCGGTTCATCCCGTCCGCGTCATGCCGCTCGTCTCACGCTCCTTCGGCTGTTGCGCATCGCCATGCCCGCACATGCCAGACCCAGCAGGAAGGTGAGGCCGCCGATGACGGCGTTGGTCCAGATGATGCCCTTGTCGGGGCCGCTCCCCACGATCCAGGGAGCCACGATCATCCAGATACCCATGGCGCAGATGGCCGGGCTCAGACCGGTCATCCTCCCCGGTGCGAAGGAGAGACCGAGCGCCAGGACGGCGAGCGCGACCCCCATGATCAGGTTGTGCGTCGCCAGCGCGGGCTGGCTGCTGGTGAAGTGGATGATCCAGGGCGACAGGGCGCAGAACAGACCGACGAGGAAGACCGGTCCCGCCATCGCCGTCAGTCCGCGTCCGCCACCGACCATGCGGGCGTAGCGCTCGCGCATCTCGGGAACGTCGGGATGGCTGGACAGATCCTGTCCCGTCTCCCTGTGGTGTGAGACGTCGGCCATACGACTCGCCTCCTTCTTTCACGCAAGTCACCGACCGTGCGGCACGGCACCGAGCCGTGCCACGTTCCATTCTGCGCGCTTTTTTATGTTTTGTGTAGGTCGATTCTCGTACATATCGCATGCACCGACATTAATATTTCACGTGTAAAACACCTGCTAATCTTTTGGGATGGGCAAGCACACCACCCGCGGTACGACGCCGCGTCAGCGTCAGCGTCCCCGTCCGGCCGCGCTCCCGATCCGGAGCACCGTCCGGCTGCGGCGGCCGGTCGACCTCTGGCACAAGCCCGCGCTGAGCGCGGCGGGCGCGCTCGCCGTACCCGATCTGACCCTGCTGGCGCTGGGCCGTCTCGATCTCGTCCTCTACACCTCGGCGGGCGCGATGTGCGCCCTCTACGCGCACGGCAGGCCGTACACGGCGCGGGCCCGCTCCCTGGCCCTGGTGGTCCTCGGGATGGTGGCGAGCCTCGGGGTCGCGCTGGTCTGCGCGGCGACGGTCTCCTCGCCCGCGCTGCTGGTGGCGCTCGCCGCGCTGGTGGCGGCCGCGCACAAGACGGTCTGCGACGCGACCGGGATCGGGCCGCCGGGCAATCTGATCCTGACGTTCATCTCGTCCTCCGCCTTCTTCGTGCCCCAGCGCCTCGCCGACGTTCCGTTCCATCTCGCCCTGGCGGTCGGTGGCGGGGCGGTGGCCTGGCTCATCTGCATGGCGCCCGGTCTGTTCCGGCCGCACGGGCCCGAACGGGCCGCCGTCGCCCGGGCGCTGGAGGCGTCGGCGGCGCTGTGGCGGGCCCAGGGGGCCGAGGTGTTGCCGGCCCGCCGGGCGGCGGCCGGCGCGGTCAACGCCGCGTGGCACACGCTCTTCCTGGTCCCGGGCGACGGTACGGACCGGGGCCGCGGTACGGAGCGGGCCGGGCTCGACCGGCTGCTCGTCCACGCGGAGTCGGCCCTCGCCGCGGAAGCCCCGCACCCGGGCGAGGCGGACCGGTGCGCCTCCCTGGCCCGCGCGCTGCGCCGGGGCCGGGCCCTGCCCGCCGTCGCGCTGACGCCCGGGGAGAGCCGGGAGGTCGCCGGGGTCGGCGCCGAACGCCGGGCGCTGTGGGAGCCGCGCCGGCCCGCGCCGGACGGCCCCCGGGGCATCCGGGCCGTACGGGACCGGCTGCGGCCGGGGTCCCCGCTGCTGCCGGTCGGCGCGCGGGTGGCCGCCGGGTGCGCGCTCGCGGGCTGGGTCTCGCTGGCCGCCGGGGTCGGCCACCCCTACTGGGCGGTGGTCACCGCGGCCTCCCTCTACCAGGCCAACACCACACTCTCCTGGCAGCGGGCCGTTCAGCGCGTTCTCGGCAATGTCCTCGGGCTGGTCCTCTTCCTCGCGCTGCTGCCCCTGATCCGCACCGGGCATCTCGCGATGGTGCTGCTCGCGCTGGCCTTCCAGATCGGCGCGGAGGCGCTCATCACCCGTAACTACTGGCTGGGTTCGGTGTGCGTCACACCGATGGCGCTGCTGCTCACCGAGTTCGGCGGCCATCTGCCGGCGGGCACACTGGTCCACGACCGCATGGTGGACACACTGGTCGGCGCGGCGGTGGGACTGGCCTGCTGCGTGCTGGTCACCAACCGCCGGGCCACGGACCGGATCGACCGGGCGCTCGCCGAGGTCACGGCGGCGCGCGGCGCGGCGGTGCGGGCGGCGGCCGGGAGTGCGGCCGAGGGTACGGGGTGGGCCGGGGAGGCCGGACGGTCCCGTGACCGGCTCGCGCTCTCCCTGGTCGAGCTGCGCGACGCCTTCGAGGTGGCCTCGGGCGAGTGGTGGCAGCGCGCCCTGCCCGCCGAACGCGTCGCCGCCGCCGAGGCCGAGGGCCACCGCACGCTGGCGCTGCTCGTGCGCCGTACCGCGCCCGTGGCCCCCGTACCGTAGACGCTTGATCCACCACACACGCAACACACGAAGGAGAGTGCGCGTGGCCGAGGACATCGTCGCCGGGGTGATGCGGCAATGGCAGCAGGTGATGCCCGCTCTGGACACCGCGCCCATGGCGGTGATCGGGCGGCTCAACCGCTGCTCCGCCCTGCTCCAGCAGGCCGCCGACGCCCCGTTGCGGCGGGAGGGGCTGACCCGCCCCGAGTTCGACATCCTGGGCACCTTGCGCCGCACGGGCCACGAGCTGACCCCGGGCCGGATCGCGCGCGAGACCTTCGCCTCCGGAGCGGCCGTGACCAAACGGCTGCGCCGGCTGGAGAGCGACGGCCTCATCGCCAGGCGCCCCGACGACCGGGACCGCCGGGTGTCCCATCTGTCCCTGACGGCCGGCGGCCGTGCGCTGCTCGACCGGCTGCTCCCCGCGCAACTGGCTTACGAGGCGGCCCTGTTGGACGGGCTCGGCGCGAACAGCCAGGAGCAGCTCGCCGGCGGTCTCGGCGAGCTGCTGGTCCTGCTGGAAGGGCGGCTGGGCAGCCTGCTCGAATGACCTCGCGGTCAGGGGACCGCTCGTCCGGGTCCCGCGACGAAGGACACAGGGCCTAGTGCCGCGACCGGCAATGTCTGCCCCGGAAGGAGCGTCGTCCGGTGCGTGCGATCGCAAGGCGGCCGGAAGTCCTTGTAGCGGAGCTACCAGGGCTTTTGGCCAACGCGGCGAGCGTGCGTGCTGGGCGGCGCGACGGGGCAGAGCTTGCCGGGAGGGGCACTAGCCCGCGTAGACGTCCTCCACGTACCGCCCCCGGTCGGCCAGCGACTGGAGCCAGCCGTGGGCCGCCGCCTCGTCGGCGCCCGGGGTCCTGCGCAGATACAGGCCGCGCAGGGTCTCGCGCACGCCGGGCGCCATCCGGGCGCCGTCGCCGCAGACGTGGACCCGGGCGCCCGCCTCCAGCAGGGCCCACACCTCGTCGCCCTCGGCGGCGATACGGTGCTGGACGTAGCGCACGTCCCCGGCCGGCGCCGCGCTGAAGGCGGGCCGCATGGAGACCGCTCCGGCCCGCTCGGCCGCGCGCAGTTCCTCGGCGTACAGATAGTCGGTGTCCGGGCCGTCGCAGCCGAAGTAGCAGAGCGCCTCGGCGAGCCGGGCCCCGCCGTCGGCCAGCGCGCGGCGGTCGGCGACGGCGCCCCGGAAGGGCGCGAGGCCGGTGCCTGCGGCGACCATGATCAGCGGGGTGGAGGCATGGTCGTCGGGGCTGACGCGGAACGCCTCGCGGCACGGCTGGACGCGGGCGAACACGGTGTCCCCGGGGCGCACGGTGTGCAGATGGCCGGACCCGGTGCCCCGGCGGCGCCCCCGGCCCGAGCGCGCGGGGGCGTCCAGCAGCGAGACCATCAGGTCGGCGTGGCGCGGGTCGGTGACCGGCGCCGAGGAGACCGAGTAGTGCCGGGGCCGCAGCGGCGGCAGCAGGTCCAGCAGTACGGGCCAGGTCAGCGCCGTACGCAGGGCGGGGTGGTCCTCGACCAGGTCGAGGAGGGTGCGGTGGTCGGCGGCGCGCGCCCGCGCGTCCTCGGCGAGCGCGCCCAGGGCCGCCCGCTCCGGCGGACAGGGGTTGAGCGCGGCCAGCGTGGCGAACTGCCCCTCGGTGGGCCGGTCCTGGAGCTCCACGTGGTGGGTGAGCAACTCCCGTACGGTCAGCGGCCGGTCGACGGCGATCGCGGCCCCGCGCGAACCGCCGGCGCCACCGGGACGGCTCGGGGCGATGCTCAGAACGGTGTCGAGCCGGACGCCGAGGAGCCCGGCGGCGCGGGCGACGAGCCCGGGGTCGTTGGCGGGGAGCACCGTCAGATGGTCGGCGGTGCGGTACGTCGTCCCCTCGGGCAGCGCCAGCCGCACCAGCCGCTTGGCGCGCGGGTGCGCCGGGTCGGTGAGCGACGCGGTCTGCGTGACGGTCATCGCCGCCATGCCGTGCCGGGCGGCCAGCGCGTCCAGCGGTCCGCCGGTGATCTCCGTGACGGTGTGCGCGGGCCCGTCGTCCACGGCCGTACGCACCGGCTCAGCGACGGCGTCCGGGTCATCGTGGCGCTCCAGCAGCGCGGTGCGCAGCGCGTCGGTGAACTCGCCGACGGCGGCGGTCAGATCGCCGGAGGCGTCGGCCGCCACGCGGTCCACGAGCCGGGTCGCGCCGAGGGCGGCGAGCCGCTCGTCGACGAGGGTCGGGACGCGCTGGTACGTGGCGGACCAGTTGCGGTCGCCGACGCCCAGGACGGCGTACGTGACGCCTGCCACGTCGCCGGGTTCCGCCCGCTCCAGCCAGCGCAGGAAGGCCGCCGCGTCGTCGGTGGGCTGCCCGTTGTAGGAGGCGGCGACGATCACGACGGCGCGGTCGGTGGGCAGTCGCCCGGCGTGTTCGTCGAGGGAGGCGACGGCGGTGTCGCAGCCGAGCGCGCCCGCGCTGTCGGCGAGTTGTGCGGCGAAGTCGCGGCAGGTGCCGTAGTTGGAGCCGTGCAGGAGCAGCAGCCCGGTGCCGCGCCGCACCCCGGAGGGCAGCCGCCGCGCGTCCCCGGCGGCGTGGGCGGGGGCGCTCGGCGCGGCGGGCCGCACGGTCGGGGCAGGCAGCGCGGCGCGGTTGGCAGCGCGGTCGGCGGGGGTGCGGCGCACCGGGGTGAGGGTGAAACCGTCGGGCTTGATGGTGAGGGTCTGCTTGAGCTCCAGCCGGTAGTCGTCCTGGTCGATCAGCCGGTACCTGTGGACCAGCATGCCGAGCAGCATCGTGGCCTCGTGCAGGGCGAACTGCCTTCCGATGCAGGCGCGTTCACCGGTGCCGAACGGCTTGTACGCGTGCGGGGAGCGACCGGCCTCCGCCTCGGGCCCGAAGCGCGCCGGGTCGAACAGCTCCGGGTTGTCGCCCCACACCGGATCGCGGTGCAGCATCGGCGTGACGACCAGCACACCCTGTCCGGCACTCAGCGGAAGACGGCCGCCGAGGACGGTGTCGTGGCGCGCCTGCCGCTGGAACCCGGGCGCGGTCGGCCACAGCCGCAGCGCCTCGTTGAGCACCTGCCGGGTGTGGCGCAGCCGGCCGACGTCCTCGTAGCTGGGCTCGGGGTCGGCGGTGTCGCCCCACAGCTCGTCCACCTCGCGCTGGACCAGGCGCAGCGCGCTCGGGTCCTTGGCGAGGTGGTAGAGGGCGAAGGAGAGCGCCCCGGAGGTGGTCTCGTGACCGGCGATCAGGAAGGTGATGACCTGGTTGCGGATGTTCTCCAGGTCCAGCGTCGTGCCGTCGGGCCCGTCCGAGGGACGGGTCGCGGTGAGCATCAGACCCAGCAGATCCCGCGCGTCCGGCGTGTCCCGGCCGCTGTCGTCCGGGCCCGAGGTGCCCGCGTCGGCGGTGCGCGCCGCGACGACCTCGTCCACCACGGCGGCGAGATGGGCCGCGTCGGCGCGGAACGCCGCGTCGCGCGCGGTGTGATCGGTGCCGGGGACCCGGGCCAGCTTGGTCATCGCCCAGTCCAGGCAGCGGACCATGGCCTCGACGAAGGGGTGCGTACCGTCCCGTTCGAACGATCCGAAGTCGAAGCCGAAGCCCGTCAGCCCGATGGTGTCCAGGGTCATCCGCGTCATGTCGTCGGCGACGTCCACCGGGGTGGCCGAGGCGGCGTCGCGGTCCCAGGATCCGATCAGCCTGCGGGCGACGTCCAGCATGACCGGGTGGTAGGTGCGCATGGAGCCGAGCGAGAAGGCGGGCATCAGGATGTCGTGCGCCTTGGCCCAGTTGGGCTCGTCGTTGTAGGCGGTGAACAGGCCGTCGGCGACGAACTCCCGTACGTTCTCCAGCGCGGGACCCACGAACTTGCTGAACCGCTGTTCGTCGGCCAGCTCCGTGACCAGTGCGAGGTCGCTGACCAGCAGGAGGTCCCGGCCGTGCCGGCGCACGACGAGGGGCGAGCCGTGGCTGCGGAGCAGCTCCATGTGGTGCAGGACGGGCGTGATCCGCGGATCGCTGTCCGAGATGTCCACGACCGGCACGGGCGGCGGGGTGACGGAGGAGGCGGAGGTGGACGTGGAGGTCGGCGCGGGCGAGGGGGCGGGGACGCGGGCCGGGGCGGGGTCGGGGCTTTCGGTCCCGGACTGCGCCGGGGAGAGGGTCTCGGTCATGCCGGTGGGTCACCTTCCGCTGAGGGCTTGGGGCAAGGCGTGTCTCAACCCTCGCCCTGCCGGGGTGCTTTGGACGGCCTCGTGACTACATGTTTGTGTAGTGTCCCGCGCCGCGAGGGCCTTGCGGTCGAGGCCAGGACGTGGAAGCGGCGGCGGAACGGAAGCGGACGGGACGGGAGGACGAGACGGAGCCCCGCACCCCCGGGACCCCAGGGACACCCGGGACCGGCGAGCCCTGTGCGGTGGGTGAGACTGGTGCGACTGACGCCACGGGTGGTGTGGGTGGTGTGGACGGGCCGGGCCACACCGAGGAGGCACACAAGCCGCACGGGACGCATGGGTCGCATGGGTCGCATGGGTCGCGAGGAGCGCAAGGAGTACAAGGGGTGCACAAGCAGCACGGAGCGGCGCCGGAAACGTTGTTCAGCGACCCGGAATCCTGGTCGGGCGACGCGGTCTCCTGGCGCAACCGCACCTTCCTCCTCTTCGACCGGCTCCCGGTACCGCTGGCGATCAGCGACCCGTACGGGCGGGTGCTGATGGCGAACCCGGCGATGGCGGCGCAGTGGGGCGAGCTGCCGGGCCGGCTGCGCGGGCGCAGCGCCATGGATCTCTTCCGGATACCGGGCCCAGGACAGCTCCATCCGATCGCCGACGCGGTACGGCAGGGCCGCAGGTCGCGCTATCCGGTCGAGGTCTCGTGGTCCACCCCCTCGGGCGCCGAACGGTACGGCGAGCTGACGGTCGACCTGCTCGCCGACGCACCGGCGTCCCACCCCGTCCTCCTGCTGTATCTGCGGGTACGGGGTGAGCGGGCCGCCGCGCCGCCGCCCGCCGCCGGCACCGGGGCGGGCGAGGCGAGCGAGGCCGAGCTGCGGATCCTCACCCTGCTGGCGGGCGGCTCCACCACGGCGCGGATCGCGGGGGAGGTGGGGCTGACCGTCGACGGCGTCAACTACCACGTGGGGCGGATGTCCCGGCGCTGGGGCGTACGCAACAGAGCGGCGCTGGTGGCGCACGCGTATGTGACGGGCCTGCTCGCCCCCGGCGTCTGGCCGCCCGCGCCCGCCGGCTGAGCGCGGCGGCCCGCCCTTGACAGGCGGACGGCGCGGGCATGCAATATATTGCATGCCGGTTCCCACCACTCCCCTGACCGCCCGGGTCCTGCTCCGCGACCGTGCCTTCACCGCGCTGCGGGACGCCATCGTCGACGGCACGCTGAAGCCCGGGGAGCGGCTGCGCGAGAGCGAGTTGCAGGAGTGGATCGGGGTGAGCCGCACCCCGATCCGCGAGGCGCTGATGCGGCTGGAGCGGAGCGGCCTGGTGATCACCAGGCCCGGCCGGTCGACCAGTGTCAGCGCGCTGGACGCCACGGCCGTACGGGACGCCCAGCCGGTGGTCGCGGCGATGCACGAACTGGCCGTACGGCTGGCCGTTCCCGTACTCGACGCGGACCGGCTCGCGGCGATGCGGACGGCGAACGAGGCGTTCGCGGCTGCGCTGGAGCGGGGCGACACCGGCGCCGCGCTGGCGGCGGACGACGCGTTGCACCAGGTGTGCGTGAGCGCCGCGTCGAACACCGTCGTCACGGAGGTCCTGGAGCAGTACTCCCCGCTGCTGCGCCGTATCGAGCGGGTGCGCTTCTCCTCGGCGGCCGGGCTGGAGTCCGTCGCGCTGCACCACCGGATGATCGACGCCTGCGCGGCGGGCGACACCGCCACCGCGGCGGCCGTCGCCCATACGACCTGGATGGCGCTCGCCGGCTCACCCGCCGAACACCGCGCGCCCTCCGGACATCCCGCACCGCCCGTACCTACCGCATCTCCCGCATCTCCCGCCCCGGCCGTCTCCGGCGGCCACGGTCTGGTCCACGCCCACTGAGCACTGTCCCCCGACCCCGACCGCCGGTTCCGCGCCCGCGGCCCGGCCGGCGTACCCCCGACGAGAGGAACTCCCCCGTGCCCATCGAGGATTTCGCCCGCTACCCGCTGCTCTTCGGCCCCAGCCCGATCCATCCGCTGAACCGGCTGAGCGAACATCTCGGCGGCGCCCGGGTGTGGGCCAAGCGCGAGGACTGCAACTCGGGGCTGGCGTACGGCGGCAACAAGACCCGCAAGCTGGAGTACCTCGTCCCCGACATCCTCGCGCAGGGCGCGGACACCCTCGTGTCGATCGGCGGCTACCAGTCGAATCACACCCGGCAGGTGGCCGCCGTCGCCGCCCATCTCGGTCTCAAGGCCCGGCTCGTGCAGGAGAAGTGGGTCGACTGGCCCGACGCGGTCAACGACAAGGTCGGCAACATCCTGCTGTCGCGCATCATGGGCGCCGACGTACGGCTCGGCTCCGACGGGTTCGGCATCGGGATCAAGGACTCCTGGCAGCGGGCGATGGACGAGGTGCGGGCCGAGGGCGGCACGCCGTACCCGATCCCGGCCGGCGCCTCGGAACACCCGCTCGGCGGGCTGGGCTTCGCGAACTGGGCGTACGAGGTGGAGCGCCAGGAGGCCGAACAAGGCGTCTTCTTCGACACCGTGGTGGTGTGCAGCGTCACGGGCTCCACCCACGCCGGGATGATCGCCGGGTTCGCCGGGCAGGACCGGCCCCGCCGGGTGATCGGCATCGACGCCTCCGCCCGGATCGAGGAGACCCGCGCCCAGGTCGGACGGATCGCCCGGCACACCGCCGCGCTGATCGGTCTCGGCCGCGAACTGCGCGACGACGAGATCACCGTGCTCGAAGGATGGGCGGGCGATCTCTACGGCGTGCCCGTCGAGTCGACGCTGGAGGCGATCCGGCTGACCGGCAGCCTGGAGGGGATGATCATCGACCCGGTGTACGAGGGGAAGTCCATGGCCGGGCTGATCGATCTGGTGCGCACCGGCGAGATCGGCCCCGACTCGACCGTGCTCTACGCCCACCTGGGCGGCCAGCCCGCACTGAACGCGTACAGCGGGGCCTTCTCCTGACACAGCGGGGTCTTCTCCTGACAGGGCGGCCGCCGCCGGTACGGCCGGCCCGGCTCCCCCGGCGTCCGGCCGTGTCCTGAACTCTTCTGTCGTATCCGGGTTTTCCGGCGTTTCCCGGCTCGCCGCGCCCCGCTTCCCGCATGATGTCCCCCTTACCCGCCCCACCCGCGATGCCCTTGGGGGGACCCATGCGTACCCGCACCGCCCTCGCGCTCCTCGGCGCCACGGCGCTTCTCACCCTCACCGCGTGCGAGGACACCGGCTCCTCCGCGCCCGACGCCACCACGAGCATGGCCCGTGCCGCCCTGCCGGACCTCGTCGGCAAGGGGCTCCGGTCGGCGCGGGACGCCGCCAGGTCCGCCGGCTTCCGCGAACTGACCTCGCACGACGCGCTCGGACGCGGCCGGGCGGTACTCCTCGACCGGAACTGGAAGGTCTGCTCGCAGACCCCGGCGGCCGGCACCCTGCCGACCGGCACGACGGTGGACCTCGGCGCGGTGAAGACCGGGGAGGACTGTCCGTCGAAGGACGCGGGAGAGCCCGCGCCGGCCGGCGGCACGATGCCCGACTTCACGGGCAAGTCGGTACGGTTCGCCCGCGCCGCGCTCGGCACCTCGGTCAGCGTCGACGCCGAGGACGCCTCCGGCAAGGACCGCAAGATCCTGCTGGAGTCCAACTGGAAGGTGTGCGGACAGGACCCGAAAGCCAGTACGAAGGTGACCGGGCAGCCCGTTCGGCTGGACACGGTGAAATTCGACGAGGAATGCCCCTAGACCCGGTCGGGGCGGGCAGCGGCCCTGGTGGGCGGGGGGTCGCCCGCGCAGAATCGACTCTCTCCAGACTGATTGGCTATTTGTCATCCATACCACTCAATCTAGTGATGTATAACGCCAAAACGACCCATAAGGCTCGCAGGAACGTTGACCCTGACATGGAACCCAGAGAGCTGTGGGAGCGTCACTCCGTACTCGCCGTGGCCTTCTGCGGCAGCGACGACCAGGTGCGCGACGCGCAGGGCGTCCTCGACGAGGCGCAGGCGGCCCGGACGCGGATGCTCGCCGCCTTCGCCGTGACCGTGGGCAGTGACGGCGCCGTGGCGGATCTGCTCGGGCTCACGGAGCGCGAGGTGCGGATCGCCCGGCGCACGGTCGGCAAGGACGACGCCCGTACGGTCGCGGAGTGCCTCCTCACCGTCGAGCCGGGCGAGCAGCAGCCCCCGCCGCAGCCGCACGGCCGGTCCGAGCCGTCGGCCGGAGTCTCCGCCGCCGGGCCCGGGAGCGAGAGCGGGGAGTTCGGGCCGGCGGCGAAGGCGATCCCGCCGCACCCCGCGCAGTCCCCGCAGGCCCCCGCACTGCCCGCCGCCGACTCCACCTGGTCGGCGGCGCTGGACGCGGTCCTGGTGGGCGGCTGGCACAACGGGCTCGATCTGACCTCGCTGGCGGCGGAGTTCGGGCTCGAACTCGCCCAGCTCGTCGCGCGGGCCCAGAAGCTCTCCGCGGAGGGCCGGCTCAACCAGCCCGTTCCCCACGAGGACCGGGCGGGCCGGCACCGCCGCCTCGACGCGGCCGGGTCCGAGCAGGGGATGTACTCCCCCGGCTCCCCCGGCGGCGCCCCGGGCCAGGCGCTGCCCGGCCCCCGGCCCAACGACGACATCTCCTGGCAGCAGGCCCCGCCGCACACGCCGCCGTGGGACAACACCACGACGACACAGACCGACTGGAACGGCATCGTCAGCCACTGGAACAACACGCCCCCGGCGCAGTCCTGGGACTACTCCACCCAGTACAGCTGACCGGCCGCGGACGCGCGGTACGGGACGGGCGGGACAAGCGTTACGGGCGGGACGGGCGGTGTCACCCGGTGACGGGCGCCGCCGGGAGCAGATGCGCGCCGGATTTGTCGGTGCTCAGGCACAACGAGCAGACCACCGCGTCGTGCGCGGGACAGGCCGCCAGATCGGGCCGCTCGAACTCCTGCCGGCAGACATGGCACTCGTACCGCACCGCGCTGGGGTTGCCGTCCGCGTCGAGCAGCGGCTCGTCGATCCCGTCCCCGCCGCGCCGCAGGTAGTAACGGCCCCGGGTGGCCACGGCCATCAGCGGGGTGACGACGAAGGCGATCAGCGCCGCCGCGACGGGTGAGTACGGCTGGAGCGTGTCGCCCAGCGCGTGGAAGTACATGGCGATCGACAGCCCGGACGCGGCGACGAAGGACACCACGCCCACCGGATTGACCGCGTGGAGCATGCCCCGGCGGAACTCGGGGATCAGCGGCGACAGCTTCAGCAGGTACTTGTTGACCATGATGTCGGTGGCGACGGTGACGATCCAGGCGATGGCGCAGTTGGAGTAGAAACCCAGGATGCTGTTGAGGAAGCTGAACATGTCGGCCTCCATCAGGATCAGCGCGAACGTCAGATTGACCAGGACGAAGACCATACGGCCCGGATAGCGCCGGGTGACCCGGGTGACGGAGTTGGTCCACGCCAGCGAACCGGAGTAGGCGTTGGTCACGTTGATCTTGATCTGGCTGATCACGACGAGCACCACCGCGAGCGGGACGACCAGCCACGACGGCATCATCGCGTCGAAGGCGCCGCGGAACTGCTGGATGGGCTCGGTGGCCGCCGTCGGTCCCACCTCGGAGAGGATGTACACGGCCAGGAACACCCCCATGGCCTGCTTGAGCGCGCCCAGCACCACCCAGCCGGGACCGGCCATCACCACCGCGGTCCACCAACCGCGCCTGTTCGCCGCGGTCTTGGGCGGCATGAAGCGCAAGTAGTCGATCTGCTCGCCGATCTGGGCGATCAGCGACAGACACACCCCGGCCCCCAGCAGCACGGACGCCGTGTCGACCCCGCCGTCGCCGCCACTGCCCGGGTACGCCAGGAAGCGGCTGACCGTGCCCGGATCGGTGCTCACCAGGTAGAGCAGCGGCCCCACCATGAGCAGCAGCCAGACCGGTGTGGTCCACACCTGGAGTTTGCTGAGCGCCTTCATCCCGTAGATCACCAGCGGGATGACCATGAGAGTGGAGACCAAGTACCCCAGCCACAGCGGCAGTCCGAGCCCCAGCTTCAGGCCCTGCGCCATGATCGAGCCTTCGAGGGCGAAGAAGATGAAGGTGAAGCTGGCGAAGATGACACTGGTCAGAACCGAACCGTAGTAACCGAAGCCGGAACCCCGGGTGATCAGGTCCAGATCGATGTTGTAGCGCGCGCCGTAGTACGCGAGCGGGAAGCCGGTGAGGAAGATGACGGCGGCGGCGAGCGCGATGGCCGCCAGCGCGTTCCCGGTGCCGTGGGTGAGGCCGATGCCGGCGCCGATGGAGAAGTCGGCGAGGTACGCGATGCCGCCGAGCGCGGTCGTGGCCACGACCATCGGAGTCCAACGGCGGTACCGGCGCGGGGCGAACCGGAGTGTGTAGTCCTCCAGCGTCTCGCTGACGGCCCGGTCGGTGTCCGCGCCGCTACCGGTGTCATTGCCGGGGCCGTTCCCGGTACGCGACGGATCCGGGCCGCCGTCCAGCGCCGCCAGCCGCGATTCGGTGCTCATGTCACGCCTCCTGCGGGGTGGGGGGATGAGGGAGCTGTGAGAGCGCGGCTCGAAGGTAGGCAGCGTGTGTTTCCCCGCCACGGTCCGCGCGTCACGAGCGCGTTTCCGAGTGATCTCAGTGCTCTTCCCCGCCCCGTGACCCCGGGCGGTCTACTCCGTTGTGGCGGCGGGCTCGAACCAGGTCGGCTCGTCCGTGAGCGCCTGCTTGATGCGGAAGAGCGCGAACTCCGGCAGCTCCGGCAGCGCGTCGACCGGGAACCAGGCCACTTCCAGGGACTCCTCGTCATTGACCCGCGCCTCGCCGCCGGTCGCGCGGCAGCGGATCGTGGTGTCCATGAACTGGCAGTGGTCACCGTTCGGGTAGCGGACCGGCTTCAGTGTCTGGACGAGCACGATCCGCTCCGCCACACAACGCACGCCGGTCTCCTCGTACACCTCGCGCACCGCCGTGAGCGCGGGCTGCTCCCCCGGATCGGGGATGCCGCCGATGACCGACCAGCGCCCCGTGTCGGCACGGCGTCCCAGCAGGACGCGGCCCTCGTCGTCGAAGACGATGGCGCTCACGCCCGGCAGGAAGAGCAGCTGCCGGCCCGCGCTGGCCCGGATCCGGCTGATGAAGTCAGGAGTTCCCATGCCGCGAGCCTAACGGGCGGCCCCGCGCCGCCTGTCGCGTGCGAAGCGCAGTACGACCCAGCCGATCCCGGCCGCGGCGACGACCGCGAGCAGCGCCTCCGGGAGCGCGCCGAGGCGGGTCGCCGGGGTGAGCGAGGTGCGCAGCGGCACCTTGTCGACCAGCGCGTCGGGCGTGAACATCTTCGTCTGCCGGACGACCGTGCCGTCCGGCCGGATGATGGCGCTGACCCCGCTGGTCGCGGGGACCACCACGGACCTGCTGTGCTCGACGGCGCGCACCCGCGACATCGCCAGCTGCTGGTACGTCATCTCGCTGCGGTCGAAGGTCGCGTTGTTGCTGGGGACGGCGATCAGTTCGGCGCCCGCCTTGACGGGGTCGCGGACGGCGCCGTCGAAGGCCGCCTCGAAACAGGTGGCGAGTCCGACCTTGGTGCCGGCGAGGTCGAACAGGCCGACCTTGTGTCCCGGCCCGAAGTCCCGCTGGACCCGGTCGACGTCGGAGCTGAAGAGCCGGACGAAGGAACGCATCGGGATGTACTCGCCGAACGGCTGCACATGCCGCTTGTCGTAGGTGGCCGTCGGGCCGCGGCCGGGCTCCCACCGGATCAGTGTGTTGCGCAGTTTGCCGGTGTCGGGGGCGACCACGGCGCCGATCACGGTCGGCACCCCGATCGCGTTCACGGCCTGGTCGATGACCGCCCGCGCATCCGCGTTGCGGTACGGGTCGAGGTCGGAGGAGTTCTCCGGCCAGAGCACGAAGTCGGGCTGCGGCTCCTTGCCGGCCTTCACATCGGCGGCGAGCTGCTCGGTCCTGCGGGCGTGGTTGTCGAGGACGGCGCGGCGCTGGGAGTTGAAGTCGAGTCCGGCGCGCGGCACGTTGCCCTGGATCGCGGCGACGGTCGCCGTGCCGTTCTCGGCCGCGTCGCTGACCAGCGGCAGGGCGGCGAGTGCCGCCGCGACCGGGGCCAGGACCGTCGCGGCGGCAACGGCGACGGCGGCGCGCGGCACCTTCCGGGTCTCGCGGTACGCGACGGTCTGCCGGACCGCCTCGTACAGTCCGAAGCCGCACAGGACGACGGCGAAGCCGAGCACCGGGGTGCCGCCCACGGCGGCGAGCGGCAGGAAGAAACCGTCCGCCTGGCCGAAGGCGATCTTGCCCCAGGGGAAGCCGCCGAACGGCACCCGCCCCCGCGCCGCCTCGCCGAGGATCCAGAGCGCGGCGGCCCACACCGGCCATACGGGGAGCCGGCTCACGGCGGCGATCCCAAGACCGACGAGACCGAGGAACAGTGCCTCGAAGAGGACCAGACCGAGCCACGGCACGGGCCCGACCTCCTCGCCCGTCCAGAACAGGAGCGGCAGCAGGAAACCGAGTCCGGCGAGATAGCCGAGGCCGAAGCCGGCCCGGAGCCGGCGCCCGTACAGGCTCCAGGCCAGCAGGGCGAAGCCGGGCAGGGCCAGCCACCACAGGGTGCGGGGCGGGAAGCTCGCGTAGAGCAGGACGCCGGACAGCACGGCCCCGCCGGGCCTGGCGAGCCGTCGCAGCAGGCGCCGCCCGCCGCTGGGCACGGGTGCGGACGGGGCGGGTTCGGCGGTGGTGATGGTGGCGCTCACCCGGCGGAGTCTACGTGGACGGTCCTCTTCCGGTCGGCGCGACCGGGGCGCCCCCGCGCCCCAGGACACCGCGGCCGTCGCGGCGCCGGGTGCCGTCCGGCCGACAATGATGCTTCGCAATCCCTCCACAAACACCCGTGCCTGCCGATACCGTATGCGCCAGTCCATGCCACCTGGCCGAATCCGGTCGTCGTGGGACAGGACCGGGCACAGCTGGGGGTAGGACACGATGGCCGCACCGGCGGAACGGTCCGTGCTGACCGAGGCGGCACGGGACCGGGGCAGGGCGGCCGACGTACTGGCCGCCGGGGCGCTCGGCGGCTGCGCCGCGTGGGCGCTGATCAGCGCGGCGGCGGGCGGGGGCAGGCCGGAGGGGGTACTGCTGGCCGTGCTCGCCGTCGCCTCGGGATATGTCTGCGGCCGGATCTGCGGGTCGCTGGTGCCGGTGGCCACCGCCACCGCCATGGCGCTCGTGGGGCTCGCCGGGGCGGTGGCATCAAGCCAGGGGGCGTTCGGGGCGGCCGTGACGGTCGCCACCCCGCCGGGCGACGCGGGCGCGGTGACCGCGCTGCTGGTGCTGGCGGCCGGGGCGGCGTGCTGCGCGGCCTCGGCCGCCCGGCGGCCGCGGACCCGCTCCGCGCTGTGGGTGCTCGCGCTCGTGATCGCGGGCGTCGCGATCCTGCTCGGTTCCGTCGTGGGCTTCCTCGCGACGCTCGGTGTCCTGCTGTGCTCGCTGGCGGCGGCGCGGACACGGCGCCGGGCGGTCGCGCTCGCCGGTTTCGCGCTGCTGACGGCGGTGGTCGTCGGGACGGGCTGGGCGGTGGCCGAGCAGGCGCTGCCGGAGGGGCTCTCGGCCTCGCTGGAGGGGCAGCTCACCCAGCACCGGGTCCGGCTGTGGCAGGACGCGGCGGCGCTGGCGAAGGAGCATCCGCTGCTGGGCGTGGGGCCCGACCGCTTCGGCGATCTGTCCGCGGCCGCCGCGCAGTCACCGGTCAACGACGGGAAGCCGCACTCGGCGCCGCTCCAGCAGGCGGCGGAGCAGGGCGCGGTGGGGGTGGCGCTGCTGGGCGCGGTCTACGGCGGGCTGCTGTTCGCACTGGGCCGCTCGCGCTGCTCCACTCCGGTGGTCCTGACCGCCGGGGCCGCCCTGACGGCGCTGGCCGCGCTGGCGAGCGTCGGCAACGCGCTGAGCTTCACCTCGGTGACGGCGGGCGCGGGGCTGCTCGCCGGGCTGGCCACGGCGCGGCCCGCCGTCGCACCGCCACCCGCCGCCCCGGCGGTGTGGCAGGACACGGTGGGCCCCACCCGGGCTTGAGCGGGGGGCCAGGTGCGGCCGTACGGCTCAGACGTTCACCGCGTCCGGTTCGGTCAGCGGGCGCAGCCGGCCGCGGATCACCCGCACTGCGGTCTCGGCGTCGTCCACCGTCACGGTGAAGATCCGGCCGTCGCCCAGCTTGAGGACCACGCCCTCGCCCCGGCGCACCACCACGGCCGTGCCCATCTCGGGCCGCCAGCGGTATCCCCAGCCGCCCCACTGGCGCGGGGTGACCCGGGGTACGAAGTCGGCGTCCACGACATGGGACAGCTCGATGCGGCGGCGCGGCAGGCCCATGTGCCCGCAGCGCACCTCCAGGCAGTCGTCCTCGACCCGGACGGACACATGGACGAAGGCCAGGGTGCCGAAGAGGATCAGCAGGCCGGCCGCCACGCAGCCGACGACGGACATCAGCAGCGCGGCGATTCCGGTGGTCCAGTTGGAGTCGACGGCCAGCTCCACGCCGAGCGCCACACATCCGGCGCCCGCGGCTGCCAGCAGCCACTGCGCACGGTTGGTCGCTCGGCCGGTCCAGGTTTCGGGCGGGGGCTCAGCGGAGTGGCCCTCTTGCCGGGGGTGCTCCCTCATGCCAAGCAGCGTACTCAGATTCCGGGCGTTCGGGAGTGCTGTGGACCGCCGGACGGGGGCATACGGTCACCCCTGCCGCAGCGCGCGAGAGGGCCCGTACCCGCGCCGTACCGGGCCCGTACCCGCGCCGTACCGTGCCGGTGCCCGTGAACCCACTCCGTCAGCGCGGCTGTCCCACGGCGGCCAGCAGCCGTCCCTCGGCGTACGCCAGCGCGGCCGCCGGAAGGTCGGCCTCCGCTCCGCCGAGGAGCACCGTCAGCCGGGGCGCGGGCCGCTCGGCGGGGTCGGCCGCCGGATCGGCGGCCGGCTCCCCGATCCGGCGCAGGGCCTGCGCGGCGACCGCGCCGGCCGATCCCAGCAGGCCGGGGTCCGGCAGTCCGGCCCGCTGGAGGGCGGTCCGGATACGTTCGGCGACCAGCTCGTAGTGCGTACAACCCAGGACGACGGTCCGCACGTCACGCGGCGTCAGCGCGGCGGCCTCGGCCACGGCCCGGTCGATCGCGGCCTCGTCGGCGTGCTCCACGGCGTCCGCGAGACCGGGGCAGGGCACCTCGGTGACCCGGACGCCGGCGGCGAAGTCACGGATCAGCCCGCGCTGGTAGGGGCTGCCGGTGGTGGCCGGGGTGGCCCAGATCGCGATGGGCCCGCCCCCGGCGGCGGCGGGCTTGATCGCCGGGACCGTACCGATGACGGGCAGCAGCGGCTCCAACTCGGCGCGGAGCGTGGGCAGCGCGTGCACGGTGGCGGTGTTGCAGGCGACGATCAGCGCGTCAGGGCGGTACTCGGCCGCCGCGCGGGCCACCGCGAGCGCGAGCCCGGTGAGGTCCTGCGGGGTACGGGGGCCCCAGGGCATGGTGTCGGGGGCCGAGGAGAGCACGAGATCCGCGTCGGGGCGCAGCTCCCGTACCGCGCGGGCCGCCGCGAGCAGGCCGATACCGGAGTCCATGAGCGCGATCTTCACCCGGTCACCATAGTCGACGGCACTTGCGGTCCCCGCGTCGTGGTGCAGACTGCGGCGAATGAGCGCCATTGCCTGGATCGCCGTGATTTCGCTGACCGCCTGGGGCTGGCTGTTGCTGGGGCAGGGGTTCTTCTGGCGTACGGATCAGCGGCTGCCCGGACGCGGGGGCCACGCGCGGGCGGAGTACGAGAGCCTCAGACGCCCCAAGGAGCTGGGGCAGGACGATCTGGCGCGGCAGTGGCCGTCCGTCGCGGTCGTGGTGCCCGCGCGGGACGAGGCGGCGGTGCTTCCGGAGTCACTGCCGTCCCTTCTCTCCCAGGTCTATCCCGGTGAGGCCGAGATCTTCCTCGTGGACGACGGCAGCTCGGACGGCACGGGCGCGCTCGCCCGTGAACTGGCCGCGCGGTACGGCGGTCTGCCGCTGACGGTGGCGTCGCCCGGCGAACCCGAACCCGGCTGGACCGGCAAGCTGTGGGCGATGCGGCACGGCATCGCGCTGGCCCGCGCCGGTGCCCGCGCCCCCGACTTCCTGCTGCTCACCGACGCGGACATCGCCCATGAGCCGGACAGTCTGCGGGAGCTGGTCGTCGCCGCCGAGTCGCACGATCTGGACCTGGTCTCGCAGATGGCGCGGCTGCGGGTGGCCAGTGCCTGGGAGAAGCTCGTCGTGCCGGCGTTCGTGTACTTCTTCGCGCAGCTGTATCCGTTCCGCTGGATCAACCGTCCGGGAGGCCGGACGGCGGCGGCGGCCGGCGGCTGCGTGCTGCTGCGTACGGAGACGGCGGTACGGGTCCGGGTGCCCGACTCGTTCCACCAGGCCGTCATCGACGACGTGTCGCTGGCCAAGGCGGTGCGGCGGGGCGGTGGCCGGATCTGGCTGGGGCTGGCGGAGCGGGTGGACAGCGTCCGTCCGTACCCGGGGCTGTCCGATCTGTGGCGGATGGTCTCGCGCAGCGCGTACGCGCAGCTCAGGCACAATCCGCTGCTGCTCGTGGGGACGGTGGCGGGGCTCGCGGTGATATATCTGGCGCCGCCGGTCGCGCTCTGCGCGGGGATCTTCGGCGGGGACGTGCCGGCGGGCCTGCTGGGGCTCGTGGCGTGGGCGGTGATGACGGGGACGTACATCCCGATACTGCGCTACTACCGGCTCTCGCTGTGGCAGGCCCCGGTGCTGCCGCTCACGGCGTCGCTCTATCTGCTGATGACGGTCGATTCGGCCGTGCAGCACTACCGGGGGCGCGGCGCGGCCTGGAAGGGCCGCACCTATGCCCGCCCGGAGGCCGCGCCGGACCGCTGAGCGCGGGGGTCGGGCGGCGGCCGGGCGGGTGCCCGGCGGTGGGCGGGCGTAGGCCGACCGGTCACGGGCGCGCCGTGTCCGGCCGGTTTTCGGCGTAGGTCACTTCCTCCCGGGTGTCCAGTTCATGCCCCATCCATAGGCGTAATCGATGGTGCGCTGCGGGCTCACGCCGCGTTCCGGCACCAGAAAACGCGCTTCGCGCTGGACGACGAGATCCGAGCCGGTATTGGTGATCAGCGCCAGCGAGCAGACCGTCGAGGGAACGGTGCATTCCCCGAGCGAGAAGTCGATCGGGGCGCCGTGCTGCGGCTGAAGAGTGACCGTCGCGTCGAGATCCGCGAAACTGCTCGCGCCTTCATAGATGGTGACGAAGATGACGAGGCGGCGCAGCCGGTCCTTGTGATCCAGGTTGATGGTGAGGTTCTCACCGCTGTCGGACCCGCCGGTGCGGTCGTCGCCGTCGAGATGGATGTAGGGCGCTCTGTCGAGTGCGCCGAAGGCATTGCCGAGCGCCTGGACAACGCCTTTGCGGCCGTCGGTCAGTTCATAGAGGGCGCACAGGTCCAGATCGAGTTCGCTCTGCGGGGCGAAGGCTCCGCCGAGTTTGGCGCCCCAGCCCTTGAGCTGTTTGCGCGACCGCCAGCTGAGGTTGACGCGCATGCTGCCCGAGGTTCCGCCCTGTTTCGCCAGGGAGACGGACGGAGCCTCCTTGGTCAGCGTCACCTTGCTCAGCCGCACGGGAGCGGCCGGTGGGGCCGGTGGCGGCGGGCTCGCCGGTACGGGGGGAACCGACAGCGACGGCAGGGTGGGCGCGTACGCGGGGGCGGAGGGCGGTGGTACGGGCGGAGCGGCGGGCGCGGCGGCCGGCCGCGCGGCGGGCGCGGGCGGCGCGGCCGGCTCGTCGACCGAGATCCCGAAGTCCGTTGCCAGACCGGCGAGTCCGCTGTCGTACCCCTGTCCCACCGCCCGGAACTTCCACTGCCCTTGGCGGCGGTACAGCTCGCCGAGGACGAACGCCGTCTCGACGCTCGCGTCCCGGCTCTCGTACCGCGCGATCTCGGTCCCGGCCGCCGCGTCCAGCACCCGTACCCGCAGCTCCGGCACCCGGCCGAAGGTGCCGCCGTCCGCCGAGGCGGCCAGGACGATCCGTTCGACGGTGGGCTCCACGCGTGCGAGGTCGACGGCGAGGGTGTCGGTGAAGCCCGCCCCACCGGGCTGTTTCCCCTCGTGCCGCACCGCCCCCGAGGTGTGTTCCGGCTGGTTGTAGAAGACGAAGTCGGCGTCGGAACGGACCTTGCCGGACACGAGGAGCAGCGCGGAGGCGTCGACATCCGGCACTCCCGGTCCTGAACTCCATCCCAATTCGACGCGCACAGCCGGTGCGGACACCGGAAGATTCGCTCCTTTAAGCATGGACATGATCGCCCCCATCATGAGTCGCGGTGTCCGAGGATTCCATCCCCCCAACCTAATCGGCTGACCGCGGTCCGACCCCGGCGGGACCCGCCGGTAACCCCCCGTCAGCTCGCCCTTTACACGATCCGAACATGTGAGGACGACCGATTTTCCCAAGTTCGCTCGCATTGGGGATCCGAAGTCACCCACACCTCCCCAAAGAAGCCTCTAATCCGACTCCCCAACCCGGTGCGCCGTGGCTTAACTTATGTTGCATGACCTCCCCCCGCTCCACCTACGGCGGCGGCTACTACTCCGCGCCGTCCTTCCCGGACACCCCTATCTACGACTCCCTGGTCGCGGAGCGGGGCACGCCTCAGATCGCCCCGATCCGAGTGCCCGCCGCGTACGACACGAACAACAGCTACCTGCCGGCCCTGCCCGCCGCGCTCCCCGCGCTGCCGTCGGGTCCGTCGCAGTCCATGCCGTCGTACGGCGGCGGCTACCAGCAACAGCAGCAGCCGGCGCCGCAGCCCATGCCGCTCCAGCAGGCACCGGCGCCGTACATCCCCCAGCAGGGCGCTCCCCGGGGCTACCAGGGCCAGCCCTACCAGCAGGCGCAGCAGCCCCAGCAGCAGCCGCAGCGCCCGATGCCCGGTACGGGGTACGAGGCGATGCGCCCCGCCGCCCCCCGGCCGGTGCCCGCGCAGCCCGCCCCGTACGACGACCCGTACAACCGGCCCTACCAGAGCCGGGGGTACTGACGGGAGCCGGCGTCCCGCGGTCTTCGGTGTGCTGACCGGTCGGAGGTCAGGGGCCGGTGACAGGATGGCGTCATGCCGAAGTCACCCGACGCCGTTCTGCACGCCTTGTGGGTCCATCCGGTCAAGTCGATGGCCGGACACACGCCCGGCAGCGCCGCCGTGGAGCCCTGGGGACTTGCCGGGGACCGCCGTTGGACGCTGATCGACGGTACGGGGAAGGTGGTCACACAGCGCCAGCAGCCGCGGCTGGCGCTCATCGGGGCCGAGTTGCGGCCGGACGGCGGGGTCCGGCTGTCCGGGCCCGGTCTGGAGCCGCTGACGGTCGCGGTGCCGCGAGCAGGGGGTGTGGCGGGGGCGGCCGGGGGTGAGGACACGGCTGTCGCCACGACGGTGGCGGATATTTTCGGGACGAAGGTCGAATCGGTGCCGGCGGCGCCCGGCACACCCGATGTGCACCGCAGGCTGAGCAGGTACCTCGGGGTGGAGGTCAGGCTCGTGCATCTCGACGACCCGGCCCGGCGCCGGCCCGTCGATCCGCTCTACGGGCGGCCCGGGGAGACGGTCAGTTTCGCGGACGGGTTCCCGCTGCTCGTCACCACGCTCGCGTCCCTCGACGCCCTCAACTCCCTGATCCGGCAAGGAGACCATCCGGCGGAGGGGCCGCTTCCCATGGACCGGTTCCGGCCCAATCTCGTGGTGGCCGGTACGGAGCCCTGGGCGGAGGACGGCTGGCGGCGCGTCGCCGTCGGAGAGGTGACCTTCCGGGTGGCCAAGCCCTGCGGGCGGTGTGTCATCACCACCACGGACCAGCGCACCGCCGAGCGCGGCCGGGAGCCGCTGCGCACCCTGGGCCGCCACCGGCGCTTCGACGGCAAGCTGGTCTTCGGCCAGAACCTGGTCCCCGAGCGCACCGGCGTCGTGCGGGCGGGCGATCCGGTGAGCGTCCTGGAGTGACTCTTCCCCGCCGCCACTCCCCTCGTCGGAACAGGGCCGCATGGTAAGCCTGTTGGGACGGCCGGACCGCTGGGCGGACGGTGCGTCGTGCGCGGCGGACGACCGGGTGAGCTTGCTCTCTCTTGCCGGACATCGCACGCGTTCTCCGTGGCCCGGAGCTACAACGGAGAGGGGAAGGGGGTGCGGATCTGTGCGCACCATCGTGGGACTCCGGCGCTGGCGGCGCAACCCCCTGTGCCGCCGCACCGATCTTGTCGAGGCGTGGGTGGCGCTGGCCGCCGCCGCGCTCATCGCGCTGGCCGCACCGGCGGTCGGTCTGCTCTGCGGGGGCGCGATCGACGCCACGCTGCGCGAGACCGTACGGCTCCAGCAGGAACAACGGCACCGTACGAAGGCCGAGGTGGTCGCGCTCTCGAAGGAGCGCGCCCCGCTGGTGTACGACGCCGAGTCGCCCGGACAGCAGAACCTGGGCCGCCGGGTGGTGGCCACCTGGCGCGCGCCGGACGGGTCCGCCCGGACCGGTGCGCTCGCCTCGCCGCTGCGTGATCCGCACCCCGGCGACACCTTCGGCTTCTGGACCGACCGGCGCGGCGACGAGGCACAGGCCCCGCTGACCGCGACCGGCGCGCGGGTGCACGCCGCCGTCGGCGGCTTCGGATCGGCTGCGCTGGCGGTCGTGTTGGTGGAGTGCGGCCGACGGCTGATCGTATGGCGTCTGGTACAACGGCGGTACGAGCGGCTGGACCGGGCGTGGGCGCAGGCCGGTCCCGACTGGGGGCGCACCGGGGCGGGCAGCTGAGCCGGCCGTCCGGTACCGCTGTCGGCCGGGCCGGACCCGGCTCTCGCGTCAACTCCGCGGTGCCACGCGCGCTACGGTGGTGCCGCCCGGTCCGCAGCCCAGGCCGGGAAACGGGGCAGGCACCCGGAACGGCACGGCACGGGCAATCGCACGAGGTGGGGACAGAACAACGCCATGGCACAGGGCACGGTCCAGGTGACGCACACCGGCACATCCCGTTGGCGCCGCCGCACGGGCGAGTACGCCTCCCTCGCCGCGGCCCTGGAGGCGGCGAGCGACGGCGACATACTCACCGTCGCCCCGGGCACGTACCGGGAGAACCTCGTGGTCACCCGGGCGGTCACGCTGCGCGGCCCGGAGGGTTCGCTCGGCTCCGTCCGTATCGCGCCCGCCGACGGCGTACCCCTGACGGTGCGCGCCTCGGCGACCGTCCAGGACCTGCATGTGGAGGGCCAGGACGCGACGGCCCCCGCGCTGCTGGTGGAGGACGGCACCCCCGACCTGGCGGATCTGCGGATCGTGACCCGCTCCGCCGCGGGCATAGAGGTGCGCGGCGCCGCCCGGCCCACCGTCCGCCGCTGCACGGTCGACAACCCGGCCGGGGTCGGCATCGGGGTGCTGGACGGCGCGGGCGGGGTGTTCGAGGAGTGCGAGATCGTCGCCGCGGGACAGGCCGGTGTCTCCGTGCGCGGCGGCGCGCACCCCCGGCTGGAGCGCTGCCGGATCCACCACGCCTCGGGCTCCGGGCTCTCCGTCACCGGGGAGGGCAGCGGTCTGGAGGCGATCGGCTGCGAGGTGTACGAGATCAAGGGCACCGGTGTACAGATCGCGTCCCGCGCCGCCGCCCATCTCACCGACTCCTCCGTGCACCGCACGTCGGCCGACGGGATAACCCTGGACACCGACGCGGTGCTGACCCTCTCCGACTGCGACATCCACGACATCCCGGAGAACGCGGTCGACCTGCGCTCCCGTTCGGTGCTGACCCTGACCCGTTCCACGGTGCGCCGCTTCGGGCGCAACGGGCTCTCCGTCTGGGACCCGGGCACCCGGGTGGACGCCAACCAGTGCGAGATCCACGACAGTACGGGCGACTACCCGGCCGTCTGGATCAGCGACGGCGCGACCGTCGTGCTCGACTCCTGCCGGGTGCACGACGTGCCCGACGCGCTCTTCGTCCTCGACCGCGGCTCCCGCGCCGATGTGGTCGACAGCGACATCTCCCAGGTGCGCAACACGGCGGTGTCGGTGAGCGACGGCGCGACCGCGCAGCTCGACGACTGCCGGATCAGGGAGGCGTCCACCGGCGCCTGGTTCCGCGACCACGGCAGCGGCGGCACGCTCAACTCCTGCACGATCGACACCGTCCAGACCGGTGTCATCGTCACCAAGGGCGCCGACCCCACCATCGAGCGCTGCACGGTCACCTCGGCCGCCGAGGCCGGCTTCTACGTCTCCGCCGAGGGCCGGGGCACCTTCCACAGCTGCCGGGTGACGGGCAGTGGCGGCTACGGCTTCCATGTGATGGACGGCTGCCGTACGACGCTGACCCGGTGCCGCACCGAGCGGTGCGCGCGCGGTGGGTACGACTTCGCCGAGGACGGGCCGACCGCCGAGGACTGCACCAGCGACGAGAGCGGCGTGCTGGCCCCACCGCCCCTGGGCACGTCCTCCCCGGCCTCCACCGCGCCGTCCACACTGACGGCGACGCAGACCTCTCCGGGGCTCCTCGGCGCGCTCCCGCCGGCCCCCGCCACCGTCACGGCGGCGGACAGCGCGCCCGTGACCGCGGCGCGCGACTCCGAGGACGTCCTCGGCGAACTCGACGCGCTGGTCGGCCTGGAGAGCGTCAAGCGCGAGGTGCGGGCGCTCACCGACATGATCGAGGTGGGCCGGCGCCGCAAGGAGGCGGGCCTCAAGGCGGCCTCGGTCCGCCGCCATCTGGTCTTCACGGGCAACCCCGGCACCGGCAAGACGACCGTGGCCCGGCTGTACGGCGAGATCCTGCACTCCCTGAAGGTGCTGGAGCGCGGCCATCTCGTCGAGGTGTCCCGGGTGGACCTGGTCGGCGAGCACATCGGATCGACGGCGATCCGTACGCAGGAGGCGTTCGACCGGGCGCGCGGCGGGGTGCTGTTCATCGACGAGGCGTACGCCCTGTCCCCCGAGGACTCCGGACGGGACTTCGGCAAGGAGGCCATCGACACCCTGGTGAAGCTGATGGAGGATCACCGGGACGCCGTGGTGGTGATCGTCGCCGGGTACACCGCCGAGATGGAACGCTTCCTGACGGTCAACCCGGGTGTGGCGTCCCGTTTCTCACGGACCATCACCTTCAGCGACTACGAGCCCGACGAGCTGTTGCGGATCGTGCGGCAGCAGTCGGACGAGCAGGAGTACCGGCTGGGCGAGGGGACGGCCGAGGCGCTGCTCACGTACTTCACGGCCCTTCCCAAGGGCCCGGCCTTCGGCAACGGCCGTACCGCGCGCCAGACGTTCGAGTCGATGGTGGAGCGGCACGCGGGCCGGGTGGCCCAGCTGCCGGAGACCAGCACCGACGATCTGACCCTGCTCTACGCGGACGATCTGCCCGAACTCTCCTGAGCGCGCCGCTCGTCGCGCTGCGGAGGCAGCAGGGGCGGCGGCAACCGGTCGAGCAGCGCGGCGCGTTCCTCGGCGAAGACGGGATCGGCCTGGTAGTCGGAGTGTCCGAGGATCGGCTCGGGCAGCGGGTGTTCGACCGTACGGCTGTAGGCCGAGGGGTCGGTCAGCGGCCCGCGGTCGACCTCGGGGCGCTCTCCGTCGGCGGGCACCCTGACGGGCCCGCCGATGGGGTCGGTGGCCCGCCACAGATTGCGCCAGCAGTGCACCTCGCCCGACAGCTGGGCCAGTTGGCCGCCGCCGAAGTACGCGGGGAACCAGCGGCCGTACAGCCGCTCCAGGGGCGATCCGTACGTCAGCAGCGCGACGCGGTGGCGGGTGGTCGCCGGCAGCTGCCAGACGGCGGCGGCGGCCAGCACACTGCCCTGGGAGTGGCCGGACAGGACCAGTCTGCCGCCGGTGCGGCCGGTCCAGGCGACGATGCGCCAGGTCAGGTCGGGGACGGCGCGCTCGGCGTAACAGGGCGGCGCGAAGGGGTGGGCGGCGCGCGGCCAGAAGGTGCCCACGTCCCACAGGATGCCGATGGTGCGGCGGGCGGAGGGGTCGCGGTACGCCCGGCGGCCCCAGGTGACGAAGAGTATGAAGCCGAGCCCGATCAGCCAGGAGCCGATCGCCTGCGCGGTGTCGGCCACGGACTCGACGAACGAGTCGGTGCCCTGCGCGGCCTGTCCCGGCACCTCGCCGCTCAGCCACGATCCGGCGACGGCGGCGGCGCCGAGCAGCAGGGAGGAGCCGGCGATCACTCCCACCAGCCGGGGCACGGCGTCGGTGAGCGCGGCGCGGGCGCGGGCGCCCGCCACCTGGCGGCTGCGCAGGGTGTCGCCGCGCACCGGGCCGTACTCCTCCTCGACGACCGGCACGAGCGCGCGGGCGGTGCGCGCGGTCCGGACGGCGAGCACGCCAGCCGGGACCAGCAGCATGACGAGCAGCACCGGGATGACGGACGCCTGCCAGCTCAGCAGCACGGGCGGGCCGGGGATCACGCCGCCGCCCATGCCGGGGGTGGCGCCCCCGTCCAGCCAGTCGGCGACGCGCTGGGCCACCCCGCCGGTCATCACCCCGCCCAGGGCGCAGGCGAGCATCGCGACGGCGGGCCCGCCGAGGCCGCGCATCGCGGTGCGCGGCTGCGGCACGCGGCGGTGCAGGCGACGGGCGATCACCACGAGCGCGACGATCAGCGCTACTTGCGCCAGGGCGAGCACCCGGAAGACCTGATCGCCGGGGGCGGCGCCGCTGGAGACCCAGTCCGGCCGCGACCAGCCCGCGTACACGACGGCGAGAGCGAGTACGGCGAGCGAGCCCTCGGGCAGCCAAGTGGTCAGCAGCCCGTCGAGGGAGCCGTCGCGCCGGCGTTCGCTGCGGCCCCTGCCGCACACCACCCACACGACAACGGCGGCGCAGCACAGCAGCGTTGCCTGGAGCAGTACGCCGGCCGCCGCCAGCGGCAGGCTTCCGGCGCGCCGGTCCTGGGCGGCTCCGGCGGCGGTGAGCGCGGCGGCGACGGTGAGGAATCCGGCGGCGGTGTGCGCGGCGCGCAGCCGGGCGACGAGCCTGCGGCCGTACCAGAAGCCGGGCCGGCCGAGTGCGGGCCGTACGGCCTCGGAGGCGGGCCGCTCGGGGGCGGCGGACGCGGACGCGGCGGAGGCGGGGTCGGGGGCCGTGGGGTCGGGGGCGGCGGATTCGGGGGCCGTGGGCCTGATCCGGACGCTCGGACGTGCGTCGCCGGGCGGGCGCTGGGCCTCGTACGCGCTCCAGGTCCGGTTGGAGAGGAACCACAACAGCCCCACCAGCGCCGTGGGCACCGTCGCGGCCAGCGCGAGCCTGCGGCCGGGCTGCGACCACCAGCCGTGCCGGTCCGCCGACAGGAAGCCGAGCCAGGAGCGGTGGGCGACGCACTCGGCGGAGCCGGCGCACTGCCACGCCGTCAGGTCGAGCGCGACCTCGCAGGCGGCGGCCGTCAGCAGGACGGTGAGGGTGAGGGCGACCAGCCGGACCAGCACCCCGTACAGCCGCTGGGACTTGCCGAGGCCCTTGGTGGCCGGCCGCATCCAGTGGGCGAGGTTGACCACCATGAAGGGGAGCAGCAGCAGCCACAGCGCCCGTGAGCCGTTGCCCGAGGTGAGGTGGGACCAGCAGTACGCCTCCGGGATCGGCCGGTCGCGGTAGCGCTCGGGGTGCAGCTCGGCGTCCACGTCGTCGGGGCGGCGGTACACGGCTGCCGTCTCGTCGCCGGTGATCCGCACGGCGCGCGGATCGTCGAGCATCTGCTGCGGGGTGGCCCCGCCGACGCCGTGGACGAGCAGTTCGAGGGCGGCTCCGCCGCCGCGCGGCTCCGGTGTCCGCGGACGCGCTGTCTGCGGCTCTGACGTTTCCGGCTCTGCTGTCTCCGGCTCTGCTGTCTCCGGATCCGTTGTCTCAGGGGGCACTTCGGGGACTCGCTCTCGCAGTGACAGGACAGGCGGTCGCGGACACGGAACGGTGGCACGGCGGCCCACCAGAATCGCCGACGACAGCCGTCGCGCACCCGGTCGTCACCGAATCTCCCCGGCCCCCGCCACCGGCAACCACCGGGGCGCGGGTCGGATCCCCGTGCGAGGATGTGTCCCCCATGGACGAAGCGGAAGGACACGCCCGGCGGTGAGCGACAACCAGAGCCTCCTCGCGGAGCAGCGCCGCGCCCTGATCCTGGACGAGGTGCGCCGGCGCGGCGGGGTCCGCGTCAACGAGCTGACGCGCAGGCTCAATGTCTCCGACATGACGGTGCGCAGAGACCTGGACGCGCTGTCCCGGCAGGGCGTTGTGGAGAAGGTGCACGGCGGCGCGGTGCCGGTGGTCGAGGCGAGCACGCACGAGCCGGGGTTCGAGGCGAAGTCCGCGCTGGAGCTGACCGCCAAGGAGGACATCGCCCGCGCGGCGGCGGCCCTGGTACAGCCGGGGAGCGCCATCGCGCTGTCCGGCGGGACCACCACGTTCGCGCTGGCACGCCATCTGCTGGATGTCCCCGAGCTGACCGTGGTGACCAACTCGACGCGGGTGGCGGACGTCTTCCACACCGCGCAGCTCCAGATGGGCGGGGCGGGCGCGGTGCGCCCCGGGGCGGCCATGGTGGTGCTGACGGGCGGGGTGCGCACGCCGTCGGACTCGCTGGTCGGTCCGGTGGCCGACCAGGCGATCCGCTCGCTCCACTTCGATGTGCTCTTCCTCGGGGTGCACGGCATCTCGGTGGAGGCCGGTCTGTCCACGCCGAACCTCGGCGAGGCGGAGACGAACCGGCACTTCATGCGGTCGGCCCGCCGGGTGGTGGTCGTCGCGGACCACACCAAGTGGGGCAAGGTGGGGCTGAGCTCCTTCGCCGGGCTCGACCAGGTCGACACACTGGTGACGGACGCGGGACTGCCGGACGAGGCCCGCGAGGAGATCACCGAGCACCTGCCGGGGCTGGTGGTGGCGGGCCCGGGAGCCGACGCGGACGCGGGCCGCTCGTAGGCCACGCGCAGGCCACGCGCAGGCCGCTCGTAGGCCACGCGCAGGCCGGACGGGCGCGGCACGACGGGCGCGGTGCACCAGGCACCGGGCGTGGTCCGGCTTACGATCGCCGCGTGAGCGTCTTCCGTATCGACCGTACGAGCCCGCTCCCCGCCGACGAGGCATGGCGGCGGCTCACCGACTGGCCAGCGCACGCGAACGGGGTCCCGTTCACCAGGATCTCCGTCGTGACCCCGGGCCCCACTCGGGTCGGGACGCGCTTCGTCGCCCGCAGCGGGCTCGGCCCGGCCGCGTTCGACGACCCGATGGAGGTCGTCCACTGGCAGCCGCCCGCGCCGGGGGTGCCGGGCCGCTGCCGCCTGGAGAAGCGCGGCAGGGCCGTCACGGGCTGGGCCGAGATCCGGGTACGCCACGGGGCGGCGGACGGCGGGGGCGTCACCCGGGTGTGCTGGGAGGAGGACCTGCGGGTCGGCAGGCTGCCGCGCCTGTTCGATCCGCTGACGGCGCGCACCGGACGGGCGGTGTTCGGGCGCGCCGTCGACCGCCTGCTGCGCGGCCGCCCCGGGGACCGCCCGGAGGCCGGTCCTGACGGGCAGTCAGCAGGCGGCCCGGCAGGCCGTACTGACGGCTGATCAGCCGGTGGGCGGACCCTGTGGCCCGAGTGGTCCCCGGGGGCCCCGGGGGCGAACTCCGGTCAGGACTCCTCGAAGTAGGCGTCCAGGACCTTGTCGAGACCGGCCGTCCACTCCTTGAGACTGCTCCGGTCCGCCGCCTCGACCTCGGCGGTGAACCAACGGCGGTCGGACACATGGACGGTGACGGTGAACCGCCGGGGGAACCGGGGGGTGGCCATCTCCACCGCCCCGATCTCGTCCCAGCGGAAGTCGGCCTCTTCCTCGTCCAGCCGGAACCGGACTCCTTCGCGGTCGGCCGTGATCGAACCCCGCCGGTCGCCGGCCTCGAAAACGGGGCCGTCCGCGGTCTCGGCTTCGGCCGCCTCCGCTGTCTCCGCCGTCTCCGCAGCCTCCGACTCCGCTGCCTTCGCTGCCTCTGGCTCCTCTGTTGTCCCTGTCTTGTCCTCCGGCTCTGTTGTGTCCTCCGGCTCCGTCTCGGGGGCGGCCGTGGCTGCTGCCGTGGCGTCGTCGGGTACGGAGACCTCGGGTTCCGGCTCCACGGCCGGATCCGTCTTCTCCTCCGTCGCGGTCCCCGCCGCCCCGGGGCGGGGGGCGGTCAGTCCGGGGATGTATGCCGGATCTGTCCCCACGGCGAACTCGGGCTGGATCTTCGGATCTATGCGCTGCTCCACGGCGGGCAGTATGGACGACGAAGCTGTATGAGACCAGTGGCCCCCTTGTGAGACCGGCCGGTGTCGCGCGGCTCACTCATGTGCCGCGCGGCTCACGCGCCGTCCCGGACCGGGTCCACGCCGTCCAGGAGCGCCATTTCGTCCGCCGTGAGGCGCAGCGCGCCGGCAGCCACGTTGTCCGCCAGGTGATCGGGATCACCGGTGCCCGGGATGGCCAGCACATGCGGCCCCTGCTGGAGGGTCCACGCCAGCCTGACCCGCGCCGGAGACACGCCGTGCGCGCGGGCGACAGCGAGCGTCTCCGCGCTCTCGGGCCCGTTCGCCCCGGCCTCGCGCCCGGCCCCCGCGATGGCGAAGAACGGCACGTAGGCGATGCCCTGTTCCCCGCAGGACCGCAGGATCGCGCGCTCCTCGGCGGGCGCGCCGATCCCGTACGCGTTCTGCACACAGACCACCGGCGCGATGGCCGTCGCCTCCGCGAGGTGGTGGGCGCGGACGTGGGAGATCCCCAGGTGCCGGATAAGCCCCGCGTCGCGCAGCTCGGACAGCGCGCCGAAGTGCGCGGCGATCGACGCGTCCTGGGCGCTGCGCGGCAGGCGCAGGTTCACCACGTCGAGATGGTCGCGGCCGAGCTGACGCAGATTCTCCTCCACCTGGCCGCGCAGCCGCTCGGGGGTGGCCCACACCCACTCCCCCGAGGGATCGCGGCCGGGGCCGACCTTCGTGGTGATGACCAGCCCTTCCCGGTACGGGGACAGCGCCCGGTTGATCAGCTCGTTGGCGGAGCGCAGCGGGGAGAAGTAGAAGGCGGCGGTGTCGATGTGGTTCACGCCGAGTTCGAGTGCCCTGCGCAGGACTCCGGTCGCCCGTTCCCGGTCGCTCGGGGTGCCGTCGGCGCTCGCCGTCAGACGCATCGCGCCGAATCCGATCCGGTTGACCTTCAGGTCGCCGAGTTCCCAGGTGCCGGCGGACGCCGCGTTGATCATCTCTGAAGCCATGGCCCGGAGTATGACCGTACGATCGCCCGGCGGGCCACTCGGATGTCCGCCGCCGCCCGAGCGCGTCGGAGCGGTTCGGAGTCCGTCCGGAGTCCGTCCGGAGTCCGTCCGGAGTCCGTCCGGAGGTCAGCCCGGCCAGGACCCCGTCGCCAGGAAGTGGTCGAGCGTGACGGTGTACGGCGCGATGTCCAGGCCGCGTTCGGCCAGCCAGGTGTCCGAGTAGTACTTGTCGAGATAGCGGTCGCCCGGGTCGCAGAGCAGCGTGACCACGCTGCCCGTGGCGCCGGCGGCGACCATCTCCGCCACGATCCTCAGCGCGCTCCACAGGCCGGTGCCGGTGGAGCCGCCCGCCTTGCGGCCGATGGCCCGCTCCAGGACGCGTACGGCGGCCACGCTCGCCGCGTCCGGGACCTTCATCATCCGGTCGATGGCGCCGGGAACGAAGCTCGGCTCCATCCGGGGCCGGCCGATGCCCTCGATGCGGGAGCCGCGCTCGCTGCGCGCGCCGGAGTCGTGGCGGGTCCAGCCTTCGAAGAAACAGGAGTTCTCCGGATCGGGGACGCAGATCCGGGTGTCGTGCTGCATGTAGTGGACGTAGCGCGCGATGGTCGCCGAGGTGCCGCCCGTACCCGCCGTGGCGACGATCCAGGCGGGCTCCGGATAGCGTTCCAGTCTCAGCTGCTGGTAGATCGATTCGGCGATGTTGTTGTTGCCCCGCCAGTCGGTGGCGCGCTCCGCGTAGGTGAACTGGTCCATGAAGTGGCCGCCGGTGCCGGCGGCCAGGCCCGCCGACTCCTCGTAGATCATCCGCGCCTCGGCCACGAAGTGGCACTGCCCGCCGTGGAATTCGATCAGCCGGCACTTCTCGGGGCTGGTGGTGCGCGGCATGACCGCGATGAACGGCACGCCGATCAGCTTCGCGAAGTACGCCTCGGAGACGGCCGTCGAGCCGCTGGACGCCTCGATCACCGGCTTTCCGGGGCGGATCCAGCCGTTGCACAGCCCGTAGAGGAAGAGCGAGCGGGCCAGCCGGTGCTTGAGGCTGCCGGTCGGATGCGTCGACTCGTCCTTGAGGTAGAGATCGATGCCCCAGTCCTCGGGCAGCGGAAAGAGCAGCAGGTGCGTGTCGGCCGAGCGGTTGGCGTCGGCCTGGACCTTGCGTACGGCTTCCTTGAGCCACGCGCGGTAGCCGGGATCGCTGCGGTCCACGTCGACGGTGGCCATGGCCCGGCCGTCGGCGGACGCCGATCCGTCCCTGTGCGTCATGTGCGGCGCTCCTCGCTCCCCGATCCGGCCCCCAACCGCACCGTACCGCCACCACCTGCGCAAACAGCGACTTTGGGGATCCATAGGGATGGCTTCTGGGGAGGCGCGCGCGGGCACGGCCTGAGCCGGGCGCGCGCGCTGTCGCGGCGCCGCTGAAGCGCTGGGGAAAGGGTGCCCTGGTGCGCGGCCGGATACTTGTGCACACTGCCTTGAGGGGATTTACAGGGATTCGCAGGGAATGGCACGGAGGGGGCTGAGAAGCCATGGCGGAGCCGGAGTTCAACGCGCGTGGAGTCCTGATCGAACGGTGGCCCCGCTCGCTCACCACGGCGGGTCAGGTGCTGATCCAGGACGGCAGGCTGGCGTTGCTGACCAGCTACGGCCGGGTGATCGACAGCGCCCCGCTGCGGGCCGTGCGGGCGGCGCGGCCGTGGTTCGCGGGGAGCGGCAGCACGGTCGCCACCGTCAACGGCATCCGCTACCGGCTGACCATGGGGCAGCGCGGCCGGAGACCGGACGCGACGGCGCTGGCGAGGCGCTTCATGGAGACCGTGAGCAGAGCGGGGCACGACTGAGGACCACCCCGCGCGTACGGGGCACCGGCCGCCCGCTCCGGTCTGGCATCATGAAGCAAGCGGAACATCGCTCCGTCAACCATTCGGGCCATCGTTCCGCCCGACAGGCCCGGCGGCGGAGAGGACTGCGCGGTGAACGAGCGCGACGGGGGCGCGGGGCAGGCGGCCCGGCCCAAGCGGGCGGACGCCCGGCGCAACCAAAAGGTCCTGCTCGACGCGGCCGCCGCGATCTTCGTGACCTCGGGCGTGGAAGCGCCGGTACGCGACATCGCGGCCAGGGCCGGTGTCGGCACGGGCACGATCTACCGCCACTTCCCGACGCGTGCCGACCTCATCATCGGCGTCTACCGGCACCAGGTCGAGGCCTGCGCCGAGGCGGGCCCGGCCCTGCTGGCGACCTGTGCGACCCCGCACGCCGCCCTGGGGCAATGGATCGACCTCTTCGTCGACTTCCTGGTCACCAAGCACGGACTCGCCGCCGTGCTGCGGTCCGGGGACTCCGGATTCGGCGCCCTGCACGCCTACTTCCTCGACCGGCTCGTGCCCGTGTGCACCCAGTTGCTCGACGCCGCGGTCGAGTCCGGCGAGATCCGCTCCGATCTCACCGCCCTGGAGCTGATGCGGGGCGTCGGGAACCTCTGCATCGGCGCGGACAGCGATCCCGGTTACCACGCACGTCAACTGGTCGAGGTGCTCATCGCGGGGCTGCGTCGGCCGAGCTGACCTTCGGCCGAGCCGGCCTTCGGGCGGGCGGCCCGTGCGGGCCCGCGAGTTGCGAAGTCGGACCCCCTGAGTCACTCTGGTCTCATATCACTCAGGGTTAACCGGCGGTGACGCTACGATCCAGCCCCGCCGGGCGGGATCAGCAGCGCACCAGTTGCGGATCCGAACTTCGTCTTCTTCCGGACTCATTCGGGGAGTCGCAGCCGTGATCAGCCTTCCCAGCAGGCACTGCACGGTGGAGCTCCATGCCCTGCCGTCGCGGATCGGACAGGTCCGCAGAATCATCTCGGCGCAATTGCGCTACTGGCATCTCGATCCGCTGATCGATCACGCGGCGCTCGGCGTCACCGAGCTGCTCACCAACGTCCACCGGCATGCCGAGCCGGACAAGATCTGCACCGTCGACATCGAGCTGCTGCTCGAACGGCTCACCGTCTCGGTCAGCGATCACGATCCGCGGCTGCCCTCGGTCAACCACGCGGGCCTCCTCGACACCGGCGGGCGGGGGCTCGCGCTGATCGCGGCCGTGAGCGAGAGCTGGGGCATCAGAGGCCGGGGCGACACGGGCAAGAGCATCTGGTTCACCTTGCCCGCGCCGTCCTCCGCCCTGACCGTGCCGCTGCGCGCGGTGTACGGCGCGACGACCGACGGCCCGTTCCCCGGGGCGGTGTTCGGCGCCGCGGCCCACGAGCACGGGCACCGGGCGGTCCGGTCCACCGTGGTCGGCTGACCGGGCCGCATCCCACCGCACGCCCCGCACCGCACGTACCGCATCCCGCCGCACGCCCCGCGCCGCACGAGGCCGGGCGCGTCCGGCGGGGGGTCACCGGAGCGACGACGGGGTCAGGCGGGCCCCGCCTTGCCCACCCGGCCGAACTGCTCGTCCAGCACGGACAGCCGGCGCCAGTACTCGTCCTCGTCGATCTCACCGGCCGCGAACCGGCGGCCGAGCATCGCGATCGGCGACTGGTCGTCGTGCGCGGGCCCCGGCGCCTGCCACGGCCCCCGGAAGCCGCCGCCGCGACCACCGCGCCCACCGCGACCGCCAGGCCGACCGGCCCGGCGCAGCAGGGTGATCACACCGAAGACGGCAGCCCCCCAGAACAGCGGGAACAGAAGAATCCATGGGCCCGGTCCGCCGTGGAATGCCAGCGTGTTCATGGTGATTCAGCTCCTCGAAGAGGTTCTCGCGGCCTTTTTCCTTGCCGCTTCCGAGCCTCGCTCCCCGAGGAGGTCCGCCGCGTCGTCCCTCCGGCGGCCCTACCCGTACCCCCCGGGAAGTACGGACGGGAAGTACGGGGCCGGTCAAGTCGGATCGGCGGGGCGCCGGGGCGCCGGCGCTATCGCGCGAGCGCGCCCAGCGGGTCGTCCAGCACCGGCTGCCACGCCAACTCGGCCGCGCCGACCAGGCTGTTGTGGTCGAGCGTGCACGGCAGGATCGGCACACCGCCGCTGCGGCCCCACAGGCTGCGGTCGGCGACGACGGCGCGCAGCCGCTGGGGGTCGGCGTCGAGCAGTTCCCGGTGCAGCCCGCCGAGGATGATCCGGTCGGGGTTGAGGATGTTGACCAGGCCGGCGAGCCCGAGTCCCAGCCGGTCGATCAGCTCCTCCGCGGCTCCCCGCACGGAGGGGTCCGCGTACTCCGTACGGAGCAGATCGCGCGACTGCTGGAGCAGCGAGACCTCGGGCCCCGGGGCGCGGCCCGCCGCCGTGAGGAAGGCGAGCGGATCAGCCTCGACGTCGAGGCAGCCCTTGCTGCCGCAGTAGCAGGGGCGCCCCTCGGGGTTGACCGTGAGATGGCCGACCTCCAGGGCCAGGCCCGAACTGCCGCTGTGCAGACGGCCGTCGAGGACCAGCGCGCCGCCCACCCCGCGATGTCCGGTGGCGACGCAGAGCAGGTGCTGGGCGCCCCGGCCCGCGCCGTGCCGGTGTTCGGCGAGCGCGGCGAGGTTGACGTCGTTGCCGGTGAAGGCGGGGCCCTCGATGTCAGCGGCGCGCACCCGCTCGGCGAAGATCTCCCGCACCGGGGCCCCGGCCGGCCAGGCGAGGTGCAGCGGGTTGAGGGCGGTGCCCTCCGGTTCCGCGACCGCCGACGGTACGGCGAGACCCGCGCCCACGCAGCGGTGTCCGCCGGCCCGCAGCAGTGCGGCGCCCGCCTCGACGACCTCGCCGAGCACCTGCGCGGGGTCGGCCGTGACCGTACCGCGCGTGGGCGCCGTGGCGACGATACGGCCGCCGAGCCCGACCAGCGCGACCCGGAAGCCGTCCGCGTGCACCTGGGCGGCGAGCGCGACGGGTCCGCTCTCGTCCACGGACAGCCGGTGCGAGGGCCGCCCCTGCGATCCGGCGGCCGCGCCGGGCCTGGAGTCCACCAGGATCAGGCCGAGGGCCTCCAGTTCGGCGGCGACGGCGCCCGCCGTGGCCCGGGTCACGCCCAGTTCCGCCGTGAGCACGGCGCGGGTGGGCGCGCGGCCCGTGTGAACCAGTTCCAGTGCCGGGCCGAGCGCGCCGCGGCCTCTCTCCAGCCTTGTCCGGGTGGTGGTCCCCTTGCCGTCCATGGAGGCGAGTCTCCCATGATCCCAAGGCGGTACGGCGCCCCGTACGGATGCCTTGTACCGAGGGACCGAGGCCCCTATCCTCACTTTGTGCCGAATCTGAACAAAATAAGGTCCGCCGTTCTGGGAGGGCGCGCCGGATCCCTCGGCGCACGGTCCCGCCCGCCCCGGCGCCCACGCCCGTTCCCGCTGTCCCGCCCGTCCCAGCTGTCTCCGCTGTCGTCTCAGCGTGCCAGCCCGACGTTCAGCAGCAGGTCGACCAGCCTGGCCGCCGCGTCAGGCAGTCCCTGGGCAGCTGCTCGTTCGGCCATGTGCTCCCGGTGCTGCTGGGAGGTGATGAGCGGTTCCAGCACCCGCCGCAGTCCCTCGGGATTTTCCTTTGTCAGAGCAACGGCTGCCCCGGCCTCCTGGAGGTGCAGGGCGTTGTGCTCCTGTTCGTTCCCGGCTGACGATGCCAGCGGGATCAGAACGGACGGCTTGCCCAGTGCGGTCAGCTCGGCAATGGTGCCGGCGCCGCTGCGGGAGATGACGACATCGGCCAGGGCAAGGACATCGGGCAGTTCCGGCCCGACGAAGTCGCTCACCCAGTACCGGCCGCGCAGCCCGTCCGGGAGCGTTTCGGCGAACTGGCGCGACTGCTCCAGCGTCGTCGCTCCGCACTGGTGGATGACGTTGGCGACCGTCAGCAGCCACGGCAAGATGTCGCGGACCATGCCGTTGATCTGCGCGCTGCCCTGTGCACCGCCCGTCACGTACACGCTGGGCAGGGCACTGTCGAAGCCGGACAGCCCGAGCGAGGCCACGGCCTTCTCGGGCTCTCCTGTGAAGACTGCCGGGCGTACAGGGTTGCCGGTCACCACCGTTGAGGTGGCCACGCTTTCCGGCAGCAGTTTCAATGAGGACTCGGAGGAGACCGCGACGGCCGTCGCGAAGCGCGACAGGATGCGGTTCGCCAGCCCGAGGCGCACGGTCTGCTCGTGCACCACGAGCGGAGTCCGCGTCATGCGGGCCGCGAGCCCTACCGGTACGGCGACGTAGCCGCCCGTCGACAGGATCACGTCGGCCTTGTAGTCGGCGGCGATCAAGCGGGCCTCCGCGACACCCTTCGGTACGCGACCCATGTCCCGCATGTTCTCCCGGTTGATCATGGCCAGCGGGTTGGAGGAGCGACGCAGCTTGCCCGTGGGCACCGTCTTGAAGGGGATGCCCTCGGCCGGCGCCACGCGCGCTTCGAGTCCTTCGGCCGTGCCCACCCACAGGACGTCGAGGGACGATCCGTGAGAGGCCAGCCGGGTCTGCAACTCGCGAACCGCGGTGAGTGCGGGATAGGTGTGGCCACCGGTTCCTCCGCCCGTCACGATGAGCCGGAACGGCCGGTGCAAGGAGGCCAGACGGGTGGAAAGTTCGTCGCTGTTCACTGGAGGAAGGCATCCGATCGTGAGGTCTTGGCGCACGCCAGCAACCGACGGGCATACGAACCTTGCGGACGATATCAGGCGTTTCTCGCCTCAGTGAGCGGTCACCCTTTGACGGCCGCTCACTGTCCATCTGGGTTTGCCTCGACGGGAGTTGGCGACTATCGGCCTGTCTTACCGGCCGCGAAAGCCTCCTCCCGGACGGTGGCCAGGGCCCGCCCCAGGGCCGACACCACCTGGTGGACGTCTCCCGCGTCCATGGCCGGGTGGAACGGCAGGCTCATGATCTGCCCGCCGACCATTTCAGTTACCGGCAGGGGGCGGTGCCATGGGGCGAACGCGGGCTGCGTGTGATTCGGCGGGTAGTGCACTCCGACCCCGAGGCCCTGGGCGTGAAGGACCTTGTGGACTCTGTCCCGCTCCGGCACCCTCACGACACAGTTGAAAGGCACGGAGCGGTCCACGTCCACGTCGACCAGGACCACATCCCTCATGCTGTGCAGCTCGGCCTCGTACGCTCGCCACAGCGCTTTGCGCTTGGCCGCGACGATGGGGAACTGCTCCAGCTGAACGCTGCCCACCGCCGCGTGAACGGATGACAGGGTGGCACGGAGCCCGAAACCGGCGACAGCGTAGGTCGTCGTACGGCCGCGCTCTGCCTGCGACTGGGTGATGCCCAGAGTCCGCAGACGCCGGGCCACTCCCGCCTCCTGGGATGTACGCGGGACAATCGCGCCGCCCTCGATGCACGTCAGGTTCTTGATCGGGCCGAAGCTGAAGCACGTCAGCGCGCCAGTGCTGCCGACCAGCTGGGTCCCGAGGCTGGATCCGAAAGCGTGGGCGGCGTCCTCGACGACGGTGATGCCGCGCTCACCGAGGACTTCCTCAGCGGCGGTCAGATCGACAGCCCTGCCGCCGTACAGCACCGGCATGACCGCGCGTGTGGCCGGAGTGATCGCCTCCAGCACCGTCCCGCTCTCTACACACAGAGTGTCCGGGCTGACCTCCACGAAGCGCGGGCTCGCGCCGCACGCCACGATCGCCTGTACGGTCGCACAGAACGTTTGCGACGGAACGATCACCTCGTCTCCCGGCCCGATTCCGGCGACCAGGAGAGCAATGTGCAGAGCCGCGGTGCCCGAGGAGACCGCCACGGCGTCGTCGACACCAAGGAACGCGGCGATCCCGCGCTCGAACTCCTCGGTGACGCCGGTGTGCCCGTACTGGCCCGACTCCAGGACCTGGGCGACGGCGGCGGCCTCCTGGCCGTAGAGGTACGGGCTGGCGTTGCGCCGGGCATCCGGCCTTGACGAGTTGATCATGACTCCCCCTTCGCCACCGTGAGCGGTCGGACGATCGGTCGAACCAGCGCGCCGGCCGTCTCCAGAGCCGAGGACACACCCGCTGCCGACCGGCCGGCAGCGAGGAACATGCCGATCTTGTGGCCGGACTGGTCATGCGGCCGTACCAGGTCACCCGGCTTGGCATACAGCACGACGTCGGTGATCCCGGGGACGTCGCGGGCTTCGGCGACGCCTTCCCACGCGACCAACTCGCCGTCCGTGACGAGCGGTGATCCGATCAGCTCCACCGCCGCATGCTCATTGCGCGTCCGCACCAGATGACCGTCGAACGGCTCACCGAGCGCGAGTGCGACAAGCGCACCCACGACGTTCACGCCATAGGCGGCGGTGTGCAATCGCGGGATGCTGTCGCCGCTGAGACGCGGGTTGGCCTCGATGATCCGCGCCCGACCGTCCGCACCGAGGACGAGGTCGAAGTTCGCTGGTCCATCGACGATGCCGAGCGCACGGCACAACCGTTCGGCCCTCGTCTCAAGGTGGTCGTGCTCCGCCGAGGACAGGTGCACCGTGCTGATCCGCCTGACGACGAAACCCCCGGCAAGCTCTTGCTCCTTGACGCAGGTCATCATCGACCTGCCGTCCCGCAGGAAGAGATCGATGGTCAACTGTCGGCCCTGAACGAACTCCTCCGCGATCACGGTCTGAGAGGCGGAGTGGACACGGGCGTGGGCGACGGCGGTGGGCAGGTCGTCAGGGCGGTTGACGCGGGTGACGCCCTTACTTCCCGACCCGTCCACCGGCTTGACCACGAGCGGGAAGCGCAGCCCCGCCGCCTTCGCGACGACCTCATCCGGATCGCTCGACGCGGCCCAGCCGTAGTCGGTGATGCCACACGACGCGACAACCGCATGGAACGCCGCCTTGTCGAGACCCGCGAATGCCTTCTTCGGGTACACGTAGGGGGCGTCGTACCGCAAGCCGAGGGCGTGCCAGGTGGCCAGTGCGGCGTCACTCGCGCCGCCGACGATCCCGGCGGGGCGTACGTCGCCCAGCGCGTCGGCGATCACGTCGGCGCCGCGGGTGGAGATCTGAAGGGTCGCGTCGGCGAACGGGAACGCGGGAGCGTCCGCTCGCATGTCCACAGCGATGGTCGGAATCCCGCGACGCCGCGCCTCCTGGTACAGCGGGATGTGCTCCTCCGACGCGCCAAGCACCAGCAAGGCGTTCTGTGGCAACTGGTCACAGGACATGGTCACGCTCCGACCTCGGGGCCGCGATGTGGACGGCCGGCATCGCGGCCTGCGGGTTGCGGGAGAGCGGCGCCCAGCGGTCCGGGTTGCGCCGGTACCACTCCACGGTCTCGGCGAGACCTTCGTCCAGGTCGCGGGTGGGCCGGTAGCCGAAGTGGTCGGCAATCTTCGTCCAGTCCATCGCGTAACGAAGGTCGTTGGACCGCCGGTCGGGGATGTATGTGACCGCGTCCCAGTCGGCGCCGCAGATGCGCAGGAGTTCGCCGGTGAGGTCGCGGCTGGTGAGGTCGGTGCCGCCGCCGATGTTGTAGATCTCGCCCGGGGTGCCGCCGCGCAGGACGAGTTCGATCGCCGCGCAGTTGTCCTCCACGTGCAGCCAGTTGCGTACGTGCTGACCGCGACCGTGAAGGGTGACCGGCTCGCCCCTGAGCAGACGAGTGACGAACAGCGGGATGATCTTCTCCGGGTGCTGGTAGGGCCCGTAGTTGTTCGAGCTGCGCGTGACGCACACGGGGACGTCGTAGGTGTGGAAGTAGCTCAGGGCCACGAGATCGCTGGCAGCCTTCGACGCCGCGTACGGGACACTGGGGCGTAGCGGGTCGTCTTCCGTGGCGGTGCCGACCGGCAGCGGCCCGTACACCTCGTCCGTGGAGACATGGACGAACCGCTGGATGCCGTGCTTCACAGCCGCGTCCGCGAGGGTCTGGGTGCCGAGGACGTTCGTCGACAGGAACGTCCTTGCCGCGGAGAAACTGCGGTCGACGTGGGACTCCGCGGCGAAGTGCACGATGGCCGTGTGCTGGCTGACGAGGTCGTCCACCAGGCCGGCGTCCAGGATGGTCCCGTGTACGAACGTCAGCTTCGGGCTGAGGAACGCCTCGCCCAGATTTTCGATGTGCCCCGCGTAGGTGAGGGCGTCGAGAACCGTCACCTTGGCCACGTCGTCCGATCGCAGGAGACGTTTGACGAAGTGCGAGCCGATGAAGCCGGCCCCACCCGTAACAAGAACTTTCATGAGCCCTCAGTCCCATCCGGAGAAGCGGATACGAGTCGCGCCCCTCTCACGTCGGGAGAGGCACGGCACCAGGGAACCGCGCGGCGGCGCCCGCGCAGCAGGCACACAAGGGGGGCTCACAACTCATGGAACCTGTGCCCGGAACGAGGCTTTGTGCCTACGCTCGCCTCAGCGGCCTGTGGCAAACGGGGCCACAGCCAGAACCGTTGAGGGAGCCGCCGTGGCAGCGTCGCCGCGCCGGACCAAGCAGCCGAACGAGGCCCTGGCCCGACTCGTCACAGCCTCCGGCGCCAGCCATAAAGCGCTGGCCCACCGCATCAATCAGCTGGCCCGGAACGCCGGAAAGACCAGGGAATACACCCATACGAGCGTCGCGAACTGGGTTGAGCGTGGAATGCGGCCACGGTCCCCGATACCGTCACTGATTGCCGTGGCGGTAGGAGAGCGCCTCGGCCGCCCTGTCGGTCTCGCGGAAATCGGGATGGACAGCCCCAGCGTGCCGGACGCCACGGGCCTGGACTTCGCGAGAGACCCGCAGGACGCCGTACGCCTCGCCTCCGACTTCTGGAGTCATGTGGACCGCCGAGCACTCATCGGTACCAGCACCTTCGCCATCAGCGCCTTCGCAACCCCTGTCACCAGATGGCTGGTCAAGCAGACAGACGACGACGGCGCCCACTACGAGGGCCGCCGCGTCGGACGCGCCGCCGTCACCGAACTGTGGGAGGAGGCCCGCGAGGCGCAGAGCTGGGACTCCAAATACGGAGGCGGGAACTGGAAGTCGAACCAGGTCACCGACTGCCTCACCCACCGTGCCGCGCCACTGCTGCGCGGCCGGTACTCCGAGGCGGTCGGCCGGGAACTCTTCTCCGTCACCTCCGAACTGTCACGGGTGGCCGGCTGGAGCGCCGTCGACATCGGCCACCACGACATCGCGCAGCGCCACTTCATCCAAGCCCTTCGACTGGCGCGCGCGGGCGCTGACGTCCAACTCGGCTCGTATGTCCTGACCACGATGGCCCTCCACGCCCTCTTACGGGGGTATGCCAGCGAGGCCATCGACATGGCGCAGGGCGCGTACGAACGAGGCAAGCGGGTCGCGGCCCCGCGCGTTCTCGCGTTCACCAAACTCATTGAGGCACGAGCCCACGGCAAGGCCGGCGACCCGCGCAGCGCGGCCTCCGCCCTCGCGACGTCCGAAGCCCTACTCGATCGGGCCCGCAAGGGAGCGGACGAGCCGGAGTGGATCGGCTACTTCACCCATGCCCGCATGAGCGCCGACGCTGCCGAGATCTACCGCGACCTGCGCATCCCCCACGTCGCCCTCAAATGGCACTCCCAGGCAGCCGCCATGTCCGCAGGAACGTTCACCAGGTCCGTGGGACTTCGCTACGCCGTGGTCGGCACGGTGCATCTCCAGAACCGAGACCTCGACCAGGGCCTTCACCTGGGCCACCAGGCCGTGAGTATCCTCGCCAACGTCGAATCCAGCCGGGCCCGTGACTACGTACGCGACTTCACCACCGCGCTCGCCCCCTGGGGTGCCGAAACTCGCGTCACCGAGTTCGTCAAGCACGCGCGACGGGAACTCTCTATGAGTGCGTGAACAGCGCCGGCAGCAGCCGGAACACGAAAGTGCGCCCCTCCGTCCAGCCCCTCAAAGGGCTGGACGGAGGGGCGTGGTGTATCAGCGGTAGAGCGCGATGAGGCCGGACGCCGCAGCCGGGTCAGGTCCGAGGTGCCGCGAGTGCTGCGGGTACGGGCCACCGACACGGACAACGTGTGGACCGTGCGGATCTCCCGGGAGCCCCCGCGCACCGCTCACGCCCGGTCCGTACGGGACGGCGAAGCCGTCACCGCCGACTGCGAGTTGAGCGGACCCGCCGGGACGCTCCAGCTGACTCTCTGGAACCGGCTGCCGCTCGACTCCGTCGCCCTGACAGGCGACCCGGATCTCGCCCGGCTCTGGCGGGACACCTCGGCCGCCGTCATGTCGTAAGGCGACTTGCCGCGGCTCATGGCCTCGGCCAGACTCGTCCGCATGGGGACACGGAGCGACGCCGAGCGGGACGCCATCACGGTCGAGATCGGCTTCGCGCTGCTAACCGGAGTCCTGGCGGCGGGGCTGGTGTTCGCCGCCGTCGCGGTTCCCACGTACGTCTTCGAGCTGCCGGCCGCGCTGCTGACCGGCGGTGGCGCCGTCGCGGGGCTCGTCTTCCCGGCGCGGGTCGTGCATGTGCTGTGGCGCTTCCGCGGCGGTGGCGGTCAGCCCAGCCAGCCCGGTCTCACCAGCCCGGACTCGTAGGCGAGGACGACCAGTTGGGCGCGGTCGCGGGCGCCCAGCTTCACCATCGTCCGGCTGACGTGCGTCTTGGCGGTGAGCGGGCTGACCACCAGCCGGCGGTCGATCTCGTCGTTGGACAGGCCGATTCCGACGAGGGCCATCACCTCGCGCTCCCGTTCGGTGAGCCCGGCCAGCTCCCGCAGCTCCGTCGGCTCCTTGGAGCTAGGGCCTTTCGTTTGGATCAGGCCGGATGAGGGAGCGGGGTCTGGTGCCGTGGATCGCAAGGCGGAGGAGGGAGCCCACGCGGAGCGGATGGGGTCTCCCCTGGTCGAGCGAAGCCGAGACCTTGGGGATGACTGACGACAACGCGGCGAGGCGCGGTGCCAGGGCTCGCGAGCCCGGCATGATCCAAACGAGAGCCCCTAGACGCGAACTCGGCGATGAACCGGCGCGTGACCCCGGGCGACAACAGCGCGTCGCCCGCCACCACCGCCCTGACGGCCCGCAGCAGCTCCTCGGGCTCGGTGTCCTTGACCAGAAACCCCGAGGCTCCGGAGCGGATCGCCTCGAAGACGTACTCGTCGAGTGCGAAGGTCGTCAGCATGACCACCTTCACCGGATCGAGCCCGGTGCCCTCGGTGATGCGGCGGGTGGCCGCCAGCCCGTCGAGCCGGGGCATCCGGATGTCCATCAGCACCACGTCCGGGCTCAGTTCGCGCACCCCGCGCACCGCTTCCTCGCCGCCGCGCGCTCGGCGGCTTCCCGGGCCCACTGCTCGCGGCGCACCCGGGCGAGTTCCGAGGCGGCGCAGAGCGCCACCACGAACGCCGTGCCGACCAGTTCCTGTCCCCACGGCGCGGCCCGGTCGTGCGGGGGCGGCAGCCAGCGGAAGAGCCAGTGCGAGATGAGCAGATGGCCCGCCCAGAGCGCGCCGACGGCCCACCGGGCGGCGCGCCGGTGGCCCGCGACGATCGCGTGGAAGACAGCGACGGCGGCGGTCAGGAGGACCGGCCCGTACGGATAGCCCCGGGCGAAGTAGGCGAGCACGGTGGCCTGGACGGCGAAGACGCAGACCACGGGGTGGCGGTGGCGGAACAGCAGCAGGGCGGGGCCCGCGAGGAGGAGCAGCCGTGCGTACAGGTCCAGCGGCATCCGGTCGGGCTGGGTGCGCGCGATGAAGGTGGTCCCCACCAGGACAAAAAGGGCCAGGAAGAGGGAGGACCGCCAGGCCGGCCCCGTCGGCGCCGGGTCGCCGCCGCGGGCCCAGTACGGCCGGTGGAAGCGGCGCGCGCGGCCCCCTCCCCACGGGGGAGCGCCGCGGCGCCGACGCGTGTGCCGGTGTTCCATACCCGTCACGCTAGACCGGCGGTGGCGCTCCGGGCGTCAGCCGGACGTGGTGATCACTCGTACTCCCCGCGGAGTACGGACCGCCCGGCGCGCCGGGCGTCACGCTCGGCCCGAAGCGCGCGTGCGGGGTGCGCGGCGGCTTCGGTGCCCACCGGTTGGCGCGTCCGGCCGGCCGCACGGAGACCGGGAGGAGCAGCACACGGATGAGCGTGGCGTCGACCGGGACGGTAAGGGCCGTGCCGACGCCCCGGTCGCGCTCCTCCGTGATCCGGGCGAGCGGGAACACCTCGTCGTCCGTCGACAGCCCGTGGGCGACGGGAGAGCCGGGGACGGGAAGCCGGGACCGCGGGTCGGTCCCGGAAGCCGCTCAGCCCCGGGCGCCCGTCTCCGGCACACCGGCGTCGGGGCCCGCGCCCGCGGGCGCGTCGGGCGAGCCGGTGCCGCCGTCCTTCTCCGCCGCCGCCTGCTTGCGGTCCAGCACGTCCAGCGCGCGCCGGGCCACCGGATGGGTCCGTACGATGCCGGCCAGCGTGGTCGAGCCGCGGGTGATGTCCGCGAAGGCGTTCCAGGCGGGCCGCAGGCCCGTGATCGCCGCGTGCACGACCCCCGGGCGGCGCGCGAAGATCGAGAGCATCCGCCGTCCGACGCCCATCTCCACACCGAGCCCCGCCTTGACGGCGAACGCGTAGTTCAGCGCCTGGCGGCGGGCGTCCACGGCGTCGTGCGACTCCGAGATCCGTACCGCCCACTCCCCCGCGAGCCGGCCGGAGCGCAGGGCGAAGGAGATCCCCTCCCTGGTCCACGGCTCCAGCAGCCCCGCCGCGTCCCCGCACACCAACACCCGGCCGCGCGACAGCGGCGAGTCGTCGCTGCGGCACCGGGTCAGATGCCCGGACGACACCGAAGGCTCGAACCCGGCGAGCCCGAGCCGCGCGACGAAGTCCTCCAGATAGCGCTTGGTCGCCGAGCCCTCGCCCCGCGCCGAGATCACCCCGACCGTGAGCGTGTCCCCCTTGGGGAACACCCAGCCGTAACTGCCCGGCAGCGGCCCCCAGTCGATGAGCACGCGGCCCGCCCAGTCCTCAGCGACCGTCTCCGGGACCGGGATCTCCAGCTCCAGCCCCAGATCGACCTGTTCCATCTTCACGCCGACATGGCCGCCTATCCGGCTGGCGCTGCCGTCCGCGCCGACCACGGACCGCGCCAGCACCGTCTCGCCGTCCGAGAGGACGACGGCGACCGTACGGCGGTCGGGCACGGCGGGACCGTGCTGCTCCACGCGGGAGACGGTCGCGCCGGTACGGAGCACGGCCCCGGCCTTCTGCGCGTGCTCCACCAGACTCGCGTCGAACTCCGGGCGGTTGACGAGTCCGAAGAGCATGCGCTTGGAGCGGCGGGTGCGGGCGAGCTTCCCGTTCAGCGAGAAGGTCACCGCGTGCACCCGCTCCTTCAGCGGCAGCTCGAAGCCCGGGGGCAGCGAGTCGCGCGTAGGACCGATGATTCCGCCCCCGCAGGTCTTGTAGCGGGGCAACTCGGCTTTCTCCAGCAGCAGCACCTGACGGCCCGCGACCGCCGCCGCGTATGCCGCGGAGGCTCCCGCCGGCCCTGCGCCGACCACGACGACATCCCACACCGGCTCGTCGTGCACGCTTCCGGCGTCTGCGTTCTCGCTGCTCACGATGTGCTTCTGCTCCTGATCCGACCGGTGGCCCCTGCTGTCGAACGGCATCCTACGGCGCTGGCGCCACACACCGGCTGTGGGAGGATCGACACTGCCTTCGACGTACACCTGACTGAAACAACGTCGTACCCACCTGGAGCGTGCCCATGACCGCGAATCCGATCGCCGAGACCGTAGCCTCCCTGATGCCCCGCGCCCGCACGGAGCTGGCGGAGCTGGTGGCCTTCCGTTCGGTGGCGGACGTCGCGGTGTTCCCCCGGAGCGAGTGCGAGGCCGCGGCCGGCTGGGTGGCCGACGCGCTGCGGGCCGAGGGGTTCCAGGACGTCGCCGTCCTCGACACCCCCGACGGGACGCAGTCCGTGTACGGGCTGCTGGCGGGCCCCGAGGGCGCGCCGACGGTGCTCCTGTACGCACACTACGACGTACAGCCGCCGCTGGACGAGGACGCCTGGCTGAGCCCGCCGTTCGAGCTGACGGAGCGCGGGGGACGCTGGTACGGGCGCGGGGCGGCCGACTGCAAGGGCGGCTTCCTGATGCATCTGCTGGCCCTGCGCGCCCTCAAGGCGAACGGCGGGGTGCCGGTGAGCGTCAAGGTCATCGTCGAGGGCTCCGAGGAGCAGGGCACCGGCGGCCTGGAGCGCTACGCCGAGGCGCACCCGGAGCTGCTGGCCGCCGACGCGGTCGTGATCGGCGACACCGGCAACTTCCGGACCGGGCTGCCCACGGTCACGGCGACGCTGCGCGGAATGACCATGGTCAGGGTCTCCGTCGACACGCTCGAAGGCAACCTGCACTCGGGCCAGTTCGGCGGGGCCGCGCCCGACGCGCTCGCCGCCCTCATCCGGATCCTCGACTCGCTGCGCGCCGAGGACGGCTCCACGACGGTGGACGGGCTGGCCGCCGAGGGCGACTGGGACGGACTCGACTACCCGGAGGCCGACTTCCGCAAGGACGCGAAGGTGCTCGACGGCGTCGGGCTGATCGGTCACGGCTCGGTCGCCGACCGGGTCTGGGCCCGCCCCGCCGTGACCGTGCTGGGCATCGACTGCCCGCCGGTCGTGGGTGCCACGCCGTCCGTGCAGGCGAGCGCGCGGGCGACGGTGAGCCTGCGGGTGCCGCCGGGCCAGGACGCCACCGAGGCGACGCGGCTGCTGACCACGCACATCGAGAAGCACACGCCGTGGGGCGCGCGGGTCGCGGTGGAACAGGTGGGCCAGGGCCAGGCGTTCCGCGCCGACACGTCCAGCCCGGCGTACACGGCGATGGCCGACGCGATGCGGGTGGCGTACCCGGGCCAGGAGATGCAGTCCTCCGGTATGGGCGGATCCATCCCGCTCTGCAACACACTGGCCGAGCTGTACCCGGCCGCCGAGATCCTGCTGATCGGGCTGAGCGAGCCGGAGGCGCAGATCCACGCGGTGAACGAGAGCGTGTCACCTCGGGAGCTGGAGCTGCTCTCCGTGGCCGAGGCCCACTTCCTGGCCAACTACGCGCGGTCCAAGCGGGCCTGACGGCGCGCGGCGCGGCCCCGCCCGGCACGGGAACGCCCCGGTGCCGGGCGGGGCCGTACGGCCCGGGGCCGCTCAGGGCCGCTCAGGGCCCCGTGCCGGACCCGTAGCGCGCCCGTACGCAGCGGCGTCAGCCGACCGGGACGCCCTCCTCCAGGTTGAGCACCACTCCGCGCTCCCTGGCCCGCAGCGCCCAGCGCAGCCGCGCGTAGCGGGCCGGGGGCAGCAGCCCGGCCGCCTCCTCCTCGTCCACGAAGCGCCAGCCGCGCAGCTCGGGCCCCGGCAGCAGCAGCCGGCCCGCGTCCCGGGCGGGCAGCACACCGCCGTCGAACAGCAGCCGCAACCCGCCGTAGCCCGGGGGCCGGGGCGCCTCCCAGTCGACCACCAGCAGGCCGGGCACCTCGGTGAGTTCGATGCCTATCTCCTCGGCGACCTCGCGTATCCCGGCGCGGGCGGGCGCCTCGCCCCGCTCCACCACACCGCCGGGAAACTCCCAGCCCGGCTTGTACGTGGGGTCGACCAGCAGCACCCGGTCCCGCTCGTCGAAGAGCAGCACGCCCGCGGCGACGGTCTCGGCCGTCGGCTCCGGCGTCTGGACGATCTCGCAGACACCGGCCGCGCCGGTCTGTACGGCCGCAGCGAGGGACACCGCCGTCTGACGGGCCGTGAGGGCGGTGTTGTCGATCACATGGGCATCGCCGGTGAGCCAGTCGAGCGCCATGCGGTAGGGCTCGATGTGCTCGTAACACCACTGCCGGACGCGCTCGTTCGCGTCGTGGTCGTCACCGTGGGCGGCGCGGCCCGCGATACGCTTGAGCAGGATCGTTTCATCTGTTGCCAGCAGGACATGCCGTACAGGGATGCGGCGCGCGGCGAGCCCGCCGAAGATCTCGTCGCGGTACTCCTGGCGCAGCAGCGTCGTCGGGATGACCAGCACGCCCCCGACCTCCGCGAGCAGCGCCGCCGCGGTGTCGACCACCAGCCGGCGCCAGATCGGCAGGTCCTGGAAGTCGCTCACCTCGGCGAGCCGCTTCTGCGGCACGAGTTGTTCCAGTCCCGCGCCGGTCAGCTCGGGGTCGTACAGAGTGCAGTTCGGGAGCAGGTCGACCAGTTCGCGTGCGGTACTCGTCTTGCCCGCTCCGAACGCACCGTTGATCCAGACGATCACGGTTCCCCCTCTTTCATAGCCCCCAGAGGACTGCCCGCAACACCCTGCCACGGAAACACCCGCCGGGATCGGAGAGCCGGCCCGGCCGTGCGGCCGTGGGCGAGCTGTGACCGGTTCGATGTCGTTCCGAGGCCGGAGAGCGGTCAACTGTACGGATCCATGTACGGCTCGGGCCGTAACACAAACCCCGGGCACGTCGTTGAACGGGCAGAAGTGGCGAGGGGGTTCACAATGCGCCGAACGGTGCTGGAGAGGTTTCCCGCGGGCGGACCGCGCGGCAGCCGGCCCGCCGAGGAGTTCGCGCGGGCGCGGCGGGACGAGGGGACACCGGCGGAAGTCGTGATGGACCTCGACTCCGACGTGTTCCTGGTGGTCGTGCCGCAGCAGGCGACCGACTCCCCCGCCTAGCCGCCGCCCCCCGCGCCGCGGCCGGCGGTGCGCGCCGTCGCGCCACCGGCCCCCGAAGAGTTCCGTACGACCGGAGAATCCCGACATGCGCAGAACACCCGCCACGCCCCGGCGGTCCGCCCTGACACTCGCCCTCGCGGGCCTCGCCTTCTCGCTGTCCGCCGCCCCCGCGGTGGCCGACAGCAGCGCCTGCACCCACCACTTCTCGGGGCCGCAGATCTGTATCCGGCTGGAGGGCCAGGGCGCGCGGAACGCGGTCACCGGGATCTGGACCAACCCGCCAGCGGATCTCGCCTCCCGCGAGGTCTCGCTGCACCGGGGCGGTCAGGTCGTCGGCACGGCGACGGCCACCCGCTCGGGCAAGGCGCTGACGTACACCTGGCCGACCGGGGACACCGGCACCGGCACCGAGCTGTGCGTGAAGTTCCGGGGCAGTGAGCGCATGGCCTGCCAGACCCCGCGCTGACCGCCCCAACAGGCGCCGCCCGTACGGCTCGTACCGCTTGCACGGCGCGCTCGTACGGTCCCCTCGGGCCTGCTCGCACGGCCCGCTCGTACGGCCCGTGCGGTCAGCCGCCCACCGCCGCCGTCTTCGTCCCGTCCCGGCTCGCCAGCAGAGCGGCCGCCGCAGCGCCCACCAGGCCCGCGTCCGTCCCCATGCGCGCCGGGACGACCTCCAGCCGCTGGACGAAGGAGAGCGCCGCGTAGTCGCGCAGGGAGCGGCGCAGCGGCGCGAAGAGCACCTCGCCCGCGCCCGCCACCCCGCCGCCGATGACCGCGATCCGGATCTCGACCAGCGTGGCCGTCGCGGCGATGGCGGCGGCCAGCGCCTGGGCCGCCCGGTCGAAGGAGGCGATCGCCACCGGATGCCCGGCGCGGGCGGCGGCGGCCACGGCGGCCGCCGAGCGGTCCCCGTCGGGGCCGGGCTGCCAGCCGCCCTCCAGCGCCCGGCGGGCGATGTTGGGGCCGCTCGCGATGCGCTCGACACAGCCACGGCCGCCGCACGGGCAGAGATCGCCGTCCAGATCGACACTGATGTGGCCGATGTGGCCGGAGTTACCGGTGGGGCCCGGGTGGAGCCGGCCGTTCAGGACGAGCCCGCCGCCCACGCCCGTGGAGACCACCATGCACAGCGCGTCGTCGTAGCCGCCGGCCGCGCCCTGCCAGTGCTCCGCCGCCGTGATGGCGACGCCGTCGCCGACGAGCGTCACCGGCAGCCCGCCCGCGGCCGCCCGCACCCGCTCCACCAGCGGGAATCCGCGCCAGCCCGGGACGTTGACCGGGCTGACCGTGCCGGCGGAGGCGTCCACGGGACCGGCGCTGCCGATACCGACGGCCGTGGCGGACGACCAGAGCGGCGAGGCGGACACCTCGGCGAGGACCTCCTCGACGGCGCGCATCACCGTCTCGCCGTCCTCCCGGGCGGGGGTGGGCCGCTGGGCCCGTACGAGGATCCTGCCGCGGCCGTCCACCAACGCACCGGCGATCTTGGTGCCGCCGATGTCGAGTGCGGCGACGGATTCGGTATGCATCGGTCTGGGATCTCCCGGCGACGAGGTATCCCCCCGAGAGGGGGATCTACGGAACTATGGCTTCGTTCCACAGTCTCCATTCCCTTGACAACGTTGTCCAGGCCCTATGCTCGACGTCACCGCCCGGACGAGACCCGCGGCGCCCCGGACCCGACGGAAGAACCGCCGAGAAACGACAGGACAGCGCACTGTGGCCGATACCGCTCACCGCCCCGAGAGCCGCTACGGCAACCGGCCCACCATGAAGGACGTGGCCGCGCGCGCCGGAGTGGGGCTCAAAACGGTCTCCCGCGTGGTCAATGGAGAGGCGGGCGTCACCGCCGACACCGAGCGCCGGGTGCAGGAGGCGATAGACGCGCTGGGCTTCCGCCGCAACGATTCGGCGCGGGTGCTGCGCAAGGGCCGTACGTCGAGCATCGGACTGGTCCTGGAGGATCTCGCGGACCCTTTCTACGGTCCGCTGAACCGCGCCGTGGAAGAGGTGGCCCGCGCGCACGGCGCGCTGCTCATCAACGGGTCGAGCGCCGAGGACCCGGACCGCGAGCAGGAGTTGGTGCTCGCGCTCTGCGCACGCCGGGTGGACGGCCTCATCGTGATCCCCGCCGGGCACGACCACCGCTATCTGGAGCCGGAGATCAAGGCCGGGGTGGCGACGGTCTTCGTGGACCGGCCCGCCGGGCGGATCGACGCGGACGCGGTGCTCTCCGACAGCTTCGGCGGTGCCCGCTCGGGCGCCGCGCACCTGATCGCGCACGGCCACCGCAGGATCGGTTTCGTCGGGGACCAGCCCGGCATCCACACCGCGAGCGAGCGGCTGCGCGGCTACCGTACGGCGATGGCGGACGCCGGTCTGGCCATCGACGACGACTGGGTCTCGCTCGGTACGACCGCGCCGCGCCGGGTGCACGAGGCCGTGCGCGCGATGCTCGCCCTCCCCGAGCCGGTCACGGCGATCCTCACCGGCAACAACCGGGTGACGGTGACGGTGGTACGGGTGCTGGCGGACCATGACCGCCCGGTCGCGCTGGTCGGCTTCGACGACATCGAGCTGGCGGATCTGCTGGACCCCGGCCTCACGGTCATCGCCCAGGACGCGGCCACCCTGGGGCGTACGGCGGCCGAACGCCTCTTCCACCGGCTGGACGGCGGGGCGGACGCCCCGGCCCGGGTCGTGGTGCCGACGCGGCTGATCGCCCGGGGCTCGGGCGAGATCCCGCCGCCGGCGGATGGCTGAGGAACCCCGTACGACAGGCCGGGAGACCGGGGAACGGGGAGGCCGGGAGGCGGATCAGCTCGCGCGGCGCGGGTCGCGGAAGCCCTCCAGGTCCGCGCGGGTCAGCCCGGTCAGCCCGGTGACCTCGTCGTCGTCGAGGGCGCCGCAGTCGAGACCCCGCAGCAGATGGCCGCTGAGCGCCTTGGCGGTGGCCGGCTCGTCCATGACGGCGCCGCCGGACCTGGCGACATAGGCGGCCAGCCGCGCCGCCGCCGGTTCGAGCCCTTCCCGGTAGAAGGCGTAGACGGCGGCGTACCGGGTCGGCAGATGGCCCGGGTGCATGTCCCAGCCCTGGTAGTAGGCGCGGGCGAGGGCGCGCCGGGTCAGGCCGTAGTGCAGCCGCCACGCGTCGTGGACCTGGGCGGTCGGGCCGACGGGGAGGACATTGGTGGAGCCGTCGCTGACGCGTACGCCCGTTCCGGCGGCGGCGACCTGCATGACGGCCTTCGCGTGGTCGGCGGCGGGGTGGTCGCTCGACTGGTGGGCGGCGCTGACGCCGACGCAGGCGCTGTAGTCGAACGTGCCGTAGTGCAGCCCGGTGGCCCTGCCGCCCGCCGCGTCGATCATCCGGGCGACGGTGGCGGTGCCGTCGGCGGCCAGGATGGCCTGGCTCGTCTCGATCTGGATCTCGAAGCCGATCCGGCCGGCCTCCAGACCGTGCGCCTTCTCGAACTCCCCGGCCAGCCGCGCCATCGCCGTGACCTGCTCGGCGTAGGTGACCTTGGGCAGGGTGAGCACGAGCCCGGCCGGCAGGCCCCCGGCCGCCATCAGTCCGCTGAGGAAGATGTCGAGGGTACGGATGGAGCGGTCGCGGACGGCCTCCTCCAGGCACTTCATCCGGATGCCCGTGTACGGGGCCGCCGTGCCGTTCGCGTACGCCTCGTGGACCAGCCGGGCGGCGCGGGCGGCGGCCTCGTCCTCCTCGTCGTCCGGGCGCGGGCCGTAGCCGTCCTCGAAGTCGACGCGCAGGTCCTCGACGGGCTCGCGGGTCAGCTTGGCCCGTACCCGCTCGTACACCGGCGCCGCCAGCTCGTCGGGGAGAGCGAGCACGCGGGCCAGGGAGGCCGCGTCCGGGGCGTGTTCGTCGAGGGCGGCCAGCGCCTGGTCGCCCCAGGAGCGGAGGGTGGCGGCGTCGAAGGCGTCGGCGGGTACGTAGACGGTGTGGACGGGCTGACGGGTGCCGGGGTCACCGGGGTAGCGGCGGGCCAGCTCGGCGTCGACGCCCGCGAGGGAGGCGCCGACGGCGTCGGTGACCTCCACCGGGAGGCTGGTGGCGATCTTCTCCTGCTGCCCCATTCCGGCACCCTTCTTATTCCGTCTTACGGAATCGATAGTCCGTTGCCGGAAGTTAAGCCGCAGGTCCCGGCCACGTCAATGGCGACCGGCGGCGTGCCCGGGAACGACGCGGGGCCGCGTGGTGGAGTCCCCCACGCGGCCCCGGGGACGTACCGGAGGGGTCGGTTCAGCCCTTGCGGGCCTTGACCTCGTCGGTGAGTTGCGGGACGACCTCGAAGAGGTCGCCGACGATGCCGTAGTCGACGAGGTCGAAGATCGGCGCCTCGGCGTCCTTGTTGATCGCCACGATGGTCTTCGAGGTCTGCATTCCCGCGCGGTGCTGGATCGCGCCGGAGATGCCGGAGGCGATGTACAGCTGCGGGGAGACGCTCTTGCCGGTCTGGCCGACCTGGCTGGAGTGCGGGTACCAGCCGGCGTCCACGGCGGCGCGGGAGGCGCCGACGGCCGCGCCGAGCGAGTCGGCCAGCGCCTCGATGACCGCGAAGTTCTCCGCGCCGTTGACCCCGCGGCCACCGGAGACCACGATCGCGGCCTCGGTCAGCTCCGGACGCCCCGTCGACTCACGCGGAGTGCGCGAGACGACCTTCGTACCGGTCGACTTCTCGCCGAAGGTGACGGCCAGCGCCTCCACGGCGCCCGCCGCGGGCGCGGCCTCGACCGGGGCGGAGTTGGGCTTGACGGTGATGACCGGGGTGCCCTTGGAGACGCGGGACTTGGTGGTGAACGCGGCGGCGAACACCGCCTGCGTGGCCACCGGCCCCTCGTCGCCGGCCTCCAGGTCGGTGGCGTCCGTGATGATTCCGGAGCCGATGCGGACCGCGAGCCGGGCCGCGATCTCCTTGGTCTCCGCCGAGGACGGCAGCAGGACGGCGGCCGGCGAGAGCGCCTCGTAGGCGGCCTGGAGCGCGTCGACCTTCGGCACGACGAGGTAGTCGGCGAACTCGGCGGCGTCGGCGGTGAGGACCTTCACGGCGCCGTGCTCGGCGAGCACCGGCGCGGTGGCCTCGGCGCCCGCGCCCACGGCGAGCGCGACGGGCTCACCGATCCGGCGGGCGAGCGTCAGCAGCTCCAGAGTGGGCTTGCGGACGGCACCGTCCACGTGGTCGACAAAGACGAGAACTTCAGCCATGGGTGGGATCTCCTGCGCGTACGAAGTATCGGGGCGGGCGGTGGGGTGAGCGACCGGGGCTCAGATGAACTTCTGGTCCGCGAGGAACCCGGCCAGCTGCTTGCCGCCCTCGCCCTCGTCCTTCACGATCGTGCCCGCCGTGCGGGCCGGACGCTCGGTGGCCGAGTCGACGGCGGTCCAGGAGCCTTCGAGACCGACCTCGTCGGCGTCGATCTCCAGGTCCTCCAGGTCCAGCGACTCCACCGGCTTCTTCTTGGCGGCCATGATCCCCTTGAAGGAGGGGTAACGGGCCTCGCCCGACTGGTCCGTCACCGAGACGACGGCCGGCAGGGACGCCTCCAGCTCCTCGCTCGCGGTGTCGCCGTCACGGCGGCCCTTGACGACCGTGCCGTCGACCGAGACCTCGGACAGGAGCGTGACCTGCGGAACCCCGAGCCGCTCGGCGAGGATCGCGGGCAGCACGCCCATGACGCCGTCGGTGGAGGCCATACCGCAGATGACCAGGTCGTAGCCGGTCTTCTCGATGGCCTTGGCGAGGACCAGCGAGGTGCCGATGACGTCCGTGCCGTGCAGATCGTCGTCCTCGACGTGGACGGCCTTGTCCGCGCCCATCGACAGCGCCTTGCGCAGCGCGTCCTTGGCGTCCTCCGGGCCGACGGTCAGCACGGTGATCTCCGCGTCGTCCGCCTCGTCGGCGATCTGGAGCGCCTGCTCGACCGCGTACTCGTCCAACTCCGACAGCAGACCGTCGACATCGTCACGGTCGACCGTCAGGTCATCGGCGAAGTGCCGGTCGCCGGTGGCGTCGGGCACGTACTTCACACAGACAACGATCCTCAAGCTCACGCCGGCTCTCCTACTGCATCGTCATTTCCGGGCTGCCTTGTAGCACGCAGCATAGGCGCCTCGTCGGGCGGTTTCCGGTCGGGGCGACCGGCACACCGGAGTCATATTACTCGCCAGTACATTCCAGAGCCTGCCCGCTGAGCAAGCGCTTGGAACTGTGACCTACCCAACGCGGCGGGAGAGCGCGGCGCGGGAACTCTCAGTCCCGCAGCGCGTTGAAGCGCCCCTGGTGGTACAGGAGGGGGCGGCCCGCGCCCGCGGGGTCGCCGGCGACGACCTGGGCGACGACCAGACGGTGGTCGGCGGCCGGGACGCGGGCGACCACCCGGCAGACCAGCCAGGCGAGTACGCCGTCGAGCACCGGCACGCCCTCGGGCCCATCCTGCCAGGCCGTGGGCGGGGCGAACCGGTCGGCGCCGGAGCGCGCGAAGGTGGCGGCCAGCTCGGCCTGGTGCTCGCCGAGTATGTGCACGCCCACGTGCGCGGCCTCGGCCAGGACCGGCCAGCTGGAGGACGCCGCGTCCACGCCGAAGGAGACCAGCGGCGGTTCGGCGGCCACGGAGTTGAGCGAGGTGGCGGTGAAGCCGACCGGCCGCTCGCCCCGGGCCGTGATGACGGCGACGCCCGCCGCGTGGCGCCGGAAGACGGAGCGGAGCAGCGCGGGAGAGCCGGGCCGGGCGGTGGCGGGACCGGCGGTGGACAGATCAGGTGAGGCCGTCATGGAAGGGTCCTTCCGCGAGGGGGGCGAACGGGTCCGTGGACACTCGGACGCCCGGACAGCGCGTAAGCGCGCTGCGGGCCGGATCCAGCTGGGTCCGCCAGGAGCGGAGGGGTTCCCGGGGCACCTCGCCAGGGTGGCGACAGCCGGTCGGCGCGGTCAAGTGGGCGCCCGCGCGGGGCTCCGGACGGCCCCTCATACCGCTTCCCCCAGCGCGGCGATCACATCCGCCTTGCGCGGCTGCCCGGACGCCCTGCGGACGACGCGGCCCCCGGCGTCCAGGACGAGCACGGTCGGGGTCCGGAGAATGCCCAGTTCCCGGACGAGCGCGAGCTTCTCCTCGGCGTCCAGCTCCACATGGGAGACGCCGTCGACCATTCCCGCGACCTCGCTGAGGGTGCGTCTGGTGGCGCGGCAGGGCTGGCAGAACGCGCTGGAGAACTGGAGGAGCGTGGCCCGCTCCCCCAGTTCGACGCCCAACTCCGCCGCGCCGAGCCGCCGCTCACCGTCGTCCCGCACTCTCAGCCTCCCGTCACGGCGCTCGCGCGCCAGTCCGAACACGGCCGCCGCCACGAGCACGGCCGCGCAGACCACCAGTCCACTCGTCTCCATCCCACGAGCAGCGTTCATACAACCGCAAAAATTCCTGGCTCCCCCAGCGGTGAACAGGCGCGATGCTGGTGTCATGGACATCGACATACGAGGACCACGGTTCGGCGCGACCGTCACCACCGTCGTGCTGGCCGTGGTGCTGATCACCGGTAGCGGAGCCCTGCTGGGCTGGCAGGCACTCTGCTTCGCGGCGGGCGCGGCGCTGGGGGTGCCGCGGTCGCCGTACGGGCTCGTCTTCCGTACCGTGGTACGCCCTCGCCTGGGGCCGCCGTCAGAGTTCGAGTCGCCCGCTCCGCCGCGCTTCGCCCAGGCGGTGGGCCTGGTGTTCTCGCTGGTGGGGCTAGTCGGCTACCTCTGGGGGCCGTCGTGGCTGGGGCTGCTGGCCACCGGCTGCGCACTCGCCGCCGCGTTCCTGAACGCGGCCTTCGGCTACTGCCTGGGCTGCGAGCTGTATCCGCTGGTCCGGCGCGCGGTGGCGGTGGTGCGGTGACGTGACGAGAATCTCGCCCCGCACGCGGGCCAGGACTGGCCACAGGGCCTCGTTTGGGGCACGATCGGCGGAATGCCGAAAACCTACGGCTGCGTAACTTCCGCCGGGAGAACCTCCCCGGAACAGAAGGGTCCTCCCCAGATGGCAGAGCTCGTCTATCGGCCGGTCATCGGCGCCGCTCGCACGATGTTCAAGGCGCTGGACCTGAAGATCGACACGCAGGGTTCCGAGCACATCCCGCGTACCGGCGGTGCCGTGCTCGTCAGCAACCACATCAGCTATCTGGACTTCATCTTCGCCGGACTCGCCGCCCTGCCCCAGAAGCGCCTGGTGCGCTTCATGGCGAAGGACCAGGTCTTCCGGCACAAGATCTCGGGGCCGCTGATGCGCGGCATGAAGCACATCCCGGTGGACCGCAAGCAGGGCGAGACGGCGTACGCGCACGCGCTGGCCTCGCTGCGGGCGGGTGAGATCGTCGGGGTCTTCCCCGAGGCGACCATCTCGCAGTCCTTCACGCTGAAGAGCTTCAAGTCGGGCGCGGCCCGCATGGCGCAGGAGGCGGGCGTCCCGCTGATCCCGGTCGCGCTGTGGGGCACCCAGCGGGTGTGGACCAAGGGCCGGCCGCGGAACTTCAAGCGCAGCCACATCCCGGTGACGATCCGGGTCGGCGAGCAGGTGGAGGCGCCGGCCGACCAGTACGCGGGCGCGATCACCCGGCGGCTGCGCGACCGGGTGCAGGAGCTGCTGGAGGCGGCGCAGCGCGCCTATCCCGTACGCCCCAAGGACGCGAACGACACCTGGTGGGTCCCGGCCCACCTCGGGGGTACGGCGCCGACGGCGACCGAGGCCCGCGAGGCCGACAGGAACTGACGGCGGTACCGGTGCGCGGAGGGACGGCTGAAACGTCTCTCCGCGTACGTGTGTGCCGGTGCGCGGGTACGTCCTGTGTACGTCCTGTGAGCAGGTACGTGCCCGCGTCCGGTCAGTCCGTGGCGGGGAGCCCGGTGGGAAGCGTCCGCCACAGGTGCGACCGGTCGGGGGCGGCCTTCAGCGCGCCGAGCACGGCCGGATGCGGTGCCGCGTAAAGCAGCGGGTAGTCCACCTCGCCGCACTCCGGGCGTACGGTCCAGGCCAGCCGCTCGTCCTCCACGGAGAACTGGGCGTCGACTCCGGGCTTGTTGCCGCGCGGATCCTGCCGGAACCACCGCGTCCCCCCGGGGAGCCGGACGGCGATCAGCCCGTGGACGACCGGGTCCCCGCCGTCGTCGTCGGTGAGCCGCTGGTAGCACAGGGCCGCCGGGACGGCCTCGGCGCGCAGCAGCGCGGCCAGCGCGTGGGCCTTCGCGTAACAGATGCCGGTGCGCAGCGCGAGGACGTCCGAGGCGCGCCAGGTGACCCGCGGGTCGTCCGCGTCGTGCGAGTGCGGGATGTGGTCGCGGACGAATTCGAAGGCCGCCTTGGCGTATGAGTATGCGTCGAGGCCGGGGCCACGAAGGCGCGCGGCGGTGGCCCGCACCAGCGGATGCTCATGATCGATGACATCGTCAGCGACCAGATAGGCGGAGAGATCGGGGTCCTGCCGGGTCAGACGCATGACAGTCAGCATAGATATACGCCCGACCGGAATGCAATACTTTTCCGATCGAGCGTATATCTATGCGCACCTCCGGCTATCCGGCCATCTCCTCTTTCAGTGCCTGCACGAAGGCGTCGACATCGCCCTCGGTCGTGTCGAAGGAGCACATCCAGCGGACGTCCCCGGCCTTCTCGTCCCAGAAGTAGAACCGGAAGCGTTCCTGGAGGCGCACGCTCACCTCGTGCGGCAGCCGGGCGAAGACCGCGTTGGCCTGGACCGCGTGGAGGATCTCCACGCCGTCCACCGCCCGCACGCCCGCCGCGAGCCGCTGGGCCATCGTGTTGGCGTGCCGGGCGTTGCGCAGCCACAGATCGCCCGCGAGCAGCGCCTCCAGCTGGACCGACACGAAGCGCATCTTGGACGCCAGCTGCATGGAGAGCTTGCGCAGGTGCTTCATCGCGCGGACGGCGTCCGGGTTCAGGACGACCACGGCCTCGCCGAAGAGCATGCCGTTCTTCGTCCCTCCGCAGGACAGGACGTCCACCCCGACGGTGTTGGTGAAGGTCCGCATCGGGACGTCCAGCGACGCGGCGGCGTTGGCTATCCGGGCGCCGTCGAGATGGACCTTCATGCCGAGGCCGTGGGCGTGCTCGCAGATGGCGCGGATCTCACCGGGCGTGTAGACCGTGCCCAGCTCGGTGTTCTGGGTGATCGACACGGCCTGGGGCATGGCGCGGTGCTCGTCGTCCCAGCCGTACGCCTGCCGGTCGATCAGCTCGGGCGTGAGCTTGCCGTCGGGCGTCGGTACGGTCAGCAGCTTGAGCCCGGCGACGCGTTCGGGCGCGCCGCCCTCGTCCACGTTGATGTGGGCGGACTCGGCGCAGATGACCGCGCCCCAGCGGTCGGTGAGCGCCTGGAGCGCGACGACGTTGGCGCCGGTGCCGTTGAAGACCGGGAACGCCTGCGCCGACTGCCCGAAGTGGCTGTGCATGACGCGCTGGAGGTGGTCGGTGTAGTCGTCCCCGCCGTACGCGATCTGATGGCCGCCGTTGGCGACGGCCAGCGCCGCGAGGATCTCGGGGTGGGCGCCCGCGTAGTTGTCGCTGGCGAAGCCGCGCACCTCGGGGTCGTGGTGGCGGCGCGCGTCCGTCGTACGGGACCTCACGGTCCTGGGGTCAGCCACAGGCGGTTTCCATTCACTTCCCGGGCGGGCCGGTCCCAGACTCCGACGATGGCCTCGGCCAGGTCCTTGACGTCCGTGAAGCCCGCGAACTTCGCGTTCGGTCGCTCGGCGCGCATCGCGTCGTGCACCAGTGCCTTGATCACCAGGATGGCAGCCGCGGTCCGGGGCCCCTCCTCGCCCCCCGCCTTGCGGAACGCGTCGCCGAGCGCGAGGGTCCACGCCTCGGCGGCGGCCTTGGCGGCGGCGTAGGCGGCGTTGCCCGCCGTGGGCCTGCTCGCGCCCGCCGCGCTGATCAGCACGTACCGCCCCCGGTCGCTGCGCAGCAGTCCGTCGTGGAAGGCCAGGGAGGTGCTCTGGACGGTGCGGATCAGCAGCTTCTCCAGCAGCTCCCAGTCCGCGAGGTCGGTCTCGGCGAAGGTCGCGCTGCCGCGCCAGCCGCCGACGAGGTGGACCAGGCCGTCGATCCGGCCGAACTCCTTCTCCGTGCGGTCGGCCCAGGCGCGGGTGGCGGCGGGGTCGAGCAGGTCCACGGTGTCACCGATGACGGTGGCTCCACCGTGCGCGTAGCGGGCGGCGTCGACCGCCTCGGCCAGCCGCTCGGCGTCCGCGTCCGCGCCGACGACGGTGGCGCCGGCCTCGGCGAGCCTCAGCAGCGCGGCGCGTCCGGCGGGTCCGGCCGCTCCGGCCACCGCGACGACGGCGCCGTGCAGCACGCCGTCCGGGTCGGCGGCGCCCGCTCCGCTCGTACGGTTACTGGCGTCCATACCGGTCTCCTCCTGGCTACGGGCGCTCACGCGGCCACGCGTCCGGTGTCCGTCGCGGTGATCCCCTTGGTGGAGGCGATCACACTCTTCAGCTTCTTGGAGAGCGCCTCGTAGAACATGCTGAGCGGAAACTCGTCGGGAAGCACGTCGTCGACCAGTTTGCGCGGCGGCTGGGTCAGGTCGAGGGCGTCGGGGCCCTTGGCCCAGCGGGAGCCGGGGTGCGGGGAGAGATAGGTGGCGACCAGGTCGTAAGCGGCGAGCCAGTGGACCAGCTTGGGGCGGTCGATGCCCGCCCGGTAGAGGTCCTCGATCTCCGCGCAGAGCTGGTTGGTGACGGCGGGCGCCCGCTCCCAGTCGATACGCAGGGTGTTGTCGGTCCAGCGCACCACGTCGTGCTGGTGGAGGTAGGAGAAGAGCAGCTGGCCGCCGAGGCCGTCGTAGTTCTTCACGCGCGCGCCGGTGACCGGGAAGCGGAACATCCGGTCGAAGAGCACGGCGAACTGGACGTCACGGCCCTGCGGGAAGCCGTCGGCCTCCAGCCGCACGGCCTCGCGGAACGCGGTGAGGTCGCAGCGCAGCTCCTCCAGCCCGTACATCCAGAACGGCTGGCGCTGCTTGATCATGAACGGGTCGAAGGGCAGGTCGCCATGGCTGTGGGTGCGGTCGTGGATCATGTCCCAGAGGACGAACGCCTGCTGGCAGCGCTCCTGGTCCCCGACCATCGCGCGCAGGTCGCCGGGCAGCTCGACCCCGAGGGTCGACACGGCCGCGTCGATGACCCGGCGGAAGCGGGCCGCCTCCCGGTCGCAGAAGATCCCGCCCCAGCTGAACCGCTCGGGGGCCTCGCGGACGGCGATGGTCTCGGGGAAGAACACCGCCGAGTTGGTGTCGTACCCGGAGGTGAAGTCCTCGAAGGTGATGCCGCAGAAGAGCGGGTTGTCGTAGCGGGTGCGCTCCAGCTCGGCCAGCCACTCGGGCCAGACCATCCGCAGGACGACGGCTTCGAGATTGCGGTCCGGGTTGCCGTTCTGCGTGTACATGGGGAAGACGGCCAGATGCTGGCGGCCGTCGGCCCGGTCGGCGGCGGGCCGGAAGGCGAGCAGCGAGTCCAGGAAGTCGGGTACGGCGAAGCCGCCGTCGGACCACTTACGCAGGTCGGCGAGGAGCGCGCGGTGGTAGGCGGCGTCGTGCGGGAGCAGCGGGGCGAGCTGCTCGACCGCGGCGGTCACCCGGTCGAGCGTGACATCCACGAGCGCGCGGGCCGGGGCGCCCTCGGCGGCGAAGTCGATCGATCCGTCCGGGGACTGCCAGGGGCGGATCTCCTCGACGGCATTCTTGAGTTCCGGCCAGGCCGGGTGGTCGATCAGCCTGGCAACGCCGGATATCCCGGATACAGCGGCGTCCTGCGCAAGAATTTCCGTCATGTCACTTCCCTCACCGTAGAACCTGGCGTGATCTCACCGTATAGGCCCCAGGTTCTCCCGTACAACCGGAGGGGGCGGAAAATATCCTGCCGTAACCCCGTGGTCACCGCCGATTTTCCTGCGGTACGCGGTGAGGGCGCGCACTTTCCGCAGCCGGCGCGCGGCCGGGTCCAGTGACAGTGGCGCCTACTAGGCTCGACGCGGAGCCGCCTTCGACGGAAGCGAGACAGTCTTGACTTTCCACACCATCGGTCATCGCGGAGTGATGGGTGTCGAACCGGAGAACACCCTGCGCTCCTTCCGGCACGCCGAGCGGGTCGGTATGGACGCCATCGAGCTGGATCTCCATCTGAGCAAGGACGGCGCGCTCGTCGTCATGCACGACACCGAAGTGGACCGTACGACCGACGGCACGGGCGCCATCGCGGACCGGACCCTCGCCGAGCTGCGGGAGCTGGACGCGGGGCAGGGCGAGCGGGTACCGGTCTTCGAGGAGGTGCTGGAGGCGGTCGCCTCGCCGATCCAGGCCGAGATCAAGGATGTGGCGGCGGCGCGCGCGCTGGCGGAGGTGATGCGTGAGCGCGGACTCGTGGAGCGGGTCGAGGTGTCGTCGTTCCACGACGAGGCGGTGGCCGAGATCGCCTCGCTGGTGCCGGGCGTGCGCACGGTGCTGATCGCCAGCCGCTGGGGCCCCGACGTGGTGGACCGCGCCAAGGCGGTGGGCGCGGCGACCCTGGCGCTGAACATCCGCAGGCTGACGCTGGAGGTCGTGGAGCGCGCGCACGGCGAGGGGCTGGGGATCATCGGCTGGGTGGTGAACACCCAGGATCAGCTGCGGCTGGCGCGGGCGTTCGGGCTGTCCGCGGTGACCACGGACCTCCCGGAGATCCGGCGGACCGGGCGGTTCACGGCCTGAGCGGACGGCGCCCGGCCGCTCGGGCCGCCCGGCCGTGAACCGGGCGGCGGACGCGGCGGCGGGAACGGCTGGAGCAGGAACGGAAAAGGCTGGAGCAGGAGCGGGAAAGGCCGGAACGGCCCGCGCCGTCAGACCAGCGGCTTGACCAGCAGCTCGAACTCCAGGTCGGTCCGGCGCGGCACGCCGAAGCGCTCGTCGCCGTACGGGAAGGGCAGCATCTTTCCCGTACGGCGGTAGCCGCGCCGCTCGTACCAGGCGATCAGATCCTCGCGGGCGGTCAGTACCGTCATCTGCATCTCACGGACGCACCAGCTCTCGCACGCCATGCGCTCCGCCGTGGCGATGATCTGCCTGCCGAGGCCGCCGCCCTGCGCCCCGGGCCGTACCGCGAACATGCCGAAGTAGGCGGCCTCGCCCCGGTGTTCGAGCTGGCAGCAGGCGGTCAGCCGGCCGTCCTGCTCTATGGCCAGCAGTCGGCTCCCGGGCGCCCGTATGACATCGAGCACCGCCGCTGTGTCGGTGCGCTGCCCCTCCAGGAGATGTGCCTCCGTCGTCCATCCCGTACGGCTGCTGTCACCCCGGTAGGCGGATTCCACCAGGTCGACCAGGGCCTGCGCGTCGGCGGCCGTGGCGTCCCGGAAGGTGAGTTCGCCGAGGGGGTGCGGTGCGGTGGTTTCCATGGTGCGGGTTCCTGTTCCGGGCCGGTGCTGGGACGCCGCAGCGTAGCGCGGGGGCGCGGCGTAGCCGGGGGCCGGGGCGGGCAGGGTCACCGAGGGGGACGGCGCGTCGGCACGGCGCAGATCCGAAGCGAACCAAAGCGAACCTGAGCGAACCGACAGGAGTGTGCGAGGACCTTGACATCCCAAGCCCGGCAGGCACTGGTCGTCCGTGGCGGCTGGGAGGGACATCGGCCCGTGGAGATCACGGAGCTGTTCCTGCCCTTCCTGCGCGACCACGGCTACACCGTCCGGACATCCGGCACCCTGGACGTCTACGCCGACGCCGAACTGCTCGGCACCACCGACCTGGTGGTGCAGTGCTGGACCATGGGCGAGCTGTCCCCCGAGCAGAGCGCGGGACTCGCCTCGGCGGTCGCCGCGGGCACGGGGCTGGCGGGCTGGCACGGCGGCATCGTCGACTCCTTCCGGGGAGATCTCGGCTATCAGCTGCTGACCGGCGGCCAGTTCCTCATGCACCCGGAGGGTTTCTCCGAGCACGGCGTGACGCTGGTCAAGGAGCGTGCCAACCATCCCGTGATCGCCGGTCTCGGTGACTTCCGGGTGCACACGGAGAAGTACTGGCTGGCCACGGACCCGCTGATCGACACCCTGGCGACCACGGAGTTCGCGGCGGACGAGCACCACTCCCGGCCGGTGACCATGCCCGCCGTATGGACCAGGAACTGGGGCGCGGGACGCGTCTTCGTCTCCGCCATCGGCCACAAGCCGGACGACTTCGACGTGCCCGAGGTGCGCACGCTCACCGAGAGGGGACTGCTGTGGGCGAGCCGCTGAGGATCGGCATGGTGGGGGCGGGCGCGATCAGCGGCGCCTATCTGGACACGCTGGAGAAGCTGGCCGACGTACGGCTCACGGTCGTCACGGATCTCGATCCCGGCCGCGCCGCCGCCGTGGCCGGGCGCGTGCCGGGCGTGCGCGCCACGGGTACGGTCGCCGAGCTGGTGGCGGCCCCCGATGTCGACGCCGTCCTCAATCTGACGATTCCGGCGGTCCACGCGGAGGTGGCGCTGACCGCGCTCGCCGCGGGCAAGCACGTGTACGGCGAGAAGCCGCTCGCCACCACCCGCGCGGAGGCGGACCGGCTGCTGGCCGCCGCCGCGGCCTCCGGTCTGCGGATCGGCTGCGCGCCCGACACCGTACTGGGCACCGGCGTCCAGACCGCCCGCGCGGCCGTCGACGCCGGGCTGATCGGCACTCCGGTCGCCGCGACGGCCTTCATGACCACCGCGGGACACGAACGCTGGCACCCCGACCCGGAGTTCTACTACCGGCCGGGCGGCGGGCCACTGCTCGACATGGGGCCCTACTACCTCTCCGCGCTCGTCCATCTGCTGGGCCCGGTCGTCGAGGTCACCGGCGCGGCCGCCAGGCCCCGGGCCGAGCGGGAGATCGGCGCGGGGCCGCGCGCCGGCGAGCGCTTCGCGGTGGAGGTGGACACCCATGTCACCGGGGTGCTCCGGCACGCGGGCGGCGCGCTGACCACGCTGGTGATGAGCTTCGACATCCAGGCCGCCCGGCTGCCGCGCATCGAGGTGCACGGCACCGGAGGGTCCCTCTCGGTCCCCGATCCGAACCGCTTCGACGGACCCGTGGAGCTGCACCGGTCCACCGGCGGGTGGAAGACGCTCCCCGTCTCGGCCGGCAGTCCGGGGGCGGCGCGCGGCCTCGGTCTCGCGGATCTCGCGCGGGCGCTCGCCGAGGGCCGTCCGCACCGGGCCTCCGCCGAGCTGGCGCGCCATGTCCTCGATGTGATGCTGACGCTGCTGGACGCCGCGCGGGAGGGCCGGGCCCTGCCGGTGGCCAGCTCGTGCGCCCGACCGGAACCGATGCTTCCGTGAAGTGCGCTCCCTCTGTGTCCCGTTGCGCCCATATGCGCCCGTATCCGGGCCGGGCGTACGGGGCATGACCTTGCCGACACCGTTGCCGACGCCGTTGAGCGGCTGATCGGACGAGGGGTGACCGGGGGGGGTGCGCGGTGCACGGACCGGCGACGGCCGGCTGGCTGCTCGTCGCGCTCTGCGCGGTGTCCGGGGGGCTGTGTCTGCTCCGGACGCGCAGTGGCGTGGCGGAGCAGCGCGGTTCGGCGGGTGGCGAGGCGCTGATGGGGTTCGGGATGGCGGCGATGGCGGTGCCCGCCGCCGTACTGACGCCGCCCCGCTGGATCTGGCTGGTGTACGGGGTGGTGTTCGGCGGGGCGGCGCTGCACGCGCTCCTGCCGGCGCGCGGCCGGATGCGCGGGCGGCGGCACCCGCACCGGTCGCACCACCTGCTGGGCATGCTGGCGATGGTCTACATGGCCGGGGCGATGGCCGCCGCGCCGAGCGGCGCGCACACCGCGCACGCGGCGGGCGGCGCGGGCGGGGCGCCGCTGCTCACCGGCGCCCTGCTGGTCTACTTCACCGGCTATGTGCTGTGGGCGGGCAGCCGTCTGGTACCGCTGCCCGCAGGGGCGGCAGGGGCGGCGGGGGCGGCGGGGGTGGCGGGGGTGGCGGGGGCGAGGGGGCCAACGGGCTTGTGGGGCTGGGGCGACCGGCCCGAGCTGGCGTTCGCCTGCCGGTTGTCCATGGGGGTGGCGATGCTCGCGATGCTGCTGACGATCTGAGCCGTACCGCGGCGAAACGTGTCCTGGATCACTTGCCAGCCAAGACGATACCCATGAGCGGGGCCGCGCTCATATTCTGGTGCCCATGATGGTCTCCCTGGCACTGCTGCTGCTCGGAGCGCTGGCCGCCGTCGTCGCTCCGCGACTGCTGGCGCGAGCCGAATGGCCCGAGCGCGAGCCGGTGGTGGCGCTGTGGGTGTGGCAGTGCGTGGTGGCGGCCGTCCTCCTGAGCTTCGCGCTCTCCATGGTGTTCAGCGCGGCCGCCGCCTGGCTGGCGGTACGGGGACACGTCTTCGCGCCCGCGCCGCGCGGCGTGGTCGAGGCGTATGCCTTCGGCTCGCACCGGCCCTGGTCGGCGGTGCTCGCGGTGGTACTGGCGAGCGGCGGGCTGTGGACGGCTGCCATGCTCACCCGGGAGATCCACCGGGCGCGCAGCCGGCGCGGGCAGCGGCGCCGGGAACTGCTCGTACGCTCGCCCGTGCTGCCCGGCGAGGAGCCCGACGGCGAGCGGCTCGTCGTGCTGGAGGGTGAGCGTCCCGACGCCTGGTGGCTGCCGGGCACCGCGCCCCAACTGGTCATCACCACCGCCGCGCTGCGCCGCCTGAAGGGCCGTCAGCTCGATGCCGTGGTCGCGCACGAGCAGGGCCACGCGCGTGCCCGGCACGACTGGCTGCTGCACTGCTCGGGCGCGCTCGCGAACGGCTTTCCGCAGGTCCCGGTGTTCGCGGCGTTCCGCGACGAGATGCACCGGCTGGTCGAACTGGCCGCCGACGATGTCGCCTCGCGCCGCTTCGGCCGGCGGACGATCGCGCTCGCGCTGGTCGAACTCAACGAGGACCGGGGCGTGTTCGGCCCCGGCAACACGCAGGACGCGCAGCTGCCGCAGCGCGTCAACCGGCTGCTGTCCCCGGTCCCCCGGCTCACCGCGGCGCGCAGGCTGCGGCTGACGGCGGCGGCGGCGCTGGTGCCGGTGGTGCCGGTGCTGGTCGCCTTCGTACCCGCGCTGCGCGCGCTGGGCTGAGACCGGCCGACAGCTGCCGGCCGACATCCGCCGACCGGTCCCGGGCCGCCCCCGCCGGCTCCTGCCCGGTAGCGCCGGGCCGGTCCGGGCGAAGAATCTGGCTCGACGGGTCCGCGATGAGCGAGGATCACCCGCATGCGCCCGTCCTCCCTTCCCGCTCCCCCGCCGCCCGCTCCACGCCCGGAGGCCCGCGACACCCCGCCGCCGGGGGCCGTCACAGCGGTCGGGGCCGGACTCCTGGCACTCGCCCTGCTGGTCACCGCGCTGGTCGTGGCCGAGTGGGGACCGCTGGTCGCCCTCGACCGGGAGGTGGCCCAGTGGCTGCACCGGCAAGCGGTGGCCGAGCCCGGCCTCACCCGGGCCAACCGGATTCTCAGCGACTGGGTCTGGGACCCGTGGACGATGCGCGCGCTGACGGCGCTCGCGGTGGTCGTGGTGTGGCGGCGCGGTGAACGGCCTCTGGCGATGTGGGTGGCGGCGACGAGCGCGCTGGGCTCCTCGGCGCAGCAGACGCTGAAGTGGGCCGTGGACCGTGACCGTCCGCGCTGGCCCGACCCGGTCGACTCGGCGCATTTCGCGGCGTTCCCGTCCGGACACGCCATGACGGTCACCGTCACCTGCGGTCTGCTGCTCTGGCTGACACAGCGTCATGGCGCGGCCCCGTGGGTGTGGCGTACGGCGGTGGCCGTCGCGGCCGTATCGGTGGCCGGGGTGGGGTTCACCCGATTGTGGCTGGGGGTGCACTGGGGTTCGGACGTCGTGGGTGGCTGGCTGCTCGGCGGGGGTCTGGTCTGGCTCTCGGTCGTCGGGTACGGGCGGTTGGCCTTGTCCCGGGGGTGGTGACCCGGCAAGGATCGGACCCATGACGTTCAAGGGTGTACTTTTCGACTTCTCCGGGACTCTGTTCCGTATCGAATCAGCGGGGTCCTGGCTGCGGGCCGTGCTCGACGAGTCGGGCATCGCCGTACCCCCCGACGAGGTGCGGCGGTACGCGATGATGCTGGCCGTGGCGGGTGCGCTGCCCGGCGGTTCCTCGCCGCAGCGGGTCCCGCCGGAGCTGGCCGGGGTGTGGGCGACCCGGGACGAGAGCGCGGAACGGCACCGCGCCGCCTACACGGGGCTGGCACGCCAGGTGGAGCTGCCGGCCCCCGGGCTGTACGACGCGCTCTACGACCGTCATATGACACCGGCCGCCTGGCGCCCGTACGCCGACGCCGCCGAAGTGCTCGGCACACTGCGGCGCGCGGGTGTCGGCATCGGTGTGGTCAGCAACATCGGCTGGGACCTGCGGCCCGTCTTCCGCGCCTACGGACTCGACGCCCTGGTGGACACGTACGCGCTGTCGTACGAGCACGGCGTGCAGAAGCCCGACGCGCGGCTGTTCCGGGTGGCCTGCGAGGAACTGGGGCAGGATCCGCACGACGTGCTGATGGTCGGCGACGACCGGGAGGCCGACGCGGGCGCCGCCGAACTGGGCTGTTCGGTCCACTTCGTGGACCACCTGCCGGTGGAGGAGCGGCCGGCCGGGCTGCGCCCCGTCGTCGCCCTGGCGGGCGCGGGCCCGCTGGCCTGACCCCGTAGCACCCCGCCCGGTCCGGGCGGCGGCCTCATCCCCCTTCCCGCCCGCGTACGGCGGCGACCGAGCCGGCGTACGCGGTCGGCGGCCGCCCGAGGAGCTTCTTGAAGGCCGTCGTGAACGCGGCGGGATTCTCATATCCGAGCGCGGCCGCGACCCGGGCGACCGGCACCCCGGCGGCGAGACGGCCCAGCGAGTGCAGCACACAGGCGCGCTGTCGCCACTGCGCGAAGCTCAGGCCGGTGCCCGCGCGGAAGAGACGGCCGAGGGTACGTTCGCTCACCGCGAGGGCCGCTGCCCAGCGGGCGGGCGGGTCATGGATGCCGGGGTCGCGCAGAAACGCGTCGCACAGCGCGCGCAGCCGGGGATCGGCGGGCAGCGGCAGGTCGAGCGGCAGCGGGGCGAGGTTCCCGATCTCGTGCAGGATCAGCCGGACGACGGCCGCGTCACGCCCGTGCTCGGGGTAGCGGGGCGCCATGTCGACGGCCGCCAGGACGAGTTCCCGCAGCAGCGCGGAGACATCGACGACACGGCAGCGCGACGGGAACCACGGGACAGCGCCGGGTTCGATGTAGAGGCTGCGGGTGCTGACCCCCTCCATGGCGACCCGGTGCGGTGTCATGGCCGGGATCAGTACGGCGCGGTGCGTGGGCACGGTCCAGGTGCCGTCGGCCGTCCCGACCCGCATGACACCGGTGGCGGCATAGAGGAACTGGGCGCGGCGGTGCTCGTGGAGCGGCAGGAGGTGGTCGGGCGGATAGTCGGTGCCGATGGCCAGGACGGCACGGTCGAGGCCGTCGACCTCGGCGACGGGAACGTTGCGCACACCACGAGCGTAGCCGGAGCTGTCCGCTGCGCGTAAGAACGTGGCGAACAGTCGATTGCCCGCCAGCACGGGACCTCCGTAGCGTCGCCCGGGTGCTGACCTCCTCGTTCGATCTTCTTCTCGTCCTCTTCCTGTTCGGGTGCCTGACCGGCGTCACGACGGTGCTCTTCGGCTTCGGCGGCGGCTTCATCACCGTCCCGGTGCTCTACGGCTCCCTGACCGTCGCGGCGGACTCCGGTACGGACGCGATGCATGTGGCGGTGGCGACCTCGACGGCGGTCATGCTCGTCAACTCCCTGAGCGCGACCTGGGCGCAGCTGCGCGCGGGACGGCTGCGCCGGGAGTACATGTGGCCGCTGTCGGCCTTCGTGGCGGCCGGCGCCGTCGCCGGATCGTGCGCGGCCACCTGGACCGGCGGCCCGCTGCTGCGCGTCCTCTTCGCCGCCTACCTGGTGGTGACGATCGCCGACAGCCTGCTGCGCCGCGGCTTCCTCGCCCTGCCGGACAGCTCGGGGCCCGCGCCCCTCGGACGGTTCACCACCACGTTCGGCGGGGTGGGGATCGGCGCGGTCGCCGCGTGTCTGGGCGTGGGCGGCAGCGTCATGACCGTTCCGCTGCTGCGCCGCAGGGGGCTCGCGATGGCCGAGGCGACGGCCATGGCGAACCCGCTCAGCGTTCCGGTGGCGGCTGCCGGGAGCGTCGTCTATCTGCTCGCCGCCGCCGCGCCCGCCCACCCGGGGCAGGTGGGCTACGTCGATCTGGCCGCCTGCGCCGCCCTGCTCAGTGGATCGCTGCCCACCATCGCGCTGGTGAAGCGCGTCACCGGACGCGTCCCCGACCGCGTGCACTCCGTCGCGTACCTGGTCCTTCTCGTGCTCGTACTCCTGGCGATGGTCATCACGGGAGCGTGATCCACGTTCCGGACGTTCCGGCGGACGGACCGAGGAGGCCGGGGACGGCGGAGGCCGGGGAGGCCGGCCCCCTTCGGCGGAGTGTCGCTTTATGGCGGTTTATTGCCTTCTGGAAGGATTGCGAATCCTACCAATCTGCTTCCGAGAGGGGCTTCGGCGATGGCTGTTGTTTCGGTGTCGGCGCACGGCTTCACCTCCGTCCGCGGGCGTGGATACCGCCCCGAACAGGTGGACCTGCGGGTGTCCGTCCTCTGCCGCCAGCGGGACGAACTGTGGGAGCGCGCGGCGCGGCTCACCGTTTTCGTCACGCGGCTGGAGGAGGAGACCAACCAGCTGTGGGAGCGCGTCGCCGCTCTCGAACCGCAGACGTACGAGGCCCTCGGCCCCGGCGCGCAGCGGGTACTGGCCGTCGCGGTGGCGGAGGAGGAGGCGGTGAGGACCCGGGCCAGGGCCGAACGCCGGGCGCTGCTGGACGCGGGGGACGCCGAGGCCCGCGAGGTGAGCGAGCAGGCCGGCGAACAGGCCGACGCCGTACGGAAGAAGGCGGAGGCCCGAGCCCAGCGGGTCCTGGCCGCCGCGGGCGAGGCCGCCGCGTCGATGCTCGGCGCGGCGGCGGTGGCGATCGAGGAGGAGGGCGCGGAGGGACGCGCCGAACTCGATGAGGTACGGCGGCGCACGCAGTGCGTGATCGATGACGCCGAACGGAAGCGCGGTGAGCGGCTGGCCGCGCTGGCGCGCGAGTTCGGCGAGCGCGCCCGGGCCCTGGAGGCCGAGCGGGCCGAACTCACCGCACGGGCGGAGGCCCGGCTCGCCGAGGCCCGCCGGGCCTTCGCGGACGCGGGGAAGCAGGGCGAGCGCGTGGAGGAGGCGGCGCGGGCCCGGGCCGCGGAACTGGTGTCGGGGGCGGGCGCGCGGGCGGAGGAGATCGGGCGGGAGACGGAACGGGTGCTGGAGGGGCACGCGCGGGCGCGGGAGGAGACGCACGCTTCCCTGGCGCGCGTGGAGGAGAGCCTGGTGGCGCTGGTGGGCCGGCCCTCGCCGGAGGGGTAATCACGCCGGGGCTCCAGGGGCCCCCGGGGCACGGTGGGCGGAGGGCGGAGGGGCGTTCAGGAGACGGCGGGCGTCAGCTTGGTCACCTTGCCCTTGCTGTCGGCCTCCAGATATCCACTGCCGTACTCGTTCGACAGATAGAGCGCCATCCCCGCGGCGGAGCCGATCAGCTCGTTCGGCTGACGGATCAGCAGATAGCGCGAGGTGGGCTTCTCCACCTTCAGCTCCCGCTCCGCCCTGCGCAGCAGGGCGGGCACCGTGTCCCAGTCGAACGTGTCCAGGCTCACCGGGAGTTGGCCTCCGAAGAGCGTTCCGCTGATGGGATCGCGGGAGACACTCCCGTCCCGGAAGCTGTAGCTGTCGTACCGCTTGTCGCTGCCCTTGACCATGGTCCAGGCGGAGACGTGCTCCGGGTACACGGAGAAGCTCGCCACGCGGTCGGTTCCCGCCTCCGCCTCGATCGCCTCGACGGCCCGCCGGATGCCCTCCGGCGTCAGCAGGTCGCGCTCCGCCTCCCCGTCCCCGGGCGGCGAGTCCACCGCTGAGTCCGAGGACGAGGACGAGGACGGCGAGGACGGCGAGGGCGAGGACGGCGGGGTCGCGCCGGCGCCGGGCGTCCGTGCCCCGGTGACGGTGGAGCCGGGCGACGCGGACGGGTCTCCGGCGTCGTCGGTGCCGGGGAGCAGCGCCCATACCGCCACGCCCACAGCGACCGTGGTCAGAAGCGAGGAGCCGATCGCGATCCGGCGGAGGGCGCGGCTCCGTGGACCGTCCGCGTCGGCCGTCCGGGGAACGTCGCTTCGCGCGATGCCCGTCTGGTCGATACCGGGCTGGGGGATGCCGGTCTGGTCGATACCGGGCTGGGGAACGGTGTTCGGCGGCGGGACACGGGGGTCGGCTCCCCGGGACATCCCGTCCTGCGGGGGCGTTCCCTCCGGTCCCGGCGCGGCCACCGGAGGGGGCAGGGGGTACGACGTCGGGGCGGGCGCCCCGGTCCCCGCGTCGTCGCCGCCCTCGCCACCACCCTCGCCGCCGGCCTCGCCACCGGCCGCTCCCCGGGCCCCTCCCCCGGCGGCCTCGGCCGCCCCGGCCGACTCCCCGCGCGCCGCGGCCGCCAGCATGCGGTCCACGGCCTCCGGTCCCGGACGCGCCGCCGGATCCTTGACCAGCAGGGCGTCGAGCACCCCGGTCAGCGCTCCCGCCCGGCGCGGAGCGGGCAACTCCTCGTTCAGCACGGCGGCGAGGGTGGCCAGCGTCGTGGCCCTGCGCAGGGGGTGGCGGCCCTCCACGGCCACGTACAGCATCATCGCCAGCGACCACAGGTCGGCCCCCGGGCCTCCGTCGTCCCCGGTGATCCGCTCGGGCGCCATGTAGTCGGGCGTACCGATCAGTGAGCCGGTGGCGGTCAGGGCGGTCGACTCACGGATGGCGGCGATGCCGAAGTCGGTGAGCACGGGGCGGCCGTCGGGCCGCAGCAGGACGTTCGCCGGCTTCACGTCCCGGTGCTGGATCCCCGCGTCGTGCGCGGCGCGCAGGGCCGCCAGTACCTCCCGGCCGAGCCGGGCGGCCTCGACGGTCTCCATCGGCCCCCGGTCCAGCCGGTCCTGGAGGGATCCGCCCGGCACCAGCTCCATCACGAGCCACGGATAGGTGTTCTCGCCGCCGTCCACGACATGGTGGATGGTGACGACATTGGGGTGCTCGACCCGCGCCAGCGCGCGGGCCTCCCGCAGCACCCGGGCCCGCAGCACGCGCGCGGCCTCCGGGTCGTACTCGGCGAGGCCCGGATCGGGCGGCCGTACCTCCTTCAGCGCGACGGCCCGGTCCAGCACCACATCGCGTGCGCGCCAGACCGTACCCATGCCGCCACCGCCGAGCCGCGACTCCAGCGCGAACCGCCCGTCGATGACCCGTCTTTCCGTATCCCCGCCGCTCATGGCCCGGAGCATACGAGACGGGAGACGGGTCGCGGGCGAGTGCCTGCCACGGCTTCCCGGAATGCGGGAGCGGCTGACCACCGATCAATCCGGAATCACACATTCAATTTCGGTGTGGAGACCCCCGGCGCGTTCAGCTTCGGAATCAGCGCAGGTAAAGGGCGGTACAACTCCCTTGCACCGTAGATACGTTCACATAGGCTACGTGCGTTCTTCCGGCTCCACCACGGACAACCCGGTGGACGCGAGCCTCCCGGCCACGCACGGCAGCTGCACGGACTGGCAGTGATGAACATGATGCGCAGAACACGCCTCAGCAGGTACTACGCCATGAACCCGCTGCTGGCCATGAGCGTGGTGGCGGCGTCCGCCGCCCTGATCCCGCCGGCTTCCGCGGACACCACGGTGGCCCCCGCCGCCGCGAACGACACGACGCCCCGCCTGTTCTCGACGCCCAGCGCGGACGATGACGACGAGCCCCGCACCCTCGGCGAGGGCATGCTGGAATCGCAGTGCCTGTCCGGATCCGGTGCGGCCGTCTACGGCAAGGTCCCGGGGATGGAATCCCCGTGCATCGTCAAGGCCCCGCCGCGCACGCTGTTCTGCGACCCGTCCGTCAACGCGTGCGACCCGGCCGCGGCCGACCCGTGCCCGAGCTGGAACGACAGCTGCCGCTGGAGCGGCAGCGTGGACTGGATGGGCCCGCAGAGCACCGGCAACTCCAGCGCCGAGAAGCTCAGCTACTCACTCGGCTCGAAAGAGCCCGAACTCAAGAGCAAGTACGGTCACGGCCCGTGCATCGACCACCCGAGCGTCTACTCCAACGCCATCATCGTGGACGACCTCGGAGAGCACGAGAACACCTATGGCTGCGGGGACTTCGAGGCCGCAGACGACGGCAGGTTCACCCTCCGGAGCGGTGACAGCATCACCACGCTGAGGGACGACGGCACCTTCCGCGCAACGCCCTGCATCGCCCCCATCGACCTACACCAGCTCGGCGCCGGGTACGACCCCCACGTCTACTTCACGCACAGCTACGGATACACCGAGCCCTTCCACAAGATCACCGGTCGCTGGCAGGTCAACCAGGGAACCCGCAGCGCGGGCAAGGACACCTGGTTCGAGATGGGCACCTTCAGCTTCCGGAAGGGTGGCCGGATCGAGGCGAACAACATGCGCGAGGACGCCACCGGAGACGACAACGTGGTGTTCGACGCGATCGCCTTCGTTCCGTTCAACTACTCCGAGCCCGGCCCGCGCAACCTCAATGACGGTGGCCTCTGATGCGCGCCGCCGTCCGCGTTTCCGCCGTGCTGATGACTGTCGTCATCGGCGCGGCGGGAGCCGCCTCCTGTAGCCGGGACAGCCCCGCGCCCGCGGCGTCCGAGCCGACGAAGGCCATCGCGGCGCCTCACCCCGAACCGTCCGGAACGCCGACCGCGCCGCAGGCCGCCGAGTTGCCGACGCACGCGGTATCCGGCGACAAGCGGCCCGCTCTCGGCGCGGGGGACACGATGGCCACCGGATACACCGGGAGGGAATTCCTCGCCGGGCTCTCGGGGGACTGGAAGCTGAAGCTGGACAAGCCCGTCGCGCAGGAGATGCCCGACGGGGAAAAGAGGACGTACGTCCACGGGCGCGGCGCGGGCGGGATGACGATTTCGGCCGGATACGCCGATCACGAGGACATGTCGTCCCTCCTCTGCAGAACCGGCACCGACCAGTCCGACGGTCCCGGCTTCCTCGCCGCCTGTACCGGGCTCGACGTGGCGGGAGTCGACCGCGGCAAGGCGTCCTCGTGGCTCAAGAAGGCGAAGAAGGAGACCGATTCCCTGTATGAGAAGCGGGTCGCCGAGACCGGAAACAAGAAGGAGTACGTCGTCAGCGGGGTGTTCACCTCGGGGCCGGTGACCATGGTTCTGCACCGGGCTTACGACAAGTACTCGCTGAGGATTCTCGGAGGCGCGGTGGCACGGAGCAAGTAGCCGGTCTTCGCTCCACCGGGGTCAGCAGATGAGTTCCGCGGTCTTTTCCTTGTAATCCCGCATTTCGCCCGCCTCGTAGCCCGCGTCCTTCAGGCTCTGCATCAGCGCCACCGTGTCGCCGCACAGGCGGGGACGCTGCTGATCGAGATAGGACTTGACGTCTTCGGCGGGCAGTTCTTCCCACGCCCGTCTGGTGTCTTCGTTCTTCTCTTGCGCGTAGGAGAACTCGACCCATTCCTTTTCCCGGTCGGTCAGACGGGATGTGTCAATGGACGTGTTGCTTCCGCCGCATGCGCCGGCCATGAGAGCGCATGCCACCACGAGACATACGCGAACTTTCCTCATAACGCCCTCTTCTGAGTGGATTCCAGAGGCGCACTGTACTGCATGTACGCGCCAACCAGTTGAATGGAATCATGCGGGTGCGCGCACGTGTTCACATAAGCTGCGAATAGCCTTCCGGCACCGACCCCGCAGACTTACCGGAACACCACAAGAACCTGCCGGGGCGGTCCCGCACGCCGGAGTTCCGCCCTTGCTACCCACGAGTACGGAGAGCGTCTGCATCGGCGCGACAGGGAAAGAAAGGCAGAGCCCTCGGCCATCGGGGCAGCGTTCTTCGCCCCTGCGCTACCTGACGGACAGTCGCGCGCCCGCTAACGTCAGCGCGTGAGCCTCTGGACTTCCCTTGAGCCCGCGTCCACCACGGTGGACCCGGGCGACACGACCACCGTGCGGCTGCGCATACGCAACACCGGCGATGTCGTCGACGAGTACCGCTTCGTTCCCGTCGGTGATGTTGCCCCGTACATCACCATCGAACCCTCATCCATCCGGCTTTTCCCGGGGACCACGGGCATCCTCCAGCTCACCTTCTCGCCACCCCGTACCCCGGACGCGATCGCCGGGCCGCATCCGTACGGGGTGCAGGTCGTCCCGACGGAGCAATACGACTCCACCACGGTCATCGAGGGCAACGTCAGCTTCACCCCCTTCACGGAGGTGCGGACCGAGTTGGTGCCGCCGACCGTGAAGGGATGGTTCCGCGGCCGGCCCAAGCTGGCCATCGACAACCTCGGCAACACCCGCCTCACCGCCTCCCTCGCCGGCAGTGACAACGGCGATTCCCTCTCGTACGAACTCTTTCCCGCCAGTGTGCAGATCGAGCCGGGCCGCGCCGCGTTCGTGGGCGCGAAGCTCAAGCCCCGGCAGATCATCTGGTTCGGCCAGAAACAGGAACGGCCGTACGTACTGGGCCTGCAGCGGTCGGGAACGGCTCGGCTCGACACGGAGGGGACGTACGTACAGCGGGGCTTCCTGCCCCTCTGGCTCGCCACCCTGCTGAGCATCCTCCTCGCGCTGGCGATCACCTTCACCGTGCTCTGGTTCGCCTATCAGCCCTCCGTGAGCAGCCTCGCCCGGGAGCAGCCGCAGTCGGTCGCCGCCCGTGCGATACCCGAGGCGGAGCCGTCGAAGCCGCCGACTCTGCCCACGGCCGAACCGCCCGCCGCCGCGCCCAGCACCCCCGTACAGGAGTCGCCGGCCGAGGAGGAGGACAGCGGGAAGCCGGACGGCGGCGAGGAGAAGGAGGAGGAGCCGGCCGAGCCGGTGGAGAACACCGCGGCGGTCGCCGTGACCAAGCTGAACGAGCGGACGCCGGGCCGGCACATCTGCTACCGGGCCTATGTGCGGGGCACCGGCTGGCAGGACCCGGTGTGCGACGGCCTCACGTCGGGCACGGAGGGGCAGGACCGGCCCATCGAGAGCATCAACATCGCCGTGTCCGGCACGAACGGAATGGCCGCCAACGGGTACATCGAGAACACGGACTGGGAGCCGAAGTGGAAGGGCGCCACGGATCTCAAGGACGTGTACATCGGCACCCCGGACCAGGAAGCGTTCATGCGGGGGCTGGCGCTCAGCGTCAGTGAGGGCAGCGTCTGTGTCACCGCGCGGGTCCACAGCCAGGAGTGGCTGGAGAAGGCGTGTTCCGAGCCCGGCGGCTACAAGTTCGGCGGAACCTTGATCAAGGACCTGGCGCTCGAAGCCTTCAAGCTCATCGTGTGACGGCCGAAGGCCGGAAGGCCGACCATCCGAACGCCCCACATGGCATAGGGGCTCAGTGCCTGATGCCGGCCCGCTACCGGGCCGGCATCAGGCCGTCACGGCGGCGCTTCTGGAGGGAATCGGCCGCATCACGCGACCGTTCAGCTGCCGCTGACCTTGGGCGATCCCCCGCGTCGCCCAAGGCAGCCGACAGCCCGCTCACCGGTCCGGCAAGGGCCGGGGCGGCACGCTGCGAGTATATTGGCTTGGAGCCAGTCAACGCAGGAGTCAAGCATGTCCCCGCGGAGCCCATCGGTCAATGAAGAGCTTCGTCGGCGTTCCCGGGAACGGCTGCTCGACGCGACGGTGGAGCTGGTCGCCGAGCGCGGTTACGAGGCCACGACGCTCGCGCACATCGCCGACCGGGCGGGGTGCGCGCGGGGGCTCGTGTCGTACTACTTCCCGGGGAAGCGGCAGTTGCTCCAGTCGGCCGTGCACCGGCTGATGCACCGCACGCTGGAAGCCGGGCTGCGGCGCGAGCCGGCCACGGAGGACGGGCGGGAGCTGCTGGCGCGGGCGATCGACGCCATCCTGGGGCTGACGGAGCGCTGGCCCGTACTGATGCGTACACACATGGCCGGCATCCTCCAGGCCGAGGGGTTCGTACAGTGCCCGGAGCAGCGGCGTCTGGCCGCGCTGCTGCGCGAGACGGTGGAGCGGTACGGGTCGAAGGCGCCGGACAGCGACTATCCGATGCTGCGCGCCCTGCTGATGGGCGCGGTCTTCGCGGCCCTGCTGCCGGGGGCGCCGATGCCGCAGGACCGGCTGCGCGCTGAGCTGTTCACGCGCTACGGGCTGGACTGGGAGCTGGGTGTTCCGCCGGACGGGGAGCCGCCCGGCGGAACGGGTCAGAACATCTTCCTTCAGTGCCGGAAGTCCGCGAAGTAGTCCGGCTGCGTCTGCACGTTCAGCTCATGCATCCGCACCCGCTTCGCGGGGTCGGTGAGGCGGTCGTCGAGCTTCAGTACGTCGAAGCCCTTGACCATGTCGTTCGAGTAGATGTGGCCGTTGTAGTAGTACGCCGACCAGGTGCCGCCGCCGACCAGCGACTCGGTCGAGAGGGGGCCGCGCTCGAAGAACGCGATCTCCTTCGGCTTCGAGGAGTTGGTGAAGTCCCAGACGGAGACGCCGCCCTGGTACCAGGACTGGACCATGATGTCGCGGCCCTTGACCGGGATCAGCGAGCCGTTGTGGGCGACGCAGTTCTCGGTGTCCGCCTGGTGGCGGGGGATCTTGTAGTAGCTGCGGAAGACGAGCTTGCGCTTGTCCCCCTTGCCGACGATGTCGTAGATGCCGTCGGCACCGCGGTTGGGCCCGATCTCCGCGTTGCAGGTGGCGGCGCCGCCGCCGCCCAGCTCGTCGGTGAAGACGACCTTGTTGGCACCCTGGTTGAAGGTGGCCGAGTGCCAGAACGCGAAGTTGACGTTGTCCTGGACCTGGTCGATCACCTTCGGCTTTTCCGGGTTCTTGATGTCCATCAGGACGCCGTCACCCATGCAGGCGCCGGCCGCCAGGTCCTTGGAGGGCAGCACGGTGATGTCGTGGCAGCCGGAGGTGGCGGAGACGCCCGGGTTGGTGGGCGCGCCCGGGTTGCCGCCGTCCGGGAAGAGAACCTCGAACTTCACCAGCTCGGCCTTCTGGGGGGCCTTGCGCGGCACCTTGATGATGGAGATGCCGTCGTGCGGCGGCTGGCAGTCGGGGAAGGCGGCGCTGGGCGCGTACGAGGAGACGTAGATGTAGACGTCCTTCGCCTTGGGCACCAGCGTGTGGGTGTGCGAGCCGCACGCGGTCTCGACGGCGGCGACGTACTTCGGGTTCCGCTTGTCGCTGATGTCGAAGACCTTCATGCCCTCCCAGGACTCCTTGATGGTCGCGGACTGCGCGACGCTGTCGCAGGAGTTGTCACTGCGGGAGGAGTCGGTCGACAGGAAGAGCAGGTTCCCGGAGACGGATATGTCGTTCTGTGATCCGGGGCAGAGCACCTGGGCGACGGTCTTCGGAGCCTTCGGGTTGCTGATGTCGAAGATCCGGAAGCCGTCGTAGTTGCCGCTGAAGGCGTAGTTGCCCTGGAAGGCCAGGTCCGAGTTGGTCCCCTTGATGAGGTCCTTCGGGACGTTGGCGAGGTGCTTGATGTTGGAGCTGTGGACGATTTCGTCCACGCCGGGTATCTCGCCCTGCTCTATGGCGGCCTTCACCTCGGCGGCCTGGCTGCTGGAGATCTTCTCCTTGGCCGGGCTGTCGCCGGGATCGGGGCTGGCGATCGCCGGCCCTGCGGTCAGCAGAGTGGCGAAGAGGCCGGCCGCGGCTGCCGCCACGCCCAGACGTCTGCGCCGCACGCGGGTGGTGTGCAACGAGGTCACTGCTTCCTCCCTAGTATCCGTTCGGATGAACGGCACGGACTCGGCAGTATCGTCCTTCTCATGTACATCTCAACAGATGGCAACAGAGACGTAATGAAAGTTTTCGATCACTCATACACGGAAGCGTGCTAGGAACATGACATGTTCCATCACCCCATATGCCGCAGGAGGTAGCCGTGTTGGTCCGTCGCCGCAGTCAGCGCATCCGCCGGTCCGTGTCCGCCGTGGCGGTGGCCGTCGCCGTACTCGCCCTGGGAGCCTGCGACTCGGGGGACGACGACGGCACCGACGCCGCGAAGGCCAGGGCGGGCCAGGGCCCCAGTGTGGTGGCGCCGGGCAAGCCGGGTGAGCCGGCGAGGACGCTCTCGGCCGAGGAGGCGGTGAAGGCCGCACCCGACAACACTCCCAACTCGGCCGACTTCCTGTACGCGCAGATGATGATCGTTCATCATGGCCAGGCGCTGAAGATGACCGAACTCGTCCCGGAGCGGGCGAAGTCGGACGCGGTGAAGCGGCTCGCGGCCCGGATCGCCGCGTCCCAGAAGCCCGAGATCGGCGCGATGCGGGGCTGGCTGGACAACAACGGCGGCGCGAAGAAGCAGCAGGGACATGACCATGGCCCGATGCCGGGGATGGCCACCGAGCCCCAGCTCAAGCAGTTGCGGACGGCCAGGGGCGCGGCCTTCGACGAGCTGTTCCTCAAGCTGATGATCACTCATCACCAGGGCGCGGTCACCATGGCCACGGACGCGGTCTCGGACGGCAAGAACATCCAGGTCGCGGACATGGCGAAGGACGTCATCTCCCAGCAGAGCATCGAGATCAACCGGATGCGCTCGATGTGAACGGGGCGACGTGAACGCGTCGCGGCCGCGCGTTCCGGTTGAGCGGCGTTCCGGTTGAGCGCGTTCCTAGCCGTCAGCGCCGATGGTGACGGGGCGTCAGGTGACCTTCGTCGCGGGCGCCCGCGATCAGCTTGAGCGCCTTGCGGCGGCTGAATCCGGTGGCGGCCATCACCGCGAGCACCGGGTCCTGACCGGCGCGCTGGGCGACGCGGTAGACCTCGGCGACGCCGCGCCGGGCGGCGCTGCCGCGCGGCAGGGACGGGGCGGCCCGGTGCCGGCCGGACTCGGGGGCGGGCATCGACTCCGGCTCCGGCTCCACCGCCCCGGGCTCGGACTCGGGTTCGGGCCCGGACTCGACCTCGGCCTCGACCTCGGCCTCGGATTCGAGTTCGGGTTCGGGTTCGGGTTCGGCGGCGTGTACGGGCGCGGGGGCGGGATACTGCTCGGTACCGGTGGCCACCTCGTCACCGGCGGCGGCGACAACGGCGGTCTCGGGTACGGGCGGCCGGTGCGGGCCGGCGACGATCTGGCAGGCGTTCTGGAGCGGCGCCTCGATCGCCTCGGCGAGCGCGGCGAAGCCCTCCAGGGCGAGCGGCGGATCGGCCTGCGCGTCCTCGATGGCGATATGGCCGTCGCGCACCACCGCGAGCACGTCGATCCGGGCGCCGTCAGCGAAGGTCAGCCGGACATCGACCCAGGGCGGCAGGATCTCGCGCCGCGCGGCGTCGTCCCTGGGGTCACCGGCGCCGGTGACGGTGCCGTGCCCCTGCACCTCCCATGCGGGCCACTCGCACGCGTCACGCTCATGTGGTTCCTGGGCGGAAATCAATTTATGTTCCGACACATTCACCACTTAATCAGGCAATCCGCCCTTATTGTCATGGCGCGCACGCACATGATCCGTACGGCACTCTGTCGGCTCATCGCACCGGTACGGCCGTGGCATCCGGAAGCCGGGCGTCCTGGGCCGCCGCCGCGCCCAGGACGCTGTCCAGCAGCCCGGGGAAGAGGGCGTCCAGATCCTCGACGCGCAGCCCGCTCATCTTGGCCGTCCCCCGGTAGACCTGCCGGATCACACCGCTCTCGCGCAACACCCTGAAGTGGTACGTGGTGGTGGACTTGGAGACCGGCAGCGCGAAGTGCGAGCAGGACAGCTCGCTGTCCGCGCGGGCGAGGTCCCGGACGATACGCAGGCGCAGCGGGTCGGAGAGCGCGTTCAGCACACCTTCGAGGCGGATCTCCGCGCACGAGGGGTGAGCGAGTTCGCGGGTGCTGGTCGCGACGGTCACGGCGGCTCCACTTCGTCGAGGTGACCCATGGTACGACGTCCTTCGTAATGAGAAGCATTTCGTACGATGAGGCGGCCGGGGCCTCCGTCCCCGTCGCTTACGGCGCCTCCGTCACTTCCGCCGGTTCCGCCGGTTCCGCCACTTCCGCCGTGGACAGTACGAGCGTCACCTCCACCGGCGCCCCCGACGGCAGCGCGGCCACCCCGACCGCCGTACGGGCGGGCGGCGGGCCGTCCAGCAGGGAACGCACCCGCGCGCTCGCTCCGTCGGCGACCCGGCTGTGCTCGGTGAAGCCGGGTACGACGGCGAGGTGGACCGTCATCGAGACGGCGGAGTCCAGGCGCAGCCCGGCCTCCCGCGCCGCCTCCCGTGCCGCCTCGACCGCGCGCCCGGCCGCGAGCGCGGCCAGCGGGGCCGCGTCCGCGACGGACAGACCGGCCCCGAGGACGCCCGCCGCGATGACGCCGCCGCCCGCGCGCGGGGTCATCCCCGCGGTGAAGACCAGCCCGCCCGCGATCCGCGCGGCGGCGTAGTCCCCCGCCGGGACGGGCGCGTCGGGCACCGGGCCGCCGGACGCCGGCTCGGCTCGCTCCGTACCGCCCACCGCACCGCTCGCCGCGCCACTCACAGCAGCGGTCCCGTGTCGCAGGAGGTGAGGACCTCGTGGCCGCTCTCGGTGATCAGGACGGTCGCCGACAGACCGATCCCCGCGCTGTCCCGCACCCGCAGCGTGGGCACCACATGGACCACCATGCCGGGCTCGAAGAGGCGCTGCTCGTTCTCCCCCAGGGAGAGCAGGTGTCCCTCGCCCCAGTCCGGGGCGAAGGCGATCCCGACCGAGTAGCCGCTGCGCTTGCGGTAGGTGTGGGCCAGGCCCGCGTCGGCGATGGCCGCCTTGCAGGCCGCGTGTGCCGCCGCCGGGGAACCGCCCGGGACGACATGGTCCAGGGCCGCGTCCCTGGCCGCCGCGCAGGCCGTGGCCATGGCGGCGGGCTCACCGGAGAGCGGGCCGGTCCATACGGTGTGCATGAGGGGCGCGTTGTACCGGCCGACGGTCGCGGACATCTCCAGGAGTACGGGTTCGTTCGGGCGGATGACCCGGTCCGTCCAGCTCGCGTGGATGGTCCCGGCGCGCGGCCCCGAGGCGACGAACGGCTCCATGCCGAAGTACTCGGAGCCGGAGGCGATGAGCCCGCCGAACGCGGCGGCGGCCACCGTACGCTCCGAGGCGCCGGGAACGGCCGCAGCCGCTGCCGCCGCCATGCCCGCGTTGGTGGACCGGGCGGCCGCCCTGATCCGCTCGATCTCCAGCGGCGACTTGACGAGCCGGGCGGCGGCCAGCACGCCGTCGATGTGGGTGACCCGCGCGCCGGCCGTGTCCAGCAGGGCGGTCAGCTTGAGGAACGGCTCCGGCGGCAGGAACCAGGAGCGGGCCTCCATCCCCACGGCGCGGGCGCCGGGCGCCACCCGGGCGAGGAGTTCGGCGGTGGCCAGGATCGGGTCGGAGCTGTCCGGATAGCCGGTGATCCGCTCGAAGTACGTGGTCTCGGCGGCGTTGACCGTCTCGGTCTCGCGCATCAGCAGCGCGGCCTCGCCGTCGGCCGTGACGATCAGGCACTGGTAGGTGTAGTAGCCCGGGGTGGCGTGCCCGGAGAGGTAACAGACGTTCTCCGGCGTGTGGACGATGACGGCGTCCAGCTCCTGGGTCTTGAGCGTGGCGCGCAGCGCGGCCAGGCGCCGCGCGTACTCAGCGGCGGGAAAGACGGGCGGCATGGGGTGCTCCTGAGGTGTCGTCGGGGGAATCGGATCGCTCGGGACGGACAGCTCCCCCGGGCAGGGAGATCCGGGTGAGCGGGGGCGCCGGGGCGGGCCCGAGCAGGTCGGTACGGAGATCGGTCAGGTACGGCAGCTCCTGCCGTACGGTGGCGGTCGCGGCGGCCGACACGGTCACGACGCGCAGGTCGCTCCGGCCGTCCGCGCAGGCGGTGATCGGGTGGCCGTCGGGGCTCCAGGCGCCGCTGCGGCCGAAGTAGCGCTCTCCCGCGATGTCGCCGACCGCGTTGACGACCAGGGTGGAGACGGTGTTCTCCACGGCGCGCGCCGGGTGGTAGACGCCGTAGCGGTACTCGGTGGGGCCGTGGGCGAAGGCGGAGGAGAACAGGACGGCGTGGGCCCCGGCGCGGGCGTAGGCGCGGGTCAGCTCCGGGAAGCCGGCGTCGTAACAGATGCCGAGGCCGAGGGAGATCCCGCCGTCCTCGATCATGACGAGCCCGGTCCCGGGGTCGAAGGCGTCGCGCTCGCCCTGCCACAGGTGCGCCTTGGCGTAGTGGCCGCGCGCCCTGCCGTACGGGTCGATGACGAGGACGGCGTTGCCCGGCCGTCCCCGGGCGGCGACCGCCGCTCCGAGGAGCACCCAGACGCCGTGCTCGGCCGCCGCCCCCGCGAGGGGGGCCAGCGGGGAGCCGGGCGGTGGCTCCGTACCGGCCGGGGGCTCGGCCAGGGACCAGCCGTCGGGGTCGGCGCTGATCGAGTCGGGGTCGTATCCGCAGGCGAACAGCTCGGGCAGGGCCAGGACGCGCGCGCCGCGCGCGGCCGCGACGGCCACCAGCCGGGTCGCCGTGGCGAGGTTGGCCGCGAGGTCGCCGGGGACGCTCTCCGCCTGGCCGAGCGCGATCGTCAGCTCCATGCGGGGCTCTCCGGGTCCGCCGAGAGCGCCTCGGTGAGGATCGCCCGGTAGAGGCCGACGGAGTCGCGCAGTTCGTCGACGACGATGTGCTCGTCGACCGCGTGCATCACCTCCAGGCGCCCGGGACCGCAGACCAGCGCCGGGACGCCGGCCGCCCTGAAGTGCGTCATGTCGCAGTTGACGGTGAGTCCGCCGAGCGAGTCGTCGGCGCCGGCCGCAGCGAGCGCCCGGCGGCACAGCCCCACGAACGGATGGTCCCCGGGGGTCTCCGAGGGGCCGCCGGTGCTGGGCGCGCAGGCGACCACGGAGGCGCTCGCGCCTTCCCCCGCCGCGTTGAACCGGTCGAGGACCTCCCCGACGGCCGCCACCACTGACTCCTGGGTCTCCCCCGGCAGCAGCCGCCGGTCCAGGGTGATCCGGCAGCGCTCGGGGACGGCGTTGGGCGCCTCGCCTCCCTCGATGAGTACGGGGGTGCAGGTGGGCGCGCCGAGCAGCGGGTGGCCGTGGTCAGTGAGCGAGGCGCTGTACTCCTCCAGCAGGGCGATGACGCGCGCGGCGGCCGTCACCGCGTTCACGCCCTGTCCCGGGGTGGCGGCGTGTGCCGCGACGCCGACGACCTCGATCACCGGACGGACCGAGCCCTTGTGGGCGGTCAGCAGCCGCATTCCGGTGGGTTCGCCGACGACGACCGCGTCGGGCAGCCTGCCCTCGCGGGCCAGCAGCGGTACGAGATGACGGGCGCCCATCGAGTCGCCCTCCTCCTGCGACACGGCGGAGAAGACGATCTCGCCGCGGGCCGGGGCCGTGGCGTCGCCGGCGTCCGCCGCGCGGGCCAGCTCGATCGCGGCGCACGCCATGGCGGCCAGCGGTCCCTTGGCGTCGGCGGTGCCCCGGCCGTACAGCCGTCCGTCGCGCAGGGTGGGCAGGAACGGCGGGCTGGTCCAGCCGCCGCCCGCCGGGACGACGTCCAGATGCGAGTTGAGCATGATCACGGGGCCGCCCGCGCCGAACCCGCGGCGCGCGGTGAGGTTGACGCGTCCGGGTGCCAGCCGCTCGGTCTCCACCTCGAAGCCGGCGGCGGCGAGCGGCTCGGCGAGCAGCGCGGCGGTGGTCTCCTCCTCGCCGGTCGGGGTGGTGGAGTCGCACGCGACCATGGCGGTGAGCAGGGCCAGTACGTCGGGGGTGCCGGTGGTCCGGCCGGACGCGGACCCGAGGGGGGTCGGAGTCGGGGCCGAGGTCCGGGCGGTCGTGCCGGTCGGTCCGGTCGTTTCGGGGGCAGTGGTCATGGTGAGAACGTCCTTGCTCGGTCGGGGGGTTGTACGGGCGCCGCCGTCGGCAGGGGCGTGCGCGTGCCCACCGGGGTCAGCCGCGCGGGGTCCACCGAGACCCGGACGCCGAGTCCGGGGGCGTCGGGCAGGCGGACGGCACCGTCACGCAGGTCGATTCCCTCGGTGACGTCGTGCGCGAGGTTGGCGCAGCCCCACAGTTCGGCCACCGCGACCCCGAGCCCGGCCGCCAGCTGGGCGGTGGTCGCGCAGCCGAGGCGTCCGCAGTCCATCTGGCCGAGCCCGACGTCGAGCCCTCGGGAGCGAGCGGCGTCGATCGCGGCGGCCAGGGCGGCGACGGTGCCCGCCTTCTCCAGCTTCAGATGGACTCCGTCGGCGGCGCCCGCGTCGGCGACGGCGTGCACCGAGGCCGCGTCGCGGACCGACTCGTCGGCCCACACCGGCACGCGCGAGGCCGCGCGCACGGCGGCCAGCGCCGCCAGATCGCCCGGCGCGACGGGCTGTTCGAGCCAGGCGACGCCGCTGTCCGCGAGCCACCGCGTGGCGGCGATCGCGGTGTCGGGGGTCCAGCCGCCGTTGGCGTCGGCGGCGAGTGCGACCGTACCGCCGCCCGCGATCCGGTCGACGGCCGTGCGTACGGCGGCGATCCGGGCCCGGTCCAGGCCGGGGTCGCCGCCGACGCGCACCTTGACCCGGCGGAATCCGGCCCGTGCGGCGGCGGTGGCCAGCTCGGCCGCCTCTGGCGGAGTGCCGAAGCCGATCGGCGCGTGGGTGGGCAGCGGCCCGGGGGGCGCCGCGGCCGACGGGTCGAGCGTCGCCCACAGTGGCAGGCCCAGGGAGCGGGCCGAGGCGTCGCGCCAGGCGATGTCCAGCAGCGCGGCGGCCGGTGGGCAGTGGGCGGCCAGGGCGTCCGCGAGGGCGTCGGGAACGGCCCACGCCGGATCGCTGGCGGGGGGCAGTGCGGCCAGGGCGGCGGCGATGTCACCGGCGGTGTGATGGGTGGCGTACGCGCCGTTGCCCCGGGTCTCGGCCCAGCCGGTGTGTCCGTCGGCGAGCCGGACCCGGAGGAAGACCTCCGTCAACTCCGCTGTGTCGACGGTGGTGTGACGGAGTCTCAGTCGCAAGGGCAGACCGATCACCCCGTACCGCGCCTCGACCACGACCGACGGTGTCACGGGGGCGGCGGGTGACACCGCGCGCGGGCCCCGGCCGGCCGTCATGCCGGGTCCAGCGAGCCCACGACCTCGATGATCCGGTCGAGGGCGGTGTCCCAGGCGGTCTCGTCCTGCGCGAAGCACAGCCGCATCCGGCCGGTGCCCGCGAGTCCGAACTGGTAGCCGGGGTTGACGATCACACCGGCGTGTTCCTTGAGGGCGAGTGCCACGGCCTGGTCGCTGGCTCCGGTCAGCACCTCGGGGAAGAGGTAGGCGGTGCCGTAGGCGGCGTTGACGCGCATGACCGAGGACGCGTTGATCTTCTTCACGGTGGTGTCGCGCAGGGCCTGGTACTCCACGAGCCGCCGGTCGAGGAAGTCGACGTCGTCGGCGATCCAGCGCGCCAGCAGGTGCTGGGCGTACGAGGGAGCCCGCAGCGCCGTGCAGGACTGCACGTCCTCCATCGCGTCGACCAGCGCCGTGGGCGCGACGGCGACACCGAGCCGGTAGCCGGACAGCGACTCGGTCTTGGAGGGGCCGAGCAGGGTGACCGTACGTTCGGCCATGCCGTCGAAGGCGGCGAGGTGGTGGAACTTCTCGCCCTCGTACACGAGTCGGCAGTACAGCTCGTCGGCGATGACGGTGAAGTCGTGGCGGCGGGCGGCGTCGGCGATCGCCTCGACCGTCTCCTCGCCGTAGATGGCGCCGGTGGGGTTGTTGGGGTGCGAGAAGACCATCAGGCGGGGGCCCTCGGCGGCGGCGTCCTCCAGCGCCTGGAGGTCCAGGGTGGGGCGGGTGCGGGCGCCGCCGGTGGACTCGTCCGGCCAGATCATCGGGATACGCCGGACCCGGGCGCCGAAGTAGCGCAGCATCCGCTCGGTGGAGAGGTAGTCGGGGTCGGGCAGCAGGACGAGGTCCCCGGGCGAGAGGATCGCGGCGAGCGCGGTGAACAGCGCGCCCTGGGTGCCGGGGGTGAGGATGACGTCCGCGGGCCCGGTGGCGGGGATGCCGAGGTGGGTGGAGACGTTGTGGGCGACGGCCTCGCGCACGGCGCGGTCGCCCCGGTAGGGGGTGTACGTCATGCCGTCGCCGCCGGCGGCCGCGTTGAAGGTGGGCAGCGCCCACTCGGGGGCCGGGAAGCGGTGGGTGTCGGCGTAGGTGGCGTCGAGAAGGCGGTCGGGGCCTGGGCCGTTCTCCAGCTCGCGTTCGGCCTCGCGTACGGACATCCCCAGCCGGGCGGTGTGTTCGGGCAGGGACAGGCGCTCGATGGCCCCGGGCAGATGGATCACGATCGGGTTCCTCACTGTGTCTGGTACGTCGGGTGTGGTGGCGGGCGGGGTGACGGGCGGTGCGGGGCGGGACCGGACCGGCCCCACCCGCCCGCACGTCAGACGGCGGGGTCGGCCAGGCGCGCGGGCTGGCCGACGATGGAGCCGGTCAGCAGCGTCAGCCCGCCCAGTACGTGGGTCCGGGTCAGCGCGGCGGACTGTTCGGCGTCCCCGCTCAGCAGGGCGTCGAGGATGGCGGTGTGTTCGTCCACCGAGATCTGGGCCCGTTGGGAGTCCGCCAGATAGAGAGCGAGATAGCGGTCGCTCTTGGCCCGCAGTTGATTGAGCGCGGCCAGGGTGGCGGGCATGGCCGCCATCGCGTAGACGGCGTCGTGGAACTGCCGGTCCAGCATGCGCACTTGGGCGGCGTCGCCGAGCGAGACGGCGATGCGCTGGCGCTCCAGCAGTAAGCCGAAGTCGGCTGCCTGGAAGTCACGTTCGTCCGCGTCCGCCTGAGCGGCCGCCGCCGCGAGCACCCCTTCCAGTGCCGCCCGGCCGTTGTAGATGTCCCGGGCGTCCGCCACCGAGACCTCGGCGACGATGGACTTCTGGTGCGGGCGGTCCACCACCAGGCTCTCGGCGGCCAGCCGGGACAGGGCGTCGCGCAACGGGCCCCGGCTGATGCCGAGTTCATTGGCCAGGGCCTCCTGGCTGAGCTGTTCCCCCGGGGCCAGCGCCCCGGTCAGGATGCGCTCGCGGAGCTGCTGGTAGGCCCAGTCCTGTTTGCGCAGGCTCCAGGGGGCGGTCGGGCGGGCGGCGGAGAGACGGCGTGGCGGAGGTGGCGTCGTCATGGTCCTACTCTCCGAGGATCTGCTCGAAGAAGGAGCGGGTCCGCTCGTGCCGGGCCGCCGTGAACAGGGTTTCCGACGGGCCGTCCTCCACGATCCGGCCGTCGGCCATGAACACCACCCGGTCCGCGCTCCTTCGGGCGAACCCCATCTCGTGCGTGACGACGACGATGGTCATCCCGCTGTCGGCGAGGTCGCGCATGACGGCGAGCACCTCGCGGGTGAACTCCGGGTCGAGCGCCGAGGTGGGCTCGTCGAAGAGCATCAGTTCGGGGTGCATGGCCAGGGCGCGGGCGATGGCCACCCGTTGCTGCTGGCCGCCGGAGAGTTCGTACGGATAGTGGTCGCGGCGCTCGGCGAGCCCCACCCGCTCCAGGAGTTCATGGGCCTCCTGGAGCGCCTTGGCGCGGGAGATCCCCCGTACCCGGACGGGCGCCAGCGCCACGTTCTGCGCGGCGGTGAGGTGCGGGAAGAGGTTGAACTGCTGGAAGACCATGCCGATCCGGCCGCCGACCGAGCGCGGTTTGGATCCGGCCTTCGAGAGCAGCTCGCCCTGGAAACCCACACTGCCGGTCTCCAGCGGTTCGAGCCCGGCCAGACAGCGCAGCATGGTGGACTTGCCGGCTCCCGAGGGGCCGAGGACGGCGACGGTCTGGCCGGCCGGGATCGTCAGGTTCACCTCGCTGACCACGGCGGTGCCGTGGTAGCTGCGGCCGAGGTTCTCGGCGACGAGGACGGTGCGCGCCCTGGCGGAGGCGGGCGCCGCGGGGGTGGTGGAGTGCGTGGTGGTCGTGGTGTGCGTGGTGGTGGTGTGCGTGCCGGCCGTGGCGGCGTGCACACCGGATTCCGCCGTGGCTTCTGGCCTGGCGTCGCTCATGGCCGCTCCCTTTCCGGTTCCGGTGGCGGGCCGCGCGGAACTCATCGGGCCGCCGGGTCGACGGCCGCCGTCGTGCGGACGGGGTCCTTGGTACGCCGGGCGGCGGCGCGCCGGTTGACGTCGAGACGTCGCTCCACCTGCCGCAGGGCGAGGGTGAACACCGTGGTCAGGACGAGGTAGTGGACGGCTGCCGCGCCGAGCGATCCGACGTAGTCGAAGTCGGCGGCGGCCTGGCGCTGTGCGGTGAGCATCAGGTCCTGGACACTGACCACGGAGGCCAGTGCGGAGGTCTTGAGCATTCCGATGAACTGGTTGCCGGTGGGCGGCAGGATCAGCCGGGTCGCCTGCGGGAGCACCACCCAGCGCAGGATGCCCGCCTCGGACAGCCCGAGCATCCGGGCCGCCGTGCGCTGGCCCCGGTCCACCCCGAGCAGGCCGCCCCGGACGATCTCCGCCATGTAGGCGACCTCGTTGAGGCTCAGGGCGATGACCGCGCAGGTGAACGGGGACAGGCTCAGCCCCCACAGCGGCAGCACGTTGAAGACGAAGATGAGCTGGAGCAGGACGGGCGTGCCCCGGAAGAACCAGATGTACGCGTCGGCGAGCCAGCGCACGGGAGCGAACCGCACGCCCTTGGCCAGCGCGAGCAGCACACCGCCCACGACGCCCAGCGCCATCGACAGGACCGTGAGGACGAAGGTCAGCAGCGACGCGGTCAGGAAGTCGGTGGAGACCGCCTTGTGCAGGAACTCCATGCTACGAACCGCTCGACGAGGTGGAGGAGGACGAGGCCGGGGCGGAGGGCTTGGCCGACGACGCTCCCGAGGAGGCGAAGTAGTCGGAATCCTTGGGCAGTTTGTACTTGGCCAGCAGCTCCGCGTAGCCACCGGACTTGACGAACCGGTTCAGTGCCGCGGTGATGGCGGTTTTGGTCGACGTGTCGCCCTTGCGTACCGCGATCCCGATCTTCGTCTCGTTCTTGAAGGTCGCCGCGAGGGTGAACTTGTCCTTGGTGGCGGCGAGCGTGGCCGCCGCGCCGGGAGTGGAGGTGTCGAAGGCGTCCGCGCGGCCCGACTGGACCGCGAGCATCGCGTCCTGGTTGTTCGGCAGCGACATGATCTTCATCTCCGCGCGGCCCTGCTTCTTCAGCTCCTTGTTGTACGCGGTCATGTACGTCTCGCCGATGGCGCCCCGGGTGACGGCGACGGTGCGCCCGGAGAGGTCCTCGGGGACCCTGGATATCTTCTTGGGGTTCCCCTTGGGGGTCAGCAGGGTCTCCCCGATGACCATGTACGGAACGAAGTCGACCTGCTTCTCGCGCTCGGGCGTGATGTACATGGCCGAGTTGATGACGTCGGTCCGCTTTCCCGACAGCGCCGGGATGAGCCCGTCGAAGTCGATGTCGAGCGCCTTGGGCTTCAGCCCCATGGACGCGGACAGCGCCGCGATCATGTCGATGTCGAAGCCCTGGGGCTGCCCGCCCGTGCCCTGGGACTCGAAGGGCGGGAAGCTCGCCGCCGTGCCGTAGGTCAGAGTGCCGGACGAGGCGAGGTTCTTCGGCGGCGAGACGTCGGCGGCGCCGGCCGGCGCCGCCGTGTTGGAACCACCGCAGGCGGACACCGCGGCCATCAGGACAACGGCGGTGCACACTGCGGCCGTTCGCGTGTTTGTTGCTCTCACCGGACTGCTCCCTACTGGCGTTCTCCCTGTTCAGGAGGTTCTGTAAACAGTTGCCAGTCACTGTGTCCGGGAGGAATGTCCGCGCAGTTGCTGCTCTGTTAAACCGGAGTTCCCGGTTCGGCCGGAATCCGGCCCGGCCGGAAACACACCGGACACACACCCCGGACACACCGGTGGCCCCGGCGAGGTGTTCACCTCGCCGGGGCCACCGGGTCGCGGAAGCGGGCGGTTCAGACCGCCCGGTGGTACTGGAGCGGGCCCGCCACGTCGGCGGACAGCTCGCGCGCCGCGCGCCGGGCGAAGTACGGGTCGCGCAGCAGCTCGCGCCCGATCAGCACGGCGTCCGCCCGGCCGCCCGCGACGATCTCCTCCGCCTGCCGGGGCTCGGTGATCAGGCCGACCGCGCCGACGGGCATGCCGGTCTCCTTCTTGACCCGCTCGGCGAAGCCCACCTGGAAGCCGGGGGACGGCACGATCCTGGCGTCCGGGGCGCTGCCGCCGGTGGAGGTGTCCAGCAGGTCCACCCCGTGCGCGGTCAGGTCCGCCGCGAACCGGACGGTGTCCTCGGCCGTCCAGCCCTCGCGCTCGTCGTCCTCGTTCTCCGAGAGCCAGTCGGTGGCGGAGATGCGGAAGAAGACCGGCAGCTCCCGCGGCCACACCTCGCGTACGGCGTCCACGACGCGCAGCGCGAACCGGGTGCGGTTCTCGTAGGAGCCGCCGTACTCGTCGGTGCGCCGGTTGCTGTGGGGCGAGAGGAACTGGTTGATCAGATAGCCGTGGGCGCCGTGGACCTCGACCACCTCGAACCCGGCCTCCAGCGCCCGGCGGGCGGTGGCGGCGAACTGCTCGACGATCTCGTCGATCCGTGCCACCGACAGCTCCTCCGGCACGGTCGAGGCGGGCCCGAAGGGGATCGCGCTGGGCGCCACGGGCGTCCAGCCGTACTGCTCGCCGGGCGGGATCGCCGCACCGCGGTCCACCCAGGTCCGCTCGGTGGACGCCTTTCGGCCCGCGTGGGCGATCTGGATGCCGGGCACGGTGCCCTGGCTCTTGAGGAAGGCGGTGATGCGCCGGAACCCCTCGGTCTGCCGGTCGTTCCAGAGCCCCAGGTCCCACGGGCTGATCCGCCCCTCGGGGCTCACCGCGGTGGCCTCGGCGAGGATCAGCCCCGCCCCACCGGCGGCGCGGGCGGCCAGGTGCTGGAAGTGCCAGTCGTTGGGCACGCCCTCCTCGACGCCTTCCGGGGCGGCCGTGTACTGACACATCGGCGCCATCCAGAGACGGTTCGGGATGGTCAGCGACCTCAGTGTGTACGGCTCGAACAGGGCGCTCACGGGTGCTCCGTTTCCTGTGCTGCGAAGGGACACTCCTGCTAATGACTCGGCTAGTACGATATATTCCGTACTACGAAGCCTGTCAAATAAAGAGCCCCGTCAAGGACGGCACCCTCTCCGGCGCCGGGCACCGCACTCCGGGACCTTCGCGGGGTGTGCGGTCCGTAGGTCAGTAGAGTGATGTCCCGTGACAGCGAGACCGTTGAGTGAAGTTGTTGAGCCCGGCTGGGCGCAGGCGTTGGGTCCTGTCGCCGGACGCATCGCCGAGATGGGGGACTTCCTGCGTGCGGAGGTCGCGGCGGGCCGCACCTATCTGCCCGCCGGAGCGAACGTTCTACGCGCTTTCCAGCAACCCTTCGACGAGGTAAGGGTCTTGATCGTGGGTCAGGATCCCTACCCGACCCCCGGGCACGCGGTGGGGCTGAGTTTCTCGGTGGCGCCGGAGGTGCGACCGCTGCCGGGCAGCCTGGAGAACATCTTCCGGGAGCTGAACTCGGACCTGGGACTGCCGCGCCCCTCGAACGGCGACCTGACGCCGTGGACGCGGCAGGGCGTGCTGCTGTTGAACAGGGCCCTGACGACGGCCCCCCGCAAGCCCGCCGCGCACCGGGGCAAGGGCTGGGAGGAAGTGACCGAGCAGGCCATCCGGGCCCTGGCCGGCCGGGGCAAGCCGCTGGTCTCGATCCTGTGGGGGCGCGACGCCCGCAACGCCCGTCCGCTGCTCGGCGACCACCCCGCGATCGAGTCCGCGCACCCCTCCCCCATGTCCGCCGACCGCGGCTTCTTCGGCTCACGCCCCTTCAGCCGGGCCAACGACCTGCTGATCGGCCAGGGAGCCCAGCCGGTCGACTGGCGGCTGCCGTGAGCGGATCCCCGGCATGAGCTGGGTGCTGGGCGTGGACTCGGGCGGCTCCGGGGTGCGGTTCGCCCTCGGCTCGACCGCTTCCGGCGCCGCGGGCCGTACGGGGGACGCACCCGGCCCCGGCGGTGTCACCACCGTCGCCACCACCACCTCGGCGGAGCCGGTGCGCACCGGCCCCTCCGGCCTCGACCCCGCGCAGTTGCTGGCGCGGCTGCTGCCCGCCGTGGACACCCTGCTGGCGCGGGCCGGCGCGGACGGCGCGCGGGGCGCGGACGGGCCGGTCGCACTCGACGCGGTCGCGATCGGCGCGGCCGGGATGGCGACGCTCGGTGACGGACTGCGGGCCGAGCTGCCCGGGGCGCTGGAGCGCGCCCTCGGTGTGCGCCGTCTCGCGCTCGCCGCCGATGCCGTCACCGCGTACGCGGGAGCGATCGGGCAGCGCCCGGGAGTTGTGGTCGCGGCCGGTACGGGAATGATCGCCCTCGGTACGGACCTGACCGGCTGGCGTCGCGCCGACGGCTGGGGCCATCTGCTCGGCGACTGCGGGGGCGGCGCCTGGATCGGCCGGGCCGGACTCGAAGCGGCGATGCGCGCGTACGACGGGCGGGCGGGTGGCTCACCCGCACTGCTGTCCAGGATGGAAGCGGTTTTCGGGCCCGCGCCCGCGCTGCCGGGGCTGCTGTATCCGCGTACCGACCGGCCCGCCGTGCTCGCCTCGTTCGCGCCGGAGGTGGCCGCCGTCGCGGCGGACGACCCGGTGTCGGCGGAGATCCTCGCGTCGGCCGCGGGCCGGATCGCGGAGTCGGCGGCCGCGGCCTGCCCGCCGTCGGGTCCGTGTGAAGTCGCCCTCACCGGTGGTCTGTTCAAACTCGGCGAACCACTCCTCGGCCCCCTGCGGGCGGAGCTGGCCGACCGGCTGCCGCACGCCACGACGGTACCCGCCACGACCGGTCCGCTGGGCGGGGCGCTTCTCGTCGCGGCGGCGCTGGCGACGGACTCGCTGGTGCTGCCACGCGATCCCGGACTGCTCAACGTACCGGCAGAACAGGACAGATGAGGGGAAAATTACCTAACGGATAAATAAGGACAGATGGTTCGCGACCGGCCCCTCCCCGAACAGCCACACCCACAAAACCAGTAGCATTCGACGCCATGAGCACCCCCACTGGGCCCGCATCCGGCCTGCCTGTACGAATGCCGCGCCCCCGCCAGTCGGGGCGCCACCGCCGTCCCGAACCGGTGGCGGCCCCCGAAGGGGCGCCCGCGCTGGTTCTCGCCGTCCCCGGCACCCCTTCGGCCGCCGTGCGCGGGCTGGCCGAAGAGGTCGTCAGCATCGCCCGCTCCGAGCTGCCGGGGCTCGACGCCGCCATCGGTTTCCTGGAGGGCGACGACGAGGAGTACCCGACGCTGCTGTCGGTCCTGACCGGGACCGTCGCGCTGCGCACCGAGCGTTACGAGCTGGCGCGGGCCGCCGGTCGCGAGGTCGCCGAGCCCGAGGGCCCGGCCGCCGTCGTCGTACCGCTGCTGGCGGGGCCCGACAGCACACTGATCACGCGGATAGGCGAGGCCGTCGCGGAGAGCGGCGCGACGGTTGAACTGACCGATGTCCTCGGTCCGCACCCGCTGCTGGCCGAAGGACTGCACGTACGCCTGTCGGAGGCCGGTCTCGCCCGCGCCGACCGCGCCAGGCTGTTCACGGTCGCCACGGCGGCCGACGGGATCATCCTGGCCACGGTGGGCGGCACGGAGTCCGTGCAGACCGCCGGGATCACCGGGATGCTGCTGGCCGCGCGGCTGGCCGTGCCGGTGATGGCGGCCGCGCTCGACGAGGACGGCTCGGTCGCCGCCATCGCCGAGCAGCTGCGCGAGGCCGGTTCGACACAGCTCGCGCTCGCCCCGTATCTGGTCGGCCCTGAGCTGCCCGAGGGCCTGCTCGACGCCGCGCTCAAGGAGGCGGACTGCGCCGCCGCCGAGCCGCTGGGCGCCTACCCGGCGATCGGCAAGCTGGTGCTGTCGAAGTACGCGTCGGCGCTGGGCATCAGCACACAGCCGCAGGGGGCTCCGGCGCACTGAACGGCCGCCGGGACAGGCGGCGACCAGTGGGAAAGGGCCCGCACCGGAAGCACTCCGGAGCGGGCCCTTCCGGTTGCCCGGGTCGGCGCGTGTCGCCGCCCGTGCGCCCGTACCAGGCCCGTACAGGGCCCGGAGCAGGCCCGGTCAGTCGAAGATCACACAGGAGACGGCCGGGGCCTCCAGGGAGCCCGCACGGGCCGGGACGCCCGTCTCCCGGTCGACGTCGAACCAGGTCACGTCGCCGGACCGCTCGTTCGCCGCGTAGAGGCGGCGGCCCGTCGGGTCCAGCGCCAGGTCGCGCGGCCAGCGGCCGCCGCAGTCCACCGCGGTGACCGGCTCCGGCTTCTCGTACGTCGCGTCCAGCGCGATGACGGCGATGCTGTCGTGGCCCCGGACAGCCGCCCAGACGAACCGGCCGTCCCGTGACACGACCACCGCCGAGGGGAAGCTCTCCCCCGTGACCCCGTCGGGCAGGACGGGCGTCTCACCGACCGGTTCGAGCACTCCCGTCGTGGCGTCCCAGCGGCAGACGGTGAGGATCGGTTCCAGCTCGCCCAGCACGTAGACGTGTCCGCCGCCGGGGTGGAAGGCGAGGTGGCGCGGCCCGGTGCCGGGGCGCAGCGAGGTCTCCCCGTGCGGTGTCGGCTCCCCGTCGGCGGAGAGGGCGAGGATCCGTACGGAGTCGGTGCCGAGGTCGGTGCACAGGGCCCAGCGTCCGCCGGGAGCGGCCACGACCTGGTGCGCGCGGGGCGTGAGCGGGCGGTCGCCGGGCGGGCCGCCGCCCTCGTGCCGGAACACGGCGACGGGTTCGCGCAGAGCGCCATCGGCGGCGACCGGCAGGACCGAGACGCTGCCCGAACCGTAGTTGGCGGTCAGCAGCCGGCCGCCGACGAGCGCGAGGTGTGTGGGACCGGCGCCGCTTACCGGCACGGGCGCGCCCATCAGCCGGGGCGCCGCAGGGCCTTGAGGCCGTACGTCCAGAGCCGCCGCCGCGCCGTCCTCGCGCTCGGAGACCGCGTACAGCACGGACCCGTCCGGGGACAGCGCGAGATACGAGGGGTCGGCGACGGCGTCGGTGGCCGCGCGCTCGGTCAGCGCGCCGGTCCCCGGATCCACGTCGGCGGCGATGACGCCGCGCCCTCCCGCCGATGTGAACGACCCGATGAAGGCACGCCCGCCGTTCCCGCCGATCACCCTGTGTCCCCTTCCGTCCGACCTCGACCGTCCGACCTCGACGTCCTGTCCGCCCGGCGACGTTAGCAGGTGGGTCCCGGGGGTCAGACGGGCGCGAGGGGAGCGCGCGGCGCGGTGCGCAGCGGCGCGGAGAGTTCGGCCAACGCCCGTTCGAGGCCGTGCAGATGGGCGAGCGCGCCCTCGGCGCCGGGGTGGCGGGACGGCGCGGCAGGCGCCTCGGCGGTCCGGCCCGAGGGCTCGGCTCCGAGGGGCGCCAGGGCGTGTACGGCGTGCTCCACAGCGTCCTCGACCCGGCGGCAGGCGGCGGTCAGTTCCGCGTCGAGCACGGCGTCGGGACCGGCGGTCCCGGCGGCTCGGGCGGCTCCGGCGGCCAGGGCGGCGAATCCGTGTGCCTCGCGGGCGCAGTCGTCGAGCAGGGCGAGGACACGCCGGGCGCGGGCCTTGCGGGCGCGCAGCGGGCTGAGCGGGTGGACCAGCGGGGCGAGCGACATCCGTACCTTCCCGAGCAGCGCCTCCAGCTCCGCCGCCGGCGGGCTCGGGTCGGCCCCTTCGTCCCCGGCGAGCCGGCGGGCGGCCGTGGTGGTGCAGGTGTGGACGCAGGTCAGCGCGCGGCCGATCCACGCGTTGGTCGCCGCGTGGGTGGTGACCGGCAGGACCAGGGTGACGGCGAGGGCGACGCCGAGGGCGCCCGCCGCGGTCTCCTCGAACCGCAGCAGGAGGAGTCCCGGGTGCAGCACGCCCAGCAGGCCGTAGAGCAGGCCCGCCATGACCGTCACGAAGAACATCATCCAGGAGTAGGAGACGGCGGCGGTGTAGAAGATCCCGAAGACGCAAGCGGCGACCAGCGCGGCGGTGGGCGCGAGCGCGCCGTCCACCGGTACCGCGACGAGCAGTCCGGCCGCGATGCCGACGACCGTACCGACGACCCGGCGGAAGCCGCGCACCAGCGTCTCGCCGCGCGAGGCGGTGTTGACGAAGATCCACCAGGCGGTGCCGACCGCCCAGTACCAGCGGTCCTCGGAGAGTGCCTGTCCGATCGCGAGCGCGACGGCGCAGGCGGCGGTCGCCTGGAGCGCCTGGCGGGTGGTGGTACGTGCCAGCCCCCGGCCCGGGTCCGGTGGCGCGGGCACGACGGGCGGCGGCAGCCGGCGCTCGTAGCACCAGAGGCCGAACCGGACGGCCGAGGAGACGATCAGGGAGAGCGTCATGGCGCCGAACAGCTCGGGGAGCCGGTCCGGGCGGGTGTGCAGGAACTGCGTCATGAAGAACGCCATGAACGCGAAGATCCCCAGGGCGTGACCGCGCGGCCCCCAGCGACGGGCGTACACCCCGGCGCACACGACGGCGAGGAAGGCCGCGTCCCGGAGCCGCGGGTGATCGTGGAGGGTGGCCGCCAGCGCCAGTACGGGAAAGCCGGCGACGGGCAGCAGCGCGGTGGTGAGGGCCTGGCCCCGCACGGTGGGGTCCGTGACGGTGAAGAGCGCGAGCAGCGCGGCGAGGCCGCAGGCGATGACCGCCGTGAGCGAGTACCCGGCCGCGCCGGAGACCGCCACGGCCGCGCCGATGCCCAGCACGGCACGGGCCGAGGCGCGCAGCCGCAGCCGCCCCGGGTCCGGAGCCACGAACGCCGTCTTCAACACCGCTTTCTCCCCTGTCGCTCGGTGGGGCGCCGCCGTACTCGTACGCGGCGGGGCGCCAGGACACGCAGAAGGCGCCGCGGGACTCCGCAGCGCCATCGATACCGACATCAGAGCATCTTCATGATCTATGGCTCAAGTGATGCCCGATCTACTGGACCATTGGCACAACATTCGGTGGGATGGCTCGGCCACGAAGGCACCAATGGACCAGCGGGGAAGCCGGAGGGAGGCGGAGGCGGAAACAGCCGCGGCCCCGGGTGTCCGGTGCGCTCGGAGTGAGACGCACCGGACACCCGGGGCCGACGGGGCCGATCTGGCCGATGGGAAACCGGCGGGGCCGCTGGATCAGCTGCCCGTGGCGGCCTTACGACGACGGGTCATGATCACGACCGCGCCACCAGCGGCCAGCAGGGCGGCAGCGCCTGCGGCGATCGGGACGACGTTGCCGCCACCGGTCTCCGCCAGGTCGCCCTCGGCGCCACCGTTACCGCCGGTGGACGCCTGGCTCGGCTCGTTGGCGGGGGTGGAGGCCGCCGAGGTCGGCTCGGAGGCGCTCGGGGTGGGCGAGCCCGTGGAGGGAGTCTCGCCGGTCTCCGAGGCGGACGGGGCCGGCGTGTCCGACGTGGCGGGCTCGGACGGCGTGCCGGTGGGAGGCGTCGACTCGGCCGGCGGCTCCTCGGGCGTGGACTCGCTCGCGGACGGCTCGGGCTCGACCGGGGGGATCTCCTGCGCGGTGCAGTCCTTCGTGCCGCCGTTCCAGGCCGCGATCAGCTTGTCCTTGATGACCGGGCGGCTGGGCCCGACCGGCAGGTCCCCGTGTTCGAAGCCGTCGTTCGCGTCCTTGAGGCCGTCGTACTTGACCTTGCCCCGGTAGAGGTCGACCTGCGCGAAGCAGGTGACGTCGGGGAAGGCCACGTCGAGCGTGTCCTGACCGCCGTGCTTGATCTCGACACTGTCGAAGTCGTGGAAGACCTGCTCGCCGGAGGTGTTCCAGGTGGGGCCGTGGGTACGGTACGAGGCCAGCGACACCGTGCACTTCGCGGCGTCGGACGCGGTGCGGACCTTGACGTGGACCTTGCCGTCGTCGGCGGCCTTGAGGTTGATGTCGTCGACCTTGATCTGGGAGTACCAGTCACGGCCGTCCAGGGAGAACTCGCACTTGTCGGTCGTGGTGACCGGTGTGACCGGAGTGCCGGCGCCCTTGCCGGGCTTGTAGCCTCCGTGGTTCCCCTTGTCCCAGCCCTTGCCGCCGGGGCAGTCGGTGGCCCACGCGGAGCCCGCCGCCGCGGTGGTGAAGGCCAGGGCGGCGGCGCCGATCCCGAGCAGGCGCAACGCCGTGACACGTCTCGATATGGCCATGTGTATCCCATCTTGTGCTGCGCGTGACCCGGCCCAGGACATCGTGGTTTCGCGCGATTCGCACCACGCGACGCCGCCCGCCGCACGCTGGAGCGGGGCAGGCCGGAGCAGGGCCGGGCTGAAGTGGTTTGGTCGCACACCGGGCAGTGGGGCCCTCGGTGGCATCACGCATGCTGCTGGGGGCACCATCTCCGTGTCAACTGGCCGCGGCGGCCGGAATATGACGTTCCGCCGGGCCGGACAAATCCTCCGCATGAGGGTGTGTCACGCGTAACGCGGGCCGTACCGACATCACCGGCTATGCCGGATCCCGCCGACCGCCGCCACACTCCCCCCGGTCCCGGCGCTCCCGCTCGCGCCTGCCCGCTCACCCTTCCCCCGCTCCGCTCACCCTCTGCGGAAGTCAGCGCCCGGCCGCGCGATCGACGCAGGTCAGAGACGTGTGAATGGCGATGCGGCGCGGGGTCGCGGGGACGGGCGGCCATGTGGCCTTACCTGGACTAGTTGTGAAGGTCTTGAAAAACGCGCTGGACAGGGGCCCGTTCCGGTCCGTCGCGGCAAGGCGGTCCCGGCGGCGGGGAGCCTGCTGATCGCCGCGGCGCCGGATGGTTGCGGTGAAGTCCAGCCGTGCGGGGGCCGATTGTGGTCGTGCCGCCTTCGGCGGGCCCGGAGCCCCGCCGAAGGCGGCACGGCGCCACAGCGGCGCGAGCGGGGATTGTCAGACCTCTCGGCTACGTTGCCGCCATGCCTGCTGGACGGGGAGCGGCCGAGCGACGACGTGGCCGAGCTGCTGAGCGGCGAGCACTGGCGGCCGGCGCGGCTGGACACCGGCCACTGGCCGATGTTCTCCCAGCCGCGCGAGTTGGCCCGGATCCTCCTCGGCGCGGCAGGGCGGGGCGCCTGACCTGCCGGCCTGTCACCTCGGTCGCGCTCGCCTCGGTCGCGCTCACACCCCCGTCGGCTCGCCTCAGTCGCGCTCACTCCGGTCCGCCGGCTTCGTGTACGCGTCCACGAGGCGCTCCGGCGCGGCCTGCTTCCAGGAGTCCACGATGATGTCGCGCAGTTCGTCCAGATCCTCCAGAGCGCCGAGCCGCACCCGTACCCACGCGGAACTCGCCTCGTGCGGCGGCACCCAGAACTTCTCCGGCTCGGCCGCGATCAGCTCGGTCCGCTCGTACCTGGGACAGCGCACGGCGAACGACGTCCGGTCGTCGGGGACCGTCACGAACATCTTCCCCGCGACGCGGAACGTGGGCATGCTCCACGCCTCCTTCTCCAGGGTCTCCGGGAGGGAGAGCGCGATACGGCGGACATCATCGGCATCGGTCACGGGCGCCAGGGTAGCGCCACCGTCCCCGCCGAGGCGGTGGCCCGGCGGAGGGTGGCCCGGTCGAAGGGGCCTGGTCAGGGCCATCGGTACAGGCCATCGGTAGAGGCCATCGGTACAGTGGAGGGCGCGTACGGACGGACGGCGGAAGGCCCCGGCAGACCCATGGCAGTGGACGCGCTCGACACCCGTATCCTGCGGCTCCTCATCGAGCGACCGCGCACCTCGGTGCGGGAGTACGCGCGCCTTCTCGGGATCGCCAGGGGCACGCTTCAGGCCCGGCTCGACCGGCTGGAGCGTACGGGTGTGATCACCGGCACCGGGCCGTACCTCTCCCCCGCCGCGCTCGGGCACCCGGTGCTCGCCTTCGTCCACATCGAGGTCACGCAGGGGCATCTGGACGAGGTGGGGGACGCGCTCGCCGAGGTCCCCGAGATCATCGAAGCCTTCTCGATCACCGGCGCCGGGGATCTGCTCACCCGGGTCGTGGCACGCGACAACGGACATCTTGAGGATGTGGTCCAGCGGCTGATCCGGCTGCCCGGCGTCGTCCGTACGCGTACGGAGATGGCGCTGCGCGAGCGCGTGGCGCACCGGTTGCTGCCGCTGGTCGAGTCGGTGGGCCGGGCGGCGCCGGTGGCTCCGGCGCCGGCCCGGCCGGGTGCTCAGACGGCGGGCGCCGGGTCGGCGGCCGGGGCGGGGCCTTCTTCGGCCGGGGCGGGGCCGTCCACCGGGAACGGCTGATCCGCCAACTCCTTCCGGTAGGGACGCAGTTGCCGGAAGGCGTTCCAGGCGAGCGCGCCCACGGTCCGGCCGCCGGTCCGGTAGAGCGCCACGAAGCCCGGCCCCTTGTCGCCCTCGACGATCTCCACGTCGGCGTCCTCGGACAGCAGCCCGTGGGCCTGGATCTTCACATCGAACTGGTCGGACCAGAAGTAGGGCAGCGGGGTGAACGGTTCGACGTCGCCGTGCAGCAGGTTCCGGGCCGCCGCCGCGCTCTGTTCGCCCGCGTTCGTCCGGTGTTCCAGCCGCATCCGCCTGCCGTAGCGGGCGTTCGGCCAGCTCGCGACGTCCCCGGCGGCGTAGACGTCCGGCGCGGCGCGGCAGTAGGCGTCGCAGCTCACCCCGTTGTCCAGCGCGAGGCCGGAGTCGCGCAGCCAGTCGACGGCGGGCGTGGAGCCGATGGCGACGAGGACGAGATCGGTCTCCAGCAGTGTGCCGTCCGCGAGCCGTACCCCGTCGACCCGGCCGTCGGACTCCGTGAAGCCGCCGACAGAGGTCTCGGTGAGCAGAGTGACGCCCCGTTCCCGGTGCAGGGCGCAGAGCCGCTCGGCGACGCGCACACCGAGCTGACGGGCCATCGGCACGGGCAGCGGATCGACGACGGTCACGGCCAGGCCGAGCTGCGCGGCGACCGCCGCGACTTCGGTGCCGAGGAACCCCGCTCCGATCACCACCAGCCGGCGGGCGTCCGTCAGGGCGCCGCCGAGCGCGGTGGCGTCGTCGACGGTGCGCAGCACATGGACGCCCGCCAGGTCGTGCCCGAAGGGCAGCCGGCGCGGGGTGACGCCGGTGGCGATCACCAGGCCGTCGTATTCCAGTGCCGTACCGTCTTCGAGGCGCAGCCGGTGGCCGGCGGCATCGAGGCCGGTGGCGCGCGCCGGGCGCAGGGTGACGCCGAGGCCGTCGTAGTGGTCCCGGTCGCGCAGTACGGTCCTGTCCGGCGGCCAGGCGCCGGAGAGCACCTGCTTCGACAACGGGGGCCGGTCGTACGGCAGGCCCGGCTCCTCGCCCACCAGGGTCAGCCGCCCGGTGAATCCCTCGCGCCGCAGGGACTCCGCCGCTCCGGCCCCCGCCGCCCCACCGCCCACGACGACGATGCTCTCGCGCATGTCCCGTCCCCTCCTGTCGCTGCTCGCCGCCCGGTTCCGGACGGCGGTCCGTCAAGGTCGATCTCCGCCGCGCCCATGGTCGCGGTCCACCGGTCAACTGTCACCGGCGCCCCCGGTGTCGGGGCTCCGGTGCGCGTGGCACCGCCCGGGGCGGCCGACGGGCCGGGGGCAGCCGACGGCCCGGGGCCCGGACGTATCATGACCGGGCGGCAGCGGCGGGACCCGGTCGCCACATGACCTCGTAACTCCTTCTCACCACGGAGCTGAGCGATGAGCAATCCCTTCGACGACCCCGACGCGCGCTACCTCGTCGTCGTCAACGACGAGGCGCAGTACTCCCTCTGGCCTGCCTTCGCCGAGGTGCCCGCGGGCTGGACCGTCGCGCTCCCGGCAGCGAGCCGCCAGGAGTGCCTCGACCACATCACCGCGCACTGGACGGACATGCGGCCCAAAAGCCTCGCCGACGCCATGTCCGAGCACTGAGCCACCTTCGGGTCTCCGCTTCCCGGGCCACTCGCGGACCACGTCCGGGACCGTCCGAATGTATATAGCTCAAAGAGCGCGATCAAGGGTGCCCCGAAACCCGAACGGCAAACCCCCGGCCGCTATTTGCCCGCGTTGACCGGGATTCGCAAGGGCATGCTCCCTCTCCCTTCGCATTCCTTGCTGTTCCGCCGTCCTTTCGGTCCGGGTTTCCGCTCGGCACCACACTGCAACGGAAATGTCGGAATCGGATTCACTTGAACGGCTACGTGCGGAACGTAGCGGAACATACAGGTAGGCGATGTCCCGCACACCTGCGAAGTCTTGGGCAGAGCTAGAACCGATGACCATTGACATGCCTTGAGGCTCTGATCGATCATCGCGGTGCAGACCAGATGACAGCGCGGCGGCCCGGATCGGGTTTCGCGTTCATTCACGCTCGGCCGCTTGGGCTGAAAAATCCTCAGTCACCCCTGTGAATAAGACTCTCACAGAGGGGAAAGGCCCGCTTTGCCCGCGAATCAGTCCGTCCGTCATTCGACGTCCGAGCAGCCGCCCGCGCTCTCCTCCGCCCAACAGCGGTTGTGGTTCCTCGCGCAGATGCGCGGCGCGAACGAGGCGTACAACGAGGTGGTCGCCTACCGCCTGCGCGGTCCCCTGGACCGCGCCGTGCTGGCCCGCGCGCTCGACGCGCTGGTCTCCCGGCACGAGGTGCTGCGCACCCGGCTGGTGCCGGAAGGCGGAGCCGTGCACCAGCGGATCGATCCGCCGGACACCGGCTACGCCCTGGTCGTGGACGACCTCACCGGCTGTCCGGACACCGAGGCCCGGCTCGCCGCCCTGCGGCGCGAGGAGGCCGCCGCGCCGTTCGACCTGAGCCGGGGGCCGCTGGGCCGCGGCCGGCTGATCGTGCTGGGCGCGGATCATCACGTACTGCTGCTGACGCTGCATCACACGGTCTTCGACGGCTGGTCCATGAACGTGATGATGGGTGAACTGGGCGTGTTCTACGCCGCCCTGCTGCGCGGCGAGGACGACCCGTTGCCGCCGCTGCCGCTCCAGTACGCGGACTACGCCCGGCGGCAGGAAGGTTGGGCCCACGGCGAGGAGCACGCCGCGCAGAGCGCGTACTGGCAGGAGCGGCTGGCCGGCGTGCCGCCCCTGCTGGAGCTGCCGACCGACCGGCCGCGCCCGCCCGAACAGGACTACAGCGGCGGCCGGGTGCGGATCAGCCTGGACGAGGAACTCACCGCCGCGCTGCGGGCCCTGGCGCGGCGGCACGGCGGCACACTGTTCGTCGCCGTGCTGACAGGCTGGTCCGTCGTGCTGTCCCGGCTCACGGGCCGGCAGGACGTCGTGGTCGGCACGCCCACCGCGAACCGCCGGGGCGGCGATCTCTCCGGACTCATCGGTTTCTTCGTCAACTCGCTCGCGCTGCGCACCGATCTGTCGGGATCCCCGACGGGATCGGAGCTGCTGAAGCGGGTGCGCGGTGTGGTGCGCGGCGCCCTGGACCACCAGGACCTGCCGTTCGAGCGGGTGGTGGAGCTGGTCAATCCGGCGCGCAGCGTCGCCCACACCCCGCTGTTCCAGACGATGCTGGCCTGGGTCCCCTCGCGCAAGGGGATGCTGGACCTGCCGGGGATCGAGGCGGAGCCGCTGGACATCCCGTTCGCGCCGGCCAGGTTCGATCTGGCGCTGTCGATGGCGGAGGAGGACGGCCGCGTGGTCGGCCATCTGGACTACGCCACCGCCCTGTTCGACCGGGAGACGGCCGAGCGGTACGCCCGCTGTCTGCGCCACGTACTGGCCCAGATCGCGGAACGGCCGGACCGGGAGATCGCGGACCTCGCGCTGATGGACGCGCGGGAGCGCGCGGAGCTGCTCGCGGACTGGGACGCCACCGAGGGAGCGGGGGCGCTCGCGCCGTCCGGGGCCGGTGGGCTGGTCGAGCGCTTCGAGGCGCGGGTACGGGCCCGGCCCGAGGGAGCCGCTCTGGTCTGCGCGGGACAGCGGCTGGACTACGCGACGCTGGAGCGGCGGGCCAACCGGCTGGCGCACGCCCTGATCGCCCGGGGGGTCGGCCCTGAGTCGGTGGTCGGCCTGCACACGGGCCGGACGGCGGAGCTGGTGGTGGGCGTCCTCGGCATCCTCAAGGCGGGCGGCGCGTATCTGCCGCTCGATCCGGCCCAGCCCGCCGCGCGGTTGGCGGGCATGGTCGAGGACGCGGCGCCGGCGCTGGTCCTGAGCGACGCGTCCGCCCAGGACCAGGCCCAGGCCCAGCCCCATGCTCACGCCCAGCCTCATGCCGACGCGGACACCGACACCGAATCCGATGTCGCGATCGGCGTCCCGCCCGGCGACTGGCTCTCCCTGTCGGCCGTCGAGGCCGAGGGCACACGCGACGACGCGCCCGGCGTCGCCGTACACACCTCGCATCCGGCCTACGTCATCTACACCTCGGGCTCCACCGGCCGCCCCAAGGGCGTGGCGGTGACCCACGGCAATGTCCTCAACCTGTTCGACACCTGGCTGGCCCGGTTCGGCGCCACGCCCGGCGAGGCGACATCGGCCTGGTCGAGCATCGGCTTCGACGCCTCGGTGCACGAGATCCTGCTGCCCCTCACCACCGGCGCCGTACTGCATCCGGTCCCCGACGAGCTGCGCGGCGACCCCGGGGCGCTGATGGAGTGGCTGCGCGAGCACCGCGTCGTCCAGGCGTTCCTGCCGCCCTCCTATGTGAAGTGGGTCGACGAGGCGCCCGAGATCCGGCTGAAGGGGCTGGCGCTGCGCCAACTGCTCACCGGCGTCGAGTCGCTGCCCGAGAAGGCGCTGCACCGGATGCGCCAGGTCCTGCCCGAGCTGCGCATCTGCTACGGCTACGGGCCGACCGAGACCACGCTGTACAGCACCGCCTACACAGATCCAGGTCCCGTGGAGCGGCAGTGCCCCATCGGCAGGCCGCTGGGCAACACCCGTCTCTATCTGCTGGACGAGCGGCTGAGTCCGGTGCCGGCCGGGGTGGCGGGCGAGGTCTACATCGGGGGCGCGAGCGTGGCGCGCGGCTATCTGAACCGGCCGGACCTGACGGCGGAGCGGTTCGTGCCCGATCCGTTCGTGCCCGGCGCGCGCATGTACCGGACCGGCGATCTGGCCCGGCGGCTGCCGGACGGCCAGGCCGAGTACGTCGGCCGCCGCGACGACCAGATCAAACTCCGGGGATTCCGGATCGAGTTCGGTGAGGTCGAGGCGGCGCTGCTGGCGCTGCCCCGGGTACGGGAGGCAGCGGTGCTCGCCGATCACGACGCCGCCGGGGAGCCGCGGCTGATCGCGGCCGTCGGCGGGGACGGCGCGGAGCCGCGGCCGCCGGGCGAGTGGCGCGCGGCGCTGTCGCGGCGGCTGCCGGACTACATGATCCCGGCGCTCTTCGTCGAGCTGGACCGGCTCCCGCAGACCCCCAACGGGAAGCTCGACCGGGCGGCGGTGCTGGAGCGGGCGCGCACCGGCGGGCCCGCCCAGGTCAACCAGGCCAGTCCGCGCGATCACATAGAACTGACGCTCTATCAAATATGGCAACGGCTGCTGGTGCAGGCCGATATCGGGATCCGCGACAGCTTCTTCGACATCGGCGGCACCTCGATCTCCGCCATCAAGATGACCCACTCCATCCGTGAGGCGTTCGGCGAGACCCTCTCGATACGCGAACTCATGCTGCACCCCACCATCGAGGCGCTCGGCGGCCGGCTGCGCGAGGGCGCCCCGGACCGGCCGCCCAGCAATCTGATCGAGTTCCGCGCGGGCGACGGGCGCGGCCGGGTGGTCTGCGTCCATCCGGCGGGCGGCACCGCGTTCTGCTATCTGTCCCTGGCCAAGGCGCTCCCGGAGCACTACGGCGTGTACGGCATCCAGTCCCCCGGGGTCAATCCCGGCGAGGCGTTCCTGCCGACGGTCGAGGCGATGGCCGAGTCGTATCTGCGGCTCATCGAGCCGTTGTCCGACGGGCCGTTGGTCATCACCGGTCTGTCGTACGGCGGGCTGGTCGCCCACGAGATGGGCCGTCGGCTGGCGCTCGCTGGACACACCGAGGTGAGTGTCGTCCTGCTGGACACCCAGGCGACCGGCGCCCCCGCCGCACTCGCGCAGACCGCGCCGGTGGAGATGGCCGAATTCCGCGACAAGCTGGTCAAGTTCAACGGGATGTACCCCGGCATCGAGGACCAGCAGGTCGATCAGTACTTCCACATCTACAACCACAACCGCATGACCGTGCGGGGGTACTCGGTACCGTCGTCGCCGGCCCGGCTGGTCCTGGTGCAGGCGGTCGCGGAGGGTCAGGACGGCGCGCTCCCGGACGAGGTAAGGGCGTTCTGGCGCGGCCGCGCCGAGGGCGGCTTCCTGGTGGAGCGCGCGGAGTGCGACCACTGGGAGATGCTGGAGTCCGCCGAGGTGCTCCGGGTGGCCGCGCTGCTCGACGCCGAGCTGAGCCGTCTCCCCGCCACTGGTGAACTTCCGCCGGACGAACGGCGATCCGCGTTCGCACTGGTACGGGAGGCATGATGAGATCCGGACCGAGAACACCGGACAACGCGGACGCCACGGACGGCTCTGCGGAGCGCGCTGCGGTCCGCTCCACGGACGGCTCTGCGGACGGCTCGGCGGACGGCTCGGCGGTCCGCTCCACGGACGGCTCGGCAGCCGACTTCCCGGCCGGGGGGCTGGCCGACGCCGTGCTCGCGCGGGCCCGCCGCCACCCGGACGCCGTGGCGGTGGTCGACGGCGACCGGAGCCTGGACTATGCCGGACTGGACGCGGCGAGCGCCGCCGTCGCCCGTGGCCTGCGCGACCGGGGAGTAGGGGCGGGCCAGGCCGTGGCGGTCCTGCTGCCGCGTTCCTGGGAGCTGGTCTGCGTCATGCTCGGCATACTGCGGCTGGGCGCCGTGGTGGTGCCGCTGGACGCGCAGTCCCCGCCCGAGCGGCGGCGCCACATCCTGGCCGACTCCGCCGCCGTCGCGCTGATCCACGACGGGGCCGGGCCTCTCGGGACGGCGGACGGCCTGCCCGACGGTGTGGAGCCGCTGTCCGTCACCGTACTGCTCGAAACGGCTCCGGCCACCGGCGAGCGGTCACTGTCGCCCACCACCGCCCCGCCGGTCTCGTTCCTCTTCTACACCTCGGGCACCACCGGACGGCCCAAGGGCGTCGAGGTCCGTGACGCGGGCATCCTGCGGCTGGCGCGGCCGGGCTATCTCCGGCTGGCCGAGGGCTCCCGCTTCTCCTGCCTCGCCAACCCGGCCTTCGACGCGCTGAGTTTCGAAGTGTGGGTGCCGCTGCTCACCGGCGGCAGTTGTGTGATCCTCACCGACGAGGAGGCGCAGGATCCCGACCGGCTGGCGCACGCGCTGCGGCGCGAGAGCATCGACATCCTGTTCATCACGGTGGCGCTGTTCAACGCGGTGGTGGACCGGGTGCCGGACTGCTTCTCGGGCGTCGGTCAGGTACTGGTGGGCGGCGAGCAGCTCAACGCCCGGCTGATCCGGCGCTGGTACCGCGACAACGCGGCGAGTGCCACCCTGCTCCACAATGTGTACGGACCCACCGAGGCCACCACCTTCGCCCTCTGCCACCCCATACCGCGCGACTTCGCCGGCGAGGTGGTCCCGATCGGCGGCCCGCTGCCGGAGACCGAGGCGCTGCTGCTGGCCGACGACGCGCGCCCCGCCGCGCCCGGGGAGGTGGCCGAACTGCTGCTCTCCGGCGCGGGTCTGGCGGTCGGCTACCGCAATCTGCCGGAGGAGACCGCGCGGAGCTTCGTCACGCTTCCCGGACCCGACGGCGGCCAGGTCCGCCACTACCGCACCGGCGACCTGGTGCGCCGCGACGCCGACGGTCACATCGAGTACGTCGGACGCGCCGACCGGCAGGTCAAGGTACGGGGCTTCCGGATCGAACCGGGCGAGCTGGAGCGGTGCGTCGTGGCCCATCCGGCGGTGCGGCAGGCGTACGTGTGCACACGCCGCGACGCGGCGGACCGGGTGAACGAGCTGGTGGCGTATCTGGTGCTCGGTGCCGAGCTGCCGTTCGAGGAGTTCGAGCGCCATGTCGCGGCGGGCCTGCCCGCTTACATGCGACCGCACCGCGTGCATCTGGTCTCCGCGCTGCCGCTCAACGCCAACGGCAAGGTGGACCGGGCGGCGCTGACGGACCAGGATCTGCCGCTGTGGCGCGGCGCCGACCCGGCGGACCCCGTCGAGGTGACCCCGTGGCAGCGCGAGATACTCGACCTGGCGGGCGAGGTACTGGGCGTAGCGGAGCCACGGCTCGGCGACCGCTGGACCACCAACGGCGGCGATTCGCTCAAGGCCCTGCGGCTGCGCTTCGAGGTCAGGCGTCGCTGGGGCCGCGAGCTGTCCCAGGCGCTGGTCCTGAGCGCGGACCTCGCCGGGCTGGCGGCGGCGACAGCGGCGGGCCGGGCCTCGGACGACTCCCCCTACCCTGCGCTCCCCCCGCCCGCGTCCGGGCGTTCGGCGCCCGCCACCTCCGAACAGCAGCGGCTGTGGCTCCTCCAGCAGCGGGACCCCGGCTCCACCGCCTATCTGGTCCCGCTCGCCTTCCAACTGCGCGGCACGGTCGACACCGTGGCGCTGCGTACGGCGGCCCGGCGGCTGGTGGCACGCCATCCCGCGCTCCGCACCTCCTTCGAGGCCGCGCCGGAGGGGCTGCGCCAGGTGGTGGCCGATCCGTACGATCCGTGGACGGAACCGGACCGGGACGCGGTACGGGACGAGGCGGGCCGGCGCGCCTTCGCCGCCCGCCTGTTCGCCGAACCGTTCGACCTGGCACGGCCTCGGATGCTGGAGGTGTGCTGGCTGGCCACGGAGGACGGCGGCGAGCTGCTGCTGCGGCTCCATCACATCGCGGTGGACGGCTGGTCGCTCAATGTGCTGTTCCAGACGCTCTCGGCCGAGTACGCGGCCGCGTCGCGCGGCGACAGGAACGGGGACGGGAACGGGAACGGGGACGGGAACGGGGACGGCGGGGAGCGGGGCGCGGCGCCGGATCCGGCGCCGACACCGCTCGACTACGCCCGCTGGCAGGCCGATTGGTTCACCCGTCCCGGCTATCTGACCCAGCGCGCCGAGCTGCGCGCACACTACGCGGGACTGGAGGAGGCGGCGGAGCCGCTGGAACCGGCACGGCGCTCCCCCGTCCGCGCCGAGGGCCGGCTGCTGCACACCACACTCGACCGGGACCGCCGCGCGGCCCTCGACCGGCTGGGCGCCGAGCTGGGGCTCACACGCTTCCAGGTGCTGCTCGGTGTGTTCAGCTGGAGCCTGTACGGAGTGACCGGCCGCACCCGTCCCCGTATCGCGGGGCCGGTGGCCAACCGGCCGGTGGAGGACTTCGCGGCGAGTGTCGGCATGTTCGCCAACACCGTTCTGCTGCCGCAGGACCTGGCGCCGCTCGACGATCTGCGGACCCGGCTGCGGCGGCAGGGCGCCGAGGTCCGGGCGGTGCTGGACCGGCAGGACGTGGCGCTGGCCGATGTGCTTGCCGACCGGGAATTCCCCTCCGAGGGACCGCCGTTCGACTTCCTCTTCGTGCTGGAGAACACCGACTTCGGCGCGTTGTCGCTGCCGGGCTGCGACTCCCTCCCCCGATGGCCGGTGGCGGCGGAGGCGAAATGCCCGCTGACCCTGTCGGTGGTCGAGCGCGCGGACGGCCTCGACTGCCTCTGGGAGTACGCGGACGACCACTTCGACGCCGCCGAGGTGCGGGCGATGGACGACCTGTTCCGGCAGGCCGTCGACCGGCTGGCCGACGGTCCGGACGAGGTCACCCTCGCCGAGCTGGTGGGACCCTACCGGCGCGGCCTCGCCGAGCCCGGCCGCGCGCGCCCCCTGCCGCCCGGCTTCGCCACCGTCGCCGAGGGCTTCGCGCGACAGCTCCGGCTGACGCCCGGCGCCACCGCCCTGGTGTCCGCCGACGGGGAGGTGAGCTACGCGGAACTCGACGCGTACGCGGCGGGTTTGGCCGCCGAGCTGCTGGCCCGCCACCCTCTGCCCGCACGGGACGACGGACCGCGCTGTGTGGCGCTGTACTTCGAGCCCTCGGTGGCCCATGTGGTGGCGCTGCTGGCACTCGCCCGGCTCAATCTGACGATCGTGCCGCTCGATCCGGCCTACCCGGCCGCGCTGTTGCGTCAGATCCTGGGACAAGTGGAGCCGCTCTGCGTGCTGTTGGCACCGGAGGGCGCCTCGGCGTTCGACGCCGTCGACCCGGGCGGGCTGCCGCGCTTCCCGGTGACCCCGGCCGCGCCGCCGCCCGGCGCCCGGGAGGAGCTGCCGCCGTACGCCGGACGGCCGCTCTACACCCTGTTCACCTCCGGCTCCACCGGAACCCCCAAGGGCGTACAGGTACCGGACGCCACCCTGTGCGACCTGCTGCGCTGGCAGAGCGCGGAAGGCGGACTGGCGGGCGGCGCGGTCACCGCGCAGTTCTCCGCGCTCTCCTTCGACGTGTCCTTCCAGGAGATCTTCTCCACCCTGTGCGGCGGCGGCACCCTGCGGCTGGCGCCGCCCGGCCTGCGGCAGGACGCCCCGGCGCTGCTGGCGCACCTGGAGGCGGGCGGTGTGGAGCGGGTCTTCATGCCGTACGTGGCGCTGCAACTGCTGGCCGAGCACGGCGTCCGGCTGGGCCGCCATCCCTCGCGGCTGCGTGAGGTGGTCACCGCCGGTGAGCAGTTGCTGTGCACCGACGCGATCCGCCGCTGGTTCGGCGGGCTGCCCGGCGCCCGGCTGTTCAACCACTACGGGCCGACCGAGACCCATGTGGTCAGCGCCCTGACCCTCGAAGGGGATCCGGCGCTGTGGCCCGAACGCCCCGCCATCGGGCGACCGGTGGCGGGCGCCTGGCTCCGGGTGGTCGACGAGGCCGATCAGCCCGTACCGCCCGGCTGTCCCGGACGGCTGCTGATCGGCGGGCCGATGGCCTCGCCCTGCTATCTCGGCGACCCGGCCCTCAACGAGAGGCACTTCGTCGAACTGCCGGGCCTGGGCCACTTCTACCGCAGCGGCGACCGGGCGCGGTTCGACCGGGAGGGGCTGCTGCACTATCTGGGCCGCGACGACCAGCAGATCAAGCTGAGCGGCCACCGGCTGGAGCTGGGCCAGGTCGAGGCCGCGCTGCTGAGCCACCCCCTGATCGTCAACGCGGTCGTGGTGCGCGACGGCGATCGGCTGACGGCGTGTGTGCAGGGCCGCACCGGGTCCCCCACGCCGACGCCGGATGAGCTGACGGACCATCTGTCGCCTTTGCTGCCCGCGTATGTACGGATCGACCGGTTCCGGCTGATGGAGGCGTTGCCCCGTACCCCCAGCGGCAAGCTGGACCGGCGGCTCGCGCTGACGGCGCCGGGTGAGGAGCTGCGTCCGCAGGCGGCCGGCGTGCCGGGCGCGTCGGGGGCACCGGGCGCACCACTGCTGTCACCGCGCGAGGCGCGATTGGCCGAGCTGTTCGCCGAAGTGGTCGGCCGGCCCGTCGGGCGCGATCAGCGCTTCTTCGACGCGGGCGCCTCCAGCCTGGATCTCATGCGGTTTCATCTGCGCTGCACCACCGATCTGGGGCTGTCGCTGACCATCCCGGACCTGTTCGAGCATGTCACCATCGGCCGGCTGGCCCGCTTCCTGGACGGCGGGCGGGAGCAGGCGGCGGACGACACCGCCGTACGGGACGGGGCCGACGTCACCGCAGCCGACGAACCGGTCGCCGTCATCGGTATGGCGGTACGGCTGCCCGGCGCCACCGACCTGGCGGGCTTCTGGGCGATGGTGACCGAAGGCGTCCGGGGCGTCGAGCACTTCGACGCCGCCGAGGGACTGGTGGGCGCCCGCAGCCAGATGGCGGGCCTGCTGGCCTTCGACCCGCGCCGCTTCGGCATCAGCCCGCAGGAGGCCCGGCTGATGGATCCGCAGCAGCGCCATCTGATGATGAGCTGCGTGGAGGCGCTGGCGCACGCCGGAATAGCCGACCCGGCGGGGACGGCGAGCGGTACGGAGCGCGGTGCGGAACGCGGGTCCGGGAGCGGGGATGGCGCCTGGGCGGGCGCCGCGTCCCGGGTCGGGCTGGTCGCCGGCTGCGGCGAGAACACCTACTTCCAGTCCATGCTGCGCGAGGCCGACCCCGCGCGGCTGCCGGACGGCTTCCAGCTGGCCCTGCATCACGACAAGGACTTCCTCGCCACGAAGACGGCGTACCACCTCGGGCTGACCGGTCCCGCCTTCACCGTGCAGGCGGCGTGCGCCAGTTCGCTGGTCGCGGTCCATGTCGCGGCCGGGATGCTGCGGCAGGGCGACGCCGACATCATGATGGCCGGCGGTGTGCTGGTCGACACCCTGCTGACCGACGGCTACCGCTACCGTCCGCAGCACATCTTCTCCAAGGACGGCCACTGCCGCCCGTTCAGCGACGACGCCGACGGCACGATCGGCGCCAGCGGTGTCGGTGTGGTGGTGCTCAAACCACTGCGGGCGGCGCGGCGCGACGGCGACACCGTCTACGCGGTGATCACCGGCTCGGCCCTCAACAACGACGGTTCCGCCAAGCTCAGTTACAGCGCCCCCTCGCTGCCCGGACAGCGCGAGGTGATCCGCACCGCGCTGCGCCGCAGTGGCCGCGCCGCCGGGGAGCTGGGGTACGTGGAGGCGCACGGCACCGGGACCCCGCTGGGCGACCCGGTCGAAGTCGGCGCGCTGCGGCAGGCGTTCGGCCTGGACGGAGCCGCGCTGGAGGAGACCGGGCAGGAGGAGACCGGACAGGAGGGGGCCGGGCACAGCTGCGCGCTGGCGTCGGTGAAGAGTCAGATCGGCCATCTGGGCGCCGCCGCCGGAGTGGTGGGCCTGGTACGGGCCGTGCTGGCGGTCCACCACGCGGTGATCCCGCCCAACGTCGGCTTCCACCGGCTCAATCCGCAGATAGGCACCGACGCGGCGCCCTTCCACATCCCGACGCGGTCGGGCCCCTGGCCCGCCGGGCGGGATCGGGTGGCGGCGGTGAGCAGCTTCGGCATCGGCGGAACCAACGCACATCTGATCCTGGAGGCGGCCACCCCGGCCGCCGCCGTCCGGGCCGCGACCGAGCCGGACTGCCTGCTGATCTCCAGTGACAGCGAGGCGGGGCTGCGGGCCGATGCCGCCCGCGTCGCCGGCTATCTGGCGGCGAGGCCCGAGGCGTACGGCCAGGTGCTGCGGCATCTGCGGGCAGGGCGCCCGCCGGGCCGCTGGCGGATGGGCGCGGCGTGTGCCGACGCGGCCGAGGCGGTGGCCTGGCTGCGTACGGCGACCGGGGTCGAGGTGACGCCCGGCGAGGAGATACGCCCGGTCGCGGGCCGGTCGGCCCGGGCACTGGCCGACGCGTGGCTGGCCGGGGAGCGCGTCCGCTGGTCCGCCGGGCCCGCTCAGGCGCCGTGGGACTTCCCGCCGCCCGCCTTCGACCTGGCCGACTACGACTTCGAGCGCGCCGCTCCGGTGACCGTGCCCACGGGACACGCCGCCGCCGGGGACCCGGCGCGGCTGCCCGAGTCCGCGCGCCTGCCGGAATCCACGCGGCTGCCCGAGTCCGGGTGGCTCCATCAGCCGCATTGGGTACGGCGCTCGCGCGCGGTCACCGGCTCCGGGCCGCGCACCAGCGGCCTGTTGGTCCTCATGGCGGCGACGGTGCCGGATCCGGCGGAGGTCCGCCCCTTCGAGGCCGCCTACGCACGCGTGGTACGGGTCGGCGCGGCCGATGCCTTCGCGCGTGTCGCGGACGACGTCTACGAGGTCGATCCCGCCGACCCGGTCTCCCTGCGCAGCCTCGTCGACGCGCTGGCGGACAGCGGCGAGGGCGGTGTCGACTGGCTGCACGCGCTGCCGTTGTCGGTCGACGGGACGCCGGACGAGGACACCCTTTCCCGGGCCCACTGGGCCTGCGTGGACACACCGGCGGCGCTGCTGGCGGCCGTTGCGGACACGCCGCTGGCCGGACGGCTGCGGCCCTGGTGGCTCTCGTACGGGGCGCAGCCGGTCGAGGGCGGCACGGACCGGCCGGAGCTGGGCCTCCTGGCGGGCGTGTGCGAGGTGGCGCCGCAGGAGCGGGCCGTCGACGGCCGCTGGCTCGACCTGCCGGGCAGCGCCCCGGCGGGGTGGGTCTCGGTACTGCCCGCGCTGCTGGCGGAGGCGGCCGCCCCGGCCACGGCCGAGGGCGCTGCTTCGCCGGAGCTGCCCCGGCGGCTGGCGCTCCGGCAGGGCTACTGGTGGCAGCAGGCGCTGCTCGCGGTCGACGGTTCCGAGACAGAAATACCTGACGCATCGTCATATGCGGTGCTTCCGGAGGAGGGTGGCGTCCATCTCGTGCTGGGCGGCACCGGCGGTATCGGGGCGAGCATCGCCGCGTGGCTGCTGGAGAGGACGGACGGCCGGGTGATCCTGCTGGCGCGGCGGCCCACGCTCCCCGCCGTACTGTCACGGTGGGCCGACCGCGTCGAGGTGGTGGTGGCGGATCTCGCCGAGGCCGCGCCGGGCGAGGTCCTGGCCCGGCTCGACGAATTCACCTCGCGGATCGACGGTGTGATCCACGCGGCGGGCACTGCGGCCGGTGGTCTGATCACCCACCGCGACGCCACCGTGATGCGGCGGGCCACGGCCGCCAAGGTGCGCGGCGCCCTGCTGACCGAGCGGGTGGTCGAGCGCTACCGGCCGGCCTTCGCGGTCTACTGCTCCTCGATGTCCGCGCAGTTCGGCGGGGTCGGGCAGCTGGACTACGCCGCCGCGAACGGACTGCTGGACGGCTTCGCCCGCCACCGGTCCGCCGGCGCGGAGACCACCCTGCGTATCGGTGTGGCCTGGGACATCTGGCGCGAGGTGGGCATGGCGCGCGACGTCCTGCGGGCGGACGCGCGCCACCAGGCGCATCTGGCGGTCGGTCTCGATGTGGCGGAGGGGCAGCGGCTGTTCGCGCGGGCGCTGCGGCTCCAGCTGCCGCAGCTGCTGGTCTCCACCACTCCGCTCGACCGGTCCCGTGACTTCTACGCGGGGAACTTCGACGCGGGCGGCGCCGGGGCGGGGAACTCTTCCGCCGGGGGCGTGGCGACCGGGGCCGTCGCGTCGTACGAGTCCGTCGGGCGGCCCCCGGCCGACACCGTGGCCTCCCCCACCGAGCAGCTCACCGACTGGCTGCGGGACTGGCTGGGGCTCGACCATCTCGACCCGGACGCCTCGCTCTACGACCTGGGCGCCGACTCGCTGACCCTGCTCGATCTGATCGGCGAGGTGAAGCGGCTGTTCGAGGTGGATCTGGAGCTGTCCCAGCTCAACCACCGGGCCAGCCTCGCCGACGTACTGGCGCGGCTGGACGAGGAGGCGCCGGGCGAACCCCCTGCGGGCGATCCGGTGGCGCTGGAGGTGTGGCAGGAGGGCAGTGGGCGCGAGGTGCTCTGTGTGGTCCATCCGGTCGGCGGGGACATCCAGGCGTACCGGGCGCTGGTGTCGGCGCTCGATCCGCGCCTCACCGTCTGCCTGATCGCCGATCCGGCGCTGCGGCTGCCCGAGCCGCCGGACTGGTCACTGGCCGAGCGTGCCCGGCTCTACCACGCCGCGCTGGAGGCCCGTTTCCCGGCCGGAACGTGGCGCAGGCGGCTCGCGGGCTGGTCGTTCGGCGCCTGGGTGGCGCTGGGGATGGCCGCCGAGGCCGAGTCGGCGGGCGAGCCGGTGGCCGAGCTGTATCTGCTCGACCCGCCGCCGCCGGACGCGGGACCGCTCTTCCGCGCGTACGACGAGACCCAGCTCGACGCGGTCTTCGCCCATGAGCTGAGCCAGAGCGGCGCGAAGCCGGTGGGGGCGCGGGCGCGGGCGTACGCCGAGCGGCTGGCCCACTGCTGCCGGGCCAATGTGGCCGGCATGGCGCACTACGAGCCGCCCCGGCTCACCCGTACGCCCAGCAGGCTGTGGCTGGCGGGCACACCCGTGGACGGGCTCCCCGCGACGGGCACCCCGGAGGCGCAGGCGCGGCAGTGGCGGGAGCGGCTGCCGGGGCTCGTGGAGTGGCGGCGTCTGGACACCACGCACTACGGCATCGTCCGGCCGCCGTACGTGGATCCGGTGGCCGAGGCCATCAACGCGGCGTCCCCGCCGGATCCCCACGACCGCTGACACCACGAGCGCCGACACCGACCCCCCGCGGCCCGGGGCCCGTCTCCTCCGCCACCACCCGCACACCACACACACCTTCGGGAGAACGTCATGGAACAGTACGCACTGGACGCGATGGAGCGCATCACCACCAGGCCGCCCACGGTCTACGAGACCATCACCGTCGACCCGCTCACGCCGGCGACCGGCGCAGAGGTGTCCGGCATCGATCTGTCGGAGAAGCTGTCGGACACCCAACTGGCCGAGCTGAAGGAGGCGTTCCTCACCCACCATGTGCTGGTCTTCCGCGACCAGACGCTGACGGGCGAGGATCACAAGCGGGTCGCCGGTCACTTCGGGGAGCTGCATCCGGTGGCGCTGGCGCCCGAGGGCTCCGATCCGCACATCCTGGAGATCAGCGCCACCAAGGAGTCGCGCGCCGTGGCGGGCGACGGCTGGCACGCCGACGGGACGGCGGACCCGGAGCCCTCGCTCGGCTCGATGCTCTACATCACCCGTACCCCGGACATCGGCAGCGGCGGCGACACCCACTTCGCCAACATGCATCTCGCCTACGAGCTGCTGTCGCCCGCGATGAAGACCTTCCTCGACGGTATGACGGCGGTCCACGACGGTCTGCTGCCGTGGGGAGGCGTCACACCGCCGCCCGAGTACGACGTCCCCAAGAACGAGCATCCGGTGGTGGTCAGCCACGCCGAGACCGGCCGCAAGCTGCTGTACGTGAACGGCGCCTACACCTCGCACCTGACCGGGCTGACGCCCAACGAGAGCCGGGCGGTGCTGGACATGCTGCTGGCCCACATCGCCCGTACCCCGCTGCTGACCTGCCGGGTCCGCTTCACACCCAACACCCTGGTGTTCTGGGACAACCGCTGCCTTCAGCACCACGCCACCTGGGACTACTACCCGCATCCGCGCTACGGCCAGCGGGTCGCCATCAAGGGCGGCCGCCCCCGGGCCTGAGCGGTGCGCACCGGGCGGGGTTCGAGCACGCCGCTGCCCGGTGGTTCGGCGGCGCCACCGTCCAGGGCCTTTCGTTCGGATCCGGGTCCAGCCCTCGCCGCGCGCGGCGAGGGGGAGTAACCGTCCGGTCGCAACCGGTTCTCATCACGATCCGGTCTCGGAATACCCCCGGGCTCTTGCCTCTCTCCGTGGAATCGATTCCAATCCTCGTTGTAATCGATTCCACAAGGAGGTGGACCGACGATGGCCGGCATCAAAGATGTCGCGGCCGAGGCGGGTGTGTCCGTCGCCACGGTGTCGCGCGTGCTCAACGACCATCCGTCGGTCAGCCCGGAGGCACGGGCCCGGGTGGTCGCCGCCGTCGCGGCACTGGGCTACCGGCCCAACGCCGTGGCCCGCTCCCTGCGCACCGATCAGACCCGCACCCTGGGCCTGGTCATCAGCGATGTGCTCAATCCGTACTTCACCGCCCTGGCCCGCGCCGTCGAGGAAGAGGCGCGGGCCCTCGGCTACAGCGTGATCATCGGAAACGCCGACGAGCGACCGGAGTTGCAGGACCATCACGTCCGCACCCTGCTCGACCGCCGCATCGACGGACTGCTGATGTCGCCGACCGACCCCGGTTCGGGGCTGATAGCCGACGCGGTGCGCGCCGGGACCCCGATCGTCTTCGTGGACCGGTGGGTGCCGGGCGTGGAGGTGCCGGTCGTACGGGCCGACGGGCGCGGCGCCGTGGCGGACCTGGTGGACCATCTGCTGCGGCTCGGCCATCGCAGGCTGGCGATCATCGCGGGACCCGCGGCCACCACGACCGGCAGCGAGCGCGTCGACGCCTTCCGGGCCGCGCTGCGCGAGCGGGGCGTCGCGCTGCCCGACGCGTACATCGGCCAGGGCGACTTCCAGGCCGAGAGCGGGCGCCGGGCCGCCGAGCGGTTCCTCGCCCTGCCCGAGCCGCCCGACGCCGTGTTCGCCGCTGACAATCTGATGGCGCTCGGCGCGCTGGACGCGATCCGCGCGCGGGGGCTGAGCGTCCCCGATGACATCGCGCTCGCCGCCTTCGACGACATCCCGTGGTTCGTGCACACCGATCCGCCCATCACGGCCATCGCGCAGCCGACCGAGGAGCTGGGCCGGGCCGCCGTGCGGGCGCTGGCCGAGCGCATCGCGGGCCGCGTCCCGCCGTCCCTGACCCTGCCCGCCCGGCTGGTCGTACGCCGCTCCTGCGGCGCGCCCCCGCCGGCGGCCGGCCACCCGTATCCGCAAACCGTCACACGAAGGAGCAACCCGTGAGCCATCCGGACGAGTTGCTGCGTATCGAGGGGATACGCAAGACCTTCCCCGGCGTGGTCGCGCTCGACAGCGTCGACTTCGATCTGCGCCGGGGCGAGGTGCATGTCCTGCTCGGCGAGAACGGCGCCGGCAAGAGCACCCTGATCAAGATGCTCTCCGGCGCCTACCGCCCGGACACCGGGCGCGTCCTCGTGGACGGGCAGGAGGTAAGGATCCACGGCGCGCAGGACGCGCAGCGGCTCGGTATCGCCACCATCTACCAGGAGTTCAACCTCGTCCCGGATCTGACCGTGGCCGAGAACATCTTCCTGGGCCGCCAGCCGCGCCGCTTCGGCATGGTCGACCGCAAGAGGATGGAGTCCGACGCGGCCGAACTGCTGGAGCGCGTCGGGGTCAGTGCAGCGCCGCACACACTCGTCCGCGAACTGGGCATCGCCCGGCTCCAGATGGTCGAGATCGCCAAGGCCCTCAGCCTGGACGCCCGGGTGCTGATCATGGACGAGCCCACGGCCGTGCTGACCTCCGAGGAGGTGGAGAAGCTCTTCCGCATCGTGCGCAGACTGCGCGAGGACGGGGTGGGCATCGTCTTCATCACCCACCATCTGGAGGAGATCGCGGCGCTCGGCGACCGGGTCACCGTGCTGCGCGACGGCCGCAGTGTGGACCAGGTGCCCGCGTCGACCCCCGAGGACGAACTCGTCCGGCTCATGGTGGGCCGCTCCATCGAGCAGCAGTATCCGCGCCGGACCACCGAGACCGGTGAGCCGCTGCTCAGCGTCGCCGGGCTGACCAGACAAGGGGTCTTCCACGACATCGGCTTCGAGGTGCGCGCCGGTGAGGTCGTCGGCATCGCGGGGCTGGTGGGCGCGGGCCGTACGGAGGTGGTGCGGGCGGTGTTCGGCGCCGACCACTACGACACCGGCACCGTACGGGTGGCGGGCACACCGCTGGCCGGACACGACGTGAGTGCGGCGATGGCGGCCGGGATCGGGCTGGTGCCCGAGGACCGCAAGGGCCAGGGCCTGCTGCTGGACGCCTCGGTGGCGGAGAACCTCGGCCTGGTCACCCTGCGTGCGGCGACCCGCGCCGGACTGGTGGACCGCAAGGCCCAGCACACCGCGGCCGGCCGGATCGCCGAACAGCTCGGCGTCCGGATGGCGGGACTCGATCAGCGGGTGGGCACCCTGTCCGGTGGCAACCAGCAGAAGGTCGTCATCGGCAAGTGGCTGCTCGCCGAGGTGCGGGTGCTGATCCTCGACGAGCCGACGCGCGGTATCGACGTCGGCGCGAAGGTCGAGATCTACGAGCTGATCAACGCGCTCACCGCCGCCGGGCACGCCGTACTGATGATCTCCAGCGATCTGCCCGAGGTACTCGGGATGAGCGACCGGGTGCTGGTGATGGCCCAGGGCCGCATCGCCGGTGAACTCCCGGCGCACGAGGCCACCCAGGACGCGGTGATGGCGCTCGCCGTCTCGGCCGCGCCCGCCGGCACACACGACCAAGCAGCAGACGACGAAGGGGTGGAGGGCTCCCGTGGCCACTGACACGCTCAAGAGCGGCAAGAACACGACGGTCGGCGGTGGCGCCCCGGGGCTGCGCCGGCTGCTCCTCGACAACGGCGCGCTGAGCGCCCTGGTGGTCCTGGTGGTGGCGATGTCGCTGCTGTCGGGCGACTTCCTCACCACGCAGAACCTCCTCAACGTCGGTGTGCAGGCCGCCGTGACCGCGATCCTCGCGTTCGGTGTCACCTTCGTCATCGTCACGGCGGGCATCGACCTGTCGGTGGGCTCGGTGGCGGCGCTGTCCGCGACCGTGCTGGCCTGGTCGGCGACGTCGGCCGGGGTGCCGGTGTGGCTGGCCGTCATCCTCGCCGTCGCCACCGGCATAGCCTGCGGGTTCGTCAACGGGGCGCTCGTCTCGTACGGCAAACTCCCCCCGTTCATCGCCACGTTGGCGATGCTGTCGGTGGGCCGCGGTCTCTCCCTGGTGATCTCCCAGGGCAGCCCGATCGCCTTCCCCTCCTCGGTCTCGCGGCTGGGCGACACGCTCGGCGGCTGGCTGCCGGTGCCGGTCCTCGTGATGATCGTGATGGGGCTGGTCACCGCGGTGGTCCTGGGCCGTACCTACCTCGGGCGCTCGATGTACGCGATCGGCGGCAACGAGGAGGCCGCGCGGCTCTCCGGGCTGCGGGTCAAGCGGCAGAAGGTCGCCGTCTACGCCCTGTCCGGGCTGTTCGCCGCCGTCGCCGGCATCGTCCTGGCCTCCCGGCTCGCCTCGGCGCAGCCGCAGGCCGCGCAGGGGTACGAACTCGACGCGATCGCCGCCGTGGTCATCGGCGGCGCCAGCCTGTCGGGCGGGGTCGGCAAGGCGTCCGGCACACTGATCGGCGCGCTGATCCTGGCGGTGCTGCGCAACGGCCTCAACCTGCTGTCGGTGTCGGCGTTCTGGCAGCAGGTCGTCATCGGTGTGGTCATCGCGCTCGCCGTCCTCCTCGACACCGTGCGCCGACGGGCCGGTTCGACTCCGGTGGCGGGCGGCGCGGCCGGTGCGGGCGGGCCAGGTGGCAGGAAGGCGCAGGCGGTGAAGTACACGGTCGCCGCGGTGCTGGTGGCGGCGGTCATCGGCGGGGTCTCCCTCTGGAACAGCGGCTCCTCCGGCGGCGCGACCAAGCTGGGCATGTCCGTCTCCACCCTCAACAACCCGTTCTTCGTCCAGCTGAAGGCGGGCGCCCAGGCCGAGGCGAAGGCGAAGGGGGTGGAACTCACCGTCACCGACGCGCAGAACGACGCCTCCCAACAGGCCAACCAGATACAGAACTTCACCAGCGAGTCCATGTCGTCGGTGATCATCAACCCGGTCGACTCGGACGCGGCGGGCCCCTCGGTGCGCGCCGCCAACAAGGCGGACATCCCGGTGATCGCCGCCGACCGCGGTGTCAACAAGGCCGACGTCACCGCGCTCGTCGCCTCCGACAACGTCGCGGGCGGCGAGCAGGCGGCGAGGACGCTGGCCGAGAAGCTCGGCGGCAAGGGCCGGATCGTGGTCCTCCAGGGCACGGCGGGCACCTCGGCGAGCCGGGAGCGCGGCGCGGGATTCGCCCAGGGCATCAAGGCGTACCCGGGCATCAAGGTCGTCGCGAAGCAGCCCGCGGACTTCGACCGCACCAAGGGCCTCGACGTGATGACGAACATGCTCCAGGCCAACAGTGATGTGAACGGTGTGTTCGCCGAGAACGACGAGATGGCGCTCGGTGCGATCAAGGCGCTCGGCGCCAAGGCCGGTACGTCGGTCCCGGTCGTGGGATTCGACGGCACGCCCGACGGGCTGAAGGCGGTCGAGGCGGGCACGCTCTACGCCTCCGTCGCCCAGCAGCCCAGGGAGCTGGGCCGACTCGCCGTACGCAACGCGATCGAGGCAGCGGCGGGCAAGAAGATCGACGCGACGGTGAAGGTGCCGGTGAAGGTGGTCACGGCGAAGAACGTGGCCGACTTCTCCTGAGGCCCGTACTCCCGGGGCAAGCCCGAGGACAGTCCGAGGAAAGAGGGACAGTGATGTACGACTACGACCTGCTGGTCGTAGGGTCGGCAAACGCCGACCTGGTGATCGGCGTCGAGCGGCGGCCGGGCCCCGGGGAGACCGTGCTCGGCTCCGATCTCTCCGTCCACCCGGGCGGCAAGGGCGGGAACCAGGCGGTGGCCGCCGCGCGGCTCGGGGCCAGGACGGCGCTGCTGGCCCGGGTCGGTGACGACGCGCACGGGCGGCTGCTGCTCGACGCGCAGCGCGCGGCGGGCGTCGACACCGCGGGGGTGCTGTGCGGCGGGGCTCCCACCGGGGTCGCGCTGATCACCGTGGACCCCTCCGGTGACAACAGCATCGTGGTGTCCCCGGGCGCCAACGCGCTGCTGTCGCCGCGGGACGTGCGTGACGCGGCGGATCTGCTGCGGGGCGCGCGGGTGGTCTCGGCGCAGTTGGAGATCCCGTTGGAGACGGTCGCCGAGGTGGTGCGGAGCACGGCCCCCGGCACGCGCTTCGTGCTGAACCCCTCTCCCCCGGTCGAGTTGCCCGCCGAGATCCTCGCGGCCTGCGACCCGCTGATCCTCAACGAGCACGAGGCACGGGTGGTGCTCGCCGGGCAGACGGGCGACGGGCAGACGGGCGACGACCCCCGGGAGTGGGCGCGGGCGCTGCTGGCGCTGGGGCCCCGGTCGGTGGTGATCACCCTGGGCGCGCGGGGCGCGCTGGTGGCGGACGCAGTGACGACGGAGCTGGTGGCGGCCGTACCGGTGCGGGCGGTGGATACGACGGGGGCGGGCGACGCGTTCACGGCGGCGCTGGCCTGGCGGCTCAGTACCGGCGCGGAGCTGAGCGCCGCCGCCCGGTACGCGGCGCGGGTGGGGGCCGCCGCCGTCACCGAGGAGGGCGCGCAGGCGTCGTTCCCGACAGCTACGGAGGTGGCGGCGCTGGGCGGCGCCACGGAGGGAGAAGCGGCCGAATGAAGAAGTCCGGAGTTCTGAACCGTCATCTGGCGGGCGCGCTGGCCGAGTTGGGCCATGGCGACGAAGTGCTGGTCTGCGACGCGGGGATGCCGGTACCGGCGGGCCCGCGCGTGGTGGATCTGGCGTTCGTGGCCGGGGTGCCGTCCTTCGCCCAGGTGCTGGAGGGGCTGCTCGCCGAGCTGGTCGTGGAGGGCGCGACGGGGGCCACGGAGGTGCGGGAGGCGAACCCGGAGGCGGCGCGGCTGCTGGACGCTCTGCCGGAGCTGCGGCTGGTGGACCATACGGAGCTGAAGAGGCTGTCGGCGGGCGCGCGGCTGGTCGTACGCACCGGTGAGGCGCGGCCGTACGCGAATGTGCTGCTGCGGTGCGGCGTGTTCTTCTGACGGTCCGGCGGGGAGAAGCCGGAAGGGGGCGGCCGCCCGGGTTCTGCCCCGGGCGGCCGCCCCCTTCGGTCGTTCAGCCGTTCAGCGGCCGCGCGTCTCCCGGATCAGCCGAGGATCGCGAGCGCCTGCGTGAAGGCGGCCGAGGGACGCATGACGGCCGCGGCCTTGGCGGGGTCGGGCTGGTAGTAGCCGCCGATCTCGACGGGCGAGCCCTGCACCGCGGCCAGCTCGGCGACGATGGTCTCCTCCTGCTCGGTCAGCGTCTTGGCGAGGGCGCCGAACGCCTCCGCGAGCCGCACGTCGTCCGTCTGCTTCGCCAGCTCCTGGGCCCAGTACAGCGCCAGGTAGAAGTGGCTGCCGCGGTTGTCGATGCCACCGATCTTGCGGCTGGGCGACTTGTCCTCGTTGAGGAAGGAGCCGGTCGCGCGGTCGAGGGTGTCGGCGAGGACCTGGGCGCGCGGGTTGTCCGTCGTCTGCGCGAGGTGCTCGAAGCTGACCGCCAGCGCGAGGAACTCGCCCAGGCTGTCCCAGCGCAGGTAGTTCTCCTTGACGAGCTGCTGGACGTGCTTGGGCGCGGAGCCGCCGGCGCCGGTCTCGAAGAGGCCGCCGCCGTTCATCAGCGGGACGACCGAGAGCATCTTCGCGCTCGTGCCCAGCTCCAGGATCGGGAACAGGTCGGTCAGGTAGTCGCGCAGCACGTTGCCGGTGACGGAGATGGTGTCCTCGCCCCGGCGGATGCGCTCCAGGGAGAACGCGGTCGCCTCGACCGGCGTCATGATCTCGATCCGGAGCCCGTCGGTGTCGTGCTCCGGCAGGTACGCCTTGACCTTCTCGATCAGGTTGGCGTCGTGCGCGCGGCCCTCGTCCAGCCAGAACACGGCCGGGTCGCCGGTCGCGCGGGCGCGGGTGACGGCGAGCTTGACCCAGTCCTGGATCGGCAGGTCCTTGGTCTGGCACATGCGGAAGATGTCGCCGGTGCTCACCGGCTGCTCCAGCACGCTCTCGCCGGCCTCGTTCACGACGCGGACCGTGCCCGCCGCCGCGATCTCGAAGGTCTTGTCGTGGCTGCCGTACTCCTCGGCCTTCTGCGCCATCAGGCCGACGTTGGGCACGGAGCCCATCGTGGCCGGGTCGAAGGCGCCGTGGGCTCGGCAGTCGTCGATGACGACCTGGTAGACCCCGGCGTAGCTGCTGTCCGGGAGGACGGCGAGGGTGTCGGCCTCGCCGCCGTCCGGGCCCCACATGTGGCCGGAGGTGCGGATCATGGCCGGCATGGAGGCGTCGACGATGACATCGCTCGGTACGTGCAGGTTGGTGATGCCGCGGTCGGAGTCGACCATCGCCAGCGCGGGGCCCTCGGCCAGCTCGGCGGTGAAGGACGCCGCGATCTCGCCGCCCTCGGGCAGCGACTCCAGGCCCTTGAGGATGCCGCCCAGACCGTCGTTCGGGGTCAGGCCGGCCGCGGCGAGCGTCGCGCCGTGCGCGGCGAACGTCTTCGGGAAGAAGGCCCGTACGACGTGGCCGAAGATGATCGGGTCGGAGACCTTCATCATCGTGGCCTTGAGGTGTACGGAGAACAGCACGCCCTCGGCCTTGGCACGGGCGATCTGGGCCGCGACGAACTCGCGCAGCGCCGCCACCCGCAGCACGGACGCGTCCACGACCTCGCCCGCCAGGACCGGCACGGACTCGCGCAGGACGGTGGTGGAGCCGTCCTCGCCCGCCAGCTCGATACGGAGCGAACCGGCCTCGGCGACGACCACGGACTTCTCGGTGGAGCGGAAGTCGTCGGCGCCCATGGTCGCCACGTTCGTCTTCGAGTCGGCCGTCCAGGCACCCATGCGGTGCGGGTGCGCCTTGGCGTAGTTCTTCACCGAGGCGGGGGCGCGGCGGTCGGAGTTGCCCTCGCGCAGCACCGGGTTGACGGCGCTGCCCTTGACCTTGTCGTACCGCGCGCGGACGTCGCGGTCCTGGTCGGTCCTGGGGTCGTCCGGGTAGTCGGGAAGCGCGTATCCCTGCTCCTGGAGCTCGGCGACGGCCGCCTTCAGCTGCGGGATGGACGCCGAGATGTTCGGCAGCTTGATGATGTTGGCACCGGGGGTCTTGGCCAGCTCGCCCAGCTCAGCGAGCGCGTCGTCGATGCGCTGGCCCTCCTCCAGGTACTCGGGGAAGGAGGCGATGATCCGCCCCGCCAGGGAGATGTCCCGGCTCTCCACGGCGACCCCGGCCGTCGAGGCGTAGGCCTCGACCACCGGCAGGAACGAATACGTCGCCAGGGCCGGGGCCTCGTCGGTGTGCGTATAGATGATGGTCGAGTCAGTCACCGGGTGCTCCGCTCCACGTCTGCAACAATTCTCGACATCAAGATATCTCGTGACCGCACCCCGTTCCACAGTGGCCTCCCGCCCGTCGGGCCGAGGGCCCCGCGCCCCCGGCCCGTCCGGTCAGGGAGTCCGGCCGGCGGCGGCCCTGAGCGCGGCGATGTCGATCTTCTTCATGCCGAGCATGGCCTTCATGGCCCGCTGGGAGCCTTCCTGGTCCGCCTGGTCCGGGCTGCTCATCAGCTCGTCCATGCCTTCGGGGACCACCTGCCACGACAGGCCGTACCGGTCCTTCAGCCAGCCGCAGGGGCCCTCCTCGCCACCGGCGGAGAGTGTGTTCCAGTAGTAGTCGATCTCCTCCTGGTCCGCGCAGGCGATCAGGAACGAGACCGCCTCGTCGAAGGTGAACTGCGGCCCGCCGTTGATCGCGATGTACTCCTGGCCGTCGAGCACGAATTCGACGGTGAGCACGGTGCCGGCGGCCCGGGGACCGGCCTCGCCGTAGTACGTGATGTTCCGGATCCGCGAGTTCGGAAAGACCGAGACGTAGAACTCGGCGGCTTCCTCGCCCTGTGTGTCGAACCAGAGATTGGGAGTGATCTTCGGCATCGTGCTCTCCTGCCCTTCCGTGGTGCGCGGCCCCTGCGGGGCGCGCGGCGGCCCGGCCGGCCGCCGGTGCTCCCTGTACTGACCGTCGCACCGGCACGAACTCATCGCACCCGGGCCACCCGGGCACCGCGGACCACCACGGGCCCCCGGTGCCGGGCGGGCCGCCCGTGGCACGGGGGACCCGCCGCACCCGTTTTGCCCCCGGGTGCGCCGCCCGGGGAGACTGAGGGGTCCCGTCCGGCCGGGCGTCCACCGCCGTCCGGACCTGGCACGCGCCGACCGGCCTCTCCCCCGACCACCGAAAGCAGCCTGACCGCACATGCACGACCAGCTCCCCCCGCCGCCGCCCCGCACCTCGGTCACCGAGCCGGGAGACCGGACGGAGAGACCGCGTGAGCCGCTCGCCGGCGGGCTGAAGCAGCGCCATCTGACCATGCTCGGCCTCGGCGGGGTGATCGGCGCCGGGCTCTTCGTCGGGTCCGGTGCCGGGATCGCGCTGGCCGGGCCGGGCATCGTCGTCTCGTATCTGATCGCGGGCGCGCTCGCGATGTGCGTGATGCGGATGCTGGGCGAGATGTCGGCCGCGATGCCGGCCTCCGGGTCGTTCTCCGTGCACGCCGAGCGGGCGCTCGGCCGGTGGGCCGGGTTCAGCGTGGGCTGGCTCTACTGGTTCCTGCTGGTCGTCGTGCTGGCGGTGGAGGCGACGGGCGCCGCTGGCATCGCGCACGGCTGGGCGCCGTCCGTACCGCAGTGGGCCTGGGTGCTGATCTTCATGCTGGTCTTCACGGGCGCCAACCTCACCGCCGTGAAGAACTTCGGCGAGTTCGAGTTCTGCTTCGCCGCCCTCAAGGTCTTCGCGATCGTCGCCTTCCTGGTGCTCGGGCTGCTGGCGGTCTTCGGACTGCTGCCGGACACCAGCCCGGTCGGACTCACCAACATCACGGGACAGGGCGGCTTCCTGCCGGGCGGCTGGCAGGGCGTGATCTCGGGGGTCCTCGCCGTGATCTTCGCCTTCGGCGGCCTCGAAGTCGTCACGATCGCGGCGGCCGAGTCCGACGACCCGGTGCGTTCGGTGTCCAGGGCGGTGCGCAGCGCGATGTTCCGGATCCTCTTCTTCTACCTCGGTTCGATGGTGATCATCGTGACGGTGCTGCCCTGGACTGCGCAGCGGGCGGGGCTCAGCCCGTATGTCACCGTCCTCGACTCGATCGGCGTGCCGTCCGCCGGGCAGATCATGAACATCGTGGTGTTCGTGGCCCTGCTGTCGGCGCTCAACGCCAATCTGTACGGCTCGTCCCGGATGGTCTTCTCGCTGGCCGAACGGGGTGAGGCGCCCGGGGCCCTGACGAAGGTGGGGCGCGGGGGTGTGCCGCGACGTGCGGTGCTGGCGTCGGTGGTGTTCGGGTTCTTCTCGGTCCTCCTCAATCTCAAGTGGCCCGACTCGGTCTTCCTGTACATGCTCAACGCGGTCGGCGCGGTGCTGCTGTTCGTCTGGGCGCTGATCGCCGTGTCACAGCTGCGCCTGCGGCGGCGCGTCGAGGCGGAGGCACCGGAGCGGCTGGTGCTGCGGATGTGGCTCTTCCCGTGGCTGACCTGGGCGGCGCTGGCCGCGATGGCGGTCGTGTTCGGGCTCATGCTGACCGACGACACGGCGCGCCCGCAGCTCCTGTGGTCGCTGGGCGCGACGGCGCTGGTGCTGGCGGTGGCCGGGGTACGGGAGCTGCGGACGCGGCGCGGCTGATCCCGCGCGTCCGGTCCGGACCGCACCTCAGGCCCGGACCGCACCGCCAGGCCCGGACCGGGCCTTCGTCCCTTCGTCACTTCGGGCCGCGCGTCACCTGTTGAAGCGCGGGGTCCGTTTCTCCAGGAAGGCGTTCATCCCCTCGCTCCGGTCCTCGGTGGCGAACAGGCCGTGGAACACCCGGCGTTCGAAGAGGATTCCGTCGCGCAGCCCGGTCTCCAGCGCCCGCTCGACCGTCTCCCGGGCGGCGGTCACGGCGTGCCGGCCGTACGAGGCGATGGTCGCCGCGGCCTCCAGCGCCTCGTCCATCAGCCGCTCGTCGGGCACCACCCGGGAGACCAGCCCGGCTCGTTCGGCCTCCCGCGCGTCCATGGTGCGGCCGGTCAGGACGAGGTCCATCGCCTTGGCCTTGCCGACCAGCCGGGTCAGCCGCTGGGTGCCGCCGATGCCGGGAATCACACCGAGCTTGATCTCCGGCTGGCCGAACACGGCGGACGCGCCCGCGATGACGAGATCGCACATCATCGCCAGCTCACAGCCGCCTCCGAGGGCGTAGCCGCCGACCGCCGCGATCTTCGGGGTGCGCAGCCCGGCGAAGATCTCCCAGTCGGCGAAGTAGTCCTCCGCGACCATCTGCGCGGCGCTCCTGCCCGCCATCTCGGAGATGTCGGCGCCCGCGGCGAAGCAGCGGTCCGAACCGGTGACGACGAAGCAGCCGACGTCCGGATCGTCGTCCAACGGCACGAGCGTGGCGAGGAGTTCGGCCAGCAGTTCGCTGTTGAGCGCGTTGCGCACCTCGGGCCGGTGCAGCCGCACCGTGACGACGCGGCCGGTGCGTTCGGTCTTCAGATGCACAGGCCCGCGCGTTCCGTCCTGCCGGTGTGTCTCGCGTGTCTGGTATGCCTCGCGTGCCTCGTGGTGCTGATCCATCGATGCCTCCACTCGCTTCGTCGTGCCGGACACGGGAGGGGCCGGGGCCCTCGTTCAGGAGTCCCAGATGGCGCCGTACGCGGGGATCCCGCGCCGCTCCAGCCCGTGGACGACTCCCCAGGTGAGCTTCTTGTTGGAGATGCAGATGACGGCCTCGGCGCCGAAGTCCCGGTACGCGGCGTAGGCGAGCCGCACCATGTCGGGCTTGCCGTGCAGCGAGGTGTCCCAGACGATCGCGTCGGGCTGGACCGCCAGGATCTCGTCCACCAGTCCGTCGCCGTAGGTGGTACGGGGGCTGCGGGTGGCCCACACCAGGCGCGACGGCACCTCGGCGGCCAGCAGATGCGGCAGGCACGGGCCGATGCCGCTGCCGGTGGCGACGTAGACGACCTTGCGGAACAGGGTCTCGATGTTGGCGACGCCCGCGGTGGTGATGCCCTTCACCCACACCTCGCGCGGCGCGTCGTCGATGAAGGAGCCCGTCCAGTCCCCGGCGCGCGAGACGGTCAGCCGGAAGCCCGGCTCGCCCGGGGAGGGGACGTTGGCGAAGGAGTGCCATTCGCGCAGCGGGCTGCGGCTGACGGCGGTGGAGGAGCCGGCGAAGGGCGTCACACCGTGGTCGAAGCGTACGAGCGCCACATGACCGGAGGGCCGCTCGATCCGCACCGGCACCTTGCGCAGCCGCAGCCACGGCAGTGCCACACTGAAGGTGACCAGGGCCAGCGCCCAGACGCCCGGCTCCCGTACCGGGGATCCCGAAGCGCCGAGCAGTGTCTGGGTCCAGAACAGCGCCAGGGCCGCCCAGCCCCCGAACCGGTGGATCTTCTCGAAGTGGTCGTGGAACCGCCCTCTGAAGGGCGGCAGGGCGGTGGCGACGATGCCGGTCAGCAGCGCCACCAGGGCGCAGCCGACGGCGACTTGGGCGGGCGGGGCGCCGCTCGCCACGAGTACGGCGGTGTGCGTCAGGAACCACAGCGACCCGGCGATCGCGCCGCCCACGTGCGCGCCGCCGAAGTGGTAGACCTTGCCCAGCGTCCAGCGGATCCGCAGCGGCCAGTGGGTGGGAACGGAGGTGGCGGCGGCGAAGAGGAAGTTGATGACGTACTGCTGCCGTACGAGGACCGCGAAGGTGAAGTTCGCGAGCGCCGCGTACGAGAGTGTGGAGGCGGCGATGCCGTGGTCGGCGGCGAGGACGGCGAAGACGGCGTTGGCCGCGAGGACCAGTGCCGCGAGCCGGTAGTAGTGCGACAGGCGCGGGTGTTTGAGGGCGCGTCGCGGCCAGGAGGCGGGAGGCGGCAGAGTGACGTCCCCGGTGTCGATGGGCGGGGCACTCGCACGGACCGGCGCCGGACCGTGCGCCGGGTCGTGACCCTGTGCTGTGCCGTGACCCTGTGCTGTGCCGTGCCCGGTGGCGGTGGAGCGTGCGGAGGTCACCTGCCACCGCCTCCTTCGGCCGCCAGCCGCAGCAGCGCCGCCCGGTCCACCTTGCCCCGCCCCGTCTCCGGCAGCGCGGCCAGCGGCAGGACCGTATCGGGCACGCAGTAGTACGGGAGCGCGTCGGCCACGGCCCGTTGTGCCGCCTCGGGGTCCACGTCCAGCGGGCAGACGAAGGAGACGAGCGTGTGCGGATCGCGCTGAAGTGTGATGGCGCGGGAGCAGCCGGGGACGGTCTCCAGCACGGCCGACACTGCTCCCGGCTCCACCCGGAAGCCGCGGACCTTGACCTGGTCGTCGGTTCTGCCGAGGTGTTCGAGTTCCCCGTCGGGGGTCCAGCGGCCCAGGTCGCGGGTGCGGAACATCATCCGGCCGCCGCCGAGGTACGGGTCGGGTGCGTAACGTTCGGCGGTGAGCCCGGGGTTCCCGAGGTAACCCGCCGACACGCAGTCCCCGCCCGCCCACATCTCGCCGGTCTCGCCGATGGCACAGGGGCGGCGGTCCTCGTCCAGCACGTAGACGGTGTTGTTCGGCGTCGGGCGGCCGATGGTGAGCGGGCCGGCCGCCGGCCGGTGGTGGTGCATGGTGTTGACGATGGTGGTCTCGGTGGGCCCGCACGCGTTGTAGAAGGTGCAGTGCCGCGCCCACAGATCGGCGAGGGGCCGGGGGCAGGTCTCACCGGCCACCGCCACCACCTTGACGCGGGCGCAGTGGGCCGGGTCGATGGTGCTCAGCACGGTGGGGGTGGCGATGATGACGTCGGCGCCGTGGGCGGTCTCGGCGATGTCCTTGCCCCGGATGACCAGGGTGGCGCCGTGGCTGAGCGAGCCGAGGATCTCCCAGGCGGCCATGTCGAAGGCGATGTTGAGCAGCTGGGCGACCCGCATGCCGGGCCGGATCCCCAGGTCGCCGGGGTGGGTGAGCAGGATGTTGCGGACATTGCGGTGGGTGACGGTGACACCGTTGGGCGCGCCGGTGGTGCCGGAGGTGAACAGGACGTAGCAGGCGGCGCCGGGACCGCCCTCGCGCGCGTCCGGTTCCGTACCGCTCGCGGTGACCGGACGGTCGGTGGTGTTCCCGGCCGTCTCGCCGAGCGCGTCTCCGGGTACCTCTTCGGGTACGTCTTCGGGTACGCCTTCGGGCGTGTCGATGACGACCCGTACGGGCTCGGCGCCCGGCCCGCGCCCCTGGGCCGGGACCCGGTCCGCGTACCGGTGCTGAGTGAGTACCACGCGGGTGCGCGCGGTCCTCATGACGTGGCGCAGCTGGGACCGGGGGGCGATCCCGATGTCCTGCGGCACGTAGGCCGCCCCCGCCTTCAGGGTGGCGAGGAGCCCGATCAGCATCGGTATGGAACGCCGGACGAACAGCCCGACATGGTCACCGGGCCGCACCCCGCGGCGCGCGAGGACCGCTGCGAGCCGCTCCGCCCGCCGGTCGAGTTCCCGGTAGGTGATCGTCGCCCCCTGGTGCTCGGCGGCGACGGCGTGGGGGGTGTGCGCGGCCCAGCGCTCGAAGGCGTGGTGGATACGGGAGTGGGGGACCTCGACGACGGGCCCGCGGCCGAATTCCCAGAACTGAGGTTGCACGTGCTGGACATGCCGCATCACAGGAAGACCTCCTGATTGGTCCGAACAGGGGGATACGGGTGCGCTGATGAGGCCGTGCGGCGCGTTCCGTGCGATTCACGCAGTACGGTGCGCTCCGGGCACGGGGTGCCGTGGAACACACGGTGCGGTGGAGGACACGGTGCCGTGGTGTGCGTGCGGTGCCATGCGGTGTGTTGAGTGACTCTAGGGCACCGGGTTCAACGGACAACTACCGGCGATCGGCCATGAATCGACCCCGTTTCGGCCCTTCCAAGATTCCGCCGGCGCCACGGCAACCCCCGCTCGCCAATCGGCAACCCGCAGGTATGGCGGGACTTCGCCCCACGGTCGACTCCGCCCGGAATCAGCGCTTTTCAGACCAGTAGACCAGGTATCGTCCGGCCACGCCCGGCCACGTCCGGAAAGCACCGCTCGTGCGATGCTGATGTGTCCTATGAGTCGGATGGAGTCAGGAGAGTTGAGCGGCGTGAAGGCAGCGAAACAGCGTGGCAGGACTCGCGCATGGGATCGCTTCGCGGCGTCCGACCCCGGCCTGCTGCGGCTGATGGCGGGATTGCGTACGGTCGCGGCGATCGCGCTGACCCTCGTCCTCCTTGCCCTGTTGGACACCGATGTCACCCACATGGTCGCGGGCGCCATGGCGGCGATGGTCTCCACCTTCGCGGTCAAGGAGAAGCAGGTGCGCGGGCAGGCGATCACGCTGGCACTCGGCCTGCCGGTCGCGCTGGTCGCGATGTCCCTGGCGGCGCTGCTGCACAGCCGGATCGTCGTGGGCGACGCGTTCTTCGTCGTCCTGATCTTCGGCGCCGTCTACAGCCGCCGCTTCGGCGAGCGCGGTACGGCGCTGGGCCTGATCGGCTTCCAGATCTACTTCGTCGCCCTGTTCGTGGGCGCCACCGTCGAGACACTGCCACCGCTGTATCTGACCCTGGCCATCGCCTTCGCGTGCAGCGCCGGCGCGCGGTTCGCCCTCGTACCGGAGACGCCCACGCGCATTCTGCGCCGGCTGCGCGACGCCTTCCGGGCCCGGCTCGCGCAGCTCGTGGCCACCCAGATCGAGCTGCTTGACGCCACGCCGGAGCAGCTGGACGGTGTCCTCGGCGAGCTGCGCCGGCGCACCGCCCGGCTGCACGAGACCGCGCTGATGATCCAGAGCCGGCTGGAGGACGGGACGAGCGACGCGGCCACGGCGTCACTGCTGCAACGCCGGGTCGCGGACGCCGAGATCGCCACGGAACGCCTGGGCGTCCTGCTGCTCAACGCCCGCAGCGCCGAGAGCGCGGACACCCTCACCCTGCATCTGCCGAACGCGCCCGTGCCCGCCACGGGGGATCTGATCTCGGCCCAGGTCGACACGACCGCGACCCTGCGCCGGGACCTCAACGCACTGCTTCTGCTGGTGTCCAGGCCGGCGTCCGGCGACCGGAACACGGGAGTGGCCCACGTACGCAACAGGCTGCTCGGCTACCGCGACGAGGACCGGCTGCCGCGCGGTTCCACCGCCGTCCAGGACGTCTTCCGCGGCCTCGGCGAGGGGGCCCGGTCCGTCGTGGCGCTGCGGCTCGCGCTGGAGGGGCCGCAGGACGAGTCCAACGACACACCGGCCACGACCCGTTCGCGCGAGGAGTTCGACGCCGAGGACATCGCGCTCGCCGCCGACGAGGAGCCGGTGGCGGACGACCGTACGGGGCTGCGCCGCCCCACCACCAGGGCCGCCTTCCAGGTCTCGGTCGGCTCGGTCCTGGCCATCATCGGCGGGGAACTGCTCTCCACGCACCGCTGGTACTGGGCGGTGCTGACCTGCTGGGTGGTGTTCCTCAACACCGCCTCCACCGGCGAGATCCTGGTCAAGGGCTACCGCCGGGTGCTCGGCACCGTCCTCGGCGTGCTCGCGGGTGTGGTGCTGGCGGGCGTGGTCGGCCACCACACCTGGATCGCCTTCGCCCTGGTCCTGGTCTTCATCTTCGCGATGTTCTTCACCGCTCCGCTGTCGTACGCGCTGATGTCCTTCTTCGTCACGGCGATGCTCGGGCTGCTCTACACCCTGCTCAACACCTACAGCCTCGACGTGCTGGTGCTGCGCATCGAGGAGACCGCGCTCGGCGCCGTCTGCGGCATCGTCGCGGCCGTACTCGTCCTGCCCGTACACACCGACCGCCGCACCGACGAACTGCTGGCGACCGTCCTGGACCGGCTCGGCGACGTCGTGTCGGCCTCGGTGGGGCAGCTCAGCGGCGGCCCCTCCTCCGACCTGCTCGGCAAGGCCCGGGACCTGGACACGGCGCTGGACGAGCTGCGCGCCTCCACGAAGCCGCTCACCCACCCCATCACCCCGCTGCGCGGCCGCCGTCGCACCGTCCGCTACCTCGTGGCGCTCCTGGAGACCTGCGCGTACCACGCCCGTTCGCTGGCCGCGACGGCCGAACTGGTCCCCCTCAGCAGAAGCGTCACGGCCGACCCCCGTCTCGACTCCGCCGGACGCCGCATCGCCCACAACATCGGTGTCCTCGCCGCGCACGTCAAGGACGAGAAGCCGGAGGGCGAAGTCGAGTCCGGCGCCAGCATCGCCTCGATGCTCAAGACCGACGCCCCGGCCGGCCTCCCCTCCGGAACGGTCACCTCCCGCGTGCTGCGCCATCTGCAACGCCTCGACGAGGGGGTGGCGGGACTCGCCCGCCCCCTCGACGCACCGGTCCACGACCCCACCGAACGCCCCGGGACCAGGACCGTACGAATCTGACAGGGCGTAGTGCGATCCGACGGGGCGTACTACAGGCGGCCCGACCCGCGCTCGCGCCACAGCGGCCGGCCCAGGCAGACGCCGGTGACCACACCGACCGGCAGCAGCGCCGGGTCCGAGATGCGCCGGGTGGCCCAGTCGCACCCCGCGACCGGGACCGCGCCGGTCCACGCGGCGGGCAGTACGAGCGAAGTCGCGCGGACAGCGCATCGAACTGGGCGAGATCGACACCGCGTTGGCCGCGCAGGACGAGGGGTGACCACGGCCAGGGCGCACACGAGCGGCGATGTCGGACATCACCCCACGGTCCGGGCGGTCTTCCCCTATTCTGAATGAACGTCACATCCGGTTCTCACCGACGCAATCCGCGCCATCAGTCCGCCCATTGCGCGACCTCTGGAGGTCACGGTGTCCATCCGGCTCCCCGCTCACACCCGCCGATCGGCCGCGAGACGGAGACCGGGCCGCCGTCCCCGTACCCGGATCGCCACCGTCCTCGCACTGGTGCTCGCCGTCGCCGCCGCCCTGCTCGGAGCGGCGCCGGCGCCCCCGTCCGGCCCCGAGCCGGCGCCGAGCAGCCCGGTGGCCTACGACGTCGCCGCGCGACTGGGCGTTCCCGTCACACTGGCCGACGGCACGGTGCTGCGCGGCGACGTGTACACACCGGCCGTGGCCGGGACCGCCACACCGGCGGCCGGGCCGTTTCCCGTGCTGCTCGTCCAGACTCCGTACGGCAGGGCCGCCAAGGCGGACGAGCTGGCCTATTTCGTCCGGCGCGGCTATGTGGCGGCCTCGGTCGATGTGCGCGGCACCGGATCGTCCACCGGGTCGTGGTCGCCGTTCGCGCCCGTCGAGGCGCGGGACGGCGCGGCCCTGGTCGACTGGGCGGCGGCCCTGCCGCACTCCGACGGCGAGGTCGGGCTGTACGGGGACTCCTACACCGGTATCAACCAGATCTCCACCGCGGCGGCCGTCGGCCCCGGCTCGCCGGTCAAGGCGATCTTCCCGGTGGTCGCGGGCAACGACCTCTACCGCGACCTGGTGACCATGGGCGGTCTCCCCAACGCCGAGTTCATGCCGCTGTGGCTGCTCTACACCGGGCTGGGGAATCTGACGAACCCCATCCTCTCCGCACTGATGTCCGGCTCCACCCAGAACCTGCTGGACACACTGTCGCTGGTGCTCCAGCACCTCGGCGGGGTGGCCTCGGCCAATCTGCCGATCCTCACCGGGCTGCTCACGGGTGGCGAGGAGGCGTACGACGGTGATTTCTGGCAGCGGCGCCGTCCTGCCGACCAGCTCGCGGGCGTGGTCGCCAACGGGGTCCCCGCCTTCCTCGTCGGCGGCTGGTACGACCTGTTCCAGCGGGGCGCGCTGATGAACTACGCGGGTCTGCAGAACGCGTGGGCGGGCCGGCCGGCCGGCGCCCCGATGACCTCGGACCAGCAGGTCACCGACCGCTACCAGCTGCTGATGGGGCCCTGGTACCACGATCCGCGCCAGGAGCCGGAGTTCGACCTCTCCGCGCTTCAACTGCGCTGGTACGACCACTGGCTGAAGGGCTTGGACACCGGCATCGCCGGTGCCCCTGACCCGAACCCGCTGCACGTGAAGGAGCTGGGTTCGGACCGCTGGCTCGACACCCGCTCCTACCCCTTCGCCGGCGCCGACCCGACCCGCCTCTACCTGGGCAAGGGACGCACCGGTACGGCCGCGGCCTCCGCCAACGACGGCCTGCTCACCCCGGCCCTGCCCGCCTCGGACAACAGCGAGTTCATCACCTGGACCTCGACGATCAGCTCGTGCACCCGCTCGACGGCGCAGTGGATCGGCGGCTTCGTCCAGGACCCCGCCTGCACCGAGAGCAACACGGCCCGGGAGAGCGGACCCAACTCCCTCGTCTACACCACGGCGCCCATGGACGAGGCGAGGACCATCGCGGGACCCATCGGCGCGACCCTGTACGCCCAGGCGAACACCAACGAGACCCAGTTCGTGGTGACGGTGACGGATGTCGCCCCCGACGGATCCTCGGTACCGCTGACCACGGGCGCCCTCGCCGGATCACACCGCACGGTCGACCCGGCCCGCAGCTGGTACGCGCCGGACGGCTCGTACCTGATGCCGTACCACCCCTCCACCCGGGAGAGCACGGCCGCGACGCCCGCGTTCCGGGTCGCCCGCTACGATCTGGAGATCTTCCCGACGTTCGCGGCCATCGCCGCCGGCCACCGCGTCCGCGTCGTGGTGACCACCGCCGACACCCCGCATCTGGCCCCGACACTCAGCCAGTCGCTGAATCTGCTCGCCGGGATCTACCAGGTCAAGGAAGGGCCGTCGGCGCCGTCCTCCGTCACCATCCCGCTCGCCCCGGCGAGCGCGTTCGCCACTCCGTGCACGGAGGTGTGCCCGTAGGGTCCGCGGGTCCGGGACCCCGCCGACGCCCACCGGCACGGCGGGAAGGATCCCGCACCCCCGGCGGTTAGTAGAAACGTGAACGACTTTGGGGTACGGGACATCGACGTGGTGGTCGTCGGCGCCGGGCAGGCGGGGCTGTCCGCCGCCCACCATCTGCGGCGCTCGGGGCTGGCGCCGGACCGCGACTTCGTCGTGCTCGACCACGCCCCGCGACCGGGCGGCGCCTGGCAGTTCCGCTGGCCGTCGCTGACGTACGGCAAGGTTCACGGGATGCACTCCCTCCCGGGCATGGAGCTGATCACGGCGGAGGGCGACGGCGACCGGCCGTCCGCCGAGGTGATCGGGGCGTACTTCACCGCGTACGAGGAGCGCTTCGGCCTGCGGGTGCACCGGCCGGTGGACGTCTCGGCGGTACGGGAGGGAGCCGGGGGCCGGCTGCGGGTGGAGACGTCCGGGGGGACCTGGTCGGCACGGGCCCTGATCAACGCCACGGGCACCTGGGACCGGCCGTTCCGGCCGCGCTATCCGGGCCAGGAGACCTTCCGGGGGCGCCAGTTGCACACGGCGGACTACCGGGGGCCCGCGGAGTTCGCCGGGCTGCGCGTGGTCGTGGTCGGTGGCGGCGCCTCCGGCACCCAGCACCTGATGGAGATCGCCCAGGTGGCGGCCGGCACCACCTGGGTGACGCGCCGGCCGCCCGTCTACCGCGAGGGGCCGTTCGACGAGGAGCTGGGCCGGGCGGCCGTCGCCCTGGTCGACGAGCGGGTGCGCCGGGGGCTGCCGCCGCAGAGCGTGGTGTCCGTGACCGGACTGCCGGTCACCGAGGCCGTCGCGCGGGCGCGCGAGGAGGGCGTGCTCGACCGGCTGCCGATGTTCGACCGGATCACTCCGGACGGCGTCGCCTGGGACGACGGCCGGACGGTGGCCGCCGATGTGATCCTCTGGGCGACCGGGTTCCGCGCGGCCATCGGCCATCTGGCGCCGCTGGGGCTGCGGGAGCACGGCGGCGGCATCCGGGTCGAGGGGACGCGTGCCGTACGGGACGACCGTGTCCACCTCGTCGGATACGGGCCCTCGGCCTCCACGATCGGCGCGAACCGGGCGGGGCGGGCGGCGGTCCGGGAGATCAGAGGGCTGCTGGCCCGCGCGGAGACGGCGGCCCCGGAGACCGCGGCGGCAGCGGCCACGGCCTGACGGAATCGAACCGCTCCCCTACGGGATCACCCCGCCGTCGCCCCGGCACGGTTGCGGTTGAACTCCTCGACGTTCCGGCGCTGTTCCGCGTACCGGTGGGTGAAGCGGGTGTCCCCGGGCTTCACGGTGACGAAGTACAGCCAGTCCCCGGGCGGCGGGGCGGCCGCCGCGCGCATCGCCTCCTCCCCCGGATTGCCGATCGGCGTGGGCGGCAGGCCCTTGTGCCCGTACGTGTTGAACGGGCTGTCGGTCTTCGTGTCCCGGTGGCTGGTGTCCAGGGTGGAGCGGTCCAGCGCGTAGTTGATCGTCGAGTCCATCTGGAGCGGCATGCCCAGGGCGAGCCGGTTGTGGACGACCCTGGCGACCTTGCCCATGTCGGCCGGCGTATCGGCCTCGGCCTGCACGATGCTGGCGATGGTGACCGTACGGTAGGTCGCCGCGTCGGCTCTGTCCCGGGCCGAGCGGGACCCGGCGGCCCCGCCACCGGAACCGGAACCGGAACCGAACCGCTCGTGCGCCGTGGCGACCATGTAGCGCAGCAGACCGGCCGGGGTCGTGGACGCCTCGACGGGATAGGTGGCCGGGAACAGATAGCCCTCCGGGTTGCCCCGGGCGGCCTTCGGCAGCGGGAGTTCCGCCGAGAGCGCCGCTTTGGCCGCGGTACCCCCGGGCAGCCGCAGGGCCTCGTCCACGGCGGCGTAGACCTGGCCGGCGCGGCGGCCCTCCGGGACGACCAGTGCCGGGCGTTTCGCCCCGTCGCCGTCCCCGCCGGTCAGCGTGAGCACGGGCACCAGCACCGCGACCGCCACGGTGAGCACCGCGCTCGCGGTCAGGGCGATCCGGCCACGACGGGTCAGACGGGGTCTGCTCATGCGCGCACGCTAACCCGGCGTGATCACCGATCCGGGCAGCTGCGGCGCGGCGACACGGAGGGCACACGGACGGCACGCCACCCGGAGCAGGAACGTACGAACGTGGGATCGGGTGTTCGTCAGAACGTGTGATCGTACGGGAATTCATTGCGTCACCGCGCTCCGTGGCGAGATGCTTACGGAGCGCGATCGACGGGCTGCAGACCCCGGTCGCACTGTCCTCACACATGCACCACGCACAAGGAGAACGTCCCGATGAACGTCATCACCAACCTGCTCGCCGGCATCGTCCACTTCGTGGGTTGGCTCGTCTGACACACCGTCGCCCCAACGCGGTGCCGTCACTCCCCGTCCCACGGGAGTGGCGGCACTGCCGCGTTCACAGCGCGGCCGGCGCCAGCTCCTCGGCGGGAGCGGCGGGAGCCTCGGGGTCCTCGGGACCGGCGGTGGGCGCGGCGGCGTCGCGGGCCGCCCGGCTGTCCCTGCGGACCAGGGCGGCGTAGCGGCCGTCCTGCCGGAGCAGTTCGTCGTGGGTGCCCCGCTCCGCGATGACGCCCGCGTCGAGGACCACGATCTGGTCGGCGTCCCTGATGGTCGAGAGCCGGTGGGCGATGGTGATCGTGGTGCGCCCTTCGGAGAGCGCGTCGATGGCCTGCTGCACGGCGTGTTCGGTGCGGGTGTCCAGCGCGCTGGTCGCCTCGTCGAGGATCAGTACGGGCGGGTCGCGCAGGATGGTGCGGGCGATCGCGAGGCGCTGCTTCTCGCCGCCGGAGAAGCGGTAGCCGCGCTCGCCGACCAGTGTGTCGTAGCCGTCGGGGAGCGAGGCGATGTGGTCGTGGATCTGGGCGGCCCTGGCGGCCGTCTCCAGCTCCGCGTCGGTGGCGTCCGGCTTGGCGAAGCGCAGGTTCTCCGCGACCGAGGCGTGGAAGAGGTAGGTCTCCTGGGAGACGACGCCGACCGCGCGGGCCAGCGAGTCGAAGTCCAGGTCGCGCACGTCCACGCCGTCGAGGAGGACCCGGCCGCCCGTCACGTCGTAGAGCCGGGGTACGAGATAGCTGAGCGTCGACTTGCCGGAGCCGGTGGGGCCGACGACGGCCAGTCCGGCGCCCGCGGGGACCGTCAGATCGATGCCCTTGAGCGTCCGCGCGGCGGCCTCGCCGTTCCCGGACTTCCGGTCCTCCTGCTTCTCGTCGCGCTTCTCCTCGTAACTGAAGTCGACTGCGTCGAAGCGCACTTCGCCGCGGATCCGGTCGAGCTTCACCGGCCGCTCGGGCTCGGTGATGTCGACGGGCAGATCGAGGTATTCGAAGATGCGCTGGAAGAGGGCGAGCGAGGTCTGCATGTCCACTCCGGTGGAGAGCAGACTCACGGCGGGCCGGAAGAGGCCCTGCTGGAGCGAGACGAAGGCGACCAGTGTGCCGATGGAGACGGCTGTGCTTCCGCTGCCCAGCGCGATGCCCGCGGCCCAGTAGATGACGGCGGGCATGGCGGCCATGACGATGCCGATGGTCGACATGCGCCAGCGGCCCGCCATGCTGGAGCGGACCTCCAGATCGACCAGCCGCTCGGACTCGTCGGCGAAGGACCTGGTGAGGGAGTCGGAGCGGCCCATCGTGCGGCCGAGGAGGATGCCGCTCACCGAGAGCGACTCGGTGACGGTGGCGGCCATCGTGGCCATCTGCCGCTGGCGGTCCGTGGTGATCCGCTTGCGCTCGCGGCCGACCCGGCGGCTGATCCAGACGAAGACCGGCAGCAGGATCATCGAGACGACGGTGAGCCGCCAGTCCAGCGCGAGCATCGCGACGACCGAGGCGATCACGGCCGTGAGGTTGGAGACCAGGGAGGTCGCGGTCGAGGTCACGGTCGCCTGCATACCGCCGATGTCGTTGGCGATACGGGACTGCACCTCGCCGGTCCTCGTCCGGGTGAAGAAGGCGAGCGGCATGCTCTGGAGGCGGCCGTAGACGCCGGTGCGCAGATCGTGCATGACGCGCTGGCCGACCGTCGTGGAGATCAGCGTCTGCAGCACGCCGAAGACGCTGTTGACGACCGCCGTGAGGATCATGCCGAGCGCGAGCAGGCTGAGCAGTCCGGTACGGCCCTGTGGGATCGCGGTGTCGAGGATCTCGCGGAGCATGAACGGCGAGGCGACCGTCACCAGCGAGGAGGCGCCGACGAGCAGCCCGACGAGGGCGAGCCGGCCGCGGTAGGGGCGGAAGAGGCCGAAGATGCGCCGCAGCTGGGCGGGCGGCTCCGGCTGCCCCGGCGCGACGCGGCGGGGCAGGGGTGTCCACGTGGGTGATTCGGGCTTCATGGGCTCCTTCGGGAAACGTGCGGGGCCGGCCACGGAGCGGGGCCCGTCGTGCGGACGGGGCCGGCCGGGCGGGCCGAACGTAGCAGAGCTTAGCTCATTGTTACCTATGTTCACAATGAGCGTGGTCCTGATATTATTCCGGCATGAGCACCCCCGACGCCGACGGCATGCTGGCCGAGCAGCTCCTGCGGCTGACCCGCCGGCTCCAGCGCATCCAGAAGCACCAGCTGGAGCCGATCGGCATCACCCCGGCCCAGGCGAGGCTGTTGCGCGCCCTCGCGTGGTACGAGACGCCGCCCCGGATGGCCGATCTGGCCCGGCGGCTCGAAGTCGTACCGCGCGCCGTGACGACCCTGGTCGACGGCCTGGAGGCCAGCGGCTGGGCGAAACGCGTCCCCGACCCCACCAACCGCAGGGTGGTGCGCGTCGAGGTGACCGACACCGGGCGGGCCACCCTGCGGGCGCTGCGCGGCGCCCGCAGGTCCGCCGCCGAGGACGTCCTCGCCCCGCTGACCCCGGAGCAGCGCGAGGTGCTCGGCGGACTGCTCGCGACCCTGGTGGCCGGCGGCCCCGAGCACCACTGCTGACGACGGGCGGCGCGAAGTGCCGTCCGGGCGGCCCGCGAGCGCCCCTGAACTGGCTCGAAGTGACGCCCGGCGCGGAAAACCCATTGCCTCATACCCCTGGTCGGAGCGAACCTTGCACGGTTTGGGCCACTCCACGAGCCATGGGGCATCATGCAGATTCGCGACCTTCCGTATCCCGACCCCGGGATTCCCGACACCAGGTCGGGCCCCCGGTTCCTGCTGTGGCTCGGACGGGGTCAACTGGGCGGCCAGCTCAAGGCGCTGTGCTGGGGCCTGGTGCACTTCGCGGGCATCGCCGGACTCCCCGTGGGAGCCGGGCTCGCCGTCCAGGCGGTGATCGACCGCTCGGGCTCCCGGCTGGCGCTCGCCGGCGGGCTGATCGCGGTGACCGGCGCCGCCATCGCCCTCGGCGACACCATGCTGCACCGCGCCGCCATCACCAACTGGATCACCGCCGCCGCCCGGGTCCAGCAGCTGCTGGCCCGCAAGACGGCCGAACTCGGCTCCGCGCTGACCCGGCGGGTCGCGGCCGGTGAGGTCGTCGCCGTCTCCACCGGTGACGTCGAGAAGATCGGCTGGTTCGTGGAGGCGCTCTCGCGCTTCCTGGCCGCCGTCATCGCGATCGTCTTCATCTGTGTCGGCCTGGTCCTCTACCTGCCCGAGCTGGGGACGCTGATCGCCTGCGGCGTACCGGTGCTCGCCCTCTCCGTCCTGCCGCTGCTCCCCCGCGCCACCCAACGGGCCGACGTCCAGCGCGAGAAGGCCGGCAAGGCCACCGAGCTGGCCTCGGACACCGTGGCGGGGCTCCGGGTGCTGCGCGGCATCGGCGGCGAGGAGCTGTTCCTGCGCCGCTACCGCACGGCCTCGCAGGAGGTGCGCGAGGCCGCCGTGCGCAGCGCCAGGATGTGGGCCCTGATCTCGGCCATCCAGGTGCTGCTGCCGGGCGTCCTGCTGATCTCGGTCGTCTGGTACGGAGCCCATCTCGCGCTGGACGGACGGATCGGCGTCGGGGCGCTGGTGACCGTGTACAGCGGGGTGACGCTGCTGCTCTTCCCGCTGCGCCACTTCGAGGAGATCGCCATGGCGTACTCCTTCTCCCGGCCCTCGGCGAAGCGCGCGGCCCGGGTGCTGTCGCTGCGGCGCACGGCGTTCGAGGACGAGCGCGGCGGCCTCGACGACGCGCGGCCGGCCGGCGACCTGTACGACCCGGTCAGCGGGCTGCGCGTGGCGGCCGGGCGGCTGACCGCCGTGGTGTGCGGCGACCCGGACGTGGCGGGGCGGCTGGCCGAGCGGCTCGGCGGCCACGCGGCCGAGGCGGAGCCGGGCCCGTCGGTGCTGCTCGACGGGGTGCCGCTGGACGATCTGCCGCTGGACGCGGCGCGGGCCAGTGTGCTCGTCCAGGACAAGGATCCGGTGCTGCTCTCCGGGACGCTGACCGAGCTGCTGGACGTGCCGGCCTCCGGCGCGGTCGACGCCGGCCGGGCGCTGGCGGCGGCGCAGTGCGGCGATGTGCTCGACGCGCTGGTGCAGGCCTCGGTGGACGGCAGCGGGGATCCGATGCGTTCCCGTATCACCGAGCGCGGCCGGTCGCTCTCCGGCGGGCAGCGGCAGCGCCTCGCGCTGGCGCGTTCGCTGGTCACCGACCCCGAGGTGCTGGTGCTCGACGAGCCGACCTCCGCCGTGGACTCGCACACCGAGGCGCGGATCGCCCGGGGCGTGAAGGAGCTGCGCACCGGCCGTACGACGGTCGTCCTGGCCTCCTCGCCGCTGCTGCTGGACCACGCGGACTGCGTGGCCTTCGTCCATGACGGCAAGGTCGCGGCGGTGGGGACGCACCGCGAGCTGATGGCGGGCGACCCCGCCTACCGGGAGGTCGTCACGCGCGAGGCGGACGACGAGCACCCCGTCGGCGCGAGCGCCAGGGAGCACGCCGGGAAACAGCACGACGAGAGACAGACCATCACGCCGGCGCTGGCGCGGGCACGGGAAGAGATCGAGGAATCAGCATGATCGGCGTGGCGCCTCCGGCCTACGACCCGGCGGCCCCGGAGTCGGCGACGACCCTGCCCGTCGGCACCCCCGCGACCGTACGGGCCTACGTCAGCGAGCTGCTGAGCCGGCACCGCCGGGCGTTCATCGTGCTGGTCACCGTCAACGCGGTCTCGGTGGTCGCCTCGATGGTCGGCCCCTATCTGCTCGGCGGCATCGTCGAGGACCTCTCCAGCGGCGCGCGCGAGCTGCACATGGAGCGGGTCGCCGTGATCTTCGCGGTCGCGCTGGTGGTCCAGACGTTCTTCACCCGGATGGTGCGGCTGCGCGGCGCGATGCTGGGCGAGGAGATGCTCGCGGATCTCCGGGAGGACTTCCTCGTCCGGTCCGTGGGGCTGCCGCCCGGGGTGCTGGAGCGGGCGGGCACGGGCGATCTGCTCTCCCGCATCACCACGGACATCGACCGGCTGGCGAACGCCATGCGCGAGGCCGTGCCGCAGCTCGCCATCGGCGTCGTCTGGGTGGTGCTGCTGCTCGGCGCCATGACGGTCACGGCGCCGCCGCTGGCGCTCGCGGTGCTGGTGGCGCTGCCGCTGCTGATCGTCGGCTGCCGCTGGTACTTCCGGCGGGCGCCCTCGGCGTACCGCTCGGAGGCCGCCGGGTACGCGGCGGTCGCGGCGATGCTCGCCGAGACCGTCGACGCGGGCAGGACCGTGGAGGCGCACCGCCTCGGCGGCCGGCGCGTGGCGCTGTCGGAGCGGCGGGTCAAGGAGTGGACGGCATGGGAGCGGTACACGCTCTCCCTGCGGTCGGTGCTGTTCCCCGTCATCAACCTCACCCATGTGACGATCTTCCTCGCCGTGCTGGTGATGGGCGGCTTCTTCGCCCTCCAGGGCTGGATCACCGTCGGCCAGCTGACGACGGGCGCGCTCTTCGCCCAGATGCTGGTGGACCCGGTGGGTCTGATCCTGCGCTGGTACGACGAACTCCAGGTGGCCCAGGTGTCCATCGCGCGCCTGGTGGGCGTCCGCGACATCGAGCCGGACGCGGGCGACGCCTCCGTCGTGCCCGAGGGGCGGGACGTCAGCGCGGACCGGGTGCGCTTCGGCTACCGGGAGGGCGTCGACGTACTGCACGACGTGACGCTGGCGGTCAGCCCCGGCACCCGGCTGGCGCTGGTCGGCCCCTCGGGCGCCGGGAAGTCGACGCTGGGCCGGCTGCTCGCGGGCATCTACGGTCCGCGCGAGGGGCGGGTCGCTCTGGGCGGCGCCGAGCTGTCCCGGATGCCCGCCGAGCGGGTACGGGAACACGTCGCGCTGGTCAACCAGGAGCACCACGTGTTCGTGGGCTCCCTGCGCGACAATCTGCTGCTGGCCCGTACGGGAGCGGCGGACGCCGAGCTGTGGGCGGCCCTCGGGGCGGTCGACGCGGACGGCTGGGCGCGGGCGCTGGACGACGGCATGGACACCGAGGTCGGTTCCGGCGGCGCGGCCCTGACCCCGGCCCAGGCGCAGCAGATCGCGCTGGCCAGGCTGGTGCTGGCGGACCCGCACACGCTGGTGCTGGACGAGGCGACCTCGCTGCTGGATCCCCGGGCGGCCCGGCACCTGGAGCGGTCGCTGGCCCGGGTGCTGGACGGCCGTACGGTGGTGGCGATCGCCCACCGGCTGCACACGGCGCACGACGCGGATGTGATCGCGGTGGTCGAGGAGGGCCGGATCAGCGAGCTGGGCAGCCATGACGAGCTGGTGGCGGCGGACGGCGCGTACGCCGCGCTGTGGCGGTCCTGGCACGGCTGACGGGCCCGGCCCTCCGGGCGGCGTACGGAGGCACCGCCCCCGTACGCCGCCCGGAGGGGCGGGTGGTCCCCCGCCGCCTCAGAGCCTGTCGGGCGACCTCTGACCCGACAGGCTCTCAGACGAGGTTGAGGGCGAACGCGGCGCCTATCCCGCCCGCGACCATGAAGACGGGCATCAGCACCTTCACCTCCACCCAGGCGCCGGCCCTGAAGCGCATCGCCTTCGGCGGGCCCAGCGGGTACCAGCGCTTGCGGCCGATCGGGATGGGCCACAGGACCGGGCAGCCCGAGACCGTCAGCGCGTCGCCGATGTCGTGCACGAGCGCGCCGAGGATTATCGGCAGCCCGAGCCAGAGGTATTCCTGGCCCGGTGCGGTGAACAGCCAGTTCGCCCCGTTGCCCGGCTCGTCGAGGATGCCTGCGAGCATCCACGCGCTGGTGGCGCCGAGCAGCCAGACCAGGACGTCGCTGGAGACCCGGGCGGCCTTCCAGAGGAGGCCCTCGACCGCCAGCACCATATGGACGAAGAGGATGGCGAGCACGCCCCAGCGCCCGCCGGTGTACGCGACGGCGGAGGCGCCGGCGCCGATCAGGACCGCCCAGAGCCAGGTGTGGGTCAGCGTGCGGTGGCCGCCGGTCCTGCGCGGGTCACCGGGCTTCCTGGTCGCCTTGTAGACGGCGTACGACAGCTTGTCGACGACCTCGCAGAGCGTCTTGGACACCGGGCCGAACGCCCGGGAGATCGTCGCGGCCTTGTGGTCGAGGTCGGGGGCGAGCGCGGCGCCCGAGCAGATCAGCGCGCCGACGACCAGTACCGGCCAGGGCATGGCGTGATCGAATGCGGCCGCCGCGGCGCCCGCCCCCAGCCAGGCCGCTGCCCCTGACAGAGAGTGTGCCGGTCCCATCATGGTCGTACCCGTCCATCGCAGTTGTGGTGCGGCCCGGTGTGTGGCTCGTGGTGAAGCCCACTGTCCTGGTGCCCAGTTGACGGGCCAGCGTATCGCCCATGATCTTCGTCCGGCCGTCCGGTTCCCGCATCCGGACGGAAGACAGGCAAGATGGGGGCGTGACCCTTATCGATCAGCTGCCGCCGGATGCCGACCCCGATGCCCTCTTCGAGGCCTTCTCCTCCTGGGCCGAGGACCGGGGCATCACGCTCTATCCGGCGCAGGAGGAGGCGCTGATCGAGGTGGTCTCCGGAGCCAATGTGATCCTTTCCACCCCCACCGGCTCGGGAAAGAGCCTGGTCGCGGCGGGTGCGCACTTCACGGCACTGGCTCAGGACAAGGTCACCTTCTACACCGCGCCGATCAAGGCGCTGGTCTCGGAGAAGTTCTTCGACCTGTGCAAGATCTTCGGCACGGAGAACGTCGGCATGCTGACCGGCGACGCCTCCGTCAACGCGGACGCGCCCGTCATCTGCTGTACGGCGGAGGTGCTGGCGTCCATCGCGCTGCGCGACGGGAAGTACGCCGACATCGGCCAGGTCGTCATGGACGAGTTCCACTTCTACGCGGAGCCGGACCGGGGCTGGGCATGGCAGATCCCGCTGCTGGAACTGCCGCAGGCCCAGTTCGTCCTGATGTCGGCGACCCTCGGTGACGTCTCGCGCTTCGAGGAGGACCTGACCCGCCGCACCGGCCGGCCGACCTCCGTCGTACGGTCCTCGACCCGGCCCGTACCGCTCACGTACGAGTACCGTCTCACCCCCATCACCGAGACGCTGACCGAGCTGCTGGAGACCCGGCAGGCGCCGGTCTACATCGTGCACTTCACGCAGGCCGCCGCCGTGGAGCGGGCGCAGTCGCTGATGAGCATCAACATGTGCACGCGCGAGGAGAAGGACAGGATCGCCGATCTCATCGGCAACTTCCGCTTCACCACCAAGTTCGGCCGGAACCTGTCCCGTTATGTACGGCACGGGATCGGCGTGCACCACGCCGGCATGCTGCCCAAGTACCGCAGGCTGGTGGAGAAACTCGCCCAGGCCGGGCTGCTGAAGGTCATCTGCGGTACGGACACCCTCGGCGTCGGCGTCAACGTCCCCATCCGTACGGTGCTGTTCACCGCGCTCAGCAAGTACGACGGCAATCGCGTACGCACCCTGCGCGCCCGGGAGTTCCACCAGATCGCGGGCCGGGCCGGGCGGGCCGGGTTCGACACGGCGGGGCTGGTCGTCGCGCAGGCCCCCGAGCATGTCGTCGAGAACGAGAAGGCGCTCGCGAAGGCGGGCGACGATCCCAAGAAGCGCCGCAAGGTGGTGCGCAAGAAGGCCCCCGAGGGCTTCGTCGCCTGGTCGGAGACGACGTTCGACAAGCTGATCGGCTCCGATCCCGAGCCGCTGACCTCGCGTTTCCGGGTCACCCACACCATGCTGCTGTCGGTCATCGCCCGGCCGGGCAACGCCTTCGAGGCGATGCGCCATCTGCTGGAGGACAACCACGAGTCGCGCAAGCAGCAGCTGCGGCACATCCGGCGGGCGATCGCCATCTACCGCTCGCTGCTGGACGGCGGTGTGGTGGAGCGGCTGGAGACGCCCGACGCGGAGGGCCGTATCGTCCGGCTGACCGTCGACCTCCAGCAGGACTTCGCGCTCAACCAGCCGCTGTCGACGTTCGCGCTGGCCTCGTTCGAGCTGCTGGACCCCGAATCGCCTTCGTACGCCCTGGACATGGTCTCGGTGGTCGAGTCGACGCTCGACGACCCGCGCCAGATCCTGGCCGCGCAGCAGAACAAGGCGCGCGGCGAGGCGGTCGGCGCGATGAAGTCGGACGGGATCGAGTACGAGGAGCGGATGGAGCGGCTCCAGTACGTCACGTACCCCAAGCCGCTCGAAGAGCTGCTGGTGCACGCGTACAACACCTACCGCACCAGCCATCCGTGGGTCGGCGACCATCCGGTCTCGCCGAAGTCCGTGATCCGCGACATGTACGAACGCGCCCTGTCCTTCACCGAGTTCACCTCGCACTACGAGCTGGCCAGGACCGAGGGCATCGTGCTGCGCTATCTGGCGGGCGCGTACAAGGCGCTGGAACACACCATTCCGGACGATCTCAAGTCGGAGGATCTGGAGGACCTCACGGCCTGGCTGGGCGAGATGGTCCGCCAGGTGGACTCCAGTCTGCTGGACGAGTGGGAGCAGCTGGCCAACCCCGAGGTCGAGACCGCCGAGGAGGCGCGGGAGAAGGCCGACCAGGTCAGGCCGGTCACGGCCAACGCGCGCGCCTTCCGGGTGCTGGTGCGCAACGCGATGTTCCGCCGGGTCGAGCTGGCCGCGCTGGACAGGTTCTACGACCTGGGCGAGCTGGACAACGAGTCGGGCTGGGACGCGGACCGGTGGGGCGAGGCGATGGACGCCTACTGGGACGAGTACGAGGACCTCGGTACGGGACCCGACGCGCGCGGGCCGAAGCTGCTCGCCATCGAGGAGGACCCGGCGCACGGTCTGTGGCGGGTCCGGCAGACCTTCGCCGACCCGAACGGCGACCACGACTGGGGTATCAGCGCGGAGGTCGATCTCGCGGCCTCCGACGAGGAAGGACTGGCCGTCGTGCGGGTCACGTCGGTCGGACAGCTCTGAGCCATCCGGCCGGAGGCTTGAGAAAACGGAGAACAACGCACATGACGAACCCCGCCGAACGGCTGGTCGATCTGCTCGATCTGGAGCAGATCGAGGTCGACATCTTCCGGGGGCGCAGCCCCGAGGAGTCCCTGCAACGGGTCTTCGGCGGGCAGGTCGCGGGCCAGGCGCTGGTGGCGGCCGGCCGTACCACCGACGGGGACCGGCCGGTCCACTCGCTGCACGCCTACTTCCTGCGCCCCGGCCGTCCGGGCGTCCCGATCGTCTACCAGGTGGAACGGATCAGGGACGGCCGCTCGTTCACCACCCGCCGGGTCACCGCCGTCCAGCAGGGCCGCACGATCTTCAACCTGACGGCCTCCTTCCACCAGCCGGAGAAGGGCGGCTTCGAACACCAGCTGCCGCCCCGGCTGGAGTTCCCCGACCCCGAGTCGCTGCCCACGGTCGCCGACGAGGTCCGCGAGCACCTCGGCGGGCTGCCCGAGTCGTTCGAGCGCATGGCCAGGCGCCAGCCCTTCGACATCCGGTACGTGGAACGGCTGCGCTGGACGCGGCAGGAGATCCGGAACGCGGACGCGCGCAGCGCGGTGTGGATGCGCGCGGTGGGCCCGCTGGGCGACGACCCGCTGGTGCACACCTGCGCGCTGACGTACGCGAGCGACATGACGCTCCTGGACGCGGTGCGCATCCCGGTCGAGCCGCTGTGGGGCCCGCGCGGCTTCGACATGGCGTCGCTGGACCACGCGATGTGGTTCCACCGCCCGTTCCGCGCCGACGAGTGGTTCCTGTACGACCAGGAGTCCCCGATCGCGACGGGCGGCCGGGGACTGGCGCGCGGGCGGATCTACGACCGGGAGGGCCGACTGCTGGTGTCGGTGGTGCAGGAGGGCCTGTTCCGCAGGCTGGAGGGCTGAGAGCCCGTCGGGTGACCTCTGACCGGGCGGGCAGCTGTTTCAGCCGTTCGTCGCGGGTGGTCCTGACACGGCCGTGGACGTCGGGGGCGTACGGAGCCAGGCGGTCAGCGCCCACCACCAGTGCAGGGTGTCCAGGGGGCCGGGGCGGCCGCCGGCCGGAGTGTCGGTCAGCGACCGCCCGGTGATCCGCTGGAGCCTGCCGAGCCGGTAGCGGACGGTGTTGGGGTGGGTGAACAGGATCGCGGCGGTCCGGTCGAGACGTTGTCCGTGTTCGAGGAACGTCAGCGCGGTGAGCGCGAGTTGCCGGTGGAAGCCGTCCGACCGGTCGAGGGAGCCCAGCAGCCGGTCGCCGAGCCAGGTGCCCAGCAGCGGCTGGCCGTCGAGCGCGATCTCGCCGGCGAAGTCGGTGAGCCCGTACAGTCCGCGCAGCCCGCGCCGGCCGCCGATGTCCAGGGCACGGACGCAGAGCCGGTGCACCGGGCGGAGCTCCTCCCGGGGGACGGCGGGAGAGACCACGGCGAGCGTGCCCGTACCGATCTCGTCGGCCGGGGGGATCCGGCGGGACAGGCCCGCGAGCCGCCCGTCGACCAGCCCGAAGAGGCCGCCGGAGCAGGAGAGCCTGCGGGTGAGGAGCCGGACCGGCGCGGGGTCGGCCGCGTCCGTGGCGAGGCAGTGCACCGGCGTGTCCCGGTGGATGCCCGCCTTCGCCAGCTCTTCGGCCTCCCCGGCGGCCGGGGCGGCGCCGCCGACCAGTAATCGTCGCAGGAGCCGGGCGCGGATCTCGGCGGCCGTGGGCGGCGGCCCCAGCTCCACGGCGCGGTATCCGTGGATCACCTGCCGCTCGACCGCGTCGCCGTACTCCTTCAGCAGCAGTACGGCGGTGAGCAGCGAGCCGTCCGGCACCCCGGCGGACCGGCAGCGGTCGACGGTGATCTCCGCGGCGCGGGTGAGCGCGGCCTGGACTCCGCGCAGCAGGGCGGTCACCGGGACGCCCTGGCCCGCCCGGTCCCCGCCCAGCAGCAGGGCGGCGGCGAAGTCCTGCTCCTCGATCCGGCCGAAGGTGGCGAACCAGCCACCGGCCTGGGCGATCATCGCGGCGACATGGCGGTGGGTCTCCGCCTCGGCGAGCCGCGCCACCTCGGGCGAGCGGCTGCGCGCCGCGTGGACCAGTTCGCCGCAGACGTCGGCGTCGGCGGCCATGGCCCGCAGGATGTCGGTGACCGGCTCGCGTCGATGCGTGACCGTCATGCGCCCCGCCCTTCTCCGTCTCCGTCCGGTCCGGGAGATCCGCCGGATCCGTTCGCGCGCTGTGCCCGGCGTACAACGAGAGGGCCGCCACGTTGGCTCCCGGCGCCTACCACCGCCCGGTGTCGGCCTGATGAGATGTGAGCTACCGCACGGTAACAGCGCTGCTCCCGGGACGGCACCCTCCGTACCCCCTTCCGGAAGGCAACCCGATGGAAAAGCCCGCAGATTCGGCCCTGTTCAGCCGTCGCCGCGCGCTCACGGTGGCGGGCGGCGTACTCGCCGGCGCCGCCGCCCTCCCCCAGGTCACCGCGGCGTACGCGGCCGAGTCGGCGGACGCCGATGTGATCGTCGTCGGCGGCGGGCTGGCCGGGCTGGTCGCGACGGCGGAACTCGTGGACGCCGGGCGCAAGGTGCTGCTCCTCGACCAGGAGCCGGAGTCCAATCTGGGCGGGCAGGCGTTCTGGTCGTTCGGCGGGCTGTTCCTGGTCGACTCGGCCGAGCAGCGGCTGATGGGGATCAAGGACACCCGTGAGCTGGCGTGGCAGGACTGGCAGGGCGCGGCCGGCTTCGACCGGGGCACCACCGATCCCGGTGGGCAGGACTACTGGGCGTACAAGTGGGCGGAAGCCTATGTGGACTTCGCCGCCGGGGAGAAGCGGTCCTGGCTCTACCAGCAAGGGGTGCGCTGGTTCCCGATCGTCGGCTGGGCCGAGCGCGGCGGCGGTCTGGCGGACGGCCACGGCAACTCCGTACCGCGCTTCCATGTCACCTGGGGCACGGGCCCTGCCGTCGTCGAGCCGTTCGAGAAGCGGGTACGGGCGGCGGTGGCCCGCGGCCGGGTGACGTTCAGGTTCCGGCACCGCGTCGATGAGGTGGTGCGTACCGGCGGCGCCGTCAGCGGTGTCCGGGGCGCGGTCCTGGAGCCGAGCAACGCGGCCCGGGGCAAGGCCAGTTCGCGTACCGTCGTCGGTGACTTCGAGCTGCGCGCCCCGGTGGTGATCGTCACCTCCGGCGGCATCGGCGCCAACCACGAGCTGATCCGGCAGAACTGGCCGGCCCGGCTCGGCGCCCCGCCCGAGAACATGATCACCGGGGTGCCCGCTTACGTGGACGGCCGGATGCTCGCCATCACCGAGCGGGCCGGCGGGCGGATCGTCAACCCCGACCGGATGTGGCACTACACCGAGGGACTGCGGAACTACGACCCGATCTGGGCCAAGCACGGCATCCGCATTCTGCCCGGCCCCTCGTCGCTCTGGCTGGACGCCACGGGCAAGCGCTTCCCGGCGCCCGATCTCCCCGGCTACGACACCCTCAGCACGCTCAAGGCGATCACCGGCACCGGGTACGACTACTCCTGGTTCGTCACGACGCAGAAGATCCTGGCGAAGGAGTTCGCGCTCTCCGGCTCCGAGCAGAATCCGGATCTCACCAACAAGGACATCCTGCTGACCCTCTCGCGGGTCTGGCAGACGCCCGAGCCGATCGAGAAGTTCAAGAAGAACGGTGTCGACTTCGTCGTCGCTTCGACCCTGTCCGAGCTGGTCCTCGGCATGAACAGGCTGACCGGCAAGGGCCTGATCGACCTGGCCGACCTCAAGCGGCAGATCGACGCCAGGGACCGGCAGATCGACAATCCCTACACCAAGGACGTCCAGGTGATGGGGATCCACAACGCCCTGAAGTACACCGGGGACCTGTTCAGCCGTACCGCCCCGGCCCACAAGATCATGGATTCGAGTGCCGGGCCGCTGATCGCCGTACGGCTCAACATCCTCACCCGCAAGACCCTGGGCGGGCTCCAGACCGATCTGTCCGGCCGGGTCCTCGACGCGGCCGGCGCGCCGGTTCCCGGGCTGTACGCGGCGGGTGAGGTCTCCGGGTTCGGCGGCGGCGGGGTGCACGGCTACCGGTCGCTGGAAGGCACCTTCCTGGGCGGCTGCCTGTTCTCCGGCCGGGCGGCGGGACGCGCGGCGGCGGCGGCCACCGCGACCTGACCCGCGCGGGCGTACGCCCTGTTCAGACGCCGGGGATCGGGTCCTGTTCGGCCTCGCGCCGCCGGGTCCTGATCTCCGGCGCGGGCGGATGGAGCTTGGCGTCGCAGGAGGGGCCGAGGCCGCTGCGGCGTGATGCCGTACCCCGCAATGGTCTGCCGCACATCCGGCAGCGCACCTCGCGGCGGACGGCGTCGCCGCCGGGCACGGCGGGGCCGTCGGGTTCCGCGCCGGGCAGCCGGGGCTCGTTCAGGGATTCGTCCACCCCCCACCTCTACCAGCCCGCCCGCCGCCGCGATCACCGACGGGTCCACAATGAGGGAAGAACGCCGGAAACCGAGGAGATCCCGATGGCTCTGTACGACATTCCGCTGCGCACCCTCACCGGTGAGCCCACGTCCCTGGCCGCCTACGCGGGCCGGGCCGTCCTCGTCGTGAACGTCGCGTCCAAGTGCGGGCTCACCCCGCAGTACGCCGGTCTTGAGCGGCTCCAGCAGAGTTACGGCGACCGGGGCTTCACGGTCCTCGGCGTGCCGTCCAACCAGTTCGCGGGGCAGGAGCCCGGCAGCGCGGAGGAGATCCAGACGTTCTGCTCGGCCACGTACGGGGTGAGCTTCCCGCTGCTGGAGAAGACCGACGTGAACGGCGAGGACAGGCACCCGCTCTACGCGGAGCTGACCCGGGCGGCGGACGCGGAGGGCGCGGCCGGCGACGTGCAGTGGAACTTCGAGAAGTTCCTGCTCTCCCCGGAGGGCGAGGTCGTCGCCAGGATCCGCCCCCGCACGGAGCCGGAGGCCCCGGAGGTCGTCGCGGCGATCGAGGCCCAGCTGCCCGCGTGACCCCCGGGTCCCGGTTCAGCGGATCTGCACGCCCGACAGGGTGCGGGCGATGACCAGGCGCTGGATCTCGCTCGTGCCCTCGAAGATCGTGTAGATCGCGGCGTCCCGGTGCATGCGCTCGACCGGGTATTCGCGGGTGAAGCCGTTGCCGCCGAGTATCTGTACGGCCTGGGCGGTGACCTGCTTGGCCGTCTCGCTGGCGAACAGCTTGGACATGGAGCCCTCGGCCGAGGTGAACGCCTTGCCCGTGGCCGCCATCCACGACGCGCGCCAGACCAGCAGCCGGGAGGCGTCGATCCGGGTGCGCATGTCGGCGAGCTGGAAGGCGATGCCCTGGTTGTCGATGATCGGGCGGCCGAACTGGCTGCGGGTCGTGGCGTAGTCGAGGGCGACCTCGTACGCCGCGCGCGCGGTGCCGACCGCCATGGCGCCGACGGCGGGGCGCGACGCCTCGAAGGTGGCCATGGCGGCGTTCTTGACGCGTCCGTCGCCCTCACCGGACGCCGCGCGCTCGCGGGCGCGGGCGAGGCGCTCGTCCAGCTTCTGCTTTCCGCCGAGGAGGCAGTGGCCGGGGACCCGGACGCCGTCCAGGACGACTTCGGCGGTGTGGGAGGCGCGGATGCCGTGCTTCTTGAACTTCTGCCCCTGGGAGAGACCGGGGGTGGCGGGCGGCACGATGAAGGAGGCGTGGCCCTTCGAGCCGAGTGCGGGGTCGACGACGGCGACCACGACATGGACGTTGGCGATACCGCCGTTGGTCGCCCAGGTCTTGGTGCCGTCGAGCACCCACTCGTCCTTCGCCTCGTCGTAGACGGCGCGGGTGCGCATGGCCGACACATCGGATCCGGCGTCGGGTTCCGAGGAGCAGAAGGCGGCGAGCTTCACGTCGTCGGCGTCGCCGTACATCTGCGGGATCCAGGTGCCGACCTGCTCCTCGGTGCCGTTGGCGAGGACTCCGACGGCCGCGAGGCCCGTGCCGACGATGGAGAGCGCGATACCGGCGTCGCCCCAGAACAGCTCCTCCATCGCCATGGGAATGCCGAGCCCGGTGGGGTCGAAGAACTGCTGGGCGTAGAAGTCGAGGGAGTAGATGCCGACCTTGGCGGCCTCCTGGATGACCGGCCAGGGCGTCTCCTCACGCTCGTCCCACTCGGCCGCGGCCGGGCGGATGACGTCCGCGGCGAAGCCGTGGAGCCAGTCACGTACCTGCCTCTGGTCGTCGTTGAGATCGAGCGTGAACTCGGTCATGTTCCCTCCAGCACTGCGTCGCACAGAAATGTTACTTGCGGTAACAACAGTCTGTTACTCACAAGTAGGCGATGTCAACCGGCCACCTCGCGATCAGCGTCGACCACGGCCGGGGTGTTACGTTTCCGGGGCGTACCGGCAATCGCGGTTGGCGGTGCACGAGGCGATCGCACGGGCGGGGAGACATCACCCATGGAGACCACACACCAGGCCGAGCAGCAGCGATCGGCGCGGCAGCGGCGCCGGCAGTTGCTGGAGGCCGCCGACCGGGTGGTCCTGCGGGACGGCCCGCACGCCTCCATGAACGCCATCGCCGCCGAGGCCGGGATCACGAAACCGATCCTGTACCGGCACTTCGGCGACAAGGGCGGCCTGTACCGGGCGCTCGCCAAGCGCCACACCGACGCGCTGCTGGACGCCCTGCGGTCCGCGCTCGACGCCCCGGCCGAGCGGCGCGAGCGCGTCGAGGCCACGCTCGACACGTATCTCGCCGCGATCGAGGCACGGCCCCAGGTGTACCGGTTCCTGATGCATCCGGCCGAGGAGACCCAACTGCCCGAGCAGGGCTTCGACGTGGGCCGCCATTCGGCCCCGCTGCTGCGCCGGCTGGGTGAGGAACTGGCCAAGGTCATCGCGGAACGCGTCGATCTCGGCCCGGACAGCGAGCAGCTCGCCCGGGTCTGGGGCCATGGCATCGTCGGCATGATGCACGGCGCCGGCGACTGGTGGCTCGGCGAACGCCCTTGCACCCGTGCCCAGTTGGTGCGCAGCCTGGCGGATCTGCTGTGGGGGCGGCTGGCGGCGGTCGACGACCGTCCGGGCGGCCCCGGGTTCTGAGCGGCCGCCGGACATGCCGGGAACCTCAGCCGTACGAACCGGAAGAGCCGTACGAACCGGACGCGCCGGCCCACGGCGCCCGCGCCGCCGTCCGCAGCACCTTGGCGCGCCGCCGTCCGGTCAGCCGGTCCGGGTAGACCAGGCCCTCCAGATGGTCGCTCTCGTGCTGGAGACAGCGCGCGAAGAACCCGGTGCCCTCGATCCGTACCGGCTCCCCCTCCCGGGTGACGCCCTCCACCACCGCGTGGTCGGCCCGCTCCGTACCCGCCTCGATGCCCGGCAGCGACAGACAGCCCTCGGGGCCGCGCAGCGCGATGCCGTCCGTGACGGCCGGCCGCGGATTGACGACGTGTCCGAGATGGCGGACGTCCTCGTCGTCGGGGCAGTCGTATACGAACACCCGCAGTGGCACACCGATCTGATTGGCCGCCAGCCCGACGCCCCGGGCCTCGTACATCGTCGCGAACAGATCCTCGATCAGTTCGGCGAGCGCGGGACCGAAGTCCGTGACGGGCTCGCAGGGAGCGTGCAGTACGGGATCTCCGAGCATTCTCATGGCTCGTACTCGCCCGGAACTGCCGGGGATCGAACGGTTTCGCATGTCACTCAGGGTACGGTCCACACTCATCCCCGCCTTCCGCCCGGTGCCGTGGTTCGGGCCCCTGGCCGGATCTCGATAGGCTGACCCACGGACCGACGCAAGGAGGATCAAGGCGATGTCAGGCAACACGGACCCGCTGTCCCCGCGGGCCAAGCTGGCCGTGACGGCGGGCAAGGCCGCGGCGGCGGTGTCGCGCGCCGCTGGGCGCGGCAGCGGATCGGTGATCGGCGGGAAGGTGGCGCTCAGACTCGACCCGGATCTGCTCGGGCGGCTGGCGCAGCACCTCGACGTCATCCTCGTGTCGGCGACCAACGGCAAAACGACGACGACCCGGCTGATCGCCGAGGCCCTGGGGGCCGCCGGGCCCGTGGTGTCGAACGCGCTCGGCGCCAATATGCCGGCCGGGATCACCTCGGCCCTGGCGGGCGGCTCCGACGCGAAGTTCGGCGTGATCGAGGTCGACGAGAAGTACCTCGCCGGGGTGGCGCGCGACACGACACCCAAGGCGATCGCGCTGCTCAACCTCTCGCGCGACCAGCTCGACCGCGCCGCGGAGACCCGGATGCTCGCGGAGAAGTGGCGGGAGGGCCTGGCCGGTACGAAGGCCGTCGTCATCGCGAACGCCGACGACCCGCTGATCGTCTGGGCCGCCTCCTCCTCGCCCAACGTGGTGTGGGTGGCGGCCGGGCAGGAGTGGAAGGACGACGCCTGGTCCTGCCCCTCCTGCGGTGGTGTGATGCAGCGCCCCGGCGACGACTGGTTCTGCGGCGAGTGCGGCTTCCGCAGGCCGCCGCCGAGCTGGGCGCTCCACGGCGACCACGTACTGGACCCGCACGGCTCGGCCTGGCCGATCCACCTCCAGCTGCCGGGGCGCGCCAACAAGGCGAACGCGGCGACGTCCGCCGCCGTCGTGGCGACCTTCGGGGTGCCGCCGCAGGTGGCGCTGGAGCGGATGTACCAGGTGCAGGCGGTGGCCGGCCGGTACGACGTGGTGTCCTTCCTCGGCCGCGATCTGCGGCTGCTGCTCGCGAAGAACCCCGCGGGCTGGCTGGAGACGTTCTCCCTCATCGACCCGCCGCCGACCCCGGTGATCCTCGCCGTCAACGCCCGGGGCGCCGACGGTACGGACACCTCGTGGCTGTGGGACGTCGACTACACGCGGCTCGCCGGTCACCCGATCTTCGTGATCGGCGACCGGAAGCTCGACCTCGCCGTGCGCCTCGAAGTGGCCGGTCTGGACTTCCGGGTCTGCGAGACCGCCGACGAGGCCGTGCAGATGGCGCCGCCGGGACGGATCGAGGCCATCGCCAACTACACCTCGTTCCAGGACCTGCGCCGAAGAGTGGGCAACTGACACCGTGCCGGAGAACTGGACACCTCGGACCCCTGGAGAACGAGCGAGAATGAGTGACAACAGCCTGCGGCTGGTGTGGATCTACCCCGACCTGCTGAGCACGTACGGCGACCAGGGAAACGCCCTGGTCGTGGAGCGCCGGGCCCGGCAGCGCGGGCTGGGCGTCACCCGCGTGGACGTGCGCAGCGACCAGCCGGTGCCGACGTCCGGCGACATCTATCTGATCGGCGGCGGTGAGGACCGGCCGCAGCGGCTCGCGGCGGAGCGGCTGCGCCGGGACGGCGGGCTCAGCCGGGCCGTCTCCAACGGCGCCATCGTGTTCTCGGTGTGCGCCGGCTACCAGATCCTGGGCCACGAGTTCGTCAACGACCTCGGCGAGCGTGAGGCCGGTCTGGGGCTCCTCGACGTGGTCTCGACCCGGGGCGAGGGCGAGCGGTGCGTCGGTGACGTACTGGCGGACATCGACCCGCAGCTCAACCTCCCGCAGCTGACCGGGTTCGAGAACCACCAGGGCATCACGCACCTCGGCCCGTCGGCCCGCGCGTTCGCGCGGGTCCAGCTCGGCCGGGGCAACGGCACGGGCGACGGTACGGAGGGCGCGTACAACGGCACCGTCTTCGGTACGTACATGCACGGTCCCGTGATGGCGCGCAATCCGCAGATCGCCGATCTGCTGCTGAAGCTGGCGCTCGACGTCAACGCGCTGCCGCCGACCGACGACCGGTGGTACGAGGCGCTGCGCGCCGAGCGGGTCGCCGCGGCGACCCAGCCCGCCTGACATCGGCGGGTCACGGGGTGTCCAGCAGTCGGACGCCGGGTTCGGCCGGGCCGCCGCCCGCCGGTAGGGTGGCGGCGATCTGGCCGGACAACGGTGTCCGGCCGTCGGCCCACGTTGCAAAGGTATCCCGGGCTATGCGTATTGGTGTGCTCACCTCAGGCGGCGACTGTCCCGGCCTCAACGCCGTGATCAGGTCCGTCGTGCACCGGGCCGTCGTCGATCACGGCGACGAGGTGATCGGCTTCCACGACGGCTGGAAGGGCCTCCTGGAGTGCGACTACCGCAAGCTGGACCTGGACGCCGTGGGCGGCATCCTGGCCCGCGGTGGCACCATCCTCGGCTCTTCCCGGGTACAGCCCGCGCATCTGCGGGACGGGGTGGAGCGGGCCAGGGGCCACGTCGCCGATCTGGGGCTCGACGCGATCATCCCGATAGGCGGTGAGGGCACCCTCAAGGCCGCCCACCTGCTGTCCGAGGCCGGGCTGCCGATCGTCGGCGTACCGAAGACCATCGACAACGACATCGCCTCGACGGATGTCACCTTCGGGTTCGACACGGCCGTCGGGGTCGCCACCGAGGCGCTGGACCGGCTGAAGACCACCGCCGAGTCCCACCAGCGGGTGCTGATCGTCGAGGTCATGGGCCGGCACACCGGCTGGATCGCGCTGCACTCCGGGATGGCCGCCGGGGCCCACGCGATCGTGGTGCCCGAGCGCCCCTTCGACATGGACGAGCTGACCGAGCTGGTCGGCCGGCGCTTCTCGGCGGGCAAGCGGTTCGCGATCGTCGTGGTGGCGGAGGGCGCGAAGCCGCGCGAGGGCTCCATGGAGTTCGACGAGGGCGGCAAGGACGTGTACGGCCACGAGCGCTTCGCCGGTGTGGCGCGGCAGCTCTCCACCGAGCTGGAGGAGCGGCTCGGCAAGGAGGCCAGGCCGGTGATACTGGGCCATGTCCAGCGCGGTGGCACCCCCACGGCGTACGACAGGGTGCTGGCCACCCGCTTCGGCTGGCACGCGGTCGAGGCCACCCACCGGGGCGAGTTCGGCATGCTGACGGCGCTGCGCGGCACGGACATCGTGATGGTGCCGCTGGGCGAGGCCGTGGAGACGCTCAAGACGGTGCCCGCCGAGCGTTACGCCGAGGCGGAGTGCGTGCTCTGACCCGTGTCCCGGGGACGCCCGGAACCGCCCCCGCCCGCTGACGCGGCCGGGGGCGGTTCTACTCTGGTGCGGACAACCGGCGTGAATCGGGCCGGACTGTTTCACGCTCGTCCCACGGGAGCACACGGATGGATCACAGCGGGCACGGCATGACCATGGATCTGCCGCCGTTCACGCTGGGGCGGGGGCTGGCGTACTCGCCCGACCTCTTCTTCCTCATCGGCTGCGCGCTGGCGCTCGCCCTCTACGGCTGGGCCGTGCTGCGGCTGCGCCGGCGCGGCGACGCCTGGCCGGTGGGCCGCACCATCGGGTTCGTCTTCGGTGTGCTGACCGTGGCGCTGATGATGTGCACGGGGCTGAACGACTACGGCATGGTCATGTTCAGCGTGCACATGGTGCAGCACATGGTGATCAGCATGGTCTCCCCCATCCTGCTGCTGCTCGGCGCGCCGGTGACGCTGGCGCTGCGGGCGCTGCCGGTGGCGGGCCGGCGCGGCGCCAAGGGGCCGCGCGAGCTGCTGCTCGCGCTGCTGCACAGCCGCTACCTGCGAGTCATCACGCACCCGGCGTTCACGATCCCGCTGTTCATCGCGAGCCTGTACGGGCTGTACTTCACTCCGCTCTTCGACTTCCTGATGGGCTCCACAACGGGGCACATCGCGATGATGACGCACTTCCTCGCGGTCGGCCTGGTCTTCTTCTGGCCGATCATGGGCGTGGACCCGGGGCCGCACCGGCCCGGCTATGTGATCCGGATGCTGGAGCTGTTCGCCGGGATGCCGTTCCACGCGTTCTTCGGGATCGCGCTGATGATGGCGAGCGAGCCGATGGTCGCGACGTACAGCTCGCCGTCGGCCTCGCTGGGGATCGACGCGCTGACCGACCAGAACGCGGCGGGCGGTATCGCCTGGGCGTTCAGTGAGATCCCGTCGGTGCTGGTGCTGATCGCGCTGGTGTTCCAGTGGTACCGCTCGGAGCAGCGGCAGGCCAAGCGCTCGGACCGGGCCGCGGACCGGGACGGCGACCAGGAGCTGGCGCGGTACAACGCCTATCTGGCCTCCCTCCAGGCCCGGGGGCAGTAGCGCGAACCCCTCGTCACGGGTGACGATGGGCTTCACGGCCCCGGCCTGGAGGAGGACGCGCATGTCCGGATCCACGAAGACGATGGGCATGGTGACCGTCGGCGCGCTGGTCGCGGTGACGGGGTACACGGCAGCGCTCGGCAGCAGCGGCTGGCTGTGGTTCGGCTGGGTGGTCCTGTGCCTGATCACGGTCGCGATGGCAGCGACTCGCAGCTGACCGCGACACAGGGCCGAGACGCACAGGGGCGGGCCGTACGGTTCGTGAACCGTACGGCCCGCCCGTGTGGCCGGTGGGGAGCCGGTGTCAGTTGGACTCGGTGACGCGCAGGGAGGGCTTCCCGTTGACGCTCGGGGCGTTCTTCAGGCCGTCCGTCGCGCCCTTGAGCGAGTCGAGGATGGCCATGCCCTGGCCCACCAGACCCGCCGCCATGTCGTTCACCCCGTCGGTGCCGCTCAGCACGGTCAGGTGTGCGCCCGCCATGCCGCGGGCGGCGGCGTCGGCCAGCGCCGGCAGGTTCTCGACGGTGCGGTTGGCCGCGATCAGCTCCTGGTTGCCGTCCTTGAGGGAAGCGGCACGGGCGGTGTTCGCGGCGGCCTGGGCGTCGGCGAGGGTGCGCTCGGTGTAGGCGTCGCCGTCCGCCTCGAACTTCACCCGGTCGCGGGCGGCCTCGGCGAGGGTGCGCTGCCGGTACGCCTCGGCGTCCGCCGGGCGCCGTACCTCGGCCTCCAGCCGCTGCGCGGCCAGCCGTGCCTGCCGCTCGGCCAGCCCGGTCTGCTGCTCGATGGTCTCCTGCGAGGCCCTGGCCTCGGCGAGCGGTCCGGCCTGCGCGGCGCGGGCGTTGACCTGCTCCGTCTCGGCGTGGAAACCGGCCCGCTTGATCGCGGTGTCGCGTTCGTACTCGGCCTTGAGCGCGGCGGCCTGCTGCTCACGCTCGGACGCCTGCTGGTCGGCCCGTGCCTGGGCGATCCGCGCCTGGCTGGCGACCGCGGCGGCGTGCGGGGCGGCGAGGTTCTGGATGTAGCCGGTGGCGTCGCCGATCTCCTGGATCTGGAGGGCGTCCACGACGATGCCGAGCTTCTCCATCTCCGTGTGGCTGCCCTGCTTGACCTCCTGGGCGACCCGGTCGCGTTCCCTGATGATCTGTTCGACGGTCAGTCCGCCGATGATGGAGCGGAGGTGGCCCGCGAAGATCCGGCCGACCAGCTCCTCCATCCTGTCCTGTTCCGCCAGGAACCGGCGGGCGGCGTTGGCGATCGACACGGCGTCGTCGCCCACCTTGAACACCGACACCGCGCGGACGTTGAGGAGGATTCCCTGCTGGGTGACGCAGTCCTCGACGATCTCCGCCTCGCGCAGCGCCAGGGACAGCATGCGGACCTTGTGCTTGATGGGCATGACGAAGCTGCCGTGCCCGGTGACGATCCGGAACTGGGTGTCCTGCTCCTGCCGTTTGGAGCCGGATATGAGCATCGCCTCGTTGGGCGCGGGTACATGCCAGAAGAGCATGGCGGACTCCTGTCCTACTGCCCGCCGATCACGGCCGGCAGATCGCCTCCCCCGTGGGGCGGGTCCCCGTACGGGTGCGGGTCCCCGTGATTCAGGCCCGTGGTTCAGACCCGTGATTCAGGAAGGAAGGGGTTCCACGATCACCGACCGCGCCGAGATCGACTCGACGACGATCACGCGAAGGTGTCTGCCGATCGGACGGTCCGCCCAGGCCGCGTACGCCTCGGAACCGCCCCGTACGGACACCAGCACCTCGCCGGGCCCGTCGGCCGGGATCGGCACGGTCACTCTGCCGATCGCACCGATCGGACTCTGCGAGGAGTCATCTGCCACGGACATACGTCGTCGCTCCACCTGATTCGGTCATGGCGCGCTCCGGGCCTCATCAAGGACGCCCTCGACGCTGCGGCCGATGGCGACATGTCCTCGTATCCTCGCTTTAATCACCCTACTCCGCGCGGCGTCAGGAGGGCATCACGGCCGGCGAGGCCCGGCGAAAACGCACCGCGAAGACACCACGAACGCACCGCCCGAAGATTTTTCGCCGGTGCGCGCATACTCCTGGGCCGCCCGGGCACTCGCAGGATCGCAGAACAGCAGCTCCGGGAGGGATCACGTCATGCCGATATCCGCACCGTCCGCCGCCACGTCCACCGCCTCACCCGCTCCGTCCGCGGCGGTGACGGACCTCCCGGACGGCGGCACCCGGGACCGGACCGGCGAACTGCCGTGGATCGAGGACGCCGGAAAGGTCGCCCCGAAGGACGCGCGGGCGCTGTCGAAGCTGTTCTTCGACCAGCTCCAGGTCCTTGAGGAGGGCACGCGCGAGCACCAGTACGCGCGCAACACCCTGATCGAGATGAACCAGTCGCTCGTACGGTTCGCCGCGAGCCGCTTCCGCAACCGGGGCGCGGACGAGATGGAGGACATCCTCCAGGTCGGCACCGTCGGGCTGATCAAGGCCATCGACCGCTTCGACCTCTCCCGCGAGGTCGAGTTCACCACCTTCGCGGTCCCCTACATCATCGGTGAGATCAAGCGCTTCTTCCGCGACACCACCTGGGCCGTCCATGTTCCGCGCCGCCTCCAGGAGCTGCGCGTCGAGCTGGCCAAGGCCAAGGAGAGCCTCGCGCTCCTGCTGGACCGCGAGCCCACGGTGGGCGAGCTGGCCGAGCGGCTGGAGCTGACCGAGGACGAGGTGATCGAGGGGCTCGTCGCCGCCAACGGCTACAGCGCGGGCTCCCTCGACCTGCCGGCCGACGGCGACGACGGGGGGCCGGGCGGCGGGAGCCGTACGTACGCCGACACCCTCGGCGACCGCGACCCGGCCATGGAGCTGGTGGAGGACTTCCACACCCTCGCCCCGCTGCTGACCACCCTCGACGCGCGCGAGCGGCAGATCCTGGAGTTCCGCTTCGGCCAGGAACTCACCCAGTCGCAGATCGGCGAGCGGCTCGGCGTCTCGCAGATGCATGTCTCCCGGCTGCTGTCCCGTACGCTCGCCAAGCTCAGGACGGGCATGCTGGCCGAGGCGTGACCTCCGGCGCGCCCGCCGGAAGGGACACGGGAGCGGGCCGCGCCGAAGAGGGCCGCCCCTCCCGTGTCCGCCCGCTCCCCACTTCACGCACGACTCCCCCGCGCGCGACAACCCCTCTCGCACCACTCCCGCACCGTGACGCCGTCGAGGTAGACCCCATGAGCAGCACCCAGCAGCAGCCCGCGCTCCGCCCCGGGGACCCCGAGGGGCCGGCGGACCCGCCGCTCTCCCCCGAGGAGCGCGCGCTGCGGATACGGCGACGGCTGGAGCGGCTGATCGGGATCGCGGCGACCGAGGGCAACGCCCTGGTGCCGCTGCGCAACGGCGACGAGATCTTCTCCGCGATGCTGGACGCCATCGGCTCCGCCGAGCACACCGTCGACATGATGACGTTCGTCTACTGGAAGGGCGACATCGCCCGCCGGTTCGCCGAGGCCCTCGCCGACCGGGCCCGCGCGGGTGTCCGGGTGCGGCTGCTGCTGGACGGGTTCGGCAGCCGGCTGATCGACAAGGGCCAGCTGCGCGCGATGGAACAGGCCGGGGTGCGGGTGGCCTGGTTCCGCAAGCCGCTCTACCTCTCCCCCTTCAAGCAGAACCACCGCTGCCACCGCAAGGTACTGGTCGTCGACGAGATGACGGCCTTCACCGGCGGGGTGGGGATCGCCGAGGAGTGGTGCGGCGACGCCCGGGACGAGAGCGAGTGGCGCGACACCCATGTGCGGGTGAGCGGCCCGGCGGTGGACGGTCTCGCCGCCGCCTTCGCGCAGAACTGGGCCGAGTGTCACGAGGACCTGTTCGACACGCGGGACCGCTTCGTCGAGCACAGCCCGCAGGGCGGCGCGGTCGTCCAGGTGGTGCGCGGATCGGCGAGCTTCGGCTGGCAGGACATGCAGACGCTGCTCCGGGTCGTGCTGGAGTCGGCGCAGGAACGGGTACGGGTGGCCACCGCGTACTTCGCGCCCGACGCGTACTTCATCGGGCTGCTGTGCGCGACCGCGCGGCGCGGGGTGGCGGTGGAGATCCTGCTGCCGGGGCCGCACACCGACAAACGGGTCTGCCAGCTCGCGGGCCAGAACCACTACGAGGAGCTGCTGGCCAGCGGGGTGCGGATCTTCCACTACCGGCCGACGATGATGCACGCGAAGGTCATCACGGTCGACGGCGTCGCCGCGCTGGTCGGCTCGACCAACTTCAACCGGCGCTCGCTCGACCACGACGAAGAGGTCATGCTCGCCGTCCTGGACGACATGTTCACGACGACCCTCGACCGTCACTACACGGAGGACCTCGCGGTGAGCGAGGAGATCAAATCGACCCGCTGGAAGCGCCGTTCGCCGCTCCAGCGGGTCAGGGAAGCGGCCGTCGTCCCGATCCGCCGCTTCCTCTGAGCCGCCTCCTGCGAGCTGCTTCCTCCGAGCCGCCCCCGCGTCCCCGCGCCTCGCTCAGGCCGGCTTGCGGGCGATGGCGCCGTACATGGCGATGTCCCGGTCGTCCATCGGCTCCTGGTCCGCGTCGGGCCGCCAGTGGTGGACCTGGGTGAGGCCGGGCTCGACCAGTTCGAGACCGGCGAAGAAGTCCTCGGACTCGGCGCGGGTACGCAGCTGCATCGGCATGCCCCGGCGCGCGTACTCGGCGGCGACGCGGCCGACCTCGGCCGGGGCGAAGTCCGCGGTGCCGATGGTCATCGCGACGTAGCTGCCTGCGGGCAGCGGCTCCAGCAGGCGCTGGACCAGGCCGTGGTCGTCGTCGTCCTTGAGGATGAAGTGCAGAATGCCGATGATCATGAGCCCGACCGGCTCGCGCAGGTCCAGCAGCTCCTGGAACTGGGGCGAGCCGATGATCGCGTCCGGGTCCCGCATGTCGGCGTCGATGTAGGCGGTACGGCCCTCGGGCGCGCTGGTCAGCAGCGCGCGGGCGTGGGCCAGGACGATCGGGTCGTTGTCGACGTAGACGACCCGGGAGTCCGCGCTCACCTCCTGCACGATCTCGTGCACATTGGGCGAGGTGGGCAGCCCGGTGCCGATGTCCAGGAACTGCCGGATGCCCTTCTCCCGCGCGAGATAGCGGGCCGCGCGGTGCATGAACTCCCGGTTGGCGCGCATGTGCACGGGGAGCGCGGGCCACTCCCGGCACATCGAGTCACCGGCTTCCTGGTCGACCTCGTAGTTGTCCTTGCCGCCCAGGATGTAGTCGTAGACGCGCGCCGAGTGCGCCTCCCCCGTGTTGAAGCGGTCCTCCGGAGAATGCTGCGCTGCCATCTTCGCTCCTCCCCGGTCCGTCGCCCCGCGGTGAGGGGGTCGCGTACCGGTACCGGTTCTTCACTGATGCCTTGGCCAGAGTTTAGGCGCTCAGTGATCATTTCCGTAGGGGAAGGAGCCATTCGGCTGCGACGGCCGCGTCGGCGCCCCGGGATTCCGGGGCGCCGGCCCGGGTGCGGCTCCGGAATCCCGGAGGCACGGTTCAGCGCAGGACGCGGGAGTCCTTACTCACGGTGTCGAAGCGGAACTCGACCGTGACCGGGAGGGTGTCCAGATCGAGCGCCCGGCGCAGCCGGGGCAGCCCCTCGGCGTCCAGCCGGGCGCGGACGGCGCCCAGGTCGGTGCTCTGGTCCGCGCCGATCACCAGGGCGAGGACGGGTGCCCTGCGGGTGCCGGCGAGGGTGGCGTGGGCGGTGCGTACGCCCTCGTACGTGGTGACCTCGCCGACGAACGGCTCGGTGGCGGTGCTCGCCGCCAGCTCGGTGCGGCCCTGGTCGGGGTCCTGCTCCAGGCGCCAGGTGTGCGTCCGGGGCCTGCGGGCGAGCTGGGCGGCCAGCCAGCGCAGCGCGAGCAGTCCGACGACGATCGCGGCTCCGGCGGTGACGTACAGCACCCAGGTGGGCGGGGTGGCCGTGCCGGGTACGAGGGCGGCGTCCGGGTCGAGCACGGTGAGCCGGCGGAGGTGGGTGGCGCAGACGAAGCCGCCCCCGGCGAGCAGGAGCAGGCCGAGCAGGGCCAGCAGCGCGCGGTTGAGGCGGGCCGGGCGGTTGAGAGCGGTCATGAAGTGCTCCTGGTGGCGCGGAGTTTGACCTTCACGTCCGGGCGCCGGGCCGGGTCGATCTGGTCGAGGCGCTGTTCGAGGGCGGTGCGTACGGCGTCGGCGAGACCCTCGGTGTTCGTACGGTCGGTCCTGACCCGGGCGGCGACCCGGCGGCGGCGCAGCTTGAGCTTGACGCGGCTGACCCCGTCGACGCCTGCCGCTGCGGTGCGCAGTGTGCCGCGCAGGCCGCGCCGGGACGCGCCCGAGTCGAGATCGCCCGCCAGGGGCAGGACGGTCGGTCTGCCGGGCAGGACGGCCGCCAGCACCATCACCAGGCCGACCAGCGCGGCGGCGCCGCCCGCTACGGCCGGGCCCCGGTCGCTCCAGTGGGTGGCGCGCAGGTCGTCCTCGACGGCGCCGTAGCTGATCCACGGGGTCTGTCCCGCGATCATCTGGATGGCGACCGCGGCGACGACCGTGCAGGCGGCGAGCAGTACCAGCGCGGTGAGTGTGGCGGGGGCGGAGCGGCGGGGGCGGCGTTTCACAGGACCCTCCTGGTGTCGGCGACGGCGCTGTGCAGGGCGGTGACGGTGATGTCGACGCGTGACACCGTCAGCCCGGTGAACTCCCCCACGCGCTCCTTGAGATGGGCGCGCGCCGCCTCGGTGGTCCGCGCCACGGAGGCCGGGTAGCTCACCGACAGGCGTACGTCGAGGGAGGCGGTGGCGCCCTTGATCCGGGCGGAGACGGTGGCGGCGCCGTCGGGTTCCCCGGCGCCGACCGCGACGCCGAGCACCCGGCGGCCCACGCCGCCCACGCCTTCGACCTCGGTGACCGCGTGCGCGGCGATGCGCTCGACGGCCCGCTCGGCGATGGTGGTCACACCCCGCTCCCCTGGACCGGGCGCCGCGGGCGGCCCGGCGCCGGGGGCGCCCTGCGGGGACGCCTCGGTGGCGGTCATGGTGGTGGTCATCGCGGTCAGCCCCTGTCGCGGCCGACGAGCTGGGCGAGGTCGACCTTTCCGTCGAGGTGGAGTCCGACGAGCAGTCCGAAGAAGCCCAGGACGAGGACGACGAGGAAGGCGCCGAAGCCGCCGAACGCCGCGGCGAGTCCGAGGACCAGGCCGGTCAGCAGTCCGGTGTGGGTGCTGCTCATAGGGGTGTCTCCTGGGGTGGTGGGGGCCGGATTCGGGTACGGGGGCGGGCGGGGCCTGGCCGGGCGGACCGGTGCTGCCCGGCCCCGGCCGTTCGACGGCCGGCGAAGGCCGCGCGGGTCACCGCACCCGGCCGGACTCGGCCTTGTCGTCGCCCTCGTCGTCACCCGGGATGTGGACGTCGCTGACGTTGATGTTGACCTCGACGACCTCCAGCCCGGTCATCTGCTCGACCGCGTCGATCACATTGCGGCGGATGGCGCGGGCCAGGTCGGCGATGGACACGCCGTACTCGACCAGGATCTGGAGGTCCACGGCCGCCTGCCGCTCGCCGACCTCGACCGACACGCCCTGCCCAACGCTCGCGGAGGCGCCGGGGATACGCTCCCGGATCGCACCGAAGGCGCGCACGGCGCCGCCGCCCAGCGCGTACACACCGGACACCTCGCGGGCGGCGAGCCCGGCGATCTTCTGGACCACGGCGTCCGCGATGGTCGTGGTGCCCTTCTCCGAGACCAGCGCGCTCTCGGTGGCCACGCCGGAGAGTTCGGTGGAGCGGGCCTTGGAGTCGGTGATGGTGGCGGTGTTGGCGGTGGTGGAGTTCGCCATGGTGTGCTCCTCGGGTCCATGTGGTGTACGTGGGTCACGGGGGCCGCGCTCGTTCGTCGGCCGCCCACAGTGGATGGACCCCGCGACCCACGGATCATCACGATCCAACCGATGTGACCTGCGTCACTGTCCGAGTTGAGGGTGGGCGGAGGGACAGGACCGCCGGGCGTGCGGCCGTCACGCTGAGAGCGGATTCGCCACGGGTGAACTCCCCTGGGCGCGTTGCGGCCGCCCGCATAGCGTCCCTCGTATGAGTAGAGGCGACGCAGTGGTGATCGGGGCGACAGGACAGACCGGGAGGGCCGCCGTGGCGGCGCTCGCCGAGGACGGCTGGGAGGTGCGCGCGGCGTCGCGCGGAGGCGGCGGGGACGCACGGTGGCCCGCCGGGGTCCGGCCGGTGCGGCTGGACCGGGAGGACGGGGCGGCGCTGGCCGCGCTGGTGGGCGACGGCTGCGATCTCGTCGTGGATCTGGTGGCGTCCGGGCGGTCGCACGCCCATCAGCTGACCGGTCTCGCTGACCGGATCGGCTCGGCGGTCGTGGTCTCCACCGTCGCGCTGTACGAGGACGAGCAGGGGCGCGGTTTCGAGACCCAGGGCGATCCCGACGGCTCCCCGCGCTACCCGGTGCCGATTCCCGAGACCCAGCGGACCGTGGCGCCGAGCGACGCGACGTACGCGCGGGGAAAGGCCCTGCTGGAGCGGGAGTTGCTGGCGGCGTCGGACACGCTGCCGGTGACGCTCCTGCGGGCGGGCGCCATTCACGGACCGTACAGCCGCTCACCGCGCGAGCTGTACTTCGTCAAGCGGGCGCTGGACGGCCGGCGCCGACGCGTGCTGGCCTTCGGCGGCACGAGCCGCTTCCACCCCGTCCATGTCTCGAATCTGGCCGAGCTGATCAGGCTGGCGGCGCGCAAGCCCGGCGCGCGGGTGCTCAACGCGGGCGATCCGCAGGCTCCGACGGTCACGGAGATCGGCGCGGCGATCGACGCGGTGCTGGGCCGGGAGACCGAGACCGTGCTGCTGGAGGGGCCGTCCCCGGACGGGGTGATCGGCACGCACCCCTGGGGCATCGAGCACCCGGTCGTCCTCGACATGTCGGCCGCAGAGCGGGAGTTGGGGTACCGGGCCGTCACCGGCTACGTCGAGTCGCTGCCGGCGACCGTCGAGTGGCTGGTCGAGCAGGTGCGCGACCGGGAGTGGACGGAGGTCTTCCCGAACATGGTCCGCGGCTACGGCGCCGACCGGCTCTTCGGGTACGCGGCGGAGGACGCCTGGCTGGAGTCGCACGACCGGGGCGAGGCGTTCTGAGAGCGGGTGCGCGCAGATCAGGTTCTCACCGAGCTGGTTCGCACCGAGCGGGTCCGTACGAACTGCCCGGCAGGGGGAGACCGGTGTGCGATCGGTCGCCCCCTGCCGTTGTCATCAGCCTGCCGTTGTCACGTGAACTGCGCGGCTACGGCTACGGCTTGGGCGTGGCGTGCGGGTCGCACGTCACATCGCCGCTGTCGACCGATCCCGTCAGCAGGTACGCCTTCACCCGGTCGTTGACGCACGGGTTGACCAGGTTGGTGATGCCGTGCGAGCCGGCGTCCTTCTCCGTGATCAGGCGCGAGCCCTTGAAGCGCATGTGCAACTCGACCGCGCCCGCGTACGGCGTGGCCGCGTCCCGGGTGGACTGGGTGATCAGCACCGGCGGCAGGCCCTTGCCGGTCTTCACCTCCACCGGGGTCTGCTGCTTGACGCCCCAGGTGGCGCACGGCAGGTTCATCCAGGTGTTGGACCAGGTGAGGAAGGGGTGGTCGCGGTGGATCCGGGTGGTGTCGCGGTCCCAGGTCTTCCAGTCGGCCGGCCACTTGGCGTCGGTGCACTCCACCGCGGTGTAGACCGCGTTGCCGTTCTCCGACTTGGCGTTGCCCGCGGTGTCCGACAGGTCCGGCGACCCCGCGTCGATGAGCGGCTGGGTGTCACCCGCGAGGTACTTGCTCCACAGGGTGGCGGTCGACACCCAGGCGGAGTCGTAGTACGGCGCGCTGGTGAAGACGTCGAGGAGTTCGGAGGGGCCGACGACCCCGCCGAGCGGCTCCTTCTTGGCGGCGGCGCGCAGCGCGTCCCACTGCTGGGCGACCTTCGCCTCGGTGTCGCCGATGTGGAACGCGGCGTCGTTCTTCGCGACCCACTTCATCCAGTCCTGGAACCGGGTCTCGAAGGCGATGTCCTGGTCCAGGTTGGCCTGGTACCAGATCTTCTCCTTCGACGGGTTCACCACGCTGTCGACGACCATGCGCCGTACGTGCGAGGGGAACAGCGTGCCGTACACGGCGCCGAGGTAGGTGCCGTAGGAGACGCCGACGTAGTTCAGCTTCTTGTCACCGAGCGCCGCCCGGATGACATCCAGGTCGCGCGCGGTGTTCGGCGTCGTCATGTGCGGCAGCATCTCGCCGCCGCGCTCCTTGCAGCCGGCCGCGTACTCGGCGGCCAGCTTGCGCTGCGCGCGCTTGTCGGCCTCGCTGTCGGGTACGGGGTCGGCCTTCGGCGCCTTGACGAACTCCTGCGGGTCGACGCAGGAGATGGGCGCGGAGTGGCCCACGCCGCGCGGGTCGAAGCCCACGAAGTCGTACGCCTTGGCGGCGTCCGCCCAGATCGCGTTGTTGGTGACGACGCGGCGCGGGAAGGCCAGGCCGGAGCCGCCGGGGCCGCCCGGGTTGTAGACCAGGGAGCCCTGGCGTTCGCCCTTGGTGCCGGTGGAGCCGATACGGTCCACGGCGATCTCGATCTGCTTGCCGTGGGGCTTCGCGTAGTCGAGCGGAACCTTCACCCAGCCGCACTGGATCGGCTTCTCCAGGGCCCAGTCGGCCGGGCAGTCGCGCCAGTCGACGCCCTGCTTCGCCGCGCGGGCGGCGGCGAGGGCCGTGCCACTCGCCGCCGCGGCGTTCGCCGCCGCCTCACGGGCTGCCTCACGAGCGGTCTCACGGGCCGCCTCGACGGCCGCCGAGCCGCCCGCCGCCCGGCCGTCGCTGCCGTCCGCGCTCGCGATCGGGGCGGCGATCGCGCCGGCTATGAGCGTGCCCGCTATCAGAGTGCCGGCCGAACCGAGCACTGTGGTGCGTCTCAAGTGGTTTCTCCCCCTGTGTGGCGCGCCGCTCCCGCGGCGCGGTCCCCTGTATTCGGTGGATCGGTTTTCTGTCGGGCTCCCCGATCTTTCCGCCTGTGAGGCGGCTGAGAACAGGCCGGGCGGCCCTTTCTTTACCGAACCAATAACCGGAGAGTGTGGTACCGCTCAGCGGTACGCGTCCAGTCCCGCGACGTGTACATCGCCCCACAGGTCCTCGCGTACGCCGTCCAGCACCCGGCGCAGCCGCAGCGCGTCCGGTGCGACCGCCGTGACCAGAAAGGCCGGTCCGGCGAGCGGGGTGAGGACGGCGGTGTCGCCGAGCATCCGGGGCGCCACCGGCTTCTCCTCGAACTCGGGCGCCACGCAGAGCAGCTGCCCGACGGCGCGATGTCCGCCGAGCACCGCTCCGCCGTCCCAGCCACCGGGCGCGCCGGGACCGTAACCGGCCTCCTGGTCGAGCAGCGGGCGTCCGGCGCGGTGGACGGTCAGCCTGCTGAGGAGGGTGCCCGGCGGTTCCCCGTGGCGGCCGAGGATCTGCTCCTCGCGCAGCACGAGCCGGGCGGTGGCGGCGAGTTCGACGCGGGTGCGCATGCGCAGCTCGCTGCCGTGCGCCGCGATGAGCTGCTCCGGCAGCCAGTAGAGCCGGGCGTCCTCCCGCACCGTCAGCCGCACGTCGTAGTGGGCCGGGCCGTCGGCGCCGTCGCGGCGTCCGGGCAGGGCGACGGTCGCGGCGGCGGAGTCCACGGTGAGCCGGGCCCCGTCCCGTACCTCCACCTCGACGGCCAGCCGGTCGCCGCCGAGCGGCGCGCTCATCGCGCCGACCACGGTGACCCGGCTGCCCGGGCCCTCGGCGCGGGTCCGGCGTACCGCGAGCGGACCCTCGCCCGCCAGCACCGGGAGTCCGGCGCGGGTGGCGACGATCCGGGCGGTGGCGCGGACGCTCACGCCGTCCAGGCGGCGAGCCGCGCCAGCACCCAGTCGGCGACGGGGGCCACGCCGTCCTCGCCCCGCAAGGAGGTGAACAGCACGGGCAGTTCGCCGCGCTGCTCCTTGGCGTCGCGGGCCATCCGGCCGAGGTCGGAGCCGACGTACGGCGCGAGGTCCGTCTTGTTGATCACGAGGAGATCGGCGGTGGTGACGCCGGGGCCGCCCTTGCGCGGGATGTCGTCGCCGCCCGCCACGTCGATGACGAAGATCTGCGCGTCGACGAGTCCCCGGGAGAAGGTGGCGGTGAGGTTGTCGCCGCCGGACTCCACCAGGATCAGATCGAGCGGCCCCACGGCTTCCTCCAGGTCCTCGACGGCTTCGAGGTTGGCGGAGATGTCGTCGCGGATCGCGGTGTGCGGGCAGGCCCCGGTCTCGACGGCCTGGATGCGTTCGGGCGGCAGGACGGCCTCTCTGAGCAGGAATTCGGCGTCCTCGCGGGTGTAGATGTCGTTGGTGACGACGGCGAGGGAGTGCCGGTCGCGCAGGGTGCGGCAGAGCGCGGCGACGGTCGCGGTCTTGCCGGAGCCGACGGGCCCGCCGAGACCGACGCGCAGCGCGCGCCGCCGGCCGTCGGGGCGCACGGCGTCGGCGCTGACGGCCGCGGGTCCTTCGTGACTGTGGTCGAGATGCATGGTGCGGCTCCTGGACTCCGGTGGCGGTAGCGGCGGGATGGGGTTACGAGGCGAACAGCCGGACGGGCCAGGCGGCGTGGGCCTGGGCGGTGATGTCGAGCAGGGGCCCGGAGGCGGCGGGCAGCGCGTCGGTCCCCTCGTACGCCGCCAGCGCGGCCCGCTCGGCGGCGCGGGCCGCGACCTCGTCCAGCTCGGGCGCGAGCCGGGCGAGCACGGCGGTGGCCTCGAAGGGGTCGAGCCCGAGCAGCCGTACGGTGGCGGTGGCCGGGCCGCTGACCGCCTCGTACAGGGCGCAGTACGCGGCGTCCTCGGGGCCGAGTCCGGCGGACCTGGCGGTGAGGCCGAGCACCACCGGCTGGTGCGCGCCGCGCGGCAGGGCGGCGGCGAGCGCGGTCAGTTCGGGGCCCGGCCAGGTGGCCCGGGCGGCGCGCATCAGCTGGCGGCCGAGTCTGCGCGCGGTGGCGCGGAGCGCGGGCGAGGGGGTGCGGGCGTCGGCCGCCGTGTCGAGTTCCAGCGGGTCCAGGCCACCGGCCGCGGCGGCGGCGAGCGCCGCCGAGGTCAGGCCGGTGGTGTGCAGCCGGCCCCGGCAGAACTCCGCGAGGTCGCCGGCGTCCTTGATCCGGCCCGCCTTGACGGCCGGTTCGGCGCCGCCCGAGTGGGCGTGGCCGCCGGCGGGGAACCGGCCGTCGGCGAGGACGAGCAGTGCGGCCCGGCCGCCCGCGCCCCGCGCGACTCCCGCGCCGCCCGTCGTGGCCCCCGTACCGCCGCAACCCTTCGTGGAGACGCTCATCAGAAGAGGAAGTAGCGCTGGGCCAGCGGAAGTTCGACCGCGGGCGCGGGTTCGACCGGCTCGCCGTCGATCGTCACCGTGAAGGTGTCGGCGTCGACCTCGACGCGTGGCAGCGCGTCGTTCTCCCGCATGTCCGCCTTGCTGAGCCGCCGGGTGTTGCGGATCGGGACGAACGCCTTGCGCAGGCCGAGTCGTTCGGGCAGTCCGTCCTCGATCGCCGCCTCCGAGACGAAGTTGAGGGAACCGGCCGCCGCCGCCCTGCCCAGGGCGCCGAACATCGGCCGGGGCAGCACCGGCTGGGGCGTCGGGATGGAGGCGTTGGCGTCGCCCATCTGCGCGTAGGCGATCTGGCCGCCCTTGATGACGAGTTGCGGCTTGACGCCGAAGAAGGCGGGGTCCCAGAGCACCAGATCCGCGAGCTTGCCGGTCTCGACCGAGCCGATCTCGTGGTCGAGTCCCTGCGCGACGGCCGGGTTGATGGTGTATTTGGCGACATAGCGGCGGGCCCGGTGGTTGTCCGCACGGCCGTCGCCCGGCAGGGCGCCCCGGCGCTTCTTCATCACGTGCGCGGTCTGCCAGGTCCGCATGATGACCTCCCCGACCCGCCCCATCGCCTGGGCGTCGGAGGAGATGATCGAGATCGCCCCGAGGTCGTGCAGGATGTCCTCGGCCGCGATGGTGGAGGGCCGGATGCGGGACTCCGCGAAGGCGAGGTCCTCGGGCACTGCGGGGTTGAGGTGGTGACAGACCATCAGCATGTCGAGGTGTTCCTCGATGGTGTTGACGGTGTGCGGCCGGGTCGGGTTGGTGGAGCTGGGCAGGATGTACGGCTCGGAGACGACCGTGATGATGTCCGGCGCGTGCCCGCCGCCCGCCCCCTCGGTGTGGTACGCGTGCAGGGTACGCCCGGCGACGGCGGCGAGGGTGTCACCGACGAAGCCCGCCTCGTTGAGGGTGTCGGTGTGGATGGCGAGCTGCGCGCCGGTCTCCTCGCAGACGCCCAGGCAGGCGTCGATGACGGCGGGGGTGGCGCCCCAGTCCTCATGGATCTTGAACCCGAGCGCGCCGGAGCGCAGTTGGGCGTGCATCGCGTCGCGCGAGACGGTGTTGCCCTTGCCGAGCAGCCCGATATTGACCGGAAAGGTCTCCAACGCCTCGAACATCCGGGCCAGATGCCAGGACCCCGGGGTGATGGTGGTGGCCTTCGTGCCCTCCGCGGGCCCGGTGCCGCCGCCGATGAGGGTGGTGACGCCGCTCGACAGTGCCTGGTCGACGATGGTCGGCGAGATGAAGTGGACGTGCGCGTCGATCGCGCCGGCGGTGACGATCTTCCCGTTTCCCGAGATGACCTCGGTCTCGGGGCCGATCACCAGATCGGGGTGGACCCCGTCCATGGTGTCGGGGTTGCCGGCCTTGCCGATGCCGGTGATCCGGCCGTCCCTGATCCCGAGGTCGGCCTTGATGATGCCCCAGTGGTCGATGATCAGGGCGCCGGTGATGACGGTGTCGGGCGCGCCCTCGGCCCGGGTCGTACGGGACTGGCCCATCGACTCGCGGATGACCTTGCCGCCGCCGAACACCGCCTCGTCCCCGGCGAGTCCGGGGCCGCCCGAGCGGTCCTCCTCGATCTCGACCAGCAGATCGGTGTCGGCGAGCCGGATCCGGTCGCCGGTGGTGGGTCCGAAGAGATCGGCGTACCGGGCGCGGGACAGCGCGGTCCGGCCGGTGCTGGGCTGCTCAGTCATCGAGAGATCCTCCGGTCTCTCCCCGCAGGCCCGGGACGACCCGCAGTCCGGCGAGGGGTACGAGTGCGACGGCGACGGGGATCCCGGGCTCGAACCGCACCGAGGTGCCCGCGGCGATGTGCAGCCGCTTGCCGCGGGCGGCGGCGCGGTCGAACTCAAGACCGGGGTTGGCCTCGGCGAAGTGGTAGTGGGAGCCGACCTGGACGGGCCGGTCGGCGGTGTTGAGCACGGTCAGCGAGGTGACCTCACGGCCCTCGTTGAGGACGACCGGCTCCTCCGCGTAAAGAATCTCTCCGGGAATCATCGGCGGCGCTCCCCCGTCAGACGATCGGGTCGTGGACGGTGACGAGCTTGGTGCCGTCCGGGAAGGTGGCCTCCACCTGGACGTCGTGGATCATCTCGGGGATGCCCTCCATGACGTCGTCCCGGCCGAGCACCTCGCGGCCCGACACCATGAGTTCGGCGACGGTCCTGCCGTCCCTGGCGCCTTCGAGCAGATGCGCGGTGATCAGGGCGACCGCCTCGGGATGGTTCAGCCGCAGTCCGCGCGCCCGGCGCCTGGCGGCCACATCCGCGGCCACATGGATGAGCAGGCGTTCCTGCTCATGGGGTGTCAGTTGCACGCTTCCACCTCAACGTCCTCCGGGTCGTCTCCGGCCCGGGTGACGGCCGGGCGCGGCGCGAGCCTAGCCACATTCAACATTTCGTTGAACACCGACCGAGACTTTCACAGCCGGATGCGCACATTAGGACGGAAGTTTTACCGGCGCGTTAACAGCGGGCACGGCGCCGGGCCCGTCGCCACCCATGGACATCAGGGCACGCAGCCCGTTCTGGAGGACCTCGATGGGCACCTCACCGAAGAGCGCCTGCTGCGCCATGAACCCCTGCGCCGTGGCGATCATGGTCCTGGCGACATCGAGGGCGGGCACGTCCGCCCGCATCAGACCGGTCTCCTGGTACGCCTCGATCAGCGGAATCCACACCGCGCGCAGCCCATCGAACCCGTCGCGGAGAATCTCCGCCAGCTCCTCGTTGCGCAGCGTCTCGGCCCACACCTGGACGATCAGCCGCGCCGACGTGCGCAGGTCGCCGCCCACCACCAGGCCGCCCCCCTCCAGAACCTCCCGCATGACCTCGCCCAGCAGCGCGTCGGGCAACAGGAGCGGGCGGGTGCGCGCGGCCCGGTCGAAGGCCCCCCGGACGGCGCCGAGCACTTCGGTGGCGATGGCTCCGATCAGCTCCTCCTTGCCGCCGAAGTAGCGGTAGACCGCACCGGCGGAGAGGTCGACCTCGCCGTCCGGGCGCCTTCGACGTCCACCGCTACGCCGACGAGGCCGCCGCCCGCACGGCCGTCGAGGACCGGGTCGTATACGGCGCCGTGGTGGCGGGGCCCGAGGGCATGCGCCTGCTGACGGCGTCGGCGGCGGGCCCGGTGGTGGCCCAGCTCCTCTCCCAGGCGGTGACCGCCGGGGCGCCGGGGCCCGACTCCGTCACCGTGGTCGACGTGGTGCCGACCCCCTCGGCCGATCCACGCGGCGGCGTGCTGGGCGCGAGCCTGCTGCCGCTGGCGCTGGCCGGGATGGTGACCGGCGTGGCGGTGACCGTACTGGGGCTGCGCGGGGCGTGGGCCGCGCTCGGCCTGACCGGCGCGGCGGGGGCGGCCGGAACAGCCGTCACCGCCCTGACGCACAACTGGCTGGCGGCGCTCACCGGCGACTGGTGGGCGGAGGCCGGGGCGATCGGGCTGACCGTACTGGCCATCGGCGCGGCGGTCGCCGGGCTCGCGGCGCTGATCGGACAGGCCGGGTTCGCCGTCGGCGGCGTGCTGATGGTGCTGCTGGGCAACTCGTTCTCGGGCGTGACGAGCGCGCCCGAGCTGCTGCCGGCGCCCGTCGGGGCGATCGGCCAGTGGCTGCCGCCCGGCGCGGGCGGCTCGCTGCTCCGGTCGGTCGCGTACTTCGACGGCAGCGCGGCGGGGACCCCGGTGCTGACGCTCTCCCTGTGGGCGGCGCTCGGGCTGGCGGCGGTACTCGTCGGCGGACGGATCCGCAGGCGCGCGCCCGCCGACGACGCCCCGGCGACCGAGGACCGTACGGCGACGCCGGTACCCGTCGGCTGACGCCCCGGCCCCTCCGACCGGCCGCGCGCCCCCGCTGTAGCGGATGGGGGCGCGCGGCTTCCCCGTACACACCCCTCGCGAGCCGCACACGTCACTCGCGGGATGCCGCTCGCACTGTGTCAGTCGTGCTCCGGCCGGTGTTCGGCCGCGATTCCGAAGCGGCGCCGCTCCTGCGGCCCGGACGACGACACCGCCGGGCGGATCGTCGACACCGAGCTGATCACCTGCTCCTCCGCCTGCTCCGGCTCGCCTTCGAGCCGCTCCAGATCGGCGGCGGAGACCAGTGCGACCAGCGGCTTCCCGTGCCGCGTCACGACCACGCGCTCGCCGCCGTACACGACACGGTTGATCAGATCGGCGAGCTCTGCCCGCGCTTGCGTCACCGGAATCTCGTAGGCCATGACCCCCAGCCTATTTCCCCGCACCGGCGCCCGGCAGGTCCGGACCGGACGGCGGGCCCCGCCTCTCCCCCTACCTCTCCCCCCTCCGTGGGCCGCACGCGTAAGCCTGACGACGTTCTGTACGTCCTGTACATTTTTCACAGACGCGCACGCTGCGGATACCCGCGCTTTCGAGGAGAGGCATGCCCATGAACCGCCCTTCGGCCCGTTACGTCCTGCCCGAGTTCACCGAGCGGACGACCAACGGGAGCCGGACCCTCGACCCGTACTCCAAACTCTTCGCGGACCGGATCATCTTTCTCGGCACCGCCGTCGACGACACCTCGGCGAACGACGTGATCGCGCAGTTCGTCCATCTCGAATACGACGCGCCCGACCAGGACATCCGGGTCTACATCAACTCGCCCGGCGGTTCGGTCGACGCCATGTCCGCGATCTACGACACGATGCAGCTCGTCACCTGCGACGTGGAGACGACCTGCCTCGGGCAGGCCGCCTCGACCGCCGCCGTCCTGGTGGCCGCCGGGACGCCGGGGAAGCGGATGGCCCTGCCGGGCGCCCGGTTCGTGCTGTGCCAGCCGAGGGCCGAGGAGGCCGTGCGCGGCCAGCCGTCCGATCTGACGATCCACGCGGAGGAGATGCTGCGTCAGCGCAGCCTGCTGATCTCGATGTTGACCCGGCACACCGGACAGAGCGAGGACCGGATCGCGGACTCCATCGAGCGGGACACCATCCTCGACGCGCCGGGAGCCAGGTCGTTCGGGCTGATCGACCACGTGATCGAGAGCCGCAAGACCTCCGCGCGCCGGCTCGGTTCCGTCGACGGGTGAGACGCGGAAGCGGCGCGGCGGGAGCGAAACGGGGGCGCGGCGCGGCGAGCTGCTCCCGTACGGACGCGTCCATATGAGAAACCCTCACCCGTTCAACGTATGAACTGCCGGGACATCTGCGGGGAGTCGAGTTGCGCGCCGAGGCCGGGCCACTATGGCGCGGCCCCGGATTCCCGCAGGCGCGGACCTCATCGGGCGTCAGGAACCCGGTAGGAAAAACCCCTTCGCCACTCCTATGGGTCAGCCGTGAGGAAGTTCACATATCGTCGTTTCAGCTCGGAAATCGGCGCGTTCTTGGGTCAAGATCCCTGGGACGACAAGCCCCCGCCACCCCCGGCGGGGCGATCCGGGCGGACGCCGAGTCCTGCCGCCGTTCCGGGTGTCTGAGTCGACAGGAGTGGATCGGCAGGAGTGGAGGACCCAATCAGTACGGGACGACGCCGGTCGTGGTCGTCCCTTGGGGTGAAGCCGCGGGAACTGTCTCCGACAGGGCTCCGCGGCCGGGCGACTTCGCCGGCCCGAACCCGACAGGTCATCCTTCACAGGCGGCTGACGAAGGGTTGCGCATGACTGCGCAGACATATGTCCCGTCTTTGCTGTCCAGGACCGGCGCGGTATCGGTCCTCACACTCGCCGCCGTCGGCGGCACGCTGCTCGTACCGGGCGCCGCGTCCGAGGCCGAGGCGGCCACACGCGGCGTCAAGGCGCTGAAGGTGGCCGCGTCGAAGAAGGGCTCGCCGTACAAGTACGGGGCCACGGGACCGTACCGGTTCGACTGCTCGGGGCTGACGGCCTACTCGTTCAAGAAGGCCGGCAAGAAGCTCCCGCGTACCGCGCAGCAGCAGTACAACAAGACGCGTCACGTCTCGTCCTCGAAGCGGCGCAAGGGAGACCTGGTGTTCTTCCACTCGGGCAGAAACGTCTACCACGTGGGGATCTACGCGGGCAGCGGCAAGATCTGGCACTCCCCGAAGACCGGCGCCCTCGTGCGGCTGGAGAAGATCTGGTCCAGGAGCGTCTGGTACGGGCGGGTGAACTGAGCGGGCCCCCGGCCGGGCCCCGCGCACCGGGCGCCGACGGGCGCTGATCCGCGGGCGGACGGGCTCTGATCAGTGGCGGGGCCGGCCAGGCGCCGGCCGGTCCCGCCGGTCAGCCACCGCGCACCTGGACCGCAGCGGCCGTCCCCGCGGCCGTCCAGGGCAGCACGATCCAGACCGTCTTGCCGCCCTCCGGGGTCGGGGTGATGGAGAGCCGTCCGCCGTACTCGGCGGCCAGCGAGCGGATGATGACCAGCCCCCGGCCGTTGTCCTGCTGCACGGCCGCCGGCAGCCGCTGCGGCCAGCGCGGGTGGCTGTCGGTGACGCCGATCCGCAGCCGCTCCTCGCGCTCCAGCCTGATCTCCACGGTGAACGTGGGCGACTGGCCGAAGGTGTGCTGCACGGCGTTGGTGGTCAGTTCCGAGACGATCAGCCGTACCGTGTCGGCCGTCTCCGCCCCGGTGGGCAGTCCCCACTCCGTCAGGAGGTCGGCGACATATCTTCGCGCCGTCGGTACCGACGCGGGATCGCTCGGCAGGGTGATGGATGCTTCCTGGTGGTCTGCCATGACGATGCCGTCCCTTTCCACACCGGACCGCACTCCGGCACAGAGCGGATGACTGCGCGGACGGCCTCGGACTGTGCTTCGCGACAGCCTGCCACTGATCGCACCATTCGCAGGGCCGATCCACAGAGATCTGCATATATCTGTCGCTCAATGCGGTGAACTCTGCAACGGAAGACCGTATTCGGGCCCCGAATAGATAACTTCACGGCCGCGGGCACCGGTGCGCGACGAGGACGGGCGAAGGGCGGATTCGGCCATGCGGCATATTCCAGTGGTACGGCGGCGCAGACTCGGCGAGGAATTGAAGAGGCTGCGCCGGAGCGCGGGGCTGACGAGCGGCCAGACGGCGCGGCTGGTCGGCTGGCACCAGTCGAAGGTGAGCAGGATCGAGACGGGCGTCAGCCGGGTGAAGGGGGAGGATCTGGCCGTACTGCTCGACGCGCTCGGCCTGACCGATCCTCAGCTGCGCTCGCTGATCGGCGCGCTGGCGGGACGGGGCGCGGTCGACCGGGGGTGGTGGGAGGCGTACGGCAGCGCGATCCCGCCCCGGTACCGGGACTTCATCAGCCTGGAGTCCCAGGCGAGCAGGGCGCGCACGCTGGAGACCTCGGTGATACCGGGGCTGCTCCAGACCCCGGAGTACGCGCGCGCCGTGACCCGCGCCGCGCTGGTGGGGCTGCCCGCCGCCGCCGTCGACGCGCTGGTGGAGGTGCGGCTCGCCCGCCAGGAGGTGCTGCGGACCGTGACACCGCTGCGGCTGCACGCCGTGCTCGACGAGGCGGTGCTGCGGCGGGAGGTGGGCGGTCCCGGTGTGATGCGGGAGCAGCTGCGGCGGCTGTCGGAGCTGGCCCTGCTTCCGCAGGTACGGGTGCAGGTACTGCCGTTCACGGTCGGCGGTTATGCCGGACTCGCCGGGCCTTTCGTTATCTTCTCATTTCCGAACATCAATGATCTGGATTTGGTCGTTCTCGACCACCTCACGAATAGCCTCTATCTGGAACGGAAAGAAGAACTGGAGGCGTACGGCGTCGCGTTCCGCACGATGTGCGCGCACGCCCTCTCGACCGACGATTCCCTGGATCTCATCGCCGTTGTCCGCGACGGGATCCGCGACAGCGCGTAGGGAGCATGATGAACGCTTGCCCCGCCTGGCGGCGCAGCAGCTACAGCACCGGCGCGAACAACTGCGTGGAGTCGGCCCGCAGCGGGCCGGGCGCGCTGGCCGTGCGTGACTCCAAGGAGGAGCGCCGGCCGCCGCTGGCCTTCTCGGCCGGGGCGTGGGCCTGCTTCCTGTCGGCCCTGCGCGAGCGGGAGCCGGTGCGTCACTGACGGAGCCCGCGGGTGCGTGCGGGTGGTCAGGGGCGCGGCGGGGCCGCCGCCACGACCGTACGGACCGCCGTGTCGATCTGGGCCGCCGTCAGGTCGGCGCGGGCGGTCAGCCTGATCCGGGAGACGCCGTCCGGCACCGACGGGGGCCGGAAACACCCCACGGCCAGCCCCGCCGTACGGCAGTCGGCGGCCCACCGCACGGCCGCCTCCGGTGACGGTGCCCGTACGGAGACGACGGCGGCGTCCGGCCGTACGGCGGTCAGCCCCGCGTCGGTGAACCGCCGGTGCAGCTCGCGGGCGACCTCGCGCGCCCGGCCGGCCCTGGCCGGTTCCCGGCGCAGCAGCCGCAGGCTCTCCAGCGCGCCGCCCACGGCCGCGGGCGCCAGTCCGGTGTCGAAGATGAACGTACGGGCGGCGTTGACCAGATGGTCGATGACCCGGGCCGGGCCGAGCACCGCGCCCCCCTGGCTGCCGAGGGACTTCGAGAGCGTGAGCGTGGCCACCACACCGGCGGCGCCCGCGAGTCCCGCCGCGTCGAGCGTGCCCCGGCCGCCGTCGCCGAGCACCCCCAGGCCGTGCGCGTCGTCGACGAGCAGCGCAGCGCCGCCCGTCCGGCAGACCCCGGCCAGCTCCGCCAGCGGCGCCGCGTCGCCGTCCACCGAGAACACCGCGTCGCTGACCACCAGCGCCCGCCGGCCGGGGTGCGCGTCGAGCGTCTTGGCGACGGCGTCGGGCCGCGCGTGCGGGACGACCACGGTCTCGGCGCGCGAGAGCCGGCAGCCGTCCACGATCGAGGCGTGGTTGCCCGCGTCGGAGACGAGCAGTCCGTCGCGAGCGGTCAGCGCGGTGAGGGCGGCGAGGTTGGCCGCGTATCCGGAGGAGAGGACGAGCGCGGCCTCGAATCCGCAGAATTCGGCCAGCTCGCGTTCCAGTTCGGCGTGCAGGTCGGTGCTGCCGGTGACCAGCCGGGAGCCGGTGGCCCCCGCGCCCCAGCGGCGTGCGGCGTCCGCCGCCGCCCCGGTCACGGCCGGGTTCCTGGCGAGGCCCAGATAGTCGTTGCTCGCCAGATCGAGCAGGTCCTGGCCGGCCGGGCGCGGCCGGAGCGCACGGACCAGTCCCGCCCGCTCGCGGCGCCGCGCCTCGTCGTCGGTCCAGTCGAAGGGATCCTGCGTCACGGCTCCGGGCCTCCGGTGGTCGGCGGGCGGGCGCTGTGTGCCTGCCGCACGGTGTCTTTATGGTGAGCGAGCGCCCTTTTGTAGGCAGCGCACAGACTCTAACCGCGCCCCGAACAGGACATGGTGTGGTGATACACACACCTCGATCCGGGGGTGTTGTGGGATTCCTCCTTTGCCCCGGCGTCCCCGGTGGGAAAGGATCTGCATCATGGACCTGCTGAACACACTGGTGGAGAAGGGCCTGCGGCGCGAGCTGCCGACCCGCGAGGAAGCGCTCGCCGTGCTGGCGACCTCCGACGACGAGCTGCTCGATGTGGTGGCCGCGGCCGGGAAGGTGCGCCGGCAGTGGTTCGGGCGGCGGGTGAAGCTCAACTATCTGATCAACATGAAGTCCGGGCTCTGCCCCGAGGACTGCTCGTACTGCTCGCAGCGGCTCGGTTCCAAGGCGGAGATCCTCAAGTACACGTGGCTGAAACCAGATGAGGCGACCAAGGTCGCGGCGGCCGGTGTGGCGGGCGGCGCCAAGCGGGTCTGTCTGGTGGCGAGCGGCCGGGGTCCGACGGACCGGGACATCGACCGGGTCTCGCGGACCATCGAGGCGATCAAGGAGCAGAACGAGGAGGTCGAGGTGTGCGCCTGCCTCGGTCTGCTGTCGAACGGCCAGGCGGAGCGGCTGCGCGCGGCGGGCGCCGACGCGTACAACCACAACCTCAACACCTCCGAGGCCACGTACGGGGACATCACCACCACCCACACCTACGCGGACCGGGTCGACACCGTGCGGCAGGCCCGCGAGGGCGGGCTGTCGCCCTGCTCGGGGCTGATCGCCGGGATGGGCGAGAGCGACGCCGACCTGGTCGACGTGGTGTTCTCGCTGCGCGAGCTGGACCCCGACTCGGTGCCGGTCAACTTCCTGATCCCGATGGAGGGAACACCGCTCGCCAAGGAGTGGCACCTCACGCCGCAGCGCTGCCTGCGGATCCTGGCGATGACGCGGTTCGTCTGCCCGGACGTGGAGGTCAGGCTCGCGGGCGGCCGCGAGGTGCATCTGCGCCAGATGCAGCCGCTCGCCCTGCATCTGGTCAACTCGATCTTCCTCGGCGACTACCTGACCAGTGAGGGCCAGGCGGGCCAGACAGATCTGGACATGATCGCGGACGCGGGTTTCGAGGTGGAGGGCGCGGGCTCGGCGACGCTGCCCGAGCACCGCGCCGGTGGCTGCGGGACGGTGTGCGGCGACGCGGAGACGGCGGCGTCGGGCTGCGGCTCGGCGGGGGCGGAGTGCGGCTGCGGTGGCGCGCACGCGGCGTCCGGCGGCGGTGACGGCCCGGCCGTCGGGTCCGACCGTCCGGTGCCCGAAGCCGAGTCCGCGCCGCCGGCTCCCGCCGCCGACGCCGATGTGCTCGCCTCGCGCCCCGGTCTGGTGTCCGTACGCCGTCGTGGCGCGGGCACCGAACTGGCGCCCAATGCCTGAGCTGCCCCGCCGCGCACCGGGGTCGGCACCGCCCCTGGCCCCCGCCGAACTGCTCTCCCTGGACCGGGCCCACGTCTGGCATCCGTACGGCCCCATGCCGGGCCGTACGGACCCGCTGATCGTGGAGTCCGCGTCCGGGGTACGGCTTCGGCTGGCAGAACCCGCCTACGGGCAGCGCGAGTTGGTCGACGGCATGGCCTCGTGGTGGTCGGCGGTCCACGGCTACAACCACCCGGTGCTCAACGAGGCGGCGCACGGCCAGCTCGACCGGATGAGCCATGTGATGTTCGGCGGGCTCACCCACGAGCCCGCCGTGCGGCTCGCCGCCCGGCTGGTCGGGATCACCCCGGAACCGCTGCGCCATGTCTTCCTCGCCGACTCGGGCTCCGTGGCGGTCGAGGTCGCGGTCAAGATGTGTCTTCAGTACTGGCGCTCGCTCGGCCGCCCCGCCAAACAGCGGCTGCTGACCTGGCGCGGCGGCTACCACGGCGACACCTGGCACCCGATGTCGGTGTGCGATCCCGAGGGCGGGATGCACGAGCTGTGGTCGGGGACGCTGCCGCGCCAGATCTTCGCGGACGCCCCGCCCGCCGCGTACGACGAGACGTACGCGGGCGGGCTGCGCGCGCTCATCGCCCGGCACGCCGACGAACTCGCCGCCGTCATCGTGGAGCCGGTGGTGCAGGGCGCGGGCGGGATGCGCTTCCACTCCCCCGCGTACCTGCGGGTCCTGCGCGAGGCGTGCGACGCGCACGGAGTGCTGCTGATCTTCGACGAGATCGCGACCGGGTTCGGCCGTACGGGCACGCTCTTCGCCGCCGAACAGGGCGGCGTCTCCCCCGATGTGATGTGTGTGGGCAAGGCGCTGACCGGCGGCTATCTCACCATGGCGGCGACGCTGTGCACGTCGGAGGTGGCCGACGGCATCTCGCGCGGCGAGGTGCCGGTGCTGGCGCACGGGCCGACGTTCATGGGCAATCCGCTGGCGGCGGCGGTCGCCCTCGCCTCGATCGACCTGCTGCTCGGCCAGGACTGGGCCAAGGAGGTCGAGCGGATCGGCGCCGGGCTGAGCGACGGGCTCGCGGCGGCGACGGCGCTCCCCGGCGTCCGGGAGGTACGGGTGCGGGGCGCGATCGGCGTGGTCCAGCTGGACCACGACGTGGACATGGCCGCGGCGACGCGGGCGGCGGTGCGGGAGGGCGTCTGGCTGCGGCCGTTCCGCGACCTCGTGTACACGATGCCGCCGTACGTGACGAGCGACGAGGACGTCGCCAGGATCTGCCGCGCGGTCGTCGCGGCGGCGGGAGAGGGCTGACATGCCGGTGATCATCGTCTCCGGGACCGGTACGGAGATCGGCAAGACGATCGTGACGGCGGCGGTCGCGGCGGCGGCGCTCGCCCGGGGCCGCAGCGTCGCCGTGCTCAAACCCGCGCAGACCGGGCTCGCTCCGGGTGAGCCGGGCGACGCGGCGGAGGCCGCGCGGCTGGCGGGGCCGGTGACGGCCGTCGAACTCGCCCGGTTCCCCGACCCGTTGGCGCCCGCGACGGCGGCCAGACGGGCCGGGGCCGCGCCGGTCACCCCCGCCGAGGTGGCCGAGGCGGCCGAGAAGCTGGCCACCGACCACGATCTGGTGCTGGTGGAGGGCGCGGGCGGGCTGCTCGTACGGTTCGACGAGAGCGGCGCCACCCTCGCGGACGCGGCCCTGCTGCTGGGGGCGCCGGTGCTGGTGGTGGCCCCCGCCGGGCTCGGCACCCTGAACGCGACCGCGCTCACGGCGGAGGCGCTGCGCGCGCGGGCGCTGACCCCGCTGGGCGTGGTGATCGGCGGCTGGCCGGCCGCGCCCGATCTGGCGGCGCGCTGCAATCTGGCGGATCTGCCGGAGGCGGCGGGCGCGCCGCTGGTGGGCGCGGTGCCGCAGGGCGTGGGCTCGCTGGCCCCGGAGCTGTTCCGGGCGCGGGCGGGCCGCTGGCTGGCGCCCGCGCTGGCCGGCGAGTGGGACGCGGACGCGTTCACCGCTCAGGAGGGCGCGGGCGTGCGCCGGTAGCCGGCGGGGCGCGGCGGGTGAGTGGCCAGCCGTGGGCTGGGTACGGTTCCTGAGCCCGGCCCCGGGCGGCTGCCGCGCGAGTGAGGAGCGTCCGTGCCACGACCCTTCCGATTCTGTGTGAACATGACGACGCCCGACGTCGGCCCGGCCTGGCGCGAGCGGTGCCGGCGGGCCGAGGAGCTCGGGTACGACGTGATCCAGGTGCCGGACCATCTGGGGATGGTCGCGCCGTTTCCCGCGCTGATGGCCGCCGCCGAGGTGACCGAGCGGGTGCGGCTCGGGACCTTCGTCCTCAACGCCGCCTTCTGGAACCCGGCGCTGCTCGCCCGGGAGATCGCGACCGTGGACGCGCTGACCGGCGGGCGGCTGGAGGTCGGCATCGGCACCGGCTACGTGGCGGAGGAGCACGAACGGGCCGGTCTGGAGTTCCTCCCGCCCCGGGAACGGGTCGACCTGCTCGTCCGTACGGTCGCGGAACTCGACCGGCTGCTCGGCGACGAGGCCCATCTGCCGCGCCCCGTACAGCGGCCCCGGCCCCCGCTGCTGATCGGCGGGAACGGCGACCGGGTGCTGCGGCTGGCGGCCGAGCACGCGGACATCACCGCCTTCGCCGGTGGCCGGTCCACCGGGGACGGCGGCATCCGGATGCTCACGGCGGACGAGCTGGCGCGACGCGTCGCCGCGTACCGGGGCTTCGCGGCGGGGCGCGCGGTCCCGGCGGAGCTGAATCTCCTCCTCCAGCATGTCCGGGTGACGAAGGACCGCGCGGCGGCGGGCAAGGAGGTGGTGGCGATGGCGCCGTATCTGACCGAGGAACAGGCGCTGGATCTCCCGGTGCTCGCCTTCGGCACCGTGGAGGAGATCGCCGACCAGCTGCGGGCCCGCCGGGAGCGGTTCGGCATCAGTTCGCTGACCGTACTCGATCCGTTCCTGGAGGAGTTCGGTCCGGTGATCGAGGCGCTGCGCGGCGAGTGACGGGTCAGCCGGAGCGCGGAACGTAGTAGGGACGGTTGTGGGCGGCGACGGGGGCCGACTGGTACGTCCACGCCCCGGCGGCGGGGGCGCCGCCGACGAGGGCGGTCAGGTCGGCGCCGACGGCGGAGGCCGGATCGTGGACGGTGAGCCGCGCCCGCTCCGCCGCGCCGGTCAGCGAGATGTACTGGTAGGGCTGGTAGACGTTCATGGGACCGGCCAGTGGGCGGCCGGCCGGGTCGGTGCCGTAGCCGGTGATGGGCGTGTTGTTGACGGGGACGCGGGGCAGCCCGGTCAGGTCGGCCGAGAAGGAGAAGAGGGTCCGGTCCTCGCGGTCGACGGCCCCGCCGGAGGGAGCGGGCGCGGCCTTCTTGCACGCGACGGTCCAGATGTCGCCGGCCGGACCGTTGAGGGAGGGAAGCGTCGTCTCGAACCAGGCCGGGTACTTCGGCTCTCCGTAGAGCTTCGTACCGGCCTCGATGGCCAGCGGGTTGTCGCACAGCACATGGAGCCGGGCGATGCCGAGCAGCTTGGTCTGGTCGTGGCCGTGGGCGTACTGCTCGTACGACAGCCGGGCGAGGCGGTCGGCGCCCGCGGTGGGGTGCGCGACGATGCTGTACTCGATCTCCTGGGTGATGCCGCCGCCGTTCGGGTACTGGGCGAAGTACAGCTGGTAGTTGAGGGTGACGCAGGCGCGGCCGTCGAACTCGGCCGCGCTCAGGTCCGGATGCTGTTCGGCCAGCGCCTTGCGCACCGGGGCGGGGTCGACGAGGTAGTCGAGTCCGATGTTGTGCAGGGCCCCGTAGTGGAAGGGCAGTTGGTACGGGGCGGCGACGGGCGGCAGGGAGCGGTCGTCGGTCATGGGGTCTCTGTCTCCTCGGGGGTGGCATGGCCGGGAGCGCGCCCGGCGTCCGGCGGGCGGACCGTGACGGGTGCCGCGGACAGATCGCGATGGATCCGCTCGGTGCTGCGCAGCGTGATCGCGGCCATGGTGAGGGTCGGGTTGGAGGTGCCGAGGGAGGGCATGCTGCCGCAGCCCACCACGTAGAGATTGGGGTGGTCCCAGGCGCGCTGCCAGGAGTCGACGACGGAGTCGGCGGGGCGCTCGCCCATGATGTGCGTGCCCGCGCCGTGACCGGCGCCACGGTAGGCGTAGGGCCGGCCGTCGTACTCGAACCACCCCGGCTGGGACGGCCCCGATTCGTACCGGCTGTGGTCCTCAGCCCCGAGCAGCGCGAAGATCTCGTCGGAGACCGCCTTGGCCGCGACGATGCCCTTCTTCACGTGATCGGAGAGGTCATAGGTCAGCACGGGGCGCGGGTTGCCCAGCGGGTCACGGCGGTGGGGGTCCAGTGTCACGCGGTTGGCGGGATCGGCGCTCTGTTCCATCTCGAACTGCAGGGCGAACTGCCGCCCGACCCGGTCGCCGACGGCCTGCCGCAACTCCGCGCCGAACAGCCCCCGTCCCCGCTCCTCCCCGCCCGGGCCGCCCGCACTCCCCCGGCGCAGGAGGGCGGCGACGTCACGGTCGGGCGGGCCCTCGGCCCAGGTCCAGCCCCAGTTGCCGATCTCCACCCGGAAAGGGGCGCGGGCGGCACGGGCGGGACCGAAACGGAATCCCTCCAGACCGGACGTCGAACCGGGCCCCCGGTAGGGGCCCGTCCGCTCCCGCATGAGGCCCCAGGTGAGCAGGACGGGGTGGTCCATCAGGTTCCGGCCCACCTGGCCACTGGAGTTGGCCAGGCCGGAGGAGAGCAGAAGCCGGGCGTTCTCGATGGCGTGCGCGGCCAGCACGACCGTCGCTCCCCGCGCCACGTGCCGGGTGAGCGAGGAGGGCCGGGCGGGGTCGTCGTAGCGCTGGTACTCGACTCCGGTGATCCGGCCCGCCGCGTCGGCCAGCAGGCGGCCGGCCACCGCGCGGGTGAGGAGGGTGACGCTCGGTCCCCAGCGTCGCTGTGTCCGTCGCGGTGTGTACTTCGCCCCCGTGGGACAGACCGGGATGCAACTGGCGCTGCCCTCGCAGACGGCACCGTGCTCCTCGGTGGCGGCGCTGTTGCGCGCCTGGGGCGTCCCGACGACCCGCAGTTCGACCGGGCACGGATACGAGGGATCCGTGACCTTCCGTCCGTCGAGGCGCTCGGCCAGCAGCCGGTCCAGGTGGCTCGCGGGCAACGGGCGGTGCGCGAAGGCGTAGCCGTCCACGAGCGGCAGGCCGACCAGGTCCCGCTGTTCCACCGGGTCACCCGCGACACCCAACTCGCGCTCCGCGGCCCGGTAGTACGGCTCCAGCTCCTCGTAGCCGATCGGCCAGTCACGGCCGTACCCGAACTCCGCGGTGTGGAAGTCCTCCGGATGCATCCGCGGGGCCAGCCCCGTCCACGCGGTGCCCGTACCGCCGTTCACCCGGAGATAGCCGCTCGCGTACGGCAACCGGCCGTTCTGGACGAAGTACCCCTCGGCCCGGTACCCACCGCCCGTACGGCCGCCCAGCTCCAGCACGTCGGGCGACGGCACCAGGGGATTCGCGGCGATCGCCGCGCTGGGGACCTTCACCGGCGCGGACCGGAACCGTTCCGCGTCCACCGCCGGGGCCCCGCCCGGGCCGCCGTCGTCGCCCAGGCCCGCCTCCAGGACCAGGACGCGCCAGCCGCGGTCCCCCAACTGCCGTGCCACCAGCGATCCGGCGACACCCGCGCCGACCACGATCACGTCGTGGTCCTCACCCCCGGTCAACGGCCCCCGCCCCCCGCCGCACCAGCCGGGAGATCGGCCCAGGTGCCGTAGCCGGGCCGCCCGGCGCCGGGCGCGTGACCACCGAAACTGCGCCACACCAGCCCACGGGCATAGGCACGCCCCGACACCAGGCGGGGCACCGCTCCACCGTCATCGCCCACCAGCCCCGGCCACACTCCCAGGTACCAGAGATGACAGACGGCCCGCGCGAGTTCACCCAACGCCTCGTCATCGCCCAGTGCCGTGTGCGCGTCCGCCGTCGCACCGGCCAGCCTGTCCACCATCTCCGAATAGCGGGGCGGTGGCACCCGCCGGGTCACGAACTCCCGGTAGATCTCGGCCATACCGGTCGCCGTCAGCTCGGCGGCGTCGAACCCCGTCAGCACAGCCGAGGCCACGACGAACCGCTCGGCCTCCTGGCCGGGAACAGCCGTCGGACCGGACGGCTCCGGCGTGCTCACCCGGATTCCCGTCCCCGGCCGGCCCACGCACCCCTGATGATCGACGCCATCGCCCCACCCCTCCTTCGGGTCACCCCACCGGACCCAGCCCATCAGCCGGGATCCCTACCTCCGTACGGGCCGGTTCATGCGTCGGACCGCACCTCGCGGGAGCGAGGGGTTACACAACGTGACGCACGGGACGAGGTCAGGACAGCGACAGGACAGCGATGGGGCGGCGGCCCCGCGCGGAAATCGCTCGCCGAGCGCGGGGGTGATCTGCTTGGCTCGCCGGATGAGTGATATCCACATCCGTCCCGCCGGCCTCCCCGACATCGAAGCCGTGCTGCGGTTCTGGCGCGAGGCCGCGGAGGGAACGAGCATCAGCGACGACCACGACGGGGTGGCCCGGCTCATCTCCACCGACCCCGAAGCCCTGCTCCTCGCGGAACGTGACGGTCTTCTCACGGGAACCGTGATAGCCGGTTTCGACGGCTGGCGGTGCTCCACCTACCGGCTGGCCGTCCACCCGGACCACCGGCGGCTCGGCATCGGCGGCGCGCTGCTCGCGGCGGCCGAGGAGCGGTTCGTCCGGCTGGGTGGGCGGCGCGGCGACGCCATGGTGCTGAACCGCAACGAGCTCGGGCAGCACGCGTGGCGGGCGGCCGGGTACGGCCCGCAGCCGCAGTGGACGCGCTGGGTCAAGCCGCTCGCCGTCGGCTGAACCCCGTCCGCGGCGCTCCGTAGCGGGCCGCCCGGGGCGCGGGGCGCGGGCGGTTACGGTGGAGGGTCCGCCACCGCCGACCGAACGAGGTGGGTCTCCGCCGATGGGCGCGCTTCCCCGACGCATCCGCACGACGCGCGCCCGACATCGCGCGCTCCTCGTCCCGGTGACGGACCATGGGACGGAGGTGAACCGATGACCGAGGTGCTTCTGCTGCTGGTGGCGGTGTTGCTGGCGCTCGCCTGCGGGGCCTTCGTCGCGGCGGAGTTCTCCCTGACCACGGTCGAGCGCGGGGAGCTGGAGCGGGCGGCCGAGCGGGGCGAGCGGGGCGCGGCGGGGGCGCTGAAGGCCGTACGGAGCCTGACCTTCCAGCTCTCCGGCGCCCAGCTCGGGATCACCGTCACCAATCTGGTCGTCGGCATGCTCGCGGAGCCGTCCGTCGCCAAGCTGATCCGGGGCCCGGTCGAGGCGGTGGGGCTCTCGCCGTCGGTGGCGTCCTCGGTGGCGCTGGTCATCGGTACGGCCCTGTCGACGGTCGTGCTGATGGTCGTGGGCGAGCTGGTCCCGAAGAACTGGGCGATCTCCTCGCCGCTGGCCGTCGCCAAGGTGGTGGCCACCCCGCAGCGGTACTTCACCGCCGCCTTCCGGCCGTTCATCAGCCATCTCAACAACACGGCCAACCGCATCGTGCGCGGCTTCGGTCTCGAACCCACCGAGGAGCTGGCCTCGGCGCGCGGCCCGCAGGAGCTGGCCGCGCTGGCCCGGCACTCCGCGCGGGAGGGCGCGCTGGAGGCGGACACCGCCGAGCTGTTCGTACGGACGCTGAGCCTGTCCGCGCTGACGGCGGAGAACGTGATGACCCCTCGGGTCCGGGTGATGGCCCTCGACATCCGGGCCACGGCGGAGGACGTCGCCAACGCCACGCGCGCCTCGGGCCTCTCCCGCTTCCCCGTCCACCGGGGGAATCTGGACTCGGTCGTGGGCGTCGTGCACATCAAGGACGTCCTGGCGGTGCCCGCGGAGCGGCGCCCCCGGCACCCGGTGTCCGGGCTGCTGCGCGAACCGCTGCTGGTGCCCGCGTCGCTGACGGTGGACACCCTGCTGGACCGGCTGTCGGGCCGGTCCAGGATGGCCGTCGTGATCGACGAGTACGGCGGTACGGCCGGGGTGGTGACGCTGGAGGACATCGTCGAGGAGGTCGTCGGCGAGGTACGGGACGAGCACGATCCGCACGAGACCTCCGATCTGGCGCCGGTCGGCGAGGACGCGGAGGGCCGGGCCCTGTGGTCGGCGGACGGCGCCGCGCGCGCCGATCAGCTGCGGACGATGGGGCTGCGGATGCCGGAGGGGCCGTACGAGACGCTCGCCGGGCTCGTCGCCACGGAGCTGGGCAGGCTGCCCGTCGAGGGCGACCGCCTGGCGCTGGACGGCTGGGGTCTTGAGGTCGTGGACGCCACGGGCCGGCGGGCGGCGCGGCTGCTGCTGCGCGCGCCGCTCCCACCGGGCGGCGGCGACGAAGACAGAGACGACGGCGACGGCGGCCCGGGTGGCTCGCGCGGGCCCCGTGGCTCCGGCGGGCCCCGTGGCTCCGGCGGGGCCCGCCGCTTCCGTACCGACGGCTCCGGGGAGGCCCGGTGATCACCGCACTCCAGCTGTTCGCCGGGCTGCTGACGCTGGTCGTCAACGCCTTCTTCGTCGCGTCCGAGTTCGCGCTGATCTCCGTGCGCCGCAGCCAGATCGAGCCCGAGGCGGAGGCCGGCGACCGGCGGGCGCGCGGTGTTCTGTGGGGGCTGGAGCATGTGTCGGCGCTGCTGGCGGCGGCGCAGCTGGGCATCACGCTGTGCACGCTGGTGCTGGGGATCGTGGCCGAGCCCGCGATCGCCCATCTGCTGGAGCCCGTCTTCGCTGCGGTCGGGATGCCGGACGGTCTGGTGCACCCGCTCTCGTTCGTGATCGCGCTGGCCGTGGCCACGTATCTGCACATGCTGCTGGGCGAGATGGTCCCGAAGAACGTCGCGCTGGCCGGTCCGGTGCGCGCCGCGCTGCTGCTCGGGCCGCCGCTGGTGGGGCTGGCCCGCGCGCTGCGCCCGGTGATCTTCACGGTCAACGCCTTCGCGAACGGCCTGCTGAAGCTGCTGCGGGTGGAGACCAGGGACGAGGTGTCGGCGACGTCCTCCGACGACGAGCTGGCCCGGATGGTCACGGACGCGGGCCACGCGGGGCTGCTGGACGACCGTGCGGCCGCGCGGCTGCACGACGCGCTGGAGCTGGGACACCGTCCGGTGCGCGATGTGGTGCTGCCGCTGGAGCGGGTGGTGACCGCGCGGCTGGGGGTGACCCCGGAGGCGCTGGAGAACCTGGCCGCCGAGACCGGCTTCTCGCGCTTCCCGGTGGTGGACCCCTCGCGCCGGATCCTGGGCTATCTGCATGTCAAGGACGCGCTGGACGCGGCGCCGCGCGACGAGCCGTTCCCGGTGTCCGGGATGCGGGCGATCGCGCGGGTGCGGGCGGCGACGCCGCTGGACGACGTACTGACCGCGATGCGCCGCAGCCGTACGCATCTGGCGGCGGTGCTGGACGACGACGGGCGGCTGGCTGGGCTGGTCACGATGGAGGACGTGCTGCGGGAGCTGGTGGGCCGGCACGCGTAGGTCCGGTCGCCTCGCGGGCGCGGTGGGACCTCCCGGAGGCCGGTCGCATACCGACCGGTACGATCGACCGCGCCATGGAGACGCATGCTGAATACACGAGTTTCGTCGCCCTGGGTGACTCCTTCACCGAGGGCATGTCCGACCATCTGCCCGACGGCTCCTACCGGGGCTGGGCCGATCTGCTCGCGGCGCGGCTCGCCGCCCGTACCCCCGGCTTCCGGTACGCCAATCTGGCCGTGCGCGGCAAGCTCATCGGCCAGATCGTCGAGGAGCAGGTGGACCTCGCGGCGGCGATGGCGCCGGACGTGGTGACGCTGGTCGGCGGGCTCAACGACACGCTGCGGCCCAAGGTCGACATGGGCCGGGTGCGCGCGCTGCTCACGGAGGCCGTGGAGCGGCTCGCCCCGGCGTGCGGGCAGCTCGTACTGATGCGCAGCCCGGCGCGGAACGGTCCGGTGGTGGAGCGCCTGCGGCCGCGTATGGAGGAGCTGTTCACCGTGGTCGACGAGCTGGCGGCGGCGCACGGCGCGCTGGTGGTGGATCTGTACGGGGCGCCGGTCCTCGGCGAGCAGCGGATGTGGGACGTGGACCGGCTGCATCTGACGGCGGAGGGCCACCGCCGGGTGGCCGAGGCGGTCTGGCAGACGCTGGGGCTGGACGCGGCGGACGACTGGCGGGCCCCACTGCCGCCCGCCGACCCCGCGCGGTGGCTCGCGCGGCGGACGAGCGACGCGCGGTTCACCCGGCAGCACCTCGGGCCGTGGGTGATGCGCCGCCTCACCGGGCGCTCCTCGGGGGACGGCCGCGCGGCGAAGCGCCCCGACCTGCTGCCGTACGGGGACATCGCGCCGGATCAGGACGGGCCGTCCGCTCAGGGCGGGCCGTCCACCGGGCACGGGACGGCCGCCCAGGACCGTGCCTCGGGGCCCTCGTAGCAACCTACGAACAGGACCGGGGCGCCGACCTGCGCGAACCGCCAGTAGAATCACCCCACGTGACTGCCAAGCCTCGTATCCCCAATGTCCTTGCCGGCCGCTATGCCTCGGCGGAGCTGGCCGTGCTGTGGTCCCCCGAGCAGAAGGTGAAGCTGGAGCGTCAGCTGTGGCTCGCCGTGCTGCGGGCGCAGCGGGACCTGGGCATCGAGGTGCCCGAGGCCGCCCTCGCCGACTACGAGCGCGTGCTCGACCAGGTCGATCTGGCGTCGATCGCCGAGCGCGAGAAGGTCACCCGGCACGATGTGAAGGCGCGCATCGAGGAGTTCAACGCCCTCGCCGGCCATGAGCAGGTCCACAAGGGCATGACCTCGCGGGATCTCACGGAGAACGTCGAGCAGCTCCAGATCCGGCTCTCGCTGGAGCTGATGCGCGACCGTACGGTGGCGGTGCTGGCGCGGCTCGGAAAGCTGTCCGGCGAGTACGGCGAGCTGGTCATGGCCGGCCGGTCGCACAATGTCGCCGCGCAGGCCACCACGCTCGGCAAGCGGTTCGCGACGGCGGCCGACGAGCTGCTCGTGGCGTACGGGCGGCTGGAGGATCTCCTCGGGCGCTACCCGCTGCGCGGCATCAAGGGCCCGGTGGGCACCGCGCAGGACATGCTGGACCTGCTGGGCGGGGACACCGCGAAGCTGGCCGAGCTGGAGCGGCGGATCGCGGGCCATCTCGGCTTCGCGCAGGCGTTCACCTCGGTGGGCCAGGTCTATCCGCGCTCGCTCGACTACGACGTGGTGACCGCGCTGGTGCAGCTGGCGGCGGCGCCGTCGTCGGTCGCGAAGACGGTCCGGCTGATGGCCGGGCACGAGCTGGTGACCGAGGGCTTCAAGCCCGGTCAGGTCGGCTCGTCCGCGATGCCGCACAAGATGAACACGCGCTCCTGCGAGCGGGTCAACGGCCTCATGGTGATCCTGCGCGGCTACGCGTCGATGACCGGCGAGCTGGCGGGCGACCAGTGGAACGAGGGCGACGTCTCCTGCTCGGTGGTCCGCCGGGTGGCGCTGCCCGACGCGTTCTTCGCGCTCGACGGGCTGCTGGAGACGTTCCTGACGGTGCTGGACGAGTTCGGCGCGTTCCCCGCGGTGGTGGCGCGTGAGCTGGACCGCTATCTGCCGTTCCTGGCGACGACGAAGGTGCTGATGGGCGCCGTACGCGCCGGGGTGGGCCGCGAGGCCGCGCACGAGGTCATCAAGGAGCACGCCGTCGCCTCGGCGCTGGCCATGCGCGAGCGGGGGGCCGAGCGCAACGAGCTGCTGGACCTGCTGGCGGCCGACGAGCGCATGCCGCTGGACCGGGCCGAGCTGGACGCGCTGATGGCGGACAAGCTGTCCTTCACGGGCGCGGCGGAGGACCAGATCGCGACGGTCGTCGGCCGGGTCGACGAGATCGTGAAGCGGCACCCCGAGGCGGCGGGCTACACGCCGGGGTCCATCCTGTGACGGCCGGATGATCCGCGCGTGACCCCCGAGGAACTCGAAGCCGCCCGCGACCGCGTCCTGCCGGACGTGGTCGCGGGCGGTCTGCGTGTGCTGTTCTGCGGTATCAACCCGGGCCTGATGTCGGCGGCCACGGGCCATCACTTCGCGCGCCCCGGCAACCGCTTCTGGCCGGTGCTGCACCTGTCCGGCTTCACCCCGAGGCAGCTGCGCCCCGCCGAGCAGGACGAGCTGCTCACGTACGGCCTGGGCATCACGAACGTCGCGGCGCGGGCGACGGCGCGGGCCGACGAGCTGAGCGCCGAGGAGTTCCGCGCGGGCGGGCGGATCCTGGCGGCGAAGGTGGAGCGGCTGCGGCCGGTGTGGCTGGCGGTGGTCGGGATCACCGCGTACCGGACCGCCTTCGACGAGAAGCGTGCCGTCATCGGGCCGCAGGAGCGGACGATCGGCGGGACCCGGATCTGGGCGCTGCCCAATCCGAGCGGGCTCAACGCGCACTGGACGGCGGCGACGATGGCCGAGGAGTTCGGCCGGCTGCGCGAGGCGGCGAACACTCCCGCGTAGGCCCTCCCTGTCCCGGCCCCCGCGTAGGCCCTCCCTGTCCCGGCCCGGGTTGTCGGCCGGACGGCACCGCACGGCACCCGCGCCACCCCCTTGCCAGTTTTGTGGCAAGCATTGACAAGTTTGCGCAACGGTGACGACCATGCAACATGTCGTTCATCCACCTCGCTCCGTCGAGCAAGTAGCGGAGTTGCCATGGCCATCACCTTGACCGATGTCGCCAAGCGCGCCAACGTCGCGCTCTCCACCGCGTCCCGGGCCTTCAGCGACCCGGACAGACTCGGGCCACAGACCTTGCGCAAGGTTCTCGCCGTTGCGCAAGAGCTGGGGTACGAGTCGCCCGTGGCGCGCGCCGTCGAGCCGGCCACCGAGGGGGAGAGCGCGACGGTGGCCGTGATCGTGCCCGACATCGCCAATCCGGTGTTCGGGGCGTTCGTGAAGGCCGCCCAGGGCGAGGGGTGGCACCGCAGGCAGACCGTCGTCCTCGCGGACACCGACCTCAGCCCGGACCGTGAACGCGAGGTGATCACGCACATGCGCGATCAGGCCGACGGGCTGATCGTGTGCTCCCCGAGGCTGGAGGCGGCGGAGATCCTCGCCATCTGCGGGCGCACGCCCGTCGTCCTCGTCAACCGCGAGACCGCCGGCGCCGACTGCGTGATCGCGGACGCCGCGCACGGCATGCGGCAGGCCATCGAGTACCTGGCCGCGCTCGGCCACCGGCGGATCGCCTACGTCCAGGGCATGCAGCGCTCCTGGTCCAACGCTCACCGGGTCGAACTGATCCGCAGCGAGACCGAACGGGCCTCCCTGGAGCTGGAGTTGCTCGGCTGGCAGGCCGAGACGGTGGCGGGCGGCACGGCCGCCGCCGCCAGTGTGATGGCCTCGGGCGCCTCCGCCGTGATCACACACAACGATCTGATGGCGCTCGGTGTGATCGCCGGAGCGCGGGCGCTGGGGCTGAGCGTCCCCGACGACCTCAGTGTCATCGGTGTCGACGACATCCCGTTCGCCGAGGTGTCGCAGCCGTCCCTGACGAGTATCGCCGTACCGATGGCCAAGGCCGGGGCGCTCAGTCTCGATCTGCTGGGCCAGGTCCTGGCGGGCGAGCGGGCCACCCCGCGGCTGCTGCGGCTGCCGACCCAGCTGATCGTGCGCGCTTCGAGCGGCCCGGCCACCCACCACGCCTCATGGCGCGCCACCACCACCGACCGCACGATGAAGGACGCGTCATGACGAGCGACGCCACCCCGGCCAACCCGGGCGCGCACACACCCGGCACCCCGCTGACCGTCGTGGTCGCCGACTCCAATCTGGCCCCGCTGCGCGCCGAGTTCGAGGCCGCGCTCCCCGCCGGGACGTCGGTCCGCTGGCCGGACGTGCGGGACGCCGGGGCCGTCACGGCGGCCCTCGGCGACGCGGACGTCCTCGTCTCCGGGCAGTGCACCGCCGCCCTGGCCGCCGCCGCGCCGCGCCTGCGGCTGGTCCACGCGGCGGGCGCCGGCACGGAGAAGATCGAGACGGCCGCGCTGGCGCCGGGCACCCTGGTCGCCAACACCTTCCACCACGAGAACTCCATGGCGGAGTACGCGATCTCCGCCGCGATCCTGCTGCGCCGGGGCTTTCTGCGCCAGCACACCGCGCTGCGCGAGGGCCGGTGGGACTCCCCCGTCCACACCCCGGACTCGCCCTGGGTCGACAGCCTGGCCTCGGCGACGGTCGGCTTCGTCGGCTTCGGCCATATCGGCGCGCGCTGCTGGGAGTTGTTCCGCGCGTTCGGCGCGCGGGGCGTCGCGGTCACCCGGCGCGGCGACGTCGACGCGGTGGCCCGTGGGCTGGACTGGTCGGGGACCGTGGACGATCTCGGCACCCTGCTGGAGACCGCCGACGTGGTCGTGGTGTCCGCGCCGCTCACCGGGGCGACCACCGGACTGATCGGCGCGGCCGAACTCTCCCGGATGCGCTCCTCCGCCGTACTGATCAACGTCGGACGGGGCCCCGTCGTGGACGAGGACGCGCTCTACCGGGCGCTGAGCGAGCGGACGATCGGCGCCGCCGCGCTCGACGTCTGGTACCGGTACCCGTCCGAGGGCAACGTCGCCGCGCCCGGCCACCACCCCTTCGAGAAGCTGGACAACGTACTGATGACTCCCCACTCCTCGGGGCTCACCCGCGAGACGTTCGCGCGCAGGGCCGCCGACATCGCCGCCAACATCGGCAGGCTGGCCGCCGGCGAACGGCCGCACAACGTCGTGGCGGTGGCCCGATGACGGGGACCGACTCGATCGTCGCGGCGGACGTGATCGTCACCAGCCCCGGCCGCAACTTCGTCACCCTCAAGATCACCACGGCCGAGGGGCTGGTCGGCTGGGGCGACGCCACCCTCAACGGCCGCGAGCTGGCCGTCGCCTCGTACCTCCGCGACCATGTCGCGCCGCTGCTCATCGGCCGCGACCCGGCCAGGATCGAGGACACCTGGCAGTACCTCTACCGAGGCGTCTACTGGCGGCGCGGTCCGGTCACCATGACCTCCATCGGCGCGGTGGACATCGCGCTGTGGGACATCAAGGGGAAGGCTACGGGCCAGCCCGTCTACCAGCTGCTCGGCGGCGCGGTCCGCGACCGGATCCTCACCTACACCCACGCCACCGGCTGGGACGTCCCCCAGCTGCTGGACGCCATCGACGCGCGGCGCGAACAGGGCTTCCTCGCCGTCCGGGCGCAGAGCGGGGTGCCGGGTCTCGACACGGTGTACGGGGTGACCAACGGCAGCTCCGGCTACGAGCCGGCCGGGCGCGGTACCCGGCCCGCCGAGGAGGTCTGGGACACCGAGGCGTATCTGCGGCACGCGCCGACGGTGCTCGCCGCCGCCCGCGACCACGTGGGCCCCGAGCTGAAGCTGCTGCACGACGCCCACCACCGGCTGACGCCCGGTCAGGCGGCCCAGCTGGGCAAGGCGTTGGAGGGGGTGGATCTGTTCTGGCTGGAGGATGTCACTCCGGCCGAGAACCAGCAGGTCCTGCGCCATGTACGGCAGCACACCACGGTCCCGCTGGCGATCGGCGAGGTGTTCAACACCGTCTGGGAGTGCCAGTCGCTGATCACCGAGCAGCTCATCGACTTCGTACGGACGTGTGTGACGCACGCGGGCGGCATCAGCCATCTGCGGCGGATCGCGGCCCTGGCCGAGGTCTGGCAGGTGCGGCTGGGGCCGCACGGGCCCTCCGACGTCTCGCCGGTGGCGCTGGGCGCTTCCCTGCACGTCGGTCTCTCCACACCGAACTTCGCCATCCAGGAGTACATGGGCTACGAGCCGCTGGTGCACGAGGTGTTCCGGCACGGCTGGTCGTACGAGGACGGGTATCTGCACCCCGGTGACCAGCCCGGTATCGGGGTCGAGGTCGACGAGGAGCTGGCCGCCCGGTTCCCGTACGAGCCCGCGTATCTGCCGGTCGCGCGGCGTCGCGACGGCTCGATGACGGACTGGTGAGCACTGATGACCACGACACTCCCGCGCCTGGGTCCCACGACCGTTCCCGCCGCCTCCCGTCTGAACGCGCGCACCCCCGCCCTGACCGGCATCGTGCATCTCGGTCTCGGCAACTTCCACCGCGCCCACCAGGCCGTCCATACGGCCGCCGCGCTGTCCCACACCGAGGGGCCCTGGGGGATCCTCGGCGTGGCCAGCCGCTCCGCCGCCGTGGCGCGAGCCCTGCGCGAGCAGGAGATGCGCTACTCGGTCGTGGAGATCTCCCCGGAGCGCACCCGGATCACGGTGCCCGCCGTGCACACCGGTGCGCTGGTGGCGGCCGACCAGCCCGAGCAGGTGCTCGACGCGCTGGCCGCGCCGGACACGGCGATCATCTCGATGACCGTCACCGAGCACGGCTACACCTTCGATCCGCGCACCCACGGGCTGGATCTCGGCTCCCCGGCGATACGGGCCGACCTGCGCGGTGACGCGCCGCCGCGCACCACCATCGGGCAGATCGTGCGCGGGCTCCAGCGCCGCCGGCGCGCGCACGCGCGGCCGGTGACCGTGCTCAGCTGCGACAACCTGGTGGGCAACGGCGCGCAGACGCGGCGGCTGGTCCGGGAGTTCGTGGAGGCGCTGCCCGCCGCCGAGCGCGAGGACCTGGTGGAGTGGCTGGAGAGCGCCGTGACGTTCCCCAGCTCCATGGTCGACCGGATCGTCCCCGCGACCACCGAGGTCTACCGTGCCGCGGTCGCCTCCGGACTCGGGGTGCGCGACGCCGTACCGGTGCCGGCCGAACCGTTCTCCATGTGGGTCATGGAGGATCGTTTCTCCGCCGGTCGTCCGCGCTGGGAACACGGCGGCGCGCTCTTCACGGACGACGTCGAACCGTACGAACTGCTCAAGCTGCGGCTGCTCAACGGCACCCACTCGCTCATCGCCTATCTGGGCGCGCTGGACGGGCGGGCGACCATTCCGGAGTCGATCGCCCAGCCGTTCATCGCGGACGCGGCGCGCGCCGTGCTGCACGGCGACTACCTGCCGAGCCTGACCGTGCCCGCCGACATCGATCTGGACGCGTACGTCGGTCAGCTCTTCGAGCGCTGGGCCAACACCGCGCTGGGGCACCGCACCCAGCAGGTCGGCTCGGACGGGTCCGTCAAGCTCCGCCAGCGGGTGCCGGAACCGGCGCTGCTACAGCTGCGCGCCGGGCGCATGCCGCACCATCTGGCGCTGACCGTCGCCGCGTATCTCTGCTGCGTGACACCGCCCCCCGGCTTCTCGCCGGGGCCGCACGCCACCGCCATGGTGGATCCGGCCCGCGAGCCGCTGGCCGCGCTCGCGCACCGGGTCCCGATGTCCGGCGGCGCGTCCTACGCGCAGGCCGTGCTGGACAGCGGGCTGCTCGGGACCGGTCTGACGGAGTTTCCGGCCTTCGCCGCCCGGATCGCCGAGTTCATCGACGCCATCGTCCGGCACGGTCCCGGCGCCGCGGCCTCCGAAGCCGCCCGGGCGGCGGAGTCGGAACCGCTGCCAGCCCGCTAGCCCCTCCACCTACTTCTCCCCCGTCCCCTCCTTTCCTCTCCCCTCCCGCTCACAAGGACGTGAGAACGTGCTCGCTCCCGATTCGACCCGCGCCGCCGTCCTGCACGGCCCGGACGACCTCCGTATCGAGGACCGCCCGCTGCGGCCCCTCGGCCCCGACGATGTGCTCGTCGCGGTCGACGCCGTGGGTGTGTGCGGCTCCGACATGCACTACTTCGCCCATGGCCGCAACGGACAGAACGTCCTGCGGCAGCCGACCGTCCTCGGCCACGAGGCGTCGGGGACCGTCGTCGCGACGGGCTCCGGGGTACGGCTCGACGCCGGCACCCGGGTCGCGGTGGAACCCGCCGTGGGCTGCGGCGACTGCGAGACCTGCCGCTCGGGCCGCTACAACCTCTGCCCGACCGGTACCTGCTTCGGCTCGCCGCCCACCGACGGGACCTTCGCCGAGTACCTCGTCGCGACGCGGCGCGCCGTCCATCCGCTGCCCGACACGATCCCCCTGGAGACCGGCGCGCTGATCGAACCGCTGGCCGTCGCGGTGTGGGCGGTACGGCGGGCCGGTGTCGCGTTCGGCGACCGGGTGCTGGTCACCGGGGCCGGCCCGATCGGCATCCTGGTCGCGCAGGTGGCGCGGGCCGCCGGGGCGACCGAGGTGATCGTCACCGATGTGAACGACGCCCGGCTGGATCGGGCGCGCGCACTCGGCGCGACCGATGTCCTCAACACGGCGGACGGCGCGCCCGAACTGACCGGGATCGACCGGCTGCTGGAGTGCTCCGCCCATCCGGCGGCGCTCTGGCAGGGGCTGCGGACGCTGCGTCCGGCCGGGCGGGCGATCGTCGTCGGCCAGGCCGCGCCGGAGGTCGACGGGCTGCCGCTCGCGCATCTCCAGCGCTGGGAGATCGAACTGTCCACCGCGTTCCGCTACGCCCACGCCTTCCCGACGGCCGTCGCGCTGGCGGCCGACGGCCGGGTGGATCTCGGGAGCGTGCTCACCGGGAGGTTCACGCTCGACGAGGCGGCCGACGCGCTGCGGGCGCCGGTGAAGGACCCGACGCACCTCAAGGTCGTCGTACGCCCCGGGGACAGCTCCGCCTGACCGGCCGGGTCGTCCCGTCACCCGGGCGCGGCACCTCGCCCTCTCCCGAAAACCCCACCAGCCCCACCAGAACCACCAGAACCACCAGAACCACCAGCACAAAAGAACCCTGCATGTGTTCCGTTCCGCTCCGCTCCGGAGAACCGATCCGTTCAAGGAGGCATGGATCATGGACAACACCACCCCTGCCGCGGCACCCCAGTCCCCACCGGCCAGGACCCCGTCGGGCGAGCCGGTCCCCGACCCGCGCGCCGTCAGGCGTGCCGCGTGGGCCGGGCTGATCGGCACCGCGCTCGAACAGTACGACTTCGTCATCTACGGAACCGCTTCCGCGCTGATCTTCAGCGAGCTGTTCTTCCCCAACGTCTCGGCGTCGGTCGGCATCCTCGCCAGCTTCAGTACGTACGCGGTGGGCTTCGCCGCCCGGCCGCTCGGCGGCCTCTTCTTCTCCCGGTACGGGGACCGCCTCGGCCGCAAGTGGGTGCTGGTCGCGACGCTGCTGCTGATGGGCGGCTCGACGCTCGCCATCGGGCTGCTGCCCACCTACGGCCAGGTCGGGCTGCTGGCCCCGATCCTGCTGCTGATCTGCCGCATGGGCCAGGGCTTCGGCGCCGGAGCCGAGCAGTCGGGAGCCGCCTCCCTGCTCACCGAAACGGCGGCCAGGGGCCGCAGGGGGAAACTGTCCTCCCTGGTCATGACCGGTGCGGCGCTGGGCACCGCGCTGGGCGCGGTCGCCTGGATCCTCGCCCAGCGGCTGTCCGACGACGCGCTGATGACCTGGGGCTGGCGGCTGGTCTTCGGCAGCAGTCTGGTCGTGACGGTCGTCGCCATGGTCATCCGGCGCAAGCTCAACGAGAGCCCCGTCTTCCAGGAGCTGAAGGAGAAGCAGGAACGGCCCTCCTCCCCGGTGAAGGACGTGCTCACGCACGGCCGCAGGCCCATGCTCCTGGTCCTCTTCATGAACTGGGGCATCAGCACGCAGTCGTACACCTACCAGGTCTTCATGGCCTCCTATCTGGTGACGACGGTGGGCGTGGACAAGAAGTTCGTACCGGAGGTGCTGCTGCTGGGGGCGATCTGCGGCGGGATCGCGGCACTCGGCTTCGGGACCCTCTCCGACCGCTTCGGCCGCAAGCCGGTCTACACCACGATCCTCAGCGCGCTGGTGCTGCTGCCGGTGCCCACCTTCGTCGCGCTGAACTCCGGGTCGAAGGTCGCGATCACCGTGGCGATCGTCATCGGCTTCATCCTGGCCTGCCAGGGCGCTGTCGGCGTCCAGATGAGCTTCTTCCCCGAGCTGTTCGGCAACCGCTACCGGTACGCCGGGGTCACGCTGGGCCGTGAGTTCTCGTCCGTGATCGGCGGCGGCGTCGCGCCGCTGATCTGCACCGCGCTCGTCACCGCGTTCTCCGGGTCGTGGATCCCGGTGGCCGTCTACATGATGCTGATCACGACGGTCAGCCTCATCGCCACCCGGATGACGCCCGAGACGCTCGACCGCGATCTGAACCTGCCGTACGACGCGACCGACCCGGGCGCGGCCCGCGCCCGGCAGGAAGGGACGGTGCCCGGCGAGCGGTTGGAGAAGGTCGGCGACTGACCCGGCCCGGCGGGCACCCGGATACGCGGGCGCGTCCTACGGAGGGTCCGTCTCCGTGACGGCCGCGAGCAGCCGGCATCCCGGACCGTCCGCGCCCTCCACCGACCCGCTCCCCGACCCGTCCGCCAGCCCCACCGCGAGCCAGCGGCCCCCGATCCGCCACAGGTGGAGCCACCGGGGGCCGCTGCTCAGCTCCCGCCAGGGCTCCGGTATCTCCTCGCCCCCGGTGACCCGGGCCTGGAGGCTCCACAGGCTCAGGACGTCGGGCTCGCCCAGCCGGACGGTGAGGAGGTCGACCAGCGCGGTGTGCTCCGCGCCGCACTGCTCGGTGTCCGCTCCCCCGGCCAGCTCCACCAGGGCCCAGCCCGGCCCGCCGGTACCGGGCCCGGTGGGGCCGCGCACCGCCGGGAAGGCGGCGGCGCGCAGCAGCTCGATGGCGGCGAGGTGCTGTGCGGTGGTCATGGGTCCAGTAAACCGCCGGCCACTGACAATTGGCTGCCCGTCAGCCGTCCGCGGGGGGCGAGACCGGGGACGCGCACCACTCGCAGCGCCGTCGGGCACCGAGTACGATCCGCCTCACGAGCGCGCGAGCTGGGAGGACATACCGTGGGGCGGCTGACCGGCGGAGACCCTTCCCTGCTGCGGCGGATCAACTCCGCCGTGGTGCTGCACGCCCTGCGCGACGCGGGCCCCCTCACGCTCACGGATCTGACCCGGATCACCGGGCTCTCCCGGCCCACGGTCGAGGGAGTGGTGGAAGGGCTGACCGAGACGCGCCTGGTCGCCGAGTCCGCTCCCGAGGAGGGGGAGGCCCGCAAGCAGGGGCGGCCGGCCCGGCGTTTCAGATTCCGGGCCGAGGCCGGGCACCTGCTCGGCATCGAGATCGGGTCGGGCCGGGTGGCCGCGCTGGTCTCCGGGCTGGACGGCCGGATCGTCGGCGCCGGGTCGCGGGAGGTCACGAAGACCGCCGACGCGGACGAACGCCTGGAGCGGGTCAGGCTCGTCGTCGCCGATGTGCTGGAGGGCGCCGGGGTGGCGCACAGCTCCCTGCGTGCCGTCGGCGTCGGCAGCCCCGGCATCGTCGAGGCCGACGGGACCGTACGGCTGGGCACGGCGCTGCCGCAGTGGACGGGGCTCGCCCTCGGCGAACGGCTGCGCCGCTCGTTCAGCTGCCCGGTGCTGGTGGAGAACGACGCCAACGCGGCGGCGGTGGCGGAGCAGTGGAAGGGCGCAGCGACCGACTCCGACGACGTGGTCTTCGTCCTGGCCGGGCTGAGTCCCGGGGCCGGGGCGCTGATCGGCGGGCGGCTGCACCGGGGATTCGGCGGCGCCGCCGGTGAGATCGGCGCGCTGCATCTGCTGGGGCGCGGGGTGACCCCGGAGAAGCTGCTCTCCACGACGGACGAGCCGCTGCACCCGCTGGACGAGCAGGCGGTGGCCGATGTCTTCGCCCGCGCCAAGGAGGGCGACGTCCAGGCGATGCGGGCCGTCGAGCGGTTCATCGAGCGGCTGACGCACGATGTGGCGGCGCTGGTGCTGGCGCTGGATCCGGAGCTGGTGGTGATCGGCGGCTGGGCGGCGGGCCTGGACGGCGTCCTCGACCCGCTGCGCGGCGAGCTGTCGCGCTTCTGTCTGCGTCCGCCGAGGGTGACGCTGTCGCTGCTCGGCGAGGCGGCGGTGGCGACGGGCGCGCTGCGGCTCGCCCTCGACCATGTGGAGGAGCAGCTGTTCGCGGTGGAGGGCACGGTGACGGGCCGCCGCTGACGGCGCGGGACCGCCGCCGCGCGGGAGCCTTCGCCGCGCGGGCGGCCGTCACCGTCACCGGTGCCGTGGGCCTCAGGAGGCTCGACGCTCCTGCGGCTGGTCGCTGATCTCCAGGTCGCCCGACTCACCGAAGGTGAGGCGGCAGGTGTCCGCGCGGTACGTGGCCACCGATACGGCGGCGATACGGCCGGCCACCGCGTAGCGCGTCGTGACCACCAGGACCGGGGCGCCCGGCAGCCGGTCCAGCTCCTTGGCGTCGTCCGCGCGCGCGGAGCCCAGCTCCACCGCGCGGTCCTGGCCGTCCAGCGCCGGTCGCCGCAGTTCGCGCAGCACACTGCGCGCGCGGGCCGGTCCCGAGGGCGCGTCGATGGCCGACAGTTCGGGCACCGAGGCGGCCGGTACGTAGATCAGCTCGGCGGCCACGGACTGGCCGTGCGTGACGCGGACCCGGCGGACGGTGTGGACGGCCTCGCCGGCCGCCGTCTCCAGCAGCCGCGCCACCGAGGCGGGCGCGGGCGCCAGGGCGCAGTCGCGGGGCTGCCAGGCGTCCTGGTCGGCGCCCGGCCACACGTGCGTCGCGGTCGAGACGTCCACGCCCAGGCGCGGCGGGGCCACGGTCGTACCGACACCCCGGCGACGCTGGAGCCGGCCTTCCAGCTCCAGCTGTTCGAGCGCCTGCCGGAGCGTGGCGCGGGCGACCCCGAACCGGGCGGCGAGGTCGCGCTCGTTGGGCAGGATCTCCCCCACCGCGAACTCGTTGTCGAGCGCTTCGGCGAGCACGGTCCTCAGATGCCAGTACTTGGGCTCCGGCACCGTTCCCAGCTGCGTGGTCCCCACCCTGATCCTCCGCAATCGCCGTCTACCGGCGGGTATTCCGTGCCCTTGTTTATTAAAGGTTCCTGCACTAAAAAGCGACGATAGGACCACCCCAGTCGTTGGTCAAGACCAATCGTGCGCGGGTTGCGGAAAGAAACGGTGCCCGAACGCGGGGTGTTCACAGGACTTTCGTACGGGCGTGGGACGCGCTACACCGTGGGCCGTCCGGGGTCGGTGCCACCGAGCTTGTCGGGGTTGCGCACGATGTGGACGCTCTCCACCCGGCCGTCCCTGACCTCCAGCTGGAGTACGAGATCCGGCCGCCCTCCGTTGAGGGCCAGCACGGCGGGAGCGCCGTTGAACTCCATGACGCGGAACTCGTAGAGCGCGGCGTCGGCCGCGACGGCGGCGAGGAAGCGGCCCACCTTGTCGGCGCCCTCGATGATCCGCAGGGGCGCCTTGGCCTTGCCGCCGCTGTCGCCGACCAGCCGTACGTCCGGCGCGAGCAGGGCGAGCAGCGCCTCCAGGTCGCCGCCGCCGGCCGCCGCAAGGAACCGCTCGGTCAGCTCGCGGCGGGCGGCCGGGTCCACGTCGTAGCGCGGCCTGCGCTCCTCGACATGGCGCCGGGCGCGGCCGGCGAGCTGCCGTACCGCCGCCTCGCCCCGGTCCAGCGTGACGGCGATCTCCGCGTACGGGAAGCCGAACGCCTCGCGCAGCACGAAGACCGCGCGCTCCAGCGGCGAGAGGGATTCGAGGACGATCAGCACGGCGAGCGACACCGAGTCGGCCAGCACGGCGCGTTCGGCCGTGTCCGGCACGGCGGGCCCGTAGGCGGTGACGACCGGTTCCGGCAGCCAGGGGCCCACGTACGTCTCGCGCTGCGTACTCGCCCGGCGCAGCCGGTCGATGGCCAGGCGGATGGTGATCCGTACGAGGTACGCGCGCGGTTCGCGGACGTCCGCCGTGTCGTGCGCGCTCCAGCGCAGCCACGCCTCCTGCACCACGTCCTCGGCGTCGGCGACCCGGCCGAGCATGCGGTAGGCCACGCCGGTCAGCAGGCCCCGGTGGGCTTCGAATACGTCGGTGTCCGCGGTGTCGGTCGCCACCCCGCCATCCCAGCGGACGACGCGCCCGCTGTCCAGATCACCACGCGCGGGGCGCTGTCACAGATGCGGGGCGTCGTCACGGGTGCGGGGCGGCGTCGGCGCGCGTGGCCGCCCGGTCCGGGGCTCCGGCGCGTCGCGCGGCGAGCACGCCGTTAAAGGTCCACTTCCATGGCCGTATCGGAGACCAATCCGCCCGCCGGGTCCGGTGGGAGCGTCGGGACCGCCGCGTGGGAGCTGCTGGTGCCGGCCGCCGCCGCGCCCGCGCGGGGCCGGGGCCGGGCGCTGCGGTCCGCGCTGCGCGAGGCGGTCAGATCGGGGCGGCTGGCCGCCGGGACGCGGCTGCCCGCCAGCCGTGAACTCGCCGCCGATCTCGGCGTCTCGCGCGGTCTGGTCACCGAGGCGTACGAACAGCTGACGGCGGAGGGCTATCTGCGCAGCGGGCGCGGCGCGGGCACCTGGGTGAGCGACGCGGTACGCGCCGCGGCCGGTCCCGTACGCGATCTCGCCCCGCGCCCGCCCGGCGCGCGGGCCGACTTCCGCCCCGGCACCCCGGATCCGGCCCTCTTCCCGAGCGCCGCCTGGGCGGCGACGTACAGGTCGGTGCTGGCCGGGCCGGTGGCGGGCGTACTCGGCTATCCGGACCCGCGCGGGCTGCCCGCGCTGCGTGCCGCGCTGGCCGCGCTGCTGGCCAGGCGGCGCGGGGTGGCCGCCGATCCGGAGCGGCTGGTGGTCTGCTCCGGGGTGGCGCAGGCGACGACGCTGCTCGGGTTCGTCCTGCGCGGGCGCGGGCTGCGGACGGTCGGCACCGAGGATCCCGGCAGCCCGGACCACGCGGCGCTGCTCGCCTCGGCGGGGCTCGGCACGGTGCCGCTGCCGCTGGACGCGGCGGGGCTGGCCATCGGCCCGCTGGTCCGGTCGGGGGTACGGGCGGTGCTGACGACACCCGCCCACCAGTTCCCCTCCGGAATCGCCTACTCCGCGGACCGCAGGGGCGAACTCCTCGACTGGGCGCGCTCCGTGGACGGCTTCGTCCTGGAGGACGACTACGACGGCGAGTTCCGTTACGACAGGGAGCCGGTCGGGGCGCTCCAGGGCCTGGATCCCGAGCGTGTCGTGTACACGGGCTCGGTCAGCAAGTCGCTCGCTCCCGGGCTGCGGCTGGGCTGGCTGCTGGCGCCCCGGGAGCTGCTGGACGACATCGTCGAGCGCAAGCGGACGATGGATCTGGGCAACCCCTCGCTCGATCAGGCCGTACTCGCCGACTTCGTCCGGAGCGGCGGCTACGACCGGCAGCTGCGCCGCTGCCAGCGCGCCTACCGGGAGCGGCGGAACGCCCTGGTCGCGGCCCTCGACCGGCACTTCCCCGGTACGGAGGTCAGCGGCATCGCGGCCGGGCTGCACATCATCGCCCGGCTGCCCGCGCGGTACGGTCCCGAGCCGCGCTTCCTGCGCCGGGCGGCGGAGGCGGGGATCGCGCTCAGGCCGCTGACGGCCCACGGGACGGCCGGGCCGCGGGACGGGCGGGTGCGGCTGGTGCTGGGTTACGCGCATCTGACGCCCGCGCGGATCGCGCGGGGGGTGTCGCTGCTGGCCGATGCCACCGCGGCCACCGGGCCGGGCGGCTGAGGGGCCGTTGTTCACGCGCGGTTCGCCCCCAGGCCGTGGGCGGGCGCTAGGCATGACGGGACACCCACGGCGTCCCGATCTGCCCAGGAGACACACCGATGTCGCAAGGCCCCGCGAACACCCCCGACCCCACCGCCTCCACCCCCGCCTCCCCCGCGCGCCGCAGCGTGCTGCGCGGCTCCCTCGCCGCCTCGGCGGCACTGGCCCTGCCGGGCGGCGCGCTGATCGCCGCCGCCGCGCCCGCGCAGGCGCTCTCCGGGCGGCCGCGTGCCGCGTGGGGGGTGCAGGCGGGCGATGTGACCTCGTCGTCCGGGCTGGTGTGGGTGCGCTCGGACCGGCCCGCCCGGATGGTGGTGGAGACCTCGGCCACCTCCTCGTTCCGCCGCTCGCGGCAGTGGCACGGCCCGCTGCTGGGCGCCGGTACGGACTTCACCGGCACCGTGCCGCTGCGCGGGCTGCCCGCCGGTGAGCAGGTGCACTACCGGGTGACACTGGCCGACCCGGACGACCCGCGCCGTACCGGCGAGCCGGTGTACGGCACCTTCCGCACCGCGCCCGACCGGCGCCGCCAGGACGTGCGGTTCGTGTGGTCGGGCGACATCGCGGGGCAGGGCTGGGGCATCAACCCGGACCTCGGCGGCTTCCGCGTGTACGACGAGATGCGCCGGCTGAACCCGGACTTCTTCCTGTCCAGCGGCGACAACATCTACGCGGACGGGGTGATCGAGCCGGCCGTGACGCTGCCCGACGGGCGGGTCTGGCGCAACATCACCACGGAGGAGAAGGCGAAGGTCGCCGAGACCCTCGCCGAGTACCGGGGCAACTTCCGCTACAACCTGCTCGACGCGAACGTACGGCGCTTCAACTCCGAGGTCCCCTCCATCACCCAGTGGGACGACCACGAGGTGCGCAACAACTGGTACCCGGGGCAGATCCTGGACGACGACCGGTACACCGAGAAGAACATCGACGTGCTGGCCGCCCGCGCCTCCCGGGCGTTCCGGGAGTACTTCCCCGTCTCGACCCTGCACGCGCGCGGCGAGGACCGGCGGGTCCACCGGGTGATCGGCCACGGTCCGCTGCTCGACGTGTTCGTCCTGGACATGCGTACCTTCCGCAACGCCAACTCGCCCGGCCGGCAGACCGACGACACCACCGGCATCATGGGCGCCGAGCAGCTGCGCTGGCTCAAGCGTGAGCTGTCGGCGTCGCGCGCCGTGTGGAAGGTGATCGCCGCCGACATGCCGCTCGGTCTGGTCGTACCGGACGGTGCGACGGACTTCGAGGCGGTCGCACAGGGCGACCCCGGGGCCCCGCTGGGCCGCGAACTCCAGATCGCCGAGCTGCTCCGGTACATCAAGCACCGGCGGATCACCGGCACGCTGTGGCTGACGGCGGACGTCCACCACACCTCGGCGCAGCACTACACCCCGGAGCGGGCGGCCTTCAAGGACTTCGCGCCGTTCTGGGAGTTCGTCACCGGGCCCATCGCGGCGGGCCAGTTCCCGGCCAGCGAGCTGGACGGCACCTTCGGCCCCGACCGGGTCTTCGTGAAGGCCCCCGAGGGGTCGAACCTCTCCCCGATGGAGACGCCGCCCCTCTTCGGCGAGGTGTCCATCGACGGCGGCAGCGGCGAACTGACGGTGCGGCTGCGGGAGCAGGGCGGCACGGTGCTGTTCACCAAGGTGCTCCAGCCGGGCAGGGTCGGCCAGTAACAGCGCCTGTCCCGGGGGCGCGCGGAGCGCCCCCGGGAGCGCGGGGGCGCGAACACCGGGTTCGCGCCGGGCCCATTGTCAGTGGTGGGTTCTACGGTCTCCCTCATGACGCGATCCGTACAGGCATTGGCCTATTCCCGTCCGTCCGCCCTGGCGAGCGACCAGGGCGGGCGGCTGCTCGGTCTGGAGACCTCCGGCGGCCGCACGCCCCGGGGCGCCGAGGCCAGTCCGCACTTCTTCTCCGGTTTCCTGTCGTCTCCCCGGGCCGCCGCCCGCGGGCTGCTGGCGGTGGCCGACGTGGCCGGCGCGCGGTACTACCGGCCGACACCGAACGCGTCGCTCGACCCGGTGGTGACGGGGAACGGGGACCGGCTGCGCTTCGAGTCGTTCTCCGGCTGCTGCGGGGTGTACGCGCGGCTCGATGTGGAGCGGGACGGGCTCGACGGGGCGGGGACGGGGCACGGCACGACCAATGTGGATGTGAACAATCCGCTGCGCGAGGCCCTTTCCCGGCTGGCCGGGGACGATCCGCTGCATCTGCGGGTGGGGCCGGACGAGCTGGCGGTGACCACTCTCGACGGTCCGGTGGTGGAGAAGAAGGTCCCGCTGCCCGACCGCTGGCTGCGCGGCTTCGCCGAGGCGCAGGTCGTCTCCGCCGGATTCGATCCGCGGGCCGAGCTGAGCGCGGCGGAGGCGGTGCGTTTTCTGCGGTCGCTGCCGCAGGGTTCGGGCGGCGCCTCGCGCGGGGCGATCTGGGTCGTCCCGGCGGGGCGGACCCTGCGGCCGACCACCCGGCCGGTGCCGGGCGCGGTCTGTCTGCCGGGCCCCGAGCGGCTGGCCGCGCTGCGGCGGGTGCTGCGGGACGCGACGGCGCTGCGGGTGTACGGGCCGGTGGCCGACGGCGCCGCGCTCGCCAGTGCCTGGGAAGTGGTGCTCCCCGGGATGCGGCTGACGCTGACCCTGTCGCCGGACGCGGCGCGCGGATTCTCGGGCGAGGGCGGGGTGCTGGAGGCGCTGGCGACCGAGGAGGCCGCCGGGGACGCCGAGCTGGTCTCCGTCCTGCTGGCGTGGGAGCCGCGGATCGATCCGGGCGAGCTGGCGGCGCGGGCGGGGCTGACGGTGGAGCGGGTGCGGGCGGCGCTGACCCGGCTGGGGACGGCGGGCCGGGTGGGCTACGACATCGCGGAGGCGGCGTACTTCCACCGGGAGCTGCCGTACGACGCGGACCGCGCGGAGCGGCACAACCCCCGGCTGGTCGCGGCGCGCGCCCTGGTCTCGGCGGGGGCCGTGGAGATCAGCGGCGACCTGGCACGGGTGGCCTCGGGCGAGCGCCGGTACCAGGTGCGGGAGTCGGCCGGGGCGCTGAGCTGCACCTGCCAGTGGTGGGCGGACCACCGGGGCGGGCGCGGCCCGTGCAAACACGCGCTCGCCGTCCGGATGGCGCGCCGCGGGGCCGTGCGTACGGCCGGGGACGTCGCCACCGGGACCGTGACCGCGGGCGGTGCGCGATGAGTTCGCTGGCCGACGCGGTCCGGGCCGGGCGCGCCGAGGCCGTTCCCGGGCTGGTCGAGCCGATGACCGCCGCGGAGCGCAAGGAGGCGCTGACCGAGTTGAAGGCGCTCCGCGCCGAGGTGCGCGCGTGGCCGTGGCGCCGGTGGCGGGAGCGCGGGAAGGTGCACAACGCGCTGCTGGTGGCGGGGGCGGGCTGCCTCACGGGGGCGGCGGACACGGCGGCGTGGCTCGGCTCGCGCGAGATGCGGGAGAGTTTCCGGGTGTGGCACGAGCCGCTGCTCGACGTCCTCGCCGACCGGGACCCGAAGTGGCTCGGGAACGTCGCCCACCGGCTGGCCGGCCGGGCGGCCACGGCGCAGGTCGACTACCCGCTGATCTCGGGGCTGGTCCGGCTCGCGGGCTGCGAGGTGCCGGTCACCGACGAGTTCGTGTACGGCTGGGTCGACGCGGCGGGGGCGCACGGCGATCTGGCGGACCGTCTGCGGGCGGATCCCTGGCTGCCGGTCATGGTCCCGAGGCTGTTCGAGACGGCCGAACTCCCCGGCCCGTTCACCTGGCACCAGGACGATCCGCACCACTGGGCGTCGGTGCTCCCCGTCCTCGCCGCCGAAGGCGTGCTGGAGCGAAGCCTGTTGGTGGACGCCACCGTCGCCCGTCTGCTGCGCGGCGGGAGACGGCCGGGCGATGCCGCGTTCTTCCTGAATCTGCTGCGCCGGCTGGAGCCGACGGCCGACGAGAAGCGGAAGCACCTGGCCGACTGGATCGGGATGGCGGCGGACGGCACCTCCACAGTGGCGGGGCACGCGCAGAGCGTGCTGACCGAACTGGCCGTCTCCGGCGCTCTGCCCACGCGCGAACTCGCGGACGTCTCGGGTTCCGTGCTGTTCCGGCCGGAGAGGAAGCTGGTCCGGGCCCAGCTCGTCCTGCTGGGCAAGGCCCTGCGCGCCGATCCGGGCGCGGCCGGTGAGTTGCTGCCCGTGGTCGCCTGGACGTTCGGACACGAGGACACCGGCGTCCAGGAGCGGGCGCTGAAACTGGTCGCCCGTCATCTGGCCGCCGTGGACGCGGACATCCGGGGCGAGCTGGCCGGGGCCGCCGCCACGCTTGCCCCGGTGCACCGGGCGCGGGCCGCCGAGGTGTTCGGCGAGCCGGTAGCGGTGGCCGACTTCGCCCCGTACGAGGAGATCCTGCCGCCCGTACCGCTCCCGGTGCGATCGGAACCGGCCCCGTCGGACCTCGCCGAGCTGGTCGAGGAGGTGTCGGCGCTGATCTCCACGCGCGGGCGGCCGATGTCCTTCGAGCGGGTGCTGGACGGGCTGGTGCGCCACGCCCACCGGGACAGGGAGGCGCTGGCCGCCGCGCTGCGCGAGGCACTGGCCGGCCGCTGGTGGCTGGAGGACACACCGTCCCGGGACCGGGACCGCGACTTCGGCCGGAACACCTACGGGGTGGAGGTGGTGGCCGCCGCCGTGTGCGAGCGGGTCTCCGTCAAGGCGCTGTGGGACACGCGGAGCCGCGCGGCGGTCCGGCAGTCCTGTGCGCACACCGTGCTGGAGGGGGTGACGGACGCGCGGCTCTGGGAGGTCGCCCATCGGGTGCGTACGGAACCACTGCCGTTCCTGCTGGCCACCCCGACCTGGGAGACGGGCGCGCTCGACCCCGGGGTGCTGGTCGAGCGGCTCGGCGAGTACCGGCGGCTGGGTCTCGCACCGGCACCGGCGGACTTCGCGCAGGCCCTCCTGCGGGTACGGCGTGACGGGCATCCGGAGGCGGCGCGCGCGGCGGCGGGGCTCGGGACGCCCGAGGCGGACCGGCTGGCGGCCTGGCTCACCGGGGACGGGACGGCGCTGCCGGCGCTCGGCCCCGTCGAGGCGGACGGGCCGGGGGACGGGCCGGTGGACGAGACCGATAGCCCGGGGAGCGGCCGCGGGTGGCTGGGGTCGCGTACGGATCCGGGGCGCCGGCTGGCGGAGGTCAGGCAACGGCTGGCGACGCACCGGGAGTTCCCCCGGGCCTTCCGCTGGCTGGGCCGCCCCGTCCAGCGGACCGGAGCGTACTGCTACCACTGGGAGGGGGACGGGAGGGCCGACTGGCCGAAGGTGCTGCCCCAGGACCGGGACACCCTCGCCGGCTGGCTGCTGACGGAGGTGTCGGCCTGCGCGGAGCACGACCAGCGCGGCGGCGCGTGGTGGCTGCCCACGCTCGCCGAGAGCGGCGGGGCCGCGGGCGGGTCGCTGCACCGGGCGGTGGCGTACGGCCTCGGGGCCCGGCATCCGCAGGACCGGCTGTCGGCCGTGGACGCCCTGCTGGTGCTGGCCGCGCGGGGGGATCTGGACGGCCGTTCGCTGGGCGAGGAGCTGGGCGCGCTGATGCGGTCGGGGAAGGTCAAGCCCAACAGGCTGGCGGACTCGGCCCGTACGGCCGCGGCGACCGGGGCGTACGCCACGGTCTGGTCGGTGCTGCGCGCGGCGCTGCCGGTGCTGCTGGCTCCTGTTCTGTCCGACGAGAGGCGCCCGCCGGCCGGGACAGGGGAGATACTGTCCGTGGCCGCCGACTGCGTCGAGCGCTGCGGCGCGGCGGAGGAGATGTCCGGCCTGCCGGAGCTGGCCGGACGGGGCGGTACGTCCCGGACGGTCGCCCAGGCCACCCGGCTGCTGGCCGCGTTGCGCCAGGGAAGCGAACACTCCAGGCCATAAAGAGTCATAGATGGCTCAAAATGGAACATTCCCATACTTAACCCATCAGTCACAAACCGTTCGTGATCACGCAACACCGTTCCGTCAAAGTGAGGTCATGACCCATGTGACTTCCGCGAAGAGCGCCCGCCGTCCGCACCACTGGCGGCGGGACCTTGTCGAACTGGCCGCCCTGTTCACCGCCGTGGCCGTCGCCGACGCCCTGGCGAACATGATCGCGCACGGGCCCGATGGAGCGTTCCTGCTGGTCGCCTCGGCGGTGGCGCTGATCGCCACCGCCACGTTCCACACCTGGTGGGCACGGAGGCACGGCCATGCCCCACCGGCGTCCGGCGCCGGGCCCGCACCCGACGGGCCGGCGCCGGTGCCCGCGGAGCGGGACACCTCGGCCCCCGGGGAACGGACCCTGTGGCGGATGCGGACCACCGTGCGCGACGAGCCGGGCAGCCTGGCCGCCCTGTGCGGCGCGTTCGCCGCGCACCGGATCGACATCCTCACCCTCCAGACGCATCCGCTGGCCGACGGCACGGTGGACGAGTTCCTGCTGCGCGCCCCGGCCGCGCTCCAGGCGAAGGACCTGACCCGCGAGGTGTCGGCGGCGGGCGGCAGCAGCACCTGGATCGAGCGCGCCGACACCCACGACCTGGTCGACACCCCGACCCGGGTCCTGGGCCTGGCCACCCGCACCGCCCTGGACGCCGCCGAACTCCCGCTTTCCCTACGCCAGTTGCTCGGCCGGTGCACGATCCACTCCCGGCCCGCCGGACCGGCCACCGGCCCCGCCGCGGACGGCGCCGCGCCCGTCGAAGGCGTACTGGACGGAACGGAGATGCGGCTGCGCGACCCGAACGGCGGCACGATCAGCGTCGAGCGCCCCTATCTCCCCTTCACGCCCACCGAGTTCGCGCGCGCCCGCGCCCTGGTGGAGCTGGACGCCCGGCTCGGCCCGCGCATCCCGCGCGGCCAGGACGTGCTGACCCTCCCCGAGGGCGAGGAGATCACCGTCCGCCGCGCCGACGGCGACGACCTCGACGCGGCCCTCGCCATGCACGCCCGGTGCTCCACGCGCACGCTCGGGCTGCGTTACCACGGCCCGGTGGGCGACGCCGACCGCTATCTGAACCATCTGCTGAGCCCCCGCTTCGGCCGTACCCTCGCGGTCCAGACGGCCTCCGGCCGGCTCGTCGCCCTCGGCCATCTGCTCTGGGACGGGGACGAGACCGAGGTCGCGCTGATCGTCGAGGACGCCTGGCAGCGGCGCGGTATCGGCTCCGAGCTGCTCGGCCGCCTGGTGTCACTCGCGGTCGAGGCCCGCTGCGGCAGCGTGTACGCGGTGACGCAGGCGTCCAACACGGGCATGGTCGCCACGATGCGCGACCTCGGCCTGCCGCTCGACTACCAGATCGACGAGGGCACGCTCGTCATCACGGCCCGGCTGGAACCGGCGGCGGTACGGTCCCTCCCGTCCGGTCACTAGGGAGCGTCCGCCGATCGGAGCGACCGCGATCCGGTGATCCGCCGCCGGGGGTCGCGGCCGCTTCGGCGACCGGAACGATCGCGATCAGGCCAAAGGCGGTGCGCCCGGGGAACAACGGGTGTGACGTGGCGCTCCCCGTTGGGGAGGATGGCCGTATGTCAGACACCTCCCCCGGCAGCGCGCTGCCCCGCCAGGTCGCCGACGCCTACGTCGACGCACTCATCGCACTCGACCCCATCACGGGCACCTACCTCGGGGTGGCGGAATCCTCCCGCCGTCTCCCCGACTTCTCCCCCGCCGGGCAGGACGCCCTCGCCGACCTCGCCCGCGCCACGCTCGCGCGGCTCGACGAGGCCGAGGCACTGCCCGGCGCGGACAGCGAGGCCGAGCGGCGCTGCGGTCGGCTGCTGCGCGAGCGGCTGACCGCCGAACTCGCGGTCCACGACGCCGACGAGGGGCTGCGCGCGATCAGCAATCTCAGCTCGCCCGCGCACCATGTCCGCGAGGTGTTCACCGTGACACCGGCCGAGACCGACGAGGACTGGGCGGCCCTCGCGGAGCGGCTGCGCGCGGTGCCCGCCGCACTGGCCGGATACCGTGCCTCGCTGGCCCTGGGTCTGGAGCGCAAGCTGCCGGGCGCGCCGCGCCCCACCGCGACCTTCATCAACCAGCTCACCGACTGGGCGGGCGGGGAGCGGGGCACCGGCTGGTTCGAGGACTTCGCCTCGGCCGGGCCCGACGCGCTGCGCGGCGAGCTGGACTCGGCGGCCCGCGCCGCCACCGCGTCCCTGCTGGAGCTGCGGGACTGGATGCGCGACGTCTACGCGCCGGCCGTGGAGGACGCGCCCGACACCGTGGGCCGGGAGCGCTACGCCCGCTGGGCGCGCTACTTCAACGGTACGGATCTGGATCTCGACGAGGCGTACGCGTACGGCTGGTCCGAGTACCACCGGCTGCTCGCCGAGATGCGCACCGAGGCCGAGAAGATCCTGCCGGGCGCGGGCCCCTGGGAGGCGCTCGCCCATCTCGATGTGCACGGCAAGCACATCGAGGGCGTGGAGGAGGTCAGGGAGTGGCTCCAGAGCCTGATGGACGAGGCGATCGAGGCGCTGGACGGCACGCACTTCGAACTGGCCGAGCGGGTGCGGAAGGTGGAGTCCCGGATCGCCCCGCCCGGTGGCGCGGCCGCCCCGTACTACACCGGCCCCTCCGAGGACTTCTCGCGCCCCGGCCGCACCTGGCTGCCGACCATGGGCGAGACCCGTTTCCCGGTGTACGACCTGGTCTCGACCTGGTACCACGAGGGTGTGCCGGGACACCATCTGCAAATCGCCCAGTGGACGCACGTCGCCGATCAGCTCTCCCGCTACCAGGCGTCCGTCGGCCAGGTCAGCGCCAACGCGGAGGGCTGGGCGCTGTACGCGGAGCGGCTCATGGACGAGCTGGGCTTCCTGCCGGACGCGGAACGCCGACTGGGGTATCTGGACGCGCAGATGATGCGCGCCTGCCGGGTGATCGTGGACATCGGGATGCATCTGGAGCTGGAGATCCCGGCCGAGTCACCGTTCCACCCGGGCGAGCGGTGGACGCCGGAGCTGGCGCAGGAGTTCTTCGGGAACCACAGCGGACGTCCGGCGGACTTCGTGGAGAGCGAGCTGACCCGCTATCTGTCGATGCCGGGCCAGGCGATCGGCTACAAGCTGGGCGAGCGCGCCTGGCTGACCGGCCGGGAGAACGCCCGTAAGGCCCACGGCGACGCGTTCGACGCGAAGGCGTGGCACATGGCGGCGCTGTCGCAGGGCTCGCTGGGCCTGGACGACCTGGTGGACGAGCTGTCCAAGCTCTGACCGGCGGTACCCCGCCCGCCCGCCCGCACCCATCCGCGCGGGCGGGGGGGCGGTCACGGGGCGCCCGGACTCGCGACCCGGGGGTACGGACCGGGCCCGGCCCGGGACGAGCGCGCCCCCGGCCCGGGGGCGCGGCGCCGGACGGCTCAGCCGCGGCGGAACCCGCCCTCCGAGTCGATGACCTGGCCGGTGATCCACTCGGCCTCGTCGGTGGCCAGCCAGGCGATCAGCCGCGCCGGATCGTCGGGCATCCCCCAGCGTCCGGCCGGGAACAGCGCGGCGATCGCGTCGTACGCCGCGCCCGTCAGGTAATCCGTGTCGACGGGCCCGGGGTTGACGGTGTTGACGGTGACCGCCGCGTCCGCGAGGGCGGTGGACAGGGAGCGGGTGGCCGAGGCGAGGGCGCCCTTGGCCAGCCCGTACGCGATCTCGCCCGGCATCCCGCCCGCGAGGTCCTGGCCCGAGGTCATCATCACGACCCGGCCGCCGGGGGTACGGGCCGGGAGCGCGGCGCGCAGCCGGGCGTACGCCTGGACGAGCAGGATCACCGAGCGCGTGTCGACGGCCCAGTGGGCGTCGAGCATCGCCGCGTCGATGGTGTCGAGTGTGCCGTCGGAGCCGCTCAGGGCGTGGTTGGCGACCAGGATGTCGAGCCGGCCGCCGAGCGCCTCGGCGGCGGTGGCGACCAGCGCGGCGGGCGCGTCGCTCGCGGAGAGGTCGGCGGGGCCGTGGACCACCCGCGCGTCGGGGTCGGCGCGTGCCTCGCGTACGGCGGCGGCGACGCCCGCCGGTCCCCGCGGGTCCGCGCCCCACGGCTGGTCCTCGTCGTGCGGGACGTGGTGGTGCAGATAGACGCTCGCTCCGTACGCCGCGAGGCGCCGGGCCACCGCGCAGCCGATGCCGCCGCGTCTGCTGGCCCCGGTGACCAGGGCGGTCCGGCCGCGCAGCGGCAGCGGGTCGCGGCGCAGCCCGGCGGGGGCGGGCGGCGGGAGTGCGGGCATGGGTGTCCTCCGTCGGCGTCGGCGGTCGGCGTCGTCCGCCGGCGTCGGGGAGCAACACCCCCGCCGTACCGAACCGTTGGGACCATCCCTATCACTCCAGTGCGGTGATCGTCGCGGCCATGAGCGCCTCGTGGAGCCGGGGCAGCTCGGGGTCGCCGGGCTCCAGCACCTCCTGGCTGGTCATCCCGTCCCGTACGGCGAACATCGCGCGCGTGATGCGCTCCAGCTGTGCGTCGGTGGGGGCGTGGCCGAGGGCGCGCATCGCGACGCGGACCACCGGGATCAGGGCGTCGCGCACGGTGCGCCGGTGGGCCACGAACGCCTCGGCGGCCCGCGGGTCGCGGACGGCGTGCGCGGTGAACTCCAGGTGGAGGAGGTGGTCGTCGCGGTCGACCGAGAGGGTGGCCACCACCCGGGTCACCGCCTCGACCAGCTCCGCCACCCCGGCGGGACCTTCCGCGGCCGGGTCGGCGGAGGCCCTGATCTCGGCGACCGCCTCGGTGGCGGCGGCCTCGACCGTGGCGATCAGCCTGGCGGCGCGGGCGTCGTAGAGGGCGAGGATCAGCTCGTCGAGGGTCTTGAAGTTGGAGTAGAACGCGCCGCGTGTGTAACCGGCGGCGGCGCACACATCGTCGATGGAGGCCCGGCCGAGCCCCTTCCTGGCGAACACCTCCGCCGCCGCGGAGAGCAGCTGCGCCCGCGTCTCGGCCCGGCGCTTGGTGACGCGGGGCGACTTGCCCGGGGCAGCGGACGGCTTCGGGGCAGCGGGCACGGTGACACTCCCAAGGTCGCACTCCAACTTGCGATTCATTTTTGAATCGGATACATAATTGTATTCGATGATCCGACCGGTCCCGGTCCCCACCGGCCCCGGGCGGTCGCCGCCACTCCCCCACCCGAAGGGTTCCACCATGAGCACACCGGACGAATCGAGCCCGCAGGGCTTCTGGGCCGAGCTGCGGGACGCCGTCCAGTTCCGCACGATACTGCTCATCGCTGGTGTCCTCTTGCTGCAACTTGGCTTTATTTTGTCCTATATCGGAGCTTTCCATGCTCCGAAGCCCCATCAGATCCCGGTCGCCGTGGTCGCCCCCGCGCAGGTGTCGCAGAAGACGATCGCCGGGCTGAACGGCATCGCCTCCTCCCCGGTCAAGGCCGAGGCCGTCGCCTCACGAGCGGCGGCCGAGGAGCAGATCCGTACGGGCGAGACCTCCGCGGCCCTCCTCGTCAACCCCAGCGGCACCGAGGACACCCTGCTGGTGGCCTCAGGTGGCGGCAAGGCGGAGGCCGACGCCGTCACCGCGGTGATCACCGGGGCCGACGCCGACCAGCAGCGCACCGTCACGACGCGGGACATCGTGCCGCTCCAGTCGGGCGACGGACGCGGGCTGAGCGGCTTCTACCTGGTCATCGGCTGGATCGTCGGCGGCTATCTCGTCGCGGCGCTGCTGGGGGTCGCCGCCGGCGCCCGGCCGCTCACCGCCCGCCGCGCGGTCTTCCGGCTCGGCGCGATGGTGCCGTACGCGATCCTCTCCGGGCTGGGCGGCGCGCTCGTCGCGGACTCGGTCCTCGGTGCGCTGACCGGCCACTTCCTGGCGCTGTGGGGCGTCGGCGCGCTGCTCGTCCTCTCGGCCGCGACGGTCACCATGGCCTTCCAGTCCCTCTTCGGCGTCATCGGGATCGGCATCACGGTCCTGGTCTTCGTCATCCTCGGCAACCCGTCGGCGGGCGGCGCCTACCAGTCGTCGCTGCTCCCGCCGTTCTGGCGGGCGATCTCCGAGTGGCTGCCGAACGGCGCGGGCACCGACGCCGTGCGCCGCATCGTCTACTTCGGCGCCGAGGGCATCACCGGGCACCTCCTGGTGATCAGCGCCTACGCGGTGGCCGGCGGGCTCGTCGCGGTCCTGATCCCCCTGCTGCGGTCCCGCCGGTCCGCGGCGAACCCGGCGGTCACGGCGGAAGCGACGGACTGACACCACGTCAAGAACAGGCCGTACGGGGTGAGTCGAACGCCCCGTACGGCCTGTCAGCGTGCCGGGGGCCCGAGCCTCGGCCGGACCAGCGAGCCGCGCCGGTCCTTGACGATCTCCAGCTGGGCGGGGATACGGCGGCGCAGATCGGCGACATGGCTGACGATGCCCACGCTGCGATCGCGCTCCCGCAGCGAGTCGAGCACATCGAGGACCTCGTCCAGCGCCTGTTCGTCCAGGCTGCCGAACCCCTCGTCGATGAAGAGCGTGTCCAGCCGTACGCCGCCCGCCTCGTCCGTGACGACATCCGCGAGGCCGAGCGCGAGGGCGAGCGACGCGAAGAAGGTCTCGCCGCCCGAGAGCGTCGCGGTGTCCCGCTCCCGGCCGGTCCAGGCGTCCACGACCTGGAGCCCCAGCCCGGAGCGGGCCCGGCCGCCGGCGCGCGCGTCGGAGTGCACCAGCCCGTAACGGCCGGAGGACATCCGCCGCAGCCGTACGGTGGCCGCCGCCGCGACCTGTTCGAGCCGGGCCGCCAGTACGTACGACTCCAGCCGCATCCGGCGCTCGTTCTCGGTGGAGGTGCCCGCCGTGAGCGCGGCGAGACGCGCCACCCGGTCGTACTCCTCGCGCAGCGGACCGAGCGCGCGCACCTCGGCCTCGGCCCGCCGGGAGAGCCGGAGCAGCTCGGCGCCGCGCTCGCGCGCGGTGGCGGCGGCGGACGCGGCGGCGCGCAGGGCGTGTTCCGCCGCCCGGTGGGCCTCGTACGCCCCGGCCGTGTCGGCGGGCGGACGCGCGGCGGCGTCCCGGGCCTCCGGCTCCCCGCGCCGCTCGGCGAGCGCGTGGGCCTCCCGCTGCCACACGTCGACCAGCCGCTGTGCCGCGCTCCGGGCGGCCTCGGTCAGCAGCGCCCCGGCGGCGGCGCGCGGGGTGTCGAACCCGGCGCGGAACGCGGCGCTCGCGAGCCGGTCGTCGGCCTCTTTCAGCCGCAGCGCGGTGGTCTCGACGGCGCGTACGCACTCCACGGCCCCGGCGATCCGGCCGGCCAGGGCGGCCAGCTCCCGCCGCCGCTCCGCCACGCTGGCCGCTTCGCCCCTGGCCCGGGTCAACCCGGCCCGCAGCGCGTCCTGTTCGCTTTCGAGCGCCTCGCACCGCGAGGTACGGGCCGCCACCCGGCGCTCCGCCTCGTGGCGCGCGGCGAGCCGCTCCCGGTGCTCGCGCTCGGCGTGGGCGAGCGCCTCCAGGGCGGCGTGCGTGCCGGCGGCGGTACGGCGCGCCTCGGCGTGTTCGCCCTCCAGCCGCCCTACGAGCGCGGCGAGTTCGGCGACCGTCGCGTCACCGGCCTGGGCGCGGGCCGTCGCGCACCGCTCGCGCAGCGCCGCGTGCGCGCGCTCCGCCTCTTCCCTTACCGCGTCGGCCCGCTGATACTCCGTCAGCGCCGCGTCCTCGGCTGCGGAGTCCACCTGGCCCTCGGCCGGCCGCGCGGGCGCGGGATGGTCGGCGGAGCCGCACACGTCGCAGGGGGCGCCGTCGACCAGCCGGGCGGCCAGCTCGGCGGCCATGCCGCGCAGCCGCTCCTCCCGCAGGTCGAGCCAGGTCTCCCGGGCCTCTCCCGCGCGGGTCCCGGTGTCGGTCAGCCGGTGGCGCGCGGCCGTCAGCGCCTCGTCGAGCGTGTCACGCCGCCGGGCGGCGGCCAGGCGCTGCACGGCGGGTTCGAGCTGTCCGGCCAGCCGTTCGGCGCGGGCCGCCGCCTCCTGGGACGCCTCGACCCGGCCCTGGAGCGCACGGCGTTCGGACTCCCAGTCGGCCGGACCGCCCCGCGTCTCCGCGAGGATCTCCTCGTCGGCCCGCGCCTGCCGGTCCAGCGCCGCGCGCTCGGCGGTGATCGCCGCGTCGCGCTCCTCGTCGCGTCCGGCCGCGTCGAGCGCGCCCAGCTCCTGGCGCAACGCCCTTTCCAGCGAGGCGAGTTGCCCGGCCCCTGCCTCGGCGGAGCCCGGCGGGAGGAGCGCGCGCGCCGACTCGTACGCGCGGGCCGCGTCCCGGTGCGCCCGGTCCGCCTCGTCGCGCAGCGAGAGCGCGGGCGCGACCAGCTCCGCGCGGTGGGCGCCGCGCAACGACGCCTCGGCCAGGTCGTGTTCGGGGCGACGGGCTTCGAGCTCCGCCTCGCGGCGCAGCGTCTGCGCGAACCGCTGCTGCGCCGCCGCGAGTTCCCGCGCGGCGTCCAGCGCGCTGCGCGCGGCGGCCTCCCGGCGCTCGGCGGCCGTCAGCGCCGAGGCCGCGATGTCGGCCCGCTCCCGGGCGGCGGAACGGGCGAGCGCGGCCCACTCCAGCACGGCGGGCGCGAGCCCCACGTCGCCGGGCCTGCCCTCCGGCGGCGGCGCGTCCGAGCCGGCGCCCGCCACACCGTCGCCCGCCGCCTGCGCGATGCGCTGGGCGACGGCGAGGAGCCGCTCGTCCCCGGCGCGCACCCGCTGCTCGGCGGCGCGGCGCAGCTCGGCGAGCCGCTCCTCGACCGCCGCGAACCTGCGGGTGTCGAAGAGCCTGCCGAGCAGCTTGCCGCGCGCCTCCGCGTCGGCGCGCAGAAAGCGCGCGAAGTCGCCCTGCGGCAGGAGCACGACCTGGCAGAACTGCTCCTGGGTCATGCCCAGCAGCTGCTTGACCTCCTCGCCGATCTCCTGGTGGGAGCGGCTCAGGGCCTTCCAGCCGCCGCTGGACGCGTCGTACTCGCGCAGCTCGCTCCGCGCCTTCTCGGTGGTGAGGCCGGTGCCCTTCTTCTTGGGCCGCGACTGCGCGGGCCGCCGGGTGAACTCCAGCCGCCTTCCGCCGACGGTCAGTTCGAGGGTGACCTCGGTGGCGGTGCCGGGCGCGGCGTAGTCGCTGCGCAGCGTCACTCCCGGGCTCTGGCGGGCGCCGGGGACCGAGCCGTACAGCGCGTAGCAGACCGCGTCGAGCACCGAGGTCTTCCCGGCGCCGGTCGGGCCGTGCAGCAGAAAGAGCCCGGCGCCCGAGAGCGCGTCGAAATCCACCTCCTGCGCGGTGGCGAAGGGCCCGAAGGCGGTGAGGGCCAGCCGGTGCAGCCTCACGGGGTCACCTCGCGCACCGTCGCGTCGACCCGTACCGCGTCGAGAGCGGCGCGCAGCACGGCACGCTCCCCCTCGTCGGGACCCGGTCCGCCGCGTACATGCGCCACGAAGTCCTCCGCGATCTGCTGGTCGGTGCGGCCCGCCAGCCGCCGGGCGTACGAGGCGAGCGGGTCGTCGTCCCCGCGCTCCGGGTCGAAGACCAGGCTGAGCGCGTGCGGGAAGCGCTCCGCCAGCCGCGCCATCGGCTCGTGCGGGCGGGCCGGGTCGGTGAGCGTGGCCTCGACCCACGACTCCTCGTGGCGCGCCAGCCCCGGGTCGGCCAGCAGGTCGTCCAGCCGCCCCCGGATCCTGGCCAGGGCGCGGGGCACCGGGCAGTCGATCCGCTCGGCCTCGATCGCGCCGGACGCCCCCAGCTCCACCAGCCACATGGTCTTGCGGTGTGCCGTCTCCGAGAACGAGTAGGCGAGCGGGGAGCCCGAGTAGCGCACGCGGTCCGTCACCGCCTGCGCGCCGTGCAGATGCCCCAGGGCGACGTAGTCCACAGCGTCGAAGACCCCGGCCGGTACGGAGGCGACGCCGCCGACCGTGATGTCCCGCTCGCTGTCGCTCGGCTCGCCGCCCGCGACGAAGGCGTGCGCGAGCACCACGGAGCGCGTCCCGGCGGGCCGGTCCGCGAGATCCGCCCGTACCCGCTCCATCGCGGCGCCGAGCACCGCCTCGTGCCCGGCCTTCGGCGCCTTGAACTCGTCCCGCACCAGGGCCGGTTCGAGATACGGCAGCCCGTAGAAGGCGACCTCGCCGTGGCCGTCGGCCAGCACCACGGGCTCCGCGCAGTCGGCCGGGTCGGTCCGCAGATGGATTCCGGCGCGGCCGATGAGCCCGGCGCCGACGCCGAGCCGGCGGGCCGAGTCGTGGTTGCCGGAGATCATCACGGTCGGCACCCCGGCCGCGGCCAGCCGGTGCAGCGCCCGGTCGAACAGCTCCACGGCGCTGAGCGGCGGTACGGCGCGGTCGTAGACGTCCCCCGCGACCAGCACCACGTCCACCTCCCGCTCCCGGACCGTGGCCACCAGGTGGTCGAGGAAGGCGGCCTGGGCGTCGAGCAGGCTGACGCGGTGGAACGAGCGCCCCAGATGCCAGTCCGACGTGTGCAGAATCCTCAAGCTCTCCCCCAGTGGTCGAAGGCCCCACGCTAACCGGGCGCCCCGACAGCAACGGCGTCCGGGTCCCGCCGCCGGTCCCTCAGGCGAACGCCTCGCCGCCCAGCTCCAGCCGCGCCGTCCCCGCCGTACTGTCCGCCAGCCAGGCCCGGAACTCCGCCACCTCCGCGTCCGGCAGCCCGAGGTCGATCGTCACGGCCTCCCCGTACCGCACCTCGCGCACCGCGCGTCCCGTGGCGCGCAGCTCGTTCTCCAGCCGGCCGGCGCGGGCGTGGTCGACGGTGACGGTGGCGAGCCGGAAGCGCTGGCGGGTCAGGGTGCCGAGCGCGTCCAGCGCCTCGCCGACCACCCCGCCGTACGCCCTGATCAGACCGCCCGCGCCGAGCTTGACCCCGCCGTAGTAGCGGGTGACGACCGCGGCGGTGTAGCGCATCTCGCGGCGCAGCAGCATCTGGAGCATCGGCGCTCCCGCGGTGCCGCCCGGCTCGCCGTCGTCGCTCGCCCTCTGTACGGAGGCGTCGGCGCCGATCACATAGGCGAAGCAGTTGTGGGAGGCCGCCGGATGCTCCGCGCGGACGCGGGCGACGAACTCCCGCGCCGCCGGTTCCGTCGCGACGGGCGCCAGCGCGCAGATGAAGCGGGACCGGTTGATCTCGGTCTCGTGAATTCCCTGGTGGGCGACGGTGCGGTACTGCTCCTGCATCCGGCCACCCTATGCGGGGTCCGGGCGCGGGAATGGCCGGGGCGTGCGGGCCGTTCTCCTGGCATGTACGCAGACACAGGCGCCTTCGCGGACGACGACACGGTCCGTTCCCTCCTCACCGGTACGGGAGACACCTGGGCGGTGGTGGGACTGTCGGCCAACCGCTCGCGGGCGGCGTACGGGGTCGCCGCCGTGCTCCAGCGGTACGGCAAGCGCGTCGTACCGGTGCATCCGAGCGCGCAGACGGTGCACGGCGAGCAGGGCTACTCCTCGCTCGCCGAGATCCCCTTCCCCGTCGATGTCGTGGACGTCTTCGTCAACAGCGCGCTGGCGGGAGCCGTCGCCGACGAGGCGGTGGAGATCGGCGCGAAGGGCGTGTGGTTCCAGCTCGGGGTGGTGGACGAGAAGGCGTACGAGCGCACGCGCGCGGCCGGTCTCGCCATGGTCATGGACCGGTGCCCGGCCATCGAGATCCCCCGGCTCGGCAGCTGAGACAGCGGGCCCTCGCGCGCACGGGGGCCCACGTACCGGACCGCCCGGGGCGTCAGACGCCCAGTCCCTCCAGGATCACCGCGCCGGGCAGCTGCCCGAAGACCTTGCCGGGCACGATCAGCTTTCCGCGCCGCCGGCCGCTGCCGATCAGGACCCACTCGGTGTCCAGGACGGCGGAGTCGACGAGCAGCGGCCAGCTCGCGGGCAGTCCGATCGGCGTGATGCCGCCGTACTCCATGCCCGTCTCGCCGACCGCCGTGTCCATCGCGGCGAACGACGCCTTGCGCGCGCCGAGTTGCTTCCTGGCCACCCCGTTGACGTCGACGCGCGCACGGGAGAGCACGACGCACGCCGCGAGGGTGCTCTCGCCGCCCCGCTTGCCCGCCACGACCACGCAGTTGGCGGAGTGGTCGAGCAGCTCGGGGCCGTAGTGCTCCACGAAGACCGCCGTGTCGGCGACCGCCGGGTCCGTGTCCACGAAGACCAGCTGGTCGGCGGGGACATCGCCCTGCCAGCCGCGCACCGCTTCGGCGACGGGCGGCGTGAGCAGGTCGAGGCAGTCGGGGGCGGGGGTGGCGTGGTCGAAGTTTCCGATGGGCGCGCGCATGGGCGTCACGCTAACAGCCGTTCCCCGCGCGCGTTCCGGCCGTCTCAGCGGGCGGGCGGGATGGCGACGGACATGATCATCTCGACCGTGCCGGTGCCGTCGTTGCGGTAGCTGTGGGGCACGTTCGCCTCGAAGGTGGCGGAGGCTCCGGCGGGTACGGGGTGCGGGGTGCCGTCCACGACGAGCGTCAGCTCACCGGCGGTGACATGGAGCAGCTCGACGGTGCCGGGCGGATGCGGGTCGGAGACCCCGGCGTCGCCCGGCGCCAGCGTCCACGACCACATCTCCAGCGGGCCCCGGGCCTCCGTGCCGACGAGCAGGGTGGTGCGGCTGCCCGCCCCGGTGGACCACATCCGTACGGCCTGGTCCTCGGGCACGATCCTGACCTGGGGGCCCTGCTCGTGGTCGAGGAGGGTGGCGATGGAGACGCCGAGCGCGTCCGCGAGCTTGACGGTGGTGCCGACGCTGGGGTTGGTGCGGGCCTGCTCGATCTGGATGATCATGCCCCGGCTGACCCCCGCGCGGGCGGCGAGGGCGTCGAGCGTGAAGCCCCGCTCGCCGCGCCAGCGCTTGAGGTTGCGGGCGAGCGACTGCGTGAGCTGGTCGAGGTCCGACACGTTTCCGTTCCCTACGGTCAAGAAGTCGTTCTCCGCGACGGGACAGCCCCCGCGTGGTGTGCCGTGTGATGCACCCGGCCGTCCACCGCACTGTACTGCGGGTCGGCGTCACCGCGGGGCCGCGTCACCGCGGGGCCGCGCCGCCACGGGTCCGCGTCACCGGGTCAGGCTTCCGGAGCCCGCTCCACCAGCGCGAGCAGCTGCTCCGGAGTGACGCCCTCCGGGATCGGCACCGGCGCGGGCGTGCGCAGCGGCGGCTGCCAGCCGCGCTCGTCGTCCCAGCTGCGCACGGTGCGGGCCGGCGCACCGGCGACCACGGTGTGGTCGGGGACCGTTCCCCGTACGACCGCTCCGGCGGCGACCACCACGTTGCGGCCGAGCCGGGCGCCGGGGAGGATCACCGCGCCGGTGCCCAGCCAGCAGCCGGGCCCTATCTCGACCGGTTCGGTCCGGGGCCACTGCTTGCCGACGGGCGTCCCCGGGTCGTCGTAGCTGTGATTGGTCGAGGTGATGTAGACGTAGGGACCGCAGTACGTATCCGGCCCTATGGTCACCGTCGTATCCGCGATGACATGGCTGCCGCGCCCCAGCACCACCCCGTCGCCCAGCGTCAGCACCTTGTCGGGACCGAGGTCGAGTCCCGGCATCATCCCGGCGGTGAGCGTGACCTGTTCGCCGATGACGCAGTGGTCGCCCAGCTCGATCCACGGCTCGCCGAAGACGGTGCCCTGCGGGAAGGCGAGCCGGGTGCCGGTGCCGATCCGGCGGAAGCGCAGCCGGCCCGGCCGCTCCGCGCTGACCGCGCCCGTCTCCTGGACCCAGCGCCAGCCCCGGTGCACGGCCCGCGAGGCGATCCGGCGCCGCCAGGCGGTCAGCGATGAGAACGTGTTTCTGTTCTTCGGCACGCGCACACCGTAGTCGGCGGGGCCGGGCGCGACCGGACGCGGGTGCTGTGACGTTCACCCCACAGCCGCTCCGGGCCGCCCACCGGCCCCGATGCCCGGCTGCTTCCTACGACCGAGCGGCGCCCACGCTCTCCGCTTACCACGATGCCCCTCGCCGGTGGGCTACTTCGGCATGAAATCCCCCGTTGTGTGGGCTCCGGCCGTTCAGCGGCTTTCGGCGGCTCCGCCCGTGGCAGCATGAGCGCCTCATGTGGTGCGAACGGCCCGCCGGGTCGGCCGCGCACCTCCCCACCCGCAGTCAAGATTCCCCCACCGCACACAAGTACGAGGGACCGCGGAATGTCAGTGCCTGTCGCCCCCAGCCCGCGCCGCATACGCAAAGCACGGCCGTTGCCGCTCACCGTTCCCCTGGCGCTGCTGGTCGTGGCGGGCGCCGCCGGGGGCGCCGTGGTGGCCACCGCCCCCGTAACGGTCCGCACCTGGGTGGCCGCGACCGTCGCCGTCGCCTGGCTCTGTCTGGCGGTCACCGCGGGCACCGCCGTGGCGCTGCTGCGGCGCGGCCGGCGCGGTGCCTCCATGACCGAGAGCGAGAGCAGGACCGCGCAGTCACAGCTGACCCGGGTCGGCGCGGACTGCGCGCAACTGCTCAACGTCACCCTGCCCGCCGTGGTCAAGCGGCTGCGGGACGGCGCGGGCGCCGAGGAGACGCTCGCCGCCGTCCCGGAACCCGCCGATCCCCCGCTGCGCCGGGTGCTGGAGGTCTTCGTCAGCGAGGTCGCCCTCGCCGAGGGACGCGCGGTGCGGGCGGGCGAGGAGCGGGAGCGGGCCGTCGCCCAACTGACCAAGGCGGCCGACGATCTGGACCTGCTGACCACCAGGACGCTGCCCTCGGCGCTCAACGGGCTGCGCTCCGGCGGCTCCGCCGACACGGTGCTCGCCACCGTGGATCCGCCCGCGGACCCGCGGCTGCGGGTCCTGATCGACTCGCTGGTCAGGGACTTCGCCCTCAGCGAGCGACGGGCGACCGCCGCGCAGGTGGCCAGCGCCAAGGCGCTCAGCCGGGTGCAGGCGAAGGCCGTCAGCATGCTGGCCGACCTGCGCGAGATGCAGGACCGGCACGGCGAGGAGGTCTTCGGCGATCTGCTCAAGCTCGACCACAACACCTCGCAGCTCGGGCTGCTGACCGACCGGCTCGCCCTGCTGATGGGCGGCCGGGCCAGCCGGGCCTGGAACAAGCCGATCCGGATGGAGTCCATCCTGCGCGGCGCGGTCGGCCGGATCGCCGCCTATCAGCGGGTCAGGCTGCACTGCTCCAGCGAAGCCGCGATCGCCGGGTTCGCCGCCGAGCCCGTGATGCATCTGCTCGCCGAACTCATGGACAACGCGGCGAACTTCTCGCCGCCGATCGACGAGGTCCATGTCTATGTCGAGGAGCGCACCGCGGGCATCGTGGTGACCATCGAGGACAGCGGTCTGAAGATGGCCGCCGCCGCCATGCGGCGGGCCGAGGAGTCCGTGTCGGGCCGGGTGATCGACCTGGCCCACCTCCAGGGCACCCGGCTCGGGCTCGCCGTGGTCGGCCGGCTGGCCGCCAAATATCACATCAGCGTCAACTACCGGCCCTCGTCGCGCGGCGGTACCGGCGTCGTGGTGCTCCTCCCGCCCCAACTCCTCGCCCAGCAGCGCGGTATGGCTCCGGAACAGTTCCTGCGGCGACCGGACCCGGAGACGACGATGCCCTCACCGCCCGTTCCCCGGGTCACGTCCGCCCCGTACGACGCACCGGCGCCACCGGCCCCCGCCGAACCCGAGCCCGTCGCGCCCGTCGCACCCGCCACGCCCGCCTGGACGCTCCCCTCGCCGTCCGCCCGGGGGGGCGGCCCCCGGGTGGCGACCCCCAACGGGCTGCCGGTGCGCCCGCCCGGCCGCACCATGGCCGCGTCCGACCGGGGCAGGCCGCTGCCGGGGACGGAGCCGGAGGACGGGGGCACGGGGGACGGCCGCGACGCGGGCTCGCAGTTCGGGGCCTTCCACCGGGCGCGCCACTCCTCCGAGCCCCGGCCGCTGGACCCGTACGGGACTCCGTTCGGGACACCGGCCGAGGCACCGTCCGACCCACCGGAGGGCCGCACACCGCCCGGCCAGCAGCCGCCCGGACAGCACCCGGCCGGATAGGCGGGCGGCGGTGCGCTCCCCGTACGGCGCCCGGAGGACCGGCGCCCCATCTCATCTCGAACGCCAGATTGGAGACACGGGCAGGTGACCTCGTTACCGGGTGCTCGCCGCCCCACACACCATGCAGACCACTGACAACAGTCTGACCTGGCTCCTGGAGAGCCTGTTGGAACGCACCCCGGGCACCCGGCACGCACTGGTCCTCTCGCGCGACGGGCTGAAGCTCTGCTGGAGCCGCCATCTCACCCTCGACCAGGCCGATCAGCTGGCCGCCATCTGCTCCGGCATCCAGGCGCTCGCCCAGGGCGCCTCGGTCGAGTTCGGCAACGGCACCGGCGGGGTGCGGCACTCGATGACCGAATTCCACGGCGGGCTGCTCTTCATCGTGGAGGCCGGCGCGGGCGCCCATCTCGCGGTCATCGCCGAGGACGGCGCCGACCCCGGTGTGGTGGGTCATCAGATGACCGAGCTGGTCGAGCAGATCGGTGACCATCTGCGGGCCGAGCCCCGCACCCCGGCCCAGGAGAGCACTCCGTCATGACCGGGCGACCCGTCGACACCGGGGACCCCGACCGTCTGTACACCGTGACCGGAGGCCGCAGCCGGGTCGACGACGACTCGTTCGACCTGGTCACGCTGATCGTCAGCGAGTGCGAACCCACCCCGGGGATGCAGTCGGAGCACGTACGGATCCTCAGCGTGTGCCGCCATCCCACGGCGGTCGTGGAGATCTCCGCCGAGCTGAACCTGCCGGTGACGGTGGTACGGATCCTGCTCGGCGATCTGCTCGCGACGGGCCGGATCACCGCACGGCATCCGCGCGCGGCCGGCTCCGCCTCCGCCCTGCCCGACTCCGCCCTCTTGAAGGAGGTGCTCCATGGACTCCGCAACCTCTGAACTCCCGGCCCGCCGCACTCCGTTGCCCGATGCCGCGGAGACCGGTCTGAAGATCGTCATCGTGGGCGGGTTCGGGGTCGGCAAGACCACGCTCGTCCGCTCGGTCAGCGAGATCCGGCCGCTCAACACCGAAGAGGTGATGACCCAGGCCGGTATCGGCGTGGACGAGACCGCCGGACTGACCACCAAGACCACCACCACGGTGGCCTTCGACTTCGGCCGGATCAGCCTCAACGAGCGGATGGTGCTCTATCTGTTCGGGGCGCCGGGCCAGGAGCGGTTCTGGTTCCTGTGGAACCGGCTGTTCTCCGGCACCCTCGGCGCGGTCGTGCTGGTCGACACCCGGCGGATGAGCGAGTCCTGGTACGCCGTCGACCGGCTCGAACACCACCGCACCCCGTTCGTCGTCGCGGTCAACCGGTTCGACGACGACGTCTCCGCCTTCTCGCTGGCGGAGATCAGGCAGGCCCTCTCGCTGCCCGAGCACGTCCCGCTGATCGACTGCGACGCGCGGGTGCGCGCGTCCGGCAAGAACGTCCTGATCACCCTCGTGGACCACCTCTACGAACTGGCCGTGGCCAGGGAGCTGACACCATGACCGACCCCGAAGGAACCGGCCCCGAAGCGGCTGTCGCGACCCCGGGCTGTCCCGTACAGCCGGACGCGCCGCTGCTGAGCGGTCTCGAACACCATCAGACACCCTCCCAGCTCTACCGGCGGCTGCGCGCGGAGCACGGCGCGATCGCCCCCGTCGTCCTGGACGGCGGGATTCCCGCGTGGCTGGTGCTCGGCTACACCGAGGTCACCTATGTCACCAGCCACGACGAGCTGTTCGGCCGGGACTCCCGGCGCTGGAACCAGTGGGACTCCATCCCCGAGGACTGGCCCATGATGCCCTTCCTGCGCCACCAGCCCTCGGTGCTGTTCACGGAGGGAGCGGAGCACCAGCAGCGGGCCGGGGTGATCACGGAGGCGCTGGAGGCGGTCGACCAGTTCGAACTGGCGCAGCTCTGCCGCGAGTTGGCCGAGGGGCTGATCGACACCTTCGCCGGCAGCGGCGGGGCCGAGCTGATGGCCGCGTACGCGCACGCGCTGCCGATGCACGCGGTGGTCCGGCTCTGCGGGATGGCGCCCGACAGCCAGGACACCGAGGACCTCGTACGGGATCTGGGGATCTCCCTGGACGCGGCCGAGTCGGACGACCCCGTCGCCGCCTACCGGCGGGCGCAGGCGCGCATCGAGCTGCTGGTGAAGGAGAAGCGGGAGAGTCCGGGGCCGGACATCACCTCCCGGATGCTGGCGCATCCGGTCGGGCTGACGGACGAGGAGATCGTCCAGGACCTGATCGCCCTCATCGCCGCCGCGCAGCAGCCGACCACCAACTGGATCTGCAACACTCTGCGGCTGCTGCTGACCGACGACCGGTTCGCGCTGAACGTGTCGGGGGGCCGGCTCAGTGTCGGCCAGGCGCTCAACGAGGTGCTGTGGCTGGACACCCCGATGCAGAACTACATCGGCCGGTGGGCCGTGCGCGACACCCGGCTCGGCGGCCAGCACATCAGGGCGGGCGACTGTCTGGTGCTGGGGCTGGCCGCCGCCAACACCGATCCGCAGATCTGGCCCGAGGGACATATCGGCGCGGAGAACTCGGCGCACCTGTCCTTCGGCAACGGCGAGCACCGCTGCCCCTACCCCGGTCCGCTGCTGGCCGACGTGATCGCCCGTACGGCGGTCGAGACGCTGCTGGAGCGGCTGCCGGACGTGGTGCTGGCCGTGGAGCCGTACGAGCTGACCTGGCGGCCTTCCATCCTGATGCGGGGCCTGACCTCGCTGCCGGTGACGTTCACGCCCGTCGTGCAGTGACTTCGGCGGCGGCCCGGATCAGTCGGCGGCGGGGACGGACACGGGCTCGGGCCGGTCGGCGGCGGTCTCCTCGCCGGTCTCGGGCCGTTCGCCCGCCTTCTTGGCGCGGTTCTTCACCACGAGCATCGAGACGATCCCGATGAGCACGGCGAGGAGCAGGCCGAGCCAGGAGAAGCGCTTGAGCCATTCCTCGGCCACCACGCCCACCGAGTAGACGACGGCGGTGGTGCCGCCGGCCCAGACGATGCCGCCGAGCACGTTGGCGATCAGGAACTTCCAGTACGGCATGTGCAGCACGCCGGCGAGCGGCCCGGCGAAGATCCGCAGCAGCGCGACGAAGCGGCCGAAGAAGACGGCCCACATACCCCACTTCTGGAAGGACCGCTCCGCCATGGCGATCTGTCCCTCGCCGAAGTGCTTGGGGAACTTGGCGCCGAGCCGGGCGAGCAGCGGCCTGCCGCCCCTGCGGCCGATGGCGTAGCCGATCGAGTCGCCGATGATCGCGCCGGCCGTGGCGCAGGCGCCGAGGACGTACGGATTGATCTCGCCGTGCTGGGAGGCGAGCAGCGCCGAGCTGACGAGGACGATCTCACCCGGCAGCGGGATCCCGAGGCTCTCCAGCCCGATCACCACCCCGACAAGGACATAGACACTGACCGCGGGGACGGTTTCGAGCCACTCCTGGACGTGCAACGCCGGTTCCTCCCGTGATGACTGACCGGTGACCGAGCCGGCCTCGACGGGCCCGTGCCCGGCTGCCCGGCGTGCGCGCCGAGGCGCACGCCGGGCAGCCTACCCGCTGGAGGGGCACGGTCCGGAATCCGGAGCGTCCGGAACACGGGAGTGACGCGGGGGTCAGGAATGCGGCCGCAGGGTCCATACGACGGTCATCTCGGCGCAGACCGCGCCGTCCTCCCGGGTGATGTCGATGGCGACGGGAAATTCGGGGCGTTCGCCGGCGTCCAGCTCGGCCACCACGTCAGCGACGGGGCGGCCCAGGGTCGCGGTGGCCGTGACGGCGCCCTTCGCGAGCTTGCGGTAGCCGATCTCGGCCGATACGGCGAGCGGGACGGCGCGGCCGAGCTGGTCGCCGAAGGCGGCGATGACGATCGCGCCGCTGGCGGACTCGGCGAGGGTGAACATGGCTCCGGCGTGCGGTCCGCCGACGTGGTTGTGGAATTCGGGCTGGTCGGGCAGCCGGAACACGGCCCGCTCGGCACTGGCCGCCACTGGCTCCAGCCCGAGGGTCCTGACCATGGGAACGGTGGAGGCGAGCATCTCGCCGACGGTCATCTGTTCAGCGCTCATGAGCCGCTAGGTTACCGGTCGGTAGTAGTTTTTGACCATCCCCTGACAGGCCGCCCGACACAGGACGGGCGCGCCCCTCTATCGTTACTCGCCATGTGGCCAGGACAGCAGCCGCCCGGGGGCGAGCAGAACCCGCAGGACCCGAATTCCAATCCGTACCAGCAGCCGGGGTACCAGCAACCGAATCCGTACCAGCAGCCCGGCTATCAGCAGCAGCCCGGGTATCCCCCTCAGCCGGGGGCCCAGGAGCCGGGCACCCAGCAGCAGCCCGGATACCCGCAGCAGCAGCCGGGATACGGACAGCCCAACCCGTACCAGCAGCCGACGGTGCCGCAGTACGCCGTACCGGGGCAGCCCGGCGGCCCCGGTCCCACGAAGGACGACGGCCGGAAGAAGACGACCGTCATCGCGGTCGTCGCCGCGGCCGTGGTCGTGGTCGCCGCCGCCGGCACCGCGTACTTCGTGGTGAACAAGGACGACGGCGGCGGTGAGAAGGCGGCGGGGGACGCCAAGCCCTCCGCGTCCGCCACCGAGGACCCGAGCGCCTCGCCCTCTCTGGACAACCCCAGGGACGGCTCGAACACCGCCAAGCCGCAGATCGCGGGGTGGAAGGTGGTGACCAACCCCAAGCACGGGACGCGGTTCGACGTGCCGCCGGAGTGGGAGGTCAGCAACCCGGACACCATAGCGGGCTTCGAGGACGAGGCGAAGGGCGACGGCTCGCCCGTCGTGTCCTTCTCCGGGCCCACCTACTTCAAGTCCGAGTGGTGCTCCCAGGACACGGACAAGGACGGCAAGCTGGAGTACACGAGCCTCGCCGGTTCGGGCACCAAGGGGGCCAGGGGCGCGAAGAACACCACGGAGGCCGCGCAGAACGAGGCGGGCAACTGGGCCTGGGCGCCGTACGCGCAGCAGGAGCCCAAGAGCGCCCTCAAGGAGAAGATAAAGGTCGGCACCGCCAAGCCCTACACGACCACGTCGGGTCTCAAGGGCAGCCTCGCCGAGGCCAAGTCCGTCGGGGTCACCAAGAAGAACAAGTGCGACACCGACGGCAAGGCGTTCGCCTTCTCCTTCGCCACCGCCGAGGGCGACTTCAAGACCTGGATCCTGTACGCGAGCGCGAGCGTGCCGGACGAGCTGCCGGACGCGACGATCAAGAAGATCCTCAGCACCGTACGGCTCGCGGGGGAGTCCGGGAGCACCTCCTGACCGCACTCCATGTGCCGGTCGGTCTTAATCGGTTGGCATCCGGGGGCGGACGCGGAAGAGTCCCCGGGTGACTTCCACCACCGACCCGCAGACCGAACCGCAGACTGCCCCTCGGAACGGGCCGGGACCGCGCCCCGGCCGCCGCAACTACACCCTGCTGACGGCCGCCGCGGTCGCCACCCATCTGGGCAGCCAGGGCGCGCTGATCGCCTCGGCGTTCGCGGTGCTGGAGACCGGCGGCGGCGCGGGGGGTGTGGGGCTGGTGGCGGCGGCCCGTACGGTCCCGCTCGTCCTCTTCCTGCTCGTCGGCGGCGCCCTGGCCGACCGGCTGCCCCGGCACCGGGTGATGGTGGCGGCCAACGCCCTCAACTGCGTCTCGCAGGCGGCTTTCGCCGTGCTGGTGCTGACGGGCGAGCCCCGGCTGTGGCAGATGATGCTGCTGTCGGCGCTGGGCGGCACGGGGCAGGCGTTCTTCAGCCCGGCCAACGAGGGCATGCTGATGTCCAGCGTCAGCGGCGAACAGGCCGGCCGGGCCTTCGCCCTCTACCGCATGGCCACGCACGGCGCAGGCATCGGCGGCGCCGCCCTGGGCGGCGCGCTCATCGCGGTGTTCGGACCCGGCTGGGTGCTGGCCATCGACGCCGGGGCCTTCCTCGTCGCCGGCGCGCTGCGCGCCTTCCTCGATGTCGGCCACATCCCGGCGCGCGCCCCCGGCGGTGGCATGATCGCCGACTTGCGCGACGGATGGCGGGAGTTCATCGGCAGGTCCTGGCTGTGGACCATCGTCGTGCAGTTCGCCGTGGTCAACGCGGTCGTCGTGGCCACCGAGGCGGTGTACGGCCCGGTGGTCGCCAAGGAGGAGCTGGGCGGCCCGGGACCCTGGGGCCTGGCGCTCGCCGCGTTCGGCGCAGGGACCGTCGTCGGCGCGCTGGTGATGGTGCGCCGGCGCCCGCGCCGGCTGCTGCTCGCCGGCACCCTGTCGGTCTTCGCGCTGGCCCTCCCGGCGGCCGGGCTCGCGGTGCCGCTGCCGGTCCCGGGACTGGTGGTGATGATGTTCGCGACGGGGGTGTCGATCGAGGTCTTCGGGATCTGCTGGATGACCACGCTCCACCAGGAGATCCCCGAGGAGAAGCTGTCGCGGGTCGCCTCGTACGACATGTTCGGCTCGTTCGGCATGATCCCGGTGGCCACCGCGCTGGCGGGGCCGGCCGAGAGCGCGTTCGGACGTACCTCCGCGCTGTGGGGGTGCGCGGCTCTGGTCGTGCTGCTGACCGCCGCCGTCCTGTTCGTCCCGGACGTACGGAATATGACCCTGCGTACGGAGCCGGTCACCGGCGGCCCGGCGGACTCCCCCGCCGTGTCAGCCGATGCCGAAAGCGCCGTCGGGCGGCCGGGGTGAGGGCACCGCGCCGCTGTCCCGTACCGCCGTCGCGTCCCCGATGAACCGCCGCAGCGCGGCGCCGTGTTCGACGCGGGCGGGGAAGACGTCGGCGGCGGTGCGCCGGGCCAGGGCCGGCAGGTCGACGGGGGTGTGCGAGGCGATCAGCACCGCGTTGCCGAAGCGCCGGCCGCGCAGGACGCCCGGCTCGGCGACGAGCGCCACCTCGGGGAAGACCGCGGCGAAGGTGGCCAGTTGGGAACGGAGGAAGCCGAAGGGCGCCCCGTCGGCGAGATTGGCCGCGTAGACACCGCCCGTGCGCAGCACCCGCGCGGCCTGCCGGGCGTACTCGACGGAGGTGAGATGGGCCGGGATCCGCGAGCCGCCGAAGACGTCCCCGATCAGCACGTCCACGGAATGGTCCGGCGCGGCCTCCAGCCACTTCCTGGCGTCCGCCGCGTGCGCGGTGATCCCGGCGGAGTCCGGTACCGGCAGCTGTTCCGCGACCAGCTCCAGCAGCCCGTGGTCGGCCTCCACCACGTCCTGCGCCGAGCCGGGCCTGGTGGCGGCGGTGTAGCGGGGCAGGGTGAACGCGCCGCCGCCGAGGTGCAGGACGGTGAGCGGCTCGCCCTCCTCGGCGGCGAGGTCGACGACGTGCGCGAGGCGCCGTACGTACTCGAACTCCAGGTGCGCCGGCTCGTCCAGGTCGACGTACGACTGCGGCGCCCCGTCGACCGTCAGCAGCCAGGCCCGCTCGCGGTCCACATCGGGCAGCAGCTTCGCGGTGCCGTGGTCCACGGCGCGGATGACGGGGATCGCTTCGCTCACGCCCCCATTGTGCGCCGTGCCGGACCTGCGCCGGACCGGACCCGGTCCTGCGCCGTGCCCGCCCCTGTCCCGGGTGGGGAAGGGGGCGGGCACGGGCCGCTCAGGGCGTCACAGCAGCCCGGTGACCGTCCCGGCGCCGACGGTGCGGCCGCCCTCGCGGATCGCGAAGCCGAGCCCGGCCTCCAGCGGGATGTCGCGGCCCAGCTCCACGGTGAGGTCCACCGTGTCGCCGGGGCGCGCGACCGCCACCTCGCCCAGGTCGATGTCGCCGACGACATCGGCCGTACGGATGTAGAACTGCGGCCGGTAGCCGCTGGTCACCGGGGTGGTGCGGCCGCCCTCCCGCGCGGAGAGCACATAGACCCGCGCCGTGAAGCGCCGGCTGGGCGCGAGGCTGCCCGGCGCCGCCACCACGTGGCCGCGGCGGACCGCGTCACGCGGCATGCCGCGCAGCAGCAGCGCGACGTTGTCGCCCGCCTCGGCGGACTCCATCGGCTTGCCGAAGGTCTCCAGACCGGTCACCACCGTCTCCTGGCCGGCGCCCAGCACCTCCACGCGGTCGCCGACGCGCACCGAGCCGCGCTCGACGGCGCCGGTGACGACCGTGCCGCGACCGGTGATGGTGAGGACGTTCTCCACCGGGAGCAGGAACGGCGCGTCCGTGTACCTGACGGGCATCGGCACATACGTGTCGACGGCGTCGAGCAGCGCCTCCACGGCCCCGGTCCAGCGCGGGTCGCCCTCCAGCGCCCGCAGACCGGAGACCCGGACGACGGGGGCCGCCTCGCCCCCGTACCCGTGCTCGGTGAGCAGCTCGCGCACCTCCAGCTCGACCAGGTCCGCCAGCTCGTCGTCGGCCGAATCGGCCTTGTTCAGGGCCACGACGATGTGGTCGACCCCGACCTGGCGGGCGAGCAGGACGTGCTCGGCGGTCTGCGGCATGATCCCGTCGAGCGCGGAGACGACGAGGATCGCCCCGTCGAGCTGGGCGGCGCCGGTCACCATGTTCTTGATGTAGTCGGCGTGGCCCGGCATGTCGACGTGCGCGTAGTGGCGGGTGTCGGTCTCGTACTCGACGTGCGAGATGTTGATGGTGATCCCGCGCGCGGCCTCCTCCGGGGCCCGGTCGATCCGGTCGAACGGCACGAACGTGCCGGTCCCCCGGTCGCTGAGGACCTTGGTGATGGCGGCGGTCAGGGTGGTCTTGCCGTGGTCGACATGGCCCATGGTGCCGATGTTGAGATGCGGTTTGGTGCGTACGTATGCCGTCTTGGGCATGATCGCTGTCCCTGTTGCTCGAAGCGTGAGCGGGACCCCTGAGCCTTGCCGACCCTCCCCCTGCGGGGTCCGCCGGACGTTCCGGGAAGGGTCAGCTTCGGGCGCCGCCGAGGGGCGCTGTCGCGGCTGCCGCCGCGACGAGTGCCGCTGCGAGGAACGCGGCAGCCTTCGGCGCGTCCGCGACTGCGGACGGCGCTGCGAGGAAGGCGTACCGGAACATGCCCTGATCATGGCGCACGGCGGTCGCGGCGTCGAACGGTTTTATCCGCGGGGCGGGTTGGGCCGCTCGGGCGTCCTGTCTCCGGCGGCGGGCGACGTATTCGCGGCGGTGCGCGTCCGGACGCGGCGGTGTTCACCGGGGTCGGCTAGTCTCCCGGGATGCTCGACACCGTCCCCGGGTCCGTCGCCGAGCCCGTCGCCCAGTCCGTCGTCCCTCCCGCTCCGGGCCTCGCCGTCCGCTGTTCCGGAGCGCTGCTCTCGCCCTGGTTCCGGCTGGGCCTGCTGGTGGCCCTGCTGGCGGCGGCGGCCTCGCTGGTCCTGCTGTACGAGCCGCAGCGGCTGCTGGCCGACGGCTGGCCGCCGCAGGTGGGCGGGGGCGCGGCGGTGGTGGTGTTCGCCGTGGCGTACGGGCTGTGCGCGGTGGCGTTCGTACCGCGTCCGCTGCTCAATCTCGCCGCCGGCGCCCTCTTCGGTTCGGCGTTCGGGCTGGTCGCCGCGCTCGCGGGGACGGTGCTGGCGGCGGGGATCTCCTTCGGGCTCGGCCGTCTGCTCGGGCAGGAGGCGCTGCGTCCGCTGCTGCGGGGCCGCTGGCTGCGGGCGGCCGACGGGCAGCTGAGCGGGCACGGTTTCCGGTCGATGCTGGCGATCCGGCTCTTTCCCGGTGTGCCGTTCGCGGTGGCCAACTACTGCGCGGCGGTCTCGCGGATGGGGTGGGTGCCGTTCCTGGTGGCGACGGCGCTCGGTTCGGTGCCCAACACGGCGGCCTATGTGGTGGCGGGCAGCCGGGCGACGTCCCCGACCTCCCCGCTGTTCCTGTGCGCGACGGGGTTCATCGTGGTCACGGGCGTGGGCGCGGCGGTGGTGGCCTGGCGCAAGCGCCACCACCTCTCCTGAGTGCCGGGCTTTCCCGGCTGCCCGGGTCCGCTACGGAGCGAGTCCGAGGTCGCCGCCGGGCGGCCGGGCGAAGAACCGCGCCACGTCGGCGTCCGTGACCTCGGTCAGCTCCTTGGGCGACCAGCGCGGGGCGCGGTCCTTGTCGACGACCTGGGCGCGGATGCCCTCCACCAGGTCGGGGAAGGTGAGCGCGGCGCACGAGGAGCGGTACTCCTGGTCGAGGACCTCCTCCAGCGTGGCCAGGCCCCGGGCCCGGCGCAGCGCGGCGAGGGTGGCCTTGAGGGCGGTGGGCGAGCGCGTCGACAGCATGTGCGCGGTGTCCTTCGCGGGCTGTCGCCCGCTGCCGAGCAGCCGCTCGACGATCTCCTCCACCGAGTCGGCGGCGTAACAGGCGTCGATCCAGGCGCGGTCCGCGCCGAGCGGCCCCCGCGGCGCCTCGGCCGCGTACCGCCGTACCGTCTCCCGTACGGCGTCGGCGTCCCGCACCTCGGGTCCGGCCAGCGCGGCCGTCAGGGCGGGCAGTTGTGCCGACGGTACGAAGTGATCGGCGAGCCCGCACAGGATGGCGTCCGCCGCGCCGACGGTCCGTCCGGTGAGGGCGAGGTGGGTGCCGAGTTCGCCGGGGGCGCGGGAGAGCAGCCGGGTGCCGCCGACGTCGGGGACGAGGCCGATGCCGGTCTCGGGCATGGCGACGGCCGACCGCTCGGTGACGATCCGGATGTCGCCGTGGGCGGACACGCCGACTCCGCCGCCCATGACGATGCCGTCCATCAGCGCGACGTACGGCTTGGGGTAGCGGGCGATCCGGGCGTTGAGCCGGTATTCGCCGCGCCAGAAGGCGGCCGTGGCGGAGCCGTCGCCGCCGGTGCGGGCCTCCTCGTGGATCAGCCGGATGTCGCCTCCGGCGCACAGACCGCGTTCGCCCGCGCCGGTCAGGACGACGGCCGTGACGCCGTCGTCCCGTTCCCACGCGGTGAGGGCCAGGTCGATGGCCTCCACCATGGGCGGGGTGAGCGCGTTGAGGGCGCGCGGACGGTTGAGGGTGATACGGGCCGTACCGCCCGCCCTCGTCAACAGCACGGGTGCGTCGTCGTGGATCATGCGGCCCAGTATGCGCGGTCCGTGTGCGCGCGGTCCCGGCAACGGCCTACCGGGTTCTGCCCGGGGCCGAGCGCGGGTCCGGGGGCAGGGGCGGCAGCGCGAGCGCTCCGATCAGCCGCTCCGCGGCCGTCGTCGCGGTCAGCTTCCCGTCCCGTACCTCCCGTTCCAGCGCGGGCGCCAGCTCCCGCACTCCCGGATGGTGGCCCAGCAGGTCCAGGAGGTGGTCGCGGACCATGGTCCAGACCCAGTCGACCTGCTGGTCGCCGCGCTTGCGCGCGAGGCGGCCGTCCGCTTCGAGGATCTCGCGGTGCTGTTCCAGCCGGGCCCAGACCGTGTCGAGCCCGCTGCCCTCGCGCGCGCTGCAACTGAGCACGGGGGGTGTCCAGGCCGCGTCGACCGGGTGCATCAGCCGCAGCGCGCCCGCGAGTTCGCGCGCGGCGGACCTGGCGTCGCGTTCGTGCGGACCGTCGGCCTTGTTGACGGCGATGACGTCGGCCAGTTCGAGGACGCCCTTCTTGATGCCCTGGAGCTGGTCGCCGGTGCGGGCGAGCGTGAGCAGGAGGAAGGAGTCGACCATGTTGGCGACGGCCGTCTCGGACTGTCCGACGCCGACGGTCTCGACGAGCACCACGTCGTATCCGGCGGCCTCCATCACGATGATGGTCTCGCGGGTCGCCTTGGCCACCCCGCCCAGCGTGCCCGCCGTCGGCGAGGGCCTGACGAAGGCGGCCGGGTCGACCGCGAGGCGCTCCATCCGGGTCTTGTCGCCGAGGATGGAGCCGCCGGTCCTGCTGGAGGACGGGTCGACGGCCAGGACGGCGACGCGGTGGCCGAGACCGGTCAGCAGGGTGCCCAGCGCGTCGATGAAGGTGGACTTGCCGACGCCGGGGACCCCGCTGATGCCGATCCTGCGGGCCCTGCCCGAGTACGGCAGCAGCTCGGTCAGCAGCCGCTGGGCGAGCCGGCGGTGGTCGGGGCGGGTGGACTCCACGAGGGTGACGGCGCGCGCGATGTACGAGCGCGAGCCGTCCAGGACGCCCTTCGCGTAGCTGTCGAGGTCGATACGGGGCGGCACGCGCTCACCGCTCGGTGCCGGGAGCGGCGGACTCGTCGGCCCCGTCGTCGCCCGTCACGTCGTCGCCCGTCACGTCGTCGTGGCCCAGTGCGGCCGAGAGCGCGGTCAGCAGGTCCCCGGCCGCGTCCGGAATCACCGTGCCGGGCGGGAAGACGGCCGCCGCCCCCATCTCCAGCAGCGTGGGGACGTCCTGGGGCGGGATCACCCCGCCGACGACGATCATGATGTCCTCCCGTCCCTCGGCGGCGAGCCGCTCGCGCAGCGCCGGTACGAGGGTGAGGTGCCCGGCGGCCAGGGACGAGACGCCGACGATGTGCGCGTCGGCCTCGACCGCCTGCCGCGCCACTTCGTCCGGCGTCTGGAAGAGCGGGCCGACGTCGACGTCGAAGCCCAGGTCGGCGAAGGCGGTGGCGATGACCTTCTGGCCCCGGTCGTGGCCGTCCTGGCCCATCTTGGCGACCAGGATGCGCGGCCTGCGGCCCTCGGCGCGTTCGAACTCGTCGACGGCGGCGCGGGTGCGGTCGACGGCCGGGGAGCTGCCTGCTTCGTGGCGGTACACACCGGAGATGGTACGGATCTGTCCCGAGTGGCGCCCGTACACCTTCTCCAGGGCGTCGGAGATCTCGCCGACGGTGGCCTTGGCGCGGGCCGCGTCCACGGCGAGGCCGAGCAGATTGCCGTCGAGCCCGGGGCCGGGTCCCGCCTCGGCCGCGGCGGTGAGGGCGTCCAGCGCCTGCAGGCAGGCGCCCTCGTCGCGTTCGGCGCGCAGCCTGCGCAGCTTCTCGATCTGCTGGACGCGTACGGCGGAGTTGTCGACCTTGAGCACGTCGATCTTCTCGTCGGTCTCGACGCGGTACTTGTTGACGCCGATGACGGGCTGGCGTCCGGAGTCGATCCGCGCCTGGGTGCGGGCCGCCGCCTCCTCGACGCGGAGTTTGGGGATTCCGGCGTCGATGGCCTTGGCCATGCCGCCCGCCGCCTCGACCTCCTCGATGTGCTGCCAGGCGCGCCGGGCGAGGTCGTAGGTGAGCTTCTCCACGTACGCGCTGCCGCCCCAGGGGTCGGTGACGCGGCAGGTTCCCGACTCCTGCTGGATGAGCAGCTGGGTGTTGCGGGCGATGCGGGCGGAGAAGTCGGTGGGCAGGGCGAGCGCCTCGTCGAGGGCGTTGGTGTGCAGCGACTGCGTGTGCCCCTGGGTGGCCGCCATGGCCTCCACGCAGGTGCGGGTGACGTTGTTGAAGACGTCCTGCGCGGTGAGGGACCAGCCGGAGGTCTGTGAATGGGTGCGCAGCGAGAGCGACTTGGCGTTCTGCGGGTCGAACTTCTTGACGAGCTTGGCCCACAGCAGCCGGGCGGCGCGGAGTTTGGCGATCTCCATGAAGAAGTTCATGCCGATGGCCCAGAAGAAGGAGAGCCGGGGCGCGAAGGCGTCCACGTCGAGTCCGGCGCCGAGTCCGGCGCGCAGATACTCGACACCGTCGGCGAGGGTGTACGCCAGCTCCAGATCGGCCGTCGCCCCCGCCTCCTGGATGTGATAACCGGAGATGGAGATGGAGTTGTAGCGCGGCATCTTCCGCGAGGTGTAGGCGAAGATGTCGGAGATGATCCGCATCGAGGGTTTCGGCGGATAGATGTAGGTGTTGCGGACCATGAACTCCTTGAGGATGTCGTTCTGGATGGTCCCGGCCAGCTTCTCGGGCGGTACGCCCTGCTCCTCGGCGGCCACGATGTAGAGGGCGAGTACGGGGAGCACGGCCCCGTTCATCGTCATCGACACGCTCATCCGGTCGAGCGGGATGCCGTCGAACAGCTGGCGCATGTCGTAGATCGAGTCGATGGCCACGCCCGCCATGCCGACGTCGCCGGTCACCCGGGGGTGGTCGCTGTCGTAACCGCGGTGGGTGGGCAGGTCGAAGGCGACCGAGAGGCCCTTCTGCCCGGCGGCGAGGTTGCGCCGGTAGAAGGCGTTGGACTCCTCGGCGGTGGAGAACCCGGCGTACTGCCGGATGGTCCAGGGCTGGTTGACGTACATCGTGGGGTACGGGCCGCGCAGATACGGCGCGATGCCGGGGTACGTTCCGAGGAAGTCGAGGCCCGCCAGGTCGCGTTCGGTGTAGAGCGGCTTGACGGCGATGCCCTCGGGGGTGTCCCAGAACAGCTCGTGGTCGCTCCTGCCGGTGTGTTCCTTGAGGGCGCCGCGCCACTGGTCCTCGGTGGTTCCGGCGCTGTCGCCGGAGCCCGGTCCGATCTCGGTGAAGTCCGGAATCCGCATCACGCCACTCCCATCCGGTCGAGGACGGAGGTGAGGACGGCGATCGCGTCGCCGCCCGCGACGACGAACTCGTCGACTCCGGCCCGTAGGTACGTATCGCGTTGGTCGCCCGGCTTGCCGGCGAGGAACACCCTCAGCGCACCTGCCGACTTGAGGGCTTCGGCGACGGGCGCCGCGCCCTCGGCGTAGAGCGCGTCGCTGGAACAGAGGCAGGCGACGGTGGCGCCGCTGCGGGTGAAGGCGTCGGCGGCGGTGTCCGCGTCGACGGTCACCGGGTCGTGTACGGGTTCGATCCCACCGGCCTGGAAGAGACCGGCGGCGAACCCGGCGCGCGCCGTGTGGGCGGCGGCGGGTCCGAGCGCGGCGAGGAAGACCCGGGGGCGGGCGCCGGTGGCCGCGAGATGGGCGTCGGAGCGGGCGCGCAGCGCCTCGTAGGCGTCGTCGCGGTGGACGGACGGCAGTCCGCCGCCCGGTGGCGCTGGGGCCGCCTCGCGCTCGACGGGGGCCTGGGCGAGCTGGGGGAACTCGCTGACGCCGGTGATGGGTTCGCGGCGGCTGGCCAGCTTGCCGGAGCGCTCGGCCCAGGTGGCCGCGAGCCGTTCGCCGACGAGGCCCGCGCGCAGGGCGGCGCGCTGGCCGCCGGCGCGTTCGATCTCCTGGAACCATGCCCAGGCCGCGTGGGCGAGTTCATCGGTGAGCCGCTCCACGTACCAGGAGCCGCCCGCCGGGTCGATGACCCGGCCGAGGTGGGACTCCTCCAGCAGGATGGTGGAGGTGTTGCGGGCGATCCTGCGGGCGAAGGCGTCGGACAGCCCGAGCGCGTGGTCGAAGGGCAGTACGGTGACGGCGTCGGCGCCGCCCACCCCGGCGGCCAGCGAGGCGACCGTGGTGCGCAGCATGTTCACCCAGGGGTCGCGGCGGGTCATCATCACCGCCGAGGTCACCGCGTGCTGGCGCTGCGCTGCGACGGCGGCGGGCGCGCCGCAGACCTCGGCGACGCGGGCCCAGAGCCTTCTCGCGGCGCGGAGTTTGGCGATCGTGAGGAACTGGTCGGCGGTGGCGGCGTAGCGGAATTCGAGCTGTCCGCAGGCGTCTTCGACGGAGAGCCCGGCGTCGGTGAGGTCGCGCAGCCAGCCGACGCCGGTCGCCAGGGAGCAGCCCAGTTCCTGCGCGTCGGAGGCGCCGGCGTCGTGGTAGGGCAGGGCGTCCACGGCGATGGCGCGCAGGCCGGGGTACTCCCGGGCGCAGAGCGCGGCGAGTTCGGCGGCGCTGCCGGTGGCATCGGCGTTCTCCCGTCCCGTACGGGCGAGTTGGCCGACCGGGTCGGCGCCGAGGGTGCCGTGCGCGGCATGGCGGGGGACGCCGCGCTCGTCGTAGAGCCGGAGCAACTCGCGTGCGGCGGGGGCGAATTCCGCACCGGCGTCAAGGGCGACGGGCGCCAGGTCGAGATAGACCCCGTCGAGCACGGTGGACAGTGCGGACACCGGCACACCGGCGTCGCCGACGGCCAGCCACAGGGAGGTGACGCCGGTCTCCAGATCGGCGAGCACGGCCTCGTTGACGCGCGCCGGGTCGGTGCCCGCGTGGCGCTGGCGTACGTCCCAGCCGGTGACCGCGCTCCCCTCCGGCCTGCCGCCCCGGGTGAAGGGTGCGAAGCCGGGATATCCGGGCGCGGCCGAGGCGTCGTCGGCAATGTCGTCGGCGGTGTACAGCGGACGGGTGACCATCCCGTCCTGAAGCTTCGTGGAGAGTGCCTCCTCGGCGGCCGGACCTTCGACGTCCCGGCCGGACTTGCGCAGCACGCCTGACACCAGGCTCTGCCACTGTTCTCGGGTCGCGTCGGGGAACTCTGCTGCCAGGGATAGCCCGTCATCAGGCAGGACCGTCATGGCCCAGATGTTAGGGCAGCCGGAACACGGCGCAGCAGGGCGCGTCGCTGTGACCTACAACTCGCCGGAAAACCCGCGCGGTAGCGCCCGCGGCGCGCCGTGCGGCAGGGGTCGGGATAGGGGGGTGGGCGGTCCCGGTGCGGGCCGGGCCGGGCCGGGCGTGTCACCAGCGCGGCGCGGGCCCCGACCCGTCGGCGGCCCGTGCGGCGCGGGCCGCCGGATCAGGGGAACCCCCTAGTGGGACCCCATGGCGTTCAGGTGTGTGCCACCGTCCCGTAACCCTCGAGCGCTACGCTTCCCCTGCCCAAAACGTGACCGCCATCACATCGGCGCCATGTCGACGGCCCGCCCGACACGACACGCTTCGGGTGCTTCGACGCGCTTCGAAACGCTCCGAAGCGCCCCACCCGCAAGCCCCGATCCGTCACCGTCCCCGTTTCACCGTCACCGTCCCCGTCACCCGTTTCACCGTCACCGTCACCCGTCACCGCGCCTTCGGCGGCCGGTGCATGAACACCCTTGGATGGCGTACCACCTCATGTCTTGGTTCGAATCTTTCGTCCTCGGGCTCGTTCAGGGACTGACCGAGTTCCTGCCCATCTCCTCCAGCGCCCATCTGCGGCTGACCGCCGCGTTCGCCGGCTGGCAGGACCCGGGTGCGGCGTTCACGGCGGTCACCCAGATCGGCACGGAGGCGGCCGTCCTGATCTATTTCAGGAAGGACATCGCGCGGATCGTCTCCGCGTGGTTCCGCTCGCTGACGAACAAGGAGATGCGCCGCGACCACGATGCCCGGATGGGCTGGCTGGTCATCGTCGGCTCGATCCCGATCGGCGTCCTCGGCATCACACTGAAGGACCAGATCAACGGCCCGTTCCGCGATCTGCGCCTGATCGCCGTCACCCTGATCGTGATGGGCGTCGTCCTCGGCGTCGCGGACCGGCTGGCGGCCCGCGACGAGACCGGCGGCAAGCACCGGGCGGGCCGGGAGCGCAAGTCGCTCAAGGACCTGAGCGTCAAGGACGGCCTGATCTTCGGCTTCTGCCAGGCGCTGGCCCTCGTACCGGGCGTATCGCGCTCCGGGGCCACGATCAGCGGCGGTCTGCTGATGGGCTACACCCGGGAGGCGGCGGCGCGCTACTCGTTCCTCCTCGCGATCCCGGCGGTGCTCGCCTCCGGGGCGTTCGAGCTGAAGGACGCGGGCGACGGTCACGTCTCGTGGGGTCCGACCGTGTTCGCGACGGTCATCGCGTTCGCGGTGGGATATGCCGTCATCGCATGGTTCATGCGCTTCATCACGACCAGGAGCTTCATGCCGTTCGTGATCTACCGGGTACTCCTGGGCATCGCCCTGTTCGTCCTGGTCGGTACGGACACCCTGAGCCCGCACGCGGGCGAGTCGTCCGGCTGAGCACCCCCGCCGTCCGGGGCGGGCGGCCGGGGGCGAGGAGTGAGGGGCGGACGACCGGGGGCGTTCCGCTCCCACCAGGCGCGAACGCCATATGCGTCCTAGTTTGGAATGGTCTGCATTCCGCACCACCGAGGAGCCGCAATGAGCGACAGCCCGATGGACAAGGCCAAAGGCAAGGCCAAGGAAATGACGGGAAAGGTCACCGGCGACCGGCGCAAGGAAGCCGAGGGCAAGACCGACCAGGCCAAGGGCAAGGCGAAGGACGCCATGGACCGCGCCAAGGGCATGAAGGACTCCATGGGCGACAAGGACTGAGGCCGTCCAACCGAGGCCGTCCACAGGCAGGCCCCCGCCGGGAACGGCGGGGGCCTCCGCCGTTCCCGGCGCCCCCATGCCGGTCATGCCGGTCATGCCGCCGACGAGCCGCGCGCTCGCCACACCGATGCCCGCACCTCTTGGTCACAGCTTGGTCACTACCCGCGCACATCCGTGACGCTCCCCCTACATCGCCCGTTACGGTCATCGCTCACGAACCACCTCGGGGGGACTCATGTCACACAATCCGCCGCCACAGCCGCCGCCCTGGGGCCGGCCGCCTTGGGGGCAGCCACCCCAGGCGGCCACGAACCCGTATGTCGCGCCCGTGCCGCCCGGGGGCCGCCCGAAGTGGACTCGCAAGCGCGTACTCCTCCCGGCCGCGGGCCTCCTGTTCTTCATGGGCGTCGGCATAGGAGCGGCCGACGATCCGGCCCAGGCGGAGAAAGCCGCCAGCGTGAAAGCCGCCCCGGCGGCGACCGTCACGGCGACGACCACGGAAACCGCCGCGCCCGAGCCCGCGGTCACCGAGACCGTCACGGCCAAGCCCAAGCCGGCTCCGACGGTCACCGAGACGAAGACCGTCAAGGTGACCGTGGAACCCGCGATCGACAGTGGTGGCGACACCGGCGGCAGCGGTAGCGGTAGCGGCGGCAGCGACAGTGGCGGGTCCGTGTATTACAAGAACTGCGCCGCCGCCCGCGCGGCGGGTGCCGCCCCCGTGCACGCGGGGGATCCGGGGTACGGACGGCACCTCGACCGCGACGGAGACGGAATCGGCTGCGAGTAGACGCACCGCACCGCGACCGACACCCGCGGGAGCGGCCGGGCACGGGCGGACGGGCGGACTGCGGGCAGGCAGGGACCGGCGGGCAGGCGCACGGCGGGCAGGCCGGGGCGTACGGGGCGGATACGGGCGGTCGCGGGGTGTAAGTGTGAGCAAGGACGCTCCCCGAACGGCCGCCGGCGCACTCCCCCGGCCCTAGGGTTGACGCATGTCCTCTTCTTCCGCATCCGCAGGCCGGGCCTCCAGCGCCGCCGCGGCCAATGAGCGGATCCGCGCGCTCGTCGACGCGGCCGACGGGACGTGGCCCGCCGAGGCGTACGAAGTACTCCTGCTGGAGTGGGCCGCGGCCCTGCACGACGACGTCGACAAGGCCGCGTAGCGACACGGTCGGGTCAGCCCGACTTTTTACACATATTTCATGAGATGTCCGGTGCGTGGACGCCCCGGCGATCGGTGAAATCCCGCGCATACGATCTCGCGTTATGCCTGCTACCGAACCCGCGCCGCCCGCACCACCGGCGCCGCCCACCACCCGGCGCGCCGAGCGCCGGGGAACCGCCGCGCCCGGTACTCCGCCGCCCCGGCGCCGGAGCTTCGGCCCGGTCGCCGCGACCGCGCTGGTGATGGGGAACATCATCGGCGGCGGTGTCTTCGCGCTGCCGGCCGCCGTCGCCCCGTACGGCACGGTCAGTCTGGTCGCGCTGCTCGTCGTCTCGGCCGGCGCCGTGCTCCTGGCGCTGCTCTTCGGCAAGCTGGCCCGCCGTTCCCCGGTCACCGGCGGGCTGTACGTGTATCCGCGTGACGCCTTCGGCGAGTTCGCCGGCTTCCTCTCCGCCTGGTCGTACTGGACCATGACGTGGGTGAGCATCGCGGCGCTCGCCGTCGCCGTCGTCGGCTACGCGGGCGTCCTGCTGCCGTTCGGCGGGAACCGGCCGGTCGAGGCGGCGGTCGCGCTGGCCGCCCTCTGGCTTCCCGCCGCCGCGAACTTCGCGGGCACCCGGTGGATAGGCGCCGTCCAGGTCGTCTCCACCGTGCTGAAGTTCGTACCGCTGCTGCTGGTCTCCACCGTCGGGCTCTTCTTCATGGACACCGGCAACTTCGGCCCCTTCAACGCCTCCGGCCAGGCCGTACCGGGCGCGCTCGCGGCCTCCGGCGCGCTGCTGCTCTACAGCTTCCTGGGGGTGGAGTCCGCCGCCATGAGCGCGGGCGAGGTCCGCGACCCCGGGCGCACCGTGGGCCGCGCGAGCGTGCTGGGCACGGTGGGCTCCGCGCTGGTCTATCTGCTGGGCACGGTCGCCGTCTTCGGTCTCGTGCCGCACGACCGGCTGTCCGGCTCCGGGGCCCCCTTCGCCGACGCGGTCAACGCGATGACCGGGGGCCACTGGGGCGGCACGGTGATCGCGCTGGTGGCCGTCGTGTCGATGGTCGGGTGCCTGAACGGATGGATCCTGCTCAGCGCGCAGATGCCGTTCGCCGCGGCCCGCGACGGGCTCTTCCCGGCGCCGTTCGCCCGCGAGAGCAAGGGCGGGGTGCCCACCTTCGGTGTGCTCGCCTGCGCGGTGCTCGGTACGGTCCTGATCGCCCTCAACTACGCGGCGGGCCCGGACGCCACCTTCCGGGTGCTCGTCCTCATCACCACGTTCACCGGCTGCGTCCCCTATCTGCTGTCGGCCGCCGCGCAGCTCTACTGGCTCGCCAAGGGCTCCCGCGAGCGGGTGCGCCCCGCCGGTCTGACCCGCGATCTCGTCGTCGCGGCGCTCTCCTTCGCCTTCTCCTTCTGGCTGATCGCGGGCGCCGGGTACGCGGCCGTCTACCAGGGGGTGCTGTTCCTGTTCGCCGGTATCCCGGTGTACGTGTGGCTGCGCGGACGGCGCCGGGACGAGGGCGAGGGCGGGGTCCGGGACGTGGACGAGGGCGCGAGCGGCGACGGAGGCGTCTCCGCGCCGACGGCCGCCGCGTGACTCCCCGCGCCTGACACCGCGCTCCTGACACCGCCCGCCCGCTCCCCGTGGCCCTCCCGAACGGTGCCGGCTGCCCCATGGGGCAGGGCGCGATGCCCCTGCCCCGTGGAGCGGCAGGCTGGACGGTCCGTGGAATCCGGCCCCAGGGTGGGAAGGCGGAGAGGAACGACCGGAACAGGGCGAGCGGCACGGTCCGGAGGAGACGCGAATGCGCGCACACGAGCGGCACCAGGAGCACGACCACGAGCATGAGCACGATGAGTCCTTCCGGTCCGCGAGGACCGACGAGGCGCGGGACACGGCAGGGACCACTCAGCTGTTCAGGGCCGCCGTGGCGGGCCGCTCCGACGTGGTCGGGACGGCCGGGATGCGGAGCCTGCAACGCTCGGTGGGCAACAGCGCCGCCGGGGCCGTGCTCAGCAGGGAGGCGGCCGAGGAGGCACCGGAGCCCGCGGCGGAGGAGCGCTCCCCCGTGCACGACGTGGTCTCCGGCGGCGGCTCGCCCCTGGACACCGACACCCGTACGGACATGGAGGGCCGCATGGGCGCCGACTTCTCCGACGTACGGGTGCACACCGACTCGGCGGCCCACGAATCCGCGAAGGGCGTCGGGGCGCACGCGTACACCGTCGGCAATCATGTGGTCTTCCAGCGCGACAGCTACGACCCGTCCTCGCCCGCCGGGCGCACCACACTGGCGCACGAGCTGACCCATGTGGTGCAGCAGCGCAGCGGCCCGGTCGAGGGCTCGGAGGCGCCGGGCGGCATCCGGGTGAGCGATCCGTCCGACCGCTTCGAGCGGGAGGCGGTCGCCAACGCCGACCGGGTGCTGGCCGATCCGGGCCCGGCGCCGGTGCCCGATCCGGTACGGACGGCGGTCCCGGCACCGGCCGCGTCGCCCCCGTCCGTGCAGTCCGTGCAGTCCGTGCAGTCCGTGCAGTCGGTCCAGCGCGAGTCCGCCGAGGACGAGGACGAGGAACCGGCCGATGTGCAGGGCTCGTTCGTCCAGCGGGCGGAGGAGGGGGCCGAGGAGGAGGAAGAGGACGCTCCGGCGGGCTGAGCGCGGCATCGCGACGGGCGGGGGTCGCCGGGGCGTGTTCCCCGGCGACCCCCGCCCGTGGTCTCGTACCTACGAGTCGGACGACTCCATGTCCGGCCGCAGTGTGCCGCCCAGCAGCAGCGACTGCGAACACCGTGTCGGCGTCGGGGCCTTGACCGGCTTGCCCACCTCACGGCAGTCGACGGTCATGGTGATCTCCCCGCCGGCCGACACCAGGATCGGGGTGACGAAGTGGTAGTCGGAGTCGCGGAAGTTCTCCAGGGCCAGCCGCAGGATGGGCGCGTCCTGGCTGGTGACGATCAGCGTGCCCGCGTCGCCCTGCGGGTTCTGGACCACGATGTCGGTGAGTTCGAAGGTGCTGCCGCCCGGCACCTTGTAGGCGGATCCGGTGGACGGTGAGCCGCCGACGGTGTCCCTGACCTCGACGCGCGCGCTGGTGGGGACGCCCGCGCCGCTCCCGGACGTCCCTCGCCCCGTGGCCGTACCGCCGGAGCCGGAGCCGGAGCCGTTGGACGCGCCCGCGTCCCCGCCCGTACCACCGCCGTCCGCGCCGCCGTCCGCGCCGTTCGACGCTCCGGTGTTCGCGGTCCCGCTCCCCGAACCTCCGTTGCCCGCACCGCTGTTGGCCGCGCCACCGGCGGGGGACGCCGTCTTCTCGGCGGCGGACGCGATCGCCTCCGGGGTGATCGCCTCCCTGGCAGCCGACTTCACCGCGGGCCGCAGCAGCGCGTACCAGAAACCGGCCAGCGCGATCACCGCGATCGCCGCGAGGACGAGGGCGCGCGGCAGCCAGCGCGGCAGGATCGCCTGCTGCTCGTACGAGCCGTCCAACGTCAGTGGCTCGTACGGCTCCTGACCGTCCGTCATCACCGGTGCCACGAACGCCTGGAACGTATGAGTGACCGGCGTGCCGCGCCACACCCGCCGTACGGGCCGCACCGACAGCTTCGCGAAGTCCGCGTGGCCGGGCGGGATCACCAGCTCCGGGGCCGTGAACTCCACCCGCGCCCGCTCGGTGCCGGTCCGGCCGGTCAGCTGTACGGTCACCGGCGCGTTGCCCCGGTTGTCCACGGCGAGCTGATGCCGGCCGCGACGGGCGCCGCTCGATCCGCGCGGCACCAGCTCCGAGGTCACCTCGGTGAACGGCGCCACGGTGACCGTTCCCTCGGGCACCACCGTCTCGCTCTGCTCGCTCGTCGGCACCACCCTGATGCCGAAGGGGGTCTCTCCCGTGAGCACCGACGGGTCGCGCGGCGGGCGCAGCCGCAGCCGCACGGTGCCGGAGGCTCCCGGGTAGAGGGAGAGAGCCGGCGGCTCCACCGTCGCCCAGGCGGCACACGCTCCGATCACCTCGAAGCGGTATTCCTCGACGGTGCTGCTGGAGTTGAGGATCTGTAGGGGGACATCCGTATCCCCGCCCGGCTCGGCGGTGACGGACGTGACGTCGAGGCTGGCCGTAACACTCATAGGACGCACCGTAGATCCGCGCTTTCCCGCGAACACCGGCCGGACAGGAACACTTTCGGGCAGAAGTCGTGCCCGGTGGGCGGGGCCTGATTTCACATGAGTACGAGATGGGAAAGGAGTAACTGCCGATGCGTATGGCGACAGGGGCTCATGTCGCCTGGCCGTATAAGGCCCGTGATGACGCGATCGGTTCGCATTTGCGGAGGGGGAATTTCATGACAGAACGTACGATCGTTGGTTTGCGCGCGCAGGATCCAATCTCCCAGGCGGGGGTGGCCAGCCAATTGCGGACCAGACCGGAGGTGACGCTGACCGGCTCGGACGAGAATGAACCCACTCCCCAGGTGGTCGTGGTGGTGGTCGATGTCATAGACGAGGAGGCGCTGCGGATGCTGCGCTCCATTCAGCGCAGCGGCAGCGCCCGCGGTGTGCTGGTGGCCACCGAGATCGACGAACAGAAGCTGGTCAGCGCCGCGGAGTGCGGCGTCGCAGGAGTGGTCAGGCGTTCGGAGGCGACCCCGGACCACCTGGTGCGGGTCATCGTCTCCGTGGCGAGGGGCGAGGGGCATGTACCGGCCGACCTGCTCGGCAGGCTGCTGGAGCAGGTGGGGCGGTTGCAGGGCCAGGTACTCGGACCGCGCGGACTGCACTTCACCGGCCTTTCGTCACGCGAGATGGACGTACTGCGACTGGTCGCCGAGGGGTACGACACCGCGGAGATAGCGACAAAGCTCGCCTACTCCGAACGCACGATTAAAAACGTGCTGCACGCCGTCATGACCAGGCTCCAATTAAGGAATCGCTCGCACGCGGTGGCATACGCGCTGCGTCAGGGCCTGATCTGAGGCGATCCGGAACGCGGCGACCCGAATCCTGTTCACCGGGCCGCGCGGCACTCGCACGAAGCGCACAACGCACAACGCACAACGCACAACGCACGGGACTGGCACGACCGGCACGACTCGTACCACTCGCACATATCCGCCGCACATTTCGCTCACGATCCGCACACCGACCGACCTGCGGAACCACACCGGAGCAGCGCGCGGAATCCGGGCGGGACGGGTGCCCGAAAGGGAAGAGTTCGGTTCCCACAGGACTGACTCGCGCTCCCCTGCCGAGGGGAGCGCGAGCGGGGATGGTGGGGGGCCGCGTGCCGATGACCGGGGGAGGATTCCGTGCGGCGGTCTCAGAGGTTACAACGCTCCTGGCGGGGTCCACGGCCACGGTGGCCGCGCGGGACGCGGCTGACATCCACCCTGCGCGTACTGCCCTTCGCTGTGCTGCTGCTCGTGGCGGGCAGCCTCCCCAGTTCGGCCGTGGAACCGCCCGGCCCCGAGAACCCGGTCACGCCGGCGGTGGTGACGGAGGGACTCGACCCGGGTGGGTCGGCGCGGGTGGACAAGCAGGTGCTGACGCCGACGATCCCGCCGAAGCCGGACATCGTGCTGCTGGTGGACGGCACGTTGAGCATGGAAGTGCCGATCACGGACCTTAAGAGGGACCTTCCTGATATCACCGACGCGGTCCTCACCGCACAGCCCGATTCACGCTTCGCCGTGGCCACGTACGGCGATCAACAGGTCGACGCCGACAGCGGCGAGGTCTACTCGGTCCTGCAAGGGCTGACCCACGATCTCGCAGCGGTGACAGAAGGTGTCAACAAGCTCGATTGGCAACTCGGGCAGGAGAGCATGGGCCCGGCGGAGGACTGGATCAACGGACTGTGGCAGATCACCGACGGCAGCGGCGGCGAGACGGTCTTCCGCGAGGACGCGAGCCCCATCGTCGTACTGATCGGTGACGCGTCCAGTCACAACCCGAGCATGGGGCACACTCTCGATGACACGATCCTCGCGTTGCGGAACGCCGCGATCAGGGTCGTGGGAGTGGACATCAAGACCGACATCGGTGACGGTCTCAACGGTACGGGCTACGCCGGCATCCCGGGACAGATAGAGAACCCCCGCATCGACCCGGACCAGGCCGACCGGGTTATCGCGGAGACCGGCGGCAAAATGGTCAACGGTGTCGACGAGGACGCGGTCGTAGACGCCATCCTGGACGGGCTGCGCGATCTGCCCACCACCGTCGGCCACCAGCTGGACGCGTGCGACCCGGCCCTCACCGTGACCCTGGATCCGCCCACGCGGAGCGTCGAGAGCGGCAAGGTCGCCCAGTTCGACGAAACCATCCAGGTCGCCGAGGACGCTCCGCAGGGCACACGACTGACCTGCACGGTCCAGTTCCTGCTGGGGGCCGGTGGGCAGGGTACGCGGGACCTCGGCCCACGCGCCCTGCCCGCCGACCCCGATCTGGTGCAGACGATCAACATCGACGTCAATGACGTCGGGGCCCCGGTGGTCACCGTGGACAACCGTACGGTCCGCACCCAGGACCCGGGCGGCGTCCGCGTCGAGTACACCGCCACCGCCGAGGACGCCGTGGACGGGCCGCTGCCGGTGACCTGTTCGCCCGCGTCGGGCTCGATCTTCCCGGTCGGCCGTACGGAGATCACCTGCACCGCGACCGACGCCGGCGGCAACACCGGTACGGGTACGGCGATCGTGGAGGTCATCCAGGACCCGGTACCGCCGCCGCCCACCTCCCCGCCCCCGTCGGCATCACCGGCGCCGCCCCCGCCGCCCCCCGTCGTCCCGCCGACGGCCGATGTGTCCGTACGGGTGGGGATCACGCCGCCCACCACGTACACCGGCCGCGCGGCCACCGCACGCTTCACCCTGTCCAACGCGGGCCCCGAGACGGCGACCGGTGTCATCCTCACCTCCGCCTGGCCCCGGACACCGGACTCGGCCAAGCGGACCCTGGGCGCGCTGTCGCGCTGCACGACGGCCTCGCCGTGCACCATCCCGGCGGGCGGCCGGGTCGAGGTCACCCAGCGGGCCAGGTACGCGACCGCCGTCAGCGGGGACGTCCACGCGACGGCCATCGCGACGCTGCCCGACCGCAGCCCCGACAACAACACGGCGCAGGCCCGGCTCCGCGTCCTCCAGCCCAGGCTCACCGTGACCCCTGAGGTCGCGAAGCCCGGTCAGGTGGTGCTGGCCCGGGGTACGGACTTCCCGCCGGGCGCGACCGTACGGCTGTCCTGGAGCGCGGGCATCACCGCCACCGGGCAGCCGGTGGTGGCCGACCGGAACGGCAGGTTCGAGGCGCAGGTGCCGGTGTTGCGCAAGGACCGGCTGGGCCCGCGGAAGCTCCGTACGAGCGTCACCGATCTGGCCGGGCTGGAGAAGCCGGTGCTGGTGGTGGCGCGCAAGCTCCAGCCGCCGGACTTCGCGGGGCGCGGATGACCGCGTACGTAGGGACGGCCGGATACATGCGGATGACGGGATACGCACGGACAGCCGGATACGTACTGACACGGGGGTGGGGCCGTGATCCACGAGGTGGACGACGCGCTGCGGGTGCTGCTCAGGGCGGAGGTGCTGGAGGGGGCCCAGATCGTCGTCGTGTTCGACGCGCCGACCCGCGACTGGGCCGCCAAGGTCAACGCGCCCACGGTCAACCTGTATCTCTACGACATCCGCGAGGACGTGCGCAGACGTGAGCGCGGGCTGCACAACGAGTACGACGGGCACGGCACCGTCATCGCCCGTCGCAGGCCGCCGCGTTACTTCAAGCTCTCGTATCTGATCACCGCCTGGACCAGGCGTCCGGAGGACGAACACCGGCTGCTGTCCTCGCTGTTGGTCTGTCTGCTGCGACACGAGGCGCTGCCTCCGGAGCGGCTGACGGGCACGCTCCAGGAGATCGGCGCGGCCGTACCGATGTCCATCGCGCTGCCGCCACCGGAGGACCGTTCCTTCGCGGATGTGTGGAGCGCGCTGGGCGGCGAGCTGAAGCCGTCGCTGGACCTGGTGATCAGTGTGCCGGTCACGGCCTCGCCCACGTACACCGTGGGCCCGCCGGTGACCGACGAGGGACTGCGCGCCAGCTTCGGCGACCACACGGCGGAGCCACGCGTCCGGCGGGGCGGCGATCAGCCGGTGTACGGCGGCGGCCGGGCCGCACGGGCCGATCCCGTACCGGAGACGACGGGGAACGCGCCCGCCGCCGGTGCGGAGCCCCGGCGGGCGGGCCTGTCCCTGCGCATCACGGAGACGCGTGGCAATGGCGGCTGAGCCCGGCCCCGGCCCCGGGCCGGAGCGTCGGCACCTGCGGCAGCTGCTGGAGCGCGCCGTACGGGTCGAGCGGCGCGTACGGCGGGCGGTGGAGGCGCGGAGGCGGACCGACCCGAACCCGGACGACGAGTTCCGGGGCCTGTATCTGACGGAGGAGGCGATATGGCGGCTGCTGGAGGAGGGGCGGACGTTCCCGGTCCCGGACGGCGCGGCGGAGACGGCGGAGACACCAGAACCGGCGGCGGAGACGGAAGCGGACCCGCCCGAACTAGCTCCCCCACTGCCGGATCCCCCACTCACTGACTCACCGCTGTCCAACCTCATCGGGGAATTCGAGCTGACCGAGCCGGACGTGGAGATCCTGCTGATCGCGCTCGTGCCGGATCTCGACGACCGCTTCGAGGCGTTCTACGGCTACCTGAACGACGACGTCACCCGCCGCCGCCCGACCATCGGTCTGGCGCTCGGCCTCTGCGGCCTCACCCCCGCCGACGCGACGGCCCGCGCCCGGCTGGGCCCGCACGCTCCGCTGCGTTCCGGCGGGCTGCTGCTGGTGGAGGAGGCGGACCGGCCGTTCCTGGGGCGCGCGCTACGGGTCCCGGACCGGGTCACGGCGCACCTGCTGGGCGACCGTACGCCGGACCCGAGGCTGGCGGACCTGCTGGCGCCGTGGCACCCGGTGGAGGGCGTGGGCGACGCGAAGGCGCTGGCCGGGGCGCTGGATTCCGGCGTACTCCTGACGTATCTGAGGGAGGACCAGGGAGGCGCGGGTACGGCGCTGGCCGCGACGGCGCTGAGTCTGACGGGCCGGGGCGTGCTCGGCCTGGACCTGGCGCGGCTGGCGGAGGACCCCACGCCCGTGGAGGCGGTGCGGGCGCTGGTGCGGGAGGGCAGGCTGACGGGCGCGGGGCTGGTGTGCGGCCAGGTGGACGCGCTGTCCCGCGAACACCCCGAGCTGCTGCGCCTGTTGACGAGCACACCGCTGCCGACGGCGATGGTGGGGCGGGTCCCCTGGGACGCGTCCTGGGCCGCTCGCCCGCCGCTCCTGCTGAACGCGCCGAGGGTGGAACCGTCCGTACGGTCCAGGCTGTGGCGCGACGCGTACCCGGGCCCGGCGCCGCTGCCGCCGGACCTGGACGTGGGCCTGCTGCTCTCGCCGTTCCTGCTGACGCCGGACCAGATCGAGGGCGCGGCGGCGGGGGCCGCGCAGACGGCGGCGCTGACGGACGGCCCGGTGTCCGCGACGGACGTGCGCCGGGGCGCGCGGGCGCAGAACGCGGCGGGGCTGGACCGGCTGGCGCGCCGTATCGAGCCGTCCGTCGGCTGGCCGGACCTGGTGCTGCCGCCCGATGTCCATGCCCAGCTCCGCGAACTGACGGCCCGCGCCCGCTTCCGCGACCAGGTCCTGGGCACCTGGGGCATGCGCCCGGGCGGCGGCCGGGGCCGGGGCGTCTCGGCCCTCTTCGCGGGGGACTCGGGCACCGGGAAGACCATGTCGGCGGAGGTCATAGCGGCGGACCTGGGCCTGGACCTGTACACGGTCGATCTGGCGACGGTCATCGACAAGTACGTGGGCGAGACGGAGAAGAACCTCGAACGCATCTTCTCCGAGGCGGCCGGCGTCAACGGCGTCCTGCTCTTCGACGAGGCCGACGCCATCTTCGGCAAACGCTCCGACGTGAAGGACGCCCACGACCGCTACGCCAACGTCGAGAGCGCCTACCTGCTCCAGCGCATGGAGTCCTTCGACGGCCTGGCCATCCTCGCCACCAACCTCCGCGCCAACCTGGACGACGCCTTCACCCGCCGTCTGGACCTGGTGATCGACTTCCCGATCCCGGACGCGGAGCACCGCCGCCTGCTGTGGGAACGCAGCCTGGGCGGCGTCCTGCCCCGGTCCCCCGACCTGGACCTGGACTTCTGCGCGGACTCCTTCGAACTGGCGGGCGGCAACATCCGTTCCATCGCGATCACGGCCGCCTACCTGTCGGCGGAGTCGGGCACGCCGGTCACGATGCCGATCCTGATCCACGCGATCCAGCGGGAGTACCAGAAGCTGGGCCGCCTGACGCTGGCCTCGGAGTTCGGCCCGTACCTGCGCCTACTGACGTAGGCCCGCGGGCACTACGCGGACGGCAGCCGGTACACCGAAACGTGCGAACGCGACGCGGCGGTGAACTCGGCCCCGTCCCAGTCGGCGTGCCGGGACTCCAGCTCGAAACCGGCGAGCTGGGCCATGAGATCGAGCTCGGCCGGCCAGATGTACCGGTGCGGACTGCGAAACAGCCGCGCCTCCCGGCTGCCCTCACCGAACCGGAAGTGGTGCGAGACGACCTGCTGGAGCAGCACGTCGTACGTGTCGAGCCCGACGTAACCGGCCTGGGCCTCCCACACCATGGCCTGCTGCCCGGGCGGCAGCTTCCGCAACTCGGGAACCCACAGCTCGATGACGAACCGTCCGCCCGGCGCGAGATGACGGGCGGCGTTACGGAAGCAGGCGACCTGCTCGGCCTGGGTGAGCAGGTTGGAGATGGTGTTGTAGACGAGATAGGCGAGCTGGAACGTACCGGGGACGCGCACGGTGGCCATGTCACCCGCGACAACCGGGAGCGAAGCCTCATCCACCTTGGTACGCAACTGGTCGATCATCGGCTGCGACATCTCGATCCCGGTGACCGCCACCCCACGCCCGACCAGCGGAACGGCGATCCGCCCCGTACCGATGGCGAACTCCAACGCCGCTCCCCCGTGGGCGAGTTCGGCGAGTCGACCGACGATCGGATCCAGTACCTCGGGCGAGAAGGCGCCGACGCCGGGCGTGTCGTAGCTCTCGGCGGTTTCGGCGTCCCAGAGTTCGTCCTGTGTGCGCCCACTCATCCCCCACCGATGAGCCTCCCTCAAAGAAACCCACGACTTGTTCCGCCCCGAAGAACACGACCGCGCCCACTCCGCCCACAGGTCCTGGCCCACGGGCCAACCCGCCTAGCCCATCAACGGCGAAAGCTTCATCTGCCGACCGCCCATACGAGAACGATTGAGATTGAACTCATTCTGTCGGGTCGCCGTTCAGGCGGGCCTGACGGCCAGGACAGTCTGGGTGAGGCGGCTGCCTACACAAGGAGGCGGCGGAACTGGTTGTGCCGTAAGACGCGTCCGATGATTCCAGCCCTCCCGTTGCATCGCGCGTCGGGCGGAGACCTTGCAGGACCTGCCGTTGCGCACGCCCTGGAATACGCAGCCCGCGCGAAAGCGCCGACCGATCGCCGTCGCAGCCGGCGCCAGTGCCACGGCTCCTCGTCCCACACCTGCCGCCACTGCTGCACCGACTGGACCCTCAGGTGAACCGCTCGGCAGCCTGAAGCAGCAACTCCTCGCAGAACTGCTGCCGTTCGGTAGCCTACCCGCCACCCTGCGGATTCCGCATTCCCTGGTGACATCACACAACGTCAGCCCCTACGACATCACAACTTCAACCTCAGAAATCAATCGCTCCCGCGCCCGAGCAGTCGACCTTCGATCAAGCCGATTGGAATGTAGTCAGACGTTGTGTCTACCTGCATGCCTCTATCACTGGCGATTGAGGCCAGCGCGAGCAGCGGAAGTGAAACAAAACCGAATGGATCGATGGACATATCACCACTCAACGTCCAGTATTCCTTATGCAGAGCGAGCGATGATTCGAGACATTCATTGAATGCTTCTTCATCGTTCTGACTTTCATAATACATTAGCTCCATCGCCGGAAAAGCAATCTTGAGCCCGTAGGGAGTATTATACTTGAGCTCCTCGGGCGCAGTCAGCCGAATCGCAGACTCCAAATTATCCAGAAAGTTCGCATTTCCGTGCCAATAGCACTGGAGTGTATCCACCCAGGCTTGCACGTAGGAGTCCACGGCATAATCCTCGGAGGCACTCAGCCAATCAGACGAGACACCACACAGGAAACGCAAGCGTCTCTCGTCTCGACAAATCGTGGCAAGCCACATGGCGTTCATCCATTCGGCCGCCGTAGCGCGTCGACGAGGGATTTCCGGTACAGATAGCGTACGGTAGTCATCGATTCGCAAACGAACAGAGGTCCGCCCCGAAAAGGCTATTTCGAACAATGCAACATGAGCCTCTGACGCCAAAGAGAACGCTTCGAACGTGGCTTCGTCCTGAGCCTGAACGTCGACGACGCTGCGATATCCGGCCACCATTAAAACTTTCTCAACGATCTTGTAGAAAAGCTGCGGAACCTGCTCGATCCGATCAGCCAGATCCCTAATACCAGCTTCCATTGCACTGATTTGAAGCTCAGACTTATGCAACTGAATCGTGTGCCTCGAGACGTTCCGCACGGAATCTCCCGTTCGTTTCGCTAGCGATCAGCCAAGTCGAAGTACTTTATGGACGCACCTTGCAATGTCGGGGAATTGTCGCCACCCGCAGGTGGATAAAGTTCAGCACGCACCAGTATATACTCTACCTGGCCGTTCGCTAAAGCCTCTGCGATCCTGCCCGCCAGACTTCTCTCCGAGACGCCACGCGGAAGCCGTTCATCCCGGGTTTCCATGACCTTCAACACAGCCTCTACGTACTTGACGGTCCCCTGTTCCGCCCGCCCCCCGGGGACAAGACGTGCCCCGAGCCCGGCCTTTGGAGCCTTAGCCTCCACGAGCAACAGCCGCCCGTCGGGAAGTTCATATATTTGATCGAATTTTCCCGATCCGCGAGCTTTCGGATCATCAAGTCGACTAAATCCGGCATATTTTGAACTCTTCGCAATCGCATCAATCGCGGCCTCCTCTCCTAGCTCCTCACTAAGCCTGGTCACTTGATCGAAATATTTCTTCCGGTCCGCGACGAGCTGTGGATCAGCATTTTTCTTCTCGGGAAGATCTCCGTACTCCTTTTCCTTTTCCTGTAGTCCCGCAATCGCTCTATGGCGACCTTTAATTAAACCCTGAAATCTTTCACGGGTTTCCACATCGGCAATATGCGTGTCAGCCTTGTCCTTCTTTGTACCGCTCGGATCCTTGATGAATTTCTTGCGCACCACCCAAGGCACTTTGCTATTATCTTCCCATTTCTTGGAAGTGCCATTCCATCTTATCGAACCATAGGCTCCCTCGCCATCGCTTGCTTCTTTCCTGAGAACTGCGGTCCATATTTCATTTCTCGGCTCATTCGCCTTTTTCCTGAGGTAATAATGCGCCCAGTCGAGCTCATTGCGTTTCTCCTGTTCATCCGGGTCTTTCGCTCTTACTTCACTCTCTGAAGATTCATCACCCTCAAGCGTCTCAGCTTGCGAGGTTCCGCGAAGCTCCGGATTTACTTTCCCAAATACCGACCACGTTTTCCCCGCCGGTATCGGAATAAGCTCAGTCAGCCGATAGCGCCGCTTTATTACCGCGAGCCTGGAGCGCAGAATCGAGGCTCCTACTTTCCTTCCTCGATACTTGTTCAATGCGGCTACAGCGGCACTTACGGCAAATTCAAGGCGGCGCTCCTTCCCCTTGGCGCTGTCGTCCACACCAGACTTCCTACTCTTGAACTTGCCCCAGAGCCTCTTTCCAGCCCTGGCGATTTTGTCGACCAGTTTGTCTATGGCTCGGTTTACTGGGCGAGAGACCTTTTGGAATGCCTGGCGGACCCTGTTGGCCAGGCCGCCTATTCCCAGTAGCGAAGCCAGGAGGCCCAGGAGGAGGGGGATGCTGGTGGCCAGGGCAGTTTCTATGGTTTTGGGGACGCCTGCTGCGCCGCCGTTGGCTACCGCTATGACCGCGTCCAGGCAGGCGTTGACGAATTCGAAGATCTGGGCGCCCTGCGTGACGATGAAGGTGACCAGGTCGATGATTCCCTTGACCGCGCGGACGAAGGCCGAGGCGGGGGTGAGGAGGGAGAGGATCCAGGTGATGCCGGCTATGAGGACCGTGGGGATCAGGTAGGATTTCAGGTCGTCCAGAATGGTTTTCTTCAGGTCGCCTGTTTCTTCTTTTATTTCGTTTACCGCTCCCGCTGGGCCCTCTCGTGCCAGCGCTCCCGCCACCGGGACCGATTGCTCGACCTTCGCCATCGCCTTTTCGGGGACGCCCTTGCGGGTTACTCGGGCGCGGATGTTGTCCCAGGTCAGGCCCAGGAGGGAGGCGATCAGTTGGATGATGCCCTTGAGGTCGAACTTCGCCGGGATCGCCAGGCCCGTGCTGACCGCTGTGCCCAGCAGCCAGGAGACCAGGCCCTTTTGCAGGTGGTCGGGGATGTTGGCGATGAAGAGGTTGAGGCCGGCACCCAGGGCCGAGACCAGGTTCTTCAGGAAGCCGATCGGGTCTTTGATGATCTTGGCGATGACGCTCGCCGCCTTGGCGAGGACTCCCATGAGCATGTTCTTCAGCTCAAGGATGGTCTGGATCACGCCCACCACGGCGTCCATCACCGCCGCGATGATTCCCTTGTTCTCCTCTTCCAGTTTCTTGATTTCCTCGTCCACCGAGTTGAGTGCCTCGGTGTATTTCTGCGCCAGGTCCTGTACCAGTTGGGTCGACTTGTCGTTGACCTCGGCTTCGAGATCGTCGAACTTCCCCGCGAAATCCGCCGCCGCTTCCTCACCGAACTGCTTGAGGTCCGCCGGGAGTCTGTCCACCTCGGCCTTCAGCTCGTTCCGGCCGGCGGTGATGCGGGCCTTGGCCCGGCCCAGTTCCGCTCCGATCATGTCGGCGATGGCCGAGATCACCGTCTGCATCTGCTCGACGTACAGCTCGCGGGACTTCTGGAAGATGTTCAGGCCCTCCTGCGGGAGGCCCTTGAACTTGTCCTTGATCCAGCGGCCCTTGCCCGTGAAGCCTGAGTAGCGTTTGTCCTTGTACTCCTTCATCCGGCGCTTGTGATCCGTCGTGAAGTTGTCCCGCGCCCGCTTCTCGCCCTCGGTGAACTGTTTGTCGACCTTGCCGTCCAGGTCTTCGAGGATCTTCTCGACGTCCTTCTGTGTCGTGTCGAAGACCTTCTGCAGCTTGGCCGTGACCTGGGCGCGTTTCTTCTCGTCCGCCGACTTCGTCTCGCCCTTGCCCGAGTCGACGCTCTTGCCCGCCGCGTTGCGGTCCGCCGTCATGGCGGCCACGGCCTGGGCGCCGGACACGGCGGCGCCCGCCTTGGCGGTGGCGAGTTGTCTGGCTTCGGCGGCGCGGCCCTTGCCGGGGGCGGCGGCGGTGTCCTGTTCGCCCTTCTTCTTCTCCGAGAGGGCGTCGTCGAAGGCGGGTTCGTTGCCGCGGGCGAGCTGGTCCTCGGTGACCTCGGCGTCGTCCATCTGCTGGTCGACCTGCTGATTGCCCTCGCGGAAGTCCAGCACCGCGTCCGGCTGTTTCGCCGGGACGGCGTCCGTCGCGCTCGGGGCGCCCGGGTTGCCCGGCGGCTGGTCCGGGTTGAGCGGGGTGACTTCCTTCTCCGTGGCCCCCGAGGTGTCCGGAGCCGCGGTGGTGGCGGTCTCGATGTCCTCGGCGGAGGACTCCTTGCCGTCCTGGACCTTGCCGTCGACCGCGTTCTTGATGTTGTCGGCCTTGCCGGAGTCGGCGAACTTGTCCGCCGCGTCGAGGTCCTTCGGCGCCTGCGCCTCGATCGCCTCGTTGACCGCGCCGACGAACTCCGTCTTGTTGAACACGCCCGGCTCGGCGTCGTTCATCTTCTCCGCGTTCGCCGTCTTGCCCTGCGCCTCTTTGTCGTCCGGCGGGGCCACGGCCGCGTTCTGTGCCGCCCGCGACTCCGTCGCCGCCGGCTTGTGCTGCTTGAGCGTCTGCTTCTTCGCCGCTACGTCCTGCTGGACCTTCCGGAACCCCGGCGCCTGCGCCGGCGGCGGCTTGACCACGTCCGCGTACCGCTGCGCCACCAGCCGCGACACCGCCGCGTTTCCGGCGCGGGCCTGGAGACGCTGTACGCTGCGGGCGCTCAACCCCCGCGCCCCGGCGGCGGGCGGGGCGGCGGCAGCGGTTCGCGGGGCCACCGCCGCTTGTGTGCGCTCGGCCGCCTGTGTGCGCTCGGCCGCCAGTGTGGGCTCGGCGGCTTGTGAGGTCTCCGATACGGGTGCCGTCCGCACACTCGCCGTACGCGCCCCCGCCGCGGACGCCGACGACCTGGCGGTACCGGCGGCCTTCTCCGGAGCCGCCTTCACCCGCGCTCCCGGTCACAGGTCCCCGACATGCCTGCCAGGGTGTGGCGTCACGGGTACGGCGGGGCAGTGTCACGTGGGCGGGCCCCCGGGCAGCGTCCGTTGCCCTATCGGGCTGACCGGCCGCCCCTGCCTTTTCGGGCACGCGGCTCGGTACGGCTGGGCGACCGTATGCCCGTTCCCGGTGATCCATCCCCCGGCGAGAATCGGCCCCGGTTCCATGTCTCAGATGCCAGATGCCAGATGCCAGATCCCGTGCTCCAGGTTCCGTGCTCCAGGTTCCGTGTCCCCAGATCTCACGTCCCAGGTCCCGCGTCCCACGTTCCCCGGCCAAGGCGCCCTGTTCCCGGTCAAGGAGAGTTGCATGCCGTCGTATCTGTCCCCGGGTGTCTACGTCGAAGAGGTCCCGTCCGGCTCGCGGCCCATAGAAGGAGTGGGAACCTCCGTCGCCGCGTTCGTCGGCTTCGCCCAGCGCGGGCCCTTCAACGAGCCGACCCTCATCGCGAACTGGGGCCAGTTCGTGAGCCAGTTCGGCGACTTCGTCGAGGGCACCTACCTCGCCTCGTCCGTCTACGGCTTCTTCGCCAACGGCGGCGGCACCTGCTACGTCATCCGTATCGGAGGGAGCGGAGGCGACGGCAGTGGTAGCGGTGCCTCAGCGGACGGCGAGGCGGCCGCGCCCGGGGAGCTGCCCGCCGGCGCCGACACCCCGCTCGGGCCTTACCTCGTACGGACGTTGCCCGGCGTGACCGGTGAGATCACCGTCGAGGTCGCGGAGCCGGAGGCGGAGGACCCGCCGCAGGACGTCTTCACACTGCGGGTGTCCCGCGACGGCAAGGTCGTGGAGACCTATCCCGCGGTGTCGACCAAGCGCAGCAAGGACAACGTCGTCGCCCAGGTCAAGGCCCAGTCGCAGCTGATCGAGGTCCAGGAGCCGGGGCGCGGCGCCGCACCCGCCCGGCCCGGGGCGCAGACCGTGACGCTCGAACCCGCTCCCGACGCCGGAGCCGCGCCCGGCGTGAGCGGTCCGCTGTCGGCCGAGGAGTACGTGGGCGATCCCGACCAGCGCACCGGGCTCGGCGCGCTGGAGGCGATCGACGAGGTCACCATGATCGCCGTACCGGATCTCATGAGCGCCTACGAGCGCGGCGGGCTGGATCTGGAGTCGGTGCTCGCCGTGCAGCAGGGGCTCATCAGCCACTGTGAGCTGATGGGCGACCGGATAGCGATCCTGGACCCGCCGCCCGGACTCAGCCCGCAGCAGATCAGGGCGTGGCGGACGGATACGGCCGGGTTCGACTCGAAGTTCGCGACGCTCTACTACCCGTGGCTGAAGGTCTTCGACCCGGCGGCCGGCCGCAATGCCTTCGTACCGCCGAGCGGGCATGTCGCCGGAGTGTGGGCCCGTAACGACGCCTCGCGTGGAGTGCACAAGGCGCCCGCGAACGAGGTCGTACGGGGTGCGGTCTCCCTCCAGACCCAGCTGACCAAGAATGAGCACGATCTGCTCAACCCGATCGGTCTGAACTGCATTCGCGCATTTCCCGGTCGCGGCATACGCGTATGGGGAGCCCGGACGCTGGCATCCGATCCCGCGTGGCGCTACCTGAGTGTGCGGCGGCTCTTCAACTACCTGGAGGAGTCCATTCTCGCCGGCACCCAGTGGGTGGTGTTCGAGCCGAATGACGACGCGCTGTGGGCACGTATCCGGCGTACGGTCTCGGCGTTCCTGGTCAACGAGTGGCGCAGGGGCGCGCTGTTCGGGCTGACGCCGGACGAGGCGTTCTACGTGAAGTGCGACCGCGAGACGAATCCGCCCGAGGCGATCGACGCCGGGCAGGTCATCTGCGAGATCGGGGTGGCGCCGGTCAAGCCGGCCGAGTTCGTGGTGTTCCGGCTGTCCCAGCTCACCGCCGGGATGGGCGCGGTCGAGGAGTAGCGGAAAGTCCGAGGAGCAGAGAAGAGAAGAGAAGAGAACCGTCACCGTAACGCGCGTATTGGAGGCTGGTAGTGCCACTTCCCGATCTCGACAGTTCCGTCGGGCATTCCTTCGGCCTGGAATTCGACAGCGTCGTCATCAAGCAGATCACCGAGGTGAGCGGTCTGAAGATGGAGCAGGATGTCATCGAGCTGAAGCAGAACACCACCGACGGAAAGTACGCCATCAAGAAGCTGCCGGGACGTCCGAAAGCGGGCGAGGTCACGGTCAGCCGCGGACTGACCGAGGACAACAGTTTCGAGCGCTGGATCAAGGATTCCCGGTTCGGCCGGATGGCCGATGCCCGGCGCAATGGCGCCATCATCGTCTACGACTACGAGGGCGTCGCGATCAAGCGCTACAAGCTGATCAACGCCTGGCCGAAGTCCCTGGAGATCGGCACACTGAAGGCGGGCGACACCTCCGTGCTCACGGAAAAGCTGGCGATCACCTACGAGAGCATGGAAGTCGACTGATGCGGCGCGCGCTCTCCCCCTCGCATCCCTCCCCTCTCTCATCTCCTTCATCTCCCTCATCTCCCTCATCTCCTTCAGCGCCCTCGGCCTCCCCCGCAGGTCAGGCGGACCGCGACCCCGGCTACTCACGTCGCGAGAGCCTGCGCACCGAGTTCGCCTTCGAGCTGCCGCGCGGGTACGTGGACGATTCCGGCACCGTGCACCGCTCCGGCGTGATGCGACTGGCAACCGCCCGCGACGAGTTGGTCCCGCTGCGGGACGACCGGGTACGGGAGAACTCCGCGTACCTGTCGGTCGTCCTGATCGCCCGCGTGGTGAGCAGGATCGGCACGGTCGACGACATCCACCCCGGTGTGATCGAGGATCTGTTCGCCTCCGACCTGGCCTTCCTCCAGGACTTCTACCGGCGGATCAACTCCGAGGGGCACACCAGGGCCGCCGTCACCTGCCCGTCCTGCCAGGAGAACTTCGCGGTGGATCTGGCCGGGGGCGGCGGGGGTGGTCGCCCGGGGGAATCGTGACGTACGCGACCGACCTGCTCTACGAGGAGGTCGCGTACCTCGCCTATCACTTCCACTGGCCGCTCGATCAGCTGCTCGATCTGGAACACGTCGAACGGCTGCGGTACGTCGCGGAGATCGCCCGGCTCACCGGGGCATGAGGAGACGCAATGAGGGGGCGAGTTCATGGGACTGCTGTCCTGGCTACGGGGTGACCGCACGGGCGGGGCCGATACGTCCCGGAGCGGTGACGTGTCCCGGAGCAGCGAACCGTCCCGGAGCGGTGACGCACCCCCGCGCGCGACCCCGGCCTGGCGCGAACTCCCGCCCGTACAGCGCACCTTGAGCGCACCTGCCCTGGTCACGGACCCGGGCCGTTTCGAGGGATCGCTGAGCAGCCGGCAGGACACCGCACTGTCCACGACACCTCTCGGCCATCTGGTCAGCCCCGAGGCGCCCTCCGGCCTGGTGCACGGCCTCGACACCAGCGTTACGGGTGGTACGGGCGGTACGGATCGGACCGAACCGGCCCCGGGCTCCGACCACACGGGTGACCGCTCCATCACCACCTGGCCCGCCCCCGAGAGCCGTACGTCGCCACAGGTGCACGTACAGCCGAGCGCCGTGCCCCTCCAACGCAGCGAGTCCGCGTCAGCGTCCGAACCCACGTTCCTCTCGGCCGCGTCCGTGCCCACTGAACTTCCGGTACGGCAGCTGATGAGCGAACGCCCCATCGAGCCGTCCCTGCCGGAAGCCGATTCCCCCGAAGCCGCCTCAGCCGAGCGAGCAACGTCCACTCCACCGCCGCCCCCCATGCCCGTACGGGGCGACCAGGCACCGGTCCAGCGGTCGACGTCCCCGCGCCTGCCGTCCGCGCCCCCCACGCGTCCTCCCGCACCGGGGCTCGGAGCGCCGCTGGCCGGGCTGCCGCCCACGGCCCAGCGGCAGGTCGCGGCGCGCCTGCCGGGCCCGGTGACGCAGACGCAGACGCAGACGGGGATGGAGACGGAGCCAGGCGATATCCCCGAGCCGTCCCCGGCGGACGCGTCGCCCAATCCCCTGTTGGGCGACACAGCGCCCCTCGTCCAGCAAACGGATCCGGTGCAGCGCGCCCCGGAGTCGGACCAAGTGCCCCAGGTGTCCCAGTTGTCCCAGACACCCCGAGCACCGCACATACAGCGGCTGCCCGCGCCCGGACAGAACCCGATGTCCTCCGGCGCCCCCGTCCCCCTCCAACGACTCGACGCCACGCACCCGCTGGTCCCCCAGCCCCCGCAGACCGCGTCCGGTCCGGTGGCGCCGCTCATTGCCCAACGGGCGGTCCCCCTCTTCGTCACCGGGCCGGACGCTCCCCCCGGCCGCCCCGACGCCCCCGGGGGCGCGGACGCCGAAGCACCCGCCGTACCCGTCCGTTGGGACGCACCCGGTCCGGGGGCCGCCGTGCAGCGCTCGTACGACGCCGCGCCGACACGTTCCCCCCGTACCGGCTCCCGTACCTCCTCCGTCTCCTCCGCCGCCCCCGTCACCGTGTCGCGCGAGGCGGCCGGGACCCCGCGGCTCCGGCGCAAGGCGTACGGCGGCCCGCCCACCCCGCGATCGGTCGGCCCATACGCCCAAAGGTCGGTCGCCGCCGCGCCGTCCGGTACTGGATCGCCCTTCCGCGACGCCGGTTCCGTCGCGATCGCGGCAGGCGTGGCCCAGCGGATGGCCGACGGCAGCGTGGTCTTCGGCACCACCCCCAGCCCGCAGAGCCCCCCAACAGCCCAGCGCGCCGCCGAGTTCAGCGAACCGCCGGCACCCGATCCCGTCCCCGAAGCCCACCCCGAACCGGTGCCGCTCCCGGACCCGGGCCCCGAGCCCGCGCCCGACCCGGAGTTCCCCGACACCGTCTCGGCGGGCACCACCCACGGCACACCACCGGGCACCCCGCCCGGCACACCCCCCGTCACCGATGAACTCGTACGCGCCCTCTACCCGCCCCTCAGCCGCCTCCTCAAGGCCGATCTGCGGCTCGAACGCGAACGCGCCGGACTCCTCATCAACACCAGGCACTGAGCAGCACCACCGAGCAGCACCGAGCAGCGGAAACACGACCGAGAGGTACCCCCATGGCAACGGCCGACCACGACGATCCCGCCGTCAGCGTCTCCTTCGTCGTCACCATCGACGACATCGAACTCGGCTCGTTCAACACCTGCGACGGTCTCGGCTGCGAAGTGGTCCTCGAAGCGCGTGAGGAGGGCGGAAACAACGGCCACGTCTGGCAGTTGCCCACCCGGCTCAAGTACTCGAACGTGAAGCTGTCCAGGCCGCTGACCAGGGAGACGGAGAAGGTCGCCCAGTGGTTCGCGAGCATGACGACCGGTTTCAGCCGTAAGACCGCCCGCATCGAGGCGCGTACGGGCGACGGCCGCAAGGTCGCGCAGTGGGGGCTGCTGGAGGTGGTGCCGGTGCGCTGGACCGGGCCCTCGTTCACCCCCGAGTCGCCCAAGGTCGCGGTCGAGACCATCGAGATCGCCCATCACGGCTACGTGATGGAGGGCTGAGCCGACGATGAGCGGTCCCATCGCCTTCAGCGCCGCCGGCAGCTCCGGTACGGCCTCCGCCTCCCGGGCGGCGGGCTCCGCCAGGCCCAAGCTGGAGCACGCGTATCTGGAGCTCCGTACCCCGCCCGCCGGGGGCAGTCTGACGCCCGGCGGGCCGTGCGGGCGGATCGACTTCCAGTTCAACCCGAAGGAGCTGAGCCTGACCAAGGCGGCGTCCTGGAAGCGCACGCCCGCCAAGGGGGCGAAGAGTTCGGGGCCCCCCGAGTACCAGGGGCCGCAGCCCAGCAAGCTCACGGTCGAGATGTTCTTCGACGCCAGCGACACCCAGGACAGCAGTGTGGTGACCTCGGTGGAGAAGCTGTTCGCCTGCTGCGTGCCGACCAGCGAGACCCGGCAGCAGCAGCGCTCCTCGCCGCCGTGGGTGATCTTCCACTGGGGCGGGCTGACCGGCTTTCCCGGCTACGTCAGCCAGGTGCAGGCGAAGTACACCCTCTTCACCACCTCGGGCGTGCCGATCCGGGCGCTCTGCCAGGTGACGATGGAGGAGATCAGCGGGGAGACGCCGGGCCAGAACCCGACCTCGGGCGCGCTGGCGGCGCGCCGGGTGCACCGGGTGCGTTCCGGGGACTCGCTGCCGGGTCTCGCGCACCGCGAGTACGGGGATCCGGCCGCGTGGCGGGTGATCGCGGAGGCCAACGGGATCGACGACCCGATGCGGCTGGTCAATGGCCAGGAGCTGCTGCTGCCCGCGCTGGACGAACTGGGCCGGCTCCAGGAACAGCGCCTCCAAGAGCGGCGGCTTCAACACCGGCCCCTCCAGGACCAGCAATCCCAGCAGTCCCAACAGTCCCAACAGTCCCAGCGGCGTTCCGCGCAGAAACGGCTGAGGTGAGAGACGGATGGCCCAGCAGAGTGTCGCCAAGGCGCTGGTGGTCGAGTTCGGTGGCAGTCCGCTGCCGCCCGCCCTCGCCAACACCCTGGTCGAAGGGTACGTGGACGACAGCCGAACGCTCCCCGACCTCTTCGTGCTGCGCTTCCGCGACCCCAGCCGGGTGCTGCTGGAGCAGACCGGGCTCAAGATCGGCGGCGAGGTCCGGCTGCTGGCCCACGCCGGTGGCGGGCCGTCCCCCACACTGCTGCTGAGCGGGGTGGTGACCGCACTTGAGGTGGAGATCGACGACAGCGGCACCTTCACGGTCGTCCGCGGGCTCGACGACTCGCACCGGCTGTTCCGGGGCCGCCGGGTCGCCGGGTACCAGAACATGACGCTCGCCGACATCTGCGCGCAGGTGGCGCAGCGGGCGGGGCTGCGTCCCGGGACGGTCGATGTGGCGGGTCCCGTGCTCACGCACGTCGCCCAGCCGAACATCAGCGACTGGGAGTTCGTGCGCGGGCTCGCCGAGGAGGCGGGCGCTCAGGCGTACGTGCTGGACGGCAGCCTGCATGTCACCAGGCCCGCCGAGGCGAGTGGCGCGCCGGACGGTTCGGCGCGGGCCGAGCAGAATCCGCTGGTGCTGGAGATGGGGAGCAATCTGATCCGGTGCCGGGCGGGGGTGTCCGCCGCCGAGCAGGTGTCGGAGGTCGAGGTACGGGGCTGGGACGTGGCGGCGAAGCAGCCGCTGGTGGGCCGGGCACCGGCCGGGAACACCTCGACGCTGGACCTGGGGGTGACGGCGGCCGACGTGTCGGCGCCGTTCGGCGAGGCGAGTTTCGTCGTGACGGACGCCTCGTACGGCACCCAGGCGCAGGTGGACCAGGCGGCGAAGGCGCTGGCGGAGCGGATCGCGGGGTCGTTCGCCGAGCTGGAGGCGGTGATCCGGGGGAATCCGGAGGTACGGGCGGGCAGCGCGGTGGCGCTCAACGCGGTCGGGGCGCCGTTCGAGGGGCGGTACACGGTCACGTCGTCGCGCCATGTCTTCGATCCGGTGCGCGGCTACGAGACCTGGATCACGGTCTCGGGTCAGCAGGAGCGTTCGCTGTTCGGGCTGACCGGCGGTGGCGCGGGGTCGGCGGGCGGCGGCTCGGGGTCGTCGGCGGGCGGGAGTTGTGCCGGGCTGGTCAACGGGACGGTGACGGACACCCAGGATCCCGAGGGGCTGGGCCGGGTGAAGGTGCGTTTCCCCTGGCTGTCGGACGAGTACGCGAGCGACTGGGCGCGTACGGCGCAGGCGGGCGGTACGGGCGGCGGCGAGGCGTTCATCCCCGAGGTGGGCGACGAGGTGCTGGTCGGTTTCGAGCAGGGCCACATGGACCGCCCGTACGTGCTGGCCGGTCTCTACAACGGTCAGGACAGGCCGTCCCAGGGCGGCGGCGGGGAGGGCGCGGGGAGCGCCGCCGAGGGCGGTGAGCTGGTCGATCCGACCAGTGGCGCGGTCAACCGGCGGGCCTTCGCGTCCAAGGGCGGCAACCAGCTGGAGCTGCTGGACGCGGCGAACGGCCCGCAGGGCGTACGGCTGGTGACCGGCGACGGGAAGCTGAGGATCGACCTCGACCGCAGGGGCACCACCGTGGTCGTCCACAGCGACGGGAGTGTGGAGATCGAGGCCGGAAAACAGGTGTCGATCACGGCGGGCGGCGGGGTGGCGCTGGACGCCGGGCAGGGTGTGCTCGAACTCAGCGGCGACTCGGTGAAGCTGACGGCCCGTACCGGGGTGCAGGTGGACGGCGGGACGGGCCGGCTGCGGCTGGCCACCAGCGGCGCGCTCGATGTCCAGGGCAGCCGGGTCGCGGTCAACGGCACCTCGCGCACCGAGATCAAAGGCGGTACCACCTGCTCCATCAACGCACCACTGGTCAAGATCAACTAGCCCGTACCGCAAGGACGTCGAGAGGAGTACGGACAGATGTCGGCAGCCGCACGCGTCGGCGACCCCACCGGCCACCCGGGAACGGTCGGCCCGCAGGGCGTGGAGACAGTGCTCATCGGGGGCAGGCCCGCCGCCGCGGTCGGCACCCCGCACCAGTGCGCCGTCCCGCCCCCGGCCGTACACCCGCCGTCCGCGATCGCCGGCCCCGGCAGCGCCACGGTCCTCATCGGAGGCAGCCCGGCGGCCCGCGTCGGTGACCGGGCCGGCTGCGGCTCGCCCGTGGTGTCCGGCTGCCCGACCGTGCTGATCGGGGGGTGAGCGGACGGTGGGTGAGCAGTTCATCGGCGCGGGCTGGGCCTTTCCGCCCCGCACGGACGCCACCGGATCGATCGCCCTCGTCGGCGGGGAACGCGCGCTGGAGGAGTCGATCCGGCTGATCCTGGCGACCTCGCCCGGCGAGCGGCCGATGCGGCCCGAGTTCGGCTGCGCCGTCAACGAGTACGTGTTCGCCCCGGCGGACGCGGGTACGGCGGGCCAACTCGCCTACGAGGTGCGGCTCGCGCTGGATCGGTGGGAGCCCCGGATCGAGGTGGCCGAGGTGACGGTCCGGTTCGACGAGGCGGACAGCGGGGTGCTCTACATCGACATCGGCTACACGGTTCGCGGCTCCAACGACCCCCGGAATCTCGTATTCCCGTTCTATGTGATCCCGCAGCACGAGGAGGACGGCGCGTGACGCTTCCCAGCCCCGATCTGGACGACCGCCGCTTCCAGGGCCTGGTGGACGAGGCCAAGCGCCTGGTCCAGCAGCGCTGCCCCGAGTGGACGGACCACAATGTCTCGGACCCCGGTGTGACGCTGATCGAGGCGTTCGCGACCATGGTCGACCAGCTCGTCTACCGGCTGAACCGGGTGCCGGAGAAGAACTATCTGACCTTTCTCGATCTGATCGGCGTGCGGCTCTACCCGCCGACGGCGGCCCGCACCGAGGTCACCTTCCGGCTCTCGGCGCCCCAGCCCGAGCCGGTACGGGTCAGGGCGGGCACCGAGGTCGCCACCGTCCGTACCGAGACGGACGAGGCGGTGGTCTTCACCACGAGCCAGGATCTGTCGATCGTGCCGTGCGGGTTCGCGCATCTGGCGACGCGGTCGGCGGCGGGCGAAGCGACCGACCGGTCCGAGGAACTCGCGCTCGGCCGCGACGTGCCGTGCTTCGGCGCCACGCCCACGCCCGGCGACGCGCTCTATGTCGGGCTCTCGCACGCGGTGCCGACGGGCGTGGTGGTGCTGCGGCTCGACTGCCGGATCGAGGGTGTGGGCGTCGACCCGCGCCGGCCGCCGCTGCGCTGGGAGGCGTGGGACGGTACGGAGTGGCGGGCCTGCGACATCGAGAAGGACGACACCGGCGGCTTCAACAGGTCCGGCGAGCTGATCCTCCATCTGCCCCGCACCCACACCGCCTCGGCCGTCGTGCGCCGGACCGCCGGCTGGCTGCGCTGCCGGCTGCTGGAGGCCGAGCCCGGTCAGCCCCGCTACGTCGCCTCGCCGACCGTGCGCCGCATCAGCGCCTTCACCATCGGCGCGACGGTCGAGGCGGCGCACGCGGAGACGGTACGGGAGGAGATCCTCGGCCCGGCCGAGGGCGTACCGGGGCAGGCGTTCCTGCTCGCGAGGCCGCCGGTGGTGCCCGGCGAGTTCGTGGTCGAGGTCGCTGACATCGACGAGGGGTCGGGCTGGTCCGACTGGACCCGCGTGGACGACTTCGCGCACTCGGGCCCGGACGACCGGCACATCACGCTGGACCCCAACTCCGGCCGGGTGGAGTTCGGTCCCGCCGTACGGGAGCAGGACGGCGGACTGCGGTACTACGGGGCGGTGCCGCGCAAGGGCAGTCCCGTACGGGTGCGGAGCTACCGCACCGGCGGCGGCCGGCGCGGCAATGTGGCCAGGGGCGCGCTGCGTGTCCTGCGCAGTTCGCTGCCGTTCGTGGCCCGGGTGGAGAACCGGCGCGCGGCGCTGGGCGGTGTGGACGGGGAGACGGTGGAGAGCGCCCGGGTGCGCGGCCCGATGACGCTGCGGACCCTGCACCGCGCGGTCGTGCCGCACGACTACGAGTTGCTGGCCCGTGAGGTGGCCCCGGACGCGGCGCGGGTCTACTGCGTACCGGCGGGCCGGGACGCGGACAGCGGCGGGGTGCGGCTGCTGGTCGTGCCGTCCGGGCGCAGCGACGCGCAGGGCCGGATCGGCTTCGACGAACTGACCCCGCCGCCGGACACCATGGAGCAGATCAGGAGCCATCTGGACGAGCGGCGCCCGATCGGAGCCCGGCTGATGGTGGAGCCGCCGTTCTACCAGGGGGTGACGGTCGTCGCCTCGGTGCAGGCGCGCCGGGGCGCGGTGACGGAGCGGCTGCGCGAGGAGGCGCTGGCCGCGCTGTACGGCTACTTCAACCCGCTGACCGGCGGCCCGGACGGGCAGGGCTGGCCGTTCGGGCGGCCCATCCAGTCCGGTGAGGCGTTCGCGGTGCTCCAGCGCGTGGCGGAGGTGGATCTGGTGGAGGACGTACGGCTGTTCCCCGCGGATCCGATGACCGGGCAGCGCGGCGAGGCGACGACCAGGATCGCCCTGGACCGGCACGCGCTGGCCTTCAGTTACGAACACCAGCTACGGATCAGGGAGGCGTGAGCGATGCGCGGAACCGTGGCGGGACTGCCCTCCCCGCATCCGCTGGTCGAGCTGCTGCCCGCGCTCTATCTGGAGCAGGACTTCCTGCTGCGTTTCCTGTCGGCCCTGGACGATGTGCTCGCCCCCGTCCAGCTGACCCTGGACAATCTGCCGGCGCACCTGGATCCGCGCTCAGCGCCAGAGGACTTCCTCGACTGGGTGGCGCAGTGGGTCGCCGTGGAACCGCACGGCGACGAGCCGGTGGACCGGCGGCGGGCCGAGGTGGCGGGGGCGGTCGCCCGGCACAGCCGCCGGGGCACGCGCGGCGGGCTGGCGGAGGCGCTCCACCGGCGGACCGGGGTGGAACCGGAGATCACCGAGAGCGGCGGCTCCGGCTGGTCGCCGACGCCGCACGCGGAGCTGCCGGGTGAGGAACGGGCCTGGGTGGCCGTGCGGTTGCGGGTCGCCGGGCCCGCGGGGGTGAACCGGGTGGCGCTGGAGGAGCTGATCGAGGGCGAGATCCCGGCGCATGTCGGGTACACGCTGGAGATCCTGCCGGTGGAGGCTCCGGGGGCGGCCGGGGTACGGCCATGAGATGCCCGGAGTGCGGGCACCGCAACGCGCCGGGCTCGGCCTTCTGCACGTCCTGCGAAACGTTTCTGGACTGGGGCGACGCGGATACGGGCGTGGACGCCGGTGCGGATCCGGGGACGGGCGCGGGGACGGGCGCGGGGACGGGCGCGGGGACGGGCGCGGGCGGGGGCGCGGCTTCGGCCGCCCGTACGGAGCCGACGGGGAGCGGGGCCGGTCCCCGGGCGGGTACGGCGGTGCCGCCCGGACCGGGGCCTGCTCCGGCCCCGGACCCGGCGACCGTACCGCCGTCGGAGCCGAGGTCCGGACCGGAGCCGCCGCCGCGCCCGCACGCTCCCCCGATGCCGTCGGCCCCGCCGGGCCCACCGGCCGCGCCGCCCGGTCCACCGGCCCGTCCGGCCGCCTCGCCACTCTCTCCGCCGTTCTCCCCGCCGACCGCTCCTCCCCCGGCGCCGCCGCCCGTCGCGGCGGGACCGCGCCGTCCCGGCGACCGGCTGGACACCCCCGTGCCCGGCCCCGGCGAGGAGCCCGACGATCCGGCGCCGGACCCCGCCGCGCCCTCGGCCGCGCACCGGGGCGCGGCCGTGCGCTGCCCCAACTGCCGTACGGAGAACGAGCCGGACCGCACCCTGTGCGTGCGCTGCGGCCTGCTCCTGGATCCCGGCCCGCCCCCCGACGTACCGCTCCCGTGGTGGCGCCGGATCTTCCGCCGTCGACAGCGCGTCCTGCCGACCGCGGGGACGCGCCCCAAGCGGCGGCTGTGGCGCCGTCCCGGTCTGGCGATTCCGCTCACCCTCGCGGTGCTCGCGGGCGCCTTCTGGTTCGCGCGCCCGTACCTTCCCGAGGCGCTGGACTTCACCCGGGACAGCACGGGCACCCCCGACGAGCTGCGCCCCAGCCGGATCCGCGCCTCCAGCTTCCTGTCGGACCATCCGCCGCGCACGGCCATCGACACGTACACCAACCGGTTCTGGGTACCGGCCGAAACGGGGCCGGGTACCGGGGAGTTCCTGGAGGTGGACTTCGACAAGCCGGTGCGGATGACCAAGCTCGTCGTCTTCTCGGGCAGGTCGGCCAAGGAGGACGAGTTCCTCGCGCAGTCCCGCCCGTCCGCGCTGACCGTGACGCTGCGCCCGGCGGACGGCGAACCCACCGAGAAGAAGATCACCCTCAAGGACCGGCCGGGCCAGCAGACGTTCGACGTACGGGGCTCCGAGGTCGTCCGGGTGCGGCTGACGATCGACGACATCTACGGTGCGGGAAAGGGCCGCAGGCCCGCCATCGCCGAAATCGAGTTCTTCGGCCGGAACTGAGGGACCGGAACTGAGGCCGCGGAGTCGCGGGTCCGTAGTTGAGGGTCCTGAGTCGCGGGTCCTCAGTTGCGGGTCAGGAGGCGAAGGAGGCGACCGTCATGCGGCCGAACCGGTGTAATCGGACGCCGCCCGCTCGTGCGTGGCTCTTGGCCACGGGCCCGCGCTGCCGGAGACTGAGCCGATGACACAGCGTGTGGATCTCGCGACCGTGATGGACCGTCTGGCCATCGACGAGGTGGTCACCCGGTACGCGGTGGCCGTCGACGAGGACGACTGGCCGGGGTACCGGGCTCTGTTCACCCCGGACGGACGCGCCGACTACGCGGCGGCGGGCGGCATCGAGGGGCCGGCCGCCGAGGTGGGCGACTGGCTGGCCGGCACGCTGCGGCCCTACCCGGTACGGCAGCACCTGATCGTCAACCGCCGGCTGCGGATCCAGGATCTCGGGGGTTACCCGGGTGATCAGGCCGACCTGCGGGCCGACTATCTCAGCCCGCTGCGCCACGAGTCGGGCGAGCACCTGATGAGCGGCGGCGGCTTCACGTTCGCGCTGGTGCGGGCGGGCGAGGAATGGCTGCTGCGTTCCGTGGTCGCGCGCGAGACCTGGCGGCGTGCCGCGCGCCGTCCGGAGAGCGGCTGATCGCGACGGCGCGGATGCGCCGGGCCCCGCCGGGGAAGAGTGCGCGTGACGGTCGGGGCGAGGAGGCGCGCTATGTGGACCCGGATGCTGACTCGTACGCGGACCCGTGTGCGGACCCGTGCGGCCTCGGCGTGGTGGCGGGGCGCGGCGGCCGTGGGGGCGGGCGCGCTGTCCGCGCTCGCCTTTCCCGCGCCGTCCCTGTGGTGGCTCGCCTATGTCGCGCTGGTGCCCTGGATGCTGCTCCTGCGGACGGCTCCGAGCGGGCGGCGCGCCGCGCTGGAGGGGTGGCTGGGCGGGCTCGGGTTCATGCTCGCGGTGCATCACTGGCTGCTGCCGAGCCTTCATGTATTCCTTGTGGTGCTCGGCGCGCTGCTGGGGCTGCTGTGGGCGCCGTGGGGGCTGTTGGTGCGGTACGCGCTCGGCGGCGCGCCGTCGGGTTCCCGGGCCCTGGTGGCGGTGGCCGTGCTGCCGTCGGGCTGGCTGATGGTCGAACTGGTCAGGTCCTGGGAGGGACTTGGCGGACCGTGGGGGCTGCTCGGCGCCGGGCAGTGGGAGGTGGCTCCGGCGCTGCGGCTCGCTTCGGTGGGCGGTGTGTGGCTGGTGAGTCTGCTGGTGGTCGCGGTGAACACGGCGCTGGCGCTGCTGGTCGCGGTGGCCAGGGCCCGTACCGCCGCCGTCGTGGCGCTGGTGGCATGCGGTGTGGCGGTGGGCTCCGTAGCGGCGTGGGCTCCTCGGCCGGAGTCCTCGGGCCGGGTACGGATCGCGGTCGTGCAGCCGGGTGTCGTGGCGCCGGGCGTGGTCGGCGGGGCGGATTCCGTGGAGCGCCGGTTCGCGCGCGGTGAGGCGCTGACCCGCACGCTGGCCGGGCAGGGGGCCGATCTGGTGGTGTGGGGCGAGAGCAGTGTCGGCGCGGATCTGGCGGCCCGGCCGGATCTGGCGGCGCGGCTCGCGGTGCTCGCCCGCTCGGCCGGCGCCCCCGTCCTCGTCAATGTGGACGCGCGCGCCACGGACGCGGCGGGCCGCTCGGGCATCTTCAAGCGCGCGGTGCTGGTGGGGCCTGAGGGGCCTACGGGCGATGTGTACGACAAGATGCGGCTGGTGCCGTTCGGTGAGTACGTCCCGGCCCGCGCGGCGCTCGGCTGGGTGACGTCGGTGGGGAAGGCGGCGGGCGAGGACCGCAGGCGCGGGACCGGGCAGGTGGTGATGGTGCTGCCGGGCGAGGGCCGGGGCGGGCTGCGGCTGGGGCCACTGATCTGCTTCGAGACCGCGTTCCCGGACATGAGCAGGCGGCTGGTGCGGGACGGCGCCCAGGTACTGGTGGCGCAGTCCTCGACCTCGTCGTTCCAGGGGAGTTGGGCACCGGAGCAGCACGCCTCGCTGGCGGCGCTGCGGGCGGCGGAGACGGGCCGGCCGATGGTGCACGCGACGCTCACCGGCGTCGGGGCGGTGTTCGGCCCGGACGGGGAGCGGGTGGGCGGCGCCCTCGGCACGGACCGTTCGGCCGCCGCGGTGTTCGACGTTCCGCCGGCCCGGGGCACGACCGCGTACGTACGGTTCGGGGACTGGGCGGTGTACGGGGCGCTCGCCGTGCTGGCGGCGTTCTGCGCGGTGGCGGGCGCCCGGTCGCTCAGGCGGCCTGGTCCTGCGCCGCTCGTACCACCCGCTCGCACATCTCATGAGTCCGCAGGGCGTCCCGTGCGCTGAGGTGCTTTCCGGCCCGTACGGCGTCGAGGAAGGCCAGCACGCACTGTTCGACACCGCGCTGGCGGGCCACCGGCACCCAGTCGCCGCGCCGCCGTACGCTCGGCTGTCCCTTGTGGTCGATGACCGTGGCGAGGTCGTGGACGGCCCGCTTGGTGTCCTGGCCGGACACTTCGAGGATCTCCTCGGTGGAGCCGTTCATCCGGTTCATCATGCCGATGGCGCTGAAGCCGTCGCCGGAGAGCTGGAGGACGACGTGGTGCAGCAGCCCGTCCCGGATCCGGGCCCGCACGTCGGTGTGTTCGACGGGGCCCGGAAGCAGGAAGCGCAGAGTGTCGACGACATGGATGAAGTCGTCCAGCACCAGGGTGCGGGGGTCCTCGGGCAGTCCCACCCGGTTCTTCTGGAGCAGGATCAGATCGCGCGGGTGCTCCAGGCACTGCGCGTAGCCGGGCGCGTAGCGGCGGTTGAAGCCGACGGCGAGGCTGACGCCGCCCTCGTCGGCGAGCCGCACCACCCGCTCGGCATCGGCGTATTCGTAGGCGATCGGCTTGTCGACATAGGTGGGCACGCCCGCGGCGACGAGCTGGCAGACGATGTCGGCGTGGGTGGCGGTCGGGGCGTGCACGAAGACGGCGTCGAGGTCCACGGAGAGCAGGGATTCGAGGTCCGGGTGGCACCGGTCGGCGGGGACGCGGTAGGTCTCGGCGACCCGGGCCAGGGTGGCCGGGGTGCGGGTCTGGAGATGGAGTTCGACGCCGGGCAGTGTGGTGAGCACCGGCAGATACGCCTTTCGCGCGATGTCGCCGAGCCCGATGCAGCCGACCTTCACGAGGGCCTCCCTGACCTGTCCTGAGCCGACGGTCCCGCCCAGCGGCCCCGGCCGGCCGTGGTGGTCCTACGGTCGTGATGTCCCGGAAGCATACGTGCGCCCCGGCGGGCGCCAGTCGGCGATGCCGTCCATCCCGCGCAGCACGAGACCGGGGCCGAAGCGGGAGACGGCGGCGATCATCCGGTCGCGCACGGCGGCTCCGGCCGGACTGGAGACCGCGGCCATCCGGCTCGCGCGCGCCGCCCTGCGGACGACGGCGCTGGTGCGCGGCAGCCGGTCGGCGGAGTAGCCGGCGAGGGCGGCGGCGAAGCGCCCAGGCGCGCCGGAGCCGACGTGGTGGGCGAGGACGACGGCGTCCTCGATGGCCTGGTTGCCGCCCTGCGCCAGGCTGGGCTGCATGGCGTGCGCCGCGTCGCCGAGGAGCGCGGCCCTGCCCCGGTGGAAGGAGGGCAGCGGCGTCCTCATCTCGTACACGTCGTGGCGCAGGATCCGGTCGGGCTCGGCCGCCTCGATGATCCGGGGCACGGGGTCGTGCCAGTCCCCGAAGAGCCGGGTCAGCTCGGCCTTCTCCCCGTGCGGCGCCTGCCCGCCGGCGGGCGTCATGGTCATGGCGTACGCGTAGACGCGGCCGTCCTTGAACGGCTGGGTGCCCCAGACCCGGCCCCTGCCCCAGGTCTCGTGGGGGGCGAACGGGCGCTCGGGCTCGGGGACGATCGTGCGCCAGGTGGTGTATCCGGCGTACCGGGGTCCGGGGTGGGCCGGGAAGAGGGTGCCGCGCACGGCGGAGCGCAGGCCGTCGGCGGCGACGACGAGTTCGGCCTCGAACGCGCCGTCCGGGGTGGTGACGACGGCCGGTGGCCCCTCCACGCTCCCCGGTTCGGCGAGGGTGGCGGCCACCCCGGTGCGTACGGCCGTCGCCGGGAGCGCGTCGGTGAGCAGGGAGACCAGCGTCGCGCGGTGCAGCAGGACGAGGGGGCCGCCGAACCGGTCGGCCGCCAGCTGACCGTCCATCCGGTTGAGCCAGCGGCCGTCGGGGGCGCGGAGCCCGCCCTCGCCCTGCCAGGCGGCGAGGTCCCGCACCGCGTCGCCGAGTCCGATGACGTCCAGCGCGCGCTGCGCGTTGGGCGCGAGGCCGAGACCGGCGCCGACGGGGGCGAGCGAGGCGGCGCGTTCGAGGACGGTGACGTCCCATCCGCGCTGGTGCAGGGCCACGGCCGCGGTGAGGCCGCCGATGCCACCGCCGATGACGACGGCGCGGGACTGGTCCATGACGTCTCCCTCTCTCCCTCCCGGCCCACCCGTGGAAGAGGCCGGGAAACTACAGATGTAGTGCCCTGTTCCCACCGTACTACAGCTGTAGTGAACGGGATAGATTGACGGCATGCCCGAACGCACCGCCGGCCCCTCCCGCGCCGAACTCATCGCCGACACCGCCCTCACCCTGCTCGCCGAGCGCGGTATGCGGGGGCTGACCCACCGCGCCGTGGACGAGCTGGCCGGTCTCCCCCAGGGCTCCACGTCCAACCACGCGCGCACCCGGCAGGCACTGCTCGAAGCGGTGGTACGGCGGCAGGCGGAGCGCGAGATCCAGGTCCTCGCCCCGGCACGGATGCCCGGCGCCACCACCCGCGCGACCGCGCCGGTCGACGCGCTGGCGCTCGCCCTGCACCGCTATCTGACCGGGTATCCGGAGCTGCTCGTCGCCCGCTACGAACTCGCGCTCGAAGCCACCCGCCGCCCGGAACTGCGGGCCTTCTACGACGCGACGGGCCGGCAGTTCCGCGAGCCGCTGATCGCGATGATGACGGCGGCCGGCTCCACCGAGCCCGAGCGGCACACGCACTCGCTCGTGGCCTGGTGCGAGGGGCTGCTGTTCTCCTGCGCCGCGGGCTCGTACCACCACTCCGTCCCGTCCCTGGAGGAGCTGCGCCGGGGCTTCACCGAGCTGCTGCGGGGCATGCTCGGCGACGGTACGGAAGCCGCCGGCACCGGCGGATAACCCCTGGCCGGGGCGGTCGCGCGTGGGTGAGGATGGCGGCCATGACGACACCTGAGCGCACCGATCCCTCCACCGTCGCCGGCGAGCGCGAGATGCTGGAGAGCTGGCTCGACTACCACCGGGAGACCCTCGCCCTGAAGTGCGCGGGGCTGAGCGAGAGACAGCTCAAGGAGGCGTCCGTACCGCCTTCCGGGCTGACGCTGATCGGGCTCGTACGGCACATGGCCGAGGTGGAGCGCGCCTGGTTCCGCAGGACGCTGGCCGACGAGCAGGCCGGGCCCCTCTTCTACAGCGACGACGACCCGGACGGGGATTTCCACCACGGCGAGGGCGACACCTGGGACGAGACGCACGCCATCTGGCGGGCGGAGATCGCCCGCGCCCGGGAAGTGGCCGCGCCGCACTCCCTGGACGACCGGGGCGCGGGCCGACGCGACCGCGCCACCGGCGAGCCGTACAACCTGCGCTGGATCTACGTCCACCTGATCGAGGAGTACGCCCGGCACAACGGTCACGCCGATCTGATCCGCGAGCGCATCGACGGCGCGACCGGCGAGTGAGCCGCCGCCCGGCCTCTCGTTCGGCGGCCATCAGGGGCGCCGATGTCACTCATCCGGGCCATTTCCCGCCTTTCCACTCCACAACGGGCGGCGCGACCAGCAGAGTTGCCCGGATGGAACGAACGAGAAGCGCGGCGATGGCCCTGGTCGGGATGGCGGTCACGGCCCTCTCCGGCTGTGTGGCCGTCGAGCCGCACCCCGCGCCGGCCCCCCGGCCGGAGACGACCAGCGGCGCCCGTGTCCCCGGGGCCACTTCCGGAGCGGTCCCCGGACAGGGCCCCGAGGAGGCGACCTCGCGATACGCGCAGACGCAGGTGAAGGAGGCGCTGGAGGCGGCCGGCTCCACGCCGCCCGCGAAGCCGGCCGCGCGCGCCACCGCCCCCGTACCGCCACCGGCGGCGGACGGCCGGAACGGCGGCGGCGCACCGCTCGCCACCCGAGCGCCCGCCGGACCGCCCGAGCGGCGGCCCGCCGGACAAGGGGCGGACCGGCTCCCCTCGGCGCCGCCGACCGTACGGACGGCGGCCGATGTCTGCGAACTGGGCGAGACCTACGTCCAGTGGCCGCAGGACGGCCCCCAGGCCCGGATCTGCGACGAGGTCCGCGGCCGTTGACCGCCCCCGGCCGACCTCCCGCGCGACCGGTTCCTCGCGCGAGCGACCTCCCGCGCTACCGGCCTCCCCCATGACCGGCCTCCCCGCGTCACCGCCCCCGCGCCCGCAGCGTCCGCTCCAGCCGCGCGATCCCGGCCCGCACGCCGTGCCCGTACCCCGCGTCGCCCAGCGCGTCCGCCGCGTCGCGCGCCCGGTCCAGGTGGAGCCGGGCCGCCTCCGGCCGCTGGAGCTTCGCGTAGTCCGCGGCGAGGTTGAGGTGGAGCGCCGGATAGAAGGCGCGCACGGCCGAGGAGACGACCGCCCCGCCCGCACCGGCCTCCTCCTCGGCCGCCGCCGCGCCGCCGCCCCCACCGGCCCCGCCCTCCCCAACGTCCCCGTCGCCGCCCCCGTCGGTTCCGCCGTCCTGCCCCTCCGCCGCAGTGAGTGCCCTGAGATCCCAGGCCAGTTCGTCGCCGGGATCGTCCTGGGTGTCCGCCATGTAGTGCGCCAGCGTGCAGCGGTGCAGCGCGCGCCCGCTCTCGCCGATCTCCGCCCAGAGCGCACCGAGCCGGTTGCGTGCCTCTTCGCGGTCACCGCCGTGGAGGAGCATGACCGCCTGACCGATCCTGGTCATGACGGCGTCCTCCGACGTCTGCTGCCGCTCCATCACTGCCGCCTCCGCTTGCCCGTCCGATAAATCCGACAAACAGACGCTAACCGCCATGGCGGACAATCCCCCTCAGGCTCGGGCGCCGAACCCCGGCCTGTCGTGGATCAGCCGCGCTCGGCGAGATCCGGGATGCGCCAGTCGATGGGCTCGTGGCCCTGCGCCGCGATCGCCGCGTCGATCTGGGTGAAGGGGCGCGAGCCGAAGAACTTCTTCGCCGACAGCGGCGAGGGGTGCGCGCCCTTCACCACCACATGGCGCTCCTCGTCGATCAGCGGCAGCTTCTTCTGCGCGTAGGCGCCCCAGAGCACGAAGACCGCCGGATCGGACCGCTCGGCCACGGCGCGGATCACCGCGTCCGTCACCTTCTCCCACCCCTTGCCCTTGTGCGAGTTGGCCTCGCCCTCGCGGACCGTCAGCACCGCGTTGAGCAGCAGCACCCCCTGCTCGGCCCAGGGCATCAGATATCCGTTGTCCGGCACCGGATGACCCAGCTCCTCCTTCATCTCCTTGTAGATGTTCCGCAGGGAGGGCGGCGTCCTGACACCGGGGCGCACGGAGAAGCACAGACCGTGCCCCTGGCCCGCTCCGTGGTACGGGTCCTGGCCCAGGACGAGCACCTTCACCCGGTCGTAAGGAGTCGCGTCGAGCGCAGCGAAGACCTCGTCACGGGGCGGATAGACCGGGCCCTTCGCCCGCTCCTCCGCCACAAAGCCGGTCAGCTCCTTGAAATAGGGCTTCTCCAGCTCCTCGCCGAGAACGCCGCGCCAGGACTCGGGCAGCAGGTCGGTGTCGGTCACGTGAACAACCTCCGGCAATCAATCACTTGTAGAGGTCTCCGAACCTACCCGGCACCACTGACAACCGCCTCTACCAGCTCTTTATCCGCTTCAGCTCCCACATCTGCATGACCGTCTGCGGGTCGAGCGCGCGCTCCCCGCCGCCGATGTCCTCCGTGGAGGCGACATACAGCTTGCCCTGCCACAGCGGCAGCAGCCGCACGTCCTCGACCAGGATCTGCTGAGCGCGCTCGAACTGCCGGCCGACGGCGGCGCGGTCGCTGACCCGGCGCGACTCCGGCAGCAGCCGGCCGGTGATCTCCGGGCTCTCGTACGGTGTGCTCAGCGCGTTCTCCCGGCCGACGAAGGGCGCGACGAAGTTGTCCGGGTCCGGGAAGTCGGGGAACCAGCCCCGGCCGAAGACGGGGTACTCCCCCTGCTGGTAGCCGGCCTGGAACTGCTTCCACGGCTTGCCGCGCAGGGTGACCTCGAACAGCCCCGAGTCCTCCAGCTGACGCTTCAGCTCCACGAACTCCCCCGCCGTCCCCGACCCGTAGCGGTCCGTGGTGAACCAGAGCGTGAGCGGGACGGGCACACCGATGCCCGCCTCGTCGAGGAAACCTTTCGCCTTGGCCGCCGACGGGTCGCCGTACTGGTCGAAGAAGCTGGTGGTGTGCCCGGAGATGCCCTTGGGCACCATCGAGTACAGCGGCTCGGCCGTGCCCCGGTACACCTTGGCGATCAGTGCGTCCCGGTCCACCACCTGCGCCACCGCCCGCCGTACGGCGAGTTTCCCGGCCGCCGCATCCGCCGGATTGAACACCAGATAGCGAATGTCCGAGCCGACGGTCTCGACCAGCTGGAGATCCTGGTTCTCGGATTTCCGCTCCTCCAGTTCGATCACCTGCTCCGAGGTGAGTCCCCGGTACACGGCGTCGACCTGCTTTTCCTTCAGTGCGCCGAAGACGGCCTCGGAGTTCGGGAAGTACCGGATCGTGACGCCGTTGTTCCGGGGCTTCGCGAACCCCGCGTAATGATCGTTCCTGATCAGCTCGGCTTTTTCCCCGCTGCTGTACGAGGCGAGTTCATAAGGCCCGGAACCGGTCACTCCGCCGTCCTCGCGGAGCGCGTCGATCGGATATTCCCCCGGCGCGACCAGCGACATCGCGGGCGTCGCGAGGACAAACGGAAAAGTCGCGTCGGGTCTGCCGAGCCGGAAGACGACGGTGAGGTCCCCGCTCGTCCGGACCTCCTGGAGCGAGGCCAGCAGCCCGGCGGGACCCCCCTGGGCGTTGATCTTCCTGATGCGGTCGAAGGAGTGCTTCACGGCGGACGCGTCGAGCCGGTCGCCGTTGGAGAACGTCAGTCCTTTCCGCAGGACGCACCGGAACTCCTGGTTGGTCCTGCCGCTGAACCGGCAGGAGCGGGCCGCGTCGGGCTGCGGATAGGAACTCCCGGTCGGGAAACTCATCAGGGTCTGGAAGACGTTGCGGAACAACTCCCACGAGTTGTCCCAGGAAGCCGCGGGATCGAGTGTGCTGGGCTCACTCGTCGTGCCGACGACTACGGGTCTCTCGGATTTGCCCGGGAACAGACCGCATCCCGCGAGCAGCGATATGAGCAATGCGGCCGTAACGGCCTGCCGACTGGTCCGGTTGAACACGCGCACGCTCCTTGTTCAGCCCATGGATCGGCAGACCTTACCGCGATGCCCACCGGACCCGTACGGAGATCCGGTGGGACTTTTGGAAAGGTGAATGCCCGGCGGCTCAGCCCACTCCGGCGTTGAGGAAGATCCCTCCGTCGACCATCAGCGTCTGTCCGGTGATCCAGTCCGACTGCTCGGAGGTGAGGAAGGCGGCGGCGCCCCCGATGTCCTCGGGCACCCCCAGCCTGCCGAGCGGATACGCGGCGGCGGCCTCGGCCTCCCGGCCCTCGTAGAGCGCCTGGGCGAACCGGGTCTTGACGACGGCCGGGGCGATGGCGTTGACGCGCACGACCGGGGCGAACTCGTGGGCCAGCTGGAGCGTCAGATTGACCATCGCGGCCTTGCTCATGCCGTACGCCCCTATGAAGGGGGACGCCGAGACACCGGCGACCGACGCGATGTTCACGATCGCGCCGCCGTTCTCCCGCTGCCAGGCGCGCCAGGTCTGCTGGGCGAAGCCGAGCGCCGAGATGACGTTGGTCTCGTAGACCTTGCGCGCGACGTTCAGGTCGAGTTCGGCCATCGGCCCGAAGACCGGGTTCGTACCCGCGTTGTTGACGAGGAAGTCGACGCGTCCGAAGGTCTCCATGACCCGCTCCACGGCCCGCGCCTGGTGCGTCTCGTCGTGTGCCTTGCCGGCCACCCCGATGACCCGGTCGGAGCCGAGCCGCTCGACGGCCTCCTTGAGGGCCTCCTCGTTGCGCCCGGTGACGCAGACGCGGTCGCCGCGGGCGACGAACGCCTCGGCGACGCCGTACCCGATGCCCCGGCTCGCGCCGGTGACCAGCGCGACCTTCCCGCTGTCGGGCAGCCGCGGCGACCGCCCGGACCGCTCCGGCTGTTCTGTCCTGTCCGTCATGTCCGTCTCCCCCGGTCTCAGTTGAGCGGTCCGCCGGCGACGTACATGACCTGGCCGGAGACGAATCCGGCGTCATCACCCGTGAAGAAGGCGATGGCGTTCGCGATGTCCTCCGGCCTCCCGACCCGCTGGACGGGGATCTGGGTGGCCGCAGCGGCCTGGAACTCCTCGAAGCCCATGCCGACCCGGGCCGCGGTCTGCGCGGTCATCTCGGTGACGATGAAGCCGGGGGCCACGGCGTTGGCGGTGATGCCGAACTTGCCCAGCTCCTTGGCGAGGGTCTTGGTGAAGCCCTGGAGCCCGGCCTTGACCGCCGCGTAGTTGGCCTGGCCGCGGTTGCCGAGGGCGGAGCTGGAGGAGAGGCTGACGATCCGGCCGAATCCGGCGTCCACCATGTGCTTCTGACAGGTCTTGGACATCAGGAACGCGCCCTTGAGGTGCACGTTCATCACGGTGTCCCAGTCGGACTCGCTCATCTTGAAGAGGAGGTTGTCCCGGAGCACACCCGCGTTGTTGACGAGGATCGTCGGCGCCCCCAGCTCGGCGGCGACCCGTGCGACGGCCGCCTCCACCTGGGCACTGTCGGAGACGTCGCAGGCGACGGCGAGCGCGCTGCCACCGGACGCGGTGATCTTCCCGACGGTCTCCTCGCAGGCGGCCTCGTCGAGGTCGAGTACGGCGACGGCGCGGCCCTCGTCCGCCAGCCTTACGGCGGTGGCGGCGCCAATGCCCCGCGCCGCCCCCGTCACGATGGCTACGCGCTGCTCGGTGGTGGACATCCCTGGTTCTCCTCGCCCTAGGCTTCTGCGGCTCGACCGACCCTGAGCAACCGCTTAGTAGGTCAGCAGTCGAGACGCTAGAAGCCACGGCACCCGGTGTCAACGGTCGGCGGGGCCCGGTGGCCGGATCAGCGGCGGACATCACACCGTCGTGTCAGCCCGCCGTCCGGCGGCCACCGGCCCCGCGGGCCGTCAGCGGACGAGCAGATCGAGCAGCCGCTCGGCCTCGGCGCGCGGATCGGCCGTCAGCCCGGTGTGAACGGGCCCCGGCTGTACGACGGTCGAGCGCGGCGCGATCAGCCAGCGGAACCGGCGGCCGGCGTCGTCGCCCGCCGCCTGCCCGGCCTCCTCGCCGCCGTCGCAGACGCCCTCGACCGCGCGCAGGGCGGCCCGTACCCCCACGACATCGGCGCCCGGGTCGAGGGCCCTGAGCTTCTCCTCGTTCAGCAGGGTCCTGGCCGCGACATAGGAGTGGGCGCGGCAGTAGACCAGCACCCCGGCGTTGAAACACTCGCCGCGTTCGACGCGCGGCACGACCCGCAGCAGCGCGTACTCGTACACGTCCCGCCCGTTCACCGGCCGCCGCCCTTTCCGTCGCGGACGCGCTCCGACCTCGGCGCCAGCCGGTCGGCCAGCCAGCCGGGCGGCCGTGACGGGGTGGTGCGGGCGGGCGCGTCGAGGACGATCCGCTCGTGGATCGTCGCGGCGCGCGCCAGCAGCGGCTCCGCGTAGGCGCGGCGCAGCGCGTCGGCCGACTCGAAGCCCGGCTCGTCGGCCAGCCACTCGTCCGGCACCTCGGCGATGATCTCGGCCAGCAGCTCCTCGGTGACCAGCGGCGCCAGCCGCGCGGCGGCGGCGGCGAGATCCGGGCCGAAGGCGGCGAGCACATGGTCGGAGGCGTTGTACGGCTTCGCGGCGGAGGCGCGCGCGCCCGGCCAGTTGTGGTGCCAGATCATGGTGGCGCCGTGGTCGATGAGCCAGAGATCGCCGTGCCAGACCAGCATGTTGGGGTTGCGCCAGGACCGGTCGACATTGTTGATGACCGCGTCGAACCAGACGACGCGCCCCGCCTCCTCGGCGTCCACCTCGTACGCCAGCGGGTCGAAGCCGATCGATCCGGGCAGGTAGTCCATCCCGAGGTTCAGCCCGCCGCTCGCCTTCAGCAGCTCCTGCACCTCCTGGTCGGGCTCGGAGAGTCCGATCACCGGATCGAGCCACATCCGCACCAGCTCGGGGATCCGCAGCCCCAGCCTGCGCGCGAGCTCTCCGCAGATCACCTCGGCGACCAGCGTCTTGCGGCCCTGCCCCGCGCCGGTGAATTTCATGACGTACGTGCCGAGGTCGTCGGCCTCGACGATCCCGGGAAGCGAGCCGCCTTCACGCAGGGGCGTGACGTAGCGGGTCGCGACGACTTCTCTCAGCACTTTCCCAGGCCACCCATCTCTTCAGCCTTGCCATCCATGGCCCGCTTCGGAGGCGTGCGGCAGCGGGACCCGGGCGTCCACGGCCCTGGGGAGAGTCCGGGGAGTTCCGACAGGCATGCGGTTCTCCCTCCCTGCCCGAGCCGCCCGTCGATGACGGCGCGCCCCTCGCTGCCGGCCTCCGGCATGAAGTGAGCATAGTAACCGGGGGTGATCGCGGGCGAGGCACGCCGCCGTCCGCGGCCCGGCCGCCGATCGCCGATCGCTGATCGCTGAACCCTCAGGTGTGCCGCAGCGTCGCGAGGGCGATCTCCTGGAAGTCGCGCAGCAGCGTCCCGCGCCGGTCCGCGAGGGCGACCAGGCACGTCTCGACCCCCGGGACGTCCGTGACGGGGCGGTGGGCGAGGTCGGGGCGGGAGTAGGAGCGCGCGACACTCAGCGGGACGAGCGCGATTCCGTGCCCGGAGGCGATGAGCTCGAATTGTTCCGGGCGTGGTGGACACGATCGGCCACCACAACGGCGAACCGGGCCTGAAGTTCCTCAACTACCAGGACCAGCGGGTGCCCTGGCAGGGGCGGCGGGTCAGTCCGCCGTGCCCGCCCCCGGCACGACGCCCGCGCCGACCTCCCGGCTGACCGAGCACCGCCTTCTCCCGTGTCCCAGACATTCATCGGGGGATTGCCGAGGGTCACCTGCCAGTAGGCCGGCCCGACTTCCTCGATGCGCAGTGGCGTGTGGTCGGTGCTCACGACACGTTGCTCCTTGGAAGAGTGAACGGGCCGTGCTCGGTGGTCCGTCCCGGAGGTTCAAGTGCCGTGGACCGAGTGGTGACTTGTACGTCGCCCCCTACGCCGTCTACGCCGTCTACGCCGTCAGATCAGCTTTGCAGACTGTAGAAGTGAATCGGGGAGTTCGGCCGGAAGCCGATACGTGGGTAGACGGGCGCCCCGGCCACGGTCGCGTGCAGCGTGGCGCGGGTCAGCCCGGTGGCCCTGGAACCCTCGTACAGCGCCTTGCGCGTGACCGCTTCGCCGTAGCCCCTGCGCTGCCACTCCGGCTCTGTGGCGACCAGCACGACGAAGAGGCGGCCTTCCACGGCGACGGTGGCGGCGCACGCCACCGGAAGATCGCCCCGCATGGCCAGGTACGCGTACACCTCGGACTTCCAGAGCCCGGAGCCGGCGATTCCGTCGCGGCCCTCCTCCAGGGCAAACCCGTAGCCGCGTGAGTTGATGTCCGCGTAGGCCCGCAGCTGTTCATCGGTGGTCACACGCGTGAACGTCAGGTCCGGATGAACGGGATCGGGGACAGGAAGGAAGTCGCCGGCCATCCCCGTTCCGGGAAAGGCGTACCGGAGGCCCGCCCGCTCGGCCGCCTCCTCCAGCGCGGAGCGGGCCCCGTCGTCGAGCAGATCCTCGAAGAGCCAGAGGAAGCCCGGGTGTCGCTTCGTCCGCATGATGTCCGCCGCCTGGGTCAGACGGCGCCGAAGAAGCTCCGCGTCGGCGCCCACATCGGTCAAGGTGATGGCGTTCCAGAACGCGAACCGGCAGTCCGCCCACCGGACAGCGACGCCTGGAAGGTCTCGCACGTCCGCATCCGCGTCCCGGTCGAGCACCATCGCCCGCCATCCCACGGCGAGCTGCTCCATGGATTCGACTGGCTCCGCAAGGTCGGTCATTTTTCTCCTCAACGTCGTCGAGAAACGCGTACGCGCAGGACGCCGCGCCGGGCCGGGCAAGGTTGTGGGAGCAGGGCATGGAGGCGACGCGTCGATCGGTCGACGCCGGTGACTCCCGGCGAAGGGCCGCGCCGGCCGCTCTTGCATGTTCTATAACATAGATCATAGTTTATCTACGGGAAGCCCGCTCGGCGGGTCAGTCGTCGTCGGAGAGGTGGGTGGGCCGGTGAGCCCGCGCAAGAGCGACAGTCGTGACCGGATGATCCTCAGTGCTGTTGCCCTGCTGCGTGAGTACGGGGCAAGCGCGACCAGCGTCGACCGCGTGCTCGCCCACAGCGGAGCACCTCGCGGCTCCGTGTATCACCACTTCCCCGGCGGGCGGACGCAGCTCATCGACGAGGCGGTGGTGCGGGCGGGGGACTTCATCGCCGACCTGATCGACACCGCCACGCAGGCCGACGATCCGGTGGCGGCCATCGACGCGTTCTTCGACTTCTGGCGCGAACGGCTCGTGGAAAGCGGCTTCCGGGTCGGCTGCCCCATCGTGGCCGTGGCCGCGGAGACCAATGACGACGCGCCCCACTTGGCCCGCTCCGCCGCCACCGCCTTCGCCCGCTGGCAGGAGGCCCTCGCGGCCCTGTTCGTCAGGCACGGACTCACCGACGAACGCGGCCGGAGGCTGGGCGCCTTCATCATCGCCACGGTCGAGGGTGCGGTGATCATGTGCCGGGCGGAGCAGAGCCTCGCCCCGATCGAGGCGGCCGCCACCGAGATCCACGACCTGCTGCTCCACACGCTGCGGCAGCGGACGCACACCCCGCCCCTTCCGGCGGAGACACCGGCATCGCTCACGCGAGGAGAAGGAGAACGACCATGACCACGACCGACCCGACCACCATGACCGGCCTGGAACTGATGCGCTGGGTGCAGACCGAACGCCCCACCGACCTACCCTCCATCGGCCGCCTGCTCGGCATGCGCTTCGACGAGGTCGAGCACGGCCGCATCGTCATCTCCCTGGACACCCGCCCCGACTTCGCCAACCCCCTCGGCACCGTCCACGGCGGCATCGCCGCCACACTCCTCGACTCCGTCATGGGCTCCGCCATCCACACCACCCTCCCCGCGGGCACCGGCTACACCACCCTCGAACTCAAGATCAACTACATCCGCACCGCCCACACCGACGAACAGACACTCACCGCCGAGGGCACCGTCATCCACGCAGGCCGCCGCACCGCCACGGCCGAGGGCAGGGTGCGGGACGACCAGGGCAAACTCATCGCCCACGCCACCACCACGTGCCTGATCCTCTAGGACGTGCCGGTGCGGGCAGGACCGGCGATCAGGAGCTTCGCCAGACGACGCCGCGCCGCTCGCACTCATGTCGCCTCACCAGGCGCCGATGGCCGCACCAGCGTCGTCTCTATCCGGCCGCCCGCCTGCACAGCGTGCCCGAGAACGTCACGCGGCCCGATGAAGTCCGGCTCCTCCACACCGTCGTACAGGAGGATCTGAACGCGTAGTGACATTGGCTTTGTCTCCTTGGCTGGTGCGACGCCCGCGGATGCCGCGGGCGCCGCGAACGTCCCGACCGGACCTCGATGAGCCCGTGAGCGGCACGAGGTTGCTCACGTGCGTCGAGTCCGGCCCCCATCGCTCTTCGCCAGTGGCGCCGGCTTGCTCTATGAGTCCGCCGCGCCCGCTGAAAAGTTCCCGTCCAGCCCCGGAAAGGTTGTGGGTCGCCCGGACTTGCGGGCCGTCGAGGGAGCGTTCCACCGCGCGGGTCGCCGCGCGGCGATCGGGTGCGCGGGCGAGTTGGTGGCAGTGCGGTACGGGCAGGAGCGCACGCCGTGCGAGGCCGTGGTGGTCAGGGCTGTCGCGGCGTGGCGGTGGCGTAGGTTTTGAGGTTCTGGAACTCGCCGATGGCCGACGGACCGCACAGCACGCCGATCCCGCTCTGCTTGAAACCGCCCTGCTCGAAGTGCTCGGACATCATGCCCCAGCCGTTGACCCAGATCCCGCCGAAGTGCAGGGCCCGTCCGACCCGGCGGGCCCGGGTGTCGTCGTGGGTGTACAGCGCGGCGGCCAGACCGAACTCGGTGGCGTTCGCCCGCTGGACCGCGTCGGCCTCGTCGTCGAAGATCTCGAAGGTCTGTACCGGACCGAACACTTCCTGCTGTACCAGAGGGACATCGAGCCGCTCCACCTCCAGCAGCGCCGGGCGGAAGAACGCGCCGCCCGCCAGCTCGGGGTCGGTGACGGGCCCGCCCCTGACGATGGCCTTGGCGTAGGAGGCGGCTTCCGCCACGATGCTGTCGACCCGTGCGACGGCGGCCTTGTCGATCAGCGGCCCGAGCTGGGTGGCGGGGTCCTCCGCCGGCCCGACCCTGACCGCCTCCAGCGCGGCGGCCAGCCGGGTGCGCAGTTCGTCGGCGATGCCGCGCTGCACGAGCACGCGTGAGCCGGTACAGCAGAACTGCCCGTTCATCAGGGTGGATGCCATCACCAGCTGCGGGACCACGGCGTCCAGGTCCGCGTCGTCGAAGACGATCAGCGGGGTCTTGCCGCCCAGTTCGAGGTTGAGGCGCTTGAGCGTCGGCGCGGCCGCGGCGGCGATGAGGCGGCCGACGTGGGTGCTGCCGGTGTAGCTGAGCACGTCCACGTCCGGCGACTCGACCAGGAGCGGCGCCACCTCGTTGCCCGCCTCGGTGAGGATGTTGACCACACCCGCGGGCAGAGATCTGGTGGCGGCGACGGCCTCGGCGAACAGGGCGTTGGTCAGGGCGGTCTGCCCGGGCATCTTCACCACGGCGGTGCAGCCCGCGCCGATCGCCGGGCCGAGGGCACGCACCGTCAGGATCACCGGGGAGTTCCACGGCGAGATGATGCCGGCGACCCCCATCGCCTCCGGCAACGAGTGGAAGTACTGGCCCGGCGTCGGCTCGGCGGCCCGGCCCGCGACCTGGGTGAGCGCGGACGCGGCGCTGTAGCGCAGCCAGTCGACGGCGACCGCGACCTCCCAGGCCGTCTCGTCCAGCCGCTTGCCGTTCTCCCGGGTCAGCGTCCGGCTCAGGCCGGGGACACGTTCGGCGATCCGGTCGGCCAGTTCGAGCAGGGCCCGGGAGCGCAGCGCCGGATCGCGGGACCAGTCGGTGGTGGCGAAGGCGGTACGCGCGGCGGCGATCGCGGCCTGTGCCTCGGCGCGGCCCGCCGAGCGGTACGTGCCGACGACCTCGCCGGTGGAGGGGTTGACCGAGTCCTGTACGGAGCCGGACTCGCTCCACTCCCCGTCGATCAGGTTCCGGGCGGGCGGGATGGTGGACATCAACATGAGCCTTTCATAAGGGTATGTAAGGAAATGGGGTGCCAAGAGAAAGGGAATTGAGGTGCAGGCCCCCGGCAGCCGGTCACGCGTGACGTGCCGCGGTGGCCGGCCGGACCCGGTCCGGGTAGTGCTTGCGCAGGTCGGAGGTGGTCATCCGGTCGAGCACCCGGTCGGGAAGGAAACGGGAGGCACGGATGAGGAAGGTGGCCATCGCGCCGATGGTGTAGCGCGTGCGCGGCTTACGGACGGTTGCGGCCTTGGCGATCGTCCGGGCCGCGGTCTCGGAGGTCACCCCGGCTTTGGTGAACGCGGCGACGTGGGAGGGCAGCGCCTGCGTCAAGGCGCCGTAGCGCGCGTTCTGTTCCGGGGTCATGCGGGCGCTGAGGCGGCTCAAGCTCGCCAGGCCGGTGCCGGCCATCTGGGTCTGGACGCCGCCCGGCTCGACGACCACGACCTGTACGCCGGAGGGGGCCAGTTCGTTGCGCAGGGCGTCGCTCACCGCCTCCATGGCGAACTTGCTGCCGGCGTAGGCGCCGTAACCGGCCATGGAGACCTTGCCGTTCAGCGAGCTGATGTTGACGATCCGGCCCTTGCCGCGCACCAGCGCGGGCAGCAGCGCCTGGGTGAGCGCGACATGACCGAAGACATTCACTTCGAACAGCCGCCGCCATTCGTCGAGCGGCACCACTTCGACCGGTCCGGCGCAGGGGAGGCCGGCGTTGTTGACCAGCGCCCGCAAGACGCGCCCCTGCGGGTCGTCGTCGATGCGTGCCGCCAGCGCGGCGATGTGGTCCTGGTTGGTGATGTCGAGGATCACCGGCTCGATGCCGGCGGCGAGGAGGACCTCGCCGTCGCTGTCGCGGCGTACGCCGGCGAGGACATGGAATCCGCGGCGGGCCATTTCCCGCGCGGTGGCCGCGCCCATCCCGGTCGATGCCCCGGTGACGATGACGATTTCCTGAGTTTCGGTTGACGTTGTCACCTCTAGGACTCTGCCGCGCTCGGATGACTTTGTCAACCGATTCGGGTGACGTTGTCATCACCGCAGGCTGACTAGAATCTCCGGCATGACCAGCCGCGCCGAATCCGCCGCAGCCACCCGCCGCGCCCTGCTCGACGCCGCGGCCGATCTGCTCGACCTCGGTGGCCTCGAAGCGGTGACCCTGCGCGCGGTCGGAGCACAAGCCGGAGTGACCCGCGGAGCGCCCTATCGCCACTTCCCCGACAAGGAGAGCCTGCTGATCGCGATCGGCACGCGTGCGTGGGACCGACTCGGAAGTCACATGCAGGCGCTCCGCGCGAATCCCGGCTTGTCGACCACCGACAAAGTGCGTGGCGGGATCATCGCGCTCATCGGCATCGGCCGCGCCCAGCCACACCTCTACAAGCTGATGTTCAGCAATCCGCCCGGTGACCCCGCGGCGTTGGCCCGTGCGGCCGAGGCCAGTCAGACCGAGTTCCTCGCGATCGTCGCCGACCTGGTCGGCGAGCAGGACGCCCGGCGGTACGGCGCCCTGCTCATCAGCATCGCGAACGGAGTCGCCGGCATGGAGGTGAGCGGCCAGCTGCCCAACGAGAAGTGGGGCGAGGTCACCGCGGAAGGGCTCATCGACACGCTTGTCGGCATGATCGCCGGCGAGGGCCGGCGCGCCTGACGGGGACTTCCCCGCTCACCGTCCGGGGACTCGAAAGAAGCGCGATGCCCGCCGGGTCAGCCGGGTCAGCCGGGTCAGCCGGGTCAGCCGGGTCAGCCGGGTCAGCCGGGTCAGCCGGGTCAGCCGGGGGAACTGAAACCCCCGACCCCCTCCCCCGCCGTCCCGGCGTGCCTCAGTTACGTCCGAACGCGTCCTGCCGCGAGCTGAGGGCCGTACCGGCCTTCGGTCCGTCGGGGCCGTACAGCTCGGAGACCGTCACGAACTCGTACCCGTCGGCCTTCAGCTTCTCCAGCACGCTCGGCACCGCCGCCACCGAGGTGGCGTGGATGTCGTGCATCAGGACGATGTCCCCGGGCCTGACCGTGGTGTTCACCGTGGCCGAGACCTTGGCGCTGTCGTGGTACTTCCAGTCCTCGGTGTCGATGGACCAGAGGATCATCGGAAGCCTGGTCGCCGCGTCCACGGTCGCGTTGTGCGCGCCGTAGGGCGGGCGCATGACGGTGGGGTCGGAGCCGGTGATCTTCTTGATCGCGGCGTTCGTGCTGTCCAGGTCGGTCCGCACCTCGCCGACGGTCATCCGGCTGAGGTCACGGTGTTCCCAGCTGTGGCTGCCCAGTTCGTGACCGGCGGCGACCACCTCGCGTACGACACCGGGCTGAAGCTCCGCGTTACGGCCGACCATGAAGAACGTCGCGCGGGCGTTGTACGCGGCCAGGTGCTTCAGGAGTTCCTGGGTGTACTGGCCGGGGCCGTCGTCGAAGGTCAGGGCCACTCACTTGGACTTGAGGCAGTCGACGGAGCGCTTGGCCGGGGCGGTGCCTCCCTTGTCCGGCTCGCCGGCTTCCGACTCACCGGGGGCCGGGGTGCCGTCGAGGGCGAGGCCCTTGCCGGGGTTGACGATCTGCTCCCACACCCGGCCGCCGAAGTCGGAGAGCAGCGGCTTCACTTCGTCGGAGGGCACCTCCGCGGTGACCGCGCCCGCGGCGGGCGGGCCGACCGTACCGGCGTCGAAGGCGACGCGCAGGTCGCCCTTCGAAGTGAAGGCCAGATTGTTGAGGGTGGTGTCGCGTGGTGCGACCAGTGCCTCGGCCAGCATGTCGGGGGTGACCCCTTCATGGCCCTTGAGGGCGGTCTTCAGCGCGTTGAGGAACTGGAACAGCTTGGCCTTGTTGTCGCTGATCAGGGAGAGGGCGGGCACGACCTTCCCGGTGCTGCCGTCGAACCACATGGTGGTGTCGCTCAGCCCGTCGCCCGCGCCGCCGCTCTCGAACCGGCTGAACCGCAGGCCGACGACATCGGCCAACGCGGCCAGGAAGGAGAAGCTGACGTTCAGCTCATGGTCCCCCTCGGCGGCCCCGGCATCGCCCCCGGACACGCCCTCGGCACAGGCCGACCCCTCGCCGTCCCGCTCCTTCTGGTTCTCGATGTAGCTGTCGCGCTCCTTCTCCACGTACGCCTTGAGAGCCGCGGTCAGGGTGTCCGCCCCCGGAATCACCGGGTAGCTGGTGGCCCAGCGGCAGGAGCCGCCCTCGCTGCTGTCGTTGGCGAGACGCAGGCCGGGGATCCGGGCGGGATCCACCGAACCGCCGCCGGCTCCGGCCTTCGAACCGCCGGAGGCGGAGTCCTTGTCGGCGGAGCCGTCCGACGAGCCACCCGTACCGCACGCGGTGGCGGCAAGCAGGGTGGTGGTGATGATCAGGGCAGCCAGCGGCTGTCTCATGAGCGGGGGTCCCCTCGGGGTTCTGTCGGGGACAACGCCTGGGCGTCCCACATTTCCGTGTCGGTACTCAGCCGATAGGACGACGGAATTCCGTAACCGGTTCAACCCGCAGGGGTGTTGGTTGGTACGGTGCGCAGGCCGCACCGCTCGGAGAGTTACGGCAGCGCTCAGGAGAGAGGGGCCGGGCAACGATGCAGGCGTCAGAGGTCACGCGTGCGGTGGCCGCGGCCATGTCGACCGCTTCCTCACTTGGCCTGACAGCCGACGACGCGATCGTTCTTCAGAACTCGAACAAGGTCACTCTGCGTCTGCTCCCTTGTGACGTCGTGGCCCGGGTGGCGCCTGTGGCGCATCAGGTCGCACAGTTCGAAATCGACCTCGCTCAGCGGCTCACCGAATCCGGCTGCCCGGTGGCCGCTCTCGATCCTCGGGTGGAGCCACGCGTCCATGAGCGCGATGGCTTCGTGGTCACGCTGTGGACCTACTACGCACCCGTGACATCCCGCGAGGTGTCACCGGCCGACTACGCCGACGCGCTCGACCGGCTGCACGCCGGCATGCGCGAGGTCGATGTCCCGACGCCGCACTTCACGGATCGGGTCGAGGGCGCTCAACAACTCGTGGCGGACCGCGACCGCACTCCGGCGCTCGCCGAAGCGGACCGGGAGCTGCTCGGCGACACGTTACGAGACCTGAGACGGGCGATCGGCGAGCGCGGCGGCCCCGAGCAGCTGCTGCACGGCGAGCCGCACCCGGGCAACGTGCTCACCACGAAGAGCGGGCTGCTGTTCATAGACCTTGAGACGTGCTGCCGCGGGCCCGTCGAATTCGACCTCGCCCATGCGCCCGAAGAGGTCGGCGAGCACTGTCCGGGGGTCGATCACGACGTGCTGCGCGAGTGCCGGATCCTCGTGCTGGCGATGATCACCACGTGGCGCTGGGATCGCGGCGACCAACTCCCCAACGGGAGGCTGCTGGGCACCGAGTGGCTCGGCCAGATCCGAGCGGCACTCGATCGCGACGGCCCGGACACCCGGGGCTGACCCTGGACCCGGCCGGTCGCGGGCGAGTCCGGGCGCACATGGCGACGGTTTGGGTTCGCTCTCCCCGGACAGCGGCCGCGACGCTCCGTACCGCACGAGGGGGGCGCCGCCGGCTCAGGGCGTCGGCAGGCGGAACACCCACGTCTGCACCGAAGTGGCCTCGTCCAGGGGGCGGAAGGCGTAATTGTCGTACACGCCCTGTTCGGCCAGGCCGCAGGCGTCCGCCGAGGCCCTGATCGTCTCGGGGGTGGCGCGGTGCAGGTGATGCCGCTCGACGGACTTGAGGTAGGGGGCGTCGGCCTCGGGGGCGGTGCGTACGAACTGGGTCCAGGTGACGTCGCTGCGGGCCCCGTCAGCGCTGTTGGCGAAGGCCAGGATGAACGCCGTGTCGCCGAAGTCCCCGGCGAGGACATTGCCGCCGCCGTGGTCGCCCATCGTGCTGGGCGACAGCACGTCGAAGACGAACGAGCCCCCCGGGCGCAACTTCGCCGCGACCGAGCGGAAAGTGGCCGCCAGCTCGGTTTCGGTGAGGTAGTTCAGGGAGGATCCCGGGCTGATGACCGCGTCGAAGCGCTGGTCCACGGGGATGTCGGGCAGGGCGGCGCACACCAGCGGCACGTCCGCCCCCAACCGGGCGCGGGCACGGGCGAGCATGGCCTCCGAGCGGTCGAGGCCGACCACGCGATGGCCGCGCTCCACCAGCTCGCCGAGCATCAGGCCCGTACCACAGGCCAGTTCCAGGACGCTGTCGACGGGTGGGGCGCCGTCGGACCAGAGCCGGGACAGAAAGTCGGCCTTTTCGTGGTGGGGTTTCTCGCCCCAGCCCGCGAAGACGAGTTCGCCGAGCCGGTCGTACGTCTCCGCCACCGTGCTGTAGGGCTGCGGGGCGGTGATCTGGTCGGTCATGGTGCCTCGTTCCACTGTGCCTGGTTGTTCCGGGATCGCGCGAGAGCGGGGCCCGCCCGGACCGCGATCCCGGAACAGGGGGGCACGCCCGGACGGGGCCGGTTCAGTGTGGTGCGCCGGCCGGGCCCGTGAGCTGCGCCGGGAGGTCGGGGAATTCGTCCGGGCGGGCCACCGGCGACCACTCCGGCTGCTCGGGGAAGGTGAAGTCGACCCTGTCGGTCAGGCCCAGCTCGGCCACCAGCCGGCGGGCACCGGAGAAGTCACGGACCAATTGCCGCCCCTGCGGCATCGCGGCCAGGTCGCCGAGGATCTCGTCGGCGCCCTCGATGCCCGCCTCGACCAGTTCCAGCCGCAGTACCGAACGGTCCTGTTCGGCGAAGGCCGCCAGTGCCACCGGGAGGCAGCGGGCCACCATCTCGCGCTGCGCGGGGTTCATCCTGGCGTACAGCTCGCACATGACATGCACCAGGATCGAGCCGTGCGCGGACTCGTCGCGCAGGTGCAGTGTGGTGATCAGCGAGTGCACCGGCTGGATCTCCCTGTCCCGGGCGACCAGGGCGAGGAGCGCGTTGATGCAGGTCTCCGCGACCACACTCCAGGTGAGCACCGCGATGTCGCGCTCCCACGCCTCCGGGAGTTCGGCCAGCATCTGCTGGAGCCGCCGATACGTCACGAGGACGGGCTGCCCCGGCCGCTCACGGATGCCGCGCAGTCGCATGGTGCGCTGGTGTGCGGTCATGTGCAGATAGGTGTGAAAGCTCTCGTCCACCAGCGCCTGCTGGATCGCCTGCCGCATCAACGGGGCGTCGCTGCCTGCCAGGCCACCGGCCATGACCAGGTGGAACCCGGGTTCGGCGACCAACTGCTCGGTGGCGATGACCCGTTCGTTGTAGCCCAGCCACAGCCCGGTCCGTACCTGCTCGCGCTGTTCGGGTGCGGCGGCCAGGAAGCGCGGATGCTCCGCGAACGGCACCAGATCCGGCGGGTAGTCGGGCAGCTCCGGATTCCACGGCTCCCCGGAACTGGTCGCGTCCGGGGCCTTGACCACCGCCGCACGTTGGGGCCACGCGTCGACAATGCGGCGCAGGGTGGCCTCGGAGGCCGCGTCCGGACCGCCCTGCTGCTCGGTGCTCAACGGCGCTGCCCCTCTTCGGCCGGGGCGTCCGGCGAGCCGGTCGCGTCGCGCCGCGAATCGGTCACGTCGCCCCGCGAATCGGATACGTCGCCGCACGAGCCGGGCACGTCGGCCCGCGAACCGCGCAGGTCGCCCCGCGAACCGAGCAGACGCACACCGTCGTGCTCGCGCAGCACCTCGCACAGGCCGCGCAAGGCCGCCTCGGCATGGTCGATCTCGGCGTCCGTGATATGGACGGAGGGCGCGAAGCGCAGGGTCGCGGGGGCGCTGGCGGTCGGGAAGATCCGTACGGAGTGCGCACGCAGCAGGTAACCGGAGACGGCGTAGCCGAATGTGCCCGCCTCCGCGTGCCCCCGGATCTCGGGGCACGAGGAACGGCTCGGGTCGTGCAGCTCCAAGCCGACCATCAGGCCCTTGCCGCGCACCTCCCTGATGACGTCGGGGAAGTCGCGGCGTACGGCTTCCAGCATCGCCGTCAGCCGACGGCCGCGCTCCTCGGCCCGCCGGTACACGACGCCGCCGTCGGCCTCCAGCAGCTCCAGTGTGCGGGCCGCGACCAGGGTGGAGAAGCCGTCCTTGGCGAACGTCGAGCTGTGCGCCATCTCGAACTGCGCCCGGTAGCGCGACCTGCGCACCAAGGTCACCGCCGCTTTGGCGATCCCACCGCCCAGGCTCTTGCCCAGCGCGTAGTAGTCACCGCGCAGACCGATGGAGGAGCTGGCGAGGAAGGTGCCGGTGCGCCCCATGCCGCTCTGGATCTCGTCCACCACGACCGGACAGCCGATCGCGTCACAGGTCTGCCGGATCCGCCGGGCGAACTCCTCGTCGAGGGGACGGATACCGCCCTCGCCCTGGATCGGCTCCAGTACGAACGCGCTGAACACCGGGAGTTCGTGTTCCGTCAGGCGCACGCGGCCGTCCTGGACCGCGAGGCCGAACAGGGTGCGGCGCTCGGCAGCGACGATGTCGTCCAGTACCTCGGGCCGGCCGACCGGTGCGAAACGGCAGGGAGTGGCCAGGGCGCGGAACGGGTCGCGGAACGCCGCGTTGTGGGTGAGCTGGACGCTGCCGACCAGCTTGCCGTGGAAGGAGCCCTCCAGCGCGAGGAGGACCGGCGGGGACTGGGCGAGTGCCGCGTTGGCGGCCCGGACGGCGTCGATCAAGGCGTCGATCGGAGTGTCGGCCGGGGCAGCGATCGGGGTGTCGGCCGGGGCCTCGGTCCCGCCCTCCGCCGTGCCGGTCCCGGGCGGCCGGGTCCCGAGCCGTTCCCAGATGTCGTCGGGCAGAGCGGCGGTGCCACGGCGTACGGCGGCGCGTACCGTACCGGCTTCGCCCTCGATGGCCTCCGTCAGCTCCACCACCTTGAGCACCCGGTCGAGTTCCGCGTGCTTGACGGCCGCCTCGATCGCCTCGGCGCCGCTGTTCGCGAAGATCGCCATGTACGTCTCGGCGTCTCCGGACTCGCGGCGCACGATGGTGTTCAGCGTCTGCGCCACGTCATGGGCGTACGGGTGCAGCGAGAACTGGGCGAAGACCGGGGCCTGCCGGTCGAGGAGGTCCCTCGCGCAGGAGACGATCCGCGGGTGGTTGTGGCCCAGGATGGTCGAGCCGAACCCGCCGACCAGGTCGAGTACCGGCACCTCCGCGCCGTCCGCGTCCAGGTGGTAGAGGGTGTTGCCCTCGGCGCGCACGTACTCGACCGCGAGCCCGAGCGAGGACAGGTGCCCGGACAGGTACGGCTCCGCGAGATCCGCCCCGTGCGGTTCGGGTCGCGCCGGTAACGCCGCCGGTTCCGCCGGTGACGCCGGTTCCGCTTGCGGCTGTGCTGCTGTGACCATGCCGTATGCCTTTCTCCCCGCTCCGAGCCGGGCGTGGTGTTCAGAGGTTGGTGTGGAGAGGGTGGTGTGGAGAGGGTGGTGTGGAGAGGGTGGTGTGGAGAGGGTGGTGTTCAGAGGTTGGTTTCGATGAACGCGAACAGCTCGTCGTCGTCGGCGAACCGGAGGGCGTCCGTCGCGGTTTCCTCGGCGCCGGATCGCGGCGGTCGCTCGATGTGGGTGAGCAGTCCGCGCAGCCGCGCGGCGATCAGCCGGGCCGTCCCCTCGTCGGGCGGGTCGAGCAACGCCTTCTCCAGAAGGTCCAGTTCGGTGAGGCCGGGCGCGGGCAGGTCGGGCACCAGCTCGTCGTGCAGGAACGCGGCGGTGTCCGCCGGGGTGGGAAAGTCGAACACCAGGGTCGCCGGGAGCCGCGCGCCGGTCGCCGTGGTCAGCCGGTTGCGCAGCTCCACGGCGGTCAGCGAGTCGAAGCCGGCCGTCTTGAAGGGCTGCGCCGGGTCGATCCGGTCACCGGAGGAGTGTCCGAGGACGGCCGCGGCCTCGTGGCGTACGAGTTCGAGCAGGACCTCACGCCGGGCGGCCTCGTCGAGGCCGTCCAGCCGCAGGGTGCGGCGCGCGGCCGGCAGGGTGCGACCGACCCGTCCGGCAAGCTGGAGGAGTACGTGCGGCAGCGCGCCGTCCCTGGCGCGCTGCCGCAGGACCGCCTGGTCCATGGGCGCGGCCACCAGCACCGGGTGAGGGGAGGCCAGGCCGGCGTCCAGCAGCCGCATGCCGTGCTCGCCGGAGATCGGGCGCATCCCGGCGCGGCCGATCCGGGCGAGGTCCGCCTCGCCCAGGTGTCCGGTCATACCGCCGGCCCGGTCCCAGTGGCCCCAGGCGAGTGAGACCGAGGCGTGCCCGGCCGCGCGGCGGCGGGCGGCCACCGCGTCGAGGAAGGCGCTCGCCGCCGCGTAGTTGCCCTGCCCCGCGGTGCCCACGACCCCTGCCACCGAGGAGAACACCACGAACGCGGCCGGGTCCGACGCCCGGGTCAGCTCGTCCAGCCAGGTGACGCCGTCGGCCTTGGGCCGGAAAACCGCTTCCACCCGATCGGCGTCCAGTGTGCCGATCACTCCGTCGTCCAGAACACCGGCGGTGTGCACCACGGCCGTCAGCGGCGCGTCCGGAGGGATCCGTTCCAGCAGGGCCCGCACCTGCTCGCGGTCGGAGACGTCGCAGGCGACCGCCTCGGCCCGGGCACCCAACGCGCCCAGTTCGCGGCACAGTTCGGCGGCTCCCGGAGCGGCGGGGCCTCGGCGCGAGGCCAGCACCACGTTGCGTACGCCGTACTCCGTCACCGCGTGCCGGGCGACCACCGCGCCCGCCATGCCGGTTCCGCCGGTGATCAGCACGGTGCCCGCCGGATCGAGCGGGCGCGCGGCACCGCCCGCAGTCTCCGCGCCGGGCACCCGGACCAGCCGGGGTACGTACACCACCCCGCCGCGTACCGCGCACTGCGGTTCGCCGGCCTCGGCAGCCGTGGCCAGGACCGCGCCGACCGCGTCGGCCCAGCCTTCGGGTGCGGCGTCCGGCCCGGCATCCGTGTCGAAGTCAGCGTCTAGGTCTAGGTCTAGGTCTAGGTCTAGGTCTAGGTCGACGAGCATGAACCGGCCGGGGTGCTCGGTCTGCGCGCTGCGCACCAGCCCCCAGACTGCGGCAGCGACCGGATCGACGGGGTCGCCGTCGCGGACGGCCACGGCCAGCCGGGTCGCCACCACCAGCCGCCCACCGGGGCGTTCCTCATCGGCCAGCAGCGACTGGAGCGCCGCCAGCACGCGTTGGACCGCCCGCCGGGCGCGTTCCGGTTCGGGCAGGTCGGGCAGGCCGGGCAGGCCGGCCGGGCCGGTGCCGGGAGGCAGCACCTGCCAGTCCGGTGCGTCCCCTCCGTCCGCCGCGCCGGGGGTCGCCCCGAACACCGCGACGGGCACGGGCCCGGCGCCGGACGGCGGCAGGCCACTCCACGCGAGCCGCGACAGCGCGCCGTCCACGCCCTGCGGACCGGCAGCCGGGTCCGGTGGCAGCGGACGGGTCGACAGCGAGCCGACGTTCAGCACCGGAGTGCCGTCACCGTCCGCCGAGATCATGTCCACGGCGATCCCGCCGGGCCCCGACGTCACGCGTACCCGGGCGGCGCTCACTCCCGTCGTGTGCGACGCCACCTGGTTCCACGCGAACGGCAGCACCGGTTCGCCGTCGGGCCCCGCCACCAACGCGGTGTGCACGGCGGCGTCGAACAGGGCCGGGTGCACCGCGAATCCGGCGGCGTCGGCCGGTTCGGGCAGCGCCACTTCGCCGAAGGTCTCCGCCCCGCGCGTCCAGGCGGCGGTCAGGCAGCGGAACGCCGGGCCGTAGTCGTAGCCGCGATCGGCCAACGTCTCGTAGAACGCGGCCACATCGACGGGACGGGCGCCTTCGGGCGGCCACGTTCCGCTCCACGCGGGCGCCTCGGCACTCAGCGCCTCGGCATTCGGCGTCCCGGCACTCGACGTCTCGGCACTCGGCATCTCGGCGCCCGGCCCCACGGCACTCGGCCCCGTCTCGGCCAGCCGCCCCACCGCGTGACGGGTCCACGGCGCGTCCGCCTCCTGCGGCCGGGCGTGGACCGTCACCTCCCGCCGCCCCCGCTCGTCGGCGCCACCCACCCGCACCTGCACGGACAGCGCCCGGGTGAGCCGCACCGGCGCCTGCACCACCAGCTCCTCCACCACCGGACAGCCCACCCGCTCGCCCGCCCTGAGCGCCATCTCCACCAGTGCCGTGCCCGGCAGCAGCACCGCTCCGGCCACCGCGTGGTCGGCCAGCCACGGCTGTTCCTCCTGCGACAGCCTTCCGGTCAGCAGGACGCCGCCGTCCCTCGGATCGTGCGCCTCGGCGGCCAGCAGCGGATGGCCGGCCGGTTCCAGTCCGGCCGCGGCGAGAGCCGACGACGGCCGCCTGGCCGGCCAGAAGCGGCGCCGCAGGAACGGGTGGGCGGGCAGCGCCACCGGCCTGGCGCCGGCCGGCAGCAGCGGCGTCCAGTCGACCGGGACACCGCGTACGAACAGCTCGGCCAGCGAACGGGCGAACCGCTCCGGGCCGCCCTCGTCCCGGCGGAGCGTGCCGCACACCACGCCCGGCCGGCCCGCGTCCTCCAGGATGTCCTGGGTGGCGGCGGTGAGCACGGGATGCGAACTGACCTCGACGAACACCTCGAAGCCCTCGGCGGCCAGCGCCCGCACGGCCGGATCGAACCGCACCGGGCGGCGCAGGTTGCGGTACCAGTAGCCGCCGTCCGCCTCCGGGCCGCGCTTCCACTCCCCGTCGACGGTGGAGTACCAGGGCACCGCCGGGGCCGCCGGAGCGATGCCGTCGAGCAGAGGCCCCAACTCGTCGCGTACCGCCTCCACTCCGGGGGCGTGCGAGGCGTAGTCCACCGGGATCAGCCGGACCTGGGCGCCACGGGACTCCAGCTCCAGTTGGACGTCGGTCAGCGCCTCCGGCTCACCGGCCAGGACCACGGCGGCCGGCCCGTTGACGGCGGCCACCTCCACCCGCCCCTGCCAGGGCCGCAGCAGCTCCCGTACCCGGTGTTCCGGCAGCAGCACCGACAGCATCCCGCCCCGGCCCGCCAGCCGGGAGGCGATGGCGCGGCTGCGCAGCGCCACCACCCGGGCGGCGTCCGGCAGCGTCAGGGCACCGGCCACGCACGCTGCGGCGATCTCGCCCTGGGAGTGCCCCAGCACGGCGTCCGGTCGTACGCCGCACTCCTGCCAGAGCGCCGCCAGCGACACCATCACCGCGAACGACATCGGCTGCACCACGTCCACCCGGTCGCCCGGCGGCGCGCCGGGGGCCCCGGCCACCACGTCCGCCAGCGACCAGCCCGTGTGCGGCGCCAAGGCTCGGGCGCATTGCGCCATCCGTGCCGCGAACACCGGTTCGCGGGCGCTCAGTTCGCGCCCCATTCCGGTCCACTGGGCGCCCTGCCCCGGAAAGACGAACACGGTCCGCCCGGCCGGACCGCCGGACCCCGGACCGCCGGACCCCGCGACGCCGGTGACCGTCTGCGGGTCGGGGCGGCCGGAGGCGAGCGCCCGCAGCCCCCGGGACAGCCGATCGGTGCCGCCCGCCAGGACCGCCCGGTGTTCCCACGGGGTACGGGCGGCCAGCGCGTGCGCCAGACCGGCCGGGGCGGTGCCCGAGTCGAGCCGCGCCGCCAGCCGGCCGGCCAGGTCCGCCAGGGCCTGCGGCGACCTCGCGGTCACCACGACCGGCACCGGCACGTCCGGGTCGGCACCGGGCCCGGAGGCGTCCGGCGCCTCGGCCGGTGCCTGTTCGAGGATCACATGGCCGTTGGTGCCGCTCATGCCGAACGAGGACACCGCGGCCCGCCGGGGACGGTCGGCCCGCGGCCAGGGGCGCCGCTCGGTCAGCAGCCGCACCGCGCCGGAGGACCAGTCCACCTTGCGGGTGGGCCGGTCGACGTGCAGGGTACGCGGCAGCACCCCGTGTTCGAGGGCCAGCACCGTCTTGACCATGCCGATCAGCCCGGCGGCTGCCTGGGTGTGACCGAGGTTCGACTTCACCGACCCCAGCAGCAGCGGATGTGCGCGGTCCGGTCCGTAGACGGCCTCCAGCGCCTGCGCCTCGATCGGGTCGCCCAGCACGGTGCCGGTGCCATGGGCCTCCACGGCGTCGACCTCCCCCGGCGACAGGCCCGCGTCCGCGAGCGCCTGCCGGATCACCCGTTGCTGGGCCGGGCCGCTGGGCGCCGTCAGACCGTTGGAGGCGCCGTCCTGGTTGATCGCGCTGCCACGGATCACGGCCAGCACCCGGCGGCCGTGCCGCCGGGCGTCCGACAGCCGTTCGAGGACCAGCACACCGACCGCCTCGGACCACGCGGTGCCGTCCGCCGCGTCGGCGAACGACTTGCACCGCCCGTCCGCCGCCAGCCCGCGCTGCCGGGAGAACTCGACGAACGGCTCGGTGGTCGCCATCACCGTCGCGCCGCCGGCCAGCGCCATGGCACACTCGCCCGCCCGCAGCGCCCGCACCGCCAGGTGCAGGGCGACCAGCGAGGACGAGCAGGACGTGTCGACCGCGACCGCCGGGCCGTGCAGCCCCAGCACGTACGCCACCCGGCCCGCCGCCACGCCGGTGGCGCTGCCGCTGGCGCGGTAGCCGTCCAGGTCGGCCCGTGACGGCACTTGGTCCAGATACCCGTTGGCGAACAGCCCGGTGTACACGCCCACATCGCGGCCCTTGAGCGCCGCCGGGTCGATCCCCGCGTGCTCGATCGCCTCCCACGAGGTTTCCAGCAGGAGCCGCTGCTGCGGGTCCATGGCCAGCGCCTCGCGCGGGGAGATCCCGAAGAAGTCCGCGTCGAACAGGGCCGCGTCGTGCAGGAAACCGCCGGTACGGGTGCGGCTGCGGCCCTCCGCGTCCGGGGCCGCCGGGTCCGGGGCAGAGTCCGGGTCCGGGCCGAACAGGCCGTCCAGGTCCCAGCCACGGTCCTGCGGGAACCCGGACACCGCGTCCCGTTCCTCGATCAGCAGCCGCCACAGCTCCTCGGGGCCGGTCACACCGCCCGGCGCGCGCACTCCCATGCCGACGATCACCACCGGGTCCGCCGCGGCGGCCGAAGCGGCCGGGGCGTACGGCGCCGGTACGGGTACGGGCTCGGGCGGCGCCCCGTGCAGCAGCCTCTCCAGGTGCGCCGCCACGGCGGCCGGGGTGGGACGGTCGTACACCAGCGTCGCGGGCAGGGCGACCCCGGCGGCCCCGGCCAGCAGATCGCGCACCCGCACGGCGGCCAGCGAGTCCACGCCCATGTCCGCGAATCCGGCCCCCGCGCGCAGGCCGTCCGGTCGGCGGCCCAACGCCCGCTCGGTCGCCCACTCCACCAACTCCAGCGCCCGCGCGGCGCGTTCGGCCCCGGGTGCCGGGCGGGCAGCGTCGCCGTCCGCCCCGTACCCGGTCCCTGAGCCGGTCCCGGAGCCGGCCATGGCCACGGAGCCGGCCACGCTACGGCGCAGAGCGGAGCGGTCGATCTTGCCTGCCGCGTTGCGCGGGATCTCGTCGACCAGATGCAGCGACGTCGGGAGCTTGTAGCGCGCGACCCGCGCGGCGGCGAACGCCCGTACCGTCTCCACGGTGGGTGCGGCGCCCTCGGCGGCGACGGCCACCGCCGCCACCGACTCCCCCTGGGTGGCGTGCTCCACGCCGAGCACGGCGACGTCGGCCAGCTCCGGGCAGTCGGCCAGCACGGGTTCGACCTCGGCGGGATAGATGTTCTCCCCGTTCGAGATGATCATGTTCTTGAGCCGGTCCACGACGGACAGGAAGCCCTCGTCGTCCAGGCAGCCGATGTCGCCGCTGCGGAACCAGCCGTCGGCGTCGAACGCCTCGTCGGTGGCCTTCGGGTCGTCCCAGTAGCCCGCGGTGACATTCGGCCCGCGTACGCACACCTCGCCGCGCACGCCCGGTTCGGTGACCGGCAGACCGCCCGCCGGGTCCACCAGCCGCACCTCGGTGAACGGCATCGCCCGGCCCGCCGAGCCGGCCCTGCCCCCGGCCGAGGCGACCGGCAGGTAGGTGGCGTAGCACGAGGTCTCCGTCAGCCCCCACGCCTGCTGGAGCGGCACCCCGCGCCGCGCGTACGACACCACCAGGTCGGGCGGCACCGGTGCGCCCGAGACGATCGGTGTGTGCAGCCGGGACAGGTCAGCCCCGGCGAAACCGGGCGCCCGCGCGATCGACGCGTAGAGCGACGGGATCGCGAACATGGTGTTGACCCGCAGCTCGACGAGGTCCCGCAGCGCGCGGTCCGGGTCGAAGCGGCGGCGGATCACCGTGGTGCCGCCGCGCGCCAGGCCGCGCAGGGTGTGGCAGCCCAGCGCGCCGATGTGGAAGAGCGGGGTGACGACCAGGTTGACGTCGTCCGGGCGGACGCCGGAGGCCCACTCCAGATTGGCCGAGTTCCACCACACGTTGCCGTGGGTGAGCCGAACACCCTTGGCGCGCCCGGTGGTTCCCGAGGTGTACAGCAGGAGTGCCAGGTGGTGGGCCTGGAGCGGCACGGGCTCGCGCACCGGCTGGGGCACGGCGGCCAGGGCCCCGGCCAGCGGTGTCCAGTGCTGGCCCACGGGCTGGTCGGCGGGCTGCTCAACGGGGGCCGTCGCCGGGTCGTCGTCGACCAGCAGGCACCGCAGGTCCCCGGTGGCCCCCGCCGCGTCCGCGAGGGCGCGGTGCCCGGGTTCGGCGACGAGCGCCCGCGCCCCGCAGTCGCGCAGCACCGAGCCGACTCCGCCCGCGTCGAGGCCGTGGTTGACCGGTACGAAGACCGCGCCCAGCCAGGCGCAGGCGAGATAGGTCTCCAGCAGCGCCGGGCTGTTCAGCCCCAGATAGGCGACCCGGGCGCCCGCCGTCACACCCGCGCCGGCCAGCACCTCGGCCAGCCGCCCGGCCCGGTCGACCAGCGCGGGGTAGCCGATCTCCACGTCCTCGTACACGATCGCGGGTCCGCCGGACGGCCGCCGGGCCGCGTTCCGGGCGGCTGCCGCCGGGCTGATGTCCACCTGCATGCGATTCTCCTGGAGGGGGTGGCGGGAGTGGCTCATCAGCCGGCCGTGGGGTCCGTCGCCGCGCGGGACCCTGACGACGACGGTGGCGGCGGGAACCAGCCCGCGCGGACGAAGAAGCCGACGTACCTGCCGAAGAGCCGACTGCCGACCGGCGGGCAGCGCACCCCGCTGCCGGCCAGCGCCTGCCCGGTGTCCGAGACGTCCATCCGCGGATGCGACGCCCGCCGCTCGGCGATGAGTTCGAACGAGTCGAGGAGCGGGATGATCGCGTTCTCCCGGTCGGCCAGCACCAGCTCCCGCCAGGCGGGCAGATCCAGTTCGCGCAGCGGGTAGCCGAGGGCGCGCAGGTCGGCCACGAAGTCGCCGTAGCCGTGGCCTTCGGGGTTGTGCAGGTGGAACGTGCGGCCGGTGTTCTCCTTGCGGGCGGCCAGTTCGGTGATGGCCGCGCTGACGTAGTCGACCGGCACCATGTGCACCGGCCCGTCCAGCCCGGCCGGCACCGCGCCGGCCTGGAGCAGCCCCTTGAGGCTCATCCACACGAAGTCGCGGGTCTGGCACGCCCCGTTGACCTGGTCGCCGCTGATCACGTCGGCGCGGTAGACGGAGACGGGCAGGCCCCTGTCCTGGGCGATCCCGACGACCTGCTCGGCCACCCACTTGCTCCGGAGATAGCCGTTGGACAGCGCCTCGGGCGGTCCGGTCGGATCGTCGGGCCGCAGCGGCACACCGTCACCCGCCTCGCCCGCGAACACCCCGGTGCTGGAGACGTAGTGCACCGGAACGGTACGGTGCCGGGCCGCCAGCCGGAGCAGCTCCTGCGTGCCGCCCACGTTCGCCGCGCGCAACTCGGCATACGGGCGGAGCCAGTTGACCGTCGCGGCGGCGTGGTAGACCACATCGACGCTGTGGGCGAGCCGGTCGAACCGCTCCTCGGACAGCCCCAGGCGCGGTGCGGCCAGGTCGCCCGCCACGACGTTCAGCCGGTCCGGGTCGATCTGGTCGTCGATCCGGTACCAGCGCAGGTTCTCCCGCAACCGCCGCAGCGCCTGGGCCTGGTCCGCGCCGCGCACCAGGCAGTGGACGGTGGCGTCGGTCGACCGCATCAGGTCGCGCAGCAGGAACGCCCCGAGGAAGCCGCTCGCGCCGGTCAGCAGGATCTCGCGGGGGTCCTCGGCCACCAGGCTGACCTCGCCGGCGGGCCGTACGTCGTCGGCCAGCCGTACGTCGGCGCGCATGTCCTCGATGCCGGGTGCAGGTGCGGGCGCGGGGGCGATGCCGGTCGCCGCCCCCGCCCCCGACGCCGGGGTCCCGGCCGCCAGCAGTTCGCCCAGCAGGTACCGCGACAGCGCTTCCGGCGTGGGGTGGTCGAAGACGGCGGTCGCGGGCAGCCGTAGTCCGGCCACCTCGGAGAGCCGGTTGCGCAGTTCCACCGAGACCAGGGAGTCGAAACCCATCGCGGTGAAGCGCACCGTGGGGTCGACGGCACGCGGATCGCTGTGGCCGAGCACGCGGGCGGTCTCGGTACGTACCGTCCCGGAGACGGCCTCCAGGCGCCCGTCCTCCGGCAGCGCGGCGATCCGCTCGGCCATCGGCCCGCTGTCCACGGCGGCCGCCCGCACGGTACGGCGGGGCGCCCCCGGCAGCACGCCGGAGAACAGCAGGGGCGCGTGGCCGCCGCTCGCGCGCAACGCCCGGTGGTCCAGGGGGGTGGCGACCAGCGCGGGGTGCCGGGTGCGCAGCGCGTCGTCCAGCAGCGCAGGGCCGTCGTGCTCGGTGACCGGTGCGAAGCCCGCTCGCGCGATCCGTTTCAGGTCCACTTCGCCGAGGTGACCGGTCATTCCGCTCTCGTGCGCCCACAGGCCCCAGGCGAGCGACGCCGCCGGGAGGCCGAGTGCGGCGCGGTGTTCGGCGAGGGCGTCCAGGAACGCGTTGGCGGCGGCGTAGTTGGACTGCCCGGGACCGCCGACGATGCCCGCGATCGACGAGAACATCACGAACGCGGACAGGTCGAGGTGGCGGGTCAGCTCGTGCAGGTGCCACGCGGCGTGCACCTTGGGGCGCAGCACCGCCTCGAACCGCTCGGGGGTCATGGCGGCGAGCACGCCGTCGTCGAGCACCCCCGCCGTGTGGACGACCGCGCCGAGCGGGTGGTCGCCGGGGACGGCGGCCAGCAGGTCGGCCGCCGCCGCCCGGTCGGACAGGTCACAGGCGGCGAGGGTGACCTCGGCTCCCAGCGCGGTGAGTTCGTCCGCCAGCTCGCGCGCACCGGGCGCGTCCGCGCCCCGGCGCCCGGCGAGCAGCAGGTGGGTGACACCGTGCCCGCTGACCAGATGGCGGGCGAACAGCCCGCCCAGGGCGCCGGTGCCGCCGGTGATCAGTACGGTGCGACCGGGACGCCACGGCCCCGCCTGCGGCTCCCGCGCTGAGCGGCCGGCGGGATCGGCGGCCCGCGCCTCCGGACCGGTCTCCGGCAGGTCGCCGGTGCTGGCCTGGTCCTGTCCGGGCGTTCCGGGCCCTGTACGGATCGCCCGGACCGGGGCCAGGCGCGGCACCAGGACCCGCCCGCAGCGCACCGCGCTCTGCGGCTCGCCGGAGGCGATCGCCGCCGCCAGGGCGGTGCCGGACGCCGGGTCGTCGTCCAGGTCGACCAGGACGATCCGTCCCGGTGCCTCCGACTGCGCCGAGCGGACCAGGCCCCAGACCGGCGCGGCGACCAGGTCGGACACCGCGCCCAGGCCGTCGGACGCCGGGCCGACCCGTACCGCGCCCCGGGTGAGTACGACCAGCGTGGCGGCCGTGGCACGGTCGTCGGCGAGCCACGCCTTCACCAGCGCCAGCGCCCGCAGCGCGGCATCCCGCGCCCGCTCCGGGACCTCGCCCCCGGACCGGAAGAAGAACGGCGCCACGACCGTACGCGGACCGCCGGGCCCGATGGCCGTGTCCGGCGCCACGTCCAGCGCCGAGTCCAGGTCGGCGACGCGCCGGCCGGCCGGGAGGCCGGGATCGGTGTCGCCGTGGTCCAGCAGCGCCCAGTCGGCCGAACCACCGCTGTACGCCACCGATACGGGCCGCCAGTCCAGCCGGAACAGCGCGTCCCGCTGCCGGGTGCGCGCCGCCTCGATGTCGCTTCCGGTGATCCGCAGCGCCGATGCCGAGCCGACCGAAGCGACCGGACGGCCCGCCGGGTCGGCCAGGCGTACCGTCACGCCTCCCGGACCGCCCGTCGTGATCCGGGCGCGCACCTCGGTCGCGCCCGACGCGTACAGCCGGACGTCGCCCAGCCGCCCGGCGTCCGGCGCCCCGGCGGTCTGCGCCGACCGCTGCTCCCCGGGCTCCTCGGGCTCCTTGGGCTCCTTGGGCTCCCCGAACTCCCCGACCGAGAGGGCGCGACGCAACGCGGCGTCCAGCAGCAGGGGGTGGAGCACGAACCCCTGTGTCGGCATGTCCTGCGGCAGCCGGATGTCGGCGAAGATCTCGCCGCCGCGCCGCCACAGCGCGCGCACCGGATCGTCCGTACCCGTACCCGTACCCGTCCCCGTATCGCCGTCGTCGGCCGGGCCGGGGTCGAGCGCCTCCGCGCCGGCCGGGGGCCACTCGGCGACGCCGAAGGGCACTTCACCGCTGCCGGGCGCCGTCGTACCCGACCCGCATGCCGTCCACGCCGCGCCGCCGTCCTGCGGGCGGGTGTGGACGGTGAACGCGCGGCGCGCGGCGTCGTCGGGCGGCCCGAGGACCACCTGAAGTTCCAGTGCCCCCCGCTCGGGCAGCACCGGCGGGTGGTGCACAGCGAGGTCCTCGACGACCCCGCAGCGCACGCTGTCCCCGGCACGTACCACCAGTTCCGCCAGCAGCGCGGTGGGCAGCACCGGGACCCCGCACCGCGAGCGGTCGGCGAGCCACGGGTGCGAGCGCGCGGAGACCCTGTCGGTGAACACCGCCTCGTCGCGGCCCGCGACCTCGACCGCGGTCCCCGGCATCGCGTGGCCGGTCTCCCGCGAAGCGGCCCCGCCGCCCCCGGACGGCTCCGCCCAGTACCGCTCCCGCTGGAACGGGTAGCCCGGCAGCTCCACCGACCGGGCGACGGAGGGGTTTTCGGATGAGTTCCCGGAGGGCTCTGACGGGGCGGCGAACGCCTTGCGGTCGACCGGGAAACCGATGGTCCAGAGCTGCGCCACTGCCGTCACGACACTCTGGCACTCGGGCAGTTCGGCGCGCATCGCGGCCAGCGGGGCGACCGGCCGTGGTCCGGCGGTGCACTCCTCGACCAGCGCGGACAGCACACCGGCGGGCCCCAGTTCCAGCGTCGCCCCGACGCCCTCGGCGGCCAGTGTGCGCATGGCGTCCAGGAAGCGGACGGGGCGGCGCAGTTGCTCGGTCCAGTACCCGGGCGAGCGGAGCCGTTCGGCGTCGGCGACCTCACCGGTGAGGGTGGAGACGATCGGGATGTGCGGGGCGCGCAGTTCGAGTCCCCGCATCACGTCGGCGAACTCGCCGAGCATCGCGTCGATGTGCGAGGAGTGCGCGGCCTGGTCGATCGGCAGCCGCTTGGTACGGCGCCCGCGCGCCTCCAGTACGGACGCCACCGAGGAGACCGCGTCGGCGTCCCCGGAAATCACCAGTGCCGAGGGGCTGTTGACCGCCGCCACGTCCACCCGGCCGTCGTGCTCGGCGAGCAGCGGACGCACCTCGTCCTCGGCCGCCTCCAGCGCCGCCATCGCGCCGTGGGCGGGTAACGCCTGCATCAGCCGGCCCCGGGCGGTGATCGCGGCGGCGGCGTCCGTCAGCGACATGACACCGGCCACATGGGCCGCGGCCAGTTCACCGGTCGAGTGTCCGACCAGGTAGTCCGGACGTACCCCCCAGGACTCGACGAGCCGGAACATCGCCACTTCGAAGGCGAACAGGGCGGGCTGCGCGTACGTCATCTCCCGCAGCGGCCCGCCGTCGGCGATCACCTCGCGCAGGGGGTGCTCCAGATGCCGGTCGAGTGCCGTGCACACCTCGTCGAACGCCGAGGCGAACGCGGGAAACGCCCGGTGCAGTTCCTCGCCCATCCGCGCGTGCTGCGCGCCGTGGCCGGTGAACAGGAACCCCAGTTTGCCGGGGGACGCGGAGCCGCGCGCCGTCCGTGGTCCGCCGCCGTCACGGGCGAGCGTGTCCAGTGCGTCCAGCAGCGCGGCGCGGTCGGCGCCCACCACGGCGGCCCGGTGCTTGAGCGCCGCCCGGCCGCGGGCGAGCGTGCGGGCGACGTCCCGGGGCCGGATGTCCGGCTCGTCCCGGAGGAAGCGGGCCAGCCTGCCGGCCTGCGCGCGTACGGCGTCCGGGCTCGCGGCGGACAGCAGCCACGGGACCGTCGCGGCCGGGGCCGCGGCCACGACGCCCGCCGGCACCGCTGTTGCCCCCGCCGTCCGTTCCGCCGTCGATGCCGCAGCGGGTTCCCCCGTCGGTTCCCCTGCGGGCGCCTGCTCCAGCACCACATGGGCGTTGGTCCCGCTGACCCCGAACGCCGACACCGCCGCGCGGCGCGGTGTGCCGGTGGCCGGCCAGGGCCGGGGCTCGGTGAGCAGTTCCACGCCGCCCGCCGACCAGTCCACCAGCGGCGTCGGCCGGTCGACGTGGAGGGTCGCCGGCAGCGTCTCGTACCGCATGGCCTGCACCATCTTGATCACCCCGGCGATGCCCGCGGCGGCGGCGGTGTGACCGATGTTGGACTTCAGCGAGCCCAGTCGCAGCGGGCGCTCCGCCGGGCGGCCCGCGCCGTAGACGGACAACAGGGCCTGGGCCTCGATCGGGTCGCCCAGCGTGGTGGCGGTGCCATGTGCCTCGACGGCGTCCACGTCGGCCGGTCCGAGCCCGGCGTCGGCCAGGGCCTCCCGGATCACCCGCTCCTGCGCCGGGCCGCTGGGCGCGGTCAGCCCGTTGGACGTGCCGTCCTGGTTGACCGCGCTCCCGCGCAGCAGTGCCAGCACCCGGTGTCCGTGCCGACGGGCGTCGGACAGCCGCTCCAGCAGCACCAGGCCGACGCCCTCTGACCAGGAGGTGCCGTCCGCCGAGGCGGCGAACGACCGGCACCGGCCGTCCGGCGACAGGCCCCGCTGCCGGGCGAAGTCCACGAACCCGCCCGGCGTCGCGGTGATCGTCACGCCACCGGCCAGTGCCATGCGCGACTCGCCGGTGCGCACCGAGCGCGCCGCGAGGTGCAGGGCGACGAGCGAGGAGGAGCAGGCGGTGTCCACGCTGATCGCGGGCCCCTGGAAGCCGTACGTGTAGGCGATCCGGCCGGACGCGACGGCGGCCAGCCTGCCGGTCAGCAGATAGCCCTCGCACTCACTGGGTCCCGACAGTCCGAGGTAGCTCTGCTCGGTGACGCCGGCGAACACTCCGACGCGTGTGCCGCGCAGCGACGCCGGGTCGATGCCCGCCTGTTCGAAGAGTTCCCACGAGGTTTCCAGCAGCACCCGCTGCTGCGGGTCCATGGCCAGCGCCTCGCGCGGGGAGATGCCGAAGAACGCGGCGTCGAAGCCGGTAGCGGTGTCGAGGAAGCCGCCCGCGCGGGCGTAGGTGGTGCCGGGGGTCGCCGGATCGGGGTCGTACAGCGCCTCCAGGTCCCAGCCACGGTCGGTGGGGAACGGGGTGATGGCGTCACGACCGTCCTCGACCAGGCGCCACAGGTCGTCCGCGCTCTCCACACCGCCGGGGAACCGGCAGGCCATGCCGACGACCGCCAGCGGTTCACGGTCGGCGGACTCCAGTTCCCCGATGCGGGCGCGGGCGTCCCGCAGTTCCCCTGCGATCCGCTTCAGGTACTGGACGAGCTTTTCCTCATCCGACATCGGTGCCTCTTCCCTCGGTATCGGACGGTGTGTGGCGTCAGGCGGTGGTGGTGCCGAGCTCGCGGTCGATGTGGGCGAGGATCTCGGCGGTCGACGTCGACTCGATGACGGCGGTCACGTCGGCCAGGACGGCAGGGGCAGCCAGGGCAGCCGGGGCGGCCGGGGCGGTCTCCTGTCGGGCCGCCGGGGGGCTCGCCAGCAGGCCCCGCAGCCGTGCGGCGACCTCGGCCCGGGCCGGCCGGTCGCTGTGGGCCGGGAGCGCGGCGAACGCCCGCTCCAGCCGGTCGAGTTCGGCCGCGAGGAGCGGCGCCCCGGGAGCGTCGCCGGTCCCGGACGACGCTTCGGGACCGGCTCCGGGACCTGCTTCCGGACCCGGAGCCGATCCCGCGTCCGGACCGGCTCCGGTGGCGGCGCGGTCCGGTCGGGTGAGTTCGGTCAGCAGGAAGTCGGCGAGGTCGCCCGGTGTCGGGTGGCTGAAGACGATCGTCACCGGCAGCCGCAGCCCGCACGCCGCGCTCATCCTGGTACGGAGTTCGACCGCCGTCAGCGAGTCGAAACCCATGTCCCGGAACGGGCGGTGCGGCTCCACCACGTCCCCGTCGACCGCCTTGAGCACGGCTTTCGCCTCGGTGCAGACCAGGTCGAGGACGAAGGCGCGCCGCTGCGCGGGAGTCAGTCCGGCCAGTCGCCCGGCCAGCGGTTCCACGGCGGGCGCGGGAGCGGCCTGTGCGTCGTCATCGGCCCCGCCCGGCGTGGCGGCCCCGCCCGGCGTGGCGGCGCCGGCCGGCTCCTCGGCGTCGAGCCAGAACCGCGCGCGCCGGAACGGATAGGTCGGCAGATCGACATGGCGCGCGCCCGTGCCCGCGAACAGCGCCCGCCAGTCCGGGTCCACGCCCCGCAGATACAGCCGCCCCAGCGCCTCGACCACGGCGTGCGCGGCGGGAACTCCGGTCCGTACGAGGGTGACGGCCACGGTTCCGCCGTCCCCGTCGGTCTCCGGCAGCAGGCCGTCCGCGCCCAGCCCGAGGAGCGTGGCGATCCGGGCCGGTTCCAGGGCGCGTGCCGTGTCGGAGGGACGTCCGGACCGCCGGGCCCGGTCGATCCAGTACTCGGGGGAGGTCCACGCGCGTGCCGGGGGCGGCGCGTCTTCGGTGACCCGGATCAGGGGCAGCGCCGACGGGGCGAAGGACAGCCCGGCCACGGACCGGCGGAAGTCGTCCCACTCCGCCTCGCCGGGGTCGGCGAGGCGCAGCAGGCGCCCCCGCGCCGCTGTCAGCGCGGCCGCGTCGGGCAGTGACAGCAGGCCCGTCGCGTATCCGGCGGCGGGCTCGCCCGCCGCGTGGCCCACCACTGCCTCGGGCCGCACTCCCCACGCCTCGAACAGCCGGAACAGCCCGATCTCGGTGGCGAAGTGCGCCTCCTCGCCGTAGCCGTCCCGGTCCTCGCCCGGCGCGGTGGCGGGGTGTGCCGCTCGCGGCCGGTGCCGGTCCAGCTCGGCCGCCGCCGCGTCGAACGCGGCGGCGAACACCGGGAAGACGTCGCGCAGCGCTCGGACCGCGTCGGCCCGTGGCGCCGGGCCGCCGGTGAACGCGTACGCCACGGGGCCGCGCGCCGGGCGCGAAAACCCCTCTCCGTCGGCCACTTCGGCCATGCCGCGCCGGAAGTCCGGTGGCCCGGCGCCGACCACCACGGCGCGGTGCTCCATCGGGGCGCGGGTGTCCGCGAGCGAGAACGCCACGTCCGCGGGCTCGGGCGCCGCCGGGTCGGCGGCCAGTTCCGCCAGGTTACGGGCCTGTTCACGCAGCGCCTCGGCCGATCTCGCCGACACGATCCACGGCACCGCGGGCAGCCCGGGACCGTCCGGCCGGGCCGTCGGCCACGGGCCGGCCGCCGCTTCGGGGGCCTGTTCGACGATCACGTGCGCGTTGGTGCCGCCCAGGCCGAAGGAGGAGACAGCGGCCCGGCGCGGTCGTCCGGTGTCGGGCCAGTCGCACGCCTCGGTCAGCAGGGTCACCGCACCGCTGTCCCAGTCCACTTCCGACGTCGGCCGCTCGGCGTGGAGGGTGCGCGGCAGCCGTCCGTGCCGGATCGCCTCGATCATCTTGATCACGCCGCCGACCCCTGCGGCGGCCTGCGCGTGGCCGATGTTGGACTTCAGGGACCCGAGCCGCAGCGGGCGGTCAGCCGGGCGGTCCTGCCCGTACGTCCTCAGCAGCGCCCGTGCCTCGACCGGGTCGCCGAGAGGCGTGCCGGTGCCGTGCGCCTCCACCGCGTCGATGTCGGCGGGCCGCAGCCGGGCGTCTGCCAGCGCGTCATGGATGACGCGTTCCTGGGAGGGGCCGTTGGGCGCGGTCAGGCCGTTGGACGCGCCGTCCTGGTTGACCGCCGAACCCTTGATCACGGCGAGGACCGGATGTCCCAGGCGTACGGCGTCGGAGAGCCTCTCCAGCAGCAGCAGGCCGGCGCCCTCGGACCATCCCGTGCCGTCGGCTCCGGCGCCGAACGACTTGCACCGGCCGTCCGGGGCCAGCCCGCGCTGCCGGGAGAAGCCCACGAAGGTGGCCGGTGTGGACATCACCGTCACACCGCCCGCCAGCGCCAGGTCGCACTCGCCCCGGCGCAGCGAGGTCGCCGCCAGGTGCAGCGCGACCAGCGACGAGGAGCACGCGGTGTCGACGGTGACCGCGGGCCCCTCCAGCCCGAAGGTGTAGGAGAGGCGGCCGGACGCGACCCCGGCCGCGCTGCCGGAGAACAGGTATCCCTCGAAGTCGTCCAGCGGCAGGTTCGGGCGCGCGCCGTAGTCGTTGTACATGACGCCGGTGAACACCCCGGTCCGGCTGGAGCGCAGGGTGTCCGGCGCGATGCGGGCCCGCTCGAACGCCTCCCAGGCGATTTCCAGCAGCAGCCGCTGCTGGGGGTCGGTGGCCAGCGCCTCCCGGGGCGACATGCCGAAGAACCCGGGGTCGAACAGGTCGGCGTCGTGCAGGAATCCGCCCTGCTGGACGTAGGTCGTGCCCGGCCTGTCGGGGTCGGGGTGGTGGAGGCCCTCCACGGGCCACCCTCGATTGACCGGGAACTCCGAGACCGCGTCGGTGCCTTCGGCGACGAGGCGCCACAGCCGTGCCGGTGTGTCGGCGCCGCCGGGGTAACGGCAGGCGGTGCCGACGACGGCGACCGGCTCGTGCTGTCGCTCCTCCATCTCGCGCAGGCGGTTCCGGGCGTCGACCGCCTCGGCGACCACGCGCTTGAGATACGTCCGGAGTCGGTCCTCTTCGGTCACGTGCATCTCGGATTCTGAACTCATGGCACCGGACAGGTGACACAGGGAATTCCGCACACCGCGTTGCGGCGGCGGGCGGACGGGGATTCGCCGGGGGCTCCGGACCATTGCGCCGCTCGCCCGAAATTCCCCCCGTACGAAACCATCGTGGGCCATTCGGCGGAACCGGTGAAGTCATCAGGCGAAATACGCCCCATACGAATGAACACCGGAACGGTAAGGCGACGACGCTCCGATTATCTTCACGAAACGGGCTGGACCAGGGGTCCGGCTCCGTCCGGTCCGGCCGGGGCCGGATGCGAGCGGCGTCCGGGGAATTCCTGCCCCAGCAGCCGCAGCAGCGGAGCGGCCTTCACCGCGGTCTCCTCGAACTCCGCGTCGGCGTCGGACAGCGCGATGACGGCGCCGCCGACCCCGTACTCGATGCGGTCCCCGTCGACCACCAGCGTCCTGATCACGATGCTGAGGTCGGCGGCGCCGGAGAGCGAGAAGAAGCCGAGCGCGCCCGAGTAGACGCCTCGTGGGCCCTCCTCCAGCTCGTCGATGATCTGCATGGTCCGGATCTTGGGGGCGCCGGTCATCGAGCCGCCGGGAAAGGCCGCGCGCACGCAGTCCACCGCCGACAGCCCTGGTCTCAGTCGCGCCGAGACGGTGCTGACCAGCTGGTGCACGGTGGCGTAGCTCTCCACCTCGAACAGCCCGTCCACCCGGACCGAGCCCAGTCGCGCGCACCGGCCCAGGTCGTTGCGCACCAGGTCGACGATCATCAGATTCTCCGCCCGGTCCTTGGCGCTCGACGCCAGGTCGGCACGGAGCGCGTCGTCCTCGGCCGGTGAGGCCGCGCGCTGCCTGGTGCCCTTGATCGGCCGGGACTCGACCGTTCCGTCCCCGGCGACCCGGATGAACCGCTCCGGGGAGGAGCTGAGCACGGACAGTCCGCCGAACCTCAACTGGGCCCCGAACGGCACCGGGTTGCCGGTCCGCAGCAGCTTGTACGCCTCCGCCGGGTCGAGTTTGCCGCGCGCGCCGAGCATGTTGGTCAGGCACACCTCGTAGCTCTCGCCGTCGTCGATCTGCCGCAGGCAGGTGTCGATGTGTGCCAGATAGCGCTCCCGGTCGTGCCGCAGGCGCAACGTTCCGGCAGTCGTGACGGCCCCGGTGGAGCGTGGGGCCGGCGGGCTGCCGGCGAGTTCCACGAGCCGGGCCTCCGTGCTCGCCGCCCATCGCGCCGCGGGCGCGTCGTCCGGCCCCTCGGCCAGCGCGAGGAGGTGCACGGTGCCGTCGTGGTGGTCGAACGCGATCGCCCGGTCGGCGAAGAGCATGGCCGCGTCCGGGTGGTGCGAGCGGTGTGCGCGCTCGCCGCCGCACTCGGCCTTCAGCTCGTAGCCCAGGTATCCGACCCAGCCCAGGGCGAAGTCGAAGGGAAGCGCGGGCACTTCGGTGCGCAGCGCGGCGAGGTCGGCCCGGAGCCAGTCGAAGAATCCGCCGGGCTCCCGCACCGTGCCCTCCGCCGACTCCACGCTCACCAGGCCCGCCCACACGTCGGCCCTGACCACGCGGGCCAGGGGGCCCTTGGCGTCGCCCATGAACGAGAACCGTCCGTCGCGCTCACGCGGCCCGCTGCTGTCCAGCCAGAACGAGCACGCGGAGTCGCGGTACAACGCGTCGTACACGGTCTGCGCGGTCACCGCGATGTCCAGCGCCCGGTGCAGCACGCGCAGCCGACGCACCTCCGCCGGGGCGGGAGACAGTCGCGGCGCGGGAACCACGGGAACCGCAGAGGCCGCAGAGGGTAAGGGGGCCGGAGTGACCAGCGGGGACACGGAGGTCACAGAAGTCACGGGGGTCACGGGGGTCACGGGCATCCCGGAAGTCGCAGCCGCCACGCGGACCGGGTCGGCCGCCGCCTCCGGTTGTCGCTCGTACCAGCTCCGGGTCAGATCCGTGAAGTTGCGCAGCAGTTGCCGGCCGTGCTCGGTGCACACCGACTCCGGGTGGAACTGCACGCCCCACAGTGGCCGGTGCCGGTGGCGCACCGCCATCAGCAGGCCGTCCGGGGTGTGGGCGATCTCCTCGATCTCCTCGGACATGTTCTCGGCGATCAGCGAGTGGTAGCGGACCGCGGAGAACGGCGACGGCAGCCCGGCCAGGATGTCGGTCCGCTCGTGCAGCACCGGCGAGATCCGCCCGTGGTACGGCTGCGGCGCGCGCCGGACGGTCCCGCCGAACGCCTGGCAGATGCCTTGGTGCCCCAGGCAGACCCCGAGCACCGGAACCGCGGCGGACCGGATCACCTCGGCGCACACGCCGAAGTCCGCCGGGCGGTCCGGCCGGCCCGGTCCGGGCGAGATGATCACGTTGTCGAACCGCTCGCGCCGCACGGCGGCCGCGTCGATCTCGTCATTGCGCCGTACGACGGGCTCATCCCCGGTCACCTCGGCCAGGTGGTGGAGCAGGTTGTAGGTGAACGAGTCGTAGTTGTCGATGATGAGTGTGCGCATCAGACCTCACGAAATCCTGCGGACGATTCGTTCGACGGCGCCCGCGGGACGGCCGCGAGAACGGGCGGAGGGCGGCAGCGACGAAAAGCCGGGGAACGGGAAAAGGAAGGGGAGTTCGGGACGGCCGCGCTTCGGCGGCGCACCGCGTCGCGGTGCGTTCCCGCAGCGCCTGCGAAAAGCGTAGTGCGAACGGCGGCGTCTGTGGAAAGCGTAGTGCCAACGGCCATGACATCATCGTCCCGCTCGGCCGCCTCATGAGCGCCGAAAGCCCGCTGAACACTCGTTGGAGCGCATTCTTCAGCGAATCCTTCACCCGGAAGTGTGACCCGGTTCCGCAACTCGCCGGAATGCGGGCACCATCGGGACGGTAACTCCGCCCGGGAGGCGCCAGAAATCCATGAAGACGTCGCAACTGCCCGCCCTGACAGGTCTGCGCTTCGCCGCCGCCGTGACCGTCTTCGCCCAGCACTCCAGCAGCGTCTGGAACGGCGGCAGCGAGAACGCCACGCTGCTGCGCGTGGCCTTCTCGGGAGTGTCGTTCTTCTTCCTGCTGAGCGGGTTCCTGCTCAGCTGGTCGTGGCGGCCGGGCCGGGGTGCGCGCCGGTTCTGGCGGGGGCGCGCGGCGAAGATCCTTCCCGTGCACCTGGTGACGCTGGCGGCCGGTCTGCTGCTGGCGGTAACGGCCGGTGGGCTCCCCCCGGTTCGCGCCTGGCTGCCCAACGCCCTGCTCGTCCAGTCCTGGTCGCCCGGGTTCAGCATCCTGGACCCGGGCGTCAACGGGGTCTCCTGGTCGCTGTGCTGCGAGGCGCTGTTCTATCTGCTGTTCCCGCTGCTCGCGCCACCGGTGCACCGGATCGCGCCCCGGCTGCTGCCCGCCTGTGCCGGGGTGTGCGTGGCGGCCGTGGCGCTGATCCCGCTGCTGGTCGTGACGGTGCGCCCGGCGCTGGCCGGTCAGACCACGTTCGGCCCGTTCCCCGACACCACGCGTCAGATGTGGCTGGTCTACTCGTTTCCGCCGGCCCGGCTGCCGGAGTTCGTCCTCGGCATGGTGCTGGCCCGGATCGCCAAGGAGGGGCTGGCCCGTGGTGTCCGCGGCTGGCACGGAGCGGCGGCGTATGTCGTGCTCTATCCGGTGGCGGTCGCGGTCCCGCTGGTCTGGGGCGCCGTGGCGGTCACGGTCGTGCCGCTGGCCCTGGTGCTGCTCGGCACCGCGGGCGCCGACCTGCGCGGCGTCCGGTCACCGCTGCGGCACCCGGTCGCGGTACGGCTGGGGGAACTCTCGTTCGCGCTGTACATGTGCCACTTGCTGGTCATCGACCACGGCTGCCGGCTCCTGGGCTGCGCGCGGGCCACCGGTACGGCGGTCAGGGCGGTGGACACCGCGGTGCTGCTGGCGGTCTCGCTCGCCCTCGCGTGGCTGCTGCACACCCTGGTGGAGCGGCCGTTGATGTTCAGGCTGCACGGCACGGTACGGCCCCGGGGCGGCGCGGCGGAGCCCGCGCCGCCGCCGGCCGGAGAGCCGGTGGCAGAACCCTCGCCGGCCGGAGGCCCCCCGCCCCCGGCCGCGCCGCCCGGCCTGCCCGCTCCGGTCCGCCGGACGGACACCAGGCCCCACGGAAGGATCGGACGATGAGCACACAGCCACCCCCGAACGGGGACCTGCCGACGGCCGGAGCACGGCGGACCGGCCCGCCGGAGGACGCCGCCCAGGAGCGCCGGCCGGTCACCGTGATCGGGCTGGGCCTGATGGGCTCCGCGCTGGCGGCCGCTTTCCTGCGCGGCGGGCACCCGACCACGGTCTGGAACCGCTCGCCGGAGAAGGCGGATCCCCTCGTCGCCCGTGGCGCGGTCCGCGCCGCGAGCGTGGCGGACGCCGTCGCGGCCGCCCCGCTGGTCGTCGTCTGCGTCACCGGTCATGACGCCGTCGTGGACGTCATCGACGCCGGCCGGACCGCCCTGCCCGGCAAGGTGCTGGTCAACCTCGCCTCCGGCTCCTCCCGCCAGGCCCGCGCCCTCGCGGACCGTACCGCCGCACTCGGCGGCCACTGCCTCGACGGCGCGATCCTGGCCACCCCGGACGGTATCGGCGACCCCGACGCGGTCATCCTGTACGGGGGGCCGCAGGCCGTGTTCCGGGCGCACGCCCCGGCCCTGGCCGCCCTGGGCGGCGGCGCCACGTATCTCGGCGCCGACCCGGGCATCCCCTCGCTCTACGAGGTGGCCCTGCTGGACATCATGTGGACGAGCCTCACCGGTGTCCTGCACGCGATGGCCCTGGTCGGCACGGAAGGCATCGCGGCGACGGAGTTCGCGCCGTTCGCCGCGATGCTCTACACCGGCGTCGGCTCCTTCGTGCCGCGCTACGCGCAGCAGATCGCGGACGGCAAGTACCCCGCCGACGACTCGACCCTGGGCACCCACCTGGCCGGGATCAGGCACCTGACGGAGGAGAGCGGCGACCGCGCGGTGGACGCGCGACTGCCGCTGTACGTCCAGGGACTCATGGAGCGGGCCGTCGCCCGGGGCCAGGCCGGCGACAGCTTCGCCCGCCTCGTCGAGCAGTTCGCCCCGCCCGAGAACCGGGGCCCGTCCGCTCGATGACCGTGCCGGATGCGGGGCCGGGGCCGCGGGACGAGCCCGACCCCCGGCACACCCGCCCCGGCCCCGGCCCCCGGATCACACCACCACACCGTCGATCTGGAACGTCTGCACCGACGCCGCCGCGAACGGCACGCTGAGCTGCTTGCCGTTGAGGTACGTGTCGGCGCGTTCGGTGTACAGGTCGCCCGCGCCGGACGTCAGCGTGTTCCACCGGCGTACGAGTCCGCCGGTGGAGCCGGTGACCTGGGTGAAGCGGGAGAGGTCGAAGGTGAGGGTCTGGGCGGCGCCGGAGTTGACGGCCACGACGACCAGACGTCGCCGCGCCGGGTCGTAGGCCGCCGCAGCGTGGCCGACGCCCGTGTCCAGAATGGTCATCCCGGGGCGGATGTGCCGGCTGAACTGGGCCATCACGTAGTACTTGGTCTGTACGGCACCGGCCTGGAGCGTGCTCGGGTCGTAGGCGATCATCGCCCAGCCCGGGGACGGGTCCATCACCTGCCAGTAGCAGTACGCGGTGGGGTGCAGCCAGCGGAAGTCGAGGCAGAGGTTACTGGCCAGGGACAGGCCGCTCGCGTCGTTCTGGCCCGTCTCGGAGTTCCAGAGCTTCTTGCCCGCCGTGGTCACGACGTCCGTGTAGAGCAGGTCGCGACGGCCGCCGGATCCCTGGTAGCCGTGCACATTGACCTGGCTGACCAGCGCCTTCGTCGCCGATCCGAAGGAGTTCCAGGTGGTACGGGCCAGGTCGTAGCTCGTCTCGTCGGAGGCGGAGATCCGGGTGCCGGTCAGACCGCGCCTGTCGAGTTCGCTCCGGAGGTACGGGAGGACGGCGGCCTGCGCGGACGCGTCGAAGTGGCAGCCCTCCTGGGTGCCGGTGGCCGTCCACCAGCTGGACGCGGGCTCGTTGAAGGGGTCCACGGTCGCGAAGTTCACCCCCCAGTCGTTCTTCGCGCGGAGGGCGACCGCGGCGAGGTGGGAGGCGTGCTGGCGGTAGTTCCAGGACTGGAGGTTGTTGCCGCCGTCGGCCGCCCCTGACGGGTTGTGGTTGAGGCACATCCACCACATCGGCGAGTTCGCGAACAACTCGCTCACCGCGCCCCGTTGGACCGCCTTGACCAGTGCGGCCCGCTGGGCGGCGTCCGCGCTCCAGTTCCACGCGGAGGACGCGGGGTCCTCGTCCCGCCAGTCCTGCCAGTACCCCTCGATCTGCTTGAACGCGGGGATGTTGGGGGAAGCCGCCATGCTCTCCCCGTTGACACTGTTCCAGCCGCACGCGCCGAGGTTGTAGCGGGCGATGTTCAGCCCCAGCCCCGGCAGGGTCCGCCCGTTGTACGCGACGGACCTGGTGGTGAAGAACAGGTCGGCGAAGTCGTCACGCTCCCCGAACACATGGGCCCACCACGCCAGCGACGTCCCCCAGCCCTCCCATGTCCCGTAGGTGGCGCCGGGGTTCACCGCGATCGTCTCGTCGGCCCGCGCGGTGCCCGTGGCCAGTGCGCCACCGAACAGTGTGCCGCCCGCCGCCGCGGCGAGCAGCGTTCTGCGTCTGACCATCGGACTCCTCACCTGACACTCCACGAAGTCGCGTGCATGACAAACACTTCGAGAATCGGGGGCTCCCACGGGATTGTCGAGAGCCATGACAGCGCTTTCTGTCCCACCGGTGCGGCGTCGGCGTCGCGGTCGGGCGGAAAGGGCCGGATGTCGCCGCGCATCCGCCGAGGACGCACAACCGTCCCGCACAACCGTCCCGCCTCCCCGCGAGTCTCCTCTCGCACCATCACTGGGCTGTGCCCGGGACTTCGGAGGACTCCATGAGACCCGTGAGATCCGTGAGATCCACATCGACGACCCGCGCGCCACGGCGCGCGGCGACGGCATCGGCCGTCAGGGGACTGGCCGCAGGAGCGATCGGCGGGCTGCTCCTGATGTCGGCGGCGGCGCCCGCCGTCGCCGCCGACAGGGCGGAACCGGGAGCGGAGCTGGTGTTCGGGCGGACCGCTCCCGTGGACGGCCTGCGGCCCGGCGGCACGCACGAGCAGTCGTTCACGGTGCGGAACAGAGGGACCGCGCCCGCCACCGATGTGGTGCTGTTCCTGGACGGCACGAAGGGTCTGTCGTTCACCGAGAAGTACTCGAACTGCGTGTACGAGGAGACCCCGGCCCAGGACGAGGGCGCGGCCCAGGTCAACGCCGTCTGCGACATCGCGGAGACCCTGGAGCCGGGCGTCACGTACGTGCCGGAGGAGCCGGTGGGCGTCCACGTCCTGGACCACGCGCTCTACGAACACCTCTCCTTCAGCGTCCTGGAGGCGGGCTCCGTCTTCCCCGGGGACCCCCAGCACGGCGGCGGCGCCGACCCGGTGCTGCGGCTCGTGGAACGGCGGCCGCAGCCGGCCGATCCGGGCACCCCGTACGTCGGCGAACGGCTCGATGTCGCCATGACCGCCGAGAACACCGCGGACTTCGCGCTCACCGGGGCGAAGGTCCGGGGCCTGGCGGGCGAGACCGTCACGGCGGACGTGACGTTCGCCAACCGGGGGCCCGCCTGGGTGGCCAATGACGTCAGCACGCCCATCGGCGTCTTCGACGTCGGGATCCCCCCGGGTACGACGGTCGTCGGGGCCCCGGAGTTCTGCGTTCTGGCCAAGGCGGCCGGGACCACCACGTACCGCTGCACCACGCCCTACGGATACGCCGACGAGGACAGCGAGCGCGCGTACGGCTTCCGCCTCCGTATCGACAAGGTCGTGCCGAACGCCACGGGCGGCATCGCCTTCGTCAAGGGCGACCACCGCTGGGGCACCCTCCCGTTCGACAAGAACCCGGCGAACAACACGGCCGCACTCGTCGTCAACGCGTCCGGCGGTGAGGAGACGAGCGGCGGGACGGGATCGACCGGTGGCGGTACGGGAGGCGGCACGGCGGGCAGCTCGGGAGGCGCTTCGGCGGGCACCTCGACAGGGGGCGGTGCGGGCGGCGGTACGGGCGCCTCGCCCCAGGGCGGCAGCACACCGCCGCCCGCCGAACTGGCCGAAACCGGCGCCGGCGCGGGCCGCGGGCCCCTCCTCGCGGGCGCGGCCGTGGCGGCGCTCCTGGTGGCCGCCGGAACCGCCCTCACCGCACGCCGCCGCCCGGGGTCGCGCGGCTGAGACGCCCCCGGCGCACCGTGGTCTCAGCGCGGCTCAGCGCTGCGGTACGCGGAAGGTCACCGGGCCGCGGTGACCGGCGCGGTTGACCGCGCGGACCCCGAAGAAGAGGTTGTCCTTGGACAGGTCCACGTGGTGGCTCGTCGCGCCCGTGGCCCTGACGACATGGGTCCACTCCGGCGCGGTCGTCTCGCGCCACACCACCTCGTGGCCCGTCAGGTCGGGTTCCGTGCCGGGGTCCCAGACCAGTTCGGTGGCGTTGGTGAGCGCGCTGGTGAGGATCCGTACGCCGCTCGGCGCCGCCGGAGCCTGGGCGAGGGTCCACAGCGCGGCCCCGTTGACCTTGGCCACGCGGGCGATGTAGCCGAAGTCGCAGAACTCGGGCAGGTCGCCGTACCGCCGGCCGTCCTCCACCCGTACGTCCTGGTGCTGGTGCGCGAAGTCCTCGGCCGGTTCGGTGAAGCGGGCGGCGGGACGGCCGCGCTCCAGGAACGGGATGTGGTCGCCGCCCCGCAGATAACGGTCGCGGCGGTGGACCACCCGGACGTTCATGCCGGTGGCGTCGTTGTCCGCGACATCGCGGACGAATCGCGCGAGCTGGCGCGAGGGCGCGTCGTTCTCGCCGCCGACCGAGCGGCGGACGGCGGCCTCCTCCGGTGTCTCCGAGGTGGGCACGCCCTCGGCGAAGAGGCGTACGGTGTACGGGTCCCGGGTGCCGTCGTCGGCCGTGGAGCTGCCTACGGTGTCGTTGATGGAACTCACCGCGTTTCCACGTCAGTTCGCCCGGACCCGCCGCTTCTCGCTCGGAGTCCCGCAGCGGTTCACCGTCTCCCCGGACGGCGAGCGCGTGCTGTTCCTGCGATCCGTGTCCGGCACCGAGCCGCGCAGTCTGCTGTGGCTCCACGAGAACGGCGAGGAGCGGGTCCTCGCGGGCGCGGGCGAGTGCGCGGGCGAGTGCGAGAGGGAGAGCGCGGGGCGTGGCGAGGAGGCGTCGTCCGCCGGAGTCGTCTCGTACGCGACCGACCGCCGCGCGCGCGTGGTGGCGTACGTGCTGGACGGCGCCCTGCACACCGTCACCACCGACGGCGGCGCCCCGCGCCGGATCTCCGTCCCGGCCCCGGTGACCGACCCGCGCCCCTCCCCCGACGGCTCCCTGATCGCGTATGTCTCCGGCGGCGCGCTGCGCGTCGTACGGACCGACGGCACGGCCGACCGGCCGCTCGCCGAGCCGGAGACCCCCGACGTCACCTACGGGCTGCCCGACCACGTCGCGACCGTGTCCATCGGCCGCACCCGCGGCTTCTGGTGGTCGCCGGACGGGGGCGCGCTGCTGGTGGCGCGGGTCGACACCTCGATGGTGCGGCGCTGGTACGTGGCCGACCCCGCCGACCCGGCGCGTCCACCGCGCGCCGTCCGCTATCCGGCGGCCGGCACGGCCAACGCGCAGACCTCGCTGCGGCTGGTGACGGTCGGCGGCGAGCACACCCCGGTCGCGCTGCCGCGCGAGGCGCCCGGGTCCGACACCCCGGTCGGCGTCTGGCGGGACGCCGCGTTCGAGTACCTGGTCGCCGCCGACTGGGACCACATGGGCCCGACGGCCACCGTCCAGACCCGCGACCAGCGCACGGCGTGGGTCCTCGGCGTCGACCCGTCGACCGGCGCGGTGGAGCCGCTGTCCCGGCACACCGACGACGCCTGGGTGGAGTTCCCGCCGGGCACCCCGCTGCGCACCGCCTCCGGGGTGGCGGTGCTCCCGTACGTCCACGACGACACGCGGTCGATCCGGATCGGGGACGTACCCACGCCGGCCGGTCTCCGGGTCCGCGCCGTGCTGGTCACGGACGGACGCGGCACTCCCGGGCGCGGGGTGGCGTGGCAGCGGACCATCGTCGGCGACCGGCTGACGCCCGTACTGGAGGACCAGATCGACGCGTTGCACGCGGCGGCCGAGCGGAACGGCGCGCTGGATCTGACGCGGGTGGCCATCCGGGGCTGGTCGTTCAGCGGATATCTGGCGGCGGGCGCCGTACTGCGCCGTCCCGACGTGTTCCACGCGGCCGTCGCCGGGGCTCCGCCGACCGACCGGCGGCTCTACGACACCTACTGGGAGGAACGGTTCCTCGGCCATCCGGACGTCCAGCCGGAGCAGTACGAGCGCTCCTCGCTGCTCCCGTTCGCGAGCGGGCCGACCCGGCCGCTGCTGCTCGTGCACGGGCTCGCCGACGACAACGTCTTCCCCGCGCACACACTGCGGCTGTCGGCCGCGCTGCTCGCCGCGGGGCGGCCGCACACTGTACTGCCGCTGCGCGCCACGGGACATCTCGTCGCGCGGGAGGGCACGGCCGACGCGCTGCTCCTGCGGGAACTCGCCTTTCTCAGGGAATCCCTCGGCGCTTGAACAGGTGGGCGGCCGGTACCGTACTACCCCATGAACCGGCGGCACGAGAGCGCGCCGGTGTACGAGTACGGGAACGGGAGCTGGGATGACGGGAACGTACGGGACCGCGCGCGTCGTGACACGCCGGACCATGGTCGCCGCGGCCGGCGCGGCCGGTCTGGGGGCGGCGCTCGTCGCGTGCGGCTCCGACGACACGGACAGCGCGAACGGCTCGGACGGTTCCAGCGGCGCGGCGGGCTCCACCACCGGGCAGCCGGAGGCCGGTGGTGGCTCCGCCGACGCGCTCGCCGAGACCACCGACATCCCGGAGGGCGGCGGGAAGGTCTTCGCCGATCAGGGTGTGGTCGTGACCCAGCCCGTGGCGGGCGACTTCAAGGCGTTCTCGTCCAAGTGCACCCACACCGGCTGCGCAGTGAAGGACGTCTCGGACGGGATCATCCACTGCCCTTGCCACGGCAGCCAGTTCAGCGCGGAGGACGGCAGCGTGAAGGCCGGCCCCGCGACCACCCCGCTGCCCGCCGCGTCGATCAAGGTCTCGGGTACGGCGATCACCCTGGCGTGACGCGGCCCCGGCCCGCGCCCGCCCCATGAACGGCGGCCGGCCGGTCTCACCCTTCGTCGGCAGAAGGTGAGTCCGGCCGGCCGTCCACCCGCTGCGCCACCGTGCGCAGCGCGGCGACCGCCGCCCTGATCGAGGGCCGGCGGTCCGCGTCGGTCCGCCAGGCGGCGTAGACATGACGCCGCATCAACTGCCGTACGGGGACGAAGGCGACGCCCTCCGGTACCGCGCCACGCCCCAGCCGGGGCGCGACGCAGACACCGAGTCCGGCCGCGATCAAGGACAGTTGGGTGTGGTACTCCCCCGCGAGATGCGCGATCCTCGGCTCGAAACCCTTCGACCGCAGCGTGAACATCAGCCACTCGTAACAGAATTCGCCCTCGGGCCAGGACACCCACTCGTCGTCGGCGAACTCCTCCAGGTCCACTTCCCGCCGCCGCGCGAGCGGATGGTCCACGGGCATGGCCACATCGGGTGCGTCGTCGAGCAGATGAGCCGTCGTCAGCCCGTCGGGGACCGGCAGCCGCTTGTTGCTCCAGTCGAGCACCACCGCGAGGTCGATGTCGCCCCGCATCACCCCGCGGATCCCGGACTCGGGCTCCAGCTCGCGGGAGCGGACGCACAGCTCGGGATGGTCGTCGCGCAGCAGCCGGATCGTGGCGGGGAGCAGCCCCCTGGCCGCCGTCGGGAAGGCGGAGATCCGCACATCGCCCACCACCCGGCCGCGCTGTGCCTCGATGTCCGACTGGGCGGACTCGACCTGGGAGATGATCCGCGCGGCGTGGTCGGCGAGGAGCCGTCCCACATCGGTGAGCCGGACGCCGCGCCCGTTCCTGGCCAGCAGCTGCTGACCCACCTCCCGTTCCAGCTTGGCCAGTTGCTGGGAGACCGCCGAGGTGGTGACGTGCAGCCCGTCGGCCGCGCCGCTCACCGAGCCATGGCGGGCCAGGGCGTCCAGTGTGCGCAGCCGCTCCAGATTCAACATGTAAGCAATGCTAATCGATGAGGTACACATAATCTCGCTTGTTCTACGAGATCCGGCCCGTCATCGTTGCCGTATGAGCCTCACGCCCCCGTCCGGCACCCGCCGCCGCAGCCTGCCCCGCACCGTCCCCGTCGCACGCACCGGGAAGCGCGCCGCTCCCGGCTGGCGCATCCGGTTCGCGGCGCTCGCGCTCATCTGGGGCTTCAGCTTTCTGCTGATCAAGGTCGGCACCCACGGCTTCGCCCCGTTCCAGGTCACCTTCGGCCGGCTGTTCTTCGGTACGGCGGTACTGGCCGTCGCGATGGCGGTGAAGCGGGAGCGGTTCCCCCGGCCCCTCCGGGTCTGGGGCCATCTCACCGTCGCCGCGTTCTTCCTCAACGCGCTGCCGTTCTCGCTGTTCGCGTACGCGGAGCTGACGATTCCCTCGACGCTCGCGGGGATCTGCAACGCCACCTCACCGCTGTGGGGGATGGCGCTGTCCGTGGTCGCGCTCTCCGAGGACCGGCCCACCCGCCGCAGGGTGGCCGGGCTCGGTATCGGCTTCCTCGGGGTGCTGACCGTGCTCGGCGCCTGGCAGGGCTTCTCCGGCCTGGACCTCACCGGTACGGCGATGGCACTGCTCGCCTCGCTGTGCTACCCGATCGGCTGGATCTACGTACGCAGGACCCTGGCGGGCAGCAGCAGCTCCCACCTCTCCCTGACCGGCGCCCAACTCCTGCTCGCGACCGTACAACTGGCCGTGGTGACCCCGCTGTTCACCACGTTCCCGGCCTCGTTCCCGGTGGGCCCGCTGCTCGCGGTGGTGGTGCTGGGCGCGTTGGGTACGGGGCTGGCGATCCTGCTCCAGTACGGGATCGTCGCGGAGGTCGGGCCGACGACCGGGCAGATGGTCACGTACTTCATCCCGGTCATCGCCACGGCGGCCGGTGTCACCCTGCTCGGCGAACAGCTCAGCTGGAACACCCCGGTCGGCGCCCTCGTCGTCCTCGCGGGGGCGGCCCTCACCCAGAGCCGCGCGAGGCGGCCCGCCGGGGCGAAGGCGGAGGCCGAGACGAAGGCCGGGGCGGAAGTCGGCGCGGAGGCCGGGGCGGAGGCACCCGCCGTGCCTCGGCCGTAGGTCCCGCGCGGGGGCCCCGTGCCTCAGCCGTGGGTACGGGCCGGGGCCGGGCCGGCCGCCGGGGCGAGCACATCGGCGAGCGGCCCGATGTCGTCGGCCGTCAGCTCCGACACGGTCAGCCGTACGCCCTGCGGCGCGGCCAGCCGGAAGCGCGCCCCGGGCGCGACCGCCCAGCCGGCGCCCAGCAGCCGCGTCACCGCGCCGGTCTCGTCCGACACCGGCACCCAGACGTTCATCCCGCTGCGGCCGTACGCCCGGACGCCCCGGTCCGCGAGCGCGGCGACGAGCGCGTCTCGGCGCTCCCCGTACGACCGCGCCACCGCCGTCACGTCCACCGCGCCGGAGGTCCACAGGTGGAGGACGGCCCGCTGGAGGAGCCTGCTCACCCAGCCGGGGCCGAGCCGCTGGCGTCCCTCGACGCGGTCCACGGTCACGGCGTCGCCGGTCAGTACGGCGAGCCGCAGATCGGGCCCGTACGCCTTGGCGGTGGAGCGCACGAGCGCCCAGCTCTCGGTGACCCCGGCGAGCGGGTGCAGCGGCAGATCCACGATGTGGTGACCGTGGTCGTCCTCGATGAGCAGCACCCCGGGATGGGCGGCGAGGAGGGCGCGCAGCTCGGCGGCGCGGGTCGCGCCGACCGCCGCGCCGGTCGGGTTCTGCGCGCGGTCGGTGACGACCACCGCCCGTACGCCCGCGCGCAGCGCCCGCGCCAGGGCGGCGGGCAGCGGCCCCTCGTCGTCCGTCTCGACCGGTACGGGGCGCAGCCCCAGCGCCGGTACGAGATCGAGCAGGCTCCCCCACCCCGGGTCCTCGACGGCGACCGCGTCGCCGGGCCGCAGATGCGCGGCCAGTACGCGTTCGATCGCGTCCAGCGACCCGGAGGTCACCGCGACGGGCCCGGCGGGCACCCCGTCGGCGTCCAGCCCGGCCCGCGCCAGCCGGGCGAACTCCGCGTCGACGGGGGCCTGTCCGTACAGTCCGGGCCGCTCCGCGTTGTGGCGCGCCGCAGCGGCGAGCGCGTCGTGCAGCGGGGGCAGCAGGGCGGGGTCGGGGTTGCCCTCCGAGATGTCCCGTACGCCGGGGGGTGCCTCGACCCGGATCGAGCCGCGCGCCGTACTGGCGGGCCGCGGCCGGACCCGGCTGCCCCTGCGCCCGGCCGTCTCGATCACCCCGCGCTCGCGCAGGCCGCGGTAGGCGGCGGCGACGGTGTTCGGATTGACCCCCAGTTCCGTCGCCAACTGCCGCATAGGGGGCAGCAGTTGGCCGGGTTGCAGCTCACCGGCCCCGACCGCTCGCTCCACGCTCGCGGAAATCTCCGCGGCACCTCGCCCACTGATCCGATACTCTACTAGCACAAAGAATAGTATGCACTAGTGCAATGGAGAGCGCAAATGCCGGACACCACCACCTACCCCGCCACCTCACGCACCGTCCCCACCCGCGCCCGCGAACGGGCCTCCTACGACCGGGAGCTGGTGCACGGGATCCTCGACACGGCGTACGTCTGCCATCTCGGTTTCGTCCGCGACGGCGCTCCCGTCGTGCTCCCGACGCTCTACGCCAGGGTCGGCGAGCGGCTGTACCTCCACGGCTCCACCGGGTCGCGCCCGCTGCGGATGGCGGGCGGACCGGCCGGCGGGACACGGCGGAGCGACGAGCCCGGGAGCGGGAGCGAGCCGACCGATCCCGGGCTGGCCGTCTGTGTCACCGTGACCCATGTCGACGGTCTGGTGCTGGCGCGCTCCGCCTTCCACCACTCGCTCAACTACCGCTCCGTGGTGGTGCACGGCACCGCTCACCAGGTGACCGAAGCCGAGGAGCGGCGGACCGCCCTGGACGCGCTCGTCGACCAGGTCGTCCCCGGCCGCTCGCGCGACTCGCGCCCGGCCAACGGCCGCGAGCTGGCCGCGACAGCGGTGATCCGGCTCGATCTCGACGAGGTCTCCGCCAAGGTCCGCACCGGCGGCCCCAACGACGACCCCGAGGACCTCGCGCTGCCGCACTGGGCGGGCGTCGTTCCCGTCGCGCACGGCTACGGCACGCCCGTACCGGACGACGGCACCGACCCGGCCGCCCCGCTGCCCGGCTATCTCGCGGCGCTCCCGGAAGCCGGCTGACGCCCGGAAACAGGCCGGTCCCCGGAAGCCGACCGACTCCCGGAAACCGACTGCCCCGCAGGCCGGGGGGCTTCCGGAGACCGGGCGGCCCCCGAACACCGGCCGGCTCAGAGCCTGTCGGGGGTGGGCCCTGTTCGCGCGGGCCCTCAGCCTCCGGCGAGCGGGGCCGGCCCGGCCGTCCGGCGCCGGCCCGCCGCGAGTCCCGCCTCCGCCGCCGCGAGCCCCAGCACCGCCGTGAGCAGCAGCAGCGTGCCGAGGACGGTGGCGGCGGTCAGCCGCTCGCCGAGAAGCCCCACCGCGATCAGCGCGGCGCTCACCGGCTCCAGCAGCATGATCACGGAGACGGTCGCGGCCCGCACCGAGGCCGCTCCCGAGAAGTACAGCGCGTAGGCGAGCGCCGTGGGCACGGCCGCCACGTACACCAGCAGCCACAGCATCCGCCCCGGCTGTGCGGTGTGCGGCAGCACGCCCTCGCCCGCCGCGAGCGGCAGCAGCAGTACGGCGCCGACGGCGAAGGCCCAGGCCGTCGTGGCGATCGGGTCGGCGCCGCCGCCCCCGCGCCCCAGCCACCGGGTGAGCAGGGTGATCGCCGCGTATCCGGCGGCGGACAGCACCGCGAGGGCGACCCCGGCGGGACGTACGGCGGCGCCGTCACCACCGAGCACCAGCACACCGAGCCCGGCCAGGGCCCCGGTCACCGCGAGCAGTCCGCCGGCGCCGAGCCGCTCCCCCATCGTGATCCGGGCGCCGAGCGCGATCAGCACCGGGCCGGCGCCGAGGGTGACCACGGTGCCGACCGCGAGCCCCGTCGCCTCGACGGCGGCGAAGTACGCACTCTGGAAGACGGTGAGGCCGATGCCGGTGCCGAGAATACGGAGCAGCCGCCGGCGGCGCGGCTCCACTGGCACGGGCCCCCGCCCCCGGCGCAGCGCCAGCACCCCGAGCAGCAGGACGAGCCCGCCGAGGCAGCGCCAGAAGGAGAGGGCGAGGGGGCCGAGATCGCTGATCCGGTAGATCAGCGAGGCCGCAGCGCCGGCGGTCCCCCAGGCGACTCCGGCGACGGCGAGGAAGAACAGGCTCCGCCCGACGGGCAGGCCGGAAGCGGGTGTGGCGGTGGGATCTGACACGTGATGTCTCCGTGGAAGAACGGGTGGATGGTCGCTCACTGCGGCACGCGGGCAGCGACGAACCACTCGGTACGGGACGATCGCGTCCCTCCGAGCCCGGTCCTCGTCGGCGGATGGCCGCCCGCGTCAGGCGGCGGGAGGCGGCAGAACAGTCAGATGCATGATCGGCACTCTATTCCGCGCCGCGATCGGCGGACAACCGAGCGGGATCGTCACCGCTCCCGGAAACGGCCGGACCATCGACCGGGCCGACCCGCAACGGCTCACCGCCCCCGGCGCTCCCCGTACCGGCGCTCGCCGTACCGGCACTCCCCGTACCGCCACCGCCCGCCACCGGTCCGGACGCCGCCTTGGGCGTGGACGACTGGGCGATGAACGCGCCGGCCAGCACCACCGCCCCGCCGAGGATCTGCGGCGCCGAGAGGTGCTCGCGCAGCAGCACCCACGCCAGCACGGTCGCGATGACCGCCTCCAGACAGGCGACCACGCCCGCCACCTGCGGGGAGAGCTTGCGTACGGAGATCACCCCGGTCACGTACGCGAGCACGGTGGCGATCAGCACGATCCACCCCAGCAGCAGCCACGCCGCCACTCGCGTCCCGCCCATGTCCGCGCTGCCGCCGAGCAGCGACCAGTCCATGCCCCAGGGGCGGGCGACGACCGTCAGCACGACGGCTCCGACGAGCAGCCCGTACGCGATCACCCCGAGCGGATCGGCCGCGTCCTCCCCCTCGCCGCCCTGGTCGGACAGGACGAAGTAGCCGACCTGGCAGCACGCGGCGCCGAGCGCGAGCGCCACCCCGACCGGGTCGAAGCCGAGCCCGGCCCACACCTCCACCACGCAGGCGAGCCCGCCCACCGCGAGCACGACACCGACGGCGGCGGCGCGGGTGACGGGCCGCCGCTGCACGAAGCGGACCCAGAGCAGGACGAGCGCGGGGGCGAGGTACTCGATGAGCAGCGCGACCCCGACGGGGATACGGGAGATCGCGGCGAAGTAGCAGGCCTGCACGCCCGCGACGGCCAGCAGCCCGAAGCCCACGAGCAGCGCGGGCCTGCGGGTGAGCAGCGCGCGGTGGCGCCAGGCCACCGGCAGCATGACGAGGGCGGCGCCGGTGACCCGTAGCCAGACCACGTGGAGCGGGTCGAGCCCCGCTTCGATCAGCGGCTTGGCCGCGACACCGGAACCGCCGAAAGCGAACGCCGAAGCCAGGGCAAGTCCCGGGCCGACGCTCCTCCCCTGAGACGCGTGCATGGCGACATCATGACAGCTCGCGTCAGGAGTGACATCCTCATGACACCTGTCGAGACGGACAGGGCGGGCAGGCGAGCAGCGCGGCCAGGGACAGCGTGTCCACCCCGGCCTGTTCGAGCACCTCGACCGCCCGGCAGGACGCGTCCGAGGCGAGCGCGGCCAGCAGATCGACGCCGCCGACCCGGGGCGCGCCGCGTCGGCCCGCGCGCTCCAGCGCGCCGGACATGGCGGTCGCCGCGGGCGGCGACCAGCCGGCCACCGCGCGCTTCCTGATGACGGGCAGAGCCCCGGAGTCCTCCACCGTCCCCTGCCAGCGCAGCCCGTATCCGATGCTGCGCTGTACGAGATAGCCGAGGACCCGGGCGAGCTGGGGGCCGTCGAAGACCGCGCGCACTCCGGGGTCGGTTTCGAGCAGGGAGTGCAGCAGGTGCGCCGTGTCGATCTGCGCGTCCGCGTCACGGTGGGCCCTCCTGCGGGCACCGGCGACCGCGGACGCCAGCTCCACGGTGAACCGGGCCTCGGCCTCGGCGCGCGCGAGCGCGTCCTCGGCAGGGTTCGGCGCGGGCTGGTGAGGCACTCGCGGTGGCGGGTTCTGCACTCTCTCACCCCATCAGTCCCGGCTGTCGGAGACATCACCGCCGGGGAGCATCTTCGGGTCCCACGGAGGGTGGGTACGTCTGGACGGGTTCTCCTCCTTACGAATGAGATGACCCGAATGAGATGACCCTGCTTGTTCCCCCGTGTTCCCCCATGCCCCCAGGGAAGGCGCCGCCGCGCGGCCGCGGGCCCGCCGCCGCGTCCCGGAGCGTTCCGGAAGGCGACGACGGGCCCGCGGGAGAGGGATCAGTTCTCGTCGGCGAGGATCAGATAGAGCTTCTTGCGCGATTCGTTGATGACCGCGAGAGCCTTCTCGCGCTGTTCGGGCGTACCGGTCTTCCAGACCTGCCCGAACGCCTCCATCAGCCCGAAACCGGCCTGCCTGATCTCGTTCATCGAGTCCCAGTCGACGCCGCGTCCGGCCTCTTCCCACGGGGCCTCGGGCCCCGATTCGGCCTCCGTGCGCCCGGCGTCGGTGAGCGTGAACAGCTTCTTGCCGCCCTCGCTGCGGCTGACGATCAGCCCCTCGTCCTCCAGCAGCTGGAGGGTCGGATACACCGATCCGGGGCTGGGGCGCCAGGCCCCGCCGCTGCGCTCGCCGATCTCCTGGATCATCTCGTAACCGTGCATCGGCCGGTCCTTCAGCAGCGCCAGGATCGACGCGCGCACGTCTCCGCGCCGCGCCCTCCCCCGGCCTCCGCCACGTCCCCGGCCGCCCCCGCCGAAGGGACCGCCGAACGGCGGTCCGAACGGCCCGAAGGCCCCGCGCCGCCCTTCGAAGTCACCCCGGCCGTGCTGCCCGGGTCCGCAGTGACCGGCACCCGGTCCATGCTCGTGTCCATGTGAACGCATCGCTACGCTCCCTTCAATCGTTGATCTGTCGCGATGCGTCAACGATATATCGGGACTGTTCTTAGAACAACCCCCTGACTGTCCCTGGCGATGCGATCATCTGCCCATGGACGTGAGCACACGGCACAAGATGATCGCCATCCCCGCGGGCCGGGTGACGCTGTCGGACCGGCGGACCCAGCGCAGTTGGCCGGTCGAGGTGGCGCCTCACCAGCTCGCCGCCTTCCCGGTCACGCGGGCGCTGTACGACGAGGTCACCGGAGGGCGTCCGACCGGCACCTCAGACGACCCGGGCGATCCCGGCGTCCCGGGTGACCCGGGCGGTCCGCTGCCCGTCGAGGGCGTCTCCTGGCGGGACGCGGTCTCGTTCTGCAACGCCCTCTCCCTGCGTGACGGCTTCACGCCCGCCTACCACCCGGACGCCGACGGCGAAGCCTTCGAGCGGGACGCCGTGTGGGACACCTCCGCCGACGGATACCGGCTGCCGACCGAGGCGGAGTGGGAACACGCCTGCCGCGCCGGCGCGAGCGGTCCGCGCTACGGTCCGCTCGACGAGATCGCCTGGCACCGGGGCAACTCCGGGGAACGGATCAGAGCCGTGGGCGGCAAACTCCCCAACTCCTGGGGGCTGCACGACATGATCGGCAACGTCTGGGAGTGGTGCTGGGACCTGTACGACGCCGAGGTCTACGGCAGCTACCGGGTGCTGCGCGGCGGCGGCTGGTTCGACGAACGGTGGAGCTGCCGCGCCTCGGTGCGGCGCCGCAGCCACCCGACCTTCCGGGTCGACGACGTGGGGTTCCGCCTCGCGCGTTCCGCCGGAGGCTGAGCCGGCACCCCGTACGGCCGGCCGCTCCCGACGCCGCGCCCGGATGGTTACAGTGCTCCCCATGGGGGCTTCACAGCGGCCGACTTCGGCCTTTCACGCGGACAACGTCAGCACGTCCGACACCGACCGGCTGATCGGCGCGCTGGACTCGCAGGCGGCGAGCGCGGGGGTGCGGCGGCTGCGCGCCTGGGCGCATCACGGCCTGGCGGCCCGGCCCGGCGAGCGCGCGCTCGACATCGGGGCCGGTACCGGGTCGGAGACGCTGACGCTCGCGTCCGCCGTGGCGCCGGACGGGGACGCGCTCGGAGTGGAACCGCATCCCGGGCTGCGGGCCGTCGCGGAGCGGCGGGCGCGGGAGGCAGGCGCCACGGTCCGCTTCGTGGCGGGCGACGCGCTCGCGCTGCCGCTGGACGACGCCGAGGCCGATGTCGTCTGGTGCGAGCGGGTGTTCCAGCATCTCGCGGAGCCGGAGAGGGCGGCGGCGGAGATCGCGCGGGTGCTGCGGCCGGGCGGCCGGGTCGCCCTGCTGGACACCGACTGGGCGACGTCGATCCTTCACCCGGGCGAGCCCGCGGTGGTCGCGGCGCTGACCGGTGGCGCACTCACCGCGGCCGCCAACCCGTACGCGGGACGCAAACTGGCCGGCCAACTGGCGGCGGTGGGGCTGGAGATCGAGGACGTGGGCTCCCAGGCCCTGATCCAGGACCACCGGACACTCGACCGGTCGTTCGTCGGCATGCTCAGCTCGGCGGCGCTGCGGCGCGGACTGATCACCGAGGCGCAGCGGGACCGGCTGGACGCCGACCTCACCGAGGCCGCCGAGCGCGGTGGTGTGCACATGTCCGTGACGATGTTCGGCGTCATCGCCCGCCGTCCGGCCTGACGCTTTACGAGGGCGCGCCCGCCCGGCCCCCGGGAAAAGAGGCCGGGCCCCGGCCGGGACGGCGGCACCGTCCCTTGCGCCGGTCGCCCGGCCGGGGCCCGCGTTCCCCGGGGGCCGGTCCGTACACATCCGCTCCGTGTACGGACCGAACGCCCCCGGGGTGCTCGTGGCTGCCGCGCGGTAACTACGGCTGGGGTTGCGGCTCCTGGGCCGGGGCCGGTTCGTCCTTCCGTACCGCGGCGGCCTGTCCGGTGCCGCCGCGCAGCGGCACTTCCTTGATGAACAGCACCAGCAGGAGGGCCACGAGGGCCAGTGGCGCCGCGTACAGGAAGGTGTCCGCGACACCGTGCCCGTACGCGCTCTCCACGACGGCGCGGACCGGAGCGGGAAGCGCGTCGAGGTCGGGGATGGAGCCGTCGGCCGATCCGGTGCCCGTGATGCCGAGCCCCTTCAGCCCGTCCGCCATGTAGTGCGTGACCCGGGTCCCGAGCATCGCGCCCAGGGCCGCGACACCGGCGGCGCCACCGAGCGAGCGGAAGAAGCTGACCGTCGAACTCGCCGAACCGAGATCCCGCTGGTCCACCTGGTTCTGGGTGGCGAGCACGAGATTCTGCATCATCATGCCGACGCCGAGGCCCACCAGCGCCATGAAGACGGCCGTCCGCCAGTACGGCGTGTCGACGCGGATGGTGCCCAGCAGGCCGAGACCGGCGGTGACGAGCGCGCCCCCGGAGACGAGCCAGATCTTCCACCGGCCGGTCCTGGTGATGATCTGGCCGGAGAACGTGGAGGAGATGGCGAGCCCGCCGATCAGCGGAATGGTCATGAGACCGGCCATGGTCGGCGTCTCGCCGCGCGCCATCTGGAAGTACTGGCTCAGGAAGATGCTGCCCGCGAACATTCCGACACCGACGAAGAGGCTGGCGACGGAGGCGAGTGTGATCGTCTTGTTGCGGAAGAGCCGCAGCGGGATGATCGGCTCGGCGGCCCTGCTCTCCACCAGGACGAAGACCAGACCGAGGAGCAGCGCGCCGCCGGTCATGACGGCGGTCTGCCACGAGGCCCAGTCGAACTTGTTGCCCGCGAAGGTGACCCAGATCAGCAGCAGACTGACGGCGGCGCTCATGAAGAAGGCGCCCGCCCAGTCCACCTTGACATCCCGCCTGACCACGGGCAGCCGCAGCGTGCGCTGCACCACGGCGAAGGCGATGGCCGCGAACGGCACGCCGATGTAGAAGCACCAGCGCCAGCCCAGCCAGCTCGTGTCCACGATGGCGCCGCCCATCAGCGGTCCCGCCACGGTGGCGACGGCGATGGTCGCACCGATGTATCCGCTGTAACGGCCCCGCTCACGCGGCGAGATCATCGCGGCCATGACGATCTGCACCAGGGCGGTCAGCCCACCGGTGCCGATGCCCTGGAGCACCCGGAAGAAGATCAGCGTTCCGACGTTCTGCGACAGCCCCGCACCCAACGAGGCGACAACGAAGATCACCAGTGCGATCTGGACCAGCATCTTCTTGCTGACCAGGTCCGCGAGCTTGCCCCACAGCGGCGTGGAGGCGGTCATCGCGAGCAGCGCCGCGGTCACCACCCACGTGTAGGCGTTCTGACCGGCGTCGAGATCAGAAATGATCTTCGGCAGGGCGTTGGTGACGATCGTGGACGAGATCATCGCCACGAACATGCCGAGCAGCAGCCCGCCGAGCGCCGACACGATCTGCCGGTGCTCCATAGGGACCGCGCCCTCGGCGGGAGCCCGGGTCTCCCCCGCTCCGGCCGGTGGTGAAGTCGTACTCATCGTCGCCCTCTCACTTCATCAGACAATCGCCTGATTGCCCAAGGCAACTTAACATAAACGGAGGAGAGCCTCCGATACAAGGCGACCGCCCTGTGCGTCACTACCGGGAAGTCCCAGGAATACGGCGAAATATCCACTCACCACCCTCCCGTGGCGGCACAAAACGGAGGCCGTACTCCGGGACGTAGCATGGAGCGATGAGTTCTGAGCACGAAGCGTCCGGCGAGGCCGCGGCCGCTCCCTCGCGCACACTGCGGGCCGACGCCGAACGCAACCGCGCCCGGCTGGTCGAGGCGGCGCGGAGCGTCTTCGCGGAGAACGGCATCGAAAGCCCCCTGGAGAACATCGCCGAGCGCGCGGGCGTGGGCATCGCGACGCTCTACCGGCGCTTCCCGACCCGCGAGGAACTCATCGCGGCGACCTACGAGGCCAAGCTGGCCGAGATCGCCGACATCACCGAAGAGGCGTCGCGCGCGCCCGACGCCTGGACCGGCTTCCGCGACTGCATCGAGCACTTCTGCGCGACGCAGGCCGAGAACCAGGGCTTCACCAGCGCCGTCATCATGGCGCTGCCCGTTCCGGCGGAGGTGTCGGTGCACCGGGAGCGGCTGCGCAAGAGCCTCGCCGCGCTCGTCCAGCGGGCCCAGGAGGAGGGGACGCTCCGGGACGACTTCGTCCTGGAGGACATCGCGCTCCTCCTGATGGCAACCGGGGCGATCCTGGGCGTCACCCGGGAGGCCGCGCCCCACGCGTGGCGCCGGCTCCTCGCGTACCAACTGGAGGCGTTCCGCGCACCGGGCGACCCGGCCGATCCCCTCCCGACGGCCCCCACCGCCATGCAGCTGCGCCGGGCCTCGGAGGCGCACCGGGCCCGCGTGCGGCAGACGCACCGGACACCCTCCACGCCCTGAAACACCCGGCGCCGGGCGCCCGGCGCACCGTCCCGGGGGCCCCGGCGTCCAGGCATCCAGGCGTCCCGGGGGCCCGGCGTCCAGGCGTCCCTGCAAAGCCTGAACAGAGGACGCTCTCCGTTTAGCCGTCCCCGTCCGGCCGTTCAGGGGCCGCCGCGCCCGAATTGGCCTTGGCCAGAACGATCGCGCACCTCCTACGCTCACCCCATGCGCATTCGAATCGTGGACGCCTTCGCCGACCGCCCCTTCTCGGGCAACCCCGCCGGGGTCCTCCTGCTGGACTCCACCGGATTCCCGGACACCGACTGGCTCCAGGCGGTCGCCGCCGAGATGAACCTCTCCGAGACGGCCTTCGCCCACCCGCTGCCGCCCGGCGGGAACGCCGACTGGGCGCTGCGCTGGCTCACCCCCACCACCGAGGTCGACATGTGCGGCCACGCCACCCTGGCCACCGCGCACGTCCTGCACACCACCGGCCGTGCGACCGGCGCGCTGCGCTTCGCCACCCGCTCCGGGATCCTGGGCGCGGCCGCGCACGAGGACGGCTCCCTGACCCTCGACTTCCCGACGTCCTCGCTGACGCCGGTCCCGCCGCCAGACGGACTCGCGGCGGCGCTGGGGACCTCGCCCGTCTCGGTGCACGACACGGCGGAGCACATCGGCGATCTGGTGGTCGAAGTGGCCGACGAGCGGACGGTACGCGGGCTGGCGCCCGATTTCGCCGCCCTCGCCGCCTGCTCGCGGCGCGGCGTCATCGCGACCGCCGCCGCCGAGGACCCGTCACGCGGCTACGACTTCGTCTCGCGCTGCTTCTTCCCCCGGGTCGGCATCGACGAGGACCCGGTGACCGGGAGCGCCCACACCGCGCTCGCCCCGTACTGGTCCGCCCGGCTGGGCCGTACGGAACTCACCGGCCTCCAGGGCTCCGCCCGTACCGGACGGGTGCGCACCTCGCTGCGCGGCGACCGTACGCTGCTCACCGGCCGGGCGGTCACGGTCATCGACGGCGAACTCCTCACCGCGTAGCCGAGTCCGCGCGGGACGAGAGTCGCTGGGCACCGGGCACTGGGGACCCCGCGCTACAGGGTGGGCAGCCAGTCCACCTTCCCCGCCAGCAGCGCGTACCCGACGAACGCCCCGATGTCGAGCAGCGCGTGCGCCACCACCAGCGGACCGACCCGGCCCCAGCGCCGGTACAGCAGCACGAACACCACGCCCATCACCATGTTGCCGATGAAGCCGCCGATCCCCTGGTACAGGTGGTACGAGCCGCGCAGCACCGAACTCGCCACCAGCGCGCCCATCGGCGTCCAGCCGAGCTGACCGAGTCTGCGCAGCAGATAGCCGACGACGATCACCTCCTCCAGCACGGAGTTCTGCACCGCCGAGAGGATCAGCACCGGGAATTTCCACCACACGTTTGGCAGCGATTCCGGCTCGACCGTCAGGTTGAACCCCGCCGTCTGCATCACCAGGTAGAACGCGAGCCCCGCGCTGCCGATCCCGGCCGCCACCAGTGTGCCGCGCCCCAGATCCGGCCAGGGCCGCCGGCCGTCGAAGCCGATGTCCCGTACCCCGCTGCCCTCGCGCAGCAGCAGATGCGCGACCAGCGCGACCGGCACCAGGGCCGTGCTGATGTAGAACAGCTGAAGCGCCAGGTCGAGCCAGGGCCGTCCGGGGGCCGCCGAGGAGTTGAGCCTGGCCGCCTGCTCGTTCAGCGCCTGCGGCGCCGTCAGCGAACCGATGAACCTGATCAGTGCCGATACGCCGCTCGCGCCCAGCGAGAGCGCCAGTACGAGCAGTGTCTCGGACCGCAGGGTCCTGTGGGAGATGGCCTCCCGTGGACCGGTACCGTCCACCCGCCCCGCCTCCACCTGCACACCCGCCTCCAGTTGAGTCATTCCCGGTATTGAGTTCCATCACTGCCGCTAGGGTCTCGAATGCGGGTACGAAGATCGCGCGATCCGTTCCGATCTGCTTCGAGGCCCCTTCTTCCCACCCTTCACGAAGCCAAGGAGGGGCGTCACCGTCATGGGACGTCACAGCTTGCCCGACGTGCGGGCGACAGGCGCGGGCAGGGCCCGTTCGCCGCGCCGCCGTCACGTCTCCATCGCCGCCGCGCTCGTACTGGCGGTGACCGCCGGTACGGGAGTGGCGGCGCGCGCCGGTCTGCTCTCGTTCGGCGGCCCCTGCGACGCGGCCCCCGTACGGCTGGACATCGCCGCGTCCCCGGACATCGCGCCCGCGCTCCGTGAGGTCGCCGAGCGCGCCCGGCGGGACCGGGTGACCTCCGACGGCAACTGTCTCGACATCCGGGTGAGCGCGCGGGAGAACTTCAAGGCCGCCACCGCGCTCGCCCGCGGCTCCGCCCCCGATTTCCAGGTGTGGGTGCCGGACTCCGACGTGTGGGTGGACCGCGCGAAGGGCTCAGGGGACGGGATCCCGCTGACCCCGGCGGGCAATGTGGCGTCCTCCCCGGTGGCGCTGGCCGCCGTGCCCCGGTCCGCGCGGACACTCGGCTGGCCCCGCGAGACGTACACCTGGGCCGAGCTGGCGGCGGCGGTGACCGACACCGGCCGGCCCCGCCTCGGCTCGGCCGATCCGGTGCGCAGCGCCACCGGGCTGCTCGCCCTGAGCAGCGTCGCGGAGTCGGCGCAGCAGAAGGGACGGGACGGCGCGGGCGACACCCTCGCAGCCGCCACCGCACAGCTCCTCTCCCAGCGGGTGACCGACTCGGACCCGCGGCTGCTGGACACCCTGGCCCAGGACGACTCCGGTGCGGAGAAGGGCAACCCGCGCCGCAACGAGGCACTGCTGCTCTCCGAACAGGCCGCGTTCGCCCACAACTCCGAGGGCAGCGGCGCCGCCAATCTCCATCTCTTCTATCCGACCGACGGTGCCCCGGTGCTCGACTTTCCGTACAGCCTGGTCGACCAGACCGCGCTGAGCACGGACCAGAGCCGCGCCGCGATGCGCTTCATGGCGCTGCTCGGCGAGGAGCCCTCGTACCGGACCCTGGAGAAGCACGGCTTCCGGGTGACGAACACGCCGGTACGGGGCGATGTGCTGCGCACGGCGGGCGGCCGTTCCCCCCAGCCGTACGACGGCGCGGACGCGCGGCCGCCGTCGGTGGAGACGGTGCAGCGGACGCTCGGGCTGTGGACGGTGACGGTACGCAGCACCCGGCTGACGACCGTGGTCGACGCCTCGGGGTCGATGGCGGCGCCGGTGCCGGGCCGCGACGGGCAGAGCCGGATGGATGTCACCAAGGCGTCGCTGCTGCGGGCCCTCGCCCAGTTCACCGCGGAGGACGAGGTCGGCCTGTGGGAGTTCGCCACGCGGCTCGACGGCAAGAAGGACTACCGCGAGCTGGAGAAGACGGCGCGGCTCGGGGATCCGGTCAAGGGCGGCGGTACCCATCGCGAGCGGCTGTCCGACGCCTTCAGCGCGCTCAAGCCCGTTCCCGACGCCGACACCGGGCTGTACGACACGACCCTGGCCGCGTACAGCAAGGCGCGGGCCACCTATGTGGACGGCAAGTTCAACGCGTTGGTGATCCTCACCGACGGCTCCAACAAGGACGACGACGGCATTTCGCGCGGTGCGCTGATCAAGCGGCTCAAGGCGCTCGCCGACCCCGAGCGCCCGGTGCCGCTGATCGCGGTCGCCGTGGGCCCGGACGCCGACCGCGCGGAGGTCGACAAGATAGCGAAAGCCACCGGCGGGGCGGGGTACGAGGTGAGCGACCCGGCCGACATCCAGTCCGTACTGCTCCGGGCGATCATGCTCTCGGCGGGGTCGACGGTGTCCTGAGCGGTACGGCGCGAGGGCGGCGCTCGGCCCGTACGCTGCCCGGCGCCGCACTCGCCCCGTACCGCCCGGCCGCTCACCTCATCCGCGCTCCTCCGAAACCGTCCCCGGGCTCCCCCGCCGGCCAGGTGTGCACGGGCTCGCCCCGGTGCATCAGCTCGCAGTACCGCCGGGTGGTGGCCGCCAGCGCCGCCTCGCGGTCGAGGCCCGCCTCCAGCGCCCGGTGGAAGGTGTCCACCTGCCACGAGGCGCCGTTCACCCGCCGCTTGCACCGCTCCTCGATGACCCCCAGGTAGAAGTCGCGGTCGGCGGGCTCGACGTTCCACGCGTCGAGCCCGGCCGCGGCCAGCGGCAGCAGTTCGTCCCGTACGAGCTTGACCACCGGCACCGTGGTGATCCCGGCGGCCCGCCCCGGCCGCGGCCAGCGCAGCTCGGCGTCGATGCCGTGGCGGCAGGCCGTGTCGAAGTTGGCGGCGGCCTCGGCGAAGGGCAGCCGGCTCCACACCGGCCGGGCGTCCTCGGCGAGCGCGCGCACCAGACCGTAGTAGAAGGCGACGTTGGCGATCACATCGGTGACCGTGGGGCCCGCCGGCAGCACCCGGTTCTCCACGCGCAGATGGGGCACACCGTCGCTCACCTCGTACACCGGCCGGTTCCAGCGGTAGACGGTGCCGTTGTGCAGCGCCAGCTCCTGGAGGTCGGGTACCCGCCCGCCGTCGAGCACCGCGAGCGGCTCCTCGTCGTCGCAGATCGGCAGCAGGGGCGGGAAGTACCGCAGATTCTCCTCGAACAGGTCGTACGCGGAGTCGATCCAGCGCTCCCCGAACCAGGTCCTGGGCCGCACGCCCTGGGCCTTCAGCTCCGGCGGCCTGGTGTCCGTGGCCTGTTCGAACAGCGGCGGCCTGGACTCCCGCCACAGCTCGTGGCCGAACAGGAAGGGCGCGTTGGCACCGAGTGCCACCTGCACGGATGCCACGCACTGCGCCGCGTTCCACACATCGGCGAAGCGGTCGGGGGTGACCTGGAGATGCAGTTGCACGGAGGTGCAGGCGGCTTCGGGGGTGATCGAGGCCGAGGTACAGGTGAGCCGCTCCACCCCCTCGATGTCGAGAGTGAAATCCTCTCCCCTGGCCGCGACCATCTGCTGGTTGAGGAGTGTGTAGCGGTCCACGTCGGAGAGATTCGCGGAGACCACATCCTGCTGGGTGAGCGTCGGAAGAATTCCGATCATCACGATCCCGGCGTCCACCTCCGTCGCTTTGCGGTGGGCATATCCCAGCCCGGTGCGCAGTTCTTCCGCGAGCTGATCGAGAACCCGGCCGCCCAGCCGGTGCGGCGCCACATTTACTTCCATGTTGAACATTCCGAGTTCGGTCTGGAAATCACCGCTCGCGATGCGCTTCAGCACCTCCGCATTCATCATGCGGGGCATCCCGTCGGAGCCCGCCAGATTCAGCTCGATCTCCAGACCCATCAGATTCTTGGGCCGGTCGAACCGCTCCTCCGCCAGGAGCCGCTCCAGCACCGCCAGGCACTGCTGGAGCTTCCTGCGGTACTTCTGCCGATCGGACAGGCCGGAACCGTCCGCTTCGACCTTCTCCCCCATCGAAGGGTCCCTCCTCCAGTGGGCAGCCCGCGGCACCGGCCGCTCGCGTCACGATCGATAATGCCCACACCGGGTGATCCGTAACGTCTTCCCGCCCCGTCGGCGCACCGCGACCGCTAGTGTTGCCCTGAGGTCGTCCGGCACATTCCTATGGCATGGCGTGGTGCTCTGTTTCCCCTGCCCGGTCGGCCGCGAATAACGCAGACGAGTTTCAGCCGTCCCCGCTGGACGAATCACCCCAGGCCAGACACCCTCTGTTCGGGGTTTATCCACGGAAAGTCAGCGAGAGAAGGACTTAATAGTGCCTTGTCCGCAATATCCGGGACAGCTAGAAGAAACATGACGTGAACACGTGTCGTATAAACTCCGCGTACGAGGCAGAGAGTTGGTGTCCGGCCGCATCCGCGCTGGAGCCCACCTCTGACCCCGCATGCCGACAGCGACGTCCGCAGAAGTCATGCTCCACCTCACGCGTCACCCTGTCTCCTGAGTGAGAGGCAACCCACCATGCCGCTGCAAGTACCCCCGGCCCCGGCGCCCGCCCTGCGCAGCGTTCTCGCGGCACTCAGTTCCCCCACCGCCGTGCGCGATGCCCGCACCCCGGCTCTCCAGTCCGTCCAGGGACCGCTGAGCCCCGAACTCCCGCTTCCCGTCCACGTACTCGACCACGTCACCCCGGCGTCCCGTACGGCCGACCCCGAGGGCCGCGCCCCACGGACCAGGCTGACCGGCTGGCGCTTCCTGATCCGGAGCGGTGAGCGCACCGTGGCCGCCGCCGACACGATGCTCACCGCCGACGGCTGGGCCTTCTCGCGCTTCTTCGAAGGCCCCTACCTCACCGCCACCGAGCGCGCGCTGCGCCAGGCCGACGGCCTGGCGGCCCTGTACCAGCCCCGGCTGTTGTCCGTGCCGGAGCTGTACATGCTCACGCTCTGGCTGCACGGGGACACGGAGGCCGACGCCACCACGGGCTCGCCCGCCCCGGCCGACATCCTGGTGCCCCTCGCGCCCGCCCCACCGGGCATCACGGCGCATCGTCCGCACCGGGTCACCGAGCTGCTGCCGATGATCGGACTGCGGCTCGCCCCGCCGCCGCTGCTCACCACGCCCGCCTGAGGCCCGCCCCGTACGGCGGCCCGGCCGTACGCTCCCGTCCCCGGACCCGCACCATCGCCTCTTGTGCCCCGCAGCCCCTGGCGGCCGCGGGGCACGGTGCCGTTCACCAGGAGTAGGGTGCCGCCCATCCGGACTAGTCAGGTTGGGCCACCCCGAACCATCCGAGAAGTCAACCCAGTTGAACTGAACCGTCCGGCCGGGTGACGCGTCCTTGAGCAGAAGGAAGCGCTGCCGCGAAATCCCTGCGGATCGCCGTCCGTGGGACAACACTAGGACAGGACACGACAGATACGGGGGGCGGCCATGAACCCATCGAGCCGCAGGACTCTCACGACGACCCAGCGAAAGAACCCGCCCATGTGCCAGCACAAACCAGCCTGCCCGACAGCCGACTCCGCCGACCGCGACGCCGCCCGACTGATGGCGCACCACCCGGAGCAGGGCTGGAGTCTGCTGTGCAATGGCGTTCTGCTCTTCGAGGACACCGGTGAGCTGCTGCCGAACGGGAAGATCATCGCCCCGCACCGGCCGCTGCGGACCGAACGAGTGGTGACGGCGGCCTGACGCCGCCGGTACAAGGGGGCCGGCCCGGAGAGTTCCTCCGCACCGGCCCCGACGCATGTCCCCCGCGCCGCCCTCGCCCGGCGGATCGGCGCCTCGTAGCCCGGCCGCTCAGTGGTCGTACTCCTCCAGGGGCGGGCAGGAGCAGACCAGGTTGCGGTCGCCGAAGGCGCCGTCGATCCGGCGGACCGGCGGCCAGTACTTGTCCGCGGCGCTGACCCCGGCCGGGAAGACGGCCTCGCTCCGGCTGTACGCGTGGTCCCAATCGCCGCCCAGTGCCGCCGCCGTGTGCGGGGCGTTGCTCAGCGGGTTGTCGTCGGCGGGCCACTCACCCGAGGCGACCCTCTCGATCTCCGTACGAATCGCGATCATCGCCTCGCAGAAGCGGTCGATCTCGTTGAGGTCCTCGCTCTCCGTGGGCTCGATCATCAGCGTGCCCGCCACCGGGAACGACATCGTCGGCGCGTGGAACCCGTAGTCGATCAGCCGCTTGGCGATGTCGTCGACGCTGACGCCGGTGGCCTTGGACAGCGGCCGCAGATCCACGATGCACTCGTGGGCGACCAGCCCGTTCGGCCCCGTGTAGAGCACGGGGTAGTGCGGCTCCAGGCGCTTGGCGATGTAGTTGGCGGCGAGCACGGCGACCTGCGTCGCGCGCTTGAGGCCCTCGCCGCCCATCAGCCGTACGTACGCCCAGGAGATCGGCAGGATGCCCGCCGAGCCCCACGGCGCCGCCGAGATCGGCCCCACGCCCGTCGCGGGGCCGGCCGCCGGCTGGAGCGGGTGGTTGGGCAGGTACGGGGCGAGGTGGGCCCGTACGCCGACCGGACCGACGCCGGGGCCGCCGCCGCCGTGCGGGATGCAGAACGTCTTGTGCAGGTTCAGATGCGACACGTCCGAGCCGAACTTCCCCGGCTTGGCCAGCCCCACCAGCGCGTTCAGGTTCGCCCCGTCCACGTACACCTGGCCGCCCGCGTCGTGCACGGCCGCGCAGATGTCGCCGATGTGCTCCTCGAACACCCCGTGCGTGGACGGGTAGGTGACCATCAGGACGGCCAGCTCGGGGCCGTACCGCTCGATCTTGGCGCGCAGGTCCTCGACGTCGACGTCGCCGTCCTCGCGGGTCTTGACGACGACGACCTTCATACCGGCCATCACCGCGCTCGCCGCGTTCGTCCCGTGCGCGGAGGACGGGATGAGGCAGACCGTACGCCCGGTGTCGCCGTTGGCCCGGTGGTACGCGCGCACGGCCAGCAGACCGGCCAGCTCGCCCTGCGAACCCGCGTTGGGCTGGAGGGAGACCGCGTCGTAGCCGGTGACCTCGGCGAGACGCTCCTCCAGCTCCCGGATGAGCGTCAGATAGCCCTGCGCCTGCTCGGCCGGGGCGAAGGGGTGCAGCGCGCCGAACTCGGGCCAGGTCACCGGCTCCATCTCGGTCGTCGCGTTCAGCTTCATCGTGCAGGAGCCGAGCGGGATCATCCCGCGGTCCAGCGCGTAGTCGCGGTCGGCGAGCCGGCGCAGATAGCGCAGCATCGCCGTCTCCGAGCGGTACTGGTGGAAGACGGGGTGCGTCAGGTAGTCGTCGCCGCGCAGCAGCGTCCCCGGCAGGGCGTCGTCCGTGCCGCCGTCCAGCGCCTCGATGTCGGCGTCGACGCCGAAGGCGGTCCAGACGGCGCCGAGCTGGGCGCGGCCCGTGGTCTCGTCGCAGGCCACCAGAACGCGGTCGGCGTCGACCTGGCGGAGGTTGACCCCGCCCTCCCGGGCCGCGGTCACCACCTCGGCGGCCCGGCCGGGCACGACGGCGGTCAGCGTGTCGAAGTACTCCCCGTGCGCGATGCGGACCCCGCCCGCGCGCAGGCCCGCGGCCAGCAGCGCCGCGTAGCGGTGGGTGCGCTGCGCGATGGAGCGCAGCCCCTCGGGGCCGTGGTAGACCGCGTACATTCCGGCCATGACGGCGAGCAGCACCTGCGCGGTGCAGATATTGCTGGTGGCCTTCTCGCGGCGGATGTGCTGCTCGCGGGTCTGGAGCGCCAGCCGGTAGGCCTTGTTGCCGTCGGCGTCCACGGAGACCCCGACGAGCCGGCCCGGCAGGCTGCGCGCGAACTTCTCCCGTACGGCCATGAACCCGGCGTGCGGTCCGCCGAAGCCCATCGGCACCCCGAAGCGCTGGGTGGTGCCGACCGCGATGTCCGCGCCCAGCTCACCGGGGGACGTCAGCAGCGTCAGCGCGAGCAGGTCGGCGGCGACGGTGACGACCGCGCCGAGCGCGTGCGCCCGCTCGACGACGGCGCGGATGTCCCGGACGGCCCCGGAGGCGCCCGGGTACTGGAGGAGCACGCCGAAGACACCGCGCTCCGCGATCTCGTCGGAGATGCCCTCGCTCAGATCCGCGACGACGACCTCCACCCCGGTCGGCTCGGCGCGGGTCTCGATCACGGCGATGGTCTGCGGCAGCGCGTCGGCGTCCACCAGGAAGACGCCGCCCTTGACCTTCCCGACGCGCCGGGAGAGCGCCATGGCCTCCGCCGCTGCCGTGGACTCGTCCAGCAGCGAGGCGCCGGAGGTGGGCAGCCCGGTCAGCTCGGCCACCATGGTCTGGAAGTTGAGCAGGGCTTCGAGCCGGCCCTGCGAGATCTCCGGCTGGTACGGCGTGTACGCGGTGTACCAGGCGGGGTTCTCCATGACATTGCGGAGGATCACCGGCGGCGTGAACGTGCCGTAGTAGCCGAGGCCGATCATCGGGGCGAGCACCTGGTTGCGCTCGGCGAGGCCGCGCAGCTCGGCCAGCACCTCGGCCTCCGTGCGGGCCTCCGGCAGCCGCAGCGCCTCGGCGCTCCTGATCACGTCGGGCACGGCCGCGTCGGTCAGCTCGTCGAGCGAGCCGTAGCCGACCTGCGCCAGCATCTTCGCCTGGGCGCCCGCGTCGGGACCTATGTGGCGCTGCTCGAAGGGGATGCCTCGCTCCAGCTGGGAGAGCGGAATGCGGTGGGCGTTCATAGCGGAAGGCCTCCTGGTCTGCCACGACCTACGAGGGGCACCAGGACGCGGGTGCCCGGACGGCCTCCCCCTCTGTCATCTCGACCTGAGAGCTTCACCGGTCCGCCGCGGGGCGGGCCGGCTTTCACCGTCGGTGAGAGCGGGTGCCGTCCGACACCGCTCTGCTTTCCAGAGTGACCTCGTCCGCGCGGTACGGGGGCCTGAGAGATTCCGGGGAGGATTTGCTCCTTCGGCGCCTCCGGTGGTGTCACCGGAGGACTCTCCCGCACGGGGTCAGCAGCCGTTCGCCAGCCTACCAGCGGGCCTCTTGGGACGGCTTTCGAGTGGCCGCCGCCCAGGATCTGCACTTTTGTAGTCCTTACGAGCAGTTGTGACCAGTTGGAGGGACCGTGGAGACCGATATCGATCCGCGCAGCCTGATAGGGCGCAAGGCATTCGACCGGGACGGCAACAAGCTCGGCACGGTCGACGAGGTGTATCTGGACGACGCGACCGGCGTGCCGGAGTGGGCGGCCGTGCGCACCGGTCTGTTCAGCCGGGACGCGTTCGTCCCGCTCGGCCCCAGCACCCTGTCCGACAACGGGCTGCGGGTCCCGTTCGAGCGCGCCCTGATCAAGGACGCGCCCGACTTCGGCGTGGGCCGTCATCTCTCCCCCGAACAGGAACTCCAGCTCTACCACCACTACGGCCTCGCTCTCCCCGAACCGAATCCGCCGGAGCGGCCCGCGTCCCTCTCCGACCGGGACTCCGAGCGCGACTTCGGGCGGCTCGCCGGACAGGAGGACTGACCCGGACCGCCGCCCGCCGCCGCAGGGCCCTCCCGCCCCGGCGGCCCGTCCGGCGCCGGGGTCCCCTCCGGCACGAGCGGCAGCGGCTCGGAGAGCACCAGCTCGGGGTCGTCGATCCAGAACGTCCGCACCCAGCCGGGCGCTGACCCCGGCACCTCGAACCGTACGGTCACTCTCCGCAGCCCGCTGCCCTGCACCCAGCCGGGCCCGAACGCGGCATGGCGCACATCGTGTCCGGCCGGGAAGCGCCGCTCGGCAAGCTCCGCCGCCCCCTCCGCCGCCCCCTCCCGCGGCCCGCTCGCGGCCTCGGACGCCGGCCGCGGCACGCCGTCGTCCCCGGGGGCCGCCACCGCCGTCCCGGAGCCGCCGTCGTCCGGAGCCCCGTCCGGAGCGCCGTCCGCGCGGGTCGCCCGGTCCGCCCGGTCCCGGTCGGCCGCCGCCTGGGCGAACAGGTCCTCCTGCGTGTAGTCGGCGAGCCCCGTCACGCCCACCCCCAGCAGCCGCACCCCGCCCGTGGTGTCCACCGCCTCCAGCAGCCGCCCGGCGGCCTCGCGCACCACCCCGGGATCGTCCGTGGGCCCGCGCAGCGTCTCCGAACGGGTCAGCGTGGAGAAGTCGTAGCGCCGGACCTTCAGCACGACGGTGCGGCCCGAGTGCCCGGCCGCCCGCAGCCGCCCCACACACCGCTCGGCGAGCCGGTCGACCTCGGCGCGCACCCGTACCCGGTCGTGCAGGTCGATGTCGAAGGTGTCCTCCACCGACACCGACTTGGTCTCGCGCTCGGAGACCACGGGCCGGTCGTCGTACCCCCGGGCCATCCGGGAGAGCGAGGCGCCGTGGGCCTTGCCCAGCAGCCGTACGAGTTCGTCCTCGCCCGCCTCCGCCAGATGGGCGACGGTCGTCATCCCGGCCCGGCGCAGATGTTCCCCGGTCGCGGGGCCCACCCCCGGCAGGATCCGTACGGACATGGGACCCAGCAGCGCGCGCTCCGTGCCCGGCTCTATGAGGACCAGACCGTCGGGCTTGGCCTGCTCCGAGCCGATCTTCGCCAGCATCTTGGAACCGGCGAGCCCGACCGAGCCCGCGAGCCCGGTGGCCGCCCTGATGTCCCTGCGCAGCCGCTCACCGGCCGCCAGCGCCGAGGCGGTGTCGTGGGCCGACCCGCCCGCCTCCAGGTCCACGAAAGCCTCGTCCAGGCTCAGCGGCTCCACCAGCGGCGAGAGCGCCCCCAGCAGCGCCATGACCCGCTCGCTGACCTCGCGGTAGAGCGCGAAGCGCGGCACGAGATACGCGGCGTTCGGCGCGAGGCGTCTGGCCTGGGCCATCGGCATCGCCGAGTGCACCCCGAACCGTCTCGCCTCGTACGACGCGGTCGAGACCACCCCGCGCGGGCCGAGACCGCCCACCACCACCGGTTTTCCGCGCAGACTCGGCTTCGCCGCCTGCTCGGCGGCGGCGAAGAAGGCATCCATGTCCAGATGCAGGATCGTCGGCGCGGGTCTCACACCACCGATGCTGCCTCACACCACTGACAACGGGCCGTTCATCGGCGCCGGGAACGGCGTCAGACCGCCCGGTCGCGGCGCCTGCGCGCCAGCTCGTCGGCCGGATTGTTCCCGATCAGCGTCTCGCCGGTGTCGATCCGCTCCCCGTGCAGCTGTGACAGCGCGGCCTCGACGTCCCGCCACACCACGCCGACCGCGATCCCGAAGACGCCCTGACCGCCCTGGAGCAGGCTCACGACCTCATCGGGCGAGGAGCACTCGTGGACCGTGGCGCCGTCGCTCATGAGCGTCATCCGGTCCAGGTCCTGGAAGCCCCTGGCCCGCAGGTGCTGGACGGCGGCGCGGATGTTCTGCAACGCCACCCCGGTGTCCAGGAACCGCTTCACGATCTTGAGGACGACCACGTCGCGGAAGCTGTAGAGCCGCTGGGTGCCCGATCCGTACGCCGGGCGCACACTGGGCTCGACCAGCCCCGTACGCGCCCAGTAGTCCAACTGGCGGTACGTGATGCCCGCCGCCGCGCACGCGGTCGGACCCCGGTATCCGACCGCCTCCGCACCGGGGTCGGGCGCGCTGTTGTGAAGCGGATACGGACCGCCCGCCGCCGTACCGTCGCCGCTGCTTCTCACGCCGACCCTCCGTCCTTGACCTGCCCTGTCGAAGGTAGGCAGTCACCCGGGGTGCGTCAACGATCGCCACACTCGCCACGCCGAGTGATAATCACCCTGAGAGTGGTTTCCCGTGTCCCGTTCCGGGGAAAGGCTGACCGAATGTCCGGAGGGGGACCGGTGCGGCGCTCCGGCCGGTCACTGACTGTTGGTCCCGAAGTCCTCCGGAGAGATCTGGTCGAGGAACTCGCGGAACTTCTCCACCTCGTCCTCCTGCTCGTCCGGGATGGCGATGCCGGCATCGTCCAGAACCCCGTCACTGCCGTAGATCGGTGTGCCCGTGCGCAGTGCCAGCGCTATGGCATCCGACGGCCTGGCGCTCACCTCGACCCCGCTCGCGAAGACCAGCTCCGCGTAGAAGACCCCTTCACGCAGGTCCGTGATCCGGACTTCGGTCAGCTCCTGGCCGACCGCTTCCAGCACGTCCTTGAAAAGATCATGGGTCAGCGGCCGGGCCGGGGCCATGCCCTGCTGAGCGAAGGCGATCGCGGTCGCCTCCCCCGGTCCGATCCAGATGGGGAGGTAGCGATCGCCTCCCACTTCACGCAGGAGCACGATCGGTTGGTTGGAGGGCATTTCCACCCGGACACCCACAACGTCGAGCTCGTTCACACAGCAACCCTAGGACGTGCCCGGCAGGTTTGGGTAGTCGGACTCCCCCATGATCAGTACCGGCGGTCCCCGAGGGCCGTGCGGAACAGGGCGTGATGCAGCTGTACGGAGAGCGTGGCCAGCTCCTCGGTGGTCGCCTCGGCATGGGCTCTGGTCTGCGGATTACGGTGCCGGCGCAGCGGCGCCACCACTTGCTCGACCAGTCCCGCCTCACGTTCGGCGGCCGCTTTCATCACGCGCAGATGCCGGGGCTCAAGACCGAAGCGTCCGAGATCCGAGACGAGTTTCGCGACGGTGACGGCCTCGGCGTCGTATCCGCCCTCCGGCAGCGGGGTGATGAGTCCGTACGACTCCCACTCCTCCAGCGAGCTCTCGCTCACCTCTGCGGCGGCCAGCAGCTCGTCCCGGCCGATCCGCGCGACGGTGGGTAGCCCCGATTCCGCGTCCGGGACGCCCTCCAGCGGCCCGCGCTGCGGGGCGGGCAGAGATACGTGCTCGCCGCGCGCCAGGGCGTCCAGATGCTCCCTGATGACTTTGAGGGGCAGGTAGTGGTCCCGCTGCATGCGCAGGATCCGGGCCAGCCGCTCGACGTCGCCGGGGCTGAATTTGCGGTAGCCGGAGGGCGTTCTGCTCGGTTCGACGAGGCCCTCGGCCTCCAGGAAACGGATCTTGGAGATCGAGACCTCGGGAAACTCGTTCCGCAGCCTGGCCAGCACCGCGCCGATGCTGATCAGGGGCTCGGCCGTGCGGGCGGTGCCGTGTCCGGCACCGCCCCTGGATGTCAGCGGCATGGACCTTCCCTGGTGAGGGTCACACGCCCCGCTGGCTCGCGTAGAAGACCATCCGGTACTTACCGATCTGGACTTCGTCGCCGTTCGCCAGCAGGACCGAATCGGTCGGCTCACGATTGACGTACGTGCCGTTCAGGCTGCCCACGTCCGAGCAGGTGAAGTGCCCGTCCGCGCCCCTGCGGAACTCCACGTGACGACGGGACACGGTCACGTCGTCAAGGAAGATGTCGCTCTCCGGGTGACGGCCGGCCGTCGTCAGGTCGCCGTCCAGAAGGAAGCGGCTGCCCGAATTGGGACCGCGCCGGACCACCAGCAGCGCCGAGCCGGGCGGCAGGGCGTCGACGGCGGCCTGTGCCTCCGGGGTCAGCGAGGGAAGCGACGTCTGTCCCGTCACTTCCGAGTCGTACGCCTCAAGACCCGAGATGGAGATCGTCGAGGTCGTCTCCGACGCGCGCTCCGCCGGAATCCCGGCCCGCAGCGGCGCACCGCAGTTGGAGCAGAACCGGCTCGCCTCGGCGTTCCGGTGCCCACATCTCGTACAGACCGGCAAACCCGCCATCGTGGGTTCCTCCTGCCGCGACTGCCCACCCGGGGCAGATGATTCCCCGAAACCTATGCGTCCGGTACCAGCAGGGTCAACAGACGACGCGCCGTGACCCGGCGCCGGCTCGCCACCCACCTGGTCCCGGAAGAGCGGACGCTCACCGCTCGGCTCCTCACTCCCACCCTGGCGCGATGCACGATGGCGGTTGGAACCGCCGTCCTCGCGCGCGCTTTTGCCGAACAACTTCCCAAACAACTTCACGGGCGATTCCCCTTGACCGAAACAGACCCGCCCGTGGGGCAGGACGAACCCTGATTGAACACACCTGCCGACCCGGACATCTTGACAACGTCCGTATCCACCGGACAGTTTCCACCACTCACCACGCTGATCGCGCGCCGACCCCCCGCAACCTCATGCCCGCGTCCGACAGCCGCCATGCACCGCCGCATCACCGTGATGACGACCGAGCGTAGTCAGGACGCTTCGCCGGTCGCAAGGCATCCACGATGATCTTCTCAGCACGCGTCACCGTGGCTGTGGCCTGCTCCTTCTCCAGCGTCTGGACCACCCCGCCGGGAATGTTGAGGGCGGGCTCCAGATCCTGCGGCTTGCCGATGACCTTGAAGCTGTACGGCGCGGTGACGGCCTTTCCGTCCACCTGGACGTCACCACCCGTACCGGAGAAGTATGTGTGGGCGACCACACGGACGTCGTTGACCTGGATGGCCTCGGCGCCCGCGGCCCGCAGCTCCTGGAGCGCGTCGAGCAGCATGTCCGGGGAGACCGTACCGTTCGGGTCCTCGATCGTCAGCGTGATCCCGGGCCCCTGCGCGGCGACCGTGCCCGCCAGGACGCCCAGCTGCTGTTCCTTCTCCCGCGTCTGCTTGCGGGCCTCCTCCGCCTGGTCCGAGCTGGTCTCCAGCTCGGTGCGCTGGTCGTCGAGGCGGGACTTCTCGTCCTCCAGCCGCTGCGTACGGTTGTCCAGCTCGTCCAGGATCCGCACCAGGTCCTCCTGGCGGGCCCCTCGCAGCGCGCTGTCGTCGTTGTTGGACCTGACCTGGATCGCCAGGCCCAGGCCGAGGACGAACAGCAGCAGGGCGACGATGAGCTGAGCCCGCGTCACCCGCGGCGGCCACAGCCCGGCTGCCAACCTCTGGCGCCCGGTGAGCTGTTGGGGCTCCTCGGGCTCGGCAGGGGCGTCCGGGACCTTGGCGGCGCCGTCCTGGAGGGGCGGCAGCTCGCGGCCCCTCGTCGCGTCCCCCGGCCCGCTCCCGCCCGGTGTCTCCTCGTCCGGCCCGTTCCCGCCCGGCTCGTTCTCGCCGTTCATCGGCCTCACGCCCGGAACACGTGCCGGCGGATCGCGGCAGCGTTGGAGAAGATCCGGATGCCGAAGACGACGACCACTCCGGTGGACAGCTGGGCGCCCACGCCCAGCTTGTCGCCCAGGAAGACGATGAGCGCGGCGACCACCACGTTCGACAGGAAGGAGACGACGAACACCTTGTCGACGAAGATGCCGTCGAGCATGGCCCGCAGGCCGCCGAAGACCGCGTCGAGCGCGGCGACGACGGCGATGGGCAGGTAGGGCTCGACCACTGCCGGCACCTCGGGCCGGACCAACAGTCCGACCACGACTCCCACGACGAGGCCCAGTACGGCGATCACGATGTGCCCTTCTCGGTGTCGGCCGCGCGCCGCCCGCTGCCTTGCGCGGGGGCGGCGGCCTTCGGTTCTGCTGTACGTACGATCAGGCTGGGCGCGGCGGGCAGCCGCACCTCACCCTCATCGGAGATCTTGGTGCGGATGTCGAAGTCCTCCCGCAGGGAACGCAGATACAGACCGTCGACACTGGCCTGAAATGCCCTGCTCAGCTTCTTCCCGTCCCCCACCGCCAGAACGGTGTACGGCGGCACCAGCGGCCTGTTGTCGACCAGTATGGCGTCGCCCGCGGCCCTGATCGCGGACAGTGACGTCAGCCGCTGGTCGTTGATCGCGATCGCTTCCGCGCCCGACTCCCACAGCCCGTTGACGATCCGCTGCATGTCCCGGTCCCGCACCCGGCCGGTGTCGGAGAACCCACTGCTCTCGCGCGGTCCGCCGCCGCCCGCGGAGGCGTCCTTGGCGTCGTCCACCACGAGCTTCATCCCGGGACCCGCCACGGGGGTCGCGCCGGCGAGCAGCCCGACCAACGACCCCTGGTCGCCGCCCTGGGACCGCAGAGCCGCGCGCTGCCGGTCACCGACCTCGCCGCGCAGCTTCTCGACCGTCCGCTCCAGGGTGTCGGCCGCCGAAGTCTCCGCGTTGATGCGGTCGATGAGCTCCTCGCGCTCCTTGGCCACGACCGGGGCCGAGATCCGCGCCTGCGCCGCACCGACGGTGACCACGAGGGCGGCCAGTACCAGCCCGGCCGCGAGACCCAGCTTCGCCTTGAGGGTGCGGGGCAGTCCGCCCTCTTCGGCATCCCGGCGGGCCGACGCCTCCGCGTACCCCTCGTCGAGGCTGTGGTTCATCACATTGTTCAGCAGCGACATCGACGCGTCGGGGCGCGCGTGCGGAGAAGCGGTGCTCCGATCGGGGGACTGCTGCGACATGCCGCACATCGTCGCACGTCGCGAACGCTACCGCCGAATGGCCCCGCCCCTGTGCCGGGCGGCCTCCTGAGAGGCCGCCCGGCACGGCGGGACGACAGGTGCGAACTGTCTACTGCCCGGCGCTGTCCACCACGGACGACCACTCGTCGAGCAGCGCCTGGGCCGACGCGTCGTCGGGTCCTTCGGCCCACAGGTGGGTGACGGCCTCGGAGGGGTCGGGCAGCACCATCACCCAGCGGCCGTCGGCCTCGACCACCCGCACACCGTCGGTCGTGTCCACCTGCCGGTCGCCCGCCGCCTCCACGACACTGCGCATCACGAGTCCCTTGACGGCCCAGGGAGTGGCCAGATCCCGCCGCAGGACGTGAGCACGCGGGATGCGGGCGTCGATCTGGCTCAGGGTGAGCTGCGTACGCGCCACCAGCCCGATCAGCCGCACGAAGGCCGCCGTACCGTCCAGCACGCTGCTGAACTCCGGCACGATGAACGCTCCGCGGCCGTCACCGCCGAAGATGGTGGTCTCCTCGCGGCCCACCCGGGTCAGATCGTCGGGCGACGTCGTCGTCCACTCGACCTGCGTGCCGTGGTACGCGGCGACCTGCTCGGCGATCCTCGTCGTGGTCACCGGCAGTGCCACCCGCCCGCTGCGCCGCTCGGCGGCGACCAGATCGAGCAGCACCAGCAGCGCCCGGTCGTCCTCGATGATCCGGCCGCGCTCGTCCACGAGCGACAGCCGCTCGCCGACGGGGTCGAACCGGACACCGAACGCGGCGCGCGCCGAGGCCACGATCTCGCCGAGCCTGACCAGCCCGGAGCGACGGGATTCGGCCGTTTCGGTCGGGCGGGACTCGTCGAGACCGGGGTTGATGGTCAGCGCGTCAACACCGAGCCGGCCGAGCAGGCTGGGCAGCACAAGCCCGGCGCTGCCGTTCGACGCGTCGACCACGACCTTGAGTCCGGCCTCGGAGATACCCGTCGTATCGACGTTGCGGAGCAACGAGCCGGTGTACGAGTCGAAGACGCTGGCCGGGAAGTGCAGATCCCCGATCTCGCCGGGGAACGCGCGACGGTACTCCTGGCGCGCGTACACCCGGTCCAGCTTGCGCTGGCCGGCCTGCGACAGGTCGGCGCCCCGCTCGTCGAAGAACATGATGTCGACGGAGTCCGGCACCCCGGGCGAGGTACGGATCATGATCCCGCCCGCGCTGCCCCTGGCGGTCTGCTGCCGGGCCACCGGCAACGGCACGTTCTCCAGGTCCCGCACGTCGATGGCGCTGGACTGGAGCGAGGAGATCACGGCCCGCTTGAGGGCGCGCGCGCCACGCGAGTGGTCACGCGCCGTGGTGACGGTGGACCCCTTCTTCAGGGTGGTGGCGTACGCGCCCGCCAGCCGCACCACGACCTCCGGCGTGATCTCGACGTTCAGGATGCCGGAGACACCACGGGCCCCGAAGAGGTTCGCCTGTCCTCGGGACTCCCAGATCACCGAGGTGTTGACGAACGCGCCGGCCTCGATGGTCTTGAACGGGTAGACCCGCACATTGCCCTGGATGATCGATTCTTCGCCGACGAGACACTCGTCGCCGATGACGGCGCCGTCCTCGATCCTGGCGGCCCGCATGATGTCGGTGTTCTTGCCGATCACGCAGCCGCGCAGATTGCAGTGCTGGCCGATGTACACGTTGTCGTGCACGACCGCTCGGTGGAGAAAAGCGCCGGTCTTGACGACGACGTTCGATCCGACGACGGTGTGTTCGCGGATTTCGGCGTCGGCCTCGACCTTGGCGTAGTCACCGATGTACAGCGGACCGCGCAGTACGGCGTCGGGATGGACTTCCGCGCCTTCGGCCACCCACACGCCGGGAGAGATCTCGAAGCCGTCGATGTCGACGTCGACCTTGCCCTCGAGCACGTCGGCCTGGGCCTTCACATAGCTCTCGTGGGTGCCGACGTCCTCCCAGTAGCCCTCGGCGATATAGCCGAAGACCCGCTTGCCCTCCTTCATGAGCTGCGGGAAGACATCACCGGACCAGTCCACGGAGACATCGGCCTCGACGTAGTCGAAGACCTCGGGCTCCATCACGTAGATGCCGGTGTTGACGGTGTCCGAGAAGACCTGCCCCCAGGTGGGCTTCTCCAGGAAGCGTTCGACCTTTCCTTCCTCGTCCACGATCGTGATACCGAATTCCAGCGGATTCGGTACCCGGGTCAGGCACACGGTGACCAGTGCGCCCTTCTCCTTGTGGAAGGCGATGAGGTCGGTCAGGTCGAAGTCGGTGAGAGCGTCGCCTGAAATCACGAGGAAGGCATCGTCCTTCAGAGCCTCCTCGGCGTTCTTGACGCTCCCTGCGGTACCGAGCGGCTTCTCCTCGTTGGCGTAGGTCAGCTCCATACCGAGCTCTTCACCGTCGCCGAAGTAGTTCTTGACGAGAGAGGCCAGGAATTGCACGGTTACGACGGTCTCATTGAGCCCATGGCGCTTGAGCAACCGCAGCACATGCTCCATGATCGGCCGGTTCACGACCGGCAGGAGCGGCTTGGGCATGCTTGAGGTCATGGGGCGAAGTCGAGTACCTTCGCCACCGGCCATCACGACGGCCTTCATGTCGGAAGCGTCCTCCTTGAAGAGACGGACTCGCCGACTTCACCCGTCTGGGCACCCGGGTCGGAAGAGAAGCCCCTTGGCGGTCAGGCGCGGACCGACGCGACGCTGCGCGGCACCACATTGACGAGCTCAATCGGCCACGGTGTCCGCCCTGACGAGCCGGCGGACCTGGACCACATAGAGGACTCCTGCCCACCAATACAGACTTGTACCCCATCCTGCGAACGCCCATCCGAAAACTTCGGCGAGTGACGCAAGCCATCCACTTCTGTCACTGAGGAGCAGCAGGGGGAAGGCGTACATCAAGTTGAAGGTAGCCGCCTTCCCGAGGAAGTTCACCTGGGGCGGCGGATAGCCGTGGCGCCGAAGGATGGCGACCATGACCAGAAGCATCAGCTCACGGGCCAAAAGGGCCGCGGTGAGCCAGAGCGGCAGGATCTCGCGCCAGGTGAGGCCAACCAGGGTGGAAAGGATGTACAGCCGGTCGGCAGCGGGGTCGAGAACACGCCCCAGGCTGCTGATCTGGTTCCAGCGGCGCGCGAGCTTTCCGTCGAGATAGTCACTGATACCGCTCAGCATGAGGACCAGCAGGGCCCACAGGTCGCTGTTGGGGCCGCCGAACTCGGGGCGAAGAATCAACCACAGGAAGAGCGGAACGCCAACGAGGCGAGCCATGCTGAGGATGTTGGGGATGGTGAGTACCCGGTCCGTCTGAACGCGGGTCTCCTGGACCTCCACCCGGGGGCCTCCTGTGTGGAACGTGCCGACGATGCCTCCTGACCTTACCCTCAGAGCCGGCGACCGGGCCGCAGGGGGTCCTGAACGCAGAAATGCCCCGCACCATAAGGTGCGGGGCATCCCCACAATAATTGTTCGGCGGCGTCCTACTCTCCCACAGGGTCCCCCCTGCAGTACCATCGGCGCTGTGAGGCTTAGCTTCCGGGTTCGGAATGTAACCGGGCGTTTCCCTCACGCAATGACCACCGAAACACTATGAAGTTAAACAAACACCGGATACACATCTAATTAAAGACGGTCACGGCTGTTCGTTACTTCAGAACTAACACAGTGGACGCGAGCAACTGAGGACAAGCCCTCGGCCTATTAGTACCAGTCAGCTCCAACCGTTACCGGTCTTCCACATCTGGCCTATCAACCCAGTCGTCTACTGGGAGCCTTAACCCCTCTAGGAGGTGGGAGTCCTCATCTCGAAGCAGGCTTCCCGCTTAGATGCTTTCAGCGGTTATCCTTTCCGAACGTAGCCAACCAGCCATGCCCTTGGCAGAACAACTGGCACACCAGAGGTTCGTCCGTCCCGGTCCTCTCGTACTAGGGACAGCCCTTCTCAAGACTCCTGCGCGCGCAGCGGATAGGGACCGAACTGTCTCACGACGTTCTAAACCCAGCTCGCGTACCGCTTTAATGGGCGAACAGCCCAACCCTTGGGACCGACTCCAGCCCCAGGATGCGACGAGCCGACATCGAGGTGCCAAACCATCCCGTCGATATGGACTCTTGGGGAAGATCAGCCTGTTATCCCCGGGGTACCTTTTATCCGTTGAGCGACGGCGCTTCCACAAGCCACCGCCGGATCACTAGTCCCGACTTTCGTCCCTGCTCGACCCGTCGGTCTCACAGTCAAGCTCCCTTGTGCACTTACACTCAACACCTGATTACCAACCAGGCTGAGGGAACCTTTGGGCGCCTCCGTTACTCTTTAGGAGGCAACCGCCCCAGTTAAACTACCCATCAGACACTGTCCCTGATCCGGATCACGGACCCAGGTTAGACATCCAGCACGACCAGAGTGGTATTTCAACGACGACTCCACCTGAACTGGCGTCCAAGCTTCAAAGTCTCCCACCTATCCTACACAAGCCGAACCGAACACCAATATCAAACTATAGTAAAGGTCCCGGGGTCTTTCCGTCCTGCTGCGCGAAACGAGCATCTTTACTCGTAGTGCAATTTCACCGGGCCTATGGTTGAGACAGTCGAGAAGTCGTTACGCCATTCGTGCAGGTCGGAACTTACCCGACAAGGAATTTCGCTACCTTAGGATGGTTATAGTTACCACCGCCGTTTACTGGCGCTTAAGTTCTCAGCTTCGCCAACCCGAAGATTGACTAACCGGTCCCCTTAACGTTCCAGCACCGGGCAGGCGTCAGTCCGTATACATCGCCTTACGGCTTCGCACGGACCTGTGTTTTTAGTAAACAGTCGCTTCTCGCTGGTCTCTGCGGCCACCCCAAGCTCAGGAAGTAAATTCCATCACCTAGAATGGCCCCCCTTCTCCCGAAGTTACGGGGGCATTTTGCCGAGTTCCTTAACCATAGTTCACCCGAACGCCTCGGTATTCTCTACCTGACCACCTGAGTCGGTTTAGGGTACGGGCCGCCATGAAACTCGCTAGAGGCTTTTCTCGACAGCATAGGATCATCCACTTCACCACAATCGGCTCGGCATCAGGTCTCAGGCACATGTCATCCGGATTTACCTGGACAACGCCCTACACCCTTACCCCGGGACAACCACCGCCCGGGCTGGACTACCTTCCTGCGTCACCCCATCGCTTACCTACTACCACCTTGGATCAGCGGCTCCACCACTCCCCTTTGCCCGAAGGCTCCAGGACGGCTTCACGGCCTTAGCATTAATGGATTCGATACTGGGCGTTTCAAAGCGGGTACCGGAATATCAACCGGTTGTCCATCGACTACGCCTGTCGGCCTCGCCTTAGGTCCCGACTTACCCTGGGCAGATCAGCTTGACCCAGGAACCCTTAGTCAATCGGCGCACACGTTTCCCACGTGTGTATCGCTACTCATGCCTGCATTCTCACTCGTGAACCGTCCACAACTAGCTTCCGCTGCTGCTTCACCCGGCACACGACGCTCCCCTACCCATCACAGTCCCCGTTGGGGGTATGTACTGCAATGACACGACTTCGGCGGTACGCTTGAGCCCCGCTACATTGTCGGCGCGGAATCACTTGACCAGTGAGCTATTACGCACTCTTTCAAGGATGGCTGCTTCTAAGCCAACCTCCTGGTTGTCTCTGCGACTCCACATCCTTTCCCACTTAGCGTACGCTTAGGGGCCTTAGTCGATGCTCTGGGCTGTTTCCCTCTCGACCATGGAGCTTATCCCCCACAGTCTCACTGCCGCGCTCTCACTTACCGGCATTCGGAGTTTGGCTAAGGTCAGTAACCCGGTAGGGCCCATCGCCTATCCAGTGCTCTACCTCCGGCAAGAAACACACGACGCTGCACCTAAATGCATTTCGGGGAGAACCAGCTATCACGGAGTTTGATTGGCCTTTCACCCCTAACCACAGGTCATCCCCCAGGTTTTCAACCCTGGTGGGTTCGGTCCTCCACGAAGTCTTACCTCCGCTTCAACCTGCCCATGGCTAGATCACTCCGCTTCGGGTCTTGAGCGCGCTACTATACCGCCCTATTCGGACTCGCTTTCGCTACGGCTTCCCCACACGGGTTAACCTCGCAACACACCGCAAACTCGCAGGCTCATTCTTCAAAAGGCACGCAGTCACGACTGTATGTGCAAGCACATACAGCGACGCTCCCACGGCTTGTAGGCACACGGTTTCAGGTACTATTTCACTCCGCTCCCGCGGTACTTTTCACCATTCCCTCACGGTACTATCCGCTATCGGTCACCAGGGAATATTTAGGCTTAGCGGGTGGTCCCGCCAGATTCACACGGGATTTCTCGGGCCCCGTGCTACTTGGGTGTCGCACAAACGAGCCGTACAGATTTCAGCTACGGGGGTCTTACCCTCTACGCCGGACCTTTCGCATGTCCTTCGCCTATCCATACGGTTTCTGACTCGCCCAACAGCCGGCAGACTGCTGAAGTACGATCCCACAACCCCGTATACGCAACCCCTGCCGGGTATCACACGCATACGGTTTGGCCTCATCCGGTTTCGCTCGCCACTACTCCCGGAATCACGGTTGTTTTCTCTTCCTGAGGGTACTGAGATGTTTCACTTCCCCTCGTTCCCTCCACACTGCCTATGTGTTCAGCAGCGGGTGACAGCCCATGACGACTGCCGGGTTTCCCCATTCGGACACCCCCGGATCAAAGCTCGGTTGACAGCTCCCCGGGGCCTATCGCGGCCTCCCACGTCCTTCATCGGTTCCTGGTACCAAGGCATCCACCGTGCGCCCTTAAAAACTTGGCCACAGATGCTCGCGTCCACTGTGCAGTTCTCAAACAACGACCAGCCACCCATCACCCCACCCTTACAGGCGAGTTCACTGGGGCCGGCAACCCGAAGGACGAGCAACGCTCGTACCCTCAGACACCCAACAGCGCGCCCAGCACACCCGATCCCCCACTGCGTTCCACGCCGAAGCAGTACTTGCAGAAGAAACCCGATGTGCCGAATAGTCAACGTTCCACCCATGAGCTGACCACCGTCGAACATTTGCCGACGTAGTGGCTCTGGATTCCTTGCGGAATCTAGATGCTCCTTAGAAAGGAGGTGATCCAGCCGCACCTTCCGGTACGGCTACCTTGTTACGACTTCGTCCCAATCGCCAGTCCCACCTTCGACAGCTCCCTCCCACAAGGGGTTGGGCCACCGGCTTCGGGTGTTACCGACTTTCGTGACGTGACGGGCGGTGTGTACAAGGCCCGGGAACGTATTCACCGCAGCAATGCTGATCTGCGATTACTAGCAACTCCGACTTCATGGGGTCGAGTTGCAGACCCCAATCCGAACTGAGACCGGCTTTTTGAGATTCGCTCCGCCTCGCGGCATCGCAGCTCATTGTACCGGCCATTGTAGCACGTGTGCAGCCCAAGACATAAGGGGCATGATGACTTGACGTCGTCCCCACCTTCCTCCGAGTTGACCCCGGCAGTCTCCTGTGAGTCCCCATCACCCCGAAAGGCATGCTGGCAACACAGAACAAGGGTTGCGCTCGTTGCGGGACTTAACCCAACATCTCACGACACGAGCTGACGACAGCCATGCACCACCTGTACACCGACCACAAGGGGGCGACCATCTCTGGCCGTTTCCGGTGTATGTCAAGCCTTGGTAAGGTTCTTCGCGTTGCGTCGAATTAAGCCACATGCTCCGCTGCTTGTGCGGGCCCCCGTCAATTCCTTTGAGTTTTAGCCTTGCGGCCGTACTCCCCAGGCGGGGAACTTAATGCGTTAGCTGCGGCACCGACGACGTGGAATGTCGCCAACACCTAGTTCCCAACGTTTACGGCGTGGACTACCAGGGTATCTAATCCTGTTCGCTCCCCACGCTTTCGCTCCTCAGCGTCAGTAATGGCCCAGAGATCCGCCTTCGCCACCGGTGTTCCTCCTGATATCTGCGCATTTCACCGCTACACCAGGAATTCCGATCTCCCCTACCACACTCTAGCCTGCCCGTATCGAATGCAGACCCGGGGTTAAGCCCCGGGCTTTCACATCCGACGTGACAAGCCGCCTACGAGCTCTTTACGCCCAATAATTCCGGACAACGCTCGCACCCTACGTATTACCGCGGCTGCTGGCACGTAGTTAGCCGGTGCTTCTTCTGCAGGTACCGTCACTTGCGCTTCTTCCCTGCTGAAAGAGGTTTACAACCCGAAGGCCGTCATCCCTCACGCGGCGTCGCTGCATCAGGCTTTCGCCCATTGTGCAATATTCCCCACTGCTGCCTCCCGTAGGAGTCTGGGCCGTGTCTCAGTCCCAGTGTGGCCGGTCGCCCTCTCAGGCCGGCTACCCGTCGTCGCCTTGGTAGGCCATCACCCCACCAACAAGCTGATAGGCCGCGGGCTCATCCTTCACCGCCGGAGCTTTCAACCCTCCCCCATGCGGAGGAAAGTATTATCCGGTATTAGACCCCGTTTCCAGGGCTTGTCCCAGAGTGAAGGGCAGATTGCCCACGTGTTACTCACCCGTTCGCCACTAATCCACCCCGAAAGGCTTCATCGTTCGACTTGCATGTGTTAAGCACGCCGCCAGCGTTCGTCCTGAGCCAGGATCAAACTCTCCGTGAATGTTTACCCGTAATCGGGTCGACACGCACGAGAGCCGGAACCACCGGTCGGAATAAGACCAGTAGTTCACAGCGTCCTCGCTGTGTTTTTTTCTTCAAAGGAACCTCAACCCACCGAATAATTCGGTAGGTCGGGGTATCAACATATCTGGCGTTGACTTTTGGCACGCTGTTGAGTTCTCAAGGAACGGACGCTTCCTTTGTACTCACCCACGGACACTGTCCGAGGCTTTCCTCCGGGCGCTTCCCTTCGGTGTTTCGTTCTTGCGTTTCAAACTCTACCAGGGCTTTTCGTTCTTCCTGACCACCGTTCCGCAGGCATGCAAAAGCGGAACCACAGTTAGGATCAAGACTTGATAGATGCCGCCGACCCCCGACTCAATGTCGCGTTGGGGCCAGGCAGGAGTACGACAGTACAGGCCGTCGGCGGACGCAGGCAAATCGATTCCGGTGCGCCGTCGGCTGCGCCAACCAGCAGCTGTCACACCGAACCGTCACTTCCTATGACTTACCCTTCTGAACAGCACGCCGTCCCCTCACTGAGGGTGACGATCGCCCCCTATGTTTTCTCCGCCTCCGGGAGGCTCCCCGCATGACTATCGTGACGGCCCCACTCTCCGGACAAGCCATCGGGCTTGCCTCTGTCCCCGATCCGGTCTTCGCCGGTGCGATGGTCGGGCCTGGTACCGCCATCGACCCGGTGCGGGAGCCCGGTGTGGCGGTCTCTCCGGTCGACGGTGTGGTGGTCTCCCTGCATCCGCACGCCTTCGTCGTCGTGGACGCGGAAGGGCATGGCGTGCTGACGCACCTGGGCATCGACACCGTGCAGCTCAACGGCGCCGGGTTCGAGCTGCTGGTCAACAAGGGCGACACCGTCACACGGGGGCAGGACATCGTGCGCTGGAACCCGGCCGCGGTCGAGGAGGCCGGCAAGTCGCCCATCTGCCCGGTCGTGGCGCTCGAAGCGACGGCGGACTCCCTCGCCGACCTCCGCGAGAGCGGCGAGGTCACGAGCGGCGACGCTCTCTTCGGCTGGCAGTGAGTCCGGTGTCGTACGTCAGGGACGGGCGCGCGGCGCTCGTCGTTCATTCAGCGCGGCGACCGGGTCGCCGCATAACCGGGGACGGGTGAGATGGAGACAACGCTGCGAGGCGTCGGGGTCAGCCACGGAGTGGCGATCGGCGAGGTCCGGCACATGGGGACCGCGGTGCTGGAGCCGCCGGCCAAGCAGATTCCGGTGGAGGACGCGGAGCGCGAGCAGAGCCGTGCCCACCAGGCCGTGGAGGCCGTGTCGGCCGATCTGATCGCCCGGGGCAATCTGGCGGGCGGCGAGGCGCAGGCCGTGCTGGAGGCGCAGGCCCTGATGGCTCAGGATCCCGAGCTGATGGCCGATGTCGAGCGTCGGATCGCCGTCGGCAGCACGGCCGAGCGCGGGGTGTACGACGCGTTCGCCTCGTACCGCGCGCTGCTGGCGAACGCCGGGGAGTACCTGGCAGGGCGGGTCGCGGACCTGGACGACGTGCGGAATCGTATCGTCGCCCGGCTGCTGGGCGTTCCGATGCCGGGTGTCCCGGACAGCGACGAGCCGTATGTACTGATCGCCCGTGACCTGGCCCCCGCCGACACGGCGTTGCTCGACCCGGCTCTGGTGCTCGGCTTCGTGACGGAGGAGGGCGGGCCCACGAGTCACAGCGCGATTCTGGCGCGGGCGCTCGGAGTGCCCGCGGTCGTGGCGCTGCCGGGTGCCGGGGAGATCGCCGAGGGCACGGTGATCGCGGTCGACGGCAGTACCGGTGACATCTTCGTCGAACCGGGTGCCGAGAAGCGGGCGGAGCTGACGGCGGCCGCCGCCGAGCGCAGGGCCGCGCTGACCGCGTCGTCCGGGCCGGGGGCGACCTCGGACGGTCACAAGGTGCCGCTGCTGGCCAACATCGGCGGTCCTTCGGATGTCGAGGCGGCCGTCGCGGCGGGCGCCGAGGGCGTGGGGCTGTTCCGTACCGAGTTCCTGTTCCTGGACGACAGCAAGCAGGCGCCGTCCGAGGAGAAGCAGATCGCCGCGTACCGCGCGGTGCTGGAGGCGTTTCCCGAAGGGCGGGTCGTCGTACGGGTGCTGGACGCCGGCGCCGACAAGCCGCTGGACTTCCTCACGCCCGCCGACGAGCCCAACCCGGCGCTCGGGGTCCGCGGTCTGCGGAGTCTGCTCGACCACCCGGATGTGCTGCGGACCCAGCTGACCGCGCTGTCCAAGGCGGTCGCGGGGCTGCCGGTGTATCTGGAGGTCATGGCGCCCATGGTGGCCGACCGCACCGACGCCAAGGCGTTCGCGGACGCCTGTCGCGAGGCGGGGCTGAACGCGAAGTTCGGCGCCATGGTGGAGATTCCGTCGGCCGCGCTGCGGTCGCGGTCGATCCTCCAGGAGGTCGAGTTCCTGTCGCTGGGCACGAACGACCTCGCTCAGTACACCTTCGCCGCCGACCGGCAGGTCGGTGCGGTGTCGCGGCTCCAGGACCCCTGGCAGCCGGCGCTGCTGGATCTGGTGGCGCTGTCCGCCGAGGGCGCGCGGGCCGAGGGCAAGAGCTGTGGTGTGTGCGGGGAGGCCGCCGCCGATCCGCTGCTCGCCTGTGTGCTGACCGGGCTCGGTGTGACGTCGCTGTCGATGGGCGCGGCGTCGATTCCGTATGTGCGGTCGGCTCTGGCGCAGCACACGCTGGCGCAGTGTGAGCGCGCCGCCGCCGCCGCGCGTGCCGCTGACACCGCCGAGGAGGCCAGGTCGGCCGCGCAGGCGGTGCTGTCCGGCGAGTGAGCCGGTCTTGAGCCGGTCGGGTCCCGCGTGGATCGCGGGGTTCCAGGAGGGGCTTTTCGCCGTGTGTCGCGGCGGAAGGCCCCTCCTGCCATTCGATGGTCAACCCGGTCAGTGGTGGGTGCCGGTGTCCTCCTCGCCGAGGTCGAAGCCCGCGTGGTACTCGGCGCCGGGCTCGGGGGCCAGTGGCTCTCCGGTGTCCGCGTCGGTGCAGTAGGCGCTGAACACCTCGCCCTCGGTGAGCGGGACGAGGCCGCCCCGGCGCAGACGCCAGCCGCGCAGCCGGTCCGGGGTGTCGGGTGCCGTCGTGCGGAGCACTACCCCCCCGGCGGTCTCCAGGGCGATGCCGGTGGCGAGCACACTGACGAATTCGGCGCCCTCCACCGAGTCGAGGCCGACCGGGGCCTCTTCGGGGCCGGTGACGGGCGCGGGGCGGTGGGTGTGGAGGACGGCGAGGAGCTGTTCGTCGGCGGCGGGGACGCTGCACACCAGGTGGTGGCTGCCGGGGCCCGCTCCTTCGACCAGGCGCAGCAGGAGCTGGGAGGCGCGGTCGAAGGCCGCGCGTCCGATGTCCTGTCCGCAGTCGGCGCACTCCCCGAGGTCGGCGAGGAGCGTCGTCGTGTACTCCCAGGTGGCTCTGCGGACCGCGGTGTTGATGAGCTGCGGGACCAGGGTGTCGATGGGCTGGCCGGTGTAGCGGACGGCGGCTCCGCTCGCGGGGATGGCGGCCGTGAAGCGGGCGCGGCCGGCCGCGCTGTCCGGGTCGAGCCCGGCGTCCGCGCAGAATTGCCCGTACTCCTCGGGGTCGAAGAGGGCGACGGTGGTGTGCAGGCCTCGGGAGGCCAGGGATTTCAGCAGTCCGTCGATCTCCCGGAGATAGGCGGCGTGGTCGTCGAAGGTGAAGGTGCGGTAGCGCCGCATGGCCGTGAAGTCCCGCTCGTCGGCCAGCAGGCCGACGATGCCGGGGACTTCGCGGCGCAGCCCGCGCCGTTTGCTGGTGTCCGGTCGTCCGCGGTGGTCCTGGTGTGCCATGACTCCCCCTGAGTACGGTCGATCAATGCTCACTCAGAGTAGTCGTGGGGTCTGACAACGGCGGTCCCGCGCGGTCAGTGGCGGGTGCGGGCGAGGTTCTCGTAGAAGCGCAGCAGTTCGATGTCGTCCACGGATCCCGGGTTGACGGCGCGGTCCAGCGCGGTGCCCTGGAGCAGGCGTTTGACGGGGACTTCGATGCGTTTGCCGGTGAGGGTGTGGGGGACGGCGGGGACTTCGATGATCTCGTCCGGGACGTGGCGCGGCGAGAGCTGTTCGCGGATCGTGCGGCGGATCCGGTCGCGCAGTGTGTCGTCGAGGACGGCGCCCTGCGCAAGGTGGACGAAGAGGGGCATCCAGTAGCCGCCGTCGGGCTCCTCCACGCCGATGACCAGGGATTCGCGGATCTCGGGGAGGCGTTCGACGGCTTCGTAGATGTCGGCGGAGCCCATCCGTACGCCCTGGCGGTTGAGGGTGGAGTCGGAGCGGCCGTGGATGACGACGCTGCCCCGGTCGCTGATGGTGATCCAGTCTCCGTGGCGCCAGACGCCGGGGTACATGGCGAAGTAACTGTCGTGGTAGCGGCGGCCGTCGGGGTCGTTCCAGAAGCGTACGGGCATGGAGGGCATGGGGTTGGTGACGACGAGTTCTCCGACTTCGCCGGTCACGGGCCGGCCGTCCGGGTCCCATGCCTGGAGGTCCGTTCCCAGGCAGGCCGCCTGTAGCTCGCCGGTGTGTACGGGGAGGGTGGGGACGGCCCCGGCGAAGCAGCTGCACACGTCGGTGCCGCCGCTGACGGAGGCGATCCACAGGTCGTCCGCGACCTCGTCGTGGAGCCAGCGGAATCCGTCGGGCGGCAGCGGGGAGCCGGTGGTGGCGACGCAGGCGACGCGGGAGAGGTCGTGGTCGCGGCCGGGGTGCGCGCCGGCTTTGCGGCAGGCCATGACGTATGCGGCGGAGGTGCCGAAGAGGGTGGTGCCTGTGCGTTCCGCGATGCCCCACTGGGCGTCGACGGCGGGGAAGGCGGGGCTGCCGTCGTAGAGCACGATCGTGGTGCCGGTGAGCAGGCCGGAGACGAGGAAGTTCCACATCATCCAGCCGGTGGAGGTGTACCAGAAGAAGCGGTCCTGCGGGCCGAGGTCGCAGTGCAGGCCGATCTGTTTGAAGTGCTCCAGCAGGATGCCGCCCTGGGACTGGACGATCGCCTTGGGCAGTCCGGTGGTGCCGGAGGAGTAGAGGACCCACAGGGGGTGGTCGAAGGGGACCTGTTCGAAGACGGGTCCGGTGTCGTCGTGGCCCTCGGTCAGATCCGCCCAGTCGAGGGCTCCTTCGGGGGCGGGGGTGCCCAGCAGCGGTACGTGGACCACGGCGCGCAGGGTGGGCAGTTCGCGGCGGAGGTCGGCGACCGTCCGCGTACGGTCGTGTTCCTTGCCGCCGTAGCGGTAGCCGTCCACGGCGAACAGCACGACGGGTTCGACCTGCTGGAAGCGGTCGAGGACGCTGCGGGCGCCGAAGTCGGGGGCGCAGGAGGTCCAGACGGCGCCGACGGCGGCGGTGGCGAGGAGCGCGGTGACGGCCTGCGGGATGTTGGGGAGGTAGCCGCTGACCCGGTCGCCGGGGCGTACGCCGAGGGCGCGCAGCTCGTGTGCGAGCGCGGCGACCTGGCGGCGCAGTTCGTGCCAGCTGACGGGCGTCTGTTCGTGGGTCTCGTCGACGTGCAGGAGCGCGGGTTCGTGGGCGCGGGCCGGGTCCTCGGCGGTGCGCAGGGCGTGTTCCGCGTAGTTGAGGGTGGCGCCGGGGAACCACTGGGCGCCGGGCATGGCACGGTCGCCGAGGACGCGTTCGTACGGGGTGGAGAAGCGGACGCCGAACCACTCGGCGACGGCGGCCCAGAAGGTCTCCAGCTCCTCGACGGACCAGCGGTGCAGGGCCGGGTAGCCGCCTTCGGCGGGCGCTCCGTGGCGTTCGGCCGCCCAGCTCTGGAAGCGGGTGACGGCCGCGGCGGCGATCCGCTCGGGGCCGGGCCGCCAGAGGGCCTCGGGGGTTGCGCTGGTGGTCATGGGTCGGCTCCCGGCTGGCTCGACGCTGATGGGGGCGCGGGGTGTGCGCCGACCGCGCGTGCGCGCGTGGGTGTGCGCGGGACGCGGCTGACACGGACGATGCCATGTGATCGTCCCGCGCACCAGACGGGACACCGTGGCCGGGCGTACGTACATCGGCGGTGTCCCGGGTGAACGGGAGTTGAACGGGCCCCGCCGTCGTCGGCCCTGATGGCAGGCTGAGCGGCATGAACGGTCGTGAGCTGGTGCGTTCGGTGAAAATGGTCGGTTCGGCGCGGGGGCTGCGCTCCGTGCGGTCGGCCTGGCGGGGGCGGCGCGCGGACGCCGGGGCGCTGGCGCCGCGCGGTCCGGAGCGGGCGCGGGTGCCGGGGCCGGTGACCGGTGCGGAGCCGCTGCCGGGCGGCGGGACCGTGCGGTTCGCGCGGGCGGAGCTTCAGGTGTGCGTCATGGTGGGCGGCGCCGTGTTCTGGGGGTGGGACGGCGCGGGGCCGCTGCCGTCGTACGGGCTGGCGTCAGCGGCGCCGGAGCCGGATCCGCGGGCCGGGCTGGAACCGGACACGGACGGGGGCTGGCGGGTGGTGTCGGAGCGGGTGACGGTGGCGGTCTCCCGGCACGGCGCGGTGGAGGTGCGTACGCCGGGCGGGGTGGTGCTGCGCCGGGAGCTGCCGCCGCGCTGGTGGGAGCCGGTGGCGGGCGGGGCGGCGCGCTGGGTGCAGCGCAGCGAGGTGGCGGCGGACGCGCGGTTCTTCGGGCTGGGCGGGCGGGCTTCGGGGCCCCGGCTGCGGGGCGGTACGTACCGGCTGTGGAACACCGATCCGGGCGGTGGTTTCGGCCCTGGCGACGATCCGCTGTACGTGACGATGCCGGTGCAGCTGGTGGTGGCGGACGCGGGGACGCATCTGGCGTTCCACGACAATTCGTGGGACGGCCGGGTCACGCTGGCGGAGGGTGAGGAGGGGGCCGGTTCCGGGCACGGCCGGCCCGGCACGGCGGAGCTACGGATGGAGGGCGGGCCGCTGCGCTGCTGGGTGGTGACGGGGACTCCGGCGCGGGTGCTGCACGGCTGGACGGCGCTGACCGGGGCGCCCGCGGTGCCGCCGTCCTGGGCGCTGGGGCCGCAGCACGCGCGGTGGGGGTTCGGCAGCGAGCGGGAGGTGCGGCGGATCGTGGCGGGGTACCGGGAGCGGGATCTGCCGCTGTCGGCGGTCCATCTGGACATCGATCACTTCGACGCGCATCGGGTCTTCACGGTGGACCGCGCGCGCTTCCCCGATCTGCCGGGGCTCGCGGCGGAGCTGCGCGCGCGGGGGGTGCGGCTGGTCTCGATCGTCGATCCGGCGGTGAAGGCGGAGCGCGGCGACGCGGTGTACGAGAGCGGTGCGCGGGTCGGTGCGGCGGGCGCGTTCGTGCGGGACGCGCGGGGGCGGGAGGTGCGCGGTGAGGTGTGGCCGGGTGAGTGCGGTTATCCGGACTTCACGGATCCGGCGGTGCGCGAGTGGTGGGGCGGGCTGTACGAGGAGCGGCTGGCGCAGGGGTTCTCCGGGGTGTGGCACGACATGAACGAGCCGGTGTCGTTCGCGCCGTTCGGTGATCCGACCCTGCCGCGTTCGGCCGTGCACCGGCTGGAGGGCCGGGGCGGTGACCATCGCGAGGCGCACAACGTGTACGGGCTGGCGATGGCGCGGGCGGGGTACGAGGGGCTGGCGCGGCTGCGGCCGGACGAGCGGCCTTTTCTCTTCTCGCGCTCAGGGTGGGCCGGGATGCAGCGGTACGGGGGCACCTGGTCGGGTGATGTGTCGACGGGCTGGCCGGGGCTGCGGGCGTCGCTCTCGCTGGTGCTGGGGCTCGGGTTGTGCGGAGTGCCGTACTCCGGGCCCGATGTGGGCGGTTTCGACGGGAGTCCTTCGGCGGAGCTGTATCTGCGCTGGTTCCAGCTGGGGGCGTATCTGCCGTTGTTCCGTACGCACGCGGCGATCGACGCGGGGCGCCGGGAGCCGTGGGAGTTCGGCCCCGAGGTGCTGGCGCACGCGCGGGCGGCGCTGGTCGAACGGGAGCGGCTGCGGCCGTACTTCGTGACGCTGGCCCGGCTGGCGCGGCTGACCGGGGCGCCGTACGCCCGGCCGGTGTGGTGGGGGGCGCCGGAGGACCGGGCGCTGCGGGACTGCGAGGACGCGTTCCTGCTGGGTGACGCGCTGCTGGTGGCTCCGGTGCTGGAGCGCGGCGCGGACCGGCGGGCGGTGCGGCTGCCCGCCGGGCGGTGGTACGACACGGTGACGGAGCGCGCGTACGGGGGCCGGGCGCAGGTGCTGCTGGACGCGCCCGCGTCCCGTATCCCCGTACTGGCGCGGGCGGGTGCGGTGATTCCGGTGCGGGACCGGGACGGGCGGCCGGAGTTGGAGGTGTGGGCCCCGGCGGCCGGGCGCACCGGGGGCGGGCTGGTGGTGCGGGATCCGGGTGACGGGTGGGAGGCCGTCGAGGTGGAGCGGTACACGTCGCGGTGGGTGGACGGGGAGGTACGGGTGGAGCGGGTGACGGACGGCGGGACGGCGGAGCCGGAGTGGCCGGTACGGGTGCGGGGCGCGGGGGCGTGAGCCGCGCGGCCCGGGCGCGCGACACGCGCGGACTGTATGCGATCGCTCTTTCCTCCGGCTCCGGGAACTGATAGACGACAGTGCTCATGACAAGACTGAAGATTCTCCTGCGGTCCCTGGCCACCTCCGCCGTCGCGCTGCTCGCCGTCACTGCCACCGTGCCCGCCGCGCAGGCGCGGTCCGGACCGGTGGCTCCGGACGAGTTCGTGGCGCTGCGCACGGTCGCGCCGACGATCATCCAGGAGATGCGCTACCTGACGCCGCACAACTTCATGGGCGAACCGGTGGACGGCTACCGGGAGCCGCTGTGCGTCGTCACCCGCGCCACCGCCGAGGCGCTGCGCCGGGCGCAGTCGCGGCTGCTGCGGAAGGGCTACTCGCTCAAGGTGTACGACTGTTACCGGCCGCAGCGGGCCGTCGATCACTTCGTGCGGTGGGCGGAGGATCTCCAGGACGAGCGGATGAAGGCGGAGTTCTATCCGCGGGTGGAGAAGTCGCGGCTGTTCGAGGACGGTTACATCGCGGAGAAGTCCGGGCACAGCAGGGGCAGCACGGTGGATCTGACGCTGGTGAGGCTGCCGGCCCTGCCGACGCGGCCCTATGTTCCGGGTCAGCCGCTGGCGCCGTGCTACGGGCCGCGGGCGGAGCGCTTCCCCGACAACTCGGTCGACATGGGGACGGGCTTCGACTGTTTCGACACCATCTCCCACACGGATGATCCGCGGGTGACCGGTGTCCAGCGCGCGAACCGGGACCGGCTGAGGTCGGCGCTGGCCGAGGTCGGGTTCACCAATCTGCCCGAGGAGTGGTGGCACTTCACGCACAGGCCGGAGACCTTCCCCGACACCTATTTCGACTTCCCGGTGGCGTGGCGCCCGGTCCTGGGTCACTGACCGCGTCGGACGCGGCCGTGGCCCGTACCCCGGGTCGGCGGGGTACGGGCCACGGCTGGCGTGCGGTGGTGGCGCGGCCGGTCAGGTGGGCGCGTGTTCGCGCTGGAGCGCGGCGCGGGTCATGGCGTGCTCGACGACCGACACGAGCACTTCCTTGACGGACTCGCGGTCGCGGGCGTCGCACATGACGAGCGGGACCTCGGGGTCGAGGTCGAGCGCCGACCGTACGGTGTCGCCCGGGAAGCGGTCCGCGCCCTCGAAGCAGTTGACCGCGACGGTGAACGGGATGCCGCGCCGTTCGAAGTAGTCGACGGCGGCGAAGGAGTCGGCGAGCCGCCGGGTGTCGGCGAGCACGACGGCGCCGAGGGCGCCCTGTGCCAGCTCGTCCCAGAGGAACCAGAAGCGGTCCTGGCCCGGGGTGCCGAAGACGTACAGCACCAGGTCCTCGCGCAGGGTGATGCGGCCGAAGTCCATGGCGACCGTGGTGGTCGTCTTCTCCTCGACGCCGTCGACGTCGTCGACCGGCCGGCCCGCCTCGCTCAGTACCTCCTCGGTGCGGAGCGGCCTGATCTCGCTGACCGCGCCCACCAGGGTGGTCTTGCCCACCCCGAAACCACCCGCCACCAGGATCTTCAGCGTTACCGGATCGACCGGACGCGGCCTGTGGCTAGAGCGCCCGAAGACCATTGATCACCTCGCGGAGAATGCTCTCGTCCGGCAGCTCGGCCGGCGGAACGGGACGGGTTACGCGGACTATTTCGTCCTCGACGAGATCGCCGACGAGCACCCGGACCACCCCTACGGGGAGGTCCAGGGTCGCGGCGAGTTCGGCGATCGACTGGGGGCTCGTGTAGCAGCGGTCGACGATCTCCACGTGTTCCGGGGAGAGCGTCTGGTCCCGGCCGGGATCCGCGGCGGCCGGTTCGCACACGACGAGCGCGATCAGGTCGAGCTGGTGGCGCGACGCGCTGCTGGTGCGGCCTCGCGTCATCGCGTACGGGCGTACGACCGGTCCGGCTTCGCCGTCGAACCAGTGCTGCTGATCCTGATCAGATTCACTCATGTCTGCCCGCTCATCCTCCGGCGGGCAGGCCGGTCCGTGGCGCCGTGCCGAGATGGACGCCGACTCTCTTGACCATCAGCGTCATCTCGTAGGCGACCTGTCCGACGTCGGAGTCCGCGTCGGACAGGACGGCCAGACAGCTGCCGTCGCCCGCGGCGGTGACGAAGAGGAACGCGTCGTCCAGCTCCACGACGGTCTGCCGGACGCGGCCCGCGTCGAAGTGGCGGCCGACGCCCTTGGCGAGGCTGTGGAATCCGGACGCGACGGCGGCGAGGTGCTCGCCGTCCTCCCGGGTGAGGTCCTTGGAGGTGCCGGTGGCGAGGCCGTCACCGGAGAGGACCACCGCCTTGCGGATACTGGCGACCCGCTCGACCAGCTCGTCGAGGAGCCAGTTCAGCTCTCCCGCCGCGTTCGGATCGATGGAATGGCGTGGTGATGCGTTCGGTGCGGTCATCGACCGTCCCCCTCCGATGTGGTTCCTTGTGTCTCGCCGGAGCCGGCCGTGTCGTCGACATCGTTCTGCCGGCGACCGCGCTGCCAGCCCCTCTGGAGTGAGGCCATGCGGCTGCGGACCTCGTCCGCGTCCCGCTCGGGCTCGTGGCCCCCTGCGGGTGCCGGGTCGGTGACCCGGTCCTGAGTGGTGTCCCTCAGCTGGGGGGCGAGGCTGGCCTGCCTGACCCGGCGGGGCAGTCCGTCGATCAGCGACGGCGGCTGCTCGGACTGGGCGCGGCGCGAGGTCTGTGCCGGTACGCCCCCCGGGGAGAAGGTACGGCCCGTGCCGCCGGTCGCCGGTTCCTGGCCGGGGCGGGTACGGCCCCGGTCGTCCACGCGCCGGCCGCGGTCCGCGACCAGGGTCGGCGGCTTGCGGCGGGGCAGCTCGGGGTCGGCGGGCTCGGGGCCCGCGTCCGGGACGTCCCGGTCGTAGGGCGAGCGGGTGCGCGGCTCCTGGACGGCGCGGCCGTCGCGGCGGTCGCGGAAGTCGCGGCTCTCGTCGCGGCGTTCGCGGCCCTCGCGGCTGTCGTCGCGCAGGTCGCGGACGTCGTACAGGTCGCGGACGTCCCGTCCGTTGTGGGTGTCCTGGGGCTCCTGGGCGGTGGAGCGCAGCCGTTCGCGGGCGCGGAACAGTCCGCCGCGCTCGCTCTCCGTGTCGTCGATGTCGCCGATACCGTCACCTCCGCCGAGTCCCGGCCCGCTCTCGTTGCCGAGAGCCCCGACCGGTGGTTCGAGCTCGACCGGTCCGTCGAGCACGGACGGGCCGCTGCCCAGTCCGGTGGGGACCTGCGCGAGTGCGGTGCGCCTGCCGCCGTTCTCGGCGCGGCCCCGGCCCCGCTCGCGTTCCGGGGCGTTCTTGCGGTCGAGCCGGAATCCGGTGCCCTCGGTCTCGGGGGCGTCGGTGAGCAGCGCGACGGGCAGGAAGACGATGGCCGTCGTCCCGCCGTACGGGGAGGGCTGGAGCGAGACGCGGACGTTCTGCCGCTGGGCGAGCCGGCTGACCACGAACAGGCCGAGCCGGTCGGTGTCGGACAGCTCGAACTCGGGGGTCTCGGCGAGCCGCAGGTTGGCGTCGAGCAGGATCTCGGGCGCCATGCCCAGTCCGCGGTCGTGGATCTCCAGGGTGAAGCCGTTGGCGACCCGCTCGCCGTGCACCTGGACGGCGGTGTGCGGGGGCGAGAACACGGTGGCGTTCTCGATGAGTTCGGCGATGAGGTGGGTGAGGTCGGCGACGGCGGGGCCGCCGACACCGATCCTCGGGAGCCTGCGGACCTCGATGCGCTCGTAGTCCTCGACCTCGGCGACCGCGGCGCGCACCACGTCCATCAGCTGGACGGGCTTGCGCCACTGCCGGGACGGCGCGGCTCCGGAGAGGATCACCAGGCCCTCGGCGTGCCGGCGCATGCGCGTGGTCAGGTGGTCGAGGCGGAACAGGTCGGCGAGTTCCTCGGTGTCCTCCGTGCGGCGCTCCATGGTGTCGAGGAGCGTGAGCTGACGGTGGAGCAGGACCTGGTTGCGGCGGGCGAGGTTGACGAACACCTCGGAGACGCCGCGCCGCAGATCGGCCTGTTTGACGGCGGCCTCGACGGCCGCGCGCTGAAGGGTGTTGAGGGCCTGGCCGACCTGGCCGACCTCGTCCTTCTCGTAGTCGAGCCGGGGCGCCTCGGTCTCCACGTCGACCGGTTCGCCGGCGGCGAGCCGGCGCATGACGCTGGGCAGGCGTACGCCGGAGACCTCGTGGGCCTCCTTGCGGAGCTGCGAGAGGTCCCTGATCAGGTCGCGGCCGACGCGTACGGAGACGATGACGGAGACGAGCAGGGCGAGCAGGCCGAGCACGGCGGAGAATCCGACGCGGAGGAACACGCCCTGGCGGACGGGCTCGATGTGCTGCTGGTAGAGCGCCGCGGCCTCTTCGCTCTCGTTGGTCAGGTCGCCGAGGACCGAGGCGGTCATGTCCTGCCAGGTCTCGGCGCTGACCGTCTTGGGCTTGTCGGCGGGGCCGGCCGCGATGAGGCGGTCCTCGGCCTGGCGCAGTTCGAGGGTGGCGGGGGTGCGCCAGTACTGCTCCAGGGTGGCCCGGTCGGAGAGCGGCAGGTCGGCGAGGTTCGACTCGTACAGCAGGACGCGGTTGGCGACCAGGTCGGAGGTGCCTCGTACGTCCTCGGCCGTCATCCGGCGGGCCATCAGCGCGGAGGCGACGAGCGCGTCCTCGCGGGAGAGCATCTCCTTGGCGCGGTCGAGGCCGATCAGCGCACGGCCCCAGTTGTCGCCGTCCACGTCCTCGTCGCCGTAGAGCGAGGCGAGGACGTTGTGGCTGGGGTCGACGAGGCGGTTGTAGAACTCCATCGCGCCTTCGCGGGTGATGGTGCTCTCGTCGACGGAGCGGCGCATCAGCGCCAGGCCGTCCAGCGTGTCGAGGAGGTGGGACAGCCGGTCGGAGGTGATGTCGTCCATCCGGTCGCGGACGCCGGAGGCGGCGTTGCGCTTGACGCGGTTGAGGGCGCGGTCCGTGTCGGCGCGGCGGCTGCGGAGTTCGGTGAGCGAGTCGGCCGCCCGGGGGTCGGCCAGGTAGATCAGCGTCTGTCTGCGTTCGCTCTGGAGACCTCTGATCGATTCCTCGACGGGGCGGCCGATGGTCTTGATGGCGTAGCTCACGTCGATGAGCTGCTTGGCTTCGGAGCCGGCGAGCGTGGTGGCCAGTCCCCAGAGGACGCTGAGTCCGATGAGCGGCACGAGCAACAACGCCACGATCTTCCGGCGGATGGACTTCCCGCGAAAGCGCATGGCCTCCCCCTGGTCGAACCCCGCCGGGGCGGGAGATGCGTGGAACCCCGCCCGATGCGGGGGTAATCAGTCAGCAAACGGCGCGAGCCTACTACTGTCACACCGGCAACTCGAAGACACGTCCGGATGTTTTTCGGCCGTCCACAGCCGACTTGATCATGGGTTGTCCCGTTTTTCCACAAGTTGACTTCAGCCACGGGAAGCCGGAAGAACAGACAGGACAGCAGGTACCGGTCAGCGGGATGGCCGAAATCATTCGATCATTGGTTCCGGCGGGAATCTTTCGGCGTGACTATTCGTCCTTGTGTGCGGGGATCAGGGGGAAGTTGGGAGCACTGCGGGCGGTTCGCACATCACATTCGGCGCCATTTCGTTTCCGGGGCCGGCGTGAAGCGCTCGAACCGGGGCAGTCACCCTTGTGTCGGTCAGTGGTGGGGAGTGACGGTCCATGAAGACGGACGAGCGGCGGGGTGCCGCGACGGTGGGCGGGGTCGAGAAGGTCTCACGGGCGCTCTGGGTGGAGGAGCCCGCGGCGCGCTACCGGATGCCCGATCCGGTCAGGACGGCGGCGGTCCGGGCGGTGATCATCGCCTCGGTGACGCTGATTCAGGCCATGGTGGCGTTCCTCAGCACGCTCGCCGGCTCCTGGCTGGCCTTTCCGATGGTGCTGAGCAGTGTGGCGTCCACGGTGGTGGCGACCTGGAGCGTGCTGGACGTGTGGGTGACCCGCCAGGTGTGGAACCAGCGCAACGGCGTGGTGTCCTCGCCCAGCAGCACGGCGCGTCAGCTGCGCCGCGAGCGGCGCCTGGCGCGCCGGGCGGCCCGGCGCGCGGCACGCCGGGCGCCTCGGACAGGGCCTGACGCGCGGGCGTCCGGGAGCCCGGCGCGGGGAACGGCCGCGGCCGCCGGGCCGCCCCGCGTGGCCGCGCCGGCGGAACAGCCGGGGGTCAGCGGTCCCCGGCAGGCTCCGGCGTCCGTTTGAACATCCGCGTGGCGGTGATCTCGCCGTGCACGGTCTCGCCGTCCGGGTCCTGCTGCGGCAGCCCGGGGCGCAGATGCTCCTCCACGCTGATGTACTTCAGCCCCGCCCGCAGATCCGCGTCGTTGCGCAGCCGGATGACGAGCGGGAACTCGGCGAGCGCTGTCGTGTCGAAGAGGCCCGTCGTGTAGAGGAGCTGCACCCCCAGCGCGTCCGAGACCGCCCTTTGAAGCTCCAGCAGATAGGTGGCGTTGGCCCGGCCGATCGGATTGTCCAGGAAGAGCGTCCCGGCGTGCCGGTGCTTGTCGCGGCCCCGGTCGTTGCTGCGCAGGGCCGCCATGGTGCAGTACAGGGCGATCGCGGCGGTGAGCAGCTGGCCGCCGGAGAAGACGTCGCCCATCTGCCCGACCGGGACGCGCTCGGCGCGCAGTACGGCGTCCGGCTTGAGGATCTCCACCGCGATGCCCTTGGGCCGCAACGCCGCCTCGACACCGCGCAGCAGCAGCGACATCCCGTCCCTGCGCAGGTCGGAGTTCTTCTTCAGGGCCGCGCGGGTCGCCTCGTCCACCACCTCGCCGAGCCGCTCGGTGAGGGTCGCCCGGTCCGGCTCCTCGAAACGGATCCGCAGGAACTCCTGCCCCGACCACTCCCCCAGTCCCTCGGGCAGCCGGGAGAGCCGCTGCGCCGAACGGAGCGTCGTCAGCGCGGACTCCACCAGCCCGCGCAGCCGGTCGACGATGGAGTCGCGGTTGCGCTCCAGCTGCGCCAGCTCGTCGGTGAGGACCCGCAGCCTGGGCGCGAACGCCTGCGCCCAGGGCGCCGCGTGCTCGGGCAGCGCGGAGGCGGGCAGTTCGCGGATCTGCTGCCTGGCCGGGGTGCGGACCTGCTCGTAGCGGGTGGAGTTGGCGTGCCGGACGAGGACGTCACAGGCTTCCCGCACGGCGCCCTCCGCCGTGGAGAGGTCGGAGGCGCAGCCGCGCAGTGAGCGGCGGGCCTCGGCGGTGGACTGCCGGGCCTCCTCCAGGGTGCCCGGGTACGGCTCCGGCCGCTGCGCCGCGTCCTCGTCCCCGCTGTCGTCCGCCACGGCGCCGCGCAGCAGGTCGCGCAGGAGCGCGGCCGTCTCGTCGAAGCCGCCGACGGCGTCCTCGGCGGCCCGGTGGGCGTGCAGCAGCTCGCCGTGGGCGGCGCGCGCGGTCTCCAGCGCCTCGGTCCGTACGGCCAGTTCGGTGGTGGCGGTGCGCAGCAGCGTCTGCGCCTGCTCGGCGTCGGCGGGGATCCGCTCCTCGGGCAGCTCGGTGTGCGCCTCGCCGTCCTCGGGGGCGAGGCGCTCGGCCTCGCCCCTGAACCGGCCCAGCTGCTCGCTCGCGGTGGAGGCCCGCGACTCCAGCATCTGTACGAGGGACTCGGCGCGGGCGGCGGCGGCCTGCCGGGAGGGGCCGTCGGCTCCGTCGGTGGATTCCAGGAGCTGGGCGGCGCGGGTGCGCACCTTGTTGGTGAGCCGGTCCAGCTCGGCGAGGGCGGCGCTCTCGTCGCTCTCCGCGCGGGCCTGTTCGGCGCGCAGGTCGGCGCCGACGCCGACCTTCTCGTACAGCTGGGAGGCGGCGCGGTACGCCTCGCGCAGGGCGGGCAGCGCGGCGCGCGGCGCGGCCGGGTCCGGCTCGGGGATGTTCTCCGGCGCGCCGGCGATCTCGGCGCGCTCCGCGCGCAGGGCGCGGGCGGTGCGGCGGGCGTCGTCGCCGGCGCGCTGGGCGGCCCTGCGGTCCTCGTCGGCGGCGCGGGCGCGTTCCAGGCAGACGGCGGCGCGGGCCTCGTACTCGGCGGCGTCGTCGGTCAGTTCGCGGAGCTTGGCCTGCCAGCCCGAGCGTTCGCGGAGCCGGTGCGCGAGACCGGACAGGACGTCGGCGGCGCGGCGGGCGCGCTGCGCGGTCTCCTGCCGTTCGTCGCGGACGCGCGCGGTGTCGGCGGCGGCCTCCTCGGCCTCGGCCCGTACCGTACGGGCCTCGGCGAGCGCGGCGGCGGCGCTCTGCTCGGCCTCCTCGGCCGCAGCCGCGCCCGCCGCCAGCTCGGTGAGCATGCCGGGCGGGCAGTCGGCGCGCCAGGAGCCGAGCCGGGCCGCGAGCGAGCGGTCGCCGGTCAGCCGCGCGGCGAGCACGCGGATCTCCTCGTCGCGGGCGGCGGCGCGGCTGCGCAGCGCGTGCCGCTCCTCGTCGGCGGCGTGCTCGTCGTGCATCGCCGGGTTCGGCGGTACGAGGAACACGCCGTCGTCGGCGGTGTCCGGCGCCGGTACGGGGGCCAGCAGCGCGGCGGCGGTGCCCACGGCGACCGTGGAACGGGGCAGCAGGGCGGCGCCGGAGAGGGCCTCACGGGCGCGGGTGTGCGAGTCCGGGTCGGTGATCACGACGCCGTCGACCAGCTCGGGCCTGGCGGCCAGTACGGCGGCGTGGTCGGCGGGGTCGACGGACTGGGCGAGATAGCGCCAGCCGGGCAGGGCGGGGATGCCGTGCTCGCCGAGGAACTCGACGGTCGCCAGCACGTCGGGCCCCGGCGGCAGCAGCCCGCCGTCACCGAGCGCGCCGAGGATCCGCGCGTCGTCGGCGGCGGCGGTGCGCAGCTCGAAGAGGTGGCGCTCGGCGGAGGTGACGCTCTGGTCGAGCAGCTCGCGCAGCTCGTCGGCGTACCGGTCGAGGTCCTCGGCGCCCAGCGCGCCCGGGGCGCCGCGCAACGGCGTACCGGCGCCCGGCGCTCCGTCCCGCGTACCGGCGCGCTGGCCGGGGAAGGTGGCGGTGGCGCCGGCCGGGGCGGGCAGGCTCAGCAGTTCGGCGAGGCGTTCGTCCCCCGCGATGGACTGCGCGGCCCCGCGCTCGGCGTCGTACGCCTGCCGCGCCGCCCGCGCGGCGTCGGTGGCGCGGGCTGCGGCCAGTTCGGCGCGGGACTCCGCCGAGGCGCTCTCCCTGGCCAGCTCGGTGGCGCCGCGGGCGGCGTCGCGCGCCGTGTCCCAGGCCGCGACGGCGGTCTTCTCGGCGTCGCTCGCTGCGAGCGCGGCGCGCGCCGGGTCCGCGTCGGGCGCGGTGTCGTCCAGCCAGCCGGCCCGTACCGCCTCGGCGGTCTCCTGCTCCACCTCGCCGAGGCGCTGGCGCAGATGCCCGGCCTCGCTGCGGGCCCGCTGCGCCTCGGTGGCGGCGGACGTCGCGTCGCGGTGGGCGGCCTCGCCCGACTCCTGGAGCGTCGCCGAGCGCTCCTCCTCCTCGTTGGCCAGCCGCTCGCCCTCCTCGGCGGCGGCGTGCAGCGCCCGTACGAGATCGGCCGCAGCGGTGGCGCGGGCGGCCAGGGCGGGCGCGGCGTCCCGCTCCGCCTCCCTGATGGCGACGGCCACACGCGCGGAGCGGTCGGCGGCGGCGCGGTGGCGCAGCACGTTCTCGGCGGCCTGCCAGGCGGAGTGCAGGGTACGGGCGTCGGTCAGCTCGCGGCGCTGGGCGGCGGCGCGCTTCTCGGCGGCGCTCAGTGCCAGGGAGGCGTGCCGGTAGGCCAGTTCGGCGGCGATCAGCGCGCCGTGACCGCGCGCCTCCTCCGCGGCGGTCACGGTGTGGGCGGCCGAGGTGACCTGCTGGGCGAGGTCGGCGGTCCGGCCGCGCTCCTCGTCGGAGCGGGCCGCGAGCCGCCGTACGAGCGTACGGGCGCGGCGCTCGGCGCCCGCGTGGACGTCACGGGCGCGGGAGCGCGTCTCGGCGGCCTCGACGATCCGGCCGAGCAGGTCCACGGATCCGGCGGTGAAGTCGCGCTCCGCCGTGAGTTCGGCCCGGCGGCCCAGCTTGTTGCCGAAGCCTCCGACGAGGTCGGCGAGCCCGTCGGTGTCGCGGGTGTCGGTGACGGCGCGCAGCAGCAGGTCGGTGAAGTCGGAGTCCTTCTTGACCGCGAAGAGGCCGGCCGCCTCGCCCTCGTCGGCGTTCATCTCGCGCTGGTAGCGGAAGAGTTCCGGGTCGAGACCCAGCTCGCCGAGGTGCTCGTTCCAGCGGTCGTGGATCTCCTCCCAGTGGATGTCGAGGTGCGGATAGACCTTGCCGGCCTCGGTGATGGCGTCCCGGAAGCCCTTCATGGTGCGGCGCCTGCCCCGGGCGCCGGAGACGCCTTCGACGGGCGGCCGTACGGCGGTGGACTCGGCGACCGGCAGGGAGTCCAGGCTGAGCCCGGGGCCCGGCCGGAAGGAGTACCAGCCCTCGGCGAACTTGCGCGGGTCGTTGGAGACCTGCCTGCCGCGCCACTCGCTGGCCTTGCCGACGACGACCAGTTCGCCGGTGAGGGTGTGCTGCCACTCCAGGGCGACATGGCCGCAGTCGTCGGCGAGGAGGAACTTGCGCAGCACTCCGGAGCTGGCGCCGCCGAGCGTGTTGCGGTGGCCCGGCAGCATCACCGAGAAGATCAGCTTGAGCAGAACGGACTTCCCGCCGCCGTTCTCCAGGAAGAGCACCCCGGCCGGAGCCGGGCGGCGCGGCGGGCCCACCGGCTCCTCCTCGAAGAACTCCGCCTGGGTGGGGGCGGGGTGGGGCACGGGCGCGCCCACTCCGCGCAGATCGAGCACGGTGTCGGCGTAGCGCGCACCGGCGGGGCCGATGGAGTAGAGGCGGACCCGGGACAGCTCGTACATTTCGGCGGACTCTCGTCGTGGGGAGGCGGGATGGGGGGGTGATGGGGGGACGGCGTGCTGGGTGGGTGATCGCGTGCCGGGGGGGCGTACCAGCGGGGAACGGGGCGGGGCTCGGCCGTCAGCTCGCGTGGAAGGGGAGTCCGGCGTCGGCGGCCAGCTCCAGATCGTCCCCTTCCGGCGGTGGCAGCAGCGTCGCCGAGCCGTCGCTCACCGGCACCACGCCCAGTTCCAGCAGCTCGGCCATGGCCGCGTGGCCCGCCATGTCGCGGACCTGGAGCTGATAGCGGGCGGTGGTGCGGTAGGCACCTCCGGCGTCCTCACCGGTCCGCTGGAGGAACCCCGAGTCGGTGAGGAACGCGACGGCCTTGCCGATGATGCCCGTGGTGGAACCCGCCAGCCTCCGGGCGTCCTTGGTCGCGCCGGTCGAGCTGCGCCTCGCGTAGATGCGCCAGGCGGCCTCCAGGCCGGGTGCGTCGGTCGACGGGTCGGTGTTCTCGCCCTGTTCCTCGGCGCGCTCCTCCAGCCTGCGGCACGCCTGCCGTACGAAGGCGTCCACCCCGTTGACCGTGATCCGGCCGATGTATCCGTCGTCGGCGAGGTCCTCGGGGCGGGGGAAGGCCAGGGCGGCCACGGCGAGATGGGCCAGGCCGTGCAGGAAGCGGTCGGCTGAGTCGGGGGAGGCACGCCGGGCGTAGTCGCCCATGCGGACCGCGAAGACCGAGTCCTCGCCCGCGGTCACGGCCATGCCGGCGCGCGCGGAGACCTCCAGGACGATCAGGCCGAATCCGGTGGCGACGGCGTCGGCGACGCGGGCGAAGGCGGGGTCCTCGCGGTAGCGGCGCAGCAGGTCGGCGTATTCGGCGTCGCGGGCGGGCAGCAGCTTGGGCTGAAGCCCGAAGGAGACCAACCGCGCGGCGTCGGCGGCGTCGGCGGGGGTGACGGTGGAGCCGGCCGTGGGAGCGAGGGCCTCCGCCGTCTCCGGGGCGACGGGATCGCTCCACGCGGCGCTGTGCTCTGCGTGGTGGTCACTCACGGGTGCGGCTCCTCGGTGCGGGTTGTGCGGGGTTGTGCGGGGTGGGGCTGTACGGGGTGGAGCGGTGCCGGATGGGGCGGTGCGGACCGGCGGACCGTCTCCGCGCCCGGTCGTTCTGTCGGGAGTCGGTCACGCCGCCTCCGTGCGGTCCGCCGTCATGCCCGCCGCGTCCAGCAGCGCCGTGCCCACGATCAGGTCCGCGCCGCCGAACTCGGGGTCGTCCAGCGGCGTGCCGTCGTCGACAGCGAAGAGGAGGCGCTCCTCGCCCTGCCGGTAGGCGGTGCCCACCGGGGGGCTGGCCGCGTGGATGGCCAGCAGGGCCACCAGGTAGGGCAGGTCGGGGTCGCGGAGACGGGCCTCGGCCAGCAGGCCGGAGAGGCGGCGCGGGGCGTCGTACTCCAGGGCGAGGAGTTCCTTCGCGCTCGCGAGCTGCTCCTCGCTGAAGCGGCTGTCGTCCGGGGTGGCGATGAGGTCGGGCTCGGGCATCTCCGCGCCCAGGTTCTCCCGCTCGACGGGCGGTGTCAGCAGGAGGTCCACCAGGTCGCCGACCCGGACGGCGGTGGGGGTGCGCAGGCCGGTGCCCCGGGCGAAGAAGGCGTCCGTCACGCGGGTCGCCCGCTCGACGGGGAGCGGCAGCAGCGGGGCGACCAGCTGGCCGTAGAGGTCGAGGCCGGTGTGCCCGGTGGCGCGGGCGAACGCCTGCCGGTCCTGTTCCGCGCGGAACAGCGGGCCGGCCTCCAGCAGCCGGGACTGGAGCTGGGTGTGGCGGCGGATGCAGTCCTTGACGATGTCCACGAGCTCGGCCGCGCGCCGCTTGTGCTCGGCGGTCTTCGGGTCGTTGCCCGTCTCCGCCTCGTCGCGCGCCTTGCGGATGTTGGTGAGGATCGCGTTCTCGTGGCGGTAGCGGTCGGCGACGTGGTCGAGCGCCTCGTCGATCATGTCCGGTACGGAGTGGAGCCAGTCGACCGCGCGGACGTTGCGGCGGGTCGCCTCCAGTGTCCTGCGCAGCGTCTCCGCGTACTGCACGGTGCGGTATCTGGCCTGCTCGGCGGCGAGCTGGGCGTCGGCCAGCCGGCCGCGGTTGATGAGCACCTCCAGCTTGACCTCGGCGGCGATCTGCGCGCTGGTGACATCCGTGTCGAGCGCGCCCACCAGGACGTTGACGGCTTCGTCGGTGGTCCGCAGGAAGACCGTGCCGTCGTGGCCGGGGACTTCCTCGATCAGCTTGAAGTCGTAGTCCCTGCGGGTGTAGACGCCGTCCGTGCCGAACGTGCCGTAGACGGCGCGGAAGCCGCGGTCCACGCTGCCCACGTTGATCAGGTTCTCCAGGACCCAGCGGGCGACGCGCTCGTGCTCCGCGACCGGGCGGTGCGGGGCCTGGGCCGCGATGCGCGGGAGCAGCCTGGCCACTATCTGTTCGTGGTCGGCCCCGGTGTCGAAGTCCATGTTGAGCGTGACCAGATCGATCGCGGAGAGGGCGACCTCGGCCATCGCGTAGAGGGAGTACTCCCCCGCGAGATTGGCCTTGCGGGTGTCCAGATCGTGCAGGGGAGCGGTGCAGGCGAGCGCCCGCAGCCGCCGCGCGAGCCCTTCGTCGGCGGCCGGGCCCTGGGCGGGCCGCGGCCCCGCGCTGAGCTGGGGCGGAACGTATTCCGTCGAGGCTGGCGAAGTCACATCGCACAGATTAGGTCCTCGCACCGACAACGGGCGAAACGGTGCTGAACCGGCCGTGGCCGAATCCGCGTGGCCGACCGTGACTTCTCGGGGTGGCGGGCCGGGACTTCCCGAAGTCGGGGCGCCCGGCCGCTTCTTCACGGAGGCGTGCCGCAGCCGCGGCAGCACCTGCGACTCCAGGGCGCGGTCCGGGGAGCGCCGGCTCTCGCCGAGGACGCCGTCCGGCGTCGACAGCCGCTGGTGGAGCGTGTTCACGGGTACGGCGAGCGCCTCGGCCGTCGCGCGGGCCCGGCCGCCGTGGGTGAGACAGGCGTGCGGCGTGTCGAGGAGCGGTACCTTGCGACGGGCTTCCTCCGCCCGTACGGGACCGAGGAGTTGCCGGAACCGGGCCTCCAGGTCCGCCCGGCCCGTGTGGTCGAGCGGGATCCGGTACGGACCGAGCCCGCGCGGCCGTCGATGCCTGCCCGTGCCGCTCCGGCGCCTGGAGGGCGTCCAGCGCCTGCCGCGCCTCGACGAGACAGCGGGCCGGCTCCGTACCGCCGCGGGCCGGGCCCGCGATGCCCGCGGCGGGTCCGTCCGGTCCCTGCGGCCGGTCGTCGGAATGGGGCAATGGCAGGCATCCCGTCCCTTGAGCGGGCAGGGTGATCATCCGTAGTGTCGTTGACATGCGCGACGAGGTGTGGCCCCGGGAACTGGCCGACGAACTGAACCGGCGGCTGCCTTCCGGCCGCGTCATCACCGACCCGGGCGTGGCCCGGAGCTATGCCCACGACGAGGCGGAGTGGGCCCCTTGCGGCCTGCCGGCCGTCGTGGTCAGGCCACGGACCGCCGAGGAGGTCCAGCAGGTCGTCCAGGTCTGCCTGCGGTACGGCGTCCCGCTGATTCCCCGGGGCGCCGGCACCGGACTGTCCGGCGGGGCGAACGCCGTCGACGGCTGTGTGGTGCTGTCCACCGAGGCGATGACGGCGATCACCGAGATCAACGCCCTCGAACGGCTCGCCGTCGTCGAGCCCGGCGTGGTGAACGAGGACCTGCGCACCGCCTGCGCCGAACACGGCCTGTGGTACCCGCCCGATCCCGCCAGCGCCCGCTGGTCGACGATCGGCGGGAACGTCGCCACCAACGCGGGCGGACTGTGCTGCGTCAAGTACGGCGTGACCCGCGACTACGTCCTCGGCCTCCAGTTCGTCACCGGCACCGGCGAGCTGGTGCGGGTGGGCCGCAGGACGGCCAAGGGGGTCGCCGGGTACGACCTGACCTCCCTGCTCGTCGGCTCCGAGGGCACCCTCGGCGTCATCACCGAGGTCACCGTCCGGCTGCGGCCGCGCCGCGCGCCCGAGCACACCGTCGCCGGGCACTTCGCGTCCGTCGTGGACGCGGGCCGTGCCGTCGCCGCGGTGGCCGGGGCGGGTGTCACCCCGTCGGCGCTCGAACTCATCGACCGGCACTGCCTCGCGGCCGTCGACCGGTGGAAGCACATGGGCCTGTCGACCGAGGCCGAGGTGGTCCTGCTGGGCCGCTCCGACGCCCCCGGTCCGGCCGGTGACCTGGAGGCGGACACGATGCTCGCCTGCTTCGAGGAGGCCGGCGCCACCTACGCGGTCCGCTCCACCGACCAGCACGAGGCGGAGGCCCTGTTCGAGGCGCGGCGGCTCGCCTACCCGGCGCTGGAGCGGCTGGGGCCGGTCCTCACGGAGGACATCTGTGTGCCCAAGGGCGCCGTCCCCGAGATGCTCGGGCGCATCGACGCGATCGCCGCCCGGCACGACACCCTCATCGCCAACATCGCCCACGCCGGTGACGGCAACCTGCACCCGCTGCTGATCACCCCGCCCGGTGACGACGCGGCCCGCGACCGCGCCCAGGCCGCGTTCACCGACATCATCGCCGAGGCCCTCGCCCTGGGCGGCACCGTCACCGGCGAGCACGGCGTCGGTCTGCTCAAGCGCGACGGCCTGCGCGACGAGCTGGGTCCCGCCGTCCTCGCCCTCAACCGCGCGGTCAAGGACGCCCTCGACCCGCGGCACATCCTCAACCCCGGCAAAGTCGTGTCGTACACGCGGGAGGATTCCTGAGCATGGATCCCGCCGCAGACCTCGGAGACGGCCGGTCGGTCACGGGCAGCCACGCCGAGCCCGGGGCCGCCGGGCCCTGCCCGGCCCGAGCGCGGACTCGGGCCGGACCACAGAGCTAGAGCGCGGCGGCGTCCGGGCCCATCCGGCTGCGTACGGCGGTCTGCACCTCGTCCTCCTCGGCCGGGTCGGCGGCGAGCCGGCGCAGCCGCTCCGCCACCCGTACGTCCCCGGTCTCGGCGTGCAGCGCGGCGACCTCCCGGGTGGTCTCCTCGCAGTCCCACAGGCATTCGACGGCGAATCCGGTGGCGTACGAGGGGTCGGTGGCGGCGAGTGCCCGCGCCGCGCGGCCCCGCAGCTGCGAGGAGGCGGTCTCGCGGTAGATGTGGCGCAGCACGGGGGCGGCGCAGACGATGCCGAGGCGGCCCGCGCCGTCCACGAGCGTCCACAGCCGCTGGGCGTCGGGGCCTTCGGCCCGTACGGTCTCGCGCAGCGCGCCGAGCACGAGCGGGGTGTCCTTGGCCGCGCCCCGGGCGGCGAGCACGCCGGCGGCGGACGCGCCGAGGGCGTCGGGCCGGTGCACCCAGCCCCTGGCGCGGTCGACGGCGGCCTCGCCGGTCATCCGCTCGAAGGCGGCGACGGCCGCGTCGGCGACCGTACGGCTCTGGGCGGCGGCCGCCGCTTCGATCAGGCCGAGGACGACGGGGTCGCGGATCTCGGCGAGATAGTGGAGCGCGGCGCAGCGCGCCCCGTCCTGGCCGGAGCGCGCGGCCTCGACGATCAGGGCACGGTCGTCGGGTCCGGCGACGGCGGTGAGACAGCGGGCGGCGGGCACGTGCAGCGCGGTGCCCCGGTCCAGCGCCTGCTGGGCCCAGTCGAAGACGGCGCGCACGCTCCAGCCGGGGCGTGGGCCGGTCGGTCGCATTTGGCGCTGCCATCGGTCGAACGAGCCCTGTTCGCCGGCCGCCCTGATCCGGGCGCCGACCGCGGCCCGCGGATCGTCCGCCCACAGCCGCCAGGGCCGGGGCTCGAAGGCGTCCCGGACGGCGACGGCGAGTTCGGCGTCGCCCTCGGGGCCGGCCGGGAAGCGGGCGAGGATCGGTTCGGCCAGCGAGCGCAGTCCCGTGTCGTCGTCGCGCAGCGCCAGCTCGTCCAGCGCCCAGGCCCAGTTGGTGCCGGTCGCGGCGTAGCGCCTGAGCATCTCCAGGGCGTCGTGCCTGCCGTACGAGGCGAGGTGGCCCAGGACGGCGAGCGAGAGCCCGGTCCTCGACTCCTCGGTGTCGAAGTGGTCCTCGGCCCGGAAGAGGTGGTGCTCCACGGCGTCGAGACCGCCGTGGATGTCCAGGTAGAGCCGGGCGTAGTACAGCGAGCGGTTCTCGACCTGCCAGTCGCGCCGGGGGTCGTTCAGGACGCAGTGGTCGAGGGCGGCGAGCGCCTCCGCCCGGGGCGCGGCGAGCGCGTGCAGCGTGCCGTCGCCGCGGCCTCGCTGCAACAGACCGAGCAGCGTGCCGCTCGGCGCTATGACTGGATCGAACATGGAGAAAGCCTCACATCAAGCTGTCGACGCAACCGGGGAGTGTGATTCGAAGCCCGCCGGCCCCGGACCGTGCCTGGTCCCTGGGGCCCCGTGGCGCAACGGCGCACCGTTGCGCTACCAGCCCGCGCGGCGACATGTTCGGCCGACCGTCGTCGTGTGCTGAACGCAGACCATCTTCCCTGCCTCTCGTCGGTGGCCCATTGGGGGCCCGACGTCATGATGACCGAGCGATTTCGCCACCGCGACCACATTTACGGCGTCTGTCTCACCGGGCTCCGAACAGCTCCAGGAGGTCCGTCTTCCCAAACATCCGCGCGGTATCCACCGCGGAAGGGTTTCCTCCGGTTGGATCGGCGCCCCCGGCGAGCAGTGCGCGGATCACCGCGTCCTCGCCCTTGAAGACGGCACCGGCGAGTGGGGTCTGGCCCCGGTCGTTGGCCCGTCCCGCGTCGGCGCCGCGGGCGATCAGCGCCTCCACCGCCGGAGCGTGGCCGTGGTAGGCGGCGAGCATGAGCAGGGAGTCGCCCCTGTCGTTGGTGAGGTTCGCGGGGACGCCCGCGTCCACATAGGCGGCGAGCGCCTCCGCCTCGCCGCGCCGGGCCAGGTCGAAGACCTTCGTGGCCAGCTCGATGACCTCGGGATCCGGGGTCTCGCTCATCGGTGGACCGCCTTTCTGCCGCATCTCACGCCGTTGACCTGCTCGGTGTCACCCACGCGGCGCGCGGAACCTGACGCCGTACGAGTGAACCGAAAGCGTACTGCCCGCGCACCGAACAGGCAGTTCGCCCGGTCCGCCACCCGAGCGGGACCCCGATGTGGGCCAGTGCAGTGAAATAGCTGATATTTCACTCATTTGCACCTTTTGTCGCATAGATACTTTCGGTGATCCTGGAAGAACTCATGGTGACTGTCCCCGCAACCAGGAGAATTCTCATGATTCTGTCCATGTCAGGCGTCGTACTGCTCGGAATCATCGTCTTCCTCTTCTTCCGGAAGGACGGGCTCAAGGCGTCGCACGCCATCGTCTGCGCCCTCTTCGGCTTCTATCTCGCGGGCACCGCCATCGCCCCGAGCATCACGGCCGGCGGCGCCAGCCTCGCCGGCCTCCTGGGCGGCATCAAGTTCTGACGCCCCGTCCCGTCCCCTCCCCCTCCCACCCGCACCAGGAGACAGACGTGGCCCGGCGACCACTCCCCCGCATTCTGACCGGCGGCAGCGCCCAGATCGCTCGCGGCAGCGCCCGGATCGCCCGCGGCCGCGACATGGCGCGCACGGCCGCCGACAGCGCCACCGATGTCCTCCATCCGCTGATCACGATCGCCCGTGGTCTGCGGATGCTGGCCGCGGCCGGCCGGCGCAGGTGGGCCGCCACGCCCAAGGACCGGCGCGGTCCCGCGCTGTTCCTGGTCGCGGCCGTCGTCCTGGTGGTGGCGCTCATGCCGTACGGGCCGCTGCTGGCCGTGATCGCGGTCATGGGCGTGGCCGGCTGGCAGGGGCGCGACCGCACACCCGTCAGGACCGGGCCCGACGAAGCGGAGGCGCGGCGCCTCCAGTCCCTCTACGAGGCGCTCGTGCCGTACTTCTCCGTGCCGGAGGACCCGAATCCGCTCTTCGCCCACGGCGGCGAGTGGAGCGGGGCCCTCGACGAGCCCGCGTTCGACGGCGACGGAAGGCTCACCCGGCTCCGGCTGACGTACCCCCCGTACTTCCCGGACGGCGAGCCCGACGCCCGCGCCCGGATCGAGCATCTGCTGCACGCCAAGTCCGGGCGTGGCCGCGAATATCTCTTCGACTGGGACGAAGAGGCCAATCAGCTCGTGATGACGGTGCTCTCCCCGCTCCCCACCGCCATCGCCGCCCAGCGCTTCGTCACCGGTCCCGGTGAGAGCGTGCTGGGCTTCACGGACGACGGCGCGGTGCGGCGCACCGTGCCGGTGCTGGCCGGCGAGGAGAGCGTGGACGCGCCGCCGGTGCTCTGGCGGACCGGACCGCGCTCGACGGAGCCCCACCTGATGGTCGCGGGCCAGCCGGGCAGCGGCGCCACGAGCCTGCTGCGCTGTCTCGCGCTCCAGGCCCTCCAGGACGGCGACGTGCTGATCGTGGAGGGCAGCGGCACCGGCGAGTTCGCCTGTCTCGACGGACGGACGGGCGTCCTGGCCGTGGAGAGCGGGCTCTCGGGCGCGCTCGCGGGCCTCGAATGGGCCGCCAACGAGACGGAGCGGCGGCTGATCGCCGCCAGTCGGGCCCGGCAGTCGGGCCGTCCCGCGCCCGCCGACACCCGGCGTCCGCTGTGGATCCTGCTGGACCGGCCGAGCGTCTTCGGCCATCTCGCCGCGGCCGAGGGGCGGCCCGATCCGCAGGAGCTTCTGCGGATGCCGCTGCGCCACGGCGGGGCGGTGCGGGTGACGGTCGTGGTGGCCGACCAGCTCGACAGCCTGGACATGATCGACGAGGCCGTACGGTCGCACACCCGCGCCCGGGTGGTCCTCGGACCGGCCTCGCCCGCGCAGGTGGAAGAGGTGCTGGGGGCGCCGCCGCACACCACGCCGACCCCGGAGGTGCCGCCAGGCCGGGGGTACGCGCGGCTGGGCCGGGGCCCGGTGCTCAGACTCCAGGTCCCGGCGACCCCGGACCCGTACGACGACGCGACGAGCGAGACGCACCGCCGGGCGGTCCTGGGCCTCCTGCCGCCCCGGACCACACCGCCCGCGGGGACTCCCGGGCCCGGCGGGACCGGCGGGGCCACCGACGAGGAGCGGGTCACGGAGCGGGTGGTGGAGCAGGCGCACGCGGGCGCACCGGCCGAGGGCTGACCCGGCGGGCCCGCGCTCTCACGCGACGAAGGTGCGCGGCGTGTCCGTGCCCGTGCTCGCCCCGCTCTCCACCAGACGCGCCGCCGCCGCCAGCCGGGCCGCCGCCTCGACCGCGACCGGCCCGCCGACCGTGAACGGCAGCCGTACGTACCCCTCGAACGCGCCGTCGACCCCGAAGCGCGGCCCCGACGGCACCCGTACCCCGACCCGCTCCCCCACCTCGGCCAGCCGCGAACCGGACAGCCCGCCGGTGCGCACCCACAGGGTCAGCCCGCCGCCCGGTACGTCGAACTCCCAGTCGGGCAGCTCCGCGCGTACGGCGGCGACCAGCGCGTCGCGGTTCTCCCGCGCCTGGGCCCGGCGCAGCGCGACGGCCTCCTCCCAGCCGCCGGTGCGCAGCAGCCAGTTGACGGCGAGCTGTTCGAGCACCGGGGTGCCGAGGTCGGCGTAGGCGCGGGCGGCGACGAGGGAGCGGATCACATCGGGAGCGGCGCGCACCCAGCCGATCCGCATCCCCGCCCAGAACGCCTTGCTCGCCGAGCCGACGGTGAGGACCGTGCTGCCCGCCGGGTCGAAGGCGCAGACGCGTCTGGGCATCTCGATGTCCGGGTCGAGACACAGCTCGGACATGGTCTCGTCGACGACCAGTACGGTGCCGGCCGAGCGGGCCGCGTCGACCAGCTGCCGCCGCTGGTCCTCGTCGGCCAGCGCGCCGGTCGGATTGTGGAAGTCGGCGACGACGTAGGCGAGCCGGGGCGCGGCGTCGCGCAGCACCTGGCGCCAGCGCGCCAGGTCCCAGCCGGACAGCCCCTCCGCCATGGCGACGGGCACCAGCCGGGCGCCCGCCTCCCGCATCAGCTGGAGGATGTTGGCGTACGACGGGGACTCGACCGCGATGCGCTCCCCCCGGCCCGCGAAGAGATGGCAGATCGCGTCCATCGCGCCCATCGCGCCGGTGGTGACCATGATCTGTTCCGGCATGGTCGGGATACCGCGCTCGGTGTAGCGGTCGGCGAGCATCCGGCGCAGCGCGGGCAGCCCCGCCGGGTAGTCGCCGTGGGTGTGCGCGTACGGCGCCAGCTCCTCCAGGGCGCCCTGGACGCCCCGGGTGAGCCAGGGTTCGGGGGCCGGCAGGGCGGCCGTGCCGAGGTCGATCATGGAGCCCAGCGATTCGGGCGGCAGCGGTTCGAGACCGCGCGCGGGCAGGGGGTTGCCCGCGGGGACGGCGGTCCAGCTCCCGGCGCCCCTGCGGGACTCCAGGAAGCCTTCGGAGCGCAGCGTCTCGTAGGCGGCGGCCACGGTGGTACGGCTCATCGACAGCGACACGGCCAGCTCGCGCTCCGCGGGCAGCCGGGCGGCGACCGGGACCCGGCCCTCCAGGACGAGCAGCCGGATGCCGTCGGCGAGGGCCCGGTAGGCGGGCGGGCGGCGGGTGCCGGGGCCGGCGGGCCGGGGCTGCTGGGCGTGGAGCTGCCGGGCGAGCTGCGCCGCCCCGACAGCCGAGGTCCAGTGCGCCATGGAAATCAGTCCACCTTCCCCGAATTGGCCCTGGTTGGCCTGGTCCGGCCAGCCACAGAGTGGCATGTACCAGTCCACCATCGCACCAAGGGGCGGCATCGTGTCCATCACCTCCGGCCTCCGGACCCCGCATCTCCCCCGTCGGCTCGGGCAGCTCTACGCCGGTCTCGCCCTGTACGGCGCGAGTTCCGCGCTGCTGGTGCGCGGCGGCCTCGGTCTGGAGCCGTGGGGCGTGCTGCACCAGGGGCTGGCCGAGCTGACCGGGCTCTCCATGGGGGTCGTCGCGATCGTGGTGGGGGCGGCCGTGCTGCTGCTCTGGATACCGATCAGGCAGCGGCCGGGGCTCGGCACGGTCTCCAACGTCTTCGCCGTGGGGCTGGCGATCGACGGGACGCTCGCCCTGGTCCCCGAGGCGCACGGGCTGCCCGCCCGGATCGCGCTGCTGGTCGCCGGAATCGTGCTCAACGGTCTGGCGACCGGTCTGTACATCTCGGCCCGCTTCGGCCCCGGCCCGCGCGACGGTCTGATGACCGGGCTGCACCGGCTGACCGGCCGCTCGGTGCGGCTGGTCCGTACGGCGATCGAGGTGGCCGTCGTCGCCACCGGCTTCGCGCTCGGCGGTTCGGTGGGCATCGGCACGGTGGCGTACGCGCTGGCCATCGGCCCGCTCGCGCAGCTCTTCCTGCGCGTGTTCGCCGTCCCCGGGGCGGACGACGGCAGCGCGGCCGTTGCCCGGACGTCACCGGATCAGGCCATACTGCGGCGGTGACCCGACCACACCACCCCTATCTCGACCGGCCCGGCGCCGAGCGGCCGGGCCCGATCGCGTTCGCCCATCGCGGCGGCGCGCTCGACGGCCTGGAGAACACCGCCGCCGCGTTCCGCCGGGCCGCCGCTCTCGGCTACCGCCACTTCGAGACCGATGTGCACGCCACGAAGGACGGCCGGCTGGTCGCCTTCCACGACTCCACGCTGGACCGGGTCACCGACGCCCGGGGCCGGATCGGGGATCTCCCGTGGGCCGAGGTGCGCCGGGCCGAGGTGGCGGGGCGCGAGCCGCTGCCGCTCTTCGAGGAGCTGCTCGAAGAGTTCCCCGAGGCCCGCTGGAACGTGGACATCAAGGCGGCGCCCGCGCTGGTCCCGCTGGTCGAGCTGATCCGCCGGACGAACAGCTGGGACCGGGTGTGCGCCGGCTCCTTCTCCGAGGCCAGGGTGGCGCGGGCGGCGCGCCTCGCCGGCCCCCGGCTCGCCACCTCGTACGGCGTGCGGGGGGTGCTGGGGCTGCGGCTGCGCTCGTACGGGATCCCCGCGCCGGTCCGCGCCGGCGCGGTGTGCGCGCAGGTCCCCGAGGCGCGGAGCGGCATCCCGGTGGTGGACGAGCGCTTCGTGCGGACGGCGCACGCGCGCGGCCTGAAGGTCCATGTCTGGACGGTCAACGAGGCGAACCGGATGGAGGCGCTCCTCGATCTCGGCGTGGATGGCATCATGACTGATCAACTGGAGACGCTGCGCACCGTGTTGACCGCTCGGGGCGCATGGCACTGACCGGGCGGCGGGTCCGTACGGGGGAGAGGACGCGCGGATGACCGCCGACACAGTCGACGTGGCCGCCGGGGCGGCGGACCGCAGGCGCGAGCAGCGCGGCTGGTACTTCTACGACTTCGCGTGCTCCGTCTATTCGACGAGCGTGCTCACGGTGTTCCTGGGCCCGTATCTGACCTCGGTGGCGAAGGCGGCGGCGGACGCCGACGGCTATGTGCATCCGCTGGGCATCCCCGTCCGGGCGGGCTCCGTCTTCGCGTACACGGTCTCCCTCTCCCTCGTCGTCGCCATTCTGGCGATGCCGCTGGCGGGCGCGGCGGCGGACCGCACGGGGCGCAAGAAGCCGCTGCTGGCGGGCGCCGCGTATCTGGGCGCGAGCGCCACGGCCGGCATGTTCTTCCTGGACGGCGACCGCTATCTGCTGGGGGCGCTGCTGCTGATCGTGGCGAACGCCTCCCTGGCGGTCTCGATGGTGCTCTACAACGCCTATCTGCCGCAGATCGCCGCTCCCGACGAGCGCGACGCCGTCTCGTCCCGGGGCTGGGCCTTCGGCTACACCTCGGGCGCGCTGGTCCTGCTGCTCGATCTGGCGCTCTACACCGGCCACGAGTCGTTCGGGGTCTCCGAGTCGACGGCGGTGCGGATCTGTCTGGCCACGGCCGGCGTCTGGTGGGGCGCCTTCACGGTCGTACCGCTGCGCAGGCTGCGCGACCGCCGGGTGGCGCGCTCGGGCGAGGGGGCCGTGGGTACGGGCTGGCGGCAGCTGATGGCCACGCTGCGGGACATGCGCCGCCATCCGCTGACGCTGTCCTTCCTGCTCGCCTATCTGATCTACAACGACGGCATCCAGACGGTGATCTCCCAGGCGTCGATCTACGGCTCCGAGGAGCTGGGCCTCGACCAGACGACACTGATCACCGCCGTACTGCTGGTGCAGGTGCTGGCGGTCGTCGGCGCACTCGGCATGGGACGGATGGCCAGGTCGTACGGGGCCAAGCGGACGATCCTGGGCTCACTCGCCGTGTGGACGCTCATCCTCGTCGCGGGGTACTTCCTGCCCGCCGGCGCGCCGGTGGCGTTCTACGCGCTGGCCGCGGCGATCGGTCTGGTGCTGGGCGGCAGCCAGGCCCTGTCGCGCTCCCTCTTCTCGCATCTGGTGCCGAGCGGCAAGGAGGCCGAGTACTTCTCCGCGTACGAGATGAGCGACCGGGGGCTGAGCTGGCTGGGACCGCTGGTGTTCGGGGTCGCGTTTCAGCTCACGGGCAGTTACCGGGAGGCGATCATCTCCCTCGTGGTCTTCTTCGCGCTAGGGTTCGGCCTGCTGGCAAGGGTCCCGATCGGGCGGGCGATCGCGGCCGCGGGAAACCCCGTACCGGAGCGTATTTAGACGTTGAACTCAAAGGGCGGTAGTGTACGCGGTTGGCCTGCCAGGCGGACCGTTACTGCGTACTCGACAGACGAAATCGCTGGGTGACATCTCCTGTTAGATGTGACAAACCGGGCGCTGGCGGGTACGCAATCCTTGAAAAAGCAACGGCACGACGGGCGACGCAGACCCACAACGGGAATCTTTACCGCCGACCGGACGTTGACCGGATGACGACGACAGCGACACCTGTCCTGTGGGCGACAAGCCCGGGAGGCACGATTCATGAGTGAGCGAGCTCTCCGCGGCACGCGACTTGTGGTTACCAGCTACGAGACGGACCGCGGCATCGATCTGGCCCCGCGCCAGGCGGTGGAGTACGCATGCCAGAACGGCCATCGATTTGAGATGCCGTTCTCGGTAGAGGCGGAGATTCCGCCGGAGTGGGAGTGCAAGGCGTGCGGCGCCCTGGCACTCCTGGTGGACGGGGATGGCCCCGAAGAGAAGAAGGGCAAGCCCGCACGTACGCACTGGGACATGCTCATGGAGCGGCGCACCCGCGAGGAGTTGGAGGAGGTGCTGGCCGAGAGGCTGGCAGTCCTGCGCTCCGGTGCCATGAACATCGCCGTGCATCCGCGGGACAGCCGCAAGTCCGCCTGACCGCGTACGCACACCGCACGACCACACCCAAAATTACGTACAGAGCCGCGGGCCGCCCCACTCAGTGAGTGGGGCGGCCCGCGGCTCTGTGGCGCGCGCCCAAGGGGCCGGCGCGCTGAAGGGGCCGGCTCAGGGGGTCAGCGGCGGACGCGGGCCCTGGTCCTCGGGGCGTCCCGAGTCCTCCGGCCGCTCGTCGTTCTTGATGACCTCGCCCTGGACCACCTTGCCGTCGGGCCGGTGCATCCTGGCCTGCTGGTAGGCGTCCCCCAGCCCGCCGGGCACCGAGGCCGCCCGCACCCGGCGCTCCAGCGACCGTTCCGCGTACCGGCCGAGCGCCATCCGTACGAACGGGATGAGCAGCAGCAGGCCCAGCAGGTCGGTGATCATCCCCGGCACCATGATCAGCAGCCCGCCGAGCATCAGGAACCCGTTGCCGGTGGTCCCGCTCGCGCCCTCGACCTCGGGGGTCGCGCCGGGCTGCTGCTGACGCTGCTGGCGCTGAATGGTCTCGGTCAGATTCCGGAAGGCGCGGCGCCCGGCGCTCTTGATCACCACGGCGCCGAGCACGATCGAGCCCGCGATCAGCAGCAGGAGACCGAAGCCGCCGATGGTGTCGGCCACCACGGTCAGCAGCCAGATCTCCAGCACCAGCCAGGCGGCGATGGACAGCGGAATCAGAGTGCGGGCGCGGGAGCGCTTCGGACGGGGGCTGTGCGGCTGCGCGGTCGTCATACTCCCAGTGTGCCTGGGCGCCGGTGCGGACGGCGTAAGCGGGTGATCAGGACCGGGACGGCGGTGTGGGCTTCCGGCCGAGAAGACGGTTGGCGCGGGACTCGACGCCCCACGCGGTGACCCGCCAGAGCGCCTCGACCAGGATGTCCTTGCTCATCTTGGAGTCGCCCAGCTCGCGTTCGACGAAGGTGATGGGCACCTCGACCACATGGCAGCCCGCCTCGACCGCGCGCCGGGCCAGATCGACCTGGAAGCAGTAGCCCTGGGAGGAGACGGCGTCGAGGCCGAGCGCCTCCAGGGTCTCCCGGCGGAAGGCGCGGTAGCCGCCGGTGACGTCGCGGATCGGCACCCCGAGCAGGACCCGGGAGTAGGAGCTGCCGCCGCGCGAGATCATCTTGCGGGCGGTGGGCCAGTTGACGACCCGGCCGCCTGGCACCCAGCGCGAGCCGAGGACCAGATCGGCGCCCTTGAGCGCGGTCAGCAGCCGGGGCAGCTCCTCGGGCTGGTGCGAACCGTCGGCGTCCATCTCCACGAGTACGCCGTAGTCGCGCTCGATGCCCCAGCGGAACCCCGCCAGATAGGCGGCGCCGAGCCCTTCCTTGCCCTTGCGGTGCAGGACCTTGACCTGGCTGTCCGCTGCGGCCAGCTCATCGGCGATCTTGCCGGTGCCGTCGGGGCTGTTGTCGTCGGCGACGAGGATGTCGGCGGCGGGCACCGCCGCACGCACCCGGGAGACGATCGACGCGATGTTCTCGGCCTCGTTGTAGGTCGGGATGATCACCAAGGCCGTACCGAGCGGGCCGTACCGCCTCTGGTCACCGTCGTTCACTGCTGCCCCTATGTGGATCGCCGTACGCAGAGCCGTACGCAGATCACCCAGCTTAGCGAGCACGCCGGGTCCGCAGACCACCTCGGCGAAAGGGTGTCGGGCCCCGGGAGGGTCCGCCGAGGGGGCATCTCGGGCGATCACGGGCGCAACCGGATACCGCGCGGACCGGGGCCGCCCTCCGGTGGGCTGCGGATCGGGACCCGGCGTCCTTCGGGCCGACCTGGCACCCGCTGGCTGCGGGTCGACCGAAAGCCGTTGTCTACTGAACGCCGGGGCCCCATCCGGGTCACACCTGCCGACCGGCTGAATCCTTCCCTCGCCGACGAGACGCTGGCGCTGGACCTGGCTCCCAGTGGTGGTGCGCCGGTGCGGCACACCGCCCCATGGCCCAGCGGCGTTCGACGACCGCGTGGAGGTTGCCGGACGGACGTCCGTGGTGGACCCGGCCGAACCTACCCGCCGGTGGCGGCTTACTGTCAATAGCCGTTTGAACTGCGGCGTTTACCCGAATCGCCAGGTCAGCGCCGGAGATCCGCAGGTCGCGGCGGAGAGCGGGGGCCACCGACCGGCGGTACGAAATGTCCGTACGTCACTCGTTCGGTCGCACAAATACCGTTTGTCCGGAGACGACGGTCCGCAGACATACGGGCAGCGCCCGGCCCGGGGTGAGATCGGGCAGGCCCGGGGTGCCGGAGCGCGGATCGGTGGACCAGCGGGCCACGCGGTCGTCCGGCGCCTGGACCACCAGTTCGTCCGTCCGCCAGACGGCGTAGTCGGCGGGGGCGCCCGGCACCAGCGTCCCGGCGTCGTCGCGGCCGACGGCGCGCCAGCCGCCCCGGGTGTGGGCGGTGAACGCGGCCCGTACCGAGATCCGGTGACCGGGCGTGCGGTGGAAGGCGGCCGCCCTGATCGTGCCCCACGGGTCCAGCGGGGTGACCGGGCTGTCGGAGCCGAAGGCCAGCGGGACCCCGGCGCGCAGCAGGGCGGCGTACGGATTGAGCGTGGCGGCGCGCTCGGCGCCGAGCCGGCTCGCGTACATGCCGTCCGCACCGCCCCAGGCCGCGTCGAAGGCGGGCTGCACGGAGGCGGTGAGCCCCAGCTCGGCGAAGCCGGCGATGGTCTCGGGGGTGAGCATCTCGGCGTGCTCGACGCGGTGCCGGGCGGCCCGGACGCGGGCGACACCGAGGCGCTCGGCCGCCGCGCGCACCCCGTCGACGACCGCGTCGAGGGCGGCGTCGCCGATGGCGTGGAAGCCCGCCTGGATCCCGGCCTCGGTGCAGGCGGTGACATGGGCGGCGATCGCGGCGGCGTCGAGCCGCGCGGCGCCGGTGTGCGCGGCGTCGGCGTACGGATCGCGCAGGGCGGCCGTGTGGGAGCCCAGCGAGCCGTCGGCGAAGAGATCACCGGCGGCGCCCCACGCGCCCAGTTCACGCACGCGCCGGGCGCCCCGCTCGTCGCTGATCAGCTCGGCCCAGTAGCCGTGGACGCGCGGACCCGGCTCCTCCTCGGCGAGGGCGAGCAGGGCCGTGAAGTCCTCCTCGCTCGAAATGTCGGGGCCCGCGCACTCGTGGAGCGTGCCGATCCCCAGCGAGGCGGCGCGCCGCCGGGCGGCCCGCTGCGCCTCGGCGCGCTGCGGGGCGCCGAGGGCGCCGTGGGCGGCCTCGCGCACGGCGTGGTGCGCGGCGTCGGTCAGCGGGGCGTCCGGGTGGTAGCCGGGCAGCGAGGTGACCGCGGGCACCAGGTCGAGCAGGGCCGTGGTCACCACGGCCGAATGCACGTCGATCCGGGGCAGGTAGAGCGGCCGGCCGGCCGCGGCCTCGTCCAGTTCGGCGCGGGACGGGGGCCGTCGCTCGGGCCAGCTGTCGGAGTCCCAGCCGTGGCCGAGCAGCACCTCCCCGTCGGCGGCGGGCCGCGCCTCGCGGTACGCCCGTACGAGCGCGAGCGCCTCCGGCAGGCTCCCGGCGCCGGACAGGTCGAGCCCGGTGAGCGCGAGGCCGGTGGCCGTCAGGTGGGTGTGGGCGTCGGTGAAGGCGGGGGTGACCAGCGCGCCGTCCAGGTCCACCACCTCGTCCACCCCGGAGACGAAGGAGTCCGCGGCGCCCTCCGAGCCCACCCAGGCGACATGGCCGCGCTCGACGACCATGGCGGTGGCGAACGGGTCGGCGGGGCTGTGGACTTCTCCCCGGCGCAGCAGGACGGTGCGGCCGGGTTCGCTCTGGGGGGCGGTGCGACGGTTCATGGTGACCAGTCTCGCGGGTGCGGACCGGGCGGCGCGGCGCGGGGTCGGGGAAGCCCGGCCCGTTGCGGAACCCGCGTCAGAAGGAGGGCGGCCGGGACTCGTAGGGGGTGGAGAGGACGACCGTCGTCCGGGTGGAGACACCGGCCAGGGAGCGGATGCGGGTGAGCAGGTGCTCCAGCTCCAGGGGGGTGGCGACCCGCACCTTGAGGATGTAGTTCTCGTCGCCCGCCACGCTGTGGCACGCCTCGATCTCGGGGATCACGGCGAGCCGCTCCGCGATGTCGTCGGGCGCGCTGGGGTCGAAGGGTTTCGCCGAGATGAAGGCGGTCAGCGGCAGCCCGACGGCCTCCGGGTCGACGACCGCCGCGTACCCCCGGATGACACCGCGCTGCTCCAGCCTGCGCACCCGTTGGTGCACGGCCGAGGTGGACAGGCCGGTGGCCTTGCCCAGGTCGGTGTAGCTCGTCCGGCCGTCCTTGACGAGCAACTCCACGATCTGACGATCCAGCTCCTCCATGCTGTTCAACCTATTGCCCCGGGTGGCCTCCGGCACAGTCGGCGGGCGCGCGCGGGGGCGCCCGCGACGGGCGTGTGACAAAGACCACAGGGCCATGGGCGGGTCCGTCGAGACCATACGGTTACCCGGCGCGCGCGACGGGAATTGCTTGCTGTGGTCGAGACCACACGTGCCTGGTCGGCCCACCCGAGGGGGAATGTCTCCATGCAGAGCCTGAAGCGCGCCGGACGCACCGAGCCGGAGCCGGTCGAGTTCGCCGACACCGAAGCCGACGAACTCGACGCGTACGACACGTTCGAGATGTACCGGGTCGTCTGCCCGGACTGCGCGCAGCCCATCGCGCTGCTGGCGGACGAGGACGTGCTTCCGGAGCACGCGCTGTGCCCGTCCCCGTGGAATCCGTTCGTGCTGTCGGTGTGCGCCGGTACGGGCAGCACGGCGTCCGCCGCCCGGCCCGCCGACGAGTCGTCGGACGTCCAGGAGCAGGACACCGCGCTGCTGCTGACGCTGCCTCAGGGCCTGGACTGGCGTACGCAGCCCTTCTCCCACGTCGGAGGACCGGGCTCGCGACCGTTCAGGACGGTGGCCGCCCGGCGGGCCGCGGCCTGACGGCCGGCCCGTCCGGCGGACCGGCGGGGCCGGCCGTGGCCGGCCCGGCGGTCAGCGGGTCTCGGGACCGGCCAGATGCCGCGCGATCACCATGCGCTGGATCTGGTTGGTGCCCTCGACGATCTGCAGCATCTTCGCCTCGCGCATATAGCGTTCCGCCGGGAAGTCGGCGGTGTAGCCGTACCCGCCGAGCACCTGTACGGCGTCGACGGTGACCGCCATCGCCGTGTCGGTGCAGAACAGCTTGGCCATGGCCGCCTGTGCGGAGAAGGGCCGGCCCGCGTCGCGCAGGCGCGCGGCGGCGAGGTAGAGCGAGCGCCCCGCCTCGATGCGGGTGGCCATGTCGGCGAGCAGGAAGCGCAGCCCCTGGAAGTCGGCGACGGGCCGGCCGAACTGGCTGCGCCCGGCGGCGTATTGGAGTGCCTCGTCCAGGGCGGCCTGCGCCAGTCCGACGGCGCAGGCGGCGATGCCGAGGCGTCCCGAGTCCAGCGCGGACAGGGCGATCGCGAAGCCCTGCCCCTCGTCGCCGAGGCGCCGGTCGTCGGCCACCCGTACGCCGTCGAAGTGGAGTTGGGCGGTGGGCGAGCCCTTCATGCCCATCTTCCGCTCGGGCGCCGCCGCGGTGAGACCGGGCGCGTCGCCCGGGACGAGGAAGGCGGTGATGCCGCGCGCCCCCGGGCCGCCCGTCCGGGCGAGGACGGTGTAGAAGTCCGCGATCCCGCCATGGGTGATCCACGCCTTGGTGCCGGTGATGACCCAGTCGTCACCGTCCCGTACGGCCTTCGTGCTCAGGGAGGCGGCGTCGGAGCCCGCGGCGGGCTCGGAGAGGCAGTACGCGCCGAGCAGTCCGCCGCCCAGCATGGCGGGGAGGTGGGCGTCGCGCTGCTCCTTGCCGCCGTAACCGGCCAGCGCGTGGCAGGCGAGGGTGTGCACGCTCACGCCGAGACCGACGGTGAGCCGGACGGCGGCCAGCTCTTCGAGGACCTGGAGGTATACCTCGTAGGGCTGGTCCCCGCCGCCGTCGGCGGAGTCGTACGGGAGGCCGAGCAGGCCCGACGAGGAGAGCGTGGCGAAGAGTTCGCGCGGGAAGCGGCCCGCGTCCTCTTCCTCGGCCGCCTCGGGGGCGATCTCCCGGCGGCCGATGTCGCGTACGAGGGCGATGAGGTCCTTGGACTCCTCGGTGGGCAGCTGACGTTCCACCGGTCGCGGGGCGCGGTCGGACATGGCGGCGCTCTCCTCCCTGTCGGGCGCTACGGCGGTCGCGCGCGCAGGGTGTGGCGGCGCCGCCGACTGAGGTCCGGGGATGCCCCCGGAGAGTGATTCTGCCCCGGCCGATGCTGCCTTTCCGGATCGCGGGAGCGGCTGATCAACTGCCGTGGCGCGTTGAGTATGCCCGATCGGGGCCCTTACGTCACTGGTCACGAGCCCCGCCCGGACCCACCGCCGGTCACGCGCCCCGCTCGGGCGGCCATCGAACATGGTCCGCACCATTGACCCAGTGGTCTAGTCCTTCTAACGTCCACTCACACAGCACGATCTCCCCCACTCGCTCTTCTCCCCCACGAGGAGACTCCATGCTCACCCTCCCCCGCGCCCGCTTCCGGGCGCTGACGGCCGCCGCCTGTACCGCCGCCCTCGGCGTGGCCCTGCTCTCCGGAGCGGGCGCCGCCTCGGCGGGCGAGGCCGCGTCCGCCGCCTCCGCCGAACCGGCCGCAGCTGCCGCAGCCGGCGACAAGGTCGTCGGCTACTTCACCAACTGGGGCGTCTACGACCGGAATTACCACGTCAAGAACATCGAGACCTCCGGCTCCGCCGACAAGCTCACGCACATCAACTACGCCTTCGGCAACGTCACCGGCGGCAAGTGCGCGATCGGCGACTCGTACGCCGACTACGAGAAGGCGTACACCGCCGACCAGAGCGTGGACGGCGTGGCCGACACCTGGGACCAGGAGCTGCGCGGCAACTTCAACCAGCTGCGCAAGCTGAAGGAGCGTCACCCCGGCCTCAAGGTCGTCTGGTCCTTCGGCGGCTGGTCGTGGTCCGGCGGCTTCGCGGAGGCGGCCAAGGACCCGGCGGGCTTCGCGAAGTCCTGCCACGACCTGGTCGAGGACCCGCGCTGGGCCGATGTGTTCGACGGTATCGACATCGACTGGGAGTACCCGAACGCCTGCGGGCTGACCTGCGACTCCAGCGGGCCCGACGCGTTCAGGAACGTCGCGGCGGCGCTGCGCGGCGCGTTCGGTACGGATCTGGTGACGGCGGCGATCACCGCGGACGGTTCGGACGGCGGGAAGATCGACGCCGCCGACTACGCGGGCGCCGCGCAGTACCTCGACTGGTACAACCCGATGACGTACGACTTCTTCGGTGCCTTCGCCGCGCAGGGCCCCACCGCCCCGCACTCGCCGCTCACCTCCTATGAGGGCATCCCCACCGAGGGCTTCAACTCGGACGCGGCGATCAGCAAGCTCAAGGGCCTGGGCATCCCCGCCGAGAAGCTGCTGCTCGGCATCGGCTTCTACGGCCGGGGCTGGAGCGGCGTCACCCAGTCGGAGCCGGGCGGCACCGCCACCGGCGCGGCGCCCGGAACGTACGAGGCGGGCATCGAGGACTACAAGGTGCTCAAGTCCTCCTGCCCGGCGAACGGTACGGTCGCGGGCACCGCGTACGCCCACTGCGGCGACCAGTGGTGGAGCTACGACACCCCCGCCACGATCGCCGGGAAGATGGCCTACAAGGACCAGCAGGGCCTTGGCGGGACCTTCTTCTGGGAGCTGAGCGGGGACACCGGTGACGGTGAGCTGATCAAGGCCATCAGCTGATCGCACACCTCCGGCCGGGCGGCGGAACGCCGCACGTGTGACCACCACCGACTCGCCGGGGGCGGGGAGCCCGAGCGGCCCCCGCCCCCGGCGGCTGTCCCATCAGGGCGATCCTGTCGGACAGGACCTACGCGCCGCTCTCGCCGTTCAGGGCCGTCAGGCCGGTGAACGGGCGCCATTGGAGGTCGGGCGGTGGTGCCGGGCACTCGGGGGCGAACTCCTCGATCGTGTTCAGCGTGTGCCGCAGCATCCGCACCAGCAGGTCCCGGGGCACCTCACGCTGGACGTCGTCCTTGTACTCCAGCCATTCCAGCGTCAGCCACTCCACGCTGCTGAGCCAGCCGAGCAGCGCGAGCCGGGCGATCGGCGGGATGTCGTGATGGCCGTAGGCGCCCTCGGCGACCGTCGCGACCAGCCCCGTGCGCACGGCGTCCCGGATCTCCTGCACCTGGGTGTCGAAGCCGACCCCGCCCGTGATGATGGTCCGGTAGGCGGCCTCGTTCTCCTGGGCGAAGCGCAGATACGCCTCGACCGTGCGCTGGACGCGCTGGGTGCGCGGGAGTTCGTTTCCGCCGGCCGCGAGCGAGACGAGTTCCGCGACCGAATCCTCGACGATGGCGAGGTAGTAGCCGCGCTTGTTCTTGAAGTAGTAGTAGATCAGCCCTTTGGCGACCCCGGCGTGCTGGGCGATGTCATCCATCGACAGCGCGTCGTACGAGGTGTGGGCGAACAACTTCCGTCCGGTCGCGATGAGTTCGGAACGCCGCACCTGCGATCGCAAGGAGGCGTCCCGCTGTTGACTGCTATTCAATTCGCGTCCTGGTCTCCGTCTGCCACAGAATTCACACAAGAATTCCCGCAGTATCGCAGAGACGTGGCGGCCGCCTCTTTCAGGTGGCTACAGCAGACCCGTGTGACTGACGAGGACGGCGAGCAGCACGACCAGGGTCCAGCCGAGCAGCTGCTCGACCAGCTCGGGGCCGTCGTCCTTGGGGCCTCCGGTACGGGCCCGGTCGCGGACGCGGTCGAGCGCGCCGGTGAGGGAGGTGAGGGCAGTGGTGGCGGTGGCAGTCATGGACATCTCGTTCGTTCGTACGGCGGTGGATGTCCCCCCCGGGCCACCGTCCCCTCGGTGACCCCACCACAGTGCCAGCGAATCCGGCCCCCGGGTAGAGACCTGCGTCACGGCTCCCCGCGACGGGCGGGCGGCGGCGGGGCACCGGCGCGTGAACGCGGGGGCGTACGGGGGTGCACGGCCCGGAAATGTGCCGTACACCACACCGCGCGCTGTCCACGTACCGGGATCAGATCAGCCCCACCGCCCGCAGGGCCCGGCGCTGGGCGGCGGACGGTTCGGCGGGCCAGTAGACGTAGGCGACGCCGCCGGTGCCCGAGGAGACGTTGCCCGAGGCGTTGTACCGCTTGGTGCGCAGCCAGATCGTCTCCCACTCGGCGCGCCGGTAGACCCGGCGCACGGCCGCGTTGTCCGGGGAGGAGGGGTCGTTGGCGATCACATCGCCGTCGGCCGTGAAGCCGATCACGGTCATCAGATGGCCGGCGGTGCCGTACCCGGCCCCGGTCAGCTCCTCCTTGAGGAAGGACTGGGAGGTGATCAGGGGGATGCCCGCGCGGACGAGGGTCTCCGCCTCGGTGAGCGAGCCGAGCCTGGTGACGGCGGAGGACATCTCGCGGTAGGTCGCGGCGTACGCGGCGTTGAACGGCCAGTTGCCGCAGCCCTCGTACTGGTAGTCGTAGGTGAACCGGGCCGCGTGGCAGATCTGCGGATCGGCGAAGGCCGGGTTCACCCAGGCGAGTTCCTCGGCGGTGGGCCCGCGCCCCCAGTACTCGACGATCATCTCGGAGGAGGTGGGGCTGCACCACGCCTCGCCGCCGTTGTCGTACTCCGGGTACTGCCCGACGTGGGTGTTCTGCGAGTAGCGAGGCACGGTCAGCTCGCGGACGAGCCCGGGGGCGGAGGCCGGGACCGTGAACCGGTCGGGGATGTCGGAGGCCATCGCGCCGACCCGGTGCACCACGGGCGTGAGCCGGGTGCCGGGCCTGCGGTGCAGGGTGAGCCGCAGCCGGTAGGAGACGAGCCGCACTCCGCTCGCCGCGTCGTTCACGGCGAGCGTGTCGGTCCAGACGCTGCTGCGCCCGTCGCCCTGCCCGTCCACGGAGGTGCGCCTGATGTCGTCCTCGCCGTCGCCGGAGGTCCAGCGGCCCAGCACGTACCAGGGGGTGTCGGTGCCGTCGGAGTAGCGGCCGCGCAGCTCGATCTGGAGCCAGGTGCCGGCCGGGGTCCTGGCGTTCCAGGAGGCGATCACCTCGGTGGCGGGGACCGTGGAGCGGTGCTCGGGCGAGGTCCAGCTCGCGTACTCCCAGGTGGTCGTCCTCCCGGTGTGCGGGTCCTGGTAGTCGGTGCGGCCGGCCGGGGCGTGGATCACCAGAGAGGGCCGGGCTCCGGAGACGGCCCGGGTGCCGCGCCCGGTGCCGGCGCGCCAGTCGGCGTACGAGGTCCAGAAGGCGTTGTCCACGAGCGGCTCCGCCGGGGCGGCGGCGGCCGGTACGGCGGCGCTCGCCCCGGTGCCGGCGGCGACCGCGAGCGCGGCGGCGAGAACGGTTCTGCGCGAGGTGGGACGGGTCATGGGAAACCTCCGGTCGAGAGGCGGGGCGAGGGAAGGCGGAGCGGGAGGTGGAGAGCGGGTGGAGGGAGGCGGAAGGCGGGCCCGGCGGGCGGGGCGACGGGTCGGAGTCGTCCACTATCGCGGCTCCCGGCGCGCTTCTGCCAGCGATTCACACCGCGTCGGTCGAGCAATATTGGTCTGCACCAGTGGCATGACCTGCGGTCGCGACCGTGAGGCGGCCCCCTCGCACGCGCGCGGGGGCTCGTAGGCTGGGCCGTATGGACGATCTGACCGCGCGGGCCCGGGCCCTGCGCGCCGTGCCGCCCTCCTGCGGCCCTGTCCGGCTGATCGCGGTCGACGGCCACGCGGGCTCGGGCAAGAGCACCTTCGCCGACCGGCTGGCGGCGGCGCTGGACGGCGCGCCCGTCCTGCGGCTGGACGATCTGGCCAGTCACCGCCACCTCTTCGAGTGGACGGAGCGGCTGACCGAGCAGGTCGTGGAGCCGCTCTCCCGAGGCGCGTACGCGCACTACCGGGCGTACGACTGGACCGCACGCCGGTTCGACGCACCCCGCGCCCTGCCGCCCGCGCCCGTCGTCGTGATGGAGGGCGTCGGCGCCGGGCGCCGGGAGCTGCGGCCGTATCTCGCGCGGCTGTTCTGGATGGACCGGGGCGCCGAGGAGTCCTGGGAGCGCGGGCGCCGGCGCGACGGCCCCGCCCAGTCCGCTTTCTGGGACGGCTGGACGGTGGCGGAGACACGCCACTTCGCGTCGGACCCCTCCCGCCCGTTCGCCGACGCGCTGGTGCGGGAGAAGCCGGCGGGGTACGAGATGGCCCCCGGGCCCGGAACGGCCCCGGGACAGGACCAGACCCTCACTAAGGGTGATCGGCTCGGGCCGCCTCGCTGAACCGCAGGAAATCCGGCGTCACGGAGTGCCCAACTCGGCTTGACCGGGGGGCCGGACAGGTCTTACGTTCTTAATGTGCGGCTTTTCGGAGCCGCGGCGGACGCGAAGCCCCCGGTTGTTCCCCCGTGACCGGGGGCTTCGTTCTGCCCTTATCGCCGCTTTCCTCCCCTGTTTCCTCGCTCCCCTCCCGCCCTCGCGATCACGTTCGGTCACGACCGTGCACCCCGACGGCGCCCTTAGTCGCACACCCTCTGCGCAGGTACGATGCCTCTCAGTGCGGTCAATTCCCGTCCGCGACACAGTGGTTCGGCACGCCGCCGATGGGCGCCCGCCCGGCGGGACACCATGGGGGCACGGTTTGTGGGGGACCTGATGGATATCGGCACGCAGGGAACGGGAGCCCCGGCCGACCTCGCCTGGGTGCGCGGCGTGGACGCGTACACCATGGGGGCGTACCCGCAGGCGGAGGAGGAGTTCAGGACCGCCGTCCGGCACGACCCCGGGATGGCCGACGGCTGGCTGGGGCTGCACGCGCTGCGCGTCGACACCACCGCCGCCCTGCTGCACATGTACCGCCACCGCGACCGCTTCGGCGAACAGCGCTCCCGCCACCGCCGCACCCTGAACTCCTGGTACTGGCTGGGCTGGTGGGTCCAGCCCGTACTGGAGAGCGGACGCGATCTGCTGCTCGCGCACGCCTCGCACTGGCTGGACGGCCGCCATGTCCCCGATCTGGACCGGGCGTTGGCGGGTCTGCCGCCGGTGGACGCGGACACGCAGGTGCGTTTCCTGCACGCCTGCCGCGCCTATCTGGTCAAGGACTGGGAGCAGTTGGTGCGTCATACCGAGCCGCTGGTCCACGATCCGCTGCTGGGGATCGAGGCGGGACTCTTCGGCGGCATGGCCCGGGTCCGGCTGGAGATGTACGGACAGGCCGAGCCGGTCCTCGCCACCTCCCTGATGCGCTGCCGCAGCGAGCAGCCGCAGCGCAAGGAGCTGCGCTACTGGCTGGCGCGCGCCCACGAGGGCACCGGGCGCAGCGCGGCGGCCCTCCCTCTCTACCGGGCCGTGCACCGGCTGGACCCCGCGTTCATGGACACCGCCGCCCGGCTCGCCGCGATCACCGACCTGGACGGGTACGAGGGCCCCGACGACCCGATGGGGCTCGCCTCGGTGGCGCTGGCCGGGCTCGGCCAGGACACCGCCGACGCGGGCGAGGCGCAGCCGCCGGCCCAGGGCGAGCCGGACGGGCCGCCCGGTCCCGACGTACCGCTCGGCCGGGAGGCGCCCCTGCCGGGCACCGGCGGGGGTCCGGCCGGCGCCGGGCCCGCCCCCGTACCCGGCCCCGTCCGGGAGAAGGCCGCGCCGCCCGCGCAGCCGGCGGCCCCGCGCTTCCCGCAGGGCCCGACCGATCCGGCGCTGCTCGCGCGGGCGCTCGCGGAGCTGGAGCGGATGGTCGGCCTCGATCCGGTGAAGCGGCAGGTGAAGGCGATCTCAGCGCAGCTGAACATGGCCAGGCTGCGGGCCGGCGAGGGGCTGCCCGTCCAGCCGCCGAAACGTCACTTTGTCTTCTCGGGCCCCTCGGGCACCGGCAAGACGACCGTCGCCCGCATCCTGGGCCGGATCTTCTACGCCCTCGGGCTGCTCGGCGGGGACCATCTGGTCGAGGCCCAACGGGCCGATCTGGTGGGCGAGTTCCTCGGCCAGACAGCGGTGAAGGCGAACGAGCTGATCGACTCGGCGATCGGCGGGGTGCTCTTCGTGGACGAGGCGTACAGCCTCTCCAACTCCGGCTACAGCAAGGGCGACGCCTACGGCGACGAGGCGCTTCAGGTGCTGCTCAAGCGCGCCGAGGACAACCGTGACCATCTGGTGGTGATACTCGCGGGCTACCCCGAGGGCATGGACCGGCTGCTGGCCACCAATCCCGGGCTCTCCTCCCGCTTCACCAGCCGGGTGGACTTCCCCAGCTACCGGCCGCTCGAACTGACCGCGATCGGCGGGGTGCTGGCGGCGGAGAACGGGGACGTCTGGGACGAGGAGTCCACGGACGAGCTGCGCTCGATCAGCGGACACGTGGTCGACCAGGGGTGGATCGACGAGCTGGGCAACGGCCGCTTCGTGCGCACCCTGTACGAGAAGAGCTGCGCCTACCGCGATCTGCGGCTCTCCGGCTACGGCTCCACGCCCACCCGCGACGATCTGGCGACGCTGCGGCTGCCGGACCTGATGCAGGCGTACGGAGAGGTCCTGTCGGGCCGCGGTCCGGTCGACCGCGGCCCCCAGGAGTGACGACCCGGTACACGGCGGGGCGCGGACCGGGTCGTCGTCCGACAGGCTCAGCGGGCCAGGACCTGGTCCGCCCGGTCGGTGCGCTGCTCGCCCACCAGGGACGCCTTCTGGACATCGTGCCGGTGGGAGGGGTCCCGCATTTCTCCCACGAGCTTTTCCAGTACGTCCTCCAGGGCGACGAGCCCCAGCACCCGCCCGGACGCGTCCGCGACCTGGGCGAGATGGGTGGCGGCGCGGCGCATCACGGTGAGCGCGTCGTCCAGCGGGAGTTCCGCCCGCAGGGTCGCCATCGGCCGCCACACATGCTGCGGCACGGCGCGCTCCGCGGCCTCCAGATCGAGGACGTCCTTGACGTGCAGGAAGCCCATGAAGGCGCCGCTGCCCTCCGCGCAGACCGGGAAGCGGGAGAAACCGGTGCGCACGGTCAGCTCCTCGATCTCGCGCGGGGTGACCGCGGGGGTCACCGTCACCAGGGAGGCGCGGGTGAGGAGTACGTCGGTGACCGGGCGGCTGCCCAGCTCCAGCGCGTCCTCCAGGCGCTCCTGCGCCTCCGGTTCGAGCAGTCCGGCCTGGCCGGAGTCCTCGACGAGCCGGTTGAGCTGCTCGCTGGTGAAGACCGCCTCGACCTCGTCCTTGGGCTCGACGCGGAAGGCCCGCAGCACCAGCCGGGCGCAGGCGCCGAGACCGGCCGTCACCGGACGGCAGAGCCGGGCGAAGCCGACCAGACCGGGGCTGAGCCAGAGCGCGGTCTTCTCCGGCGCGGCCATGGCGAGGTTCTTGGGGACCATCTCGCCGATGACCAGATGCAGGAAGACCACCAGGGCCAGGGCTATGACATAGCCCAGCGGATGGATCAGCCCCTCGGGCAGCCGTACCGCCTCGAAGACGGGCTCCAGCAGATGCGCCACCGTGGGCTCCGCGACAGCGCCGAGCGTCAGGGAGCAGACCGTGATGCCGAACTGGGCCGCCGCCATCATCTGCGGCAGATTCTCCAGCCCGTACAGCGCCTGTCTGGCGCGGGCCGAGCCGCGCGCCGCGTGCGGCTCGATCTGGCTGCGGCGTACGGAGACGAGGGCGAACTCGGCTCCGACGAAGAAGCCGTTGGCCAGGACCAGCAGCAGGGCGAAGACGAGTTGCAGGGCGCTCATCGGCCGCCCTCCGCCATCGCTCCGGCGCGCGCGGGCACCGGCCGGTGCGCGGGGAGCGGTTCGTACGCGGCCACCGGCTCGTGGGGACCGTCCGCCGTGGTGGCGGGTCCCTCGGGGTGCGGTTCGGCCGGTACGTCCGAGGGCCGGTCGGGCGGGGTGCCCGCCGGGGCGTCGGTGGTCCGGACGAGGCGGACGCGTTCCGCCCGGTAGCGGTCCACCTGGCGTACCGAGAGCCGCCAGCCGGGCAGCTCGGCCCGGTCGCCGGGGGCCGGGATGCGGCCGAGCAGATCGGCGACCAGACCGGCCAGGGTCTCGTAGGGGCCCTCGGGTACGTCGAGTCCGATCCGGCGCAGGGTCAGGACCCGGCAGCTGCCGTCGGCCTCCCAGGCGGGCCTGCCGTCCTCGGGGGCGGCGGGCGCCAGATCGGGCCGGCCGTCGTGCTCGGCGTCGTGCTCGTCGCGTACCTCGCCGACGAGTTCCTCGATGATGTCCTCCAGGGTGACGACGCCGGCCGTGCCGCCGTACTCGTCGACCACGATGGCTATCGGCTGCTCACTGCGCAGCCGCTCCAGCAGCTGCTGCACGGGCAGCGTCTCGGGCACCAGCAGCGCCGGGACGGCGATCCGCCCGGCGGGGGTGCGCATCCGCTCGGCCACGGGCACGGCGAGGGCGTCCTTGAGGTGGACCATGCCGACGATCTCGTCGATGCGTTCCCGGTAGACGGGGAAGCGCGACAGACCGGTGGCCCGGGTGAGGTTGAGGACGTCCGCGGCCGTCGCGTCGGACTGGAGGGCGCTGACCTTCACCCGGGGCGTCATCACGTGCTGCGCGGTGAGCCGGCCGAGCGAGAGGGTCCGTACGAACAGGTCGGCGGTGTCCTGTTCGAGGGTGCCGGCCCGCGCGGAGTGGCGGGCCAGGGAGACGAGTTCGCCGGGCGTGCGGGCCGAGGCGAGTTCGTCGGTCGGCTCCACGCCGAGCATCCGGACGAGCCGGTTGGCGACGGTGTTGAGCAGCGAGATCACCGGTCGGAAGACCGAGGAGAAGCGGTGCTGCGGTCCCGCCACGAACCGGGCGACCTGGAGGGGTCTGGAGACCGCCCAGTTCTTGGGGACGAGTTCGCCGATCACCATCTGGACGGCGGAGGCCAGCAGCATGCCGATCACCACCGCGATCCCGGAGACCGCCCCCGCGGGCAGTCCGGTCGCGGCGAGCGGCCCGTCGAGGAGCCCCGCGAGCGCGGGCTCGGCGAGCATGCCGACGACGAGCGAGGTGATGGTGATGCCCAGCTGGGTGCCGGAGAGCTGGAAGGAGAGTTCCCGCAGGGCCTTGACGACGGTACGGGCGCGGCGGTCGCCGGCCGCGGCGGCGCGCTCGGCGTCGGGGCGGTCCACCGTGATGAGGCCGAATTCGGCCGCCACGAAGAAGCCGTTGGCGAGGATGAGAAGGAACGCTGCGGCGAGCAGCAGAAGGGGGATGGTCATGCCGCCGCCTCTTCGAAGGGGGCGGCGCAGGTACTACCGGACGATCCGTCCATTGCTGGAGGGAGTCACTCCTCGGGTCGCAGGATGCCCCGCGGGCCGGTCGCGGCCGTCGAGTGCGGGGCGGGGCGCACTCGGCGCCTCCGCCACCAGAGTAATCAAGAGCGGGCGCCGGAGGGCAGTGGTGTGTGGAGCAAGTGGCTCAGCCACCGCTCGGGCGCGGTCCCGGCCCCGGTGCGCCGGTGGCGGTACGGGATTCGCTCAGCGCGCGCAGCGCGCGGGCGTCGCGCAGGGCGTGCGCCTTGGCCACGCCGGGCTGAATGCCCAGTACGGGCAGGCTGGAGCCGTCGTTGAGGTCGAGGAAGACCCAGGCGTCGCCGGGCCGCAGATTGACCCGCAGGATCTCGGCCCACTCCAGTCGGTGCGTCCGCGTGATATTGACGACAGTGACCCCGGTCTCGTCGGCGACTACCTTGGGACGGCTGAGGAGCGCCAGCACACCGGAGAACAGCAAGGCCGTGAGGATGAAGCTCAGCCGCTCCCCCGGGTGCAGGTCGTCGAGGAGCAGCCCGATGGCCGAGATGGCCACGAACATGACGGCCCCCGCCGTCAGCAGTACGACCCTGGTGCGGGTCGGCCGGAAGGTGACCGGCAGGGCGGACGGTGCCGGCTGGGGCGCGGGGGCGGGGGCGGGGGCGGCCATGGTTTCGCTCTTCCCGGTGGAATGGGTGCGGGGGCTCAGAGACGGCAGGCGTGGATGGCCGTGGTGAGGATGGCGCGGGCGCCCAGGTCGTACAGGTCGTCCATGATCCGCTGCGCCTCCTTGGCGGGGACCATCGCGCGGACGGCGACCCAGCCCTCGTTGTGCAGCGGGGAGATGGTCGGTGACTCCAGCCCGGGGGTGAGGGCGACGGCGCGCTCCAGGTGCTCGGCGCGGCAGTCGTAGTCCATCATCACGTAGGTCCGGGCGACGAGAACGCCCTGGAGCCTGCGCAGGAACTGGCGCACCTTGGGCTCGTCGGGGTCGGCGCCGGTGCGTCGGATGACGATCGCCTCGGAGGTCATGATCGGCTCGCCGATCACCTCCAGGCCGGCGTTGCGCAGCGACGTGCCGGTCTCCACCACGTCGGCGATGATCTGGGCGACGCCCAGCTCGATGGCGGTCTCGACCGCGCCGTCCAGGTGGACGACGGAGGCGTCGACGCCGTTGTCGGCGAGGTGCTGGGCGACGATGCCCTCGTACGAGGTGGCGACGGTCATGCCGCCGAACTCGGCGACGCCGGCGGCGGTGCCGGGGCGGGTGGCGTAGCGGAAGGTGGAGCGGGCGAAGCCGAGCGGCAGGATCTCCTCCGCCTCGGCCTCGGAGTCCAGCAGCAGGTCGCGTCCGGTGATGCCGATGTCGAGCTTGCCGGAACTCACGTAGATCGCGATGTCGCGGGGGCGGAGGTAGAAGAACTCGACCTGGTTGTCCGGGTCGACCAGGACGAGTTCCTTGCTCTCCTTGCGCTGCTGGTAGCCGGCCTCATGGAGCATCGCCGACGCAGGTCCCGAGAGTGAACCCTTGTTGGGGATGGCGATGCGCAGCATGAGGTCGGCTTCCTTCGTGCGGAGTGTTTCGTACGGAGAGGTGTCGTGCGGAGGGGGTGAACCGTGCTCGTACAGGCTCAGAGATGGGCGTACACGTCGTCAAGGGAGATTCCGCGCGCGACCATCATCACCTGGACGTGGTAGAGGAGCTGGGAGATCTCCTCGGCGGCGGCTTCCTTGCCTTCGTGCTCGGCGGCCATCCAGACCTCGGCCGCCTCTTCCACGACCTTCTTGCCGATGGCATGCACACCTTTTCCGACCAGTTCGGCGGTACGGGAGGTGGCGGGGTCGCCGTGGGCGGCCTTCTGCTGGAGCTCGCTGAACAGCTCCTCGAACGTCTTCTTCGGCATGGTGGCGCCTACTTTACGCGGCCCGCCGCGGCCTGCTGGCGCCAGGGTTCCGCGATGGTGCGCAGGGTGGTGGCGGTGGCGACGGCGGCGGTGACCGCCTCGTGGCCCTTGTCCTCGTGCGAGCCGTCGAGGCCCGCCCGGTCGAGGGCCTGTTCCTCGGTGTCGCAGGTCAGGACGCCGAAGCCGATCGGGACTCCGGTGTCGACGGAGACCTGGGTGAGGCCCTGGGTGACGCCCTGGCACACATACTCGAAGTGCGGGGTGCCGCCGCGGATGACGACACCGAGGGCCACGACCGCGTCGTACCCCCGGCCGGCCAGGACCTTGGCGACGACGGGCAGCTCGAAGCTGCCGGGGACCCGCAGCAGGGTCGGTTCGTCGATGCCGAGGTCGCGCAGGGCGCGCAGGGCGCCGTCCACCAGGCCGTCCATGATCTTCTCGTGCCACTGCGCCGCGATCACGGCGACCCGCAGGTCCCCGCAGTTCCGCACGCTCAGCTCGGGTGCGCCTTTGCCGCTCACGTCTCTCCTCGGGTGTGGTGTCGGTCGGTCACTGGTTGCCGCAGGTGGTGGCCGCGGCCGGGTCGAGCCAGGGCAGGTCGTGGCCCATCCGGTCGCGCTTGGTGCGCAGGTAGCGGAGGTTGTGCTCGCCCGCCTGGACGGGCATCGGCTCGCGGCCGAGGACCCGCAGCCCGTGCCGGACCAGCGCGGTGGTCTTCTCCGGGTTGTTGGTCATCAGCCGCAGGCTGCGCACCCCGAGGTCGTCGAGGATCCGCGCGCCCGCCGCGTAGTCGCGGGCGTCGGCGGGCAGGCCGAGTTCCAGGTTGGCGTCGAGGGTGTCCCTGCCGCGCTCCTGGAGTTCGTAGGCGCGCAGCTTGGACAGCAGGCCGATGCCCCGGCCCTCGTGGCCGCGCAGATAGACGACGACGCCCCGGCCCTCGGCGGTGACGCGTTCCATGGACGCCTGGAGCTGGGGGCCGCAGTCGCAGCGCTGCGAGCTGAAGATGTCGCCGGTCAGGCACTCGGAGTGGACCCGTACGAGCAGGTCCTCGCCGTCGCCGATCTCCCCGTGCACCAGGGCGACATGCTCGACGCCGTCGACCGTGGAGCGGTAGCCGTACGCGGTGAACTCGCCGTACGCGGTGGGGAGGCTGACCTCGGCCTCGCGGCGGACGGAGGGCTCGGTGGACCGGCGGTAGGCGATCAGATCCTCGATGGAGATGATCGTCAGGCCGTGCTTGCGGGCGAACGGGATCAGCTCGGGCAGCCGCAGCATCACCCCGTCCTCGCCGGCGATCTCCACGATCGTGCCGGCGGGGCGCAGCCCGGCCAGCCGCGCCAGATCGACGGCCGCCTCGGTGTGGCCGTTGCGGACGAGGACCCCGCCGGACTTGGCGCGCAGCGGGAAGACATGGCCCGGCCTGACGAAGTCGGCGGGCTCCGCGTCGCCCGCCGCGAGCAGCCGCAGGGTGGTGGCGCGGTCGGCGGCGGAGATGCCGGTGGTGACGCCGTGGGCGGCCGAGGCGTCGACGGAGACGGTGAAGGCCGTCCGCATCGACTCGGTGTTGTGGCCGACCATCTGCGGGAGTTCGAGCCGGTCCAGCTCCGGGCCCTCCATGGGGGCGCAGATCAGGCCGCGGCACTCGCTCATCATGAAGGCGATGATCTCGGGGGTGGCCTTCTCGGCCGCGATGACGAGGTCGCCCTCGTTCTCGCGGTCCTCGTCGTCCACGACGACGACGGGGCGGCCGGCGGCGATGTCGCGTACGGCCTGCTCGACCGGGTCGAGGGAGAGGTCCTCGGCGTTGTCGGTGGAGTACCACGTGAGGGGCCGGGGGCTGGAGGTCATGCTGCTGCTCCTTCCAGGGACGGGGCGCCGGCGCGGGTGCGCTGCCACCAGTCGCGCATGCCCCACAGGACGAGGGCGAGGTAGATCACGTACACCAGGCCGGAGAAGGCGAGGCCGCTGCTGAAGGCGAGCGGTACGCCGACGACGTCGACGAGCAGCCAGGCGAACCAGAATTCGACGAGTCCGCGGGCCTGGGCGACCATCGCGGCCAGGGTGCCGACGAAGATGTACGCGTCGGGCCAGGGGTTCCAGGAGAGTTCGGGCACGGCGGCGAACAGGCCGCCGACGGCGAGGGTGCCCACGGCCGTCCCGCCGAGGAGCACACCGCGCTCGCGCCAGGTGGCGAACCGTACGGCGATGGAGCCGTCCTGCGCCTGCTGCCTGCCGCGCTGCCACTGGCGCCAGCCCCACAGGGCCACGCCCATGACGAGCAGCTGCTTGCCGATCCCGCCGCTGAGGTGGGCGGAGGCGTAGGCGCCGACCAGGACGACGCCGGAGAGGAACTGGGCGGGCCAGGTCCAGATCGAGCGGCGCCAGCCGAGCGCGAGGGCGGCCAGGCCGATGGTGTTGCCGATCATGTCGGACCACAGGATGTGCTGGCCGAAGGCGGTGAAGGCCTCACCGTTCAGCCAGGAGAGGGTGTTCACCGTTCGGGCTCCTCGGCCGGGACCGGCTGGGCGGGGGCCAGCAGCCGTTCGACGTATTTCGCGATGACGTCGACTTCGAGGTTGACCGGGTCGCCCGGTCCCTTGATGCCGAGGGTGGTCAGCGCGAGGGTGGTGGGGATGAGGCTGATGGTGAAGAAGTCGGCTCCCGCGTCGACCACGGTGAGGCTGACGCCGTCCACGGTGATCGAGCCCTTCTCCACGACGTAGCGGCTCAGGGCGGCGGGCAGCGAGATCCGGACGATCTCCCAGTGTTCGGACGGGGTGCGCTCGACGACCGTGCCGGTGCCGTCCACATGGCCCTGGACGATGTGTCCGCCGAGCCGGCCGCCGACGGCCATCGGCCGCTCCAGGTTGACCCGGGAGCCGGTCTCCAGGGCGCCGAGGCTGGAGCGGTTCAGCGTCTCGGCCATCACATCGGCGGTGAACTCGCCGTCCCCGTGGTCGACGACCGTGAGACAGACGCCGTTGACGGCGATGGAGTCCCCGTGCCCGGCGCCCTCGGTGACGAGGGGGCCGCGCAGTCGGAAGCGGGAGGCGTCGCCGAGGTTCTCGACGGCGGTGACCTCACCCAGCTCTTCGATGATTCCGGTGAACACTCAACGCTCCTTCGGGGCGGTGGGAACGGCGGTGGGAGCGATCGGGACCGCGGTGATCCGCAGGTCGGGTCCGATCCGTACGGCCTCGGTCATCCGCAGGCGCAACGCCTCGGTGATCGTGCTGATTCCGGCGTCGGCCAGGGCGGTGGGCCCGGCGCCGAGAAGGGCGGGGGCGAGATAGCCGACGACCTTGTCGACCGCTCCGGCCGCGACGAAGGAGCCGGCCAGCGCCGGGCCCCCTTCGAGGAGTACGGAGCGCACCCCGCGCGCGTGCAGGGCGGCCAGCAGGGCGGGGATGTCCAGGCCCCGGTCGGACCGCGGCAGCCGTACGACCTCGGGCAGCGCGCCCGCGTCGGCGTCCTCGGCGATGGCGATCAGGGTGGGCGCGGCGTCGTCGAGGACCCGGGCGCCGGGCCGCACGGCGGTGGCCTCGGTGTCCACGACGACGCGCAGCGGCTGGACGGTGTCCCCGTCGGACCCGTCGGACCCGTCGGACCCGTCGGACCCTGACTCGTCGGACCCGGCGGCCTTGGCGGACGCGTCGGCCCCGGCGGCGCGGGCCGCGAGGTGCGGGTCGTCGGCGCGGGCGGTGCCGGAGCCGACCACGACGGCGTCGGCCTCGGCGCGCAGCCGGTGGACGTCGGCGCGGGCCTCGGCGGAGGTGATCCAGCGGCTGGTGGAGTCGGCGGCGGCGCTGCGGCCGTCGAGGGTGGCCGCGTACTTCCAGGTGACGTGGGGGCGGCCGAGCCGTACGGAGGTGAGCCAGCCGGCGTTGCCGTCCTCCGCCTCGTCGGCGAGCAGCCCCCGCTCGACGGTGACCCCGGCGGCCCGCAGGGTCTCGGCGCCGCCCCGGGCCTGTGGAGTGGGGTCGGCGACCGCGTACACGACCCGGGCGACGCCCGCGTCGATGAGCGCGCGGGCGCAGGGGCCGGTCCTGCCGGTGTGGGCGCAGGGTTCGAGGGTGACGTAAGCGGTGGCGCCCCTGGCCCGGTCGCCGGCCGCGCGCAGGGCGTGGACCTCGGCGTGCGCGCCACCCGCTCGGCGGTGGAACCCCTCGCCCACGAGCTGCCCGGCGGCGTCGAGGATCACGCATCCGACGACCGGATTGGGGCTGGTGGAGCCGAGTCCGCGCGCGGCCAGTACGACGGCTCGCCGCATGGCGTCCGCGTCGGTGACTGCTTCGGCTTCCGTGGCCACCGGGTCCTCCTGCCTCTTCGGGCACGGACTCCGGGGCCTGTCGATGACGACAGATGAAGCGGGAACACACACGGGGGATGCGCCATGGCCGGACATCCGGTCCGTCAAGGACCGGTCGCCGAACACCGACGCGCCCGCGAGGGCCCGCCGCGCACTGCCTCCCATCCGGACTTTCACCGTCGGTCCAGGAATCTCACCTGGTCAACCGGCCGCTGGTTGCGGACGGGTCGCGGACTATAACCGCCGGTTCGGAATTACACCGACCCCGGAGTGCGCTGCTTCTGTTACCCGCCCAGTCTGCCACGCCTGATCGTCGGCCATCCGGGTGAGCCCTGTGGCGTCACTCACAGACAGGTGCGCGTCTCACGGAGTGAACAGGTCGTCCTGCGCCGCCTCCCGTGCCGTGAGCAGCGCGCCGCGCAGGACGGCCGCGCCGCCGAGGGTCCCGGCCCTGACCTCCGTACGCAGCGGGGACATGAGCGCGAGCCGGTCCTCGACGCGGGCGGCCAGCGTCTCGCCGCCCGCGTGGCCGACCTCACCGGCGAGCACGATCCGGCCGGGGTCGAGGACCGCGCCGACCGCCGCCGCGCCGATGGCCAGCCGGTCGGCGAGCACGTCGAGGAAGGCCCCGGCGGCGTCCCGCCGCCCGGACGCGGACCGCGCGTCGGCCACCGCGGCGCGCACCAGGGCGGCGGCGGGCGGCTCCTGGGGGCCTGCGGGGGCCGACACGCCGTACCCGGCGGCGAGTTCGACGACGGCGGCCGAGCCCGCCAGGGAGTGGAAGCCGCCCTCGCAGCCGGCCGCCGAGGGCAGCCGCGTGGTGCCGGGCACGGGCAGGAAGCCGATCTCGCCCGCGCCGCCCGAGGCGCCCTTGCGGAGCCTGCCGTCGAGGACGACGGCGGCGCCGACGCCGTGGCCCAGCCAGAGCAGGACGAAGGTGTCCTGGCCCTTGGCCGCGCCGAGGCGCTGCTCGGCGAGGGCGGCGAGGTTGGTCTCGTTCTCCACCAGGACGGTGGCGGGCAGCCGTTCCTGGAGCGCGGCGACCAGCCGCCGGTGCCAGGCGGGCAGCCCGGTGGTCTCGCGGAGTTCGCCGGAGACCGGGTCGACCAGCCCGGGGGCGCCGATGCCGACGCTGTGCAGGGGTACGGCGCCGGCCTCGCGCGCCGTGCGTTCCAGCAGGGCGGCGGCCTGTTCGACGGCGGCCTCCGTGGCGGTCTCGCTGCCGATGGGCGCGGTGGCCTCGGCGAGGGTGGCGCCGAGCAGGTCGGCGACGACGACGGAGACGCTGTGGGTCCTGACGTCGAGGGCCGCGAGATGGGCGCGGTCCGCGGCGATCCCGTACAGCCGGGCGTTGGGCCCACGGCGCCGGTCGCCGGTCTCCCCGACCACTCTGACCAGGCCGGAGTCCTGGAGCCGCTCCACCAGGTCGGCGACGGTGGGCCGGGAGAGCCCGGTCAGGGTCTTGAGCTGTCCCGCCGTCAGGGGCCCTTCCCGCTGGAGCAGTCCGAGGGCCAGCCGGTCGTTGAGGGCCCGGGCGGTACTCGGGGATGCGGCCATGCCGGGATCCTTCCAGACGGGCGGGGACCGGGCGGACACCGGCGCCGGACTCCGCATGAGACGCCCTATTTATCAGGCAGGCTTCCTGATAGTTTACTGCGGCGCCGGAGGTCGGCGCACCGCCTGAAGGGACAAGACGGAGATGTCGGCTGAAGTGGTCTACGACAAAGAGCGGTTGCGGCGGGCCAGGATCGCCATCGCCGCCGTCTTCTGTGTGCACGGCGCGGTCACCGGCAGTTTCGCCACCCGGGTCCCCTGGATCCAGGACCACGCCGGACTCAGCGCGGGACAGCTCGGGTTCGCGCTCGCCTTCCCCGCGATCGGCTCGGTGACCGCGATGCCGCTGGCGGGTGCGATCAGCCACCGCTTCGGGGGCAGGACCGCGCTGCGCGGACTGCTCGGGCTGTGGACGCTGGCGCTGATCCTGCCGTCCCTCGCGCCGAATCTGGTCACGCTGTGCGCGGCGCTGTTCGTGTTCGGCGCCACCTCGGGCATGTCGGACGTGGCGATGAACGCCATCGGGCTGGAGACCGAGTCCCGGCTCGGCAAGTCGATCATCTCCAGCCTGCACGGCATGTGGAGCGCGGGCGCGCTGATCGGCTCGGCGGCCGGCGCCGTCGCGGCGCATCTCGGCGCCGACGCCCGGCTGCACCATCTGCTCGCCGCGCTCACCCTCACGCTGCTCGGCGCCGCCGCCTGCCAGGGCGTGCTGAACGTGCGCCCCGCGGCCGACGAGGAGCCGCCGCCCCGGTTCGCGCTGCCGCCGAGGTCCGCGCTGATCATCGGCGCCGTCGGGTTCTGCGCGGTCTTCGCCGAGGGCGCGAGCCTGGACTGGTCGGCCGTCTATCTCCGGGACATCCTGGACACCTCGCCGGGCGTCGCCGCCGCCTCGACCACGGCCTTCGCGCTCATGATGGCCGTCGCGCGGCTCGCGGGCGACAAGGTGGTCGACCGGTTCGGCGCCGTTCGGACCGTGCGGACGGGCGGGGTGCTGGCGGCTACCGGCGGGGTGCTCGTCGTCGTGGCCCCGCATCCGGTGGTCGCCATGGGCGGCTTCGGACTGCTCGGGCTCGGGGTCGCCGCGGTCGTACCGCTCGCCTTCGCGGCGGCGGCGCGCTCCGGACCGAATCCGAGCCAGGCCATCGCGGGCGTGGCCACCATCACGTACACCTCCGGGCTGATCGCGCCCTCCGCGATCGGCGCGGTCGCCGACGCGACCTCGCTGGTGGCGTCCTTCGGGCTGGTGACCCTGCTCGCCTGCGGTCTGGTGGCGGGCGCCGGGGTGCTGCGTCCCGGCCGTGCGAAGGCAGCGGGCGCGCAGGCTCCTTCGGGCGGCGGCGTGGAAGTGAGTCCGGCGGGCGACTGACCGCGGCGGACGGCCCGGCCGCCGGAACGGAGGGTGTCCGGCGGCCGGGAGGACCGCGGCCGAACCGCGACTAATATGAGCTGATCTTTTTCGGCCATGACTGACGTGGAGCCCCTCATGAATCTCGGCGTGCGCTGGACCCTGCACGGAGACGGGCGCACGCCCGCCCCGGGCGCCGTCGTGCGCCCCGACGAGCGGCTCTCCTGGCCCCGTACGGCGGGGCTCGGCGCACAGCACGTCGTGGCGATGTTCGGCGCGTCCTTCGTCGCGCCGGTACTGATGGGCCTGGATCCCAACCTCGCGATCATGATGTCCGGCGTCGCGACGGTGATCTTCCTGCTGGCGACCCGGGGCCGGGTGCCCAGCTATCTGGGCTGCTCGCTCTCGTTCGTCGGCGTGGCCGCCGCCATCCGGGCCTCGGGCGGCGACAGCGCCACCGTCACCGGCGCGATCCTGGTCGTCGGCGCCGTGCTCTTCCTGGTGGGGCTCACGGTCCGGCGCTTCGGCGCCCGGATCATCCACGCCGCGATGCCGCCGGTGGTGACCGGCGCGGTCGTCATGCTGATCGGCTTCAACCTGGCGCCGGTGACGGCCGCCACGTACTGGCCGCAGGACCAGTGGACGGCGCTGCTGGTGATGGTCTTCACCGGGCTCGCCGTGGTCTGTCTGCGCGGCTTCTGGTCCCGGATCGCGATCTTCCTCGGACTGGTCTTCGGGTACGGCGTCTCCTGGCTGTTCGACCGCGTCTTCGGCCGGATCCACTCCACCGCCGGGGGCGCGGAGGCGGTGGACCACTGGCGGCTCGATCTGTCGGGCGTCGGCGGGGCCGACTGGATCGGGCTGCCCGATTTCCACGCGCCGAGCTTCGAATGGTCCGCGATCCTCGTCGCGCTGCCGGTCGTCATCGCGCTGATCGCGGAGAACGCCGGGCATGTGAAGGCCGTCGGCGAGATGACCGGCGACCCCCTCGACGACGAGCTGGGCACGGCGATCGCCGCCGACGGCGCCGCCTCGATGCTCTCCACCGCCGTGGGCGGGCCGCCCAACACCACGTACTCCGAGAACATCGGCGTCATGGCCGCCACCCGCGTCTACTCGACCGCCGCCTACTGGGCCGCCGCCGGTTTCGCCCTGCTCTTCGGGCTCTGCCCCAAGTTCGGCGCGGTCGTCGCCGCGATCCCCGGCGGGGTGCTCGGCGGGATCACCGTCATCCTGTACGGCATGATCGGGCTGCTCGGCGCGCAGATCTGGACCAACGCCGGGGTGGATCTGCGCAATCCGCTCAATCTGGTGCCGACGGCCGCCGGGATCATCATCGGGGTCGGCGGGGTGAGCCTGCGGATCACCGACAACTTCGAGATCGGCGGGATCGCCCTCGGCACGATCGTGGTGATCACCGGCTATCACGTGCTGCGCGCCTTCGCGCCCCCGCACCTCAAGGAGCAGGCGCCGCTGCTGGACTCCGGGACCTCGGCCTACGACAAGGACGAGTGACCGCGCGCCCGTTGCCCCGCACCGCTCCTCACCCCTTCGCCAGCCGGTAGGCGTACTCGGGGGTGAACGAGCCCGCCGTGCCCCGGCAGCCGTCCGACTCCCCCGGCAGCTTCACCCAGAGGTAGGCGTCGATCCGCGCCTCGCCCGTCTCCGTCGTCGGGGCCCGCCCGAGCGCCCGGCCCGCCGGATCGCACCACTGTCCGTCCGGCGGGGCCCCGTTGCCGTTGCGGCTGGTGTCGATGACGGCGCCGAGCCGGGCCGGGCCGTCGAGCGCGGCGAGCACCCGGCGGGCGTAGTCCGCCTCGTCGGCGGTGCGGTGGAAGTTGGAGACGTTGGTGAAGATGCCGTCACCGCTGCCGGCGGCTCCCGCCGCGCGCAGCAGGGCCGCCTGCTTCCCGGCCGGATGCCAGCCGGAGTGGCCCGCGTCGAAGTAGACCTTCGCCCCGGGGGCGGCGGCGTGGATCGTCCGCCCGGCGCGGGCCAGGGACGCGTACCGCGCGGCGCGCTCCGGCGCGTCCAGACAGTCGGAGAGCGCCACCGAGTCGGGTTCGAGGATCACGATCGCCGGCCCCTCCTCCAGACCGGCCGCGAAGTCCCGTATCCAGTCGTCGTACGCGTCGAGATCGGGCGCCCCGCCCTGGGAGGCGCCCCCGCAGTCCCGGTCGGGGATCGCGTACGGCACCAGCACGGGCACCCGACCGGCCGCGGCGGCCCCGGCCGTCACGGAGCGGACCTCGCCGGTGACGGCACCCGGGTTGTACGCGGGGAACCAGACGGCGGCGGGCCGCGCCGCGATCCGCGACTCGATCAGCGGCCGCCGGGGGTCGTCGCGGTGCCCGGCCACCCAGTCGAGCACCTGGGAGTCGGGGTGGCGGTAGAGCGGCGCCGCCGCCGGCTCGGTACGCGCGGCGGGCGCCGCCGTACGGGACGGGGACGGAGCCGGGGGCGGCGCGGGCGCGACGGGCGCCGGGGCCGACGCCGAGGAGAGCGCCGGGGAGGGTACGGGCGGGGCCGGATCCGTCGGCGCCGGCCGGGAGGCGACGGGCGACGGGATCGCGGGCAGCGGCCCCGGCGAACGCCTCACCTCGGGCCCGGCCGTGTCCCGCTCCGGCGGACCGCCGGACGCGGACATCATCCCGCTGACCGTACCGGCCGCCACCACCACCGAGACCACGACGGCCATGGCGTGGCGGCGGACCGCACGCCGCCGTTCGAGCCGTTCCGTACGGCGCCGAGCACGCGTTCCCGCCACGCCGGCTTCCCCCCTCGCACACCGCGCCCCGACGGGGCGGCACCCGCGCGAGCCTACGGCCGGCGATCCGCCCGAGGGGCCCGGAACCGTACCGGCGGCCCGTCCGAAGGGCCGGGTTCCACCACGAGCGCCGACCGCCGTAGACATCTGGCGTACCGGCACCCGATCCACCGGGCGGCGTCTCAGTCCTCGGGGAGTTCGACCGGCGCGAGCGCGTCGAACAGATCGCCGGGCCCCGGGTTGGTGGGGTCGGTGGCGCCGCCGAAGTGGCGCATCACGCCCCACACCGCGTTGAGCGCGGTCTGCACGGCGCCCTCGGCCCAGCCCGCCGTCCACGAGATGTCGTCCCCGGCGAGGAAGATCCCGCGCTTGTCGGCGGGCAGCCGGTCCTGCATGAAGTGGGTGAACAGGCGCCGCTGATAGCGGTAGTGGCCGGGCAGGTTCGCCTTGAAGGCGCCCATGAACCAGGGCTCGTTCTCCCAGGAAACGGTCACCGGGCTGCCGATGACATGGCGGCGGATGTCGACCTTCGGATAGATCTCGCCCAGCGAGTTCAGCATGACCTCCATCCGCTCCTCGGCGGAGAGCGGAAGCCATTTGAGGCTGTCGTCGCACCAGGTGTACGAGAGACAGATGACGGCGGGCCGGCCGGGGCCGTTGTCCAGCAGGTAGGTGCCGCGCGTCATCCGGTCGGTGAGCGTCATCGACATGACGTCGCGTCCCGTCGGCTCACCCCGGTCGTCCACGGACTCGTCCAGCCAGAACGGCCGGTCGACGGGGACGAACAGCTTGGACGACTCCATGTAGTGGGTGCGCTCCATCGCCGTCCAGTGGTCGATCGGGAAGAGCGTGTCGTCACAGGCGATCCGGGAGAGCAGCAGCCAGGACTGCGCGGTGAAGACCGCCGCGCGGTAGGTGCGGATGGCGCCCGAGGCGTCGGTGACGGTGATCCGGTCGCCGGCGGTGCGGTGCAGCCGGGTGACGGCGGGCCGGGGAGCGCCGCCGTGCAGTGAGGAGAGCGAGGTACCGGCGGGCCAGTGGGTGATCTTGCCCGGCTCGCGCTCCCACAGCCGCAGCGGAAGCTGTCCGCTGCCGCCGACGATGGAGCGGTGGTGGTCGTCGGCCTCCGTGTAGACCACCCGCAGGATCTCCAGGATGGAGTGCGGGAAGTCGGTGTCCCAGCCGCCGGTGCCGAAGCCGACCTGGCCGAAGATCTCCCGGTGGCGGAAGGACGCGAAGGCGGGCGAGTCGCAGAGGAAGCCGTAGAAGGTCTGGTCGTCGAGCTTCTCGACCAGCCGCGCCCAGATCTCCCGGACGCGCGGGACGTCGCGCTCGCGCAGCGCCCGGTTCATGTCGGAGAAGTCGGCGCCCTCTTCGAGACAGGTGTTCCAGGCGTCCATGACATCGCGGAAGACCTGCGGCAGGTCGTCGGCGGTCCTGGCGTAGTGGGAGGTGCCCTTCAGGTCGATGACGGTCGACGGCGTGTCCGGGGCCAGCGGGTTGGGGAACGGCCGGGTGCGCAGACCCACCAGATCGATGTAGTGCTGGAGGGCGGTGGAGGAGGGCGGGAAGCGCATCGCGCCCATCTCGGCGGTCAGTTCGGGATCGCACCCGTCGAAGCCGACCGTACGGAGCCGGCCGCCGATCCGGTCCGCCTCGTACACCACCGGCTTGAGGCCCATCTTCATCAGCTCGTACGCGGTGATCATCCCGGAGAGCCCGCCGCCGATGACGGCGACCTCGGCGCCGTGCTCGGTCGCGGGGATCTGGCCGAGCCCGGCGGGGTGGGCGAGGAAGTCGTCGTACGGGTAGGGGAAGTCGGGGCCGACCATGGTGATGGGCGGCAGCTCGCCGGGGCCGGCCTCCGGCCGGGGGCGGTGGCCGGAGGCGGGCGATGTGGACGTCATGGGGTGCGGACTCCTTGCGGGAAGAACAGTGCGGGGTCAGACGAGGGAGCCGTACAGCCCGGGGCGGCGGTCCTGGAGGTACGGGTTGGCCGCGCGCGAGGCGCTCAGCAGCGCCGGGTCGACCTCACCGATGACCAGTTCCTCCCCGCGCCCAGCGCGCACCCGGGTCGCGCCGTCGGGCGCGGCCAGACAGCTCAGCCCGACGAACTCGAACTCGCCTTCCGGGCCGGTCCTGTTCACATACGCCACGTACATCTGGTTCTCGAACGCCCGGACCGGCACCACGGATTCGGCGACGAACTGGAAGGGGTGCATCTGCGCGGTGGGCACGAGCAGCAGATCGGTGCCGGCGAGGGCGTGGGCCCGTACGTTCTCCGGGAACTCCACGTCGTAGCAGATCATGATCCCCAGCCGCAGCCCCGCCAGTTCGGCCTGGACGACGGCGTGCTCCCCCGGGGTGAACCACGCGCGCTCGAAACAGCCGAAGAGATGGGTCTTGCGGTAGTTCGCGAGCCGCTCCCCGTCGGGTCCGATCAGCTGCGCGGCGTTGAAGATCAGCTCTCCGGCCCGCTCGGGGTAGCCGTAGAGCACCCCGAGTCCGTGCCGTACCGCGATCGCGGCGACGGCCCCGGCCCCCGGGCCGTCGGCCGGCTCGGCCAGCCGGGGGACCGCGTCGGCGATGGCGTACCCGGTCAGGAACATCTCGGGGCACACCAGCAGCCCGGCCCCGGCCGCCGAGGCGCGCTCGGCCGCCGCCTCCAGAACCTCCAGATTCGCGGCCACCGAACCGGGGCGGCCGGAACTCTGGAGCAGGGCGGTGCGCAGGGGCGGCATGGCTGACCTCGGGCGTGACGAAGGGGGCGGCCGGGGCCACCGGGACGGGCTGGGGGGCAATGCACTGACCGTACGGTCCGGCCCGCTCAGCCGACAAGGCACGCCTGTTGCGCATCGGGCATCGATCCGTTGCGTCTTCACCCCGCCCTGCGGCGATTCATTGCCGGGGGACGCTGCGGCGGGTGGCGTCGAGGGTGCCCAGCAGGGTGAGGGCCTGGGCGGTGGGGCTCGCCGGCCGCGCGTGGTAGATCACCAGTTGCTGGCCGCGCGCTCCCCGTACGTCGAAGGTCTCGTAGGTCAGCGACAGCGGCCCGACCTCGGGGTGGACGAGTTCCTTGGCGTCGTCGTGGCTCTTCCCTTGGACGGTCTGCGCCGCCCAGAGGACGGCGAACTCCTCACTCGCCGCGGCAAGCGTCCTGACGACCTCCCGCAGGCGGGGGTAGTGCGGGACGAGGCCGGTGCTCTGGCGCAGATTGGCCACCGCGGCCTCGGCGGCCCGGTGCCACTGTGCGTAGAAGCGCCGGCCCGCCGGGTCCAGGAAGATCATCCGGGCGAGGTTGTCCGCGCTGTCGAACGGGGAGAACAGCGCGTCGGCCGCCGGATTGGCCGCCAGGAGGTCCAGGGCCGGGTTGAGGACGAACGCCGGGGTGTGCCGGTAGCCGTCCAGCAGCAGGCGCAGCGTCGGGCCGACGGTCTCCCGGGGGTGCGCCCGCAGGCCGGCGGGCACGGCGTCCGCCAGCCGGTACAGGTGGTCGCGGGCCTCGTCGTCCATGCGCAGTGCGGCGCTGATCGCGTCGAGGACCTGCGCAGAGGGGCTGGACTCGCGCCCCTGTTCCAGGCGGGCGTAGTAGTCGGCGTTCATCCCGGCCAGGACGGCCACCTCCTCCCGCCGCAGGCCCGCCACGCGCCGGTGCCCGTAGGACACCAGTCCCACCTCGCCGGGCAGCAGACGCGCGCGGTGGGCGCGCAGGAAGTCCCCGAGGTCGTTACCGGTCATCCGGCCAGGCTAGGCGCTGCCGCCCGGCCGTGCCTGGGTGTGCCATGCCCGGGCACAGCCCGTCGTGGCCGCGCCCTCCCGGCCCGCCCAGACTTCGTCGGACACCGACGGAAGGACCGGGCCGACATGACCGTCACCACCGACGAGTACGAGCGACTGACGCGACGCCTGCGCGACCTGGAGGACAAGGAGGCCCTGCGCGCGCTCATGATCCACGGCTGGAGGGCGCTGGACCGCAAGGACTGGGACACCTGGATCGAGTGCTGGGCGCCGGACGCCGTGCTGGAGTTCGGGCCCTGGGAGGAGATCCGCGGGAGGGCGGCGGTACGGGACCGGGTGGTCGCGGCGGAATCCCCGTACCCGGGCATGCAGCACCACATCCTGAACATGGCGTTCGACGTGGCGGGCGACCGGGCGACCGGCGTCGGCTACATGTGGTTCGTCGCCGTCACCGGACCCGGCGGGACGTCCGCGCCGTACTCGATGGGAGGCCCCTACGACTGGGAGTTCCGCAGGGGCCCCGAGGGGTGGCTGCTGACCCGGCAGAGGCTCGGGGTGCTGTGGACCCGGGGCGAGGACCCTGCGCGGGCGTTCGAGTAGCCGCCCGGGGCCGTGCCCCGCGTGGTCAACGCGGGGCGCCCGGGGAGGAGCGGCGCAGCAGCGGGGAGAGGACGAGCACCGACTTGGTGCGCTCCACATACGGCTCGCCCGCGATGCGTTCGAGCACCTGCTCGAAGTGGCGCATGTCGGCGGCGAAGACCTGCGCGATCGCGTCCGCTTCCCCGGTGACGGTGGAGGCCGCCACCACCTCCGGCATCCGTTCGAGGCTCCGGTGGATGACCTCGGGCGAGGTGTTGCGGCCGCAGTGGATCTCGATGAACCCCTCGGTCCGCCAGCCCAGCGCCGCCGGATCGACCCGTACGGTGAAGCCGGTGATCGCCCCCGCCGCGCGCAGCCGGTCGACGCGCCGCTTCACGGCGGGCGCGGACAGGCCGATACGGGAGCCGATGTCGGCGTAGGTGCGGCGGGCGTCCTCGGCGAGGGCGTGGACGATGCGTTCGTCGAGATCGTTGAGTCGCACGGCTGGTGGTTCTTTTCTGCGCGGTGACCGGTCGGGGACGGCGCGGGCCGGGGGCCCGTGCTGCCGTCATCCGAAGTAGACCACGCGCCCGGCCGCCGCCGCGTCCCGGCTACGCGGCGGCCAGCAGGCCCGCCCGCAGCTGGCCGGTGATGCGGCTCAGCAGGCGCGACACCTGCATCTGGGAGACGCCGAGTTCGGCTCCGATCTCGGCCTGCGTCATCTCGTCGCCGAACCGCATCCGCACGATGCGCCGCTCCCTGTCGCTCAGCGCCGCGAGGAGCGGCTTCAGCGACTGGACGTCCTCGACCGCCTCCAGCGCCGCGTCGGGCGCGCCCAGCCGGTCGGCGAGCGGGGGCGGCGAGTCCGACGTGTCGTCGGCGGGGATGTCGATCGATCCCGCCGTGTAGCCGTTGCTCGCGACGATGCCCTCGATGATCTCCTCCTCGTCCAGCCCGAGGTGGTGCGCGAGCTGGGCGGTGGTGGGCGCGCGGTCGAGGCGCTGGGACAGCTCGTCGGTGGCCTTGGCCAGGTCGAGGCGGAGCTCCTGGAGCCTGCGGGGCACGTGCACGGCCCAGCTGGTGTCCCGGAAGAACCGCTTGATCTCCCCGACGACGTACGGGACGGCGAAGGTCGCGAACTCCACCTCCCGGCTGAGTTCGAAGCGGTCGATCGCCTTGATCAGGCCGATGGTGCCGACCTGGACGATGTCGTCCATCTGGTCGGCGCGGTGCCGGAAGCGGGTGGCGGCGTAGCGCACGAGCGCGAGGTTCAGCTCGATCAGGGTGTTGCGCACGTAGCTGTGCTCGCGCGTGCCCTCCTCCAGCCGGGTCAGCCGGGCGAAGAAGAGTTTCGACAGCTCCCGGGCGTCCCGGGGTGCCACTTCGGCCGGGCAGGGGACGTGGGGAAGCCTCAGGTCGGCCGCCTCGGCCCCCGGGCGGCTTCCGTACCCCGTGCGTCCGGTCGTGACCGTATTCGCCGTGGACACTTCGGCCTCCCCTGCTCCGCTGCTCCGCCTGCCGGTGCGCCGTTGGCGGCGCAGGGCGCGTGTACCCCGTCCCGGCGCGCTCATGCCCGTTCAGCGGGGATCGGTATATGCCGGACCGGGCCGCCGCGTGACGCGAGGGCCCGGTCCGGTACGCGGCGGATCCAGGGGCTTTCTTTTGGATCAGGCCGGATCCAAACGAAAGCCCCTAGCTCCAACTGGCGTGCAGCGGCTTGCCCTCGGCGTATCCGGCGGCGCTCTGGACGCCGACGACGGCCTTCTCGGTGAACTCCTCGACGGAGTTGGCGCCCGCGTAGGTGCAGGAGGAGCGCACGCCCGCGATGATCGAGTCGATCAGGTCCTCGACGCCGGGGCGGGCCGGGTCGAGGAACATCCGCGAGGTGGAGATGCCCTCCTCGAACAGCGCCTTGCGCGCCCGGTCGTAGGCGGACTCCTCGCTCGTACGGTTGCGGACGGCGCGGGCCGAGGCCATGCCGAAGGACTCCTTGTAGAGCCGGCCGTCGGAGGACTGCTGGAGGTCGCCCGGGGACTCGTACGTACCGGCGAACCAGGAGCCGATCATGACGTTCGAGGCGCCCGCGGCGAGCGCCATGGCGACATCGCGCGGGTGACGGACGCCGCCGTCGGCCCAGACGTGCTTGCCGTGCTTGCGGGCCTCGGCGGCGCACTCCAGGACGGCGGAGAACTGCGGCCGGCCCACGCCGGTCATCATGCGGGTGGTGCACATGGCGCCGGGGCCGACCCCGACCTTGACGATGTCCGCGCCGGCCTCGATCAGATCGCGGACGCCCTGGGCGGAGACGATGTTGCCCGCGACGACCGGCACCTTCGGGTCGAGCGCGCGCACCGCCCCGACCGCGGCGATCATCGACTCCTGGTGGCCGTGGGCCGTGTCGACGACGAGCGTGTCGACGCCCGCGTCGAGCAGCTGCGCCGCCTTGCCGGCGACATCGCCGTTGACGCCGACGGCGGCGGCGACGCGCAGCTTGCCCGCGGCGTCGGTGGCGGGCGTGTAGAGGGTGGCGCGCAGGGCGCCCTTACGGGTGAGGATGCCGACCAGCCGGCCGTCGGCGTCGACCGCGGGGGCGAGCTTGCGGTTGGCGTTGTCGAGGGTGTGGAACGCCTCGCCCGGGTCCATGTCCGCCGCGATCAGCACCAGGTCCTTCGACATGACCTCGGAGAGCTGGGTGAAGCGGTCGACCCCGCTCAGGTCGTGCTCGGTGACGATCCCGACCGGCCGGTTCTCGCCGTCGACCACGACGCCCGCGCCGTGCGCCCGCTTGGGCAGCAGGGACAGCGCGTCCCCCACGGTCTGGAGGGGGGCCAGCACGATCGGGGTGTCGAGCACCAGGTGGCGCGTCTTGACCCAGGAGATGACGTCGGTGACGACCTCGATCGGGATGTCCTGCGGGATGACGACGAGACCGCCGCGCCGGGCGACGGTCTCGGCCATCCGGCGGCCGGCGATCGCGGTCATGTTCGCGACGACGAGGGGGATGGTGGTGCCGGTGCCGTCCTGGGCGGAGAGGTCCACCGCCTGGCGGGAGCCCACGGCGGACCGGCTCGGCACCATGAAGACGTCGTCGTACGTCAGGTCGTACGACGGCTGCTGGTCATTGAGGAAACGCACGTGCAGAACATCCCAGTCGATCGGAGTTGCCCCGGTCGGTGGAGCCGGGGAAAACGCACGTACTCGATTGTCCCACGCGGGGCCCCGCACCCGCCCCCGGGCAAACCTCCAGCTCGGAGCGGGTGGACTCGTACGATCCGCCAGGACCGGACCGTCACGCGGCGTCGGGGTCCGCGCGCTCCAGGGCGGGCTTGGGCGCGGGGGTGAACTCCGTCAGCAGGAAGTCGGCCGCCGCGGTGTCCGTGACCAGACTGGTCACCAGCCCCGACCGCAGGACGGCGCCGATCGCCTCGGCCTTGCGCAGCCCGCCCGCGATCGCCACGACCTCGGGGATACGGCGCAGCCGGTCGGCCTCGACCGTGATGCACCGCTCGCCCAGATCGCGGCCGACGAGCCGCCCCTCGGCGTCGAAGAGGTGCGCGGACATCTCGGCGGCGACGCCGAGCGTGGAGTAGTGCGTCCGCTCCTCGTCGGTGAGCATGTCGTGGACCGTGGAGATGCCGGGCTCCCAGGAGCCGATGGAGACGGCCGCGACGGTGACCTTGTCGAAGTACTCGAAGGCGCGCGCGATCCCGGTCTGGCCGCGCAGCGCGGCGGCGGTGGCCGGGTCGGGAAGCAGCATCGGCGCGTAGATGGGGTGCGCCTCGCCGCCGGAGACCTGGGCGGCACGCCGTACCGCCTCGACGGAACCGCGTTCCGCTGTGCCCGCGTCGTAGACGCCGGTGAGCTGGACGACCGTGCAGGGCGGCAGCCGGTCGAGCGCGGCGGCCATGTGGATGGTGGAGCGGCCCCAGGCGAGGCCCAGCACATCGCCCTCGACCACCAGTTCGCCGAGGAGTTCGGCGGCCACCTCGCCGAGGTTCTCCGGGTCGGGCGACTCGTCCTCGCCCTCGGCGGGCGATTCGACGACCACCGCGTGGCGCAGGCCGTAACGGGCGCGCAGCGCGTCGGAGCGCTCGGCGTCGAGTTCGGCGGGGACCCGGATCTCGATCCGTACGAGATCGCGCTCCAGGGCCGTCTCCAGGACCCGCGCCACCTTGAAGCGGCTGACGCCGAACTCCTCGGCGATCTGGATCTTGGACTTGCCCTCCAGATAGAAGCGACGCGCCATGGCCGCCGCCTGCACCAGCTCCGCAGGTCCCATCCGCAGCCCCGGCCGACCTGCCGACATACCAGGCACCGCGATCTCCTCACTTCTGTTCACACTCTGGACTCGCTGTTCATCCTGTCAGATCCAGCGGTCCTCGATCGGCCCGTGAAGGCCCTGTTCATATTCCCGTGGCCCGGGGGCCGGTCACCCGTCCGCCGGGTCAGTGTCCGCAGGCCCAGGAGGCCGCCGCGGTGGCCTCGGTCGCCTGGTTGCGCAGCATCCGCACGGCCGCCGCCGGGTCGTCCGTCCCGTACACCGCGGATCCGGCGACGAACACGTCGGCGCCCGCCTCCGCGCAGCGCTCGATGGTGGTGGCGGAGACGCCGCCGTCGACCTGGAGCCACAGTTCGAGGCCGTGCTTGGAGATCAGCTCCCGGGTCCGGCGGATCTTGGGCAGCATGATGTCCAGGAACGCCTGGCCGCCGAAGCCGGGCTCCACCGTCATGATCAGCAGCATGTCCAGCTCGGGCAGCAGATCCTCGTACGGCTCGATGGGCGTCGCGGGCTTCAGCGCCATCGACGCCTTCGCGCCCTTGGCCCTGATCTCGCGCGCCAGCCGTACGGGGGCGGCCGCCGCCTCCACGTGGAAGGTGACGGACCCGGCGCCCGCCTCGACGTACTGCGGGGCCCAGCGGTCCGGGTCCTCGATCATCAGATGGCAGTCGAGCGGCGTCCCGGTGGCCCGGCCGAGCGCTTCGACCACGGGCACGCCGAGGGTCAGATTGGGCACGAAGTGGTTGTCCATGACATCGACATGGAGCCAGTCGGCTCCTTCGACGGCCTTCGCCTCCTCGGCGAGACGGGCGAAGTCGGCGGACAGGATGCTGGGGTTGATCTGGGCCATGTGCCAAGCCTGCCATGCTCCGGACGTGTTCCCGACCGCGCGGTGAACCTTGGTACGGACCCATACCTCGCACTCCGCTCAATCCGCGCGTCTCACCGCTCCCGCGGCGGCTCAGGCGGTACGGCGCAGCAGCGCCAGATACATGGCGTCCGTGCCGTGCAGATGCGGCCACAGCTGCACGTCCGGCCCCTCGCCCAGCGCCGGTACGCCCGGCATCAGCGGCCTCGCGTCGACCCACTCGGCCTCGACGGGCGGCCCGCCGCGCCCCTTGAGGACGTCCTCGACGACGGCCCGGGTCTCGGCGAGGTGCGGGGAGCAGGTCGCGTAGCCGACGACGCCGCCGACCCGTACCGCGGCCAGCGCCTCGCGCAGCAGTCCGCGCTGGAGCGGCGCGAAGCCCTCCAGGTCCGCGGGGCGGCGCCGCCAGCGCGCCTCGGGCCGCCGCCGCAGCGCGCCGAGGCCGGAGCAGGGGACGTCGACCAGGACCCGGTCGAAGGAGCCGGGCACCCAGGGCGGCCGGGTGCCGTCCGTGGTGATCACCTGGTACGGGCCGGGGTTACCGGCGAGCGCGCGCTCCACGAGCCGGGCCCGGTGGTGCTGCTTCTCGGCGGCGAGCACGAACGCGCCGCGTCCGGCGGCGAGCGCGGCCAGCAGCGCCGCCTTGCCGCCGGGTCCCGCGCAGGCGTCGAGCCAGCGCGCGTCGGCGCCGTCCACCGGCGCGTTGGCGAGCGCGACGGCGACGAGCTGGCTGCCCTCGTCCTGCACCCCGGCCCGGCCGTCCCGTACGGCGTCGAGCGCGCCCGGCTCGCCGCCCTCCGCGAGCCGTACGGCATACGGCGACCAGCGGCCCGGCAGGCCGGAGTCCTCGCCCACCGCCGCGAGCAGCTCGTCGGTGGTGGAGCGGCCCGGCCGGGCGACGAGGGTCACCTCGGGCCGTTCGTTGTCCGCTTCGAGCAGATCCTCGATACCGGCCCGGCCGCCGCCGAGCGCGTCCCAGAGCGCGGAGACCACCCAGCGGGGGTGCGAGTGGACGACCGCGAGATGGTCCTCGGCGTCCTCGTCGTACGGCGGGGCGACCCGTTCCACCCAGGTGTCCAGATCGTCCCGCGCGATCTTGCGCAGCACGGCGTTGACGAACTTGGCCCGCCCGTCGCCGAGCACCACCCGGGCCAGCTCCACGCTGGCCGACACGGCGGCGTGCGTCGGGATCCGGGTCCCGAGCAGCTGGTGGGCGCCGAGGGCGAGCACGTCGAGCACGGGCGGGTCGACCTCGCGCAGCGGCCGGTCGACGCACGCCGAGATGATCGCGTCGTACGTTCCCTGCCGGCGGAGCGTCCCGTACACCAGCTCGGTGGCGAGGGCGGCGTCGCGCGCCTCGAAGTCGGCGTTCTCGCGGGCCTTCTTGAGCAGCGGCGGCAGCACGAGGTTGGCGTACGCGTCCCGCTCGTCGACGGCCCTGAGCACCTCGAAGGCGAGGAGCCGCACGGGGTCCTTCTTGGGACGGCGGTAGGGCTTGGCGGGACGGCGAGGGGCCTGCTGGTTCAAAGGTGCTCCGCGGTGGGATGAGGACCGACCGGCGCAGGAGGGGCGGGAGCCCCCGTGCGCCGGTCGGTCCAAGAGTCGATCCCTCTCAGCCTACGTCCGCCCGGCCGAGCCGTTCGCCCGGGGCGATCCGCACCCCGCGCGCCCAGTCGGCGGCGCGCATCGGCTTCTTGCCCTGCGGCTGGACCCAGAGCAGCTCGGTGGCGTGCGAGCCGGTGCCGACATGGACGTTGTTCTTGCCGACGGCGAGTTCCCCCGCCGCCAGGTCCGTGCGGTCGGGCACCAGCCCCAGCTGGACCAGCTTGAGCCGCTCCCCCCGGAAGACGGTCCAGGCACCGGGCGCCGGGGTACAGGCGCGGACCACCCGGTCGACGCGCAGCGCGGGCGCCGCCCAGTCCACCTCGGCGTCCTCCACGGTGAGCTTGGGGGCGAGCGAGATGCCGTCGGCGGGCTGCGGTACGGGCTTGAGGGTGCCGTCCTCGATGCCGTCCATGGTCGCGGCGAGCAGCCCGGAACCGGCGAAGGCGAGCCGGGTCAGCAGGTCGCCGCTGGTGTCGGTGGGCCGCACCCGCTCGGTGATCACGCCGTACACCGGACCGGAGTCGAGTCCCCGCTCGATCTGGAAGGTGGCGGCGCCGGTCATCTCGTCGCCCGCCATGACGGCGTGCTGCACGGGCGCGGCGCCGCGCCAGGCGGGCAGCAGCGAGAAGTGCAGATTGACCCAGCCGTGCACCGGTACGTCGAGGGCGACCTGGGGCAGCAGAGCGCCGTAGGCCACCACCGGACAGCAGTCGGGGCCGATCTCGCGCAGCCGGGCCAGAAACGCCTCGTCCCGCGGCTTCACCGGCCTGAGCACCTCGATCCCGGCCTCCTCCGCCCGCTGGGCAACAGGACTGGCGACGAGCCGGCGGCCACGCCCGGACGGCGCGTCGGGCCGGGTGACGACGGCGACGACGTCATGCCGCTCGGAGGCGATGAGTGCGTCCAGGGCGGGTACGGCGACCTCGGGGGTGCCGGCGAAGACGAGCTTCATCGGTGGCTGACTGCCTCTCGTACGTACTACGGGCTGACGCGAGCGGTCACGGAACGGGCCCATCAGTCTAGATGGCTCGCACGGCAGGGGGCGTACGACGGCCTGCGCGCCCCGCGCATATGCGCATACGCCCCCGCAGCGTGACCAGATCGCCAGGTGGCGCGTTGTCAAGAGAGATTGACCAAGCGGGCCGCACCGGTGCGGCCCTCCTTATTCATCGCCGGTTCGAGAGGCTTGTTCATGGCCGACCACGCAACCCACGACGCACAAGCCCGGGCAAGTCTCCACCTGTTGGTGCGGGACATCGAGCGGGTCAGGCGGCAGGTGGACGCACTGCGCACGCTCACCGCCCAGTTGGGCAATGTCTACCGCCCGCGACGGTCGGGCCCCTCCACGGGCTTCGTCGTCTACGGCAGGGCCCCCGCTCCGACCGTACGGCTCGCTCAGGAGCTGCGGGACAGCGTCGAGACCCTGGTGACCGCCGCGGTGGACTTCGACCGCTCGCTGGGCTTCTCGTGGGACGCCGTGGGTTCGGCGCTGGGGGTCACCAAACAGGCGGTGCACCGGCGTTACGGAACGCGCCGGGCGACGCAGCAGCCCGCCGCGGCCGACCCGGACCGCGCCCAGGACCCCACGGCGCCCCGCCCGCCGCTCCCGATCGTGCCGGGCGCCACCCCGGTGGTCCCGGCCGCCCGCTCCATGCCGCCGCAGCCGACGGCAACGGCGCACACGCTCAGAGACGACCCCCGCCCCACGGCTTTCCCGGGCCCCCGAGGAGGCTGACGCGAGGGCCACCACCAGGTGCGGGCCCACAACACAGGCCCGCACCACCCCACACCACCAGATACGCGGGGGACGGCCCACAGCCCCGCACACCCCCACCACCAGCGGCCCACCCACCCCCATCACCACCCACCAGCGGTGCGGGGTCGGGCTCACCGGCGGGAGGGGGCCGGGGTCGCAGGAGGTGCGCATCCGGACAATAAAGCGTGATTTGTTCCGCTCGGCAGCCCGCACCCGAAGAACAGGCCCGCACGCGGCGTACGGGGGGGGCCGGGGGTGTCCCCCGGAAAAGCACAGCATGCCGTCCGGACATGCGCCTCCGGAGGCGCCGGCCCCCGCACCACAACGAACCACCCGCACCACCACCGCACCGCACCGCCCCCCAGCCCCCCAGCCCCCGCCGGACGGCGCACCGCACCACCTCAGCCAATATCCGGCGGATCGATCCGAATCCGGACCTGCGCAACACCACCCGCACCACCCGCACCCCGCGCAGCACCCGCACCCGAACGCCCGCCGCCCGCACTCCGCACCGCCCGCGCGGCCTTCAGCGCCGCCGCCAGCGCCGCCCCGCTCCCGGGCGGCACCCGTACCAGCGCCCGCTCCCAGCGCTCCCCCACAGGCGGATCGCCCGGCCGCCGCGCCCGCGCCCCGCCGGACGCCCCGCCTGCCCCTCCAGGCCCACCCGGCCCGCCGCTCCCCCGGCCCAGCTCCTCCACCCGCATCGGCACCGGCCCCAGCACCTCCGCGTCGCCGGGCAGTTCGGCCTCGGCGAGGAAGGGGCCGACGGCGTCGAGCGGCCCCATGACCGCGGCCATCCGGGACACCGGCGGGAATCCGAGTTCGGCCCGCTCCGACAGCTCGCGCCGCGCGTGCCCCACCGGATCCCACCGCACCAGGGCCTGCACGGGCCGCAGCGTCGGTTCCGCGACGACGACCACCGTGCCGCCCTCGCTCTGGCCGCGCACGAGTGACGCGGCGTGGATCCAGCGCCGCAGGGCCTCCTCGCCGGCCCGTAGGTCGGGGCGCCCGAGCATCGCCCAGCCGTCGAGGAGCAGCGCCGCCGCGTATCCGCCCTCGGCGACCGGCTCGGCGCCCGGGGTGCTGACCACGAGCGCGGGGCGGGCCGGTACGGAGTCGAGCACGTGGTCGCGTCCGGAGGTGCGGACGGGGACGGCGGGAAACGCGCGCCCCAGTTCCTCCGCCGTGCGCCGCGCCCCCACGATCCGCGCGCGCAGCCGGAAGCCGCCGCACTCCGCGCAGTGCCACCGGCCGGTCTCCTCCCGGCCGCACCACCCGCACCGCAGTTCCCCTTCGCGCGGGGCCTCCAGCGGGCCCGCGCAGTGCCGGCAGCGGGCGGGGGTGCGGCAGCGCTCGCAGGAGAGCCGGGGGACGTAGCCGCGCCGGGGGACCTGGACGAGCACCGGCCCGGTCTTCAGCCCTTCCCTGACGGCCTGCCAGGCGAGGCTGGGCAGCCGCGCGGCGCGCGCGGCCTCGTCCCGGGCCAGCTCGCCGTCGCCGATGGTGCGGACGAGCGGCGCGGCCGTACGGACCTGGTCGCGGGTGGCCACCAGAGGCAGGGCCCAGCCGGTGGCGACGAGTTGGGCGGCCTCGACGGTGCATCCCGTACCGCCGACGAGGAAGGCGCACTTGTCGTGGGCCGCGCGCAGTTCCAGCACCTCGCGGGCGTGCGGCTGCGGTGCGTGCGGCTCGCTGTGGCTGCTGTCCCCGTCGTCCCAGACGGCGACGAGCCCCAGGTCCCGTACCGGCGCGAACATCGCCGCGCGGGTCCCGACGACGGCCCGCACCGAGCCGCGCCGGACCGCGAGCCATTCCCGGTAGCGCTTCTCGGGCCCGGCGTCGGCGGTGAGGAGCGCGTGCCGTCCTTCGCCGAGGAGTCCGGTGAGCGCCGCGTCGACCCGGGCGGCGCTGCGCCCGTCCGGTACGACGACGAGGGCGCCCCGGCCGGACGCCAGCGTCGCCGCGACGGCGCGCGCCAGCTCGGCCGCCCAGTGCGGGCCGGGCAGCGCGGTCCACACCGCGCGGGGCGCACCGCCTGCGGCGAGGGCGCCGAGGAACGCGGGTCCGTTCACGTACCGCTCCCAGGTGCCCGCCTCGGGGGCGGCGGGCGGCGGGAGCGGCTCAGGGGAGGGCTTCGCCTCGGCTCGCGCGTTGCGCGGCGGGACCGCGAGCTGGAGCACGTCGGCGAGGCTTCCCGCGTACCGGTCGGCGACGGCCCGCGCGAGGCCGAGCAGCCCGGCGCCGAGGACGGGCTCGGGCGACACCACCCCGGCGAGCGCGGCGAGCGGGCCCGCGTAGTCCGACTCGGCCCGGCGCTCGACCACGAACCCGTCGATCAGCCGCCCGCCCTCCCGCCGTCCACCACGCACCCGGTGCGCTCCGGCCCCGAACCGCACCCGCACCCGCACACCCGGCTGCGCCGCCTCGTCCAGCTCCTCGGGCACGGCGTAGTCGAAGAACTGGTCGAGGTGGAGCACCCCCTTGTTCACCACCACCCGCGCCACGGGCAACTCCCCCGCCAGCGCGGCCCCCCGCCACGTCTTCGGCTTCGCCCGCGGCACCTTCGCCTGCCGCACGCTCTCCCGAATCAACGCAAGCTGCTCCGGCCCACCCCCGGCGGGCTCCCCGGACTGCTTGTCGTCGCTGCTCACAGCCCCATACCTACCAGATACCTCGGACACCGGCGGCCGGCGGCAACGCTGGCTCTTCTCGGCACACGGCTCGCCCGACTCGCGGACACCCACGGAAAGACCGAAGCCGCGGAACGGATCAGATCGCGGCTCGATATCCCGGAGCAGGGAACGGATCCGGAAGCGGACTCAAAGCCGGACGACGACCCGGGCGACGGCCCCGACGGCGGTCCGGACGCCCAGGACACATCAGAAGGCCCGTCGCGGGAGGAGTGAAACGGGGCGCCACGGGCCCACCGGGACAGCGGCATGGGGCCCCGGACTCCGCGTCCGCGGTGTCCGGGGCCCCATGAGCCGATCAGCGACGGGTCACACGCCCGCGGCCGCGCGCAGCGCGTCCACGCGGTCGCGGCGCTCCCAGGTGAACTCCGGGAGTTCGCGGCCGAAGTGGCCGTACGCCGCCGTCTGCGCGTAGATCGGGCGGAGCAGTTCGAGGTCGCGGATGATCGCGGCCGGGCGGAGGTCGAAGACCTCCGAGATGGCCTGCTCGATCTTCTCCGTGTCGACCGTGGCCGTGCCGAAGGTCTCGACGAAGAGGCCGACCGGCTCGGCCTTACCGATCGCGTACGCGACCTGGACCTCGCAGCGCGCGGCGAGGCCGGCGGCCACCACGTTCTTCGCGACCCAGCGCATGGCGTAGGCGGCGGAGCGGTCGACCTTGGACGGGTCCTTGCCGGAGAAGGCGCCGCCGCCGTGGCGGGCCATGCCGCCGTACGTGTCGATGATGATCTTGCGGCCGGTGAGCCCGGCGTCGCCCATGGGGCCGCCGATCTCGAAGCGGCCGGTCGGGTTGACCAGCAGGCGGTAGCCCTCGGTGTCCAGCTTGATGCCGTCGTCGACAAGGCCCTTGAGGACGTGCTCGACGACGAACTCGCGCACGTCGGGGGCGAGCAGCGAGTCCAGGTCGATGTCCGACGCGTGCTGCGAGGAGACCACGACCGTGTCGAGGCGTACCGGCTTGTCGCCGTCGTACTCGATGGTGACCTGGGTCTTGCCGTCGGGGCGCAGGTACGGGATGGTCCCGTTCTTGCGGACCTCCGAGAGGCGGCTGGAGAGCCGGTGCGCGAGGTGGATCGGGAGCGGCATCAGCTCGGGCGTCTCGTCGCAGGCGTAGCCGAACATCAGGCCCTGGTCGCCGGCGCCCTGCTTGTCCAGCTCGTCCTCGTCACCCTCGACGCGCTTCTCGTACGCCGTGTCGACGCCCTGGGCGATGTCGGGCGACTGCGCTCCGATGGAGACCGAGACGCCGCAGGAAGCGCCGTCGAAGCCCTTCTTGGAGGAGTCGTAGCCGATCTCCAGGATCTTGTTCCGCACGAGCTGCGCGATGGGCGCGTAGGCCTTGGTGGTCACCTCTCCGGCGACGTGCACCAGACCGGTGGTGATCAAGGTCTCCACGGCGACCCGGGAGGACGGGTCCTCTTCGAGGAGGGCGTCGAGAATGGTGTCGCTGATCTGGTCAGCGATCTTGTCGGGGTGACCTTCGGTCACGGACTCCGAGGTGAACAGACGGCGGGACACATCGCTCCCTGTGGTTGCAGCGGCTGCTGGCTGATCATTGGCGGACCGGCGGGGGGCTGCGGCCTCCGCGACGATCCAGGACCACTTTATCGGTCGAATCGGGTCACCGGGGCAAGTGTCTCGTTCTGTGGGAGTCGCTTCGCCCGTGGCCCTGGAATTATGGGCCATGGCGAACGCCCCGGCCAGAGGCCCTCACGGCGGCTTCGCGCCGGTCTTCCCGGCGGTTTCGCGACACTCGCCGCGGCTGCCGGGCCCCACCCCGGAAGCGGGTCGAAAGTCGCCCATACCGGTCGGCCGCCCTGATCGCGCAACGCACTGTTCATACGCGCCCCCCGCGCGCCCGCGCCGAGCGTCCCTGCCCGCGCCGAGCGCCCGCGCCGCCGCCCCGCCCGCGCCCCGCCACCGCCCGCGGCGTCCGCCCGCTCAGCCGTCGTTCCCCGGAGAGCCCGGCAGCCGGTGCGCCACCAGGTCCCACACCACGTCCGCCAGCGCCTCCTTCGGCCCGTACGGCACCGGCGTCTCGCCACCGTCCGCCGCCAGCACGACCGCCTCGTTCTCCTCTGCGCCGAAGGTCTTCCGTTCCCCGACCTCGTTGACGACGAGCAGGTCACAACCCTTGCGCCGCAGCTTGTGCCGGCCGTTGGCGAGGACGTCGTCCGTCTCGGCGGCGAAGCCGACCACCACCTGGCCCGGACGCGCCCGCTCGGCCGCGACCTCGGCGAGGATGTCCGGGTTGCGGACCAGGGCGACGGGCGCGGGCTCCTCGCCGTCCTTCTTCTTGATCTTGCCCGAGGCGTAGGACAGTGGCCGGAAATCCGCCACGGCCGCCGCCATGACCACCGCGTCGGCCCCGGCGGCGGCCTTCAGCACGGCCTCCCGCAGCTGTACGGCGGTCCCCACATGCACCACGTCGACGCCCGCCGGGTCGGTCATCCCCGTATTGGCCTCGACAAGGGTGACCCGCGCGCCCCGGGCCGCCGCCGTACGGGCCAGGGCGTACCCCTGCTTGCCCGAGGACCGGTTGCCGAGGTAGCGCACGGGGTCCAGCGGTTCGCGCGTACCGCCCGCGCTGATCACCACGTGGCGGCCGGCCAGATCGGGTTCCGCCACGCCCCGCGCCAGCACCCGGCGGCAGAGTTCGAAGATCTCCCCCGGGTCCGGCAGCCGGCCCTTGCCGGTGTCCACGCCGGTGAGCCTGCCGACGGCGGGCTCGATGACGACGGCGCCGCGCCGGCGCAGCGTCGCCACGTTCTCCTGGGTGGCCGGGTGCTCCCACATCTCGGTGTGCATTGCGGGCGCGAAGACGACCGGGCACCGGGCGGTGAGCAGCGTATTGGTCAGCAGGTCGTCGGCGAGCCCGTGCGCGGCCTTCGCGAGCAGGTCGGCGGTGGCCGGGGCGACCACGACCAGATCGGCGGACTGCCCGATCCGCACGTGCGGCACCTCGTGGACGTCGGACCAGACCTCGGTGGAGACCGGGTGGCCGGAGAGCGCGGACCAGGTCGCGGCGCCGACGAAGTGCAGGGACGAGGCGGTCGGTACGACCCGTACGTCATGGCCCGATTCGGTCAGCCGCCGCAGCAGCTCGCACGCCTTGTACGCGGCGATCCCGCCCGCGACCCCCAGAACGACCTTCGGCCTGTCCACCGTGTTCTCTCCCCTCCACGGGCCCCACAAGGCGGGCCCCACAAGAACCTGCCCGCGCCCACGAGGACGTGGCGGCTTCCCTGACACCTCCCATGACACACCACAGGCCCGGCAGTCGCTCTACCGGGCCTGGGGTGAGAAAACCTGTGCTGTTGGGACGCCTACTGGGCCGGGCCCTCGATGGCCTCGGAGGTCAGCAGACCCGCGTTGATCTCGCGCAGGGCGATCGAGAGCGGCTTCTCGTGGACGTGGGTGTCCACCAGCGGACCGACGTACTCAAGCAGGCCCTCACCGAGCTGCGAGTAGTACGCGTTGATCTGACGCGCGCGCTTGGCCGCGTAGATCACGAGGCTGTACTTCGAGTCCGTGGCCTCGAGCAGCTCGTCGATCGGCGGGTTGATGATGCCCTCGGGCGTGGTGATGGAAGAGGACACTCTCTTGCCTTCCGAAGAAAATTCAGGGAAAAACAGGTGGTCGCGCACTTCTGTGTACCGCGGGATTTCACCGCTGTGGTCCGAGGAATCCTCGTCCGCCCGGAATCCGGGCAGCACACAAAAGATCACGCAACTGACATCAAGGCTAGCAGCTCGCGCGCCACATCCTCGACGGAGGTGTTGACCAGCGTCGTATCGAACTCCGACTCGGCGGCCAGTTCCACCTTGGCGGCCTCCAGCCGGCGCTCGATCACCTCGGCCGATTCGGTACCGCGTCCGGTGAGCCGGCGCACCAGCTCGTCCCAGCTCGGGGGGGCCAGGAAGACCAGCCGGGATTCCCCCATCGACTCCTTGACCTGCCGGGCTCCCTGGAGGTCGATCTCCAGGAGTACGGGCTCACCCGCCGCCAGCCGGTCGAGGACCGCCTGACGCGGGGTGCCGTAACGGTTGCCCGCGAACTCCGCCCACTCCAGCAGTTCGCCGTTGGCGACCAGCTTGTCGAACTCCTCGTCGGAGACGAAGAAGTACTGGACGCCGTGGCGCTCGCCGGGGCGCGGCTTTCTCGTGGTGGCCGACACCGAGAGCCATACCTCGGGGTGGACCTTGCGCATATGCGCGACGACCGTGCTCTTACCGACCCCGGAGGGGCCGGAGAGCACGGTCAGCCGCGGTCGTACCTCTGCTGCCATGCAGCGATTATCCAGGTTCCCGGGAGTGCCCGGGAACGTCAGGCGGGCTTACCGCCGAACTCGCGCTCCAGGGAGGCGATCTGGTTGGAGCCGAGACCGCGGACGCGGCGGCTTTCGGAAATGCCGAGCCGTTCCATGATCTGCTTGGCGCGGACCTTGCCCACGCCGGGCAGGGATTCGAGCAGGGCGGAGACCTTCATCTTCCCGATGACGTCGTTCTCCTGGCCCTGCTTGATCACGTCATGAAGCGACGCACCGGAGTGCTTGAGTCGATTCTTGACCTCGGCCCGCTCCCGGCGAGCCGCGGCGGCCTTTTCGAGCGCGGCTGCGCGCTGTTCAGGGGTAAGGGGCGGAAGAGCCACGCCTACGTCACCTCGGATGTCGAACTGTCGGATACGGACCGGTGAGGAACCTAATCGCCCCACACCAGGCGAGCAACGGGCAACGCACTGCACGTTGGCTCTCGACGGAGACTAGCGGCCATGGCCGCCGGAGTCAGCGAGAACAGACGAAAAGTCCTGGTCAGCATCGATCGGAGTTAGCTTTTGGGGCATTTTGCCCAACTTTTTGGACAGGATCCCGGTCATCCTTCCTCCGGCCGGACCGCTCGAACGCTCCCGCCCGACCGCCCGAACGCTCCCGCCGGAGCGCTCGTACGGCCTCGCCGGACCCCTCACGCGCCGCCGACCGCCGCCCTCACCTCGTCCGCGAGACGCTCCGCGGCCCCCCGCAGCGCTCCGGCGTCGGGACCGTGGCGCAGCACGCCCCGGCTGACGCTCGGCACCACCTGGCCGACCGAGGCGCCGAAGACGCCCGGCAGATCGGCGGGGGTCGCGCCCTGCGCGCCGATGCCGGGGGCGAGCAGCGGCCCGTTGACGGCGAGATCCACCCCGGCGTCGCCGAGTGTCGCGCCCACGACCGCGCCGACCGAGCCCAGCGGCTCGGCGCCCGCGTTCTCCGCCGCGATGTGACCGAGCATCAGCCCGGCGAGGGACCGGCCGTCGGCGGCGGTGGCGCGCTGCACCTCGGCGCCCTCCGGATTGGACGTCAGGGCGAGGACGAAGACGCCGCAGCCGGCCGCCCGCGCCGCGTCCAGCGCCGGGCGCAGGGATCCGAAGCCGAGGTACGGCGAGAGCGTCACCGCGTCCGAGAAGAGCGGCGAGGCGGGGTCGAGGTAGGTCGCCGCGTACGCGCCCATGGTCGAGCCGATGTCACCGCGCTTGGCGTCCATCAGGACCAGCGCCCCGGCCGAGCGCGCCTCGGCGACGGCCTTCTCCAGGACGGCGATGCCGCGCGACCCGAAGCGTTCGAAGAAGGCGGACTGCGGCTTGAGCACGGCCACCTGGCCCGCCAGCGCGTCCACCACCGTACGGGTGAAGCGCTCCAGGCCCGCGATGTCGTCGTTCAGGCCCCAGTCCGTGAGCAGCGAGCCGTGCGGGTCGATGCCGACGCAGAGCGGCCCGCGGGTGCCCATCGCGTGGCGCAGCCGGGTGCCGAAGGGAGCCAGGGCGGTCATGCGGTCACCTTCCGGGTGTCGGCGCCGACGGCCTCGGCGAGGGTGGCGTACGGGGAGAGCGCGAGCCGCGCCGCGAGCCCCTTGTGGATCGCGCGGCTCCAGAACGGGCCTCGGTAGATGAAGGCGCTGTAGCCCTGCACCAGCGTGGCACCCGCCAGCACGCGCTGCCAGGCGTCCTCGGCGTCCTCGACGCCGCCGACGCCCACCAGGGTGACGCGGTCGCCCACGCGCGCGTAGAGCCGCCTGAGCACCTCCAGGGAGCGCGCCTTCAGCGGCGCGCCCGAGAGCCCGCCCGTCTCGGCGGTGAGCGCCGGGTCCGAGGCCAGGCCCAGGGTGTCGCGGGCGATGGTGGTGTTGGTGGCGATGATGCCGTCCAGGCCGAGTTCCACGGCGAGGTCGGCGACCGCGTCGATGTCCTCGTCCGCCAGGTCGGGCGCGATCTTGACGAGGAGGGGGACGCGCCGGTCGGTGACGGTGCGGTCGGCCGCCTCCCGTACGGCGGTGAGCAGCGGGCGCAGCTGGTCGACGGCCTGGAGGCTGCGCAGGCCCGGGGTGTTGGGCGAGCTGACGTTGACCACGAGGTAGTCGGCGTGGTGGGCCAGCCGCTCGGTCGACCGCACGTAGTCGGCGGTCGCCTCGCTCTCCGGGACGGCCTTGGTCTTGCCGATGTTGACGCCGACGGTGGTGCGGAAGACGGCTCTGCGGGCCGCCAGCCTGGCCGCCACGGCGGCCGAGCCCTCGTTGTTGAAGCCCATCCGGTTGATCAGCGCACGGTCGGGCACGAGCCGGAAGAGCCGCTTCGGGGGGTTGCCGGGCTGCGGCTCGCCGGTGACCGTGCCGATCTCGATGTGGTCGAAGCCGAGCATCGCCATGCCGTCCACGGCCACGGCGTTCTTGTCGAAGCCGGCGGCGAGCCCGAACGGGCCGTGCATCCGCAGCCCGAACGCCTCGGTGCGCAGCTCCTCGAAGCGGGGGGCGAGGGCGGCGGCGACGAAGGTGCGCAGGACGGGGACGCGGGCGGCCAGCCGGATCCACCGGAAGGCCAGGTGGTGGGCGCGCTCGGGGTCCATCCGGCGGAAGACCAGCTGGAAGAAGATCTTGTACATGTGGGTGGGGTGTCCTCTGAGACCTCATGAGGAGGGGGACACCGGTTCCGGTGTCCCCCTCCTCCGCTGGCTGATCAGTCCTGGCGTGCCGCGATCAGGTGCTGGGCGTGTTCCTGGAGGGAACGGACGCCCACCTCACCGTGTTTGAGGGCGTCGATGCCCTGGACGGCGGCGGCCAGCGCCTGCACCGTCGTGAGGCACGGGACGCCGCGCGCCACGGCCGCCGTGCGGATGTCGTAGCCGTCGAGCCGGCCGCCGGTGCCGTACGGCGTGTTGACGATGAGGTCGACGCCGCCCTCGTGGATCAGCTGGACGATGGTCTTCTCGCCGTTGGGGCCCTCGCCCTCGAACTGCTTGCGCACGACGGTCGCCTTGATGCCGTTGCGCTTGAGGACCTCGGCGGTGCCGGAGGTGGCGAGCAGCTCGAAGCCGTGGGCGACCAGCTCGCGCGCCGGGAAGATCATCGAGCGCTTGTCGCGGTTGGCGACGGAGATAAAGGCGCGGCCCTTGACGGGCAGCGGCCCGTACGCCCCGGCCTGCGACTTGGCGTACGCGGTGCCGAAGGCGGAGTCGATGCCCATGACCTCGCCGGTGGAGCGCATCTCCGGGCCGAGGACGGTGTCCACGCCGCGGCCGTGGATGTCACGGAAGCGCGACCACGGCATCACGGCCTCCTTGACGGAGATCGGCGCGTCGAGCGGCAGCGTGCCGCCGTCGCCCTGGGCCGGGAGCAGGCCCTCGGCGCGCAGCTCGGCGACGGTCGCGCCGAGCGAGATGCGGGCGGCGGCCTTGGCGAGCGGTACGGCGGTCGCCTTCGAGGTGAAGGGGACCGTACGGGAGGCGCGCGGGTTGGCCTCCAGCACGTACAGGATGTCGCCGGCCATCGCGAACTGGATGTTGATCAGTCCGCGTACGCCGACGCCGCGCGCGATGGCCTCGGTGGAGGCGCGCAGCCGCTTGATGTCGTGTCCGCCGAGCGTGATGGGCGGCAGGGCGCAGGCCGAGTCGCCGGAGTGGATGCCGGCCTCCTCGATGTGCTCCATGACGCCGCCGAGGTACAGCTCGGTGCCGTCGTAGAGGGCGTCCACGTCGATCTCGATGGCGTCGTCGAGGAAACGGTCCACCAGGACGGGCCGGGAGGGGCTGATCTCGGTGGACTCCGCGATGTACGAGGAGAGCCGCGTCTCGTCGTACACGATCTCCATGCCGCGTCCGCCGAGGACGTAGGAGGGCCGTACGAGGACGGGGTAGCCGATCTCGTCGGCGATGGCCTTGGCCTCGCCGAAGGTGGTGGCGGTGCCGTGCTTGGGCGCGGGCAGTCCGGCCTCGGCGAGGACCCGGCCGAAGGCGCCCCGGTCCTCGGCGGCGTGGATCGCCTCGGGGGGCGTGCCGACGACGGGTACGCCGTTGTCCTTGAGCGCCTGCGCGAGGCCCAGCGGGGTCTGGCCGCCGAGCTGGACGATGACGCCGGCGACCGGCCCGGCCAGCGTCTCGGCGTGCACGATCTCCAGGACGTCCTCCAGGGTGAGCGGCTCGAAGTAGAGCCGGTCGGAGGTGTCGTAGTCGGTGGAGACGGTCTCCGGGTTGCAGTTGACCATCACGGTCTCGTAGCCCGCGTCGCTCAGCGCGAAGGAGGCGTGGACGCAGGAGTAGTCGAACTCGATGCCCTGGCCGATCCGGTTGGGTCCGGAGCCGAGGATGATCACGGCGGGCTTCTCGCGCGGCGCGACCTCGCTCTCCTCGTCGTACGAGGAGTAGAAGTACGGGGTCCTGGCGGCGAACTCGGCGGCGCAGGTGTCCACCGTCTTGTAGACGGGACGGATGCCCAGCGCGTGCCTGACCTCCCGTACGACGTCCTCGCGCAGCCCGCGGATCCCGGCGATCTGGGCGTCGGAGAAGCCGTGTCGCTTGGCCTCGGCGAGCAGCTCGGGGTCGAGCTTCGGGGCGGCGGCCAGCTCGTCCGCGTACTCCTTGATCAGGAACAGCTGGTCGACGAACCACGGGTCGATCTTCGTGGCGTCGAAGACCTCCTCGGGGGTGGCTCCGGCGTGGATCGCCCGCATGACCGTGTTGATCCGGCCGTCCGTGGGGACCTTGGCGGTCTCCAGCAGCGTGGCCCGGTCGCCCGGGGCTCCGGTGAAGTCGAACTGGCTGCCGGCCTTCTCCAGGGAGCGCAGCGCCTTCTGGAGCGCCTCGGTGAAGTTGCGGCCGATGGCCATGGCCTCGCCGACCGACTTCATGGTGGTGGTGAGGCTGGCGTCGGCGGCCGGGAACTTCTCGAAGGCGAAGCGCGGCACCTTGACGACGACGTAGTCGAGGGTGGGCTCGAAGGACGCCGGGGTCTTCTCGGTGATGTCGTTGGGGATCTCGTCCAGCGTGTAGCCGATGGCGAGCCGGGCGGCGATCTTGGCGATCGGGAAGCCGGTGGCCTTGGAGGCGAGCGCGGAGGAGCGCGAGACGCGCGGGTTCATCTCGATGACGATGACCCGGCCGTCGTCGGGGTCGATCGCGAACTGGATGTTGCAGCCGCCGGTGTCCACGCCGACCTCGCGGATGACGGCGATGCCGACGTCCCGCAGGATCTGGTACTCGCGGTCGGTGAGCGTCATCGCGGGGGCGACGGTGATGGAGTCGCCGGTGTGCACGCCCATCGGGTCGAAGTTCTCGATGGAGCAGACGACCACGACGTTGTCGTGCTTGTCGCGCATCAGCTCCAGCTCGTACTCCTTCCAGCCGAGGATGGACTCCTCCAGGAGCACCTCGGTGGTCGGGGAGAGCATCAGGCCCTGTCCGGCGATCCGGCGCAGGTCCTCCTCGTTGTGCGCGAAGCCGGAGCCCGCGCCGCCCATGGTGAAGGAGGGGCGGACGACGACGGGGTAGCCGCCGAGCGTCTCGACGCCGCCGATGACGTCGTCCATGGTGTGGCAGATGACCGAGCGCGCGGACTCGCCGTGGCCGATCTTCTCCTTGACGGCGGTGACGACATCCTTGAAGAGGTCGCGGTCCTCGCCCTTGTTGATCGCCTCGACGTTGGCGCCGATCAGCTCGACGCCGTACTTGTCGAGCGTGCCCGCGTCGTGCAGCGAGATCGCGGTGTTGAGCGCGGTCTGGCCGCCGAGGGTGGGCAGCAGCGCGTCGGGGCGCTCCTTGGCGATGATCTTCTCGACGAACTCGGGGGTGATCGGCTCGACGTAGGTGGCGTCGGCGATCTCCGGGTCCGTCATGATCGTGGCGGGGTTGGAGTTGACCAGGATGACGCGCAGACCCTCGGACTTGAGGACGCGGCACGCCTGGGTACCGGAGTAGTCGAATTCAGCGGCCTGGCCGATGACGATCGGTCCTGAACCGATGACCAGGACGGACTGGATATCGGTGCGCTTAGGCACGCTGGCCCTCCATGAGCTGTACGAAGCGGTCGAACAGGTACGCGGCGTCGTGCGGACCCGCGGCTGCCTCGGGGTGGTACTGGACGCTGAAGACGGGCCGGTCGAGCAGCCTGAGCCCCTCCACGACGTTGTCGTTGAGGCAGACGTGGGAGACCTCGGCGCGGCCGTAGGGGGTGTCGGAGACCCGGTCGAGCGGCGCGTCGACGGCGAAGCCGTGGTTGTGCGCGGTGACCTCGACCTTGCCGGTCGTCCGGTCCTGGACGGGCTGGTTGATGCCGCGGTGGCCGTACTTCAGCTTGTACGTGCCGAAGCCGAGCGCGCGGCCGAGCAGCTGGTTGCCGAAGCAGATCCCGAAGAGCGGCGTACCGCGCTCCAGCACGCCCTTGACGACGGTGAGGTCGGCGGTGGCGGGGTCGCCGGGGCCGTTGGAGAGGAAGACGCCGTCGGGCGCGGTGGCGTACACCTCGTCCAGCGTGGCGGTGGCGGGCAGGACGTGCACCTCGATGCCGCGCTCGGCCATCCGGTGCGGGGTCATGCCCTTGATGCCGAGGTCGAGCGCGGCGACGGTGAAGCGCTTCTCGCCGATCGCGGGGACGACGTACGTCTCGGCGGCGGAGACCTCGGCGGAGAGGTCGGCGCCGGTCATCTCGGGGGCCCGCCGGACGCGGGCGAGCAGCGTCGCCCCGTCCGCCAGGGACGGACCGGAGAAGATCCCGACGCGCATCGCGCCGCGCTCGCGCAGATGGCGGGTGAGGGCGCGGGTGTCGATGCCGCTGATGCCGACGACGCCCTGGGCGACCAGCTCGTCGTCGAGGGAGCGGCGCGAGCGCCAGTTGGACGGGGTGCGCGCGGGGTCGCGTACGACGTAGCCGGAGACCCAGATGCGCCGGGACTCGGCGTCCTCGTCGTTGACGCCGGTGTTGCCGATGTGCGGGGCGGTCATCACGACGACCTGCCGGTGGTACGACGGGTCGGTCAGGGTCTCCTGGTAGCCGGTCATGCCGGTGGAGAACACCGCCTCTCCGAAGGTCTCCCCCACGGCCCCGTAGGCACGGCCGCTGAAGCTGCGGCCGTCCTCCAGGACGAGTACGGCGGGAGACACCTTGTCGCGGGCGGTTCCCGGGGTGGAGGTGGTCATCGTGCGGGGCCTTCCGTCGTGATCAGGTGGGTCAGGGAGTTGATGGCTTCGACCCAGGCGGCGTGTTCGGCCGACCGGTCGGAGCGGAAGCCGGAGTCGATCAGCGTGTCGCCGAGCTGCCAGGTGACGATCAGCAGACCGCCCTCGGCGAGCACCTTGCCGGCGATGCCCTTGTCGAGCCTGGCCTCGCGCAGCCGCTCCACGGGGATGAAGAAGTCGTTCGCCCCGGGCCGTACGACGTCCAGGCCGGCGTCCGTGAGCGTCAGCTCGACGCGGCTGCGGGAGCCGAGGCCGTGGGCGACGATCCGGTCGAGCCACTGTCCGGCGGTCGTGGAGCCGTGGTAGCGGCCCTCCGTACGGAGGCGGGCCTCGCCCGGCTGTTCCGGCATTTCAGTCAGCGGCGGCTTGCCGTCTCCGTTGAGGGTGGTGGTGGGCGACGGGCGGGTGGGCAGCTCGGGCAGATCGGACTGGAGACTGCCGCGCCACTTCCAGCCCTGGCGCATCAGCCAGTAGACGAGCGCGATGAAGAGCAGCAGACCGACCACCCAGCCGATGCGGGCGGCCCAGTCGGTCACGTCCGCCGATTTCCGCTCGGCGGCCAGGGGGAGGAGGAGCTTCGCACTGCTCACGCTTGTCATGCCTGTCACGCCAGCTTCCCGTCGACGACCGTGGCGCGGCCCCGGAGGAAGGTGTGGGTCACGCGTCCCGGCAGCTCTCGGCCCTCGTAGGGGGTGTTACGGCTGCGGGAGGCGAAGCCCGCGGGGTCCACCGCTCCACGGTATGCCGGATCGACCAGGGTCAGGTTGGCGGGCTCGCCTGCCGAGACGGGACGGCCGTGTCCTTCGAGACGGCCGATGCGCGCTGGGCGCAGCGACATCCGGTCGGCCACCCCGGCCCAGTCGAGCAGTCCGGTCTCGACCATCGTCTCCTGGACCACCGACAGGGCGGTCTCCAGCCCCACCATGCCCATGGCGGCGGCGGCCCACTCGCAGTCCTTGTCCTCGTGCGGGTGCGGGGCGTGGTCGGTGGCGACGCAGTCGATCGTGCCGTCAGCGAGGGCGGCGCGCAGGGCGAGGACGTCGGCCTCGGTGCGCAGGGGCGGGTTCACCTTGTAGACGGGGTTGTACGACCGTACGAGTTCATCGGTGAGCAGCAGGTGGTGCGGGGTGACCTCGGCGGTGACGTTCCACCCCTTGGACTTGGCCCAGCGCACCAGCTCGACCGAGCCGGCGGTGGAGAGGTGGCAGATGTGCACCCGGGACCCGACGTGCGCGGCGAGCAGGACGTCGCGGGCGATGATCGATTCCTCGGCCACCGCGGGCCAGCCGCCGAGGCCCAGCTCGGCGGAGACGACGCCCTCGTTCATCTGGGCGCCCTCGGTGAGCCGGGGCTCCTGGGCGTGCTGGGCGATGACGCCGTCGAACGCCTTGACGTACTCCAGCGCCCTGCGCATGATCACCGCGTCGTCCACGCACTTGCCGTCGTCGGAGAAGACCCGGACGTTGGCGGCGGAGTCGTGCATGGCGCCCAGCTCGGCGAGGTGCTTGCCCTCCAGGCCGACGGTGACGGCGCCGACCGGCTGCACGTCGCAGTAGCCGGACTCCCGGCCCAGCCGCCAGACCTGCTCGACGACCCCGGCGGTGTCCGCGACGGGGAAGGTGTTGGCCATGGCGTGGACGGCGGTGAAGCCGCCCACGGCGGCGGCCTTCGTGCCGGTGAGCACGGTCTCGGAGTCCTCGCGGCCGGGCTCGCGCAGATGGGTGTGCAGATCGACCAGACCGGGCAGCAGGATCTGCCCCGCGGCCTCCACGACGGTGGCGCCGGCGGCGTCCAGCCCCGTGCCCACGGCCTCGATGGTCTCGCCGTCGATCAGGACGTCGCGCGCCTCGCCGCCGAGGATCTTCGCGCCCCGGATCAGGATCTTGCTCATGGTTACTTGGTCTCCTCGGACGACGGGCGGGAAGTGGTGACGGCGGGCTCGTTGCCGCCCAGCAGCAGATAGAGCACGGCCATCCGGATCGAGACTCCGTTGGCGACCTGCTCGACGGCGGTGCAGCGGTCGGAGTCCGCGACCTCGGCGGTGATCTCCATACCGCGGTTCATCGGCCCCGGGTGCATGACGATCGACGTGCCGGGCATCCGCCGCATGCGGTCGCCGTCCAGGCCGTAGCGGCGCGCGTACTCGCGCTCGGTCGGGAAGAACGCGGCGTTCATCCGTTCGCGCTGCACGCGCAGCATCATCACGGCGTCGGACGTGGGCAGCACCCGGTCCAGATCGTACGAGACCTCGCACGGCCAGTGCTCGACGCCGATGGGGACGAGGGTGGGCGGGGCGACCAGCGTGACCCGGGCGCCGAGCGTGTGCAGCAGCAGGACGTTGGAGCGGGCGACCCGGCTGTGCAGGATGTCGCCGACGATCGTGACGCGCCGTCCTTCGAGGTCGCGCCCGAGGCCCGCGTCCGCGCCGACCAGGCGGCGGCGCAGGGTGAAGGCGTCCAGCAGCGCCTGCGTGGGGTGTTCGTGGGTGCCGTCACCGGCGTTGACGACCGCGCCGTCGATCCAGCCGGAGGTGGCGAGCCGGTACGGGGCGCCCGAGGCGGGGTGGCGGATGACGACGGCGTCGGCGCCCATCGCCTCCAGGGTCAGCGCGGTGTCCTTGAGCGACTCGCCCTTGGAGACGGACGAGCCCTTCGCGGAGAAGTTGATCACGTCGGCCGACAGCCGCTTGGCCGCGGCCTCGAAGGAGATCCGGGTGCGGGTCGAGTCCTCGAAGAAGAGGTTCACGACGGTGCGGCCGCGCAGGGTCGGCAGCTTCTTGATGGGCCGGTCGGCGACCCGGGCCATCTCCTCGGCGGTGTCGAGGATCAGTACGGCCTCCTCGCGGCTGAGGTCGCCTGCGGAGATGAGATGGCCGGGCGTGCGGGGGCTTGCCCCTGGAAGACGCAGCATCTGGAGAGCGCTCCGGTTGTCTGGGGTGTGCGGGCGTGCGGGCGCGCGGACCCGTCCGTGGCAGGACGGCGCGCGGACGCGTCCGTACGGGACGGAGGCGTACGGGGACGGTGGGGCGCGCGCTACTGCTCGCCGGAGCCGGCGGGCGGCTTGAGGCCGAGCAGCACGGTGTCCCGGCCGTCCTCCTCGGCGAGCTGGACGCGCACCGTCTCCCGCAGTGACGTGGGGAGGTTCTTGCCGACGTAGTCCGCGCGGATCGGCAGCTCGCGGTGGCCCCGGTCGACCAGGACGGCCAGCTGGACGGCCCGGGGGCGCCCGATGTCGCCGAGGGCGTCGAGCGCGGCGCGGATCGTGCGGCCGGAGAAGAGGACGTCGTCCACGAGGACGACGAGTTGGCCGTCGACACCGTCGCCCGGGATGTCGGTGCGGGCCAGCGTGCGGGCGGGCCGCAGCCGCAGGTCGTCGCGGTACATGGTGATGTCGAGGGAGCCGACCGGGATGGAGCGGCCGGTGATCTCAGCGAGCTTTTCGGCCAGTCGCCGGGCCAGGAAGACGCCTCGGGTCGGAATGCCGAGGAGCATCACGTCGTCGGCGCCCTTGGCGCGTTCGACGATCTCGTGGGCGATACGGGTCAGCACCCGGGCGATGTCGGGGGCTTCCAGGACGGCGCGGGCGCCGCTCTCACTGGTGGGGCTGGTGTCCATACGAAACGGACCTCCTTCTCCGCCTCACGGGACGGATCTTAAAGGACGTCGAAATTACGCCACCCAGGCTAGCAGGGCGTCCGTCCGCCACCCGGGCCCACCCCCGCTCCGACCCGGTCGGGGCGCGGTACGGAGCGCGGTACGGAGCCGGTGCCGACCTTGTCACTCCACTTTCGGCTTGACGCATCCAAGTAACGCTGCGTAACCTCACAGTGAGTTACCAACCACGCGGCGGAGCCGCACGATGTTCCAGCGTCCGGGGAGCTATATGTCCAGCGAATACGCAAAGCAGCTCGGGGCCAAACTCCGCGCCATCCGCACCCAGCAGGGCCTCTCGCTCCATGGCGTGGAGGAGAAGTCCCAGGGCCGCTGGAAGGCAGTGGTGGTCGGCTCGTACGAGCGCGGGGACCGTGCGGTCACGGTGCAGCGCCTCGCCGAGCTGGCGGATTTCTACGGGGTCCCGGTGCAGGAGCTCCTTCCCGGCACGACGCCCGGCGGAGCCGCTGAGCCGCCGCCGAAGCTCGTTCTCGACCTGGAGCGGCTGGCCCATGTCCCGCAGGAGAAGGCGGGCCCCCTCCAGCGCTACGCGGCGACGATCCAGAGCCAGCGCGGCGATTACAACGGCAAGGTCCTGTCGATCCGCCAGGACGATCTGCGCACCCTCGCCGTGATCTACGACCAGTCGCCCTCGGTCCTGACCGAGCAGCTCATCAGCTGGGGCGTCCTGGACGCGGACGCGCGTCGCGCGGTCGCCCACGACGAGGGCTGACCGGCAGAAACGTCACCTCCGGAGGGCGGCCCCGTACATCCATGTGTACGGGGCCGCCCTCCGGTGCGTCGTGGCGCTTCGGACGGCGGCCTAGGCGCGGCGCAGATTCTGCTTGAGGCCCTTGAAGCGGCCCAGCAGGCCGTTGACGAAGGCCGGGGACTCGTCGGTGGAGAACTCCTTGGCGAGCTGTACCGCCTCGTCGATCGCCACCGCGTCCGGCGTCCCGTCCTCCCACACCAGCTCGTAGGCGCCCAGCCGGACGATGTTCCGGTCGGCGACCGGCATCCGGTCGAGCGTCCAGTCCACGGCGTAGGTGGAGATCAGCTCGTCGATCCGGGCCGCGAACTCCGCGTACCCCTCGACCAGCTCCATCGTGTACTCGTTGACAGCGGGCTGTCGGTCGTCGCTCCGGGAGTGGCGCACCCAGTCCGCGAGGACCGTCTGCACGGATTCCCCGCGCTGGTCGGCCTCGAAGAGGATCTGGAAGGCCCGCTTGCGGGCGTTGCTCCGGGCAGCCACGGTTAGCTGTTCACCCGGCCGAGGTAATCGCCCGAGCGGGTGTCGACCTTGATCTTCTCGCCGGTGGTGATGAAGAGCGGAACACCGATCTCGTAACCGGTCTCCAGCGTCGCCGGCTTGGTGCCACCGGTGGAGCGGTCGCCCTGGACCCCCGGGTCGGTGTGCTGGATGACCAGCTCGACGGCGGCGGGCAGCTCGACGTAGAGCACCTCGCCCTCGTGGGTGGCGACCGTGGCGGTGAAGCCCTCGATCAGGAAGTTCGCCGCGTCGCCGACCGACTTGCGGTCGATCATCAGCTGGTCGTACGTGTCCAGGTCCATGAAGACGAAGTACTCGCCGTCCATGTACGAGAACTGCATGTCGCGGCGGTCAACGGTGGCCACCTCGACCTTCACACCGGCGTTGAAGGTCTTGTCGACGACCTTGCCGGAGAGCACGTTCTTCAGCTTGGTGCGCACAAAGGCCGGGCCCTTACCGGGCTTGACGTGCTGGAACTCGACGACGGACCAGAGCTGGCCCCCGTCGAGCTTGAGCACCAGGCCGTTCTTGAGGTCGTTCGTGGAAGCCACGGTTGCGGAATCTCCTGGACTGAAGCTGGTGGACGACCGAGGCGACGCGCCAGGACATGTCCTAGAGCGCGAGCAGTTCCTTGGTCGTGATGGTGAGTAGCTCGGGTCCGCCGTCCGCCTCGGGGCGGACGACGAGCGTGTCATCGATCCGGACACCGCCCCGGCCCGGGAGGTGGACCCCCGGTCCGACGGTGACCGGCACACAAGCGTCCAGTTTACCCATGGCGGCGGGGGCGAGCTGCGGGTCCTCCTCGATTTCCAGCCCGACCCCGTGTCCGGTACGGGGCGCGAGCCCCTCGCCGTACCCCGCCGCCTCCAGCGGCTGCCGGGTCGCGCGGTCCACGTCGCGGTAGCCCGTACCCGGCAAGAGCCCCTCCCGACCTGCGCGTTGTGCCGCGAAGACGAGTTCGTACAGCTCGATCTGCCAGTCGGCGGGAGAGGTCCCGATGACGAATGTACGGCCGATCAGACACCGGTATCCGCGGTAGTCGGCGCCCAGACCCACGAAGAGGAAATCACCTTCCTCGACCCGTCGGTCCGAAGGACGGTGCCCGGGACGGCCGGAGTGGGGTCCGGTGGCGACGCTGGTCGGGAACGCGGGGCCGTCGGCGCCGTGGTCGATGAGGCGCCGCTCCAGCTCCAGCGCCAGATGGCGCTCGGTGCGGCCCACCAGGATCGACTCCAGGAGTTCGCCCAGCGCCTGATCGGCGATCTCCGCCGCGATCCGCAGACAGGCGATCTCCCCCTCGTCCTTGACGATCCGCTGCTGTTCCACGGCGCCGGCCAGATCCGTGAGGGCGAGCCGGGGCGCGACCGAACCGATCGCCCGGTGCCGGGAGACGGTCAGATGATGCTCCTCGACGGCCAGCGACTCGGCGGCCGAGGCGACGAGCAGCCCGGCGGCGGCCACCGCGGGGTCCCCGGCGGCGGTGGGCAGCACGGAGATCCGCAGTCGTTCGTCGAGCCGCCCGTCTCCGTCGTCGTCGGCGGTCAGGGGGCAGAGCAGCGTGTCCTCGTCGGGCCCGAGCAGCAGCACGGCACCCGGCGGCGCCCCGCCCGCGAGATAGCGGACGTTGGCGGGGCGCGAGACCAGAGCCGCGGTACTGCCCGCCGCGGCATACCGGTCCCGCAGCCGCGCGCGGCGGGCCGCGTACACGTCTGACATGACCCGATCGTACGAGCGTTCCCGTCACCCGGCCGGTTCAGCGCGTCCGGACGGGCGAGAGCCCGTCGGCGGCCGGGGCACTACGCGCGGCGGGCCCCTGTCACCAACTGGGCGGGCTGGCCAGGGAGCGGGCCAGGACATCGTCCAGGACCCGGGCGGTGGTCTCCACGTCATAGCCGGAGTTGTCGATGATCGGCAGCCCCGAGCCGTACCAGCCCGCCATCCGGCCGTGGATCCCGGCCACCTCCTCGTCGGCGAGCCGCCGGTTGCCGCTGCGCTCGGCGTTGCGTTCCAGCACGATCTCCAGACCGGGGAGCAGGACGACGGGCAGCAGTCCTGGCCCTACATGGCGCTTCCAGCCGCCGAGGCCGACCACCGGGCGGTCCGGGAAGACGGCGTCGTCCAGGATGCAGGAGATGCCGTTGGCGAGGAAGTTGCGCGCGGCGAAGCCGCAGGTGCGGCGGGCCAGCCGGTACTGCGCCTCGGAGTGCTCGTTCCACCCGGTCTGCGGATCCGCGAATCCGGCGCAGACCCACTCGCGGACGTCGTCGAGGCTGATGTGCGCGGTGGGCACGCGACGGCTCTGCGCCCAGTGGCGCGCCACGGTCGTCTTGCCCGCGCCGGCCGGGCCGATCAGCAGGACGGCGAGGGTCGCCGTACCCGTGCCGGCCTCGGCCTGGGGCGGGGCGGGCAGCGGGACGGGCCCGCCGGGAGGCAGCCGGACATGGCCGGTGGCGTCCGGGGGCGGCCCGGACGGCGCCCCGGCAGGGGGGCCCGGCGGCGGCATGGGCGGCGCCTGCCTCGGCGGCGGCATGGGTGCCCCGGGCGCGGGAGCCGGGTGGTGCGGTCCGGACGCCGGATGGGCTCCGGTGGTCCACCCCGGGGCGGGCTGCGGGCCCGCGCCCGGCGGCGGGGCCTGAGGCCCCCACACGCCGGGTCCGGGTCCCTGGGGAGAAGGCAGCGGATCCCCGAGTGAATGCTGCATCCGGTGCCACTCCGTCTCGTGCGACTGACGCTGGTCGGCCGGCCACCGGCCCTCCGGTACGAGGGCCCGGGTCGGCGCGCTACCGAACGGTACCGCCCCCGGCCGCCACAGAGCCTGTCGGGTGACCTCTGACCGGGCGGCCACGCCCTGGCACGCGCGCTTCCGGCGTTGTCGTCGGTCGTCGACGCTCCGCGTCGATTCCCTCCTCCGCCTTGGAATCGCACGTACCAGACCGCATCCGCTACCCGGTCGAAGGTCACCCGACAGGCTCTCGGTGGGAACGGCGGGGGGCCGTTCGACGTGCCCCGCCGTCGCCCACCGCGCCCCGTCAGCCCGCCAGTTCCTCCGCGAGGGCACGCAGCGCGAGCCGGTACGAGCCGATGCCGAAGCCCGCGACCGTACCGCTGGCGACGGCCGCGACCACCGAGGTGTGCCGGAACTCCTCGCGCGCGTACGGGTTGGAGAGGTGCACCTCGATCAGCGGCGCGGTGCGCTGCGCCGCCGCGTCCCGCATCGCGTACGAATAGTGCGTGAAAGCGCCCGGGTTGAGCACGACCGGGAGCGCCGCGTCCGCCGCCTCGTGGAGCCAGCGGATCAGCTCGCCCTCGTCGTTCGTCTCGCGCACCTCCACATCGAGGCCCAGCTCCCCGCCGAGCGTCCGGCAGACGTCCACCAGGCCCTGGTACGAGGTCGATCCGTAGACGTCGGGCTCCCGGGAGCCCAGCCGCCCCAGATTGGGCCCGTTGAGGACGAGGACCCGACGGCTCACGCCGACACCTCCCCGTACGCGGCGAGCAGCACCGCCGGGTCGGGGCCCTCCAGCACGGTCGGCTTCGCCAGCCCGTCCAGCACGATGAAGCGCAGCAGGTCGCCGCGCGACTTCTTGTCGACCTTCATGGTCTCCAGCAGCTTGGGCCACTGGTCGCCCCGGTAGGTCAGCGGCAGCCCGACGGACTCCAGTACGGAGCGGTGCCGGTCGGCGGTCGCGTCGTCCAGCCGGCCCGCGAGACGGCCCAGTTCGGCGGCGAAGACCATGCCGACCGAGACGGCCGCGCCGTGCCGCCACTTGTAGCGCTCGTTCTTCTCGATGGCGTGCGCGAGGGTGTGGCCGTAGTTGAGGATCTCGCGGAGCCCGGACTCCTTCAGGTCGTTGGAGACGACCTCGGCCTTGACCCGGATCGAACGCTCGATCAGTTCGGCGGTGTGCGGCCCGGCGGGGGTACGGGCGGCCTCCGGGTCGGACTCGACCAGGGCGAGGATGGCCGGGTCGGCGATGAAGCCCGCCTTGATGATCTCGGCGAGCCCGCTGACGTAGTCGTGGACGCCCAGCGAGTCCAGCGCGGCGAGGTCGCACAGGACCCCGGCGGGCGGGTGGAAGGCGCCGACGAGGTTCTTGCCCTCGGCGGTGTTGATCCCGGTCTTGCCGCCGACCGCCGCGTCGACCATGGCGAGCACGGTCGTCGGTACGGCGATCCAGCGCACCCCGCGCAGCCAGGTGGCCGCGACGAAGCCGGCCAGGTCGGTGGTGGCGCCGCCGCCCACGCCGACGATCACATCGGTACGGGTGAAGCCGGTCTGCCCGAGCGCCTTCCAGCAGTAGGCGGCGACCTCGACGGTCTTGGCCTCCTCGGCGTTGGGCACCTGGATGGCGACGGCCTCGTACCCCTGGTCGGCGAGGTCCTGCCGCAGCGCCTCGCCGGTCCCGGCGAGCGCCTCGGGGTGCAGGACCGCGACGCGCTTGGCCCGGGGGCCGATCAGCGTGGGCAGCTCACCGAGCAGCTGCCGGCCGACCAGCACCTCGTACGGGTCGTGCCCCGCGGTGCCGCCGACCTGGATACGGGTGACTGTCTGGTCCGTCATACCTTGTTCTCCTTGCCCGGGGCGCCGGGGTCGCCGGGGGTGCCCGGGTCGTCGGACTGATCCGCTTCCTGCGTCGGCACCCGCTTCAGCTTCAGCGCGTCCAGCACCGCCTCCGCGACCTCTTCCGGGGTGCGGTCGTCCGTCGGGACGACCACCCGGGCCACGTCCGTGTAGTAGTGGCGGCGCGCCTCCATCAGCAGCTTCCACTGCTGGCGGGGGTTGACGGCCAGCAGCGGACGCGCGGTGTTCAGCCCGGAGCGCCTGACCGCCTCACCGACCTCCATCGTCAGATAGACGACGGGCAGCCCGGCGAGCAGCTCGCGCGTGCTCGTGTCGAGGACCGCGCCGCCGCCGAGCGCCAGCACACCGCTGTGCTCGGCCAGCGCGACCCGTACCGCTTCCCGCTCCAGCTCCCGGAAGTGGGTCTCGCCCTCGTCCACGAAGATGTCGGCGATCGGCCGCCCCTGGGCGGCGACGATGTCGGCGTCGCTGTCGCGGAAGGCCGTGCCGAGACGCGCGGAGAGCAGCTCGCCGACGGTGGACTTGCCGACCCCCATCGGGCCGACGAGCACGACGACCGGTGCGCTCATCGGATCTGGAGGTGGTCGAGGTACGAGCGGACGTTGCGGCTCGTCTCGGCGACGCTGTCGCCGCCGAACTTCTCCGCGACCGCGTCGGCCAGGGTCAGCGCGACCATGGCCTCGGCGACGATGCCGGCGGCCGGCACGGCGCACACGTCGGAGCGCTGGTGGTGCGCCTTGGTGGCCTCGCCGGTGGCGACGTCGACGGTGGCGAGCGCGCGCGGCACGGTCGCGATGGGCTTCATCGCGGCCCTGACGCGCAGCAGTTCACCGGTGGTCAGCCCGCCCTCGGTACCGCCGGAGCGGCCCGAGGAGCGCCTGATGCCCTCGTCGGTCGCGACGATCTCGTCGTGCGCCTGCGAGCCGGGCACCCGGGCGAGCCCGAAACCGTCACCGACCTCGACGCCCTTGATCGCCTGAATCCCCATGAGCGCGGCGGCCAGCCGCGCGTCCAGCCTGCGGTCCCAGTGGACGTGCGAGCCGAGCCCGACGGGCACGCCGTAGGCCAGGACCTCGACGACGCCGCCGAGCGTGTCGCCGTCCTTGTGGGCCTGGTCGATCTCGGCGACCATCGCCTCGCTCGCCTCGGTGTCCAGGCAGCGCACCGGGTCCGCGTCCAGCTTCGCCACATCGGCCGGGGTGGGGTACACCCCGTACGGGGCCTTGGCCGCGGCCAGCTCGACGACATGGGACACGATCTCGATCCCGGCCGTCTCCTTCAGGTACGAGCGCGCCACGGCGCCGAGCGCGACCCGCGCCGCGGTCTCCCGCGCGCTGGCCCGCTCCAGGACCGGCCTGGCCTCGTCGAAGCCGTACTTCTGCATCCCCGCGAGGTCGGCGTGGCCGGGCCTGGGGCGGGTCAGCGGCGCGTTGCGGGCCGAGTCGGCCAGCACGGCGGGGTCGACCGGATCGGCCGACATGACCTGCTCCCACTTGGGCCACTCGGTGTTGCCCACCATGATCGCGACGGGCGAGCCCATGGTCAGGCCGTGCCGTACGCCGCCGAGGAACGTGATCTCGTCCTGCTCGAATTTCATCCGCGCACCGCGGCCGTAACCGAGGCGCCGCCGGGCCAGGTGGTCCGCCACCATCTCCGTGGTGATGGGCACACCGGCGGGAAGACCCTCCAGCGTCGCCACGAGTGCGGGGCCGTGCGACTCCCCCGCGGTCAGCCAGCGCAACCTGCTCAACGGTGCTCCTCATACTCGCGCCTGGACTGCCAGTGCCTCCTGACAGGCTTTGCGCCGGGCAGTCGCCCGGCGCGGCTCTGGCGGCACGACCGGGTGCGCGGCCACGGCCCGCCGGGGCCGATTCTCCCACGTCGCCGCCTTCGAACGGGCATCCGTCCGGTGCGCGGACGACCGTCGGCCACCGGAGGGCGCCGGTCAGCGCAGCGCGTCCTCGCCGGCCGCGCGCATCACGTCCAGCGGCGCCGGCGCCAGTCCCGTCATCCGCTCCACCTGGAGTACGGCCTGGTGCACGAGCAGATCGAGGCCGGAGACGATCTCTCCGCCGGCCCGCGACCAGGCCGAGGCCAGCGGCGTCGGCCAGGGTTCGTAGAGCACGTCGAAGAGCGTGCCGGGCCGGTCGGGAACGCTCGCGGCGAGGGCGTCGGTGGTGCCCGCCGGGGTGGTGGCGATCACCAGCGGGGCGTCGAAGGCCGCGGTGGCCGCCGACCAGCCGGCGGTACGGACGTCCACGCCGAGCCGTTCGCCCCAGCCCCGCATCTCGGCGGCGCGGGCGTCGCTGCGTACATACGCGGTGACCGGGCCCGTACAGATACGGGAGAGCGCCGCGAGCGCGGACGAGGCGGTCGCGCCCGCGCCCAGGACGGCGGCGGACTCGACCTTCTCGACGCCCCGCTCGCGCAGCGCCGCGACCATGCCGGGGATATCGGTGTTGTCCCCGGTGCGCCGGCCGTCAGCGCCGAGGACGACCGTGTTGACGGCCTCCACCGACGCGGCGGTGTCGGAGACCTCGTCGAGCAGCGGGAAGACGGCACGCTTGAGCGGCATGGTCAGCGAGAGACCGGCCCAGGAGGCGTCGAGCCCGGCGAAGAAACCGGGGAGCCCGGCCTCGTCCACGTAGAAACGGTCGTACGACCAGTGGGCGAGGCCGAGTTCGCGGTAGGCGGCTCGGTGCAGCACGGGTGAGAGTGAGTGTGCGATGGGCGACCCCAGGACGGCCGCGCGGCGCCCCTCAGCCGTTGCTCTTCCGGTCATTGAACTTGTCCCTGAGTGGTTCGAACTCGGCATAGGTCTTGGCGAACTCGGTCTTGTGCTGACCGTCGGTCGCCACGAAGTAGAGCCAGCCGTCGTCCGTCGGGTTCAGGGCCGCGGCCAGCGCCTCGTTGCCCGGGTTGCCGATGGGCCCGGGGGTGAGGCCCTTCTGGGTGTAGGTGTTGTACGGGTCCTGATTCTTGTTGATCTCGGACTCGCTGATGTCGATCTTGCTCTGGCCCTTGAGGTAGTTGAACGCGGAGTCGAACTGAAGCAGCTGGTTCGTCTCCGTGTTGCTGGGCTTGAGCCGGTTGTAGACGACTTCGGCCATCTTACGGAAATCGTCGTGGGTCTTGCCCTCGGCCTGGACGAGGCTGGCGACGGTGAGGAGCTGCCAGGGACCTTCGAGGTCGTGCTTCTTGGCGTTCTCCTCAAGATCCAGCTTGTTGTATTCCGCGTTCGCCCGGGAGACCATCTTCTTCAGGACGGCTTCGGGTTTCGTGCCCTTGGCGACCGGGTAGCTCGCGGGATAGAGGAAGCCCTCCAGCGGATCCTTTATCGGGGAGCCGCTCTTGGCCCACTTCGGCAGGCCGAGGTTGGCCGCTTCCTTCTTCGCGATGCCCTGCGTGGTGCCCGCGGTGAGGCCGAGCTGTTTGTCGATCTTGGCGTAGACCGCGACGTTGCGGGTGCCCTCGGGGATGATCAGGGCGTTGCGGCTGTTGGGGCTCAGCATGGTCTTCACGGCGTTCGCCGCGGACATCTCCTTGCTGAGGGTGTAGACGCCCGCCTGGATCGTGTTGCCCTTCGGGTTTCCCTTCTGGGCGGAGACGAAGGCGCGCTGGCTCTTGACGATCCCGTTCTTCACCAGGATGGCGCCGATCTCGTAGCCGCCCGCGCCCTGCGGGATCTCGACCTGGACGGAGCCGGAGCCGGACCCCGCGAAGTCCGGCGGCGGGCCGAACTTGCTCTGCCAGAACTGGAAACCGACGTAGGAGACGCCGCCCACGCCGCCGACCAGCACCACGGCCACCACGAGGCAGGCGATGCCGTTGCGGCCCTTTTTCTTCTTCGACTTGCTCCGGCCACCGCCTCGCCCCTCGGCCTCGGCGTCCGGCTCGTCGCCGTCGGAGCCGCCGCCGGTGAAGAAGGGATGGTTCTCCTTCTCCTCCTCGTCCTGCTTCGGCTCCGCCGCCTCGTTCTCCGGCTGCGGTTCGGGCTCGGCCCGGCGCTGGCCCGGGGGCTGGGGCGGGGGGTAGGCGTCCGGAGTGGCGTAGTGGTCGTGGCTCTCGCCGTAGCCGCCCTGCTGGCCCTCGTAGGGGCCGGAGGAGTTGCCTCCGTACGGCATCTCGGCCTGCTGGCCCGAGTCCCAACCACCGTTGTACTGGGGGTCGTTGTACTGCGGGTCCGGGTACTGGGGGTCCTGGTACGGCGGGTTCTGGTACCCGCCCTGCTGCTGCTGGTGCTGCTGCGGCTGGGAGTGCTGCTGCGGCTGCTGGGCCTGCCCCTGGTCGCCGTACTGGCCGTTGCCGTACTGGGGGTCGCCGTACTGCTGTGCCCCGTACTGCTGCTGGCCGTACTGCTGCTGATCGTACTGCTGGGGCTCGTACTGCTGCTGCCCACCCTGCTGCTGATGCTGCTGGTGGTACTGCTGCTGGTACGGATCGGGCTCGCCCGTGTACGTCTGCTGCTGAGCCTGCTGCGGGTACTGCTGATGCTGCTGCGGCCCGCCGTAGGGAGCGTGGGCGTCAGTGGCCTGCTGTGCCGCCCACCCCTGGTCCCCGTACAAAGGGTCCTCGGGGTGCCACGGTTCGGAGCCGGGGCCCCGGCCATAGTCAGTCATCGATCCCCTTGAGCCGCGAGGCGAACGGCCACTCAGCCCCGTGGCACGGCGTCCGTTTCGTCTCTTTTCTGTGCGGCAGCTGTTCGAACACTGCCGCATCGCGCGGAACGTTACCGTACCGCGATCAGATGACCACTTCGACGCTCTCGCCGGGAGGATTACCTGATACCCGTTCGGCCTCCAACGCGCTCTGGAGGATGACAATCGCCGCCACTTGGTCGATAACGGACCGGCCTTTCTTGGACTTAACGCCCGAAGCGCGCAGTCCCTGACTGGCCGTCACCGTACTCATCCGCTCATCGACCAGTCGTACCGGCAGCGGGGCGATGCCCCGCGCGACCTCCTGGGCGAACCCGCGTACCTTCGCCGCCGCCGGTCCCTCGCCCCCGTTGAGGGAGCGCGGCAGACCGATCAGCACTTCGACCGGTTCGTACTCCGCCACGATCTGGCGCAGCCGCCGGTGGGCGGCCGGGACGTCACGTCCCGGCACGGTCTCCACCGGCGTGGCGAGGATCCCGTCGGGGTCGCACGAGGCGACCCCGATCCGGGCGTCCCCGACATCGATCGCGAGCCGGCGTCCGCGTCTCATCCGGCGTCAGGCCGTCTCGGCGACGAGGCGCTCGACGGCGGCCACGGCGTCTCCGATCGCCTCGGGGTTCTGACCGCCGCCCTGGGCGACGTCGGGCTTGCCGCCACCGCCGCCGCCGAGCGTCTTGGCGGCGGTACGGACCAGGTCACCGGCCTTGAGGCCGCGGCCACGGGCGGCCTCGTTGGTGGCGATGACCGTCAGCGGGCGTCCGTTGGCCGTGGTGAACAGGGCCACGACCGCCGGCCGGTCGCCGCTGATGCGGCCGCGCACGTCGAGGACCAGCTTGCGCAGGTCGTCGGCCGAGGTGCCGTCCGGCACCTGCCCGGTGACCAGGGCGGTGCCCCGGACGTCCTTGGCGCTCTCGACCAGTCCGGCGGCGGCGGCGAGCACCTTCTCCGCGCGGAACTTCTCGATCTCCTTCTCGGCGTCCTTCAGCTTGCCGAGCATGCCGGCGATCTTCTCGGGCAGCTCCTCGGAGCGGCCCTTGACCAGCTCCTGGAGCTGGGCGACGACGGTGTGCTCCTTGGCCAGGAAGTTGTACGCGTCCACGCCGACGAGGGCCTCGATGCGCCGCACGCCCGAGCCGATGGACGACTCGCCGAGCAGCTTCACCAGGCCGAGCTGGGCGGTGTTGTGGACGTGCGTACCGCCGCACAGCTCCTTGGAGAAGTCCCCGATGGTCACGACGCGGACGCGCTCGCCGTACTTCTCGCCGAACTCGGCGATGGCGCCCTGCTTCTTGGCCTCGTCGATCGACATGACCTCGGCCTGGACGTCCAGCTCCCTGGCGAGCACCTCGTTGATCTTCTGCTCGACGTCGAGCAGGACCGTGCCGGGTACGGCGGCGGGCGAGCCGAAGTCGAAGCGGAAGCGGCCCGGCGAGTTCTCCGACCCGGCCTGGGCGGCCGTCGGGCCGAGGGCGTCGCGCAGCGCCTGGTGGGTGAGGTGGGTGGCGCTGTGGGCGCGGGCGATGGCCCGGCGGCGGGTCAGATCGATGGCGGCGTACGCGGAAGCGCCCACGGTCACCTCGCCGACCTGCACGAATCCCTTGTGCACGGAGACGCCGGGGACCGGCTGCTGGACGTCGCGGACCTGGATGACGGCGCCGCTGTCGAGCCTGATCCGGCCCTGGTCGGCGAGCTGGCCGCCGCCCTCGGCGTAGAACGGGGTGCGGTCGAGCACGACCTCGACCTCGTCGCCCTCGGTGGCGGCGGGCGAGGACACGCCGTCGACGAGCAGGCCGACGACGGTCGACTCGCCCTCGGTGGCGGTGTACCCGGTGAACTCGGTGGAGCCGCTGGTGTCGGCGACGGCGCGGTAGGCGGAGAGGTCGGCGTGGCCGGACTTCTTGGCCTTGGCGTCGGCCTTGGCGCGCTCGCGCTGCTCCTTCATCAGGCGGCGGAACCCGTCCTCGTCCACGGACAGGCCCTGTTCGGCGGCCATCTCCAGGGTGAGGTCGATCGGGAAGCCCCAGGTGTCGTGGAGCAGGAACGCCCTGTCGCCGGAGAGGACCCGGCCGCCGGCGGCCTTGGTCTCGGTGACGGCGGTGTCGAGGATGTTGGTGCCGCCCTTGAGGGCCTTGAGGAAGGCGGCCTCCTCGGCGAGGGCCACCGTCTCGATGCGCTTGCGGTCGCTCCTCAGCTCCGGGTACTGCTCGCCCATGGTTCCGATGACCACGTCGATCAGCTCGGCGACGACCGGCTCGGTGGCGCCCAGCAGCCGCATGTTGCGGATGGCGCGGCGCATGATGCGGCGCAGTACGTAGCCGCGCCCCTCGTTGCCGGGGGTGACGCCGTCGCCGATGAGCATCACCGACGTACGCATGTGGTCGGTGACCACGCGCAGGGAGACGTCCGAGGCCGGGGCGGCGCCGTAGCGTACGCCGGTCAGTTCGGTGGCCTTGTCGATGACGGCCATCGAGGTGTCGATCTCGTACAGGTTCCGCACGCCCTGGAGGATCATGGCGAGGCGTTCGAGTCCGAGACCGGTGTCGATGTTCTTCGACGGCAGGTCGCCGAGGATCGGGAAGTTCTCCTTGTCCTCGCCGGCGCCGCGCTCGTACTGCATGAAGACCAGGTTCCAGATCTCCACGTAGCGCTCGTCGTTGACGGCGGGGCCGCCCTCGACGCCGAACTCGGGACCCCGGTCGTAGTTGATCTCGGAGCAGGGACCGCAGGGTCCGGGGACACCCATGGACCAGAAGTTGTCCTTCTTGCCGAGGCGCTGGATGCGCTCGGCGGGCACGCCGATCTTCTCGCGCCAGATCCGCTCGGCCTCGTCGTCGTCCAGATAGACGGTGATCCAGAGCTTCTCCGGCTCCAGGCCGTAACCGCCGTCCGCCACGGAGCTGGTGAGCAGCTCCCAGGCGTAGGCGATGGCGCCTTCCTTGAAGTAGTCGCCGAAGGAGAAGTTGCCGCACATCTGGAAGAACGTGCCGTGCCGGGTGGTCTTGCCGACCTCTTCGATGTCGGGCGTGCGGACGCACTTCTGCACGCTGGTGGCGCGCGGGGCGGGCGGCTTGACCTCGCCGAGGAAGTACGGCTTGAAGGGCACCATGCCCGCCGGGACCAGCAGCAGAGTCGGGTCGTCCGCGATGAGCGACGCCGAAGGGACAACGGTGTGACCGCGCTCCTCGAAGAAGCTCAGCCAGCGGCGACGAATTTCAGCCGACTCCATCAGTGGTCCTCATTCCGGTTGTGCGGGTTGTAGGGGTGCGTGGTTCGGGGGTGCTCGATGGCGACGAGGCGCCGGGGCGCGGGCAGCGCCGGGTCTGCCGCCGCTTCCAGGCCGAGCGCCTCGCCCAGTTCGGCTTCCCGCCGGACCATGCCCGACCTGACGTCGACGGCGAACTCCCGGACCTTGTGACCGGCGTCGATCGCCTTGTTGGCGGCCTGCGCGGCAAGGCTCTCCGGGGTCAGCTGCTTGAGCTTGCGGTTGACCTTGGCGGTGGCCCAGACTCCGGCGGCCGCGCCCGCGGTGAACCAGAACGTACGGCGGAACATCGCTGCGTCAGCCCTTCTTCTTCCTGCGCCGGACGGCCGGCAGGGTGCGCCCGACGACCACCGGTCCCGCACCGGCGGCCGGTGCGCCTCTGCGGCCCATGGCCTGCCGTACGCCGTATCCGAAGGCCGCGACCTTCACCAGCGGTCCGCCGAAGGTCGAGGCGACCGTGGTGGAGAGCGCCGAGGCGTTGGAGGTGACTTCCTGGACGTCCGTCGCGATGGCGTCGACCCGGTCGAGCTGGGTCTGCGCCGCGCGGACGGTCGCCGAGGCGTCGGCCAGCAGCGGCACCGCCTGTTCGGTGACGTCCGCCACCAGTCTGGTGGTCGCCCTGAGCGTCTGGGCCAGTCTCACCAGCACCACGGCCAGGAAGGAGACCAGGATGGCCCAGAACACGGCCACCAGGATCCCGGCAACCTCTCCACCGGTCACGCCGCACCGCTCCCTGATCATCGACGGTCATCTGGAAGACGACTGGAAAGTCGTCCTCCGACCCTATCGCGCCGGTGGTCACGTCCCGTACCGGATTACCGGCGGGCGGCCGGGGTTCCGGCGGAAAGCGGCCGGAGTGATTGTACGGAGTGCGGCCGGTTGAGTACTCTGCGTGTCCCATGCGACGCCCCTTTCGCTCCCGCAGGTCTCCCGACGCGCCTCCCCCGGTTCCCGGCGGCCTTCCCGCCGAGCCGAACCGCTTCGTGGGGCGCGACGACGAGCTGTCCGAACTGACGCGGCTGCTCGGGGAATCCCGGCTGGTCACGGTGGTGGGGGTCGGCGGAGTGGGCAAGACCCGGCTGGCGCTGCACGCCGCCGACCAGGTGCAGAAACGCTACTTCGACGGGGCCTGGCTCGCCGAGCTGGCCGCCCTGCGCGACCCCGAGCTGCTGGACCACGCGCTGGCCGAGGCGCTGGGGCTGACGGACCACAGCAGCAGGCCGCCGCGCCGGGTGCTCACCGAGCATCTCGCCACCCGGCGGGCGCTGTTGGTGCTCGACGGGTTCGAGCAGCTCATCGACGCGTGCGGCGACCTGGTCGCCGAGCTGCTGCGCAGAGCCCCCGGGCTGCGGATCCTCGCGGTGGGCCGGCGCCCGCTGCGGGTGGCGGGCGAGGTGACCTTCACGCTCGCCCCGATGGCGCGGCGGGACGCGGTCACCCTCTTCACCGACCGGGCCGCGGCGGGCGACCCCGGCTTCCGCGCGGAGGGCGAGCGGCTGACCGCCGTGCGGGAGCTGTGCGACCGGCTCGACCGGATCCCGCTGGCGCTGGAGCTGGCGGCGGGGCGGCTGCACGCCCTCTCGGTCGAGCAGGCGCTCGACCGGCTCGGCGACCGCTTCCGGGTGCTCACCGAGGGCCGGCGGGACGCCCCCGTACGCCACCGGACGCTGCGGACCGCGATCGGCTGGAGCCATGAGCTGTGCACACCGGAGGAACGGCTGCTGTGGGCACGGCTGTCGGTCTTCGCCGGTCCGTTCGACCTGGAGGCGGCGGAGTACGTGTGCGGCGGGCCCGAGCTGCCGGCCGACCGTGTGCTCGACGTGCTGGCCGAGCTGATCTCCCAGTGCCTGGTGATCCGCGAGGAGACACCGGCCGGCACGCGCTACCGGATGCTGGAGACGGTACGGGCGTACGGCGCCGAGTGGCTGGACGCGCTGGCGGAGACCGACCGGCTGCGCAGGCTGCACCGGGACTGGTACCTGGGCCTGGCGGCCTGGTACGAGCTGGACTGGTTCGGCCCGCGCCAGGCCGAGGTGGCGGCCGGCGCGGACAGCGCGCTGCCCAATCTGCGGGCCGCGCTGGAGCTGTGTCTGGAGACCCCCGAGGACGCGCATCTGGGCCACCATCTGGCCGGGACGCTGTGGTTCTACTGGGTGGGCTGCGGCCGGCTGACCGAGGGTCGGCTGTGGCTGGGCCGGGCCCTGGCGCTGGACTCCCCGTGCGACGAGTCGCGGCTCAAGGCCCTGTGGGTGCTCGGTTATGTGGCGGTCCTCCAGGGCGACAACGCGGCGGCGGCGGGCGCCCTGCACGAGTGCCGGGAGGAGGCCGCCCGTACCGGGAACGGCCCGGCGCGCGCCTACGCCGTGCACCGGCTGGGGTGTCTGGCGCTGCTCTCGGACGAGATGCCCAGGGCGCAGCGGCTGCTGCGCTCGGCGCTCGACGCGTACCGGGAGCTGGGCGAGCTGAACAGCAATGTGCTGATGGGCCAGGTCGAACTGGCCCTGTCGCTGGTCTTCCAGGGCGATCTGGACGCGGCCGTCGTCCTGTGCGCCGAGGTCCGCGAGATCTGCGAGGACAGCGGCGAGCGCTGGACCAGGGCGTACGCGCTGTACGTGCTGGCGTACGCGGCGTGGACGCGGGAGGAGCACGCGCGGGCGCGGACGCTGATCACGGAGTCCGTCGCCATTCACCATGGATTCAAGGATCTGGTCGGCCTGGTGCTCTCCGTCGAGCTGCTGGCGCTGGTGACGGCGAGCGAGGGCGATCCCGCCGAGGCGGCGGTGCTCCAGGGGGCCGCGACCCGGCTGTGGGCGTCGGTCGGCCCACCACTGTTCGGTTCCGAGTACTTCAGCGCGCCGCGCGTGCGCTGCGAGCGGTACGCGACGGAGCTGCTGGGCGCGGAGGAGTACCGGGCGTACGAGGAGGAGGGGCGCGGGCTGTCGGCGGACGCGACCGCGCACCGGGCACTCGCGCACCGGCGGCCGGTCCCGGCGGCGCCCCGGAAGCCGGCGGCCGGCGGGTGGGGCCAGTCCCGGGGAACGCGAAAACCCGCCGACTCCCCCACCACGCGGGGCGGGGAATCGGCGGGCTGACTCGCTGGGGAGCCCGCGCGCCCGGGTTGGCGGGCGCGGAGGGTCAGCGGGCGTAGTACTCGACGACGAGCTGCTCGTCGCAGATGACCGGGATTTCCTTGCGGTTCGGGTCACGGTCGAGACGGAACGCGAGGGCCTTCAGGTTGACCTGGAGGTAGCGCGGGGTCTCGCCGTCCGTGTCGTAGCCACCCTCGCGGGCGACCTGGAACGGAACCTTGTCGCGGCTGCGCTCGCGGACCATCACGACGTCGTCGGGACGGACACGGAACGACGGCTTGTCGACCTTGCCACCGTTGACCTCGATGTGGCCGTGGACGACCATCTGGCGGGCCTGGTAGATGGTGCGGGCGATGCCCGACCGCAGGACCAGGGCGTCCAGGCGGCGCTCCAGCTCGACGACGAGCGCCTCGCCGGTCTTGCCGCCGGCCTTCTTGGCGCGGTCGTAGGCGCGGGCCATCTGGCGCTCGCTGATGTCGTACTGCGCGCGCAGGCGCTGCTTCTCCAGCAGACGGACCTTGTAGTCACTGTTCTGCTTGCGTCCGCGGCCGTGCTCGCCCGGCGGGTACGGGCGGGCCTCGAAGTACTTGACAGCCTTCGGCGTCAGCGCGATACCGAGCGCGCGTGACTTCTTGACCTTGGGACGCGACTGGTTAGGCACGTTCTCCAGACCTCCGTTGTAGGTTAGGTTAGGCTCACCTTACTTAAGGAGATCGCATGTCTCGCCCTGGGAACACCACGCGCATCACAGACAGCAGCCTCGACGCCCCCGCGGAGGAGGGCGACGATTCGACGGAGGTCCGATCAGCTCATGGTCAGCCGCGTCCCAGCGGGCTTGAAATCGATCGGATGCCGTCAGCAGCCGAGCGCACACGAACTCTCGTACAGAGTACATGCTCGGCCGTACTGATCATTCCGGGCCTGGACGGGGCCCTCCCCTACCAGCTGATGCCGGACCACCGGTCGGTCGGGCCCGACGGCGAGGTGTTCCTCGTCTTCCCGGCCGACTCCCCGGCGGTACGGGCCGCGACCCACGCGCAGGACGACGAGCTGAACGCGGTGCTGGAGATCACGGACGTCGCGCCCGTCTCCGTACCCCACCGTATCCGGGGCCGGGCCTGGCTCTCCGGCTGGCTCACCCGCGAACCCGACCAGGCCGAACCCGGCCGGATGGTGCTGCGGCTGGAGGTCGGCGAGGCCTGCGTGGACGACCTCTGGGGCGCGGAGCAGGTCGAGCCCGAGGACTTCGCGACGGCCGCGGCCGACCCGCTGGTGGAGCACGAGGCGGAGCTGCTCCAGCATCTGCACTCCGCCCACGGCGCGGAGGTGCGGTCGCTGCGCGAACTGCTGGGCGAACGCGGCGAGCTGACGACGGCCGGGAGCGCCGCCGTGCCGGTCGCGATCGACCGCTTCGGCCTGCGGGTCCGCTTCACCGGCGTCCAGTGCTTCGACGCCCGCTTCGACTTCCCCGAGCCGGTGCGCGACGTGAACGAGCTGCGCTACGCCATGCACACGCTCTTCGACGCGGCGGCGCGATAGCCGGCCGCGGCGCCGGAGAAGCTCCTTTCCCTATGGCCGTCCCGGTCAGCCGGCGCCCGATCCGCGCAGCCGCTCGCGCACCTTGTCGACCACATCCGCGTAGCGCGCTTCCGCGCCGTACCGCGTGGGCTCGTAATAACGCCTGCCGCGCACCGAGTCCGGCGCGTACTGCTGGGCGGCGATCCCGCCCGGTACATCGTGCGGATAGACATAGCCCTGCGCGTGCCCCAGCTTGGCCGCGCCCTTGTAGTGGCCGTCGCGCAGGTGGGCCGGGATCTGCCCGGTCAGCCCCTTGCGCACGTCCTCCAGCGCCGCGCCGATCGCGGTCGTCGCCGCGTTCGACTTGGGGGCGAGGGCCAGCGCGATGGTGGCGTGGCTCAGCGTGAGGGCGGCCTCGGGAAAGCCGATCATGGCCACGGCCTGGGCGGCGGCGACGGCGAGCGGCAGGGCCGCGGGGTCGGCCAGACCGATGTCCTCGCTCGCCGAGATCATCAGCCGTCTCGCGATGAACCGGGGGTCCTCCCCCGCGTCGATCATCCGGGCCAGGTAGTGCAGCGCCGCGTCCACGTCGGATCCGCGGATCGACTTGATGAGGGCGCTCGCCACGTCGTAGTGCTGATCGCCGTCGCGGTCGTATCGCACCGCGGCGCGGTCGACGGTCTCCTCGACGGTGTCGAGGGAGATCTCCTGCTCGCCCTTGTCGATCGCGGCGCCGGCCGCGGCCTCCAGCGCGGTCAGCGCGCGCCGGGCGTCACCGCCCGCGATCCGCAGCAGATGCGCCTCGGGGTCGTCGGGCAGCGAGAGCGCGCCGCCGAGCCCGCGCTCCTCGGTGAGCGCCCGCCGCAGCAAGGAGCGCACGTCGTCGTCGGTGAGCGGCTCCAGCGTCAGCAGCAGGGAGCGGGACAGCAGCGGTGAGATGATCGAGAAGTACGGATTCTCGGTGGTGGCGGCGATGAGCGTCACCCAGCGGTTCTCCACGGCGGGCAGCAGGGAGTCCTGCTGCGCCTTGCTGAAGCGGTGGATCTCGTCCAGGAAGAGGACGGTCTCCTTGCCGTAGCCGCCGGAGGCGCGGCGCGCTCCGTCGATGACGGTCCGTACTTCCTTGACGCCCGCGGTGATCGCGGACAGCTCGACGAAGCGCTTGTCCGTCGCCTTGGAGACGACATGGGCCAGGGTGGTCTTGCCGGTGCCCGGCGGACCCCAGAGGATCACGGACGAGGGTCCGGCCGGACCGCCGCCGCCCTCGCCCACCAGCCGGCGCAGCGGGGACCCCGGCTTCAGCAGATGCCGCTGGCCGACGACCTCGTCCAGGACGCGGGGGCGCATCCGTACGGCCAGCGGGCTGCTGGACGGGTCCTTCTCCTGGCGGTCTTCCGCCGCTGCGGTAAAGAGGTCGGGCTCCACGCGTGAAGCCTATGCCAGTCCACTGACAGTGCCCGTACGGGCGACCGGTCGGGGCCCCTTCGCCGGTCCGGTGCGGCTCAGCCCGTCCAGAAGTCCCACCAGCGGGTGAGGATCAGCATCCCGATGATCCCGATGTGCAGCGCCGGCAGGAGCCAGGTGAACTCGTCGAGGAACCGGCGCAGCCAGGACGGCGCGGGCAGGACCCCGTTGCGGACGTTGTGGGACGTGACGTACCAGAACATGACGATCGTGCCGACCCAGGCCAGGCAGCACCACAGGCACAGCGAGTTGATGGTGTAGAGCGACTGGTACTGGAGCCAGGTGCAGAACCCGACGCCGAAGAGCGTCCCCGCGTTCAGCCCGAGCCAGAACCAGCCCCGGTAGCGCGCCCCGGCCAGCAGCCCGATCCCGATGAAGACCACCACGGAATAGGTGACGAGCCCCAGCATCGGATTCGGGAAACCGAAGACCGACGCCTGCTCGCTCTTCATGACGTTCCCGCAGGAGACCACCGGGTTCAGACTGCACCCCGGCGTGAAGCTCGGGTCCTCCAGCAGCTTGAACTTGTCGATGGTGATCACCCAGGCGGCCAGCAGTCCGGCCGCGCCCGTGATGATCAGCAGGAGGGCGAACGCCCTGCCGCCGCCGACCGTACCCGCGACGTCTTCGTTCCTCCGGCCGGAGGAGACGTCGTCAACCGCTGCACTCGTCATATCGCCGTTCCGTCACTGAGGTCCTGTGGGGCCCTGCGGGGCACTGTGAAGCAGGCTCATTGTGCCGTACGGGCCCCCGGCCGCACCGTTCGCTCGGCATAAGGAGAGCGGGGCCGGGACGGTGTACGTCCCGGCCCCGCCCCGCCGCTTACGGTCGGCCGAGCCGCTGGGTCAGCTCCGTGACCAGGGCGTCCAGCGCGACCGGGACCTGTTCGCCGGTCTCCATGTCCTTGAGCTGGGCCACGCCCTCGGCGAGGTCGCGCTCGCCCGCGACGACGGTGTACCGGGCGCCCGACCTGTTGGCGTTCTTCATCGAGCCCTTCAGCCCCTTCCCGCCGTAGCAGAAGTCGGCGGCGACACCGGCCCTGCGCAACTCGGTGACCAGGCCGAACAGCGTCCTCCTGGCCTCCTCGCCCAGCGCCACCGCGTAGACACTGGTGGCGTTCGGCACGTCGAGCGCGATGCCCTCGGCCTCCAGCGCCAGCACCGTACGGTCCACCCCGAGCGCCCAGCCGACCGACGGCAGCGCCGGGCCGCCGATCATCTCGGAGAGCCCGTCGTAACGGCCGCCGCCGCCCACCGCCGACTGCGCGCCCAGCCCGTCGTGGACGAACTCGAAGGTCGTGCGCGTGTAGTAGTCGAGGCCGCGCACGAGCTTCTCGTCGTCCTCGTACGCCACCCCGGCGGCGGCCAGCAGCTCCCTGACCTCCTCGTGGTACGCCTTGCAGGCGTCGCACAGATAGTCGCGGAGCATCGGCGCCCCGACGAGCTGAGCCTGTACGTCGGCGCGCTTGTCGTCGAGGACCCGCAGCGGGTTGATCTCGATGCGGCGACGGGTCTCCTCGTCCAGGTCGAGTCCGCGCAGAAAGCCCTGGAGCGCCTCCCGGTAGACCGGCCTGCACTCCTTGTCGCCCAGCGAGTTGAGCAGGATGCGGAACTGCCGCAGCCCCAGCGAGCGGTACGCCTGGTCGGCCAGGATGATCAGTTCGGCGTCGAGCGCCGGGTCCTCGGTGCCGATGGCTTCGGCGCCGACCTGCGAGAAGTGGCGGTAGCGGCCCTTCTGCGGGCGCTCGTAGCGGTAGTACGAGCCGGAGTACCAGAGCTTGACCGGCAGGTTCCCGGCCTTGTGCAGGTTGGCCTCCAGCGCGGCGCGCAGCACGGAGGCGGTGCCCTCGGGGCGCAGCGCGAGCTTGTCGCCGCCCTTGGTCTCGAAGGCGTACATCTCCTTGGAGACGATGTCGGTGGACTCACCGACGCCGCGTGCGAACAGCTCGACGTTCTCGAAGCCGGGCGTCTCGATGTACCCGTAGCCGGAGTCGCGCAGCGGCGCGGAGATCGCCTCCCGTACCGCGAGGAAGGTCGCGGAGACGGGCGGGATCAGGTCGTAGGTGCCCTTGGGGGCCTGGAAGGTGCTCATGGAGATCGGTGTGTCACATTCCTCGTCGCGGAGCGGCGGTCGGGCCGCTTCCGTAGCCTGCGGCCACCTCGCGCAGATACGGGTTGGTGGCGCGCTCCCGGCCGATGGTGGTCTGGGGGCCGTGGCCGGACAGCACCACGGTCGAGTCGTCGAGCGGCAGGCACACCCGGCCCAGCGAGTCGAGGATCTCGGCGTGGTCGCCGCCGGGCAGGTCGGTGCGTCCGATGGAGCCGGCGAACAGCAGGTCCCCCGAGAACAGCACCGGCGGTACGTCGACGCCGCCTCCGGTGGTCTCGGGCATCCCGAAGGTCACCGACCCCTTCGTATGGCCGGGCGCGTGCGCGACGGTGAACCGGAGGCCCGCCAGGGCCAGTGCGGCGCCGTCGGTCAGCTCGTGGACGTCGTCCGGCTCCCCCACGGTCAGCTCGCCCATGAGCGGCATCCCGATCGAGCGGCCGAGGGCCTTCTCCGGGTCGCTCATCATGTAGCGGTCGGCGGGGTGGATCCAGGCCGGTACGTCATGGGCGCCGCAGACCGGTACGACCGAGGCGACATGGTCGATGTGGCCATGGGTGAGGATGACGGCGACGGGCTTGAGGCGGTGCTTCCTGACCGCGTCCTCGACTCCCTGCGCGGCCTGGTGGCCGGGGTCGATGATCACGCACTCCTCGCCCGCGGCGGGGGCGACCAGATAGCAATTGGTCCCCCAGGCCCCGGCGGGGAACCCGGCAATGAGCACGATCGTCCTTATATGTCGTAGAGCGGGGTGGGTCGCGGTGGCGGGGAAAGCGGCCGATCGAAGGGTACCGGCGCTGCTCATTCCACAGCCAATCCATATACCGTACGGGGCCAGGTGCCTGGCCTGGTCGGGCGGCACGTGATCACACGACATTCGAGGAGAAGACCCGGTGGTCAACAGCGATCAGCGGCGGCGGCAGCTCGCCCGGGAGAAGTTCGAGCGGCAGCAGCGGCGCCGGACCGAGGCACGGAAGCAGGCGAAGGTCCGCAACACCGTCATCGCGGCCGCACTGGCCGTGGTGGTGGTCGGCGGCGCGGGGGCGTACGCGGCGGTGAAGAGCTCCGACGGCGACAGCAAGAGCAACGCTGCGGCGGAGAAGACGGCCTCGCCGTCCCCCTCGGAGACCGAGAGCGCCGAGCCCGAGCCGAAGATGACGATCGACAAGTCGGCGAAGTACACGTTCGACTTCAAGACGGACCAGGGGACCATCAAGATCGCGATGGACGCCAAGAAGACACCGCACACGGTGAACTCCTTCAAGGCGCTGGCCGACAAGGGCTACTTCGACAAGACGAAGTGCCACCGGCTGACCACCGAGGGCATCTTCGTGCTCCAGTGCGGTGACCCGAAGGGCGACGGGACCGGTGGGCCCGGCTACACGATCGAGGACGAGAATCTGACGGCCCTGGGCAAGGCGGGCGCCGACGGCACCGTCACGTACCCCGCGGGCACGGTGGCGATGGCCAATACCGGCCAGCCGCACACCGGCGGCAGCCAGTTCTTCCTGGTCTACAAGGACACCAAACTCGCCCCCGGCTACACCCCGTTCGGGACGCTGGACGATGCCGGTCTCAAGGCCGTGAAGGCCGTGGCGAAGGCCGGAGTGGAGGGCGGCGGCGGCGACGGAGCGCCCAAGAAGGCCGTCACCGTGGAGAAGGGCACGGTCGACAAGGCGTGACCCTGTGAATTTCGGCCGCGCTGAGTGCGGACAGCCGGGCGGCCGGTCGCCTAGATTGGCGTTGTGCAGGGCGGGCGCGGCCCGCCCCGGGAAACTGTGGACGATGTCCGGGGGCCATTCCCCTCGTGGGCATCAGGTGGAGGAGGCGCTGTGAGCAGCGAGCCGTGGGGCCGTGTCGATGAGACGGGCACCGTGTACGTGCGGACGGCCGAGGGCGAGCAGGTCGTCGGGTCGTGGCAGGCGGGCTCTCCGGAGGAGGCTCTGGCCTATTTCGAGCGCAAGTACGAGGGCCTGGTTGTCGAGATCGGCCTCCTGGAGCGGCGGGTGAAGACCACCGACCTGTCCGCGAAGGACGCGACGGTGGCCATCGAGCACCTGCGCGGCCAGGTCGACGAGCACCACGCCGTGGGCGATCTGGCGGCGCTGGGGGTACGGCTCGACGCGCTCGTCGCGACGGTCGACTCGCGCCGCGAGGAGCGCAAGGCGCAGCGGGCGAAGCAGACCGACGAGGCGCGGGTCGCCAAGGAGGCGCTGGTCGTCGAGGCCGAGGAGCTGGCGGCGAGCGACCAGTGGCGGTCGGCCGGCGAGCGGCTGCGGGCGCTGGTGGACATCTGGAAGGGCCTGCCGCGGCTGGACCGGAAGTCCGACGACGAGCTGTGGCACCGCTTCTCGCACGCCCGCTCGGCGTTCTCCAAGCGTCGCAAGGCCCACTTCGCCGCACTCGACGCGCAGCGCGAGGAGGCCCGCAAGGCCAAGGAGAAGCTGGTCGCGGAGGCCGAGTCGCTGTCGGGCTCCACCGACTGGGGCGGTACGGCCGCCCGCTACCGCGAGCTGATGACGGACTGGAAGGCGGCGGGCCGCGCCCAGCGCGAGGCCGAGGACGAGCTGTGGAACCGCTTCCGGGGTGCCCAGGACGTCTTCTTCGCGGCGCGCGGCGAGGTCTTCGCCGAGCGTGACGCCGAGCAGTCGGAGAATCTGAAGCTCAAGGAGGAGCTGGCGGTCGAGGCCGAGCGGCTGGTGCCGGTCACGGACCTCAAGGCGGCCAGGGCGGCCTTCCGGGCCCTCAACGAGCGCTGGGAGGCCATCGGTCATGTGCCGCGGGACGCCCGGCCGAAGATCGAGGGCAGGATGCACGCGGTCGAGCGGGCTCTCCAGGAGTCCGAGGAGACCGAGTGGCGCCGTACCAACCCCGAGGCCCGGGCGCGGGCTGCGGGTCTCACCGGCCAGCTCCAGGCGGCCGTCGACAAGCTGCGCACCCAGATCGACGCGGCGCGCGCGGCGGGCAACAACTCCAGGGCCGACAAGCTGGGCCGTGAGCTGGAGGGCCGCCAGGCGCTGCTGGACCAGGCGCTGAAGGGCCTTCAGGAGTTCGGCGGTTAGCCACTGACGGGCACGCGCACGAAAAGGGGCTCCCCGTACCTTCGCGGTACGGGGAGCCCCTTTCGCTGTTCCGCGTCCGTCCTAGGGCCGGCGCGCCGAGGTGACCCGGTAGACGTCGTAGACGCCCTCCACGCCCCGTACCGCCTTCAGTACGTGCCCGAGGTGTTTCGGGTCTCCCATCTCGAAGGTGAAGCGCGAGGTGGCGACCCGGTCGCGGGAGGTCTGTACGGCGGCCGACAGGATGTTGACGTGCTGGTCGGACAGGACGCGGGTGACGTCCGAGAGCAGCCGGGAGCGGTCGAGGGCCTCGACCTGGATGGCGACCAGGAAGACCGAGGACTGGGTGGGCGCCCACTCGACTTCCTTGATCCGCTCGGGCTGCTGGGAGAGCGAGTCCACGTTGACGCAGTCGGCGCGGTGCACCGAGATGCCGCTGCCTCGGGTGACGAAGCCGATGATCGGGTCGCCCGGGACCGGTGTGCAGCAGCGGGCGAGCTTCACCCAGACGTCGTCGACGCCCTTGACGACCACACCGGGGTCGGCGCTGGAGCGGCGTTTGGAACGGCCGTGCGAGGGCGGGGAGTTCTCGGCGATGTCCTCGTTGGCCGCGTCCTCGCCGCCGAGCGCCTGGACCAGTTTCTGTACGACGCCCTGGGCGGCGACATGGCCCTCGCCGATGGCCGCGTACAGCGACGAGATGTCGGGGTAGCGCATCTCGTGGGCGAGGGTGACCAGCGAGTCCCCGGTGAGGATGCGCTGGATCGGCAGGTTCTGCTTGCGCATGGCCCGCGCGATGGCGTCCTTGCCCTGCTCGATCGCCTCGTCCCGGCGTTCCTTGGAGAACCACGCACGGATCTTGTTCCTGGCCCGGGGCGACTTGACGAAGCCCAGCCAGTCGCGGGAGGGGCCGGCGCTGGACGCCTTGGAGGTGAAGACCTCCACCAGGTCGCCGTTGTCGAGCGTCGATTCGAGCGGTACGAGCCGCCCGTTGACCCGGGCTCCTATGGTCCGGTGGCCGACCTCCGTGTGCACGGCGTAGGCGAAGTCGACGGGGGTGGCGCCGGCCGGGAGCGCTATGACGTCGCCCTTGGGCGTGAAGACGAAGACCTCGTTGCGCGAGAGGTCGAAGCGCAGGGACTCCAGGAACTCGCTGGGGTCCTCGGTCTCCTTCTGCCAGTCCAGCAGCTGGCGCAGCCACGCCATGTCGTTGACGGTGTCCTGGTTGGCTCCCCGGCCGGCGCTCCTGGGGACGTCCGTGCGGACCTTGGAGGCGCCCGCGACGGCCTCCTGCTTGTACTTCCAGTGCGCGGCGATGCCGTACTCGGCGCGGCGGTGCATGTCGAAGGTGCGGATCTGGAGTTCGACCGGCTTGCCGTTGGGTCCGATGACCGTCGTGTGCAGCGACTGGTACATGTTGAACTTGGGCATGGCGATGTAGTCCTTGAACCGCCCGGGCACCGGATTCCACCGCGCGTGGACGGTGCCGAGCGCCGCGTAGCAGTCGCGGACCGTGTCGACCAGGACCCTGATGCCCACCAGGTCGTAGATCTCCGCGAAGTCCCGGCCGCGGACGATCATCTTCTGGTAGACGCTGTAGTAGTGCTTCGGCCGGCCGGTGACGGTGGCCTTGATCCGGGCCGCGCGCAGGTCCGACTGGACCTCGTCGGTCACTATGGCCAGGTACTCGTCGCGCTTGGGGGCCCGCTCGGCGACCAGCCGGACGATCTCGTCGTACATCTTGGGGTAGAGAATCGCGAAGGCGAGGTCCTCCAGCTCCCACTTGATGGTGTTCATGCCCAGCCGGTGGGCCAGGGGCGCGTAGATCTCCAGCGTCTCGCGGGCCTTCTTCTCCTGCTTCTCCCGCTTGAGATAGCGCATGGTTCGCATGTTGTGCAGCCGGTCGGCGAGCTTGATGACCAGGACGCGCGGGTCCTTGGCCATGGCGACGACCATCTTGCGTACGGTCTCGGCCTGCGCGGCCTCGCCGAACTTGACCTTGTCGAGCTTGGTGACGCCGTCCACCAGCAGCGCGACCTGGTCGCCGAAGTCGCGGCGCAGGGTGTCGAGGCCGTACTCGGTGTCCTCGACGGTGTCGTGCAGCAGCCCGGCCATCAGGGTGGCCGGGTCCATGCCCAGCTCGGCGAGGATCGTCGTCACCGCGAGGGGGTGGGTGATGTACGGGTCGCCGCTCTTGCGTTTCTGGCCCCGGTGCCAGCGCTCCGCGACCTGGTAGGCGTTCTCGATCTGGCGGAGCGTGGAGGTCTCGATCTTGGGATCGTTGATCCGTACGGTCCGCAGCAGCGGCTCCAGGACCGGGTTGTACGGCGACGAGCGCTGTACGCCCAGTCGGGCGAGCCTGGCCCTGACCCGGTTGGAGGAGCCGCCGGAGCGCGAGGGCGCGGCGGAGCCCGGCTTGGGGGCGGTGACGGGGGCGGCGCGGTGCTCGGGGGCGGCCGGGGCCGGGGCGGGGCTCGCGGAGGATGCCTGCTCGGAGCGCGCGGGGTCCGCGGCCGGCTGCGCCGCCTCGTCAGGGGCGGCGGCGTCCTGGTCACGGGGCGCGGCTGATGCCGTCGCGGCCTGGTCGGCGGGGCGATCGGGCGATGCGGCGGCCAGTGGCTGGACCTCTTCTGGCAAGGGCGCTCCTCGTGCGGATCCAGGTCCCCCGGTCAGGCCCGGAGGTTCCATGGTATCGACCTCAGCGGTCCCTCTCGTCCCGGGGACTCGGGCCGCCTGCGATCGGGTGCGCGGTGGAGAGTGGATCAGGTGGTTAGAACGCGGGACGGGCACCCGGTTGTTCCCGGGTGCCCGTCCGCAGGGTCGAGAGACCGCTCAGAGCGTGATCAGGGCCTCCAGTGGAGCCCCGTCGAGCGCGGCCTCCAGACGGGCACGGCCGCCCAGGAAACCCAGCTCCATGAGGACCGCGACGCCCACGACCTCGGCGCCGGCGCGCCGGACCAGTTCGAGGGACGCCTCGGCCGTACCGCCGGTGGCGAGGACGTCGTCGATGACGAAGACGCGGTCACCGCTGTCCAGGTCCTCGGCGTGGACCTCGATCTCGGCGGAGCCGTACTCCAGGTCGTACGACTGCGCGAGCGTCGCGCCGGGCAGCTTGCCCGCCTTGCGTACGGGGATGAAGCCGACGCCCGTCCGGACGGCCACGGGGGCGGCGAGGATGAATCCGCGCGCCTCCAGGCCGACGATCTTCGTCGCGCCCGACCGTACGCACAGTTCCGCCAGGGCGTCCGTCAGGGCCGTGAACGCCTTGGGGTCGGCGAGCAGCGGGGTGATGTCCTTGAACACCACACCGGGCTCGGGATAGTCCGCGACGTCCCGGATCCGGCTGAGCAGCAGCTCCCGGGTGCTGGTGTCGGTCATCGACGCCTCCCCGAGCCGGAGGGACGGCCGCCAGCGCGGCCACCGCGGCCCCGCTGGCCGGCCCCGGCGCCCGCGGGCGCGGTGGCGCCGTCGCCCTGCGCGTCCTCGAAGCCGTCGTCCCCGTCGCCGTCCTCGTCGCCCGAGCCGTCCGCGGGCTCACCCTTGGCGGCAGCGGCGGCCCGCTTGGCGAGCACCCGCTTCTTCAGCGCCTTGATCTGCGGGTCGCGCTCCTTCAGGTCGGCGACGAGCGGAGTGGCGATGAAGATCGACGAGTACGCGCCGGCGGCGAGGCCGACGAAGAGCGAGAGCGAGATGTCGTTGAGCATGCCGGCCCCGAGGAAGCCGCCGCCGATGAAGAGCAGCCCGCCGACCGGGAGCAGCGCGACCACGGTGGTGTTGATGGAACGCACCAGCGTGCTGTTGATCGAGCGGTTGGCGATCTCGCTGTAGGTCCAGCGGGACTGCTTGGTGATCTTGTCGGACCCCTCCTTGAGACTGTCGAAGACGACGACGGTGTCGTAGAGGGAGTAACCGAGGATGGTCAGCAGACCGATCACCGTGCCGGGTGTGACCTCGAAGCCCACCAGCGCGTACACACCCACGGTGATGGTGAGGTCGTGGATCAGGGCGATCAGCGCCGCGATCGCCATGCGCCACTCGAAGGCGATCGCCAGATAGATCACCACGAGGATCATGAAGATCCCCAGCCCGGTCCACGCCTTGTTGGCGATGGTCGCGCCCCAGCTGGGGCCGACCAGGTCGGCGTTGATGTCCGCCTCGTCGACCTTGAGGTCCTTGGCGAGCTGCGTCTTCACCTTGTCGGACTGCTGCGTGTCCAGCTCGGTGACCTGGATGCGCATGCCGCCGTTGCCGAGTGCCTGGACGATGGCCTCGTGTCCCGAGGCCTTCTCCGTGTCCTCCTGGGCCTGGGCGACGGAGACGCTCGTGCTCGGGATGGTGAAGACGGCACCGCCCTTGAACTCGATGCCCATGTTGAGCCCGCGCACGCCCAGGCCCGCGATGGCCGCGATGGTGATCAGGATGGAGAGCGCGTACCAGAACTTGCGCTTCCCGATGAAGTCGTAACCGACTTCACCGCGGTAGAGCCGGGCGCCGAGATCGCCGAGTCGCGACATCTCACGCCTCCTTCGGGTCGGTGGGGGCGCTGACGCGGTTGGCGGTCCTGGAGCGGCGCAGGGGCGGCTTGGCGCCGAGCCGCTTCGGGTCGAGCCCGGACCAGGGATGACCGCTGGAGAAGAACTTCGTGCGGGCCAGGAGCGTCATCACCGGCTTGGTGAAGAAGAACACCACGACCACGTCGAGGAGGGTGGTCAGACCGAGGGTGAACGCGAAGCCCTGGACCTTGCCCACCGTGACCACGAAGAGCACGGCGGCGGCCAGGAACGACACGAAGTCGGAGACCAGGATGGTGCGCCGGGCACGCGGCCAGGAGCGCTCGACGGCCGGGCGGAGCGTACGGCCCTCGCGGATCTCGTCACGGATACGTTCGAAGTACACGATGAACGAGTCCGCGGTGATCCCGATGGCGACGATGGCGCCACAGACGGCGGGCAGGTTCAGCGCGAAGCCGATGGCGGGCCCGAGCAGCGACATGATCGAGTACGTCAGTATGCCCGAGGCGCCGAGGCTGACGATGGCGATGGCCGCGAGGCCGCGGTAGTACGCGATCAGGTAGATGATCACCAGGGCGAGGCCGACGCCACCGGCGATCAGACCGGCTTCGAGCTGCTCACCGCCGAGCGCGGCGGTGACCGTGGTGACGCTCTGCTCCTGGAAGCTGAGCGGCAGCGCGCCGTAGGACAGGATGTTGGCCAGGTCCTGGGCGGACTGCTGGTTGAAGCTGCCGGAGATCTCGGCGCTGCCGCCGAGCCGCTGGCTCACCGAGGGGGCGGAGACCACGTTGCCGTCGAGGACGATGGCGAACTGGTTCATCGGCGACTGCTGCTGCGAGAGCTTGCTGGTGATCGACGAGAACTTCTTCGTACCCGCGCCGGTGAAGTCCATCGTGACGATCCACATGTTGCGCTGCGGGTCGAGCACGCCCTTGGCATCGTCTACGTCGGTGCCCTCCAGCTCGGCCGGGCCGAGCACGTACTTCTGCCAGGCTCCGTCCGACTCGCCACAGGCCACGATCGTGTCCTTGGGCGCGGCCCCCTGGTTGATCTCGGTGCGCTGCGCCTGCTTGCTGCAGTCGAGATCGGCGAACTTCTTCTCCAGGGCGGCCGTGGCCGGGTCGCTGGAGGCGGAAGGCGTGGGGGACGCGTCGGAGCCGGCCTTGTCCGAGTCGGAGGCGCTCGGGCTCGGCGTCGCGTCCTTCTTCAGGGCGTCCGTGACGGCCCGGCCCTGGGTGGTGGCGCTCGCGGTGGGGTCGGCCGACGCGTCGGGGTTCTCGGCCTTGTCCCCGCTCACGGAGGAGCTGGCGGAGGGAGAGGGGGAACCGCTCGGGGAACCGCTGGCCGACGGCTCGGCGGCCGGCCCGCTCGGCGCGTAGGTCACCACGGGCCGGAAGTACAGCTGGGCGGTGGTACCGACCTGCGCCCGGGCCTGCTTCTCGTTCGTACCCTTGGGGATGTTGACGATGATGTTCTTGTCGCCCTGGGTCTGAACCTCGGCCTCGGAGACACCAAGACCGTTGACGCGCCGCTCGATGATGCTGACGGCGGTGTCCATGTTGGTCTTGTTGATCGCGTTCGGCTTGCCCGGCGTGTTCTTCGCCTCGAGCGTGATGCTCGTGCCGCCCGCGAGGTCGATCCCCAGTCGTGGGGTGACATGACCGGACCAGAACATCCCGCCCGTGAGGACGACCACGGCAATCAGGAACAGTGCCAGGGTGCGGCCCGGCCTGCCTGGGGACCCCGCTTGCCTTCGGCCCTTATTAGGTGCTGCCACCTTCTCGTTTCTCCCTGTCCAACCGCCCCACGCCGGGTGTGCGCCGGAGCGGCCACGAAGTGTTGTGGGGACCCGCCCCCGCATGAATCAGCGCGATCCCGTGCCGTGGAGCGCCGCTGGACGGCGCGCAGGCCAGGACGAGACTACTTCGCGTCGGCCTCGCCGTCGGCCTTGGCGTCCTTCGCCCCGGCGTCCTTGACCTCGGCGACCTCGGCGTCGGCCTTGACGGCGTCCTTGGCCTCGGTCTTCTCCGCTTCGGCGTCCTTCGCCGCGGCGCTCTCGCCCTCGGACTTCTTGCCGAGGTCGATCCGGGCGTCGTCGGCCGCGGCGAGATCGTCGGGCCCCGTCAGCGAGGAGGCGTCGTCCGGGACGACCGGAGTGTCGGAGTCGTCCTCGCCGTGCACGATGCGGTTGTACTCGTCGTCGTCGAGCACCGAGCCGATGGCGTTCTTCGCGTACACGGCGTGCACGCCGGGCGCGACCTCCAGGAGGACCATGTCTTCGTGCACCTCCTTGACGGTCGCGTACATGCCACCGATGGTGCGGACGCCCGAACCGGGCTCCATTTCGTTACGCATCTGCGCAGCGGCCTGCTGCTTCTTCTTGGCGGACCGGGTCATCAGGAACATGGCCCCGATGAGCAGGAGGAAGGGGAAGAGGGCGGCGAGACTCACGGGAGGGAACTTCCTTCGCACGACCGCGCTGTCGAGCGGCCTGATATACGGGGGTGGGCATGCCGACCTGTAGGTGCGGCATCGGCGGAGTCTAAGCGAGTCCGCATCATTGGAACAACGCCCAGCGTCGCACCGGGGTTCCTGACCGTATCCGCTCCCGTGTGCTCAGGCCCCGAACAGACCCGTCTGTCCCCCCGCGCCCGGGGGGTACGGGGGTGTGAGCCCCAGGTGTGCCCAGGCCGCGGGCGTGGCCACCCGGCCACGCGGAGTGCGCGCGAGCAGTCCCTCGCGTACGAGGAAGGGCTCCGCGACCTCCTCCACCGTCTCGCGCTCCTCCCCCACGGCCACCGCGAGGGTGGAGAGGCCCACGGGCCCGCCGCCGAAGAGCTTGAGCAGGGCCCGGAGCACCGCGCGGTCGAGCCGGTCGAGCCCCCGGGCGTCGACCTCGTACACCCCCAGGGCCACGGCTGCCACCTCGCGGGTGATGTATCCGTCGGCCTTGACCTGGGCGTAGTCCCGCACCCGGCGCAGCAGCCGGTTGGCGATGCGGGGCGTACCCCGGGAGCGGCCGGCGATCTCCGCCGCGGCGTCGGCGTCGATCTCCAGGTCGAGCAATTGGGCCGAACGGTGGATGACGCGCTCCAGTTCGGCGCTCTCGTAGAACTCCATGTGGCCGGTGAAGCCGAAGCGGTCGCGCAGCGGGGGCGGCAGGAGGCCGGCCCGGGTGGTGGCGCCGACCAGAGTGAAGGGCGGCAGCTCCAGCGGGATGGCGGTGGCGCCGGGGCCCTTGCCGACGATGACGTCGACCCGGAAGTCCTCCATCGCCATGTAGAGCATCTCTTCCGCGGGGCGGGACATCCGGTGGATCTCGTCGAGGAAGAGGACCTCCCCCTCCTGGAGGGAGGAGAGGATCGCGGCGAGATCGCCCGCGTGCTGGATGGCGGGTCCCGAGGTGATCCTGATCGGCGCGTTCATCTCCGCCGCGATGATCATGGAGAGGGTGGTCTTGCCCAGTCCCGGGGCCCCGGAGAGCAGTACGTGATCGGCGGTGGCGCCGCGCGCCAGGGCCGCCTTGAGCACCAGGTCCAGCTGCTCCCGCACCCGCTCCTGCCCCACGAACTCGCCCAGCGACTTGGGGCGCAGCGCCGCCTCGACGGCCTGGTCCTCACCGTCCGCGGACGCGCCGACGAGCCGCTCGGCCGCGGCGTCGGGCGCCTCGGTCTCGCTGCTGGTGTCGTCCCAGTTCACTCTGATTCACCTCGGGGCGTAGGACACGGGAAGGGCTGCCGCCGGACGGCCGGTGCCGGGGGCCGGCGGGCGTGGCTCAGCGGGTGCGGTTCAGGCTCTGGAGGGCGGCGCGCAGCAGCCGGGGCACGGGCGGCTCGGTGCCCTCCGCGAGCGCGGCCTCGGCCTGGGGCGTGACCAGGGCGACGGCGTCGTCGGCCTCCCGGGCCGCGTATCCGAGGCCGATCAGCGCGGCGTGCAGCTGGTCGCTCCAGGAGGCGACGGGGCTGCCGGTGGACTGCCGGCCCACCGTGGCGCCGACCGGGGCGCCGAGCCGGTCCTTCAGTTCGAGCAGCAGCTTCTGGGCGCCCTTCTTGCCGATGCCGGAGACGGCCGTCAGCGCCTTCTCGTCGCCGGTGGAGACCGCCAGGCGCAGCGCGTCCGGGCTGTGCGCGGCGAGCATCGCCTGCGCGAGCCGGGGGCCGACGCCGCTGGCGCTCTGGAGCAGCTCGAAGACCTGGCGTTCGTCGTCGTCGGCGAAGCCGTACAGGGTGAGCGAGTCCTCCCGGACGACGAGGGAGGTGGCGAGCTTCGCCTCCTGGCCCACGCGCAGCGCGGCGAGCGTCCCCGGGGTGCACTGGACGGCCATGCCGATGCCGCCGACCTCGACCACGGCCGTGGTGGGGGCGAGGGCGGCGACCGGGCCGCTGACGAAGGCGATCATCGCGTGACCTTCCGTACGGGTGCGGTGGTGGGGATGCGGGACGGGCGGGCGGCAGCGTGGGCCTGCTGGAGGCGGTTGATCGCCGGGGCGCGCCAGATGTGGCAGATGGCGAGCGCCAGGGCGTCCGCCGCGTCGGCCGGCTTGGGCGGCGCTGACAGCCGCAGCAGCCTGGTCACCATCGCGCCGACCTGGGCCTTGTCGGCACGCCCGCTGCCGGTGATGGCGGCCTTGACCTCGCTGGGGGTGTGCAGGGTGACGGGGATGCCGCGTCGGGAGGCGCAGAGCATGGCGACCGCGCTGGCCTGGGCGGTGCCCATCACCGTACGCACGTTGTGCTGGGCGAACACCCGCTCCACCGCGACGAGTTCCGGCCGGTGCTCGTCGAGCCAGGCGTCGATGCCGCGCTCGATGGCGACCAGCCGGGGGCCGATCTCCTCGTCGGCGGGGGTCCGGACGACCCCGACGCCGAGCATCGTCAGCGGACGGCCCGCCACCCCCTCCACGACCCCGATCCCGCACCGGGTCAGGCCGGGGTCCACACCCAGTACCCGCATCGCACCCCTCCCTCGGTCATATGTTCCCGCTGATCAGCACAGTATCGGTCACGACTGACAACGCGCCGGGCAGACAGGCCGACGGGCCGATGGGAGGGAGTCTCCCGTCGGCCCGTCAGATGAGGCGGTGTCAGGCGTCGACCTTCTCCATGACGTCGTCCGAGACGTCGAAGTTGGCGAAGACGTTCTGTACGTCGTCGCTGTCCTCAAGGGCGTCGATCAGCTTGAAGATCTTGCGCGCGCCGTCCTCGTCCAGCTCGACCTGCATGGTCGGTACGAAGTTGGCGTCGGCCGAGTCGTAGTCGATGCCGGCCTCCTGGAGCGAGGTACGGACGGCGACCAGGTCGGTGGCCTCGCTGAGCACCTCGAAGGACTCGCCGAGGTCGTTGACCTCCTCGGCGCCGGCGTCCAGGACGGCACCCAGGACGTCGTCCTCGTTCAGCTCGCCCTTGGGGACGATGACGACGCCCTTGCGGTTGAAGAGGTAGGAGACGGAACCCGGGTCGGCCATCGAGCCACCGTTACGGGTCATGGCGACGCGGACGTCGGAGGCGGCGCGGTTGCGGTTGTCGGTGAGGCACTCGATGAGCACCGCGACGCCGTTGGGGCCGTATCCCTCGTACATGATCGTCTCGTAGTCGGCGCCGCCGGCTTCGAGACCGGCACCGCGCTTGACGGCCGAGTCGATGTTCTTGTTCGGAACCGAGCTCTTCTTCGCCTTCTGGATGGCGTCGAAGAGGGTCGGGTTGCCGTCGACATCGGCGCCACCGGTGCGGGCCGCGACCTCGATGTTCTTGATCAGCTTCGCGAAGAGCTTGCCGCGCTTGGCGTCGATCACGGCCTTCTTGTGCTTCGTCGTAGCCCATTTAGAGTGGCCGGACATCTGCCTGTCTCCTTCGCGTAACCAATTCTGCTCCGTTCGGCAGCGATCCTACCGGGACGCGGTCACCGTGCGGAGCGCACCATGTCGGTGAAGAAGCGGTGCAGACGATGGTCGCCCGTGAGTTCGGGATGGAACGACGTGGCGAGCGCGCCGCCCTGCCGCACCGCGACGACATGGCCGCCGTACTCAGCGAGCACCTCCACCCCGGCGCCCACCGATTCGACCCAGGGCGCCCTGATGAAGACGCCCTCCACGGGCCCCCCGGCGACTCCGGCGACCTCCACGGCCGCCTCGAAGGACTCGTTCTGCCGGCCGAAGGCGTTGCGGCGCACGATCATGTCGATCCCGCCGACCGTCTCCTGACCCGAGCGCGGATCGAGGATCTTCTCGGCGAGCATGATCAGCCCGGCGCAGGTGCCGTACACCGGCATCCCGCCGCCCACGCGCGTGCGCAGCGGTTCCAGCATCCCGAAGAGCACGGCCAGCTTGGACATGGTGGTGGACTCGCCGCCCGGGATCACCAGCCCCTCGACGGCGTCGAGTTCCCCGGGCCGCCGTACGGTCCTGGCCTCGGCGCCCGCCGACGTCAGCGCGGCCAGGTGTTCCCGGACGTCGCCCTGGAGCGCCAGGACCCCGATCACCGGTGCGGTCATGGGCGCTTACCAGCCACGGTTCGCGTAGCGCTCGCCCTCGGGCAGGGTGTCGCAGTTGATGCCGACCATCGCCTCACCGAGGTTGCGGGACGCCTCGGCGACGACCTTGGGGTCGTCGTAGAACGTGGTCGCCTTCACGATCGCGGCCGCGCGCTTGGCCGGGTCGCCCGACTTGAAGATGCCCGAGCCGACGAAGACGCCTTCGGCGCCGAGCTGACGCATGAGTGCGGCGTCGGCCGGGGTGGCGACACCGCCCGCCGAGAAGAGCACCACCGGCAGCTTGCCCAGCGCGGCGACCTCCTTGACGATCTCGTACGGGGCCCTCAGCTCCTTGGCCGCCGCGTACAGCTCGTTGTGGTCGAACCCGCGCAGCCTGGCGATCTCGTTCTTGATCTGGCGCAGATGCCGTACGGCCTCCACCACGTTGCCGGTACCGGCCTCGCCCTTGGAACGGATCATCGCCGCGCCCTCGCCGATGCGGCGCAGCGCCTCACCGAGGTTGGTGGCGCCGCAGACGAACGGCGTGGTGAACGCCCACTTGTCCGCGTGGTTCACCTCGTCGGCCGGGGTCAGCACCTCCGACTCGTCGATGTAGTCGACACCGAGCGACTGGAGGACCTGCGCCTCCACGAAGTGGCCGATCCGCGACTTGGCCATCACCGGGATCGAGACCGCGTCGATGATGCCCTCGATCATGTCCGGATCCGACATCCGGGCGACGCCGCCGTCCTTGCGGATGTCGGCCGGGACCCGCTCCAGCGCCATCACGGCCACCGCGCCCGCGTCCTCGGCGATCTTCGCCTGCTCGGGCGTGACGACGTCCATGATCACGCCGCCCTTCAGCTGCTCGGCCATGCCGCGCTTGACGCGCGCGGTGCCGGTCGCGGTGGGTTCTGTGGTCGTGGCGGGGGCGGGAAGCGTGGTGGACACAGAGCGACCTCACTGGCTGAAAACGGTGGAATTCTGCAGGACCAGAGAACTCCCCGGGACCAGTCCACAGCAAGGGCCAATGCACAGCCGGTGGATCGTTCTGCTCGGGCCGCGTCAGGTCCCGGGCCGGTCGGCCAGCGCGACGGGCGGCTCGTCGTCCATCTCGAACGCGAGCGGGAACGGAGCGTGGCCGGCGAGCCGGAACCAGCGCACCTTGCGGTGCCGCCGCAGGGCGCGGGCCGCGCGTACGGCGTCGTTGTGGAACCGCCGGGCCATCGGCACGCGCCGTACCGCCGCGGCGAGTTCCCCGGCGGCCTCCTCGCCGCCCGGAGCCTCCTGCACGGCCTCCACCTGCGCCTGCTCCCCGAACACGGCCCGCAGCGCCTGGCTCAGCTCGCTCTCCGCCACCTCCCGCTGCTCCTCCTCGGCCTGCCGGGCGGCGTGGGCGGCCTGGTACAGCACGATCGAGGCGGCCGGATCGAGCACGCCCGAGGTCGCCAACTCCTGCGCGACGGAGGCACGGCGCAGCAACTGGGCGTCTAGGGCGGCGCGGGCGGCGTCGATACGGGTGTGCAGCCGGTCGAGCCGTCCGGCGGTCCAGCTGAGGTACAGCCCGATCGCGATGACGGCGACGACGATCCAGACGAGGGTAGAGGTCACGACGGGCAGGCTACGTGGTCGCCGTCCGGCGGTGCGCGGTGCGCCGTCCGGCGGGGGGGGTGCGGTGCGGGGTGGGGGGCTGGGTGCGGTGGTGGTGCGGGTGGTTCGTTGTGGTGCGGGGGCCGGGGCACTCCGGAGGCGCATGTCCGGACGACATGCTGTGCTTTTCCGGGGGACACCCCCGGCCCCCCGTACGCCGCGTGCGGGCCTGTGCCTCAAGTGCGGGCTGCCGAGCGGAACAAATCACGCTTTATTGTCCGGACACACACCTCCTGCGACCCCGGCCCCCTCCCGCCGGTGAGCCCGACCCCGCACCGCTGATGGGAATGGGGCGGGCGGGTGCGGGCCGGTGGGCGGCCCCCACGTCTGTGGCGGGCGGGGAAGGGGGGCCCGCAGGGGGTGCGTCCGGGACAATAAAGCGTGATTTGTGGCGCACACGACCCGCAGGAAAGCACCTGGCCTGCACGCGCCGTACGGGGGCCTGGGGGTGTCCCCCAGACAAGCACAGCATGCCGTCCCGGATGTACCCCCGGAGGGACACCCGGCCACCACCCGCACACAACCACCGGCCCCCGCCAACACCGCACCCCGCCGCCGCAAGACGGCCCCGCGGGAAGCTCAGAGCCCGAACCTCGCCCGCAGCCCGGTCCGTTCGTCCGTCGCCACCGACGCCGCGCCGTCCGTCACCGTCTCGTACACCGCCAGAATGTCCGCGCCCACCGTCGACCAGTCGAAGCGCCGTACGTGCGCGCTGCCCCGCGCGCGCAGCTCCGCGCGTCTGCCCGGGTCGCCGAGCAGCCGTACCGCAGCGCCGGCGAGCGCGTCCGCGTCCTCGTTGGTGAAGAGTTCGCCGGCGGCGCCGTGGTCGAGGACCTGGGCGAACGCGTCGAGGTCGCTGGCGAGCACCGCCGCGCCCGCGGAGAGCGCCTCGACCAGGATGATGCCGAAGCTCTCGCCGCCGGTGTTGGGCGCGATGTAGAGGTCGACGCTGCGCAGCAGCCGCGCCTTGTCCGCGTCGCTGATCATGCCGAGGAACTCGACGCGTTCGCGCATCTCCTCGGGCAGGCGCTCCACCGCTTCCTTCTCGTCGCCGCGGCCCGCGACCAGCAGCCTGGCCCCGGGGTGGAAGGCGAGGATCTTCGGGAGGGCTCTCATCAGGACGGGCAGGCCCTTGCGCGGCTCGTCGATGCGGCCGATGAAGCCGATGGTGCCGCCCTGCCAGGCGGGGTTGGCGTCCGCCTCGGCGAAGAAGTCGACATCGACGCCGTTGGGGATGACCACCGCGTCGCCGCCGAGGTGTTCGACCAGGGTCCGGCGGGCGTACTCGCTCACGGCGATCCGGGCGCTGATCTTCTCCAGCGCGGGCTGGAGGATGGGATACGCCGCGATCATGGCCCGGGAGCGCGGGTTGGAGGTGTGGAAGGTCGCGACGATGGGGCCCTGCGCGGCCCAGCAGCTGAGCAGTCCCAGGGAGGGCGAGGCGGGCTCGTGGATGTGGATGACGTCGAAGGTGCCGTCGTGCAGCCAGCGCCGTACCCGCGCCGCCGACAGGAAGCCGAAGTTCAGCCGGGCGACGGAGCCGTTGTACGGCACGGGGACCGCGCGGCCCGCCGAGACGACGTACGGCGGCAGCGGCGTCTCGTCGTCCGCCGGGGCGAGGACGGAGACCTCATGGCCGAGCCGGATGAGGTGCTCGGCGAGATCTCTGATGTGGAACTGGACTCCGCCCGGTACGTCCCAGGAGTACGGGCAGACGATGCCGATCTTCACCGGGGTCCCCCGCCCGGGCCGGTCGCGCCGGGTTCGAGATCCGTGAGCCACAGACGTTGCAGCATGTGCCAGTCCTCCGGGTGCTCGGCGATTCCGGCGGCGAAAGCGTTGGCCACCGCCTGTGTCATCACAGACGTCTTCTCCGCGCGGGTACCTGTCCCGGGGACCTCGATGGCTGGATACACCTGTCCGCGCATCACCGGCGAGCCGTCGAACCAGAGCGCGGCCGGCAGCAGCAACGCCCCCGTCTGCTGGGCGAGCAGCGCGGGGCCTGCGGGCATGGTGGCGCGGTCGCCGAAGAAGTCGACCTCGACGCCGGACGAGGACAGATCGCGGTCGGCGACCAGACAGACCAGGCCGCCGGCGCGCAGCCGCCGGGCGAGCAGGCCGAAGGCCGAGCCGCCGGTGTGCGGCAGGACCTCCATGCCGAGGCTCTCGCGGTAGGCGACGAAGCGGTCGTAGAGCGTCTCGGGCTTGAGCCGTTCGGCGACCGTGGTGAACGGCACGTCCCGCGCGCGGGTGAGCCAGGCTCCGGCGAGGTCCCAGTTGGCCATGTGGGGCAGTGCCAGGACGACGCCGCGCCCGGTGGCGAGACCGTCGAACAGCAGGTCGATGTCCTTGATCTCGACGCCGTCGGCGACCCGCTGCCTGCTCCAGGACGGCAGCCGGAACGACTCCATCCAGTAGCGGGTGTACGAGCGCATGCCGGCCTTGGACAGCGCGGCCAGCCGTTCGGGCCCGGCGTCGGGCACCACGCGCGCGAGGTTGGACTCCAGGCGCAGCACGCTCTTGCCGCGCCGCTTCCACAGGGTGTCGGCGACGGTGCGTCCGAGCGCCGCGGCCACGGGTTCGGGGAGCTTCTTGACGGTGCTCCAGCCGATCCCGTAGAGCGCGTCGGTCACCCGGTCGCTCAGGGCGCTCATGGCGTGGCCCCACTCCCCCGCGTGGTGCTCCCGGAGCCCTTCCGCGGGCCTTCCTGGCGCTCGGCCTCCGCGGCGGCGGCCGCGTCGGCCTCGGCGGACTCCCGCCGTACCGTGACGACGCGCTGGCCGAGGGTGACGACGCTGCCCGCCGCGACGATCCACAGGGCGATCGGCAGCAGGATGTCGATGCCCGGGACGCCGAAGGCGTGCAGCCCGGCGAGGCCGGCCGCGACGAGCGAGATGACGAGACGCTCCGCGCGTTCGATCAGACCGTTGACGGCGACGGGCAGCCCGATGGACTCGCCCCGCGCCTTGGTGTACGAGACGACCTGGCCGCTGGCGAGACAGAAGATCGCCACGGCGCACAGGGTGATGCTGTCCCCGTTGCCCGCGTACCAGAGCGCGAAGCCGGCGAAGATCGCGCCGTCCGCGACCCGGTCGAGGGTCGAGTCGAGGAAGGCGCCCCAGCGGCTGGTGATCCCCGCCTGGCGCGCCATATTGCCGTCGACGAGGTCGGAGAAGACGAAAATCGTGATGACGATGGTGCCCCAGAAGAACTCCCCGCGAGGGAAGAAGGCCAGCGCACCCGCCATCACTCCGGCCGTACCGATGAGCGTGACCGCGTCCGGACTGACTCCGCGACGGAGCAGAAACGCGGCGAACGGTGTGAGGACACGCGTGAAGAATGCACGCGCGTACTTGTTCAGCATGGCCTTCCCGAGGTTCGGCGGTGCCGCGCGGCCCCGACGGCCACCGGCTGGCCCATCGTAGCCACGACCGTCGTACGCCACCGCCGGGTACCCGTGCCACGGCGCCGCGTCCGACGTATGGACGCGCCATGACCGGAGTGCGAAGCTCGAAGGACCGAAGCTCGAAGGATCACCGCGGGCATCGCCGGAGCCCCGCCGTGAGCGGCTCCCCCGTCGGCCCGTCTCTCTCTCCGGCTCCTCACCGTGGAAATGATTCGGGAGGCAGGAAATCATGGGCGACAAGGCACGTACACACCCCGGGGCCGCCGGCAGGGCGGTGACGGCCGACGGGCCCGCCTCCGTGCGGAACGTGGTGCTGGTGGGCCACAGCGGCGCGGGAAAGACCACGCTGGTGGAGGCGCTCGCGCTGACCGCCGGGGCGGTCGGCCGGGCGGGCCGGGTCGAGGACGGCGCGACGGTCTCGGACTACGACGAGATCGAGCACCGCCAGGGGCGTTCCGTACAGCTCTCCCTGGTCCCGCTGGAATGGGGCGGCTGCAAGATCAATCTGCTGGACACCCCCGGTTACGCCGATTTCGTCGGCGAACTGCGGGCCGGGCTGAGGGCCGCCGACGCGGCCCTCTTCGTCGTGTCGGCGGCCCAGGAGGCGGACGCCGTGGCGAGTTCGGCCCGTGCGGTCTGGGAGGAGTGCGCGGCGGTCGGCATGCCCCGGGCCATCGTGGTCACCCATCTCGACACGGCGCGCACGGGCTTCGACGAGATGGTCGGTGTCTGCGGGCGGATCTTCGGCGGCGACGACCCCGACGCCGTACTGCCGCTGTATCTGCCGGTGCTGGGCCCGGAGGGGCCGGACGGGCACGCTCCGGCCACCGGTCTGGTGGGACTGCTCACCGAGCGGATCTTCGACTACTCCGGCGGGGAGCGCCGGGAGGATCCGCCGGACCCGGGCCGGCTGCCGCTGATCGAGGAGGCGCGCGGCCGGCTGATCGAGGGGATCATCGCCGAGAGCGAGGACGAGACCCTCATGGACCGGTATCTGGGCGGCGAGGACGTCGATCTCAAGACGCTGGTCCAGGATCTGGAGAAGGCCGTGACGCGCGGCGCCTTCCATCCGGTGCTGGCGGCGGCGCCCGCGGCGCCGGGGGGCCGGCAGGGACTGGGCACGGTCGAGCTGCTCGACCTGATCACCGGCGGTTTCCCGAATCCGCTGGAGCGCCCCGCGCCCGCCGTCACCGCGCCGGACGGCACCCCGCGCCCCGCGATCAGCTGCGATCCCCGGGGCCCGCTGGTCGCTGAGGTGGTGAAGACGGCCTCCGACCCGTATGTGGGCAGGATCTCGCTCGTCCGGGTCTTCTCGGGCACCCTGCGGCCGGACGGGACGGTGCACGTGTCGGGGCACGGGGCGGCCGCCCGTGGCCACGCGGACCATGACGCCGATGTGCGGATCGGCTCGCTCTCCTCGCCCTTCGGCAAGCAGCAGCGGGTGCTGGCGCACTGCGTCGCGGGCGACCTCGCCTGCGTCGGGAAGCTGGCGGACGCGGAGACCGGGGACACGCTGTCGGCGGCGGACGATCCGCTCCTGGTGGAGCCCTGGACCATGCCGGACCCGCTGCTGCCGCTCGCGGTGGAGGCGCACGGCAAGGCGGACGAGGACCGGCTCTCCCAGGGGCTCGCCCGGCTGGTCGCCGAGGATCCGGCCATGCGGCTCGAACAGAACCCGGACACCGGCCAGCTGGTGCTCTGGTGCCTGGGCGAGGCACACCGCGAGGTCGCGCTGGACCGGCTGCGCGGCCGGTACGGGGTCCAGGTCGACGCCGTGCCGTACCGGGTCGCGCTGCGCGAGACGTTCGGGGAGCCGTCGCGGGGGCGCGGCCGGCATGTGAAGCAGTCCGGCGGGCACGGACAGTTCGCCATCTGCGAGATCGACGTGGAGCCGCTGCCCGCCGGGTCGGGCATCGAGTTCGTGGACCGGGTGGTGGGCGGCTCCGTGCCGCGTCAGTTCGTCCCGTCCGTCGAGAAGGGGATACGGGCCCAGGCGGCGCGCGGGGTCGCGGCGGGTCATCCGCTGGTCGACATCCGTGTCACGCTGCGCGAGGGGAAGGCGCACTCGGTGGACTCCTCGGACGCCGCGTTCCAGACGGCGGGCGCCCTGGCCCTGCGCGAGGCGGCCGACGGGGCGCGGATCGATCTGCTGGAGCCGGTCGCGGAGGTGCGCGTCATGGTTCCGGACGAATTCGTGGGGCCGGTGATGAGCGATCTGTCGGGGCGGCGCGGCCGGGTGGTCGGCACCGAACAGGCGGGGCCGGGAAGGACCTTGGTCAGGGCCGAGGTGCCGGAGCTGGAGATCGGCCGGTACGCGGTGGATCTGCGGTCGCTCTCGCACGGCACCGGACGGTTCGGCCGGTCGTACGCGCGCCACGAGCCGATGCCCCCGGGCGTGGCGGACCGGCTGCCCGCGGAACAGCGCCAGGGAGATCAACATATCAACGCCTGAGGGAATAACGCCTGGTTGACCGGGCCGCCCGCTGTATTTCCAGATTCCGGGCGGCTCTTGGGCACAGGTCGTGGACATGTGGCGTAGACCCGCCAACTCCCCTGACGCGGACGGCATGGCACGGTTACTCTGAGATGCCCAGCTCCGGTAAGTGTGCGGGGCACGCGGGCCGGGAAGTGACCGCGGCAGCGGAACCGTGCGGTGAGGGGGCGGCAAGTGGCCAACGATGTATTCGACTTCAGCCCAGGGGCGCAGATTCCGCTCCAGGGTTCGGCGGGGCAGACGGCGGCCACCCAGGCCCTCGCCTCGGCGGCGTATCGGGACAGCCCGATGGAGGAGATCCTCAAGGCCGACAACGACTGGCACAAATCGAAGGTCTCCAAGGGCAAGTTCACGCTCTTCGAGCCCAATCTCGGCGAGGCGTTCTCCCGCGCCGTGCAGCTGCGGACGCTGGGCGGCGGCCGGGGCGCCCTCATCCAGTCCTTCGGGATGGCGCCGCAGACCGTCGTCGAGCACTGTCTGGCCGCGACCCACATCCGCAAGGAGCGGGACAAGCAGCTCACGGCGGTGACCGTGGTGGCCGGGGTGATCTTCCTGCCGGGGCTGCTGGTCTGGCTGGGCGTGTTCCAGCTGCGCCGTACCCTGGCGGGCGCCAAGGACCGGCGGGCCGGGGCGATCGGCACCGCGCTGCTGGCGGCGGTCGCCGTGCTGGCGGTGCTCCTCCTGGTCAAGCTGCCGCTCGACGGCGTGCTGAACTGGTATCTGCGCGGGATGATCGTCGTCCCGGTCATCGGCTGGTGGCTGGCCAAGCGCATCTGCGAGGCGGCGGCGCGGGATCTGCGCGACCGCTGGAGCGGGCTGCTCTCCGGCGGCGGTACCGGTGCCAAGATCCCCGAGGCGGTCCCCGGCAATCCCGGCGACTCCACCCGCGAGGAGCTGCGCCTCGGCCTGGAGAAGCTGGGCGCCGAGCAGCAGTCCAATGTGGTCTTCTACGCGGGCCCCAAGGGAATACTGGGCATGGGCACGCGCTGGGGCAGCTGGCAACTCGCCGAGGAGCTGGTTCCCAAGGACCCCGAGAAGGAGATCCACCAGTTCCGCAGCTACGACGTGATACGCGCGATCCACGACCAGATGAAGCTGCTGGAGCGCGGCCCGCTCAACTCCGGCGGTTTCCCGACCCCTTCGGTCAAGCACTGGGTCGTGGCACCGGTCGGTGAGGGCGCCGCCTCTGTCTCCAGGCCGGACGGCGCGGAGGTCGAGGCGTACCAGGTCAAGAGCCACGAGATTCAGCGGATCTGCAATCACCAGCAGTTCGGGAGCGGCAATCGCCACTATCTCGGGGTGCAGTTCACGCTCTGGGACAGCCAGCTGGTGATCACCATGATGATCTCGGTCACCGTCCTCCACGAGACGCTGCGCATCGAGGTCTCCGGCTATGCCCTGGGGCCGGTGCACTCGCTGTTCTTCTCGAAGCCCTCGCCGAAGAGCGTCACGCGCGCCAAGACGGTCCGCTTCTGGGAGACGACCTCCCGGAATCTGCCCCTGGTGGAGCCCCGCGAGGCGGTCCGGCTCGCGGTGCGCGCGCCCCTGACCTGGTATCCGCCGGTCCTCGACTTCCTCGGCGGCAAGCTGTCGCTGCCCGAGCCGTTCGGCATGCGGCACGCCTGGGCCGAGCAGCCCTGGCGCCACCGCTTCATGGCCGACGACGCGATGCGGGCGGCCACCCCGGTGCTGCGGGTCGCGCACAACGCGGCCATGCGGGTGCTGGACGAGCACGGCGTGAGCACGGCGGGCTTCAGCAGCCGCTCGTCCTCGCTGATAGGGGCGGTACAGGACCCGTCACCGAAGAAGATCGACGCCTACGACGCGTAGTGCGCGGCGCGGCGGCCGCACCGGTCGGCCGCCGCGCAGGACGGCCGTTACGACTGCTGCGGCCAGGCGTCCGCGAGCATCGCGCGGGTGTCGGCGAGCAGTTGCGGCAGCACCTTCGTATGGCCCACCACCGGCATGAAGTTGGTGTCGCCTCCCCAGCGCGGCACCACATGCTGGTGCAGATGCGCGGCGATCCCGGCGCCGGCGACCGCGCCCTGGTTCATCCCGATGTTGAAGCCGTGCGCCCCGGACGCCTTGCGGAGCGCGGTCATGGCGTGCTTGGTGAACAGCCCCAGCTCGGCGGTCTCCGCGTCGTCCAGCTCGGTGTAGTCGGCGACGTGCCGGAAGGGCACCACCATCAGGTGCCCGCCGTTGTACGGGTAGAGGTTCAGCACCGCGTACACCCGCTCACCGCGGGCGATGACCAGTCCGTCCACATCGGACTTGGCCGGGATGGAACAGAAGGGACAGCCGTCGCCCGCGCCCGGCCCGGTGGGCTTGTTCTCGCCCTGGATGTAGGCCATCCGGTGAGGCGTCCACAGGCGCTGGAACGCGTCCTGGGTGCCCACTCCGATCTGCTGCTCCGGCTCACTCGTCATGCCGTGCAGCATATGACTTGCCTCCCCCGGAGCGTGTCGGCGGCCCGGTCCCGGTGACCCACCACGATGCTGGGACCATGCATGTCCGCAACGGCCCCGCCCGGCAGCGTGCGTGGGAGCGGCGCCTGGAACTGCCGCTGCTCATCGCCTCGCCCCTCTTCCTCGCCTGCTACGCGGTCCTCGTGCTGGTCCACGGCGCCGCCCCCGTGTGGCACGACGTCGCGCTGGCCTGGCTGCTGCTGATCTGGGCACTCTTCGCGGTGGACTACGGCGTGCGGCTGCTGCTGAGCGGGCAGGGCCCCCGATTCGTGCGGACGCACTGGCTGGACACGATCGTCCTGGTGCTGCCGCTGCTGCGCCCGCTGCGGATCGTCAACACGTACGTGGCCCTGCAACGGCGGCGCGGCCGGCCCCGGCTCAGTCTCTACGGGCGGGTGATGGCGTACGCCGGGGTGACGGCGGCGCTGGTCACCTTCGCCGCCGCGCTCGCCGTCCTCCAGCAGGAGCGGGACGCGCCGGGCGCCACCATCCGTACCTTCGGCGACTCCGTCTGGTGGGCGTGCTCGGCGATCACCACCGTCGGCTACGGCGACGTGACGCCGGTGACACCGCTGGGGAGGCTGTTCGCGGTGGCGCTGATGATCTGCGGGCTGGCGCTGCTGGGGGCGGTGACGGGGTCGTTCTCGTCCTGGCTGATCCAGGTCTTCGGCCGGGAGGACCACGTGGACGAGGAACGGCCCCCGGACGGCTGACGCCGTCCGGGGGCCGTCCTTCTTCCCGCCCGTCAGACCTGGACGCGGTCCTCGACGGCCTTCGCGATCTTCGCGATGGCCTCCTCGACCGGAATGCCGTTCTCCTGCGAACCGTCGCGGTAGCGGAAGGAGACGGCGCCGTTGGCCATGTCCTCGTCACCCGCGATGATCATGAAGGGGACCTTCTGCTTCTGCTGGTTCCTGATCTTCTTCTGCATCCGGTCCGACGACGCGTCGACGTCGACCCGCAGCCCCTGCTTCCTGGCCTTCGCCGCGAACTCCTGGAGGTAGGGGATGTGCGTGTCACCGATCGGGATGCCCACGGCCTGCACCGGCGCCAGCCACACCGGGAACGCGCCCGCGTAGTGCTCCAGCAGCACCGCGAAGAACCGCTCGATGGAGCCGAACAGCGCGCGGTGGATCATGACGGGCTGCTGCTTCGAACCGTCGGCCGCCGTGTACTCCAGACCGAACCGCTTGGGCTGCTGGAAGTCGACCTGGATGGTCGACATCTGCCAGGAGCGGCCGATGGCGTCGCGGGCCTGTACGGAGATCTTCGGGCCGTAGTAGGCGGCGCCGCCCGGGTCGGGGACCAGCGGAAGACCCTGCTTCTGGGCGGCCTCGCGCAGCGTCTCGGTGGCCTCCTCCCACTCCGCGTCCTCGCCGATGAACTTGTCGGACTCGGGGTCGCGGGTGGACAGCTCCAGCTCGAAGTCAGTGAGACCGTAGTCGCGCAGCAGATCCAGCACGAAGGTGAGCAGCGAGTCCAGTTCGTCCGCCATCTGCTCCTTGGTGCAGTAGATGTGCGAGTCGTCCTGGGTGAAGCCGCGGGCACGGGTCAGACCGTGGACGACACCGGACTTCTCGTACCGGTAGACCGTGCCGAACTCGAAGAGCCGCAGGGGCAGCTCACGGTAGGACCGGCCGCGCGCCTTGAAGATCAGGTTGTGCATGGGGCAGTTCATCGCCTTGAGGCGGTAGTTCTGCCCGTCGAACTCCAGGGGCGGGAACATCGCCTCGGCGTAGTTGGGCAGGTGCCCCGAGGTCTCGAACAGCCCCTCCTTGGAGATGTGCGGGGTGTTCACGAACTCGTAGTCGGCGTCCTCGTGGCGGCGGCGCGAGTAGGTCTCCATCTCCCGGCGGATGATGCCGCCCTTGGGGTGGAAGACCGCGAGGCCCGAGCCGACTTCCTCGGGGAAGGAGAAGAGGTCCAGCTCGCTGCCGAGCTTGCGGTGGTCGCGCTTCTCGGCCTCGGCGAGGAACTCCAGGTGTGCCTTCAGCTCGTCCTTGGTCGGCCAGGCGGTGCCGTAGATGCGCTGGAGCATCGGGTTCTTCTCGCTGCCCCGCCAGTACGCGGCGGCGTTGCGCATCAGCTTGAACGCCGGGATGTTGCGGGTGGTGGGCAGGTGCGGGCCCCGGCAGAGGTCCTTCCAGCACAGGTCGCCGGTCTTCGCGTCGAGGTTGTCGTAGATGGTCAGCTCGCCGCCGCCCACCTCGACATCCGCGCCGTCGTCCGTCGAGGCCGAGCCCTTGATGCCGATCAGCTCCAGCTTGTACGGCTCGTCGGCCAGCTCCTCGCGGGCCGCCTCGTCCGTGACGACCCGGCGCGAGAAGCGCTGTCCGCGCTTCTGGATCTCCTGCATCTTCTTCTCGATGGCCTTGAGGTCATCGGGGGTGAAGGGGGTCGCCACGTCGAAGTCGTAGTAGAAGCCGTCCTTGACCGGCGGGCCGATGCCCAGCTTGGCCTCGGGGTGCAGCTCCTGCACGGCCTGCGCCATGACGTGCGCGGTGGAGTGGCGCAGGATGTTCAGGCCGTCCTCGGAGGAGATCTCCACGGGCTCGACCACCTCGCCCTCACCGACGCCGTACGCGAGGTCCTTCAGTTCGCCGTCCACGCGCGCGGCGACGACGGTGCGCTCGCCGGGGAAGAGGTCGGCCGCCGTAGTGCCCGTCGTCACCACGCGCTCTTCCCGCTCGGAATCGCGTTGGATGATCACACGGACGTCTGACACCGGTCTCTCCTGACCTACGGGGTACGACAGCGGACACTGCGCGTGCTGAATCGTACCGAGCCCGCGGGGCCGCTCGCGAAACGGTTTCCCGGCGTCCGGCCGCCGGGACGTCCCGCGCGGGCCGTCCTCCACCGTAAACGACGCATACCGTACGACCTGTCCGGGTAGCACCGATTCGGGCAGGGGGAGCTCCATCTGCCGCCGACGCACGAGGAGTTCGGGGATGACGTGTTGGTTCGAAGGGCCACTGGCCGCATTCGGGACCGGGACGACGGGGACGGACGTCGAGGAGGACCGGATCCTTTCGGGGGCCCTGGTCGTGCAGGAGATGGCGGGGGTACGGCCCCGGGTGACGCGCTGGCTGGTGGACCCGGGGGTGCCGGTCCCCGAGGAGGCCATCACGGCGCACGGCCTCACCGAGGACCTGCTGCACCGCAACGGGCGCTGGCCGGCGCCGGTGATGGCGGAGATGGCGGGGGCGCTCGGCAGGCAGTGCGCGGCGGGCCGTCCGCTCGTGGTGATGGACGCGCCGTTCGGTCTGACGGTCCTGGACCGCGAGCTGCGCCGCCACCGGGCGTCCTCCCTCCCCGGCCACCTGGAGGGGGCGGAGCTGTGCGTGCTGGATCCGCGCGTCCTCGACGGGCAGCTGGACCGCTACCGCAAGGGCCCGCGCACCCTCTCGGACCTGCGCGACCACTACAAGGCCGAGACGGCGGACCCCGACGACGTGGGCGGCGGGGAGCCGACGGCGCTGTCGGCGCTGGCGGCCCTGGAGGTGGTGCGGGCGGTCGGCCGCAGGTTCGCCGCGCGGCTGGAGCGGCTCAGCGCGCGGGAGCTGCACGGACTCCAGACCGGATGGCACGCGGAGCTGGCACGCGGACAGCAGACCTGGTTCTCGCGGGCCGCGGAGAGCGGGCCCGCGGGGGCCGGCTGGCCGCTGCGGCCACCGCGATCCGCGGCGGCCGCCTGACGAGCGCCCGCCAGATCCCGGCCGCCCGGTCCCGGTCGGCCGCCACTGTCACGCACGGCCCCCGGAACGCGCGAAAGCCGGTCCGTCGATGACGGACCGGCTTCTCCCGGTGGGCGATACTGGGTTCGAACCAGTGACCTCTTCGGTGTGAACGAAGCGCTCTCCCACTGAGCTAATCGCCCGGGAACGCCTGAACCATACAGGCCCCGGCGGGTTTCCTTCAAACCCGTTCCGGCGCCTTCCGGAGCGGAACGGGCGAGGCCCCGAAGACCTGTCGGTAGGTCTTCGGGGCCCCGGTCCGGGTGGGCGATACTGGGTTCGAACCAGTGACCTCTTCGGTGTGAACGAAGCGCTCTCCCACTGAGCTAATCGCCCGGACGCACCGCATACGTTACCCCATGTCAGCGGGTGCCCGATCACCCGCCGGTCACCGGTCGGTCACCGGCGGGTACGCGGAGTCGACGACGGACTCGGAAAGCGACTCTCCGCCGCACCACCTCAATGGCGGTACAACCCGAAGTAACACACCGCCATACGAGTTACCCGAAGGGCCACAAAACAGACAGAGGGGTTTACAACGACACCGTAGGTGGCATCTCGATTTCGCCGACGTGCGAATCCCCGAGCGCACACTGAGCGAAAGGCCCTGGCGCTTATGAACACCACGGTCAGCTGCGAGCTGCACCTGCGCCTCGTTGTATCGAGCGAGTCCTCACTGCCTGTACCCGCGGGCCTGCGGTATGACACGGCCGATCCCTACGCCGTGCACGCCACCTTCCACACCGGAGCCGAAGAGACGGTCGAGTGGGTCTTCGCCCGCGACCTGCTCGCCGAGGGGCTGCACCGGCCCACCGGCACCGGCGACGTCCGGGTCTGGCCGTCCCGCAGCCACGGCCAGGGCGTCGTCTGCATCGCCCTCAGTTCACCGGAGGGCGAAGCCCTGCTGGAGGCCCCGGCGCGGGCCCTGGAGTCGTTCCTCAAGCGGACCGACGCCGCGGTGCCACCAGGCACCGAGCATCGTCACTTCGATCTCGACACGGAGCTGTCGCACATCCTGGCCGAGAGCTGAGCCAGGCCGAGGACTGCACGGCGCCGTCCGACTCGGGGAGACGGCGCCGCGCGGACAATCGCATACGGAGGACACCGGCGCCGCCGCCGCGGAACCCACCGCGACGACGGCGCCGGTGCGTTCCGTCCCGGCGCGACGGGCCCGGGTGCGGGGCAGCGGCTAAAGTCGGCGGGGTTCTGCGGGCACCGGCCCGTGGGCAGTCCAGGGAGCGGACCGTGCTGATTCCACACGACACCCGGATCGCCCTCGACACCGTCGTCGATCTGGTGAACACCGCGCCGGAGGCAGGCGGCGGCGCGGCCGACCGGCTCGCGGGCGTCGAGGCGCTGTACGACTTCGTACGGGACCACAACGTCAGCGGGGTGCGGGAGCTGGGCGCCCGGGATCTGCGGGCCGTGCTGGACGTACGGGACCGCTTCACGGAGGTCTTCGCGGCGACGGACCCGCGGACCGCCGCCGATCTGATCAATCAGCTGGTGGCCGGCGCGGGGACGACTCCGCAGCTGACCGACCACGACGGCTACGACTGGCACGTGCACTACTTCGCGCCGGGCGCCTCGGTCTCCGACCATCTCGCGGCCGACTGCGGGATGGCGCTGGCGTTCATGGTCGTGGCCGGCGAGCAGGAGCGGCTGCGGCGCTGCGAGGCCCCGGACTGCGGGCACGCGTTCGTCGACCTGTCGCGCAACCGCTCCCGCCGCTACTGCTCCAGCCGCACCTGCGGCAACCGGCTGCATGTGGCCGCGTACCGGGCGCGCCGCAAGGAAGCGGCCGGTTAGGTCCGAGCTGGCGGGAAGCGCCTCGGCAGGACCTGACCGTCACAGCAGGAACAGATCGTGCAGCGCCGCCATCAGCAGCAGGGCGCCGATCACCGTCAGGAAGATCATCAACGGTGGCTGGGAGAGCGCGTACAGGCAGCCGCGCGGCTCCTCGGTGGGTGCGGGGGTCTCCCCCCGGGAGGTATCGAACATCTCGGGGCCGATCATGGCGCACCCCGAAGGCCGCTCCCGACCAACCTGGGCGATCGGCCCCGGAGTTCATCATTTCCCGTGGTTTGGATCCCGGAAAGCCAGCCGAATCACGGCTGACCTGGGATGCTGCCGCCCCTCCGGGGGCTCGTGATCAGATGCCGTGCTTCTTCAGGATGGCCTCGATGTCGCTGAAGTCGTCCCCGGGGCGCTGCTCCTCGCGCGGCCTGGCCTTCGGCTGCGCCACCGGCCTGCTTCCGGCACCGAGCGCGGGCCCGGAGGCCGCGGGCTCGACCGGGCCACCGCCCTGCTGGGCCGCCGCCCTGGCGGCGGCCTTGCGCTCCTTGCGCGAGCCGCCGGTGCGCCGCTCCACCGCGCGGGTGGTCATGAAGAGCAGCCAGGCGACGCCGAGGACCGCGAAGCCCGCCCAGGCGGTCGGGCTGAAGGCGGTATTGGCGAGCCACTTCACCGCGCCGACCATCACCAGCCCGACCGGGACCAGCGCGTACGCGGCGATCCTGGTGGCGGTGAGGAAACGCTTCCGGTACGCGGTGATGGCGGCGATACCCAGGCCGGCCGCTGACACCGCCGCGCACATGGTCTCGGCAATCATCAGGTCCTCCAGGCAGAGCGCGTCATCGGCCGAACACTTCTTCTCCTCCATCCTGCACCTCACGACGGGGTCGGGGCCACGGTGCGGGGCCGTGACGGGCGGATCTGGGGGAGATCTCGGGGATGCGGTCCTCCCCAGGTCCCGGTCGGCCCGGCTGAGCAGGGGTGACCTCGGGGTGCCGCCCTCCTGGGAGACTGGTCCCATGAGCGACTCCACCACCACCGGCCCCGTCGTCCTCGACGTCTGGTGCGAACTCCAGTGCCCCGACTGCCGCACCGCCCTGGACGATGTGCGCGCGCTGCGCGCCCGCTACGGGGACCGGCTGGAGCTTCGGCTGCGGCACTTCCCCCTTGAGAAGCACCGGCACGCCTACGCCGCCGCGCAGGCCGCCGAGGAGGCGGTCGAGCAGGGCGCGGGGTGGCCGTACGTGGAGGCCGTACTGGCCGGGACCGAGGAACTCGCCGCCAAGGGCGAGCCGTTCCTCGTCGAGACGGCGCGCGGGCTGGGCCTGGACGCCGAGGAGTTCGACACCGCCCTGATCGACGGCCGGCACTTCCTGACCGTGGACGCCGACCAGGCCGAGGGCAAGGCCATCGGCGTGACCGGCACCCCGACCTATGTGATCGACGGCGAGCGGCTCGACGGCGGCAAGAGCCAGGAGGGGCTGCGCGAGCGCGTCGAGGCGATCGTGGACCGGCTGCTCGGATAGCTCCCGGGGCGGGTCAGAGCAGCCGTTTGAAGAAGTTGCGGCGGACCGTCGCGTACTGGAGCGACTCGTAGAGACGGACCGCCGGGGTGTTGTCCGTGAAGACGTGCAGCCCGAGCAGGGTCGAGCCGGACGCGTGGGCGACGCGCTCGGCGAGCAGCATGAGGGCGCGGCCGAAACCTCGGCCGCGCATCTCCTCGGTCACCGCCACGTCGTACACGTACGACGCCCACCGGCCGGGGCGGACCTCGTGGCGGGACACCCAGACATGGCCCACGACGCTTCCCTCGTGGGCCAGGACGCTGAACGTGACCCCGGGGGTGGCCAGGCCGTCGGGCAGGTTCTCCCGGTGGCTCCGCTCCGACTTGGCGCGGGCGGCCTCCGGCGGGGTGCCGCGGTCGATCCACACGTGCGCGAAGGTGTCGACGGCGTCCGCCAGCCAATGCTCGTACTCGGCGCCGCTCATGGGGCGGCCCTCGACGCCCGCGGGGAGCACGGGCGGTTCGGGCCCCAGCTCCTTCTCCATGTTGCGGCTGCGCTCGGTGTGGCCGAGGGAGTCCAGCAGGCGCAGCGCGGCGGTCGCGGCGGGCTCCACCGACGCCAGCACCTGGTCGCAGCCCCAGTCGCGCAGCACCTCCTCCGCGGCGAGTACGGCGACGGTGGCGCGGCCCCTGCGCCGGTCGGGCTCCTCGACGCGCAGCCCCTGGAGGATCCCGGCCCGGTGGCCGAAGGCGGCGTCCGTGGTGATGTCCAGCGCGCCGACGGGGCGGCCGTTCACGCAGACCTCGTAGGAGCGTGACTTACCGCCGTCGGCGGTCTGCTGAAGCGGTCCGGTGGGCCGCAGGGTGGTGGTCATCAGGGGAGTTGTACCCACAGCGCGGCCCGCAGTCATCCGGTTTTACGGCCCGGGGCCGGTCGTCCGCACGGCCCGGGGGCGGTCCTCACGGGTCCAGGGCGGCGCCGGACCGCTCGTCGAAGACGCGCATCGCCTTGGCCGTGACGGGTCCGGGGGCGGCCGCCAGCTCGCGGTCGTCGACCCGGTGGACGGCCTGGACGTCGCGCAGCGTCGAGGTCAGGAAGATCTCGTCCGCACGTTCCAGGACGTCCAGCGGCAGATCGGTCTCGCGGGCGTCGCTCCACTCGGTGACCAGGGCGCGGGTGATGCCGTCGAGGCAGCCGGAGGCGAGGGGCGGGGTGTGGAGCCGGCCGTCGAGGACGACGAAGACATTGGAGCCGGTGCCCTCGCAGAGCGCGCCGACGGTGTTGGCGAACAGCGCCTCGGTGGCGCCCCGTTCGGTCGCGCGGGCGAGCGCGACGACGTTCTCCGCGTACGACGTGGTCTTGATCCCGGTCATCGCGCCGCGCTCGTTCCGTGTCCAGGGGACGGTGACGGCGGCGGTGGTGTCGGGGCGGCGCGAGGTGGCGCCGAGGGCGACGACGAGGGTGGGGGCGGCGTCGCCCCGGTCGGAGCCGAGCGGGGAGAGGCCACCGGTGAGGGTGATCCGCAGCCGCCCCAGTTCCACCGGGTTGGCGTCGAGGACGGCCGCGCAGGCCCGCCGTATCTCGTCGGGATCGGGCTCGGCCAGTCCGAGGCCGCGGGCGGAGCGGGCCAGCCGGTCCAGATGGCGGGTGAGGGCGAAGGGCCGTCCCCGTACGGCCTTGACCGTCTCGAAGACGCCGTCGCCCACGGTCAGTCCGTGGTCGAGCACGGACACCAGGGCGGTCTCGGCCGTGCGCAGCCCGCCGTCGACCCAGATCCTCATCGCGCGATCCCTCCGTTCACCGGCCGGGCACCCGTCGGCTCCCGGTCCCGATCCCCCGGTTCGTACGCTCCCGACGCTATCGCGAGCAGCCTGGACGCCTTCAGTTCGGTCTCGCGCCACTCCCCCTCCGGGTCGGAGCCCCAGGTGATCCCGGCGCCGGTGCCGAAGCGCAGCAGGGGGCGGGCGGGCGTGGCGCGGTCGATCCAGAACGTACGGATCCCGACGGCCAGTTCGGCCGTTCCCCGGTCGGCGTCGACCCAGCCGACGCCGCCGCAGTAGGGGCCGCGCGGCGCTGTCTCCAGCTCCTCGATGATCGTCAGGGCGCTGGACTTGGGGGCGCCGGTGACCGAGCCGGGCGGGAAGGTGGCGCGCAGCAGCTCCGGCCAGCCGGCGGTGGCGGCGAGTTCGCCCCGTACCGTCGAGACGAGATGGACCAGGCCGGGGTGCGGCTCCAGGGCGCAGAGCGCGGGGACGGTGACGGTCCCGGTGGCGCAGACCCGGCCGAGGTCGTTGCGGACCAGGTCCACGATCATCACGTTCTCCGCGTGGTCCTTGGCCAGCAGTTCGCCTGCGGTGCGGGCGGTGCCCTTGATCGGGCCCGACTCGACGGTGCGGCCCGTGCGGCGCAGATACAGCTCGGGGGAGGCGGTGGCGATCTCCACACCGTGCGCGGGCAGCCGGATCGTCCCCGCGTACGGCGCCGGGTTGCCCCGTGCGAGCAGGGCGGTCAGCGCGTCGACGTCGGTGGCGGCGGGTTCGGGCAGCGGCGCGGAGAGCACCCGGCAGAGGTTGACCTGATACACGTCGCCGGCCGCGATGTACTCACGGATCCGGCGCACGCCCTTCGTGTACGCGGCGTGGTCGAGCGAGGACGTCCACTCCCCCGCACCGGGCCCCGCCCATCGGCCGGGCACGGGCGGCGGGACCGGCTCCGTCCGTACGTCCTCGAACCGGGCGCAGGTGAGACGGCCCTCGAAGTCCGCGGCGACGGCCCAGAAACCGGTGGAGTCGAGCGCCTCCGGATCATGGGTGACGTCCCGCAGACCGGAGGCGACGAGGCCGCCGAAGCGGGCCAGAGCAGGCAGATCGTGCACATTTGCGAGTCTAGAACAGGCTCCTGGCCGCTGCTCCGGGCCGAACGCACGCCAACCGCACCGCAGCACGCTGCGGAAACGCGTTTTTGTGCTGGCCCGGGAATCCGCTAGAGTTCAACACGTCGCCAGGCCGTCACAGACGGCCGGAAACGATACGCGGACGTAGCTCAGTTGGTAGAGCGCAACCTTGCCAAGGTTGAGGTCGCCAGTTCGAACCTGGTCGTCCGCTCGATTGTGGGGGAGATTTTCCCGACCCCCGCACTCCTGGTGGAGTGGCCGAGAGGCGAGGCAACGGCCTGCAAAGCCGTCTACACGGGTTCAAATCCCGTCTCCACCTCTGCGGACGATTAGCTCAGCGGGAGAGCGCTTCCCTGACACGGAAGAGGTCACTGGTTCAATCCCAGTATCGTCCACTGGACCCATGAGGTTCCCGCGCGATTAGCTCAGCGGGAGAGCGCTTCCCTGACACGGAAGAGGTCACTGGTTCAATCCCAGTATCGCGCACGCAGTACGCAGCACCCGCAGGTCCCACCCGCGCGATTAGCTCAGCGGGAGAGCGCTTCCCTGACACGGAAGAGGTCACTGGTTCAATCCCAGTATCGCGCACTGCCTCAAGCCCCCGGTCACTTCGGTGACCGGGGGCTTCGCCGTGCCGCGGGCAGTCGTACCCGGACAGCGCGATGGCCGGTCAGCTCCCCAGCTGACCGGCCAAACGCTGCCGTCCGCCGCACCCCCGTCCCCACGGGGTTGTTGGCCGGATGTCCCCGACCCGGGCCGCTCTCCCGGGTCCGGAGCGCTGTTCAGCGCCCCAGCATCACGCCCACGGACGACGCCTGTGTGACCACCGCTTCCCAGCCGCCGAAGACGACCACCAGCAGTGCCGCGAGAGGAAGGACCATGGCCGTCGCCACCAGCGGATGGCGCGTACCGGGCCGGTGGCCGCCGAAAGCCGCGACCGCCTTGCGTCCCTGGGTGCGGATCGCCGCCCGCGATGCCGTCTCCGCCATGGTCCCTCTCCTGTCATGTCTGACAGCGGCGAGTGTCTGACCTCGGGGGACGAGTGCTGCACCCGCCGCTTGACCTCAACACTAGGGACAGGACGGCACCCGGTCGTCATGCCCGCGTACCCATTGCCGGGCCTCCCGGAGGATGAGCGCGCGGCGACGGCGTACTCCCCTGGGTGGAGAGCCGGGACCCGGGGGTCTGAGGGTCTTCCCGGAGAGCGTGCGGGAGCGGACCGGTCACGGGTCGGTCACGGGTGACTTCCCTCACTTCCGCCCCGCCGGCCGGCAGCCGCCGCGCCCCCGGTGACCTGCCGGGACAGCGGCGCGAGCACCGCCGCGCGCCGGGTCCGCGCCGGATCCGACGGCCGTCTCGGGGTGATCCCCCACGATCCAATCCCCCTGCCGCGAGGGACCTTTGGGATCATGGCGGAGTCCGGGCGCGGGCTGCCCCGCCCGCCCTGACCACTCCTCAAGTTTCCTGCCCGGCGCGGACAATCGGTCGGTCCGCGAGGGCGCGGCCTATGAGCGCGCCGGGGCCCGGGTACGTAAGCTGTGCCACGTCACACGGACGACCGGGCAGCGGGGATGGACATGGCGATGATGCGGCTCCGGCGGGAGGACCCGCGTGTCGTCGGTTCGTTCAGGCTCCACCGGCGGCTGGGCGCGGGCGGGATGGGCGTCGTCTATCTGGGCTCCGACCGGCGCGGCCAGCGGGTCGCCTTGAAGGTGATCAGACCCGACCTCGCCGAGGACCAGGAGTTCCGGTCCCGGTTCGCCCGCGAGGTCTCGGCGGCGCGCCGCATCCGCGGTGGCTGTACGGCGCGGCTGGTGGCCGCCGATCTCGACGCGGACCGGCCGTGGTTCGCCACCCAGTACGTGCCGGGCCCCTCGCTGCACGACAAGGTCAACGAAGAAGGACCGCTGTCCGCCGCCGAGGTCGCCTCGGTCGGCGCGGCGCTCTCCGAGGGGCTGGTGGCCGTCCACGAGGCCGGGGTGGTGCACCGTGACCTCAAACCGTCCAACATCCTGCTCTCCCCCAAGGGCCCGCGCATCATCGACTTCGGCATCGCCTGGGCGACCGGCGCGAGCACCCTGACCCATGTCGGCACGGCGGTCGGCTCCCCCGGCTTCCTCGCCCCCGAGCAGGTACGGGGAGTCGCGGTCACCCCCGCCACCGACGTGTTCTCGCTCGGCGCCACCCTGGCGTACGCGGCCACCGCCGACTCGCCCTTCGGACACGGCAGTTCCGAGGTCATGCTCTACCGGGTGGTCCACGAGGAGGCGCACCTGTACGGGATGCCCGACGCGCTGGCGCCGCTCGTGCGGGCCTGCCTCGCCAAGGACCCCGAGGACCGTCCCAGCACGCTCCAGCTGTCCATGCGGCTCAAGGAGATCGCCGCCAGGGAGGCCCAGGGCCTGATCGACAGCCGGCCTCCCGCGCAGCGGACCCGCGGCGGGCAGGAGATCCCCACGGGCCGGCTCACCGAGCGGTACACGGAACGCGACCCCGCGCGCGCGGCCGGCGGCCCCGGATCCCCGAGCCGTACGTCGGGCACGGCGGGCGGGCCCGCGCCCAGGCCGGGCCGGATGCGGCCGGGCGGCACGTCGTCCCGTACCGGAGGCGGCTCCCCGCGCACCGGGGGATCCCGCCCGTCGCGGCCCCGGGAGACCGCACGCGACTCCGCGCGCGACGCCTCGCGAGCGGGCAGCCGGCCGAAGTCAGGCCCGCGCACGACCCCGGGGAAGCTGCGCCCCGCCAACCCCCGGCTGCTGCGGCAGCGTCTGATCGTCTTCGTCGTCGTGACGCTCATCGTGGCGCTGGGGATCGCCGCCGCGCAGAAGCTCTGAGCGCTGCCGGCGGTCTCTCCCCGCCGCGCCGCCCGGTCAGCTCTCGGGACGGCCCGCCGTGACCGCGTAGAAGGCGACCGCCGCCGCCGCGCCCACGTTCAGCGAGTCCACCCCGTGCGCCATCGGGATACGGACCCAGGTGTCGGCGGCGTCCAGCGCCCGCCGGGACAGTCCGTCACCCTCCGCGCCGAGCATCAGCGCGACCCGCTCCAACCGGTGCGGCGCGGCCTCGTCCATCGGGACCGCCTGCTCGTCCGGCGTGAGCGCCAGCAGCCGGAAACCCGTCTCCTTCACGGCGTCGAGCGCCCCGGGCCACCCCGCGAGGCGGGCGTAGGGAACGGAGAACACCGCGCCCATGGAGACCTTCACCGAACGGCGGTAGAGCGGATCGGCGCAGTCCGGGGAGAGCAGCACCGCGTCCATCCCGAGCGCCGCCGCGCTGCGGAAGATCGCGCCGATGTTGGTGTGGTCGTTGACCGCCTCCATCACCGCGACGCGCCGCGCCGTGCGCAGCACCTCGTCCACCGGGGGCAGCGGCTTGCGCGCCATGGACGCGAGGGCGCCCCGGTGCACGTGGTAGCCGGTGACCCGCTCCGCCAGCTCGGGGCTGACCGCGTACACCGGGGCCCGCGCCTCGTCGATCACGTCGCGCATCGTGTCGACCCACTTGGCCGAGAGCAGCATCGACCGCATCGCGTAACCCGCCTGTCCCGCGCGGCGGATGACCTTCTCCCCCTCGGCGATGAACAGCCCCTCGGCGGGCTCCCTCCTGCGCCGCAGCTCGACATCGGTCAGTCCGGTGTAGTCGCTCAGGCGGGGGTCGTCGGGGTCGTCGACGGTGATGAGTTCAGCCACGGGGTTCTGCCCTGTTCGGTGGAGGGGGTGGTGCGGTGCCGGTGTGATGCGGTGTCGTGCCGGTGCGGGGCGGGCGTGGGTGTGGGCCTCAGCCGCCGTCGCCCAGCGCCACGACATCGCCGATCACGATGACCGCCGGCGGCCGCACCTCTTCCGCCCGTACGACCTCCGCGACCGTAGCGAGCGTCGCGTCCACCCTGCGCTGAGCCGCCGTGGTGCCCTCCTGGATCAGGGCGAGAGGCGTGTCGGGCGCCTTTCCGTGCTCCATCAGCGCGCGGGCGATCGAGCCGATCTTGTCCACCCCCATCAGCACGACGAGCGTGCCCCGCAGCCTCGCGACCGCCGCCCAGTCGACCAGCGAACGCTCGTCCTCCGGCGCCACATGGCCGCTGACCACGGTGAACTCGTGCGCCACCCCCCGGTGCGTCACGGGGATCCCGGCCGCGCCCGGCACACTGATCGAGCTGGAGATGCCCGGTACGACCGTGCACGCGATGCCCGCCGCCGCGAGCGCGTGGGCCTCCTCCATCCCCCGCCCGAACACGAACGGGTCGCCGCCCTTGAGGCGCACCACGGCCTTGCCCGCCTTCGCGTGCTCGATCAGCGCGTCGTTGATGGCCTCCTGCGCCATCGCGCGGCCGTACGGGATCTTCGCCGCGTCGATCAGCTCGACGTGCGGCGGCAGCTCGTTCAGCAGGTCGCGCGGGCCCAGGCGGTCGGCGATCACCACGTCCGCCTCGGCGAGCAGCCTGCGGCCGCGCACCGTGATCAGGTCCGGGTCGCCGGGCCCGCCGCCGACGAGGGCGACCCCGGGGGTACGGGTGCGGTGGTGCGGCGCGGCGAGCGTGCCGTCGCGCAGGCCCTCGACGATGGCGTCCCGCACGGCGGCGGAGCGGCGCGGGTCGCGGCCGGTGAGCACGGCGACGGTGACGCCCTCGCTGCGACCGGTCGCGGGCGTCCACGCGGTGGCGGCCTCGGCGTCGTCGCTGCGCACGCACCAGATCCTGGAGCGCTCGGCCTCGGCGGACGCGGTCCGGTTGGCGTCGGGGTCGCTGGACGCGATCAGCGCGTACCACGCGTCCTGGAGGTCGCCCTCCTGGTACCGGCGGCGCTCCCAGCGGATCTCCCCGGCCGCCGCCATGGCCTCGACGGACGCCTTCGCCGACGGCGAGACCAGCAGGACATCGGCGCCGGCCGCGACGAGCGCCGGCAGCCTGCGCTGGGCGACCTGACCACCGCCGACGACGACTACGCGCCGCCCGGACAGGCGGAGTCCTACGGGGTAGGCGTGCTGCTCGGCGTGCTGGGCCATGTCGGTGGGGACTCCTCGGGGCGGCTTGAAGCGGCTGGTGGGACGGGGTGTGGTCCCGTGCCCACTTTACGGGGGGCGGGGTGGGGGGCTGGGTGCGGTGCGGGTGCGCGGTGCGGTGGTGGTGCGGGTGGTTCGTTGTGGTACGGGGGCCGGGGCACTCCGGAGGCGCATGTCCGGACGGCATGCTGTGCTTTTCCGGGGGACACCCCCGGCCCCCCGTACGCCGCGTGCGGGCCTGTGCCTCAAGTGCGGGCTGCCGAGCGGAACAAATCACGCTTTATTGTCCGGACACACACCTCCTGCGACCCCGGCCCCCTCCCGCCGGTGGGCCCAGCACCCCGCACGGCTGATGGGAATGGGGCGGGCGGGTGCGGGCCGGTGGGCGGCCCCCACGTCTGTGGCGGGCGGGGAAGGGGGGCCCGCAGGGGGTGCGTCCGGGACAATAAAGCGTGATTTGTGGCGCACACGACCCGCAGGAAAGCACCTGGCCTGCACGCGCCGTACGGGGGCCTGGGGGTGTCCCCCAGACAAGCACAGCATGCCGTCCCGGATGTACCCCCGGAGGGACACCCGGCCACCACCCGCACACAACCACCGGGCCCAGCCAACAACGCACCACACCCCGCCGCCGCAAGACGGCCCCGCTACTTTTCCGTTACCCCCGCCGAGTCGAACGTCGCGACCTCGTGCATCGCGCGTGCCGCGCTCTGGATCACCGGGAGTGCCAGGAGCGCCCCCGTGCCCTCGCCCAGGCGCAGGTCGAGGTCGACCAGCGGGCGCAGGCCGAGCTTGTTGAGCGCCGCGACATGGCCGGGTTCGGCGCTGCGGTGGCCCGCGATGCAGGCCGCGAGGGCCTCGGGGGCGACCGCTCGGGCGACCAGCGCGGCCGCGCCCGCGCTCACGCCGTCCAGGAGGACCGGCGTGCGCATGGACGCGCCGCCCAGCAGGAAGCCCACCAGCGCGGCGTGTTCCAGGCCGCCGATCGCCGCGAGCACGCCGATGGGGTCGGCGGGGTCCGGCCGGTGGAAGTCGAGGGCGCGGCGTACGACGTCGACCTTGCGGGCGTGCATCTCGTCGTTGATGCCCGTGCCCCGCCCGGTGATCTCCGCCGGGTCCTGGCCCGTGTAGACGGAGATCAGCGCGGCCGACACGGTGGTGTTGGCGATGCCCATCTCGCCGGTGAGCAGGGCCTTGTTGCCCGCGGCCACCAGGTCGCGGGCCGTCTCGATGCCGACCTCGATCGCCGCGAGGACCTCCTCGCGGGTCATGGCGGGGCCCGTCGTGAAGTCGGCGGTACCGGCGCGGACCTTGCGGGGCAGCAGGCCGGGGGTGGCCGGGAGGTCGCTCGCGACGCCCACGTCCACGACGCAGACCTCGGCGCCCACCTGGTTCGCGAACGCGTTGCACACCGCGCCGCCGCCCAGGATGTTCGCGACCATCTGGCCGGTGACCTCGCGCGGCCACGGGGTGACGCCCTGGGCGTGCACGCCGTGGTCACCCGCGAAGATCGCGACGGCGGCGGGCTCGGGGATGGGCGGCGGGCACATCCGCGACAAGCCGCTGAGCTGGGCGGAGATGATCTCCAGCATGCCGAGCGCACCGGCGGGTTTCGTCATGCGCTTCTGACGTTCCCACGCCTCGCCCAGCGCCTTGGCGTCCAGCGGGCGGATTCCGGCGACGGTCTCCTGGAGCAGGTCGTGCGGCTCCTCGCCCGGCAGGGCCCGGCGGCCGTACGTCTCCTCGTGGACGACCCAGGACAGCGGGCGGCGCTTGGACCAGCCCGCCTGCATCAGCTCGGGCTCCTCGGGGAACTCGTCGACGTATCCGACGCACAGGTACGCCACGACTTCGAGGTGATCGGGCAGCCCCAGCGAGCGGACCATCTCGCGCTCGTCGAAGAAGCTGACCCAGCCGACGCCGAGCCCCTCGGCGCGGGCGGCGAGCCAGAGGTTCTCGACGGCGAGCGCGGAGGAGTACGGCGCCATCTGCGGCTGGGTGTGCCGGCCGAGGGTGTGCCGGCCGCCGCGCGTCGGGTCGGCCGTGACGACGATGTTGACCGGGGTGTCGAGGATGGCCTCGATCTTCAGTTCCTTGAACTGCTTGGCCCGGCCCTTGGGCAGCGAGGTGGCGTACGCGTCGCGCTGCCGCTGGGCCAGTTCGTGCATGGCCCGCCGGGTCTCGGCGGAGCGGATGACGACGAAGTCCCAGGGCTGCGAGTGACCCACGCTGGGTGCGGTGTGCGCGGCCTCCAGGACACGCAGCAGCACCTCGTGCGGGATCGGGTCGGAGCGGAAGCCGTTACGGATGTCCCGGCGCTCGCGCATCACGCGGAGTACGGCGTCGCGCTCGGCGTCGTCGTACCCGGACGCGGCGGCCGTGCCCTCCGAAGGGGCCTCGGGCTCGGGAGCGGACTGCTCGGGCGCCACCGCCTCCTCGGGCTGCTCGGGCTCGGGGGCGACCTCCACCGCCGCCGCCACGGGCGCGGGCTCGGCTTCCGGTTCGGGTTCCGGTTCCGGTGCGTCCTGTACGGCGACGGGCTCCGGCTGCGGCTCCACCGGGGCCTGCGCCACGGCGACCGGCTCGTCGGCGGCGGGGGCCTCGGCGGCCACCGGCGTCGGCTCGGGTGCGGCCTCGGGCTCGGGCTCCGGCACCGCCTCGGGCTCGGGCTCCGGCACCGCCTCGGGCTCGGGCTCCGGCACCGCCTCGGGCTCGGGTGCGGGTGCGGGTGCGGGTGCGGGTGCGGGTGCGGGGACAGCCTCGGGTGCGGCCTCCGCCTCGGGGTGCGGGAGTTCTTCGGCTACGGCGGGTTCGGGGGCGGCCGGCTCGGCCTGAACCTCGGCCTCGGGCTCCGGCGCGGGCTCAGGGGCGGTCGCCTCCACCGGCGGGGCCTCCTCGGGAGCTACGGGCGCCTCGGCCACCGGTTCCGCCGCTGCCTCCGGTTCGGCCGCCCGCTGTGGCTCCGGGGCCTCCTCCGGCGTCGGGGCGACCGCGTCTGCTGGGGTCTCCGGGGGCGCCACCGCCTCGGGCACGGCCTCCGGCTCAGCCACGACCACCTCGGGCGCGACCGCCTCCGGCACGACCGCCTCGGGTACCGGTTCCGGTTCCGGCGCGGCCTCCTCGGGTGCGACGGGGACCTCGGCCGCCGGCTCCGGCTGCGCCGGGATGTCGGGGATCTCGCCGAGCTGCGGGCCCGGCAGTGCGGCGGGGTCCTCGCTCGGAACGTCCGCCGACTCCGGTTCCGCGACGGGCTGAGCCTGCGGCTGGACCTGGACCTGCGGCTGCGCCTGGGGCTGCGTACGGACCGCCTGGGTGGGCGCGCCCGCCGGGCCCCGGTCGGCCAGCGAGCGGACCACGCCGCCCGTCGGGTCGGGTACCTGGGGGCCCATGTGCAGCGGCCTGCGTGCCGGAGCGGGCGCTGCGGCCGGTGCCGTGGCCTGGGGGCGCGCGGCAGCGGGAGCGGGCGCCGGGATGCGTACGCCGTTGAGGTCCACCGAGCCGGTGTCGCGGCCCCCGGCCTCGTGGGCGCCCGGCTGGTGCGGGGCCTGCTCCGGGTCGGCGGGTGCCTGCGGCTGCTGTCCGGCGGCGGCCTCGACCGGCTCGGCCACTGCCTCCGACGGGACCTCGGGCGGCGCCTCGTACCCGTCCGGCGCCTGTGGCTGGATCTCCACCTGGGCCGGTGGGACCGGCTCCGCCATCGGCGCCGGCTGTTCTATGGGCGGTGCCTGCGGCACCTGGGGCTCGACGCCGGGCTGTTCGGGAGCCGCGTACGCCTCCGCCACGGGCTGGGCGTAACCGTCCGGGACGGCGTAGCCCTCCGGGACCGGCGCGTATCCCTCCGGGACGGCGTAGCCCTCGGGCACCGGCGCGTAGCCCTCCGGCACCGCGTATCCGGCGGGCACGGCGTAGGCCGGCGCCTCGGCGGGGATCACCTGCGGGTTGTTCCACCCGCCCTGCGCGCTCGGCATCAGGAGGATGCCCTCGTCCTCGGGTACGGGCTCGACGGAGTCCAGGTAGGTGTACGCGCCGGGAGCCGGGGTGCCCGGCTGCTCCACCATGCCTGCGTTCTCCGGCAGTCCCTCGCCCGGGACCTGGCCGGTGTCAGTCATGCGTACCCCTCGCCCATGTGAATCTGCTCCTTCGGCCCATCAACCGGGGCGCCCGATCCGCGACGCTTCCGGCGTCCGTCATTAACAACGAGCGTGGGCGCCGTGCGGCACGCACGACGGCCTGCTGTGGGCTGCGCCACGTCGCGCGTCCCCCCGGTTACCGCCGTACCACATCAGCACCCAAAACGGGCCCCTTTTCCGGACATTGACGAACGAAGCGACGAACGCCCGGCTGCGGTACAACGATCGGCCAGCCTACCTCGCGCGGCCCGGCGACGGGGTCAGGGGGCGTTCTCGGGTCGCCGTCCCGAGACCAGGAAGACGACGGAGCGCTCACGTTCCGACCAGGCTCCGGTGTCCAGGTCGACGGACTGGAGCAGGGCGCACTCCACCGCGTAGCCGCCCTCCGCGAGGGCCCTGCCGACGGCCTCCGCCTCGTCCCTCGTCGCCGCGTGGGTGACGATGCGCTCGGGCCTGCGGTCGGCGCAGGCGATGACCACGTCGATGCCACCGCCGCCGATCCGTACGACATCGGGCTCGGGCAGCCGTTCCAGCACGTGCGGCGCCCGGCCCTGGACCACCTGGAGCTGGACGCCGGCACGACGGGCGGCGGCGGCCGTGCTGGCGCAGGCGCCCGGCTCGTCGTCCACGGCGATCACGGCGGCGCCGAAGCGGGCGGCCTCGGTGGCGAGCGCGCCGCTGCCGGAGCCGATGTCCCAGATGAGATCGCCGGTCCTGGCGCCGATCCTGGCCAGCTGGGCCGCGCGCAGCCAGGTCGACTCGCCCTCGTCGAGGTCGATGCCGTACTCCTCGGTGGGCAGCGCCCAGCCGCGCACGGCCGGCGGGTAGCCGGGGTCGCGGCCGGCGATCCAGCCACCGGGCGGGGAGACGGCGGTGCCGATCCCGCCGATGACGATCACGACGTTGGGGTCTCGCCAGACGTGGTCGGCGGCCTTGTCGGAGGTGAGGACGGTGACCTGTTCGCGGTCGGTGCCGAGTTCCTCGCAGATGACGAAGGTGCGGTGGACTCCTTCGAGGAGCAGCGCGAGTTCGGCGGGCCCGGCGCCCGGGGAGGTGAGCACGGCGACCTTGGTGTGCGCCCGGCAGACGTTGACGGCGCGGCGCAGCGTACGGCGGTGGGCGACGACGATCTGGGCGTCGTCCCAGGCCATCCCGGCGCGGGCGAAGGCGCTCGCCACGGCGGAGACGGCGGGCACGACTTCGACCTCCAGGCCGTGCTCGGGCGCGCGCAGGGTGCGTACGACGCCGAAGAAGCCCGGATCGCCGTCGGCGAGGACCACGGCGCTGCCGCGGTGTCCGGCGATCCTGCGGGCGGCCAGGTCGATGGAGCCGAGCCGGATGCGTTCGGCGTCGGCGGGCACCTCGGGGAGAGCCAGATGGTGCGCGGTTCCGGCCACCAGGGTCGCCGCCGCGAGGGCGGACCTGGCGGCGGCGGTCAGGGGCGAGCCGTCCCAGCCGATCACCGTGACGCGGTCGGCCATCGTCGTCAGTCTCCTGGAGTTGTCGTGGTGGTGCGGGGCGTGACCGGCGGGTGAGGGGGCGGGGCGCGTGGGCGGGGCAGGGTGAGAGTACCGGTACCGGCTGTGGGCGGCTGCCGTCAGTTCCAGTCGGTGAAGGACGCGTAGCCACCGGCGTCCGCCATCTGTTCGGCGACGCCTTCGAGGTCCTCGGGCAGCAGGCTCCAGACGATGAGGTCGGTGCGGATGTCGGTCCAGCCGCCGTCCTCGGTCTGGATGCGCGCTATCCAGGCGTTGCGCAGAACGCCCTCGCTGATGCAGCCGATCTTCTGGGCGACCTGCTGGGAGGCGGTGTTGCCGGCGGGGGTGCGTACTTCGATGCGCTCGAACTTCTGGTCGCGGAAGAGCCATTGGGCGACCGCGAGGGCCGATTCGGTGGCGTATCCCTCGCCGCGGGCCCAGGGGGCGGTGACGTAGGCCGCCTCGGTGGCGAGCGCGTGCCAGTTGGTGCGGCGCAGCCGGACGACGCCGACCAGCCGCTGGGTGAGGAACTCGGTGACGGCGAAGGCGATTCCGTGTCCCCTGAGCCGTTCGGCGGAGGCGATGGTGCCGACCCAGTTCTCGGCGTCCTGGCGGGTGTAGGGGTGCGGCACCGAGGTCCAGGCGGTGACCATCTCGTCGTTCATCATCTCGATGTGCGCCGGGATGTCCGCCGGTTCGAAGGGGCGCAGCACCAACCGCTCCGTGCTGATGGAGATGTTGGGGAAGGTGCTGGCCATGCGCCGCTCCGTAGCCTCGGGAACCTTCGGGCCCGCGGGAAAGCTTCGGGCCTGCTGAACTGCCCAGCATGGCAGCATGGGGCGCTCAGTCGCACCACGGGGTCCGCACCGGGTGCTGGTGCGGACCCCGTACGGCGGCAGGGACGGTCAGCCTGAAGTGACCGGCAGGACCGAGCCCTTGTACTTGTCCTTGATGAACGCGCCGACCTCGGGCGAGGTGAGGAGCTTCGCGAGCTTCTTGACGCGCGGGTCGTCCTCGCCGCCCTTCTTGACGGCCAGGATGTTCGCGTAGGGGTTGTTCTCCACGGACTCCAGGAGGATGGCGTCCTTGGCGGGGCTGAGTCCCGCGTCCTGGGCGTAGTTGTTGTTGATGACCGCGGCGTCCACGTCGTCCAGGGAGCGGGGCAGTTGGGCGGGCTCCAGCTCCTTGAACTTCAGGTGCTTCGGGTTGGCCGTGATGTCCGAGGGGGACGCGGTCGTTCCCGTGCCCTCCTTGAGGGTGATGAGCCCCTTGGCGGCGAGGAGTTTGAGGGCCCGCCCCTCATTGGTGGTCTCGTTGGGCACGGCGACGGTGGCCCCGTCTGCGAGCTCGGCGATGTCCTTGATCTTCTTCGAGTAGACGCCCATGGGCGGCAGGTACGCCTGGACCACCGGGACCAGGTCGGTGCTCTTGGACGCGTTGAACTCGTCGAGGAAGGGCTTGTTCTGGTAGAGGTTCGCGTCGAGCGAGCCCTCCTGGAGCGCGGTGTTCGGGAGGACGTAGTCCGTGAACTCCTTGATCTCCAGCTTGAGGCCCGCCTTCTCGGCGAGGTCCTGCTTGATGTACGACAGGACCTCGCCCGCCGGCACGGCGGTGGCGCCGACGACCAGGGTGTCGGTGTCACCGCCGCCGCTGTCCGAGCCCGAACCGCACGCGGTCAGGCCGAGGCCGAGGGCCAACGCGGCGGCTGCCGCCGGGATGACGTGCTTGCGCATCGTGGGCCTTCCTGCGGAGTCGGCGGGATCAGAAGGACGCGATGACGGAGCCGTCGTACTTGTCCTCGATGAACTTCTTGACCTCGGGCGAGGTGAGGAGCTTCGCGAGCTTCTTGACGCGCGGGTCGTCCTCGCCGCCCTTCTTGACGGCGAGGAAGTTGCCGTACGGGTTGTCCTTGGCGGACTCCAGGACGAGGGCGTCCTTGGCGGGCTTGAGGTCGGAGGAGATGGCGTAGTTGCCGTTGATCACCGCGGCGTCCACGTCGCCCAGGGAGCGCGGGGTCTGGGCCGCCTCCAGCTCCTTGAACTTCAGGCTCTTCGGGTTCTTCGCGATGTCCTTGATGGTCGCGTCGTTGCCCGCGCCGTCCTTGAGGGTGATGAGCCCGTCGGCGGCGAGGAGCTTGAGCGCCCGTGCCTCGTTGACCGTGTCGTTCGGGACGGCGATCGTGGCGCCGCTCTTGAGGTCGTCGACCTTCTTGATCTTGTGGGAGTAGAGGCCGAGCGGCTCCAGGTGCACCGTGACGACGGGCACGATGTGGGTGCCGTTCTTCTTGTTGAAGTCGTCGAGGTACGGCTGGTTCTGGAAGTAGTTGGCGCCCACGGACCCGTCCTCGGTCGCCGTGTTCGGCGTGACGTAGTCGGTGAACTCCTTGACCTCCAGGTCGAGCCCCGCCTTCTTCGCCAGGTTCTTCTTGACGAAGTTGAGGATCTCGGCGTGCGGGGTGGGGCTCGCGGCGACGATGAGCGGGCCGCTGGTGTCGGAGGCGGAGTCCTTGTCCGAGCCGCAGGCGGAGAGGCCGAGGGTGAGGGCTCCGGCGGCGAGGACGGCTGTGGTGACCTTGGCGACGTTACGCACGAAAAGTGCCTTTCCTGAAGGTGGGTCGACCCCGCGACCGGCAGGGTCCGGCGCGATGCGCCGTCGTTGAGGGGGTGGTGGGCCGGGTGTTGGTCAGGCGGTCTTGCCGGCGTCCGCCGTCGCGGGCTCCTTGGCCTTGGGCAGCCGGATCCTCGGCGCCGCCCCGGAGTGGCCGCCGCGCCGGCGCAGCCGGCTCGCGGCGAAGTCTCCGGCGAACTGGATGACGGAGATGACCACGGCGAGGATCGCCACGGTGATCCACATCATTCCGGTCTCGAAGCGCTGGTAGCCGTAGCGGATGGCGATATCGCCGAGCCCGCCCGCGCCGACCGTGCCCGCCATCGCCGAGTAGCCGATGAGGGCGACGATTGTGGTGGTCGCCGAGGAGATCAGCGAGGGCAGCGATTCCGGCACGAGGACCTTGCGGACGATGGTCCAGGTACTGCCGCCCATCGACTGCACGGCTTCGACGAGCCCGCCGTCCACTTCGTGCACAGCCGTCTCGACGAGGCGCGCGAAGAAGGGGATGGCTCCGACGGCGAGGGGGACGATGGCGGCCTCGCGGCCGATCGTCGTCCCGGTGATCACCCGGGTGAAGCCCATCAGCGCGACCATCAGGATGATGAACGGCATCGAGCGGGCGACGTTCACGATCTGCCCGATGACCCTGCTCGCCACGGTGTTCTGGAGCAGTCCGCCGCGGTCGGTGAGGACGAGCAGGATACCGAGCGGCAGACCGCCGACGATCGCGATGAGCGTGGACCAGCCGACCATGTAGAGCGTGTCCCAACACGCCTGCGTGAGCAGGGGCTGCATCTCGGACCAGGTCACTTGGCACCGTCCTTCACCGGTTCGGGCCCCTGGCCCGGGACATCGATCTGCAGACCCCGCTCGCGCAGGAATCCGATCGGCACGACGTTGTCCTCGTAACGGCCGGGCAGCTCGATGCGCATCCGGCCGACCTGCTTGCCGCCGACGGTGTCCATCGCGGCGCCGAGAATCGAGATGTCGATGTGGTGGACGCGGGCGAGCTGCGAGACGACGGGCTGGGTCGCGGCGTCGCCGTGGAACGTCACGTCGATGACGGTGCGGTCGTCGCCGGAGGCGTCGCCGCTGACCGGGAAGAGCGCCGCGGCCAGCGCGGAGCCGGGGGTGGCGAGGATTTCGGCGACCGTGCCCGACTCGACGATGCGGCCCTGCTCCATGAGCGCCGCCGAGTCGCAGATCGTCTTGACGACCTCCATCTCGTGCGTGATGAGCAGCACCGTCAGTCCGAGCTGCTGGTTGAGGTCGCGCAGCAGCTGGAGGATGGAGCGGGTGGTCTCGGGGTCGAGCGCGCTGGTCGCCTCGTCGGAGAGCAGCACCTTCGGGTTGCCGGCCAGCGCGCGGGCGATGCCGACGCGCTGCTTCTGGCCGCCGGAGAGCTGGGCGGGGTACGCCTTGGCCTTGTCGGCGAGGCCGACCAGCTCCAGCAGTTCGAGGGCGCGGCGGGAGCGGTCCTGGCCGCTGAGGCCGAGGATCTCCAGCGGGAGTTCGACGTTGTCCTGGACCGTGCGGGAGGACAGCAGGTTGAAGTGCTGGAAGACCATGCCGATCGAGCTGCGCGCCCGGCGCAGCTCCCTGCCCGCCCGGCGGCCCCGGCCCGCGAGGGCGGTGAGGTCCTGACCGGCCACGGTCACGGTGCCGGAGGTGGGGCGTTCGAGGAGGTTGACGCAGCGGATGAGGGAGGATTTCCCGGCGCCGCTCTGTCCCACGACGCCGAAGACCTCGCCCTCGCGGACATGGAGGTCGACACCGTCGAGGGCGGTGACCTCGCGGCCGCGCGACTGGGCGGACCGGTAAACCTTCGTCAGGCCCGTAGTAGTGATCACAAGGGGGGTATCCGTCACTGTCGAGTGCGCGGCGAAGGGGTACGCCGGGCACGGGCATTCGTCGTGGCCACGCGGCACGCTGCTGTCGCGGTGGGTGGACCGGTGAACCAGCGTGTGCGCGGGGGCGGGCCGGTCCGGGCGCCGTCGGGCTCCCTGGCCGATGACCAGGTCCTCATGGCGTACGGAACCGGCGTGGCCGCGCGGTCTGTCGGGTCTCGCTTCGGGGCGCGAGGCTCAGGCAGGGGCCCTCAGATGGCGCACATTCGACACAGACAACGAGCACCGGGCGTGGTGATCGCCTCGGTCGCGGGGGCGCGGTAGCTCGTCGTGGTCATGCGGTAAGTAAAACAGACAGGAGGGCCGCTCAACCGAGACTGTCCGCATGGCGGGACGATCCGTCGCAGCATATGGACAGCCCGGTCCGGGCACCCGGTCGGTACGGCCGTGCTCAGCCGATGGTACGGATCTCCACGCCCCCCGCGGTGACCTGCACCGACAGGGCCGAGAGGTCGGGTACGACGAGGTCCGCCTCCAGCTCGGCACGGTCATGCGTTGTGGCCAAGGCCACGGTCCTCATCCCGGCGGCGCGGGCGGACGCGAGACCCGCCGGGGCGTCCTCGAAGACCACGCAGCGCGCCGGGTCCACGCCGAGCCGCGCGGCCCCGAGCAGATAGGGCTCCGGATCGGGCTTGCCCCGGCTGATGTCGTCCGCGGCGATCATCGTCTTGGGCCGCAGGCCCACCGCGGCGAGCCGCGCCTCGGCCAGCCGCCGGGTCGCTGAGGTGACCACGGCCCAGCGCTCGGCGGGCAGGGCGGCGAGCAGCTCGGCGGTGCCGGGGAGCAGCACGACTCCCCCGTCGACGTCGTCGACCTCCAGCTGCTCGATACGGGCCACCGCTTCGGCGACCCGGTCGGCGGGCAGCAGATCGGCGGCTATCTCGGCGGCGGGGCGGCCGTGCAGCCCGACCCGTGCGAACTCCTCGGCCGTGACGCCGTACTCCCGCGCCCATCGGGTCCAGCAGCGGGTCACCGAGGCCAGGGAGGAGACGAGGGTTCCGTCGTTGTCGAACAGCAGGGCTTCGGCGTGGATCGTCATTGGACCGACCCTACGTGGCGGCTCCCGGCGCGCGGCTCCGGGCTCCCGGCGCCGGAGTGCGGGTGCGCGGGAAGGCGCGGGGGTGCGCGCTTCGCGCCCCTTACCCCGTAATACGCTCAGGGCCATGCTTGTCGCCCTGACGGTCACCCTCTCCGTGGCCGCGCTCGCTCTCGCCGCCTGGTGCGCTCACGCCGCCTACCGCGACCAGCCCACCAAGGACTGGCACTTCATCGGCATGGCCGTGGTGTCGGTACTGGCACTGGCCCAGCTGGTGGTCGGGATCGTGCGGCTGGCCCGCGGCGAGCAGGCGCACGACGGCTCGGTGATCTTCGTCTCGTATCTGATCGGCGCGCTCTTCGCGGTGCCGGCCGCCGGGTTCCTCTCGCTCTCCGAGCGGACCCGCTGGGGCTCGGTGACGGTGGCGGCGGGAGCGGTCGTGCTGGCGGTGCTGGAAGTGCGGCTCCATGACATCTGGAAAGGCTGACGACATGACGACCGAGGTGTCCGGGTCCGGGACCCGGCTGGTCAAGGGGCCCGGCCTGCTGCTGCTCTGGCTGTACGGGGTGATGTCGGTCGGCGCGGTCTCCCGGTCCGCGTACCAGATCGCCACCGAGTTCGACCGCGCGCCGCTGGCCTACACGCTCTCCGGGGTGGCGGCCCTCGTCTACGCGTTCATCACGTACACGCTCGTACGGGGCGGGGAGACGGCGCGCAAGGTCGCGCTGGCGTGCTGCGCCGCCGAACTCGCGGGGGTGCTGATCGTCGGCACCTGGACGCTGGTGGCGCCCTCGGCGTTCCCCGACGCGACGGTCTGGTCGGACTACGGCATGGGCTATCTCTTCATCCCGGTGCTGCTGCCCGTCACCGGCATCCTGTGGCTGCGCGGGCGCGCGACGCGGCGGTGAGAGCCCGGCAGGTCCGGGGGCCCGGGTGATGGTCCAGGTCGTCCGGGTGATGGTCCGGGTGGTCCAGGTCGTCCGGGTGGTGGTCCGGGTGGCTCGAGCGGCGGAATCCCCTTCCCCGTCCTTCGCGCACCGCCGGGGATTCCGCCCTCACGTCAGGCGCTGGCCACGTACGCCCCGGCGCCGGCCGGCTTTTCCAGGGTGACGAGCCGCACTCTCGGCCCGGCCTCCTGGGTCGCGACGGGCGCGTAGCCCCGGCTGCGGTAGAGCCGCAGACTGCCCTCGCCGCGATGGCCGGTGAACAGCTGGAAGCGCCGGGCGGCCGGCTCGGCCGCGAAGTGCGTCTCGATGGCGTCCAGGAGCCGTCCGCCGAGACCGTGCCGGCGCAGCCTCGGATGGACGATCAGTTTGGCGATGCGGGCGGTGCCCGTCGCGTCGACACTGCCGCGCACCGAGGCCACCACCTCGTCGCCCAGACGTGCCACCAGGCCGTGGCCTCGGTCGAGTTCGGCCCGCAGGTCGTCGAGGGTCTGGGTGAGCGGCTCGATGGTGTAGTCGCCGTACAGCTCCGCCTCGTTCTGATAGCACAGGTACTGAAGTTTCAGGATCTGTTCCGCGTCCTGCGCACTCGCCGCTGAGATGGTCACGCTCATGCCCATGTGTGCATGCCTCCCGCTCACTTGTCCGCCCACTGTCTATCGCTCCTTTCCCCCGAGTTCAGCGGCCGCAATCTCGGCCGCGAGCATTCGGCGGAGGCATCCCAGACATCTGGACCGCAAGGGGCCCAAACTGCCCTGTGACATACCCAACTCCCCGGCGATCTCGCGGTAGGTGGGGTCTCTCGGGGAGAGCATCGCGGTCAGGATCAGCGGGCAGCGGCCCGGTGTGCGGCCGACCGCCGCGCGCAGGGTCCGCTGCCGGTCGGTGCGCAGCGCGGCCCGTTCCGGGTCGGACTCGGGCCCGGTGGCGGGCTCGTCGCGGCGCCGGTAGGCGTGCTCGCGGGCGGCGGTCCGCCGGGCGCGGCGCGCCTGCGCGCGGACGGCGTCGCGCACCCACCGGGCCGGATCCCCCGGCGTCCCCGCGTCGGCCGGCCGCTCCAGCAGCCTTACCCAGACGCCTTGTTCCAGGTCGCCGGGGTCCATCCCGGCCGACGGCGCCTCGGCCGCCGCCTCGGCCCGGACGAGCGGAAGCAGCACGCGTACGAGGTCGGCCACGGTGAGGGGCACGGGCACGGGCGCGGACGACAGGTGCGCGGACTCGGGGGCGGGCAGGGGCTCCGGCGTCGCGGCACGGGGCGGGGTGACTCGTACTGGCGTCATGTCCGGCGGGACGACGGGGGCCGGCGGACGGTTGCGCCCCGGCCGGACAGTCACCCGACCGGGGCACGCGCGTTCAGCGGCTGACGAAGTCCGCCCGCGCCAGCAGTCCGGTGTCCGGGTTGTCGGTGAAGATGCCGTCGATGCCCTGCTCGAAGTAGGCCCGGAAGGCGCCGAAGGCGTCACCGTAGGCGTTGGGGTCGCTGCCGCGCCGGAAGTCCGCCGGCAGGAAGGTGTTCTCGTCGCGCAGTGTGTACGGGTGCAGGATCAGCCCCTTCGCGTGGGCGTCGCGCACCAGCGTGGTGGGCTCGGTGAGCCTGCCCTGCGCGTCCTTCGGGATGATCAGGTCCAGCGTCGGGCCGATGCCCTGCGCGAAGGACGCGATCCATTTCAGTCCCTCGGGCGTGATGAGATCGGCGACCGTGCGCGGGTCCCCGGCCGTGCGCAGGTCCCACGGGCGGCCGGCCGCCGCGTCGAGCAGGACGACCCGCGGCGAGGAGACCAGCTTCGCCATCCGCCGCATGCTGGTCGGTTCGAAGGACTGGAGGAAGATCGCGGAGTCCGCGCGGTCGCGGCCGTAGGCGCGCAGCAGCTTCGCGAAGCGCTCCTCCAGGCCGAGGCCGATGCTCCGGAAGTAGGTGGGGTGCTTGGTCTCGGTGTAGAGCCAGACCCGGCGGCCCCGGCGGCGGCCCTGCTCGTCGGCCCAGCGCAGCACCTCTTCGAAGGTGGGGACGGACCAGCGGCCGTCGTACAGGGTGTTGTGCTGCCGGACGCCCGGGATGCGCTCCTTGGCGCGCAGCGTCTTCAGCTCGGCGAGGGTGAAGTCCTCGGTGAACCAGCCGGTGAGGCCGGTGCCGTCGATGCTCTTGGTGGTCCTGCGGCTCGCGAACTCCGGGTGGTCGGCGACGTCCGTCGTGGCGCTGATGTCGTTCTCGTGACGGCACACGAGGTGTCCGTCCTTGGTGGGCACCAGGTCCTGCTCGATGACGTGCGCGCCGAGGTCGAGGGCGAGTTGGTACGAGCCGAGGGTGTGCTCGGGACGGTAGCCGCTGGCACCCCGGTGTCCGACGATCGTGGGCACCGGCAGGTCCCGGCCCGGCGCGCCGCCCGCGCCGTGGCCGAGCGCCGCCGGGCCGTCCGCGGCCTGCGCCGCGGCGGGCAGGGCCAGGGCCGCCGAGCCGAGCACCGCCGCTCCCAGTACGGTCCGCCGGCCGGGCGTGTTCCGCGCACCCTGTGTCATGAACGCTCCTTCGTCGGGGTCCCGCGCCCGGTCCGTCGTCGCCGGACGCGGGCCGAGCGTAGGGCGCCGTGCCTTCCGTACGGGAGACCGCGGCCGAACGTGGCGCGAACACATGTCAACAGCGCGTATCCAGTCAGTGAACCGGATGTGCGCCCACCGCGACCCGGGAGTATCGTCCTCACCTGCATGGATTTAGTAGGCCATCCAACAACCGCCCCACCGACACCGGAGGACCCGTTGTCCCGCTTCGTGCTCATCAAGGCAGTGCTCCGACCGATCATGCGCCTGATGTTCCGCACCCGGGTGGAGGGCGCGGAGAACGTTCCGGGGAGCGGCCCTGTGATCCTCGCGGGGAACCATCTGACGTTCATCGACTCGATGATCCTGCCCCTGGTCTGCGACCGTCAGGTCTTCTTCATCGGCAAGGACGAGTACGTCACGGGGAAGGGGCTGAAGGGCCGGCTGATGGCCTGGTTCTTCACCGGCGTCGGCATGATCCCGGTGGACCGGGACGGCGGCAGGGGCGGGGTCGCGGCGCTGATGACGGGCCGCCGGGTGCTGGAACAGGGCAATGTCTTCGGCATCTACCCGGAGGGCACCCGCTCCCCCGACGGCCGCCTCTACCGGGGGCGTACGGGGATCGCGCGGCTGACGCTGATGACGGGCGCGCCGGTGGTGCCGTTCGCGATGATCGGTACGGACAAGCTCCAGCCGAACGGTTCGGGCATGCCGCGCAGCGGCAAGGTGACGGTGCGGTTCGGCAAGCCGATGGAGTTCTCCCGCTACGAGGGCATGGACCGCGACCGGTATGTGCTGCGGGCGGTGACGGACTCGGTGATGACCGAGGTCATGGAGCTGTCGGGACAGGAGTACGTGGACATGTACGCGACCAAGGCCAAGGCGGCGTGACCGGCGCGCGGGGGTAACCGCGCGCGGGAGCGAAGTTTCAGCGGGACTCCTGGCCCCGGACCGGTCCGCCGGTCCGGGGCCGGTCCCGTACGCGCCGCTCAGTGCTCCCCGTGCTCCACGCCGTCCTCCAGCTTCTGGCCGCGCAGCAGGAACCAGGCCGCCACCGCCGTGGCGAGCAGCACGACCGCGCCCACGCCCGACGCGAGCCGCAGGCCGTCGACGAACGAGTCCCGCGCCGCCGCCAGCAGCTCGGCGCCCAGCGGCCCGGGGAGTCCGGACGCCTCGTCGAAGGCGCCGCCCAGCGATTCGTGCGCGGCGGAGGCGGTGCCCGCCGGGACGCCGGGCGGGGTGGGGAAGTCCCGGTAGACGCCGGTGACGATGGAGCCGAGCAGCGCGATCCCGAGCGCCGCGCCCAGTTCGTACGCCGTCTCGGAGACGGCCGAGGCCGAGCCGGCCTGTTCGGTGGGGACGCTGGAGAGGATCACGTCGGCGGTGACGGTGAAGGAGAAGCCCGCGCCGACGCCGACGATCAGCAGGACCGCGCCGAACATCGGATAGCCGGTGGTCTGGCTGATGCCGGTGAGCGCCGCGAGGCAGACCCCGATGGCGCCGAGCCCGCCCGCGACCACGGACCGTACGGAGAAGCGGCGCGCGGCCCGCCCGGCGAGCAGCCCCGCCGTCACCGCGCCGACCGCGGCGGGCAGTTCGGCGAGGCCGGACTCCAGCGGCCCCCGGCCCTGGACGAGTTGCAGGTACTGGGAGAGGAAGAAGACCAGGCCGGAGAGGCCGAGGATCGTCAGCAGATCGGCCAGGACCGCGCCGGAGAAGCCCCGGTGGTGGAAGAGCCGCATGTCCAGCAGGGGCGAGGGAAGGGTGAGCTGGCGCCGTACGAACCAGAACAGCGCGCCCGCGCCGACCACGCCCACCACGGGCACGTCCCAGGCGAACCCGTGCGAAGCGGCCTCCTTGATGGCGTAGACGACACCGACGATGCCGACGAGCGAGAGCACCACGCTGAGCAGGTCCCAGGGGCCGGGAGCGGGGTTCTTCGACTCGGGCAAGGTCTTGGCGCCGACGATGACCAGGACGGCCATCACGGGCAGGTTGATCAGGAAGACCGAGCCCCACCAGAAGTGCTCCAGCAGGAAGCCGCCGACCACCGGGCCCACGGCCGCGCCCGCCGAGGCCATGGCGCCCCAGACGCCGATGGCGAGACTGCGCTCCCTGGGGTCGTCGAAGATGTTGCGGATGAGCGCGAGGGTGGCGGGCATCAGGGTCGCGCCGGCGACGCCGAGCAGCGCCCGGGCCACGATCATCATGTCCGGGGTGGTGGCGTAGGCGTTGAGCACGGAGATCCCGCCGAACGCGACCGCGCCCGTCAGCAGCAGCTTCTTGCGCCCGACGCGGTCGCCGAGGCTGCCCATGGAGACCAGCAGACCGGCGATGACGAAGGAGTAGATGTCGCCGATCCACAGCAGCTCGGTCCCGGTCGGCTTGAGGTCCTCGCTGAGGAACGGGGTGGCGAGCCCGAGCACGGTCGCGTCGACCGCCACCAGCAGGACGGCGAGGACGAGCACGGAGAGCGCGAGCCAGCGCCCGGGGCGGGGGCTGTACGCGCTCTCCGCCGTGGTCCCGTGCGGGCTGGTCATGGGTTCAGACTCCGGCGTGCTCCGCCGAGCAGCAACTCGACGATCATGTACTGGAAGTCCTTGGGCGCGACGCGGCCCTCGTGGATGGACCAGGCGCCGGCGCTGATGAGCCCGTACAGGGCCTCGGTCAGCCAGACGTGGCTGAGGTCGATCCGGAAGATGCCCTCCTCCTGACCTCGCCGGAACAGCGCGGAGAAGCGGGCGTCCGTCCGGTCCCAGCCGTCGTGGATGTCCCCCGTGAAGAGCTGGTTCTCGGTGAGGAGGAAGGAGAGGAGCCCCGCGGCGGGCTCGATCCCGGCGACCAGTCTGCGCAGCGCCTCGTCCGCGGGGCCCTCGGTGAGCCGGGCGCCGTCGAGCGCCGCCTCCATCTCCTGGATCCCCAGCTCCTCCAGGGCTTCGACCAGCGCGTCCCGCCCGGCGAAGTGCCGGTGCAACGTCGCACGCCCCATCCCGGCGGCCCGCGCCACCTCGTCCATGGTGGCGGTCGGCCTGCGGGTGAGCAGGGCGGCGGCGGTGCGCAGCACTTGGTCGCGATCGACGGTCATGAGGCGACCCTATCCCGAATGAGACATCGATGTCTCATTCGGGATAGCGGCGAACAGCGGCGATCCATGACGCGCGTGCATGGCGCCAAGGGGGCGCCGCCGACGCCGCTGTGGGTGATCGATGCCGCAGGCTGTCCGTCCGGAGCGGAGGAGCGACGCGGGGGAAAGGGCGCGGGGGAAAGGGGGGCTACCCACTCCTTTCCACTCTCAACGTATAGCGCACGGGGGGCCTTGCGGCAAGACCCCCGTCATGCCGCACAATCGTCGGCCCAGGGCCAGGACCTGCGGAAACGGGACTCCTGCTCGACCTGGCCGGCCGGGCGGAGCCGCCCCTGCCCGCGTGAACCACCCGGGACGGCCGGGCCGGAGCCCGGAACCCAGAGCACAAGACCGGAGCCGATGCCGTGAACTCCCCGACCACCAGCGCGTTCGACCTTCCCGACCGCCTCTCCCCCAAGGCCGACCCGACGCTGACCGCCCGCGACGAGCGGCACTTCGCGGCTGTCGCGCGGTGCCTCGATCAGTCGATCACCGACCTGTCCGACCGTCTCGACGCCGCGCTCAGGACGCCCGGCGGCATAGGTCGGCAGGCGATGGACCGGGACCTGGAGATCCACCGGCTGACGGCCCGCCTGCGCACACTGCGCCGCTTCGGACTGGACCTGTGTCTCGGACACATGGCGGGCGCTGACGGCGCCGAGCCCGTGTACGTCGGACGGCTCGGCCTCAAGGACAGCGCGGGCCGCCGGCTGCTGCTCGACTGGCGCTCCCCTGCGGCCGAGCCGTTCTTCGGAGCCACCCACGCCAACCCGATGGGGCTGGCGAGCCGCCGCAGGTATCGCTGGACCGGAGGCAGGATCAGCGACTACTGGGACGAGGTGTTCACCTCGGACGGGTTCGCCGGGCACGCCGCGCTCGACGACCAGTCCGCCTTCATCGCCGGCCTGGGCGGCCACCGGTCGGCACGGATGCGGGACGTGCTCGGCACCATCCAGGCCGACCAGGACGCCATCATCCGCGCGGGATCGCGCGGCGCGCTCGTCGTCGACGGCGGTCCCGGTACGGGGAAGACCGTCGTCGCCCTGCACCGCGCCGCCTATCTCCTCTACTCCGACCCGCGCCTCGGGCACCGCCGGGGCGGCGTGCTGTTCGTCGGTCCGCACCAGCCCTACCTGGGGTACGTCGCCGATGTCCTCCCCAGCCTCGGCGAGGAGGGCGTACAGACCTGCACCCTGCGCGACCTCGTCGCCGAGGGGGCCGGGGCAGTGGCCGAGGCCGACCCGCGGGTGGCCCGCCTGAAGTCGTCCGCGCGGCTGGTGGAGGCGATCGAGACGGCCGTCAGGTTCTACGAGGAGCCGCCCGCCAAGGGGATGACGGTCACGACCCACTGGTCCGACATCCGGCTGAGCGCCGACGACTGGGCGCTGGCGTTCGAAGCGGCGGAACCCGGCACTCCGCACAACGAGGCGCGCGACCTGATCCGGGAGGAGCTGCTCACGATCCTGGTCGACAGGCACGACGGCGACGTCCCTGCCGACCTGCTCCGCGCGTCGCTGCGGCGGGACGGGGAGCTGGCCGCGGCCTTCGACCGCGCGTGGCCGCTGCTCGAAGCGGCCGACCTGGTCGGGGACCTGTGGTCGGTCCCCGCCTATCTGCGTATGTGCGCGCCCTGGCTCGGCCCCGACGACGTATCCCGGTCGCGGCGGGAGAACGCCCAGGCATGGACGGTGTCCGACCTGCCCTTCCTGGACGCGGCACGGCAGCGGCTCGGCGATCCGGCGGCGTCGCGGCGCAGGCGCAGGAACGCGGCCGCTGTCGCCGCCGAACGCGCGCGCAGGGCCGACGTCATCGACGGACTGCTGGAGAACGTCGTGATCGACGAGAGCGAAGGCGCGGTGGGGATGCTCCGCGGCCAGGACATACAGGAGACCCTGGTCGACGGGACCGCGTCCCCCGGCACCGAACCCGACCCGCTGGCCGGCCCGTTCGCGCACATCGTCGTGGACGAGGCCCAGGAACTGACCGACGCGCAGTGGCGGATGCTGCTGCTCCGGTGCCCGTCCCGGAGCTTCACCATCGTCGGGGACCGCGCCCAGGCCAGACACGGGTTCACGGAGTCGTGGCGGGAACGGCTGGAGCGGATCGGGCTCGACCGGATCAGCCTGGCCTCGCTGAACGTCAACTACCGGACGCCGGAGGAAGTCATGGCGGAGGCCGAGCCGGTCATCCGGGCCGTGCTGCCGGACGCCAACGTGCCGACCTCCATCCGCGGCGGCGTCCCCGTCGTCCACGGATCCGCCGCGGATCTGGGCACCGTCCTCGACACGTGGCTCGCCGCACATGCCGACGGGACCGCCTGTGTCATCGGCGATCCCGCGTTCCGGCCGACATCGCGCGTCCGGTCACTGACCCCGGAGCTGTCGAAGGGGCTCGAATTCGACCTGGTCGTCCTCGTCGACCCGGAGTCGTTCGGCGAGGGCGTCGAGGGAGCGGTCGACCGCTATGTCGCGATGACCCGAGCGACCCGGGAACTCGTCGTCCTCACCAGTTCCTGAGAGTCCCTGACGCGTTCCCGGCGCGTTCCCGGCGCGTTCCCGGCGCGTTCCCGGCGCGTTCCCGGCGCGTTCCCGGCGCGTTCCCGGCGCGTTCCCGGCGCGTTCCCGGCGCCGCTCGGAAAGAACGGCGCGTGACCAGAACGCGCGTCACTTCTTGGCGGCGGCCCAGGCGTGCTGTATCACCAGGTCGGCCTTGACCTCGGAGAGCTGGACGGCGACGGCCGACGGGGCCGTGCCGCCCCGGCCGTTGCGGGAGGCCAGGGCGCCGGGGACGTTGAGGACCGAGCGGACGTCGGGGGTGAGGTGCTCGGAGATCTTGGCGAACTGGTCGTCCGACAGCTCGTTCAGCTCGATGCCCAGCACCTCGCACTCCTTGACGCACTCCCCCGCGACCTCGTGCGCGACCCGGAACGGCACACCCTGCCTGACCAGCCACTCGGCGATGTCGGTGGCGAGGGAGAAGCCGGCCGGGGCCAGGGCCTCCATCCGCTCCCGGTGGACGGTCAGGGTCGCCATCATGCCGGTGAAGGCGGGCAGCAGGACCTCCAGCTGGTCGCAGGAGTCGAAGACCGGCTCCTTGTCCTCCTGGAGGTCCCGGTTGTACGCGAGCGGCAGGGCCTTCAGCGTGGCCAGCAGCCCGGTCAGATTGCCGATCAGCCGGCCGGACTTGCCGCGCGCCAGCTCCGCGATGTCCGGATTCTTCTTCTGCGGCATGATCGACGAGCCGGTGGAGAAGGCGTCGTGCAGGGTGACGAAGGAGAACTCCTTCGTGTTCCAGAGGATGATCTCCTCGGCGATCCGCGACAGGTTGACGCCGATCATCGCCGTGACGAAGGCGAACTCCGCGACGAAGTCGCGCGAGGCGGTGCCGTCGATGGAGTTGCCCACCGAGCCGCGCTCGAAGCCGAGGTCGGCGGCGACCGCCTCGGGGTCGAGCCCGAGCGAGGACCCGGCCAGCGCGCCGGAGCCGTACGGGGAGACGGCGGTGCGCTTGTCCCACTGCCGCAGCCGCTCCGCGTCCCGGGACAGCGACTGCACATGCGCCAGCATGTGGTGCGCGAACAGGACGGGCTGCGCGTGCTGGAGGTGCGTACGGCCCGGCATCGCGACCTCGGAGTGCGCCTCGGCCAGACCGACCAGCGCGTCCTGGAGGTCGGCGATCAGACCGCCGACGATCCTGGCGTGGTCGCGCAGATACATCCGGAAGAGCGTGGCGACCTGGTCGTTACGGGACCGGCCGGCCCGGAGCTTGCCGCCGAGGTCGGCGCCGAGCCGCTCCAGCAGCCCGCGCTCCAACGCCGTGTGGACGTCCTCGTCGGCGATCGTGCCGGTGAAGGAGCCGTCGGCCACGTCCGCTTCGAGCTGGTCGAGACCGGCCACCATGCGGGTCAGCTCGTCGGCGGTGAGCAGCCCGGCCTTGTGCAGCACCCGGGCGTGCGCGCGGGAGCCGGCGATGTCGTACGGCGCGAGCCGCCAGTCGAAGTGGACCGACGCCGAGAGGGCTGCCAGGGCGTCCGAGGGCCCGTCCGCGAACCGGCCGCCCCAGAGCCGGACATCACCGTTGTTGCTGCTCACTGCTGCGCTCCTTGGAGAGATCAGGGGAGAGTGCGGCCGCCTCTCCCCGCCACGGGGGATCGAATGTATCGCCAGCGGGCCAGCTCGTGCTTGACGGTGACGTTCACTGCCAGGCATAACCATGCATTGCTCCGCATGATTCGTCAATCTCGGAGAACTTTCGGAGATCTTCCGGGCCCGGTTGAACGTAGGGGCGCGCCGCCTCGTACCCCCCACCGAACGCAGGCGCCGCGTTGGTCAACCGAGGGAGAGCCGTCCGGTCACCGCCGGACGGACCCCTCGCTCCTCCCCTGATCCGAGTGAGGTTCCGCATGTCCAGGGCTCTTCCGAAGTACAACAAGCGCCGTGTCGTCATCGCCGGCGGCGCCGCCGCGGTCGTGCTGTCCGGAGCGGTGATCGTCGGCAACGCCATGGCCGGTGAGGGGCAGAGCGGCGAGACGAAGGCCGCCTCGCCCGGAACGGTGAGCTGCCCGGCCGTCGCGGCGAGCCTGCCCGCGATCCCCGCCTCGGCCCAGGCCGAGATCGACCGCAACCTCGCGCTGCTGGAGACCCAGATCGCCGAGGCCAACCAGCGGCTGATCAACACGGTCGGCCAGGGCGGCCCCAACTTCGTCCAGAACGCGATCGTCGGCCCGCTGAAGGACAAGCGCGTCGCCACCATCAACCGCATGGCCACCGCGATCGGCCGCACCGCCGCCAAGCCCGAACTGCCGGTCGACTCGCTCGCCACCTGCACCCTGAGCACGGCGGGCGGCGGCGAGCAGACGCCGAGCGCCCCAGCCACGACCCCGCCGGCCGCCGGCGAGGGGAACAACGGGAACGCGGGGAACGACGGCGGAACGGGCAACGGCGGGGAGACCGGCAACGACGGCGGCGGGAACACCGGCGCCGCCGGTACGGTCAACTGCCCGGCCGTCGCCCCGAGCCTGCCCGCCATCCCCGCCTCGGCCCAGGCCGAGATCGACCGCAACCTCGCGCTGCTGGACACCCAGATCGCCGAGGCCAACCAGCGGCTGATCAACACGGTCGGCCAGGGCGGCCCCAACTTCGTCCAGAACGCGATCGTCGGCCCGCTGAAGGACAAGCGCGTCGCCACCATCAACCGCATGGCCACCGCGATCGGCCGCACCGCCGCCAAGCCCGAACTGCCGGTCGACTCGCTCGCCACCTGCACCCTGAACAGCTGAACAGCTGACGGGCTGACCAGCAGACGCGGGGACCGGCCGGCCGACCGGCCGGTCCTCGCATCGTGATGCGCGCTCCGGTCCGTACACGATGGTCCGCGCGCTCCGAAGATCCGCGTGCGCGCGGCGACCGGCTGAACGCGGGCCGCGTTCGGCGCAGTGCGGGGGCTGCCGGGAGGCCGGGTCCGGGCCCGCCGCATACGGTCCTGCCCATGCGCACCGCTCTCGCACTCGCCGCCGCCCTGCTCACCGTCGTCACCGGCACGACGGCCGCCCGTGCCGCCGTGCCGGAACCCGCCGCCGGAGACTCCACCCAGCTGATCACCGCGGAGGCTCCGGACGCCTCCGCGACGACCGGCCGGCTGACCTGGTGGGACCGGCGCGACGACCGGTGGGTGGCGGCGGGTTCGGCCCCGGCGCGCTTCGGCGCGGGCGGGCTGGTCGACGGCGCGCACCGTACCCAGGGCACCTCGACCACCCCGACCGGGGTGTACGACCTGCCGTACGCGTTCGGCATCGCGCCCGAGCCCGCCGGGACGCGGTACGGCTACCGCCCGGTGACCGAGAGGTCCTGGTGGTGCCAGGACAACCGCTCGCGCGCGTACAACCGCTGGGTGGAGGGCCTGCCCGCGGACTGCCGTGCGGACGAGGCCGAGCACCTCGCCGACTACACGGCGCAGTACGACCTCGCCCTGGTGATCGGCTTCAACTACGACCGGCCGGTGCGCGGCCGGGGCGCCGGGATCTTCCTGCACGTCAACGGCGCGGGCGCGACCGCCGGTTGTGTCTCCGTACCCGAGGAGTCGATGCGCGCCGTCCTGGCCTGGGCCGATCCGGCCCGGCACCCGCGTATCGCCATCTCCGTGCGGGAGCCGACCGCTTCGTAGCCCGACGGCACGGACGCGCGCGCGTTCCGGCCATCACTCCGAGTATGCGAACGCCGTGGTTGAACCCACCGCCGCTCAAATCCGTATCGCCCGGCACGGAGGAAGAGTTGAGGTGCAGTTCCCGTGGCGATGATGCACAACGGCAGGGCCGCTCGGCGGCAGACCATGCGCGCGATCCGCCCGCAGCGGTCGGGGGCGCTGCCCCTGCTGGTGGCGTGCTGGGCAGGGGCGGCGGCCGTCATGGCGCTGTGGTGGCAGAACACCCTGGTCGTACGGATGGACCTGGCGGAATGGCTGACCGGGGCCGGCCGGCTGACCGGGCTGCTCAGCGGCTACGCGATCGCGATCGTCATCCTGCTGATGGCCCGCGTCCCGGCGCTGGAGCGGCGCGTGGGCTCCGACCGGGTGGCGCGGTGGCACGCGATCTGCGGAAGGTACTCGGTCAGTCTGCTGATCGCCCATGTCGGGCTGATCATCGGCGGCTACTCGGTCCAGTCCGGCACCGGGTTCGCCGACCAGACCGTCAGTGTCGTCACCGAGTTCCCCCGGATGATCGAGGCGGCCATCGGGACCGTGCTGTTCCTGGTGATCGGCTTCGTCTCGGTGGGGGCGGTGCGCCGCAAGGTCCGCTACGAGACCTGGTACTACCTCCATCTGCTCACCTACGCGGCGGTCTACCTGACCTTCTGGCACCAGCTCGCCACCGGCGCCGAGTTCGTGGGGAACGCGACGGCCAGGACGGCCTGGTACGTGCTGTACGGCGCTGCGGGCGCCCTGTTGCTCTGGTACCGCGTGCTGACCCCGGTCCGGCTCAACCTCGGCCATCGGATGCGGGTCGAGTCGACCGTGTACGAGGCGCCCGGAGTCGTCTCCGTACTGATCACGGGGCGCCGGCTGCACCGGATCGGCGCCCAGCCGGGCCAGTTCTTCCGCTGGCGGTTCCTCACCGACGGACTGCGCTGGAGCTCCAACCCGTACTCCCTGTCGGCGCCGCCGAGGCCCGATCTGCTGCGGATCACGGTCAAGGCGAACGGCGAGCACAGCGAGGCCCTGTCCCGGCTGGAGCCGGGCACCCGGATCTGGGCGGAGGGCCCCTACGGGGCGATGACGGCAGCCCGGCGCAGTCAGGAGAAGGTGCTGATGATCGCGGGCGGCGCCGGGATCACGCCGATGCGGGCGCTGTTCGAGACGCTGCCCGGCGAGCCCGGCGATCTGACGCTGCTCTACCGGGCCAGCAAGACCGAGGACCTGGCGCTCTGGCGCGAGCTGCGCGAGATCGCGTCGGCGCGCGGGGCGCGGCTGCTGTACGCGGTCAACGGGCCCGACGGTGTACGGCCCGAGATCACCCCGGCGCGGCTGCGCGAGCTGCTGCCGGACATCGGTGACCACGACGTCTATGTCTGCGGGCCGACCGGACTCGCCCGTCAGTCGTACGAGGCCCTGCGCGAGGCGGGCGTGCCCACCCGCCGTATCCACCACGAGTCCTTCGAGATGTGAGGCAGTCGATGAAGAGGAAGCACCCGCTCCGGCGGATCATGATCGGTGTCGCCGCTACCGCGTCGGGCGTCGTCCTGCTGCTCGCCCTGAAGCAGCCGGGGGGCACCCCGGTGGCCGGGGCCGCCGCTCAGACCGGCACCGGGGTCTCGGCCACGGCGGGCGGTCCGAGCGGGGCCCCGGGCGGGCAGACGGTGCTGGGGGACGCGGTGGACACCCAGTTCGGGCCGGTCCAGGTCCAGATCACCCTGAACGACGGCAGGATCGTCAAGGCGGAAGCGGTCCAGGCGCCCAAGGCGGACGCCCGCAGCCAGTCCGTCACGGCGGACGCGGTGCCCAAGCTGAACCAGGCGGCGCTCACCGCGCAGAGCGCCCAGGTCGACGCCGTCTCCGGCGCCAGCTACACCAGCAAGGGCTACCAGGAATCCCTCCAGAGCGCCCTCGACAAGGCGGGTACGGGGGCCGGGGCGGGTGCGGCCACGGGTACGGAGGCGCCGGCCGACCCGAGCGAGGGCGCGGACACGAGCGCGGGAGCGGACGGGGACGGGAACGGGGGCGCCGACACCGGTGGCACGACCGGCGGCACGACCGAGACCGCCGCGCCGGAGGCCGGGGCGCGGACCGTGCTGGGTGACGCCGTGAACACCCAGTACGGCCCGGTGCAGGTACAGGTCACCGTGGAGGGCGGCCGGATCACCCGGGCCGAGGCCGTCCAGGCGCCCAAGGCCGACGCCCGCAGCCAGTCCGTCACCGCCGACGCCGTACCCAAGCTCAACCAGGCGGCGCTCACCGCGCAGAGCGCCCAGGTCGACGCCGTCTCCGGCGCCAGCTACACCAGCAAGGGCTACCAGGAATCCCTCCAGAGCGCCCTCGACAAGGCGGGCCTGTGATCGAGTCCGACAGCGCGACCGCCGCTCCGGTGCGCCATGTCGAGGAGTCGATGGGCACGGTCTTCTCGTTCGACATCCGTGGGGTGACGGACGAGGCGCGGGTCCGCGCCGGGCTCCAGGCGGCCGTCGCCTGGCTGCACCGCGCCGACGAGATCTTCTCCACGTACCGCCCCGACAGCCAGATCACGCGGCTGGGCCGGGGGGAGCTGGAGCTGTCGGCGTGTGTGACCGAGGTGCCCGAGGTGCTGGAGCTGTGCGCCGGGGCGGAGCGGGAGAGCGACGGGTGGTTCACCGCCGGCTACGCGGGCGGTCTGGACCCGACGGGCCTGGTCAAGGGCTGGGCGGTGGAGCGGGCCGTCCGGATGATCACGTCGTCCGGGGCCGGCTCGGTGTGCCTCAACGGCGGCGGCGACATCCAGCTGACCGGCGGCCCCTGGCGCGTGGGCATCGCCGATCCGCTGCGCCCCGGGACGCTGGTGACGGTGGTGGCGGTCCAGGACGGCGGTCTCGGCGTGGCCACCTCCGGCCCGGCCGAGCGCGGCTGCCACATCGTCGACCCGCACACCGGCGCGGCCCCGGCCGACGGACTCGCCTCGATCACCGTGGTCTGCCCGGACGGGCTGACCGCGGCGGACGTGCGGGCGACGGCCGCGTACGCCATGGGCGGGCGGGCCCGCGACTGGCTGGAGGCGCTCCCCGGCACCGAGGGCTTCGCCGTCACCTCCGACGGCGCCACCTGGGCGACCAGCGGCTTCCACCGTTACACCGCCGAGGCGCGCGCGTAGCCCGGCGCCCGCGGGCGCCGGGCGGGCCGGGCGGGCCGGGCCGGGCGGCCGGCGGAACAGCCGCTCAGCGGTCGTTCTGCGCCAGCTTCAGCATGTGGTCGGCGAGCGCCTGCCCGCCCGCCGGGTCACGGCTGATCAGCATCAGCGTGTCGTCGCCCGCGATGGTGCCGAGGATGTCGCTCAACTCGGCCTGGTCGATGGCCGAGGCGAGGAACTGGGCCGCGCCCGGCGGGGTGCGCAGCACGACGAGGTTGGCCGACGCCTCGGCGGAGATGAGGAGTTCACCGGCCAGCCGGCGCATCCGCTCCTCCTTCGCCGACTCGCCCAGGGGCGCGTGGGGGGTGCGGTAGCCGCCCTCGCTGGGGACCGCGTAGATCAACTCGCCGCCGGTGTTGCGGATCTTCACCGCGCCCAGTTCGTCCAGGTCGCGGGAGAGCGTCGCCTGAGTGACGCTCAGCCCGTCGTCCGCGAGCAGTTTCGCCAGCTGGCTCTGCGAGCGCACCGGCTGCCGGTTCAGGATGTCGACGATCCGGCGGTGGCGGGCGGTTCTGGTCTGCGGCACGGACTGCCCGCCGTGCTCGTTCTCCTGGGCCTCGGTCATCGTCGTCTCATTCCCCTGATCGTCCTTCCGCGTACGCCTCGTCGAGGATGCCGGGCAGCGCCCGGAGCAGCGCGTCCACCTCGCCGTCGCCGATGATCAGTGGCGGCATCAGCCGTACGACATCGGGGGCGGGCGCGTTCACGAGGAACCCGGCACCCTGAGCCGCCTGTTGCACCTGGGGCGCGAGCGACTCGGTGAGCACGATACCCAGGAGCAGCCCAGCGCCACGGACGTGGGAGACCAGCGGGTGGCCGAGGGCCTCGGCCTCGGCGCGTACCCGCTCGCCGAGGCGCTTGACCTCGTCGAGGCGTCCGTCGGCCGCCAGTGTGTCGAGTACGGCGAGTCCGGCGGCGCAGGCGACGGGGTTGCCGCCGAACGTGGTGCCGTGCTGGCCGGGCTTGAGGAGATCGGCGGCGTCCCCGAAGGCGAGGGTGGCGCCGAGGGGCAGGCCGCCGCCGAGTCCCTTGGCGAGGGTGACGACATCGGGCTCGATGCCCTGGTGGGCCTGGTACTCGAACCAGTTGCCCGTCCGGCCGACGCCCGTCTGGACCTCGTCCAGGACGAGCAGGGTGCCGGTCGCGCGAGTGATCTCCCTGGCCGCTTCGAGGTAGCCCTTGGGCGGTACGACCACCCCGTTCTCGCCCTGGATCGGCTCGATGATCACGAGCGCCGTCTCCTCGGTGACGGCGGCCCGCAGCGCCTCGGTGTCTCCGTACGGCACGTGCGTGACCTCGCCGGGCAGCGGCAGGAACGGCTCCCGCTTGCCGGGCTGGCCGGTGAGGGCGAGCGCGCCCATGGTGCGGCCGTGGAAGCCGCCCGTGGTGGCGACCATGTGGCTGCGGCCGGTGAGCCGGCCGATCTTGAAGGCCGCTTCGTTGGCCTCGGCGCCCGAGTTGCAGAAGAAGACGCGTCCCGGCCGGCCGGAGAGCTGGATCAGCCGCTCGGCCAGCGCGATGGGCGGCTCGGCGAGGAAGAGGTTGGAGACATGGCCGAGGGAGGCGATCTGGCCGGAGACGGCCTCGACGACGGCGGGGTGGGCGTGGCCGAGGGCGTTGACCGCGATTCCGCCGACGAAGTCGGTGTACGGGGTGCCGTCGGCGTCCCAGACCCGGGCGCCCTCGCCGCGTACCAGGGCCAGGCCGGGCGTGCCGTAGTTGTCGGCCATCACGTTCTGCCAGCGCTGCGAAAGCTCCTGGTTGCCGCTCACTTCGTGCTCCCTTCCGGTCCGTCCGGCACGACCATCGTGCCGATTCCCTCGTCGGTGAAGATCTCCAGCAGGATCGAGTGCTGGACCCGTCCGTCCAGTACGCGCGCGGTGGTGACGCCGTTGCGCACGGCGTGCAGACAGCCCTCCATCTTGGGCACCATGCCGCTGGACAGCTCGGGCAGCAGCTTCTCCAACTGGCGGGCGGTGAGCCGGCTGATCACGTCGTCGCTGTTGGGCCAGTCCTCGTACAGCCCCTCGACATCGGTGAGGACCATCAGCGTCTCGGCGCCCAGGGCGGCGGCGAGCGCGGCGGCGGCCGTGTCGGCGTTGACGTTGTAGACGTGTCCGTCGTCGGCGCTGCGCGCGATGGACGAGATGACCGGGATGCGGCCGTCCGCGAGCAGCGCCTCGATGGCGCCCGTGTCGATCTCGGTGATCTCGCCGACCCGGCCGATGTCGACCGGTTCGCCGTCGATGAGCGGCCGGTGCCGGGTCGCTGTGATGGTGTGCGCGTCCTCGCCGGTCATGCCGACGGCGAGCGGGCCGTGCTGGTTGAGCAGCCCGACCAGCTCGCGCTGGACCTGGCCGGCCAGCACCATCCGTACGACGTCCATGGCCTCGGGTGTGGTGACCCGCAGTCCGGCCTTGAACTCGCTGACCAGGCCGTGCCGGTCGAGCTGCGCGTTGATCTGGGGGCCGCCGCCGTGCACGACGACGGGCTTGAGACCGGCCTGCCGCAGGAAGACGACGTCCTGGGCGAAGGCGGCCTTGAGTTCCTCGTCGATCATGGCGTTGCCGCCGAATTTGATGACGACGGTTTTGCCGTGGTGGCGGGTGAGCCAGGGCAGCGCCTCGATGAGGATCTGCGCCTTGGGCAGCGCGGTGTGCTTGCGGGCGGTCATGAGCTGTACGCGCTGTTCTCGTGGACGTAGTCGGCCGTCAGGTCGTTGGCCCAGATGACGGCCGACTCCGTACCGGCCGAGAGGTCGGCGGTGATCCGTACCTCGCGGTAGCGCATGTCGACCAGGTCGCGGTCCTCGCCCACCGAGCCGTCCTTGCAGACCCATACGTCGTTGATGGCGACATTGAGCCGGTCGGGGTCGAAGGCGGCGGCCGTGGTGCCGATGGCGGACAGGACGCGGCCCCAGTTGGGGTCCTCGCCGTGGATGGCGCACTTGAGGAGGTTGTTGCGGGCGATGGAGCGGCCCACCTCGACGGCGTCGTCCTCGGTCGCGGCGTTGATCACCTCGATGCGGATGTCCTTGGAGGCGCCTTCCGCGTCACCGATCAGCTGGCGTGCCAGGTCCGCGCAGACGGTACGGACGGCCTCGGCGAACTCGTCGTACGCGGGGGTCGCGCCGGAGGCGCCGGAGGCGAGCAGCAGCACGGTGTCGTTGGTGGACATGCAGCCGTCGGAGTCGACGCGGTCGAAGGTGGTGCGGGTGGCGGCGCGCAGCGCGGTGTCCAGCGCCGGGGTCTCGATGTCGGCGTCGGTGGTGAGGACGACGAGCATGGTGGCGAGGCCGGGGGCGAGCATGCCCGCGCCCTTGGCCATGCCGCCGACGCTCCAGGCCACTCCGTCGCTCTCGCCGCCGGCGACGGCGGTTTTGTGCACGGTGTCGGTGGTCTTGATGGCGATCGCGGCCTTCTCGCCGCCGTGCGCGGACAGCTCGGTGGCGGCCTTCCCGATGCCGGGCAGCAGCTTGTCCATGGGCAGCAGCAGGCCGATCAGACCGGTGGAGGCGACGGCGATCTCACCGGCGCTGTGCCCCTCCAGCACGGCCGCCGCGTGCTCGGCGGTGGCGTGGGTGTCCTGGAAGCCCTTCGGTCCGGTGCAGGCGTTGGCGCCACCGGAGTTGAGGACGACGGCGGTGACGGCGCCGCCCTTGAGCACCTGCTCGGACCAGAGGACCGGGGCGGCCTTGACGCGGTTGGAGGTGAAGACGCCCGCGGCGGCGCGGCGCGGACCGTTGTTGACCACGAGGGCCAGGTCGGGTCCGCCGTTCTCCTTGATTCCGGCCGCGATGCCCGCCGCCGTGAATCCCTTCGCTGCGGTGACGCTCAAGGTGCCACTCCGATCGTGGAGAGTCCGGTGTCCTCGGGGAGTCCGAGGGCGATGTTCATGCTCTGCACCGCGCCGCCGGCGGTGCCCTTGGTGAGGTTGTCGATGGCGCTGATCGCGATGACGCGGCCGGCGTGCTCGTCGTACGCGACCTGGACCTGCGCGGCGTTGGAGCCGTACACGGACGCGGTGGCGGGCCACTGCCCCTCGGGGAGCAGCCGGACGAACGGCTCGTCGGCGAACGCCTTCTCGTAGGCGTCCCGTACGTCCTGGGCGGTGGTGCCGGGGCGTGCCCTGGCGGAGCAGGTGGCGAGGATGCCGCGCGGCATGGGGGCGAGGGTGGGGGTGAAGGACACGGTGATCCGCTCCCCCGCCGCGGCGCTGAGGTTCTGGATCATTTCGGGGGTGTGCCGGTGGCCGCCGCCGACGCCGTACGGCGACATGGAGCCCATCACCTCGGAGCCGAGCAGATGCGGCTTGGCTGCCTTGCCCGCGCCGGAGGTGCCGGAGGCGGCGGTGATGACGGCCTCGGGCTCGGCGAGACCGGCCGCGTACGCCGGGAAGAGCGCGAGCGAGACGGCCGTGGGGTAGCAGCCGGGCACGGCGATCCGCCTGCTCCCGGCCAGCGCGGCGCGCCCGCCCGGCAGCTCGGGCAGCCCGTACGGCCAGGTCCCGGCGTGCGGGGAGCCGTAGAACCGCTCCCAGTCCGCCGCGTCCCGCAGCCGGAAGTCGGCGCCCATGTCGACGACGAGCACATCGTCGCCGAGCTGCTCGGCGACGGCGGCGGACTGCCCGTGCGGCAGCGCGAGGAACACCACGTCGTGCCCGGCGAGCACCTCGGCGGTGGTCGGCTCCAGCACCCGGTCGGCCAGCGGCGCCAGATGCGGCTGAAGCCCGCCGAGCGGCTGGCCCGCGTTGGAATTGCCGGTGAGGGCTCCGATCTCGATCCCGGGATGACCGAGCAGCAGCCGGAGCACTTCCCCGCCCGCGTATCCGCTCGCCCCGGCCACGGCGGCGCGAAGAGCACGTACAGCCATCGAAAAATCCTCCTCGGTAATGGCATGACTATACGTACGTACGCAGTTTTATGCAACGGGTGGCGCGGGGGCGCCCCGCGGACATCGGGGAGCGGTTGATCTCCACCCCCGATGTCCACCCATGGGTCCAGGTGCTCCGGGCCTCGTCGCAGCAGTCTTGGGGCATGACAACGACCGAGTGGATCACCGATATCGCCCTCGTCCTCATCGTCTTCCGGCAGCTGCGGGAAGGCCGGCTCGACCTCAAGTCCTTCCTGATCCCGCTGGGGATCGTGGCCTTCGTGGCCCACTCGTACCTGGACAGCGTTCCCACCGCGGGCAACGACCTGGTGCTGATCGGGGCCCTGATGAGCGTGGGTGCCGCGCTCGGCGTCGCCGGTGGCGTCTACACCCGGATCCGGACGGTCGGCGAGCACGTCCTGATCAAGGCCGGTGCGGTGTCGGCGATCCTGTGGGTCGTGGGCATGGGGGCGCGGATCGGTTTCCAGATGTGGATCGAGCACGGCGGTGGCGCCGACGACGTCGCCCGGTTCAGCATCGCCCACCAGATCACCAGCGACCAGGCTTGGGTGGCGGCGTTCGTGTTGATGGCAGTCACCGAAGTGGTCACCCGGCTGGCCACGATCTTCATACGGAGCCGGACCCGGACGGCGACCCGCCCCGTGCCCGTCTTCGACCGTACGGCCTGACCGTGCGTAATGTTCTGCCCGTGTCCGCGACCGAGAGCGCCCCGCCCCCCGGAAAGGCCGCGACCCGGGGGGCGGGCCCGCGGCCGGTTCCCGGACAGGATCCGCGGGTGCAGTGGGTGCTGACCCTCGCGGTCGTCGTCGCCGGAATCCTGACGATCCGGCCCATGGGCCTCAGCGGCCGGGGGCTGGCCGTCGCCGTCCTCTTCGTGATCAACTCCGCGGCGCTGCTGGCCCGGCGGCTGCCCGAGAACAGGGTCCCCAAGCACCTCGCTCTCGTCTGGCTGACCCTCGGCATCGTCGCCGCGGCCGCCCTGATCGGCGTCAGCCGCAGCGGAACGGGCTACCTTTTCGCCTTCTTCCTCGCCGGTCACATCGGATACCGGCTGGAGACCAGGCCCGCTCTCGTTCTCGCGGGGATGTGCAGTCTGCTCTGCGGCGGTGTCCTGTACTTCCACCTCGGTCCCGGGCACCACCTGCTGCCCTGGGCCCTCGGCCTCTCCACCGGCGCGCCGGTCCTGGTCGGCATCATCAACCGCGGTCAGCGCCGGGCCGTACTCGCGGCGATCGTGGCGGCGGAGTCGGCCGAACGCGCCGCCCGGGCCGAGGCCCGGACCGCCGTGCTGACCGAGCGCGGCCGGATCGCCCGGGACGTGCACGACGTCCTGGCGCACTCGCTGGCCGGGATCAACATGCAGCTGGAACTGGCCGACGCGCTGATCGACACCGGTGACCTGGAGAAGGTCCGGGAGGCCAACGACAAGGCCCACGGCCTGGTCAAGGAGAGCCTGAAACAGGCGCAGTGGACCGTGCACGCGCTGCGCGAGGACTCGCTGCCGCTGCTGGAGAGCCTGACCGCGATGCTCGAATCGTCGGGCCACCGTGACGCTCTCACCGTCACCGGAACCGTCCGTGAGGCGCCGGCCCGGGTGACCCAGAATCTGCTGCGGATCGCCCAGGAGGCGCTGACCAACGCCGCACGGCACGCTCCCGGGGGAGATGTCGGTGTGGAGCTGACGTTCGCCGTCTCGTCGACCACACTGAGGATCCGCAACCGCCCCGCCACCCGTGAGGTGAACGCGGGCGTCGGCAGCGGAATGGGGTTGATCGGCATGCGCGAACGCGTCGCCCTGCTGGGCGGAACCGTCACCACGGGCCCGGTCACCGAGGGACCGGACCAGGGCGGCTGGCAAGTGGAGGCAGTGATCCCGGGATGAGTGGACCGACCGAGAAACCGCAGCGGTTGAGGGTGATCGTCGCCGACGATCAGGCCGCCGTCCGGGAGCCGCTCGCCGCGGTCCTCGGGCTGTCCGAGGACATCGACGTGGTCGCGGCCGCCGCGGACGGGAGCGAGGTGCTGACGGCTGTCGCCTCCGGGCCGGTGGACGTCGTGCTGATGGACCTGCGCATGCCCGTGATGGACGGGATCGAGGCGACCCGTCGGCTGGGCGAGGAGTACCCGGAGGTGGCGGTGGTGGTGCTGACCACCTTCGCCGACGACGAATCGATCCTGGGCGCGCTGAGCGCGGGGGCCCGGGGCTACCTGACCAAGAACGCGGGGCGCCAGGACATCATCCGGGCGATCCGGGCCGCCGCCGCCGGTCAGTCCGTACTCGACCGCGAGGTCCAGGACCGGCTGCTCGCCACCGTCAGGACCAAGGCGCCGGTGCCGGGACAGTCCCTGCCCGAAGACCTCACACCCCGCGAACGCGAGGTACTCACGCTGATCGGCCGGGGCCTGCCCAACCGGGGCATCGCCGAGAAGCTCTTCATCAGCGAGGCCACGGTCAAGACCCACATCAACAACCTCTTCGCCAAAGCGGGGATCCGCGACCGGGCCGACGCCGTCCGTCGAGCCATCGAGGCGGGCCTGGCCTGACCTGCGCGCCCGCGTGCCCGCGTGCCCTTTGGAGCATGAGGCCGTTAGGGGTGTCGCGGACGCACTCGGCGTCCCGGCCGGAAGGATGCCCCATGTCCATGAAGCGCGTTGCCCGCCGCCTGCTGGTGCTGACGGCCACGGCGGCCACCGGTACGGGCGCGTTGAGTGTTCCGGCCGTCGCGAGCACGAACATCCTGGCGGCCGGCAATGCCGGCTACGACACCACGATGATCAACGAGGACCCTGAGGTCACGGCGGTCGGCGCGACGGCTTACGGCAGCGGGGTGGGCGGCGGTCCGGTCCAGCTGCCGGTGGACAGCCCCCAGAACCGCGGCGGCGGGGGCAGCCTGCTCTTCTCGGATCGCCGGCTGAAGACCGACGTGACCGCGGTGGTCTGGGAGCGATGAGCCACCGGCGGCTGCAAGGAGCCTCGGCCAGGACGACGAAGTCGCGGCCCCGCGAGCCCGGAGCCCTTGGGACGGCCGGAGTCCTTGGGACGCCCGGAGCCCTTGGGACGGCCGGAGCCCTTGGGACGGGCAGCACGGTGGCGGGCGGCCCCTTCAGCCCTTGACGGCCGCCGCGATCCGCAGCGCGGCCTGGTCGGGCGTGAGGTGCGTGGTGTCGACGACCTCGGCCTCGGCGTGCAGCCATGTGCGGGCCGCCTCGGCGTAGGGCTCCAGGTATTTGAGACGGAACGGGGAGTCGGGACCGAGAACGGTGTCGCCCGCGATGCGCCCGCGAAGGGTCTCCTGGTCGGCGTGGAGGACGAAGTGCCTTACCGGAATGGCATGTTGGGCGAGGCCCGCGCTGATCTCGCGCCAGTACCGCTCGACCAGGACAGTCATGGGCATCACCAGAGTGCCGCCGGTGTAGTCGAGTACACGGCGGGCGGTCTCGACCACGAGCGGCCGCCACGGCGGCCAGTGCTGGAAGTTGTCCGTCCCGGGCAGCCCGGGGGTGATGTCCATGAGTGTCTCGCCGACCTTCTCGGCGTCGAACACCCGGGAATCCGGGATCAGCTGCTGCACGAGTGCACTGGTCGTCGTCTTGCCTACGCCGTGGGTGCCGTTGAGCCATACGATCATGGGGCCCCACGCTAGCGCGGCGCGGGCCGCGGGAACGGGCACCGCGGAGCAGCGGCACGGCGTCGGTCTTTTTCCGGACGGCATTCTTTCCGGACGGCATTCTCCGGGACTTGTTCCGGACGGCTTTCTCCCGGACGGCTTTCTCCGGACAGCCCCTAGGAGGCGGCCTGGCTCAGGGCAGGGTCGGTGCGCCAGACGACGGCGAGTTCGGACAGCGGTACGCCCAGTACCTCGCTGAGCCGGACGACGGTACCGAACGCGGGCGTGGGCAGCCGGCCGGTCTCGATCTTGCGGAGGGTCTCCGGCGAGATCTCCGCCGCCAGGGCCACTTCGACAGGGCTGCGTCCGGCCCGGGCGGAGCGCAGCGCGGCCCCGAGGCGTCGGCCCGCCTCGATCTGTTCGGGGGCGAGCGGATAGCGAACCATGCGCACATGCTAGAGCGGCGGATGTCCGGCGGCAACCATCCCGCGCTCTGGTATAAATATACCTGTCGGTCGCCCCTGGAATCGAGGATCGCAGTGATCGAGCACAAATCCCCCCAAGACATCGAACGCATGCATGTCACCGGCCAGTTCCTCGGCCAGGTACTGGCCGAACTCGGCAACCTCGCCGCGGTAGGCGTCAACCTGCTGGACCTGGAGCACCACGCGCGCCGCCGGATCAAGGAGCGCGGCGCGGAGTCCTGCTACTGGGACTACGAGCCCTCGTTCGGCAAGGGTCCGTTCCGTAACGTGGTGTGCCTCTCGGTCAATGACGCCGTGCTGCACGGACTGCCGCACAGCTACACGCTGCGCGACGGTGATCTGCTGACCATGGACATGGCGGTGGTCATCGACGGCTGGGCCGCGGACTCGGCCCACTCCGTCGTCGTCGGCACCCCGGCCGCGGAGGACCTGCGGCTGATCGAGGCCACCGAGGTCGCCCTGGAGGCCGCGATCAAGGTCGCCCAGCCGGGCAACAGGCTCGGCGACATCTCGGCGGCCATCGGCAGGGTCGCCGCCGAGTACGGCTACCCGGTCAACCTGGAGTTCGGCGGCCACGGCATCGGCCGCACCATGCACGAGGACCTGCACATCCCCAACGACGGTCGCCCCGGGCGCGGTTGGAAGCTGCGACCCGGCCTGACGATCGCGATCGAGCCCTGGTTCGCCGCCGGTACCAACAAGATCGTCTTCGACCCGGACGGCTGGACGATCCGCTCGGCCGACGGCTCGCGCACCGCTCATTCCGAGCACACGGTCGCCATCACCGAGACCGGCCCGCTCGTACTCACCCGGCGCCCCGGGAGCGACAGGGAACGGACGGACCGGCGGGAGTCATCGGCGCCCGGACGCTGACGGCATCCGGCTTCAGAGGCCGCCTGCCGGAGCGCCCAGCTCACAACGACACAGATGATCAACCATCTGATTCTCCCGGGACTGGCCGAGCCGCCGCGGCTGGGCGAGGGTCTTCGCAAGAGGGTTCTCGTGCCCTCGAACCGCTGCCGCGCCGGGCGCCGCGGCGTACTTTCGGGAGAAGGAAGAATCCATGCGTGCCCTTGTGGTCGATCACAGCGAGGCCGGCCCCGTCCGGTTCGCCGATGTCGACGAGCCGAAGCCGTCAGCCGGTGAGGCACTGGTCGAGATCCGGCACATCGGTCTCAACCTCGGCGAGCTGAAGTACGCGGAACAGTGGCCGGCGGGCGCTGTGCACGGTCACGACGCGGCCGGCGTCGTCGTGCGCGCGGCCGCCGACGGCTCGGGACCGCCGGAAGGCACTCGTGTCGCGCTCGGGATGGCCCCGTACGCCTGGGCGGAGCGGGTAGCGGTCAGTCCTGAGTGGCTCGGCACCGTGCCCGAGGGCGTGGAGTCGGCCGACGCCGCCGCACTGGGGGTCGCCGGGGTCACCGCGCTGCGCGTGCTGCGGAGGAGTTCCGTGCTGGCGCGCCATGTTCTGATCACCGGCGCCGGCGGCGGGGTGGGGCACTTCGCCGTCCAGCTGGCCGCCCTGGCGGGCGCGCGGGTGACGGCGCTCGTCGGCTCTCCGGACAGGGCCGCCGGGCTCCGGGAACTCGGGGCCGGGCGTGTCATGTCCGACCTCGCCGATATCGAGGACCAGTTCGACTTCGTCCTGGATACGGTCGGCGGGCCGCGTCTCGCCCAGGTGTGGGGTCTCCTCGCCGAGGGCGGCGCCATCCATCTGGTCGGCCTCGCCTCGGGCCAGGACACCACGTTCCCCCAGGGATCCCTGTTCGGATTCGGCGAGCCCCGCACCATCAACACGTACGGCGACATGTCGCCGACCAGTAAGGACATGACGGATCTGCTGGGCCTCATGGCCGCCGGGAGACTGTCGGCGCGGATCGGGCTGCGGGGCGACTGGAAAGCGGTGGACGACGCCATCGGCGCGCTGTTCGCGCGGAAGGTGCACGGCAAGATCGTCCTCAATGTGACCTGACGACACCGCGCCCGTTCCCGCATGACGGCATCCGCGAATACGCGGGGGCCCGCCGGGGGTGGGACGAGAATGGACCCATGGACGTGCTCGCGGAAGCCTTGCGTGTCTCGGGCGCGCGGGGAGCGCTCGGCTTCATGCTGGAGGCCGGGGAGACCTGGGGGCTGTGGCTGGACGACTACCCGGGGGCGGCCCTGCACGTGGTGGCCCGCGGAACGCCGTGGTTCCACATCGCGGGCGAGCGCCCCGTACAGGCGCGGGCCGGGGACGCCGTCCTGCTGTCACCCGGCACCGCACACGGCATAGCCAGCGGTCCCGACGTGACGATGGGCGCCTGCGACGTGGAGTCGGCGGCCCGGGCCCGCGCCAACGGCAGCGTCTACCGGCTGGGCCTGCCACCGGCCCGGACGGAACTGATCACCGTGCACTACGAGCAGGATCCGGCGGTGAGCACCCCCGTACTCACCGCGCTCGCCCGGCCGATGCACATCGAAGCGCGCGAGAACCCCGGGCTCGAAAGGACCATCGAACTCCTCACCACGGAACTCGCACAGCCGCGGATCGGCACCACCGCCGCGGTCAACAGCATCGTCGACCTCCTGCTCATCCAGTTCATACGCGCCTGGCTGGCCCGCGCTCCGCGGGAACGGTCCGGCTCGTGGCTGGGCGCGATGCGCGACCCGGTCGTACGCGACGCCCTGGCGTGTATCCACGCTGAACCGGAACGCCCGTGGACCACGGAAACCCTGGCCACCACGATCAGCGTCTCCCGGGCGACGCTGTCCAGGCATTTCCGGGCCGCCCTCGGACAGACACCGGGCGCGTATGTGACGCAGTGGCGCATGGACCTGGCGTCCCTCCGGCTCCGCGACACCGACGAACCGGTCGAGGCGATATCCGGCGCGGTCGGATACGGATCCCCGCACGCCTTCAGCCGGGCCTTCCGCCGGGCGCGCGGCATGGCACCCGGCGAGTACCGCACCCACCTCCGCGCTCGGACGGGCCTCGGCCGGTAGAGCCACGGGGCCGGTAGAACCACGGGCCGACGCGGTGGCCGATGCCCCATCGGGGCCACCTGCCGGTCCGCCCACGCGGTCCGACCACGAGAGACGACGAAGGGCAAAGAGGGTTTCCCTCTCCTTGCCCTTCTCAACGTATAGCGCACCGGGGGGCTTGCGGCAAGGCCCCCGTCGTGGAGCAGAATGACCGGCCACGGCCTGGATCTGCGGAAACAGCGGATTCGAGAGGTACATGCGCTTCTGTTGGCGTATGCCGAGACCCGACGCGCGGGCGCGGGCGCGCGCCGATGGAGCGCGCGGGACGGCCGGCCGACATCCAATCTCGTGTGAATGGGCGTTTTGATGATTGACGTGATCGTGGTCGGCGGCGGACCGACCGGCTTGATGCTGGCCGCAGAGTTGCGGCTGCACGGCGTGCGCGTGCTCGTACTGGAGAAGGAGGCGGAGCCGACCGGTTTTGTCCGCGCGCTCGGCCTGCATGTGCGCAGCATCGAGGTGATGGACCAGCGCGGACTGCTGGAGCGGTTCCTCGCGCACGGCCGGCGGTACCCGGTCCGCGGTTTCTTCGCCGCCATCGACAAGCCCGCGCCGGACCGGCTGGACACCCGCCATCCCTACGTCCTCGGCATTCCGCAGCCCACGACCGATCGTCTGCTGGCCGAGCGCGCCACCGAGCTGGGCGCCGAGATGGAGCGCGGCCGCGAGCTGGTCGGGCTGAGCCAGGACGACCACGGGGTGACCGCCGAGCTGGCCGACGGCACGCGGCTGCGCTCGCGCTACCTCGTCGGCTGCGACGGCGGCCGCAGCACGGTGCGCAAGCTGCTCGGCGTCGGCTTCCCCGGTGAGCACTCCCGGGTCGAGACGCTGCTGGGCGAGATGGCGGTGGCCGAGGATCCGGCGACGGTCGCCGCCGTCGTCGCCGAAGTCCGCACGACCCAGAAGCGGTTCGGCGTCGGGCCCTTCGGGGACGGGGTGTACCGCGTCGTCGTGCCCGCCGAGGGGGTGGCCGAGGACCGCTCGGTCCCGCCGTCCCTGGAGGAGTTCAAGGAGCGGCTGCGGGCAGTCGCCGGCACCGACTTCGGCGTGCACTCCCCGCGCCGGCTGGCCCGGTTCGGCGACGCCACCCGGCAGGCCGAGCGCTATCGGACCGGCCGGGTACTGCTGGCGGGCGACGCGGCGCACATCCACCCGCCGGTGGGCGGGCAGGGGCTCAACCTCGGCGTCCAGGACGCGTTCAACCTCGGCTGGAAGCTCGCCGCCGAGGTCAACGGCTGGGCACCGGACGGTCTGCTGGACAGCTACCACACGGAACGGCACCCGGTGGCGGCCGACGTACTGAACAACACCCGCGCGCAGATGATGCTGCTGTCCACCGAGCCGGGCCCCCTGGCGGTGCGCGCGCTGCTGTCGGAGCTGATGGACTTCGAGGAGGTGAACCGGCACCTCGTCGAGAAGATCATCGCGATCGGGATCCGCTACGACTTCGGCGAAGGGGATCCCGAAGGGGCGGACGGAGACGGCACGGGGCACGGCACGGGGCACGAGCTGCTCGGCCGGCGGATACGGGACATGCGGCTGAAGCGGGGGCGCCTCTACGAGCTGACGCGCGGCGGCCGCGGACTGCTCCTCGACCAGACCGGCCGGCTATCCGTGGCGGGCTGGGCGGACCGGGTCGACCATGTCGTCGACGTCAGCGAGGAACTGGACGTGCCCGCGGTGCTGCTGCGGCCGGACGGCCATGTGGCGTGGGCCGGTGAGGACCAGCGGGAGCTGCTCGACCGGCTGCCGAAGTGGTTCGGCGCCGCCACCGGCACCTGAGAACGAGCCCCGGGACGGGGTATGAGCGCACGCGGCGCCGGGACGCGGTACGGCCCCGGCGCCGTGGCCTTGGGCTAGATGCCGAACGGTGCGGCGTAGTGGACGGTTCCGCCGGGCAGCGGATGGTCGGCGTCGAGGGCGAGGGCCATCATGGCCTCGTCCGGGACGTCGATGTCGAGCCCGATGCCGTACGCGGAAGCGCGCGTGAAGCCGAACCGCGGGTAGTACGCCGGGTGCCCGAGGACGGTGACGAAGCGCTCGCCCCGCTCCCCGGCGGCCCGCAACGAGGCACGGACCACGGCCGAGCCGGCGCCGGTCCTCTGGTACTCGGGCCGCACGGCGACGGGGGCCAGGCACAGGGCCGGGGTGTCGCCGATGCGGCAGCGGGTCAGCAGCGCGTGGCCGATGATCCCGCCGCCCGGGTCGGTGGCGACGACGGACAGCCCGTCGATCCACGCGGGGCCGGCGCGCAGGGCGTCGACGAGGTCGGCCTCCAGTGGAGTGTCGAACGCGGCGAGGACGACGGCGCGAATGGCGGGGATGTCGGCGCCGGTCTCGGCGCGCGTGATCCAGTTGATACTCATGGTGGACGAGGTCCGTTTCGTGTGGGTCCGTCAAGGTGTCGCCCCGCGAGCCGAGGCTCCTGGCGTGCGGCGAGGAGTGAGCCCCGGGGGGTGAGGTCAGGCCATGTCCCGGAGCGTGAGAGTGGTCCTGGCAGCGCACCCGGCAGCGGCCCTGAGCGCGGTCATCTGCCTCACCTCCCCGCTTCCCCTGATCCGGATCGGACACGAACGCCGCAGAACCTATCACCGGCTGTCACTCCGTCCCAGCGGCGGCTCGTCGCGGGTGCGCCGCCTCGTAGACTCGACGGATGAGCGCTCCCGATGCCGACACCCGTCCCGAGACTCGCCCCGAATACGACGGGACCGAAGAGCCCCCTGAGTACGACGAGTACGAGGAGTACGACGCGCACGAGGAGCCCCGCGAACACCACGAGCCCCACGAGCCCCACCGCGCGGAACCCGCGAGCGGCCCGGACGGCCCGGGCGGCGGGGGTGACGCGGGCGACGCCCTCGCGGTGCTGCGCCGCGTCTTCGGTTACGACTCGTTCCGCGGGAGCCAGCAGGAGATCATCGAGCATGTGGTCGGCGGCGGCGACGCCCTCGTCCTCATGCCGACCGGCGGCGGGAAGTCGCTCTGCTACCAGATCCCCGCGCTGGTGCGCAAAGGCGTCGGTGTCGTCGTCTCGCCCCTCATCGCGCTCATGCAGGACCAGGTCGACGCGCTGCGGGCGCTCGGGGTGCGGGCCGGGTTCCTGAACTCCACCCAGGATCTCGACGAGCGGCGGCTCGTGGAGAGCGAGTTCCTCGCGGGCGAGCTGGATCTGCTCTATCTGGCGCCGGAGCGGCTGCGCGTCGAGGCGACCGTACGGCTGCTGGAGCGCGGCACGATCTCCCTGTTCGCGATCGACGAGGCGCACTGCGTGGCGCAGTGGGGGCACGACTTCCGCCCCGACTACCTCGCCCTGTCCTCGCTGCACGAGCGCTGGCCCGATGTGCCCCGTATCGCGCTGACCGCGACCGCCACCGAGGCCACGCACGCCGAGATCGCCTCCCGGCTGAAGCTCCAGGACGCGCGCCATTTCGTGGCGAGCTTCGACCGGCCCAACATCCAGTACCGCATCGCGCCCAAGGACGACCCCAAGCGGCAGCTGCTGCATCTGCTGCGCACCGAGCACCCCGGCGACGCGGGGATCGTCTACTGCCTGTCGCGGGCCTCGGTGGAGAAGACCGCCGACTTCCTGGTGAAGAACGGGGTGGACGCGCTGCCGTACCACGCGGGGCTCGACGCCCGGGTACGAGCGGCGAACCAGTCGCGCTTCCTGCGGGAGGACGGCATGGTCATGGTCGCCACGATCGCCTTCGGGATGGGCATCGACAAGCCGGACGTACGCTTCGTCGCCCACCTCGACCTGCCGAAGTCCGTCGAGGGCTACTACCAGGAGACCGGACGCGCCGGACGGGACGGGCTGCCGTCCACCGCGTGGCTGGCGTACGGGCTCCAGGACGTCGTCCAGCAGCGGAAGATGATCGACACCTCCGAGGGCGACGACGCGCACCGGCGGCGGCTGGGCGAGCACGTCGACGCCATGCTCGCGCTGTGCGAGACGGTCGAGTGCCGGCGCGTCCAGCTGCTCGCGTACTTCGGCCAGCAGAGCACGGCGTGCGGCAACTGCGACACCTGCCTGACCCCCGCCGAGTCGTGGGACGGCACGGTCCCGGCGCAGAAGCTGCTGTCGACGGTGGTCAGGCTCAAGCGCGAGCGCAACCAGAAGTTCGGCGCCGGGCAGATCACGGACATCCTGCTGGGGAAGAAGACGGCCAAGGTCATCCAGTTCGACCATGACGCGCTCAGTGTGTTCGGTATCGGTACCGAGCTGCGCGAGGCGGAATGGCGCAGCGTGGCCCGGCAGTTGCTGGCGCAGGGGCTGATCGCGGTCGAGGGTGACTACGGGACCCTGGTCCTGACGGAGGGCAGCGGCGAGGTGCTGGGCGGGCGGCGGCCCGTCGCGCTGCGGCGCGAGCCGGAGCGGGCGGCGAAGGCCGCGCGCGAGAAGACGGCCAAGGCCCGCTCGGCGCCGGTCGATCTGCCGGCCGAGGCCGTGCCGGCCTTCGAGGCGCTGCGGGCCTGGCGGGGCGCCTCGGCGAAGGAGCAGGGCGTGCCCGCGTACGTCATCTTCCACGACGCGACGCTGCGCGCGATCGCGGTCCTGGGCCCCTCGACGCTCGCGGAGCTGGGCACGGTGACGGGGGTCGGCGAGAACAAGCTGGCGAAGTACGGGGAGCAGATCCTGGAGACGCTCGCCGCCGGTACCGAGTGAGGCGCGGTACGGGTACGGCGTGCCGCGCCGTACCCGTACCCCCCTCGTACCCCCCCCCGTACCGCCCGCCCCCGCCCCCGCCGGTCAGACCGGCGCCGGCTGCTCCGCCGCGTCCAGCCGGACCACGGTGTTGGTGACCCTGGCCCGCTCGGCGGCCCACACCACCCGGTGGGTGGCGAGGCTCTGCGCCGCGTCGGAGAGCAGGACCGAGCCGTCGCCGGTGGCGACGGCGGTCAGGAACGCCTCGGTCAGCGCCTCGTCACCGCCGCCGTGGCCGTCCGCCGCGGACGGTCCCGACATCTCCGACGCCTCCACCGCGTCCACGGTGCGGTCCTCGCCGGTGCGGAAGTCGACGATCCGCAGGGTGTGTCCGTCCCCGTCGACGAATCCGTGCGTGCCCATCAGCCGGGTGCGCCGGTGTTCCATCGGGGTGAAGGCGCTCATGGTGAAGGAGCAGGTAGCGCCGGAGGGGAACGACATGTTGACCACCTGGTGGTCGACCACGTCGTTGTCGCTCGCGTAGACGCACCGGCCGTAGGGCCCGGTGCGCAGCGCGTCGAGCACGGCTTCCTCGGTGTGTTCCTCGGTGACCGCCGACAGGGGCCAGAACTCCGCTTCCGGGTCGCCGAGGCAGTCGAGGTAGAGCCGCTTCGCCGAGTAGGGGCAGGTCGGTTCCAGCGGGCAGTCCAGGCAGCGGTTCGCGGCGCCCTCGGGGCGGTCCTCGGGGCGGAAATGGGTCAGACCGCCGAACGAGGCCACCTGGTCGGGGAGTTGGCCGAAGAGGTGGATCAGCCAGTCGATGTCGTGGCACGCCTTGGTCAGCAGCATGGGCGCCGAGGTGTCCTGGCGCCGCCAGTTCCCCCGTACGAAGGAGTGGGCGTGGTGCCACCAGCCGACCGGCTCCAGGTGCTGGACGCTGACGAGGCGGCCGATGGTCCCGCTCTCCAGCAGCCGGCGCAGGGCCAGGGTGTACGGGGTGTAGCGCAGCACATGGCAGACGGCCAGCATGATCCCGTTGCGCTCGGCCGCCTCGCTGATGGCGAGCGCCTCCGGCTCGCCGGTGGCCATCGGTTTCTCCAGCATGATGTGGTAGCCGAGGTCGGCCAGGCGTACGGCGGGGCCGGTGTGCAGCTGGTCCTGGGTGGCGATGATCGCCGCGTCGGCGAGGCGCGGCGACCGCGACAGCTCCGCCCAGCCCGGGTACACGTGCTCCGGGGGGATACCGAATTCAGCGGCGGCGGCCTCCCGGCGGAACGGATCCGGTTCGGCCACAGCGACGACCCGTCCCAGGCCCGACGCCACCGCGTGACGCGCGTAGGACTGCCCGCGCAGGCCGGCGCCGACCAGGGCTAGAGTCACCGAAGACATGGGGGTCCCTTCCAGAAATTACACCGGAGTCCCTCATTATTAGCTGTAACCAGGCCGACCTCAAGGGTGTGTGATGACCGAAAATCCGGCCGGCGGGGATCTCTCCCGGCTCCGCCGGCTCAACGCGCTGGCCGCGATCGGGGTGCTGCGCGGCGAACCGGCACTGACCCTGACCGAGATCGCCCGGCGCACGGGCCTGTCGCGGGCCTCCACCGAGGACGTCGTACGGGAACTGCTGGAGCGCGGCTGGGTGGTGGAGGTGGCTCCGGCGCCCGGCACCGTGGGCCGCCCCGCCCGCCGCTACCGCTTCCGGGCCGACGCCGGCCGGGTGCTCGGGGTCGACATCGGCGGCCACAAGGTGCTGGCCCTGGTGGCGGATCTGGACGGCGAGGTGCAGCACAGCGCCCGGGTCGCCGTCACCCCGTCGATGGGGCGCACCGAGCGGCTGGCCGCCGTGGACCGGGCCGTACAGGAGGCGCTGACCGGCTCCGGCACCCCCGCCTCGGCCGTGTGGGTGACCGGGGTGGCCACCACCGGGCTGGTCGACGGTACGGGCCGGGTGATGCTGTCCGAGGCGCTGCCCGAGTGGACCGGTCTCGATGTGGCCGCCCATGTCGGGGGGCTGGTGGCGGGCGCGATCCTGGTGGAGAACGACGGCAAGCTGGCGGCGCTGGCGGAGTCCTGGCGCGGGGTCGCCCGGCACGCCAAGGACGTGGTGTTCCTGCTGGCCGGGCTGCGTACGGGCACCGGCCTGATCATCGACGGCAAGCTCCACCGGGGCTTCGGGAACGCCGCCGGTGAGATCGGGGCGCTGCCCGCCGCCGGCTGGGAGCGCGCGCCGGGCCATCTGCGGTCCTGGCCCGGCGGCCGGCCGGCCGACGATCCGCACGCGGCGCCGGAGGACGTGTTCCGAGCGGCCCGCGAGGGGGATCAGAAGGCCCTGACGGCGGTACGGCGCTACGTGCGCGAGCTGGCCGTAGGCGCCTCGGCCCTGGTGCTCACCCTCGATCCCGAACTGGTCGTGTTCGGGGGCGGGTTCTCCCGGTCCGCCGATCTCATCGTGGAGCCGCTGCGGCGCGAGCTGGACCGCTGGTGCATCCGTACCCCCGAGGTCAGGATCTCCGCCTTCGGTGACGAGGGCGTGGCCCTGGGCGCGCTGCGGCTGGCGCTGGACCATGTCGACCGAGGTCTGTACGAACCCGGTGAAATCGCCGCACCGGAGAGCTTCCTGACGGCGCCTCGCCAGGGGCGGCGCCGCTCGGCCCTGTGACCCAATCGAGTCTTGACTTACTTTCCCTGGACTCCATCATTAGGCATTAACTTTCACGGCCCCGGACAGCGCATCGCTGTCCGGGGTCGGCCGTTGGTGCGTGGCGCCTGGTGCGCCTCGTTCATGAGGAGGTCCGGGCATGGGGAAGCTGGCGCGTGTCGGTGCGGCTCTGCTGGGGGTGGTGCTGTCGGTCTCCGGGTGTTCGGGCGGAGACCCGGCGGGGAGCGACGGCGACGGGAAGGCCGTGCTGTCGTACGCGATCTGGGACAAGAACCAGAAGCCCGTGATGGAGAAGCTGGCCAAGGAGTTCACCAGGACCCACCCGGACGTGACGGTCAAGGTGGGGCTCACCGCGTGGAGCGAGTACTGGGCCAAGCTGAAGACGGCCGCCACCGGCGGTGCGGCCCCCGACGTCTTCTGGATGAACGGCCCCAACTTCCAGCTCTACGCGTCCAACGGGGTGATCAGACCGCTGGACGAGAAGTCGGCCGAGGGGGACATCGACCTGTCCGTCTACCCCGAGCAGCTGGTCGATCTGTACACCTACGACGGCAAGCGCTACGGCCTGCCCAAGGACATGGACACGGTCGGGGTCTGGTACAACAAGGCGCTCTTCGACGCCAAGGGCGTCGCGCACCCGGCGGACGACTGGACCTGGAGCGACTTCAAGAAGGCGGCGGCCCGGCTCACCGATCCCGCGAAGGGGGTGCACGGCGCCGCGGCGCAGCTGACCAGCTTCCAGGAGTACCAGTACAACACCATCGCCCAGGCGGGCGGTTACGTCATATCCCCCGACGGCAAGAAGTCCGGGTACGACGATCCGAAGACCATCGAGGGCCTGCGCTTCTGGACGGATCTGATCGAGAAGAAGCAGTCGCCCGACCTCAGGACCATGACCGACACGGCCCCGCTCCAGCTGTTCGAGGCGGGCAGGATCGCCATGTACTGGGGCGGTTCGTGGAACGCGGGCGAGTTCTCCACGAACGAGTACACCAAGGACAAGGTGGATGTGGCGCCGCTCCCCCGGGGCGAGAAACGGGCCACCGTCATCCACGGGGTGGCCAATGTCGTCTCGGCCAGGACCGCCCACCCGCGCGAGGCCGAGGAGTTCGTCCGGTTCCTCGGCTCGAAGGAGGCCGCCGTCGCCCTCGGGAAGGCCGGTCCGCTGCCCGCCTACACGGGCACCCAGGACGGCTGGGTGAACGCGCATCCCCAGTTCGCGCTGCGCACCCTGCTGGACTCGGTCGACTACGCGGTGCCCTACCCCGTCTCGAAGAACACGGCCGCCTGGAACGAGGCGGAGCTGACCCATCTCACCAAGGCGTGGACCGGCGAGCAGACCGTCGCTGAGGCATCCACCGCTCTGGCCGGGGCGATGAACGACCTGCTCGCCAAGGAGTGAGATGACGTTTCGCTCCAGCCGTGAGTCCACGACCGGCGGCGGCCCCGGTCCCGGTCCCGATCCCGCACCAGCACCAGCACCCGGGTCCGCCCCGGCCCCGGCGCCCGCCGCGGTACCCCGGCCGGCCTCCGGGAGAACCCTTCTCGGCCGGGCCCTGCCGCGCCGGGACCGCGTGGCGGAGGCCCTGTGGGGGTACGCGTTCATCGCGCCCGTCGGCCTCGGTCTGGCCGTCTTCTACCTCTGGCCCGTCGTCCAGACCGGCTACTTCTCGCTCACCGAGTGGGGCGCCTTCGGCGGCCACACCTGGACGGGCCTCGACAACTACCGCCGCCTCCTGAGCGACCCGCAGGTCGGCACCTCCCTGCTCAACACCGTGACGTACACGGTGCTGGGGCTGCTGGCCATCCCCCTCGCGATCGTCTTCGCCGCGCTGCTCAACCGGGAGGGGCTGCGCGGGGTGGGCGTCTACCGGACGCTGTTCTTCCTGCCCGTCGTCACCATGCCGGTGGCCGTCGCCATGGTCTGGCGCTGGCTGTACAACGGCGACTACGGGCTGATCAACCACGTACTGTCGCTGGTCGGCATCGACGGCCCCAACTGGATCGCGGACCCGGACACGGCGATGTACGCGCTGGTCCTGGTGGGGATCTGGAGCAGCGTCGGCTACAACCTGATCATCTTCCTGGCGGGGATGCAGGCGATCCCCCAGGAGTACTACGACGCCGCGGCCATCGACGGGGCGGGTCCGGTGCGGCAGTTCCTGAGGATCACCGTGCCGCTGCTCTCCCCCACCGCGTTCTTCGTGTCGGTCATCTCGGTGATCGGCTCGCTGCAACTCTTCGACCTGGTCTACGTGCTGGCCGGCTCGGGGCAGAGCGCGCGCGCGAACCCCGCTTTCCCCCGGCTCCAGACGGTCGTCCAGCTCTTCTACGACCGGGCCTTCGTGACCAACGACCGCGGCTACGCGGCGGCGATCGTGATGCTGCTGCTGGCCGTCATCATCGCCCTGACCGCCCTCCAGTTCCGGCTCCAGAAGAGGTGGGTGCACTATGGCTGAGTCCCGGCCGCGGGCACGGACCAGGTCCCACATCGGGGTGCACGCCGTGCTGATCCCCGCCTCGCTGGTGATGATCGCGCCCTTCGTCTGGCAGCTCATCACCTCGCTCCAGACGCTCTCCGCCGCCACCCGGGTCCCGCCGTCGCTGCTGCCCGCCGGCCACTGGGAGAACTACGGCAAGGTCTTCGAACTGCTGCCGTTCGGCGACCAGTTCCTCAACACCGTACTGATGGCGGCCGGTCGTACGGCCGGGCAGATCCTGTTCTGCCCGCTGGCCGCCTACGCCTTCGCCCGGCTGCGCTTCCCCGGGCGGCAGACGCTGTTCGGGCTGTTCCTGTGCGTGCTGATGGTGCCACCGCAGCTGTTCATCATCCCGCAGTACCAGATCATGTCGTCCCTGGGCTGGCTCAACTCCCTCCAGGCGCTGATCGTTCCGGGCATGTTCAGCGCCTTCGGAGTCTTCCTGCTGCGGCAGTTCTTCCTCGGACTGCCGCCCGAGCTGGAGGAGGCGGCCCGCCTCGACGGCGCGGGGCCGTGGCGGATCTACTGGTCGATCATGCTGCCCCTGGCCCGTCCCGGGGTGATCGCGCTCTCCGTGCTCGCCCTGCTCTGGTCCTGGAACGATCTTTTCTGGCCACTGGTGGTCAACACCGATCCGGAAAAGATGACACTCTCCGCGGGGCTGGCGACGCTCCAGGGGCAGTTCCAGACCGACTATCCGGTGCTGATGGCGGGCTCCCTGCTGGCCTCGCTGCCCGTGATCGCCGTCTTCGTCTTCCTCCAGCGCCAGTTCATCCAGGGGATCGCGCACACCGGCGTCAAGGGCTGACCCCGCGCGGCCCGCCCCGCCGCATTCCTCCGGCCGTCGCGGCGGCCGGACCCCCCACCGGACCGGATCCCGAGGGACCACGGTCCCGACAGGAAAGGAACCAGCTCATGAAGAGACAGAACCCCGGCCGACTCGTCCTCAAGGGCCTCACCCTGATGGGCCTGGTGGGCACGCTGCTCGCCGGCGCCTCCCCCGCCTCCGCCCGGCTCGCCGGGACTGCGGGCGAGAGCGGGACGAGCGCCGCCTCGGTGACGTACACCCAGACCACCGAGAACTTCGCCAACCCCGAGCGCGGCCTCTACCGCCACCAGGGCGACTGCGACAAGAGCGACTTCAGCGCCGCCACCCTCCAGGGCTACCGGGTCAACGACTCGGTCTCGCTGGTGATGTGCGTCTTCTATCTCGCCGACTTCAAGAACAGCGCGATCAGCCGGACGGCGCTCGACCGGCTCCAGCGCCAGTTCGACACCGTGCGCGCCGCCGGACTCAAGACCATCGTCCGGTTCGCCTACACCGACTCCACCGACGGCGCCGACGCCACCAAGGACCGGGTCCTCTCCCACCTGGACCAGCTCGCGCCCTATCTGAGCGCCAACAGCGATGTCGTCTACCTCGTCCAGGCCGGGTTCGTCGGCGCCTGGGGCGAGGGGTACTACACCAAGAACTTCGGCGACGCGGGCAATGTCACCACCGCCGACTGGGCCAACCGCAAGGCCGTCGTCGACAAGACCCTCGGGGTGCTGCCCTCGACGCGGATGGTGCAGCTGCGCACGCCCAAGTACAAGCGCACCATGTACGGGACCACCGCGCTGCCCGCCTCCCAGGCGTACAACGGCTCGTCGGCCGCCCGGCTCGGCCACCACAACGACTGCTTCCTCGCCAGCGCCGACGACTACGGGACGTACGAGAACACCGCCGTCGAATACCCCTATCTGGCCGCCGAGACGAACCACCTGCCGATGGGCGGCGAGACCTGCGGCACCAACGCGCCCCGGACGAGCTGTCCCACCGCGCTGTCCGAGCTGAAGATGTTCCACTGGTCCTACCTCAACACCGACTACGAGCCGAACGTCATCAACGGCTGGCGCAGCGGCGGCTGTCTGCCCGAGATCACCCGTAGCCTCGGCTACCGCTTCGCCCTCCAGAGCGGTACGTACCCGACCACCGCGAGCCGGGGCGGCACCCTGCCGGTGAGCATCACCGTCAAGAACGACGGATTCGCGGCGCCGTTCAACCCGCGCGGCCTCGAACTGGTCCTGCGCAACACCGCCACCTCCCAGGTGTACCGGCTCGCGCTGACCGGCGACCCGCGCACCTGGCTCGCGGGCAGCACCACGACGATCGACCGGAGCGTGACCCTGCCCAGCACCCTGCCGGCGGGCAGCTACAGCCTGCTGCTCAACCTGCCCGACCCGGCGGTGCCGCAGAATCCGCTGTACTCGATCCGGCTCGCCAACGCCTCCACCTGGGAGGCGGCCACCGGCTACAACAACCTGCTCCAGACGGTCACCGTGAGCTGACCGGCTCCATGAGCTGACCGGCGTCCACGTCCGACCCGCTGAAGTCCCCGGCCGCCGGGGACTTCAGCGGCCGAGCGTCCCGTCGCAGGCCGTCCGCAGCCGCCGTACGCCCTCGGTGATCTGCCCGGCTCCCGCCACCGCGGCGAAGCTCAGCCGCAGATGGGCGGCGGGCGGCTCAGCGCCGAAGTACGGCCGGCCCGGCGCGACCGCGACGCCCGCGCGCAGGGCGGCGGAGACGACGGCCTGTTCGTCGGTGCCGTCCGGCAGGCGCAGCCAGAGGTGGTAGCCGCCGGCCGGGATGTGCGGGAGCGCGAGTTCGGGCAGCGCGGTGCGCAGCGCGGCGGTCATGGTGTTCCTGCGGTTCGTCAGCTCGGTGGAGAGGGAGCGCAGATGGCGGTTCCAGGCGGCGGATCCCACCAGTTCGAGCGCGGCTTCCTGGAACGGGCGCGGTACGAAGAAGGTGTCGACCACATGGATGGCGCGCAGCCGCTCCAGGACCGGGCCGCGCGCGACCAGCGCGGCGACCCGCAGGCTCGGGGAGGTCGCCTTGGTGAGCGAGCAGACGTGCACGACGACGCCGTGGGGGTCGTCGGCGGCCAGCGGTCCGGGCAGCGGGCCCGCGTCCTCGTGGACCAGCCGCCGTACGAAGTCGTCCTCCACGACGAACGCCCCGGCCTCCCGGGCGATCCGCAGCACCTCGGGCCGGCGGGCCGCCGAGAGCACGGCGCCGGTGGGGTTCTGGAAGAGCGGCTGGCAGATGAAGACCTTGGCGCCGGAGGCGCGGAACGCGGCGGCGAGCAGCTCGGGCCGTACCCCCTCGGCGTCCACCGGCACCGGTACGGGGCGCAGCCCGGCGGCGCGGGCGATCGCCAGCATCCCCGGGTAGGTGGGTGATTCGACGAGGAGGGGCGCGCCGGGCGGTGCGAGCGCCCGCAACGCGGTGGTCAGCGCGCTCTGGCCGCCCGCCGTGATCAGTACCTCGGCGGCGGTGCGGGTCTCGCCGATCCCCCGGGCGAACCAGTCGCGCAGCTCGGGCAGGCCGTCGACGGGCGGCCGGCCCCAGGCGCCCGGCCGTCTGCCGGCCCGCGCCAGGGCGGCGCCCATCGCCTGCTCGGGCTGGAGCGAGGGGTGCAGATAGCCGCCGTTGAACTCGATGACGCCGGGCGCGGGCTCGGCGAGCGTGACGAGCACCCCGGAGGCGTCGACGGCGCGCGGTACGGGTTCGGCCGAGGCGTCGGCGCTGAGGGTGACCTCCTGCCAGGAGGTGTCGCCGGGCGGGGGCGTCCCGGGTCTGGCGGGGGCGCGGAAGGCCCCGGCGCCGGGGCGGGTGGTCACCAGTCCTTCGGCGGCGAGCCGGGCGAGGGCGCGGGAGACGGTCACCGGCGAGACCCGGAAGCGCTCGACCAGAGCGCGGCTGGACGGCAGCTTTCCACCGGGTGAGTAGCGGTTCAACTCCGCCCGCAGGGAATTCGCCAGTTCGGACACGCTGCTACGCTCTTGCATGACAGCACAGAATAGCGCTACCGGCTCCGGTTCGATAGCAGTCGGCGAGGCTTCCGACAGCGGTCGCCGGGACGGCGGCGGCACCCTGCTCGCCGGGCTCGGCGTCCTGTCCTTCTCGCTCACCTTCCCGTCCACCGTGTGGGGGCTGGAGAGCTTCGGCCCCTGGTCCCTCGTCGCCGTGCGCGGCGTGCTCGCCGCGCTGCTCGCCGGCGGTTTCCTGCTGGCGCTGCGCGTCCCGCTCCCCGGGCGCCGCCACTGGGGCGGCCTCGCGGTGGTCGGCGGCGGCGTCGTGGTGGGCTTCCCGCTGCTGACGACGCTGGCGCTGGAGACCTCGACCACCGCGCACGCGGCCGTCGTGGTCGGGCTGCTGCCGCTCACCACCGCCGCGTTCGGCGCGGTGCGCACGGGCCGGCGGCCCTCCCGGAGCTTCTGGGTCGCCGCGCTGGCCGGCGCGGCCGTGGTGATCGCCTTCGCGGTCCAGCAGAGCGGCGGCGCCCTGTCCGCCGGGGATCTGTATCTCTTCGGCGCGCTGCTGGTCTGCGCTGCGGGCTACACGGAGGGCGGCAGGCTGGCGCGGGAGATGCCCGGCTGGCAGGTGGTCGGCTGGGCGCTGGTCGGCTGTCTGCCGCTCTCGGTGGCGGGCGCGGCGGTGGCGCTGTCGTTCGAACCGGTGCGCCTGACGGCCCACGGGGTGATCGGGCTGGTCTGGGTGGCGGCCGGTTCGCAGTTCTTCGGACTGTACGTCTGGTACCGGGGCATGGCGGCGATCGGTATCGCCAAGGCCAGTCAGCTCCAGCTCGCCCAGCCGGTGCTGACCCTGGTCTGGTCGGTGCTCCTGCTGGGCGAACACCTCACGCCCGCCGCGCCGCTGGCCGCCGTGGCGGTGCTGGTCTGCATCGTGGTCACCCAGCGAGCCCGCACGTAGTCCGCGGCGGCCGCTGCTCAGGGCGGCGGCACTCAGAGCAGCGGCGTTCAGAGCAGCGGCCGGGCCCGCTTGCGGTAGTGGTCGGCCACCACCCGGCTCATCGCGCCGATCGGGTCGGCCCCGACCTCCTTCGCGGAGAAGTAGCAGTGGCCGCGCACCCCCGGGTACTCCTTGGCGAGGGTGAGATGACGCGACAGCTCGGCCGGGTCCTGCCAGGCGGCGGGCTGGGCCGGGTCGCCCGCCTTGTAGAGCGCCTCGCCGATGTACAGGTCGACGCCCGTGCCGCGTACCACCCCGTCCCACCAGCGCAGCAGCTTCGCGTAGTCGCAGGCCGCGAAGCCGATGTTCCAGTACAGCTGCGGCACGATGTAATCGATCCAGCCCTTCCTGACCCACGCGCGGGTGTCGGCGTACAGGTCGTCGTACGTCTGGACGCCGCCCCTGGTGTCCGAGCCGAGCGGGTCGGTGGCGGCGTTGCGCCACACGCCGAAGGGACTGATGCCGAACCGTACGGCCGGCTTGGTCTTCTTGATCCGCTCGCCCGTCTCACGCACCAGCCGGTCGGTGTTGTCCCGCCGCCAGGCCGCCCTGCTGGAGAATCCCGCGCCGTGGCGCCGGTAGGCCGCGTCGTCGTCGAAGCTCTCGCCGGCGACCGGGTACGGATAGAAGTAGTCGTCCCAGTGGACGGCGTCGATGTCGTACCGCTCGACCGCGTCCAGCATCGCGTTCTGGACGAACGTCCTGACCTCGGGCAGGCCCGGGTTGTAGTAGAGCTTCCCGCCGTACGGGACGACCCACTCCGGGTGGACCCTCGCCGGGTGGGTCGCGATCAGCCGCCCGGGGTCGGTGTGGTTGGCGACGCGGTACGGGTTGAACCAGGCGTGCAGTTCCAGACCGCGCGCGTGCGCCTCCCGTACGGCCGTGCCCAGCGGGTCCCAGCCGGGGTCCTTGCCCTGGGTGCCGGTGAGGCACTGCGCCCACGGCTCGTACGGCGAGGGCCACAGGGCGTCGGCGGTCGGCCGGACCTGGAGGACGACGGCGTTCAGGCCGCGCCTGACGGCGGTGTCCAGGTGCTTGATCAGTTCGGTGCGCTGCGCGGCGGCCGTCAGCCCGGCCTTGGACGGCCAGTCCCGGTTGGCGACGGTGGCGATCCACATCCCGCGCAGCTCCGGGCGCGGTGCGCCGGGCCGTCCCGCCCCTGACCGCGCCTGCCCGACCGCGACCGCCGCGTCCCCGGCCGTCAGCAGGGCGGCGGCCATCCCCACCCCGGCGGCCACGAAGCCCCTCCTGCCGATCGGCCCCGCCCGCCGGCCGCCCGGACCCACCCGCTGGTCACTGCCTTGCTCCATGCGCCGTCCCTCGCCCGGTCCGTGCGGCCCGCCACCGGTTCCGGCGGCCCGCCCTGCTCTCTGGTCATGCCCGCCCCGGCCCACCGCCCACACCCCCCGGCGGAGTAACGTCCTGTCCCGGGCGGGCGCCGGAATCACCCGGGGGACCTGCCGGGACACGGACCAGCGAAAGGCACGATGTGACCGACACCCTGACCGATATCGTCCGCGTCGGAGTGGTGGGCTGCGGCCAGATGGGCGCAGGCATCGCGGAGGTCGCCGCCCGCAGCGGCCTGGAGGTCATGGTCGCCGAGACCACCGGCGAGGCACTGGAGATCGGCCGGACCCGGCTGCACAACTCGCTCTCCAAGGCCGCCGAGCGCGGCAAGATCACCGAGGAGGAGCGGGACGCGACGCTCGACCGGCTCAGCTTCACCACCGACCTCGGGGAGTTCGCCGACCGCGATCTCGTCATCGAGGCCGTCGTGGAGAACGAGCAGGTCAAGAACGAGATCTTCCGGGTGCTCGACCAGGTGGTGACCCGGCCGGACGCGATCCTCGCCTCCAACACCTCCTCCATCCCGCTGGTCAAGCTCGCCGTGGCGACCTCCCGCCCCGACCAGGTGATCGGGATCCACTTCTTCAATCCGGCCCCCGTGCAGAAGCTCGTCGAGCTGATCCCCGCGCTGACCACCTCCGAGGAGACGGTTCTGCGCGCCGAGGCCGTGGTCCAGGGCGTGCTGGGCAAGCACGCCATCCGCGCCCAGGACCGCTCGGGCTTCGTGGTGAACGCGCTGCTCATCCCGTATCTGCTGGCCGCGATCCGGATGTACGAGTCGGGCATCGCCAGCCGTGAGGACATCGACAACGGGATGGAGATGGGCTGCGCCCATCCGATGGGCCCGCTCAAGCTCGCGGATCTGATCGGTCTGGACACCGTGGCCTCGGTCGCCGACTCGATGTACGAGGAGTACAAGGAGCCGCTGTACGCCGCCTCCCCGCTGCTCCAGCGGATGGTGGACGCGGGCCGGCTCGGCCGCAAGACGGGCGCGGGCTTCTACGCGTACTCCGCCGTCTGACGCACCACCGTCGCTCCACCCGTACGGCCAGTGCCCCTCAGCGCCGCCCGCGCCGGCGCCGGGGGCGCTCGGACGGTTCGTACAGGCCCTGGGCGATCAGGCGTTGCTGACGGACACGTTCCAGGAACGCCGAGACGCCGAAGGTCGCGCCGATGCCCGCGCCGATCGCCACTCCGACGAGAGCCTCGGCCGGTCCGTCGACCGGCAGGACGGTCACGAGCGAGGCGAGGGTGAGCGGGGCGGCGGCGACAAGTCCCGTCCCCAGCGGGTGGCGTGCGACGAAGAGCTGGAACCGGGTCGGGGGCGTGTGCCCGCCGAGGAAGCGGTCCGTCTTCGCAAGGCTCTCGTTCACCTTGCGTCTGGTCAGTGGCATGGGGCGAGGATATCGGTACGGAAGGGCCCTTACCGACCCCTGCGCTACTCCCGGTAACCGCGATTCGCACGGCGTGTGCGAAGGGTGCGCGCATATGCCATCCACACACCCTGATGCCCTGTACCCAGGGGTAGTTGACTCGGTTTCACTCGGCCGGTGAACCACCGGCACCTTGGGACACTTCCCCGAACAGGAGCGGATCCGTGAACACCGACCCCGACCATTCCGCGGTCGCCGACGCAGAGTTACGCAGGAGTCTCGACGTCGGTCAGGCGAGGACCGACGGCAGAATGGCGTTGCTGGCGCAGCGCATCGACCAGACCGACAAGGACGTGGCCGATCTGGCCGTGCGCGTCGCGGCGCTGGAACAAGCCCGTTGGCCGCTGCCCGCCGTGGCGTCACTCTGCGCGCTCGGCGCGCTCGCGACGACGGTCTGGCAGGCCGTCGGCCGCTGAGGCCTTCGCCCGCCACGGCCTCAGTGGGCTACCCCAGGCGCAAGTGATGGAGCATCAGCAGCCCGGCCGTCATGTTGGCGGCCGGGATCTCGCCTTTGGCGATCATGTCCGGGATCAGTTTGAGCGGCACCCACTCCCGGCGCGAGGACTCGAAGTCGTCCTCGGGATGGCCCATGTACGTGGCCTCGTCGGACCAGTAGAGATGGTGCCGGGCGTCGCTCAGACCGTTGGACGGCTCGACGGTGAGCAGATGCCGGAGCGGGCCCGGGCGCCACCCGGTCTCCTCCTCCATCTCCCGCGCCGCCGCGGTCTCGATGTCCTCGCCGTCCTCGACGACCCCCGCGGCCAGCTCCCAGCCCCAGCTGTCGGTGATGAAGCGGTGCCGCCAGAGCATCAGCACCTCGTTGGCGGAGTTGACCGCGGTCGCCACGGCGACCGGGCGGAGCCGGATGAGGAAGTGGTCCAGATGCCGGCCGTCGGGGAGTTTGACGTCCGCCAGATTCACCTGGAACCAGCGGTTTTCATAGACGGTTTGTTCGCTTAGTTTCGTCCACTGCACGTTTCTGCCACCTTCCGACAAGTTGATGGCAATATCGCAGCAGCAGAACGAGCATGCGGGAACGCGCGGGGGGCTCACGAAGGGGCTCACGGAGACTTACAGCGGTACGCGCAGCGCCCCCTCGATCAGTTCCGCCGTCTCCTCGGCCACGGCCGAACCGCTGGCCACCAACTGCTCCCGTACGGCGCGCAGCCGGTCCCGCAGCCGCTGGGACTCCATGCCCATGGCCCGCTCCGCCATCTCCGCCGCGGTCCTGGCTGCCCGGTCCGGCTCGCCCTGCCGCAGCTCGATGTGGCTGAGCATCGCCAACCGGTGCACCCTGCCCCGGTCGTGCGCCGGAGTGTCCACGGCCGCCGTCGCGTGCACCCGGGCTGCCGCCAGATCACCGAGACTGAGGAGCGCCTCCGCCACCTGTACGTTGACCAGCCCCGGCTGTACGTAGCCGGTCTCGTCCGGCTCGCCGGCCGGGCGGATGCGCTCCGCCTCCGTCTCCGCCCGCCGGATGCAGCCCAGCGCGCCGCCGCCGTCGCCGAGATGGGCGTACGACTTGGCCTGCATCGCGTACAGATCGGCGGCGAGCGCCGGGGTGATCTGCCGGCCCGCCGTGCGCAGCGCGGCCTCCGCGAAGGCCACGGCCTGGCGGTACTCCCCCAGATACAGCGACTGGTTGACCAGCAGCGCGATGACATAGGCGCCCAGCCCCCGGTCGCCGCTGGCCTTGGCCAGCCGCAGCGCCTGGTGGAAGTAGCGCTGCGCGAGCCCGTGCGCGTCGGAGTCGTAGGCGCAGATTCCGGCCACCGCCACCAGTCCCCCGGTGGCGCGGTGCAGTTGACGGCCCAGCGCGTCGGTGTACCCGCCGCGCAGCAGCGGCGCGGCCTCCGCGTTGAGGAAGCGGACGATACGGGCCCGGGTCGCGACCCCGCCCGCCCTGCGGTACATCAACTCGTAGTGCGCCCTGGCCGATCGCAGCAGCTCGATGTCGGTGGGGCCGACCCGGTTGGACCCGCTGCGCGAGACGTCGGAGTCCTCGGGCGGGTTCTCCCACTCCCAGACGGGCATGACGGCGGGCGTACCGGTGACCGTGGGGGCGCCCACTATGTGCGGCCGTTGCTGTTCGTCGCTGCGCCACAGGGCGGTGGCGCGCTCCACGAAACCGGAGAGCGGTGTGCCGTGCGGGACGGGCGCCTCGCCCGCCACCCCGAGCCCGATGTCGTCGAGGGTGAGCGGGCGGTGCAGCCGGTCGCTCAGCACCACGCAGATCAGGTCGGGCACCTGGCCGCGTGGCCGCTGGCCCTTCAGCCACCGTGATACGGCGGTGTGTTCGTACCGCAGGGCGATCCCCTTGGTACGGCCCGCCTGGTTGACCCGGGCGGCGAGACCGGCATGGGAGATGCCCGCCTCGTCGAGCAGGGAATCGAGCAGAGAATTGGGCTGCATGTGCCCCTCCGGTGGCTCGGCCGAACCAGAGTAGTGGAACGGGAAACGCACGGGGTGTGAACGTAATGCCCGCTTCCGCGGCACGTGCACCCTGCCGCGGGCCCCTCCGGGGACGATTGACTGAATCGCCTCCTGAAAGAGGCGGCCGGGCCGTCGGCTCCCCCTCGTACAGTGCGACGGCCCGCACCCCGCACCGTCCGCCCTGCCGGAACCTGCCCGACGCTCCGACGGCAGGGCGGACGGGACCACGTGTCCGGCGCTCCTCCCCCGCCGTCACCGTCCCCGCCCCTCGTGGCAGGGGCGGTGGGAGGAGGCCGGGCGGGTGGGTCCCAGCACCGGCTCGCCGGACTGCGGGGGCACACGATCGCGCTCGTCGGTCGCGGGGCGGTCGTTGCGCAGGACGAGGAGCGCCATGTCGTCGGTGACCCGGCCGCCGGTATGGCGCAGCAGCGCGGAGTGGAGCTGGCGCACCACGGCGGCCGGCGGCAGCGGCGGTCCCGAGGCGGCGCGGGTGAGCGCTTCCGGCAGGCCGAAGAAGCGTCCGGCGGAGTCGCGGGCGTCCTCCGCGCCGTCGGTGTGCAGGACGAGCGTCTCGCCGGGCAGCAGCCGGCCGCAGCGGTACGGCGGCAGGCTGGCGGGCAGCGGTACGGTCCCCAGCGGGGGCAGCGGCTCGCCCGCGGCCAGCCGGGCGGCGCCTCTGCCCAGCCGATAGGGCCACGGATGGCCGCAGTTGAGCGCCCGCACCTCGGCGTCGGCGCCGATCTCCAGGAGCAGCAGGGTGACGAACTCCTCGGCCGACAGGCACTCCTGCTCCGCCGCGCCCGTCCCCGCCTGGCCGGCGGACGGGCGGCCCCCAACTGGTCCCGCAGCTGGCGCTGGTGGGCCCGGTCGAGGCGGCGCAGGACGCCGTCGAGGCCGGTCTCGTCGTACGCGGCCTCCCGGAAGCTGCCGAGGACCGCGGCGACCATGCCGATGGCCGGCAGCCCGTGGCCGCGCACATCGCCGATGACGACGCGGACGCCGTGCGCGGTGGCGACGGCCTCGTACAGGTCGCCGCCGACCTCGGCGCCCCGGGAGGCGGAGATCTGGCGGGCGGCGATGGTCAGCCCGTCCAGCCGGTGGGGCAGCGGGCGGATCAGCGTCTCCTGCGCGGCGCGCGCCACCGCCCGTACCTCGCCCAGCTCGCGCGCCGCCCGGCGCCGTAACCGCACCAGGAGATAGACCATCACCAGCACGAACGCCACGCAGGTCACCACGCGGGCGGAGAAGTTCTCGCGCGTGGTGGTCGGGCGGGTCAGCTCCCAGGTGACGACCAGGGCGAGCAGTCCGCCGGGCACCGCGCACTCGACGAAGCCCCAGGAGGCGGACGCCTCCTCCAGTTCGTCCCTGTACGGGTCGTGGGACGCGTCGTCCTGTGTCCTGGTCCGATTCATCCGCCGGTCCCCCTCGGCCGTCCGGCCGTACGGGCCTCCCGTCGGCACCACGCCGGGCTCGCGAACCGCCGTGCCGCTCCCGGGGCGTGTGGCGGAAGTCCCGCTGTCGTCGGTCGCCATGACCCGGCCATGACTCCCTCCTCCACCTCGCGGTGCCCGGCACCGGACCCGCTCGCCGTCCGGCCCGATCCGAAAACGCGAGCCTCTGAGCCGCGCGGCATATGTCGACCGACCTGGCCGGATTGATTGTGTCGATCACCGGAGCCCGTTGGCGAACCACGCCCGGCTTCCTCACTCGAACGAGTGAGGGGCGCGTCCAAGAATCAGGACGCGCCCCTCACCGGCGGGTTCTCCGTCGAACAACGCACCGAACGGCCAGGTCGGACCGTGGGCGCCGAGCCGAAGCTCAGGCGCCCCGCAGCACCGCCCCGGTCCGCTCGGCGGCCAGTGCCACCGCCGCGTCGCGCGCGGCCGTCGCCTCGTCGACCGTCAGTGTGCGGTCCGGCGCGCGGAACCGCAGGGCGTACGCGAGGGACTTGTGGCCCGCGCCGATCTGCTCCCCGGCGAACACGTCGAACAGCCGCAGGGACTCCAGGAGTTCCCCCGCGCCCTCGTGCAGCGCCCGCTCCACCTCGGCGGCCGGCACCTCGGCCGGGACGACCAGCGCCACGTCCTGGGTGGCGACCGGGTAGGTGGAGATCCTCGGCGCGCGCAGCGCGCCGGCGGACGCCTCTTCCAGCAGGTCGAGGTCGATCTCCATGGCGCTGGTGCGCTCCGGCAGGCCGAGCGCCTTGACCGCCCGGGGGTGCAGCTCCCCGGCGTGGCCGACGGGCGTCTCCACGCCGTCGATCACGACGGACAGCGCCGCGCAGCGGCCCGGGTGCCAGGGCTCGTACCGGCCGGCCCGCACGGTCAGCTCGACGCCGGCCTCACGGGCGACGGTACGGGCCGCCTCGACCGCGTCCGCCCACACCGAGGGCGTGCCCTTGCCCCACCAGCCGGCCCGCTCGCGCGCGCCGGTCAGGACGACGGCCGCGTGGCGCGGCTGGCGCGGCAGCGCGGTGTCGAGCGCGGCCACCTCCTCGTCGGTCGGACGCCGGTCGACCGGCAGCCGTAGCGGCACGGTCTCGTCCCCGGTGGGCCGGAAGACCAGGCCGGTCTCGAAGAGCGCCAGATCGTGCGAGCCCCGGCCGTCGTTGCGGCGCAGCGCGGTGATCAGGCCCGGCAGCAGCGTGGTGCGCAGCGCGGGTTCCTCGTCGGACAGCGGGTTGACGAGCGTGACCGTACGGCGGCGCTCGTCGGCGGCGGGCAGCCCGAAGGCGTCGAGTACGGCGGTGCCGGTGAACGGGTAGTTCAGCGCCTCGACATAGCCGGCGCCGGCCAGCGCGCGGCCGACCCTGCGGTGCAGCCGCTGGCGCTCGGTGAGGCCGCGGCCGGACGGCGGAGTGGGCAGCGTGGAGGGCAGGTTCTCGTACCCCTCCAGCCGGATGACCTCCTCGGCGAGGTCGTTGGGCGCGCCGAGGTCGGGGCGCCAGGACGGCACGGTGACGACCAGCTCGTCCTGCCCGTAGACGTCGCAGCCGATCTGCTGGAGCCGGCGTACGACGGTCTCGCGGCCGTAGGTCACGCCCGCGACGCGGTCGGGGTGGTCGGCGGGCATGGCGATGGTGTGCGGCGCGGACGGCGCGAAGATCTCGGTGACCCCGGCCTCGGCCGAGCCGCCGGCGAGGAGCACCAGCAGGTCGACGGTCCGCTGCGCGGCGGCGGCCGTGGCCTGCGGGTCGGTGCCGCGCTCGAAGCGCTTGGACGCCTCGGAGGGCAGCTTGTGGCGGCGCGCGGTCCTGGCGATGGAGATCGCGTCGAAGTGCGCGGCCTCGATGACCACCTCGGTGGTGCCCTGGGCCTCGCCGGTCTCCGGGTGGGCCGTGGTGTCGGCGATCTCGGTGTGGGCGCCGCCCATCACGCCCGCGAGGCCGATCGGCCCCCGGTCGTCGGTGATGACCAGGTCCTGGGCGTCCAGGACCCGGGCGACGCCGTCGAGCGTGGTGATCTTCTCGCCCTGCTGGGCGCGGCGGACCCCGATCGGCCCTTCGAGGCGCGCGCGGTCGTAGGCGTGCAGGGGCTGGCCCAGCTCCAGCATCACGTAGTTGGTGATGTCGACGGCGAGCGAGATCGGCCGCATCCCGGCCTTCTGGAGGCGGCGGCGCAGCCAGATGGGGCTGCGGGCCTCCAGGTCGAGACCGGTGACCGTACGGGCGGTGAAGCGGTCGCAGCCCCGGGGGTCGGCGATCTTCACGGGGTGGCCGTAGGCGTTGGGCGCGGGCACGTCGAGCAGCGCGGGGTCGCGCAGCGGCAGTCCGTAGGCGATGGCGGTCTCGCGGGCGACTCCGCGCATCGACAGGCAGTAGCCGCGGTCGGGGGTGACCGCGATGTCGAGGACCTCGTCCACCAGCTCCAGCAGGGCGATGGCGTCGGTGCCCGTCTCGTGCTCGGGCGGCAGCACGATGATGCCGCCGGTGCCGTCGTCGCCCATGCCCAGCTCGTCGCCGGAGCAGATCATGCCGTGCGAGGTCTTGCCGTACGTCTTGCGCGCGGAGATCGCGAAGTCGCCCGGCAGGACCGCGCCGGGCAGGACCACGACGACCTTGTCGCCGACGGCGAAGTTGCGCGCGCCGCAGACGATCTCCTGCGGCGCGCCGGTGCCGTTGGCGGCGCCGACGTCGACGGTGCAGAAGCGGATGGGCTTCTTGAAGCCCTCCAGCTCCTCGATGGTGAGGACCTTGCCCACGACGAGGGGGCCCTTGAGGCCGGCGCCGAGCTGCTCGACGGTCTCGACCTCCAGACCGGCGGAGACGAGCTTGGCCTGCACGTCACGGCCGGTCTCCGTCGCCGGCAGGTCGACGTACTCCCGCAGCCAGGAAAGCGGGACCCGCATCAGATCTCCATCCCGAACGGCCGGGTGAACCGGACGTCACCCTCGACCATGTCTCGCATGTCTTCGACGTTGTGGCGGAACATCAGCATCCGTTCGATGCCGAACCCGAAGGCGAATCCGCTGTACTTCTTGGGGTCGACGCCGCAGGCGGTGAGCACCTTGGGGTTGACCATGCCGCAGCCGCCCAGCTCGATCCAGCCCTCGCTGCCGCAGGTGCGGCAGGGCCGGTCGGGGTTGCCGACGGACTCGCCGCGGCAGACGTAGCAGACCATGTCCATCTCGGCGGACGGCTCGGTGAACGGGAAGAAGTTGGGCCGGAGCCTGGTCTTCATGTCCGGGCCGAAGAGCGCCTGCACCATGTGGTCCAGGGTGCCCTTGAGGTCGGCCATGGTGAGGCCCTCGTCCACGGCGATCAGCTCGATCTGGTGGAAGACCGGGGTGTGCGTGGCGTCCAGCTCGTCGGTGCGGTAGACCCGCCCGGGGCAGACGACGTAGACGGGCAGCTCGCGCGCCAGCAGCGAGCGGGCCTGCACCGGCGAGGTGTGGGTACGGAGCACGACGCCGGACTCGTCGCCCTCGGTGCCCTCGGGCCCCTGGACGAAGAAGGTGTCCTGCATCTGGCGCGCGGGGTGGTCGGGGACGAAGTTGAGCGCGTCGAAGTTGAACCACTCCACCTCGGCCTCGGGCCCCTCGGCGACCTCGTAGCCCATGGCCACGAAGACGTCCGTGACCCGCTCCATGAAGGTGGTCAGCGGGTGGCGGGCGCCGGCCGGGATCCGGTCGTACGGCAGTGTGACGTCCACCGCCTCCTCGACCAGGACCCGGGCGTCGCGCTCGGCCTCCAGCTCGCTCTGGCGGGCGGCGAGGGCCTTGCTGACGGCGCCGCGCGCCTGGCCCACGCGCTTGCCCGCCTCGGCCTTGGCCTGCGGGGGCAGCGCGCCGATCTCGCGGTTGGCGAGGGCGAGCGGCGACGTGCCTCCGGTGTGCGCGGTCTTCGCGTGGGCGAGCGCGTCGAGGTCACCGGCGGCGGCGAAGGCGGCGAGCGCCTCGTCCCGCATGCGCTCGATCTCTTCCGGTTTCAGTGCCTCGACCTCGACCGGGTCGTACGACTTGTTGGGTGCGGACATCTCTTCCCGTACTTCCGATTGGCTGGCGAAACGACCCTGCTCGATCACTGGGGGCGCGGAGGTGCCAAAGGTCGAGTCTAAAGGTCGTACGAAGGTGAGGGAGCCCGTGGGCGGCCCGGACCGGTCAGGACAGATGGGCCGGAGTGCCGACGGGCAGAATAAATCGGAACTCGGCACCGCCGCCGGGTCCCCGGCCGACGGTGATCGTTCCGCCGTGGGCCTCGACGATGCCCTTGACGATATACAGGCCGAGCCCGGTCCCGCCGCGCTTGCTGCCCCGCCAGAAGCGGGTGAAGACGCGGCTCATCGACTCCTCGGGAATGCCGGATCCCTCGTCGCACACGGTGACGGCCGTTCCCTTCTCCGTCCGGGCCGCGTGCTGGATCTCCGCGGCCGCCACCTCAATGGTGACGGTTCCCTCGCCGTGGCGCACCGCGTTTTCCAGCAGGTTGCCGAGCACCTGGTCGATCTTGTCGGGATCGGCCCACAGATCGGGCAGCGGTTGCAGGATCCGCACGAGGAAGCGGTCGGGCGACTGCCCGGAGGCGGTGTGCGACTGCACGTGGCGCGCGACGGCCGTGCCGACGTCGACGGGCTGGCGGCGCAGCTCCAGGCGCCCGGAGTCGATCCGGGAGATGTCCAGCAGCTCCGCGATCAGCCGGGTGACCCGGTTGGCGTCGGCGTCGACGGTCTCCAGCATCAGCCGCTTCTGGTCGTCGGTGAACCGCTCCCACTTGGCGAGCAGGGTGGCCGTGAACCCTTTGACGGAGGTCAGCGGGGAGCGCAGCTCGTGGGCGACGGTGGCGATCAGCTCCGCGTGGCTGAGTTCGGTACGGCGGCGCGCCTCGGTGCCGCGCACGCAGACGACCAGCCGGCGGACCGGACCGGTGGGGTACGCGCGGACGTAGCGCGCGGAGACCAGCACCTCGCGGCCGCCGGGCAGCAGGAGGTTGCGCTCGGGCTGGCCGACCCGGGTCGCGAGGCCGCCGTACGGATCGGTCAGGGCCCACCAGCGGCGGCCCTTGAGGTCCTCCAGCGGCAGGGCGCGCTCCAGCGGGTGGCCGAGGGCGTCGGAGCGGGGTATGGCGGTGATCCGGGCGGCGGCGGCGTTGAAGCAGACGACCCGGCCGGTCTCGTCGGCGACGATCAGCCCGTCGGGGAGGTCGTCGGGGTCGATCCCGGGCAGGCCGTCGGACTGGTCGGTCCCGGGGGCGCTCGCGAGGCGGCCGTCGGGGTCGTCCCCCGGCCCGTCCGAGCCGTTCCCGGGCGCGCGAGGTAAGGCTCCCCGGACAGCGGCGGATCCGCTCGCACCGACGGTCATGCCCGCACCCCACCTCTTCCGCGTAGCTCAGTGGGTCCCCGAAAGCGCAACAGTACTAGCTGTACGTGACGGAGCGGACCCCCTCAGCACGTACCGCGGACCCGCTGGGCGCGTGCGGAGGCGTAGAGACATACGGCCGCGGCGGTCGCGAGGTTCAGACTCTCGGCCTTTCCGTGGATCGGCACCCGTACGACGGCGTCGGCGAGAGCGCGGGTCTCGGCCGGCAGCCCCCACGCCTCGTTGCCGAAGACCCAGGCGGTGGGAGCGCCCATGGTGCCCGCGTCCAGCTCGTCGTCGAGGTCCTGGTCGCCCGCGCCGTCGGCGGCGAGGATCCTTACACCGGCGTCCTTGAGCCCCTGGACGGCCAGCTCGACGGGGACACCGACGGCGACCGGCAGGTGGAACAGCGAGCCGGCCGAAGCCCGAACCGACTTCGGGTTGTACAGGTCGACCGAGGCGTCGGTGAGGACGACGGCGTCGGCGCCCGCCGCGTCGGCGCAGCGCAGCACCGTACCGGCGTTCCCGGGGTCGCGGACGTGGGCGAGGACGGCGACGAGCCGGGGCCGGCTCCGCAGGATGTCCTCGAACGGCGAGTCGAGGAAGCGGCAGACGCCCAGCAGCCCCTGCGGGGTGACGGTCTGGGACACCTCGGCGAGCACCGTGTCGGGCGCGAAGTGGATCCGGGCGCCGGTGGCGCGCGCGGCCTCGACGATGTCGGCGTGGCGCTCGGCGGCCTCGGTGGTGGTGAACAGCTCGGTCAGCGTGGGCTCGCCGCCGTCCGCGCGGTGGGCCACCGCCTCACGTACGGCCTGCGGCCCCTCGGCGATGAACCGGCGTTCCTTGCCGCGGAAGGCCCGCTTGGCGAGCCGCCGCGCGGCCGTGACACGCGGGGAGCGCGGGGAGATCAGCTCGGGGGTGGCCATCGGCGGCGGACTCACTTCTCGTGGCGGGGTACGGGGTGGAACGCGCCGGACCCGCAGGCGTGATGCCTGCGGGTCCGGAGGGAGAGCACATGCTGCCTGACGGGTCAGGCGGCGGCCTTCGGAGCGTTGACGTCGCTCGGGAGGGCCTTCTGGGCGACCTCGACCAGCGCGGCGAACGCGTTGGCGTCGTTGACGGCCAGCTCGGCGAGGATCTTGCGGTCGACCTCGACGTTGGCGGCCTTCAGACCCTGGATGAAGCGGTTGTAGGTGATGCCGTTGGCGCGGGCGGCGGCGTTGATCCGCTGGATCCACAGCTGACGGAAGTCGCCCTTGCGCTTCTTGCGGTCGTTGTAGTTGTAAACGAGGGAGTGGGTGACCTGCTCCTTCGCCTTCCGGTACAGGCGCGAGCGCTGGCCGCGGTAACCGCTGGCCGCCTCGAGGATTGCCCGGCGCTTCTTGTGGGCGTTGACTGCCCGCTTGACGCGTGCCACGTGTTAACTCCTTGTAGCGGGACCGTGGTGGTACTCACACGGTCCGGAAACGAATGGGTCCCGGTCCTGCGCCGCGCCCCCGGTCACCGGGGGCGGCGGCGTCACTTGCCGAGAAGCTTCTTGATCTTCTTGGCGTCGCCCGGGGCCATCTCGGCGTTGCCGGTGAGGCGACGCGTCAGCCGCGACGACTTGTGCTCGAGCAGGTGGCGCTTGCCGGCCCGCTCCCGCAGCACCTTGCCGGAGCCGGTGATCTTGAAGCGCTTGCTGGCACCGCTGTGCGTCTTGTTCTTCGGCATGGCGCCGCTCTCTCCTCGTCGGTGGCGCTCCCAGCCGGTCGGATTCGACCGGCGCGCGGGCGCGTCAGATCTCTGGTGTGTGGTTCCGGGCGGAGCCGGGGGTCGCCTGGGTGGCGACCCCGCGGATCACGCGTCGGAAGATGCCTCGGCGGGAGCTTCGGCGGCGGCTTCGGCCGTGGCCTCGCCCGTCGCGTCCGCCGACTCCTCGGTCGCGTGGCCCTGACGCTCGGCCTTGCGGGCGGCCTGCGCCTCGCGAGCCTCGGCCATGGCCTCGGTCTTCTTCTTGTGCGGGCCCAGAACCATGATCATGTTCCGGCCGTCCTGCTTCGGGTTGGACTCGATGAAGCCGAGTTCCTCCACGTCCGAGGCAAGCCGCTGGAGCAGTCGGAAGCCAAGCTCGGGACGGGACTGCTCACGACCGCGGAACATGATCGTGATCTTGACCTTGTCCCCCTGCTTGAGGAACCGGACGACGTGACCCTTCTTGGTGTCATAGTCGTGCGGGTCGATCTTCGGCCGGAGCTTCATTTCCTTGATGACCGTGTGCGCCTGGTTCTTGCGCGCCTCACGGGCCTTCATGGCCGACTCGTACTTGAACTTCCCGTAGTCCATGAGCTTGCACACGGGCGGACGGGCTGTCGCCGCGACCTCGACCAGGTCCAGGTCGTACTCCTGTGCGAGTTCCAGGGCCTTGGCGAGCGGCACAATGCCCACCTGCTCGCCACTGGGACCGACAAGTCGCACTTCGGGAACGCGAATCCGGTCGTTGATGCGGGGCTCGGCGCTGATGGATCCTCCTCGGTAGCACCACACGACTGTCTGGCAGACAGCCGCGTAACGTCTGTTGACAGACCAACCGCGGCGGAACATAGAAAAGGCCCCGGACGGCACACAGGCAGCAGCTCCTTGAATACCGGAGCACCGCCGTGCACGAATCACGGGGCGCATCGGGCGGTTCCATCGTCCGTACGGAACGATGGGCACCACCTGACCGGTGACCCGCCGCCCGCGGAGGGCAGCCAGGTGGGAGATCGGAGCCTCCACTTGTGGGCCGGGCACACGCGTGTCCGGCCGGTCGTTACTCCAGGTTAGCAGCTCCCCCGGGCGGGCGCTAACCCGCTGCGTCCGGCCGGCTCCGCGCTCCGCCGCCCCGCTCCCGGGGACGGAAGCGCCCCGGCGTACGCCTATCGTGTGACGCATGAGCGACGCGACGACCCCACCCGAAGAATCTCCCGGCTACGACGCCATGGCCCGCGACATCGCGGAGGTCCCCGCCGTCGAGGTGATCGTCACGGTCGCGGTGAATCTGATGAGCGCGGCGGCCGTGAAGCTCGGGCTGACCGAGGAGGGCGACGCGCACAAGGACCTGGACGAGGCGCGCAAGCTCGTCCACGCGCTGGCCGGGCTGATGGACGCGAGCGCGACGGAGATCAGCTCCTTCCACGCGGCGCCGCTGCGCGACGGGCTGAAGTCGCTCCAGCTGGCCTTCCGGGAGGCGTCGCTCGTACCGGACGAGCCGGGTCAGGGCCCCGGGGAGAAGTACACGGGTCCGGTCTACGGCTGACGGCGCACGGCCGAGCGGGCCGCTCGGCTCCGCTCCGTCACCCGCGTATCCGTCACCCGCGCACGTAAAGGGGCTCGCCGGGCGGCGTGGCCTCGGCCGGCAGCAGTGCCAGGTCGAGTCCGCGCACCAGGCGGGCCCTCAGCACGTCGTCGGCCGCGAGCGCCTCGGCGATCCGGCGCGCGGTCTCGGCCTGCGGCGCGGCCGGGTCCAGGACGAGCGCGAGGATGCCGTCCGCGCTGCCCGGCCCGAGATACGCGCGCAGGACGGCGGTCTCGGCGGCGACGGCCGACCGTACGGCGGCGGTGACCGCCGGATCGTCCAGCGGGTCGGCGCTGGCCCGGCCCTCGGCGAGGGCCAGCAGGCCGGGGCCGGTGAGCTGGTACGTGACGGGCCCGGCCAGATCCAGCACCAGGGTGTCGGCCTTCTCGTGCGCGGCGGCTCGGAGCGCCTGGTGCAGCGGTACGGCCACGGGCCTGGCCCCGGCGTCCCAGCGGGTCAGCGCCTCGGTGGAGGTGAAGGCCGGCAGCGCCCGCCGGTCCCCCGACCGGAGCGTGGGCACGGCCATGTCGCTGTTCTTCTCCCGGCGCAGCCCGTTCTCGTCCTCCTCCGTCTCGCCGAGCACGGCGACGATGGGGACCAGCAGCCGGGCGTCCTTGAGCGCCGCCAGCACCCGCCCCTCGGCCCCCTCGGCGGTCCGGTCCTCGGCCCAGGCGGCGAGGGCCGCGGCGAGGGCGGGATCGGCGGTGCCGTCGTCGTCGGAGAAAGCGGATGCGGGGATGTTCTTGAGCGCCACGGGACGAGAGTAGACGGCGCCGGGGAACGTAGGGTCGTCGGGTGGATCTCTCGGTCGCCGCTTACGGCATGGACAGCGGGCGGGCGGTGGCGCACGGCGCGGACCGGGAGTACGTCACGGCCAGTGTGGTGAAGGTGGCGGTCCTCGCGGCGCTGCTGCTGCGGGCGCGGGACACCGGCGGGTGGCTGAGCGGCGAGGAGGAGCGTCTCGCGGCGGCCATGATCGAACGTAGTGACAACGACGCGGCGACGGCGCTGCGGGCGGCGGCCGGGGGTGTGGCGGGGCTGGACGCGGCGCACACGCGGCTGGGCATGACCCGGACGGCGGCGGCGCCCGCCTGGGGGCTGACCCGGACCACCGCGCACGACCAGCTGACGCTGCTGAAGGCGGTGTTCGGCGTGGATCCGGCGCTGGACGAGCGGTCGCGCCGCTGTCTGGTGAGGCTGATGGGCCGGGTGGTGCCGGGACAGGACTGGGGTGTGTCGGCGGCCGGCGGGGGCGGCGGCTGGGCGCTCAAGAACGGCTGGCTGCCGAGGGGCGCGGACGGGCTGTGGGTGGTGCACTCGGTGGGGCGGGTGCGGGGGTGTCTGGTCGCGGTCCTGTCGGACGGCCATCCTTCTTTGGAGGCGGGCATCGCCCGGGTCGAGGAGGCGGCGGTCGAGGCGGTCCGGGCCGTGGGGGCGGTCACCGGCGGTGCGGACGGCGCGGGCGACGCGGACCGGGGAGCTTGAGCGGCGCCTCAGCCCAGGGAGCCGGGTACGCCGATCCTTCGGACGCCGCGGCGCCACAGCAGCACCGCGCCGACGAGCAGCAGCGCCCCCGCCGCGCCCGCCGTGGGCGCGATCCAGGCGGCCGGTTCCGGGTCCTCGCGTGCGACGTCGGGGCCGTGGCCGAAGTACCGCTTGCCGTAGCTCGCGGCGCCCGCCGCCTCGCTCCTCAGGTCCGTACGGGGCAGCTTCGCGCCGGCCGCGATCGCGGCGGCGGGGTCGACCATTCCGTACCCCCTGGCGTCGTCGCGGCCGTCCTTCGGCGCGTCGCGCGCGGTGTCCGCGAGGAGCTTCTTGATCTGCGCGGGGGTGAGATCGGGGTGGGCCGAGCGGATGAGGGCGACCGCGCCCGAGACGAACGCGGCGGCGGCGCTGGTGCCCCAGCCCTCGTAGTAGCGGCGGTCGGGATCGGCGATGACGACGTCCACCCCGGGCGCGCTGACGGTGGCGTACCAGCGGCGGGTGGAGAAGGCCGCGTGGGTGCCGTAGCGGTCGACCGCCGTCACGGCGATCACGCCGGGGTAGGCGGCCGGGTACGAGATGTTGTCGCCCTTCTCGCCCCCGTTGCCCGCCGAGGCGACGACCACGGCCCCCTTGGCCAGGGCGTACTGGACGGCCGCGTCCTCGCCCGCTTCCGGGTGGGCGGACTCGCTGTCGTCGCCCAGGGAGAGGTTGATGACGTCGGCGCCCTGGTCGGCGGCCCACCGTATGCCCTCGGCGAGTGCTCCTCCTTTGGAGGAGCGTGCCTTCGCCCTGGCCGGGTCGGTGCCTTCGAGGATGACGCGGACGGGCAGGATCTTCGCCTCGGGCGCGATCCCCAGGACGCCGTCGGACCGGTCGAAGCCGTGGCCGTGTCCCGCGATGATCCCGGCCATGGCGGTGCCGTGCCTGGCCCAGGAGCGGTCGCCGCGTACCGCGCCGAAGCCGATCAGGTCCTTGCCCGCCAGCACCTGTCCCTCCAGGTCGGGATGGGTGTCGTCGACGCCGGTGTCCAGGACGGCGACCGTGATGCCCGTGCCCTGGGCGCTGCGCCAGGCCGCGTCGGTGTGCATCGCTTCCAGCGCCCACTGCTGGATCCGGATCGCGTCGGCGTGCGCGGGGGTGGCGGGGACGAGGAGGAAGGACGCGGCGGCGAGAACGGCGGCGACGCGGTGGCGCCGGCGCCCGGCGGTCCTGCGGGGCATGGGAATCCTCGTCCTCGGGGGCGTCGGGGGCGTGTTCCGGGTCACCGGGGCTCCGCCGTGGGGGCGCTGACGGCCTTGCGGACCCCTCGTTCGATACGGTCGGCGATGCCTTTCGCCTCATGGCCGAGCCCCGACTGCGCGGGCGCGGTGGTGGCTCCGGAGGCCATGGCCTCGCCGGCGGACTGCGGGGCGGTGACCTTGCGGCCGTCCGCGAAGCCGGAGACGCCGTACACGACGACGGGTGCGTCGGTGAGGACGTTCACCGACCAGCTGGCGCGCTGCGGGTCGCCGAACCCGGCGGCGGGGGTGCCCTTGACGGGCAAGGCGCGGGGCATCAGATCGGCGCGCCGGTCGAGTTTCTCGTCCCGGAAGCGGGCGCGCAGGGCGTCCATGGCGGCCGCGTCGGCCTTGGTGAAGACGAGTCCTACGGTGGTGACGCTGCTGGAGGTGGCGTCGACGTAGGTGGCGCGCAGCACCCGCTCGCAGCCGACCGGGCCCACCGTCCTGAGCAGCAGGGGGTCGAGGGCGGCGGAGCAGTCGCTGTCGGGGGCGACACCGACCCGCGTCCAGTCGCGGTCGGCGCCTCCGGGCCCGGCGCCGCCGCCGTCGAGGGTGCGCGGGAAGAGGGTGTCGACGGGGACGCTGTGCCAGAGGGAGCGTGCCGTGCCGAAGGTGTCCTGGGTGGCGGGTTCGGCCGCCGAGTCGCCGGTGAGCCAGGTGCCGGTCGCGGCGCCGCCGATCAGTCCGAGGCCGAGCACACCGCAGACGAGGGCGGCGGCGGTCCTGCCGGGGTGCCGGGGCTGTACGGGCACCAGGCGGGCGTGTTCCTCGGGTGTCCCGGCGTTTGCCGGGGCCCAGGCGTAGGAGGGGTGCGGGGCCGGGAACGGCGTCTCGGCCGTGCGTATGGGAGGGACCCGCTGCGCGGGAGCGACCGGTGGAGCGGGAGGGACAGGAGGAGCGGGGGGGACCGGCGGAACGGGGGGCGCCGCAGGTACGGGAGGTGCGGGGACGGCGGGAGGTGCGGGGGTGGGAGCGCTCTCGTGGCCCGTACGGCCGCCTTCGGTCGACGCGGGCGCGGGCGCGGGGCGCGGCGGGCCGTACGCGCGCTGCCGGCCCGTCGTGACGGGGGGCGGGCCGAACGAGGTGCGCGGGCGCGGCGGAGCGGTGGCGCCGCGTGGATCGGCCACCGGGCGGCGCTGGTCGGCGGCGGGGCGCGGAGGTGTGGCGGGAGGTTTGGGGACCGAGGCGGGAGGCGCGGCGGCGGAGTGCTGCGGGGGGATCCGCAGCGGGCCGGTCACCGGGTGCGGACCGTCCGTCCGCCTGGCGGTGGCCGCCGGTCCGCCGGCGCGCGGGACGTCCGGCGCCGGTTCGTCGGGCGCGGTGGCGTCCGTGGCCGGTGGAGCCGTGGGGCGCGGCGGCACGGGCGCGCGGGGTGGTACGGCGGCGCGTGGTGCCTCGGTGCTCATCCGCCCCCCTGTGCCGCTGTCCTGACCGATCGGTTCACCGCATGACCGATCACCTTACGGAAGAGGCCCGTTCGACGCGGCGTGTGCGTCACTCTACGGGCTGGAGGGGGCCCGGCGGGAACGTCCGCGGAGGCCGGTGGTGATCTGCCCCGAACGTCCCCCTACCGTGCGGTAGCAGGCTCTGGCAGGCTGCGGGCCATGAATCCGCGCGCCACTGACCGGGCCAGGTACGACCGGGCCACCGCTCATCTCGACGCACCGCTCGCCGTCGTGGATCTGGAGGCGTTCGACGCGAACGCCGACGATCTCGTACGGCGGGCCGGCGGCAAACCGATTCGGGTGGCGAGCAAATCCGTACGCTGCCGCGCGATGCTGGAACGGGTCCTGGCCCGCGACGGGTTCGCGGGGATCATGTCGTTCACGCTGGCCGAGTCGCTGTGGCTGGCGCGGGCCGGGTTCCAGGACGTGCTGCTGGCCTATCCGTCGGCGGACCGCGCGTCCTACGCGGAGCTGGCCGGGGACCCGGAACTCGCCGCCGCCGTCACGGTGATGATCGACGATCCGGCCCAGCTGGATCTCATCGACGCGGCGCGCGAAGGCGGCCGGGAGGAGCTGAGAGTCTGTCTGGAACTGGACACGGCCCTGCGGCTGCTCGGCGGACGGGTCAGGATCGGCGCACTGCGTTCCCCGCTGAGCGAGCCGGCCCAACTGGCCGAGCTGGCCAGGTCGATAGCCCGCCGCCCCGGATTCCGGCTGGTCGGGCTCATGGCGTACGAAGGTCATATAGCCGGGGTGGGGGACACCCTGGTGGGACGCCCGTTGCGGTCACGGGTGATCAGAGCGATGCAGTCCACCGCCCGCCGCGAGCTGGTGGAGCGGCGCGCGGCGACGGTCCGCGCGGTGCGCAGCGTCGCGCCCGCCCTGGAGTTCGTCAACGGTGGCGGTACGGGCAGTGTCCAGCACACGGCCGCGGAGGACGCGGTGACGGAGATCGCCGCCGGCTCGGGCCTCTACGTTCCGCGGCTCTTCGACAACTACACATCGTTCACGGGCCGTCCCGCCGCGCTGTTCGCCCAGCCCGTGGTGCGCAGGCCGGGCGTCGGGGTGGTGACGGTGCTCGGCGGCGGTTATCCGGCGTCGGGGGCGGCGGGCCGGGACCGGCTTCCCGTGCCGTATCTGCCGGAGGGGCTGCGCTTCGACGGCCAGGAGGGCGCCGGTGAGGTGCAGACCCCGCTGCTCGGCTCGGCGGCCGACGATCTGCTGATCGGCGACAAGGTGTGGTTCCGCCACGCCAAGGCCGGTGAGCTGTGCGAGCGCTTCGACACCCTGCGGTTGGTGGAGGGCGACCAGGTGGTGGCGACCGTACCCACGTACCGGGGCGAGGGGCTGACGTTCCTGTGAGCCCGGTCTCGTGAGCCGGCGCGGGTCAAGAGCCGACGGAGCTGCCCACGCCGCCCGAGCCGTCCTCGATCTGCCGGATGCCCTTGGTGATCGTGTCCATTCCGCCGACCGGCGGTCCGTCGGGGCCCGCGTCGAAGGCGAAGCGCACGATGATCAGTGACTCGGAGCCGACCGCCGAGGGGAAGACCAGCGACTGGACGTAACCGCCGGGCCCGGCGCCGGTGGTGACCCGCCACCGCACCAGGTGTCCGGTGCGGCCCGCGACCACGGCGGGCCCGGAGGTGAGCGTCTTGTGCGACGTGATGCCGCCGTGGCGGCTGATGCCGAGGCCGTCCTTGCCGTACGCGGCCTCGGCGGCCTTGGAGATGTCCTCCTCGGCCAGGTCCTTGGCGGACGTGCCCTCGGCCCCGCTCGCCGTGCGGGAGGAGACCGTGCCGTGGCGGCAGGTGCCGCCCGATCCGGGGCAGTCGACCAGGTCGACCGTCTTCATGGTCGGGGCGTCGTCGGCTCCGTAGTCCGGCTCCTCCCAGCCGTCCAGGATGGGCAGGGTGATGCCGTTCAACTGGTCGACCAGGACGGTCGGGTCGTCGGCCGGTACGGCGTCGGGCTCCGTGCCGGAACCCGCGCTCGGGCTCTTCCCGTCCGTGCCCGGGGAGACTCCGGGCTCGCCGCTCCGCGCGGCCGCTCCGCCGTCCGCCCGGTCGTCGCCCCCGGGTGTGAGCACGCCGGTGACCAGTGCGGTGACGACCAGAGTGGCGACGAGCGCGCACGCGCCGACGATCCACCAGGTCCGGGCGGCGCCGCTCGGCGCCGCGGCAACCGTCTGTTGGCCCACCGCCATCGCGTACGGCTGCTGTCCCTGGCCGTACTGCCCCGGGAACGGGGGCTGGAACGAGGGCTGGACCGGGTACTGCTGGGGCTGTTCGGGCGGGACGGCCCCGCCGAGCGGGCGGGCGTGCGCGGTCCAGGCGGTCCCGTCCCACCAGCGTTCGGTGGACGGGACCGTCGGATCGGGATACCAGCCGGGCGGGGTCGTCATGCTCATGCCCTCAGCGTAGGTCCTGCCCGGCCCCCGCTGGCCAGGGCCCTACACCGGGGTGACGTACGCCCCCGCGATCCCGCCGTCGACCAGGAAGTCGGTGGCGTTCACGAAGGACGCGTCGTCGCTCGCGAGGAACGCGACCGCGGCCGCGATCTCCTCGGCGGCGGCGAAGCGCCCCACCGGGATGTGCACCAGCCGGCGCGCGGCCCGTTCCGGGTCCTTCGCGAACAGCTCCTGCAACAGGGGGGTGTTGACCGGCCCCGGGCACAGCGCGTTGACCCGGATCCCCTCCCGGGCGAACTGGACGCCCAGCTCCCGGGACATCGCGAGCACTCCGCCCTTGGACGCGGTGTAGGAGATCTGCGAGGTCGCCGCGCCCATCCGCGCCACGAAGGAGGCGGTGTTGATGATGGAGCCCCGGCCCTGGCGCCGCATGTAGGGGATCGCGGCCTTGCAGCACAGGTACACGGAGGTGAGGTTGACCTCCTGCACCCGCTTCCACGCGTCGAGGCCGGTGGTGAGGATCGAGTCGTCGTCGGGCGGCGAGATGCCCGCGTTGTTGAAGGCGATGTCGACGCTGCCGTAGGTGTCGTACGCGGTCCTGAACAGCGCCTCGACCTGCTCGGCGTCGGTTACGTCGACCTGGACGAAGGTCCCGCCGACCTCCTCGGCCGCGGCCTTGCCCGCGGTCGCGTCGATGTCGCCGCAGACGATGTGCGCGCCCTCGGAGGCGAGCCGCCGTGCGGTGGCGAGGCCGATGCCGCTGCCGGCACCGGTGATGACCGCCGTACGGCCCACGAGCCGGCGGCAGACGATGTCGTTCTGGGGAGCGGTCATGGGTTCAGGCCTCCGTGCTGATGAAGACGTTCTTGGTTTCCGTGAAAGCGGTGAGGGCGTCCGGCCCGAGTTCCCTGCCGAGTCCGGACTGTTTGTAGCCGCCGAACGGTGTCCCGTAGCGGACGGCGCTGTGCGAGTTGACGGACAGGTTCCCGGCGGCGACGGCGCGCGAGACCCGCAGCGCGCGGCCCACGTCCCGGGTCCAGATCGACCCGGCGAGTCCGTACTCGGTGGCGTTGGCCAGCCGGACGGCGTCCTCCTCGTCGTCGAAGGGCAGCACGACGGCGACCGGCCCGAAGACCTCCTCGGTGGCCACCGGGGAGTCGGCCGCCGCCGCGGTGAGGACGGTCGGGGCGAACCAGAAGCCGGGGCCGTCCGGCGCGCTGCCCCGGATGCCCTGCGCGCCGTCGGGGACGTAGGACCGTACCCGCTCCAGCTGGGCCGCCGAGATCAGCGGGCCCATCTGGGTCTTCTCGTCGGACGGGTCCCCGACGACGACGGACTCCACGGCGGGGGCGAGCAGTTCCAGGAACCGGTCGTGGACCTCGCGCTGGACGAGGATGCGGGTACGGGCGCAGCAGTCCTGCCCCGCGTTGTCCAGGAAGGACATCGGCGCGCCCGCGGCGGCCTGTTCGAGGTCGGAGTCGGCGAAGACGATGTTGGGGCTCTTGCCGCCGAGTTCGAGGGTCACCCGTTTCACGAGTGAGCTGCTCCTCGCCATGATCCGTTTGCCGACCCGGGTGGAGCCGGTGAATACGATCTTGGCGACGCCCGGGTGGTCGACCAGCGCCTCGCCCGCGACGTCACCGGCGCCGGGCAGGACCTGGAAGAGGCCCTCGGGGAGCCCGGCCTCCAGGGCGAGTTCGGCGAGCCTGAGCGCGGTGAGCGGGGTGGTCTCGGCGGGCTTGAGCAGGACGGCGTTGCCCGCGGCGAGCGCGGGGGCGGTGGCCCAGGCGGCGATCGGCATGGGGAAGTTCCACGGAGCGATCACCCCGATGACGCCGAGCGGTTCGAGCAGGGTGAGGTCGACTCCTCCGGCGACGGGGATCTGGCGGCCGGTCAGCCGCTCTACTCCCCCGGCGGAGTAGTCCAGCAGATCACGGACGTTGCCCGCCTCCCAGCGGGCGTTGCCGATGGTGTGACCGGCCTGGCGGACCTCGGTCCTGGCCAGTTCCTCGCTGTGTTCGTCGACGACGACGGCGAACCGGCGCAGGGCCCTGGCGCGGTCGGCGGGGGCGAGCGCCGCCCATCCGCGCTGGGCAGCGGCGGCCCGCCGTACCGCCGCGTCGACCTCGGCGGGGGTGGTCGCCGCGATGGTGGCGACGGTCTCCCCGGTGGCCGGGTTGAGGATGTGGTGTTCGGCCACGTGTTGTTCCCGCACGTCGTCCCTCACAGACGTTCGAAGGAGCGGCGAAGCTCCCAGTCGGTCACCGCGGCGTCGAATGCCTCCACCTCGACGCGCGCCATGTTGCGGTAGTGCGCCACCACTTCGTCGCCGAAGGCGGCGCGGGCGACGGGGCTGTCCTCCCAGAGCGCGGCGGCCTCGTGCAGGGTGGTGGGGACCTGCTCGTAACCGGCGCTGTAGGCGTTGCCGGCGCACTCCTCGGGGAGTTCGAGTTCGTGCTCGATGCCGTGCAGTCCGGCGGCGATCAGCCCGGCGACGGCGAGGTACGGGTTGACGTCCCCGCCCGGCAGCCGGTTCTCGAAGCGCATGGACCGGCCGTGTCCGACCACCCGCAGCGAGCAGGTGCGGTTGTCATAGCCCCAGGCGACGGCGGTGGGGGCGAAGGAGCCCGGCTGGAAGCGTTTGTACGAGTTGATGGTGGGCGCGTACAGCAGGGAGAAGTCCCGCAGCGCGGCGAGCTGGCCCGCGAGGAAGTGGCGCATCACGGGCGACATGCCGCCGGGGCCGTCCCCGGCCATGACATTGGTGCCGTGCGTGTCCTGGAGCGAGAGGTGGATATGGCAGGAGTTGCCTTCGCGCTCGTTGTACTTGGCCATGAAGGTGAGCGAGACGCCCTCCTGCGAGGCGATCTCCTTGGCGCCGGTCTTGTATATGGCGTGCTGGTCGCAGGTGACGAGCGCCTCGTCGTATTTGAAGGCGATCTCGTGCTGGCCGGGGTTGCACTCGCCCTTGGCGGACTCGACGGTCAGTCCGGCGGTGGCCATCTCGTTGCGGATCCGGCGCAGCAGGGGTTCGACCCGTCCGGTGCCGAGGATGGAGTAGTCGACGTTGTACTGGTTGGCGGGGGTCAGCCCCCGGTAGTCGCTGTCCCAGGCCTGCTCGTAGCTGTCCTTGAAGACGATGAACTCCAGCTCCGTGCCGACGTGCGCGGTGAAGCCGTGTTCGGCGAGGCGCTCCAGCTGGCGGCGGAGGATCTGGCGGGGCGCGGCGACGACGGGCGAGCCGTCGTGCCAGGCGAGGTCGGCGACGAGCATCGCCGTGCCCTCGTTCCAGGGGACGCGGCGCAGGGTGGAGAGGTCGGGGCGCATGGCGAAGTCGCCGTAGCCGCGGTCCCAGGAGGACATCGCGTATCCGTCGACGGTGTTCATCTCGGTGTCGACGGCGAGAAGGTAGTTGCAGCCCTCGGTGCCGTGCTCCAGGACGTCGTCGAGGAAGAACGGAGCGGCGAACCGCTTGCCCTGGAGCCGGCCCTGCATGTCGGGGAAGGCCAGGACGACCGTGTCGATCTCACCGCTCGCCACGAGGACACGCAGTTCCTCGACGCTGAGCGGGGGTGTGCGGTCTGCCACGGGGTTACTCCTCCTTCGGTCAGCCGGAAGCCATAAGGTATGCCTGTAGACCATTGATTGGGAAGGGGAAACGGCGACGTGGCGAAGAAGGACGAGCCGACCGACCCGACGGAGGCGGATCCGCTGACTCCGGTACTGCGGCCCGTACGGGCGGGCAACGGCTTCGAGGAGGCGCTGGAGCAGATCCTCCGGATCGTCCGGCTCGGACTGGTGGCGGGCGGCGAACGGCTGCCCGCCGAGCGGGAGTTGGCCGAGCGGCTGGGGATCAGCCGGGTCACGCTCCGCGAGGTGCTCAAGGTCCTCCAGGACCAGGGGCTGCTGGAGAGCCGGCGCGGCAGGTACGGCGGGACGTTCGTGCGGCCGAGGCCCGACGCGCCTGCCCTGGGCGCCGAGGAGGAGCTGCGGCGCCGGGTGGCGGGCGTGGACATCGAGGACGTGCTGCGCTTCCGCGAGGTGCTGGAGGTCGGCGCGGCGGGGCTGTGCGCGGCGGACGGGCTGAGCGGGGAGCGGGCGCGGCGGCTGCGGGCGGCGCTGGCCGCGACCCGTGACGCGCCCCTGGCGGAGTACCGCAGGCTGGACACGCTGCTGCATCTCACCCTCGCCGAGCTGTCCGGGTCCGCGACCCTGACCGAGCAGTACGCGGCCGTCCGGGCGTCGGTGAACGATCTGCTGGACTGCATTCCGCTGCTCGTGCGGAACCTGGAGCACTCGCAGCGCCAGCACACGGCGCTGGTGGAGGCGGTTCTCGACGGGGACGCGGACGGGGCGCGCGAGATCGCCCGCGAGCACTGCGGCGGTACGGCGGCGCTGCTGCGGGGCTTCCTCAGCTGAGCGCCGGACCACCCCGGCCGCCCGATCCGGGTCGGGATCCGTGCCCGTGCGCCGCCCCCGTCCGATCCGTAACAACCGTTTAACGCATGAGCCTTGCGCGCGGCCATCCGGAGCGTAAAGGTGTGGCCTCACACCTTTACCCCGAGGCAGGAGCAGCTCATGTCCGACGGCACCGACGCGCTCACCCCACCGGCCGACACGGCCGACGGCGCCGACCAGCGGGACACCGACTATCTGAAACGGCGGGCGCTGCGGCGCGGCAGTGCGGGCTGGCTGCTGCTGACCGGTCTCGGGGTCGCCTATGTCGTCTCCGGGGACTTCTCCGGCTGGAACATCGGCCTCTCCGAGGGGGGCTTCGGCGGTCTCGCGATCGCCATGGTGCTGATGGGGGTGATGTACGCGTGCCTCGTCTTCTCGCTCGCCGAACTGTCCGCCATCCTGCCCACGGCGGGCGGCGGCTACGGCTTCGCCCGGCGCGCGCTCGGCACCTGGGGCGGATTCCTCACCGGCACGGCGATCCTCATCGAATACATCCTGGCTCCGGCCGCGATCTCCATCTTCATCGGTGAGTACGTCGAATCACTCCATCTCTTCGGTCTGACGGCCGGCTGGCCGGTCTATCTGGCCTGTTTCGTGATCTTCATCGGCATTCATCTCTGGGGCGTCGGCGAGGCGCTGCGCTTCAGCCTGGTGGTGACGGCCGTCGCGGTGGCGGCGCTGCTGATCTTCGCGGTCGGCGCCTTCACCGAATTCGACGCGAGCGGTCTCAACGACATCCCCGTGGACGAGGCCGCGTTCGGCTCGAACTCGTGGCTGCCGTTCGGTGTGCTGGGCATCTGGGCGGCGTTCCCGTTCGGCATGTGGTTCTTCCTGGGGGTGGAGGGGGTGCCGCTGGCCGCCGAGGAGGCCAAGGACCCGGTGCGTTCCATGCCGAAGGCGCTGTCGATCGCCATGGGCGTGCTCGTCCTGCTGGCGCTGGTGACCTTCTTCGCCGCGACGGGGGCGCGCGGCTCGGCCGCCGTCCAGGAGGCGGGCAATCCGCTGGTGGTCGCGCTCCAGGGGGACGGCGACCCGACTCCGCTGAGCCGGTTCGTGAACTACGCGGGTCTCGCCGGGCTCGTCGCGTCGTTCTTCTCCCTGATCTACGCCGGGTCCCGGCAGCTGTTCGCGCTCTCGCGCGCGGGCTATCTGCCCCGGTTCCTTTCCCTCACGAGCGGCCGCAAAGCCCCCTATCTGGGTCTGCTGATCCCCGGCGCGATCGGTTTCGCGCTGGCGGCGGCCACCGGGGACGGCGGCCGGATGCTGAACGTGGCGGTGTTCGGCGCGACCATCTCGTACTCCCTGATGGCCCTGTCCCATCTCGTGCTGCGCCGCCGCGAGCCGGACCTCCCCCGCCCGTACCGCACGCCCGGCGGGATGGTCACCTCCGGCGTGGCGTTCGTACTGGCGCTGTCCGCGCTGGTCGCGACGTTCCTGGTGGACAAGGACGCGGCCTTCATCGCGCTCGGGGTCTATGTCGTCGCCCTCGCCTACTTCACCTTCTACAGTCGGCACCGGCTGGTGGCCGCGGCTCCCGAGGAGGAGTTCGCGGCGCTGGCCGCGGCCGAGGCCGAACTCGAACGGGACCGATAGTGCGAACAGCGCGAGAAACAGCACGGAGGACGCGATCCATGAAGCCGCTCATCGGCGTCAGCACCTACCTGGAGGCGTCCGCCGCCTGGGGCGCCTGGGAGCTGCCCGCCGCCCTGCTGCCCGCCGGCTACCCCCGGCTCGTCCAGCGGGCGGGCGGCCTGGCCGCCATGCTCCCGCCCGACGCCGACCCCGGCGCCGCCGCTTCGGTGGTGGACCGGCTGGACGGGCTGGTCATCGCGGGCGGCCCCGATGTGGAGCCCGTACGGTACGGAGCCGACCGGGACCCGCGCACCGGGCCGCCGGCCCTGGAGCGGGACGCGTGGGAGCTGGCGCTCATCGGGGCGGCCCTGGCCTCCGGCACCCCGCTGCTGGGGATCTGCCGGGGCATGCAGCTGCTGAACGTGGCCCTGGGCGGCACGCTCGTCCAGCACATGGACGGCCACACCTCGGGGGTGACCGGCCGCTTCGGCGAGCACCCCGTGAAGCCGGTGCCCGGCACCCGCTACGGCGATCTGGTGCCCGAGGAGTTCACCGTCCCGACGCACCACCACCAGAGCGTGGACCGGCTGGGTACGGGGCTGACTCCCTCGGCGTTCGCGGCGGACGGCACGATCGAGGCAGTGGAACTGCCCGGCCCGGGGTGGGCGCTGGGCGTCCAGTGGCATCCGGAGATGGCCGAGGACACCCGGGTGATGGCGGCCCTGGTCGAGGCCGCGAGCACCCGGCCCGCCGGTGCCGGAGCGGGCGCGGGGTCAGCGGGCGCATAGGGCCACCGGACCACGGGGCCGGGAGTCAACAGGGGTCAGCCGGGGGGGCCGGGATCAGCCGGTAGTCCCCCGCATCATCAGGCCCGGGGTCCCGCGCGTCAGCGAGAGCAGATCGCGCGCGGGGCCCGCGGGCCGGGTGCCGGCCGGCCAGACCGCGCGCAGGTCGCGGCGCAGCCGTACGCCCGCCACCGGCACCGCGACGAGCCGGTGGGCCGCCAGCTCCTCGCCGACCGCCAGCTCGCTGAGCACGCAGGGCCCTGCCCCGCTCACCGCCGCCGCCTTCAACGCGGTGGTGGAGGCGAGTTCGAGCAGCGGCTCGGCCAGTCCTCCGTAGGAGGTGAGGCCGGCGTCCAGGACCTGGCGGGTGCCGGATCCGGGTTCCCGCAGGATGAGCGGGGTCCGGGCCAGCTCGGCCGGGTCGAGCGGGGCGCGGCGGCGGGCCCAGGGGTGGCCGGGGGCGGCGACGACGAGCAGCCGGTCGTGGCCGACGACGGCGGAGTCGAGCCCGTCGGGCGCGGCGAGCCCCTCCACGAAGCCGAGGTCCGCCTCGTGGCTCAGGAGCCGTTCCGCGACGGTGACGGAGTTGCCCGCGTGCAGCGAGACGGCGGTGTCGGGGCGCTCCCGGCGCAGCGCTATCAGCCAGCGCGGCAGCAGATACTCCGCGATCGTCATGCTGGCGGCGACCCGCAGCCGAGAGTCCCGGCGGCCCCGCAGCGCCTGCGCTCCCGCGTCGAACGCCTCGGCGGCCTCGACCACGCGCCGGGCCCAGTCGGTGACCAGCGTTCCGGCGTCGGTGAGGCGCGAGCCGCGGGGGGAACGGTCCACCAGGGCGACCCCGAGCAGGCGCTCCATGGCCCGGATCCGGCTGCTGGCCGCGGGCTGGCTGATGCCGGTCTCGCGGGCGGCCCGGCCGAGACTGCCGAGCCGGGCGACGGCGAGCAGCAGCTCCAGCGCGCCGAGGTCGGGCACCCGGTGGGCGAGCGGCGCGGCAACGGGGGCGCTGCGGTGAGGGGCGGGCGAGGCATCGGCCATAAGTCCAGGTTATGACCTCATAGGGAGAACGGGCCTGGTGGGGGCCGTACCGGAGGGCGAGGGTGGTCGCATGGCCCTTCTCGCGCGCCCCGGCGCGCACTGTGCAGCACGCCCCGCAGCACCCCGCACCACACCCCGCACCGCACCGACGGCGCGGCCGGCCTCCCGGAGGCGGCCGCCCGCGCTGCGGGATCTCGGACCCAACTGGTACGCGCCCGTCATGGGCACGGCGATCGTCGCCGTCGCGGGGGCCGGGCTGCGGGCCGGAGCGCCGGGACCGGCGGCCGGGATACCGGGGCTCGGGGCCGTGTGCGTGGTGATGTGGGCGCTGTCGGCGGTGCTGCTCGCGCTCGTGCTGAGCGCCCGCGCGGGTCACTGGCTGCGCCACCGCGACCGGGCCCGCGCCCAGCTCCTCGATCCGGCCGTGGCGCCCTTCTACGGATGTCTGGCGATGGCGCCGCTCGCCGTCGGTACCGCCACGCTCACCGTGGGGCGAGAGGTGCTGGGCGAGCGGGCCGCGGTCACCGTGGACGCGGTGCTGTTCGGTGCGGGGACGCTGCTCGGGCCGGCGCTCGCGGTGGCGATCCCGTACCTGATGGCCGTACGCCACCGGCTGTCGCCCGCGGACGTCTCCCCCGCCTGGCTGCTTCCGCTGGTGGCGCCCATGGTCTCGGCGGCGGCCGCCGCGCCGCTGGTGCCGTATCTGCCGGCGGGCCAGTGGCGCGAGGCCCTGCTGTACGGCGGTTACGGGCTGTTCGGGCTGAGCCTGTTCGCCACGCTGACGGTGCTGCCCCTGATCGTCGCCCGGCTGCTGCTGCACGGCCCGCCGCCGCTCGCGGCGACCCCGCTGCTCTTCCTGGTCCTCGGTCCGCTGGGGCAGTCGGCCACCGCGCTCCATCTGCTGGCCGGGGCGGCCCCCGGCGCCGTGGGAGCCTCCCAGGCGCGGGTGCTGGGCGCCTTCGCCCTGCTGTACGGGGTGCCGGTGCTGGGCTTCGCGCTGTTCTGGCTGGTGCTGGCGGCGGCGCTGGTGGTCCGGGCGGCCCGGCGCGGGATGCGGTTCACGATGACGTGGTGGGCCTTCACGTTCCCGGTCGGCACCTGTGTGACGGGTACGGCCGGTCTGGCGGGGCGCACGGGGCTGGTGGCGCTGGAGTGGCTGGCGGTGGGCCTGTTCGCGGCGCTGGTGACGGCCTGGGCGGTGGCCGCGTGGCGCACGCTGCGCGGGCTGCTGCGCGGCACCCTCCCGGCGGCTGCCGGGGCGGGGGCGCCCGCGCCGGCAGCGGCCCTCACCGCCTGACCGCGTCGGCGCCGCCTAGGGTCTTTCGTTTGGATCAGGCCGGATGAGGGAGCGGGGTCTGGTGCCGTGGATCGCAAGGCGGAGGAGGGAGCCCACGCGGAGCGGATGGGGTCTCCCCTGGTCGAGCGAAGCCGAGACCTTGGGGATGACTGACGACAACGCGGCGAGGCGCGGTGCCAGGGCTCGCGAGCCCGGCATGATCCAAACGAGAGGCCCTAGCTCTGGCGCCGGGGATCGACGGTCGCGTCGATGTGCTCCGCCACGGCGACCACCAGGATGCGGGTACCGGGCTCGGTCGCGCGCCACCGGTGGCGTACCCCGCCGGAGAGGTACAGCGTGTCGCCGCGCTCCAGCCGGTACGCGCGGCCTTCGGCCTCGACCTCGGCGGCGCCGTCGGCGATGTACATGATCTCGTCGTTGCGGTGCTGGTACTCGCGGCCGGTGTCCTGCTCGCCGGTGAACTCCTTGGCGTTCAGCTGGTGCCCGCCGCGCACCACCCGGCGCACCCCGGGACCGGGGTCGGGGGCCCGTACGACGTCGACGGTGCGCGCCGAGTCGGCGGCGGCGTGCAGCTGGGCGGGGGTCGTCTCCAGGGCGTCGGCGACCCGCTCCAGGGAGCGGATGCTCGGCCTGGCGCGTTCGTTCTCGATCTGGCTGAGGAAGGGCACGGACAGTCCGCTGCGGGCGGCGACCGCCGCCAGAGTCATCCCCAGGGACCTGCGCCGCCTGCGGACGGCCGCGCCCACCCTGAGCGCTTCCTTGTCGTCCATGACTGGCTCCCTCCCGACCGGATCGTCATCCTCTCAGAGTTGACGCCCGCACAAGAGCTGTCCTCAATGATGCGCGCGGCCGGGACGGAAGGGAAACACGCCGAAGGGGTGGGCTTCGCCCGATCGGGCGAAGCCCACCCCTGGTGCGCGGGTGCGTGAGCACGCGGGTTCATCCCACGCGCGGTCCGGCTACAGCGGAGCCATCTTGTCCGCCATGCCCGGATTATCACCCATCCAGGTCTTGACGGCCTCTTCCTCGTGCCCGGTGCCGGCCTTCTGGATCTCGTTCTCCAGGCTGCCGAGCTGGTCCTCGCTCAGCTTGAAGCCCTTGAACCACTTGGTCAGCTGCGGGTAGTTCTCCGGGAAGTCCTTGTGCGCGACCGTGGTGAGCCGGTCCCCGTCGCCGAAGGCCTTCCGCGGGTCCTTCAGCTTGGTCAGCTCGAACTCGTTGTAGGCCCAGTGCGGGGTCCACAGCGCGACCGCGATCGGCTCCTTCTTGGCGTACGCGCGCTTCAGCTCGGCGAGCATGGCCGGTGTGGAGCTGTCGACGACCTTGTACTCCTTGCCGAGGCCGTAGCCGGGCAGGACGTCCTCCTTGAGGACGTTCATCTCCTCGGTGCCGGGCTCGATGCCGACGATCCGGCCCTTGAAGTCGTCGCCGCGCCCCTTGAGGTCGGCGAGCGAGTCGACGCCCTTCACGTAGGAGGGCACGGCCACCTCGCGCGTGGTCGGTCCGTACCAGGAACCGAGCTGCGTGAGATCGTTCTTGTACTTGTCCCAGTAGCGCTTCTGCGCGTTGGGCAGCCAGGCGTCGAACTGGACGTCCACCTGGCCCCGGGACATCGCGGTGTACATCGGGCCGAGCTCGAACTGCTTGAGGTTGACCTTGTAGCCGCGCTCCTCCAGGACCGCCTTCCACAGGTAGGTGGCGGCGATGTCCTCCTCCCAGGGGAACCAGCCGACCTCCACCGTGCGCTCGCGCTCGTCCTTGCCGCCGCCCGCCGCCTTGGCGGAGGCGTCGTCACCGACGGGGGTCCACTTCTCGGCGACCCCGGGGTTCTCCTTGAGCCACTCGCGCACCGCGCTCTGCTCCTGGCCCTTCTGGGCCCCCTGGATCTTGGCTTCCAGGCTGGTGAGCTGCTTCTCGGTCATCTTGAAGTTCTTCAGCCACGAGGCGACCTGCGGGTTGTCCTCGGTGAAGCCCTTGCGCGCCAGGGTGTGCACGCCGTCGCTCTCCGCGCCGAACGCCTTCTTCGGGTCGGCGAGCTTGGTCAGGTCGTAGGTGTCGTACGCCCAGTGCGGCGACCAGAGCACGACAGCGACGGGCTCCTTCTTGGCGTACGCGCGCTTCAGCTCCGCGAGCATGCCGGTGGTGGAGCCGTCGATGAGCTTGTACTCACTGTCCAGGCCGTACGCCTTGAGGACCTTGTCCTTGAGCAGGCCCATCTCGCCGGCGCTGGGCTCGATGCCGATGATCCGGCCCTTGAAGGTGGAGCTCTTGCCCTTGAGGTCGGCGAGAGACTTGACGCCCTTCACGTACGAGGGGACGGAGATCTCCAGGGAGGTCTTGTCGTACCAGGCCCCCATGTCCTCCAGCCTGTCCTTGTACTTGGCCCAGTACGAGGCGTGCGTGACCGGCAGCCAGGAGTCGGTCTGGATGTCGATCTGACCGCCGGCCTGACCGGTGTAGAGCGAGCCGGCCTCGTACTGCCGGGCGTCGACCTCGTAACCGCGCTGCTCCAGCAGTTCCTTCCAGAGGAAGGTGGAGGCGATGCCCTCGTCCCAGGGGATGTACCCCATGCTGATCTTCTTGCCCTTGCCGACGTTGTCGGCGTCGGCGGTGGTGGAGGAGGACGACGAGCCGCCGAACAGGCCGATGCCGCCCGCGACGAGCGCGAGGACGAGCACACCGGCGATCGCGACGACGGGCTGCGGGCGGTGGTTCCAGATCTTCGCGCCGCCGGCCAGTTCCTTGGCCTTGTTCAGCGCGCGGCGGCCGACCGGGGAGACCTGGAGGCTCAGCGAACCGGTGATCCGGTCGAGGAACACGGCCAGGATGACCACGGAGAGACCCGCCTCGAAACCGAGACCGATGTCGATGTTGCCCAGGGCGCGGTACACGGCGCCACCGAGGCCGCCGCCGCCGACCATGCCGGCGATGACCACCATGGACAGGCCCAGCATGATGACCTGGTTGATGCCGGCCATGATCGTCTGAAGGGCCAGTGGCAGCTGGACCCGCAGCAGGGTGTTGCGGGGAGTGGTGCCGAACGCCTCCGCGGCCTCGACCAGCTCGCCGTCGACCTGGCGGATGCCGAGTTCGGTCATCCGGACGCCGGGCGGCAGGGCGAAGATGATCGTGGCGACGATGCCCGGGACCACGCCGATGCCGAAGAAGACCACACCGGGGATCAGATAGACCATGGCGGGCATGGTCTGCATCAGGTCGAGCACCGGCCGGACCACGGAGCTGACGGTCTTGGAGCGCGCCGCCCAGATACCGAGCGGCATCGCGATGACCAGCACGATGATGGTCGCGACGAGCACCAGCGACAGGGTCTCCATCGCCTCGCCCCACAACTCGATGGAGTCGATGAGGGCGAACCCGACGAAGGTGAGCGCGCCGGCGGACAGGCTGCGCAGCCACCAGGCCAGTACGGCGAAGATGCCCGCGAGGAGCAGGGGTTCCGGGGCCGACAGCACCGCGTTGATGCCGTCGTACATGCCGGAGACGACCGTGCCGATGAAGTCGAACAGCCAGGAAAGGTGGTTCTGGAGAAAGTCGACAGCGCTGTCGACCCAGTCGCCGAGATGGAGCCTAGGCACGTGCGACCGCCTTGTCAGCCGTGGCCGGGGTGGCCGCGGGAACGTCCGTGGGCGTCATCGGTTCGCCGAGCACGGCGAGCAGCCGGGAGCGCGGGACGACTCCGACGAGTTCACCCTCGTCGTCGACGACCGCGACGGCCACGCCGCTGGTCGAACAGGGCGTGAACAGCTCGATGATCGGCGTCGACTCGGGCACGGTGGCGGGGGCCGCGTCGATGACGTCCTGGGCCGTACGCAGTTCCTTGCCGTCGTCCGTGCGGGTGCCGATGACGGTGTCCGTGTCGGCCATGATCGCGCCGGCGGTGAGCACCCGGGAGCGGTCCACGTCCTGGGTGAAGGAGGCGACGTAGTCGTTGGCCGGGGTGACGAGGATGTCCTCGGCGCTGCCCAGCTGGACGATCGCGCCGTCGCGCATGACCGCGATCCGGTCGCCGAGGCGCATGGCCTCGTTGAGGTCGTGGGTGATGAACACGATGGTTTTTTTGAGCCGTTTCTGAAGCTGGAGCAGCTGGTCCTGCATGTCGCGGCGGATCAGCGGGTCGAGCGCGCTGAAGGACTCGTCCATCAGCAGCAGGTCGGCGTCGGTGGCGAGCGCGCGGGCGAGGCCGACGCGCTGCTGCATGCCGCCGGAGAGCTCGTCGGGCCAGGACGTCTCCCAGCCGCCCAGGCCCGTCATCTCCAGCGCTTCCGCGGCGCGCCTGTCGCGCTCCTCACGGGGCACTCCCTGCACTTCGAGCCCGTACCCGGCGTTCTCCAGAACGCTGCGGTGCGGGAAGAGCGCGAAGTGCTGGAAGACCATGCTGATCTTGGTGGAGCGGACATGCCGCAGGTCCTGCGGGCTCAGGGCGGTCAGGTCCTGGCCGTCGAAGAGAACCTGCCCCGCCGTCGGCTCCAGCAGCCCGTTGAGCATGCGAAGCAGCGTGGACTTGCCGGATCCCGACAGACCCATCACGACGAATATCTGGCCGGGCTCGACCGTGAACGAGGCGTCTATCACCGCGGCGGTCGTACCATCGGCACGCAGCTCGTCACGGTCCGTACCGTTCTTGAGCTTCGTCACGGCTTCGTCTGGTCGTCTGCCGAAGACCTTGTACAGGTGTTCGGCTTGCAGCCTGGACACATACACCTCACGCGTTGAACGGGAAACGGCCCGCCACCCCCGCGGGCGGGCCGTGGAGCGAGCGGGTTCGGCCCGCTGACCGGCCGCACTGCTTGAAATTGCAACCGGGTTCGCCCCGGGTCCGCGCCTGCCCCCACTTACGTGAGCCAAACAAAGGAGTGACCCACATCACACTCGCCGATGGGCATCTTGGCTCGTAAGTCTCTTTCGGCTATAAGCCCGTTACCGCCCGTGACGACGAGCGCCGGGCGGGACACCACCGGCGCACCGCGGCCGGAATTGTCAGTGGGGCGGGGCATGATCGGAGGCGTGACGCCACGCCTGATGCTCCTCGACAGCGCTTCCCTCTACTACCGCGCCTACTTCGGGGTCCCCGACTCCGTGAAGGCCCCGGACGGCACCCCGGTCAACGCGGTGCGCGGTCTGCTCGACTTCATCGCCCGGCTGGTCCAGGACCACCGCCCCGACCAGTTGGTGGCGTGCATGGACGCCGACTGGCGGCCGGCCTGGCGGGTGGAGCTGATCCCGTCCTACAAGGCCCACCGCGTGGCGGTGGAGCACGACGGGGACCCCGACGAGGAGGAGACCCCGGACACGCTGGCGCCGCAGGTCCCGATCATCGAGGCGGTGCTCGACGCGCTGGGCATCGCCCGGGTCGGCGTGGCGGGGTACGAGGCGGACGACGTGATCGGCACGCTCGCCGGAGCGGCGCGGGGCCCGGTGGACATCGTCACCGGCGACCGCGACCTGTATCAGCTGGTCGACGACGCCCGGGGCGTGCGGGTGCTCTACCCCGTGAAGGGGGTCGGGACGCTCCAGCTGACGGACGAGGCCCTGCTGCGTGAGAAGTACGGGGTGGACGGCGCCGGCTACGTGGATCTGGCCCTGCTGCGCGGCGACCCGAGCGACGGGCTGCCGGGCGTGCCCGGGGTCGGGGAGAAGACGGCGGCCAAGCTGATCGACGCGTACGGCGATCTGGCCGGGATCATGGCGGCGGTGGACGACCCGCGCTCGAAGCTCACCCCGGCGCAGCGCAAGCGGCTCGACGGGGCGCGGGAGTATCTGGCGGTCGCCCCGACGGTCGTCCGGGTCGCCGGGGACGTGCCGCTGCCGGAGTTCGACCCCGCGCTGCCCGCCGGGCCGCGCGATCCGGAGCTGCTCGACGCGCTCGCCGCGCGGTGGGGGCTGGGCGGATCACTGCGACGGCTACTCGCCACTCTTCAGCACTGAGTGTTAACTTAGGCATACCTAAGCTCATGCCAGTCGAGGGAGACCACCATGGCGGAGAAGCCGGCCCGTACGTCGCCGAAAGTCCATGAGGGACAAGTCCTGCGCACCGAGTGGATCACTCCGCACATGGTGCGCGTGGTCCTCGGCGGTGAGGGGCTGGCCGCCGTCCGGGCCGGCGAGTTCAGCGACCACTACGTGAAGGTGCTGTTCGACGCCGAGGGCGTGACCTACCCCGAGCCGTTCGACATGGACCGGATCCGCGCCGAGTTCCCGCGCGAGCAGTGGCCCGCCAACCGCACGTACACGGTGCGGAGCTGGGACCCGGCCACGCTGGAGCTGGCCATCGACTTCGTCGTGCACGGGGACCAGGGGCTGGCGGGCCCCTGGGCGGCGCGCGCCCGGGCGGGCGAGACCGTACGGCTGCTGGGCCCCGGCGGGCTCTACGTACCGGACCCGGCGGCGGACTGGCATCTGCTGGTCGGGGACGAGAGCGCCCTGCCGGCGATCGCCGCGTCGCTGGAGCGGATGCCGGCCGGCGCCGTCGTGCACGCCTTCGTGGAGATCTCGGACCCCGCCGAGGAGCAGAAGGTCACCGCACCGGACGGGACCGGAATCACCTGGCTGCACCGCGGGGACCGTCCGGTCGGCGAGGCGCTGGTCGCGGCGGTCCGCGCGCTGGACTTCCCCGCCGGTGACGTCCAGGCGTTCGTCCACGGCGAGGCCGGTTTCGTGAAGGAGCTGCGCCGTCATCTGCGTCTGGAGCGCGGGGTGGCGCGCGAGCGGCTGTCGATCTCGGGCTACTGGCGGCTCGGCCAGAGCGACGAGGCGTGGCGGGCCGTCAAGCGCGAGTGGAACGAGCAGGTGGAGCGGGAGCAGGAGCAGCCGGCCCCGTAGCCGCTGCGCCGACGTCCGCCCACCGGATCCCCGAAGGCCATTCGTACGTGTACTCCAGCGTGCGGGTGGCCTTTTCGGCGCGCCCGTGGCGGGGTGCCGGAGCGCACGCGTCTCTGCGGCACCTCGCGCGAATCCGACGGATATCGCACCGCCGTGCGAACATCGGCCATACCCATGAGCACCCCCGACCGGCCCATCCTCACGTCCCGACCAATCCGTGTGGGCACCGGCTCCGAATCCCCGGTGAAGTCTGTCCGGGTCGCGCTGCCCACCAGCGCGACCGGCCCGTCCCACCTGTGTCCGTACCGGAGGAAAGCCGCGTGAAAGAAGCCGTACAGATCGGAGGCACCGCATCGGCGGGGCCCGATCTACAGGATTTGCTGGTCCAGGTGGCCAGAGGGGACCAGGACGCCTTCTCCCGCGTGTACGACCAGGTCTGCGGCCCCGTCCTGGGGCTGGTGCGTTCCGTACTGCGCGACCCGGCCCAGTCGGAGGAGGTCGCGCAGGAGGTCCTGCTGGAGGTCTGGCGTACCGCGGCCCGCTTCCAGCCGAGCCGTGGCAGCGCCATGACCTGGGTGCTCACCCTCGCGCACCGCAGGGCGGTGGACCGGGTGCGCTCGGCCCAGGCGTCCAGCGACCGCGAACAGCGGGCCGCCCTGCTGGACCGCACCCCGGCCTACGACGAGGTCACCGAACAGGTCGAGGCGAGCCTCGAACGCGAGCAGGTGCGCCGCTGTCTGCGCACGCTGACCGAACTTCAGCGCCAGTCCGTGAATCTGGCGTACTACCAGGGCCTCGCCTACCGGGAGGTCGCCGAGCTGCTCTCGGTCCCGCTGGGTACGGTCAAAACCCGTTTGCGCGACGGTCTCATCCGGCTGCGTGACTGCTTGGGGGTGAACGCATGACCATCGCCGATCTGCACACGCTGACCGGTGCGTACGCGCTGCACGCGCTGGCGCCGCAGGAACGCGCCGAATTCGAACGCCATCTTGAGGCGTGCGAACCGTGTGCGCTGGAGGTACGCGAACTGGCAGCCACGGCCGCCAGGCTCGGCGGTGCCGTGGCCGTGACACCGCCGCCCGCTCTCAAGGAGCAGGTGCTGCGCCGGATCGCCACCGAGCGGCAGGACCCGCCGAAGGTGACGCCGCAGTCGCGCACGGCCGGCGGCGGAGCCGCCCGGGGACGGCTGCTCTCCCGCTTCGCGCTCGCCGCGTGCCTGGCCGGCGCCGTCGGGTTCGGTGGCATCGCGGTGTGGCAGCACCAGGAGGCGCGGGACGCCCGGCAGCGCGCGGAGGCGTCGCAGCAGCACTCCCAGGAGCTGGCCAAGGTGCTGGCCGCCCCGGACGCCAAGGTCGTCACGGGCGAGCTGACCGACGGCGCGACGGGCACGGTCGTGGTCTCCCGCAGCCGCGACAAGGCCGCGTTCATCACGTCGGGGATGCCGAAACCGCCCAGCGGCAAGGTGTACGAACTCTGGTACAACGATGGCGGCACCATGCGCGCCGCCGGACTGATGGACCCGACGACCGGCTCCGCATCGGTGCTGATGGAGGGCTCCGTGAAGGACGCGTCCGGAATGGGTATCACAGTGGAACCGGCCGGTGGCTCGAAACAGCCCACCTCCGACCCACTGGCCCTGATGGACTTCCCGAGCGCCTGATGGGAGCGTACGCATGAGCACAGCGGTGGTGTTGTTCACCTCCGATCTGCGGGTGCACGACCAGCCCGTGCTGCGCGCCGCGCTGGCCGGTGCCGACGAGGTCGTCCCGCTGTTCGTCGCCGACCCCGGCATCGCCGGGGCGGGCTTCGACGCCCCCAATCGCCGGGCCTTCCTCGCCGACTGCCTCGCCTCCCTGGACGCGGGGCTGCGCGAGCGCGGCGGCCGGCTGGTGGTCCGCGGCGGCGACCCCGTCGAACAGGTCTGCCGGGTGGTCCGCGAGAGCGGCGCCCGGCAGGTCCATGTCGCGGCCGGGGTGAGCGGGTACGCGTCGCGCAGGGAGGAACGGCTGCGTACGGAGCTGGCGCGCGCGGGGGCCGGGCTGACCGCGCACGACGCGGTGGTCACCGTGGTGCCGCCGGGGCAGATCGCCCCGGCGGGCAAGGACCACTTCTCGGTGTTCACGCCGTACTTCCGCCGCTGGGACGAGACGGGCGGCCGCGCGGTGGCCGCCGCGCCCCGGGCCGTCCGCGTGCCCGAGGGGATCACCGGCGAGCCGCTGCCGCAGCGGGACGCGGTCCAGGGGGTCTCCCCCGGACTCGCCCGGGGCGGTGAGGCCGTGGCACGCGAACGGCTCGCCGCCTGGGCGGCGGGCCGGATGGACGCGTACGAGGAGCGCCACGACGACCTGGCGGGCGACGCCACCTCCCGGCTCTCCCCGTACCTCCACTTCGGCTGCCTCTCCGCGACGGAGCTGGTGCGGCGGGCGCGGCGCCGGGGCGGGGCGGGCGCCGAGGCGTTCGTACGGCAGCTGGCCTGGCGGGACTTCCACCACCAGGTGCTCGCGGCCCGGCCGCGCGCCGCGTGGTCGGACTACCGCCCGCGCGGCGACCGGTGGCGTACGGACGAGAAGGAGATCACCGCCTGGCGCGAGGGGCGCACCGGATATCCGGTCGTCGACGCGGCCATGCGCCAGCTGCTGCACGAGGGCTGGATGCACAACCGGGGCCGGCTGCTGGTGGCGAGCTTCCTCACGAAGACCCTGTACGTGGACTGGCGGGTGGGGGCACGCCACTTCCTGGATCTGCTGGTGGACGGCGATGTCGCCAACAACCAGCTCAACTGGCAGTGGTGCGCGGGGACCGGCACGGACACCCGGCCCAACCGGGTCCTCAACCCGCTGATCCAGGCCAAGCGCTTCGATCCGCGCGGCGATTACGTCAGGCGCTGGGTGCCCGAGCTGTCCGGGCTGCCCGGCTCCTCGGTCCACCGGCCCTGGCAGCTGGCGGAGCGGGACCGGGCCCGGCTGGACTATCCGGACCCGGTCGTCGACCTCGCGGAGGGCAGGGAACGCTTCGCGCGCGCCCGCGGCCTCGACGGCGCCTAGGAAGGAGCGGGAACGGCCGTACCGGCGCGCCGGAACTCGCTCGGGCTGACGCCCCGGATCCGCTTGAACGCCACGCTGAACGCGAACGCGTCGGAGTAGCCCACCGCGCGGCCGATCTCGGCGACGGTCGCCGCCTCGCGCTCGGCCAGCAGGTCCGCCGCGAGCGTCATGCGCCAGCGGGTGAGGTAGGTCAGCGGCGGTTCGCCGACCAGGTCGGCGAACCGCTTCGCCAGGGTGGAGCGCGACACCCCGGTCCGCTCGCCCAGCGAGGAGACCGTCCAGGGCGCCGCCGGTTCGGCGTGCAGCAGCCGCAGCGCGTCGCCGACCACCGGGTCCCGCTGGGCGGCGTACCAGGACGGCGGCTCGCCGCCGGGCCGGTCGAAGTACTCGCGCACCGCGCAGACCAGCAGCCAGTCCAGCAGCCGGTCCAGGACCACCTGCTGGCCCGGGGTGTCGGCCGCGGCCTCGGCGGCGAGGTGCTCCAGTACGGGGTCGGCCTCGCCGCCGGAAGGCACCCGCAGCACGACGGGCAGCGCGTCCAGCAGCCTGCGGCTGATCTCGCCGCCCACCGGATAGGCGCCGACGATCAGCGTCGTCGCGCCGTCACCGGAGCCGTCGCCGCGGTCGCTCCAGCCGATCCGGTGCCGGGTCCCGCCCTGCTCGGGCGTCGCGCAGTGCTCGCCGCACGCGATCGGTTCGGCCCGGGTGCCGACCTCGTCGACGAAGCTGAACGGCGCGGGGCCCCGCACGATGACCGTCTCGCCGGCGCGGAGCTGTTCGGGCGGGCGGTGCTCCGGCACGATCCAGCCCGCCCCGCCGAGGACGGTGCACAACGTCAGCGGCGCACCGTCCACGAAGTGCAGCGCCCAGGGCGGGGACAGGATCGAGCTGCCGAACAACGAGCCCTGGGCCCGTATCCCGCGAAAGAGGTCACTGAACGCGTCCACCCCGCCGAGATTAGACGATGACAAAGGTGATCCGGCTCCTCGCCCATGGAACCGTCCGAGTGGGTGCCGTTGAATCGGTGTCATGAGCAACGACACCAACGACACCACTCTCGTCCTCGGCGCCACCGGCAAGACCGGCCGGCGGGTCGCCGCCCGATTGCGGCTGCGCGGCACACAGCTGCGCGCCGCCTCCCGGTCCAGCCGGACCCGCTTCGACTGGTCCGACCCCGACGGCTGGGACGCGGTCCTGCGGGGCGTCACCGCCGTCTACCTGGTACCCCCGTCCGTGCCAGGACCGGTGCACGAGTTCGTGGCGCGGGCCGAGGCCGCCGGCGTGCGTCGGCTGGTCCTGCTCTCCGGGCACCGCGCCGACGACTGGGGCGACTTCGCGTTCGGGCTGGACATGCGCTCGGCCGAGGAGGCCGTGCGCGGCTCGGCGCTGGAGTGGACCGTTCTGCGGCCGTCGAACTTCAACCAGAACTTCGACGAGGACTTCTTCCACGCCCCGCTGGTCGCCGGCGAGCTGGTACTCCCGGCCGGTGCGGTCCCCGAGCCGTTCGTCGACCTGGAGGACGTCGCCGACGCCGCGGCCGCGGTGCTCGCCGAGCCCGGCCGGCACGCGGGGCGGATCTACGAGCTGACCGGGCCGCGCGCGCTGACCTTCGCCGAGGCGGTCGAGCTGATCTCCCGGGCGTCCGGGCTGCCCATCACCTACAAGCGGGTCTCCGTCGCCGAGTACACCGCGTCGCTGGTCGAGCAGGGCGTGGGCGAGGACGAGGCCCATCACGTCGCCGTGATGTTCGACCTGCTGGAGAGCGGGGTGAGCGCCGGCACGGATGACGGTATCGCCACCGTGCTGGGGCGCGCCCCGCGCACCTTCGAGGACTACGTCGTGCGGGCCGCGGCGGCGGGAGCCTGGCGGTCCTGATCCGGCCGGATCAGGACCGAGGGACATCAGCTCCGCTTCGGCGGCAGCGGGAAGAAGCCGCTCGTACGGGCGGCGTACTCGGCGAAACCCGGCCGGTCGGCCATGTGCCGTTCCAGCAGCCGCTTCCCGCTGCCGTTGATCAGCAGGAAGCTCATGACCAGCGGACTCACGACGGTCGCCGCCGCTGCCGGCGGGGCGTCGCAGACGATCAGGAACAGCCCCCACCAGACACAGAAGTCACCGAAGTAGTTGGGGTGCCGCGTCCAGCTCCACAGTCCCCGGTCCATGACCCGGCCCCGGTTGGCGGGGTCGGCCTTGAACCGGGCGAGCTGGCGGTCGCCGACCGCCTCGAAGAACAGCCCGACCAGCCACAGCGCGGAGCCGGCGTACGCCACGGGACCGAGCGGTCCCGTGACGTACTGCGCCGCCTGGACGGGCAGGGAGACCAGCACCACCAGCGCGCCCTGGAGCAGATAGACCATGCGCAGGGCGTACAGGCTGCGGTTGCCGGGTGCCTTGGCGAGCATCGCCTCGTACCGGGCGTCCTCGCCGTGCCCGCGTCCGCGCGCCGCGATATGAGCGGCCAGCCGCAGCCCCCACACGGCGGTCAGGACGGTCACCAGCAGCCGCCGCGCGTCGTCGCCCTCACCCGCCGAGGCGGCGTACGAGACGAGCGCGACCGCCGTGAAGGCGATGCCCCAGGCGATGTCGACGATCCGGTGCAGCCCCCGGGCGACGGCGATCGCGAACGTCACCAGCATGACGGCGAGCGCGGCCAGCGCGACGGCGCCGATGCCCCGGCCGAACGCCGCCCACTCGAAGCCGCTCACCGGGCGCTGCCCTGGGTGTACCAGTCGCGGAGCGTGCCGGGCATCCCGCTCGCCCCCGTCTCCCGCGGCCGTACGGCGAGGATCTGGTCCACGCCCATCCGGCGCTCCTCGAAGGCGAGCGCGGAGCCGACCATGTAGAGCCGCCAGACACGCGCGGTCTGCTCACCGACGAGCGCCACGAACTCGTCCCAGCGGTCCTCCAGCGTCCGGTGCCAGGCGCGGATCGTCCGCGTGTAGTGCTCGCGCATCGCCTCCACCGCCCGTACCTCCAGACCGGCGGACTCCAGCAGCGCGACGGTGTCGCCGAGCGGACGCATGTGCATGTCGGGGGCGATGTACGACTCGATGAACGCGCCGCCGCCGGGCGCCGTGGTGCCCCGGGACATCTGCTGGACCAGCACCCTGCCGCCGGGACGCAGCATCCGGTGGAGGGTCGCGGTGAAGGCCGGGTACTCGGCGTCCCCGACGTGCTCGCCCATCTCGATGGTCGACACCGCGTCGTAGTCGCCGCCGGTGATGTCGCGGTAGTCGTGGTGCCGGACCTCGACCAGCTCCTCCAGACCGCGCTCCTCGACCCGCGCCCTGACGTACTCGGCCTGTTCCCGCGCGAGGGTCACCGCGGTGACCTTGACCTTGAACTCCTGGGCCGCGTACAGCGTGAGCGAACCCCACCCGCAGCCGATGTCCAGCAGCCGCGCGCCGGGGCGCAGATCGAGCTTGCGGCAGATCAGCTCCAGCTTGTCGCGCTGGGCGTCGGCCGGGGCGTGGTCCGGCGCTTCGCTGGTCCAGTAGCCGCAGGAGTACGCCATGGTCTCGTCGAGCAGCAGGGCGTAGAAGTCGTTGGAGAGGTCGTAGTGGTGGCTGATCGCCGCCCGGTCGCGCGCCTTGCTGTGCGGCGATCCGGTGAGGCGGGCCTGCGCGGCGGGCGCCGGTGGGCGCGGGCCGACGGCGCCCAGGCTCAGCGCGGTGCGCGCGGCCCTGGCGCGGTCGGCGACGGTGAGTTTCGGGGGGCGCAGACCGCGTTCGCGCACGGCGGACCAGATGGTGCGCAGACCGTCGGCGAGATCGCCCTCGAAGTCGATCTCCCCGGTGATGTACGCCTGGGCGAGGCCGAGTTCGTCGGGCTGCCAGACCAGTCGGCGCAGGGCGCGCCGCGAGCGCAGCACCACGACGGGGGCGTCCTCGGGGCCGGCCGCGGAGCCGTCCCAGGCGCGCAGCCGCAGCGGCAGCCGGCCGCCGAGGAACTGCTCCACCAGGGGGTAGAGGCGGTGGGCGGCTCCGGTCCGCGGCGTCCTGGGCGCCGTCCGGGTGGCGGTCATCAGGAGATCTCCTTGGTCAGCAGCATCTGCTGCACGTCGAGATAGCCGGAGCGGAAGCCCGCTTCGGAGTAGGCGAGGTAGAAGGTCCACAGCCGGCGGAAGACGGCGTCGAAGCCGAGCGCGTCGACCTGTTCGGCCCGTTCGGTGAAGGTCTCGCGCCACAGCCGCAGCGTCTCGGCGTAGTGCGGTCCGAAGCCGTCCCGGTCGGCGACGCGCAGCGCGGTGTGCTCGGCGGTGATCTGCTCTATGACCTCGACGGAGGGCAGGAACCCGCCGGGGAAGATGTACTTCTGGATCCAGGTGAAGGTGTCCTGGGAGGCGAGCATCCGGTCGTGCGGCATGGTGATCGCCTGGAGGGCGATCCGGCCGCCGGGCGCCAGCAGCCGGTCCAGCGTGCTGAAGTACTCCTGCCAGAACTCGGCTCCGACGGCCTCGATCATCTCGACGCTGACGATGGCGTCGAAGGAGCCCTCCACCTTCCGGTAGTCGCACAGCTCGACGGAGACCCGGTCGGCGAAGCCCGCGGCGGCGATCCGCTCGCGCGCCAGCTCGCGCTGCTCCTGGGAGAGCGTGACGGTACGGACCCGGGCGCCGCGCGCCGCGGCGCGCAGGGCCAGTTCGCCCCAGCCGGTGCCGATCTCCAGCAGCTCGGTGCCGGGGCCGACCCCGGCCTCGTCCAGCAGCCGGTCGATCTTGCGGTGCTGGGCGGCGGGGAGCAGGGACCGGTCCGCGGGGAAGCCGCGGAAGAGGGCCGAGGAGTACGAGAGGGTCTCGTCCAGGAAGAGCGCGAACAGCTCGTTCGACAGGTCGTAGTGGCGGCTGATGTTGTCGCGCGACCCCTCGGGGGTGTTGCGCTGCGCGGCGGGCTGCTTGGGCGCCCAGAGCCCGCGCAGCTTCTGCAACGGCTCGGGGACCAGGGTCGCGAGGCGCTCGGCGAGCACGGTCAGCACGCCGACCAGGTCGCGGGCCTCCCACTCGCCGGCCATGTACGACTCGCCGAAGCCGATGAGGCCGCCGACGCCGATCCGGCGGTAGAACGCCTTCGGGTCGTGGACCTCCATCAGCGGGCCGCCGAGACCGAGGGTCTCGTCGCCGTCGAGGCGTACGCGCAGCGGCAACCGGGCCAGCGCGTGCCGGACGAGGCGCTCGGACACGGCCGTGCGGAGCCACGACGCGGCAGGCCGACCGGCCACGTCGGGCCAGCGCCGCTCGTCCACGGCGGTGGACCGCGCGGTGGCCGCCGCCGGGGCCGGCGACTCGGGAGCCCGGGGAGATCCGGGGGAGGCGGGGGACACGGACACGCTCACTTCACACCCTCCTGGGGGCTGTGGTGGGGACGGGGACGTACGGGCAGCCGGCGCAGGTAGAGCCGGATGCCGTGCAGACGGATGCCGAGGGAGACGAGGGCGGTGGACCACGGGTGCCGCAGAGCGGTGCGGAGCAGGGTCCGGGTGGTGGCGGGGCGGCGTTCGCCCCGTACGGTCGCGGTGAAGGGGCGCCCCTCGGCACGCTCCAGCTGGACCGTGAGACTCAGCCGCTCCCCCGGTTCCGGCAGCCGCATCCGGTAGGCGCCGTCGACGGGGAAGAACGGGGAGACGTAGAACTCCTTGTCCACCGTGGCCCGTCCGCTCCCGTCGGGCCGCAGCAGATAGCAGTGCCGCTCGCCGTAGGTGTTGTGGACCTCGGCGACGACGCACAGCTGTTCGCCGTCGGGCCCGTGGCACCAGAAGAGGGTGAGCGGATTGAAGACATGGCCGAAGACCCGGGCATGGGCGAGCATCGTCACCCGCCCGCCGGCCAGGTCGATCCCCCGGGCGGCGAGGAATTCCTCCAGGCCGGCGCGGATGGTCGGCCGGGTGCCGCCGAAGTGGTCCCGGGCGTCGAACCGGGCGAGCGGGCGCAGCACGCGGGGCAGCGGCGGCGGCCGGTCGGGGTCGATCAGCCACATGTAGGTGCGGTGGCGCAGGGCGTAGCGGGTCGGCGCGGTCCTGACATGGCCGACCAGGCAGGTGTAGAGGGCCGGGACGGTGGTCACGGGCCGGACGGCGCTGCTCACCACGTCACTCCCAGGGCCGCCGCCGCGTCGACACCGGAGCGGCAGCCGTCCTCGTGGAAGCCCCAGCCGTGGTACGCCCCGGCGAAGGCCGTGACGGGGCCGCTGAGTGCGGGCAGTTCGCGCTGGGCGGCGACGGACTCGGGGGTGTAGACGGGGTGTTCGTAGACCATGCGGGCGAGGACGCGTTCCTCGTCGACCAGGTCGGCGCCGTTGAGGGTGACGACATGGGTCTCGGGCGCGTCGAGCCGCTGGAGCCGGTTCATGTCGTAGCTGACCCGTACGGCGTCGGCGCCCGCGTCGCAGGACGGCATCAGGTAGTTCCAGGACGCGCGGGCGTTCCTGGCGCGGGGCAGCACGCTCGTGTCGGTGTGCAACAGGGTGGGGTTGCGGGAGTAGGGGAACGCGCCGAGGACGCGGCGCTCGTCCTCGGTGGCGTCGGCGAGCATCCGCAGCGCCTGGTCGGGGTGGACGGCGACGACCACCGAGTCGTAGCGGCGGCCGGCGCCGTCGTCGGTGACGATCTCGACGCCGTCCGCGAGGCGGCGTACGGCCCGCACCGGTGTGTTGGTGTGCACGGTGTCCAGGCGTTTGCCGACCTGCTCCACGTACGCGCGCGAGCCGCCGCCGACCGTCCGCCACACCGGGGAGCCGCTGACGGCCAGCATGCCGTGGTGCGCCATGAAGCGGAACAGATAGCGGGCCGGGTAGCGCATCGCGGTCCGCGCGTCGCAGGACCAGACCGCCGAGACGACCGGGGTCATGAAGTGCGAGGTGAAGTAGGGGGAGAAGCCGCCCTCGGCGATGAACTCGCCCAGGGTCTTCTCCGCGCCGCCGCCGTCCTCGGCCGGAGCCGTCGCGAGGAGTTTGCGCGCGCGCCGGTGGAAGGCCGGCACCTCGGTGAGCAGCCGCAGATAGCGCGGGCTGAGCGCGTTGCGCCACTGGGCGAAGAGGCCGGCGGGGCCGCGCGCGCCGGCGTATTCGAGTCCGCAGCCGTCACACCGTACGGACATGCTCATCTCGGATTCCTGGGTGGCGACACCCAGCTCCTCGAAGAGCCTGAGCAGATACGGGTAGGTGCGCCTGTTGTGCACGATGAACCCGGAGTCGACGCGGTGCACCCGTCCGTCGGCCGACGGCACGTCGTGGGTGTGGGCGTGTCCGCCGAGCCGGTCGTCGGCCTCGTACAGCGTCACCTCGTGCGACCGCCGGAGCACATACGCGGCGGTCAGTCCCGCCACTCCGCTGCCCACCACGGCCGTACGCGGACGTTCGCCGCTCATTGCTACTCCCCTACATGTCCGGACGCCGGGGCAGAGCCCCTCTGAAGTGCATTCGATCCGGCGGGTCCCGGGGATTGGTGCGCGGTGCGATCTTTCTGCGCCCGGTACGTTTTTTCATTCGTTCGGGTTCACGACCAATCCGTTCGGCGAGCAGCCCCGAATGGCCGGTGTGAGCGAAGATCTGAGAGTTCCGGCCCCGCAGGCCAGTCCCCGTGACTGGCCGGCCCGACTGCTGCGTGCCGGCTGCGGCGCGCTGAGCGGGCTGATCACGGGGTTCACGGCGCTGGGCGTCGCGGAGCTGGTCTCGGCGGCCGTACGGCCTGAATCGAGTCCGGTCACCGCGGTCGGCGGTGCGGTCATCGACCTCACCCCGCCCGCCGTGAAGGACTTCGCCGTACGGAACTTCGGGACCAACGACAAGCTGGTGCTCCAGCTCGGCATCCTGGCCCTCCTGGCGCTCTTCGCCATGGCGGTCGGAGTGGCCGCGCTGCGCCACCGTCTGCCGGGTTCCGCCGCGGTCCTGGTCTTCGGCGCGATCGGAGCGGTGGCGGCGGTGAGCCGGCCCGACGGCGGTCTCCTCGACGCGGTGCCTTCGGTCGTGGGTGCTCTGGCGGCCTCGGCGGTGCTGTACGCGCTGACCGGCAGGCTCTCACTCCGTCCTTCGCCCGCCGCTGTGGCGGGCGGGGACGGAACCTTCGACCGGCGCGGCTTTGTGATCGCCGCGACGGCCGCGGTGGCGGCGTCGGCGGGAGCGGGTGTCCTCGGACGCCGGCTCAACGCATCGGGGGCGGCCGACGCCGTCGCGTCGCGCGCCGGTGTCGTCCTGCCGAGGCCCGCCTCACCGGCCCGTGCGGTGCCGGCGGGCGCGGATCTCGGAATCCGGGGCCTGTCCTCCTTCACGACGTCCAACAAGGACTTCTACCGGGTGGACACCGCGCTGGTGGTGCCCCGGATCGATGCCACCTCGTGGCGGCTGCGGATCCACGGCAAGGGCGTCACCAAACCACTGACGCTCAGCTACGACGATCTGCTCCGGCGGGAGTTGATCGAGCGCGACATCACCTTGACCTGTGTGTCCAACGAGGTCGGCGGTCCCTATGTGGGCAATGCCCGCTGGATCGGCGTCCGGTTGGCCGACCTGCTGCGCGAGGCCGGGGTGCGACCGCCGTCCAAGGGCGGCCCGGCCGACCAGATAGTGGCCCGTTCGGTCGACGGCATGACCATCGGCTCACCGGTGGAGACGGTGATGGACGGGCGTGACGCCCTGCTGGCGCTGGGGATGAACGGGGAACCGCTCCCCTTCGACCACGGCTTCCCGGTACGGATGCTGGTGCCCGGCCTGTACGGCTACGTCTCGGCCTGCAAGTGGCTTCAGGACCTGGAGATCACCACGTTCGCGGAGTACGACGCGTACTGGGTGAAGCGCAGTTGGTCCAAGGAGGCTCCCATCAAGACCGAGTCGCGGATCGACACGCCCCGGCCGTTCGCCTCGCCCAAGCCGGGCAGGGTGCCGGTCGCCGGGGTCGCCTGGGCCCAGCACCGGGGTATCGCCCGGGTGGAGGTCCGGGTCGACGGCGGCGACTGGCATCCGGCGAAGCTCGCGGCCGAGGACACCAAGGACACCTGGCGCCAGTGGGTGTGGGAGTGGCCGGCGACCAGCGGCAACCACACCCTGGAGGTCAGGGCCACCGACCGGGACGGCTACACCCAGACCTCCGAGCGCGTCGGGACCGTACCCGACGGCGCGACCGGCTGGCACTCGGTGGTGGTCGCCGTGACCTGACCGGGCCGGCGCCCTCACCTTCCGCGACACCGTGCTCCCACCACGGCACCGCCATGCCGGAGCGCGTCCCACAAACCACCACATAAGCCATGAACACCCCCCGTGTGCGGAACCGTCCGCGCATGACTTCCAAGGAGATACGACATGATCGCCACCCGTTTCCAGCGTGCCGCCATCGCCATCGTGGGCGCCGCTGTGCTGCCGCTGGCCCTCACCGCCTGCTCCAGCGACGACAGCAAGGACAGCAAGGACTCGGCGACCGCCGCGGCTCCCAAGGAGTCTGCGACGACCGCGGACGACTCGGCCGCCATGGGTGACCAGCCCTTCGGTACGGCCTGTGCCTCGGTGCCGAAGACCGGCGCCGGCAGCTTCGACGGCATGTCGAAGGACCCGGTCGCGACCGCCGCCTCCAACAACCCCGACCTGTCCACGCTGGTCACCGCGGTGAAGAAGGCCGGTCTGGTCGACACCCTGAACAACGCGAAGGACATCACGGTCTTCGCGCCGACCAACGAGGCGTTCGCCAAGATCCCGAAGGCCGACCTGGACAAGGTCCTCGCCGACAAGGACACCCTGACGAAGATCCTCACGTACCACGTCGTGGGCGAGAAGCTGGCCCCGAAGGCGCTGGACAGCGGCACCTTCCCGACCCTGGAGAAGAGCACGCTCACCACCAAGGGCTCGGGCGAGTCGTACACCGTGAACGACTCCGCGAAGGTCGTCTGCGGCAACGTGCCCACCGCCAACGCGACCGTCTACATCATCGACACCGTCCTGATGCCGAAGATGTGACCCGGCCCGTCCCCGCTCCGGGGACGAGGGCGTGAACACGGGAGCGGCCGGCGCGAGGGGATCGCGCCGGCCGCTCCCGGCCGCTGTCAGCGGTGACTTCGCGGGCGCGTCAGCCCACCGAGCTGTAGGCCACCACGCCGCGCAGCACGTCGTCGACCGCCTTGCGGGCGTTCTTCGCGACCGTGCTGTTCTCGCGCGGGGCCGCCGCGGCGATCTGGCCGAGCACGTCGATGACCTGCTTGCACCAGCGCACGAAGTCACCCGCCGGCATCTCCGCCTCGCGCAGCACCTCGTCGAGTCCCTTGCCGGAGGCCCACATGTGGACCGGCCAGGCGAAGCCGACATCGGGCTCGCGCTGTCCGACGCCCTCGGTCTGGCTGATCTTCAGGTCCTCCTCCAGGGCGTCGAGCCGGCCCCAGATGCGGACCATCTCGCCCAGCGCCTTCGCCGCCGCGCCGGAGGGCACCTTCGGCGCCACCGCGTCGTCGGCCTGCCGCGCCTCGTACACCAGCGCCGAGACACAGGCCGCCAGCTCGGCCGGGGAGAGCCCCTCCCACACGCCGTCGCGCAGACACTCGCTCGCCAGCAGGTCCAGCTCGCCGTAGAGCCGGGCCAGCCGGTTGCCGTGCCGCGTGACCTCGTCGCCGCGCAGATAGTCCAGCTCGGTGAGGAGGGCGACGATCCGGTCGAAGGTGCGGGCGATCGTGTTCGTCCGGCCCTCGATCCGGCGCTCCAGCTGCCGGGTGTCCCGCTGGAGCCGGTGGTAGCGCTCGGCCCAGCGGGCGTGGTCCTCCCGCTCGTCGCAGCCGTGGCAGGGGTGGGCGCGCAGCTCCGTGCGGAGCCGGGCGATCTCCCGGTCGTCCGCCGCCGCGGCCCGCTGCTTGCGGTGCCGCTCGGGCACGATGTGGCCGGCCTTGGTGCGCAGCGCGGAGGCCAGATCGCGCCGGGACTGCGGCGAGCGCGCGTTGAACGACTTGGGGATGCGCATCCGCTCCAGCGTCTCCACCGGCACCGGGAAGTCCATCGAGGCCAGCCGCTTGACCTGGCGCTCGGCGGTCAGCACCAGCGGACGCGGGCCCTCCTGGTACTCGAAGCCCCGGTGTCCGTTGGCCCGCCCGGCCGGCAGCCCGGGATCGAGCACCAGCGCGAGACCGGCGAACTTCCCGGTCGGCACATGGATGACATCGCCCGCCTTGAGCTTCTCCAGCGACGAGGCGGCCGCCGCCCTGCGCTGGGCCACGCCCTGTTTGGCCAGCTCCGTCTCGCGGTCCTTGAGATCGCGGCGCAGCCGCGCGTACTCCTCGAAGTCCCCGAGGTGGCAGGTCATGCCCTCGCGGTAGCCGTCGAGACCCTCCTCGTTGCGCTGGACCTGCCGGGAGATCCCGACGACCGACTTGTCGGCCTGGAACTGCGCGAAGGAGGTCTCCAGCAGCTCGCGCGAACGATGACCGCCGAACTGCTGTACGAGATTGACGGCCATGTTGTACGAGGGCCGGAAGCTGGAGCGCAGCGGATACGTCCGGGTCCCGGCGAGCCCGGCCAGCGCGCCGGGGTCCATGCCGCGCTGCCAGAGCACCACGGCGTGGCCCTCGACGTCGATGCCCCGGCGGCCCGCCCGGCCGGTCAGCTGGGTGTACTCGCCGGGGGTGATGTCGGCGTGCTGCTCACCGTTCCACTTGACGAGCTTCTCCAGGACGACGGACCTGGCCGGCATGTTGATGCCCAGCGCCAGCGTCTCGGTGGCGAAGACCGCCTTGACCAGGCCCCGGACGAACAGCTCCTCCACGACCTCCTTGAAGGTCGGCAGCATCCCGGCGTGGTGCGCGGCGATGCCCCGCTCCAGGCCCTCCAGCCACTCGTAGTAGCCGAGGACATGGAGGTCCTCGCCGGGGATGGAGGCGGTGCGCTCCTCCACGATCTCGCGGACCCGCTGGCGCGCGTCCTCGTTGTTGAGCCGCAGCCCCGCGTACATGCACTGCTGGACGGCGGCCTCGCAGCCGGCCCGGCTGAAGATGAAGGTGATCGCGGGGAGCAGTCCCTCGGAGTCGAGGCGATCGATGACCTCGGCCCTGGAGGGCGTCCAGATCCGGCCGCGCTGGCGCCGCTCGCGCTCGCGGTCCGCCTCGCGGACCATCTTGCCGCGCCGGCGCTCGCGCGGGTTGTACGTGCGCTGGTTCTCCATCCGGGCGAGCCGGACGAGATCCGGGTTGACCTCCCGCTTGGCGACGCCCCGGCCGCCGTGGTCGGTCTCCTCCTCGAACAGGTCGTACATCCGCCGCCCGGCCATCACGTGCTGCCAGAGCGGCACGGGCCGGTGCTCGGAGACGATCACTTCGGTGTCGCCCCTGACCGTGTCCAGCCAGTCGCCGAACTCCTCGGCGTTGGAGACGGTCGCCGAGAGCGAGACCAGGGTGACGGACTCGGGAAGGTGGATGATCACCTCTTCCCAGACGGCGCCCCGGAAGCGGTCGGAGAGGTAGTGCACCTCGTCCATCACCACATAGCCGAGCCCCAGGAGCGACCGCGAGGAGGCGTAGAGCATGTTCCGCAGGACCTCGGTGGTCATGACGACCACCGGAGCGTCCGCGTTCACGCTGTTGTCACCGGTCAGCAGGCCGACCTTGTCCGCGCCGTAGCGCTTGGCCAGATCGGTGTACTTCTGGTTGGAGAGCGCCTTGATCGGGGTGGTGTAGAAACACTTGCGGCCCTCGGCGAGGGCCAGGTGCACGGCGAACTCGCCGACGATCGTCTTGCCGGAACCGGTGGGCGCGGCCACGAGCACGCCCTTGCCCGACTCCAGGGCCCGGCATGCCTCGATCTGGAACGGATCGAGGCCGAAGTCGTACATCTCGCGGAACGGCGCGAGGGCCGTGGCCTGGTCGGCGGCACGGATCCGGGCAGCGGCATAGCGCTCGGCTGGGGAGAGGTCCTCTGTCATCTTGCGTTCGAGCCTACCCGCCACCTCCGACAGTCAGCCCGATCTTTAACCACGCTTGGGGCCCGCCGGTTCGTTCCGGCGGGCCCCACGGGGGTCGGTGATGCGGCGGCCGCCGGTCAGGTCACGTCGTCGTAGCCGTTCAGCCGGTCCGTACGGCCGCCGTCCGACTGGCCGGGCAGGGCGGGCCGGGAGGCGCCGGAGGTGACCTCTTCGACGGGCTCGGGCGTCAGGTCGAGGTCGGACGCCTCATCGTCGTCGAGATCGCGGTCCGGGTTGCCCAGCTGCCGGCGCCGGTCGTTGAGCAGCGAGAAGCCACAGGCCAGGAAGTACAGCACCGCGAGCGGGCCCGCGAGGACCAGCATGGAGATGGGGTCGCCGCCGGGGGTGGCGATGGCCGCGAAGATCGTCAGGCCGACGACCATGCCGCGCCACCAGCCGAGCATCCGCTTGCCGCTGAGCACCTTGGTCAGGTTGAGCAGGATCAGCAGGAGCGGCAGTTCGAAGGCGAGGCCGAAGACGATGACCATGCGCGTGATGAGGTCGAGGTAGTCATCGAGCGGCAGCAGGTTCTTGGCGTCTTCGGGGGTGAAGCTGAGCATGATCGATGCCGTCTCCGGCAGGATCGTGTAGGCCAGGGTCGCGCCGCCCAGGAACAGCGGGACGCCGAGCGCGACGAACCCGATCGCGTAGCGCTTCTCCTTGTTGTGCAGCCCGGGGGCGACGAACGCCCACAGCTGGTAGAGCCACACGGGGGTGGCGGCCAGCACGCCCGCCATCAGCGAGACCTTGAGCGCGATGGTGAAGGGCGACATCAGACCGCTGGTGACCATGTCGGCGCACGGCTTGCCGTTCACCATGGTCGTGGCGCCGTTCGCACAGCCGACCGACGTGAGGATCGGATCCATCAGGAACTTGAAGATCCGGGCCTGGAAGAACATCGCGATGATGATCGCGACAAGAATGGCCAGAACCGACTTCAGCAGACGATTCCGCAGCTCACGCAGGTGCTCCGTGAGAGGCATGCGCCCCTCGGTGTCTCTCTCCTGCTTCGGGGCAGACTTGCGCAACCCGCGTCCCTCGTCTCGTTCCGGCAAACGTCGATCTGGTCAGTGGTCGCGCGTCAGCTCTGCGTGGTGCGGTTCGGCTCGGTGACGGGACGGGCGCTGGTGACATCACCGGGCGCGGCCTGGATGGTGCGGGCGGCGGCCTGCGGCGGCGCGGCGTCCGCGGGCTCGGCGGCGGCCGGGGCGGGCTCGTCGTCCTTCTTCATGGCCTTGGCCTCGCTCTTGAGGATGCGGGCCGACTTGCCGAGCGAACGCGCCATGTCGGGCAGCTTCTTGGCACCGAACAACAGAACGATGATGCCGATGATCAGAAGGAGCTCGAGAGGCTTGAGATTGCCGATCATTGACGACTTCCTTCTCACTGGGCGGCTGGTGGGGGGCTGCCGGTACCGCCGAACGTACGTCTGGCCAGGATGCTCCCGGCGATCGTAACGTGCGGGGGTTAACGAAGGGCAATCCCCGTGCGTACTTCGGTATCCGTCCCCCGGCCCGGAAAAACCGGACCCGCTCAGCAGCGTACCCGCTGAAAACTCCGTACAGGAGGGGGCGTACTCGTGCGAAAACTATCGGAGCGCGTCCCCGGTGGCGGCCAGCCGGGTCGCCGCGCGCTCCAGTTCCTCGGTCGCCAGGCCGATCCGCTCCGAGGTGTCGGCGACCTGCCGGCCCAGCCGCTGGGCTTCGAGGAAGACACGGACCGCGAGCACACCGAGTACGGCGATCCCGCAGAAACCCAGGGCGATGGCGAGCATGGGCCAGAACATGGACAGAACCTCGACCGTTCTACGGAGGGCGGTGCGCACCGGTCAGCGGGGGCGCACCGAGGGTGCGGCTACGGCGTGGAGTGCAGGCGCAGCGTCCGCACTCCGCCGCCGGTGAGGAGTTCTATGATCCGCTCCCCCGCGGGCTTGCGGACGGCGGCTTCGCATTCGGGGCAGGTGAAGGAGTAGAAGGTGGTGCTGCGGCTGGCCCCGATCGCCAGCCGCAGCGCGCCCGCGGACAGCTCGAAGGCGGCGCGGCACTCGGGACAGGCGGCCTTGAAGAGGACCGGGATCACGGCCGAGAGCCCCGGCAGCCCAGAAGTCGCCGACATTGTTCGTGGTTCTCCCTCGTCGTCGTGCGTCGTGCGTCTTACCTGTGCGCCGTGCCGCTCAGCCCCGGCCTTCGTACGCGGCGAGCGCCTCGCCCGCCGCCCGCCGCGCGCTCTCGGCCACCTCCGGCGGGGAGACGATCCGGCCGTCCCCGCCGAGCCGCAGCGCGAGCCGCCCCAGCGAGGCGGGCTCGGGGGTGCGCAGCGTGATCCGGAGCCCGCCGTCGGGCAGCTCGACCGCGCTGTCGTGCGGGTAGTACTCGGCCACCCAGCGGCCGCCGGGACCCACCTCGATCACCACCTCGGGATCCTCCGCCGAGGGCTGCACCAGCCCCTCCGACAGATCCCGCAGCTCCAGCTCGGGCGGTGCGGCCGGGGCGTCCAGCAGCTTGATCTCGGCCACCCGGTCGAGCCGGAACGTACGCCGCGCCTCCGAGAGCCGGCACCACGCCTCCATGTAGGTGTGTCCCACGGCGAACAGCCGGATCGGGTCCACCTCGCGCTCGGTCAGCTCGTCGCGCGCCGGTGAGTAGTAGCGCAGCCACAGCCTGCGGCGCTCGGAGATGGCGCGGTCGACCTCGGCGAAGACCCCGCCCTCGGATTCGAAGATCACCGAGAGCCGGGAGCTGGCACCGGCCGCCTCGCCCGCCGCCGTCTCCAGCTTGGCGGTGGCCCGCAGCAGCGCCTCGCGGTCGCCCTCGCGCAGCCCCGGCAGGGTGGCGACGGCACGGGCCGCGACGAGCAGCGCCGTCGCCTCGTCGGCGGCCAGCCGCAGCGGCTCGGCCACGTCGTCCGGGTTGTGCCACCAGATGCGGTCGCCGTCGGTGTCGATGTCCAGCAGGTCCCCGCCCCGGAAGCTCGTCCCGCACATGGGCAGGACATCGAGGTCGGAGATCAGCTCGTCCTCGCTGATGCCGAAGGCGCGGGCGACATCGCTGACGTGCGCGCCGGGGCGCTCCCGCAGATAGGTCACCAGCGAGAGCATCCGCCGGGTCTGGTCGATGGCGTTGGCTGCCATGGTTGTACGAGTCCCCCTCAGCCCAGGGCCACGGCGCGCAGCCGTTCCAGGACATCGGCCCGCAGGTCAGCGGGCTCCAGTACGAGCACGTCCGGGCCGAACTCCACCAGCCAGGCGTCGAGTCCATGGCCGTACGGGATCTCCAGCTCGTCCCAGCCGTCGCCCAGCTCCCGCGACGACACCGCCCGCGCGCGCAGCGGATAGCCGCACCCGGCGCGCAGCCTGATCACCGCGGAGCGGGTCGCGGTCTCGCCCGCCCAGCTCTCCACGGTCTCCCTGACGGTGACCACATCGGGTACGGGCGCGCCGAAGACGCCCGCGCGGGAGCGGACCCGGCCGGTGATCCGGGAGAGCCGGAAGACCCGCTCGGCGCCCCGGTCCCGGTCCCAGCCCGCCAGATACCAGTGGCCGCGCCAGCACTCCAGCGTCCAGGGCTCCACCTGGCGCGGCTCGGCCGTGGCGGCGTTGGCCTTGCGGTAGTCGAAGGCGACGGGCCGCCGGTCCCGGCAGGCGAGCATCAGCGGCTCGAAGGCCGCCTCGTGGACGGGGATACGGGGCTCCAGCGCGCCGTGCCGCGCCTCGTACGAGTCCTCCGCCTCCGGCATCCCGGCGGCCCGCAGCTTCTGGAGCGCGCCGCTCGCCGCGCCCGCCAGCCGCGCCTGCTGCCAGACCTTGGCCGCCAGCCCCAGGGCGGCGGCCTCCTCGGCGTCGAGGGTGATGGCGGGCAGGCGGTTGCTGTCGCGGCGGGCCAGATAGCCCGCGTCGCCGTCCAGGCTCTCCACCGTCTCGATGACCAGGCCGAGTTCGCGCAGGTCGTCCTTGTCGCGCTCGAACATCCGGTTGAACGAGTCGTCGGTGCCCGCTTCCAGATACGCCTCGATGGAGCCCCGCAACTCACGCTTGCTGAGCGGGCGCCTGGTCCCGAGGAGACACAGCGCCAGATTCATCAGTCGCTCGGCCTTGGCAATGGCCATCGACGTCTCGCACCCCTTTTGATCGTGCCGCCTGCGCCCGCTGACCGTACCGCTCCGGGCTGTCGCCGCGAAAGCCGAGGGGGGCCGGGCACGGCGGAGGGCCCGTGCCGGACGGCACGGGCCCTCGTGTCCTGCCGCGTGTCTCAGACGGAGACGAGGTCGCAGACGAAGATCAGCGTCTCGCCGGGCGCGATGGTGCTGCCGGCGCCCCGGTCCCCGTAGGCGAGGTGCGCGGGGATGATCAGCTCACGACGGCCGCCGACCTTCATGCCCTGCACGCCCTGGTCCCAGCCCGCGATGACGTGTCCGGCACCGAGGGTGAACGGGAGCGGCGCGCCGCGGTTCCAGGAGGCGTCGAACTCCTCACCGGTGGAGAAGGCCACACCGACGTAGTGGACCTTGACGTTGGCGCCGGCCTGGGCCACCGGGCCGTCGCCCTCCCAGATGTCCTTGATCTGGAGATCGGCCGGCGGCTCGCCACCCGGGAAGTCGACCTCGGGCTTCTCGATGCTCACTGAACTGCTCCTCTAAATGATGAACGGGCAACCGGGACAGTCTTACACCTTCGCCAGGATGTCCACGGCGAACACCAGAGTGGAGTTCTTCGGGATGCCCTGCTGCTCCTGGTTGCCGAACGCCTGGTCCGGCGGGATCACGATCAGGACCCTGCTGCCGACCTTCTTGCCCACGATCCCCGACTTGAGGCCCTTCAGCGTGAGCTGCGGCAGCGGGAAGGTGGTGGTGTTGCCCAGCTTGTACGTGGATTCGAACTGCTTGCCGTTCTTCCAGAAGTACGCCGCGTAGTTCAGCACCACGGTGTCCGACTCCTTGACGACCTCGCCCTTGCTCTCCAGCACGTAGTCGGAGACCAGCTTCTTGGGCGGATCGGTCTTCGGGACGGTGACCTTCGGCTCCTTGCCGTCGTCGTTCGTCCCGACCACCGGCAGCGCCTTGTCGTCCTGCGGGACGACGGTGCCCTCGGCGGACTTCGGCACCTTGGTCGCCTTCAGGATGTCGACGACGAAGACCAGGGTGGAGTTGGGCTTGATGTCGCCCTGGCCCTGCGCGCCGTAGCCAAGGTCCGGCGGGATCCCCAGCTCGACGCGGCTGCCCACCTTCTGGCCTTCGAGACCCTGGTCCCAGCCCTTGATGACCATGCCGGCGCCGAGCGTCAGGTCGAACGGCTGCTTCCGGTCGAAGCTGTTGTCGAACGGCTTGGCCGAGTCCCAGCTCTGGCCCAGATAGTTGACCTGGATCGCTTCGCCCTTGGCGACCTTCGCGCCGTCGCCCTGGCTCAGGACATCGACCTTCAGCTCCTTCGGCGGTGTGCCCTCCCCCTTGTCGAGGGTCGGCTTCTCTCCGAACTTGGCACCCGCGCTGATGGCGGGGAGGCCGTTCTTGGACGGGGTGGAGTCGGAGCCTCCGTCGCCGCCGCACGCCGCACTCAGCAGCAGCACGGGGACAACGATGAGGCCGGCAAGTCGGCGCACGTGTTCCTCAGATCTCAGACGGCACAGTAGGCGCCCACTCTAAGGCGTGCCAAGGGCCCCGTACGCGATATGTACGGGGCCCGTGGCCGCCTTTCCCCCATGGGTGTCACATTGCGGCTCACATACCGGCGATGAGCTTTTCCACCCGTTCGTCCACGGACCGGAACGGGTCTTTGCAGAGCACCGTGCGCTGCGCCTGGTCATTGAGTTTGAGATGCACCCAGTCGACGGTGAAGTCCCTGCGCTGTTCCTGGGCGCGGCGGATGAAATCGCCGCGCAGTCGCGCCCTGGTGGTCTGCGGGGGCACCGACTTGCCCTCGAAGATCTTCATGTCATTGCAGATCCGGGCGGCCTGGCCCCGCTTCTCCAGCAGGTAATAGAGACCGCGACGACGGTGGATGTCGTGGTAGGCGAGGTCTATCTGAGCGACCCTCGGATGCGACATGGTCATGTTGTGCTTGGCCCGATACCGCTCGATGAGCTGGTATTTCATGACCCAGTCGATCTCGGTGCCGATACGGTCGAGGTCCTCCGCCTCGATCGCGTCGAGCGTGCGGCCCCACAGTTCCAGGACCTGTTCGACGGTGCCGGTACGGATTCCGCGGCGCTCCACGAAATCCACGGCTTTCTCGTAGTACTCGCGCTGGATCTCCAGGGCGGAGGCCTCCCGGCCGCTCGCCAGCCGGACCTTGCGCTGGCCGGTGAGATCATGACTGACCTCGCGGATCGCCCGAATGGGGTTCTCCAGGGTCAGATCGCGCATCACCGTGCCCGCCTCGATCATGCGCAGCACGAGGTCGGTGGCGCCGACCTTGAGCAGCATGGTCGTCTCGGACATGTTCGAGTCGCCGACGATGACGTGCAGGCGCCGGTAGCGCTCGGCGTCGGCGTGCGGTTCGTCCCTGGTGTTGATGATCGGACGGGAGCGGGTGGTGGCGGAGCTGACGCCTTCCCAGATGTGCTCGGCACGCTGGCTGGCGCAGTAGACCGCTCCCCGGGGGGTCTGGAGTACCTTGCCGGCACCGCAGATGAGCTGCCGGGTGACGAGGAAGGGGATGAGGATGTCCGCGAGCCGGGAGAACTCTCCGTGGCGGGCGACGAGATAGTTCTCGTGGCAGCCGTAGGAGTTTCCCGCCGAGTCGGTGTTGTTCTTGAAGAGATAGACGTCGCCCGCGATTCCCTCCTCGTGCAGGCGGCGTTCGGCGTCGACGAGCAGACCTTCGAGAATGCGCTCGCCCGCTTTGTCGTGCGTGACCAGTTCGGTCACGTTGTCGCATTCGGGAGTCGCGTATTCCGGATGCGAACCCACGTCGAGGTAGAGACGGGCGCCGTTCCGCAGGAAGACATTGCTGCTGCGGCCCCATGACACAACACGGCGGAAGAGGTAGCGCGCCACTTCGTCAGGTGACAGTCGGCGCTGTCCCCTGAACGTGCACGTGACGCCGTACTCGTTCTCCAGCCCGAAAATGCGGCGGTCCATGTCTGAACATTACGCCTGATGACCAGAGCTGAAACCGGGTTCGGCCGCACCGCTTGGATCATTTTCCGTCCGGATGGTGGCATCGGCCGGACGGACGGGAGCGGCGAGGACCCGCTGGGTGGTCAGCAGGACGAGCAGCGCGGCGATTCCGCCGGCCCCCGCGACGGCGAAGCTCGCGGCCGTGCCGCCGATCTCGACGGCGGGTCCAGCGATGGCCGTGCCGAGCGCCGAGCCGACGCCGAAGGTGGTCACGAGCCAGGAGAACGCCTCGGTGACGGTGCCGTGCGGGGCGTGCCGGTCGACGACGATGAAGGAGCAGGCGATGGCGGGCGCCAGGAAGACGCCGGCGAGGGCGCAGAGCCCGGTCATCGCGAGTACGCCGGGGGTGAGCGTCAGCGGCAGGTAGCACAGGGCCAGCAGCGCGACGATGGCCCGCAGCCGCCGTTCGGGGGTGCCGGCCCACTGCCTGGCCCCGTATCCCAGTCCGCCCACCAGCGCGCCGAGGCCCAGGGCGGCCATCAGCCAGCCGTAGACGGATTCGCGGCCCTGGTCGTCGGCGTACGCCACGCCCGCGACGGTGATCGAGCCGAGGGCCACCCCGATGAAGAGGAACGCGCCGAGGAGGGCGAGCAGTCCGGGTGAGCGCAGGGCGCCGAGCCAGTGCGCCTCGCGGGGCGCGGAGCGCCAGCGGCGGGAGGGCTCGGAGGCGACCACGGAGAGCGCGCCGCACACGCCGACGGCGTTGATGGCGAGCAGCGCGGCGGCCGGCGACCAGAGCGAGACCAGCAGCGTGACGAGCAGCGGGCCGACCGTGAACATGATCTCCTGGGCCACCGCGTCCATGGCGTACGCCCGGTGGACCCGGTCCTCGCCGCCGAGGACGCTGGGCCACAGCGCCCGCAGTCCGCCCTCCAGCGGTGGTGTGAACACACCGGCGACGGCGACGGCCGTGTAGGCGAGGGCAGGTGAGTCCGTTCCGGCGAGGACGAGCAGCACCACGCCCGCCGCGGAGACCACGGCCGCGGGCAGCTGCACCCGGGGCTGGCCGTACAGGTCCACGGCCCGGCCGAGCAGGGGCTGTCCGATCGCCGTGCCGATGCCGTAGACGGCCGCGAGCGCTCCGGCGAGGCTGTAGCTGCCGCCGCCCGCCCGGACGAGCAGGACGATCGCGATCGGCGCCGTGGCGCTCGGCAGCCGTCCGACCAGTGTGCCGGTCAGCAGCCTCGCGGCGTACGGCGCCTTGAGAATGTCCGCGTATCCGGTGGATCCGCCGGCCATGTTCCCGTCCCCTCGTTTCCTCGCCCGGCGCCATCGCGGGCGACAGGTTTTACGTATAACGTCGGCGTCATACGTACCATGAGCGCAGTCTGCGGGTCCACCGCGATTCTCACCGCACCACGGAGAACGACAGCGATGACAGAGCAGTCCGCCAGGCCGACCAGCAGGGATGTGGCACGGGCCGCGGGCGTGTCCCAGGCCACGGTCTCCCTCGTACTCGGCGGGAAGTGGCCGGGCCGGGTCTCGGAGCGGACCGCCGGGCTGGTGCGGGAGGCGGCACGGGCGCTCGGCTACCGGCCCAATCTCGCCGCGCGCAATCTGCGGCTCGGCACGACCAGGACGGCGCTGCTGGTGGTGCCGGCGCTCACCAACGAGTTCTTCGCGCGGGTCTACACCGGCGCGGCCGAGGTGGCCGCCGAGCACGGCTTCGGAGTGGTCCTCTACCCCTCACCGGCCGGGGTGGGACCCGCCCGGGACCCGTTCGCCTCGGCGCGGGCGGCGCTGGACGGGGTGATCGCCTCCTCCATGGCGGCCGACGCGCTCGACGCGATCCGGGGCTCGGACGGCGCGGATCTGCCCCTGGTGATGCTGGACAGCGATCCGGCGGCCCCGGGCGCGGCCGCTTGGGTGAACCTCGACATCGCCGACGGCATACGGCAGGTGACGGAGCATCTGCTCGGACTCGGCCACCGGCGGCTGCTCCATCTCGCCTCCGCCGTCTCCTCCTGGACCTTCGACGTCCGCTCCGACGCGCTGGCGCGGGCGGTACGGGGAGTGCCGGACGCGGTCGTACGGAGCGCGCACGCCCCGCTGGAGGTCGACGCAGCCCGGGCGGCCGTCGAGAGCGCCCTCACCGCGCCGGGCCCCCGGCCCACCGCGGTGGTCTGCGACGACGACATCCTGGCCGCGGGCGCCTGCAAGGCGGTACGGCGCCTGGGTCTGCGGGTGCCCGAGGACGTCTCCGTCGCCGGCTTCGACGATCTGGCGCTGGCCACGGCGGTGGAGCCGGAGCTGACGACGGTGCGGCTGCCGGCCGAACAGGTGGGCAGGCGCGGCATGTCGGCGCTGCTCAGGGTCCTGGACGGGCAGCGGCCGGAAACGGGTGACCTGCCGGTCTCCCTGGTCGTCCGCGGCTCGACCGCGCCGCCCAGGGAAGAGTCGGCGCAGCGGCTCTGAGCCCCTGCCCGGTGCCGGATACGCCCGTGCCCCCGGGGTCCGCGCGGGCGGTCCGGGGGCACGGGTGGAAGGTTACTTCTTGCCGTCGTCGGGCTTCTCGGCCTCGGTGGCCGTGTCGTCCGCCGCGGTGGCCGCCCCGCCGTCCGGCTCCTCGGTGTCCGAGGGCGCGTCCGTCGGGGTGGAGGCAGCGCCGTCCGCCTCCAGCAGCCGGGCGAGCTGACGGCCGACGATCCGCTTGAACTTGCGCTGCTGGGGCCGCGTACGGTCCAGGACCGCCACTTCGAGCCGCTCGGCGGGGATCTCCCGCTCACCGCCGTTGGTGTCCCTGGAGAGCGCCTGGACGGCCAGCTTCAACGCCTCGGCGAGCGACATCCCGTCCCGGTGGCGCTGGTCGAGATAGGTGCTGATCTGCTCCGAGCTGCCGCCGACCGCGACCGAGCCGTGCTCGTCCACGATGGATCCGTCGTGGGGCAGCCGGTAGATCTGGTCGCCGTCCACGGTGTCGCCCACCTCGGCGACGACCAGCTCGACCTCGTACGGCTTCTCCCCCGAGCTGGAGAAGATCGTGCCCAGCGTCTGGGCGTAGACGTTGGCCAGCCCACGGGCCGTCACATCGTCGCGGTCGTAGGTGTATCCGCGCAGGTCGGCGTAGCGGACACCGCCGATGCGCAGATTCTCGTACTCGTTGTACTTGCCGGCGGCGGCGAAGCCGATCCGGTCGTAGATCTCGCTGAACTTGTGCAGCGCGCGGGACGGGTTCTCGCCGACGAAGACGATGCCGTCGGCGTACTGGAGCACGACCAGGCTGCGACCGCGGGCGATGCCCTTGCGGGCGTATTCCGCCCGGTCGGCCATGGCCTGCTGGGGTGAGACATAGAACGGCGTCGACACCGGCTATCCGTCCCTTTCTGTCAGTGGCAGGTTCTGGTTCATCAGAGCAGGGCGGCGCGCGGGCCGTCGGGCTGCGTCAGTCGGCGTTCGAGGATCGCGCGGGCGATCTCGGAGGACTCGTCGTCGGTCAGCCGCCGGAAACCCTCGTCCGTGATGACCGTGACGATCGGATAGATCCGGCGGGCCACATCGGGGCCGCCCGTCGCGGAGTCGTCGTCCGCCGCGTCGTACAGGGCCTGGATGACCAGGGTGGTGGCCTGCTGCTCCGTCAGATCGTCGTGGTAGAGCTTCTTCATGGCGCCCCGGGCGAAGATCGAGCCGGACCCGGTGGACGCGAAGCCCGTCTCCTCGGAGCGGCCGCCCGTCACGTCGTACGAGAAGATGCGGCCCCGCTCGCGGTCCACGTCCCAGCCCGCGAAGATCGGGACGACGGCCAGGCCCTGCATGGCCATGGCGAGATTGGAACGGATCATCGTGGAGAGCCGGTTGGCCTTGCCCTCCAGGGAGAGCCGCACTCCTTCGACCTTCTCGAAGTGCTCCAGCTCCAGCTGGAAGAGCTTGACCATCTCCACGGCGAGCCCGGCGGTGCCCGCGATGCCCACGGCCGAGTACTCGTCGGCCGGGAAGACCTTCTCGATGTCGCGCTGCGCGATCATGTTGCCCATCGTCGCGCGGCGGTCGCCGGCGAGGACCACTCCGCCGGGGAAGGTCACCCCGACGATCGTGGTGCCGTGCGGCGCCTCGATCGCCCCCTGAAGGGGCGGCAGCGAGCGGTTGCCGGGCAGCAGGTCCGGTGAGTGGTGGGACAGGAAGTCCATGAACGAGGACGAGCCGGGCGTCAGGAAGGCAGCTGGTAGACGCCCGGTGCTACGAGTGTTGGCTTCCACGCGTTTCCCTCCAGGTATGCGACGGCCCGACGCGCGGTGAGGGATCGTCTCCCAACGTGCCGATGGCCGAATTGCAGTTGAAGCACATTACGCCACGGACCCTACCCGTCCCGTGGCGGTGATCCACCTGAACCGCGGGACCGGTCCCGCGACGGGGACGCGGGCCCCGCGCGCGGGCGCGACGCACCCCGCCACGGGGACCGCCGCACCGCGCCCGCCGTGGCGGGGGCAGTGCCTCACCCACCCCCGCCGTTCACATCCGTGGACTACTGTCCACCCTTTTGAACGAAGGAACGCACGAAGTCCTCGGCGTTCTCCTCCAGCACGTCGTCGATCTCGTCCAGAACGGAGTCCACGTCGTCCGACAACTTCTCCTGGCGCTCCTTGAGCTCCTCGGACGCCTGCGCGTCCTGCGCCTGCTCCTCGGTCTGCTCGGTGGAACGCGTCGCCTTCTGCTGTCCGCCGTCGGTGTCCTTGGCCGCCATAACCCTCACCCCGCTCGGTTCGCCCCGCTCGATGTGACCTACAAGATCCGACCCTACAAGGAGGGTCGGACATCGGCCCCGTGGTTCCTCAACGTCTTCAACGTCCGGGGGCCACCTCGATCATTCCCCGCGGGGACCCGTTTCAGCCTCCGGAGAGCACCCGGACCAGCTCCTCCGCCGTGCGGCAGCGGTCCAGCAGCTCCTTGACGTGGTTCCTGGTGCCGCGCAGCGGCTCCAGGGTGGGCACCCGCTGGAGCGAGTCGCGGCCCGGCAGGTCGAAGATGACCGAATCCCATGACGCGGCGGCGACGTCGTCCGCGTACTGCTCCAGGCAGCGTCCCCGGAAATACGCCCTGGTGTCCTCCGGCGGGCTGGTCCTGGCGCGCTCGACGTCCCGCTCGTCCAGCAGCCGCCGCATCTTGCCGCGGGCCACCAGACGGTTGTAGAGGCCCTTCTCGGGGCGCACGTCGGCGTACTGGAGGTCCACGAGGTGCAGCCGGGGCGCGTCCCAGTCCAGGCTGTCCCGGCGGCGGTAGCCCTCCAGGATCTCCCGCTTGGTGATCCAGTCCAGCTCGCCCGACAGGCTCATCGGATCGTTCTCCAGCCGGTTGAGCGTGTCCTCCCACCGGGCGAGGACGTCCTTGGTCTGCTCGTCGGCGTCGACTCCGTACCGCTCCTCGACGTACTTCCTGGCCAGCTCGTAGTACTCCATCTGGAGCTGGACGGCGCTGAGTGTCCGGCCGCTGCGCAGCGTGATCAGCTGCCCGAGGGTGGGGTCGTGCGAGACCTGGTGCAGGGTACGGACCGGCTGGTCGACGGCGAGGTCGACGTTGATGAAGCCGTCCTCGATCATCGAGAGCACCAGCGCGGTGGTGCCGAGCTTGAGGTAGGTCGAGATCTCCGACAGGTTCGCGTCACCGATGATCACGTGCAGCCTGCGGTACTTCTCCGCGTCCGAATGGGGCTCGTCACGGGTGTTGATGATGGGGCGCTTGAGGGTCGTCTCCAGCCCCACCTCGACCTCGAAGTAGTCCGCGCGCTGGCTGATCTGGAAGCCGTGCTCATGACCGTCCTGGCCGATGCCGACCCGGCCCGCGCCCGTCACCACCTGCCGGGAGACGAAGAACGGCGTCAGATGGCGCACGATGTCCGAGAAGGGGGTCTCCCGCTTCATCAGATAGTTCTCGTGCGTGCCGTAGGACGCGCCCTTGTTGTCGGTGTTGTTCTTGTACAGATGGATCGGCTGGGCGCCGGGGAGCTGCGCGGCCCGCTCGGCGGCCTCGGCCATGACGCGCTCGCCGGCCTTGTCCCACAGGACGGCGTCGCGCGGATTGGTGATCTCCGGCGAGCTGTACTCCGGATGGGCGTGGTCGACGTACAGCCGCGCGCCGTTCGTGAGGATCACATTGGCCAGGCCGATGTCCTCGTCGGTGAGCTGACTGGAATCGGCGGTCTCGCGGGCGAGGTCGAAGCCACGGGCGTCCCGCAGCGGGTTCTCCTCCTCGAAGTCCCAGCGGGCCCGCCGCGCCCGGTGCATCGCCGCCGCGTACGCGTTGACGATCTGGGACGAGGTGAGCATGGCATTGGCGTTCGGGTGACCCGGAACGGAGATTCCGTACTCCGTCTCGATGCCCATTACTCGCCGTACGGTCATGCGGCCCTCCTTGCCCGGCGGCGCTCCCCTCCGGGAACGGCGCTCAAGTACCGCTGCGTCCGAGCTGCGCGTGCGGTGCCCGGTCCCGCACCGCGTGACGCGGCGGTACGAACGAGACTAGAACGCCGCCGCGCCGGAGGGGAGATCATTTCCGTCATTGGCCTGGTGTGGTGGACGGTGCGGAGGTAGCGGGGGTGGTGGACAGGCGGAAAACAACCGGCTGCGGATGCCCTTCCGGACATCCGCAGCCGGTCCGCGCTCTACAGGTACTGACCGGTGTTGGCCACCGTGTCGATGGATCGTCCGGTGTCCGCGCCCTGCTTTCCGGTCACCAGGGTGCGGATGAAGACGATCCGCTCGCCCTTCTTGCCGGAGATACGGGCCCAGTCGTCGGGGTTGGTGGTGTTCGGCAGGTCCTCGTTCTCCTTGAACTCGTCCACGCATGCCTGGAGGAGATGGGAGACCCGAAGGCCCTTCTGATTGTGGTCGAGGAATGCCTTGATGGCCATCTTCTTGGCCCGGTCGACAATGTTCTGGATCATCGCGCCGGAGTTGAAGTCCTTGAAATAGAGGACTTCCTTGTCGCCATTGGCGTACGTGACCTCAAGGAAGCGGTTCTCCTCGGACTCCGCGTACATCTGCTCCACCACGGACTGGATCATTCCGTGGGCGGCGGCCTCCTTGGAGCCCCGGTGCTCGGAAATGTCGTCCGCGTGCAGCGGAAGGGTGGGCGTGAGGTACTTCGCGAAGATGTCCTTCGCGGCCTCCGCGTCCGGACGCTCGATCTTGATCTTCACATCGAGCCGGCCGGGCCGCAGGATGGCGGGGTCGATCATGTCCTCACGGTTGGAGGCGCCGATGACGATGACGTTCTCCAGGCCCTCCACACCGTCGATCTCGGCGAGCAGCTGCGGGACGATGGTGTTCTCCACGTCCGAGCTGACTCCGGAGCCACGGGTGCGGAAGAGGGATTCCATCTCGTCGAAGAAGACGATGACGGGAGTGCCCTCGCTCGCCTTCTCCCGGGCACGCTGGAAGACCAGGCGGATATGGCGCTCGGTCTCACCGACGTACTTGTTGAGCAGCTCGGGGCCCTTGATGTTCAGGAAGTAGCTCTTCCCGGCGGGCCGGCCGGTCACCTCGGCGACCTTCTTGGCGAGCGAGTTGGCCACGGCCTTGGCGATCAGTGTCTTGCCGCAGCCGGGCGGACCGTAGAGCAGGATGCCCTTCGGCGGCCGCAGCTCGTGCTCCTTGAAGAGATCCGGGTGGAGATACGGAAGCTCGACCGCGTCGCGGATCATCTCGATCTGGCCGCCCAGACCGCCGATCTTCTCGTAGTCGACGTCCGGGACCTCTTCGAGGACCAGCTCCTCGACCTCGCTCTTCGGAACCACTTCGTAGACATAGCCGGAGCGCGGTTCGAGCAGGAGGGCGTCGCCGGGGCGGATGGTGATGTCCAGCAGTGGCTCGGCCAGCCGCACCACCCGTTCCTCGTCGGTGTGCCCGACCACCAGGGCGCGCTCGCCGTCCTCCAGGATCTCCTTGAGGGTGACGATGTCCCCGGCGCGCTCGTACTCCATGGCCTCGACCACGTTGAGCGCCTCGTTGAGCATGACTTCCTGGCCGCGCCGCAGCTCTTCCAGCTCGACGCCAGGACTGACATTCACCCGGAGCTTGCGGCCCCCGGTGAAAATATCGGCCGTGCCGTCCTCATTGGCGTGCAGAAAGACACCGAAGCCGGCCGGTGGTTGCGCGAGCCGGTCGACCTCTTCCTTGAGGGCCACGATCTGGTCACGGGCCTCACGCAGCGTATTGGCGAGCCGCTCGTTCTGCGCGGACACACCCGCCAGATTCGTCTGCAACTCGACGATCCGCTCTTCGAGAATTCTCGTATGCCGCGGAGAGTCGGCGAGCTTGCGTCGCAGGACGGCGATTTCCTGCTCTAGATAAGCAACCTGGCCGGCTGGGTCTTCGGACCCCCGCCCGGGCCGGATGCCGCGGTTGATGTCGTCGTCGTGGGCTGCCACGGTCCTCACCTCCTCCAAGGGGAGCTGGACGCTTCCTGACCCTACCTGGGTGGGTGATGATTGAAACCCCTAGATCACAAAGACTGTCGGGGTGTGTCCGATCTTCACCCTTGCGCCCTCTCCCTCACGCGAAGGGAATACCCACCCAGCGGCGCCGGAAAGCGGCCGGTTGTATCGTCGAGGTGTTCAACACCCGTCAGGGCTGGCGCGACTTACTCAAAACGCACAGCCCGGCGCAGCAATGGCAGGAGAGATGACCGTGCAGCAGGAGGCTCCCACCGAAGGCGTCACCGAGACCGGTGAGCCGCTGGAGGTCTGGATCGACCAGGACCTCTGCACCGGCGACGGGATCTGCGCCCAGTACGCCCCGGATGTCTTCGAGCTGGACATCGACGGGCTGGCCTATGTGAAGAGCTCCGACGACGAGCTGCTCCAGGCCCCCGGTGCCACCACCCGCGTACCGCTGCCGCTGCTGCGGGACGTGGTGGATTCGGCCAAGGAATGTCCCGGCGACTGCATCCATGTGCGCCGGGTCACGGACCGGGTCGAGGTCTACGGACCCGACGCGGAGTGACCGGCGCGGAAGGTACAGCGGTGGAGACGGGCGACGCGGTGTGAGTGTTCACACACCGCGCGCGACGGGGCGCTCGCCCCGTACGAAGGTGCCGTTCTTCCAGTGCCAGGAGACATGCTCCTCCTGGTCGGGGCAGCAGCTCGGCACACCGGGGCCCGAGTAGCCGAGCAGGGTCGCCAGCACGATTCCGTCGCGTATCGCGAAGTCGGGGCCGACGCTCTGCTTCTCCCCCGGGTCCACGAGCGTCGCCACGACGCGGGGTTCGCCGCCCGCGCCCGTCAGTACGTAGACACCGCTGGGCGGGGTGCCGGAACCGGCTTCGCAGCGGACCACGGCCACGGTCTCCGGGACGCCGTCACCGTCGAGGTCCCCGTACGCCTTCTTCGTCACGACCGTGCCCGCTCCGCCGCACTCCAGCGGGAAGTCCACCGCCGCCGGATCGGGGGCGGGCGGCGCGGCCCGGCCGGGAGCGGCGGCCCGTACCTGGAGGTCGCCCGACTGGGAAGCGGTGGCGGCGCCGGGCTGCGACAGACTCGTCAGGGCCACGACACCGGCCATCGCGGTGGCGGTCGCGAGCCAGTGGATCGGCCGGGGCCGGGCATGCGCGAGGTCCGGAACGTCGGGGATCTGCACGCGGAGCGTCTCCTGTGAAGGCGGTGCCGACGGGTTTGATCGGGGGTGGAGGGAGACAGCATCGTGCCACACGTCACAGTGGGGCGGAACACTGGGGTCCGTAACAACCACGGTGCGTAGGGCCAACATAAGGAAGCCGCCGTCGAGTTCCCCCGGGACCGGGGGAACTCGACGGCGGCGACGGTGTGTTGGCGGCCGGGCCGGTCAGCGGGCCGCGCCTCCGCTGGCGCTGCCGGGACCGTCGTAGTCGTCGCCGTACGAGCCCTTGGAGGGGCGGCGGCGGCGCAACGGGGGCTCGACACCGTCCGCGAGGCGGCGGGCGGTCACCAGGAAGCCGGTGTGGCCGATCATCCGGTGGTCGGGGCGTACGGCCAGACCTTCGACGTGCCAGTTGCGGACCATCGACTCCCAGGCGGCCGGCTCGTTGAACGTGCCGAACTCCCGGATCGTCTCGACGGTGCGGGACAGCTGCGTGGTCGTCGCGACGTAGGCGCAGAGGATGCCGCCGGGCACGAGCGCCTTGGAGACGGCCTCGACGCACTCCCAGGGGGCGAGCATGTCGAGGATCACCCGGTCGACGTCCGTGTCCGACAGATTGTCCTGAAGGTCACCGACCGTCAGTTCCCAGGCGGGGTGCGGCTCGCCGAAGTAGCGCTCGACGTTCTGCCGGGCGATGTCGGCGAAGTCCTGGCGGCGCTCGTAGGAGTGCAGCATGCCCTGGTCGCCGATGACGCGCAGCAGGAAGCTGCTGAGCGAGCCGGAGCCGACACCGGCCTCGACGACACGGGCGCCGGGGAAGATGTCGGCGAAGGCCAGGATCTGGCCGGCGTCCTTCGGGTAGACCACCGCGGCTCCGCGGGGCATGGACAGGACATAGTCGGGGAGCAGGGGGCGCAGCGCGAGATAGGCGACGTTTCCCGTGGTACGGACAACACTGCCCTCGGGAGCACCGATCAGCTCGTCGTGCGGGAAGGACCCTTTATGGGTGTGGAAGTTCTTCCCGGCTTCGAGCGTGAACGTGTAGTGGCGTCCCTTGGGGTCGGTGAGCTGGACCTGGTCCCCGACCTTGAAGGGGCCGCGACGTCGGGCGGCACCGGTCGGTTCGGACATACGGTCAGCTTAACGCGTCTTTTTGAGGGCTCGGTTCGCCTCCGGGGTCACTGCGGGCGGGCCATCGCCGAGACGAAGGCGCGCTCCACGTCCGCCGTCGAGAGGACCCCGTAGATCTCCCCCGTCTCCTCCAGCACCAGGTACTCGGTGGCGGGGCTGGCCCTGAGCCGTTCCAGCAGCGCTTCGCCCGCGAGTTCCGCGGGCACCTTCATACCGTCCGTGAGGTCCTGGGCGAGGCCGCTGACGGCGACCCAGGGGCGGCGGTGCTGCGGGACCCCGACGATCGCGGACTCCCTGACGAGGGCCATCGGCTCGCCCTGGCCGTCCACGACCACCAGGGCGCGGGCGCCGGCCTCGTTGGCGCGGCGCAGGGCTTCGGAGAGCGGGGTGGCGGCCTCGACCGGGACGGCGCGCCGGGTGAGGGCGCGGGCCTGGAGTTCGGGGAGGTGCTCGCGGAGCCTGGCCATCCGGAGGCTGTTGCCCGCGCCGGTCCAGATGATCGCGGCGAGGATGGCGGCGAGGAGCGCGTCGGTGACGGTCTCCATGCCGCTGACGTCCCGCGTGGAGGAGGAGAGCGCGCTCGTACGGGTGAGCAGCGGGAGGCCGATCAGTACGGTGACGGCCAGCGCCCTGCCGACCCAGGCGGCGGCGACGGTGCCGCTCATGGGCTTGCCGGTGATCTTCCAGACCACGGCACGCAGCATCCGTCCGCCGTCGAGCGGCAGGCCGGGCAGCAGGTTGAAGGCCGCGACGATCAGGTTGGAGACCATCAGCCCCGCGAGCAGGACTCCGGGGACGGTACCCGGCTCGACGGTCAGCATGCAGAGGTAGAAGACGCCGGAGAGCACCAGCGAGAGCAGCGGTCCGACGAAGGCGAGGATGAACTCGCGGCCCGGTGTCTCGGTCTCCTTCTCGATCTCGGAGACGCCGCCGAAGAACTGGAGCTGAATGCGGCGCACGGGCAGTTTGAAGCGCAGGGCCGCGACCGTGTGCGCGAGTTCGTGCACGAGTACGGAGGCGTAGAAGGCGACGGCGAAGAACAGCGCCACCAGGTACCGCAGGTTGCCGAGCTCGGGAAGGACCCGGTCGAGTTGGCCGCCGAAGATCCAGGTGATGAGCGCGGCCACCACGAACCAGCTGGGGGCGACGTAGACGGGCACTCCGAAGGGGCGGCCCATGAGAATGCCACCGCCGGGATCTTCGCGGCGCTTCGGCTTACCGCCGGGGCCCGATTCCCCCTTGCCGGGCTGCGGCAGGTCGTTCTTGCCGCCCTCGTCGTCCTCTTTCACGGGTTCCCTTCGTCGGCAGGGTCGCTCGCTCGATCATGCGGTGCGAGAGGCTCCGTAGTCGATGGTATTCGTCTCGCTGTCAGTGTCGGGTCGTAGGGTCTGCGTCATGAGTACGAGCCTGCCGCCCTCCTCGCTGTCTCCGTCGCGCGCGAACGACTTCATGCAGTGCCCGCTGCTGTACCGCTTCCGGGTGATCGACAAGCTGCCGGAGAAGCCGAGCGAGGCGGCGACGCGCGGCACCCTGGTGCACGCGGTGCTGGAGCGCCTCTTCGACGCCCCGGCGGCCGAGCGCACCGCGCCGCGCGCCAAGGCGCTGGTGCCCGGCCAGTGGGACCGGCTCCTCAAGGCCAGGCCGGAGCTGTCGGAGCTGTTCGCGCAGGACGAGGAGGGCGAGCGGCTGGCGCGCTGGCTGGCGGAGGCGGAGCAGCTGGTCGAGCGGTGGTTCTCGCTGGAGGATCCGACCCGTCTGGAGCCGGCTGAGCGCGAGCTCTTCCTGGAGACGGAGCTGGATTCGGGGCTGCGGCTGCGCGGGGTGATCGACCGGGTCGACGTGGCCCCCACCGGCGAGGTGCGGATCGTCGACTACAAGACGGGAAAGGCCCCCCGTCCGGAGTACGCGGAGGGCGCGCGGTTCCAGATGACGTTCTACGCCCTGGTGGTGCGGCGGCTGAAGGGGGTGCTGCCGCGCCGCCTCCAGCTGGTGTACCTGGGCAGCGGCGAGGTCGTGACGTACGACCCGGTGGAGGCGGATCTCGACCGGGTGGAGCGCAAGCTGCTGGCGCTGTGGGAGGCGATCGAGCGGGCCACCGCGACCGGCGACTGGCAGCCCCGGCGCACCAAGCTGTGCGGCTGGTGCGACCACCGGGCGGTGTGTCCGGAATTCGGGGGTACGCCGCCGGTGTACCCGCTGAGTGTGCAGCGGCCGGAGGGCGTGGACGAGCCTGCGGGCGTACCGGAGAGCGTGTAGACGCCGCCCCGGGGAGCCGCGGGGCGGTCAGGCAGAATGGGCCGGGTCTAGTGCCCCTCCCGGCAAGGAGTCTCCTGTGACTGTCCGCGTCCTACTGGTCGACGACCAGCCGCTGCTGCGCACCGGATTCCGGATGATCCTGGAGGCGGAGCAGGACATCGCGGTCGTCGGCGAGGCCGGGGACGGTCTCCAGGCGATCGACCAGGTGCGCGCGCTCCAGCCAGACGTGGTGCTGATGGACATCCGGATGCCCCGGATGGACGGGGTCGAGGCGACGCGCCAGATCACCGGTCCCGGCCGGGACGGCCCGGCGAAGGTGCTGGTGCTGACGACCTTCGACCTCGACGAGTACGTGGTGGAGGCGCTGCGCGCGGGTGCCAGCGGCTTTCTGCTCAAGGACGCGCCCGCCAATGAGCTGGTGCAGGCCATCCGGGTGGTCGCGGCGGGCGAGGCGATGCTCGCGCCGAGCATCACGCGCCGGCTGCTCGACAAGTACGCGGATCATCTGCCGTCCGGCGAGGAGCCGCTGCCCGACACCCTGCACACGCTGACCGACCGCGAGGTCGAGGTGCTGAAGCTGGTGGCCCGCGGGCTGTCCAACGCCGAGATCGCGGCGGACCTGTTCGTCAGCGAGACGACGGTGAAGACGCACGTGGGCCATGTGCTGACGAAGCTGAGTCTGCGCGACCGGGTGCAGGCGGCGGTGTACGCGTACGAGAGCGGGCTGGTGCGCCCGGGCGCCCAGTAGGGCGCGCGTCTGTTCGGCGCGTGGGCGGCGCGGGCGCGGGGCGGGTACGGCGAAGGGCTGCCGGGGAGGTTCCCGGCAGCCCTTCGCGGTGTCCGACGACGGATCAGGAAGTGGCGGAGCCCCTGCGCAGCTCCCACAGGTGCAGCTCGGCGGAGGAGTTGACCGCCCACTCCACCCCGCCGATCTCGGTGCTCGACGCGACGTACTGCTTGCCCTGCCAGAGCGGCAGGAAGGGGACGTCCTCGGCGACGATGTCCTGGATCTCGCCGAAGGTCTTCGTGGCGGCGCTGCGGTCGGCTTCCTTGCGCGACTGCGGCAGCAGATCCTTGCGCAGCCTGGGGTTGTCGTACGGGCTGGAGAGGAAGTTGCCCTTGTCCAGGAAGGAGGAGCTATAGGTGTCCGGGTCCGGGAAGTCGGGGAACCAGCCCATGCCGTAGGCCGCGTACTCCCGCTTGACCTCCTTGGGGCGGAAGACCGACCACTCGGTGCCCTTGATCGTGATGTCGAAGAGCTTGCTGCCGTTGAGCTGGTCCCGGAGGGTCTCGAACTCCTTGGCCGTCGCAGAACCGTAGTGGTCGGTGGTGTAGTTCAGCGTGAGCTTCACCGGGGTGGTGATGCCCGCCTCTTGGAGCAGGCTCGCCGCCTTGGCCGGGTCGCCGTCGCCGTACTTGTTGAAGAACGGGTTGGTGTGCGTGGCGATGCTCGACGGGATGAGCGAGTAGAGCGGCTCGGCCATGCCGGCGTACACCTTGTTGATCAGCTGGCCGCGGTCGATGGTGTACGCCATCGCCTGGCGTACCGCCTTCTCCTTGACCGTCGGCGCCTCGGTGTCGAATCCGAGGTAGCGGATCTCCAGGCCGGGCATCTCGGTGAGCTGGATGTCGTCCTTGGGCTCCTCGATCAGCTGGCGCACCTGTTCGGGGGACATCGCGCGGGTCATCACGTCGATGTCGCCGCTCTCCAGGGCCTCGCCCATGGAGTCGGCGTCCTTGTAGGGACGGATCTCGACCTTGTCGTTCTGGGGCTTGACGGCGCCCTTGTAGTTCGGGTTCTTGGTGAAGACGGCCTTGACGACGGCGTCGTCCTTCAGCTCGGTCTTCATCGTGTACGGGCCCGAGCCGGTCAGGTCGAACCCGGTGCGGAACTTCTTCGCCGGGTAGTCCTTCGCGCTGAGGATGCCGGCCGGCGGGGTCGTCAGCTTGTACGGGAAGGTCGCGTCCGAGGACTTCAGATGGAAGATGATCCTGGAGTCGCCGTCGGTCTCCATGGTGTCGATGGTGTTCACGAGAGCGGCGATACCGCTGGGGTCATCGATGTCCAGGACCCGCTGGATGGAGTACTTGACGTCCTCGGCGGTGACGGGGTCTCCGTTGGAGAACTTGAGCCCCTCGCGCAGGGTGCAGCGGTAGCTCTCGTTCGCCCGGTCGGTGAACGAGCACTCGGAGGCGGCGTCGGGCATCGGCTTGCCACCACCGCGCGGGATGTACATCAGGTTCTGGACGACTTGGCGCAGCACGTTCCAGGTACCGGCGTCGTAGGCGAAGGCCGGGTCCAGAGGGGCGGGGGCATCCTTGGTGGCGATGTACTGGTCCGTGGTCCCCACGACAATGGCATCACCGCCGGAGCCACCGTCCGAGTCACCGCAACCGGCGAGCACGGGCGCAAGCAGGCCGATCACGACCGGCAGCACCAAAGTCTTGCGGTTCATCCTGGACGTACTCCCTCATCCGGCACTGAGATACGGCGGTGTTAGGAGACTCCGCCGCGTTACCCGGTCGGGGCAGTGCGATCGGGCCGGGATCCAGGGCGATCGGTCCTGTGTACATGGCGACTTGGGTGGCCGTCGGGACACGTCGTTGATGCGGCGAAGTACTCGCCACGAGATTAGTCGGAGGCACCGGGAATGCCGGAACGGGCCCGATCTGAAACGTAATCACACAGTGATCGACAATAGCGGCCAGTGAATATGCCAGCGCTGGAATGTTTCGTACACGCCTCCACCAATACGGACACAAGGGCACAGGAAGTGGCGCCCGAGGCGGCCATGGATCAGCCCCGCACGCCGCTGTCGACGAGAGAACAGGTGATAAAGGTCACTCACCCAGCATTTCGGCGCGGCTGCGATTGGCCCGACGGGACGGGCCGCGGCGTCACGGAAAATATCCGCGCCAATGCGATGCGTTCCCTTCCCGTATTCCGGCGCGACGCTCAGTGTGCGCGTCGGTCCATTTGCGTCATCAGATCGCGCAGGAATACCAGGTCGATGTCTTCGAGCGATCCCACGACGGTGCGGCCGGGCGCGGGGGCGATGGCGGCGACGGACGGTACGGCGACGACGGGGCAGCCCGCGGCCTCGGCGGCGGCCACTCCGGTGGCGGTGTCCTCGATGACGACGCACCGCGCCGGATCGGCGTTCAGCCCGCGCGCGGCGACGAGATACGGGTCCGGATGCGGCTTGGTTCGGGCAACCTCGTCGCCCGCTACGGTCAGCGCGAAGTTCTTCGGGCCCAGCGAGATCAGCACGCGGTCGATGATGCGCCGGTGCGAGGCGGAGACCAGTGCGGTGGGGACCTCGTGCGCGGCCAGCTCGGCGAGCAGGCGCTGAGCGCCCGGCATCAGCGGCACCCCGAGCCCGATGCGCTGCTCGAAGGTCTCGTTGAGGAGCACCGTCAGCTCGGCGAGGGGGATGGTGGCGCCGGTCGACTCGATGAGGAAGCCGGCGCTGCGGGTCATGGGCCCGCCGACCACCACATCGCGCCAGGACTCGTCGAGGACGTGACCGAGGGCCTTGAAGACCTCGACCTCCGCGTCCCACCAGAATCCCTCGCTGTCGACGAGTGTGCCGTCCATGTCGAGCAGAACACCCTGAAGGGCGGACCCTTCGGCCGTACGGGTCAAGGACGCGGGGACCGTACTGGTCATCCGGCACACCTCCATGGGGGACGAGAAGGCCGGTCACCTCTCCCGCGGGCTCTCCCCGCCGGGACAGGCGACCGGCCTGCACTGGACCGATAAGTGTACGACTCGTCCGCCGCGCGCGCCGCCCGGATTCCACCGGGGCGGCGGGCCGGCCCGGCGCGCGGCGGCGTACCCGGCTCAGCGCGCGTTGAAGTACTTCGCCTCGGGGTGGTGGATGACGATGGCGTCGGTGGACTGCTCGGGGTGGAGCTGGAACTCCTCGGAGAGCTGGACGCCGATGCGCTCGGGCTCCAGCAGCTCGGCGATCTTGGCGCGGTCCTCCAGGTCGGGGCAGGCGCCGTAACCGAGCGAGAAGCGCGCTCCCCGGTACTTGAGCGCGAACATGTCCTCGACCTCGGCCGGGTCCTCGCCCGCGAAGCCCAGCTCGGTGCGGACCCGGGCGTGCCAGTACTCGGCGAGCGCCTCGGCGAGCTGCACGGAGAGCCCGTGCAGTTCGAGGTAGTCGCGGTAGGCGTTGGCCTCGAACAGCTCCGCGGTCGCCCCGCCGATCTTCGAGCCGACGGTGACGACCTGGAGGCCGACGACATCGGTCTCGCCGGACTCCTCCGGGCGGAAGAAGTCCGCCAGGCAGAGCCGGCGGCCGCGGCGCTGGCGCGGGAAGGTGAAGCGGGTGCGCTCGGAGCCGTCGTCGTTCAGCAGGATCAGGTCGTCGCCCTTGGACACACAGGGGAAGTATCCGTAGACGACGGCCGCCTCCAGCATGTTCTGGGTGTGCATCTTCTCCAGCCAGCCGCGCAGATGGGGCCGGCCCTCGCTCTCCACCAGCTCCTCGTAGCTGGGGCCGCCCTTGCGGGACTCCTTCAGCCCCCACTGGCCCTTGAAGAGGGCGCCCTCGTCGAGCCAGGAGGCGTACTCCTTGAGCTGGATGCCCTTGACGACGCGGGTGCCCCAGAACGGCGGCTCGGGGACGGGGTTGTCCACCGCGACGTCCGAGCGGACGGCGCCCTCCTCGGGGCGCTCCTCCACCACGGTGCTGGGCACGGCCTTGACCCGGCGCTGCTTCAGGTCGGGGAGCACGGCGCCGGGGACGCCGCGCTTGACGGCGATCAGGGCGTCCATCAGGCGCAGGCCCTCGAACGCGTCGCGCGCGTAGCGGACTTCGCCCTCGTAGATCTCATGGAGATCCTGTTCGACGTAGGCCCTGGTCAGCGCGGCGCCGCCGAGGATCACCGGGTAGTCGGCGGCCATCCGGCGCTGGTTCAGCTCCTGGAGGTTCTCCTTCATGATCACCGTGGACTTGACCAGCAGACCGGACATGCCGATGACATCGGCCCGGTGCTCCTCGGCCGCCTCCAGGATCGCGGCGACGGGCTGCTTGATGCCGAGGTTGACCACGTTGTAGCCGTTGTTGGAGAGGATGATGTCGACGAGGTTCTTGCCGATGTCGTGGACATCGCCGCGGACGGTGGCGAGCACGATGGTGCCCTTGCCGTCGTCGTCGGTCTTCTCCATGTGCGGTTCCAGATACGCGACCGCGGTCTTCATGACCTCGGCCGACTGGAGGACGAACGGCAGCTGCATCTGGCCGGAGCCGAACAGTTCACCGACGACCTTCATGCCCTCCAGCAGCGTGTCGTTGACGATCTCGAGCGCGGGCCGGAGGGCGAGCGCCTCGTCGAGGTCGGCCTCCAGGCCGTTCTTCTCGCCGTCGATGATCCGGCGCTGAAGGCGCTCGTCCAGCGGCAGCGCGAGGAGTTCCTCGGCCCGGCCGTCCTTCATCGACTTGGTGTTGACGCCCTCGAACAGCTCCATCAGCTTCTGGAGCGGGTCGTACCCCTCGGCGCGCCGGTCGTAGATCAGGTCGTGGGCGGCCTTGACCTGCTCCTCCTCCAGCCGCGCGATCGGCAGGATCTTCGAGGCGTGCACGATCGCGGAGTCCAGCCCGGCCTTGACGCACTCGTCCAGGAAGACCGAGTTGAGGACGATACGGGCCGCCGGGTTCAGCCCGAACGAGATGTTCGACAGGCCCAGCGTGGTCTGGACTTCGGGGTGGCGGCGCTTGAGCTCGCGGATCGCCCCGATGGTGGCGATGCCGTCACCCCGGGACTCCTCCTGACCGGTGCAGATGGTGAAGGTGAGGCAGTCGATGAGGATGTCCGACTCGTGCACCCCCCACGTGGTGGTGAGGTCGGTGATCAGCCGCTCGGCGATGGCGACCTTGTGTTCGACGGTACGGGCCTGGCCCTCCTCGTCGATGGTGAGCGCGATCAGCGCGGCGCCGTGCTCGACGGCCAGCTCGGTGACCTTGGTGAAGCGCGACTCGGGTCCGTCGCCGTCCTCGTAGTTGACGGAGTTGATGACGGCCCGGCCGCCGAGCTTCTCCAGTCCGGCGCGCAGGACGGGCAGCTCGGTGGAGTCGAGCACGATCGGCAGCGTGGAGGCGGTGGCGAACCGGCCCGCCAGTTCGGCCATGTCGGCGACGCCGTCCCGGCCGACGTAGTCGACGCAGAGGTCCAGCAGGTGGGCGCCCTCGCGGATCTGGTCGCGGGCCATCTCCACACAGTCGTCCCAGCGGCCCGCCAGCATGGCTTCCCGGAACTTCTTCGAACCGTTGGCGTTGGTCCGCTCGCCGATCGCGAGATACGAGGTGTCCTGCCGGAACGGCACGGTCTGGTAGAGGGAGGCGGCGCCCGGCTCGGGGTGCGGGGTGCGCTCGGTCAGGGCCTTGCCCCTGACGCGCTCGACGACCTGGCGCAGGTGCTCCGGGGTCGTGCCGCAGCAGCCGCCCACCAGCGACAGACCGTATTCGCGTACGAAGGTCTCCTGCGCTTCGGCCAGCTCACCGGCGGACAGCGGGTAGTGCGCCCCGTCCTTGCCGAGCACGGGCAGGCCCGCGTTGGGCATGCAGGAGAGCGGGATACGGGAGTGGCGGGCGAGATAGCGCAGGTGCTCGCTCATCTCGGCGGGGCCGGTGGCGCAGTTGAGGCCGATCATGTCGATACCGAGCGGCTCCAGGGCGGTGAGGGCCGCGCCGATCTCCGAGCCGAGGAGCATCGTGCCGGTCGTCTCCACCGTGACGGAGCAGATGATCGGGAGGTTCAGTCCGGAGCTCTCCAGGGCCCGGCGGGCGCCGAGGACGGCGGCCTTGGTCTGGAGCAGGTCCTGGGTGGTCTCGACCAGCAGGGCGTCGGCGCCGCCGGCGATCATGCCCTCGGCGTTCTGCTGGTAGGCGTCGCGCAGGGTCACGTAGGGGGCGTGGCCCAGGGTCGGCAGCTTGGTGCCGGGACCCATCGAACCGAGCACCCAGCGCTGCTGTCCGGTGGAGGCGGTGAACTCGTCGGCGACCTCGCGGGCGATCCGGGCGCCCGCCTCGGCCAGCTCGTGGACACGCTCGGGGATGTCGTACTCCGCCAGCGCGGCGTAGTTCGTGCCGAAGGTGTTGGTCTCCACGCAGTCGACGCCGACGGCGAAGTACTCCTGGTGGACGGAGCGGACGATGTCCGGGCGGGTCACGTTGAGGATCTCGTTGCAGCCTTCCAGATCCTGGAAGTCCTCCATCGTCGGATCCTGGGCCTGGAGCATCGTTCCCATGGCGCCGTCGGCCACCACCACACGGGTGGCGAGTGCCTCGCGGAGGGCGTCGATACGGGTCCGGCTGTCGGTGGAGGGGGTCGGCGACGAGGCCATGAAAGTACTCCCGGGGCTGCGACGGCTGTCGGCTTTGCGCCCACCGGTGGCAGGCGCACCCGGCCAGCGTAGCCGGGACGGGCGCGGTCCGGTGCGGTGTCCCAGCGTGCGGACGGCATCCTGTGCACGGGAATCTCCCGGGCGCGCGGTCTTGACAGACCCTCTCCATGAGGAGAAAAGGTCGGCATCGACCGATAGTGTTCAGCATTGTCGAACGTAGTGGAGGTCCGGGTCCGATGGCGAAGAACATCCAGTCGCTGGAACGGGCGGCGGCCATGCTCCGACTGCTCGCGGGCGGCGAGCGCCGGCTCGGCCTGTCCGAGATCGCCTCCTCGGTGGGGCTGGCCAAGGGAACCGCGCACGGCATCCTGCGCACCCTCCAGGCCGAGGGCTTCGTCGAGCAGGACGCCGCCTCCGGGCGCTACCAGCTGGGGGCGGAGCTGCTGCGACTGGGGAACAGCTACCTGGACGTGCACGAGCTGCGCGCCAGGGCGCTCGTCTGGACCGACGACCTGGCCCGCTCCAGCGGCGAGAGCGTCCATCTGGGCGTCGTCCACCAGCAGGGCGTACTGATCGTCCACCATGTCTTCCGCCCGGACGACAGCCGCCAGGTCCTGGAGGTCGGCGCCATGCAGCCGATGCACTCGACCGCGCTGGGAAAGGTGCTGTCGGCGTACGACCCGGTGGCGCACAGCGAGGCGGTGGAGGGCGAGCGCGAGGCGTTCACCGCGCGCACCATCACCGCTCTGGCCGAGTTCGAGTCGGTGCTCGACCTGACCAGGGCGCGCGGCTGGGCCGCGGACGTCGAGGAGACCTGGGAGGGGGTGGCCGCGGTGGCCGCGCCCATCCACGACCGGCGGCGGATGCCGGTGGGGGCCATCGCCATCACCGGAGCGGTGGAACGGCTCTGCCCCTCGGGCGAACTGCGGCCCGAGCTGGTGGCCGCCGTACGCGAGTGCGCGCGGGCCGTGTCCCGGGACATCGGCGCCGGGCGCTTTTGAGCGGTATGCCCGATCATCGGTATTGATCGAGGTTTCGACCACCGAACTCTTGACGGAGGGTCGCCCCAAGGACAAAACTGCCGTTCAACGGTCGGCATTGTCGAACACTTGCCGGTAATACGAGTTAGTGTGTGACAACGCCATGGGCCGGCATCGCCCTCCCCATGAGGGCGCGGACCATCTGGTGCGAACCGGAGGTTTGTCCTCCCCCCTGGACGAAGGAGTCTCGGGTGTCCAACTTCGACATCTTCATAGGCGAGGTCACAGGTACCGCCCTGTTGATCCTGCTCGGTGGCGGCGTAGTCGCCGGGGTTGTTCTCAAGCGTTCCAAGGCCCAGAACGCGGGATGGCTGGCCATCAGCTTCGGCTGGGGCTTCGCCGTCATGGTCGGTGCCTATCTGTCGGCACCGCTCTCGGGGGCCCATCTGAACCCGGCCGTCACCCTCGGTCTCGCGATCGAGGGCGGCACCAAGTGGAGCGATGTCCCTCTCTACATCGGCTCCCAGCTGCTGGGAGCGATGATCGGTGCTTTCCTGGTCTGGGTGGCCTACCAGGGACAGTTCAAGGCGCATCTCACCGACCCGGAGATCGTGGCCTCGCAGCCGCGGGTCGAGGGGATGGTCGACCAGAAGTCGGCTCCCGCGGCGGGGCCCGTCCTCGGCATCTTCTCCACGGGACCCGAGGTCCGGAACGTGGCGCAGAACCTGCTCACGGAGGTCATCGCGACCTTCGTGCTGGTCATCGCGATCCTCACGCAGGGGCTCAACGACAAGGGCAACGGTCTCGGCGTGCTGGGGGTGCTGATCACCGCGTTCGTCGTGGTCAGCATCGGTCTGTCGCTGGGCGGCCCGACCGGTTACGCCATCAACCCCGCCCGTGACCTGGGACCGCGCATCGTCCACGCGCTGCTCCCGCTGCCCAACAAGGGCGGCTCCGACTGGAGCTACGCCTGGATACCCGTGGTGGCCCCGCTGATCGGCGGCGCGCTGGCCGGCGGCTACTACAACTGGGTCCTGACGTAATTCCCCCTCCCCTTCGCACCGAGCAGGAGCAGACACCGTGAGCGACGCAACCACCACCGGCACCTCCTCCCACGGGACGGGCCCGTTCATCGCGGCCATCGACCAGGGCACCACATCGAGCCGCTGCATCGTCTTCGACCGGGACGGCCGCATCGTCGCCGTCGACCAGAAGGAGCACGAACAGATCTTTCCCAAGCCCGGCTGGGTGGAACACAACGCCACCGAGATCTGGACGAACGTCCAGGAAGTCGTGGCCCGCGCGATCGAGAAGGCGGGCATCACGTCCGCCGACGTCAAGGCGATCGGCATCACCAACCAGCGCGAGACCACGCTCCTGTGGGACAAGAACACCGGCGAGCCCGTCCACAACGCCATCGTCTGGCAGGACACCCGTACCGACGCGCTCTGCCGGGAGCTGGGCCGCAACGTGGGCCAGGACCGCTTCCGCCGCGAGACGGGCCTGCCGCTGGCCAGCTACTTCGCCGGCCCCAAGGCCCGCTGGCTGCTGGACAACGTGGCGGGGCTGCGCGAGCGCGCCGAGCGCGGCGACATCCTCTTCGGCACGATGGACTCCTGGGTCATCTGGAATCTGACCGGCGGGACCGACGGCGGGGTGCACGTCACCGACGTCACCAACGCCTCGCGCACCATGCTGATGAACCTGCACAACCTCCAGTGGGACCAGAAGATCCTGGACTCCATGCAGGTCCCGGCCGCTATGCTGCCCGAGATCCGCTCCTCCGCCGAGGTGTACGGGCACGCCAAGGGCGGCGTGCTGGACGGCATCCCGGTCGCCTCGGCGCTCGGCGACCAGCAGGCGGCCCTCTTCGGCCAGACCTGTTTCGCCGAGGGCGAGGCCAAGTCCACGTACGGCACCGGCACCTTCATGCTGATGAACACCGCCGACAAGCCCGTCAACTCGTACAACGGGCTGCTGACCACGGTCGGCTACCGGATCGGCGACGAGCCGGCGGTGTACGCGCTGGAGGGATCCATCGCCGTCACCGGATCGCTGGTGCAGTGGATGCGCGACCAGATGGGCCTGATCAAGTCGGCGGCCGAGATCGAGACGCTGGCGTCCTCGGTCGAGGACAACGGCGGCGCGTACTTCGTACCCGCCTTCTCCGGTCTCTTCGCGCCGCACTGGCGCCCCGACGCCCGGGGTGTCATCGCCGGTCTGACCGGCTACGTCACCAAGGCGCACATCGCCCGCGCGGTGCTGGAGGCCACGGCCTGGCAGACCCGCGAGATCAGCGACGCGATGACCAAGGACTCCGGCGTCGAACTGACCGCGCTCAAGGTCGACGGCGGAATGACCTCCAACAACCTGCTGATGCAGACGCTCTCCGATGTCCTGGACGCGCCCGTGGTGCGTCCGATGGTCGCGGAGACGACCTGTCTCGGCGCCGCCTACGCCGCAGGACTGGCCGTGGGCTTCTGGCCGGACACCGACGCCCTGCGCGCCAACTGGCGCCGGGCCGCCGAGTGGACGCCCCGGATGGACGCGGCCGTACGCGACCGCGAGTACAAGAACTGGCTCAAGGCCGTCGAGCGGACCATGGGCTGGCTCGACAACGAAGACAGTTGAAACCGGACAGCTGACGAGCCGCAGAGCCGGCGAGAGCTGAAGAGGAGTTAAGTATGAGCACCCTGCAGAGCGTCCCCGCACTGGGGACGCACCCGGCCGGCGGTTCCCTGCCGAGCCGCGCCGAGACCCGGGACCAGCTGTCCAACGCGACATACGACCTGCTGGTGATCGGCGGCGGCATCCTGGGCATCTCCACCGCCTGGCATGCCTCCCAGTCGGGACTGCGGGTGGCCCTGGTGGACGGCGGCGACTTCGCCGGCGCCACCTCCTCCGCTTCCTCGAAGCTGCTCCACGGCGGACTGCGCTACCTCCAGACCGGCGCGGTCAAGCTGGTGGCGGAGAACCACTTCGAGCGGCGCGCGGTGTCCCGGCAGGTGGCGCCCCACCTGGCCAATCCGCTCACCTTCTATCTGCCGGTCTACAAGGGCGGCCCGCACGGCGCCGCCAAGCTCGGCGCCGGCGTCTTCGCCTACTCCGCGCTCTCCGCGTTCGGGGACGGCGTGGGCCATGTGATCAGCCCGGACAAGGCACGGCAGGCCGTGCCCGAGCTGCGCACGGACAACCTCAAGGCCGTGGCCGTGTACGGCGACGACCAGATGAACGACGCGCGGATGGCGCTGATGACGGTCCGCGCGGCCGTCGACTCCGGCGCCACCGTCCTCAACCACGTCTCGGTCACCGGGCTGCGCTTCACCCAGGGCCGGGTCACCGGCGCCGAGCTGAAGGACCGGCTCGACGGTACGGAGTTCGGCGTCGACGCCCGGCTGGTGCTCAACGCCACCGGCCCCTGGGTCGACCACCTGCGCAAGCTGGAGGACCCGAACGCGGCGCCCTCCATCCGGCTCTCCAAGGGCGCCCACCTGGTCCTCAAGCGCACCGCGCCGTGGAAGGCCGCGCTGGCGACGCCGATCGACAAGTACCGCATCACCTTCGCCCTCCCCTGGGAGGACATGCTGCTGCTCGGTACGACCGACGAGGAGTACGAGGGCGAGCCCGGCGACGTCGCGGTCAACGAGAAGGACATCCACCAGATCCTGGACGAGGCGGCCTTCTCCGTACGGGACCAGCAGCTCAGCCGGGATCTGATCACCTACTCCTTCGCGGGGCTGCGCGTCCTGCCCGGCGGCCCGGGCGACACCTCCAAGGCCAAGCGCGAGACGGTCGTGACGGAGGGCAGCGGCGGCATGCTGTCGGTCGCGGGCGGCAAGTGGACGACCTTCCGCCACATCGGCCGCACCGTCCTGAAGAAGCTGGAGTCCCTGCCGGGGCATCCGCTCGGGCAGGGCATGGAGCCGGTCTCCCAGCTGCCGAAGAAGCTTCCGCTGCCGGGCATCGCGAGCCCGAACGCCGTCGCGCACCGGCTGCTGATCGACGGCGGCGGTACGGGCCCGTCCATGGCGGTCGACACGGCCCGCCATCTCGCCACCCACTACGGGTCGCTGGCCTTCGACATCGTGCGGCTGGCGAACGAATACCCCGAGCTGGGCGAGCGGATCCACCCGGACGCCCCGGAGATCTGGGCGCAGGTCGTCTACGCCAGGGACCACGAGTGGGCCGAGACCGCGGACGACGTACTGCGCCGCCGTACCACCCTGACCATCCGCGGCCTGGACACCGACCCGATCCGCGCCAGGGTCGCGGAGTTGCTCGGCGAACGGGCCTGACCGGCGAGGCGTCGCGGGCGGTACCCGTCCGGGACGCCCCGTAGGCGCGATATGAGGGACGCTCCCCACGGGAGCGTCCCTCATCCGCGTTCGCGGCGCGCATAATGGGGCCGATACATCGGATGTCTGGAGGTCCCCGTGGCTGTTACCGACGAGGCCATCGAGAAGATCAAGGGAATGATCGTCTCCGGCGCGCTGCGGCCGGGCGACCGTCTCCCCAAGGAGAGCGAACTCGCCGCCGAGCTGGGGCTGTCCCGCAATTCGCTGCGCGAGGCGGTGCGGGCGCTCTCGCTCATCCGCATCCTCGACGTACGCCAGGGCGACGGCACGTACGTCACCAGCCTCGACCCGCAGCTGCTGCTGGAGGCGATCGGCTTCGTCGTGGACTTCCACCGGGACGACACGGTGCTGGAGTTCCTGGCCGTACGCCGCGTCCTGGAGCCCGCCGCCACGGCGATGGCCAGCGGCCGGATCACCGACGAGGAGCTGGACTCGCTCGACGCCCAGCTCGCCGCGCTGGGGCCGGAGCCCTCGGTGGAGGCGCTGGTGGCGGCGGACCTGGAGTTCCACCGGGAGATCGTGCGCCACTGCGGCAACACGGTCCTCTGCTCGCTCCTGGACGGACTCTCCGGACCGACCACGCGGGCCCGGGTCTGGCGCGGGCTGACCCAGGAGGACGCCGTCAGCCGCACGCTCCACGAGCACCGGGCGATCCTCTCGGCGCTCCGCGACCGGGACGCGGAGGCCGCCAGGTCCTGGGCGACCGTTCATATCGCGAGCGTCGAGATGTGGCTCAAGTCGGCGCTGTGACGTCCTGGGTCGTGACCAGCGGGCCGCGGCCAACCGGCCGCGGCCACCGGGCCGCGCGGCCTACGGCGCGGCGGCGGGGCGCAGCCGCAGTCCCTGCATGCCGCCGTCGACCGCGAGCGCCGTGCCCGTGACAGCGGCGGCGGACGGACCGGCGAGATAGGCGACGGCCGCCGCCACCTCGGCCGCGCCGACCAGCCGTCCGGTGGGCTGGCGCGCTTCGAGGGCGGCGCGCTCGGCCGCGGGGTCCTCGGCGCGGTCGAGCAGCCGGCCGACCCAGGGGGTGTCCGCCGTACCGGGGTTGACGCAGTTGACGCGGATGCCCTCGCGGACATGGTCGGCGGCCATCGCCAGGGTCAGCGAGAGGACCGCGCCCTTGCTGGCGCTGTAGAGGGCGCGCTGCGGCAGCCCGGCGGTGGCGGCGATCGAGCAGGTGTGAGTGATCGAGACGCAGCCGGGCCGCGCGCCGGCGGAGCGGCGCAGATGCGGCAGGGCGTGCCGGGCGGTGCGGACCATGCCGAGGACGTTGACGTCGAGGACCCGCCGCCACTCCTCGTCGGGGTTGTCGGCGACGGTGCCGACGGCGCCGATCCCCGCGTTGGACACGACGGTGTGCAGCGCGCCGAACTCCTCGGCCGCCCGGTCCACCGCCGCCCGTACCGCCGCGTCGTCGGTGACGTCGGCGGCGAGGGCGAGGGTTCCTGCGGGCGCCCCCTCGGTCTGCCGGTCCAGCACGGCGACCCGCGCGCCGCGCTCCAGCAGCAGCGCCGCGACGGCCGCGCCGATGCCCGAGGCACCGCCGGTGACCAGCGCGCCGAGCCCCTCGAAGTCCCTTGCCCCGGTCATGCGGTGGCCTCCTGGATCGTGCGGCGGGCCGCCCAGACGGGCCCGTCCGGATAGCTGTGCTCGGCGATGGAAGCGGGCAGCATCCGGGCGGAGAAGCCCGGTGCGGTGGGGGCGGTGTAGCGGCCGTCGGTGATCACCACGGGGTCGGCGAAGTGCTCGTGGAGGTGGTCGACGTACTCGATGACCCGGTCGTCCCGGCGCCCGGAGACGGCGATGTAGTCGAACATCGCGAGGTGCTGGACGAGTTCGCAGAGTCCGACGCCGCCCGCGTGCGGGCAGACGGGCACGCCGAACTTGGCGGCGAGCAGCAGGATCGCGAGATTCTCGTTGACCCCGCCGACCCTGGCCGCGTCGATCTGGACGTAGTCGACGGCCCCGGCCTGGAGCAGCTGCTTGAAGATGATCCGGTTGGCGGCGTGCTCGCCGGTGGCCACCTTGACCGGCTGTCCGGCCCGTACGGCGGCGTGCCCGAGGATGTCGTCGGGGCTGGTCGGCTCCTCGATCCAGTGCGGGTCGTACGGGGCGAGCGCGGCCATCCAGCGCAGCGCGTCGGGGACGTCCCAGCGCTGGTTGGCGTCCACGGCGATGCGGATGCCGGGGCCCACGGCGGCGCGGGCCAGCTTCATCCGCCGTACGTCGTCGTCCAGATCGGCGCCGACCTTGAGCTTGATCTGCTGGAATCCGTCGGCCACCGCCTGTTCGGCGAGGGTGACGAGCTTGGTGTCCGAGTAGCCGAGCCAGCCGGGCGAGGTGGTGTACGCGGGGTACCCGTCGGCGCGCAGCCGGGCGGTCCGCTCGGCGCGGCCGGGTTCGGCGGCGCGCAGGATCTCCAGCGCCTCGTCCGGGGTGAGCGCGTCGGTGAGGTGGCGGAAGTCGACGAGGGAGACCAGTTCCTCGGGTGTCATCGAGGCGAGGAACTCCCAGACCGGCAGGCGCGCGTTCTTGGCGGCCAGGTCCCAGGCGGCGTTGAGGACGGCGCCCGCCGCCATGTGCGTCACGCCCTTCTCGGGACCGAGCCAGCGCAGCTGCGAGTCGTGGGTGAGCGCGCGGGAGAGGGCGGCGAGGTCGGCGGCGGTGCGGGGCGCCGGGCGGCCGAGGACGTAGGGGCGCAGCGATTCGATGGCGGCGGCCATGACCTCGTTGCCGCGCCCGATGGTGAAGCAGAAGCCGTGCCCTTCCGGGCCGGCGGCCGAGTCCGGGCCCGAGGCGTCCGTACCGGTGGTACGGAGGACCACGTAGGCGGCCGAGTAGTCGGGATCAGGGTTCATGGCGTCGGAGCCGTCGAGCTGTTCCGAGGTCGGAAAACGGACGTCGTGAACCTCGAACCCGGTGACGGTCTGAGTCATGCGCGCCCCTCGATGAGAACATCGGATCTCTTGCGGTCATCCGATGTATAGCCTCGGAAGGGCCGGAGCGTCCAGGGCCGGGACGAAAATCAGGGGCAGCGCTCGGATGAATCCAGGGAGAAGTGGATAGGGAGAGGGGGAACTTTCTCCGTTCCGCGACCCGGTAGGGCGAAGTTCACCCGGCCGTGCACGGGGCTGCGGGCGGGGACGGGGAAAGCCGTAAGGTTGGTGCGTACGAAAGGGAACTTCGGAAGGAGGCACTGGGTGATCGAGCTCGACGGGGTTCCCGAGCTGATCGACCCGGTCATGGTGGCCGCGTTCGAGGGCTGGAACGACGCGGGCGACGCGGCCTCCACAGCGGTGGGTCATCTGCACCGGGAATGGAAGGGCGAGGTGTTCGCGGCGCTGGACGCCGAGGACTACTACGACTTCCAGGTCAACCGGCCGACGGTCTACCTGGAGGGCGGCCAGCGGAAGATCACCTGGCCGACCACCCGGCTCTCCGTGGTCCGCGTGGGCGGGGAGAAGCCCCGTGACCTGGTTCTGGTGCGCGGCATCGAGCCGTCCATGCGCTGGCGCTCGTTCTGCAACGAGCTGCTGGGCTTCGCCCATGAGCTGGGCGTGGAGATGGTGGTCATCCTGGGCGCGCTCCTCGGCGACACCCCGCACACCCGGCCGGTGCCGGTCAGCGGGGTCACCTCGGACGCGGACCTGGCCAGGACGATGGACCTGGAGGAGACCCGGTACGAGGGGCCGACCGGCATCGTCGGCATCCTCCAGGAGGCGTGCACGCACGCGGGCGTGCCGGCGGTGAGCCTGTGGGCCGCCGTGCCGCACTACGTCTCGCAGCCGCCCAACCCGAAGGCGACGCTGGCGCTGCTCAACCGTCTTGAGGATCTGATCGGTCTGCGGGTCCCGCAGGGCGAGCTGGCCGAGGACGCGCGGGCGTGGCAGCTGGGGGTCGATCAACTGGCCGCCGAGGACACCGAGGTGGCGGAGTACGTCCAGTCGCTGGAGGAGGCGCGGGACACCGCCGAGCTGCCCGAGGCGACCGGCGAGGCCATCGCCAGGGAGTTCGAGCGGTATCTGCGGCGTCGCGACGGCGGTCCGGGGCAGGCTCCCGGCAGTCATGCCACGGAGAGCGGTGACGGGACGTCATATCTGCGCGACACCCCGGGCACCGGGCGGGCCCGCCCGCAGAAGCCGCCGCGCGGAGGTCCCGACACGGGCAAGGACCCGGAGCAGGGACCCGATCCGGAGGCGGATCCGCCGGCCGACGAGGGCGATCCGCCCAAGGACTGAGGCGGAGCCGCACAACGCGGACAGCACGGACAGCGCGGAAGCACGCGCGTGGGAACGGAAGTGGGGCGGCGCCACCGGGCGCCGCCCCACCGTGTTGTCCGTGTCATCCGTACGACGTGGTGCCGTGCGTACGGTCCGTGCCGTGCGTGCGGTGCTACAGCGCGACGCCGAGCAGCGCGTCGACCGTGCGGGAGACCACGCCGGGCGCGCCCTCCTCCGTACCGCCCGTGGCGTCCTGGAGGGCGGCCCAGCGGTCGACGGCCGCGAGCGCCGCGGGTGCGTCGAGGTCGTCCGACAGCGCCTCGCGCACCTCTTCGACCAGCGCCTCGGCGGGCGGCCCGTCGGGCCGCGACACCGCGGCCCGCCAGCGCGCCAGCCGCTCGACGGCGTCCTGGAGGACCTGGTCCGTCCACTCCCAGTCGGAGCGGTAGTGGTGGGCGAGGAGCGCCAGCCGGATGGCCGCCGGATCCACGCCCTCGCGGCGCAGCGCCGACACGAAGACGAGATTGCCCCTGGACTTGGACATCTTCTCGCCGTCCAGGCCGACCATCCCGGCGTGCACATACGCGCGAGCGAACGGGTGTTCCCCCGTCAGCGCCTGGGCGTGCGAGGCGCCCATCTCGTGGTGCGGGAAGGCCAGATCGCTGCCGCCGCCCTGGACATCGAAGCCCATGCCCAGGTGGTCGAGCGCGATGGCGACGCACTCGATGTGCCAGCCGGGCCTGCCGCGACCCAGCGTGCCGCCGTCCCAACTGGGCTCGCCCGGCCGGGCGGCCAGCCAGAGCATCGGGTCGAGGGGGTTCTTCTTGCCGGGCCGGTCGGGGTCGCCGCCGCGCTCGGCCGAAAGCAGCCGCATCGCCTCGGCGTCGAGCCGCGACACCTCGCCGAAGTGCGGATCGGCCGCCACGGAGAAGTAGACGTCGCCGTCGAGTTCGTACGCGGCGCCGGCCTCGATCAGCCGCTCCACCAGCGGCACGATGCCCGGTATCGCCTCGACGGCACCGATGTAGTGCCGGGGCGGGAGCATGCGCAGGGCGGTCATGTCCTCGCGGAAGAGCGCCGTCTCGCGCTCAGCGAGCCCGACCCAGTCCTCTCCGTCGCGGATCGCCCGCTCCAGCAGCGGATCGTCGACATCGGTCACGTTCTGGACGTAGTGAACCTGCCGCTTCGTGTCGAGCCACACGCGCTGCACGAGGTCGAACGCGTTGTAGGTCGCCGCGTGACCCATGTGGGTCGCGTCGTACGGCGTGATGCCGCAGACGTAGATACGGGCGACGGGACCGGGCGCGAGGGTGACGCGGCCGTCGGTCGACGTGTCGTGAATCGAGAGGTCGCGGCCCTTGCCGGGCAGGGCGGGGACCTCGGAAGCGGGCCAGGCATGCATGTCATGAGCGTAACCGGATGGAACTTCCGGATACGAACCGGATACGCGGTGATGGCCGGTTGGGCCCTCTTGCGCGATGCGCCGGAAGCTGGTTCCGGGGTACGGCCGCAGGCCGCCCCGGCGGTCAGCGGCCCGCGCTCACACCGGAGGCCAGGGAATCGGCGGCCACTGTCCCGACGGCTCGGGGTGGCGGCCGGTGTGTCGCAGCTCACGGACCCGGGCGCGTACGGCGTCGGTCTCGGCCGCGGTGAGGAGTTCGGCCAGTCGGGTGGCGAGGGGCGTGCCGGGGGCGAGGGCGTCCGCGAGCCGGGCCAGTACCGCAGTCGCCTGGTCGGTCAGCGGCTCGCCCGCCCAGCCCCACAGCAGGGTGCGCAGCTTGTCGTCCGCGTTGAAGGTGACGCCGTGGTCGATGGCGTACAGCCGTCCGTCGGGCGCGGGCAGCAGATGGCCGCCCTTGCGGTCGCCGTTGTTGATCACCGCGTCGAGCACGGCGAGGCGCCGCAGCCGCTCGTCGTCGGCGTGCACCAGCAGGGCGGTCTTCCCCTCGCCGACCTCGGCGAGGCCGATGGCCTTCCAGCCCTCGCCCGGCTCCTCCTCCTCGATGAGGGCCAGCAGGGGCCCCGGGGAATCGGTGTCGGTGTCGGTGCCCGTATCGGAACCGGCGTCGGGCTCGGTGTCGATCCACAGCTGGCACATGCCCTCGCCGTACGGCCCGTCCCGCAGCACGGTCGGCGGAACGAGACCCCAGCCGGTCGCCTCGGAGACCTCGTACGCCGCCACCTCGCGCTGGGCGAGGGTCCCGTCGGGGAAGTCCCACAGGGGCCGCTCCCCCGCGACCGGCTTGTAGACGCAGTGGGCCTCCCTGCCCTCGTACGCGACGGAGCAGTAGAGCACCGCGTTGGACGCCTCACGGATCCGGCCCCGTACCGTCAGCTCCCCCTTGGCGAGCAGATCGACCACGCTCACGCTCCGCGGCGGTATCCGTTCTGGCGCGGGCATACGTGTCCTTCCGGGTCGAGCGGCAGGCTGCACAGGGGGCACGGCGGCCGGCCCGCGTTGACCACGTCCAGGGCGCGCTTGGCGAAGGCCCTGGCCTGGGCGCCGGAGAGCCGGACGCGGAGCATCGGCGGACCGTTCTCCTCGTCCTGGAGCAGCCGCTCCTCGGCCTCGGCCAGATCCTCGTCGGTGTCGGCCTCCAGCTCGACGAGCGCCTGCGCCTCGATGATCATGCGCTGCTCGTCGCCGTCCCAGGCCAGCGCCATGGTGCCGACCCGGAACTCCTCCTCGACCGGAGCGTCGAGCGGGGCGGAGTCGGAGATCTCGGAGGGCGCCATGGCCGGTACGGGGGCATTGCCCCCGGTGCGGCGCACGACCTCGTCGAGCAGCTCGTCGATGCGCTCGGCGAGCGCCGCCACCTGGGTCTTCTCCAGGGCGACGCTGGTGACGCGCCCGGCGGCGGAAGCCTGGAGGAAGAACGTACGGCGTCCAGGCAGCCCGACCGTACCGGCCACGAAGCGGTCCGGTGGGTCGTAGAGGAACACCTGACGGGACACGTCCTGTCTCCCTTGGAAAATCGTCGGAAACGGAAAATCAGCTACGGAACAGGGCGGACCGGGGGCCCGGGAAGGGCCGCCCTGATCGCGCGGACGGCGCGTCCACCCTACTGCGCCGATCGATCACGGTGCTCCCGCGCCGCCGCCCACCACCCCGGTCGCGCCACCGCCGCTCTCGCGCGGCGCCAGCCCGCCGAGATCCCCCGTGTCGCCGAGCCGCAGCACAAACGGGCGCAACCGGGTGTAACGGATGGCGGTCACCGAACACGGGTCCACATGGATCCGCTGGAAAAGATCGAGATGCATCCCCAGGGCGTCCGCCACAAGGGACTTGATGACGTCTCCGTGGGAGCACATCACGAAGACGGCGTCCTCGCCGTGCTCCTCCTCCACGCGCGCGTTCCACTCCCGTACCGCCTCGACCGCGCGTGTCTGCATCGCGCGCATCGACTCGCCGCCGGGGAACACGGCGGCGGACGGGTGCTGCTGGACGACCGCCATCAGCGGCTCGTCGGCCAGCTCGGCGAGCTTGCGGCCCGACCAGTCGCCGTAATGGCACTCGCCGATCCGCTCGTCGGTCCGTACCTCGGTCCCGGGCCTGGCGTCGAGCAGCGGCTGGAGCGTCTCCAGACAGCGCTGCAAGGGGCTGGAGACGACGGCGGCGAGCGGCACCCCCGCCAGCCGCCCCGGCAGCCCGGCGGCCTGCGCGGCGCCGCGCTCGTCGAGGGCGACGCCGGGCGTCCAGCCCGCGAGCAGCCCGGCGGTGTTGGCGGTGGACCGTCCATGACGTACGAGGATCAACGTGGCCATGCCCGCAAGCCTATGGCGCGTGCCGGATGCGCGGGGCGCCGGACGGAGGCCGCCGGGGGCCGCGGGTGGCCGGAGGAAGGTCGGGGGAGGTCAGGGGGTGCGGCCGGGACCGGAAAAGGGAAGAATGCCCGCCGTGATCGTGGACTGCGCCATTTACCGCGACGGACGCCGCACCGACGGGCCCGCCGACTTCTCCGACGCCCTCGCCGAGGCACGGGCCGAGGGCGACGCGTTCCTGTGGCTCGGGCTGCACGAGGCCACCCCGGCCGAGTTCGAGAGGGTGAGCGGCGAGTTCGGGCTGCATCCGCTGGCCGTGGAGGACGCGCTCACCGCGCATCAGCGGCCCAAGCTGGAGGTCTACGACGACTCGCTCTTCATGGTCCTCAAGCCGGTGGCCTACGACCCGCGGAGCGACGCGGTCACCACGGGCGAACTGATGGTCTTCATAGGGGACTCCTTCGTGGTCACCGTCCGGCACGGCGAGGGGGCCGCGCTGGCGGCCGTACGGCGGCGCCTGGAGGCCGAGCCCGAGGTCCTCAGACACGGCCCCACCTCCGTCATGTACGCGGTCAGCGACGCGGTCGTCGACCACTACATCGAGGTGGCCGGGGAGCTCCAGGTCGATCTGGAGGAGCTGGAGGCCGACGTCTTCGCGCCGGACGGCGGCGACAGCGGGCCCGGCACCCGGGCCGCCGGCCAGGGGACACCGACCGCCGCCCGGATCTACAACTTCAAGCGGCAGGTGCTGGAGTTCCGCCGCGCCACCGGGCCGCTGGGCGCGCCGATGGCCCGGCTGGCGGGCGCGGGGGTGCCCTTCGTCCATGAGCACGCGCAGCCGTTCTTCCGCGACGTCAACGACCATCTGCTGCACGCCAACGAGCAGGTGGAGGGGCTCGACCGGCTGCTCTCCGACATCCTCTCGGCGCATCTGGCGCAGATGGGCGTGCGGCAGAACGACGACATGCGCAAGATCTCGGCCTGGGCCGCCATGGCGGCCGTCCCGACGATGGTCGCGGGCATCTACGGCATGAACTTCAAGCACATGCCGGAGCTGAAGTACGTATGGGCCTATCCGACCGTGATCGTCTTCATGGCGGTCGTGGTCTTCGGCCTCTACCGGCAGTTCAAGCGGCGCGGCTGGCTCTGACCCGATCGCGCGGGCCGCTCGTCGCGTGAGCCGCTCAGAAGACCGGGGCCGCGGCCGCGGGACGGCCGAGGGGGTCGCGGCGCTCCGGCATCCTGAGCGTGACCATCCGGCGCCAGCCGACGAGGCGTTCGTACCCGTACATCGCGCGGATCCCCGCCGCGAGCAGCGCCGCCTTGGGCGGCGGCCAGCCCAGGAGGCGGCCCATCCGGTCCATCACGGCGAGGCTCACCTCCCGGTAGACCTCGATCTCGGCGAGGGCGCACTCGCGCAGCACCCGTTGGATCAGCGGGCCCCGGCCCGCCCGCGCCAGCCGCAGCAGCTCCTCGTTGCAGTAGGCGAGATGGTTGTCCTCGTCGGCGCTGATCGCCCTGACGGCCCTGCCGACCTCGGGATGGTCACCGAAGTACCTGACCAGCATCCTCATCTGGTCGGAGGCCCGCTGCTCGGTGATCCGGCTGTGCGCGAGGTAGACGACGACGTCCTCCTCGGTCAACGGCCGGTCCCCGCGCAGCTTGACGTGCGTGAGCCCGATGCCCCGCCGCTCCAGCAGCATCGTGTAGTCGGTCTCCGGCGGCACCTCGACGGGGTCGAGGCGGCGCTTGCGCAGCAGGGCGTCGAAGATCCGTCCGTGCTTGTCCTCGTCCGTGCCGTGCCGGGTGATCCTGGGGGCGAGGTCCCGCATGGACGCGGGCACCAGAGCGGCGATCCGGCTGTTCTCCCAGCCGCCCTGGGCCTCGCCGCTGGCCGCGATGGAGCAGAACAGCCGGTAGGAACGGTCGTTGTCCAGGATCTCCTGGAACAGACTCCGGGCCGAGAGCACCACTGCCGCCTCCATCGCCGCCATCCATCGGGACAGACCCCGAACAGACCCCCGGACATCGAGTCAAGAGGGGTACGGGGCGACCGGCAACAGGTGCGCCGTTCCGCTGAGCCGAAAGAAGGAGTACGGGGATCCGTCCGGCGCGTAACCGACGGCACCCGGAGGCGTTGTTGTAAGCGACGGCCGTGGCGGGGAAGACACCCCGAGCCCCCACCACGGCCGCGGACTCATGAGGCCAGGCCGGCCCGCTCCAGGGCCTGCGTGCCGACGCGCAGCGCGTTGAGCCGCTCGTCGAGGGTGAAGCCGGCCGGGGCGAGGGTCAGCGTGGTGACGCCGGCGGCGGCGTACTCCCGCATCCGGTCGGCGATCCGGTCGACCGTGCCCAGCAGCGTGGTCGAGTCGATCAGCTGGTGCGGTACGGCGGCCGCGGCGCCGTCCTTGTCGCCGGAGAGGTACTTGTCCTGGATCTCCGCGGCCTCCTTCTCGTACCCCATGCTCCCCGCGAGCCGGTTGTAGAAGTTCTGGCTGCGGCTTCCCATGCCGCCCACGTACAGGGCGGTGTACGGGCGGAACGTGTCGGCCAGCGCGTGGACGTCCTCGCCCACCGCGAGCGGGACGGTGGGACAGACGTCGAAGCCCTCCATGGTCAGCCCGGCCTTCGCGCGGCCCGCCCGCAGATGGCTGATCGCCGTCTCCTCCAGGTGCGCCGCCGAGGGGAAGATCAGCAGCGCGCCGTCGGCGATCTCCCCGGTCTGCTCCAGGTTCTTCGGGCCGATCGCGGCGATGTAGAGCGGGATGTGCTCGCGCTCCGGGTGGACGGTGAGCTTCAGCGGCTTGCCGGGGCCGCCGGGCAGCGGCAGCGTCCAGTGCGCGCCTTCGTAGGAGAGCCGTTCGCGGCTCATGGCCCGGCGGACGATCTCGACGTACTCCCGGGTGCGGGCCAGCGGCTTGTCGAACTTCACGCCGTACCAGCCCTCGGAGACCTGCGGTCCCGAGACACCGAGGCCGAGCCGGAACCGGCCGCCGGACAGGGAGTCGAGGGTGGCCGCGGTCATCGCCGTCATCGCCGGCTGGCGCGCCGGGATCTGGAGGATCGCGGACCCCACGTCGATGGACTCGGTCTGCGCGGCGACCCAGCTCAGGACGGTCGGAGCGTCGGAGCCGTACGCCTCGGCGGCCCAGCAGACGTCGTAGCCGAGCCGGTCCGCCTCCTGCGCGACCGCGAGATTGTCGCTGTCCATCCCCGCGCCCCAGTAACCGAGGTTGATGCCGAGCCGCATAGCCACTCCCTTGCCGAATACCGATGAGACACCGATGAGCCGATGACCCGATGAACGGGCACTGATTACCGATGAGTAACGTCCCTGTGTGCGGGACTCTAGCGCGCCGTCCCGGCATCCGTCAGGGCCCCGTTGTCCACAGGCTCTCTCGGCGTGGTGCCATGGCCAGTAATCTCAACGGCCATGGAGCAGAGGCATCTCGGCCGTACCGGCCTGCGTGTGTCCAGGATCGGGCTCGGCACCCTGACCTGGGGACGGGACACCGACGAACACGACGCCGCCGACCAGTTGAAGACATTCTGGGAAGTCGGCGGCACGCTGATCGACACGGCGGACGTGTACGGCGGCGGGGAGGCCGAATATCTGCTCGGCCGCCTCGTCGAACGGCTCGTACCGCGCCGGGATCTGATCATCGCGACGAAGGCAGGCAGTGTGCCCGATCCGTACCGCCGCTTCGACGGGTCGCGGGGGTATCTGCTCTCCGCGCTGGACGCGTCGCTGGAGCGGCTGGGGACGGACTACGTGGATCTGTGGCAGATCCACGCCTTCGACACCGACACACCGCTGGAGGAGACCCTCAGCGCGCTGGACATCGCGGTCACCAGCGGCCGGGCCAGATACGCGGGGGTGTCGAACTACTGCGGCTGGCAGCTGGCCAAGGCCGCCACCTGGCAGCTCGCCGCGCCCGGGATACGCACCCGGCTGGCCAGCACCCAGATGGAGTACTCACTGCTCCAGCGCGGAGTGGAGCGCGAGGTGCTGCCCGCAGCGAGCGACCTGGAGGTCGGGCTGCTGCCCTCGTCCCCGCTCGGCCGCGGGGTCCTCACCGGCAAGTACCGGCACAGCACACCGCCGGACTCGCGGGGCGCGTCCGAGCAGATGGCGCCGTTCGTCGAGCCTTATCTGGACGAGGCGGCGCGACGGATCGTGGACGCCGTCGTGACGGCCGCAGAGGGGCTGGCAGCGACGCCCCTGGAGGTGGCGCTGGCCTGGGTCAGGGACCGCCCCGGGGTCGTGGCGCCGATCGTGGGCGCGCGCAACGCACAGCAGCTCACGGCCGCGTTGTCAGTGGAGAGCCTTAGTCTTCCTGACGAGATCTGCCAGGCGCTCGACGATGTGTCGGCGCCCGTGCACCGCTATCCCGATCAGGACTGGAGCACGCTGTGAGTACGGACCGCGACCCCGCCGCCGTGGCGGAGGCCGAGCCGGTGCCCGAGCCCGCCGACCGGGCCGCCGACGACGCCACCGAGCCCGCGCCGGACGACGAAGGTACGAACGGCGAGGCTGCGAACGGCGGCGACGGTACGGAGCCCGGTGGCACGGACGCCGATGGCGCCGACTCCGGGGATACCGGCTCCGCCGGGGAGAAGTCCGGGGACGACGCCGAGGCCGCGGCCGCCTTGTCGGAGGCCGCGGCCGAGTTGGCCGCGCAGCGGGAGCTGCGGGAGCGGATCGAGCGGCGGAAGGCGGAGAAGGAGGGGCCGATCCCCGCCGGGACGAAGCTGAGCGGACAGGCCGCCGATCTGCTCGCCGCCGTACGGGCCATGGAGAGCGGCGCCCCCGTGGATCCGTCCCTGCTGGCGCGTGCGGCGCCCGAGCGGGCTCCCGAGGCCCCCGTCGGCCCGCCGCGGCCCGAGGCGTCCCCCGGGGCCCCGGGGGACGTCTCCGCGCCCTCCTCGGCCGGCGCCCAGGACCATGCCCCCGTCCACTCCGCGGCTGCCTCGTCCGGGGCGCGGGCCACACCGCCCGAGGCCATGGCCGCCGTCCGGGCCGTGCTCGGGGAGGGCGGCGCCCCGGAGGCGCTCGCCGGGCAGCTGTGCGACGCGCTCGGGGAGCGGGCCGCCGACGCGCTCCGCGAGAACCCGTGGCTGCTGCTCTCCGCTCCGGGGGTACGGCCTGAGCAGGCCGACGGATTCGCCCGGGCGCTGCTGGGGGCGGCGTGCGGCCCCGGTGACGAGCGCAGGGCCGCCGCGCTCGTCGGCCGGCTGCTGGAGCGCGCCGCGCTGCGCGGTCACACCGCGCTGGAGGCGTCCTCGGTGCGCGAGGCGCTCGCCGGGCACGCGGTGCCCGATCCGGACGCGGCGGTGCGGCACGCCGTCGCCGAGGGGGCCGTGCTGGTCTTCCAGGACGGTGCGCAGGACGGTGACGACGGTACGGAGTCGGCCCCCGGCGAGGAGGACAGCCCGGAGGCGGCCACGGACCACGCGCCGGCCTCGGTGCTGCTGGGACTCGACCGGTACGCGCTCGCCGAGGAGAGCCTCGCGGACGGGCTCGCGCGGCTGATCAAGACCGGCCAGGAAGTCTCCGGCGCCGCCGGGGAGTCCTGGGCCGAGGCGGCGGCCGGGGCCCCCTCCCCCTCGGCGGCCGAGCTGATCCGCGCCGTCGCGGGCCACGCGCTCGTGCTGCACACCGGCGGCGAGGCGGCGCGCGCCGAGCCGGTCGCCCTGGCCATGGCCGCGCGCGCTCTCGGGCTGCGCGCGCTCGTCGCGGTCCACAGCGAGAACGGCCGAGCGCGGCTGGGCGCCGACGTCGGCGCGGTCACCGTGGCCGGGCTGCTCGCCGGGGCCCAGGGCCCGGGGCGGGACGCCGAGGGCGCCTTCGCGCTGGACCTCCTCGTGGTGCTGGACGCGCCGCAGCTGGACGTGGAGACGGCCGCGATGCTCGTGGAGTCGCTGCCGGACGCCGCCCGGCTCGTGCTCAGCGGCGATCCCGGGGTGCTGTGGTCGGCGGGAGCGGGCCGGGTGTTCGGGGATCTGCTCGCGGCCGGAGTGTGTCCGCGCGTCGCCTCCCGTACCCCCGATCCCGGACCGGTGGGCGAGCTGGTGTCGGGGATCGGCATCGGCGAGCTGAACCAGGTCGAGGCGCCCGGCAAGGAGGTGGTGATCGTCCCGGTCCGTGACGCGGGCGAGGCCGTGCACCGCACGGTGCAGCTGGTCGCCGAGTCGGTGCCGCGCGCCTTCGGCGTGGAGCCGGGACAGACGCAGGTCATCACGGTGGGCCATGGCGGCTCCGCCGGTACGCGCGCCCTGAACGCGGCCCTCAAGCAGCGGCTCAATCCGGGTCCCGGCGCGTTCGGCGGCTTCGACCCGGGCGACAGCGTCGCCTACGTACCGGCGCCGGGCCGGACCCTTCGCGGCACGGTGCTCTCGGCGGACGCCGAGGGGCTGCGGCTGGACTGCGCGGGCGAGGCTGTCGTCGTCCCCCGGGACCGCGTCGAGTCGGCCGTACGCCACGGCTGGGCCCTCACCGCGCACCAGGCGGCGGGGATGCGCTGGCCCGCGGCGGTCGTCGTACTCCCGGGCGACGCGGCGCCGGGTCTCAGCCGCCCCTGGGTCTACACGGCCTTCGGCCGGGGCGAGCGCCATCTGTCGGTGGTCCACGGCGTCGACCAGGCGCTGGCCCGCGCCGTGGCGGACATCCCCTCAGAGGACCGCACCACCCGGCTGCGTCCGCTGCTGGAAGCGCTGCTGGCTCCGGCGGCACAGCCGGGGTGATGCCCGGCGCCGGCCCCTCCCGGGCGCGCCGTGCCCCGGGGGGGCGGACCGGCGGGAGGGCGGCGGACCGGCGGCCCCGCGCGGATGCCGCCGGAGCCGTCAGGCGTCCTGTTCCTCCAGGTCGTCCAGGTCCGCGTCGAGGTCGTCCTCGTCGAAGACCGCGCTGACGTCGAACCGGCACACCACCTGCTGGGGGTCCGCCTGCTCGAAGGGGGCCGACAGCCACTCCCCCGGTTCCGAGAGTTCGTCCGCCGCCGCGACCCAGAGTGTGGAATCGCCCTCTTCGAGGCCGAATTCCTTGTGCCGGGAGGCGATCTCGTCCGGTTCGTACTCGCCGAAGAGCACTCCGAGCGCGGCGTGCACACTGCCGCCCACCACGGCTCCGGTGTCACTGTCGCGCTCCACATCGGCGATGCGCTGTGCCTGTGCGAGCAGCCGCTGCGGCTCCGCCACCGCGTAGTCACGCCGGATCAGCACGCTGAGGGCGTTGGGCTCCTCGGGACCGTTGTAGGGCGGCAGGGAGTCGTCCGGGTCCGGGATCTCGAAGGGGGTGACCTCGTCGTAACGGTTGTAGAGCCGCTCGTCGTAGACCTCGGCGGCGACGGCGAGGGCGTTGAACGCGTCGGAGACCGCCGGGTCGTCCTCGCCCGTACGGTGTTCGACCGCTGCCAGGTGGCGGTCCAGGGCGGCCTTGACCGCCTCGGCGGCAGCGCGTACCTCGGCAGCGGTGGGCTGCGCAGCATCAGACATAGTGCAGACGCTATCCGTACCGGGGCTCTGCCCGCACAATAGATGCGATGCCGGAATACGAATTTGTCGACGTGTACGTGCCGCGCGGGGTCTCCCGCAAGGATGCGGCCCGTCTGCTCACCGATCGTGCCGAGTACGGGCACTGGGAACTGGACCGTCTGAGTCTGCACCGGGACGGCAGCCGCAGAGTGCGGCTGCGCCGGCGCATCATCCGCCAGGTGCGCGCCACCTGGTGAGCACGGCGGAACGGGCCCCGCTGTTGCGGAGCCCGCCCTTGGTGTCCTCTCGCGACGCCGACCACGGCCACTGACCGCGAGAGCGGCCGGTGCGTGCCGTGTCCGCGCCGCGTGCGTTCTCCCCGCCTGCGTCCGACTACGCGGAGGCGCGGGCGCGGCGGTAGAGGATGGTGCCCGCGAGCAGCATGCCGGCGCCCACCGGGATCGCGATGCCGAGGCCACCGGCACCGGTCGACGCGAGCAGCTCCTTCTCTGCCTCCGGCTTGGTCTCCGGCTGCGCGACGGTCTGCGTCTCCGGGGTGTTCGGAGTGTGCGGAGCCGGCGGGACGGTGCGCGGCTCGGTCGGCTCACCGGGCTTGCCCGGGGTGCCGGGCTCACCGGGCTTCTCGGGCTGGACCGGCGGCGGGGTGACGGGCGACTCGACGTTCGCGCAGCCGTTGCCGAAGGTGGGGTTCAGCAGCCCGACCACGTCGATGCTGTTGCCGCAGGCGTTGATGGGGATGTCGATCGGCACCTGGACGTTGTTGCCGGAGCCGACGCCCGGCGAGTTGGCCGTACCGCTCCCGGCGTGCGACCCGCCCGCGTGCGAGCCGCCGGCCGGCACGGTGTGCGTGGCGCCGGGGTGCGAGCCGCCCTCGTGGGAGCCGCCGTGTGCCGGAGTGGTGTGGGCGCCGCCGCCGTGCGCGTCACCGTATCCGCCGGACGGCTTGCCCGACGTGTTGGCGCACTTGTTGCCGAAAGCCGGGTTGAGCACCCCGACGACATCGACGGTGTTGCCGCACACATTGACCGGAACGTGCACCGGCACCTGGACGTTGTTCCCGGACAGCACGCCCGGAGAATTCGCCGCGGTGCTACCGGCTCCGGCGTCCGCCTGCGCGTAGCCGCCGCCGAGGGCGAGCACGCCGCCCGCCGCCGCCACGGTGATCAGGCTCTTGCGCGTGACCTGCCTCATTGCTTCGATCCCTGCCTTCTGCCTTGGTGACTGCCCTGGGCATCGGTGCCGGGGCAGGATGCCCAGCGGCCCCGGAGCGCAAGGCGCGCGCTCCGGGGCCGGGGCCGGGCTCAGACCCTCACGGGCGAGAGCTACGACGTCACTTGTTGATGCAGACGTTGCCGAAGCTGGGGTTCAGCAGCCCGATCACGTTGATGGTGTTGCCGCACACGTTCACCGGAACGTGAACGGGGATCTGGACAACGTTGCCCGAGAGCACACCGGGGGAACCGACGGCGGCGGCCTGCGCACCGGAGTCGGCGACGGCCATGCCCGCGCCCGCGAGCACGAGACCACCGGTGACAGCCGCAGCAGCGACGACCTTCTTGATCATTCTTCCTCCTTGGAGAGCACATGCGGCCCCAGCCGCGGACCGCACATCTGTAACGAGGAAGGATCAAGGAGGCTACGACCGTTTGGCGGCATTCACTCTTCTGCGGTGCATACGCACACGCTGGCGAATTACGGAGCGGTCGGACGCCCCCGCCACCCGGCGGTGATCCGGGCGCGCTCCCGCCACAGCCGCACCCCGGGCCCGTCCGGATCCCACCGCCGGCAGAAGCTCTCGAACCACGCGCACCGGTCCGTCGGCGTGGCGTGGATACGGCTCAGGACCTCTCCGCACGCCCGCAGGACCGCGGCCGCGTGCCCCGCGTCCAGCAGCTCCTGTCCGGGCGTTCCGGGGACGAAGCCGAGTGTGAGGGTGCGGATGTCCGCCCCGAGGACGGGCGGCACCGGCAGCCGGCCGCGCAGCCGGGTCAGCGGGAGCCGTTCGCGGTCGAGCCTCAGGGCGGAATCGGGGCCGTCGTAGGTCTTCTCCACGACGGCCCCGTCACCGGCCGTGCGATTGGTGCAGCCGTGCGACAGCGGACGCACCGGCCGCTCGTCAGCTGTGGTCGATGAACCGGTCCAGCACGCGCACACCGAACTTGAGGCCGTCCACCGGCACCCGCTCGTCGATGCCGTGGAACATCCCGGCGAAGTCCAGCTCCGGCGGCAGCTTCAGAGGGGCGAAGCCGAAGCCGCGGATGCCGAGGTCGTCGAAGGACTTGGCGTCCGTACCGCCCGACAGCATGTAGGGAACGGCCCGCGCGATCGGGTCCTCCGCCGAGAGCGCCGTCTGCATGGCGTCCACCAGCTTCCCGTCGAAGCTGGTCTCCAGCGCCTTGTCGCCGTGTACGTCCTCGCGCTTGACCCGGGGGCCGAGGATCCGGTCGAGGTCGGCGAGGAACTCCTGCTCGTACCCCGGCAGGAACCGGCCGTCGACGTGGGCGGTGGCCTGGCCGGGGATCACGTTCACCTTGTAGCCGGCGCCGAACATGGTGGGCGCCGCCGAGTTGCGCAGGGTGGCGCCGATCATCTTCGCGATACCGCCGAGCTTGGCGAGCGTGGCGTCCATGTCCTCCGGGTCGAGCGGGGTGCCGAGCGCGTCGGACAGCTCGTCCAGGAACGACCGTACGGTCTTGGTCACCCGCACCGGCCACTGGTGCCGGCCCAGCCGCCCCACGGCCTCGCACAGTTCGGTGATCGCGTTGTCGTTGTTGGTCATCGAGCCGTGGCCCGCGGTGCCGTCCACCGTGAGCCGCATCCAGTGCATGCCCTTCTGGGCCGTCTCGACCAGATAGAGCCGCAGGTTCTCGTTGACGGTGAAGGAGAAGCCGCCGACCTCGCTGATCGCCTCCGTGACGCCCTCGAAGAGCCCGGGGTGCTTGTCGACCAGGAACCGCGCGCCGTACGTACCGCCCGCCTCCTCGTCGGCGAGGAAGGCGAGCACGATGTCGCGCGGGGGCTTGCGACCGCTGCGCATCCGGTCCCGTACGACCGCGAGGGTCATCGCGTCCATGTCCTTCATGTCGACCGCGCCCCGGCCCCACACGCAGCCGTCCGCGATCTCACCGGAGAAGGGATGGTGGCGCCAGTCCTCGGCGTTGGCCGGGACGACATCGGTGTGCCCGTGGATGAGCAGGGCCGGCTTGGAGGGGTCCTCGCCCTCGATCCGGGCGACGGTGGAGGCGCGGCCCTTGTGCGACTCGAAGATCTGCGGTTCGAGCCCCACCTCGGCGAGCTTCTCCGCCACGTACTCGGCGGCGGCCCGTTCCCCGGGTCCCGAGTGGTCGCCGTAGTTGCTGGTGTCGATCCGGATCAGATCACGGCAGAGGTCGACGACCTCGTCCTCGCCCGAAACGGTCCTGCCCGCGTTCGGCTCGCTCACGCTGCTCACTCCCACGGTCATCACTGGTGGTCCTCGGCCCGGTCCCGGGCTGCTGGTCCCTCACATACTCCCGCGATCCACTCCGGCGCCCAAGGCCGGACCCCGCCCGTCACACGCCCGTCACACAGGACCGGGCCAGGACCGGACCAGGACCGGGCCGTGATCGGGCACCCCCGAATGTTTGCTATGGTTTTCCACGTCGGAACGCCCCAGGGCGGCCCGGCAGACACCTGGTCCGGGTGGCGGAATGGCAGACGCGCTAGCTTGAGGTGCTAGTGCCCTTTATCGGGCGTGGGGGTTCAAGTCCCCCCTCGGACACCAAGGTCATCCGACCAAATGAAGCCGGTCAAAGCGACGCTATGTCGCTTTGACCGGCTTTGTTGTTGTGGTGGACGTGATCTGGCCCTCTGTGGGTTCGCAGAGGGCCGGATGTGTTTGTGCTGGTCAGGTGTGGTGTGTGGGGTGGGGTGAGTTAGCTTTCGGGGCTTGGGTTGGGGAGGTAGCCGTTGGGGGTCCAGTGGTGGGGGTTCTTGAGTGTGTGGCGGTTGGAGGACCGGCGGCGGGCGGGGAGGTCGCCTGTCTGGAGGGTGTCAAGCCAGCTTGCGAGTTTGCGGTGGTTGGCGTGGGCGAGTTGGAAGGCCAGGAGGAGCGACTGGGCAGCGATGCCGCGGATACGGCGGGTGCGGCTGCGTTCGATGGCTTCGTGGTCCTTGGCGTAGGCGTTGAAGTGTTCGACGCGGTTGCGCAGGCGGAAGTAGTGGTGGACCCAGGGGGCGAGGCCGTGGTCGAGTTCCTGCCAGTAGCGGATGCCGGTGTCGCGGGCGAAGGTGAGTGACTGTTTGCGGCAGATCTCGGGCGGTCCTGCGGGGGTGGGGGTGATGTCGACGACGGGCAGGTGGTGGCCCTTGCCGAGGCTGCGCGCTTTGAGGGGGCAGGCGACGGTGGGGTGGGTGCCGGCGGCGGGGCAGAGCATGCGGCGGGCGCCGCGCTGGTCGGGGGCGGCTTTGGGGCGCAGCCGGTAGGCGGCGCGTGCGTGGATGCGGGTGTGCCAGGTGGCCTGGTCGATCTTCTTGGCCAGGAGGTCGGCGGTGGTGGTGATGAGGGGTTCGGGAAGGCTGGGGCAGTACCAGGTGCCGTCGATGAGGAGAGCGCCGGCGTGGGATTCCTGGATGCCGAGCTGGTCGGTGCGGTAGTCCCAGACGGGTTTGTAGCCGAGGTCACGGACGGGGATGTGGAAGTCCTCGGGCTTGGCGGCGTTGTAGGCGCGGTCGGCGGCGAGCCAGCCGGGTTGGTAGCCGCGCCGGGCGATGTTGCGCAGGGCGGTGACGGCGTTGCCTGCCGGGTCGTGGCCGGGTTTGTGGAGGGTGAAGGCGAGGGTGAGGGCGGGCAGCCGCAGGTCGTCCGTGTGGGTTGGTGGGGGTGTGCCGCCGCGGGGTGTGGTGGAGGTGGCGCCGGTGACGACGAGGGTGGCTTCGTAGCCGTAGAGGATGCGTTTGGCCTTCTTCGGCTTCCCGGTGCCGGTGGGTGTGTCGGCGGGGTCGCGGTGGTTGCCTTCGCGGACGTAGAAGGCGGCATCGGGGTCGGTGGAGGTGTGCGGTGCGGTGGTGCTGACGCCGCGTGAGAATGTGCGGATCGGGGTGGCATCCACGGCGGCCGAGCCGTCCCAGAACTCTTCGATGACGGGCCTGGCGGGGGCGAGGGAGGCTTCGAGGAGGCGGTTGGTGATCTCGACGAGCAGGCGGCGGCGTGCGGCGAGTCCTTCCGGGTCTGCCTCTTGCTCCATGCGCAGTGCGGCGGCGCGCGTCAGGCGGTGTTTGGGCAGTGGGGAGGGGTCCATCACCGCTTCGGCTGCGTGGAAGGCGCGCCGTACGGCGAGGTAGGCGGCTTCGAAGCCGGCTGCGTCGTCGGGCCAGGCGGGCAGGGCGAGTTGGGCGCGGGTGGCGGGGGTGAGCTGTTGGGCGAGGATGTCGGCGACCTCGGCGAGGACGACGCGTCCCTGGTTGCGCCAGGAGTCGAGGGTCATGGCGATGAACAGGGCGTGGAGGCTGATGGTGCGGGTGCGGCCTGCGGGGGATTTGCGGGCGCGCTGCTGTGCGTGGTGCAGCAGAGGGATGATGCCGGAGCGGTCGACGAACTGGCGGGCGCGGGTGAATTCGGCGGCCCTGACGCTCTGGCGGCGCTCGCGCAGCTGCTTCAGCCAGGTGGGTGTGCCGGCGCAGTGGCCGGGGCGCGGGGTGCGGGCTGTGGTCACGGCATCTCCCTGAGGACGGTGTGGGCCTGCTCGGCGCTGGTGCCTGCGAGGTAGGGCAGGAGGCGGGAGAGGGCGTGGAGCGAGTCGAGGCCCGCCGCGGCGAGCAGGACGGGCAGGGGGATGGGGACGTTCATGCGTTCCACCAGCCAGGTGGCGCGGCAGCGGCCCATGACCAGGCGCGGCACCCGCGGGTCCTGGTTGGTTCGGTAGACGAGATCGGTGATGGTGTTGCTCTTGCGCGCGAAACAGCCGGGACGGAAGAGGAACCGCTCCTGGGCGTGGCGGGCCGCGTCCGCGAGCGTGCGTTCGTAGGGCCGTGAGCAGATGACCAGGCGCGCGCGTCTGCCGCGGACGGCCAGGACGCAGGTGCCGTCGTCCAGTACACGGATGTCGGGGCCGCGTAGCGGGATGACTTCGGAGGTGTCGAGTCCGCAGCCGAGTCCGAGTGCCAGCAGGAGGCGCAGGCCCCTGCGTAGTTCGTCGGTGGACTGGCCGCCGGCCCAGGCCCACAGTCCGGCTTTCTGGTGGGGGGTGTAGGGCTGGGAGGGGTCGGAGGCGCCGAGCGCTACGGGGCGGCCGCCGGGGAGGTCCGGGCCGTAGACGGCGTGGCGGATCGTGGTGAGGCAGGCCCGGTAGTTCGCACGGCAGGACTTCTTCACATTCAGGCAGCCCGTCGCGGTGAAGTGCTCGACCATGGACGGCTCCAGCCAGCGCCGGGCATCGGCGGGAATGCCCAACTGGTGGGCGAAGACGGCGAGGCGGGTCAGGGCGGTGAGGAGGTCCCGGGCGCGGTGGGTGGTGAGGGGTGCGGCGCGCGAGACGGTGGCGCGGACCTCGTCGGCGACGTGTTCCCAGGCCGGTGGCGCGTTGACGGGCCGGTACTGAGCGATACGACGCTCCATCAGCATCCTCCAGACAAACACCCCGGAAGGGATGCTATTGGAATACCATGCTGGGTGCTGGGGGATGCCGTGCGACCTGGGAGATCCGGATGGGTGAGACTGGGGCGCGTGCCCCAAGGAGACAGCCGTTCCGTCCGCCCCCGTGGATTCGTTCAGGCCGGGCCCTGGCCGCGAGCCGCGTTGACTGACCATCACGGCGCCAAGGTCGCCCAGGCGTTGGCCCTCGCGCTGGCCTGCGCTCTGGAGAGCACCGGATGGTCGGTGGCCGAACTGGCCCGCCGCAGCGGGGTCAGCAGGCTGACGATCGCCAATGTCATGGAGGGGCGGGTCTGGCCGGACCTGCTGACCATCGCCAGTCTGGAGCGGGCGCTGGAGTGCGACCTGTGGCCGGGGCGGGGTGTGTGAGGTGGTGCGCCTGTGCGGCGCGGGAGAAGGCGGTGCCATCAAAGCCGTCCTTGGCCGGGCGGGCCCATTTCCGGCGGCCACCCGTAGGGATGACGGCACGGCCGAACCTGGCGGCATGGCGCGATGTTCGCGCTATGGTGCCGGAAACGGCCGGGCCGCGGTGACGGGCCCGCTGTTCCGTCGTTCGACGGGACGCGGGCCACTGTGAGAAGAGGTCTGCTCAGGTCCGGGGCCGTTGAGGGCCGTCGCCAACTCCTACATCGGCGGCGGCCCGTCCCCGTTCCCGAGCACGGTCAGCTCGTGGGTGCCTCCTTCGGGGGCCGGGTCGACTCGGGGCGGTGGTAGACCACGGCGCGCGGGTGGAGTTCGGTCTTCACCAGCAGCCCCTGGCTGGTCATCTGATCCAGGATGGGCCGCAGACTTCGCAAGTTGTCGTGGCCGATCTCCGAAGCGACACTGCGGGCCGTCAGGTGTGCCCCGGGCCTGAACCCCGTGAGGATGGATTCCACCCGCTCGTAGAGCGTCGGCTCCGCCCCTGCCTTCGGGCCGTCGACCTGACGCGGGGGTGGGACATACCCCGCACCGCCGCGCTCACTGTCACCGCCGGCGCCCTCGCCCGGCGGGGGCGCCGGCGCGTCACATCCTGCCGACGGGCGGGACGTGTCACGGTTGCCACCCGGCCCGCGCTTCTGCCCTCCGGCAGGCGAGGCCGCGCCGCTCCCGCCGCCGTCCGACGGTTCGCCGGGCGGGTCGGGCGATGTTCTGCCGCCAGGATCAGGCGGACGCCGGCCGCCGGGCGGGACCGTGGGCAACGGCGGTACGTTTTCAAGCCACTGACGTAGCGTGCGCGACCGGACGATGTACGCCTCGGCCCCCTCTTCGAGCCCCCTGAGCAACGCCGCGGCGGCTGGCGGATCGGCCAGCGCGGCTTCCCAGGTCAGGCTGATCCTGTCCATGCGCAACACCCTAAGGCTCCGGTCACGTTCTGCGACCACGCAATCACCTCCCGCCACCCTGATGAGTGACCGCACCCTCACCGCGACGACGCGCGCAACCCACAGGGAATACGGAATCCGCAGGCTTCCGGCGATACGCGAGGCGCCTGTCGAGGGTCGGTCCGCAACCCCCGGGCCCACACGGACGCATCCCTTGGGATGCCATTTCAATAGCATGCGCGCAGAGTGGCCGTCATGGAACTCTCCGCTATCCGGCCGCGCGGCGTGGCCGGCCTGGCCCTCGTGGACCGCTCACCGGCCGGAGTGCTGCTGCACGATCACATCCTCTTCTGGCAGCCCCCCGAGATCGGGGTGCGTGCCGGACAGTCCTGCCACACCGCTGCCCGCATCGCCGCCCGTCGATGGTGGGGCCTGCCGGACGCGCAGGTCGCCCGGACCGTGGGGACTCCTTGGGTACGCACCCCTGCTGCGGCGGACCCCGGCCGCGTCGAGCGGCGGCTCCTCCTCGTCATGCTGCCGCCCGGCACGCCGCGTCCGCCCGCCGGCCCCGGTACGGCCTGGTGGCCGCTCGCACGGCTGCTCGCCGGGGAGGCGGCCACCCGCCCAGCCGAACTCCCGGCTTTCCTCGACGGCTACCTCCAGGGCGTTCTGCCCGACGGGCGGCAGGCCCTGGAGTGGTAGCAGCCGTGTGCGGACCTTCACCAGTACGGGGGACGGGAGGGGCGAACGACTTTGCGCGGACGGGGGGCGCGGCTTACCGTGCCCGTCGTGGAGACTCTTCGGTCCTGGTGCGATGTGAAGACCCCGGCCGACGCGGAGGCCCTGCGGGTGGAGTTCGACCGCCGCGCCAAAGCGGCAGCGGCCCAGGCGCGGATGTACGAGCGACTGCGTGACACGGTGGCCGACATTCCCCGCCTGGGGCAGATGTGGGACGAACTGGTCACCAACCCACCCGACCTGACGGTCGCCCCCGGCACCACCGCACCGGCCCCGCCCTCACCCTCCCCGACAGCGGAGGCACTGGACACCGGGAAAATCCTTGCTCTCATGGGCCAAGCCCCACGCCGGCTGTGGTCAGCCGAAGACGTCCGCGCGGCTCTCGGCGCTCTCTCGCGCCGGAACGTCCGCCGGGCTCTGCGCGACCTGGCCGACCAGGGCCTGCTCGAAGAAGTCCAACGCAAGGCCCGGCACATCCTGTTCCGTATCCCGCCCACCACGCCCGCCTGAGCATGTGAACGGGACCTGTACAGGGTGGTGGGCCCATCGGCCCCGCAGTCTGGCCCCGGTGGCACTCCCTCAAGGCCCCCCATTCTGGGCAGGGTGGGGAAAGCGGCGCCTTCCAGGGTCGTCGCCGGCAGGAGGCAATGTCATGAGCGGTGTCAGTCAGGGGATACCTGGGTTCGGGCCGGTTGTCGTCGGTACGGACGGTTCGAGGACGGCGGCGGAGGGTGTGCTGTGGGCAGCGGGTGAGGCCGCGGCGCGCGAGCAGCCTCTGACCGTCGTGCACGCGATCGGCGTCGAGCAGGCCGGGTATCTGGCCTACGACCGTTCTCGTTCCATCCTCGATGCCGCCGAGCGGGTGCTCGACGAGTCGGTGGCGCGGGTGTCGCAGCGGTACCCCGGGGTGGCCGTCACCACAGGCTGAGCCGGGACGAGCCGGCGGAGAGCCTGCTGGAAGCGGCCGACGGCGGCACGATCGTGGTCGGCTCTCGGGGACGCGGTGGTTTCGCCGCCCTCCTCCTGGGGTCGGTCGGGCTCCGCGTCGCCGCTCGCGCGCACGGGCCCGTCGTCGTCGTACGGGATGCGGCCGAGGCCCCGGCAGGTGTCGTACTGGCGACGGCACGGACGGCGGTGCTGCGCGGGTCCTCGCTGCGGGTGGTGAGCGTCTGGACGTTCCCGCCGGACGTGGGCGGCATGGCGGCGCTGGAGACCGCCGCGACGGTTCGCACGGTCGCCCCTGTCCGGGAGGAGTTTCCGGACCTCGTGATCACGGAGGAGGCCGTCCGGGCCTGGTCCGTCGCCGGGGCGCTGGTCGAGGCGTCCGCCGCAGGCCCGCTCACCGGATCGATTCACCGCTGGGGCCTGTCACCCACCCGGTCGTTCTGGTCCCTCGCTGACGGACCGGCGCTCGGACGCGACGTCAGCCGGCCGTTGCCCGCAACTCGATGCGCCGGCCTGTCATGCGTATGGGAACGATGGACAGCCACTGGCGGCGGCCGCCGCCGGCCCAGGGCATCGTCCGGGCGAGCTGGTCGAGTCCGCGAGCGGCAGCATCGCCGGTCACGGCGCGGGCGACACCGACGATGTTGATGCTCCAGCCCTGATGTGACGTCTCGTCGACATGGTCGACCTCGAACACGACCTCCTGCTCGGCCGCCGAGGCGGCGGCACTGCCCGGGGCCGTCCGGTACGCCAAATTGCCGCTGGTGTACAGGTAGTTGAGTGGAATGATCGCGGGTCCGGTCCGGGTCCGGATCGCCAGTCGGCCGATTCCTTGCGACGGCAGCAGAGCGCGGCACTCGTCCCGGCTCAGCAGTTCGAGTCGCGGTGTTCGCGTGTCGCTGTCGCTGCCGGTCGTGTTACCGCCGGTGTGGTGTGGTGAGGGGTTCGGCCAGGCGGCCGTCAGCGCGTCGGCCGTGGTGTCCAGCGCGTGGGCCAGCCGCAGCGTGAGCCCGGTGCTGGGGAGTACCTGTCCCTCCTCCACGTACCGCAGGTAGCCCGGGGCGGATCCGACGAGTTCGGCCACTGTCTCGCGGGTGAGTCCCAGTTGTTCACGGCGGGCGGTGATCCGTGCGCCGAGGCCGGTTTCCTGCTTGGACATGGTGGTCACGTCCTCATCTCGTGGTCGGTCTCCGCTGACAGGCTCACCGCCGGAACGACGGCGACCGGGCACGGGGCATGGTGCAGCATCGCGTGGTTGACGCGTCCGAGCTGGAGGCCGACGGCACCGTGCCGCCGCCGGGCACCGACCACGAGCAGATCGGCGCTGGCCGCCTCCTCCAGCAGTGTCTGGTGTGCCGTTCCCTGTACGGCTTTCCGGTGCGGGAGCACTTCCGGGTAGGCGGCGAGGACGACGCCCAGGACCCGGTCCAGGCTCTCTTCCGCCTGACGGCGGCAGATCTTCTCCTGCGCGCCGCCCGGCTGCGGGTACGGCATGTTCTCGCGGGCGGGGCTGCGCCAGGCGCGTACGGCGAGGAGTTCGCAGCCCCGCGCGCGGGCCGCGCGGAAGGCGAAGTGCGCGGCGGAGGTGGACCCGGTGGACTCCCCGACGCCCAGGACCACCCGCTGGAAGGCGCCCCGCCGGTTGGGCTCCTCGCCGCGGGCCACCACGACCGGGCAGCGGGCCCGCGCCGCGACCGCCAGACCCACGGAGCCCAGGAGCATGCCCGCGACCGTGCCGTGGCCGCGCGGTCCCACCACGAGCAGGGTGGCTTCCCGGCTCTCGGCCAGGAGGGCCGCCACCGGGTCCTCGGGCTGTACGTCGGTGGACACCTTCACGTCGGGGGCGAGCTGGTTGACCCGCTGCGCGGCGGAGGCGACGAGGTTCTCGGCGTAGATCTGCTCGGAGGGGCGGTCCGGGCCACGGCTTGGCCACACTCCTTCGTAGCGTTCCCAGAGTGACGCGTGGACCAGGCGGAGCGGCAGGCCGGTACGTTCCGCTTCGGCGGCTGCCCAGTCGACCGCCCACAGGCTGCCTTCCGATCCGTCGATTCCCACGACCACGGGGAGCTCCATCGCTCCCACCGCCTTCCCTGCCTTTGTGTGAAACAGCCGGCCGGTGCCGGTCAGTCCTCGATCGTCAGCACCTCCTGTACGGGGCGGCGCGGCGAGCTGGGTCCCCGGGGGCCGTAGCCCAGTCGGAGAACCATCTGCGCGTGGCCGGCGCCCGTGAGCGGGTCGCGCAGCAGCCACCGCAGGTCGGGGCGTTCGACGGCCTGGGTGGCGAAGGAGGCGACCAGCCCGTGCAAGGTGGCCAGCAGAAGGACACGTTCCAGCGCCTGCCCCGCCCGCAGCCAGTCGGCCGGTTCGTCGGCGGCTGTGCTCAGCAGTGCGAGGCGGGGGTGCTTTTCGAAGTCGGCCAGCGGGCGGCCGGGGTGCGCGGTCCGGCCCGCGAAGTCACGGGTGGGGGCCCCGCCGGCCGCCTTGCGCGGTCCGAAGGCGTAGTCCGGTACCCCGTCGGTGGGTGCTTCGGTATGGGCGTCCCGGGTCCAGCGTTCCGTCTCGGCGCTCTTGTCGGCGTCCATGAGGTCGTAGCCCTTCGCGTCGCGGGTCAGATCCAGTACCGCCTGAAGGTGGGGTTCTCGCAGGAAGGCGAGTTCGGCGCCCTCCTCGCGCGCGGCGTTGTGGAGCGCGGCGCGGACGTCCTGCGGTATCTCCTGGCCGGTGTAGGGGTAGCGGCTGGTATGACGGTCGCGGATGGCCGGGTACAGGACTGCCATCGCGCCGGGTGCCGCGCTCGGCGGCGCGGCGGGGGACGCGGCCGGTGGCGCCCCGGTTCGTACGGTCGCCAGCAGCTCCGGAACGGCCGGGTCGGGCAGGAGTGCCGTCACCGGGTTCCGGCCCGCATGCGCGACAGCGACCCGCAGGTTCAGCAGGGCGGCGCCGCAGCCGATGTGCAGACCGCGCGTGGTGGGGTCCGCGTACGGCATGACGCGCCCGGGATCGGCGAAGAGCGCGAAGGTGCCACTGCCCGTCGCGTAGCGGAACCGCCACGGCTGCGCGTTGTGCATCGACGGCGCGGCTGTGGCGTCGGACACGAGACCGGCCACTGCCGTCACGTCCAGTCCTTGTGCGAGCACGGGGGCCTCCCGGGTGGTTCTGTCCTTGCCTTCCAGCGTGGTGTCGGGGTGGGGATCCGGGCAGGGGCCGGTGGGTCCCCGTCGCGAGACCTACCGGCCCTCGCTGGGGCCGAGTGGCTCATGCCGCACGGTCGCGGTGGCGCGGACCCTGGAGGGGAAGCCACGGCTCCCACGGTCCGTGGCCGGGAAGGGTCCCACGGTCCGTGGCTGGGAAGGGAGTGAGGACATGGAACACCGGAGAATCGGTGAACTCATGACCCGCGATGTGGTGAGCGTACGGCTCGGTACACCGTTCAAGGAGATCGCCAGGGCGCTGTCGGACAACGGGGTGAGCGCCGTGCCGGTACTCGACGAGGCGGGGCGACCGGCCGGCATCGTGTCCGAGGCCGATCTGCTGCGCAAAGCAGCCGGCCGGCCCGACCCGTCGGGGCTGACGCCTCTGCCGCACCTGGAGGCGTGGGAGCGTGCCAGGGCCGAGGGGCGTACCGCCGGGGAGATCATGTCCGCTCCGGTGATCTGCGCGCGCCCCGACTGGACCGTCGTGGAGGCCGCCCGTCTCATGGCGGTGCAGAACGTCAAACGGCTGCCCGTGGTGGACGAGGCGGACCGGCTGCTGGGCATCGTCAGCCGCGCTGATCTGCTGCGGGTGTTCCTGCGGCAGGACCACGCCATCCGCGAGGAGATCTCCCACGACGTCCTGTCCGGAACGCTGGGGCTGGCACCCGGCGCCGTCACGACGGATGTCAAGGAGGGCCAGGTGACGCTGCGCGGCACGGTGACGGAGAAGCGTCTGATCCCGGTGCTGGTACGGCTGTGCGCGAGCGTCGACGGCGTCGTCTCCGTCTCCCACGAACTCACGCACCCGGCGGACGACGACGGCGCCTCCCGTGCCCGAGGGGACCGGTCATGAACCCCGTCGTCACCGTGGGCCTGGACGGCTCACCGGAATCGCTGTCCGCCACTCACTGGGCCGCGCAGGAGGCCGAGAGCCGCGGCGCGACCCTGCGCCTGCTCCACGCGTGGGTGCTGCTGTCCGCCGAACCGGCGGAGTCGATCCGGCCGGATCGGCCGTCCGGCCAGAACTACTGGGCCGAGCACATCCTGCGGGAGGCGCTCGGCATCGTCGAGGAGCACCACCCGGGGCTGCCCGTCGTCGAGGATCTGGTGGCCCAGGACCCGGTGCACGCCCTCCTGGACGCAGCCGCGGAGTCCGAGCTGCTCGTCCTCGGCTCCCGGGACATGGCCCCACTGGCCAGCTACTTCCTCGGAGACATCGGCCTGAGCGTCATGTCGCGCTGCGACATCCCGACAGCCCTCGTCCGCGCCCGGGAGGACACGGCGCCCGTCACGGACGACGGCGATGTGGTGGTGGCGCTGGGACTGCACGGCCCCTGCGACGAACTGTTCGCCTTCGCCTTCGAGACGGCGTCCCGGCGCGGTGTCGCGCTGCGCGCCGTCCACGGAAGGAATCTCCTGCCCGCCCACGCGTATACCCGCCGCGGCCAGGATCCGGACATCGCCGAGGAGACGGCGAAGGACGCCCGCCAGGAACTCGCCGAGGCCCTGCGGCCCTGGCGCGAGAAGTTCCCGGACGTGCCCACCACCAGCACCGTGGCGATGGAGAGCCCGGCACGCGCGGTGGTCCGGGGCGCCGTGGGTGCCGGACTCCTGGTCGCCGGCCGCCGCAGGACCAGACCCGCTTTCGCACCGAGGGTCGGGCATGTTCTCTCGGCGGCCGTGCACCACGCGGCGTGCCCCGTGATGATCGTCCCGCACGGATGAGGAGCCACAGCACCTGGTCGCACCCGCGCAGGAGAGGCCGGGTCGCCCCCGTACGCGTACAGGAGGTACATCATGAAGGCACTTGTCTTCCACGGTCCCGGACAGTCCTCCTGGGACGATGTCCCCGACCCCGCGATCAAGGACCTGGCCGACGCGATCATCCGGGTCGACGCCGTCACCATCTGCGGCACGGATCTGCACATCCTCAAGGGGGACGTCCCGGAAGTCGCCCCCGGCACCGTGCTCGGGCACGAAGCCGTGGGCGAGGTGGTCGAGGTGGGGCGGGATGTCCGTACCGTACGCCCCGGGGACCGGGTGCTGGCCTCCTGTATCTCGGCGTGCGGGCGCTGCCGGTTCTGCCGTGAGGCCCGCTACGGGCAGTGCCTCGGCGGCGGGGGCTGGGTACTGGGCCATCTGATCAACGGGACGCAGGCCGAATACGCCCGGCTGCCCTTCGCCGATCTCAGCGTCCATCCGCTGCCAGGAGCCCTGGCGAGCAAGGACGCCGTGCTTCTCGCCGACATCTTCCCGACCGCCTACGAAGTGGGAGTGCTCAACGGCTGTGTGCGGCCCGGCGATACCGTCGTCGTGGTCGGCGCGGGACCCATCGGACTGGCCGCGATCGCGACGGCCGGACTGTTCAGCCCCGGCCGGATCATCGCGATCGACCTGGCCCCCTCCCGCCTGGAGCACGCGCGCCGGCTCGGTGCCGACGCCGTGGTGAACGCCGCCGAGGACCCCGAGAGCCTGGTGGCCGAACTGACCGGGGGCACCGGAGCCGATGTGACCATCGAGGCGGTGGGCGTACCGGAGAGCTTCGAGATGTGCACCCGGATGGTGCGCCCCGGCGGGCACGTCGCCAATATCGGGGTCCACGGCAAACCTGCGGTGCTCCATCTCGAAGACCTCTGGATCAAGGACCTCACGCTGACCACCGGGCTGGTGGACACCTTCTCCACCCCCACACTGCTGGGGATGACGGTCGCGGGCCGGCTGCCCACCGCGTCGCTGGTCACACATGGTTTCGCACTGGACCGGATGGAGGAGGCGTACGGCGTGTTCTCCGCTCCGTCGGACAGCGGAGCCCTGAAGGTCGTCCTGGAACGTTCCGCCGCGTGACAGAGGTGCCCCTACGTAACGCAGGCGGCCCGAGGAGAGGTGGACACCATGCCGGAGAACCCGGGGAAAACCCCGGCGCGAGCCCCCGAGGGCTCGGCCACGCACCGGTCCGACCTGGGCCGGCGGATCGTGACACGGCGGAAGGAGCTGGGGCTCACGCGCGAGGACGTGGCGCTGCGCGCCGGCTCGGCCCCTGGATACATCCAGTACGTGGAGGAGGGATCGGCAGCGCCCGGAACCGGCTTCCTGCTGCGTCTCGCGGACGCGCTGGAGACCACGGTCGGAGAGCTGGCGGGTGCCGCGGCCGATCTTCCCGCCGGGATCGGCCGGGCGGGCCTTGTGCCGGAACTGGTCACGCTGAGTTCCGAGGAGTGCCATGGGCTGCTGTCGACCCACGGGGTGGGGAGAGTGGTGGTGACCGTCGGCGATGATCCGGCGGTCTTCCCGGTGAACTACACGGTCGACGGTGACCTGGTGGCATACCGTACGGCACCGGGAGCCCCGCCCTCAGCGGCGGTGGGCCGGTCGGTCGCCTTCGAGGTGGACCATATCGACGACGCGTTCAGCCAGGGATGGAGCGTTCTGGTCGTCGGCGACGCACAGGTGGTCACCGACCCGGGGCAGGTGCTCCGGCTGGAGGAGAAGGCACACACCACGCCGTGGGCGGGCGGCGAGCGCGGACTGTGGATCGCTGTCGCTCCCCGGCAGATCACCGGACGCCGGATTCTCGCGCGCCGCAGCCGCTGACGGCCGTGGTCATGGACGGAGAGTGGCACGCTTCCAGTCACACCATGGTCGGGTGAGCGGGACCGGCCAGTTCGACGATGTCGTCCGAGGCGACGTCGTGCAGGCGAATGGCCAGATCCTCCAGCGCGCGGCTGGCCGCGAGTTCGTCGCCGATCTCCGGGACCGCGCGGTCGACCGGATTGCGCCGGGCAGCTCCGTTCCCCGCGATGTGCGAGGTGTCGTCGGTAGTCAGGACCGCCCTGGCCCTGGTGTTGTCGTCGTCTTCCGTGAGGCAGATCTGCACGGACCACTGCTTGGTGCGCATGGCTGTCGCTCCCGCCGTCACTGGCTTCGGGGACTCACCATCGAGTCTTCGCGTCCACCTCGCGTCGGGGTAGGGCCGGTCGGGTCCGGGATGCCGGGATACCGATGGTCGCTACCTTGGAAGGAGGCCCGGTGTCGAGGGCCGGACGTCATCCGGGCCGGCGACCTGGGCGGAGGAAACGGTGGGCGACGACGCGAGCCCCGGTCCTGACGCGGGCACTGTCCGGCGGGGCGATGCCCTGCCGAACGAGCTGCGGGCGCGGCTGGACGCCGTGCGGCACGACGCCCCCGAGTCCGCGCAGAGCCTGCTGGAGGCCGTGCTCTCGATCGGGCGTGAGCTGGATCTGGCGCAGGTGCTGCGGCACATCGTGGAGGCCGCCGTGGTCCTGGTCGACGCCGAGTACGGCGCGCTGGGCGTCATCGGGGAGGACACCACGCTCTCCCGGTTCGTACCGGTCGGCCTCACCGAGGAGCAGACCCGGGTCATTGGACACTTTCCCGAGGGCCACGGGCTTCTCGGCGAACTGATCCGGCACCCCGAGCCGCTGCGGCTGCGGGAACTGGACCGCCATCCGGCGTCACAGGGTTTTCCGCCCCGCCACCCGCCGATGCGCTCCTTCCTCGGAGTGCCGGTGCGGGTGCGTGACGAAGTCTTCGGCAACCTCTACCTCACCGAGAAGCGTGGCGGCCGGGACTTCGACGGTGAGGACGAGACCGTCCTGACCACGCTGGCCGAGGCCGCCGGCGTGGCCATCGACAACGCCCGCCTGTACGAGCGGGCCCGTGACCGGCAGCGCTGGCTGGAGGCCAACGCCGAGATCGTGGCGAGTCTGCTCTCCGGCGCGGACGAGACACGGGTGGTGCCGCTGATCGTGGACCACGCGCGCCGCATCCTGGCCGCGGACCTGGGCGTGCTGGCGCTCCCCGACCACGCCGGTGACGTGCTGCGGGTCGTGCTGGCCACCGGGGTCGAAGCCGACGCCCACGACGGCCTGGTGCTGCCCCGGGAGGGTTCCTTCGTCGGCGCCGCCCTCCACGCGGGGCGCCCGCTGGTCAGCGCCGATATCGAGCACGACCCGAGGATCTCGGCCGGGCCGCCGAGGTGGGCGGGACTGGGGCCGGCCGTCGCGGTGCCGATGATCGCCGACGACGGGGCGCGGGGCGTACTGCTGCTGGCCCGGGTACGCGGCGGCCCCCCGTTCACCGAGGCAGGGACGGCGCCGCTGCTCGCCTTCGCCGGGCAGGCCGCGCTGGCCATGGAGCTGGCCGGGCGACGGCGTTCCGCCGAGCAGCTCACGCTCCTGGAGGACCGCGACCGGATCGCCCGCGACCTGCATGACCTCGCCATTCAGCGGCTGTTCGCCACCGGGATGACGCTCCAGAGCGCCGTACGGTTCGTCGACCACCCGGCGGCGCGGGAGAGGCTGCTGCGCGCGGTGGACGACCTGGACGAGACCATCAAGATCATCCGATCGACCATCTTCGGCCTGCGCTCCCACACCACCGGAGGCGCGCGGCAGGGGCTGCGGCTGCGGATCACTCTGCTGGTGGAGCAGGCGGTACGCTCTCTCGGCTTCACGCCTTCACTGCGCATGGAGGGGCTCGTTGACACGGACGTGCCGCAGGAGACCGGCGAGCACGCCGTCGCCGTGCTGAACGAGGCGCTGAGCAATGTCGCCCGGCACGCGCACGCCACCGGCGTGGAGGTGTCTCTGGTCGTACGGGAGGGCCGGCTCACGCTGACGGTCACGGACAACGGCGCCGGGATCGCGCCGGGCGGCCACCGCGGCGGCCTGGAGAACCTCGCGAGCAGGGCGCGGAGCCTGGGCGGGGAGATGACCGTCACCGCACCGGAGGAGGGTGGTACGCGGCTGATGTGGACGGTTCCGGTCACCCCCGTCGCTCCAACGGGTCCGCGCTGAGCCCGTACCCCCGGCGTACAGCACCGCGCCCGTACACCCCGGCGTTCAGCGCGGTGCGCAACCGTGGCCAGGGTCCGCCGGGTGCGGCACAGCCTGGGTGGCGAGGACCGCGGCCTGGATCCGCCGCTCCACGCCCATTTTGGCCAGCAGTCGCGAGATGTGGTTCTTGACCGTCTTCTCCGACAGGTAGAGGCGCTCGCCGATCTGGCGATTGGTCAGTCCTTCCCCGATCAGGTCCAGAATTTCCCGTTCGCGGGGGGACAGGCCGCTCAGCGCGTCGGGTTCCCGCTCCTCCTCGGGGTCCCCGCCGCGCAGGCTGTTCATCAGCCGGGCCGTCGTCGCCGGGTCCAGCATGGACCGGCCGGAGGCGACCGTGCGCACGGCGGCCACCAGATCCGCTCCCTTGATCTCCTTCAGGACGTATCCGGCCGCGCCCGCCATGATCGCGTCGAGGAGCGCGTCGTCATCGTCGAACGAGGTGAGCATCAGGCAGGCGAGGCCGGGCAGCCGCGAGCGCAGTTCCCGGCAGACGGTGATCCCGTCGCCGTCCGGCAGCCGTACGTCCAGAACGGCGACGTCGGGCCGGAGCGCGGGCCCCCGGGCCAGCGCGTGGTCGCTCGATCCGGCTTCGCCCACCACCTTGATGTCCGGTTCCGCGTCGAGCAGATCCCGCACGCCGCGCCGGACCACTTCGTGATCGTCGACCAGGAACACCCGGACCGGCCGAAGCGGTGAGAACTCCCGCACCTCGTCCATGTCGATCCTCCGCGCTGTCAAGGGGCCGGCCACCAGCCTCCGTCCCATCCTGGCCCCGTCTCCGGGGGCGTGCCATGGGCCGACCGGTCCCCGGCACCCCGCCGGGCGGTTTCACCGGGCCGGGCCGCTGCCCTGCGGTCCGTAGAGATCCAGCATGCGGGTACGGCTCGCCCGCAGCCGTAGGGCCACGACCTCGGCGACCCCCCGGTAGACGGCGCGTCCGAACACCGGGTCCGCCTCGCACAGGGCCCGTACGAGTGTCGCGTCGAACTCCTCGGCCTCGACCGGTCGGACCGCCTCGGCGCCCAGGTGCCAGGTGTACGGCGGCAGCAGCCATGACCAGCCGAGCAGATCGCCTGAGCCCAGCGTGCCCACCACGGCCGCGTGCCGGCCGGGCACATGCAGGTCGAGCGCCACCTGGCCCCGGCGGATGATCCAGAACCGGTCGGCCCAGCGGCCCTCCTCGAAGATGCGCGTGCCGTCCGGGAAGGACACGTCCACGGCCAGCCGCCGCAACCTCTCACGCCCCTCGGCCGGCAACTGGTCGAACACATACCTCGTCATGGTCATGGCGCGCACCTCGGTTCCTGCGGATCATCCCTCGTGCCGGACGTCGCTTCCAGCGTCCGACGCGGGCGGTGTCCGCCGCATGGGCCGACCGGGGCGGCGGCGCGGGGCCACCCCACCCCCGTACAGCACCGCTCCGTACCCCGAACGGCCCTAGCCGGAGAATCCGGCCTGCCGCGACGCTGGGTGTACATCCACCCTCGTGGAGGCAGCCATGCACGCGACGAGCGCAGCCGCACCCGCATCGCACGCACCGTCCGTACCGTCTGTACCGCCCGTGGTGGGCGACGAGGAGCTGGCGGCGCTGGTCGCCCACTGGCGGGCCGCGAACTACCTGGCGGTCGGACAGATATATCTGCTGGCCAATCCCCTGCTCACCGAGCCGCTGCGCCCCGAGCACATCAAACCCCGGCTGCTCGGCCACTGGGGCACCTCCCCGGGACTGAACCTGGTCCACACCCACCTCAACCGGATCATCAGGGCGCGCGGACAGGACGCGATATGCGTCTGGGGGCCCGGCCACGGCGGTCCCGCGGTGCTGGCCAACTCCTGGCTGGAGGGCAGCTACACCGAGACCTATCCGGACATCGGCCGGGACGTGGCCGGCATGGCCCGTCTCTTCCGGCAGTTCTCCTTCCCCGGCGGCGTACCCAGCCATGTCGCACCCGAGACACCCGGCTCGATCCACGAGGGCGGCGAACTGGGCTACTCCCTCTCCCACGCCTACGGCGCCGCGTTCGACAACCCGGACCTGCTGGTCGCGTGCGTGATCGGCGACGGGGAGGCGGAGACGGGACCGCTGGCCGCGTCCTGGCACTCCAACAAATTCCTCGACCCGGTGCGTGACGGCGTGGTCCTGCCGATCCTGCACCTCAACGGCTACAAGATCGCCAACCCCACCGTGCTCGCCCGCATCCCGGAGACGGAACTCGACGAACTGCTGCGCGGCTACGGCCACGAGGTCCTGCACGTCACCGGCGACGACCCGGACACGGTCCACCGCGCCATGGCCGAGGCCATGGACACCGCGCTGGACCGGATCGCCGGCATCCAGCGCGCCGCCCGGCAGATGGGCATCACCGTACGGCCCCACTGGCCCGTGATCGTCCTGCGTACGCCCAAGGGCTGGACCGGCCCCGTCACCGTCGACGGGGTGCCGGTCGAGGGGACCTGGCGCGCCCACCAGGTGCCGCTGTCCGCCGTACGGGAGAACCCCGAGCATCTGCGGCAGCTGGAGGCGTGGCTGCGCTCGTACCGGCCTGAGGAGCTGTTCGACCACGAGGGCCGGCCACGCCCGCAGGTTCTCGCCTGCGTCCCCGACGGCGCGCGCAGGCTCGGTGCCACCCCGCACGCCAACGGCGGTCTGCTCCTGCACGACCTGCCGGTCCCGGCCCTGGAGCCGTACGCCATGCGGGTGGAGCGGCCCGGCGCCACAGCGCACGAGCCGACGCGGGTCCTGGGCGAGCTGCTGGAAGCGGTCATGGAGGCGACGCGCGGGCGCCGGGACTTCCGGGTCGTCGGACCGGACGAGACGGCCTCCAACCGGCTCCAGGCCCTGTACGGGGCCACGGGAAAGGCATGGCGGGCCGAGACCCTCGGCACCGACGAGCAACTGGACCCACACGGCCGGGTCATGGAGATCCTCTCCGAACACACCTGCCAGGGCTGGCTGGAGGGCTATCTCCTCACCGGCCGACACGGGCTCTTCTCCTGCTACGAGGCGTTCGTCCACATCGTCGACTCGATGGTCAACCAGCACATCAAGTGGCTGAAGGTGTCCCGCGCGCTGCCCTGGCGGCGCCCGGTCGCCTCGCTCAACTACCTGCTCACCTCGCATGTCTGGCGCCAGGACCACAACGGCTTCTCCCACCAGGACCCCGGCTTCATCGACCACGTACTCAACAAGGCACCCGAGGTCGTACGGGTCTACCTGCCGCCGGACACCAACACCCTGCTCTGTGTGGCCGAACATATCCTGCACAGCCGCGACTACGTCAATGTCGTCGTCGCCGGGAAGCAGCCCTGCTTCGACTGGCTCACCCTGGACGAGGCGCGTTCCCACTGCGCGCGGGGAGCCGGCGTCTGGGAGTGGGCCGGGACGGAGCGGGAGGGCGAGGAACCCGATGTGGTGCTGGCCTGCGCGGGAGATGTCCCGACCCAGGAGGTGCTGGCCGCCGCCCTGCTGATCCGCCGCTATCTGCCCCGGCTCGCGGTCCGCGTCGTCAACGTGGTCGATCTGGCCCGGCTGCTGCCCGCGTCGGAGCATCCGCACGGACTGTCCGACAGCCAGTACGAGGCACTGTTCACCCGCGACAAGCCGGTGATCTTCGCCTATCACGGCTACCCGTGGCTGATCCACCGCCTCGCCTACCGCCACCCCGGCCACGCGAATCTGCATGTCCGCGGCTACAAGGAGTCGGGCACCACCACGACCCCCTTCGACATGGTGGTCCGCAACGATCTGGACCGCTACCGGCTGGTCATGGACGTCATCGACCGCGTCCCCGGTCTGGCGGTACGCGCCCCCCACGCCCGGCAGGCCATGGAGGACGCCCGTCTGCGCCACCACGCCTGGATCCGCGAACACGGCACGGACCTGCCCGAGGTGGCCGACTGGACCTGGCAGCCCGTACCCGTCCCGCCGGTCCCCCGGGGCACCGGGGCGCCGTCGCGATGAGCCGCCCGGCGCACCCGGCCGCCGTGCCAGCCCTGCGTTCCGTGCGCGCCGTCGTCTTCGACACCGACGGGGTCGTCACCGACTCCGCCGGAGCACACTCGGCGGCGTGGAAAGGCGCGTTCGACGTGTGTCTGATCCCGGCCGGCCTGGCACCTTTCGACCCGGTCGACGACTACCGCCGCTACGTCGACGGCAGGTCACGCCAGGACGGGACCGCCGCGTTCCTGGCGGCCCGCGGACTCGCGCTCCCCCTCGGCACACCGGACGACCCACCGGGAACGGGAACCGTGGGAGCGGTCGCGGCCCGCAAGGAACGGTTGTTCACCACTGGCCTGCGCGAACGGGGCGTCGACGCCTGGCCCGGGACCATACGCCTGCTGCGGGAGCTGCGCCACGGTCGGGTGCCGTGCGCGGCTGTGTCCGCGTCCCGGCACGCCTCTGAACTGCTTTCATCAGCAGGCGTGTTGGACCTCTTCGAGGCCGTCGTGGATGGCAACGAGGCCCAGCGGCTGCGGCTGCCGGGAAAGCCGGACCCGGCGCTCTTCCTGGAAGCGGCGCGTCGTCTTCAGGTTCCCCCGCGAAACGCGGCGGTCGTCGAGGACGCGCTCGCCGGTGTCGAGGCGGGCCGGCGCGGTGGCTTCGGCCTGGTGATCGGGGTGGACCGCACGGCCGGCCCGACGAGCGCGGCGGACCTGCGCCGCCACGGCGCCGACCTGGTGGTCACCGATCCCGGCGAACTGCTCCTGCCAGGCCACGAGGAGCGATGACCATGGGCGCCTGGGAGTGGACGTACGAGGGGTACGAGCCGCAGGACGAGCGGCTGCGCGAAGCGCTGTGCACCCTGGGCAACGGATACGTCGCGACCCGGGGCGCGGCCTCCGAGAGCCCGTCGGGACCGGCGCACTATCCGGGCACGTACGTGGCGGGCTGCTACGACCGGCTGGTCTCCACCGTCGCCGGACGGCAGGTCGAGAACGAGGACATGGTCAATCTGCCGGACTGGCTGCCCCTGCGCTACCGCATACGCCCCGACGCCGGGCCTCCGGGCCCCTGGCTGTCCCCGGACAGCACCGAACTCGTCGCACACCGCCAGACACTGGACCTGCGGCACGGCACCCTCACCCGCCGCTCGCTCTACACGGACCCGGCCGGGCGCCGGCTGACCGTGGAGCAGTGCCGGCTCGTCCACATGGGAGACCCTCATCTGGCCGCGCACCGCACCTCGTTCACCGCCGAGGGGTGGTCCGGGGCCGTGGAGGTCGAGTCCCGCCTGGACGGCGATGTGCGCAACGCGGGAGTCGCGCGGTACGGCGCCCTCGCCCAGCGGCATCTGACCGACTGGCGGACGGGCGGCGAGCACAGCAGCACGGACGACACGGGCGGGGACACGGTGTGGCTGCGCTGCCGTACCGGCGAATCCGGCATCCGTATCGCGCTCGCCGCGCACACCCTGGCGCCCGGACACCCGCGTCTTCCCATCCGCACCGGGCTGAGGGAACGGCAGACCGTCCAGACCCTGATGATCCCCGTCGTAGGCGGGGAGAGCGTGAGCGTGGACAAGACGGTCGCGCTGTACACCTCCCGCGACCCGGCGATCGGCAGCCCCCGGCAGGCCGCTCTCGCGGCCGTACGGAACGCCCCGGCCTTCCCCGCCCTGCTGGCCTCGCACCACCGTGCCTGGGAGGACATCTGGCGGCAGGCGACCCTCGACGTCCCGGGCGAGGCCGGACGGATCCTGCGCCTGCACCTCTTCCACGTACTCCAGACGCTCTCCCCGCACACCGCCGAACTGGATGCCGGCGTGCCCGCGCGAGGGTTGCACGGCGAGGCATACCGGGGCCATGTTTTCTGGGACGAACTGTTCGTCCTGCCCTTCCTGAACCTGCACTTCCCCGAGGTCTCCCGGGGCCTGCTCCACTACCGCCACCGGCGTCTCGGCGCCGCCTGCCGCGCGGCGCGCGCGGCAGGCCACAGCGGCGCCATGTATCCGTGGCAGAGCGGGAGCGACGGCCGCGAGGAGACACCCGAGCTGCATCTCAACCCGCGCTCGGGGCGCTGGCTTCCGGACCACTCCCGGTTGCAGCACCATGTCGGCTCGGCGGTCGCGTACAACGTGTGGCAGTACTGCCAGGCCAGCGGCGACACCGAGTTCCTGCACACCAAGGGCGCCGAGACGCTGCTCCAGATCGCCCGCTTCTGGGCGAGCCGCGCGGAGTGGGACCCCTCGCTCGGCCGGTACCGGATCCGTGGTGTCGTCGGCCCCGACGAGTACCACGACGCCCTTCCCGGCGCCGCCGCTCCCGGCCTCGACGACAACACCTACACGAACGTCACCGCCGCCTGGGTACTGTCCCGGGCCCTGGAACTGTCCCGCGCGCTTCCTGTCCCGAGGCGCCAGCAGCTCTTCGAACATCTGCGGATCGACCCGGCGGAACCGGACCGCTGGGAGGAGGTCGCCCACCGGCTCCACGTGCCGTACCACTCCGGTGTCATCAGCCAGTTCGCCGGATACGAGGACCTCACCGAACTCGACTGGGACAGGTACCGGAAGCGGTACGGGGACATCCGGCGCCTCGACCGCCTCCTGGAGGCCGAGGGCGACACCGTCAACCGCTACAAAGCGTCCAAACAGGCCGATGTGCTGATGCTCGGCTATCTCTTCTCACCGGCCGAACTCGCCGGACTCTTCGAGCAACTCGGCCACCGGCTCGACGACGACACCTGGCGGAACACCGTCGACTACTACCTGCGCCGCACCAGCCACGGCTCGACGCTCAGCGCCCTGGTCCACGCGTGGGTACTGGCCCGGGTCCACAGGGACGAAGCATGGACCTACGCCGAGGAGGCCCTCACCGGGGACGTGGCCGATGTCCAGGGAGGCACCACGCAGGAAGGCATCCACCTCGGCGCGATGGCCGGCACCCTCGACTTCGTACAGCGCGGCCTGACCGGTCTGGAGACCCGCGACAACGCCCTGTGGCTGGACCCGGCACCCCTGCCCCAGCTGTCGAAGTTCCGGGTCGCGATCCGCTACCGCAACCACTGGAACGTCGACCTGCTCATCGGCACACAGCGGGTCAGCATCGGCGTACCGGACTCGGCCGAGGATCCCGTCCACGTCATGCTCGCGGGCCGAGGGTTCACCGTCGCTCCGGGCACCGTGCGCAGGCTCGCCCTGCCCGGCACCTGAGCGGTCACATGTCAGCCAGCGGCGGCGGGAGTGTCAGGGTGAACACGGTGTGTCCGGGGACGCTCTCCACCTGGATCGTGCCGTGGTGGGCGGCCACCACCGCGTGGACGATGGCGAGCCCCAGCCCGGTGCTGCCGCCCGTGCGGGAGCGGCTGTGGTCGGCCCGTACGAACCGGCCGAAGACCTCGGGCCGGAGCTCCTCGGGGATGCCGGGGCCGTTGTCCGCCACAGTCAGCCGGACGGCGTCCGGGCCGGCGGTCAGCCGGACGGAGACCTCGGTGCCGGCGGGGGTGTGGGAGCGGGCGTTGGCGAGGAGGTTGCCGATGGCCTGCTGAAGGCGGTGTTCGTCTCCCTCGACGAGCACCGCGTCCTGCGGCAGGTCGAGCAGCCACCGGTGGTCAGGGCCCGCGGCCCGTGCGTCGTCCGTGGCGTCGAGCACCAGCCGGGTGAGATCCACCGGGCCGTGGTCGAGGGCGCGGCCCGCGTCGATGCGGGCGAGCAGGAGCAGGTCGTCCACGAGTCGGCTCATGCGTTCCGATTCGGCCTGGATACGGTCCAGCGCCCGCCGGACCCCGGGCGGTACGGGCCCTTCGTGGCGCAGGGCGAGTTCCGCGTGACCGCGGATGTTGGCCACCGGGGTGCGCAGTTCGTGGCTGGCGTCGGCGGCGAAGTGCCGCAGCCGTTCCTCGCTGGCCTGGCGCCGCTCCAGGGCATCGCCGACGTGGCCGATCATGCGGTTCACGGCGGTGCCGACCCGGCCGACCTCGGTGCGCGGGTCGGTGACCGCGACAGGGGCGGGCATGGCGACATCCCCGCCGGCGAGCGGCCGTTCGGCGACACTCATGGCGGTGGCGGTAACTCTGCGCAGAGGGCGCAGCGAGAACCGTACCCACAGCGCCGCGGCCGTACCGGTGACGGCGAGCGCGATACCGAAGACCGCCGCCTCGACCCCTTCGAGACGGTGCACCGTCTCCTCGACGGGACGCAGCGGCAGGCCGGTGACCAGGACGTCCTTGTCGTCGCCGGCGACGGCCGAGAGCCGGTACGCGCCCAGGGCGGACAGCCGCAGCGTGTGCCCTCTCCCGTCGACGGGCAGCGCGGCCAGGGCCCGGCGGTCGCCGGAGGTGAGCGGCACCGGGCTGTCCGCCTCGTCCTTGACGACGGCCGCCTGGGTGGCGCTGCCGCCCAGCAGCCGCGCTCCGAACGTGCCTTCCGACTGCCCGCGGGTGTCGGGCCGGTTGTCGGCGTCCGGCCTGCTCTCGTGCTCCAGGCTGGCAGCGAACCGTCCGCCCGACGCGGCGAGCTGCTGGTCGAGCCGGCGGACGAGAAACCCTTCGAGCGCGACGACCGTGGTGACGCCCACCGCCAGACACGCCAGCGCGAGCAGCGCGACGAGCCCGGTGGTCAGCTGGCCGCGCAGGGTACGCGGGAGGAGGCGTCTCACCGGGGTCCCGGCTTGAGCACGTATCCCACACCGCGCACGGTGTGGATCATCGGCGGGCGTCCCGCGTCGATCTTCTTGCGCAGATAGCTGATGTAGAGCTCGACGACATGCGCCTGGCCGCCGAAGTCGTACGACCAGACCCGGTCGAGGATCCGCGACTTGGACAGCACACGGCGGGGATTGCGCATCAGGAACCGGAGCAGTTCGAACTCGGTACGGGACAGATCGACGAGATCCCCGCCACGGGTCACTTCCCTGGCCTCCTCGTCCATCACCAGATCACCCACCACCAGCAGATCCCCTGCCGGCTCGCGCGCCACGCCCGCGCGGCGCAGCAGGCCGCGCAGCCGGGCCAGCACCTCCTCCAGGCTGAACGGCTTGGTCACATAGTCGTCGCCGCCCGCCGTGATGCCCGCGATACGGTCCTCGACGGAGTCCCGGGCGGTCAGGAACAGCACGCACACGTTCTCCAGTTCCGCGCGCAGCGCGCGCAGCAGGCGCAGGCCGTCCGTGTCCGGCAGCATCCAGTCCAGGACGACCGCGTGCGGACGGAAGGCACGGGCCTCGGCGAGGGCGGAGGCGCCGTCGCCCGCGGTGCGGACCTGCCAGCCCTCGGCCGTCAGGACACCGGAGAGGACCTCGGTGAGGTCGGGCTCGTCGTCCACGACCAGGATCCGTACGGGCTTGCCGTCCCCGCCGAGCAGACGGCGCGGTGTGTGGTGGTTGTCCATGATGTGTCCAGCATCCCCTGCGGGTAGGCAGGTCCGGCTCTGGGCTCGCTCTGAGTTTCCTCTCAATCCGCGCCGGGGCGGCCGGCTTCAGAGAGTCCTCAGAGGTCGCGTTGCGACGCTGGCGGTCCACCACCGCCGAAGAGAGGCCCCCATGAGTACCGGAACCCACGCGCGCCACGGTACGGACCGCGCCCCGCGTCGGGGACCACGACTGTCCGGCCGGCCGCGTTCGCTCGTACCGCCGCTGGTGCTGTGCGTGATCTGGGGCGGAGCGGCCGGGGTGCTCGGTCTGTGGTGGAGCGACACGGCATCGGTGGTGGGCGCGGCCGGCTGGCTGACGGACGCGGGGCGGATCACCGGGCTGCTGGCGGGGTACGCGTGCGCCGTGCTGGTGGCGCTGATGGCGCGTGTCCCGCTCCTCGACCACAGCATCGGCAGCGACTGGCTGGCGCGCTGGCACGCGATGGGCGGCCGGTACACGATCTCGCTGGTCGTCGCCCATGTCGTACTGATCATCTGGGGCTACTCCCTCACCACGCACACCGGTGTGGTGGACCAGACGACCACGCTCGTCCTGCACTACCCCGACATGCTCAAGGCCACCGCCGCCACCCTGCTGCTGATAGGCACCGCGTTCGTGTCGGCGCGGGCCGCCCGCCGCAGACTGCGCTACGAGACCTGGCACCACCTCCACCTCGCCACGTACCTAGCGGTGTTCCTCGCCTTCTCCCACCAACTGAGCAACGGCGCCGACCTCGTGGGCAACCGCGCCGCCCAACTCGCCTGGTACGCCCTCTACCTGGGGGCGGCGGCCCTGATCCTCTGGTACCGCTTCCTGACGCCCGTACGGCGCAACCTGCGCCACCGGCTGCGCGTCACCCAGGTCGTCCCCGAGGCGCCGGGCGTCGTCTCCGTCCATCTGACCGGCGAGCGTCTCGGTGAACTGGGCGCGCTGCCGGGCCAGTTTTTCCGCTGGCGCTTCCTCGCCCCCGGGCTCTGGGCTAGTGCCAACCCGTACTCCCTGTCCGCACCGATGCGGGACCGTCGGCTGCGCATCACCGTGAAGGACTCGGGCGACCACAGCGGCGCGCTGGCCCGGCTCAGGCCCGGTACCCGGGTCTGGGCGGAGGGACCGTACGGCGCGTTCACCGAGGTGCGGCGCCGTTCCCCGAAAGTGCTGCTGCTGGCGGGCGGCGTCGGGATCACTCCGCTGCGGGCGCTCTTCGAGACGCTGCCGGGCGAGGTGACACTCGTCTACCTGGCCCGGCGGCCCGAGGACCTGGCGCTGCGCGGGGAGCTGGACGCGATAGCCGCCGCGCGCGGCGCCACCGTCCACTGCTTCGTCAGCGAACCCGCGGCCCACTCGCTGCCGCTGACCGCCCGCGCGCTGAACGCGCTGGTGCCGGACCTCGCCGCGCACGAGGTGTATCTCTGCGGCCCTCCCGGGATGACGGACGCCGCCAAGCGGGCCCTGCACCGGGCCGGGCTACGGCGCCGCCACATCCACCACGAGTCGTTCGAGTTCTGAGGAGAACCCCGTGCGCCGAGCCGTCCTCGCCGCCGCGTCGACCGCCACCCTGGTCGTCCTGCTGCTCACCCTCAAACCCCACCAGAGCGACCGGCCGGCCCTGGCGGTACCCGCACCGAGCGGCACGGCGACGGCATCCCCCGCGCCGGGCGCCTCCCCGCGGGCCGGCGCGTCCACGGCCGGGGGCACCGGGGGTACGTACACCGGCGACCCGGTGAACACCCAGTACGGCACGGTCCAGGTGTCCGCCACGGTACGAGCCGGGAAACTGACCGCCGTCAAGATCCTCCAAGCCCCGTCCGGCGACGGCCACAGCCGGCGGATCGCCGACTACGCGGTACCGCGCCTGAACCAGGAGGCGCTGGCAGCCCACAGCGCGCACATCGACTCCGTCTCCGGCGCCAGCTACACCAGCCAGGGCTACATCGACTCACTCCAGAGCGCACTGGACAAGGCCGGTGCCTGACCAGGGACGCGGCCTGCGCCACGTGGAGCACGTGATGGGCACGGTCTTCTCCTTCGACATCCGTGACCCGCGCACCCCCGCGATCCAGCGGGCGCTGCGCGAGGCGGTGCGCCGGCTCCACCACGTCGACGCGACCTACTCCACCTACCGCCCCGACAGTGCCGTCAGCCGGCTCGCACGCGGCGAACTGACACCCGACCGCTGCTCGCCGGAGGTGCGTGAGGTACTCGCCCTGTGCGACGACGCCGTACGCGTCACCGACGGCTGGTTCAGCCCGCTGGCGGGCGGCACACTCGATCCGTCCGGGCTGGTCAAGGGCTGGGCCGTGGAACACGCCTCACGGATCCTGTACGAGGCCGGCGCCCGCAACACCTGTGTCAACGGCGGCGGCGATCTCCAGCTGAGCGGCGAGCCGTCCCCCGGCGCCCCCTGGCGCATCGGCATCGCCGACCCCCTGCGTCCCGGCGCCCTGAGCACCGTGGTGACCGGACGCGACTTCGCCGTCGCCACCTCTGGTACGGCCGAACGCGGCGCCCACATCCTCGACCCCCACCACGGCACCACGGCGGCGGGCCCCGCCTCCCTCACCCTGACCGGCCCCCGGCTCACCATGACCGACGCCTACGCGACCGCCGCCTATGCCATGGGCGCCCGGGCACAGGACTGGCTGGAGAACCTCGACGGTTACGAGGGCTTCGCCCTCACCGCCGACGGCGGCACCTGGCGCACCAGCGGCTTCCCCGGCACCGCGCCCCCGGCAGCGGATCAGAGCTGAGCCCCCGCACCGGGCGCCCGCATCGAGGCGGCACGCGGCCCGACCAGATCACACTGGACGTCCACGACCCCCTCGACCGCTCTGGCCAGCCGGGCGGCGACCGGGACGAGCGCTGTGTCCCGGACGGTGCCGCTCAGTGTGACCACACCGTCGGTGACAGAGACGTCCACGCTCCCCCGGGACACCCGGAAGAGTTGCTCGACCACGTCCTTGCGTACTTCCTGCGCGAGATCCTCGTCCGACCGGAGAAACACCTTGAGGAGATCCGCACGGCTGACGATGCCCCGGAGCATTCCCTCTCCGTCGACGACGGGCAAGCGCTTCAGCGTCCGCTGTGCCATCGTCCGAGCGGCCTGTGCGAGGGTGGCGTCCTCCCGGACCGTGACGGCGGGGACGCTCATCAGTTCCTCGGCGGTCAAGGCTCCGGCCTTGCGCATGTCTTCGAGGCGTCGCATCTGCTCCATGCGGCTGGGGTCGGCGTCCCGGAACTCCTCCTTGGGAAGCAGATCGGCTTCCGACACCACCCCGACCACTCTGCCGTCGCCCGCCAGGACCGGTACGGCGCTCACCTTCCACTGCCTCAGGGTCTCGACGATTTCCTTGAAGCCCGCCCGCGGTCCGACAGCGACCACCGGGTTTGTCATGACGTCGCTCACCAGGCACGGCGTGTGCGGCATGTCTCCTCCTCGCCCCGGATACCGGGGGTTACGCCCCACCACGTTTCCTCACTGCAAGCGTGAACGGGCCGGAACTCTCATGGCCAGGGGCCGGACGGCCCTCACAGAGCCGTCCGGCCCAGCCGGCGGGCCGTATGGTCTCCCAACGGCCCGCCCGGTCCGTGGGAGGTCCGGAACAGGGGAGCTGAGGCTCGGGTCGGGGCCTGTCCGGCTCCGTCCGGCGTGGTCAGCCGCGCGGGACCACGGCGACCGGGCAGGGAGCGTGGTGCAGGACCGCGTGAGTGACCCGCCCCAGCGGTGCGCCGATACGGTGCGCGGGCCTGCGGGCACCCATCACCAGCAGGTCCGCGCCTGCCGCCTCCTCCACCAAGGCCCCGGCGACCGACGTGGCCCGGACCGTTCGCACGGTGACCGTGAGTTCGGGGAAGTCGTTCCGGACCGGTTCGACCATGTGCGACGTGGCCTCGCTCTCCGCCTCGGCCAGGCCGCTGACGTCGTCGACCATCGTCGCCATGGACCCCACGTTCTGGAGGAACAGCCAGACACCGACCACCCGGAGGGCCGCACGACGCGACCGCGCGGTCCGCGCGGCGTACATCAGGGCTTCCCGGTCACCGTCGTCCCGGACCGCGACCGTCACGAACCCGCCCGCGGCTTCCCCGACGCGGCGCACCACAACCACCGGGCCCCTGGCCCGCGCGGCGGTACGGAGTCCGACCGAGCCGATGAGCAGGGCGGCGAACCCGCCCAGCCCCCGGGAGCCGACCACGACGGTTCCGTCGGCCCCCGCCTCCTCCAGCAGGCTGTCCGCCGGCTCGTCCCGGCTCAGCACCGTGGAGACTGCGAGGTCCGGGTGCTCGCGCTGCACCTGCGCGGCCGCGGTGTCGAGGGTCTGCCGAGCCTCGCGGAGGACGGTATGGGTGTCGTCGAAGGCCAGATACCGGGCCTGTTCGACTCCGATCGCGTGGACGACGGTCAGGGACCGGTTCCGTGCCGTCGCCTCGTCGGCAGCCCAGAGCACCGCCCTGGTGGCGTGGTCCGAACCGTCGGTGCCGACCACCACCGGTCCGAGATCCCCCCTACCGAGCGCACCGCCGTCCTTCGCGCTGCCGTCCATGACTGCCTCCTGATCCGACACCTGGAGAGGAACATGAGGATCGCTCCCCGTCCCGCCGCTCCACAGGGATGAGCGGCGTGTGCTGACGACTCGCTCCGATCGCGATGGGTGAGTGGCGCGGCACGAGTGAAGGCCGCTCGCCCAGTCAGGCCGCTCGGCCGCGCCATCGGACGCTCTCCATGCTGCATGCCTGCCTCTCGCCCCGCGAATCGGGCGGGAAATCGGGCCGGACCATGTCGCGGAACAAGCGCCTATCCACCCACGTCGTTCCCTGAGTGCGCGCGCCATTCCTGGTACGCGGCGACGGCGGTCGGCAGTGTCGGGAAGATCAGACCGGTGCCGATGGCCGCGGTCAGGCCGTAGGCGTCCAACTGGTCGCGCAGCCCCTGTTTGACCCGGGCCATGGCGAATACGATTCCCCGCTCGGTCGTTTCACGACGGAGTTCCTCCATGGAGTCCAGTGCGGTGATGTCCACCTCCACATTGGCCTCGGCGTTGAGGACGAGCCAGAACACGGGTTCGGACTGATTGTCCAGGGCTGCCAGGGCGCGGTGCTTGAAGTTCTCGGCGTTGGCGAAGAAAAGGGGCGAGTCGTAGCGGTAGACCACCAGTCCGGGGACGGTACGGGCCTTCGGATAGTCATCGACGTCGTGCATGCCGGCCACCCCGGGCACGACCCCCTCGACGGCATCGTGGGGGGCGGGCGATCCGGCTCAGGAGTTCCGCCACGGACAGGGCCACGGCGATGAGTACCCCGTAGAGAATGCCGAGAGCGAGTACGCCGAGCAGACAGCCCGTCGCCAGAAGGAACTCCCGGCGCCGGAAAGCTGCCAGCCTGCGGAACCCCGCCAGATCGATCAGCCGCACCGCGGCATAGACGACGAGTGCCCCCAGCACGGGAACCGGGATGCGACTCAGGGCGGGGCCCAGGAACAGCAGTGTGCCGAAGACGGCCGCACCGGCTACGAGCGAGTACACCTGGGTGCGTGCTCCCGCCGACACGGCGAGAGCCGTTCGGCTGGCACTGCTGCTCACCGGGAAGCCGTGGAGGAGACTCGCGCCCACGTTCGCGGCGCCCAGGGAGAACAACTCCCGATTCGGGTCGAGCCTCCCGTGCTCGCCACGTCCGGCGAAGGCGCGCCCGGTCAGGATGACATCGCTGTACCCGACGAGCAGGACACTCAGCGCGGGCACCAGCAGGCGGGGCAGCTCACCCAAATCGGGCAGCGCTGGGACGGGCAGCCCGGACGGGACGGTTCCGACCACCGCGATCCCGTGGTCCTCCCAGCCGAAAAGCGCGACGACGACGCTGCCCAGCACCACGGCGAGCAACGGCCGGGGAACCGCCGGCCACCAGCGGGGGCGCGACAAAGAGAAGGACGAGGAGAGCGGCGCTGAAGGCCAGGGTCACCGCCTCGGCACGGGAGAGGTGGCGCAGAAAGGAGAGCAGTGGGGGGAAGAAGCCCGAGCCTGTCGTCGGAACGCCGGTGAGTTTGGGCAGCTGGTCCACGATCATGAGCAGGGCGATCCCGGTCAGATAACCGACCAGGACCGGCCGTGACAGCAGGTCGGCGATGAACCCGAGCCTGGCGGCCCATGCCACCAGACACACCAGCGCGACCGCGGCTGCGAGCCCGGTGGCCAACGCCCCGTATCGTCCGGGATCCCCCGCCGCGAGCGGCCCGACCACGGCCGCGGTCATGAGCGCGGTGGTCGACTCCGGACACCGCGGTCATGAGCGCGGTGGTCGACTCCGGACCGACCGACAGGAGCCGGGACGAACCGAACAGCGCGTAGAGCACGAGCGCCGGCAGAACCGCCCACAGCCCCGTGACCGGCGGCAGCCCCGCGACACTCGCGTACGCCATGACCTGAGGCACGAGGTACGCCGCGACCGTGACCCCGGCCAGCAGGTCTCCCCGCAGCCATGAGCGCCGATAGCCGGTCAGCAGCGCGGCACCCGGTACCGGAGCCGATGCCACCTCCCGCCGTCACCGAAATGCCGGGGCACGAGTCTCCCTCCACCACTCGGTCTTCAGCATCCCGCCGGGGGCGGGCGGGCGCGAGGGCACCACTGCCGGCGGCCCACGGACACTCGGCGACCGCTCGCCCCGGCAGATGACGGCCGCACCCTCCCCGGATCTCCCGACAGCTCGCCCATTCGTGTCAGAACATTCATGCTGGAGGAGACGAGCCCGCCACCTCAGGGGTCCGGCCCGCCCTCGCCCGCAAGACAAGCGCCCCATCCACAAAAAGCGACCCCGTCCCGGTCGGCACAGGACGCACCGGGAGAGCGGCCGCAGGGACAACGCACACGAGGAAGCCGCAGCACATGGCCGAACCATCCGAAACTCCGGCCGGCACGGGCAGACCCCTTCCGGCGCTCATGACGTTTCTCGGCGGTGTGGGCACGGTCACCGGAAGCAAGTTCCTGGTGGAGGGCGAACACTCGCGCATTCTGGTCGACTGCGGGCTCTTCCAGGGGCTCGCCGATCTACGGCGCCGTAACTGGCGTCCGCTGCCCTGCGATGCCCGGGACATTCACGCGGTGATCGTGACCCATGCCCATCTGGACCACTGCGGCTACCTCCCCCGGCTCGTCCGGAACGGATTCCGGGGGCCCATCCTGACCAGCGCCTACACCGCCCGGCTGGCAGAGATCGTGCTCCGCGACAGCGCGCGGCTCCAGACCGAGGCGGCTCAGCACGCCAATGAGCACGGCTGGTCCAAGCACCGCCCCGCCCAGCCGCTGTACGACGACCGCGATGTCGACCGGACCGTGACGTTCTTCGACCCGGTGAGCATGAACACCGAGGTCGAGATCATGTCGAGGACACGGCTGGCCCTGCACCCGGCCGGTCATATCCTCGGCTCGGCGTGGGCCCGTCTCACCCTGGACGACGGACACACCCTCGCCTTCAGCGGAGACCTCGGCCGTCCCGGCCACCCCTTGCTGAAGCCCGCTGAGCCCTTCTCCGGCGCGGATGTCCTTCTCATGGAATCCACCTACGGCAACCGCCGCCACGACGACGAGACCGGCCGGACATGCTTCGCCGATATCGTCGGCCGGACGATCCGGCGCGGCGGCATCGTGGTCGTACCGGCGTTCGCCCTGGACCGTACCGAAGTCGTCCTCCACGAACTCTCCGTCCTGCGGCGAAAGAACATTCTGCCCGCCGCGGTGCCTGTCTTCGTCGACAGCCCCATGGCCCTGGCCGCGCTGGAGGTGTACCGGGAAGCCGTCCGGGCACGGGCGCCCGAACTGCGCGACGGCATCTCGGCCGACGGCACGGACGACCTGAGCCCCGAGCCCTTCCTGGCCGCTCGCTCCGTCCGGGAGTCCATCGCCATCAACGAGGCGACAGGACCGGCCGTGATCGTGTCCTCGGCCGGCATGGCAACCGGCGGACGCGTCGTCCACCACCTGCGGCGTCTGCTGCCCGACCCGCGCAATGCCGTCGCCATCGTGGGCTTCGCCGCCGAGGGCACCCGCGCACGCGATCTGGTTGACGGAGCACGCACGGTGAAAATGTTCGGCGAGTACGTGCCCGTGCGCGCCGAAGTCGCCGACGTACCCCACTTTTCCGCGCACGCCGACGCCGCACAGATCATCGAATGGCTTCGCAGCGCACCCCCACCGCACACGACCTACCTGGTCCACGGCGAGCCCGATGCCTCAGCGGCGCTGCGCGAACGCATCGACCACGAACTGGGCTGGGCCACCGTCGTGCCACGCTCGGGAGAAGCCGTCCTGATCCGGTGAGCCGAGGCCGGCACGGTACGCGCAGCGGCGGCCGACCGCGCCCCGCCCGACGACGCCGACCGATATTCCGGGAGCGCGCGGGTTGACTGCGATCGGCTCGCTCCTGCCTGAACAGACGCTCTTTCTCGAAGAGTTGGAGCTGGCGGAACCATGTCCCGTACGGATGGGGAGCCGAACCGGACGCCGGGAGCGACCGCTCCGCCCGTACTAGCGCGTCGCCACCGCATCGCCTGCTGCCTGAAGGCGCCGGAGACTTGGATACTCAGCCGATCTCGGGGAAGGATACGTCGGGCATCCCTGCCTGCGGAGCGCGCGTGCAGCAGACGTGACCAGACCAAAGGGAAACGATCTTGAGCTGGGAGGGAATCACTCCCAGCAGGATCGCTCATAGCGGCAGGTCAACGAATTGTGTCGGTTGGCCACCAGCTGAACCCCCTGTTCATCGGGGGTTTTCTGCATTTCTGGGCTGTGACAAGGCCACCCGCATGGCCAACAGCCCGGTCATCGGTTGTGCCGTACCGCCTTGTCGGCCTTCCTGAATTCGGCCGCGACGTCCAAGAGCGACTGCCGGTCGCACGGTTCGTAGCTCAGCATGGCGTCGATCACCGTCCCGAAGGGGGCCGGCAGATCGAAAGGGCGCCGCTTGTTGTCCACCACGGCCCGACGCTGCACCGGCCGTTCCGCGTCGTCGGGACAGACCATGGCCCTCATGGCTGTGGCGGAGATCAGCAACGACCCACCGAGCGCGTACACGTCAGCGCTGGGGGATGGGGCGGCGGTCCACGCCGGGACCGGTCCACTCACTCGTGCCGAAATCCCTGAGCGGTGCCGTACGGCCTCCCGTCGTCACTGTCGCACTGGGATACGCCGCCGTTCGCGACGGCCAGGAACTTGCCCTGGACGACGTACCCCGCGTCCCGGATGGCCGCCTTGGCCTCCGTGAGGGACCAGGCCGGCCGGCCTCCCTTTTCGGGGTGCGGGTTGTGGTGCGGGAAGCGGCCCGCGATGCCTCGAAGAGTTCGCGCGACTCCCGCGTCGGGAAGGACTTCGACGTCAACACCGGTCCCTGGGAGATGCGGCTCATGGACCCGTCCACCAACAAGGCCACGGTGGAGCGGTACAGTCGGCCTCCTGAGCAGGGGGGTTGTCTCCCGCTTCTTCCCCAGGACATCCCAGCCCCTCCAGGATTCGCCGTGAACGCCCTGATCCCCCGCCCGCCCATGGAGATCGCGCCCGGCGCCGTGCACGTGCCCGGCTGGCTGGGCCTCGACCAGCAGCGCGAGCTTGTCGTCGCGTGCCGGGGGTGGGCCACCGGGCCGGTGCCGATCCGGTACACGAAGCTGCCGCGCGGGGGTGTCATGTCGGTGCGGACCGTGTGTGTGGGCTGGCACTGCGGGAAGTGGAGTACGGAACGCAGAAGCCCCGGCCGCCCCCTGGGGTTGGGGTGACCGGGGCTCCCTAGCGGGTGAGGTATGCCGACCTTCACCCGCCCCTTCCCCGCACGGGGCCTGTGATGAGCAGCGTGCGGGGGCTCAGCGCTCCGTCCGTGCCGACCGGGGGATTGGAAGCACGGACGGAGCTGTCAGGCGGTCTTCAGCGCAGCCGTTCCCGTTCGGCCCGGGACTCGCGAACCCCCTCGCGCCAGCGGCGGAGGAGTTCCGTCCCGTCTGCACAGGGCTTGTCGAGCTTGCACGGCTCGCACTCTTCGACGTGAGCGATCCGGAGACGGTATATGGCCTGCACGCGGGCATTGATGGCCTTGATCGTGGTCGTCACGACCGCCTCCTCTTCGCATGCGGGTGCCGGCCGATCTCGATAGCCAGATCCAGGGCATGCGACAGGTCGTAGGCGGGGCTCGTGACGTCTGTCGCCTGCCTCCACTGCTTGGCGAGTGCCTCGCAGACGTCGCATCCACGGGCGGGCTCGGGCGCCTTATGGACGGCGGGCTCCATGAGTTGTACCGGGGGCGTCATATGCCGCTGTCGGTATTCAGTAAGGTGGTTCACGTCGATCGCTCCTTCGAAGCGTCGTCCACGTCCCGGGTCGTTCACGCGATGCCGGGACACTTGCGTCACGGGTACCTACGTAGACCGTCGTCCACTCGAAGGGACGTCAGAACTGACATGCCGGGGACTTCTAGTGCTCCAGGGGATACCGTCCTAAGTGGCCCAAACGTCCCTGGGGGAAGCCTTGAATACGACGCTGCGAGACGCTATCTCCGACGCCAACATGACCCGCTCCAAGCTCGCCCGTACAGTCGGAGTGACCAGTAAGACGGTGGAACGATGGCTCTCCGACCCAACGCGCGTCCCGCATCCGGAAACGCGTCAGGAGGTAGCGGAGGCGTTGGGAGTGAGTGCGGAAGTGCTGTGGCCGAAGGCTATCCGTAGCGCCATCAAGACGGGTCCGGAGAGGGAAATCGTCGCCGCCTACCCCTATCGGAACGCGTGCCCTACGTCCGTATGGGGACGCCTCATCGACGGTGCCTCCACATCCATCATCTTCGCTGGCTATACGAACTACTTCGTATGGCAGGAGCATCCACGACTTGCCGCACGTCTCAAGGCTAAGGCTGCGTCGGGATGCTCCGTGCGGTTCCTTGTGGGTGATCCGGACTCACAAGTGACCCGACGTCGAGAAGAGATCGAAGGCGTGCCCCTGACGGTCGGAACCCGTATCCGCATCACCTTGGATGCCCTGTCCAAGATGGGTGACGCGCCAGGCATTGAAGCTCGATTCTCGGACGATCACATTGCGCTCTCCGTCTTCACCTTTGACGACGAAATGCTAGTAACACCCCATCTGTCCAGCTTGCTTGGTCATGAGTCGCCCATGCTGCACTTGCGCCGACTGGGAGACGACGGCCTGTACGACCGCTTCGCAAGCCACGTGCTCGCACTCTGGGAAGACGGGCGCACGGTCGTCGGTTAGATCGGCCACCCGAGCGCCCGCGCGCGACGTCGCCAGGAACGCCCGTGCTGGGGCGTACAGAAGCGCTTGATCTTCCCGGGGCCGGGAACCTGCGCCACCTCCGCGCCGCACTGCGGGCACTCAACGGGCTGGCTCTTGGAGGGGAGTCCGTAGGTCATGGTGTTCTGCCTCTCTCTAAGGTCTGGGAGCCCTGTACGGCCTCATGCCGACGCCGTACAGGGTGAGTTGGAGCGGGGCGCCCCCAAGCCGGGAGCGCCCCTGTGTGCGTGCGTCAGCGACCGCCAGTGTTCAGGCCATCAGCCATGGCCAGGTCGTGGATGTCGATCTCTGTCCGGACGATGTCCGTGATCTCCCGGGTGCCGACGTAGACCTTCACGTCGGCGTGGAGCTGCGTTCCCGCCGCACTGCGGGACGTGTAGATGTCCCGGGCGCTGGCCTGTGTGCGCGCCATGGAGGCCGACTCCGTGGAGGAGTAGACCTGAGCGGGGTGAAGGAAACGCACCAGCTCGGGGCCGTTCTCGCCCACCCACGCCATCTCTCCCAGTGCGGGGAAGCCGCCGGAGGCGTACCCGCCAGGTCGGTTGTAGGCCGAGGGGAGTGAACCGTACTGCGCCAGGGCGTACGTCATCGACGAGTAGATGTTCGCCAGCGGGTTCGTCGACACCCCGTACTGCTTCGGCCCGGTGCCCTTGTACTTACCGGCGAAGCGCTCGAAGGTCGGGCGAATGACTTGCATGAGGCCCACCGATGGGTGGCCGTTCAGCCAGTTGACATCCCACTTGTTGACGGCGTTGGGGTTGCCGCCTGACTCTTGCTGCATCCGTCGGAGCGTGATGTCCGTGTAGCTCTTCGGCTGACCGACCTGCGCAAGTGCCTGCTGCACGACGCCCCGCCACTGACTGACGCCAGCAGACGGCTTGTAGGACGTCGAGCCACCACCCAGGAACTGCATCGGGTCGATGGCGGCGCCGTTGCGACGGGCTTCGAGGTGGAGGTGGGGCCCGGTGACGTTGCCTGTGGCTCCCACGGCGCCGATCCGCTGCCCGCGGGTCACGGTCTCGCCAACCTTCGTGGCGATCTGCGAGAGGTGGGCGTACAGGGAGGTCAAGCCCTTGCCGTGATTGATCATCACGTGGTTGCCATAAGGACCCCCGCCTTGGGCGAGAGCGACCTTACCGACGTCGACCGCCTTCACGGCTGCGCCAACTGCGGCGGGGAAGTCGAGGCCGGTGTGCTTGCCACTGCTCCACATGGAGCCGGATTTCCCGAAGGGAGTTCCAAACGGGGCGTTGACTGGCTTCATCCAAGAGCCGCCACCATCACCCCCGCCGAATCCGATGAGCGAGAGAGCTCGGTCCTTGAGCGAGGAGATCATCTTGCCGGGGATCTTGGCAACAGCCTTACCCCATTGTCCGGATCCGATGTTGGCGACCTTCTCTTTCACCCACGACGTCGCGCGATCGAAGAGCTTCGCCGGGTTGAGCGTGTCGAGAACGCCCGTTGTCTTGTCCTTCAGCCAGCCAACGACGCCGCCGTCCCTGAACGCTGGCATCCCTGACGCAATCGCTCGCTGAACGCCGCCGATGCCACCAGAACGGGCAGCGGCGTTCCAAGCGTTGATACGTTCCGCACCGATTGCCCGGGTCCATTCAGGACGCATCACCGCTTCACCGCCACCAACGGCGATGATGCGGTCGTCACGTCCCGGGGAATAGCCGGACATGATGCCGCCAGTGTGATATCCCTCGGGGTGGAACGGCTTCAACGGGTCAGCACCGGTAAGCTTGGCAACCTTCTCCCAGAGGGGGACGATCGCACCGTTGTACACCGTGTCGATTACGAACTTCACAGGGCCTTTCGTGTGCCCCTTGATTTTCGTCCACGCCTTTTGGATCAGTCCCTGAGCGGAATCGAAGCTGTCAGCGACGAGCCGAATTGCCGACCGGATGTTGTCGAACGGCTTCTTAATTCCGACGTTATACAGCCACTTGGCGCCGTCACCGATCTTGCTGAACGCGGGGCTGATACCTTCCTTCCAGAACCACTTGGCCCAGCCGCCAAGGGTCTTCAGTTCTCCCGCAATGTCGCGCAGATGCGGGCGGAGGTACTTTTCCCAGAGAACTCGGGAAGCCTCTCCCACCAGGGAGAACGCCGGTCCAATGGCCTTATTCCATAGCCACTTGGCAACTTCACCGAGAGCCTTGAAGGCGATATAGGCGGGGGTGAGGAAGAGAACGATCAGCGCCGTGACGATGGGCTTCGATGCCTTACCGATGGCGTCGAATGAAGGACGGATTGCTTTGTTCCAAAGCCATACGGCTGCGTCGCCAATAGCCTGTAGCCCTGCCCAAATTCCGTCGAATGCCGGATTAAGGACCGAGCCCCAGAGGAAAGAGGTCGCCTCTTTCAGGAAAGCCCAGGTTCCATCGACGGCAGCACGGAACCAGTCGACCTTGTTGTAGGCCAGTACGAGGCCAGCCGCGAGCAATCCAACGACGATTACCACGGCGCGGATAATGGGCAGGATACCCGTCGCGGACAGAACGGCACCGAACCCGCCCGTTGTGATCGCAGCGACGATCATGACGGCGTTGTAGATGCCCATCGCGACGCCGAACGCCGCCATGCCCAAGGCAATTGCCTTCTGTGCCGCCCACATTCCCCACAACGCTTGTACAACGCCCGGGGAGTTAGTCGCCAACGACGAGATCGCGTCAAGCACTGGCGATACCAGGCCGAACATCGTCGTTGAGAGAGGCGCAACGGCCTTCGTCAGGTCCAGCGCTGTACCAAGGATGTCTCCGATGAATTCCGCTAGACCGGGGGACGTCTCCTTGACGTAGTCCAGGAATTTTTCGAACTTGGGCGAGCCTTTGAGGCTGCTTCCCCACTTGGCGAATCGCTCTGTGATCCGATCCGATTCGTCAGCGATTCCCCCCATATGCGGGAGGAAGGCGTCGATGATTCCGGCGATGCCCTTGATGGTGTTGCCGAACGCCACGCCGAACCCGACGAGAGCCGGTTCCGCAGAGGTTTTCAGATCCTTCGTGAAGGAGCGCCAGAAAGGCGTCTTGAGCTGTTTTTCTGCCTTGTCGTACAGGGTGGTAATGGCCCCCGCCGCAGACTCCACCAGCGGCGTGAAGCCCGGAAGAGCCGACGTCGCGTCGGTGACCCCTCGGGTGAAGAGGGGAAGGACCGTCGGCTCAAGTGACCTCGACCAGTCACTGAACGCGCTCTTCAACCCCTTGGGGCCCGCGAAGGCGTCGAACAGGTCCCGAGCCTCTGGCGTCATTGCCGCAAGTGCCTTGCGGTACTCGTCCTGCTTGCTGATGGCGTTCGTTGTCGTGTCCATCGACGACAGGCGGGCCGACTCGATGCCCCGCTCAGCCGACGTGATGGACTCAGCAGCCGCCGTCTGTGCGTTGGCTGCGTTCTCGACGGCGTCGGCAACCCGCCGCTGAGCGTCGGCCACGGAGCGGGCAGCGTCGGTCTGTGCCCGCGCTGACTTCCGCTGTGCCTCCGCGACGTCGGCCGACCGCTCGATGAGCGTCCGCTGGGCGTCGGCGACACCTTCCGTGCGGTCCCGCACGGCCCGCTGAGCCGCTGCCACGCGATCCTGTGCCGCGACGACCTGAGCGTTGCCGTCGACGCCCGCCCGCTGCTGCTCGGCCTGCGTCTTGCGCAGTTCAGCGAGCGCCTTTTCCTGGTCGGCGTATCGCTTGACGGCCTGGTCAGAGGCGAGTTGAGCGCGCTCGACTTGCAGCTCCGTCGACCTCGGGTCGTTCATGACCCGCTGAAGCTCTAGCTGTGCCTCTTCAACGCGCAGCGTGGCCTCACGCTGATCCAGCATCCCGTCAAGGAGCCGGTCGTTCAGCGCCGCTAGCTGCGCCTCTGCGTCGGCTCGGGCCTCTGTGAGCGCCTTCTGAGCGCTCGTGGCGTCGCGCTGGGAGTCGGTGAGCGCCTCTTCCGCACGGGACACGTTCCGGTGAGCGTCCGCCAGGGACTGCTGTGCGCGGCGGATGGTCTCCGCGGCCTGACGTCGGCTGTCTGCCGCACGCTGGACAGCGTCAGAAACGCCCCGCTCGGCATCTTCGATAGCCCGGTTGGACTGAGCGATCGAGCGAGCGGCGTTGCGGTGTGCGGCCGTCAACGTCTGCTGTGCCGATGCCTGTTGGAGCGCTGAGGATGCGGCCTTCTTGGCGATCGATGCGCCCCGGTCCGTGGCGCTCGACGACTCGTTCTCCGCCTCCGTCTTGAGCTTGACGACGTCGGCCACGCCCTTGATGGCGGGGATCGACGCGAGGGCCAGGGATCCCAGGGCGGCCGTTCCAGCCGTCGCCATGGCGACCACGGCGCCTGTGCCGGCCAAGAGGACAGGTCCCAGAGGGATCGCAGCCAAGGCAGCGATCTGGATTCCCAGGTGAAGGAGTGCGTTCGTCGCGCCGCTCGTGTCGACATGGACCTTCACCCGGGGGTCGCGAGCGTCGACGGCTGCAATCGCCGCATGGATCTGAGCGAGCTGCGCGCGAGCGGCAGCAGTGTCCGCACGGACCTGTACGTTCGGGTGCTGGGCTCCGAGCCTCTTCAGCTCCGCTTCGATGCGGCGGATCTGAGCGGAGGCAGTAGCGGCGTCGATGTCGATACCGATCCGCTTGTTGGAGAGCTGCTCCATCTTCGCCCGGAGGCGCGCGAGTTCGGCGTCAACACCTGTGTCGCTCAACCGGACGTCCAGCTTCGGCATGGCCTTGAATGCCGCCGTCAGCTTGTTGCGCAGGGAGCGACTGAACGCCCCGCCTGCGTCGTCACCCTGACGGGCCGCCGCTCGGGTGGCTGCCTGTCCGCCGCGGGTCACTGCGTCGGGCAACGTGATGACGATGTGACGCGAGATCTGGTCGCCCATGCGCTCGCCGGCCTGACGTCCGACACGGTCCGCGGCGGGGAGTACGGCCGCCAGGAGGCGGCTGTGAAAGTTGGTGACGATCGGGATGACGTCGACAGCGGCTTGACCGACGACGTTAGGCATCAGCGATCACCTCGAAGTCCACTTCCGACGCGTTCTCGCGAAGATCGAGAAGGGCCTTGAGGGCATACAGACGTCGGGCCTGACGCTCGATGGCGGTTGAGTACGTCGACTGAGCGACGATGACCGCCGCTCTCGTCCAGTCCTGGCACGACCGGGAGCAGTAGGCGGACACGTCCAGCGCGCCGTCTTCGGTGAGCAGGGGTTCGGGGTGGAACGTGCAGTCTGGGCGCAGGCAGCGCGCCGGAGGGGTGTTCATGTGCGCCTCTCGGGGCATGCAGAACGCCCCTCAGTGCGTCACTGAGGGGCGTTCTAGGGGGTCGGGTGGTCTACTGCCGGAAGCGGCTCGCGACGTCGTCCATGGCGTTCGACAGGACGCTGTAACGGGGCGTTCGTCCGCTCCCGTACTCGACGACGAGAGCGTACGGCGCGGTGTTGATCACTCGCGCTCCCGCACGCTGGCGCGGCTGGCCCTTCCAGGGGACGTTCTTCATCAGCGGCAAGACGTCAAACGAACTCTTGTAGAGCCCTGAGTGACTGTCGGTACTCGGGTTGCCGACTGGGGCACGCACGATGGCAGCGGCCATGATCTCCACGGCTGCGTTGCGGCATTCGCGCTGTACGCCCGGGAGCTTGAGCAGCTTCGCGATACCCGAGTAGGACCCGCGGTATTTGGAGCGGAAGGCTTGGGTCACGCCTCCTCCGTAAGTAGTTGCTAGATGCAGCTTCCGAACGGTAATAAGCCGTCTGACCTGCGTGTTTTACCAATGCTTTACACTGTCTGGAATCGATCTTGCGCCTATCGGGCGCGCGCTCCAGGGTGACGATCCATCGCACGAGGCGGGCCAGAGGGCCTCAGAACAGCCCCAGGGGGCCCGAAAAGGCCGCTCTGAGGGCTACCGGGTCGACCTCCAACCGGTAACCGGACCGCGCGTCCCAGCCCACCTTCGGTGAGGAGAGACCATGATCAGGGACCACCCCCCTGGGTGATCATGGTCGAAATTCCATGATCACCCAGGCCGTTTCAAGATCGTTCGAGGGAGGGTCGCGCCGTCGGTCCGCACGCCTTCATCACAGGCTGTCCCACCTCGTCGGCGTACGCCTGACGCGCGTTCAACCAGCGTCGCCATGCCGTCACGACGAGTGGGCTGTTCCAGCCGCTCTCTTCCACCTCGTCGCACGCAGAGGCGCTCAGCCACTCGTACACGAGGCACCTGCGTAGCTCAGGCGGGCACGAGGGACGCGCGGTGCCACGCAATCCCCCACGCTGCGCCCTGCGCGCTAGCTGCGCCTCTCGCCGTGCACTCATGCCGTCAGCCGGGCGTAACGCTCACTGATGTCCGACACGTCCGCCTCGTACACCTCGCCCATGTCAGCGTCCACTGTCTCCAGCGTCCACCCGAGCGTGCGCAGGCCCGCGGGAGACAGACCGAGTGCCTCGCTGATGTGCCGTGCCTCCTGCGTCAGCCCTGCCGTGGCACGGCCCGTCAGGTTGCTGTACACCACCCGCACGTACGTTGCGACGAGCGGGACGAACGCGTCGGACCACTGCGTCGCCTGCGGGCTCTCCCACAGCTCCGCCCACATGGCCCGCTCGTGCTCGCTCCACGCCACACCTGACGGCAGGTCCGGCGCCGGCAGGTCACAGCCGGACAGGGGCAGCACCACGGCTGAGGCGGCCGACGCTCTGTTGCCCCGGTGCGCCCGGCTGTACCGCTTCGACGCATCCTGTCTGGGTCCAGGTGAAACCATGGCTCCCCCTTCCTGAAAACACGAGGGGCCCCGTCGACGTGATGAGGCCCCGGGATCGTCAACCAGCGATGGCCAGCACGGCGTTAGGATGGATGGTCCATGACTTGTCGTCAGCGTCCTCCACCACGATCGCGTCGCGCGGGGTGCTCGCGCCCGCAGGCCATCCGGACGGCTGCCCGCTGAAGCCAGTGAGGGTTCCCGTCAGATCGTCCCCGTTCGACAGGCGAAGGGTCACGGCCTGGCCGATGAGCGCGGTCGCGCGACGGAGGATCTCGTCAGTGCGCCGCTCCTGGTTGTGGAAATAGTCGCTCATCGTCCGGCCTCCATGGTGTATCCGCGCTCCGCGTACGGGTTGGTGACCCGTCCCGTGGTCGTTCGCTGCGGAACGGGCGGACGGTTGCCCTCGTCGTCGATGCCGTGCCTCGCCCGGTAGCGCGCCGTACCCGCGCTGACGGTTCCGGCGCTGCTCCCGACGTCGGAGCCACGGCCGCCCACACGGGGCGCCTGCGGGACAGGGCTGACGGCGGACAGTTCCGCGGCGAACGCCGTTGCGTCGGCCGTGATGGCCGCCTCATCGACGCCGCAGAGGCGCGCGGACTGTTCCACCGTCAGACCGGCGGTCAGGCCGGCACGGAGCTTGGCCAGCTCAAGTTCAGCCCCCGCGAGGGGCGCCGGGTTGATCGCTCCGGACATGGTGATACCTCTCAGTTGATGTAGTTCTCGATGGACTTCGGACCGGGCTTGCGAGCGTGGACCGGTCGGGGCTTCGGCTCCGGGGCGGGCGGCGTGACTTCGACCCTCGGGGTGAAGTCAAGGATGGGCAGCGCGTCGGTTTCGGCGTGCCGGCTCTCGTACGCGTCCTGGGCGAAGATCACGTCCTCCACCGAGTCAGGCACATAGGCGACGCCGTTCATCTGCGCGAGCCATACGAGATGTCCGACGGAGTAGCGGCGCTCCTGCATGGCCAGGAACTGTTCCGCGGGTGTGTCGTCAGAGATGCCGTCCACGTCTCCGAACCCACTGTCCTTGGCGCGCTGATAGAGGCTGTCCGGGCCGGTCAACTCTCCCAACCTCAGCCCTTCCCATTGCGCTTCGCGGATCCCCACCAGGACGGGCACGAGCGCACGCAGGGCCGTGAATGCCTCTGCGGCCTTCCCACCGGCCGTCAGCGCCTGATCGGCGGTGCGGACGTCGCCCACGTTGTCCGTGTGCTTTCGAGCGTCGGATAGGAGCGCGGAGAGCTGCTCTCCCAGTGCCCCCAGGATCTGGGAACGGTGCATCTCCGCGAGGGCCACCAGAGCGTCTCTGGAGACGAACCGGCGGTTCAGGGTGAGGAGCTGCCCGCGGACGGCGTGGGCGCCCACGGCCCGCGTGTAGGCGTCCCGCGCGCGCTCGTTGACGTCGTCCGGCCACGTGCCCGTTTCCAGGTACTCCGTCAGCGCCTCGTCAGCCACGCGCGCCGCCTCCGCCTCCGGTTCGGGAGCGTCGGGAAGACTTCGCAGGAGCGACGCTACGCGCTCCTTGTGTGCCTCGTGCTGGGCGATCTCCGGTACCGACGCGTACGCGTCTCGGAGTTGCTTGTTCATAGGGTCCTCTCTAACTACAACTCAGGCCCTTACCGACGTCCGGCAAGGGCCTGCGGATATGGGTGCTGAGCGCCTCTCAGGAACGCTCCCAGTACTCCGTAGTGGCGAAGTAGGCGGAGCGCTCTATACGGCGCTCACGGCGCCGCTGAAGGATGATCGGAGAATTCTCCGCATAGCGGGCACGTTCAGCGGCTGCACAACACTCGCGACAACGACGCTTCACCCCGAAACGGGCCGTCGCGTCGCGCGGGTAGTAGTGATCTGTCAGAGGCAGCACCCGCCCACATGGACCGGTGCACGGCGGGGGCGGCTGGACGTCGACGTTTCTCATGGCTTCTCCGTGTTCTGGCTGCCTGCCTGTCTGTCGATCTACGGGTAAAAAGGGGGGACCGCCCGGAGGCGGTCGAAAGATCAAGATCCCGGCGGGGAGCACGTCGACGCGACTGGAGGAGAGTCCACCCGCGCCGACGGCTCGACCCGCCGGGAAGCGCCCGCATCCGTCGAGAGGCGAACGGGGGGCGCAGTCCGTGAGGGGTGCGGAGTGCGCTACTCGTCAGCTCCGGATCTTCCCCTCTACCTTAGTTATGTGGGGCGCGCGACGCCCCATACGGCCCGTAAGCGGCAATATCGGGCTCAACGCCTAGATACTGTTACAGAACCGAGACGCTTGAGCACCCCATCCCCAACCGTCACCACGCTGCGTAACGTCGCCCCGGAGTGTCTCCGTGCGCAGGGTCGGATGCGACGAAAGCCCCTGCATGCCCCCAGGAGCGCCTGCGGGCGCCCCGGCTTCACCGAGTGCCAGAGGGTGGATAGGGGGCCGCAGGGAGCCACGCAGGTGCCCTCTCGGGCGTCCAGTGGTTTCGCGTCCCGCACCCCTCGTCACTCCGCACCCTCCACGTCGGCCAGGGCCTCCGCGACAAACTTCGTTCAAATCAACGAACTAGAGGGGTATTTTCCTTTCTCCTTAACGCGCGTTAGAGGAAAGTGAACTAGGGGTCCAGTTTGTTGATTTGAACGAGATCTGGACCCACCGTCAACACAGTGTCACCAACTCTCCACATCTCATCACTCTCCGCACTGGACATCCGTTCGCTAAGCGGAGGAAGAGGCCCCGCTTCGACGTCGGAGGGGGCGCGGAGGCGTCCAAGCCAGCTCGCCCCGGGAACGCATGGAGGCCGACCGCCCCGTGAGGGGAGGCCGACCATCCGTGACATTGCGTGATCAGATGGCGCGGTACTCCGCGCGGGGGTCGGCCCACTGTGCAGCCGTCAGGCACTCACGGCACACCCGGTAGAACGTCGGGCCGACCGCCACCGTCGCCGTCTCGTCCCACCCGATCCATTCGCCACAGTGAGAGCAACCCGACGCGATTCCCGCGCAGTCACCGCACGCCGCCTCCCCGTCCGACGTGACGCGCTGGACGACGCTCAGACGCTGCCCGCACGGACACCGCTCCGTCGCACCGGCCGCCTCCACCACCTCCACCCCGATCGCCAGCGCCTCAGCGGCCAGCACGAGGGGCGACGCGTTCCGCATGTCCGCCATCCGTCCCCACACCACGACGACGGTGAAGTCCGTAACGCTGAAGTCCGCGTGCGTGGCATAGGTGGCGGGGATGCCGAACTCCTCCGCGACGTCCAGGGCGAACCCCCGGAGACTGTCTACGTCGTCAGGCGTGTCGACGCAGCCGAGGACGAGAGCGTGAGGAGCGGCGGGAGCGTCGTCCGCCAGGCACGACGGATGCGCGGGGGTGAGTCCGGACTCCGCCGTAAGAGCCGCAACGAGCGGGAACTGAGAGTCGACCGACGCCTTCACGGCCTCCAACTCCAGCGTCTCCAGCTTCCCCCGGCAGTTGTCGCACCGCGACGTCAGCGCGCGGCCATAGGTCTCGTCCAGCGTCTTGAACGTGCCGTGAGCGGCCGTGTAGTCGCGGGGGCGGATCGTCTTGCGGCAGATCGCCACCGGGCGACCGTCGGCGTCGATGCGGAAGGCGTGCCAGATGCTGCCCGTGTTCGTCAGGGACCAGACCTTGCCGGCGACATCGACGAGAGTGATGGAGGACATAAGATTCTCCTTGCAGTGAGATCAAAGGGCCCGTCGCTCCGCCAAGATCAGCGGGCTCTTTGTCTTGCTCAGTTCCGGGTGTGGTCACACCTTATGTGGAGGTGTGGTCACACCGCAACCCATGAACCGGCTTGGGTGTGTCTACACCCCTGCTACGGTCGTGGCATGCCTAACCAACCGAAGACTCCCGCGAGTCGCTTCCGCATCGATCGAGAACTCTGGGACGCGTTCGGCGAGTCCATGCCCGACGGTATGGACCGGTCCGACGTACTGCGACGATTCATCACGTGGTGGTGCACGCGGCCCGAGTCGGAACTTCCTGAGCGGCCACCTGCGGGACCGTGGAGCGCTGTCTAGACTGCCAAGCAAGAGACCCCCGGCGCTGCCTGCCGGGGGTCTCTGTGTGTCTCTGGGCGCGTCAGGGAGCTGCCTGGAACGCCGCTTCGTCCTTTGCGTCCTCTTCCGGGTCCACATGGTTGCCGATGCTGAACGTCAGGCGGGATTCATCCAGTCCTGACACGTCGCCGTGCGCTCCGACGCTCAGCCGCACAACCGCTCCGACGTCCATCAGCATCCGACGGTGCTCCAGCGGGTCACTTGTGGCGTCCCATGCCGCCTTGTTGGTCTTCTCCCCGTACACCCGCTCGACACGGGGCGGGACAGCCTCCGCGCTCTCCAGGGTGGCTAGGCGAGACTCCAGCGCCTGCGCTCGATCCTTCCACTCCTTCTGCCCTGCCTTGGACTTAAACAGGTCCCGGTCTTCCATGTACTGACGAAGCTCTTCCTGGACCTCTGCGGCTTCCGCAGTTGGGTCGTAGCCTCCGTGGACCACGTCTGTGTACTCCCTGATGAACCCGACGGCTTCCAGATACTTGCGAGCCGCGAACTCCTCCACCCAGTCGGCGCGCATCGACGGCTTGTGAGGGCAGGCAGACCCTCGGGTTCGGCTGTTGCACTCGTACCGAGGATTGGCGTTCGGCCGTGCCTTCGGTGGCGGCTTCCGATACATGCGCTGCCCGCAGTGCCCGCACAGAAGCACCCCCAGAAGCATTGCCTTTGTGTCCCTTCGCGTCAGGCCGGCGTTGCCTCCTGCCCGCTTGGACAGCTCCGCCTGTACGGCGTCGTACGTCGCGCGGTCGATCAAAGGCGGACCTACCTGACGGGGCGCCCCGGTCGCGAGGTCTCGGAGCGGCTTCCCTTGGTGCATGAGCTGACCGAGGATGGCAGGCGAGGTCAGGATGTGCCGCACCGTGGTGTCCAGCCACGGCGACCCCAGCTCATCCCGCTGCTCCCGACGTCGCGCGTGATCCCTGGGGGCGGGTGCCTCTTCATCGGCTGTCAGAGTGCGCGCGACCTCTGCGGCGGACGTCCCCGCCAGTACCCGGCGGACCATCCATCTGACTGTCTCGTGGGCCTTGTCGTCGATCTCCAGCACGAACCCTTTCCCCCTCGGGTTCTTCACGAGTCGATACCCGTACGGTGCTTGGCCGCCGGGCCACCGAGTCATGGAGCGCATGGCGGCCCGTGCGCCCGTGACTCGCTCCTTGATGGCCTGCGCCTCCATCTGCGCGGCGAAGGCCAGAAGCATCATGATCAGCTCACCGAACGGGCTGCTCATGTCCAGCTCGAATACTCCCCCCGCCGGGCCCTCGGCGAAGATCAGCCGCTTCCGGTGCTGCTTCGCCCAGCGCGCCAGCTCTGCCATATCGGCCATGGACCTGACGGCTCGGTCCAGCCGCCACCAGACGATCGCGTCGAACTCGTGCGGCCGACGCAGCCAGTCACCCAACTGAGGCCGATCGAAGGGGCCCACCTTGGACGCACTGACGTTCAGGTCCTCAGCCCAACCGACGATGTTCAGCCCAAGTGCGTCGGCTGCGGCTTCGTTTGCGTCACGCTGCCTTCCGGGAGATGTCGTGTGGTCGTGGTTCGCGGACAGCCGGATAGCTGCAAGTGCGCGGACCAGTGATGTGGTTGCCATCTCCGTATACTACTTGCCTGAGTGTGTGGGCTGGCACTGGCAGCCGTACCGGTACAGCAGGACGGCCGACGACGTGAACGGCCGGCCGGTCGCCGCGTTTCCCGGGTGGATGGCCGAGCTCGGGCGGCGGGCGCTCGTGGAGGCGTACGGGGATCCGGCGGCGGGCGACGGGTACGCGCCCGACACCGCGCTGATCAACTTCTATGACGGCGAGTCCCGGATGGGCATGCACCAGGACAAGGACGAGCGCTCCAGTGCTCCCGTCGTCTCGCTCACCATCGGGGACAGCTGCCTCTTCCGGTTCGGCAATACCGAGACCCGCGCCAAGCCGTACACCGACGTCGAACTCGCCTCCGGCGACCTGTTCGTCTTCGGCGGCCCGTCCCGCTTCGCCTATCACGGCGTGCCGAAGGTGTATCCGGGTACCGGCGATCCGGCGACCGGGCTCGCCTCCGGGCGGCTGAACATCACCATGCGGGTCACCGGGCTGCCCCCGGAGCCCGGCCCTCGGGAGGGCTGAATCCCCGTGCCCGGCGGCCGGGGCGTCAGCGCACGCGCCGGGCCGGGGGCGGTCCGCCCGCCGCGAGGGGTGAGCGGGCCAGTTCCAGACAGCCCACCGCGATCAGGGCGATGCCGGCGAACTGCGGCAGCAGCCACCAGCCGGTGCGCAGGCTCTCGCCGAACAGCGTGACCCCGTACGCGACGCTGATCAGCGCGTCCCCGAGGGTGAGCATCGGCTGCGAGGCGGCCAGGGAGCCCGCCTGGAGGGCGTTCTGTAGCAGGAACAGCGCCCCCACGCCGGCCACGGCCGTGGCGTAGAGCTGCCAGGAGGCGACCAGGGCGCCCACTCCACCGGTGTCGAGCCGGGCCACGGCGTCCTTCATCAGGGCCGCCGTCAGCGCGTATCCGCCGGCCGCCGCGAGCCCCAGGGCTGCGGCCCGCGCGTTGCCGTGCAGCCGCAGGGACCAGAGGATCAGGGCTGCTTCGGCGGCGCAGGTGATGAGCAGCGCGGGGATCCAGGAGGTACCGCGCACGGTGTCACTGCCGCCGCCCGGGGCCGCCGTGGCCATCGCGAGGGCCAGACCGCAGGTCACGGCGGCGACTCCGTACCAGGTGGAGCGCGGCAGCCGCCTCCGGAAGAGCAGACTGGCGAGGAGCAGGGTGGAGGGCAGCTCCATCACGAAGATCGGCTGGACGACGGCGATCGGGCCGGTGGCGAGCGCGATCGCCTGGCAGACCGCGGCCACCAGGACCAGACCGATCCCGGCCAGCCACACCTTCTGCCGCAGCAGTTTCCGGATCAGCGAGAAGCGCATGGCCGCCCGGTCGGGGACGGTGGACGCGGCACGGCGCTGGAGCACCGAGGCGGAGCCGTTGCTGATCGCGGTCAGGACGGCGAACAGGACACTGATCACCGGCCCATCATGCGGGCGGCGGAGGCCGGAACCGGGCTCAGCCCGCCGGACCGGGACCGAACGAGGTACGGGGCGGCGGTCGGTCGGGGCCGGTCTGGCCGGACTCACACCCCGGTCGGGGCCGCTCGGGCCGGACTCACACCCCGGTCGGGGCCGCTCGGGCCGGTCGCACGCCCTGGCCGGGGCCGCTTGGGCCGGTCGCACGCCCTGGCCGGGGCCGCTTGGGCCGGTCGCACGCCCTGGCCGGTCGCACACTCTCGGCCGCGCCCGGCCGAGCGCGCGCCGGGCCGCCGCCGATCCGTCGTATCCGTGCGCTCGGCGCCTCTCGGTGCGCCCGGTCCGTATATCCGTACGCTCAGCCCGCGCTCACCGCGCGGCGCAGTGTCTCCGCGCCCAGCCGGGTCGCGCCGATCCTCGTCTCCGGCGCGAGCAGGGCGGTGCGGACAGGACCGCCCGCGGCGAGGTGCCGGTCGTACGGCAGGACGACGACCCGTACCCCCGTCTCCTCCAGATGGCGGGTGGCCGCCTTCACGCCGAAGTTCGCGTCCGGCGAGGAGACCGTGAGCGCGATCACGGTGGTGGCGAGTACGGGGCCGGGCAGGCCCGCCATCCAGTCGAGCACCGCGCGGGTGCTGCTGACGCCCTCCAGCGTGGCCGGCGCGACCAGCACCCGGGCGTGCGCGGTGTCCACGGCGGTACGGGCCAGCTCGCCCGGCAGCGTCTCGCAGTCGACGACCGTCACGCCGAAGCGGCGGCGCAGCGCGGCCATGACGGTCCGGTACTCGGCGATGCCGAGCGGGGCGCCGATGCGGCCCTGGCTGCCGGGCAGCAGCCAGCCGCCCTCCAGCGGGACCAGATAGCCGGTGATGTCGGTGAGTTGCATCGCGTACGGGGACGGCGCGAGGATCCGCGCGAGATCGGCGCAGCTCCAGCGCACGGCCTCGGCGCCGAGCCGGGTGGGGAGGGTGCCGAGCGCGGAGTCGGCCTCGACGGTGACGACCGGGTCGTGGCGGTAGTGGTTGAAGGTGCGGCTGAGCAGGGCGGTGACGGTGGTCTTCCCGGCGCCGCCGCGGATGCTGGTCACCACGATCTGGCGTCCGGTGGTGAGCGGGTACTGCAACTCCTCAGCGATACGGGCCTCTTCGGCGATCTCACGGGTGGTGGAGCCGAGGAGGGCGCGGGCGGCGCGGGTGGAGCGGCGGACCAGGGAATCGCCGTGCCGGGGCCGGCCCGCCGCCTCGGCCAGGGAGGGCGCGGTGACGGCGACGGTCTCGGGGGCGGGGAAGGGCGGCGGCGGAGGCGGGACCGTGTCCGTCGCCGGGGCGGGCACGGCGTCCCGCGGCGGAGCGGTGTCCTGTACGGGCACCTGCTCCCCGCCCGCGTCCTGACGTATGTGCCCGCTGTCCTGACCGGACATTCCGAATCCCCCTCTGGTCTCTGAACCGTGATCAAAAACTGCCGGGCAGCAGCCCGTGGACACCGAACACACCGGCCGCAGCCGCGAGCAGCGCGATCACACCGGCGTACTCCGCCGCGTCCCCGGTCCGCCGCAGCCGCGCCCGTAACCGTTCGCCGGACTCCCCGCCGAACCCGAGGAGCGGGGCGGCGGCCAGGGCGAGGGGCAGCAGCAGCGGCCAGGCTCCGGACGTGTGCTCCAGCCACAGCGCGGTCAGCCGCAGCGCGAGCACGAGTCCGGCGGCGCGCACGGCGGACGCTTGGGCCGTCGGCGGGAAGGCGCGGGCGCGCAGCGGCAGCAGCACGGCGAGTACGACGGCCGTCGTGACCGTCCAGCCGTCCGGTGCGCGGACGACGAGGAGCCCGGCCGCCGTCGCCGAGACGGCGAGGACGACGGTGGCGGGCAGCAGCCGCCGGTGTGTGGCGGTGAGGGCGACGGCCACCTGATGGCGGCTCACCGACGCCCCGGCCGAGCGGCGGTCGTCCAGCCTGGTGAGCCCGGCGCCCATCAGCGCCAGCCTGGGCAGGGCGCCGAGGCCGAGGACGGAGGCCACCGCGAGTACGGTGCCCAGCCCGGCCTGCGATGGCGCGCTCTGCGCACCGCCCAGGAGGGCGGCCACGGCCTCCCAGCCGAGGGTGGTGACCGCCAGGGCGCCGGCGCCCGCCAGCACACCGCGCCCCGCCACCACGAACCGGCCGAGCAGCGCCAGGGTCAGCGTCACCGCGCAGGCCACCGCGCCCGCGCGCGTCGTCCCCGGCCAGTGGTGGGCGTCGGCGAGCGCCCAGGCGCCGAGGGTCCCGAGGGCTCCGCCGGTGAGCAGCAGTGTGGCCGCGAGCCCACGTCTCCCGGAGCGCCCCGCCGCGACCCCGCCGGCGGCGAGCGGCAGCGCGGCGACCGGGAGTGCCGCGCCGAGTGCCTCGGGCGCGAACTCCCCGCGCGCGAGCAGCGCGACGGCCACCGCCATGGAGACGGTGGTGAGCCCGGCCATGACGCGCGCGGCCGGGCGGCCAGGGGCCGTGTCGCGAAGATTGCCGGGGGCTGTGTTGCCAGGGACCGTGTCGCAAAAGTTGCCGGGGGCCGTGTTGGCAGGGGCTGCGTCGTAAAGGGCCGTGTCGCCAAGGGCCGCGGTTCCGGGGGCCTTCGGCCTCGCGCCGGAGCCGCCCGGTGGGCGCTCGGGCCGCCGGATCCGTGCCCGTACGTCCGGGTGCCGCTCGTCGTCGGCCAGCGGGACCCGGCTCGCTTCAGTGCCGCTCATCGCCCCCACGCTCACCATGTGATCCCCGAACCTACCATCGGCCCCTCAGCCGCCGGTCAGCCCCAACAGCCGCCGCATACGGGCGTACTTGGCGGTGAGCCGCTCCCCGGTCGCCGGGTCGAGCACGGCGAGCCGGTCCGGATCCGCGTTGTGCGCGAGGTCCGCCTCCTTGATGAGCGGCGCGCCGGGAACGGCGAGGATCCGGGCGGCGTACTCCTCGGGGGGTTCGCCGGGGCGCTTGGTCATGGCCAGCACCATGGTTTTGACGCCGGTCGGGAGCGCCGCCCCGTCGAGCCACGCGCGGGTCAGCGCGCCGTCCTCGATCGCGTCGTGCAGCCAGGCGGCGGCGATCTGCTCCGTACTGCCGCCGCGCCGCGCGACCCCGTCCGCGACCGCCGCCAGATGCTCCGCGTAGGGGCGGCCCGCCTTGTCCGTCTGCCGCGCGTGCGCGCGGCGGGCGATCGCTTCCACCTCGTCCAGGCTCAGAAACTCTTCCATCGTCCGATGATCACACCGTCCGGGAGTCCGGGCCGACCCCGAACCGGCCGGTACACTCCGGGCCCGTGGCCCGCAGACACCGACCCCCGCCGCCCGCTCCGCTCCCCCAGCGCGACGGGATCGACCCGGTACGGCTGCGGCTGCCCGCCGATCCCGGTGGGGCGTGGCCGACCGTACGGGACCATCTCGTGGCGCGGTTCGGGGCGGCGATCGGCGGCGCGCGGATCGACGCGATGCTGCGGGAGGGCCGGTTCGTGGCGGCGGACGGGCCGGTCACCGGCGCCGAGCCGTACACGCCGGGACGGTACGTCTGGTTCCACCGGGACTTCGCCGCCGAGGAGCGGGTGCCGTTCGAGGTCGGGATCGTGTACCGGGACGAGCGGATCGTCGTCGCCGACAAACCGCACTTCCTCGCCACCACCCCGCGCGGCGGCCACATCACCGAGACCGCGCTCGCCCGGCTGCGGCGCGGCCTCGGCCTGCCGGAACTCCAGCCGGCGCACCGGCTGGACCGGCTGACGGCGGGTCTGGTGCTCTTCGTCGTACGGGCCGGGGACCGGGGCGCGTACCAGACGCTGTTCCGGGACCGGGCGGTGGGCAAGGAGTACGAGGCGGTGGCGGCGTACGACCCCGCCGTGCCGCTGCCCGTCACCGTGCGCGGCCGGATCGAGAAGGAGCGCGGGACGCTCGCCGCGCGCGAGGTCCCCGGCGAGCCGAACAGCGAGAGCCGGATCGAGCTGCTGGAGCACCGGGGCGGGCTGGGCCGGTACCGGCTGCTGCCGGCCACCGGCCGTACCCATCAACTGCGGGTCCACATGAACAGCCTGGGGCTGCCGCTCCTGAACGACCCGCTCTATCCGGTGGTTCGGGAGGACAGCCCCGAGGACTACGGGCGGCCCCTGCAACTACTTGCGAAGACACTGGAGTTCACCGATCCGGTGACCGGTGTCCCGCTGCGCTTCACCAGCAGGCTGCGGCTGGTTCGGTGGCCCCGCTGAATCGGCTCAGTGGCCGCGGCGGATCCACTCCCCCAGGTGCGGGGACTCGGCGCCGATGGTGGTCGAGTCGCCGTGTCCGGTCCGTACGACGGTCTCCGGCGGCAGGCTCAGCAGCCGGTCGCGGATCGAGTCGACGATCGTCGGGAAGTGCGAGAACGACCGGCCCGTGGCGCCGGGGCCGCCCTGGAAGAGCGTGTCGCCGGTGAAGACCGTCGACAGCTCCGGGGCGTAGAGGCAGACCGCGCCCGGCGCGTGGCCGGGTGTGTGCAGCACGGTCAGGGTGGTCCCGGCGACCGAGAGCGTCCCGCCGTCGGTCAGCACACGGTCCGGGATCTGCTCGGGGTAGGTCTGCTTCCACAGCGGCAGATCGTCCGGGTGCAGCAGTACGGGCGCGCCGGTGGCGGCGGCGAGCGCCGGGGCGGCGTCGATGTGGTCGTTGTGCGCGTGCGTGCAGACGATGGCGCGCAGCGTACGGCCGCCGAGCGCGTCCTCGATGGCGGCGGCGTCATGGGCGGCGTCGATGACGATCGCCTCGGAGTCGTCCCCGACGATCCAGACGTTGTTGTCGACGTCCCAGCTGCCGCCGTCCAGCGAGAAGGTGCCGGAGGTGACGAGATGGTCGATACGGACGCTCATCAGAACACCACCACGGAACGCAGGACATCGCCCTCGTGCATCCGGGCGAACGCCTTCTCGACGTCGCCGAGGCCGATGGTCTCGGTGACGAAGGCGCCGAGGTCGATCCGGCCCTGCTGGTGCAGGTCGACGAGCATCGGGAAGTCCCGGGACGGCAGACAGTCGCCGTACCAGGAGGACTTGAGGGAGCCGCCGCGGCCGAACACGTCGAGCAGCGGCAGTTCGAGCTTCATCTCCGGGGTGGGGACGCCCACCAGGACGACCGTCCCGGCCAGGTCGCGGGCGTAGAACGCCTGCTGGTACGTCTCGGGGCGGCCGACCGCCTCGATGACGACGTCCGCGCCGAAGCCGCCGGTCAGCTCGCGGATCGCCTCGACGGCGTCGGTGGAGCGGGAGTTGACGGTGTGGGTGGCGCCCATCGACTTCGCCGTCTCCAGCTTGCGGTCGTCCACGTCGACCGCGATGATCCGGGCCGCGCCCGCCAGCCGCGCGCCGACGATCGCCGCGTCCCCGACGCCGCCGCAGCCGATGACCGCGACGGAGTCGCCGCGGCCGACCTGTCCGGTGTTGATGGCGGCGCCGATACCGGCCATCACACCGCAGCCGAGCAGCCCGGCGACGGCCGGGGAGACGCTCGGGTCGACCTTGGTGCACTGACCGGCGGCGACCAGGGTCTTCTCGGCGAAGGCACCGATCCCGAGGGCCGGGGACAGCTCCGTGCCGTCCGTCAGCGTCATCTTCTGCTTCGCGTTGTGCGTGTTGAAGCAGTACTGCGGCCGGCCACGCAGGCACGCGCGGCAATTGCCGCACACCGCACGCCAGTTGAGAATGACGAAGTCGCCGGGGGCGACCTCGGTGACACCTTCGCCGACCGACTCCACCACGCCCGCGGCCTCATGACCGAGGAGGAAGGGGAACTCGTCGTTGATGCCGCCCTGCTTGTAGTGCAGGTCGGTGTGACAGACGCCGCACGCCTGCACCTTCACCACGGCCTCGCCGGGCCCCGGATCGGGTACGACGATCGTCTCGACCCGTACCGGCTCGTTCTTGCCGGGGGCGACGACCCCTTGCACCTGCTGCGCCATGCCAGGACCTGCCTCTCCTCGTACCTGGGGACACCTCGAACGGTTCGTCCCCTGTGCCTCCCACTATCCCGTGCCGGGGGCGGTGCGAGCAGCACCGGTGTGCGCGTCAGGGGGCCAGTACGTCGAGTTCGTGCAGGGCGCCCACGGCGATCTCCCTGGTCAGCTCCTGCGCGCGAGCGGCGTCGCCCTCGCGGATGGCCTCGGCGACTCCCACATGGAGGGTGACAGCGGCGGGGTCAGGGTCCGCGAACATCACCTGGTGCCGGGTGCGTCCGGTGAGCACCTCGGCGACCACGTCGCCGAGCCGGGCGAACATCTCGTTGCCCGACGCGTTCAGCACCACCCGGTGGAAGGCGATGTCGTGCACGAGGTACTCGGGCAGCCGGCCGCCCCGGGAGGTGGCGACCATGCCGAGCGTCTGCTCGGTGAGGGCCGCGCACTGCTCGGGGGTGGCGTGGCGGGCCGCGAGTCCGGCGGCGACCGGTTCGACCGCGGAGCGCAGCGTGGTCAGGGAGCGCAGCTGGCGCGGCCGGTCGGAGCCCGCGAGCCGCCAGCGGATGACGCGCGGGTCGTAGACGTTCCACTCCTCGGTGGGCCGTACGGTCACGCCCACCCGGCGCCGGGACTCGACCAGATGCATGGATTCGAGGACGCGGACGACCTCGCGGACGACCGTGCGCGAGACATCGAAGCGCTGGGCGACCTCGTCGGTGCGGACGACGCTGCCCTCGGGGTATTCGCCGGCGGTGATGGCGAGACCGAGGGTGTCCAGCACACGGGTATGCAGGCCCCGGCCTTCTGTGGTCATGGAGCAAGCCTACGGGGCCCATCCCGGCGATATTAAGTACGACGTTTATGTCACAGCCACTTGAATAAGTCGTACCTTATGGGTTTCAGTAGCGCGACGGACTCGTGTCCGCGCTGGACCGCTGGACCGCTGGACCGCTGGACCGATGGACCGATGGACCGATGGACCGATGGACCGATGGACCGATGGACCGATGGACCGATGTCGAGGAAGACAGCGAGGCAACCGATGAGCACCCCCCACGTCGTCGTGGTGATGGGCGTAGCAGGGACCGGCAAGACCACGGTCGGGCCGCTGCTCGCCGACGCGCTGGGCGTCCCGTACGCCGAGGGCGACGACTTCCATCCGCCGGCGAACATCGCCAAGATGTCCGCCGGGACGCCGCTGGAGGACAGCGACCGGTGGCCCTGGCTGGAGGCGATCGGCCTCTGGGCGCACGGCCGGGCCGGTCTCGGCGGGGTGGTGAGCAGCTCCGCGCTCAAGCGGGCCTACCGCGACCGGCTGCGGGCCGAGGCCCCCGGCGCGGTCTTCCTGCATCTGACCGGCGACCGGCCGCTCATCGAGCGGCGGATGGGGCAGCGCAAGGGGCACTTCATGCCCACCGCGCTGCTGGACTCGCAGTTCGCCACGTTGGAGAACCTGGGCGCGGACGAGGCGGGCGTCGCCGTCGACGTGTCCGGCACCCCCGAAGAAATCACCGAACGAGCCGTGGCCGCGCTGCGCCGGCTCGAAAGCTGAAGGAAGTTCCCGTGACTCCCCTGACCGGTCTCAGTGTCGAGACACTGGCAGCGGACGCCGCCGATCCGATCACCTCTGCCGGCAACGCGCAGCTGGGGATGGCGGTTCTCGCCGGTATCGCCGTCATCGTCCTGCTCATCACCGTCTTCAAACTGCATGCCTTCCTGGCCCTGACCATCGGCTCGCTGGCGCTCGGCGCCTTCGCGGGGGCTCCGCTGGACAAGGTCATATCCAGCTTCACCACCGGACTCGGCTCCACGGTCGCGGGGGTGGGGGTGCTGATCGCGCTCGGCGCGATCCTGGGCAAGCTGCTCGCGGACTCCGGCGGGGCGGACCAGATCGTCGACACGATCCTGGCGAAGGCGGGCGGACGGGCGATGCCCTGGGCGATGGTCCTCATCGCCTCGGTGATCGGGCTGCCGCTCTTCTTCGAGGTCGGCATCGTGCTGCTGATCCCGGTGGTGCTGCTGGTCGCCAAGCGAGGCAACTACTCCCTGATGCGGATCGGCATCCCGGCGCTGGCCGGGCTCTCCGTGATGCACGGTCTGATCCCGCCGCACCCCGGCCCGCTGGTCGCGATCGACGCTCTCGGCGCCAACCTCGGTGTGACGCTGGCGCTGGGCGTGGTGGTCGCCATTCCGACGGTGATCATCGCGGGTCCCCTCTTCTCCCGGTACGCCGCGCGCTGGGTGGATCTGCCGGTGCCGGAGAAGATGGTGCCCGAGCGCACCTCCGACGATCTGGAGCACCGTCCGAGCTTCGCCGCGACCGTCTCCACGGTGCTGCTGCCCGTCGTGATGATGCTGGGCAAGGCGCTCGTCGACATCGTCGTGGACGACCCGGCCCACCTGGTCCAGCGGGTCGCCGATGTCGTCGGTTCGCCGCTGGTCGCGCTGCTGGCCGCCGTGATCGTCGGCATCTTCACGCTGGGCCGCGCCGCCGGGTTCACCAAGGACCGGATCTCCTCGACCGTCGAGAAGTCGCTCGGCCCGATCGCGGGCGTGCTGATGATCGTCGGCGCGGGCGGTGGCTTCAAGCAGACGCTGATCGACTCCGGCGTGGGCGAGATGGTGCTGGACATCTCCAAGAACTGGTCGATCCCGGCGCTGCTGCTGGGCTGGCTGATCGCCGTGGTGATCCGGCTGGCCACCGGTTCGGCGACCGTGGCGACGATCTCGGCGGCGGGCCTGGCCGCGCCGCTCGCGGCGGACATGTCCACGACGCACGCCGCGCTGCTGGTGCTGGCGATCGGCTCGGGCTCGATCTTCTTCAGCCATGTGAACGACGCCGGGTTCTGGCTGGTGAAGGAGTACTTCGGCATGAGTGTCGGCCAGACGATCAAGACCTGGTCGGTGATGGAGACGCTGATCTCGGTGGTGGGCGTCTGCTGCGTGCTGCTGCTGTCCCTGGTGTTGTAGCGACCGCATCAGCGCACGCGGCCGCCGCAGTGGGCGGGGCGGGTCACTCCTCTTTCCACAGGGGGTGTTCCCGCTCCGCCCACTCCCGTTCCACCGACCCGGTGCGCATCCCGCGCCGGGCCCCCGGATCCCCGTACGCCTTGACGATGTGCCCGGTCAGTACGGCGCCTACGGCCAGCGCCAGCCAGTCGTGGACGAACGTGGCGGCGGTGCGCCACAGCACCGGGGCGAACCCGGTGAACCACATCAGCAGGCCGGTGCCGAGCATCACCAGCACGGCGCCCGCGATCCACGCCGCGTAGAGCTTCTGCCCGGCGTTGAACTTGCCCGCCGGGCGGGCGGCGGGGCGCGGGTCGCGGCGCACTGCCGCGCGCAGCCACTCCTTGTCGTACGGGAAGAAGCGGTTGAGCCGGCGCAGGTCTGCGCGGAAGGCCCGCGAGGCCAGCCCGAGCAGTACGGGTACGGGCAGCAGCAGCCCGGACCATTCGTGGACGGTGACGACGAGCAGGCGGCGGCCGACGAGTTCGGCGAGCTGCGGCACGTACAGAAACGCCGCGCTCGTCACGCACAGCAGCATCAGCGCCCCGGTGACGCGGTGCACCCAGCGCTCGGCGCGGCTGAAGCGCCGGATCCGGCCGGCGGGCGGCGGTTCAGACGGTCGGGGTGTCGTCGCGGCCGTTGGACCGGCCGACCCAGGCGTCGACGTCATAGCCCAGCTCCTCCCAGTAGCCGGGCCGGACGTCGGACGTCACGGAGATCCCGGAGAGCCATTTCGCCGACTTGTAGAAGTACATCGGCGCCACATAGAGCCGGACGGGGCCGCCGTGCGCGTGCCCGATCGGCTCGTCCCGCATGCTGAGCGCCACCAGGACATCGGCGCGGCGGGCCTGCTGGAGGGTGAGGCTCTCGCTGTACGTCCCGTCGAAGCAGGTGAACCGGACCGCCCTGGCCTCCGGCCGTACCCCGGCGGCGTCGAGGAGCCGGGAGAGCCGTACGCCCTCGAACGGGGTGTCGGGAACGCGCCAGCCGGTGACGCACTGCACGTCGTGGACGATCCGGTTCCTCGGCAGCTTGCGCAGCGCTTCGAGGGTGTACGTGGCGGGCCGGTCGACCAGGCCGTCGACGCGCAGCCGGTAGTTCTCCGGGCCCTTGCGGGGGACGGAGGAGGCGACCGAGTAGTAGCGGAAGCCGCCGCCGTTGGGCAGCAGGCCGGTCAGCCCGGTCGGATCCTTGTCCGCCGCCGCGCCGAGCATCCCCTCCAGGCCGTTCTGGAGCGTGGGCGCGGCGGCGAGCGCGGCGCCGCCGAGGCCGAGCATGGAGAGCACCACCCGGCGCCCCACGGGTGTGCCCCCGGACTCGCCCCCGGACTCGCTGTGTTCATGGGTCACCCCATGAATGGAACACCCGCCGCCCCCGAAAGTCAGGGGGTGGCGGGTGTTCGTCACACTTTCGTCCGCCCGCGGGGCGCTCCCGCGTTCAGCCGGTGGTGGTCCGCTCCGACCGCGCCTCGGCCGCCTTCTCCAGCTGGAACGCCTCGTTGCCCAGCCCGATCCTGGCATGCACCTCGGGCTTGAAGGAGCGCAGCACCAGCCCGTAGACGATCCCGCCGACGAGCGCGAGACCGATCAGGCCGGGCAGCATCCAGCTGAGCGCGGAGCCGGGACCCGCGTCGATGAGGATGCCGAAGTCCTTGACGGTGTAGATCGCGATCCCGACGAGCGCGACGATCGCGATCCCCGAGGCGACCAGTCGCGGGGCGTGGGCACGTCCAGCGCCGCGCCGTACGAAGAAGACGATGACGGCGCAGGAGGCGAGCGCCATCAGGGTGATGATGCCGAGCGCGCCGACGCTGCCCATCCAGGTGAACAGCCGCAGCACCGGCGCCGTCGGGTCGCCGTTGGGCTTGTCGTCGGTGAGCGCGAAGGCCGCGATGGCGCCCACCGAGATCAGCGACTGGAGGACGGAGCCGACGGCCGGCGCCCCGCTGCCCCTGGTGGTACGGCCGAAGGTCGCGGGCAGCAGGCCCTCGCGCCCCATCGCGAAGGCGTAGCGGGCCACGACGTTGTGGAAGCTGAGCAGCGCGGCGAACATGCCCGTCACGAACAGGACGTGCAGGAGGTCGGCGAAGGTGGTGCCGAGCCGCTCCTCGGTGAGCCCGAAGAGGAGTCCGGGGCCCTGTTCCGCCGAGACGGCGACGATCGAGCCGGGCCCGGCGGCCACCGTCAGCGCCCAGGCGCTCAGGGCCAGGAAGGACGCGGCGTAGCCGACGGCGAGGAACATGACGCGCGAGACGACGATCTGCGGACGGCTCGTCTCCTCCGCGTACACCGGGGCCTGTTCGCAGCCGACGAAGGCGGCGACGCAGAAGCAGAGCGCGGTGCCGAAGCCCGCGCCGGTGACATTGGCCGGGTCGAAGGCGGCCAGGGACAGCCCTTCCTCGCCCGGGTCGGCGACGACGGCGATGTCGAAGATCACCACGAGAACGCACTCGATGGCCAGCAGGACGCCGAGCACCTTGGCGTTCAGGTCGATCTTCAGCCAGCCGAGCACCCCGACGAGCGCGGCGGCGAAGAGGGCCGGTACCCACCACGCCATGGAGATGTCGAGATAGGTGGCGAAGAGGCCGGAGACCTCGAAGCCGAGCAGGCCGTAGACGGCGAACTGCATGGCGCTGTACGCGACGAGGGCGAGCACCGAGGCCCCGGCGCCGGTCGTCGGGCCGAGCCCGCGGGCGATGTACGCGTAGAAGGCACCGGCGTTGTGGATGTGCCGGCTCATCTCCGCGTAGCCGAAGCTGAACAGCACGAGGACGATGCCGAGGATGACGTAGAGCAGCGGCTGTCCGACGATGCCCATGACCCCGAAGACGGTGGGCATGACCCCGGCCACGACGAGCATCGGCGCGCTGGCGGCCACCACGGAGAGCAGCAGGCCCACCGTGCCGAGCCGGTTGGCGCGCAGCGCCCGGTCCTGGCCCTTGTACGTGTGGATCTCTCCCGTGTCCGGTGTGGCTTCGCTCGTACTCGATCTGCCCGTCGACATGACAGGGGTGTTCCTTTCCGCAGAGGGAGGGTGGTGTCCAAGCAGCGGGGGGTTCAGACGGAGCCGAGCGCCTCGTTGCGCGCGGCGACGAATGCCTGGTGCGGGTCCCGGTCCGGGTAGGACCAGGGAGCCGGGGTGATGTGGCCGCCGATGCGCTGGAACAGCGCGGCGGCCTCGGCGACCCGTCCGTCGTGGAACTGCGCGTGGGCCAGGAAGTTGAGGTCGACGCGGTTGCGCGGATGGATGTCGTTCTCCCACTCCAGCCACCAGTCGAAGGCGGCCTTCAGGACCTGGCGGGCGCGGCGCCCGGTCCAGTGGCCGGAGGAGGCCGGATCGGCGGGCTCGTGCCCGGCGCCGGCGAGGACCCGGTAGCGCTCGGCGTGGGCGACGACGGGGAGGATCGCGAGCGGCGAGTCGGCGGGGGCCTGTTCCGCGGCCCAGGCGGCGAAGTCGTAGACCTCGTGGAGCGGGTCCTGCCCCGTGTCGGCGTGCCGTTCGGCGAGGCGGGCGGCCATCAGGTGATGGGCGTGGTGGTGATCGGGGTGGCGGGTCCTGACCTCGTCGAAGAGGCGCGAGGTCTCCGCCTCCGTGCCGAGGGTGCGGGCCAGCAGCAGCAGTCCGAGCCAGGGCGTGGGGTCGGCGGGGGCCAGCCGGATCGCGTCGCGGCAGGCGCTGCGCGCGTTGCCCTCCTTCTCCTTGCCGCGCAGGACGCCGAACACACTGGCGCAGGCGAGCAGGGCGGTCGCGTCGGCGCTGCCGGGCTCGACCATGAGCCAGTCCCGGGTCCAGGCGACGGCGCCGGACGCCTGGGCGAGGACGAGTACGCGGTGGCCTCTGCGGTCCCAGTCCTGACCGGTGACGGCGAGCAGGGTCCGCGCCTCCGACCAACGGCCCTGGGCCAACTGGTCTCTGACAGCGGCGAGTTCGACGTCATCCAGGGCCGGATCGAAGAAGTGGTCGGGGTGCGGGCCCCGTCTTCGTAAGCGGCCCAGGGGCGGCGGAGGCGGAGACATCCGCGGTTTCCCTCCAGGCACATGCACGAGCAATGATCGCGGACAGCAAATCGGTAGCCAGCGCCTCACGTCAAGTAATTACCTGGTGCAAATTGTCGTCAACTATGCTTTACAGCAGGTTGGTTACTCTGCGGTACGAATCCGGCCGTGCCCGTTCGGGCAGCTCCGGCGGCACGAACCCCAGGTCATGAGCGGCCCGTCCGGCCCCGGGATCGCCCGGTGCGGTCACGGAACGTATTGCCCGCCCGGAGCCGGGCACGGAGACTCCCGGCGCCCAGCCCGGAGACGCCCGGAACAAGGCCCAGAGCCTCCCGGAACCGGGCCCGGAGACGCCCGGGCGCCGGGCTCCGTGCCGCCGGGCGGGCTCCGGCGCCGCCCGGCGCGGTCACCTGACGCCCGGCGCGGTCACCTGACGGCCTGCGCCGCCGCCCGTCCCGCCGTACGGCCCGAGAAGATGCAGCCGCCGAGGAAGGTGCCCTCCAGCGAGCGGTAGCCGTGCACCCCGCCGCCGCCGAAGCCGGCCGCCTCGCCCGCCGCGTAGACCCCCGGCAGCGGGTCGCCGCTGCCGGTCAGGACCCGCGAGGACAGGTCGGTCTCCAGGCCGCCGAGCGACTTGCGGGTCAGGATGTTCAGCCGAACGGCGATCAGCGGGCCCGCCTTCGGATCCAGGATCCGGTGCGGCGCCGCCGTCCGGATCAGCTTGTCGCCGAGATACTTCCGGGCCCCGCGCACGGCCGTGACCTGGAGGTCCTTGGTGAAGGGGTTGGTGATCTCGCGGTCGCGCGCGGTGATCTCCCGGCGCAGCGCCGCCTCGTCGATCAGCGATTCCCCGGTGAGCGCGTTCATCCCGCGCACGAGCGCGCCCAGGTCCTTCTCCACGACGAAGTCGACGCCGTTGTCCATGAACGCCTTCACCGGCCCCGGCACGTCCGCGCGCGCCCGCCCGAGCACGTCGCGGACCGACTTGCCGGTCAGATCGGGGTTCTGCTCGGAGCCGGAGAGCGCGAACTCCTTGCCGATGATGCGCTGGTCGAGGACGAACCAGGTGTACTCGTGGCCGGAACGCATGATGTGTTCCAGCGTGCCGAGGGTGTCGAAGCCGGGAAAGAGCGGTACGGGCAGCCGCCGCCCGCGCGCGTCCAGCCAGAGCGAGGACGGCCCGGGGAGGATCCGGATGCCGTGCCGGGCCCAGATCGGGTTCCAGTTCTCGATGCCCTCGGTGTAGTGCCACATCCGGTCGCCGTTGATGTGCCGGGCGCCCGCCGCCTCGGCGACGCCGAGCATCAGCCCGTCGACGTGCGCGGGCACTCCGGAGAGCAGCTTGCGCGGCGGGGTGCCGAGCCGCTCGGGCCACTGCGCGCGCACCAGGTCGTGGTTGCCGCCGATACCGCCCGACGTGACGATCACGGCCTGCGCCTTGAGCGAGAACTCCCCGGTGACGGTGCGGCTGCTCGCGGTGCCGCGCGCGGCGTCGCTCGGCTCCAGGATCTCCCCGGTCACGGTGTCGACGGCGCCCGCCGTACTGGACAGACCGGTCACCCGGTGCCGGAAGCGCAGCGTCACCAGCCCCTGGGCGACGCCCTCGCGCACCCGTCGTTCGAACGGCGCGACCACACCGGGTCCGGTGCCCCAGGTGATGTGGAAGCGCGGTACGGAGTTGCCGTGCCCGGTGGCGTCGTACCCGCCGCGCTCCGCCCATCCGACCACCGGGAAGAACCGGATGCCCTGGCCGTGCAGCCAGGCGCGCTTCTCACCGGCCGCGAAGTCCACGTACGCCTCGGCCCACTTGCGCGGCCAGTGGTCCTCCGGGCGGTCGAACCCGGCCGTGCCGAGCCAGTCCTGGAGGGCGAGATCGCGGCTGTCCCTGACGCGCAGCCGGCGCTGCTCGGGCGAGTCGACGAGAAAGAGACCGCCGAAGGACCAGTGCGCCTGTCCGCCGACCGACCGCTCGGGCTCCTGGTCGAGGACGATGACGGACCGGCCCGCCTCGGCCAGCTCAGCGGCGGCCACCAGCCCCGCGAGGCCCGCCCCGATCACGATCACATCAGCGTCGTACGCCATGGCATCCATCCTTCGCGGGCTTCACGGGCGGGGCGGGTGAGTGGTCCGATCTTCCGTACGGGCGAGTAACGAGTCAACTGGTTGGATGGACGACATGAGTGACACGCAGAATCCCGCCGAGGAGATCCTCGACATCGTCGACGAGAACGACCAGGTCCTCGGGCAGGCGCCGCGCGGCGAGATGTACGCGAAGGCCCTGCGTCACCGCTGCGTCTTCGTGTTCGTACGGGACGCGCGGGACCGGGTCTTCGTCCACCGCAGGACGCCGCGGAAGATGGCCTTCCCGTCGCTGTACGACATGTTCGTGGGCGGGGTCGTCGGCGCGGGCGAGAGCTATGACGACGCGGCGCTGCGGGAGGCCGAGGAGGAGCTGGGGGTGACGGGTCTCGACCGTCCCGTGCCGCTGTTCCCGTTCCGGTACGACGCGCCGGACGGCTCCTTCCGGGAGAACGCGTACGTGTACGAGGTGCGCTGCGCGCTCCCCGTCCGCCCGCAGCCGGAGGAGATCGACTGGCACACCTTCCTGCCCGAGGAGGAGCTGGTGGACCGGCTGGGTGAGTGGGAGTGGGTGCCGGACGGGCTGGCCGCGTACGAGCGGCTGCGGGCGCTGCGCGCCGGGGGCTCCGCGTAAAGTGCGGCATGTGAGCGATTTCGTACGGAACCTGCGGCTGTGGTTCGCGCCGCGGCGCGTCGCCGAGGAGGGCGACACCCCGGACTACCGCTTCTCCCTCGCCAACGAGCGCACGTTCCTGGCCTGGATCCGTACGGCGCTGGCCCTGGTCGGCGGCGGCTTCGCGGTCGACCAGTTCCTGCCGGACCTGCGCTGGGGGGTACGGGTCGGGCTCGCGGTGGCGCTGCTCGCGGCGGGAGCGCTGTGCGCGCTGCGGGCGGTGAGCCACTGGATCCGCTGCGAGCGCGCGATGCGTCGCAAGGAGGATCTGCCGGTCTCCGGCTTTCCGACGCTGCTGAGTCTGGCGGTGGCGCTGGTGGCCGTGGCCATGCTGGTGATCGTGGTGCTGGGACGGGCGGGCTGATGGCGGCGGGAGCCGCCGGAGCCGCAGGAGCGGTCCAGGACAGGGATCCGGGGCTCCAGCCGGAACGGACGCGGCTGGCGTGGCGCCGTACGACGCTCTCCTGCACGGTGGTGGCCGTGCTCGCGGCCCGGCAGGCGATCCACGGCGGCGCCACCCCGGCCGGGCTGACCGCCGCCGCGCTGAGCGCCCTGCTGTGGCTGGGATTCCTGGGCGTGGCACACCGGCGGGTGGTGGCGCTGACGGCCGCGCGGCCCCGCGTGCTGCCGGCGGGCGGCGCGGTGACGGTGGTGGTCTGCACGGTCCTGCTGGCGGTGTGCGCGGTGTCGATCATGCTGTGACCGGTGGCTTCCCGGGCCTCGCCGGCCATCTCGACGGCTCCGAGGACTCCGAGGACTCAGTCGACCGTGACGACGACCTTGCCCCCGGCGCCGCCCGCCTCGTTGAAGCGGAACGCCTCCGCCGCCCGTTCCAGCGGGAACGTCCTGGCGACGCCGACCTCCAGCACGCCGTGTTCCGCGAGGGCGGCGAGCGCCGCGAGGTCCGCCGGGTCGGCCCGCGCGAACGCGTAGCCGCCGCCCAGCTCCGTGACCCCGCCGTCGGCGATGGAGGCCAGCCGGCCGCCGGGCGCGAGCAGCGGCGGGGTGGCCCGCAGCAGATCGCCGCCGATGATGTCGAACGCCGCGTCCACCCCGTTCGGCGCGAGCGCCCGCACCTGCGCCCCGAGTTCGTCGGGGCCCTCGCCGTACCGTACGGGCTCGCCGCCGAGCGCGCGGATGTGCTCCTGCCCGGACTCGCGGGCGGCGCCGATGACCCGGGCGCCGAGATGCCGGGCGAGCTGCACGGCCATCGACCCGACCGCGCCCGCCGCCGCGTGCACCAGCACCGTCTCACCGGCGCGCAGCCGCAGGACCCGGTGCAGCACCTGGTAGGCGGTGAGCCCCACCAGCGGCAGCCCGGCCGCCTCGGCGAAGCTCAGGGCGCTCGGCTTGCGGGCGAGGGTGCGCACCGGGGCCGCGACGTACTGCGCGAAGGTGCCGCGCGACAGGAAGTCCTCCCGTACGTACCCGATGACCTCGTCCCCGGCGCCGAACTCGGTCACGGCCGCCCCGGGCCTGGCCACGACCCCGGACACGTCCCAGCCGGGGATCACCGGGAAGACCGGTTCGAGGATCCCGTCGAGATATCCCTCCCGGCACTTCCAGTCGACGGGATTCAACGCCGCGGCCCGCACCTCGACCAGCACGGAATCGGGTCCGACCCTGGGCTCGGGGCGCTCTCCGTACTCCAGGACGTCCGCTCCGCCGTAGCGGCTGTAGCTGATGGCCTTCATGCTCCGACACTCCGACGCCCACGGCCGGTCCGCAAGCCGGGACCGGCCGCGTCCGCGCGCCGTCAGGCGGTGATCGCCGCGTAGGGCGGCAGCATGGCGCGGGGATCCCGGCCGGTCTTCCAGAGCCCGATCAGAACGGCGGTCATGGCCTCCAGTTGGTCCGCCCGGTCGAGACCACCGGCGGTCAGCGGTACGCAGCCGGTGTCCCGGACCAGGATCCGTACCAGTTCCGGCGCGTCCGCGCAGCGCCCCCGCCGCGTCGGCCGCGTCGGCCGGGACGTCGGCGACCGCGTGAGCCGTTCCCGTACGGTTCCCGCAGGACGTCAGGCGGGCGCCCGGTAACCATTCGGTGCCCCGCGCGGCTGGTACGAAGGCTCGGCACGCGTGTCCCGGGAGGCAGTGGTGGAAAGAGTGCTCGCGGACTGCCGGTCGAGGCTCGGCTTCGATCTGCTGGGGAACACCTGGAACCCGGTGGTTCTCCACGCGCTCGCGGAGGGGCCGCGCCGTCCGTGCGAACTGCGTGCGGAAATCGGCGGCATCAGCGCCAAGGTGCTCACCGGGACCCTTCGGCGGCTGGAGGGGTACGCGCTGGTCGAGCGCCGCGCGTACACGCCGCCGTCGCCCCGGGTCGAGTACGCGCTCACCGGTCTGGGCCGCAGCTTCCTGGAGCCGATCCGGGCGCTGGGCCGCTGGTCGGCCGAGTACGGCGACGCGTTCGTCGCGGCGCAGGGGTGGGACGACGGCTGATCCGTGGCCGGCTCGTGGCGGGGGCCGGCTCGTGGCGGGGGCCGGCCGACGGCTGGTGCCCCCTCCCGGAGCCGGCCGGGCCCCCGATTTCGGTGACGGACCGTCGAATGGCAGGCTCGGGGCGACCGTAGTCCCGACCAGGGGGAGCCGCCGTGGCCGCCACCGATCCGTACACCGTCCGCCTCACGCCCGAGGTGTACGCCTATGTCCAGCCGGACGGCGGCTGGTGTCTGAACAACGCGGGATTCATCAGCGACGGAGAGTCCACGCTGCTGGTCGACACGGCGGCCACCGAGCGGCGGGCGCGGGCGCTGCGGGAGACCGTGCTGGCGGCCGGGGTGCCGCTGCCGCGCACCGTCGTCAATACGCACCACCACGGCGATCACACCTACGGCAATGGCGTGTTCACGCCGGAAGCCGTCGTGATCGGCCATGACTCCTGCCGCAGCGAGCAGTTCGCGGCCGGGCACCAGCTGCATCTGATGTGGCCGCAGAACGACTTCGGCGACATAACGATCACCGCGCCGACCGTGACGTACAACGACCGGCTCACGGTCCATGTGGGCGGGACCGAGGTGCGGCTGATCCACCCGGGGCCGGCGCACACCATCGGTGACACGATCGTCCATCTGCCCGAGCAGTCCATCGTCTTCACCGGTGATCTGGTCTTCCGGGGCGGGACCCCGTTCCTGGCCATGGGTTCGCTGCGCGGGTCGCTGCGCGCGCTGGAGCTGCTGCGCTCGCTCGACGCGACCCATGTCGTGCCGGGCCACGGACCGATCGGTGATCCGTCGGTGTACGACGGGACGGAGCGCTATCTGCGGTACGTGGGCGAGCTGGCCGCCAAGAGCCACACCAAGGGCCTGACGCCGCTGGAGGCCGCACGGTCGGCGGATCTCGGGGAGTTCGCCGCGTGGCGGGAGAGCGAGCGGCTGGTGGCCAATGTCCACCGGGCGTACGCGGAGCTGGAGGGCCTGCCGGAGGGTTCGCCGCTCGACGCGGCGGCCGTGTTCGCGGACATGACCGCGATGAACGGCGGGGTCCCCGTGGCCTGTCACGCCTGACGGGCGGGCGGACCGGCGTCGGCGGGGATCCGGGCGCCGCACGCGGGAACGGGCCTGCGGGGGCATGGGCACTGGACGACATACCGACTGGTCGGCATCATGAGGGGCGACCGCGACCGCCGGTCCGCCGCCCGCACGCATGGAGGTACGCCGATGCGCCCAGCCCCGCCGCCCGGACTCGACCCCGAGCGGCTGCGCGGCCATCTCGACCGCGCGCTGCCCGGTCTGGTGGGCGGCGCGCTCGACGCGCGGCTGATCGAGGGCGGCCGGTCGAATCTGACGTACACCGTCACGGACGGCACCGGGCGCTGGGTGGTCCGCAGGCCGCCGCTCGGCCATGTGCTCGCCACCGCGCACGACATGAGGCGCGAGTACCGGGTGATCGCGGCCCTGCACCCGACGGCCGTGCCGGTGCCGGAAGCGCTGCTGCTGTGCGAGGACGAGTCGGTGCTCGGCGCGCCGTTCTACGTGATGGAGTACGTGGCGGGCACCCCGTACCGCACGGCCGAGCAGCTCGCCCCGCTCGGTCCCGCGCGCACCCGTGCCGCCGTCCTCGCGCTGGTCGACACCCTGGTCGAGCTGCACGCCGTCGAGCCCGGCGCGGTCGGCCTCGCGGACTTCGGACGCCCCGACGGTTTCCTCGACCGGCAGCTGCGCCGCTGGGGCAAGCAGCTCGACGGCTCGCGCAGCCGCGAACTGCCCGGGATCGACGAACTGCACGGGGCCCTCGGCCGGTCGCTGCCCCGCTCCCCCGCGCCCACCGTGGTCCACGGCGACTTCCGGCTCGACAACGTGCTCATCGGCGAGGACGACCGGATCAAGGCGGTGCTCGACTGGGAGATGTCCACGCTCGGCGACCCGCTGACCGATCTGGGGCTGCTGGTGATGTACAGCGCGCCGCTCGATCTGCCGGGCTCCCCGATCAGCACGACGGCCGGCGCGGCGGGCCATCCCTCCGCCGCCGAGCTGATCGAGCGGTACGCGGCGGGCTCGGGCCGGGACACCTCGGCCATCGACTGGTACACGGCCTTCGCCTGGTTCAAGCTCGCCGTGATCCTGGAGGGCATCCACTACCGCTACACCCTGGGGCAGACCGTGGGCCCCGGCTTCGACCGGATCGGTGATCTCGTCCCCGTCTTCATCCGGCACGGCCTCACCACCCTCCAGCTCCAGGAAGGCTGAGTACCCCTCATGGACTTCGCATTCGACGCCCGCACCGAAGAACTGCGCACCCGGCTGCTCGCCTTCATGGACGAGCGGGTGTACCCGGCCGAGGCCGTCGCGCAGGAGCAGCGCTCGCGGCTGGCCGACCCCTGGGACACCCCGGCGGTCGTGGCTGAGCTGAAGGAGGAGGCGCGCCGACGGGGGCTGTGGAACCTCTTCCTGCCCGATCAGGAGTACGGCGCCGGGCTGACGAACCTCCAGTACGCGCCGCTCGCCGAGATCACCGGCCACTCGCCGCAGCTGGCCCCCACCGCGCTGAACTGCGCGGCGCCCGACACCGGGAACATGGAGGTGCTCGCTCAGTTCGGCTCCGCCGAGCAGCGCAAGCAGTGGCTGGAGCCGCTGCTCGCGGGCGAGATCCGGTCGGCGTTCGCGATGACGGAGCCCGAGGTGGCCTCGTCGGACGCCACGAACATCCGCACGGTGATCAGGCGCGACGGTGACGACTACGTCATCGACGGCCGCAAGTGGTACATCTCCGGGGCCATGAACCCGGAGTGCGCGATCTTCATCGTGATGGGCAAGACCGACCCGGACGGCGCCGATCCGCGCCGCCAGCAGTCGATGATCCTGGTCCCGCGCGACACCCCGGGGCTCGAAGTCCGCCGCGCCATGCGGGTGTACGGGTACGAGGACCACGCGCACGGCGGCCATGCCGAGGTCGTCTTCGACCAGGTCCGGGTGCCCGCCGCCAACCTCGTCGGGGAGGAGGGCGGCGGCTTCGCCATCGCCCAGGCCCGGCTGGGCCCCGGCCGTATCCACCACTGCATGCGGCTGATCGGGATGGCCGAGCGCACCATCGAGCTGATGTGCCGCCGGGCCGTGTCCCGTACGGCCTTCGGCAAGACGCTCGCCCAGCAGGGCGTGGTCCAGAACTGGATCGCGGACGCCCGGGTGACCGTCGAGCAGCTGCGGCTGCTGGTCCTCAAGACGGCCTGGCTGATGGACACCGTGGGCAACCGGGGCGCGCACACGGAGATCCAGGCCATCAAGATCGCCACCCCCCGCGCGGTGGTCGACATCATCGACTCGGCCGTCCAGCTGTACGGCGCGGGCGGCGTCAGTCAGGACTCCCCGCTGGCCGAACTGTGGGCCTCCGCCCGGACCCTGCGCCTCGCGGACGGGCCCGACGAGGTGCATCAGCGGTCACTGGCCCGCCGCGAACTGAAGAAGCATCTTCAGTAGTCCGCCGACGGCGGCGGGAGCAGGCCGAGCGACTGGGCACGCATGACCGTGGAGAGCCGGTCGCACGTGCCCAGCCGCCGATAGAGGGATTCGATGTGCTTGTGGGCGGTGCGCGGTGAGATGTGCAGCCGATGGGCGATCGCGGTGGCGGGCAGCGCCTTCGCGAGCAGGGTGAGCACGGCGAACTGACGTGGTGTGATCCCCTCCTCCGCCGCCCGTTCGGCCGGTGGAGCGGGAGCCGTCGCGACCGGGCCGGACCCGACGGGCCCCGCCGGGACCCGGGCGGCGGCTTCGCGCCACTGGGCGAGAGCGCGGTAGTGGGCGTCGATGCTCACGAGCAGCGGCTGCACCCGGCGGGCGTAGGCGAGTTCCTCCGGGGTGAAGTCGTCCCGGACATGGTGGAGTACGAAGCCCCGGGCGGCTCCCGCGGGCGCGGGCAGCGGGATGCCGAGCATATGGGCGCCGAGTGTGCCCCGGGCCAGGCTGTGGCTCTCACTGCGCAGCCAGGCCCGCTCGCCCTTGATCCGACTGGCCGACCGGGGCGTACGGTCCCCGCTCGTGGCGTAGTGCTCCACGAGCGGGTTGCCCAGGCGGACATGGCGCACCGCGAGGGAGTCCAGATACTCCCGGGAGACATCGCCGGCGGACTTCCAGGAGACCACCCGCCCGGTGCGCTTCGCGCGGTGGAACTCCGAGAGGGAGACGGCCGGCGCGTGCAGCCCCCGGGCCAGCTCGGAGAGCACGAGGGGCCAGTGCGGCTCCGGGTCGGCCCGCTCCAGGACGGAGACGGCGAGCCCCAGCATATGGGCGTAATCACGCCACAGGGCCGTGCCCATCGCCACCCCCGCACTCTCGCACCCGTGCATCCCCGACGACTCCGAACGGTAGCCGTACGAACCGAAATCGACACGCTCCGTGTTCATTCTGCCGCACCACTCGACAGAGAGAAAGATCGCGTGACGACAGAGCCGAGCGGGGAAAGGGCGAGCCACGCGCCGGCCCCCGGCGCCGCGCACGTGGGGCGCGCGACGACGGGAACCGTAACTCCGGGTGTGGGCCCGGAGGTTGCCCGGCCGACGGCTGTCAGCAGGGCACGACGTAGTAGACCTGGGTCCAGGTCGCGGTGCCCGTCTGGGGCGCCCTGGAACTCCAGCGCTCGGTGCGGTTGGAGTTCAGGAAGCGCGCCACGGTGCCCGAGGTCTGGTTGTTGTTGAAGGTGCCGTCCCCGGTCCAGGGCATGTTGTAGGTCCCGCAGCGGAAGAAGTCGAGCACGTCACCGCCGCGGTACAGACACAGGTGCCCGTAGCCGCACGCGGCGGGCAGAGCGCTGCGGGCCGCCGGGGAGGCCAGGTCGTGTGCGAATCCCTGCCCCGGCGCCGCGACCGTCAGCTCGCCGCCCGGCACCGCGATCCTGTTGGCGGAGATCTGTCTGCTCCCCTCCTCCCGGGCGAGATAGCCGTCGACCTCGGCCTGCAACTCACCGGCCTGCGCGGGCGTCAGACCGGCCCGGTACGTCTGCGCGGCAAAGGTCGTCCGGACCTCGTCCGGCGCGGCCTGCGCCCCGGCCGTCGGCGCCACCGGCACACCTGCCGCGAGCGCACCCGCCGCGAACACTCCGACCGTGGCCCTCATCATGAACGTACGGATCTTGTTCAACGGTCCCCCTCACATCACCCGCACGGAACTCCTGACGTTCCGTAGCCGGACACCACTCATGGTGACGAATCGGCTCGGGCGCCCGCAATGCGTACAAGTACGTAGGGGAGGACGGTTTCGCGCGGGGACGGCCGCTTATGGACGCAGTGCCCGCAGCAGCAGGTCCGCGAGGTGGTCCGCGACCTGCTGCGGGGTGAGCGGGCCGTCCGGGCGGTACCAGGTGGACAGGTGGTGGACCGAGCCGAAGTGGTAGTCCACCACCAGGTCGGCGGGGGTGGCGGTGGAGAAGACGCCGCCGCGCTGGCCCTCCTCGACCAGCGCGCGGAATCGCTCGTGGTAGCGGCGCCGTTCCTGCCGTACCCGCTTGTTCTTCTCCGGGCTCAGGTGGTGCATGGAGCGGAAGAAGATCGCGGCGTCGTCCAGGTTCTCGATCGTCGTCACGACGACGTCCGCCGCGGCGGCGCGCAGTCGGCGCTCCACCGGCCCGTCGGCGTCGGCGAAGGCGTCCAGGCGCTCCTGCTGGAGCCGGAGCACGCGGGCGTAGACCTCCTGGAGGAGATCCTCCTTGGAGCCGAAGTAGTGGTAGAGCGCGCCCTTGGTGACCCCCGCCGCCTCGACGATCTCCTGGACCGAGGTGCGGTCGTAGCCGCGCTCGGCGAACAGCCGGGTGGCGGCGGCCAGCAGCCGCTGGGGTACGGGGGTGCCGTCCCCGTCCGTCGTTCTCGCCATGCTCGGCCACCCGCCTTCCGCTCCGTGCCGTGCCGTGCCGTGCGGCGTTCGGCCGCTCTCCCCGTCCGACGCCTACGGCAGGGAACGCAGTTCCCGTCTGAGGATCTTCCCACTCGTGGTCTTGGGCAGCTCGGGCAGGATCTCGACCTCGCGCGGGTACTTGTACGCGGCGAGCCGCTCGCGGCAGTACGCGCGCAGTTCGCCGGGGTCCACCGTGGCGCCGGGGCGCAGGCTGACGTACGCCTTCACGCTCTCGCCCCGGTAGGCGTCGGGGACGCCGACCACGGCCGCCTCGCGCACCTCGGGGTGGCCGTAGAGCACGTCCTCGACCTCGCGCGGCCACACCTTGAATCCGGAGGCGTTGATCATGTCCTTCTTGCGGTCGACCACGTAGAGCCAGCCGTCGCGGTCCATGAAGCCGATGTCACCGGTGCGCAGTTCGCCGTCCGGGAACGTGGCGGCGGTCGCCCCGGGCGCCCGCCAGTAGCCGGAGACGACCTGCGGGCCGCGTACCGCGATCTCGCCCTGCTCGCCGAAGGGCACGTCAGCGCCCCGCTCGTCGATGATCCGCACGACCGTGTCGGGCCCCGGCGCGCCCACCGAGAGCGTGCCGGAGACCGGATCCACCGGCGCGAACCTCTCGGGGGGTACGGCGGCGCAGGGCGCGGTGCACTCGGTGAGCCCGTAACCGTTGCGGATGTACGGGCCGATGTCCGCGCGGAACTTCTCGACCAGCGCGGGCGGCAGTGGCGCGCCGCCCGAGGAGATCACCCGGAACGAGGAGAAGTGCTCGCGGGTGACGTCCGGGTGGGCGGCGAGCGCCATGAAGGCGGTGGAGGGGCCGACGGTGTACGCGGGCCGGTGCTCGGCGAAGGCGTCGAGGACCACGCCGGGGTGGAAGCGGTAGGCCAGGGCCAGGGTGCCGGCGTTGGCGAAGCAGGCGGCCAGTTCGCAGACCAGGCCGGTGATGTGGAAGAGGGGCGCGAGGGCGAAGTAGCAGGAGCCCTCGTCCACGGGGTGGCCGGTCCGCTGGCGCTCGGCGTTGTACATGATGTTGCCGTGGGCGTTCATGGCGCCCTTGGGGGTGCCGCTCGTACCGGACGTGTAGCTGATCAGCGCCGTGTCACCGGCGGCCGGATCGCGGCCGGCGGGCGCGGCGAGACCGGCGCGGGCGACGGCCAGCAGGTCGTCGGCGTCGCCGGGCGGGGGCTGCCGCGTGAAGCCGAGGACGCGGGTGTCGTCGCGGGTCTGGAAGTCCAGCTCGCAGGCGGTGAGGGCGATCCGTACGGGCGAGGCGGCGGCCGTGTCGCGCAGGAAGGCGTCCCAGCCGCGGTCCGCGCAGATCACCGCCGTCGCCTCGGCGTCCCGCAGGACATGGGCGACCTCGGCGGACTTGTACATGGGGTTGACCGGTACGACGACCGCGCCGGCCTTCCAGGCGCCGAGCAGCGCGAGGACGAAGTGCGGGGTGTTCTGGAGCATGATCGCGACCCGGTCGCCCGGCTCCAGGCCCCGGGCGGCGAGATGGCCCGCCACGGAGTCGGACAGCGCGTCGGTCTCGCGGTAGTCGAGGCGGCCGTCGAAGTAGGCGAGCGCGGTGCGCCCGGGTACGCGGGCGGCGGCGGCCCGGAAGGCGTGGACGACGGAGGGCGGTGGGTCGAGGGGGGCCCGCTGGGCCGCGCTGAGCAGGCCGAGCCAGGGCTGGGCCGCGTAGACCGAACCGCCCGTGTCCTGGCCGTTGTCGCGTATCCCGCCGTCCGGTGCCGGGGTCATGCGCCGCCCTCTTCCCAGGTGCGCTGGACCCCGTTCATGGACTTCAGCCAGCGATCGGTGTCACCGGCGCGCGCCCGGAAGTAACCGGCCACCTCGGGGTGCGGCAGTACGAGGAAACGATCCTCCGCCATGGCCGCGAACAAGGCGTCGGCAACGGCCTCGGGTTCGATGGCGGTCGGCATCAGCACCAGTTCCCCGGCGCTTCCGGTGGAGATGAGCATGTCCGTACGGACCCCCTGCGGACAGATGGCGTGGACCTTGAGGCCCCGGTGCCGGTAGGTCAGCGCGAGCCATTCCGCGTACGCGAGGGCGCCGTGCTTGGTGACACTGTAAGGCGCCTCGCCGATCATGGTGAGCAGCCCGGCGGCGGAGACGGTGGAGACGAACCGGCCGCTGCCGCGCTCCAGCCAGGCCGGGATGAGCGCCCGGCTCGCCCGAACGTGCGCCATCACGTTGACGTCCCAGGCCGTCGCCCAGACCTCGTCGTCGGGCAGCGTACGGCCGGGTGGCGAGCCGACTCCGGCGTTGGCGCAGTAGATGTCGACGGTGCCGCCGAGCGCCTCGCGGGCGTCCTCGACGATCAGGGAGGCATCGCCGGGAACCGCGACGGCACCGATCTCGGCGGCGACGGCACTGGCCTTCTCCGCGTCGAGGTCGTTGACCACCACCCGGGCCCCCTCGGCGGCGAATCTGCGGGCGAGCGCGGCGCCGATGCCGCCGCCCGCCCCCGTGACCACAACCCGCGCACCGCGTACCGCGTCCATCAGGCCCCGCCTTTCCGGCGTTCCGGTTCCACGCTGCCGACCGCAGTGTCGACCCGAGCAGACTAACCAGTCGGTATGTAGCGGGGGAAGAGGCCGGAGCGGCGGCGGGGCGCCGGGTACGCCTCGTTCCCCCGGCCCGCCGCAGGCGTTAGCGTGCGTGGCCATGACGGCGTCCGATCACGGAGGTGGCGCGATGAACCTGTCCAGACGGGGCCTGCTGGGCGCGGGCGGGATGGCGGGAGCACTGGCGGTGAGCGGCGCGTCCTCCGCACACGCCGGAGACGCGCACCCCGGCGACGCGCACGCCGGAGACGCGCACCCCGGTCACGCGCGCCCCGGTCACGCGCGCCCCGGCGACGCGGCGCGCGTACGCACCGGCTTCGACCGGCTCGCCGCCGACGGCTACCAACGGCTGTCGGGGCAGAAGGTCGGCGTCGTCACCAACCCGACCGGGATCACCCCCGACGTACGCCACATCGTGGACGTCATGCACGCCGACCGACGGGTCGACCTGATCGCGGTCTTCGGCCCGGAACACGGCTTCCGGGGGACGGCCCAGGCGGGCGGCTCCGAGGGGCGGTACGACGATCCGGCGACCGGGCTGCCGGTCTACGACACGTACCTGAAGAGCGGCGGGCCGCTGGCGGACGTCTTCACCGCCTCCGGCGTCGACACCGTCGTCTTCGACATCCAGGACGCGGGCGCCCGTTTCTACACGTACATCTGGACGCTGTACGACTGCATGGAGGCGGCGGCCGGGGCGGGCAAGCGCTTCGTCGTGCTGGACCGGCCCAATCCGGTGACCGGGCGCGCGGCCCTCGGGCCGGTCCTGCGCCGCGAGTTCGCCACCTTCGTCGGCCGCGAGCCGATCGCCCAGGCGCACGGCATGACCGTCACGGAGCTGGCGCGGCTGTTCAACGGCGAGTTCCTGGCGCGGCCCGTACAGCTGGAGACCGTCCCCATGTCGGGCTGGCGGCGCGGTGACTTCTTCGACGCGACAGGGCTGCCCTGGGTGCCGCCGAGCCCCAACATGCCCACCCCCGACACCGCACTGGTCTACGCGGGGACCTGCCTCTTCGAGGGCACGAACCTCTCGGAGGGCCGCGGTACCACCCGCCCGTTCGAACTGCTGGGCGCGGAGGGCATCGACGGGAGGTGGGCCGAGGCGGCCAACGCCCTGTCCCTGCCGGGCGTGCGCCTGCGCGAGGCGTACTTCGCGCCGACGTTCTCCAAGTTCGAGGGCCGCACCGTCGGCGGCGTACAGCTGCACGTCCACGACCGCGCGGCCTTCGACCCGGTGCGCACCGCGATCGCCCTGCTGGTGACGGCGAGGCGGACATGGAGCGGCTTCGCCTGGCGCGCCGACCACTGGATCGACAAGCTGACCGGCTCCACCGGCGTCCGTACGATGATCGACGCGGGCGCGGACACGGACGAGATCGTCGGGGCCTGGCGGGACGAACTGGCCGCGTTCCGCGCCGTACGACGGCAGTACCTGCTCTACCGGTGACAGGACGGACCTGACACCGGGCCGGCCGGAGGTCCGGACCGGCCCGGCGTCAGGACCTGCCCGGTGTCAGGCCGCGTGCTGATACGCCGGGTAGGTCAGATAACCCGCGTCACCGCCCTGGTAGTACGTGGCCTCGTCGACGGGCGCGACCGGGAGTCCCGTACGCAGCCGCTCGACCAGGTCGGGGTTGGCGATGAAGCCGCGGCCGAAGCTGATGAGGTCGGCGCCGAGGCCGAGCCAGCGGTCGGCGTCGGCCCGCTCGGTCTGCTTCGGCCCCATCGGGAACACCGGGTTCATGACGAGGGTGCCGGGCCACGCGCGGCGCAGGTCGCGCAGCACGTCGTCGCCGATGGTGGCTTCGAGGTGGACGTACGCGACCTCCAGGCGGGCCAGCTCGGTCAGCAGCGCGGTGTGGAGCTGGAGCGCGTCGTGCTCCTCCACTCCCCAGAACCCGCCGCCCGGGGAGAGGCGGATGCCGGTCCTGTCGGCGCCGACGGCCTCGACGGTCGCGGACACCGCCTCGACGGCGAACCGGATCCGGTTGGCCACCGAGCCGCCGTAGCGGTCCGAGCGCAGGTTGCCGTTGGACGACAGGAACTGCGAGATGAGGTAGCCGTTGGCGCCGTGCAGCTCCACGCCGTCGAAGCCCGCGTCGACGGCGCGCCGGGCGGCCGCGCCGTACGACTCCGCGTGCTCGGGCACCTCGGCGGTCTCCAGGGCGCGCGGCACCGGCGCGGGCTGCGGGCCCGAGGGGGTGAACACGTCACCGACGGCGGCCACGGCCGAGGGCCCGACCGGCCGGGTTCCGATCGTCTCGGGGTGGGAGACCCGTCCGCCGTGCATGAGCTGCGCGAAGATCCGTCCGCCGTTGGCGTGCACGGCGGCGGTCACCGGGCGCCACGCGGTGACCTGCTCGTCGGTGTGCAGCCCCGGTGTCCCCGGGTTGGACTGCCCGATCAGGCTCGGCTGCACCCCCTCGCTCACGATCAGCCCGGCCGTCGCCCGCTGGGCGTAGTACGTCGCCATCGACGGCGTCGCCAGACCGCCGGCGGCGGCCCGGACCCGTGTCATCGGGGCCATCACCACGCGGTTGGGCAGGGTCAGTCCGCCGAGCCGGTAGCTGCTGAAAAGGGTCATCGCGCAGATCTCCTCGTTCCGTGGCGCCCAGGTCACGGGCACAGCGACTACGCTAGAACCTCACATTGATGTCAGAGGCAAGTCCTGTGCCGCGCATCACATCCGGGAGGCCCCAGGTGCGTATCGGAGAGCTGGCGTCACGGGCCGGAGTGAGCATCCGGTCCTTGCGCTATTACGAGGAGCAGGGTCTGCTCGCCAGCGTCCGCAGCACCGGCGGGCAGCGGCATTACCGGGAGGACGTCGTCGAACGGGTGGCGTTCATCCAGCGCCTGTACGCCGCGGGGCTCTCCAGCAGCACCATCGCCGAGCTGCTGCCCTGCGCCTACGCGCCCAGCGAGGCGAATTCCGACGCCGCCATGGAGCGCATGGCGCAGGAGCGCGAGCGGCTCTCGCGGCACATCGCCGACCTCGTCCGCACCCGGGACACCCTCGACGGGCTGATGGCCACGGCCCGGGAACACCGCGAGACCCTGCGGCCGTCGGTGGCCGGACCGTAGGCGATACGGTCCGGCCACCCGCGCCGGTCCCGCCCCGGGGGCGGTGGGCGGTCAGCGGTGCGAGGGGAACTCCACCACCTGCTGATACGTCGGCCTGTTCTGCCAGTTGACCTTCGGGTGGCTGATACCTCCCAGCGCGCTGTGGATGATCGAGTCCGTGCACCACTGGTCACCGGCCGAGCAGTTCTCGTCCCCCGGGTAGACCTCCTTGACCGGTACGGCCGCCGCCGTCTTCAGGGTGGACAGGAGCGTCTCGCGGCACGCGGCCGGGGAGCCGTCCCCGCAGTACGTGACCGGGGCCGGTGCCAGGACCGGGTCGCCGAGGACCTGGCGCAGGTCCTTGTCGACATAGCCCCACCATCCGTACTGGAACGACGAGCCGCTGTGCGCGCCCGTCGGACCGTGGCTCGACGCCGGGGATTCGTCGATCTGGAGCGACGCGGTGAGCGCCTCGTAGAGCCCGCTCCCGAGGCCCGGCCTGTACTGGGCCTCGACCAGCCGGGGCCACCAGGCGTCCATGATCCGCACGGCGGCGGCGTCGGTGTAGACGTGCGAACCCTGCTTGGTCTCCTTGCGCGGCGATCCGGCGGCGCGCCAGCTCTCCAACTGCTGGACGACGGTGTTCAGCGCCGTGTCGGTGACGGGCGCGGAGCGGATCACCTTGAGCAGCGTGGGCAGCACCTGCTCGCCCCGGAGGTCGGTCACCGCCGCGTCGGCCATCGCGCGGGTGAGCGAGGCACGGGTGACGCCGCCCTTGGCCACCAGCGCCTTGACCCGGTCGTCGAGCAGATCACCGCGGTGCACCGCGCCGTAGCCGAAGCCCGCCGCGTCGTACTCCTTGGCCTGCCGGTTGTTCCAGGAGATGTAGTAGTCCTGTCCGACGGACTGCGGATGCTGGGCGAAGGGCGTGTAGGACGCGGTGTTGTGGGCCGGGTCGAACCCCTGCCACTCGTACGCCTGCTCGGCCTTCACCGGAAGCGAGGCGTCGACTCCGGCCGCCCGCACCGGATTGAGGCCGCTGTTGAAGTAGCCGGCGGTGCGGGAGTCGGCGTAGAACCAGTTGAAGGCGTAGCCGATGTGGTGCGCGGCCTGCTGGAAGGAGGCGGCGTCCTTGACGTACCCGGGGTCGTTGAGCATCTGGAAGCCGATGATGGAGTCGGCCTCGTGCCGGTAGGTGGTGCGCAGCGAGGTGTACGCGACGGGCTTGCCGCCGACGGTCGCGCGGTGGGTGACCATGCCGTACTTCGTGCGCCAGACCTGGAGCCGGTACGAGCCCTCGGCCGTGGAGTCGGCGGTGGTCGGTTTCCAGGCGTTCTTGCGCTCCATCTTCTCCATCGGGGTGCAGACGGAGCGGTAGAGGTACGAGGTGGACGCCTTGGTCGGCGTGGCGCCGCCCGGCTCGCACAGCTCGACGGCGTACGTGTCGGTGATGTCCTGCTGCGCGGAGGTGGCGCTCCAGGCGTAGTCCTGGCCCCGGCCCATCTGGACGTACATGCCGACGCCCGCGAAGGCCACTCCGCGTGCGCTGATGCCGGGGCCCTGAAGCTCCTGGAGCATCATCAGCTGTGGCGCGAAGTAGCCGGTTTGCGGTCCGAACACGGCGATGGGGTTGCCGCTGGCGGTGTGCTGCCCGGAGACCAGCAGCGCGTTGGACATCCCCTTCTTGGCGGAGAGCGCGCCGGCCGGGACCACCCCGTCGTCGAAGATCCCCTGGAGCGGCTCCAGCTCGTCGGGGGCGCTGACGGGGGCCTTGGCGTTGGTGACGGCCGAGCCCGTCCGGTCGTAGACCAGCGGTTCGGCCTGGACGGAGCCCGCGTCGGGCAGGGCCGTGCCGCGCGGGTTCGCGGGCTTCCGCGCGTACGGGAAGCTGGTGCCGTCGTGGATGGTGAGGACGGCCTCGGGGTCGTCGCGCTGGCGGAACGACTCCCAGACCTCGGTGCCCTTGGCCACGCCGTACTTCTGCTGCGCCGCGAGGAGCGAGAGGGCGGCCTGCACCTCGCCGCCGCCTCCGCCGCCGAACTGGCCGCCGACGACGGAGGCGATGGAGATCAGGTCGGTGATCTTGAAGGGCTGGATCTCACCGACGTTGGTGATCGAGTCGATCTTGCCGGTGAGGACGTACTCGCCGGGGAAGTAGCGGCCGTCCTTGGACTTCTGGCGGTAGGAGTTGATGCCGTCGACATACGCCTGGGCGTCGGCCATGGCCAGCTCGCCGCGCTCGCCCCCGGTGGTCCTGATCCGTTCGACCTGGGCCTCGTAGTCGGCTTCCGTGTACGGGGCGGAGGGCCAGAACTGCTGCTCCAGGCCCTGGTTGGAGAGGGCGCCGCCGGCGAAGGAGGTCAGTTCGCCGCGGCCGATGTGGCGGAAGAGGTCCATCATCCAGAGGCGGTCCTGCCCGGCGGCGTACCCGGCGCCGAACTCGGTGCCGTAGCGGGTGGTGCCCTTGATGTGCGGGACGCCGGTCTTCTTGTCCCGGGTGATCGTCACGTCCTCGCGCGGGGAGGTGACGGATTCGACCTGGCCGGAGGGGACGCCGAAGGAGGCGTCGTTGAAGAAGTCGGTGATCTTGGCGTCGGTGAGTCCGCTCTGCCCGGCCACCAGGGAGTCGTAGCGGGCGAGCTGGTCGGAGGCGTGGGCCGGGAAGGTGCCGAAGATCTTGTTGCCGAGGATGTCGGCGAGGGTGGCGTTGCCGTTGGCGCCGGGCGGCAGGATGTCGGCGCACTGCCCCTGACAGTGGTCGGTGTCGTCGGCGGCCGGGGCGGCGGGCGCGGCCTCGGGTGCGGGTGCGGCGGTGGCCGGCCCCTGCGGGAGCAGCAGGGCGGCGCCCAGCGCGAACACCGCGACGGCGGTGGCGGCGGCTCTGGTTCCGGTACGGCCGGTGCCGGTTCCCGTTCGGCCGGCTCCCGTTCTCGTGCGGCCGGTTCGGGCTCTGGCGCGGCCGGTGCCGGCGGCGCGGTCGGCTCGTGGGGTGCGTCGTCGCATGGAGGCTCCTCGGGGAGGCGGGTGCGCCGGAGGTTACCGCCGGTATGACTCGCCAGTAAGGTGAACATCGGTCACGTTTCCCGCGTCATCTCCCGTCCACTTCCTGTGAATCCGCCTCGAAAACCGCTCGATAACAGCCGAAATGCCGGAGTTCATGGGTGCCATCTGTTTTTTGATGGAGCCGAATGGGGCAGGCGTACGTCCATTCCTCAACGCCGAGAAGCGACGGAGGTGGCACGCGATGGCCGGGTTCCGGAGTCTTGCGAGACAGGTGCGCGATCCGCGGTGCGATCTGGCCTTGCGACGGTATTCACTGCGCAAGTGCCTGGAACGATTCGCCCCTTACGGGCACCGGGCGACCTGGGATCACCTGTGCGCGAGGCACAGCATCGACCCCGAGGACAGGGCGCCCGACCCGGCGCGGCTGACGGCCGCGCTGGACGAGCTGGAGGACGCGCGGGCCGTGTGGCTCGCCTACGAGCTGGAGTTCGCCGAACGCCGCAGGCGCGAGAAGCACGACGGGCTGCGCAGGCCCGGGAGCTTCGACGACTGGCACCGGCGCACCTGGGGCGGGAACGGCGTCGCCCGCTGCGACGATCCGGCGGTCCATCCCTCCGCGTCGCTCGGCGAGGTGCTGCGCCGGCTGATCTCCGGACTGGAGACGGGCCCGGGGGCCGGCTGCCCGGTCTGCGGGCGGCACGGAATCGTCTGGCGCCCCGATCTGTCCGGCGCCCCGTGGTCGGGACCCGTCTGCACGGGGTGCGGCATCGTCGTACCGCTGCCGGTACTCACGAACGAGGCCCTGGCACGGGCGAAGCGGGTACGGCTGAGGGATCTGGCGTCGGTGGCGTGAGACCTGCGGGGGCGGGCTGAGGACACGTCCCGGCCCCCGCGGTGTCCATGACGAACGAGCGGACCGGACGGCCGCCGTCAGGAGGTCGCGTCAGGGCCCGCCGACGCGTGCGGCCCCTCCGGCGCGTGCGGCCCCTCCGGCGCGTGCGGCTCCCCCGACGCACCCGGTTCCTCCGACGCGTGCGAACTCTTCGACGCACCCGGCTTTTTCGACGTACCCGGCTCGTCCGTCCGGCGGGGCTCCTTCGGGACGCGGCGCTCCGCGAGCAGGCGTGAGCCCGTCATCCGGTCGCCGAAGGCGTCGTCGGGGTTGGACAGGACGCAGGTCTCCAGGGAGAGACAGCCGCAGCCGATGCAGTCCGTCAGGTGGTCGCGCAGCCGGCCGAGCCGCTTGATGCGCTCGTCCAGCTCCGCGCGCCAGGCCAGGGAGAGCCGCGCCCAGTCGTCGTGGGTGGGGGTGCGCTCCTCGGGGAGTTCGCCCAGCGCGTCCCTGATGGTCGACAGAGGGATACCGACCCGCTGGGCGGCGCGCACGAAGGCGACGCGGCGCAGCGTGTCACGCGTGTAGCGGCGCTGGTTGCCGCTGGTCCTGCGGCTGCGGATGAGCCCCTTGGACTCGTAGAAGCGCAGGGCCGACACGGCGGCGCCACTGCGCGCCGACAGCTGGCCGACGGTGAGCTCCTGGACCTTTTCCGGAATCTGTGACACGCCTCCGACCCTAGGCCCTGCCTGACGCCCCTCCCGGCGAGCGCCGGTGAACGGATCGCTCCCGGCGCGGGTCGACCCGCTGGTACATTGCTATGCATGGAACGCGGTAAGGCAAGTCGCCAGGCGCCGGAGAAGGTCGAGAGCCAGCTCCGCAAAGGGGTTCTGGAGTACTGCGTCCTGGCCCTCATGCGCGACGGTCCCCGCTACGGGGTCGAACTGCTGAACGAGTTGCAGGAGACCGGCGCCCTGGCGACCAGCCAGGGCACGGTCTACCCACTGCTGTCACGGTTGCGGCGCGACGAACTCGTCGTCACCACCTGGCAGGAGTCCACCTCCGGTCCGCCACGGAGGTACTACGAACTGACCGAGGCCGGGCACGCGGCGCTCGCCGAGTTCGCCGGGATCTGGCCAGGATTCCGCGACTCCGTCGACCGCCTCCTCAAACCGGCCACCGGGCATCGGCACCATCCCGCGAAGGAACACCCGTGAAGACCAAGGACACCCTCGTCCAGGACTACCTGGCGGCCGTCGAACGCGAGAGCGCGGCGCTGCCCCCAGGCGCCCGCCAGGAACTCGTCGCCGACCTGGCCGAGCACATCGAGGTCGCGCTCGCCGAACGCCCCGGCGCCGTCCGCGAGATCCTCCAGGAAGTGGGCGACCCCCGCACGATCGCCGGCACGGCGCTCCAGGAACTCGGCCACACCCCGGGCGCACCCGTCCGCAAGCCCGGCCGGCGCCGCTCCCCGGCCTGGCTGCCGATCGCGCTCCTGCTGATCAGCGCCGTCCTGCCCTACACGGGAGGCATCGCCCTCTGGGCCTGGCTCGCCGTCATCGCCAAAATCGCGGCCGTCGTGATGGTGTGCCGCTCCCGGCACTGGACGGCGGCCCGGAAGTGGACCGGCCTCACGCTGACCGTCTTCGTCCCCGTGGCCGCTCACGTCACCTGGTACGCGCTCGTCGTCGTCCCCGACAACAGCTCCGCGATCGAGACGTGGCGCTGGACGGCCGTCGCCCTGGTGCTCGTCCTGACGCTGGTCGGCGCCGGGTGGCTGTGGCGCACGAAGCGCCCCTGAGCCACCGTCGTCGTTGACAGGAGCACTCCCGCCCAACATGCTGAGCAAGCGCTTGGACATCCACCGAGGAGCGCAGCCCCGAACAGCAGGGAGCAGGAAGAATGGCCGAGCCGAGAATCTTCACCTCCGCGGCGGAGTTGCTGGCCGGGACGGGCGAGCAACTGGGGCACAGCGGCTGGCTGGAGATCGACCAGAAGCGCGTCGACCTCTTCGCCGAGGCCACCGGGGACCATCAGTGGATCCATGTGGACCCGGAGCGGGCCGCGGCCGGGCCGTTCGGCACGACGATCGCGCACGGCTATCTGACGCTGTCGCTGCTGCCCGTGCTCGTACCGGAGATCCTGCGGGTGGAGAACGTGCGGATGGCCGTCAACTACGGCACGAACAAAGTCCGTTTCCCCTCCCCCGTGCCCGTCGGCTCGCGGCTGCGCGCTTCGGCCGTCCTGAAGGACGCCGTGGAGGCGGGCGGCGGTGTGCAGGTCACGGCCCTGGTCACGGTGGAGCGCGAGGGCGGCGAGAAGCCGGCCTGCGTGGCGGAGTCCGTGTCCCGGTACTACTTCTGAGCCGGGGCGCGCCGTCCGCGCGCCGAGACCATCCGCAGGACGAGATCGGCGTAGAGCGCGCCGACCTCGTCGGGGGTCCGCGGCCCCGTCGCGTTGAACCAGCGCGCCACATCGATGCAGAGCGACAGCACGGCGAGCGTGGTGCCCGGCACGTCGGGGACGTCGAACTCCCCGTCCCGTACGCCGTCGAGCAGGATGCGCCGGACCGCCGCACCGCTGCTGCGGCGCAGCTCCACGATCTCCGCGCGGTGCTCGGCGCCGAGCGCGTCGAGTTCGTACTGCACGACGCGCGCGGTGGTGTGCCGCTCCGCGTGCCAGCGGACGAAGGAGCGCACGGCGCCCGCGAGCCGTTCCGACGCCGTGCCCTCGGCGTCCGCCGCGGCCGTCAGCAGCGCCAGCGCGCTGTCGTGGCCGATACGGCTGATCCGGTGGAGCAGCTCTTCCTTCGTCTTGAAGTGGATGTAGAGCGCCGCCGGGCTCATCCCGGCGCGGCCGGCGATGTCGCGGGTGGTGGTGGCGTGGTAGCCGCGCTCGGCGAACGCTTCGACGGCGGCGACCAGCAGCTTCCTGGCCGCCTCCGGGGTCACCTCGCCCCACGGCGGGTTCTCGCCGTCCGCCGCCTGCTCCGCCGTACGCATCGCTCGCCCCTCTCGTTCGGCCGCCCATTCGATCAGGAGGCACACCCTACCCCGAGGGTGAGCAAGCGCTTAGAGCTACGCAGGCCGTCCCTGGGCTTCTCAGAGCTTCTGGAAGGGGTCGTGGTCGGCGAGCATCTTCTCCAGTCTGGCCTGGTCGACCCGGCTGACGATCTGTCCGGCCTCCTGCCGGTCCCTGATCACCTTGGCCAGGGTGAAGGCCGAGGTCGTCAGATAGAGGACGGCGATGCCGAGGAAACCGCGCACCCAGGCGCTGGCTTCGAGCTTGAGGACGCCGACGGTCACGGCGACGACGGCGAGGGCGAAGGAGGCCACGGCCTGTACGTAGAAGGCGGCGGTGCTCTGCTGCTGAACAGGTGTGTCGGTCATGGGTCCAGGATCGGCGGCCCGGCTGGGGGCCACATCGGTACACGTACTCACCTCGCGCACTGAGTACGGGAGGCGGCCCGCTGCGGTGCTGCGCCCCGGGGGGGCCGGGCGGCGGGACGGCGCCCGGGGCCCTGCCCGTTCGGGTCGGCGGGACCTACGATGTGCGCCATGGCCCGACCGCGCAAACCCCTGCTCAGCAGAGACCGCATCGTCGCCGCGGCCGGCGCGCTCGTGGACGCGGAGGGGCTGGAGGCGGTCTCCACCCGGCGGCTGGCCGCCGAGCTGGGGGTGAGCGGCCCCTCTCTCTACAACCACTTCCGCACCAAGGACGAGATCCTCGAAGCCGTCGCCGACGCCGTCAGCGCCCAGGTCGATCTGTCGATGTTCGAGGAGGGCGACGGCCGCGACTGGCGCACCGCGCTGCACGACTGGGCCCGCTCCTACCGCGCGGCCCTCACCGACCATCCGCACATCGTGCCGGTGCTCGCCCGGGGTCCCGGCCGGCGTCCGGCCGGGCTGCGGGTGGCCGACGCCGTGTTCGGCGCGATGGTACGGGCGGGGTGGCCGCCCGCGCAGGCCACCTCGATCGGGGCGCTGATGCGGTACTTCATCACCGGCTCCGCGCTCGGCTCGTTCGCCCGGGGCTTCGTGGACGACGCGGCGGCGTACGACCCGGCAGACTATCCGCATCTCGGCCGGGCGCATCTGCTCGCCGAGCGGCAGCGGCAGGTGGACGAGGGCGCGTTCGAGACCGGGCTGCGGGCGCTGCTGGACGGCCTCGCGCTCCGGTACGAACAGTACGAGCGGGAAGAGCGCTGACAGGAACGGTGGAACGGTACGAGGAGGGACGCGCGGCGCCCGGCGGTGGCCAGGGCGGTGGCTAGAAGACCACCAGCGCCCGGCCGCCCCGGCCCGCGAGCATGTTCTCGAAGGCGGCGGGGATGCCGTCGAGACCGATCCGTTCGGTGACCAGCGCGCCCAGGTCGAACCGGCCGGCTCCGATGTGACCGGCGAGCACCGGCAGATCCTTCGCCGGGTCGCTGTTGCCGTAGACGCAGCCGGAGAGCGTCCGGCCCCAGTGGAACAGCTCCAGCGCGTTGAAGGTGACCAGCTGGTCCTTGCCGCCGATGCCGACGACCGTCGTACGGCCGCCGCGCCGGGTGGAGTCCCAGGCGGCGCGGATGGTGACGGCGCGGCCGACGCACTCGACGGCCACATCGGCGCCCCGGCCGCCGGTGAGCTTCCGGATGTCCCTGGCGGTGGTGTCGGAGGCGACGACGTACTCGGTGGCTCCGGCCGCGCGGGCCAGCGCCTCCTTCTCCGGCGAGACGTCGACGGCGACGACCGTACCGGCCCCGGCGATCCTGGCGGACTGGAGCACGGCCAGGCCGACCCCGCCCACGCCGAACACCGCCACGGACTCGCCCTCGCGGACGCGTGCCGCGTGGTGGACCGCGCCGTAACCCGTCAGGACCGCGCAGCCGAGCAGCGCCGCGTCCGTGAGCGGGATGCCCTCGGGCAGTGGCAGGACACAGTTGGCCGCGACGACCGTCTCCCGCGCGAAGGCCCCCACGTTGAGGCCCGGGTGGAGTTCCGTGCCGTCGGCCGTACGGGCGTGCACCCCGGCCGTTCCGGCGAGGGCGTTGTCGCAGAGCCAGACCTCGCCGGCGGCGCAGGGCGGACAGCTCCCGCAGGAGGGGGCCCAGTTGAGGACGACGCCGTCGCCCGGCGCCACCCGGGTCACGCCCGCGCCGACGGAGACGACCGTACCGGCGCCCTCGTGGCCGAGGACGGCGGGGACCGGGACGCGCATCGTGCCGTTGGAGAGCGACAGGTCGGAGTGGCAGACCCCGGCCGCGGCGAGGCGGACCCGCACCTGGCCGGGGCCCGGCTCGGGCAGCTCGATCTCCGTGATCTCCAGCGGGGCTCCGACGGCGGGCAGGACGGCGGCACGGACCACGGGTTCTCTTCTTCCCTGGAGACGACTGAAGACGACTGGAGGTGGCTGGAGGTGGCTGGAGACGTGAGGGATCGCGTCGGAGGAGCGGAGCTGTCGGATATTCCCCGCATCGTCAGAACTGGAGCGACTTCGTCTGAAGGTACTCGGTGAGCCCGTGCACCCCCAGCTCACGCCCCACGCCCGACTGCTTGTATCCGCCGAACGGCGCGAGCGGGTTGAAGCGGCCCCCGTTGATGTCGACCTGTCCGGTGTCCATCCGGCGGGCGAACGCCGCGGCCTGCGCCTCGTCCCCCGCCCAGACCGCGCCCGCGAGGCCGTAGACCGTGCCGTTGGCGATACGCAGGGCGTCCTCCTCGTCCTCGTACCGCAGGAGCGAGAGGACGGGCCCGAAGATCTCCTCCTGGGCGATGGTCATCTCGGGCGTGACGTCGGCGAACACGGTCGGCGCCACGTAGTAGCCGGTGGCGTGCGGGGCTTCGGGGCCGCCGGCGACCACCTTGGCGCCCTGCGCGATGCCCTGTTCCAGATAGCCGCGCACCCGCGCCCGCTGCCCGGCGCTCACGACCGGGCCGAGGCGGCTCGCCTCGTCGTACGGATCGCCCGCGACGTACTTCCGGGCGGCGGTCCTGGCCAGCTCGACGGCCTCGTCGTACTGGTCGGTGTGGACCAGCATCCGGGTCCAGGCGCTACAGGTCTGGCCCGAGTTGGACATGACATTGGCGACGCCGACGGCGACGGCCCGGGCGAGATCGGCGCTCGGCAGGATGACGTTGGCGGACTTGCCGCCCAGCTCCAGGGCGACCCGCTTGACCGCCGCGCCCGCCGTGGCGCCGATGCGCCTGCCGACGGCGGTGGAGCCGGTGAAGGAGACCAGATCGACGCCCGCGTGTTCGGCGAGGGCCTGGCCGGCGACCGGGCCGAGGCCGGTGACCAGGTTGAAGACGCCCGCGGGCAGCCCGGCCTCATGGACCAGCTCGGCGAAGAGCCGCGCGGTGAGCGGAGTGTCCTCGGCCGGTTTGACGACGATCGTGCAGCCGGCCGCCAGGGCCGGGGCGACCTTCGCGACGATCTGGTGCAGCGGGTAGTTCCACGGCGTGATCGCGCCCACCACCCCCACCGGCTCCAGCAGCACGGTGGAGTTGCCCGTCTTCTCCTCGAAGGGGTACGAGGCGGCCAGGTCGGCGTACGAGCCCGCCACCAGGATCGGCGCCCCCGCGTGGACGAGCCGCGAGAAGCCGATCGGCGCGCCCAGCTCCGCGGTGACGGTCTCGGCGATCTCCTCCTTGCGGGCTGCCATGGCGTCGCGCAGCGCCCGGATGTACCCGGCGCGCCCGGCGGGCGGGGTGGCGGCCCAGCCGGGGAGGGCGGCCCGCGCCGCGCGGACGGCGGCGTCGATGTCCTCCGCCGTACCGGCCGGGACGGTGGCGATGATCTGTTCGTCGGCGGGGTTGACGACGGGGATCGTGTCCGCTCCCGCCGCCGGCCGCCACTGCCCGGCTATGTACATCCCGTCGTACGCCTTCATCGCCATCCCTGTCCTCGCCCGTACGTGGTCGTCGCGCAGTCGCTCCGGTGTCCGCTCGCGGCACTGGCGGCGACCCTCCCAAACTAGCGACGATAGTTTTACGGCGCCAGGGTGCCCGCACGGACGGTTCCGCGCGGGCGCCTACCCGTCGAGGCCCGGCAGATCCCTCGGCGCGGGGCAGATCCTGCGGCCGAGATGATCGAAGACGTACAGGTGGGCGAGATCCACGAGCAGCGGCACCTGCGCGCCCGTCCGCAGCCGCATGTCGGGACCGGTACGGACCACCAGGTCGCTCGCCGTGATGGCGGCGCGGTCCGGGCCGAACTCCCCGCTCTCCCCGGCCTCCTCGGGCTCCTGGCCGTCCAGCACCACCACCGGGCCCGCCGCCTGGCTCGCCGCCCGGCCGGCCGAGCGGCCCTGCGCGCGTCCGGTGAGCCGTTGCAGCAGCCCGGGGCCCCGGCGTCCGCGCGGCCCCGACCGGGGGCGGGCGGATTCGAGGTCGGTCACCACGGCGGGCCGTGAGCCGATGTCGAGATGGACCAGCGCCTCGTGGCCCTGGTACTCCATGTGCTCGACGATGCCGCTCAGCGCCACCTCGCCGGAGCGCGCCTGGCTCGGCGGCGCGATGCGGGCCGCCTCGGACCGCAGCCCCACGATGATCTGCCGGCCCTGCTGGATCCGGAGCAACTGGTGGTCCGAGCTGAGGGGTTCGGGCAGCGGCAGCCGCTGCCGGCCGAGGTCGATCGCCATCCGGCCGTCCAACGGCGCGTACACCACGGCCTGGAGCAGATTGATGCGCGGTGTGCCGATGAACGCGGCGACGAAGACGTTCTCCGGCAGCGCGTACACCTGGCGCGGGGCGCTGACCTGCTGGAGCACTCCGCCGCGCATCACCGCGACCCGGTCGCCCAGCGACATCGCCTCAGCCTGATCGTGCGTCACATAGACGGTGGTGACGCCCAGTTCGGCGGTCAGCCGGGCGATCTCGGCGCGCAGATGGCTGCGCAGCTTCGCGTCGAGGTTGGACAGCGGCTCGTCCATCAGGAAGGCGGAGGGCCGCCGGGAGATCGCCCGGCCCATCGCGACCCGCTGCCGTTCGCCGCCGGAGAGCTGGCTCGGGTAGCGGTCGAGGACGCTCTCGATGCCGAGCATGCGGGCGGTGGCGTCGACCCGCGCGGTGCGGTCCTCGCGGGGATTCTCCAGCCGGAGGGGGAAGCCGATGTTGTCGCGGTTGGTCATGTTCGGATAGAGCGCGAAGTTCTGGAACACCATGGCCATGCCGCGCTCCCGGGGCGGCATGAGGTTGGAGTACTCGCCGTCGAGCAGCAGTTCGCCCTCGGTGATGTCCTCCAGCCCCGCGATCATGCGGAGCACGGTCGACTTGCCGCAGCCCGAGGGGCCGAGCAGCACCAGGAACTCACCCGGCGCGATATCGAGCGAGAATCGGTCGACGGCCCGGGTGGCCCGTCCGTACGTCTTGCTGACGCTGTGCAGAGAGATGGCGCGAGTCATGAATGGATTCCGCCCGTATGCCTGTATGGAAGAGGGTGGAGTTGCCTGCGACGCCTGAAGTTAGCCGACTACAGGCGGTCAGGGAATGACTCGCGCGAAGGTCGCGGGAAGGTCGCGGGGCGGACCGCACCACGGCCCGGACGGCCGGATGCCCGGCGTGGGGCGGTATGCGGGGTTTGCGGGAGGGTTACGGCCGGACCTCGCGGAGTTCCACGGGCGGCGGTTCCACGGGTGGCATTTTCACGGGCGGCACTTCCACGGGCGACAGCTCGACGGGGAAGCCGTTGAGTACGGTCGTTCCGGAGAGCGGGTCGAGCCGCGAGCCGTCCAGCAGCTGGTTGACGTTGACACCGGGCCGGGCGCTCGCCACCGCCGTCCTGGTGCCGGGGCGGTCGTGGCCCCAGCCGTGCGGCAGGCTCACCACCCCGGTCCTGACGGTGTCGGTGATCTCCAACCACGCCTCCACCGCGCCTCCGTCGGCGGTGATCCGGACCGGGGCGGCGTCTCGGAGTCCGAGCCTGGCCGCGTCGTCCGGATGGATCTGGAGGGTGCAGCGGTTCGAACCGCCCGCCAGCGCGGGGACGTTGTGCATCCAGCTGTTGTTGGAGCGCAGATGGCGCCGGCCCACGAGCACCAGCGAGCCGGGCCGGCCGGTACGGGTGAGGGCCGCGCGCAGCCGGGGCAGATCGGCGGCGATGGGCGCGGGCAGCAGTTCGATCCGTCCGCTGCGGGTCTTCAGCGGATCGGGCAGGCGGGGGCGCAGCGGCCCGAGGTCGATGCCGTGCGGATGCTCCCGCAGCCGCGCGAGGCTGAGCCCCGGCCCGCCGGAGCCGTCGCCGTCCACGTCCGCGTCCGCCCACGCGCCCGCGCCCTCGTTCGCGCCGAAGCCGTCTCCGTAGGGGCCGAGGCGCAGCTTCAGATCGAGCCGGCGTTCGGGGCCGGTGCCGCCGGTGAGCAGGGCGGACAGCTCCTTCGGGTCGCGTCCGCGCACCGGTGAGGACGGGTCGGCGACGGCCTTGCCGAGGACGCGGCCGATCGCCGCCTCGTCCACGTCGGCGGGCGCCGCGCCGTGCGCGCCGCCGACCGCGAGGATCAGCCGGGCGTGGATCTCGCTCTCGTCCATCCGGCCCTCCTCCAACGGAACGGCGGCGGGCGTGTAGCGGACCTGGTTGCGTACGGCGAGGGCGTTGAAGGCGAAGTCGAAGTGCGCGCTCTGCGCGGGCGGCGGCGGGGGCAGCACGACGTCGGCGTGGCGCGAGGTCTCGTTGAGGTACGGATCCACGCTGACCATGAAGTCGAGCCCGTCGAGCGCCCGGTCGAGCCGGTCGCCGTCCGGCGCCGAGAGCACGGGGTTGGCCGCGAGGGCGATCACCGCACGGATGCGCCCCTCGCCGGGGGTCTCGATCTCCTCGGCGATGGCCGCGAGCGGCAGTTCGCCCTTGGCCTCCGGGTGGCCGCTCACCCGGCTCGTCCAGCGGCCGAGGGCGAAGCCCCTGCCGGGTACGGCGGCGCCGGTGGCGGAGGGGGCCGCGGGCGCGCGGTCGGTGGCGGAGAGCGGGAAGAGGACGCCGCCGGGCCGGTCGAGGTTGCCGGTGAGGATGTTGAGCACGTCGACGAGCCAGCTGGTGACCGTGCCGTGCTCGACGGTGCAGCTGCCGACCCGCCCGTAGACGGCGGCGGTGGGCGCCGCGGCCAGTTCGCGGGCGATCGTACGGATCTCCTCGGCGTCCATGTCGCACCCGGCGGCGACGGCTTCGGGGGCGAAGTCCCGTACCGCGTCGCGGACTTCGCTCACGCCCTGCACCTGCCCGGCGAGCGCGCCGAGATCGGTGAGCCCCTCCGCGAAGAGGACGTGCGCGACCGCCGCGAGCAGCAGCGCGTCGGCGCCCGGCCGGATCGGGACGTACCTGTCCGCGATCCTGGCCGTACGGGTGCGGCGCGGGTCCACGACGGTGAGGGTGCCGCCGCGCCGGCGCAGCGCCTTGAGCCGGCCGGGGAAGTCGGGCGCGGTGCAGAGACTGCCGTTGGAGTCCAGCGGGTTGGCGCCGAGGAGCAGCAGATGTCCGGTGTGGTCGAGATCGGGTACGGGGATGGCGTTCGGATCGCCGAACAGCAGCCCGCAGGCGACGTGCTTGGGCATCTGGTCGAGGGTGCTGGCCGTGAAGAGGTTGCGGGTGCCGAGCGCGCCCACCAGCAGCGGCGGATAGAGGGCCCCGGCCATGGTGTGGACGTTGGGATTGCCGAGGACGACGCCGACGGAGTGCGGGCCGTGCTCCTCGGTCAGGGGCCGCATCCGTGCGGCGATCAGGTCGAACGCCTCCTGCCAGGTCGCCTCGCGCAGCTCGCCGTCCACCCGGACGAGAGGGGCGCGCAGCCGGTCGGGGTCGGCGTCCAGCTCCCCGAAGGACGCGCCCTTGGGGCAGACGAAGCCCCGGCTGAACACGTCGTCGCGGTCGCCTCTGGCGCCGGTGACCCTGGTCCCCTCGATGGTGAGGGTCAGCCCGCAGGTGGCTTCGCAGAGCGGGCAGATGCGCGGGGCGGTGGTCATGGGACGGTCCTCCCGGGCGGCGGCGGTGGTCAGGGGGCGGGTTCGGAGGTCGGCGGCAGCGAGCATACCGACCGGTTGGGACGGAGGGATACGGCCCGGACGGAACCGTGCGGGAAGAAGTGCGGGAAGAAGTGCGGGAAGAAGTGAGGGAAGAAGGGCACGGAGGTACGCGGAGGAGTGCGGCACGACAGGCAGGGCGCGCAGGCCCCCGCCGCACTCGCCCCGCGCCCGCGTTCGTGCGCCCGCGCACTCGCGTTCGTACGGCCGCGTTCGTGCGCCCGCGTGAACCGGGCGGCGCCGTACCGCGCGGTCCCGTTGACGCGCCGGTCCCGCAATCCTACGGTTGTCCATAGGATTTGGCGGGATTTCTCGATCAGGGAGCGGACACGGCGGATGAGCGGCATGAACGGCATCGAGCAGGCGCGCAGGACGGCCGAGGAGCTGGCCCACTCCCCCGGTTTCGGCAATGAACACAGCTCGGAGGCGGTGCCGGGCGCTCTGCCGCACGGCCGCAACTCGCCGCAGCGCGCGCCGCTCGGGCTGTACGCGGAGCAGCTGAGCGGCAGCGCGTTCACCGAGCCCCGGGCCCTGGGCCGCCGCTCCTGGCTCTACCGGATCCGCCCGTCGGCCGCGCATCCGCCGTTCGTCCGTATCGACAACGGAGGTCTGCGCGGCGCCCCGTTCACGGAGACCGTCCCCGACCCCAACCGGCTGCGCTGGAACCCGCTGCCCGAGCCCGCTCCCGGCACCGATTTCCTGGCGGGGCTGTGGACCCTGGGCGGCAACGGGGACGCCGCGCGGCGGGTGGGCATGGCGATCCACCTCTACAGCGCCAACTCAGCCATGACCGACCGGGTGTTCAGCGACGCGGACGGCGAGCTGCTGATCGTGCCCGAGCGCGGCGGACTGCTGATCCGCACCGAGCTGGGGCTGCTCGCCGCCCGTCCCGGCCAGGTGGCGCTGATCCCGCGCGGGGTGCGCTTCCGGGTCGAGCTGCTGGACGCGACGGCGCGCGGCTATGTCTGCGAGAACTACGGCCGCCCCTTCGCGCTGCCCGATCTCGGCCCGATCGGTGCCAACGGGCTGGCCAACGCGCGGGACTTCCTCGCGCCCGTCGCCGCCTACGAGGACATCGAGCGGCCGGTCGAGGTGGTCAGCAAGTTCTGCGGCAACCTCTGGGCGGCCACCTACGACCACTCCCCGCTGGACGTCGTAGCCTGGCACGGCAACCATGTGCCGTACGTCTACGACCTGCGCCGGTTCAATGTCATCGGCTCCATCAGCTACGACCACCCCGACCCGTCGATCTTCACCGTGCTGACCTCGCCGTCCGACACCCCGGGCCTCGCGGGCGTCGACTTCGTCGTCTTCGCGCCGCGCTGGCTGGTCGGCGAGGACACCTTCCGGCCGCCGTACTTCCACCGCAATGTGATGAGCGAGTACATGGGCCTGATCGAGGGCGCGTACGACGCGAAGTCGGCGGGCGAGGGCGGTTTCGTGCCCGGCGGCGGCTCGCTGCACAACATGATGTCGGCGCACGGTCCCGACCGGGAGACCTTCGAGCGGGCGAGCGCGGCGGAGCTGCGGCCGCAGCGTATCGACGACGGCCTGGCCTTCATGTTCGAGACCCGCTGGCCGGTGACGGCGACCGGGCAGGCGGCGGGGGCCGCACACCTGCAACAGGGGTACGACGACGTGTGGCAGGGTCTTGAGCGCCACTTCAGGCCCTGATCCGTCTTACGGAGCTGCCGTGACCGCCTTCGCCCCCGACTCCCTGGTCCTGAACCGCAAGCTGCCGCTCTGGTATCAGGTCTCGCAGTCGCTGCGCGCCTCGATACTGGGCCGCCGCCCGCACGATCCGCTGCGGCTGCCGACCGAGGAGCGGCTCGCCGCGCACTACGGCGTCAGCGTGCTGACGATGCGTCAGGCCCTCAAGGAGCTGGAGGAGGAGGGGCTGATCAGCCGGCACCGGCGGCGCGGCACCTTCATCGAGCCGGGCGCGCGGCGCGGCGCCCCGCGCCGGCTGCTGGGCTCGATCGACGCGATCGTGGCGCAGCAGTCGGGCGAGCCGGCCACGGTCCTCGGCCACGGTCCGGCGCCGGTCCCCGGTGAGCTGGCCGAGTACTTCCCCGGGCTGGACGAGGTGGTCGCTTACCGCAGGCTGCGGTGCGACGGGGAGAGCGGCGAGCCGGTCAACTGGGTGGAGAACGCGGTGCGTCCGGAGGTCGCGGCGCGGATCGAGGTGTCCGATCTGGAGCGCTGGCCGATGACGAAGGTGCTGCGCGATCTCGTCGGCGTGCGGATCAGCCGGATCACCGACACGGTCGAGGCGCGGCTCGCCGACCCGGTGACGGCCGAGTTGCTGCGGGTGCCGCTGCTCAGCCCGATCCTGCACTACACGGGGGTGACGTACGACGCGGACGGCCGGGTGGTGGATGTGGCCAGGATCCGCTACCGGGGTGACCGCTTCGCGTTCTCCGTGACGGTCGAGGCGGACCTCACGGGTGAAGCGCGCCCGCACTGACCTGCCGTTCCGGCGCGGCCGTTACGATGCCGCCGACGGCGCACACGGCGACGGGAGGACGGTCCGCATGACGGTGACGCGGTCCGGCAGGGATTCCGGCGAAGGCTCCGGCGAGGGTTCCGATGAGAGGACCGGCGAGGGTTCCGGCGAGAGGACCGGTGCGAGGGCCCGTGCGGGTCGTGGCCCGGATCCGGAGCCGGGCGTGATGGACGGAGCGGGGGCGGACACCCCGTCGCTCGGCGATCTCATGCCCTGGTCGGCGGCGCCGCTGCGGCTCGGCAGGCCCTGGATCATGGCCCCGTCGCCCGCCGCCCTCACGGCGCGCTGGGACCGGCTCGTACGGTCGGAAGGCGCCGAGCGCGACGCGCTGTTCGGGCCGACCCGCTCCCGTACGCAGCACAGCGCGGTGACCGCGCTGCCGGGACGGGCCACCGGGACCGGGCGGTTCGTCCGCGAGTCGGGCCCCTGCCCGCCGCCGGTACGGATGGGGCACGGACCGTTCGACGAGCAGTGGCTGATCCCCGACCACCGGCTGATCGACGCGGCCCGCCCGGAGCTGTGGCGGGTCGCTGACGCGCACCAGGTCTTCGCCGTGGAGCAGGGGTACGTGCCGTCGGGCGCGGGACCCGCGCTGCTGGTCGGCGCCGTACTGCCGGACGGTCACTCGCCGGCGGGCCGGCCCGGCCGGATCAGGCCGCTCTACCGCCGGCCGGGCGGCGTGGAACCCAATGTCGCGCCGGGGCTGACCGCGCTGCTGGCGCGGCGGTACGGGCACGAGGTCACCGCCGACGCGCTGCTCGCCTGGGCCGTGGCCACCGCGCTCCCCTCCCCCGCCGGATGCGTGGTGCCACTGACCGCCGACGCCGGGGTCTGGTCCGCCGGGGTCGAGCTGGGGCGGCGGATGACCGGGGTCCAGCTGCGCGGGGCGCGCGGCGGCGAGAAGCCCCGGCTGCCCGGGGGCCGCCGCCCGTACGTGCGCGCCGCCGTCCCCGACCGTCCCGAGGCGCTCGGGTACGACGCGGAGGACGCGGCGCTCCTGCTCGGTACGGGCCGCGTCTCCCCCGTGTCTCCGGCGGCCCGCGACTTCACGGTGGGCGGCGTACGGATCCTGGAGCTGTGGTTCGAACAGCGGACGGCAGAGGCCGGGCCGGCCTGGCAGCGGGAGTGGACGTCGGAGCTGCTCGAACTGATCACCGTGCTGACCCTGCTCGCGGAGGCCCGGCCGGATCAGGACGCCCTGCGCGCACGCGTGGACGAGGGACCGCTGATCGGGCGGCGGGAGCTGCGGGAGGCGGGAATCCTCCCGGCCCCGGTGGCGGCGCGGCGGCCGGCCTCGGTGCTCGATCATCACGAGGAGGGGCCGGAGGGCCAGTTCGCACTGGTCTGAAGCTCCGAAGCGCCTCGGTCGGGAGTGACGGGCGGGGCGGGAGCTGCCCCTTGGGAGGGAGTGAGAGGGGAGACCGACGCACTGCCGCGAGCCGTGGTGAAACGGACGAGCGGGGAGTGGCACTGCGCCGGGACCGCGCCGGAGCGGCTCGACAGACCGGCGGACCGGCGGATCGTCGCGCTGACGCGGTGAAGCATGCGGCGCCGTGACGCGGGGACGTCGGCACGCCGTGAGCCGTAACGCCACAGGGTCAGCGGCGGCTGCCGAACAGCGAGCGGCGCAGGCGGCGCAGCGGCGCGAAGAGCGAGACCCGCGCGCCCTTGTTCCGATGCGTCTGCGAGCGGTCGCGCGAGATCAGCTCGCGCATCAGCAGCGTCGCCTCGACGGTCTCCCGCTGTGGCACGGCGGGACCGCCGAGCACCGAGAGATGGCGGTCGAGGCGCGAACTGGTCGCGCTGCTCCCGCAGGTGATCGCAGGGACCCGCGCCCTGCTGTGTACCGTTATCTGATTCATTTCACTCCCCACCCGTAACGAGGGCAACCGGCCCGGGCAGGTTAACCCTATCGCCCCTGCCGGACACCCGTGTATCCCGCCTCGGGCGGGAACCGCACCCGTACGGGGACGAGCAACCATGCCGCATCCATCTTATTTCAGGGCGAGTTGGACAGTTCGCCCAGGATGTCCGCGCACCTCCCGGAGTGGATCGAGGGGGGATCAGGAGGTGGCCCGGGACGGGGGCCGGCGGCCTCCCGAAGGGGCGCCGCCGGCCTCGCCCCCGCTACGCCGCCGAGGTGAAGACCGGCAGATAGCCGCCGGACTGGCCGGCGGCGGTGGGGTGGTAGGACTCTCCGATATTGAGCACGTTGAGGCTGTGCAGCCACGCGGAGCTCGAGCAGATCTCGTGGCCGGTGAACGCCCCGACAACATCGACGAAGGTGAAGCCGTGGTCGGCGGCCCGCTTGGCGGTCGCCGCGTTCAGATAGTCGGAGGCACCGTTGATCGCGGCGCGCACCGTCTCGCTCAGTCCGGCGAGGCAGCTGCCGCCGAGCTTGTAGAAGCGGGGATAGCCGAGGACGACGACGCGGGCGGAGGGCGCCTTGGCCTTGATCGCCGTGTACACCGAGTCGAGGTTTCCGGGCAGGGTCGAGTCGACGTAGGCGCGCGCCGTGGCGATCCGGCTGAGGCAGGTGGCCTGCGAATTGAGGACACAGGTCGTCATGACATCGGAGAAGCCCGCGTCATTGCCTCCGATGGTGATGCTGACGAGGTCCGTGGCCGAGCTGAGCGGGGTCAGCTGACCGGCGGTCACATCACCCGTACGAGCGCCCGCGCACGCGGTGAACGCGAACGTCGCGGGTGAATGCGCGGCCGCCCAGAGCGCCGGATACGCCTTGGGGGTGCGTTTGCAGTCACCGCTCGCGCTGTCGTAACTGCCGGATCCGACGCCGGAGGAGTAGGAATCACCCAGCGCCACATAGTCGACGGCGGCGGCCGATTCCCGCGCCTGGGCCGAGGCCGCTCCGGTGAGAGCGAGGACGGCGCCGAGGAGCAGCGAGGTGGAGAACACTGTGATTCTGGACAGTTTCATAGGACCTCTCCCTAGCAGGATCTCTGCCGCGACTTTCGTACCAGGCAGATCGATCCACTGGAAGTGTCCATGCCAAGAACGTTCGGTGAGGGTTCCGGTGGAGACCCCCTACGCACCCCCTACGCACCCCCGCTTCTCGCCTGAGAGTGACCAGATTGAACACATCTGATCGGGGAGTTTCCGGAAGTGACCGTTGAAGTATGGCCAAAGATGCAAAAAAGCCAGCCCCCGTTCCAGCTCTTGCCATACAGTCCCAATCCTCAATACCGTCGTACATTCACCCGCATCGGACCATCAGGCAAAGCGGCTCAGGGGAGGGCTCAAGCGTCGCGATGGCTCCCGGGGCGGGGCGCAGCAGGGGGGTGCCGCGCTCGGCGACCGCGCGTCGTGCCGGGTCGCGTCCCGCGCGGCATGCACCACAACTCACCCAGCCAGCAGGGAGTTCCGGTACGGAGCTCCCTTTCGTCATGGGCGGGTGAGAACCCCCCTTTCGAACCGGAAACACAGCCGGACCGCCCAGGGGCGGGCGGTCCACCGGACGAGAGGGAAAGAAACTCATGAGCGCTTTTCTGCGCCCGGCCTTACCGGGCGAGGATCCACTGTCCGTCCCGTCACCCGGTGATACGGAGGGTTCAGGCCGCACAGCGGGCCGGCCGCACGGTCTGCCGGACGGCAGGCCGCGGTATTACCGGCCCGTCTCCTCACACCTCGCGATCGCGCCGCCCGTCAGCGTCGTGATCCCGGCGATGAACGAGGCGGAGAACCTTCCGTACGTCTTCAGGACACTGCCGGGATGGATCCATGAAGTCGTCCTGGTGGACGGCGATTCGACCGACGACACGATCCGGGTCGCGCGGGAGCTGTGGCCGGACGTCAAGGTCGTCGAGCAGCGCGGCAAGGGCAAGGGCGACGCGCTGATCAGCGGATTCGCCGCGTGCACCGGCGACATCATCGTGATGATCGACGCGGACGGGTCGGCCGACGGCCGGGAGATCATCTCCTATGTGTCGGCCCTGGTCTCCGGCGCCGACTTCGCCAAGGGCTCGCGCTTCGCCAACGGCGGCGGTACGGACGACATGACGGCGATACGCAAGCTCGGCAACCGGGTCCTGTGCGCCGCCGTCAACGCCAAGTTCGGCGCCAGGTACACGGATCTGTGCTACGGCTACAACGCGTTCTGGCGCCACTGCCTGGACGCGATCACCCTGGACTGCACCGGCTTCGAGGTGGAGACCCTGATGAACATCCGGGTCGTCAAGGCGGGGCTGAAGGTGCAGGAGATTCCGAGTCACGAGTACGACCGGATCCACGGAGTCAGCAATCTGAGAGCCGTCAGAGACGGCCTCCGGGTCCTCAGAGTGATCCTGCGCGAACGGGGCGTCCCCCGCTCGACCCGGCGCCGTCCCACCGCGCTGAGGATCAGTGTCCCCCGGGGCGAGGCGTCATGAGCGCCCGTCAGTCGCCTCCGCCTCCTCCGCCCCCTCCGCCCCTCCAGTCACCTTCGACCTGTCACTCCCGCAAGTCCCGCCACCGGCCGTTCTCCGTGGTGATCTGCGTCTATACGGAGGAACGCCGGGAGGACATCCGCGCGGCCGTCGACTCCGTACGGCGGCAGTCGCTGCCCGCCCTGGAGACACTGCTCGTCGTCGACCACAACCCGGCGCTGCTGGAGCGGCTCGTCCAGGAGTACGAGGGCGACGCGGCGCGCGGGGAGGTGCGGGTCCTGGCCAACGCGGGGCCGCGCGGGCTCTCGGCGGGCCGCAACACCGGCATCGCCGTCGCGCGCGGCGAATTCGTGGCGTTCCTGGACGACGACGCCGTGGCCGAGCCGGACTGGCTGCGCCGCTTCGACGAGGCGTACGCCGACGACCCCCGCGTGCTGGCCGTCGGCGGCCGGACCCTGCCCGCGTGGGCGTCGGGCGGCAGGCCCGCCTGGTTCCCCGAGGAGTTCGACTGGGTCGTCGGCTGCACCTACCGGGGGCTGCCCGAGGGGCTGGTACGGGTGCGCAACGTACTCGGCGGGAACGCCTCCTTCCGGCGGACGGCCTTCGACACCGCAGGGGGGTTCGCGACCGGCATCGGGCGGGACGGCGACAGGCGCCCGCTGGGCTGCGAGGAGACGGAGCTGTGCATCCGGCTCACCGACGCCGTCCCCGACGCGGTGCTCCTGATCGACGACCGCGCGGTCATCCACCACCGGGTCCCGGCGTCCCGCGAGCGGTTCGGCTACTTCCGTACCCGGGCGTACGCGGAAGGGCTGTCCAAGGCGCTGGTCACCAGCAGCGTGGGAGCGGACAAGGGGCTCGCGTCCGAGCGCCGTTACACCACCCGCGTACTCCCCGCCGGGGTCGCGCGCGCCCTGCGCGACGGGGTACGGGGACGGCCGGGCGGATTCGCCCGCGCCGGGGCGATCGTGGTGGGGGTGACCACGACGGCGGCCGGCTATCTGGTGGGCCGTCTGCGCGCCCGGGGCGGGGGCGCGGCCTTCTCCTCGGGACCGATCGAACAGCCCGGCGCGCGGGGGCTCGGGGAGCACGACGGCAGCGCCCGCACGCCCCGGGGAGCCGCCGCGTGACGACGCGTCCGACCGCCCCGGCGGAGCGTGCGCCGGGACCGCCGTCCGCCGTGCCGATCCTCATGTACCACGCCGTCGCACGGCGGCCCGCGCCCTCGGCGTACGCCCTGTCCGTCTCGCCCGAGGCGTTCGCCGACCAGATGGAGCTGCTCCACGGGAGCGGGTTCACCCCGGTCACCACGGCGCGGCTGGCCGCCGCGTGGCGCGCCGGAGAGCCGCTGCCGCGGCGGCCCGTACTGATCACGTTCGACGACGGGTACGAGGGCGTGCACCGGTACGCGCTGCCGGTGCTCGCCTCGTACTCCTTCGCCGCCACGCTGTTCGTCTCGACGGGATGGCTGCGCGGGCCGTACGACGTAGGCGGCGCGCCGGACACCATGCTCGACTGGGACCAGGTCCGCGAACTGGCCCGCGCGGGTGCCGAGATCGGCGGCCACAGCCACACCCATCCGCAGCTGGACCAGCTCGACGGCGCGCGGCTCGGGTTCGAGGCCGGGCGCTGCCGGGAGATCCTCGCCGCCGAACTGGGCGCGGCGCCCGCCTCCTTCGCCTACCCGTACGGCTACTCCAGCCGCCGCGTGCGCCGGGCGGTGCGCGCGGCCGGGTTCGCCCAGGCGCTGGCCGTGGGCAACGCGCGGGCCTGCCGCTGCCAGGGCCCGTACGCGCTGGAGCGGCTGACGGTACGGCGCGCCACCGGGATCGAGGAGTTCGCGCGGCTGGTCGAGGGCCGCCGCCTCGGCCTCGGCGTCGCCCGGGACCGGGCGCTGACCAAGGGGTACGCGGTGGTGCGCCGCGTCCGCCGGACGGCGACGGTGGCGCGGACGGCCATCACGGCGACGACGGGACGGGGGTGACGCGGGGGCGGGCCCGTGGCGGAACCGTGGTGATGTCACGGCCCTGCCACGGGCAAAACACCATGCGCCGGACGCCCCCGTGCCGGATCATGTGCGACATGTCTGCCAAGCCACAGGACGCCCTGCCGATCCGGCTCACCGTCGATGACAGCGACTCCCCGTCGGACGTGGTCGACGCGCTGTTCCTCGGCCGCTTCGCGACGGGCGAGCAGCCGTACTCCCACAGCTCCACCATCGACCGGGTCAAGCCCGGCTCGACCCTGCTGCCGCCGGACGCCTCGGTGCTGCGCCGCGCCCGCGACGACGACCGCAGCGCGACCCTCGCGGAGGGCGAGGGCTGGACCCTGCTGGTGTCCCGCTGGAACCGGGGCGCCGATGTGACGGTGACGGCCGTCACCGCCGAACTCGCCGAGGAGATCCACCGGCAGGCAACCGACGGCGCCCGGGACAATCCGGAACCGCAGCCGGAGAACGTGTCCATGGGCTTCTGGTACGTCTCCCCGAGGCGCGGCCCGCACCGCACCGCGCGGCAGATCGCGGCCGGTGCCTGGGACGAGGTCAGGCCCAACTACACGGCGCCGGTGGCCGACGCGCTGGACCGGCTGATGAAGGTGACCCCGGACGACATCTCGGGCCGGCTGCTGTTGCTGCACGGGCCGCCCGGCACGGGAAAGACCTCCGCGCTGCGCACCCTGGCCCGGTCCTGGCGGGAGTGGTGCCAGGTCGACTGCGTACTGGACCCGGAGCGCCTCTTCAACGACGTCGGCTATCTGATGGACATCGCGATCGGCGAGGACGACGGCACGGCCAAGGGCCGCTGGCGGCTGCTGCTCCTGGAGGACTGCGACGAACTGATCCGCGGCGAGGCCAGGCACACGGCGGGGCAGGCGCTGTCGCGGCTGCTGAATCTCACCGACGGGCTGCTCGGTCAGGGCAGGAACGTGCTGGTGGGGGTGACGACCAACGAGGACCTGGAGCGGCTGCACCCGGCGGTGGTGCGGCCGGGGCGCTGTCTGGCCAGGATCGAGGTGGGGTCGCTGACCCGCGCGGAGGCGGTGTCCTGGCTGAGCGGGCAGGACGGCGGCCGGGACGGGGACGGGGACAGGGACGGCGGTCCCGGACGCGGCGGCGACTGGGAAGCGGCCGTCGGCCGTGAGGGCGCGACGCTGGCGGAGCTGTACGCGCTGCGCCGGGGGACGGGCCCGGCCTCGGTCCCGGCCCAGCACGCCAACAGGGACGCGGGACTGTATCTGTGAGGACGCGCCGGGCAGCGGCGTCCGGCGGCGCGCTCGCGCGGGCCGGCGGCGGGCGCGCTCCCGTACGGGTCCGGGGTGCGGGCGCGCCCCAACAGCCGTGCCGTGCGGGTCACTTCGCGTAGACGGCCCGTACGGCTTCCTCCGCCGCAGCCAGCGCGGCGGCGCGGCCGAGCCCCAGCCGTCGCGCGCGCTCGGCGTAGGTCCGCGCGGCGGCGGCCGCCTCCCGGTCGGCGGCCTCACCGGCGGCGGCCACGAACGTACCGTTCCTGCCGCGGGTCTCGATCACTCCATCGGTCTCCAGCGCGCGGTATGCCTTGGCGACCGTATTGGCGGCCAGCCCCAGCTCCTCGGCGAGCCCCCGCACGGTGGGCAGTTTGTATCCCACGGGCAGCGCGCCGGAGCGGGCCTTCGCGGAGATCTGGGTGCGCAGCTGCTCGTACGGGGCGGTCACGGCGGCCGGGTCGATCACGATCTTGAAGGTCACGGAGCGATTGTCCCCCACGACCCGCCGCCGCCGGGCGCCGTGCGGCACAGCTGGCCGGAACACGCCGGAACGCGGACGCGTGTCCGGTGGGCGCCCCGCGTCCCGGCGCTCAGGGTCCGCGGTCCGTGGCCGGAAGGGGGACGGCCCGGTCGGGCCCGGCCGGGCGGTGGGCGATCGGATCGCCGTCCTCGTGCCAGTGGATGACGAACCGTTCGCCCGCTCCGTACGCGTCGAGGCCGGCGCGGCAGTAGGCGACCATGTCGTCCGGGAGGGCGGCGAGCGGATGCCAGGACAGCCCGGAGCACTTGTGGGGCTCGCGGTTGACGGGCTCGCCGCCCGCGCCGTACTCCGCCTCGAAGAACCAGCCGATCCTGGGTGCCCCGGCCGGTCCCCGGTGCTGCATGACGAGCGCGACGCGCAGGTCGCCCGGGGCGAGCGAGATCCCGATCTCCTCGGACGCCTCCCTGATCATGGCCGCCCGCACGTCCTCGCCCGACTCCACGTGCCCGGAAGGGGCGTTGAGCAGGCCGTCCGCGTATCCCGTGCCCGCGCGGCGGGCGAGCAGCACCTCGGCGCCCCGGCGCAGGATCAGATGGACGTCGACGACCTCGGTGTGGCGCGGGGCCGGGGCGAGCCGGGCGACCAGCGCGTATCTCTCGTCGTCGACGGCGCGGCCCCAGAGCGCGGGGTCCGCCGAGAGCGTCTCGTGATGGACGCGTTCGGCGAGCGGGCCGAGCGCGGCGGTGAGCCGGGCGGCGGGCAGGCCGGCGCCGGACCAGACACCTTCGATCAGCACCAGCCGCCCGCCGGGCCGCAACAGCGACGCCCAACGGCGCAGGGCCGCTTCGGGATCGGGCAGCGCCCACAGCACGTGCCGGGCCAGCACCACATCGAACGCCCCGCGCGCCACGGGCGGCCCGGTCGCGTCCCCGACGAGCACCTCGGCGTCCGTCCCCGCCAGCTCGGCGCGGGCCAGCGCGGCCATGCGCGGCGACCGGTCGACCGCCGTCACCCGGTGTCCCGCCTCGGCCGCGAGCAGCGCGAGGCTCCCCGTACCGCACCCGAGGTCCAGCACCCGCCCCGGCTCGCCCGGCAGCCACCCCGCCATCCGCCCGGCCCAGGCCGCCCTGACCACGGGGTCCCGCAGGCCGTGGTCGGGCTCCTGGTCGAAGGTGCCGGCGAGGGCGTCCCAGTCGTTCGTGGTCATGCTCCGATGGTGCCAGCCACCACTGACATCGATACGCGCAGCCGGTTCCGGCGGTCGCGCCCCTAGGTCAACGGACGTCGTCGGCACCGGGAGCGGCCGGGCTGCTCGCGACGACCACCGTGGCGTACAGCTCCTCCGCGCGGGCCACGTGCGGGACGAGTCCGTCGCGGGCGACCGTCTCCACCGCCGACGGGGTCTGGCGCTCGCTCGTCTCGAAGAGCAGACAGCCGCCCGGCGCCAGCCACCGGCGCGCGCCGGCGCTCACGCGGCGCAGGACGTCGAGGCCGTCGGCGCCGCCGTCCAGGGCGACCCGGGCCTCGTGGATGCGGGCCTCCGGAGGGAGCAGGCCGATCTCCTCGGTGGGCACGTACGGGACGTTGGCGAGCAGGACGTCCACGCGGCCCCGCAGCGCGGCGGGCAGCGGGTCGTACAGGTCGCCCTCGTAGACCCGGCCGCCCACCGGGCCGACGTTGCGCCGGGCGCAGCGCACGGCGGCGGGGTCGATGTCGGTGGCGTGCAGCTCGATCCCGTCCAGGGTGGCGGCCAGCGCCGCGCCCAGCGCGCCGGAGCCGCAGCACAGGTCCACGACGACGGCGCCGGGCCGGGCGAGGAGGACCGCCCGGTCGACGAGGAACTCCGTACGGCGGCGGGGAACGAAGACGCCGGGGTCCACGGCCATCCGCAGTCCACGGAACTCCGCCCAGCCCAGGACGTGTTCGAGGGGCAGTCCCCCGGCGCGGCGCTCCACCAGGGCGTCGAGGCGGGCCGCCGTCGGGGCCGCGGAGATCAGCAGGCGTGCCTCGTCCTCGGCGAAGACGCACCCGGCGGCGCGGAGCCTGGCGACGACGGCGGCCGTGGCCTCCGGCGGGAGGAGCGGAGGCGCGGAGGGAGCAGCGGGAACGGAGGGGGAGGAAGGGAGTGACATGGGTGAGCCTTTCCGGGATGCCGATGGGGCACTCCCGGCGGTCACCTAGCTCCGAGGGACCGCGCGGCCGTGAGGAGGGAGCACCCGGCCTGATACAGCGGTGATGGGTCTCGCCTCCTTCGGTGGGGACGTGTCCGGTACGGACGCGTCGTCGCGGGTACGCGCCGTGGCGCGTGCGACGGTCACCCTACCCGAGCCCGCCCGGCACGGGACCGAACCGGACCGTATCCGCGTCGGCGTCGCCGGGCCCGCACCCGGCGGCCCTTTCTCAGGGGTCGCTTAGCCTCGCCTTAAGCGGAGCATAAGAATCACCCTCACCCCCTCCCAACAGGCGATCACGGGGTTCGGAGCGGCTAGTTTGCTGATCGCTGGAGCGGTCCGGGGGCGGGGAGGCCGCCGGTCGCTCCAGCCGTTTTCCCCCTGCCGCTCAGAAGGAGAATCCGTTCATGACCCCTCGTCGTACGGCCATCGGGATCGTCACCCTCGGCCTCGCCCCGCTCGCGCTGGCCGGGCTCGCCGCCACGCCCGCCGCCGCCCACGGGTCGATGACGGATCCGGTCAGCCGGGTCGCCGCGTGCTTCGCGGAGGGACCGGAGAGCCCGCAGTCGGCGGCGTGCAAGGCGGCGGTCGCGGCCAGCGGTACGCAGGCGTTCTACGACTGGAACGAGGTCAACATCGCGGATGCCGCCGGGAACCACCGGCAGATCATCCCCGACGGCAAGCTGTGCAGCGCGGGCCGGGACAAGTACAAGGGGCTCGATCTGGCGCGCGGCGACTGGCCGTCGTCCGCCATGACCTCGGGCAACCGCACCTTCCGCTACAAGGCCACCGCGCCGCACAAGGGTTCCTTCGAGCTGTACGTGACCAAGGACGGCTACGACCCGGCCACCCCGCTGAAGTGGTCCGACCTGGAGGAGAAGCCCTTCCTCACGGTCGCGGACCCGAAGCTGGAGGACGGCGCCTACGTCTTCAACGGCGTCGTCCCGAACAAGTCGGGCCGCCATCTCATCTACTCCGTCTGGCAGCGCTCGGACAGCCCGGAAGCCTTCTACACCTGCTCCGACGTGGTCTTCGGGCAGGACAACGGCGGCGCGGGCGGCGCCGCGCCGGCCGCCTCGGCGCCCACCGACCAGAAGATCGAGGACGGTACGGACAAGTCCACCGTCGATCACAACGGCCATGGCGGGGACGGGAAGGCGGCCGGTACGGATACGGCGCAGGCCCCCGCGAAGGCCGAGGCGGGGACCGAGGCCGCGGGCACCCCGGCGGACACCGCCACCGACCCCGGCACCACCGCCCCCAACGCCCCCGAGGCCAAGGCCGCCGGCACCCCGGTGGCGCGGGGGGATGAGCAGCCCGCCGCCGCTCAGGAGAACCTCGCCGAGACCGGTGGCAGCGGCACCACCCCCTACCTCGCCGTCGGCGGGGCGGCGGCCCTCGCCCTGGGCGCGGCCGTGATGTTCGGTACGGCGCGTCGCAAGGCCGTCGCCACGCCCGGCGGGCGCCGCGGCCGCTGACCCGGACCCACCCGCGCGACCGCCGTCCCTCCGGCGGTCGCGCGGGCGCGGTCAGCCGATCACCGACGCACAGGTGGTCGGCGTGGCGCGCGCCGGGTCCAGCGCGTTGGCCACCTCGTGGAAGGCGATCCGGTCGATCAGACCGAGCGTCGCGTGTTCGGACAGGTCGAGCGGGCACAGGTCCTGGATCAGCACGTTCCGTACGTCGGGGCCGGTCAGGAACTGGGAGCGGTACGGGGTGACGATCTCGTCGTACCGGGTCGCGATGACCGTGTAGCGCACCCCGGGAACCGTGTCACCGCCCTCGTTGAGCTTGGTCAGCAGGGCGGATCCGGTTATCTGGTCGGCCAGCGCCGGGGTCTTGTCGGTCAGCAGGTCGGCCGCGCCGGGGAAGTACGGCAGCAGCCGGGTCAGCCCGAGCAGGGTGGTGCCGCGGTTGCTGGGGGCGATGCCGACCAGCGCGTTGACCTTCGGCGCCCCGCCGAGGAACTTCAGGTAGTAGCGCGGCATCATGCCGCCCTGGGAGTGGCCGACGAGATCGGCCTTCGCCGCGCCGGTGGCCGCGAGCACCTTGTCCACGTACGTCGCGAGCTGGGCGGCCGAGGCGTCGACGGGGCCGAGGCCGCCGAAGAACGGAACGCCGGGGAGCTGGCCGTAGTCGAGGGAGAAGACGCAGTAGCCCCGGTTCACCAGGTACGGGGCGAGTCCGAGCCAGTTGTCGACGGAGTTGGCGAGCGTGCCGTGGACGAGCACGACGGGGCGGGGATGGGCGGCGGAGGGCTTGCACGCGTAGTTGTTCCAGCCGCTGCTGGGCGCGGCGGCGACGGTGGAGGAGGCGGTGGTGGGGGAGGCGGTCGCGGCGACGGCTGGGGTGACCGTGACGGTGGCGGCCAGCAACAGCGCGCTCAGCGTGCCGAGCGCGCGTTTCCAGGGCAGCATCAGGCAATCTCCTTGCGGCTCAAGGGAAAAGCGATGGCTGTCAGCCCTGTGGCCCGGACCACATTTACGGCTGTGCATGACAAGTTACGCACGGGTAAGGTGAAGAAGGGAAGTTACGTGCCGGTAAAACTCCGGCGGTCCCGCACGCCCTCTTCCCCCTCCCTCTCACGCGGCCAGCGACCCCGGCACGATCGCCCGTGGACCGAACCTCGCCCGCGCCAGATCCGCCACCGCCTCGATCCGCAGCGCCCGCTCGTCCACCGGGTCGAACGTCAGCTGACGGGCGGCCCGTTCGACCGCCACCAGCCCCTCGGCCCGTACCGAGAAGGCCCGCACCCGCGCCCGTTGCAGCCCGAGCGACTCATGGACGCGGTATACGGCGGCGGCGAGCGCGGCCGAGTGGGCGGTCGGCTCGCGCAGCGCGCGGGTACGGGTGGTCGTGGACCGGTCCGCGTAGCGCACGGTGAGCGTCAGCGAGCGGCACACCCGGCCCGTGCCGCGCATCCCCGTCCCCAGCTCCTCGGTGATCGAGAGCAGCGCGCGCCGGTGCTGTTCGTGGTCCAACTCGTCGCGGGGGAAGGAGCGTTCGGCGGCGACCGAGCGCGCGGCGGCGTTCGGGGCGACGGCCGTGCGGTCGATGCCGCGCGCCTTCTCGTACAGCTCCCGCCCCGGGCGCACCCCCACGATCCGCTGGAGCGTCGACAGCGGCACGTCCGCGGCGGCGCCGACGGTGCCGAGTCCGTACGAACGCAGCGCGCGGGCCGTCGCGGCGCCGACCCCCGGCAGCGCGCCGACCGGACACGGCGCCAGGAACTCCCGTACCGCGCGCTCGTCCTCCGCCACCACGAGCGTCGTCCCCGGCGCGGCCCGCCGCGCGGCCATCCTCGCCAGCAGAGGGGTGGCGGCCACACCGATCGCGCAGCCGACGCCGAGATGCGCGAGTGCCCGCACCCGCAGTACGGAGGCGATCCCGGCGGCGTCCCGCCCGAAGTACCGCCGCGCGCCGCGCACATCGACGAGCGCGGTGTCCGGCGGCAGCGCCTGGACCACGGGGCTGATGTCCTCGGCGAGGCCGAGCAGCGCCGGCAGCGCGGAGGGCGCGGCCTCGGCGTCGTTCTTCCCTTCGAGCCGTATACAGAGGATCATCCCGCGCTCCCCGGGCTGGCGTGCCAGAACTTCCGTCCGGTCGCGGCCCCTTCGCCGGGCGGCCGCAGATCCGCCCACGGGTTCAGCTCGTAGCCCGTGGACAGCTGGATGCGCCGGCCGGAGTCGCCCGCCCCGGCGCCGGAAGCGGGGGCGGGGGCGGGGGCGTCCAGCGCCGCCGCGACCGCCTCCAGGCCGCCCGTCCTGCGCAGCTCCACCAGCTCCGCCAGGTTCCAGGCCGCCGCGCCCACCACGCTCAGGCTGCGCGGGCCGCGCCGCTGCACCACCCCGCGCACCAGCAGCAGCCAGGAGTGGAAGACGGTGTGCGCGCACGCCTCGTGGCTGTCGTCGAAGAAGGCGAGGTCGACCAGGCCCGTACCGTCGTCCAGCGTGGTGAAGATGACCCGCTTCCCGGAGCGGACCGGCGGGGTCTGGGTGGCCACCTTGGCGCCGGCGACCAGGACGGTCCTGCCGTGCTCCGCCCCTCGCAGCCGCTTGGCCGGCAGCGCCCCCAGCTCGTCCAGGAAGGCGTGGTGATCCGCCATCAGATGGCGGGAGGCGTCCATGCCGAGGACGCCCAGCTCGGCGCTGAGCCGCTCCGCGTCCCCCAGGTCGGGCAGCCCGGCGGGGGCCGTGCGCCGCCCTCCCTCCAGCGGGAGCTGGTCGCCGTACGCGCCCGCGGCGCGCCGCGGGCCGGCCAGCTCGGACAGATGCAGCAGCAGATCACGGCGGTTGGCACCGAACATGTCCAGCGCGCCCACCTGCGCCAGCCGTTCGGCGACGGGACGGGCGGGCCTGGCCCGCTGCCAGAAGTCGCGCAGCGAGGAGTAGGGCTGCCCGGCCTCGATCCGCGCCGCCTCGGCCTCGCTGATGCCGTGCACGTCGAGGAGCGCCAGCCGCACCCCCCAGGTGCCGCCACCTCTCCTTTCATCAGACACCAGTTCGACTCTATGAGCGACCGTCGACCGGTTCACATCCAGCGGCAGCACCGGCACCCCCCGCCGCCGCGCGTCCGCCAGCAGCAGCCGCTTCGGATACATCCCCGGGTCATGGGTGAGCAGCCCGGCGTAGAAGGCCGCCGGATGGTGCGCCTTGAGCCACGCCGACTGATAGGTCGGTACGGCGAAGGCCACGGCGTGCGCCTTGCAGAAGCCGTACGAGCCGAACGCCTCGACGATCTCCCAGGCGCGCGCCACCACCTCGGGCGCGTACCCCCGCTGCCGGGTCAGCCGGTCGAACCAGGCGCGGATCCGGCCCAGCGACTCCGGGTCGGACAGACCGCGCCGCACCTTGTCCGCCTCCTCCCGGCCGCAGCCGGTCATGATGTCCACCATCCGGATGATCTGCTCGTGGAAGACGACCACGCCGCAGGTCTCCCGCAGCGGCGCCTCCAGATCGGGATGGGGGTAGCGGACGGGCGCCCGGCCGTGCCTGGCCTCGATGAACGGCCGCACCATGTCGGCCGCCACCGGCCCCGGCCGGAAGAGCGAGATGTCGACCACCAGGTCGTGGAAGGTGGCGGGCTGGAGCCTGCCGACCAGATCGCGCTGGCCCGGCGACTCGATCTGGAAGCAGCCCAGCGTCTCGGCGGACCGGATCAGCCGGTAGGTCTCCGGGTCGCCCTCCGGCACCTGCTCCGGATCGTCGATGTCCACCGGCTCCCCGGTGGCCCGGGTGATCTCGGCGACCGCGTGCGCCATCGCCGACTGCATCCGCACGCCCAGCACATCGAGTTTGAGCAGCCCCAGGTCCTCGACGTCCTCCTTGTCGAACTGGGACATGGGGAAGTGCTCGCCGCTGGTCGGCACCACCGGGGTACGGCGCAGCAGCGAGGCGTCCGAGAGCAGCACCCCGCACGGGTGCATGGCGACGCCGCGCGGCAGCGCGTCCAGCGCCTCCACCAGCTCCCACATCCTGGCGCGGCGCCCCTTGTCCCGCGCCACCTCGCGCAGTTCCGGCAGCTCCTCCATCGCGGCGCGGGCGTCCCTGGCCCGGATGTGCGGGAACGCCTTGGCGATCCGGTCGATCTCGGCGGGGTCCATGGAGAGGGCCGCGCCCACGTCCCGTACGGCGTGCCGCACCCGGTAGGTCTCCGGCATGGCTACGGCCGCGACCCGGCCGGGGCCGAAGCGGTCGAGGATCGCGCGGTAGACCTCCAGCCGGCGCGCGGACTCGACGTCGATGTCGATGTCCGGCAGACCGGGGCGCCGGGTGGAGAGGAACCGTTCCATCAGCAGCCCGTGCGCGACCGGATCGGCGTGCGCGATGCCCAGCAGATGGTTGACCAGGGAACCGGCGCCCGAGCCCCTGGCGGCGACCCGGATGCCCATCCCCCGGATGTCGTCGACGACCCCGGCGACGGTGAGGAAGTAAGAGGCGAAGCTCATCCGGTCGATCGTGCGCAGCTCGGCGTCGAGCCGCGCCCAGTACTCCCGGTGGTCGCTCCGCCGGTCGTAGCCGCGCAGCACCATCCCGGCGGCGGCGCGCGAGCGCAGCACCCGGGAGGCGGTACGGCGGTCGGCGCCGACCAGCCGGGGTTCGGGGAAGTGGACGGAGCCGAGCCCGAGATCGTCCTCGGGGTCGACCAGACAGGCCGCGGCGGTCTCCTCGGTCAGGGCGAGCAGCCGGTGCGCGGTGTCACGGCGCAACCCTGCGGCCTCGGCGACCAGCTCGGCGGTGCGGGCCATCGCGGCCGGGTCCTTGAGCCAGCGCTCGCCGCTGTCCAGGCCCCGGCGCGGATCGACGGGGACCAGCAGGCGGGCCGCGTCGAGGACGTCGGCGACCGGGCCCTGTCCGGGGTCGGCGTAGCGCACGGCGTTGCTGAGCACCGCGCGTACGCCCTGTTCGGTGGCGAAGCCGAGGGTACGGGCGGCATGGCGCAGCGAGCCGGGGCCGGTGCCCGCGTCCGTACCGGTACGTCCGTGGTGCACGACCTCCAGGCGCAGCGCGTCGCCGTAGATCTCCCGCCAGGGCGCCAGCAGCCGGGCGGCCCGGTCGGGGCGGCCCGCCGCGAGGGCGCGGCCGGTCTCGGAGTCCGGGCCGAGGAGGACGGTCAGTCCCGCGCCGTGGTTGTCGGTCCAGGGCAGCAGCGGGCCGCCCTCGCCGGCCGCGTGCGCGGTGGAGACGAGCCGGCACAGCTCGGCCCAGCCCGCCGCGCCGTCCCTGGCGAGGAAGAGCGCGCGGGGCGTGGACTCGTCGATGAAGGCGCCGCCGCGCACGGGGGTACGCCGGCGCGTGGTGGGGCCGGAGCCGCGCTCGCGCGGGTCCCGCTCGCGAGCCGGGCGCTCGCCCACCGCCAGCTGCGTGCCGAAGATCGGCCGCACCCCCTCCTCGGCGCACGCCTTGGCGAAGCGGACGGCGCCCGCGAGGGTGTCGCGGTCGGTCAGGGCGATGGCGTCCATGCCGCGCTCGGCGGCGCGCCGCGCCAGCCGTTCCGGGTGGGAGGCCCCGTAGCGCAGGGAGAATCCGGAGACGGTGCGCAGATGCGTGAAGCCGGGCATCCGCACCTCCTGGATTCCTGGATCAGTCCGTTCTCACCCCCCTCGTGGCTCTCCACCATAGACCAAGTTTCGAACGTGCGTGCGATACGACTTTCGGTGCCGCCGTCCGGCCCCGGACACACCACGGGAGCCCGGACCGCCGCGCGGGCGGTCCGGGCTCCCGTGGTGAGCCGGTGGTGCGTGTGCGCGTGTTTGTTCGCGTATGCGGGGGGGCGGAGAGGGCGTCAGTGCGACCGGTTGCCGCTCCGGTAGCCGGAACCGTTGCCGTTGCCGTTCGCGTTCCCGTCCTCGTTCGCGTTGCCGGCCTCTTCGCCCGCCTGGTCGCCCGCCTGGTCGCCCGCCTGGTCGCCGACAGCGTCACCGGCCTGGTCGCCAGCCTGGTCGCCACCGGCACCGGTGTCGTCACCGGCCGCGTCGCCCGCGCCGTCACCCGCGCCGTCACCGGCGTCGCCCGCACCGGCACCCGCGCCCGCGCCCGACCCGTCGCCGATCTCCGCGCCGACCTCGGCGAGCGCCGTCGTCACCGGCTGGAAGAACGTCTCGCCGCCCGAGGTGCAGTCACCGCTGCCGCCCGAGGTCAGACCGAGCGCCGTGTCACCGGCGAAGAGCGAGCCGCCGCTGTCGCCGGGCTCGGCGCAGACGGTGGTCTGGATGAGCCCGTTGACGATGTCGCCGTTGCCGTAGTTCACCGTGGCGTCGAGCCCGGTGACCTGGCCGTCGGAGACCTCGGTGGTGGAGCCGCTGCGGACCACCTGCTGCCCGACGACCGCCTCGCCCGCCTGGGCGATCTGCTGGCTGCTGCCGTCGTAGAGGTTCACCTCACTGGGGGCGTCCGTGGCGGCGTCGTCGTACTTGACCAGGCCGAAGTCGCTCACCGGGAAGGCGGAGGCGACGGTCGTCCCGATCTGGTTGCCCTGCCCGTCGGCCCACGTCTGGATCTCTTCCGTGCAGTGCCCGGCGGTCAGGAAGTGCGGTGCGCCGTCCTTGACCACGTTGAAGCCCAGCGAGCAGCGCGCGTTGCCGCCCAGGATCGGGTCACCGCCGGAGACGAAGGTCTTGAACTCCCCCGCCGACTTCTTCAGTTCGGCCTTGCCGCCGAGTCCGTCCACCACACCGCTGAGCGTGTCCCACGCGTCGCCGGTGACCGTGCGGTCCGCCGTGACGACCACCTTGTTGGTGACCGGGTCGACCGCCCAGGACGTACCCGGGATGGTGGCCCGGGAGGTGAGGGTCTGCCGGGCGCTCTTCAGTTCGGCCGTCGAGTTCTGGACGACTCTGGCCTTGCCGCCCGCCTGCCGTACGGTCTCGGCCGCCGACTCGTCGACGACGTTCATCACGAGGGCCTTGGTCCCGGCCTCGTAGTACCAGCCGGCCGCGCTCTCGCCGAGATTCCCGTTGAGGGTGGACGCGAGAGTGCCGGCCGCCGTCGCCGACAGGGTCTTCAGCTCGAACTGAGGCTTTTCCTCACTGGCGTTCGCGTTCTGGAGCGTGACACCCGCGATGGCCAGCGCCACCACGGCGCCGCCCGCCATGGTCACACGCTTCTTGGATATACGCCGATGGCTCAAGGTCAACCTCCTGTGGGGCCCGCGCCGGAGTGTGTGGGGGGTTCTGGCGCGGGGATGAGGTCGCCCACTATTGCGAGACCCTTCAGCCGAACACAAGGTCGACTTCAGGACGATCCCCCGAACAGAGGTGTCAGTCGGACGGCCATGACAAAACCCCTGCTGAGAAGGGGAGTTGATGTCCGGGAAACACCTGGGGTGACGGCCGCGTCGGCGGCCGGTGAGGACTAGTCCTGTCCTGAATCCGAGCCACGTATGAATCGCGATTTCCGTTCACGTTCCGCGATGTGACCTTACAGATTCGGCTCCGAGCCTGGACAATCATCGTGAAACCGGGCCCGCGGTCGAACAGGCCCGTACAGCGGTGAGTTCCGACCGGTCGGATTACGTATCACGTACGTATGGCGAGAGGGGCAGGGGTGCGACGTCGGGTGCGCGCGGCGGACGGGCGGCATCTGATGGTCGAGCGGCTGGGGGACCCGCGCGGCAGACCGGTCTTCCTGCTGCACGGCACACCGGGCAGCAGACTGGGTCCCGCCCCGCGCGGCATGGTGCTCTACCAGCGGGGCATGCAGCTGATCGCCTACGACCGGCCCGGATACGGCGGTTCCGACCGCCTGGAGGGGCGCACCGTCGCCGATGTGGCCCAGGACGTGGCGGCGATCGCCGACGCGCTCGGCCTCGAACGCTTCGCCGTCGCGGGCCGCTCGGGCGGTGCGCCGCACGCCCTGGCCTGCGCGGCGCTGCTGCCCGAGCGGGTGACCCGGACCGCCGCGCTGGTCCCCCTGGCGCCGTGGGACGCGGCCGGGCTCGACTGGTTCGAGGGCATGGCCGCCTCGAACGTGGCGGAGTACACCACCGCGCACCGGGACCCGGGCGGGGTGGCGGCCCGGCTCACGCCGCGCGCCGACGCGATCAGGAAGAACCCTGTGCGGCTGCTGGACGATCTGCGCAGGGAGCTGACCGACTCCGACCTCATGGTGGTCTCCGACGCCGGGGTCAGGACGATGCTGCTGCGCAACTACCAGGAGGCGCTGCGCGGTTCGGCGTACGGCTGGATCGACGACGCCCTCGCCTTCGCCGGGCCCTGGGGGTTCGACCCGGCCGACATCCGGGGGCCTGTGCTGCTGTGGCACGGCGAGAAGGACGTGTTCTCCCCGGTCGGCCACTCCCGCTGGCTCGCGGAACGGATCCCGGGCGCCACGGCCGTACTGGAGCCGGCCGCCGCGCACTTCGACGCGCTGCACGCGCTTCCCCGGATCCTGACCTGGCTGCTGGCCGACCGGGACGGCCAGGACAGCCGGGACGACCGGCACGGCCAGGACGACCGGCACGGATGACAGCGGGCGGCCGGACGCCGGATGCCGGGCGCCAAATGCCGGATGCCGGATGCCGGGCGCGCCGGACGGACGTACCGCTCCGTCCGGCGCGCCCGCGTCACACCGCCATCGGCTCCAGGTCCCGGTAGACCCTCCGGTCGTCCCGGGCGAACCGGGTCAGCGTGTGGTCCTCGCCCAGCAGCCGTACCAGCTCCTCCACCGTCTCCACCCGCAGCTGCGCCGCGTCGGCCTTGCGCCCCAGCGCCCCCAGCGTGACGCACATGTTGGAGGCGATGGCGAGCGTCTCGGGGTGGTGCGCGCCCAGCGCCACGCGCAGCCCGGCGACGGCGCCGCGCTCCGTCACCAGCGCCTCGTCCAGCTCGCCCAGATCCGCCTTGGCGCTGGCGAGGGCGACCGTGCAGAAGAGCGTGTGCGGATGAGCGTCGCCCAGCACCTCCCGCATCGTGCCCAGCGCGCCCTGGAGCAGTTGCTCCGCCAGCTCGGGCGCTCCGCAGCCCCAGTGGTAGATGCCCAGGTTGCTGATGGCGGCGAGGGTGTACGGGTGCCGCTCCCCCGGCACCCGCAGATACTGGTCGACGACCTCCTGCGCCAGATCCCGCGCCGCGACCGGTTCCCCGGCGGCGAAGTGGTCGGCCGCCAGATTCAGATCGCAGGCGAGTGAGTCGGGAGTGGCCTGCGATCCGTACTTGGTCCGGTAGCGGCCCCGCGTGGCGGTGGTCAGCCGCCGCGCGTCCTCCAGCCGGTCCGCCCTGCGCAGCGACACGGCCAGGCTCTTGGCCGCCGCCAGCGTGCCGGGGAAGAGAGGTCCCAGTTGTTCCTTGTAGACGGCGTACGTCCGGCTGAGCAGCGCGACCGATTCCTCGTACCGGCCGATGTCCCGCAGGTCGCGCGCCAGGTTGACGGCCGAGGCGAGGGTGTGCGGATGGCTGGGTCCCAGGACGGTGGTCCTGCGGTCGAAGACGTCCTGGTCCATCTCGCGCGCGTCGGCGTAGCGGCCGACCATCCGCAGGGCCAGCGCGCGGTTGTTGGCGGCGGCGAGGCTCCGGGGGTGCGACTCGTGGAAGATCCCGCTGAATCCCTCGTGCGCGTCGGCGGCCAGCTCCATCGCCCTGGCGTACTCGCCGAGCGTCATGAAGTCGGTGGCCAGCGCGCTGGTGGTCATGTAGGTGTGCGGATGGGTGGGGCCGAGCACCGCGCGCTGCCGGTTCAGAGTCACCTCGTCCAGCTCCCGCGCCTCCACGTAACGCCCCTGGGAGCGGTAGATGTTGGAGAGGTGGAAGCGCAGATAGAGATACTGCGGGTCGGTGTCGCCGAGCGTCTCGCGCCAGTTGTCGCGCAGCTCTCCGGCGAGTTCGAAAGCGGCCGGCCAGTCACCGCGCTTCCACAGGTAGCGCACCCGGTCGATCATCAGCCGGCGGGTCTCGGGCCGCCGGCAGAAGCCGGCCTCGGAGACGATGAGGTGCGGCCAGATCGTGGCGAACCGGTCCCAGCTGGCGGGGTCGTCGATCGGTTCGTCGCCGTCGGGCCTGGCGCCGGCGAGGATGCGGTGCACGGCGTGCCGGGCGGTGTGCTGCTCGTCCTCGGTGAGCTGGGCCCTGATGATCGCCTGGACCAGCCGGTGCACCTGGATGCTGTTGCCGACCTGGTCGACCTTGGCCAGCGCGAACCGGCCGATCTCCCGGATGACCCGGCCCAGTACCAGCGTCTCCTGGAGCGAGACGTCGTACGGCTTGAGTTCCTCGATCATCTCCTTGCTGTAGAGGAGGTTCGCGGAGATCGGCTCGGGCGCGAAGAAGGCGCAGAGCTGGAGCAGCCGTACGGCGGCGGGCGAGCGTTCCTTGAGCCGCTCGATGGAGATGTTCCAGGTAGCGGCGACAGGCTGCGGGTAGCCCGCCGGCTGGTTGAGGGCCAGCACGCCGGCCGCCTGCCGGCCGAGCTGGTCCAGGTATTCGGAGACGGGGGTGGCGGTCTCCGCGATCCAGGCCGCCGCCTGTTCGACGGCGAGCGGCAGGTCGCCGACGGCGGTGGCCACCTGGTCGGCGTCCCGGGCGGTCAGCCCGGGGGCGCGCCGCTGGAGGTGCTCGACGGACTCCTCGCGCAGGAAGACGTCGACGGGCAGGGCGTCGCCGTACTGCGACCAGCTCTGGTTGCGCGAGGTGATCAGGACATGTCCGGGGCCGCCGGGCGGCAGGAACCGCTGGAGCTGCTCCGGCTCGTCGGCGTTGTCGAAGACCAGCAGCCAGCGCGGCGAGGGGACGCCGCGCCGCAGCAGGTCGACGGCCTCCTGCGAGGCCGCCGCCATGTCCTCGCCCTGCGCTCCGAGCCGTACGGCCAGTTCGGCGAGGCCGGCGACCACGTCGGCGGTCTGCTCGGAGGAGATCCACCAGATCAGGTCGTAGTCGGCCATGAAGCGGTGGACGTACTCCAGCGCGACCTGTGTCTTGCCGATCCCGCCGAGTCCGTACAGCGTCTGCGGCTGCGGGAGCACCACGGCCATGCCGCCGCCGAGCTGGTCGCGCATCCGCTCCAGGACCGGGGAGCGCCCGGTGAAGCCAGGGTTGCGGGAGGGGGCGTTCCAGATCCTGGGCACGGTCCCGGGGAAGCGCGGGCCGGGCGCGACGGCGTCGGCGAGCTGTACGGGCCGCTCCAGGGCGCGCAGCAGCACGGCGGTGGCGTGCGCCTCGTCCAGCCGGAAGAGGTCCACCGGGTTGCGGTCGATGTACGGGGCGGTGAGCCGGACGTCCCCGACCCGTACGGGCACCACCTGGCGCCGGGCCCCGCCCGGGTCCTCGGACGCGGCGCGCGACCACGCCTCCAGGGCCCGCGCGGACTTGAGGTGCGCTGCGGAGAGCAGGACGACGGTGCGGGCGGCGGACTCGGCGGGGACCAGGGCCACGCCGCTGCCCCCGAGCGTTCCGGATCCGCCGAACCCGCCCGAACCGAACCCACCCGAACCGAACCCACCCGAACCGGACCCGGCGGCGCCGTTCCCGGCCGGTTCGGCCGAGACGTCGCGCGGCACGACCCGGAACCCGGCGCGGCTGAGCACCGATTCGGCCCAGTCGGCCCACATCCGGTTCTCGGCGACGTAGTGCAGATGGAGGTCGGCGGGCAGGGAGGGCCGGCGGCGGGTGAAGGCGTCCCTGATCCGCAGCCTGGTCTCCTCGCCGACCGGGGGCATCGAGGTGACGGCGCCCTCGGTGACGTAGCCGGTGAGCCGTTCGAAGGCGGAGAGCAGGGAGTTGCTCAGCCCCGCCTCGTCGCCGAAGGTGGCCAGGGTCTCCTCGTACGCGTAGTAGGGCCGGTACGGGATCTCCACCGCGCCCCAGTAGGCGGTGAGCCGCTCCCCGGCGAGGCCGCTGGGGAAGCGGTCGAACTTCACCCGGGCGAGCGCGCGTCCCGCGTCGGCCTTCTCCTTCTCCCCCTCGTCGATGCGCATCGGCACGGGGAAGATCCGGATGCCCCGGCCGCCGTAGCGCTCGTCGATCTGGCGGGCCACCGCGGCGGCGCCGTCGATGGACTGGTCGCTGAGGGTGAAGCAGTCGACGAGGACGTCGGGCAGATGGACGGTGCAGATGTCGGCGATGTCGCTCAGCCCGGTCCTGCTGTCGATGAGGACGTAGTCGTAGTGGGCCTTCATGTCGTCGCGCAGGGCGTCGAAGAAGTGGCCGCCGCCGAGCCGGTCGTAGAAGTTGTCCCAGTCGAAGGTGGAGACGGTCGCGGAGTACTCGCGGTTCTGCCGGCCCGCTGAGACGAAGTCGAGGGTGCCGCCCTCGGGGAAGTCCCAGCCCAGGTGCACCGGGGTGAGCGAGACGGCGTGCGGCCGCACCCGCGCGTATTCGCGGTGCCAGTCGTCGGGGCGCTCCGCCGGGCTGGTCGCGGCCCACGCGTACTCGGTGATCAGATCGATGACGCCGGTGGTGGCGCCGAGGGTGGCGGGGTCGAGGAAGGGGTGGAAGAACCGGTGCAGTCCGGGGGCCTCCAGGTCCCAGTCGACCGCCAGGACCCGCCGTCCGCTGGCGGCGAGGATCCAGGCCGTGTTGGCCAGGGCCATGGTGCGGCCCGTACCCCCCTTGTAGGAGTAGAAGGTGACGATGCGTCCGTCACGACGTGCTGTCATCCGTGTCCTCCGCATCGGGCGCCAGGTCGTGCGTCTGGGGAACGTAGTGCGTCGTGGCGTATTCGGCGGCCATCGGCCCGCGCAGCCGGGGCCGCTCCATGTGGCCGCCGCCGGCCGGCGGGTAGACCGCCGCGTGTTTCAGATACTGCTGGGCGGCGGCCTCGACGATCTGGGGCAGCAGCTGGCCGAACGCCTCCATGCTGGGCACGCCTCTGGCGGCGGCCCGGCAGGCGGCGCGGCCCTGCCCCATCTTCTTGGGCATGGTCCGCTCCAGCCAGTCGCTCAGCTCGGCCTCGGCGGCCCTGCTCTGTTCGTCCTCGCGGTTCCACGGCACGATCACCGACACCCAGGGCCGGTGCTCGGCGTCGAAGGCGGCGAGCCGCTCGCGCTGTTCCTCGTCGCGCAGGGCCCACCGGTCGACAAGGAGGATCTCCGGCCTGGTGGGCTCCTGCTTGCCCTCGTGGGGGACGAACACCTCGTCGAACGAGAGGATGTCGGCCTGGTAGTTGAGCGAGCGCACCAGGTCCCGGGCGACATAGGCGAGCGGCCGCGTGGAGTCCGGGTGGTACGGGTTCCAGTCCTGGGCCATGCCGCCGTAGTAGTGCGCGGTGCGGCCCTGGGGCAGGTCGTGCCGGGTCGGGGCGGCCACGGTGACCTGCATGGGGCGTGGCCCGCCGCTCGTGCCGAAGGCGCTGGGCGCGTTGCGGTAGTCGACGGGGCGCCCGGGGCCTATCGCGGAGGAGTCGGCGACGCTGACGATGCGTTTGGCGAGTTCGTAGACGGCCCGTTCGTACTCCCTCTCGAATATCCGGAGTTTGACCAGGCCGTAGAGCCCCTCGGTGACGTAGAGGTCCCCGAAGTCCCGGTGGTTGAACTGCAACCGCTCGGCCGGGCCCGGCAGTTGATCGGGCGGCACCGGCCACCACAGGGCGGGCACGATCGCCTCCGCCGTGGTGTTGTTCTTGGCCTGTTCGTAGATGACCCGCTGGGCGAAGGCGTACCACTCCTTGCCGCACATCTCGCTGGCGAAGTAGCGCGGCGAGAACAGCGGTACGAACACCCGGCAGGTGGCGAGCATTTCGGCGAGCCGCTCGGACCAGCCCTCGCCCGAGCGCATGTCCTGGTCGATGAATCCGGCCTGGGCCCCGGCCGGGAGATCCGTCATGGCCATCACATGGCCGCACAGATCCCCGAAGAGCTTCTCCACCCATATGTCCGGGTCGGGTCCCCCGACACCGTTTCTCGGCGTGTGCGCATAGCTCAGGAAGAAATACGGCCGATGGTCAGCCGCTCTCTGCCGCGGTGACGCGTGCACACGACCCCCGTCCTGTGAGCACCCGCCTCATCGATCACCGGGAGGCGAGCGGATTAATCATTCCGAAGCCGAGTGTCCTTCCTCCCCCCTTCCGTCCGGTCGATCACCGCCGCTTTTCAGTCATCCAGGACTCCGCGTGGGCGACCGCGTCCTTTATCGAGAACAGTCTTGTGACCGTTCCTCCCAGTTGTCCCGTCTGCGCCACGCCCCAGGCGAATGACGACCCGATCTCCTCGAAATCACGGTCGTCCAGGGCGACGTCCTCATATTCCACCCAACGCGGCTTCCCGTCCCGCGCTTTCACCACACAGCGATAGGAACGCATATGCGCGCCGGGCCGGTATTCCGCGAGATGGAAGGCGGTGCAGGCGGCGAATCCCACATTGATCATCAATACCCGCGCGCCCGCGTCGGCCAGCGCGCCGAGCGGTGAGCCGGGCCCCAGATGGCTGTCGAGCGGGTGCCGGGCCAGCAGCTCGGCCGCCCGCCGTCCGACCGCGGCGAAGGAGGACTGCGGGTGCGCGCTGCGCACGGCGCCCGGCGCGGTACGTACGGACTCGGCCAGCCGGCCCATCGCCAGGCACGGCGTGCCCGCCGCGTCGAAGGCGGGCATGGCGGCGCGGAAGACCGCCGCCTCGCGCCGGGTCATGCCCCGGACGCGGGCCAGATGGGCGGCGGAGGTGTCGGAGTTCTCCTCGGTGAAGGCCGGGACGACCAGCGTGCCGTCCTCGCCCAGCGCCGTCAGCAGCGCCTCGCGCAGTGTGATGGCGTCCAGCCCGGTGGCGCGCAGCGAGGCGTGGACGAGCAGCGTCGCGCCGGGGGTGACGCCGAGCGCGGTCAGTTCGCGGGCCAGCGCGGCGACCGCGGGCGGGGCCACCGGCTCAGCCACGGCCGGCCTCTTCCCCGAGCGCGGCCAGCACCCTCCGGCCGGCGACGGTGAGTTCGGCCGCGCCCTCCAGGGTGTCCAGGGCCCGCAGCGCGTGGTCCCGGTGGCGGGGGTCGGGGTCGTACGCGGCGATCCCCACCCGTTCGTACGCGCCCGCCAGCAGCAGCGACAGCGGGACGGGCGCCTCCTGCCAGGGCGCGGGGCGGCTCCACTCGCCGTCCAGGGCGTACAGGTCGGCGGTCTCGGTCAGCGCCCGCAGCTTGGCCCGGCGGAAGCCGCGCAGCAGCGCGCGGGCCAGCTCGTCGGCGCTGCCCCGGACGGGGATGCCCAGCGCGCCGTATCCGTGCCGGCCGACCGAGGGCCCGGTGGAGAGCAGCGGCGTCAGCGTGGAGAGCGAGCCCGCGGCCTCGGCGGCCTGCGCGGGCACGGCCCGCCCCAGCAGCCCCCAGGCCGCCGCCAGCCGGCCGCTCCAGTCGGCCGCCTCGTCCCTGCTGAGGCCGGGGTGCGCGGGGGCGTCGAAGCAGTCGCGGTACGGATCGAGGTCGTCCAGCGCGAGGTCCGGCGCGCCGTCCCGGCCCAGCGTGCGCACCGGGCGCCAGTGCGGGGCCGGTTCACCGGCCCGTACGACGCGCCGCTCCGCCGTCGCCGTCCGCACCACGAACCCCTTCTCGGCGGGGCACACCTCGGCCTCCCCGTGCTCACCGGGGCCACCGAGCCGCAGCGTCCCCAGGGTGGGCAGCGTCAGCGCGCCGTCGCGGTAGCCGACCCGTACGGGCGTCTCCAGGCCGCCCCTGATCACGGCGGCGGCCAGATACGGGGCGAAGGCGCGCGCCGCGTCGAACGCGCCGGGGCGCCCCTCCCGGACGGCGGCGACCGAGTCGACCAGCCGGTTGCGGGTGTACGGATGGGCCAGCACCTCGTCGAGCCCCTCGGAGCGCAGCTCCACCTCGCCCGCCAGCTCCCAGGTCCGCTGCCAGGCGGCGCCGCCCCTGCCGCCCAGTTCGGCGTGCAGCTCGGCGAGGAGCGAGCGGGTCAGCTCCCGCTGGGCCGCGAGGAGTTCACCGGGGTCAGTGACGGCGGGCGGGACGGTGGCCGCCGCCGTACGGGACTCGATGCCGCGGATCAGCGCCTCCAGGTCGGCGCAGTACACGGAGGTGTGGTCGAACCCGCCGGGACCCCCGTCCTGTCCCGCCCCGTCCTGTCCCGCCCCGGGCGCCGAGCGGTAGCGGTGGGTGTAGAGGCCGCCGCCGCAGGAGCGTACGACCGGGCAGTCGCGGCAGGCCGCGCTCACCCCGGCGAGCCCCAGCTGCCGGGACCGTACCCCCGGATGGGCGGCGACCTCGTCGAAGGAGTGGCGCAGGACGTCGAACCCGGTGGCCGCGGCGCCCTCGTAGGCGCTCTTGAGCGAGTCGACCTGTTCCAGGGTGCCGTCGGTCTCCACGACGACCAGATCGGTGGGGGCGAGCCCGAGCGACTCGGTGAGGCTCGGGCCGCCGGCCAGGGTGGAGAGGACCGACTCGAAGAGGCGTACCGGCATCGGACGGCCCCCGGCGTCCCAGCGGTCGAAGACGGCCAGCAGCCAGTCGGCGTACGCGGTCGGTGAGCCGTCGGGGCGCGGCGGCGAGTCGTCCCAGGTGGCGTGCGGCAGCAGGAAGTCGATGCGCGGCGGGTCGAGCGCGGCGAGGGCGTCGTACACGGCGAGCGGGTCGTTGGCCGCGTCCACGGTGCACAGGAGCCCGAGGTCGAGCGGGCGGTAGCGGTCCTGCCGGAGCAGGCCGAGGGCCTTGAGGACCTGGGGGTGGCTGCTGCGGCCGTCCGCGTAGCGGCGGTGCCGGTCGTTGGCCGCGCGGTCGCCGTCGAGGGAGATACCCACCTTGACGCCGAACTCGGTGAAGAGGTCGAGATAGCGGGGCGAGAGCTGGAGGCCGTTGGTGTGGATCCGCAGATCGAGTTCCGCGACTCCGTCGAGGGCCCGGGTCAGCTCCTCGCAGACGCGCCGCAGTCGCGCGGGCCCCGCGAGCAGGGGCTCCCCTCCGTGCAGGATCACTGACACGGAGGGCAGGGCATGGGCCTTGGCATGTTCGGCCAGTCGGTGCGCTGTACGGTGAATCGCTTCGTCGGAGATTGCCCTGGGGCGGGTGCGCCAGCTCTGATCCGCGTGTTCGTAGATGTAGCAGTGGTCGCACGCGAGATCACATCTGCTGTGGACCTTGAGGACGATCTCGCGGAATGGGACCAGGGGTCCTGTCATTACGTCAGTCTAGGGCGTCGAGGCCCGGGGCCGGAGAGCCGAACAGGACTACCGGGACTAAAGGGCCGAATTGAAACTGGAAACGCGCGGGGTGCGGCCGGTGGGCATCGGCAGAACGCGTCCGAGCTTCTTGGCGACAGCGGCGTCGCGCACGTCGATCTCCGCGAGGGGGACCCGATTCTTCTTCGCAGTGGCGAAGGTGACAGAGGTCTGATAGGTCACGACGGCCGTCCTTGATCACGTTGTCCGAACAGGAGACACGGCACCGTTGCAGTGTCAGCGGCTCGACTTTACTCTCATGAACTCGCGCGGCAACTCGCCGCGTGGATAAGGGACAGAAGCGTAGCCGGGAATTCACCACACCGTTCGGAACACATCATTCCGCTGATCGAGTGACAACAAAACAGCAGACGGGGGCGCGCATGGCCGACTTACGCGGACCACTGCACAGCATGGTCTTCCGAAACGCTGATCTGCCGGTTCTCTTCCACCACGCGGACGCGATCGCCATCGCACGGCAGCGGGAAGCGGTGAACGTCACCCGCCGCACGCTGCTGCTCCTGGTGCTGGGCGCGCTGCTGGCCTCGCTGCCCTGGCGGTGGCGGATCGGTGACTCGTTCCAACTCATGGGCGCACTCAGCGCGTTGGCGTACGCCGGAGTGCTTCTGGTCACCATCCGGTCGACTGGCCGCAGAGCAAAGTCGCATTGGCAACTCAACCGCTCCGCGGCGGAGTTCATCAAGTCGCTCTCCTGGCGCTACGCCGTGCACGGAGCGCCCTTCGACTCCGCGGCCGCCGACCCGGGCAGCCTGTTCACCAGCCGACTGGAGGCGGGGCTGGGCGAGTTGAAGAAGGTCGGCTGGGAGGATCCCCGGGACACCGGGGCGATCGGGCAGGGCGCGGCGGGCGAGCTGATCACCGCGCCGATGCGGATGCTGCGCGAGAAGTCGTTCGCCGCGCGCAGGGAGACGTATGTCAGGGACCGGCTGATCGAGCAGCGCAACTGGTACCACCGCAGAACGGTCGTCTCGCGGCGCGCCACCGCCCTCTGGTCGGCCACCATCACCGCGCTGACCCTGATGGCGCTCTTCCTGGCGCTGCTGCGGACCTTCTCGCTCACGGGGTCCTCGGCGGTGCTGGGGCTGCTGTCGGCGGCCGCGGCGGCCGCTCTGGCGTGGAGCGAGATCCGCCGCCATCAGCCCCTGATCTCGGCGCACTCGCTGGTCGAGGAGGACCTGGCGTCGATGCACACGGCGATGGAGACGATGGTGACCGAGGAGCAGTGGTCGAACGCGGTGTACGAGACCGAGCGCATCGTCTCGCCCCAGCACACGGACTGGCTGGTGCGGCACCGGAGTTGACACGGTGTGCGGTGATCGGGTGCGGCGGGGGGCCGGGCGTCAGGCGCGCTCGACGCCGTCGCACCAGATCACCGTGACCGGCTTTCCGTGCTCCCGCGCGTAGCGCACGATGTCCCCCGTACCCCCGAGGCCGCGGGCCGGGCGGCCGTCCCACACCGCCAGCAGCCGGTCGCAGTGGTCGGCGATGTAGGTGCCCGCCGCGTAGTACGCCTCGTCGGTGGAGTGCGGGAAGGCCATGGTGACCTCCAGCGTGGCCCGGTCCCGCAGCCGCCGGTAGCCGTCGAGTTCCGCCGGGTCCTCGAAGCCGTCCTCGTAGTCGCCGCTGGGGATGACGGCGGTCAGCCGGGCGCCCCGGTCCAGCGCGAGCCCCGCGAAGAGCTGGTCCGCGCCCGCGGCCAGGCTGGAGAGCGCCTCCAGTGAGCCCGTGTGGGAGCGGAGCACGGCCACGATGGCGGCTCTGATGTGCGCGTACGCCTCGGCCGGGATGTTCCGGTGGCCGGTCACTCCGATGCGGTTCACAGTCCCCCGGTCCCTTTGCGGCGCTCGCCCCCGGCACCTTCACCGGCATCCTCTCAGAGACAGGGAGGCGAGCCCCCGCCGAGAACCAGGCGGAGACTCGCCCCAGGTCCGGTGAGGACCTGATCCTGTCGGTCGGTCACCCGGCCGGATCAGACAAGACTGACCCCGTAGGCGCTCAGGGCCGCCGTCACCGGCTGGAAGTACGTGGTACCGCCCGAGGTGCAGTTGCCGCTGCCGCCCGAGGTGAGACCGACGGCGAGCGAGCCCGAGTAGAGGGGCCCGCCGCTGTCGCCGGGCTCGGCGCAGACGTTGGTGCGGATCAGACCGCTGACGATGTCACCGCTGCCGTAGTTCACGGTGTAGTTGAGACCCGTCACCGAACCGCTGTGGATGCCGGTCGTGGAGCCCCGTCGCGTGACGGACAGCCCGGTGCTGGCATTGGTCGAGCCGGTGATGGTGACGCTGCCGACGGTGCCCGGGTGCGCCAGCGCGGTGTTGGAGTACCGCACGAGGCCGTAGTCGTTGCCGGGGAAGCTGGAGCCGGCCGACGGGCCGATGCTCGTGGTGCCCGCCGAGCTGGTGTACCAGGCGGGCAGGCCCTCGGTGCAGTGCCCCGCCGTCAGGAAGTAGTACGTGCTGCCGCTGCGGACGTTGAATCCGGCCGAGCAGCGCCAGCTGCTGGTGTACACGGCGTCGCCGCCCGATATGAGCTTGGAGAGCGTGCCCGGGGTGCGCTCGACGCGCAGCGCGCCCGCGTTGGCGCCGGCGGCCTGCTTGAGGCTCTCGATCTCGGCCTTGGTGACGGTGGAGTCCGCCTGGACGACGAGCGCGTTGGTCGCCGGGTCGACGGCCCACGCGGTGCCCGCGACATCGGCCTCCAGGACGGCCTCGCTCGCGGCGGACAGCTGGTTGGCGCTGAACGTGGTGGCCTGGGCCGCGCTCGCCGTGGGTATCGCGAGCGCCGCCGCCGCGGCGAGTCCGGTGGTCACTGCTATCAGGCGGGCGCGTCTTGCCATGCCGCCGAGGGGGTTGGTGCGCTTGATCCTCACTGGTCGTTCCTCCCGAGGGGAATCGGGGGCCCGTTGTGGGGTTCCGGGGCCCGTGAGGCGCGGTGCGGCGGCGCGGCGCGGTCAGGGGTCTCCTGACCGAGCCACGCCCCGACCGGCGCTGCACGGGAGTATTGGCGGCCTCAACTCCCGCCGCAAGAGGGCCTTTTGGCCGAACGTGTGACCAGTGGTGCGCACGGTGCCCAGGTGCCGCACGTGGTGCTCCGGGAGCGGCAGGCGGGTCAGTCGGTGAGTACGGTGCGCTCGCCCGCCGGGACGCCGATGGGGAGGGTGTTGCCGGGCGGCGGGAAGGGGCAGATGAAGTGGTCGGCGAAGGCGCACGGCGGCAGCAGCGTCCGGTTGAAGTCGACCGTCACCGTCCCGTCGGCGGCCGGCGCCCCGGGCCGCAGAAAGCGGAAGCGGTAGCTGCCCCGGCCGCTGGTGGCGTCGGCGAAGACCGCCCAGAGCGAGCCGTCCGGCTCGACCGCGACCTGGAGGGTGTGCTCCGCGCCGTCGACCGTGAAGGCGATCTCACCGCCGAGCCCGAGGCCGCGTTCCTTCCCGTCGGCGTTCTCGACCCGTACCGTACGGCTCGTGTCGTACGGCCGGAACCGGCCGGGCAGCGTCCAGCGGTCGTCGTACGGGGTGGCCTCGACGGACCGGAACGCGCGCCGCGCGGCCGACGCCGGGTCGAAGTCCCGTACGGCCCAGAGCCCTTCGCGGCGCAGCACGACCAGCCTGCGGGGGCCGGCCGCGATCCGGGAATCCTCGAACGGACCGCTGTCGGCGGTCAGCGCGATCTCCCCGGTGAGCGGCCGTCCGTCGGCGGTCAGTCCGTCCCCGGCCGCCGCCGTGAGCGTCACCTCGTCCCCGGCCTCGCGCCACACGCCGGGGAGTCCCGGAACGCGCCCTTCCGGGTGGTCGGCGAGCCAGTGGGTGGCGACGAGGGAGAGCGGCCCGTACGGGGCCGTGATCGCGGCGGCGCGGTGCTCGTGCCAGCCGTTCCACTCCAGCGCGGCGGTGGCGGATGGATCCGTGCTCATGCTGATCAGCCTTTCCAGAGGGTCGGGAAGCCGCTGGTGTGAGCGCCGCGCGGCGGCCGGGTATTCCGGCCGGAGGGCGCGGCGCCCGGGTCACACATCGCAGCAGGAGCAGCAGTCGCAGCCGCAGTCCCCGCAACCGGCGCAGCAGTCGCACCCCTCGCAGCAGCCTTCGCAGCAGTCGGCGTTGCGGCACCAGCCCTCGCGCCTCTCCCCCGACCACGGGCCCTCGTACTCCTTCGCGCAGCACGTCCGGCAGGTGCAGCAGAGCCCGACGAGGACGGCGCAGCCGACCACCGTGCCGCGCCTGGGCGACTTGCGCGGCCCCCGCGGCACACCGCCAGGACCACCGTGCGTACCGTCCGCGCCGTGCTCGGCGCTCGCGCATCCCGTCGTGGCGAAGGCCCGGCCGATGGACGTCTCCAGCTCGTGCGCGAGCAGCACGTGGGCCAGCTTGCCGTCGGTGAATTCCGCGTCCCGCAGCGCCAGCCGTATGCCGTGCAGCGCGTCGTCGGCGAGCCGCCGGGCCTCGGCCAGCGAGGTGCCGGTCGCGGTGAGCGGGTTCCAGGCACCTGACGCCGCGTCGGATTCCTGGTCCTCCACCGCGTCCAGCAGGTGCGCGAGCCGGCCGAACAGCCGCCCGGCCTCGGCCAGCGGCTCACGATTGTGCGGCTTGCCCGCCAGCACGGCCGTGTGGGCGAAGGCGGCAGCGGTGGCCGTCTCGGTCGGCTCGGTGACGGTGAGCGGCGAGGTCCCGGGACCGGCCAGCCGCTCGACGGACTCCTGCCGGTCGACCGCGTCGACCAGCACCGCCGTGTCGAAACCCAGCTCCGTGCCCGTACGGGCGCCCGCCCGGTCCCAGCCGGTGGCGACCCGGCGCGCGGCGGCGGCCAGCGGCCGGCGCTTCAACAGCCCGTCGCGGTCGGCCACGTGGTCCCGCACCTTCGCCGAGGCCAGCACCAGGGACACGGTGGCCGCGAGCCGGGCGCCCTCCCCCCTGGCGACGGACGCGGTGCGCATGCCGCGCAGCGGGCAGGGCCCGGCGGTGCGCCGCCGGGCCGGGGCCCGTTCGGTCTGAGCGTCCGTCAGAACCGAGATAATGAGGCCGTCATAGTTGGTGACGACCCGGGAGAACTGCCCGTGGTCGGTCCGAAGTGCCAGGCAGAGCCCGCAGAGATGAGCCATCCACTCGGCCTTGAGTCCACCGGTGAGCCGATGGGCGCAGGGCCTGACGATTCCGAACACGACGTTCCCCCGAGAGTCGTTCAGCTGTACGCAGCGCATCGTAACCAGTCGGCGACGGCCTCGACCGATTCACCCGTACGTCCCCCACGTCACCCATCTGGACGGAACATAATATTTTGGGTCGATTCAGGGCCCGTATCCTGGAAGAACCTTGACGAATCGCCATATCTTCTGCACCAGTACCGTCACGAATCGCCTGCGCGCCGACTATCCCCTTGGCGCGCGATCCGCATGATGGACGACCATAGGGATAGGGAACGTCATGTGACCGCGGTGAAAGGAGGCGTCCATGGGATCGGTGCGCAAGGCGAGTGCCTGGCTGGGCCTCGTTGAGGACAACGACGAGCGTTACTACGACGACGAGTACGCCGGGAGTTCGGAGAGCGGCGACACCTGGAAGAGCGAGCCGCGCATGCGGGTCGCTCCCGAGGCCGCCCAGGAGCAGCAGGCGCGCAGAATCGCCACGGTCTCCCCGGAGAGCTTCCGGGACGCCCGCGCCATCGGCGAACTCTTCCGGGCGGGCACCCCGGTCATCATGAACCTCACCCTCATGGAGCCCGCCGACGCCAAGCGCGTCGTGGACTTCGCGGCCGGACTGATCTTCGGGCTGCGCGGTTCGATCGACCGCGTGGCCACCCGGGTCTTCCTGCTGACCCCCGCCGACACCGAGATCGTCTCGGGCGACGAGTCGGCGGGGCGTCAGGACGGCTTCTTCAACCAGAGCTGAGCAGGGCGCTCACCGGCTCCACGGCCTCACCGGAAGGCGTCGAGGCCGGTGAGCGCCTTGCCCAGGACGAGTTGGTGCATCTCCACGGTTCCCTCGTAGGTGAGCACCGACTCCAGGTTCGCCGCATGGCGCATCACGGGGTATTCGAGCGAGATCCCGTTCGCGCCGAGGATCGTCCGCGAGGTCCGGCAGATCTCGATCGCCTCCCGCACGTTGTTGAGCTTGCCGAAGCTGATCTGCTCGGCCCGCAGCGTCCCCGCGTCCATCCGCCGCCCCAGATGGTGGGCGAGCAGGATCCCCTTGTGCAGTTCGAGGGCCATGTCCGCCAGCTTGGCCTGGGTGAGCTGGAAGCCACCGATCGGCCGGCCGAACTGCTCACGCGTCCTGGAGTACTGGAGCGCCGCCTCGAAACAGGTGCGCGCCGCCCCCATCGAGCCCCAGACGATGCCGTAGCGCGCGTAGCTCAGACAGCCGAGCGGACCGCGCAGCCCGATGGCTCCCGGGAGCACGGCATCGGCGGGCAGCCGCACGTCGTCGAGGACCAGTTCACTGGTGACCGAGGCACGCAACGACCACTTATGGGTGATTTCGGGCGCCGAGAAGCCAGGGGTCCCGGCCGGGACGAGGAACCCCCTGATGTCCCCGCCGCCCGCTTCGCCCCCGTCGCCGTCCGTCCGCGCCCAGACGACGGCGACGCCCGCCACCGAGCCGTTGGTGATCCACATCTTGCGGCCGGTGAGCACCCAGTCGGTGCCGTCGCGGCGCGCGCGGGTGCGCATGCCCGACGGGTCGGAGCCGTGGTCGGGCTCGGTGAGACCGAAACAGCCGATGGTCTCGCCCGCCGCCATCGCGGGCAGCCAGCGCTCCTTCTGCTCGTCCGAGCCGTAGCGGTGGATCGCGTACATGGCGAGCGAGCCCTGTACGGAGACGAGGGAGCGGATGCCGGAGTCGGCGGCCTCCAGCTCCAGGCAGGTGAGCCCGTACTGCACGGCGCTGGCGCCCGCGCAGCCGTACCCGGTCAGGGACATGCCGAGGGCGCCGAGCCCGCCGAGTTCACGGGCCAGCTCCCGGATGCCGGGCAGTTCACCGCGCTCGTACCAGTCGGCGACGTGGGGCAGCACCCGGTCGGCGGCCCAGGCGCGCACGGTGTCGCGGATCGCCAGGTCCTCGGGGGCCAGCAGGTCGTCGAGGCCGAGCGGATCGCCCGGGTCGAAGGGCGGCGTCTTCGTCGCGGACGGGGGCTTCGCGGCGGACGGTGCGGACATGGGGAGGACCTCCGGCGGCTCGCACGGCTGGGACGGCGCCGCCCCTGGGCCGACGCCGCCCCGGGAACGCTTCGCCGGGACGGCACTCGGCACTGCTGCACTTAGCACTGCTAGTTACGGGCGGCGGTCGCGACGTTACGGCTCAGCGTGCCGCTCGTCCAGACCCGGCCCGCCGGGTGGGTCCGGCGGCCGCCGGCACGACTCCCTCCGGGAGCGCGGCCACGACGCGGGCCGGGGAGGAGCGGTGTTCGGGCGAGACGCGCGGACGTACCGCCCTCGGTCCGAGCGGCTCGTCCGCCGTCTGCGGCGGGCACTCCATACGCCTCGGCAGCCGCAGCGCGGCCAGCGCGCCGAGCAGCAGCAGCGCCGCGCTCACCAGCAACGTCACATGCAGTCCTTGCACGAACGAGTGACGTGCGGCGGTCCGCAGGGCCTCCCCCGCCGGCCCGCCGAGCCCGCCCGCCACCCGGTACGCCTCGCCGAGCGAGCCGGCGGCGGCCGCCCCCGCCTCGCGCGGAACGCCCTTCACCGACTCCAGACCAGGCGCGTACACGGCGTTCATCACACTGCCGAGCAGCGCTATGCCCAGGCCGGCGCCGAGCTGGTACGAGGTCTCCCCGATGGCCGCGGCGCCGCCCGCCTGGTCAGCGGGGGCCTCGCTGAGCATCGACTCGTACGCGCCGAACAGCGTGGTCTGGAGCCCGAAGCCGAGCAGCACGAACCCCGTGGTCAGCAGCGCGGGCCGGTCGTGCTGCCCCATCTGGACCAGCAGCAGTACGGCGACGGCGGTGAGGACGAAGCCCCAGGCCACCATCCGGCGCGGGCCGGCCCGGCGCAGCGTGGCGGAGCCCGTCACGCCCGCCGCCATGGCGGCGAAGGTGAGCGGCAGCAGCCGCAGTCCGGTCTCCAGCGGGCTGAGCCCCAGCACCAGCTGGAGGTACTGGACGGCGATCAGCTCCAGGCCGACCAGCGCCAGCATGGCGAGGACGATGCAGCCGACGGAGGTGGCGAAGGTGGGCCTGCCGAACATCCGCATGTCGATCAGCGGATGCCTCCGGCGCCGCTGCCTGCGGACGAAGACGATCAGGAAGGCCGCGCCCAGGCACAGCGGCGCCAGCGTCGCGGGGCCGAGCGGCCCCTCACCGGCCCCCAGCCGCTTCACGCCGTAGACCACCCCGAGCACCCCGGCCGCCGCCATCAGCGCGCCGGTCACGTCCCAGGGCCCGTCAGCAGGGCCCCGCGACTCGGGCAGGACGAAGCGGCCGAGCGGCAGCAGGACGGCCAGCAGCGGGATGTTGACGAGGAAGACCGAGCCCCACCAGAAGTGTTCGACGAGGAAGCCGCCGAGTACGGGTCCGACGGCCGCGCCGACGGCGGCGACCGCCGTCCAGATGCCGATGGCCATGGCGCGTTCGCGCCGGTCGGGGAAGACCGCGCGCAGGACGGAGAGGGTCGCCGGCATGATCATCGCGCCGCCCACCCCCAGCAGGGCGCGGGCGCCGATCAGTACTCCGGGGGTGGGGGCGAAGGCGGCGGCCGCCGAGGCGACCGCGAAGATCCCGTATCCCGTCAGCAGGATCCGGCGCCGCCCGACGCGGTCGCCGAGCGTGCCGAAGAGGATCAGCAGCGAGGCGCAGACCAGCGGGTAGGCGTCCACGATCCACAGCAGCCCGACCCCGCTGGGGGCGAGATCGGCGGTGACGGCCGGCACGGCGACGTGCAGCACCGTCGCGTCGAGCGCGACCAGCAGCAGACTGACGCAGAGGACGGCCAGGACGATCCAGCGGTTGGCCCCGTCAGCGGCGCCGCGCACGCGTGCTCCGGCCGTGGCGGTCCCGGACATCTGCGTACCTCCCAGTGCGTCCCTCGCGCTCGGCGGGCCCACCGGCCGGGGAGACCCGGCGGGGCGGCCCGGCATCGGCGGGCGAGTGAGCCGACAGCGTACGCGAGTGATCGCGTGTGTCACGTGGCGCATGTCTCACCGCTCTGACCAGGGAGTGTGGCGTACGCCACTCTCCCGGGGCCCGGTCCGGGACCGCGAAGCGCGCGTGAGCACGAGGGAAACTCCACGCGTCCGAGCGGTGAACCATTTCCGTGCCGCGCAATCACACTTCCCGAAACCGCGTACCGATGAATAGAGACCAAGGTCCCTTGAATTTCGGGAACCATCACGGATAAGCCGCGGATAAAATACGAACCGAGACCCACTCCACATCACATCGTCATCACGAAGAGACCGGATCGACCGGTTCGGTCACTCACTCGCTGTAACGTCCTTTAGGTGCGTACCGACATCTTTGCCCGCCTGGACCGGGAGCCGGAACCGCCGAAGATAGAGATCCCGCGGATGAGCCGCACCCGCACGGCTCTCTTCGGCGGGACCTTGGCGTTCTATGTCGCCATCGTCGTCGCCGTGCTCGTCTCGTCCTCGCTGGTGATCCTCGACTGGAAGATCATGCTCTTCCGGCCCTATCAGCAGTGGCCGGACCTGCACCCCTTCCTCGACTATTTCGTGGTGCTCGGCCAGCGCGGCCCGACCGCCGTGATGATCGCGGCCTGGCTGGGCTGGCGCTCCTGGCGCCAGCACACGCTGCGCCCGCTGCTGACGCTCGGCGCCGCGCTGCTCGCGCTGAACGTGACCGTCGGCGCGGTGAAGCTCGGCCTCGGGCGGCTCGGCCCCCACTACGCGACCCAGATCGGCTCGGCGGAGCTCTTCGCCGGCGGCGATATATTTCCTTCGGGACACACCGCCAACGCCGTCGTGACCTGGGGAATCCTCGCCTATCTGGCCACCACGCCACGGGCCAGGCGCTATCTGTCGATCATGTCGGCCCTGGTCGCGCTGGGGGTCGGTGCGACGACCGTGTACCTCGGTACGCACTGGCTGAGCGATGTGCTGCTCGGCTGGGCCGCCGGTCTGCTGATCCTGCTGGCGCTGCCCTGGGCCGAGCCGCTGATCGGCCGCGCCGAACGGGCGATCCTGGAGGTGCGCGCGCGCTGGCGGGAGAGCCGCAGGCGGGTCCTGGCGGCCCCGGTGGCCGTCGGTGTCCCCAGGACGCCGGTGCCGGTCCCCCACGAGGCGGACGTCGCCGAGGAGCAGCCCTGCGAGCACGTGGGCGCCGGTCACGGCGGACGTCCGGCGGCCGCGGGCCGGGGCGCGGGTCAGCTCACCGCCCAGCCCCGGCAGCACGCGGTGCGCTCGGAGCGGACCCCGGTGACCCCGGCCGGCAGCCGCCGCCCGCCGCGCTCACGGCCGCTGACCGGCGGCTGAGCGCCCACCGGGCCCGTACCCCCGCGACAGCGCGCCCCATGACGAGAGCCCCGGCCGAGGCCGGGGCTCTCGCGGTACGGGGTGCTCGCGGGGCGGCGCCGGTCAGCCCAGCCAGCAGCGGATCACCCGGCCGTCCGCGACCTCGAAGTTGATCCGGCTCGCGACGAACTCCATCGTGATGATCGAGCCGGGCGGCAGCGCGCGCACATGCGTCCAGCCGCGCTCCCGGGCCTGCCGTTCGGCGTTCGCGGCGTCGAGGCCGACATAGGACTCGGGGGCGTCGGCGGGCTGTCGGGGTGGAGTCGGTATCGGTGCCATACCACTCACCGTAGGCGGCCGGGAGCGGTGAAGGAAGCCGAACGGGATAGCCGAACGGGAAGGTTCAGGTCCCTTGGCGGTCACGCTTGTGTCACAGGATCCCCACACGCTCCGGATGCGGCGCGCATCACTCAAACGGCCCCTCGGCGCCTTACTTCCGAAGAATTCCGCGATCTCGAAGATCACATAAATCTACCTTCGCCGAATTCCTCTTCGGGATGTCCCGTCGATCTTCCTATCCCTTTTCCGGACCGGAGAGAATTCACGCTTTCCCCGCACCGTCCGCAGGACCGCCGCACGATTCCCGTCCGGAGACCGGCCGCCGCGGGCGCCGGGGCCCCGATGGAGCGGGGACGAGTTTCGGCCAGCGGCGTGACCCCTGCCACGGCTCGCCCGTTGTCTCTGTACGAGCCGGGAACAGCCCGGCCCACGCACCGAGTTCGAGGAGCCACCCGTGCCGCGCATGCTCGATGTCAGCGAGGACGTCCGCGCCGAGATCGGCGACGAAGAAGCCGACCGGCTGCTCGCCGGCGAGAACTCCCCGGGCAGTTACGACTGCACCTCCTGCCGGACCCCCGGCGACTCCGACCAGGAGCGGACCAGCACCGTCCTGTTCGTCGGTGAGGAGACCGCGGTTCTCGCCTTCGCCCACGCCACCTGCATTCCCTCCCAGGTCGTCCAGGTCGCCGAGGACCAGCTCAAGGGAGCGGTCCGGTCGATCACCGGCAGCGAGCCGCAGCCGCCGGGCGCCGCCCCCGCCGCGGGCAGCCAGGCCGTTCTCGGTGTCACCAGCGGTCTGGTGCTCATCGAGGAAGAGCTGCACCCCGCCCTGGTCGTCGAGCCGACGGCCCCGATCGCCCGCCCCGGCTCCGACAGCGTCACCGACGAGTTCCTCCAGCTCCTGATCGAGCAGGGGTTCCAGCCGGTCGGTGATCTGAACCAGGCGCCGGGCACACTGGACGGCTGGTCGGTGCTGCTCGCCATGGGCCAGCTGCACGCCGTGCTCCAGCCCGGTACGGGCGGCGGCAGCCCGGTCGCCTGGTGGCAGGCCCACCAGCCGCTCCAGGTCACCGAGGGCTGGCGGACTGCGGCCAACAAGTCGAAGACCGTCCTGGTCTTCGCCGCCCCGGTCGGCTCGATCGGCCAGCAGCCGCGCGAGGACCTGATGCGCGACGCGCTGGAGAAGGCCGCGGCGAACGGGCGGCTGGTCGCCGCCGCGATGCCCCTGGCCGGGACGTGACCGAGGTCACCAGCCCGACCCGTCGGCTGCGGCCACCACCGTCGCAGGCGAATTCCGCCGGGAGCCCGCATCCCACGGACGACGGGGTCGTTGGCACGTACGTGCACTCATACGACCCCTCCCGCCCCCAGTACCAGAGCCAGATCCCCTCCATGCGCCCCGCGCACGACGTGGGGGACGGGTTCTCCACCACCCCGATCTACGACGCGCTCTACTCCGAATTCCGCCGCTCGTTCCGGGCGCTGCCCGGCGACCGGAGCAATGAGGAGAATCTCGGCTTCACGGCCTTCGGTACCGGCCTGCACGCCTCACACGGCGGCTACGGCGGGTACGGGGGGTACGGCGGCCTCGGCCATACGCCACAGCCGGGTTCCTGGCAGCGGGACCCCCGGCAGCACGGACGCCCCCAGGCCGCGCTGCCCCCGGGGCCGCGCCGCTCGGTCTGAACGGAGAGGTCCGGGGGGGGCCGGCAGCGAAAAACGGTGGGGCCCGGTACGGATGATCCGTACCGGGCCCCACCGCTCTGTGTCACTTCTTGCGGCCGCGCTTCTCGCGCACCCGTACGGAGATGTGGATCGGGGTGCCCGTGAAGCCGAACTCCTCGCGCAGCCGGCGCTCCACGAACCGCCGGTAGCCGTGCTCGATGAAGCCGGAGGCGAAGAGGACGAAGCGCGGCGGCTTCGTGCCCGCCTGCGTACCGAACAGGATGCGCGGCTGCTTGCCGCCGCGGACCGGATGCGGGTGGGCGGCGACCAGCTCGCCGAGGAAGGCGTTGAGCCGGCCGGTCGGCACCCGGGTCTCCCACCCCGCGATGGCCGTCTCGATGGCCGGAACGAGCCGCTCCATGTGGCGGCCCGTACGCGCCGAGACATTCACCCGGGGCGCCCATGCGACCTGGGCCAGCTCGGTCTCGATCTCGCGCTCCAGGTAGTAACGCCGCTCCTCGTCGAGCGTGTCCCACTTGTTGTACGCGATGACCAGCGCGCGGCCCGCCTCGACCGCCATCGTGATGATCCGCTGGTCCTGGACGGAGATGGACTCGCTCGTGTCGATCAGTACGACCGCGACCTCGGCCTTCTCGACGGCGGCGGCGGTCCGCAGCGACGCGTAGTAGTCCGCGCCCTCCTGGAGGTGGACCTTGCGGCGGATGCCCGCCGTGTCGATGAACTTCCAGACGGTGCCGCCCAGCTGGATCAGCTCGTCCACCGGGTCGCGCGTGGTGCCCGCGACCTCGTTGACGACGACGCGGTCCTCGCCCGCGACCTTGTTCAGCAGGGACGACTTGCCGACATTCGGGCGGCCGATCAGCGCGATGCGGCGGGGGCCGCCCAGCACCGTCCCGAAGGTCTGCTCCGGCGCCTCCGGCAGTGCTTCGAGCACCGCGTCCAGCATGTCGCCGGTGCCGCGTCCGTGCAGCGAGGAGACCGGGTGGGGCTCGCCGAGCCCGAGCGACCAGAGCGCCGTCGCGTCGGCCTCGCCGCTCTGTCCGTCGACCTTGTTGGCGCAGAGCACCACGGGCTTGCCCGCCTTGCGCAGCAGCCGGACCACGGCCTCGTCGGTGTCGGTGGCGCCGACGGTGGAGTCCACCACGAAGACCACCGCGTCGGCGGCCTCGATCGCGTACTCGGCCTGGGCGGCCACGGAGGCGTCGATGCCCAGCACGTCCTGCTCCCAGCCGCCGGTGTCGACGATCTTGAAGCGGCGGCCGGCCCACTCGGCCTCGTAGGTGACACGGTCCCGGGTGACGCCCGGCTTGTCCTCGACCACGGCCTCACGGCGGCCGATGATGCGATTCACGAGGGTCGACTTGCCGACATTGGGGCGGCCGACGACCGCGAGGACGGGCAGCGGGCCGTGACCGGCCTCGTCGATCGCGCCCTCCACCTCCTCGGCGTCGAACCCTTCCTGGGCGGCAAGCTCCATGAAGTCCGTGTACTCGGCGTCGCCAAGCTCTCCGTGCTCGTCGCCGGAGTCGATCTGGTCGTTCATGAAGTCCGTACCTCGTTCATCGTGATCGGTGCGCCACGGCTCGCGACGCACTACTGAAGTCGTGCAAAGTCCTACCGCCCGGTGAACCGCCGGGCGTACTCCAGGTGGGCGGTCAGCCGCTCCTGGATCCGTACGGTGGCCTCGTCCAGGGCCTTGCGGGTACGCCGCCCTCCCTCGCCCGCCGCGAAGGCGTCGCCGTAGACGACGTCCACCCGGCTGCGCAGCGCGGGCAGCCCCCGTATCAGCCGGCCCGGGCGCTCCGTGGAGCCCAGCACCGCCACCGGCACGATCGGTGCTCCCGACCGTACGGCGAAGTACGCGAGCCCGGCGCGGAGCGAGGCGAAGTCCCCCTCGCCCCTGCTGCCCTCCGGGAAGATCCCCAGCACACCGCCGTCCGCGAGGACCCCGAGCGTGTCGGTGATCGCGGTGCGGTCGGCGACCGAGCGGTTCACCTCGATCTGTCCGATGGAGTGCAGGAACGGGTCGAGCGGACCGATGAAGGCTTCCTTCTTGATGAGGAAGTGCACCGGCCGGGGCGCCGTGCCCATCACCATCGGGCCGTCGATGTTGTGCGCGTGGTTCACCGCCAGTATGACGGGCCCGTGCGCCGGCACGCGCCAGGCGCCCAGTACGCGCGGCTTCCACAGCCCGTACATCAGCCCGATGCCGATGCCCCTGCCGACCGCCGCGCCCTTCTCCGAGGGCGGCGCGCCCGTCGCGTTCACCCGGCGGCCCGCTTCTCCTCGACCAGGGTGACCACGCACTCGATGACCTGCTGGAGCGTGAGGTCCGTGGTGTCCACCTCGACGGCGTCCCCGGCCTTGGCGAGCGGGGAGGTCTTACGGCTGGAGTCCGCCGTGTCCCGCTTGACCAGGGCCTCCCGGGTGGCGGCGACATCCACCGCGTCCTTGCCCTTCAGCTCACCGCTGCGGCGGGCCGCGCGGGCCTCCGGGGAGGCGGTGAGGAAGATCTTGAGGTCGGCGTCGGGCAGGACGGTCGTCCCGATGTCGCGGCCCTCGACCACGATGCCTCCTGCGGCCGAGGCGGCGATGGAGCGCTGGAGCTCGGTGATGAGGGTGCGCACCTCGGGCACGGCGCTGACCGCGCTGACCCGGGAGGTGACCTCCTGGGTGCGGATCGGGGCCGCGGCGTCCGCGCCGTCCACCGTGATCGTCGGGTTCGCCGGGTCGGTGCCGGAGACCAGGACGGGCTTGGCGGCGGCGGTGGCGACGGCGGCGGGGTCGTTCACGTCGACACCGTTGGTGATCATCCACCAGGTCATCGCGCGGTACTGCGCGCCGGTGTCCAGGTAGCTCAGCCCGAGCTGCGAGGCGACGGCCTTCGAGGTGCTCGACTTGCCCGTGCCGGAGGGCCCGTCGATGGCGACGATCACCGGCTTGCGCACGGTCCGGACGGGGGATGCTCCTGTTTCCACGGGGGGCGGACACCTTCCTGGTTCACGGGGTGGATGTGCGGGGACGCGCACACGCCCCCGCACAAGGTTACCGAGTACTCGGGGCCGTCCGTGCCGCCGGTAGTACCGCCCGCCCGCTACTGCCCGCTCCCGCCCGCTACTGCCTGATCGACCAGCCGCGCTCGCGCAGGGCCGCCGCGAGGACGGGGGCCGCCGCCGGTTCCACCATGAGCTGGACGAGGCCCGCCTGCTGGCCGGTGGCGTGCTCGATCCGTACGTCCTCCACGTTGACCCCGGCACGGCCCGCGTCGGCGAAGATCCGGGCCAGCTCGCCCGGCCGGTCGCTGATCAGGACGGCCACGACCTCGTACGCCGACGGGGCCGCGCCGTGCTTGCCCGGCACCCGTACCCGGCCGACGTTGCCGCGCCGCAGCACGTCCTCGATGCCGGCCGTGCCGCTGCGCCGTTCACTGTCGTCGGCGGACTGGAGGGCGTGCAGCGACTCGACGGTCTCGGCGAGGTCGGCGGCGATCCCGGTCAGCACGTCGGCGACCGGGCCGGGGTTGGCGGAGAGGATCTCGACCCACATCGCGGGGTCGGAGGCCGCGATCCGGGTGACATCGCGGATGCCCTGCCCGCACAGGCGCACCGCCGTCTCGTCGGCCTCCTCCAGACGGGCCGCGACCATCGAGGAGACCAGCTGGGGGGTGTGCGAGACCAGGGCGACGGCGCGGTCGTGCGCGTCGGCGTCCATGACCACCGGGACGGCGCGGCACAGCGCGACCAGCTCCAGGGCCAGATTGAGCACCTCGGTGTCGGTCTCCGGGGTCGGGGTGAGCACCCAGGGCCGTCCCTCGAAGAGGTCCGCGGTCCCGGCGAGCGGCCCCGAGCGCTCCTTGCCGGCCATCGGGTGCGTACCGATGTACGCGCTCAGGTCGGCGCCCAGTGCGGACAGTTCGCGCCGGGGACCGCCCTTGACGCTCGCCACGTCCAGATAGCCGCGGGCCACGCCGTCCCGCATGGCGGCGGCGAGGGTGGTGGCGACATGGGCCGGGGGCACGGCGACGATCGCCAGGTCGACAGGGCCCTCGGGCACCTCGTCGGTGCCCGCGCCGAGCGCGGCGGCGGTACGGGCCCGGGTGGGGTCGTGGTCGCTGAGATGGACGGTGATGCCGCGCCCGGCCAGCGCCAGCGCGGCGGAGGTGCCCATCAGGCCGGTGCCGATGACGAGCGCGGTCCTCACTGGGCGATGTCCTTGCGGAGGGCCGCCGCCGCGCCGAGGTAGACGTGCGCGATCTCGGACTTGGGAAGGCCGGACTCGATATGGGCCAGTATGCGCACGACGCGCGGCAGGGCCCCGGCGATGTCCAGCTCCTGCGCGCAGATCAGCGGCACGTCGACGATGCCGAGGCTCCGGGCCGCGGCGGCCGGGAAATCGCTGTGCAGATCGGGGGTGGCCGTGAACCAGATGCTGATCAGGTCGTCGGACGTGAGCCCGTTGCGCTCCAGAATGGTGGCGAGGAGCTGCTTGACCTGCTCGTCCATGTGTCCGGCCTCGTCCCGCTCCAGCTGGACTGCCCCACGGACCGCTCGTACCGCCACGACGTTCTCCTCGGTGATCGACTGCTCCGCCCAGGGTAGTGCCGCTTCCCGGCGGCCCGGCGCGCGGACGTATCCTCTCGCGCATGACACCCGAGGCGCTGGTGCGCGACCACACGGTCTACTCCTGCGTGATGGGCTCGCGCGCGTTCGGACTGGCGACGGAGGACAGCGACACCGACCGGCGCGGGGTCTTCGTCGCCCCGGCCCCGCTGTTCTGGCGCTTCGAGAAGCCGCCGACGCATGTGGACGGCCCGGCCGAGGAGCAGTTCTCCTGGGAGCTGGAACGCTTCTGCACCCTCGGCCTGCGCGGCAATCCGAACATCCTGGAGTGTCTGCACTCCCCGCTCGTGGAGTACGCCGACGACACCGGCCGTGAACTGCTCGCGCTGCGCGGCGCGTTCCTCTCCCGGCTGGCCCACCGGACCTTCACGGGGTACGCGCAGAGCCAGTTCCGGAAGCTGGAGGCGGATGTCCGTCTCCACGGCGGCCCGCGCTGGAAGCACGCCATGCATCTGCTGCGGCTGCTCGCCTCCTGCCGGGATCTGCTGCGCACGGGAGAACTGGTCGTCGACGCGGGCGAGCAGCGCGAGGCGCTGCTCGCCGTCAGGCGCGGCGAGGTCTCCTGGCCCGAGGTCGAGCGCCGGCTGACCGTCCTGACCGCGGAGGCCGAGGCGGCGGTGGAACGCTCCCCACTGCCGCCCGAGCCGGACCGGGCCCGGGTCGAGGACTTCCTGATCCGGGTCCGCCGGGCCTCAGCCCTCGGTGCGCACCCGGACGACGAAGTCGTGCAGGGCGTCGAAGCCGGTGGGGGCGGCGGGCAGCGCCGTGGCTGACCGCGCCTCCGCCAGCTCCGTACGCAACGCCGCCACGTCCGCCTCCAGCCGGTGCCGCTCGATCCCGGCCGACGAGGCGTGCTCGGCCTCGGCCTTCGCCGCGATCAGCTCCGGCAGGTAGTCCGGCGCGGCCACCTCCCGGAGCAGGGTGGGCAGATGTGCCTGGATCCCGCCGCCGCGCATCAGGTGGATGCCGGTGAGCAGCGCGCGGAAGGTGTAGAGCAGCGGCTTGAGTTCACGGGTTCCGTCGAACAGCCGCCACTGCGTGGCCGCGAAGCCCAGGTAGTGGTGGGCGTGATGGCCGGTCAGCATGGCGGGCGCGAGCGCCACCAGCTCCTGGTGCGCGTCGGTCGTGCACACGGTCAGCGGGGAGAGCAACTGCTCCAGTACGTAGCCGTTGCGCCGCAGCAGGAGCCGTGCGAACTTGCGCAGGTCGTGGGTGACGAGGTCCATCTCGACCCCGTCCCGGTCCCATATCCGCGACCGGGTCTCCTCGGGCTCGCGCAGCCCGACCAGCGCGGCCACCGGGAGGAGATGGACGCCTCGGAGATCGACGTCCGAGTCCGCGGAGGGGAAGCCGTAGAGATGTGCCCCTGAGACCGTGGCGAAGAGCAGCGGGTCGGCCTCCCGGGCGAGGACCGGGCCCAGGTCGGTCACCGGCAGCCCGGCCTCCTTGAGCCTGCTCCGGGCCGCGGCCCCGGCCGGGTCCGCGGAAGTCGCTGTCCGTGTCGTCATGGATCAGGAGTCCCAGAGGGCGCCCAGCGACATCAGGTCGCTGCGGTACTCGATCCGCTCGGCCCACTCCTTGGGCCAGGCGCCCGCGCCCAGGTGGGCACCGGCGAACGCGCCCGTCAGGCAGGCCAGGGAGTCGGAGTCGCCCCGGGTGCAGGCGGCGCGGCGCAGGGCGGTCAGGGGGTCGGTGGGGAAGAGCAGGAAGCAGAGCAGACCGGTGGCGAACGCCTCCTCGGCGACCCAGCCGTCGCCGGTGACCAGGCAGGGGTCGGTCTCGGGCGAGGGCGTGCGCAGGGCCTCCTGGAGGCGGTCGAGGAGCACGATGCACTCGTCCCAGCCGCGCGAGATGAACGCCTCGGGCGTCGGGTCGCCGGACCGGCTCCACAGGTCGCCGAGCCAGCGTCGGCGGTAGTGGTCCCGGTGCTCGTAGGCGTACGAGCGCAACTGGCCCACCAGCGCGGCCGGTTCGCCGCCGTGCACCAGCAGGTAGACCGCGCGCGCCGTGAGGTCGGAGGCGGCGAGGGCCGTCGGGTGCCCGTGCGTCAGCGCCGCCTGGAACTGCGACGCCCCGGCGCGCTGTTCGTCGCTCAGGCCGGGGACGAGCCCGATCGGCGCGACCCGCATGTTGGCGCCGCAGCCCTTGGACGCCATCTGGCTGGCGCGCTGCCAGGGCCGTTCGCTGTCGAGGAGCCGGCACGCCGTCAGACAGGTGTTGCCGGGAGCGCGGTTGTTGTCCGGCGAGTGGTACCAGGCGACGAACTCGTCGCGCACCGGCCGCTCCAGTCGCAGCGGACCGAGCACGCCCCGGTCCATCGCCGTCCTGATGCCCCGCGCGAAGGCCAGCGTCATCTGGGTGTCGTCCGTGACGAACGCCGGGTCGGGCAGGGCCATCTCCCGCCAGGGCCCGCACTTCGCGAGGATCGAGGGCACGTCGTTGAACTCGGTCGGGAAGCCGAGGGCGTCGCCGAGCGCGAGCCCGATCAGCGAGCCCGTGGCGGCCTGTTTGGTGAGGGTCCTCGCGATGATCATGCGGTCCGTCCTTCCGGTCGATCCGGTCGCAGCAGAGGTGGATGCAGCGTGGTGGCGGCGCCCGCGCGGTACAGCGCCGCCGGTTTCCCGCGCCCGCCGGTCCGGCGGGGCGGTCCTTCCAGCGCCTCGACGAATCCGGGCGTGGCCAGCACCTTGCGCCGGAAGTTGGGGCTGTCGAGCCGCACGCCCCAGACCGTCTCGTACACCTGCCGCAGCTCCCCGAGCGTGAACGCGGGCCGGCAGAAGGACGTGGCGAGACAGGTGTATTCGAGCCGGGCGCCGATCCGGTCGTAGGCGTCGGCGAGGATGCGTCCGTGGTCGAAGGCGAGCAGCGCGTGGCCGTCGAACGGCGTCCACCGGGCCCACGCCGCGTCTCCCCCGCCGCGCGGCTCCGGCAGATCCGGTACGAGCGCCGCGTACGCCACCGACACGACCCGCATCCGGGGGTCGCGGTCCGGGGCGCTGTAGGTGCGCAGCTGCTCCAGGTGGAACGCGCCGGCCGTCTCCTCCGAGAGCCCGGTCTCCTCGGCGAGTTCGCGCAGGGCGGCCTGCCCGGCGGACTCCCTCGGCCGTACGAAGCCGCCGGGCAGCGCCCAGGCGCCCCGGTACGGGTCCTCGCCGCGCTCCACGAGCAGGACGTGCAGCCGGTTGTCCCTGACGGTGAAGACGGCGAGGTCGACGGCGACCGCGAACGGCTCGAAGTCGGCGGGGTCGTACCCCTCGGGCGCCCTCGGCGGCCCCGGCGCGGCGTTGGTGAGACTCACCACGGCCCCCCCCTCGCCTCCCCGGTCGCTTCCCCGGCCTTTTTTATAGTCACCCTGACTATAAAGCGGGACGGGCCACCGGACAAGACGGGCCGCCGGGCAGGGCAGAGGCCCGCGGCCGGTGGCCGCGGGCCTCTGCCCTTCGTTCGACGGAGCGGGCCTACAGGCCCACTTCCTTCATCAGCATGCCGACCTCGGTGTTGGTGAGCCGGCGCAGCCAGCCCGACTTCTGGTCGCCCAGCGGGATCGGCCCGAACGACGTGCGCACCAGCCGGTCGACCGGGAAGCCCGCTTCGGAGAGCATGCGGCGGACGATGTGCTTGCGTCCCTCGTGGAGGGTGACCTCGACGAGATAGTTCTTGCCGGTGTTCTCGACGACGCGGAAGTGGTCGGCCTTGGCGTAGCCGTCCTCCAGCTGGATGCCGTCCTTGAGGCGCTTGCCCAGGTCGCGCGGCAGCGGTCCCTGGATCGCGGCGAGATAGATCTTCTTCACGCCGTACTTGGGGTGGGTGAGGCGGTGGGCCAGCTCTCCGTGGTTGGTGAGCAGGATGATGCCCTCGGTCTCCGTGTCGAGCCGGCCGACGTGGAAGAGACGCGTCTCACGGTTGGTGACGTAGTCGCCCAGGTTCTGCCGGCCGTCGGGGTCGCCCATCGTGGAGACCACACCGGCCGGCTTGTTCAGCGCGAAGAAGAGATGCGACTGCGTGGCCACGGTCAGACCGTCGACCTTGATCTCGTCCCGGTCCGGGTCGACGCGCATGCCCTGTTCGAGGACGATCTCGCCGTTGACCTCGACGCGGGACTGCTCGATCAGCTCCTCGCAGGCGCGGCGCGAGCCCATGCCGGCGCGGGCGAGGATCTTCTGCAACCGCTCGCCCTCCTGCTCGGCGCCCGGGTTGGTCCTGGGGGTCTTGATCGACGGCTTCTCGGAGTACCGGTCGCGGTTGCGCTGCTCGATCTTGGCGTCCAGCTCACGCGGACGGGACGAGGCACCGCGCCGCGGACCACCGCGCCCGGCGCCGCCGGCGCGTGCGGGCTTGGGGCCGCCCTTGGCGCCGCCCCTGGCCTCAGCGCCGCGCGCGCCGGCACCCTTGCGGCCGCCGGGCGCACCGGTGGCGGAGGAACCGCCGGTGGGACCGTCCGAGCGGCCGACGTCGTAACGGCGCTCCTCGGGGCGGGGACGGGACGGACGCTTCGGCTCGTCGTCACGCCCGGCGCCCGCGCTCCGACCGGTGCCCGCGTCACGCCCAGCGCCCGCGCTCCGACCGGCGCCGGCATGCCGGCGCCGCGACCGGTGCCCGCGCCGCGACCTCCGCCGACACCCCGGCCGCCTCCGCCGACACCCCGGCCTCCGCCGGTGCCGCGGCCGCCGCCGGCGGCGCCCCGGCCGTCCCGGCTGTTCCGGCCGCCGCCGCTCCCGCTTCCGCCGCCACCGCTCCGGTTGCCGCTTCCGCTGTTCCTGTCGTTGCTTCGCATCAAAGTTCCGTCTTGTCGTCTGCGTGGGTGTCCGGGGCGTACGGTGCGTCCGGATCGAACGACGGAACGCCTTCCTGGCTCTCGGCCTCGATCGCGTCCGCCTCTGGGAGGAAAGGTGCGAGTTCGGGTAGCTCGTCCAGGCCCCGCAGGCCCATCCGCTCCAAAAAGTAGTTCGTCGTCCTGTACAGGATCGCACCTGTTTCGGGTTCCGCGCCCGCCTCCTCCACCAGACCCCGCTGGAGGAGGGTGCGCATGACGCCGTCGCAGTTCACTCCGCGCACGGCGGAGACCCGCGAGCGGCTCACCGGCTGGCGGTACGCGACGACCGCGAGGGTCTCCAGCGCGGCCTGGGTCAGCCGGGCCTGCTGGCCGTCCAGGACGAAGCTCTCGACCGCCTCGGCGTACTCGGGCCTGCTGTAGAAGCGCCAGCCCCCCGCGATCAGCCGCAGTTCGAAACCGCGCCGCTGGACCGTGTACTCGTCCGCCAGCTCGCGCAGCGCGTCCGCGACGGCCTGGCGGGGCCGGTCGAGGACCCTGGCGAGATGTTCCTCGGTGGCGGGCTCGTCGACGACCATGAGGACGGCTTCCAGCGCGGGCTTGAGGGCCGGCCGCTGGTCCGTACCCGTCCCCGTACCGGCGCCCCGGTCCGTGCCCGTACCGTGCCGCTCGTCGCTCATGCCCGCTCCCCGTTCCTCTCGCGCGTCCCCGAGCGCCGCTCCGCCCGCTCCCCCGCCGAGTCCGCCGCCGGGTCCGCCGCGCGGTCGAACTCGTCCGTCACGGCCGGTGCCGCGCCGTCCTGTCCGCCCGTCCAGCGGACCATGAGCGGGCCGAGCGCCTCGCCCTGCTCCAGGGCGACGGCCCGCTCCCGGTACAGCTCCAGCAGCGCCAGGAAGCGCGCCACGACGGTCAGGGTGTCGGCGGCGTCTTCGGTGAGGGCCGCGAAATCGGTCTCCCCGCACTCCCGCAGCCGGGCCACGACGAGCGCGGCCTGTTCCTGTACGGAGACGAGGGGGGCGTGGATGTGGTCGACGTACACCTGCGGCTCCGGCTTGCCCCGCGACGCCTTCGCCGCGAGCGCGGCGAGCCCCTCGGGGCCGATACGGATGACGACCTCGGGCAGCAGCTCGGCGTGGTGCGGTTCGAGCCCCACGGTGCGCGGGTGGCGCCGGGCCTCGGCCTCCAGCCGGGCGTCGAAGATCTCCGCGACGCGTTTGTACGCCCGGTACTGGAGCAGCCGGGCGAAGAGCAGGTCGCGCGCTTCGAGGAGGGCGAGGTCGGCCTCGTCCTCGATCTCGGCGGCGGGCAGCAGCCGGGCGGCCTTGAGATCCAGCAGGGTGGCCGCGACCACCAGGAACTCGGTGGTCTGGTCGAGGTCCCCGTCGGGCCCCATGGCCCTGATGTAGGCCATGAACTCGTTGGTGACGGTCGACAGAGCGACCTCGGTCACATCCATCCTGTGCTTCGAGATGAGCTGAAGCAGCAGATCGAACGGGCCCTCGAAGTTCGCGAGCCGTACGGTGAACCGGCCGTCGCCCTCGGCAGCAGGCTCCGCGGCAGGCTCGGCGATCGGCTCCGCCACCGGCTCCGCGGCTTCCACCGCCGCCCCGCGCCCCAGCGGGCGGCGGGGCGGACGGGCGGCGGTGGGCGGCGGAGGCATCGGGGTCCTGGTGACGGGGCGGGAGGAGCTGCTCGCGCAGGCTACCTTCAGCGTCCGCGCAGCCGTCGTACGAGGATGCTCGCGTCGCCGCGCGATTCGAGGTCGGCGAGGACCACGGCGACGGCCTCGCGGACGATGCGCCCGCGGTCCACGGCGAGGCCGTGCTCACCGCGCAGGACGAGCCGCGCGTGTTCGAGGTCCATCAGTTCCTCGGCCGAGACATAGACCGTGATCTTCTCGTCGTGCCGTTCGCGTCCGCTGGGACGGCGGTTGGCGCCCCGGCCGCGGCGGCGCTGCTGGCCGCCCTGCGGCCCGCCCGCCGGTGCCTGTCCGGCGGAGCCAGGGGGGCCCGGCGAACCGGCCTCCTGCGGTCTGCGCCCCTTCGCCGATGCGGCGGCCTGCTCCGTCTCGGCGGACCGGCCGCGCGCGGACTCGGCGGAGTTCGGGTCGGCGGCGGAGTGCTGCTCGGCCGGGGCCGCGGATCCCGCGCCGCCCGTCCTGCCCTCGCCCGCCGGGTCGCTCTCCCCGGCGGGCCCCGGCACCCTGGGCTCGCCGTTGTTGCGCCGCTGCGAGGCGGGCGACGAGGAGGTCAGCGCCATGCCGCCGGTCGTACGGAACAGCTCGTCGGCCCCGGGCAGACTCACTCGGCGTGACACCGGGCGAGCACCTCCCTGGCGAGCTGACGATAGGCGGCGGCGCCGACGGAGTTGGAGGCGTACGTGGTGATCGGCTCACCGGCGACCGTGGTCTCCGGGAAGCGCACGGTCCGCCCGATCACCGTGTGGTACACGTGGTCGTCGAACGCCTCGACCACGCGGGCGAGGACCTCGCGGCTGTGCACCGTACGGGAGTCGTACATCGTGGCGAGGATGCCGTCGAGTTCCAGTTCCGGGTTGAGCCGTTCCTGGACCTTCTCGATGGTCTCCGTGAGCAGCGCCACACCGCGCAGCGCGAAGAACTCGCACTCCAGCGGCACGATCACCTTGTGCGCCGCCGTCAGCGCGTTCACGGTCAGCAGACCGAGCGAGGGCTGACAGTCGATCACGATGTAGTCGTAGTCCTGGAGCAGCGGCTTCAGGGCGCGCTGGAGCGTGGACTCGCGCGCGACCTCGCTGACCAGCTGCACTTCCGCGGCCGAGAGGTCGATGTTGCTCGGCAGCAGGTCCATGTTGGGCACGGCGGTCTTCAGGAGCACCTCGTCGGCCGCCATGCCCCGCTCCATGAGCAGGTTGTAGACGGTGAGGTCCAGCTCCATCGGGTTCACGCCGAGGCCGACCGACAGGGCTCCCTGCGGGTCGAAGTCGACGAGCAGCACGCGCCGGCCGTACTCCGCGAGCGCGGCACCCAGGTTGATGGTCGACGTGGTCTTGCCGACGCCGCCCTTCTGGTTGCACATCGCGATGATCTTCGCGGGGCCGTGGTCGGTGAGCGGGCCCGGGATCGGGAAGTACGGCAGGGGACGCCCGGTCGGGCCGATCCGCTCGCGGCGCTGGCGTGCGGCGTCGGGGGCGAGGGTGGCCGCGTACTCGGGGTCGGGCTCGTACTCGGCGTCGGGGTCGTAGAAGTGCCCCTCGGGCACTTCGCTGTAGTCGGCGAATGGGCTGGACTCTCGCCCGCCCTCGTTGCCGGCCATGGCGTTCACGTGTTGGCCGTCCATCATCTGGTGGGCTGTCGTCATGTGCTGGTGGGTGGCGAAGGTGCGGACAGCTACGGAGCCGACAGCCTCGAACCCGGACGACGGGTTCTGGCCCCTCACCGGCATACCTGGTTGACCACCCCCGGGAGTAAATGTCGACTCATTCACAAGTCGTCTTACCTCCTTGGACGGGACCAGGAAACTTTATCGATAGGTCAGCGTGGCACCATGCCGACGGTTGGCGACTCTATGGCGTGTCACCGCTTCGCAGCAACACAATCCGCCGGACCCGGCCCGATGTGTCGGTAACGGAACATCCCTCTGTCAAGGGCGCACAAGCCTCTCACCAAGGCATGGCCCGCGTGATTTCCGTACCCATCAAACGGTTGAAAACGTTACGTTCGAGGCGTGTTGACCGGGGGTTCGGCGGGGTGCGGCACGCGATCGGCCGGACCTCGGGGAGCAAGATCCGGCCGCTGGCGCGGTGTTGACGTGACGCGTTGACGCGTCAGCCCAGAAGCGTGCCCAATTCGGCGTGATCCAGACCGTGCGCCTCGGCCACCTCGCGGTAAACCACCTGGCCCTCATGGGTGTTGAGGCCCTTGGCGAGGGCCGGGTCCCGGCGCAGCGCGCCGGTCCAGCCGCGGTTGGCCAGCTCCACGATGTAGGGCAGCGTGGCGTTGGTCAGAGCGTACGTAGATGTGTGCGGTACGGCACCCGGCATGTTGGCCACGCAGTAGAAGACCGAGTCATGGACACGGAACGTCGGTTCGGCGTGGGTCGTCGGGCGCGAATCCTCGAAGCAACCGCCCTGATCAATCGCAATGTCGACAAGTACACTTCCGGGCTTCATTCCGGCCACCAGCTCGTTCGTGACGAGCTTCGGCGCCTTCGCGCCCGGGATGAGAACGGCCCCGATGACGAGGTCCGCCTCGACGACCGCCTTCTCCAGTTCGAAGGCGTTGGAGACGATGGTCCGGACCTTGCTGCCGAAGATCCGGTCGGCCTCGCGCAGCTTGTTGATGTCCCGGTCGAGCAGGGTCACCTGGAAGCCCATGCCGACGGCGATCTGGGTGGCGTTCCAGCCGGAGACCCCGCCGCCGATGACCACGGCCCGGCCCGCGGCCGTGCCCGGGACACCGCCCGGCAGCACCCCGCGCCCGCCGGCGGAGCGCATCAGGTGGTACGCGCCGACCTGGGGCGCCAGCCGACCGGCGACCTCGGACATCGGGGCGAGCAGCGGCAGCGCGCGGTTCGCGGTCTCGACGGTCTCGTAGGCGATGGCGGTGGTGCCGGAGTCGAGCAGGGCCTCCGTGCAGGCACGGGAGGCGGCGAGGTGCAGATACGTGAAGAGCGTCTGGTCCTTGCGCAGCCGGTGGTACTCCTCGGCGACCGGCTCCTTGACCTTGAGCAGCAGGTCGGCGGCGGCCCAGACCTCGTCGGCGGTGGCCAGGATCCGCGCGCCGGCGGCCGTGTACTCCTCGTCCGTGATCGAGGAGCCGATGCCGGCGCCGTGCTCGACGACGACCTGATGGCCCTGGTGCACCAGCTCGTGCACACCGGCGGGTGTGATGGCCACCCGGAATTCGTTGTTCTTGACTTCGCGGGGGATACCGACCAACACGGCAGATCACGGTCCTTGACTCAGGGGACTCCCGGGGCAATCCCATACATACCCGGACACACGTGGCGCACGGGAAGACACCGCGGGCGAATGCGGCAGAGCCAGTCTAATGAAGGATTTCTCGCTGTCTAGCCTTGCAAAGCATCAATCTCCAGCCGAAGCGCTACGGATTTCGTAGGTGTTATCCCTCGGTTTCCAGGAGTCGATCGGAGGTGGCCCGGTGCAGCCTGGCCGCCGTGGGGTCCCCGAGCCGGTCCAGGGTGTCGGCCAGCCGGAGCTGGAGCGCGGCCTGGAGCCGTACGTCCTGTGCCTGCCGCGCCCATTCGACCGCCTCCTGGCAGGTGCGCAGCGACTCCTGCGGCCGGCCCGCGTACTCCTGGACCCGGGCCACCTCGCTCAGCGCCCGCGCCAGGCCGGCCGGTTCCTGGAGCCGGCGGTGGACGGCGGCGGCGGCCCGCCAGTTGCGCAGCGCCTCGCCGTAGCGGCCCGCGTAGGTGTGCACGGTGCCGAGGCGGCCGTACAGCCGCGCCTCGTCGGCCCGCTCCCCCCGGCTCAGCCGCTGGGAGAGCGCCCTTCCGTACCAGTCGGCCGCGCGCTGCCAGTCGCGCAGGTCCTGGTGGGCCCCGCCGATGGATTCCATGGCGCGGCCGGTCGCGTAGAGGTCGCCCGCCTCGCGTCCGGCGTCCAGCGCCGCGCGGTAGCGCACGAGCGCGTCGTGGGTACGGCCGGTCCTGGCGTCCAGATCGCCGATGTTCAGCAGCGCCGCCGCCCGTTCCCGGTGCAGCTCGCGGCGCTCGGCGATGTCCAGGACCAGCTGGTGCAGCCCGTACAGCTCGGGCGCGGCCGCCTCGGTGCCCCGGTGCGCGGCGAGCGCCCTGACCAGCGCGGCCACCAGCCTGCGGGCGAGGGTGTCCAGCTCGCCGTCGGCGACCGCGAGCCGGGCGGAGGCCAGCAGCGCGGGCCGGCGCGAGTACAGCCACGCGTCGGCCGACCCGGCGTGCGGGAAGCGCAGCGCGCGCGGCAGTCCGGCCAGCCGCAGCCGGGCCGGGGAGCCTTCGGGATCCGTGACCGCGCGGCAGGACTGGAGCAGCCGTACGGTCCGCTCCAGCATCCGCGCGCGGGCGAGCTGCACCTCGGCGGGCCGGTCCTCGCGCTCCATGACGGCCCGCAGCAGCGGGACCAGACAGCCGGGCACCACGTACTGGGGCTCGGCCGCCCCGGAGTCCGGGTCCCGGAAGTCCAGCGGGCCCGGGTCGGGCGTCGGGGCGTCGGCCCGGTGCAGCAGGCCGCGCGCGGTGAAGTCGTCCAGCGCGACCCCGGCCGCCGACACCGAGCAGCCCGCCAGCGCGGAGGCGGTGTGCGCGTCGGCGAGACCGGCGGGGGCGAGCGCGAGCAGTCGCAGTATCCGGGCGGCGGGCCCCGGCAGGCTCTCGTACACCAGCTGGAAGGCGCGGGCCAGCGGCCGGTCCCCGACCGGCCGCTCGGCGTCGTAGGGCAGCGCGCGCAGCCGCTTGGCCGCGTCGGCGACCGAGGCGGTGGGCCGGGCGGCGAGCCAGCCGCCCGCCAGGACGAGCGCGGCGGGCTGGCCCCCGCACTCCTCGGCGAGGGACTCGGCGGCCTGCGGGTCGACGGTGATCCGGACGGATCCGGCGAAGCGCGCGAGCAGTTCGATGGCGGCCTTGGCGTCCATGCCGCCGAGCGTGCAGGGGCGTACGTCGGGAATCCCGGTGAGCGGCCCCTGCGCCACCGCGACCACCAGGCAGCCGGGGTTGTCGGGCACCAGCGGATCGACCTGCCCGGCGTCGACCGCGTCGTCGAGGAGCAGCAGGACCCGGCGGACGGCCAGCGCCTCGCGGACCATCTCGGACAGCTCGTCCTCCCCCGCGCCCGGCGGGGTCGCGACCCCGAACACGCCGAGGATCTCGCGCGCGGTCCGCTCGGTGGGGACGGGCGCGCCGCCCGCCTCGGTCAGCCGCGCCCTGACGACTCCGTCGGGGTAGCCGGCGGCGAGCTGCCCGGCCAGCTCCCGGCCGAGCGCGGTACGTCCCGAGCCGGGGCGTCCGGCGATCAGCAGGACCCGGGCGCGGGGCTCCTTGCGTCCGGAGATGGTGTTGAGTCCGGCGCGCTCGATGTCGCCGTGCAGGGCCTTCAGTTCGCGCTGGCGCCCGAAGAACAGCCCGTCGGGCTCGGGCCGTACCGGGTCGGGGGTACGGAGCGGCTGGGGCGGCCGGACACCGGCGGGGCCGGCCGGGCCGGTCAGCAGCGGCGCGGCGGAAGCCTCGACGACGGCGGCGCTCTCCGGTTCAGGACCGAGGTCGGGAGCGGGACCCGGGTCCGGAGCAGGGCCGGCCTCGGGAGCGGAATCGGCCTCGGGAGCGGGACCGGTCTCCGGAGCGGGACCGGCCGTCGCGGCGTCGTCCGCCTCCGGCCGCGCCGCCGGGGATTCGGGCGCGGGGGCGGGCCCGGCCTCGTGTGTTCCGCCACCGTGCGTCACGCCGTCCGGCGCGGGGTCCGGCTCCGGGTGCCGGTCGCGGCCGCTCTCGCGCACGGGGTCCGTGGTGGATTCGGCACTCTCCGGGACGTTCGTCCGGCTCTTCCCTTTCGCGCGGGAACTCCGCTTCGACGGCTTCCGTTCCGACCCGGCGCGGTCGCTCCGCCGCGTTTCCGACGGAGCGTCAGATGCCGTCGCCGCCACCGAGGTTGACTCTTGTTCAGGAGCGTCGCCGCCCCCGGTCGCCCGCGCGCGGCCCGAGCCGCTCACATCCACCGCCTGATCCGTCACGGGCCACGCTCCGTCCGCCTGCGCACGAGCCGAGCCCGGCGGGTCTCCGCCCGGGCGGTTCGAGCGTAGTTCACTCTCTGCGACGGAACCTGAGGAGCGTGGCCGGGGATTCCCCCGATCGGATCAGCATTTCGTCAGATCAGAGGGCCGAAAGGGTCAGGATTCGAACGGGCGCGCGGGCCATGGCGCGTCGGCCGGCCGCAGCGCGTCCGTACCGTCGCCCGCCAGCGCCGCCGTGAGCGCGAGCACCCCCACCGCGAGGCAGTTGTTGTGCAGCTCACCGGCGAGCACACCCCGTACCAGCTCCGGCAGGGCGACCCGGGCCAGCTCCATGTCGGCCTCCTCCTCGGAGACCTCGAAGCGCTCGCCCTCCGCCGCCGACAGATCGCGGGCGAGGAAGATCCGTACCGCCTCGTCGCAGCCGCCCGCCGTCGTGTAGACGTCGGTGAGCACCCGCCAGTCCTCCGCCTTGACGTGTGCCTCCTCGTACAGCTCGCGCTGCGCCGCGTGCAGCGGGTTCTCGCCCGGCACGTCGAGGAGCCCGGCCGGGATCTCCCACAGCTTCTGGCGCACCGGGTGCCGGTACTGCCGCAGGACGAGCACCCGGCCCGTCCCGTCCAGGGCGAGGATCGCGACGGATCCGGGGTGGACCTGGTAGTCCCGCTTCACGACCGTGCCGTCGGGCATGACCACATCATCGGTACGGACACTGGTCTTGTTGCCGCGGAAGGGCGTCGTGGTCGCGGTGACCCGCCACTCCTCAGGGGTGTCCTTGATGGTCATGGCAGCGTCCTCCCACAGTGGCGCACAAGCGGAAACCGGGGCACCGGTCCGCACGACCCGTACCCCGGCTCCCACCGTATCCCCTGCGTCACGCCCTACGACTGCTTGGCCGGCGGCGTGAGCGCGACCGCGTTCTCCCGGCGCTCGACCGCGGCCTTCACCAGCCCCGCGAAGAGCGGGTGCGGGCGGGTGGGCCGGGAGCGCAGCTCCGGGTGGGCCTGGGTGGCGACGAGGTACGGGTGCGTGGCGCGGTCGTACTCGACGTACTCCACCAGCTTGTTGTCCGGGGACCTGCCCGAGAAGACCAGGCCCGCCTTCTTCTCCAGCTCGGCGCGGTAGGAGTTGTTGACCTCGTAGCGGTGGCGGTGGCGCTCCTCCACGTACGGCTGGTCGCCGTAGACCTCGCGCACGATCGAGCCCTCGGCGAGCTTCGCCGGGTAGAGCCCGAGCCGCATCGTGCCGCCGAGGTCACCGGCGCCCTCGACGTAGGCGAGCTGCTCCTCCATCGTGGAGATCACCGGGTGCGCGGTGCCCGAGTCGAACTCGGTGGAGTTGGCCTCGGGGATCCCGGCGAGATTGCGCGCGGCCTCCACGACGATGCACTGGAGACCCAGGCAGATGCCGAGCAGCGGGACCTTGTTCTCGCGGGCGTACTGGATCGCGCCGACCTTGCCGGTCACCCCGCGCTCGCCGAAGCCGCCGGGGATCAGGATCCCGTCGACGTCGCCGAGGTGCCTGGCGGCGCCGGCCTGCGTCTTGCAGTCGTCGGAGGTGACCCACTTCACGGTGACGCGCGCCTTGTTCGCGAAGCCACCGGCGCGGATCGCCTCGGTCACCGACAGATAGGCGTCCGGCAGGTCGATGTACTTGCCGACCAGCGCGATGGTGACCTCGTGGTCGGGGTTGTGCACCCGGTCCAGCAGATCGTCCCAGACCGTCCATTCCACATCGCGGAACGGCAGGTCCAGCTTGCGGACGACATAGGCGTCCAGGCCCTCGGTGTGCAGCACCTTGGGGATGTCGTAGATCGACTTGGCGTCCACGCAGGCCACCACGGCCGCCTCGTCGACGTCGCACATCAGCGAGATCTTGCGCTTGATGGAGAGCGGCACGTCCCGGTCGGCCCGGAGCACGATCGCGTCCGGCTGGATGCCGATGTTCCGCAGGGCCGCCACCGAGTGCTGGGTCGGCTTGGTCTTCAGCTCGCCGGACGGGCCGATGTACGGCAGGAGCGAGATGTGCACGACGAAGACGTTGTCGCGGCCCACCTCGTGGCGCACCTGGCGGACGGTCTCCAGGAACGGCAGCGACTCGATGTCGCCGACCGTGCCGCCGACCTCGGTGATGACCACGTCGACGTCGTCGGTGGCCATCCGCCGGATGCGGTGCTTGATCTCGTTGGTGATGTGCGGGATGACCTGGACGGTGTCGCCCAGGTACTCACCGCGCCGCTCCTTGGCGATGACCTGCGAGTAGACCTGGCCGGTGGTGACGTTGGCCGAGCCGTCGAGGTCCACGTCGAGGAAGCGCTCGTAGTGGCCGATGTCCAGGTCGGTCTCGGCGCCGTCGTTGGTGACGAACACCTCACCGTGCTGGAACGGGTTCATCGTGCCGGGGTCGACGTTCAGGTACGGGTCGAGCTTCTGCATGGTGACCCGCAGACCGCGCGCCTTGAGCAGTGCGCCCAGGCTGGAGGCCGTCAGGCCCTTGCCGAGGGAGGAAGCGACCCCCCCGGTGACGAAGATGTGCTTGGTCGTCGAGGAAGTCGAGGATCGGTTCGGCATGGCCAAGAGGGGGCTCCCGTGGTCGCGGTCTGAGGTGCGTACCGGTATCCCGGCCGGAAGAGGCGGGGGTGCCGGTCGCTGCGGTTTCGGGGTCTCTTTGCTGCGCAGCGAGTCCACCGGTCCACGGGCTACCAGGGTATCAGCGCCGAGGAGAGGGTCGTTCCGGTCACGCTTCCGCAACCGCTTTCCCCCGGAGTCACGTTTTTTCCGCCCAGTCACCCGGCCCCCCACTCGTTCGGCGGAAGGATGTTGTCGAGAGCGTGACGCGGAAGCCCCGCGTGCGTCGTATCCTGCTCAAACATTCGCTGCCGAGTCCGGCCGGCAAACGGCACCACCCCCGCCCGATTTCCCGGAAACCCAGCTCGTCAACGACCCTTGACCGAAGTACGCGCCCCACGGGGCGGACATGGCCGTTCGACTGGAGATGCACGTGGCCGGGCGCATCGAGGATTACGCACTTATCGGAGACATGCAGACCGCTGCCCTGGTCTGCCGGGACGGCACAGTCGACTGGCTGTGCCTCCCACGCTTCGACTCGCACGCCGTGTTCGCGGCCCTGCTCGGTACGGAGGAGCACGGCTTCTGGCGACTCGGGCCCGCGCATCCCGCGGGCTCCGAGGCCCCGCGCGCCACGCGGCGCCGCTATCGGGGCGACTCCCTCATCCTGGAATCGGAGTGGGACACACCGCGTGGCACGGTCAGAGTGACCGATTTCATGCCGCCGCGTGACGGAGCACCCCAGGTGATCCGGATCGTGGAGGGCATCAGCGGCCGGGTGCCGATGCGGTCCGCTCTGCGGATGCGCTTCAGCTACGGCCGGGTCGTGCCGTGGGTCCACAAGGTGGACAACCGCACGGTCGCCGTGGCGGGCCCCGACTCGGTCTGGCTGGACACCGACGCGGAGACGCACGGCAAGGACCTCACGACGTACTCCGACTTCACCGTCGCCCCGGGCGACCGGGTCGCCTTCACCATCAGCTGGCAGCCCTCGCACCGCAGGCCGCCGGCGCTGCCCGATCCCGAGGGATCGCTGGAGGCGACCTCCGACTTCTGGCGGGAGTGGATCGAGCACTGCACGTACCACGGCCCCTACCGGGAGGCCGTCGTCCGTTCGCTGATCACGCTCAAGGCGCTGACCTACGCGCCGACGGGCGGGATCGTCGCGGCGCCGACGACCTCGCTGCCCGAGGAGATCGGCGGCAGCCGGAACTGGGACTACCGCTACACCTGGCTGCGCGACGCCGCGATCACCCTCTCCTCGCTGCTGCGCACCGGCTACCGCGAGGAGGCCCGCGCCTGGCGCGAGTGGCTGCTGCGCTCGGTCGCCGGTGACCCGGAGAACCTCCAGATCATGTACGGCATCGCCGGCGAGCGTGAGCTGGGCGAGGCCGAGCTGGACTGGCTGCCGGGGTACGAGAACTCGGGCCCGGTCCGGGTCGGCAACGGCGCGGCGCACCAGCTCCAGCTGGATGTGTACGGCGAGGTCACCGAGGCGCTGCACCTGGCGCACATGACGGGTCTGGCCCGCAACGACTACGCGTCGGTGCTCCAGCTCAAGCTGATCCAGTACCTGGAGAAGCACTGGGACCAGCCGGACGAGGGCATCTGGGAGGTCCGCGGGCCGCGCAGGCACTTCGTGCACTCCAAGGTGATGGCGTGGGTCGCGGTCGACCGGACGATCAAGCTGATCGAGTCCGGGGACGCCGACGGGCCACTGGAGCGCTGGCGCGAGCTGCGCGACGACATCCACCACGATGTCTGCGAGAAGGGGTACGACAAGGAGCGGAACACCTTCACGCAGTCGTACGGCTCCAAGGAGCTGGACGCGTCGCTGCTGCTCATCCCGCAGATGGGCTTCCTGCCGCCGGACGACAAGCGGGTCATCGGCACCATCGAGGCGATCCAGCGCGAGCTGTCCACCGAGGACGGATTCGTGCTGCGCTACCCGACCTCGGGTGACGACGCGGGCGTCGACGGGCTGGCGGGCGACGAGGGTGCCTTCCTGGCCTGCTCGTTCTGGCTGGCGGACGACCTGGCGATGATCGGGCGGGTGGACGAGGCGCGCAAGCTCTTCGAGAAGCTGCTCTCGCTCCGCAACGACCTGGGGCTGCTGGCCGAGGAGTGGGACTCCAAGCTCCAACGGCAGGTGGGCAACTTCCCGCAGGCGTTCAGCCATGTGCCGCTGATCGACACGGCGCTGCGGCTGACGGCGTCCGGAGCCTACGGGGGCTGAGCAGGTGAGGGATCCCGGATCCCCTGTCCTTTTCCCACCGGTGATGTCCACCGTGGCCGATAGGACAGGGGGATGGGATTCACGCCCCCGTGAGCGAGTAGTTCCCCTCTTTGTGCAGGAGCGCCCCGGTCAGCGTGCGCGGCCGGGGCGGGACTCCGGCGTCTGGCGCCCAGTGGGGCCGCCCGGGACATCGCGGGGTCGGTCATCCGATGGATCTCCGGCAGTGAGGACCTTGCGCGGCCGGACGAGCCGCGACCTCTGTACGCCCCTGGATCCGGGCCGGATGTGCCGGCGCCTTTGAACGCACGCGGGAACACTCCGTCCACCAGGAGAGGGGCTCTGGCAGTACTCGTATTACAAGGATCTCCCTCTCTCCCGCAAGCCCGCCTAACTTGTTGTTCTCAGCCATACAGAGGAGACGCGGCAAGTGGTGGACAACCAATTCACGACGCATGCAGAACTTTTCGATCTGCGCGGAAAGCGCGCGCTCGTCACCGGTGGCACCCGAGGCATCGGGATGATGATCGCGCGTGGCCTTCTCCAGGCGGGCGTCCGCGTGGTCATCAGCTCACGCAACGCGGAAGCGTGCGCCCAGGCGCAGGAACAGCTGTCCGAATTCGGTGAGGTGCGGGCCATTCCCGCCGACCTGTCCCGCCACGACGAGTGCCGGCGACTGTCCGACCTCGTCACCGCCGACTCGGAGCGTCTCGACATCCTCGTCAACAACGCGGGCGCCATATGGGACGAGCCGCTGGCGACGTTCCCGGACGCGGCCTGGGACACGGTCGTCGACCTCAACCTGAAGTCGCCGTTCTGGCTGGTCCAGGCGCTGCTGCCCGCACTTCGCAAGGCGGGCACCGCCGACGATCCCGCGCGGATCATCAACATCGGCAGCATCGCCGCCATCCACATCCCCCAGCGGCACAACTACTCGTACTCCAGCAGCAAGGCCGCGCTGCATCAGCTCACCAGAGTGCTCGCCAAGGAACTAGGACCGCAGCACGTCACCGTGAACGCCGTGGCGCCGGGACCGTTCCCGTCGACGATGATGGCCGCAACCCTCGATGAGCTCGGCGAGGCGATCGCGGCGTCGGCCCCACTGCGCCGGATCGGCCGCGACGACGACATGGCGGGGGTCGCCGTGTTCCTGGCCAGCCGGGCAGGCGCGTACCTGACGGGCACCGTGATCCCCGTCGACGGCGGCATCGCCACCACCGCGTAGGCCGCCTGGGCGAGGACCTCATCGACGCCGACGAGTGCCAAGCCGTCGCGGCGACATGTGTGGGTGGTGAGGGGTGCATTGCGGGCTTCGGGGTATGAGCGGTACCCCCCTTCGCCCGCGGGCCAGGCGCTACGATGAAAAAATGGCCGGCACGATTGATTTGCGCAGCGAGATCCGAGAGTTTTTGAGATCACGTCGCTCCCGCATCACGCCCGATAAGGCAGGTCTGCCCGTCTACGGTGGCCACCGCCGGGTCAAGGGTCTGCGTCGCGAGGAAGTAGCGCTTCTCGCAGGAGTGTCGGTTGATTACTACGTGCGTATGGAGCGCGGCGCCCTGGCCGGTACCTCCGAGGGCGTGCTCGACGCGTTGGCCTCGGTCCTGCAACTCGACGACGCTGAGCGCGATCACCTGTTTCACCTCGCGCGCCAGTCCGGGACACCCAGCAGTCGTCGCCGCCGCAAGGCGGCGGCGACGGTGCGCCCGGCGCTGCGACAAGTGCTCGACGCCATTACCGATGCACCGGCGTGGATCCGCAACGGCCGCCACGACGTGCTCGCCATGAACAAACTTGGCCGAGCCCTGTATTCACCGGTGCTGGCGGACCCGCGACGCCCCGCCAACACCGCGCGGTTCGTGTACCTGAATCCCGACGCGGCCAGGACGTTCTTCGTCGACTACGACCAGGTCGCACGAAATGCGGCCGCGATGCTGCGCATGGAAGTCGGCCGCGATCCGCACGACGAGGAACTCGTCGCCCTTGTTGGCGAATTGTCGACGTGCAGTGAGCTATTCCGGCAGCAGTGGGCATCTCAGGACGTGCGGCTGCACGGATACGGGAGCAAGCGTGTAAACCATCCGGTAGTGGGCCGGCTCGACTTGGACTTCGAGTCCATGGATCTGCCCACCGATCCTGGCCTGCAATTGAATGTCTACACCGCACCCGCGGAGGGGCTGGCCGCTGACAATCTCGCCCTGTTGGCGTCGTGGGCGGCTGGCGAAACGTTGGCGACCGAGTTTCTGGCACCTAGCGAATAGCAATAGCCCGATCCCCCTCCGCCTGTGCGTGTGGTCGCTATCAGTGGCCAAGAGGAGAGTTTCCGCGGCGGACAGGACCGGCATCGTCGCTCCGGTTCACTCCGACAAGCTGAGACAACCGACGACCGACGACCGACTGACTGTACGAACGCACGCGGATCTGGCGCTCGACTTCATCGAACCCGACATCCGCGATGTCCGGTGGGTCCGGGCCCCTGCCGCGTTTCCAGTAATCTCCGGCCTCATGGACAGTCAGGGCGGAATCACCGTGCGGCGGGCGCTGGAGCTGCCCGGGCTCCGTGGCGGGCTGCCGGAGGTGGTCGCCTGCGCGGACCGGCTGGACCGTACGGTGCGCTGGGTGCACGCGGGCGAGGCGCCGAACATCGCTTCGCTCCTCAAGGGCGGCGAGCTGCTGCTGACGACCGGGCTCGGGCTCGGCGCCCGCCCCGCCGAGCAGCGCGCCTTCGTCCGGGGGCTGGCCGAGCGCGGCATCGTGGCGCTGGTGGTGGAGCTGGGGCCGCGCTTCGAGCGGCTGCCCCCGGCGATCGTGGAGACCGCGCGGGCGGCCGGGCTGCCGCTGGTGCAGCTGCACCGCGAGGTGCCGTTCGTCTCCGTCACCGAGGAGATCCACACGGAGATCGTCAACGGCCACTACGCGCTGGTGCGCCAGGCCGAGGAGGTCCACCGGCGGTGTACGCGGGCGCTGCTGGACGGTGGCGGGGTGGAGCGGGTGCTGCGGATCCTGGCGGACTTCGCCGGCAACCCGGTCTTCCTGGAGACGGCCGAGGGCCGCCTGCTGTACGCGGCGGCCCCCGGCACCGGCCGGGCGGCCGCCGATCCGCTGCAGATCTGGGCGGGGCTGCGCGGCAGCCGTACGGCGCGGGAGGCGGGGCCGCCCGCGGGCGCGGTGCTGGTGGATGTGGCGGGCGGCGGCCACGGCGCGGGGGCGGTACGGGCCAGGCTGGTGCTGCCCGCCGTATCGGCTCCGGCGCTGCCGGTGCACCGGCTGGCGGCGGAGCGCGCGGCGGGGCTGCTGGCCGTCGTCCTGATGCAGGCGCGCCAGGACGAGGAGCTGGCCGCGCGGGGCCGGGGCGACTTCCTGACCGACCTCGCCGAGGGGCGTATCCGGGCCGAGGACGCCCCGGCCCAGGCGAAGGTCCTCGGTTTCACGCCGGGCGCGGGACCGCTGCTGCCGGTGGTGACGGTGCTGGCCCCCGAGCTGCTGCCGTCGGGCAACTGGGCGCTGCTGGCCCGCGCGGTGCTGGAGGAGCTGTCCTCGGTGGGGACGGCCGTCCTGCTCGGCGTACGCCCCCTGGAGGGCCGGGTGCCGCTGCTGCTGGGGCTGCGCTCCGAGTCCGAACGTACGGCGGTCGCCGACCGGGTCGCGACCGCGCTGCGCGCGGGGGTGGCCCGCGCGGGTCTGGAGCGCCCCGGCGCCCGGCCGCCGGTGGTCGTCGTCGGGGTGGCGGGCGGCTGGAGCACCGCGGGCGCGGCGCTGCACCACGCCGCCGAGACCGCGACCGCCGCGCAGGGCCTGTCCGACCGCCCCTGGTACGACGCGCGGCGGCTGGACATCGATCTGCTGCTGTGGCGGCTGCGCGACCACCCGGACCTGGCGGCCTTCGTGGAGCGCGCGATCGGCCCGCTGCGCGCGCACGACCGCGCCTCGCGGCCCGCGCTGCTGCCGACCCTGGAGACGTTCCTCGCCCACGCGGGCCGCAAGGCGGAGACCGCGCGCGAACTCCATCTGAACCGCCAGACCCTCTACAACCGGCTGGCCCGCATCTCCGAGCTGCTCGGTACGGATCTGGACGATCCCCAGACGGTGCTGGCCCTGAGCCTGGCGCTGCGGGCGCGGCGCCACACGCCCTGACTCGGCGCTGCCGGAAGCCTCAGCGCGGCCGGGGCGTCTGGGACAGCTCGTCGTAGACGCTCAGGACCTGCGCGATGGTCTGGTCCTCGGTCGTCCAGGTCGACGCCTGGGCGCGCCCCGCGACGGCGAGGGCGCGGCGGCGCTCGGGGTCGGCGAGGAGCCGGATCACGGCGTCGGAGAGCGCGGCCGCATCGCCGTGCGGAACGAGTTCGGCCGCGTCGCCGACGAGTTCGGGAACGGCGCCGACCGCCGTGGCGACGAGCGGCACGCCCAGCCGCAGCGCCTCCTGGGCGAGGACGGAGCGGGCTTCCCAGCGGCTGGCCAGGACGGCGATGTCGGCGGCGGCGAGCAGGGCGGAGATGTCGTCGCGGCGGCCGACGAGCTGGACGGGCAGCTGCTCGTCCTCGATACGGCGCTGGAGCCGGGCTCGCTCCCGGCCCTCCCCCGCGATGGTGAGCAGCGGCATCGGGTCGAGGCGGCGCCAGCCGGCGGCCGCGTCCAGCAGGGTGTCGTACCCCTGGTCGGGTACGAGGCTGCCGACGGCCATGAGTAAGGGCCGGTCGACCGCGCCGAGTTCGGCGCGGGCCTTGTTCTCGGGGGCGTCGCTCACGGCGCGCGGCGCGGGCACGGCGACCGGCGCGAGGCGGGCGTCGCGGGCGCCCCGGCTGCGGGCGCGGTCGACCAGCTCGGAGGAGGCGCCCAGGACGACCGCCGCCGCCCGGACGGCCCGCCGCTCCATCAGCCGCAGCAGCCGGCCGCGCGGGCCCTCGGCGTGCGCGCGCGTGTGCCAGGTGACGACCAGGGGCACCCGCAGCCCGCCGATCGCCAGCGCGGTGCGTATGGCGGCGTGCAGCCCGTGCGCGTGCACCACGTCGGCGCCGGCGCACGCCGCACGCAGCGCCGCGAGGGCCGCCGGGTCGGTGCGCCGGGGTACGGGTACGTGATGCGCCCCGGCCCCGCCGTAGTCGTAGGCGCGGTCGAGTTCGGCGGGGGCGCACACGGTGACGCGCACGCCCCGGGCGACGAGTCCCGCCGCCAGCGATCGGACGTGCGCGCTGCTGCCCGCACTGCCCCCACCGAGCACCTGGACCGTACGCAGTGGTGTCACGTGGTCAAGGCTCCTGGTCGGATGTCGGGCCCCGGCCCCGGGACCCGCGCGTCGGGATGCGGGGATCCGGGGTGAGGGAGGGCAGGGGTACCTGTCAAGGATGCCAGCCCGTCAGCACGTTCAGGCACCAAGGAGACGCCGTTCCTGTGTCCGTCGCCCCGCCCCCACCCCCGGTATCACTCACATGGGTGAAGGAACGGGGTTCGCCGACCCGGTTGCCGAACGGCCGACCCTGTCACCGTACGCCGTCCGGACGGCGACTCCCAGTGCGGGAACGGCCATCCCGGCGCGCTACGCGTCCAGCCGCGCCGTGGCGAGCAGTTCCTCCGCGTGCGCCCTCGCCGTCTGCGAGTCCTCCTGGCCCGCCAGCATCCGCGACAGCTCCCGTACCCGGTCCTCGCCCTCCAGGACGGTCACCCCGGACCGGGTCACCGATCCGTCCACCGTCTTCTCGACCAGCAACTGGCGGTCGGCGAACGCCGCGACCTGCGGAAGGTGGGTCACCACCACCACCTGTGCGGATCTGGCCAGTTTCGCGAGCCTGCGGCCGACCTCGACCGCCGCCTTGCCGCCGACGCCCGCGTCCACCTCGTCGAAGAGATAGGTCGGCACGGGATCGGCACCGGCGAAGACCACCTCCACGGCGAGCATCACCCGCGACAGCTCACCGCCCGACGCGCCCTTGGCGATCGGCCGGGGCTGCGCGCCGGGGTGCGGGGCGAGGAGGAGTTCCACGTCGTCGACGCCGTGCGGCCCGTACACCACGCAGCGCCCGCCGACCTCGACCCCGGCCCGTTCGTCCGGCGACTCGGTCTGCCGGATGTCGAACGAGACGCGCGCGTGGGGCATCGCCAGCGACGCCAGCTCCGCGGTGACGTCCTGGGCGAAGCGCGCCGCCGCCTCGGTGCGGGCGTCGGTCAGTTCCTGGGCGAGGACGGAGAGTTCGGAGCGCAGCCGGTCGTGTTCGGCCGACAGCTCGCCGATCCGGTCGTCGTCGCCCTCCAGTTCGGTGAGCCGGGCGCTGTTCTCCTCGGCCCAGGCCAGGACCGCGGCGATGTCCTCGCCGTACTTGCGGGTGAGCGTGGTCAGCGCGGCCCTGCGCTCCTCCACGGCGGCGAGCCGCAGCGGATCGGCGTCCAGATGGTCCGCGTAGCTCGCGAGTTCGCCCGCCACGTCCGCCAGCAGGATGGAGATCTCGCCCATCCGGTCGGCGAGCCCGGCGAGCGCCGGGTCGTGGGACCGTACGGCCTCCAGCGCGCGGCCCGCGCCGCCGACGAGCATGGTCGCGTCCACGGACTCGGGGTCCTCGGGGTCACCGGCGAGCGCGGCGTGCGCGAGCGCGGCGGCCGAGGCGAGGGCCTCGGCGTGGCCGAGCCGTTCGGCCTCCGCCGCGAGTTCGGTGTCCTCGCCCGCCACCGGTTCGACGGCCGCGATCTCGTTCAGCCCGAAGCGCAGCAGATCGGCTTCCTGGGCGCGCTCGCGGGCCCGCGTGGTCAGGGTGTCCAGTTCGGTGACGACGGCCCGCAGCCGCCGGTAGGCCGCCGCGTACGCCGCGAGCGGCACGGCGACGGCGTCGCCCGCGTATCTGTCGAGGGCCTTGCGCTGGCGCGCGGGCCGCAGCAGGCCCTGCTGGTCGGTCTGGCCGTGCACGGCGACCAGATCGTCCGCCAGCTCGGCCAGCACCCCCATGGGCACCGCGCGTCCGCCGAGGTGGGCGCGCGAGCGCCCCTCGGCCGAGACGGTCCTGCTGATGAGCAGCGCCCCGTCGTCCAGCTCCGCCCCGGCCTCCTCGGCGCGCCGGGCGGCGGGCGCGTCGGCGGCCATGGTGACCCGCCCCTCCACCACCGCCGACTTGGCACCGACCCGCACCAGCGCGGGATCGGCACGTCCGCCGAGCAGCAGCCCGAGGCTGGTGACGACCATGGTCTTGCCCGCGCCGGTCTCGCCCGTCACCGCCGTGAAGCCGGGTGACAGCTCCACGACCGCGTCGTCGATGACTCCGAGCGACCGTATCCGCATCTCCTCCAACACGGTCATGACCATACGAGGTCCCGGAGCCGCCGTGCGACGGACCCCACCCCCGGTTCCCCCGACCGGGCCGGGTCCGGATGGCGCGCCGTACGGTGCATACACCCGCAATCCACCCGGAACCGCCCACTCGTATCGTCGGCGAAATCGCCTACCCGTCGGCGCGCCACCCGCCCGTACGGAACCCGTCGGTGCGGCCCGTCGGCACGGCACCCGTCAGTGCGGCGCCCCGCGCCAGCCGGAGACCGGAAGCGCGAACTTGGCGACCAGCCGGTCCGTGAACGACGCGTGGTGCAGCCGCGCCAGCCGTACGGGAGTGGCTCCGCGCCGCACCTCCACCCGTGCGCCCGGCGGCAGTTCGATGGTTCTGCGCCCGTCGCACCACAGGACCCCGTTCGGGGTGTCCGGCTGGACCTCCACCGCGAGCGTGTTGGTCGGCGAGGTGACCAGCGGCTTCGCGAACAGGGCGTGCGCGCTGATCGGCACCATCAGCAGCGCCTCGACGTCCGGCCAGACGACCGGCCCGCCGGCCGAGAACGCGTACGCCGTCGACCCGGTCGGAGTGGCGCAGACGATCCCGTCGCAGCCGAAGCCGGTGACGGGCCGCCCGTCGATCTCCAGGATGACTTCGAGCATCCGCTCGGGCGAGATCTTCTGCACGGCGGCCTCGTTGAGCGCCCAGTCCGTGTGGACGATGTCGCCGTTGCTGCGGACGACGACATCGATGGTCATCCGCTCCTCGACCTCATACGCACGAGTGACGACGCGGTCCACGACCTTGTCCAGATCGTCCCGTTCCGCCTCGGCGAGGAAGCCGACCCTGCCGAGGTTGACCCCGAGCATCGGAACGCCCGAGGCGCGGGCGAAGGCGGCGCCGCGCAGCAGTGTCCCGTCGCCGCCGAGCACGATCAGCAGCTCACAGCCGTTGAGCGCGTCGGGGATCGCCTCGGGGACCGTCTCGACGGACGACGGCAGCGGCAGATCGGCGGCCTCCATGGCGAGCACGCGCACGCCGAGACCATTACGGAGCAGCCCCTCCACGACGAGTTCGGCGCTGCGGATGGCCGCGGGCCTGCCGGTGTGGGCCACCATGAAAACGGTGCGGTCGGTCTGAGTGGTCAACGGGGTCCCTCCGCCACTGCACGGTCGGCGTCCGCCGGGTCCAGCTCGGGCGCTCCGGCGCGGAGCCACAGAAAATACTCGACGTTTCCGGAGGGTCCGGGCAGCGGACTGGCGGTGACCCCCCGGGTGCCGAGCCCGAGTTCGCTCGCCCGCCGCGCCACCGTACGGACGGCCTCAGCGCGCAGTTCGGGGCTGCGTACGACGCCCCCGCTGCCGAGGCGCTCCTTGCCCACCTCGAACTGCGGCTTCACCATCAGCACCAGATCGGCGTCGGGGGCGGCGCAGCGCACCAGCGCGGGCATGACCACCCCCAGCGGAATGAACGACAGATCCCCCACAACAAGATCCACGGGCTCCCCTTCGATCGCATCCAGCGTCAACTCACGTACGTTCGTACGGTCCTTGACGGTGACGCGTTCATCGCTCTGCAGGGACCAGGCGAGTTGTCCGTATCCGACGTCCACCGCGACGACCCGGCGGGCCCCCGCGCGCAGCAGCACATCGGTGAATCCGCCGGTGGAGGCACCGGCGTCGAGCGCGCGGCGGCCGCGTACCTCCAGCCCCAGGGGCATGAAGGCGGCGAGGGCACCGGCGAGTTTGTGTCCGCCGCGCGAGACGTAGTCGGGGTCGCTGTCGTCGGCCTTGACGACGACGGCGGCACTGGTCTCCACCTGGGTGGCGGGTTTGGTAGCGGTGGCGCCGCCGACCGTCACCCGGCCCGCGGCGATCAGCTGGCTCGCGTGCTCACGCGAGCGTGCGAGGTTACGGCGTACCAGCTCGGCATCGAGTCGGCGGCGTGCCAGTCCAGCCACGTTCGGTTCAGCTCCTGTGGTCGTACGCGAGAAATCACCGGGGCGCCGGCTGTCCATGAGACCCCTGGGGGCCTTGCGGTCCCGGTGGCCGCTGTGGCCCGTGGGACCCCTGATGGGGTGCCGGACGTGCGTCGAGCGCGGTCAGCGCGTCGCGCAGCCCCAGGTGTACATCCTCGTACACCTGGGCGTGGCCGTCGGCGGGGAGGTGGTCGGCGTCGGCGAGCCGCGCCAGCCGCTCGTCCACCTCGGGGTGGCCGGTCGGCGGGCGCTCCACGCCGAGGGGCAGGGGCGGAGCCGGTTCGTACGGGGGAGCCGCTGCGTACGGCGGAGGGCCCGGCATCGAGTCGCTCATGCGGGAACGCTACCGCGAAGCCCTGCGGTAACGTCGATCACGATGGCGACGAAGGAGGAGTGCCGCAGCGCACTCGACAAGCTCTCTGACAACCTGGCGCGGGCGGACGGGAAGGTCCGCTCCGCGGCCGGGTTCGACCGTTCGCTCAGCTGCCACATCACGGACCTGGATCTGACCTTCACCGGCCGTCTGACGGACGGCCGGATCGAGGTGGCCGACACCGTGGCGGGACCACCGCCGGGGAAGGCGGAGATCCGGCTCGCGATGGCGGGCGACGATCTGGTGGCGCTGGTTGACGGCGAGTTGAACTTCGCCCGCGCCTGGGGCTCGGGGCGGGTGAGGCTGGAGGCGGGGTTCCGCGATCTGCTGCGGCTGAGATCGCTGCTGTAGGTGCTCCGGGCGCTCCAGGTGTCCACGTGCTCCAAGTGCTCTAGGCGCGGTCGGGAACGGCGTCGGCCTTCGCATCGGCCTCCGTGTCGACGCCGGTCTCGGCCGCCGCCGCCTCGCGCCGCGTCCGCCGGGACGCCGGGACGACCAGTGGCGTACCCGTCTCCGGGTCGTCGATGACCTGGCAGCGCAGCCCGAACACCTCCTCCACCCGCTCCGCCGTGACCACCTCGGCCGGTGTGCCCTCCGCCACGATCCGGCCGTCGCGCATCGCGATGAGATGGGTCGCGTACCGCGCCGCGTGGTTCAGGTCGTGCAGGACGGCGACGAGCGTGCGGCCCTGTGTCTCGTGCAGTTCGGCGCAGAGGTCGAGCACATCGATCTGGTGCTGGATGTCCAGGAAGGTGGTGGGCTCGTCCAGGAGCAGCAGCGGGGTCTGCTGGGCGAGGGCCATGGCGATCCATACGCGCTGACGCTGCCCGCCGGACAATTCGTCGACATAACGACCGGCCAGTTCGCCGACGCCGGTCGCCGCCATCGATTCCTCGACTATTCGCTCGTCGTCGGGCGACCACTGGCGCAGCAGCCCCTGGTGCGGGTAACGGCCGCGCGCCACCAGGTCGGCGACGGTGATGCCGTCGGGCGCGATGGACGACTGCGGCAGCAGTCCGAGGATCCGCGCGACCTTCTTGGCGGGCATCGAGTGGATGGGCCCGCCGTCGAGCAGCACCCGGCCCTCGGACGGCTTGAGCATCCGGGAGAGCGCGCGCAGCAGGGTGGATTTGCCGCAGGCGTTCGGGCCGACGATGACGGTGAACGAGTGGTCGGGGATCTCCACCGAGAGATCACGGGCGATGACCCGCTGGTCGTAGCCGAGGGTCACCGATTCCGCGGTGAGGCGCTGCATGGTCGTACTCCTGGTGTCGTCCGCGGGGTTCATCTGTACGGGTTGCTGCCCGGCTCGCGTGCGCGGGCCGGGTACGGCCTTCGGATCAGGATGGCGGGTGGCCGCCCCCGGCTCCGCGGCCATGGGCTCACGGGCCTTCATACGCGTCCCGCCCCGCGTTCGGTGACGAGCAGCCGGAGCAGGTAGCAGCCGCCGAGCACCCCGGTCACCGCGCCGACGGGCAGGTGCCTGCCGCCGAAGGCCGAGGTGCCCGCCCAGTCGGCGGCGAGCAGCAGTACGGCGGAGGCCATCAGGACCACCCGGGTGTGCTCGACGCGTACCCCGAGGGCGTACGCCGTGTCGTCCCCCATCTCCAGCGCGTTCAGCGGACGGGCGATCAGGAGCGCCAGCACGACCCCGGCGGCGATGAACGGCCACACCTCCCGCACCGTCGGCAGATCGGCCGAGGCGAGCGAGCCGACGGTCCGGAAGCGCAGCCGGTCCAGCGCGGCGGAGTCCAGGAGCTGTACGGCGTTGACGTACCCGTACAGCGCGGCGCTCGCCGCCGTACCCGCCAGCGCGAGCCGTACGGGCGTGGCGCCGCGGCTGCCGCCGAGGACGTACACGAGGGCCGATGCGACCGCCGCGCCGAGGAAGGCGAACCACACATAGCCGGTGAGCGAGGTGACGCCCAGGAAGCTGATCGCGGAGACGACGGCGGCGGACGCCCCCGCGTTCACGCCCAGCAGTCCCGGCTCGGCCAGCGGATTGCGGGTGAGCGCCTGCATCACGGCCCCCGCGAGCCCGAGCGCGCAGCCCACCAGCAGCCCGAGGGGCGTGCGCGGCAACTGGACGTCGGCGACGATCACATCGTCCCCCACACCCGTGTCGTGGAACAGCCCGTGCCGGACGCCGCCGAGCGGAACCGGCTTGGCGCCCAGCGCGAGGCTCGCCGCACAGACGGCCAGCGGCACGCCGACAGCGACGAACAGCCCGGCGGCGCGCGCCGAACGGCGCCTGCGGGGTGCGGCGGAGGCCATCGGCTCCGCGCTCTGTTCGGGGGGGGACTGTCGACCAGCACCAGGTTAGGTTAGCCTACCCTCGCATCTCGTCTCGATGGGGGAAGTACCGCCATGAACAGCCCGGAGCGGCCCACCGCCGCGATCGACAAGTCGGAGAGGCTTTCCTGATGACCGATGCCCCTTTCCAGTTCTTCGATGTCGAAGTGCTCCGCACCGAGCGCGTCACCCCGGCCGTGGCCCGTATCGTCCTCGGCGGAGCGGCCGTCTCCCGGATGGCCTCGGCCGGCCGCGACCAGCGCGTGAAGCTGTTCCTGCCGCGCCCCGGCCAGCGCGAACCGGTGATGCCGGACAAGAAGCGGGCCGACTGGTACGACGCCTACCGTCAACTGGACCCGGCGGTACGGGGCGTCATGCGGACGTACACGGTGCGCGAGCTGCGCCGCGACCCGGGCGAGCTGGTCATCGACTTCGCCCTGCACGGTGACGACGCGGCCGCGCCCGCGAGCAGGGCCGCGGGCGGGAGCGGGACCACGGGCGGGGACACCGCGTCGGGCCCGGCGACCCGCTGGGCGCGGGCGGCGGGCCCCGGCGACCGGATCAGCGTCCTCGCGCCGGTCCAGGAGGAGAACGCCGGATACGACTTCCGGCCGCCGGAGGGCACGGACTGGGTGCTGCTGAGCGCCGACGAGTCGGCGCTGCCCGCCGTCGCCGGCATCCTCGAAAGCCTGCCGCCGGGGCTGCCCGCCCGCGTCTGGATCGAGATCCACGACCCGGCGGACCGTCAGCACCTGCCCACCAAGGCGGATGCCGAGATCACCTGGCTCGTGCACGGCACCTCCGCCGCCCCCACCGACGCGATCCGAGCCGCCGAACTGCCGGCCGGCACGCCGTACGCGTGGACGGCCGGAGAGGCGGCGACGGTGAAGGCCCTGCGCCGCCACCTCGTCGGCGAGCGCGGATTCGACCGCAGAGCGGTGAAGTTCAGCGGCTACTGGCGCCGCGGCGCCTCCGAGGACTCCCTGATGAGTGCGGCGGAAGCGGAAGCGGAAGCCTGAGCGGCCGGTGTCGGTACGCATGTGAACGTACCGACACCTCATCTACGCACGAGCGCACCGATACCTCATGTACGCACGGAAGCGCACCGACACCTTCCGCGCGCGGGCTCAGAGGCCGAGCTTCGCCAGCGCCTTGCCCGTCTCCCGCGCGCAGGAGCCCTCGCCCGCGTCCGTCCAGGCCGCCGCGCACAGCGCGCGCAGCCCGTCCAGCGCGTCACCGTCCCCGTCGAGCACCAGCGCGTCCCCGCCGACCGAGGCCGTCCAACCGCCGCACCCGAAACCGCCGTCCGGGCCCCCGGTGACGTCCGGCTGCCCGGTCAGCAGTCCGCGCAGATCGGCGTCGACATAGGTCGGCCGGTACTCGGGTGCGGCGGCCAGCAGCTGCGCGCCGTCCGTCACCCCGGTCAGCACGAGCAGCGAGTCGACCCCGCCGTTGAACGCGCCCTCGATGTCCGTGTCCAGCCGGTCCCCCACGACGAGCGCGCGCCTGGCGCCCGTCCGCAGGATCGTCTCGCGGTGCATCGGGGGCAGCGGCTTGCCCGCCACCTGCGGCTCGGCGCCCGTGGCGATCCGTACGACCTCGACCGCCGCGCCGTTGCCCGGCATGATCCCGCGCGGGCTCGGAATCGTCAGGTCGGTGTTGGAAGCGAACCACGGCACCCCGCGGTTGATCGCGTAGCACGCCTCGGCGAACCGCCCCCACGCCAGATCGGGACCGCCGTAGCCCTGCACCACAGCGACCGGACCGTCCTCGGCCGACTCCACCGGTTCGAGACCGCGCTCGCGCAGCGCGACCCGCAGTCCCTCCCCGCCGATGACCAGCACCTTCGATCCGGCCGGGAACCGCTCGGCGATCAGCCGGGACACCGCCTGCGCCGAGGTGATCACGTCCTCGGGCCCGGCCGGGACGCCGAGTTCCGTCAGATGACGCGCGACGGCCTCCGGCGGGCGGAGGGCGTTGTTGGTGACGTACGCGAGACGCATCCCCGCGTCCCTGGCCGTGACGAGCGAGTCCACGGCGTGCGCGATGGCCTCCCCGCCCGCGTAGACCACCCCGTCGAGATCGAGCAGGGCAGTGTCGTACGACTCGTTCAGCGCGGTCGCGTTCCCGCTCGGCCTGGTCCTGCTCTGCTGGCTCATCCGTCTTACGCTCCTCGCTGGGGACTTCTCCCACGATCATCCCCCATCACCCGCCGTACACATACGATGCGTAAATGAACACAACAGGTCCCGTGGACAAGGGGCTGCGGCTGATTCCGTTCAGTGGGCTCCGCTATGTCCCCGAACGGGTCGGCAGTCTGTCGGCCGTGACCTCGCCCCCGTACGACGTGGTCGTCAGACCCGACGGGCTGCACCATCTGGAGTCGGCGGACCCGTACAACATCGTCCGGCTGATCCTCCCGCAGGCCGCCACCGCCGAGGAGCGGCACCGCCAGGCGGCGGCGACGCTGCGCCGGTGGCAGGCCGAGGGCATCCTCGCGCCGGATCCCGAGCCCGCGCTCTACGTGTACGAGCAGCGCAGGGGCGAGGTGTTGCAGAGGGGCGTCATCGGGGCGCTGGCGCTCTCGGCGCCGGCGGACGGCATCGTGCTGCCGCACGAGGACGTGATGCCGGACGTGGTGGAGGACCGCGCTGACCTGCTGCGGACGACGGCGGCGAATCTGGAACCCCTGCTGCTGACGTACCGGGGCGAGCCGCGGACGGCACCCGCGGAAACCGCGTCGGACGCGACGGGCGCCACGGGCCCCTCGGGCACTTCGGGGGTGATCGAGCGCGCCCTCGGCCGCCCGCCGCTCCTCACCACGACCACGGAGGACGGCTTCAGCCACCGGCTGTGGTCGGTCACCGACCCCGGCGAGCTCGCGGAGATCTCCGGGGATCTGGCCCACCACCAGGCCCTGATCGCCGACGGGCACCACCGCTGGGCCACCTATCTGCGGCTGAGCGCCGAGCACACGGCCGCGAACGGGACCGGGACCGGGGCGGGGACCGGGACAGGGACAGGGGCCGGAGCGGGAGCCGGAGTCGCGGCCGACGGGCCCGGCCCTTGGGGCTACGGGCTGGTCCTGCTGATCGACACGGCACGCTACCCCCTCCAGGTCCGCGCCATCCACCGGCTACTCCACCGGCTGCCGGTGGACCGCGCGCTCGAAGCCCTCCATGACGCCCCGGGCTCCTTCCGGGTCCGCACGGTCGAGGGGCCGCTCCCCCGGGCGCTGGAGATCCTCGCGGAGACAGCGGCCGCAGCGAACGCGTTCCTGCTCGCCGGGGACGGCCGCTTCCACCTGGTCGACCGCCCGGACCAGGACCTCCTGGCGCGTACGGTACGAGCCGACCGGCCGGCGGCCTGGCGCGAACTGGACGCGACGGTCCTGCACTCCACCCTCCTCGACCATCTCTGGCGCATCCCGGACGACCCGGAGCACATCGCCTACATCCACGACGCGGAGGCGGCCGTCACCCAGGCCGAGCGCCACGGCGGTACGGCGGTGCTGCTGCATCCGGTGCGCGAGGACGTCGTACGGGAGCTGGCCCGCCAGGGCGTCACCATGCCGCGCAAGTCCACGTCCTTCGGTCCCAAACCGGCGACGGGGCTGGTGCTGCGCGACCTCGCGCGGGGCTGACACGGGACTGACACGAGGCTGACGCGGGCGGCGCCTCGCCCACCAAAGAAAAGTGGGGCGGTACCCCGGTCCGGGATACCGCCCCACTTCTATGGATCGCTTGTGTCACTCAGCTGTTGTCGTCTGCCGTCCCGGTCTCGGGCCGGCTGTCGGCTGCGGCGGGAGACTCGGCGGTGGGAGACTCGGCGCCGGGCGCGGCCTCGGGCTCGTCCTCGCCCATGGCGTCGACGAACTCCACCCCGTCCAGCTCGGCGAGCCGGTCGGAGGCGTCCGTCATGCCGTCCTTGTCGGCCTCGACCGTCTTGCCGAACCACTCCCGCGCCTCGTCCTCACGGCCCGCCGAGAGCAGGGCGTCGGCGTACGCGTAGCGCAGCCGCGCGGTCCAGGGCTGAATGGCGTGCGCGGCGAGTTCGGGGCCCTGAAGCGTCACGATGGCCGCCTCGATCTGCCCCATGTCCCGGCGCGCACCGGCCGCGACGAGCCGCATCTCGACCTGTCCCGCCTTGTCGAGCTTCTGCACCTCGGGCTCGCCCGCCATCGCCATGGCGCGCTCCGGACGGCCGAGGCCGCGCTCGCAGTCCGCCATGACGGGCCACAGGTCGACGCCACCGGTCATCCGCCGCGCCGCCCTGAACTCGGCCAGCGCCTCGGCGTACTTCTGCGTCGCGTACGCGGCGAAGCCGGCGGCCTCGCGGACCGCGGCGACCCGGGAGGCGAGCCGCAGGGCGATACGGGAGTACGCGTACGCCTGCTCCGGATCCTCGTCGATCAGCTTGGCGACCATGACGAGGTTCTTGGCGACGTCCTCGGCGAGCGTCTTCGGCAGGCTCATCAGCTCCTGACGCACGCCCTTGTCGATCTCGTCACCGGTGACGTCCTCCGGGATCGGCAGCCGCTTGATCGGCTCGCGATCGCGGTCACGGTCCCGGTCGTCCCGACGGTCGTAGCCGCCGCTCCGGCTGTCGTCCCGGCCCCGGTAGCCGCCACCGCTCGGGCGGCCGCCGCGGTCCCGGTCACGGTCGTCACGGCGTCCGTAACCGCCAGCGCCGCCGCCACTGCCGGTGGGACGGCCTCCGGTGGGACGTCCTCCCCTGCGGTCGTCGTCACGTCGGGGGGCGCTGCCACCACGGTCGTCGCGACGGAAGCCACCGCCGCTGGAGGAGGGCCGGTCATCACGACGGTCATCACGACGGTCGTCACGGCGGAAACCACCGCTGGAGGAGGGCCGGTCATCACGACGCGGGCCGCTGGGACGGTCGTCACGGCGGAACGACGGACGGTCGTCACGCCGGTCATCACGACGCGGGCCGCTGGAACGGTCGTCACGACTGGGACGGTCGTCACGACGGAACCCGCCGCCGGTCGGACGGTCATCGCGACGGAAGCCACCACCAGCGGGACGGTCATCACGACGCGGGCCGCTGGGGCGATCGTCACGCCGGGGGGCGCTGCCACCACGGTCGTCACGGCGGAAGCCACCGCCACTGGAGGAGGGCCGGTCATCACGACGGTCATCACGACGCGGACCACCGGTCGGACGGTCATCACGACGGAACCCACCACCGGTCGGACGGTCGTCACGACGGAACCCGCCGCCGGTCGGACGGTCATCGCGACGGAAGCCACCACCAGTGGGACGGTCGTCCCGACGCGGAGCACCACTGCCCGAACGCTCGTCACGTCGCGGCCCGTCGCTGCGGGGACGGTCATCACGACGCCCGTACCCACCACTGGCGGAGCCGCCACCGGACGGCCGGCCACCACGGTCGTCACGACGCGGAGCACCGCCGGAACGGTCGTCGCGACGGAAGCCACCACCGGAAGAGGGCCGGTCATCACGACGGTCGTCGCGACGCGGACCACTGGGACGGTCATCACGCGCACCGCGGAACCCGCCACCGCGATTGTCATCACGTCGCGGTCCGCGATCGCGATCGTCACGGCCTCCGCGGAAGCCGCCCCGGTCGCCGCTGTCACCGCGGCGCGGGTCGCGCTCGGGACGGTCGTCGGAGGAGTTGGGGGACATCGGTGGGGCTCCTGTCTTCGGGTACCGCAGTCATTCTCGCGCAGTCGGGCTTCCGGTGCGCTTCGAGCAAAAGAGGGGGTACAAAACGCGGGGACAAAACAAAAAAGACCCGTGGTCCAGCGTGAACGCTGGACCACGGGTCCATGAAAGATTGTTCGGCGGCGTCCTACTCTCCCACAGGGTCCCCCCTGCAGTACCATCGGCGCTGTGAGGCTTAGCTTCCGGGTTCGGAATGTAACCGGGCGTTTCCCTCACGCTATGACCACCGAAACCCTATCGGGCCATCCCAAAAAAATGGGATATCGGCACTTAGCGAACAAGCACGCTCTTCAATTAGAAAACATACTGGTTCAACCGGTGCGACTGTTCGCAACCCGGGAACCACACAGTGGACGCGAGCAACTGAGGACAAGCCCTCGGCCTATTAGTACCAGTCAGCTCCAACCGTTACCGGTCTTCCACATCTGGCCTATCAACCCAGTCGTCTACTGGGAGCCTTAACCCCTCTAGGAGGTGGGAGTCCTCATCTCGAAGCAGGCTTCCCGCTTAGATGCTTTCAGCGGTTATCCTTTCCGAACGTAGCCAACCAGCCATGCCCTTGGCAGAACAACTGGCACACCAGAGGTTCGTCCGTCCCGGTCCTCTCGTACTAGGGACAGCCCTTCTCAAGACTCCTGCGCGCGCAGCGGATAGGGACCGAACTGTCTCACGACGTTCTAAACCCAGCTCGCGTACCGCTTTAATGGGCGAACAGCCCAACCCTTGGGACCGACTCCAGCCCCAGGATGCGACGAGCCGACATCGAGGTGCCAAACCATCCCGTCGATATGGACTCTTGGGGAAGATCAGCCTGTTATCCCCGGGGTACCTTTTATCCGTTGAGCGACGGCGCTTCCACAAGCCACCGCCGGATCACTAGTCCCGACTTTCGTCCCTGCTCGACCCGTCGGTCTCACAGTCAAGCTCCCTTGTGCACTTACACTCAACACCTGATTACCAACCAGGCTGAGGGAACCTTTGGGCGCCTCCGTTACTCTTTAGGAGGCAACCGCCCCAGTTAAACTACCCATCAGACACTGTCCCTGATCCGGATCACGGACCCAGGTTAGACATCCAGCACGACCAGAGTGGTATTTCAACGACGACTCCACCTGAACTGGCGTCCAAGCTTCAAAGTCTCCCACCTATCCTACACAAGCCGAACCGAACACCAATATCAAACTATAGTAAAGGTCCCGGGGTCTTTCCGTCCTGCTGCGCGAAACGAGCATCTTTACTCGTAGTGCAATTTCACCGGGCCTATGGTTGAGACAGTCGAGAAGTCGTTACGCCATTCGTGCAGGTCGGAACTTACCCGACAAGGAATTTCGCTACCTTAGGATGGTTATAGTTACCACCGCCGTTTACTGGCGCTTAAGTTCTCAGCTTCGCCAACCCGAAGATTGACTAACCGGTCCCCTTAACGTTCCAGCACCGGGCAGGCGTCAGTCCGTATACATCGCCTTACGGCTTCGCACGGACCTGTGTTTTTAGTAAACAGTCGCTTCTCGCTGGTCTCTGCGGCCACCCCAAGCTCAGGAAGTAAATTCCATCACCTAGAATGGCCCCCCTTCTCCCGAAGTTACGGGGGCATTTTGCCGAGTTCCTTAACCATAGTTCACCCGAACGCCTCGGTATTCTCTACCTGACCACCTGAGTCGGTTTAGGGTACGGGCCGCCATGAAACTCGCTAGAGGCTTTTCTCGACAGCATAGGATCATCCACTTCACCACAATCGGCTCGGCATCAGGTCTCAGGCTTGTGCTGTCCGGATTTACCTGGACAACGCCCTACACCCTTACCCCGGGACAACCACCGCCCGGGCTGGACTACCTTCCTGCGTCACCCCATCGCTTACCTACTACCACCTTGGATCAGCGGCTCCACCACTCCCCTTTGCCCGAAGGCTCCAGGACGGCTTCACGGCCTTAGCATTAATGGATTCGATACTGGGCGTTTCAAAGCGGGTACCGGAATATCAACCGGTTGTCCATCGACTACGCCTGTCGGCCTCGCCTTAGGTCCCGACTTACCCTGGGCAGATCAGCTTGACCCAGGAACCCTTAGTCAATCGGCGCACACGTTTCCCACGTGTGTATCGCTACTCATGCCTGCATTCTCACTCGTGAACCGTCCACAACTAGCTTCCGCTGCTGCTTCACCCGGCACACGACGCTCCCCTACCCATCACAGTCCCCGTTGGGGGTATGTACTGCAATGACACGACTTCGGCGGTACGCTTGAGCCCCGCTACATTGTCGGCGCGGAATCACTTGACCAGTGAGCTATTACGCACTCTTTCAAGGATGGCTGCTTCTAAGCCAACCTCCTGGTTGTCTCTGCGACTCCACATCCTTTCCCACTTAGCGTACGCTTAGGGGCCTTAGTCGATGCTCTGGGCTGTTTCCCTCTCGACCATGGAGCTTATCCCCCACAGTCTCACTGCCGCGCTCTCACTTACCGGCATTCGGAGTTTGGCTAAGGTCAGTAACCCGGTAGGGCCCATCGCCTATCCAGTGCTCTACCTCCGGCAAGAAACACACGACGCTGCACCTAAATGCATTTCGGGGAGAACCAGCTATCACGGAGTTTGATTGGCCTTTCACCCCTAACCACAGGTCATCCCCCAGGTTTTCAACCCTGGTGGGTTCGGTCCTCCACGAAGTCTTACCTCCGCTTCAACCTGCCCATGGCTAGATCACTCCGCTTCGGGTCTTGAGCGCGCTACTAAATCGCCCTATTCGGACTCGCTTTCGCTACGGCTTCCCCACACGGGTTAACCTCGCAACACACCGCAAACTCGCAGGCTCATTCTTCAAAAGGCACGCAGTCACGACTGTATGTGCAAGCACATACAGCGACGCTCCCACGGCTTGTAGGCACACGGTTTCAGGTACTATTTCACTCCGCTCCCGCGGTACTTTTCACCATTCCCTCACGGTACTATCCGCTATCGGTCACCAGGGAATATTTAGGCTTAGCGGGTGGTCCCGCCAGATTCACACGGGATTTCTCGGGCCCCGTGCTACTTGGGTGGTTCTCAAACGAGCCGTACAGATTTCAGCTACGGGGGTCTTACCCTCTACGCCGGACCTTTCGCATGTCCTTCGCCTATCCATACGGTTTCTGACTCGCCGACCGGCCGGCAGACCGATCAAAAGAACTCCCACAACCCCGTATACGCAACCCCTGCCGGGTATCACACGCATACGGTTTGGCCTCATCCGGTTTCGCTCGCCACTACTCCCGGAATCACGGTTGTTTTCTCTTCCTGAGGGTACTGAGATGTTTCACTTCCCCTCGTTCCCTCCACACTGCCTATGTGTTCAGCAGCGGGTGACAGCCCATGACGACTGCCGGGTTTCCCCATTCGGACACCCCCGGATCAAAGCTCGGTTGACAGCTCCCCGGGGCCTATCGCGGCCTCCCACGTCCTTCATCGGTTCCTGGTACCAAGGCATCCACCGTGCGCCCTTAAAAACTTGGCCACAGATGCTCGCGTCCACTGTGCAGTTCTCAAACAACGACCAGCCACCCATCACCCCCACCAGAAGTGGAGTTCACCGGGGCCGGTATCGCAGAAGGGCGAGCAGCGCTCGCACCCTCAGATACCCAACAGCGCGCCCGGCACGATTCTCCTATCCTTACGTTCCACGCCGAAGCAGTACTTGTAAGTCCCGGACAACCGTGCCGAATAGTCAACGTTCCACCCATGAGCAACCAGCATCAGACATTCGCCGATGTACTGGCCTCTGACCAGGCAGAGCCTGGTAAGAAGTGCTCCTTAGAAAGGAGGTGATCCAGCCGCACCTTCCGGTACGGCTACCTTGTTACGACTTCGTCCCAATCGCCAGTCCCACCTTCGACAGCTCCCTCCCACAAGGGGTTGGGCCACCGGCTTCGGGTGTTACCGACTTTCGTGACGTGACGGGCGGTGTGTACAAGGCCCGGGAACGTATTCACCGCAGCAATGCTGATCTGCGATTACTAGCAACTCCGACTTCATGGGGTCGAGTTGCAGACCCCAATCCGAACTGAGACCGGCTTTTTGAGATTCGCTCCGCCTCGCGGCATCGCAGCTCATTGTACCGGCCATTGTAGCACGTGTGCAGCCCAAGACATAAGGGGCATGATGACTTGACGTCGTCCCCACCTTCCTCCGAGTTGACCCCGGCAGTCTCCTGTGAGTCCCCATCACCCCGAAAGGCATGCTGGCAACACAGAACAAGGGTTGCGCTCGTTGCGGGACTTAACCCAACATCTCACGACACGAGCTGACGACAGCCATGCACCACCTGTACACCGACCACAAGGGGGCGACCATCTCTGGCCGTTTCCGGTGTATGTCAAGCCTTGGTAAGGTTCTTCGCGTTGCGTCGAATTAAGCCACATGCTCCGCTGCTTGTGCGGGCCCCCGTCAATTCCTTTGAGTTTTAGCCTTGCGGCCGTACTCCCCAGGCGGGGAACTTAATGCGTTAGCTGCGGCACCGACGACGTGGAATGTCGCCAACACCTAGTTCCCAACGTTTACGGCGTGGACTACCAGGGTATCTAATCCTGTTCGCTCCCCACGCTTTCGCTCCTCAGCGTCAGTAATGGCCCAGAGATCCGCCTTCGCCACCGGTGTTCCTCCTGATATCTGCGCATTTCACCGCTACACCAGGAATTCCGATCTCCCCTACCACACTCTAGCCTGCCCGTATCGAATGCAGACCCGGGGTTAAGCCCCGGGCTTTCACATCCGACGTGACAAGCCGCCTACGAGCTCTTTACGCCCAATAATTCCGGACAACGCTCGCACCCTACGTATTACCGCGGCTGCTGGCACGTAGTTAGCCGGTGCTTCTTCTGCAGGTACCGTCACTTGCGCTTCTTCCCTGCTGAAAGAGGTTTACAACCCGAAGGCCGTCATCCCTCACGCGGCGTCGCTGCATCAGGCTTTCGCCCATTGTGCAATATTCCCCACTGCTGCCTCCCGTAGGAGTCTGGGCCGTGTCTCAGTCCCAGTGTGGCCGGTCGCCCTCTCAGGCCGGCTACCCGTCGTCGCCTTGGTAGGCCATCACCCCACCAACAAGCTGATAGGCCGCGGGCTCATCCTTCACCGCCGGAGCTTTCAACCCTCCCCCATGCGGAGGAAAGTATTATCCGGTATTAGACCCCGTTTCCAGGGCTTGTCCCAGAGTGAAGGGCAGATTGCCCACGTGTTACTCACCCGTTCGCCACTAATCCACCCCGAAAGGCTTCATCGTTCGACTTGCATGTGTTAAGCACGCCGCCAGCGTTCGTCCTGAGCCAGGATCAAACTCTCCGTGAATGTTTACCCGTAATCGGGTCGACACGCACGAGAGCCGGAACCACCGGTCGGAATAAGACCAGTGGTTCACAGCGTCCTCGCTGTGTTTTTTCTTCAAAGGAACCTCAACCCACCGAATAATTCGGTAGGTCGGGGTATCAACATATCTGGCGTTGACTTTTGGCACGCTGTTGAGTTCTCAAGGAACGGACGCTTCCTTTGTACTCACCTACGGACACTGTCCGAGGCTTTCCTCCGGGCGCTTCCCTTCGGTGTTTCTTTGTTTTGTTTCCGTCTTGCGTTTCCGACTCTATCAGACTCTCTCGGCGGTGTTTCGCTTCCAGAATTCCGATGGCCTTTGGATTGGCCTTTTGCCTTTCGGCTCCGCCTCTCGACGTGTTCACTACTTTAACCGAATCCCCGCCCGGCTCATAATCGAGTCGGTGGGTCCGAATTTCGGCATGCCGAAATCCACACCCGTCAGGGGCTACAGCTGGATAGTGGATGGCCGCTCCGGAAGCTGCTGAACAGCAGTGCTCCGTTGAAAGCGGCTCGGACTACATTAGGTGGCCGGTGGAACCGAGTCAAGTTCGTCGGCGCCGCGGAGCGTGGGCCCGATAGGGGCTCACGGACGGGTCGCCGTCGATCCAGAAACGCCATGGGTGGAGGGTCGCGTCGCCGCCCGCTCCGGAGACTCCCGTGCGCGGACCACTGCGGACCTGGTGTTTGGGGGCGGGGGTGCCGGTGAGAACGGACAGCGGGCTTTCGGGGCCGGCGCAGACGTCGGTGCCGTCCAGAGCGCGGTCGACATCGAGGGCGGTGGCCAGGCGGGCCGGGCCTTTGGCGAGTTCTCTGTCGTACCGGGCCGAAAGGCGACGTTTGCGGGCCTGCTCGGCGCCTACCCGGATCTCGCCTCCCCTGAGCAGCACACCGCTCGCGGCGCCCTCCGGGCCGCACACCAGGTTGAGGCAGTGCCACATCCCGTAGGTGAAGTAGACGTACGCGTGTCCGCCCGGACCGAACATCACCGCGTTCCGGGCCGTGCGGCCCCGGTACGCGTGCGAGCCCGGGTCGACCTCGCCCGCGTACGCCTCCACCTCGGTGAGCCGGAGTTCGACGGGCCCGTCGTCCGTGTTCCTCAGCAGCGTTCGGCCGAGGAGATCGGGGGCGACCTCCAGCACCGGCCGGTCGAAGAACTCCCTTGGCAGCGGCAGGCGGTCGGGCGTCTCGGTCATGACGTACGAGCGTACTCGGGAACCGGTTACGGTCATGGCGCGTATGTAGAGGTCAGGACCGCGTGGGACCTCGATAACGGGACCCCGAGAAGGAAGAAGTGGACACATGGGCTTCAAGAAGCTGCTCGCGAGCCTCGGTGCCGGTGGGGCGACCGTCGAGACGGAGCTGACCGAGCCGAACGTGGTGCCGGGTGGGGTCGTCCAGGGAGAGGTACGGCTCCAGGGCGGTTCGGTGAACCAGCAGATCCAGGGGCTCTCGGTCGGCCTCCAGGCGCGGGTCGAGGTGGAGAGCGGCGACCAGGAGGTCAAGCAGGACATCCAGTTCGCCAAGGAGCACGTCGGCGGCGCCTTCGAGGTGGAGGCCGGGGCGACGCATGTGGTCCCGTTCGGTCTGGAGATCCCCTGGGAGACCCCGATCACCATCATCGAGGGCCAGCAGCTGCGCGGGATGAACATCGGGGTGACCACCGATCTGGACATCGCGCGCGCGGTGGACAACAGCGACCTGGATCCCCTGCATGTCCACCCGCTGCCGGCCCAGCAGGCGATCCTGGACGCCTTCACCCATCTCGGGTTCCGTTTCAAGAGCGCGGACATGGAGCGGGGGCACATCCACGGCACCCGTCAGCGGCTGCCGTTCTACCAGGAGATCGAGTTCTTCGCGCCGCAGCAGTACCGGGGGCTCAACCAGGTCGAGCTGACCTTCATCGCGGACGACCGCGAGATGGACGTGATCCTGGAGATGGACAAGAAGCCCGGTCTGTTCACCGAGGGCAGCGACTCGTTCCGGGCGTTCCAGGTGGGTCTCGGCGACTTCCAGGGCACCGACTGGCCCGCCTATCTCAACCAGTGGCTCGCCGAGGTCGGTGGCCGTCGCAACTGGTTCTAGGCGGAAGATCTAGGCTCGGGTGTGGGCCGTAGGCCGTAGGGCTGTAAGGCCGTAAGCAGTACCAGCCGATTTTCGGAGGTTCGGACGTGACCGAGGCGACGAGGGCTCCGCTCCCTCATGACTTCCATCCCCAGGTGCCGTCGTTCACCGTGGTGAGCGACGACGTCGCGCCCGGGGCCGTACTGAAGGACGCCCAGGTGCAGGCGGCGGGCAACACGTCGCCGCAGCTGCGCTGGGAGGGGTTTCCTCCGGAGACCAAGAGCTTTGCCGTGACGTGCTTCGATCCGGACGCGCCCACCGGCAGCGGGTTCTGGCACTGGGTGGTCTTCGACATCCCGGCGTCCGTGACGGAGCTTCCGGTGGGCGCGGGTACGGGTTCCTTCGAGGGGCTGCCGGGAAGTGCGGTGCAGGCGCGCAACGACTACGGGTCGAAGGACTTCGGCGGTGCCGCTCCGCCGCCCGGCGATCCGGCGCACCGCTATGTGTTCACCGTCTACGCGGTGGACAGTGAGCGGCTCGGTCCCGACAGCGACGCGTCGCCGGCCGTCGTCGGTTTCAATCTGCGGTTCCACACACTGGCGCGCGCTCAGCTCGTCGGGGAGTACGCGGCCCCCGCCGGAGGCTGACCGTTTGCTTTTTGTTTGCCCTGCCCTGGTCTTGGAGAGATCAGGGCAGGGCATTTTTATTGTGTTGTCCCTCTCGGCGCGCCCGGCCAGAGTTGATCCAAGCCCGATGCCTTGTCGATGGGGCGGGGCCGGTGAACACGGGAGGTGGACAGGATGCGGGACACGCTGGTGCTGAATGCGAGCTTCGAGCCGCTGTCGACGGTGACGCTCAACCGCGCGGTGGTGCTGGTGCTTCAGGACAAGGCCGTCGTCGAGCAGGCCCATCCCGCGCTGCGTGTGCGTGCCGCCGCTGTGGAGCTTCCGGTGCCCCGGGTGATCAGGCTCTGCCGTTTCGTCCGGGTGCCTTTCCGAAGACAGGCGCCGTGGTCGAGACGGGGGGTGCTGATACGGGACCAGCACCGGTGCGCGTACTGCGGCAGGCGCGCGACGACGGTGGACCATGTGGTGCCGCGCTCCCGGGGTGGCGGGGACAACTGGCTGAATACGGTCGCCTCTTGTGCCGAGGACAACCACCGCAAGGCCGACCGTACGCCGGAGCAGGCAGGGATGCCGCTGCTGCACCAGCCGTTCGTGCCCTCCCCCGCCGAGGCGATGCTGCTCGCGCTGCGGGCGGGCGAGCGGTCCGATCTGCCGCACTGGCTGACCGGGGAGCCCGCCGGAGGCATCGGCTCCGTACTGCCCGCGGCATAGCGGACGGTTCGGGTCCTGTTCGGTACGGGTCCGGTCCGGCCCGCCCGGGCCCGGTCCGCTCAGCCGTATCTGCGGATGAGCAGTTGCACGATGGCGACGACACCGACCAGGACGACGATCGCGCGCAGTGCCGTCGGTGGCAGCCGGCGCCCGACCTTGGCGCCGATCTGCCCGCCGAGCGCCGAGCCCACGGCGATGAGGACGACAGCCGTCCAGTCGAACTCGGCGACGAAGAGGAAGAAGAGGGCCGCGACGCCGTTGACGACGGCGGCGAGGACGTTCTTCACCGCGTTGAGGCGTTGCAGGGTGTCGTCGAGGAGCATGCCCATCAGGGAGAGATAGATGATCCCTTGGGCCGCCGTGAAGTAGCCGCCGTAGACGCTGGCGAGCAGCAGTCCGGTGAACAGGAGCGGGCCGCCGTCGGGGCGGGCGACGGTGCCGGTGCGTTCGCGGCGGGCCTGGACGGCCGCCGCCAGCCGGGGCTGGAGGATCACCAGGACCAGGGCGAGGGTGACCAGGACGGGCACGATCGTCTCGAAGGCCGTCGAGGGCAGGAGCAGCAGCAGGGTCGCGCCGCAGAGTCCGCCGACGAGCGCGGCGCCGCTGAGGCGCAGGATGCGGCGGCCCTGGCCTGCGAGTTCGGCGCGGTAGCCGATGGCGCCACTGACGGAGCCCGGTATCAGTCCGAGGGCGTTGGAGACGGTGGCGGTGACCGGGGGGAGGCCCGTCGCCAGTAGGACGGGGAAGGTGATCAGCGTGCCGGAGCCGACGATGGTGTTGATCGTCCCGGCGCTGATACCCGCCACGAAGACGGCGAGCATCTCCCAGATGGTCACGGTGTGTTGCCCTTCGGTGATCGGTGCCGGTTGCACCGATCATGCCCGAAGGAGCGGCTGAATCGGACGAGCGGGGTCGGTCCGGGGCCGGCGGGGATACCGGAAAACGGGGATCAGTCGAGCGGCGGGGTCTGCCTGCGTTCCTTGCCGCTGGTGTTGAAGCCGGGCATGCCGCCGCCGAGGTTGTCGAAGGCTCCGCTGAGTCCCTTGAGGGCGTCGCCGATCTCGCTGGGCACGATCCAGAGCTTGTTGGCGTCGCCTTCGGCGATCTTGGGGAGCATCTGGAGGTACTGGTAGGCGAGGAGCTTCTGGTCCGGGTCGCCCGCGTGGATGGACTCGAAGACCGTGCGGATGGCCTGGGCCTCGCCCTCGGCGCGCAGGGCGGCGGCCTTGGCGTCACCTTCGGCGCGCAGGATAGAGGACTGCTTCTCACCCTCGGCGGTGAGGATCTGCGACTGGCGGATGCCTTCCGCGGTGAGGATCGCGGCGCGCTTGTCACGGTCGGCGCGCATCTGCTTCTCCATCGAGTCCTGGATGGAGGTGGGCGGTTCGATCGCCTTCAGCTCGACGCGGTTGACGCGGATGCCCCACTTGCCGGTGGCCTCGTCGAGGACGCCGCGCAGGGCCGCGTTGATCTCCTCGCGGGAGGTGAGGGTCCGCTCCAGGTCCATGCCACCGATGATGTTGCGCAGGGTGGTGACGGTGAGCTGCTCGATGGCCTGAATGTAGCTGGCGACTTCGTAGGTCGCGGCCCTGGCGTCGGTCACCTGGTAGTAGATGACGGTGTCGATGTTGACCACCAGGTTGTCCTGGGTGATCACCGGCTGGGGCGGGAACGGGACGACCTGTTCACGGAGGTCGATGCGGTTACGGATCGAGTCGATGAACGGGACCACGATGTTCAGACCCGCGTTGAGCGTGCGGGTGTAGCGGCCGAACCGCTCCACGATGGCGGCGCTCGCCTGGGGGATGACCTGAATGGTCTTGACCAGGGCGATGAATACAAGCACCACCAGGATGACCAGGACGATGATGATTGATGGCATCGCGTTCCTCGGGCCCTTCGCTGCCGGATGTTCTGATGATCGAGTTTCTCAGACGTTGGGCCAACGTGGTGACCGTTCGGCCGGGTTGGCTCACATCACGACGGCTGTCGCACCGTCGATCTCGACGACGTCGACGTTCTGGCCGGGTTCGAACGAGCGGTCCTCGTCGTAACTGCGCGCCGACCAGACCTCGCCGGCGAGTTTGATCCGGCCTCCGGCGCGGTCCACCCGTTCCAGGACAACGGCCTGACGGCCTTTCAGCGCGTCGATGCCGGTGTTGGCGTCGGGGTTCGCGCTGCGCTGCCGGGCCGCGTAGGGCCGTACGACGGCGATGAGAGCGACCGACACCACGACGAACACCAGGACTTGGGCGACCACACCACCGCCCAGCGCCGCCGTGATCGCGGCGGCCACCGCTCCGGCGGAGAACATGCCGAACTCGGGCATCGCCGTGACGACCAGCGGAATACCCAGCCCGACGGCCCCGATCAGCCACCACACCCACGCGTCGATTTCCACATGTTCATGGTAGGGGCGACAGTCCCTCTCCCGACAGGGGTCATATCAGGTCAGCCGCAGAGCAGTTCGGCCGGGCGGGCGGCTCAGCCGAGCGGAAGTCCGTGCGCGGTCCAGCGTTCGCCGTTGCGCTCGACGAGGAGCGGGAGGCCGAAGCAGAGGGAGAGGTTGCGCGAGGTCAGTTCCGTCTCCATGGGGCCGGCGGCGAGCACCTTGCCCTGGCGGATCATGAGGACGTGCGTGAAGCCGGGGGCGATCTCCTCGACATGGTGGGTCACCATGATCATGGAGGGGGCGTACGGGTCGCGGGCGAGCCGGCCGAGCCGCCGTACGAGGTCCTCGCGGCCCCCGAGGTCGAGTCCGGCGGCGGGCTCGTCCAGGAGCAGCAGCTCGGGGTCGGTCATCATGGCGCGGGCGATGAGGGTGCGCTTGCGCTCGCCCTCGGAGAGCGTGCCGAACCTGCGGTCGAGGAACTCGGTCATGCCGAGGCGGTCGAGGAAGGCGCGGGCGCGCTGTTCGTCGACGGCGTCGTAGTCCTCGTTCCAGGTCGCGGTCATGCCGTAGGCGGCCGTCAGGACGGTCTGGAGGACGGTCTGGCGCTTGGGCAGCTTCTCGGACATGGCGATGCCGGCCATGCCGATGCGGGGGCGCAGGTCGAAGACGTCCACCTTGCCGAGCCGCTCACCGAGGATGGTGACGTCGCCGGTGGTCGGGAAGAGGTAGCTGGAGGCGAGGTTGAGCAGGGTGGTCTTGCCGGCGCCGTTGGGGCCGAGGATGACCCAGCGCTCCCCCTCCTTCACCGACCAGGAGACATCGTCCACCAGAGCGCGTCCGTCGCGGACCACGGATACGTCCACCAGCTCCAGTACATCGCTCATGAGCGCGTTGTCTCCCCATGCAATCGTCTTGAGGTTTCAGGTGCGCCTGTAGGCGCGGCCCCCATGGGAAAACCTACGCCACCGGTCGAGTGGTCCGGTCCCGAGGTCCGTTCCCTAGGCTGGGCCCATGCTTTCGCAACCACGTTCAGGACTGCTGGCCGCTTGGGGAAATGCCCTGTTGGCCGGGTTTGTATCGCCGGACGACGCCGTGCTCGCGGTGGTCGGGGACGACGCGTCGCACCGGGTGGAGGGGCTGCCGGGCGAGCCCGGCCCTGTCGGGCTGACGCTGGCGCTGGGGCGGCTGCGGACGCTCGGGGTGACCGGCTTCCGGGTCGCGCTGCCCGCGCCGGGGCATCCGCTGGGGCTCAGCGGGCCGCCGGAGTTCAACGCCCGCGCGCTGGAGGCCGGGGAGGCCGTGATCGCGGCGGGGGCGCCGTACGGGCTGGTGCCGGAGGTGTCCGCGGTGGGCCCGGAGGGGGACCTCCATGTGGAGGTCCGCTGGCACTGCCTGCCCGTACGGGAGGCGCCGCCGGCGGACGTGCCGTCGCTCGGTGAGGCCGAGCGCGAGCTGGCGGAGGCGCTGCGGGACGCGACGGAGGTGCTGTCGCGGCTGGATGTGGCGGCCTCGGGGCCGGTGGCCGAGGCGGCGCTGGACGCGTACCGGGCGCGCTCGGAGCGGGAGCACGAGGTGCTGGCTCCCGGTTATCCGCCGCGCGCGGTGCGGGTGGCTCATCTGGCGCAGCGGATCGCGCTGCTGGTCTCGCTGGCGTACGAGCGCGGGCACGGCGGCGCGGTGAGCGCGTCGGAGATGGCGGCGCGGGGGGAGGCGCTGCGGCCGGTGGAGCGGTGTGCGCGGCGGGCGCGGGTGGCCGCGTACAACGCGTACGTGGAGGAGCGGGAGCGGAACGCGCCGCCCACCGCGCCGTGACACGCGGTGGGCGGCGCCGGGTGCGCCCGGCTCATACCGCCCCGGAGGCGAACCGAGCCTTAGAAATTGGTGGAGCCGTTGCCGAACGCCGGGTTCAGCAGGCCGATCACGTTGACCGTGTTGCCGGTGAGGTTGACGGGGATGTGCACCGGGACCTGGACCGCGTTGCCGGAGCCGACGCCCGGGGAGTGCACGGCCTGGCCGTCGGCGTGGGCGCCGCCGGTGGTGGCGAACGCGGCACCGGCGGAGGCGCCCGCCGCGAGACCGGCGGTGACGATGACCAGGGCGGCCTTCTTGGCAACCTTCATGGGATGTTCCTTAATCGCGTGATCAACAACCGCGGCGGGACACCGCGGCACGCCATGAGGAACGCCCGGCCCACGGGCTGGATACGCCGTGTGGGTTACATCCACCCGACAGTATGAATCTCCGATCGGAAGATGACACTCCAGTTCGACTCCGGCCGGTTCGACTCCCGGCCAGGTTCGCCTTCGGCCCGGACCGGTCCGTCGTTCCTCAGTCCGTCAGCCCGTGCCGTACGGCCCACAGCGCCGCCTGCGTGCGGTCCGAGAGGTCCAGTTTCATCAGGATGTTCGACACGTGCGTCTTGACGGTCTTCTCCGAGAGCACCAGCGCACGGGCGATCTCCCGGTTGGAGCGCCCGTCCGCGATCAGCCCGAGCACCTCGCGCTCCCGCTCGGTGAGCGAGGTCCCCCGGCCCTGGCCGCCGCCGGCCGGATCGTCCTGCGCCAGCAGCGCGCCCGCGACCTCCGGCTGGAGCAGGACGTGGCCCGCGTGCACGGAGCGGATCGCGCCGGCCAGCGCCTCGGGGTCGACGTCCTTGTATACGTAACCGAACGCCCCGGCGCGCAGCGCGGGGACGACGGTGCGCTGCTCGGTGAAGCTGGTGACGATCAGGACCCGGGCCGGGTTCTGGAGTTCCCGGAGCTTGCGCAGCGCCTGGATGCCGTCGGTGCCGGGCATCTTGATGTCCATCAGGACGACATCGGGGCGCAGCTCCTCGGTGCGGGCGACGCCCCCGGCGCCGTCGGACGCCTCGCCCACGACCTCTATGTCCTCCTGGATCTCCAGGAACGTCCGCAGTCCCCGCCGGACCACCTGGTGGTCGTCGACCAGCACCACGCGGATCTTCTTGTCAGCCACCGGGCACCTCCATCTCGATCGTGGTGCCCCGGCCGGGCGCCGATCGCACTCTGAGTCTGCCGCCCACGCCGCTCGCCCGGTCCCGCATCGAGACCAGGCCCAGATGACGGCCGGCCCTGCGGACCGTGCGGGGTTCGAAGCCCGCTCCGTTGTCGGTGACGCTGAGCACCGCGCCCTGGCCGCGCCGGGCGAGGGTGACGTCGACCCGCTCGCCGCCGGAGTGGCGCAGCGCGTTGTGCAGGGCCTCCTGCGCGACGCGCAGCAGCGCCTCCTCCTGGGCGGCCGGCAGGGCCCGTACCCCCGAGCTGTCGAAGGTGACCCGGGCCGAGTGCGCGCGGTCCAGGACCTGGATCTGGGTGCGGAGCGTGGCGACGAGGCCGTCCTCGTCGAGGGCGGCGGGGCGCAGCTCGACCACGGCGGCGCGCAGCTCGTCGGCGGCCTCGGCGGCCAGCGCGGCGACCTGCTGGAGTTCGCCCTTGGCGCGGGCGGGGTCGCGGTCGACCAGGGCGGCGGCGGCCTGGGCGGTCAGCCGCAGGGAGAACAGCTTCTGGCTGACGGCGTCGTGCAGCTCGTGGGCGAGCCGTGAGCGTTCCTCGACGATGGTCAGCTCGCGGCTGCGCTCGTAGAGCCGGGCGTTGGTGAGGGCGATGGCGGCGTGCTGGGCGAGGATCGTGAGGAGCTCCTCGTCCTCCTCGGTGAATCCGCAGCCGCCGTGCGGCTTGGGGCAGCGCTTGTTGGCGAGGAAGAGCGCGGCGATGGTCGCGTCGCCGTCCCTGACGGGCACGCCCAGGAAGTCCGACATGTCGGGGTGGGCGTTCGGCCAGCCCTCGAAGCGGGGGTCCTGGCGTACGTCGGCGAGGCGCTCGGGCTTCTTCTCGTGGAGCATCGCGGCGAGGATGCCGTGCTGGCGCGGGAGCGGGCCGATGGCCTTCCACTGTTCGTCGCTGACCCCGTCCACGACGAACTGGGCGAACCCTCCGTGGTCGTCGGGCACACCGAGCGCCGCGTACTCGGCGTCGAGGAGTTCGCGGGCCGAGGCGACGATCGTCTTGAGGACGTCGTGGACCTCCAGGTGCCGGCTCATCGCGAGGAGCGCGGTGCTCACGGCCGCGAGGCCGGAGCTGGGGCGATGGCTCATGGCTTCACCGTACCGGCGGGCGGGACGCACCGTATCGGGCTCGGGACCCCCCGCGACCGGGGCCGATGACCTAGGTCCTGTCCGACAGGACCGCCCGGACAGGGCCTAGTCCGCGCGACGGGGGCCGACGGCCTAGTCCGAAGTACCCCACGCGGACGGGGCCCGCGTCCGAGGCGGTGGCGGGGGGCGCGTTCCTACGTTGGGGGGCATCGGCGTGCGACGGAGCACGCCGGCACGGGTGAAGAGGAGCGACATCATGCCGGTGGCGATCATCACGGGGGCGTCGAAAGGTCTGGGGCGCGCGCTGGCCGCGGGGCTGGCCGAGCGGGGCTGGGATCTGGTGCTGGACGCCAGGACCGCGCCCGTACTGGAGGAGACGGCCCGCGCGCTCGGGGCGCGCGGGACCGGGGTGGTCGCGCTCGCCGGGGATGTGAGGGACGCCGCGCACCGGGCGGAGCTGGTCGCGGCGGCGGCCGGGCTCGGCGGGCTCGATCTGGTGGTGAGCAACGCCAGCGCGCTGGGGGCCGAGCCGCTCGTACGGCTGGACGCGCTCCCGCTGGACGGGCTGCGGGCGGCGCTGGAGACCAATGTGGTGGCGGCGCTGGGCCTGGTGCAGGAGGCGCTGCCGCTGCTGCGGGCGAGCGCGGCGGGCGCGGTGGTCGCCGTCAGTTCCGACGCGGCGGCTGAGGCGTACGAGACCTGGGGCGGGTACGGGGCGTCCAAGGCGGCGCTGGACCATCTCGCGGCGGTGCTCTCGGTCGAGGAGCCGGGGCTGCGGGTGTGGACGGTCGACCCGGGGGACATGGGGACGGATCTGTACGCGGCGGCCGTGCCGGACGACCCGGAGCCGCGTCCTGTGCCGGAGTCGGTGGTGCCGGGCTTCCTGCGGCTGCTGGAGCGGCGCCCGCCGAGCGGACGGTACGCGGCTCCGGCGCTGACGGGGGTGACGAGGTGACCGCCCTGGCGGAGCTGACGGTGCCCGAGGAGCTGTCGGCCCGGGTGCCCGCCGAGCAGCGCGGCAGCGGCAGGGACGACGTACGGCTGCTGGTCTCCCGGGGCACGCGGGTGTCGCACCACGTGTTCCGGCAGCTGCCGGAGCTGCTGCGGGCCGGGGACGTGCTGGTGGTCAACACCTCGGCCACGCTGCCCGCCGCGGTCAGCGGGCGGCTGGGCCGGGCACGGGTCGTCGTGCACTTCTCGACGCGCGGTGACGACGGCCGGTGGGCGGTCGAGCTGCGCACGCCGCGCGCCGGTGAGGCGGCGGGCACCACCCTGCCCCGCCCCGGCGGTCCGGCGGGGGCGTTCGTGACGCTGCCGGGCGGGCGGCGGCTCGTACTGGAGGAGCCCCTGGCCCCCGACGGGGCCCGGCTGTGGTGGGCGAGGGTCTCCTGCGACGTGCCGGAGCTGCTGCGCCGGTACGGGCGGCCCATCCGGTACGGGTACACGGAGCGCGACCAGCCGCTCTGCGTCTACCAGAGCGTGTTCGCGCTGCCCGTTTCCGACGGCTCGGGCTCCGCCGAGATGCCGAGCGCCTCGCGGCCCTTCACGGCGGGGCTGGTCACGGAGCTGGTGAGCCGCGGGGTGCTGTTCGCGCCGCTGACGCTGCACACGGGGGTGGCGTCGACCGAGGCGCACGAGCCGCCGTACCCGGAGCGCTTCGAGGTGCCGGAGACCACGGCCCGGCTGGTGAACGCGGCCAGGGCGGGCGGCGGGCGGGTGATCGCGGTCGGTACGACGGCGGTACGGGCCCTGGAGTCGGCGGCGGTCGCCGGCGGGGACGTACGGGCGGCCGGGGGCTGGACGGACCTGGTGGTGACACCGGGGCGCGGGGTGCGGGCCGTGGACGGGCTGCTGACCGGGCTGCACGAGCCCCGTGCCTCGCACCTGCTGATGCTGGAGGCCATCGCCGGGAGGGCGGCGCTGGCCCGTGGATACGGGGAAGCGCTGCGGCGGCTCTACCTCTGGCACGAGTTCGGGGACGTCCATCTCCTCCTCCCGCAGGAAAACGCTCACACTTCGCATTGCTGAAGCAACGCATGGTCAAGTCGTTATGGCCGCGGTGTGAGCCCAGGCATAGGACGTACATCACTTACGAACAGCACTAGTCGACGGATAAAGGGGTGTGAACGCGGGATAAACGGTCGGCGGGGCGCCTTCTCGGTGCCCCGCTCCACTATCCCGGGTCGTACGTCACACCTTTGCCAGAGCATTTTGCGGCCGCTAACAATTGCGGACGTCGCCGCCGAGCAGGCTGGCCATCCGGCCTCCGCGACTCCCGCTATTCGAAGAGGTACGTCTCTATGTTCTCGTCACGCACCCCTGGCCTCAGTCGCCTGAACAAGACCCAGAGGGCTTCCATGGCCGGCGTCGCCGCCGCCGGAGTCGCCGCGGTCACGTTCTCGCTGGTTCCCGGCAACGGCGGCTCCGCCGAGGCCGGCTCCACGTCCCAGTCGAAGCCCGCGTCCGCCTCCCAGGTGGCGTGGAGCTCGACCACGGACGGCTCCCAGGCATCTGCCGTGCACGCGATCATCGCCAAGCAGCACACCAGCGCCGTCAGCAGCGCCGCCAAGGCTCCCGCCTCGGACAAGACCAAGGCCGAAGCCGACGCGAAGGCGAAGGCCGCCGCCAAGGCCAAGGCCGAGGCGAAGGCCAAGGCCGACGCGAAGAAGCGCGCCAAGACGGCCGCGAGCCGGTCCGCCACCCGTAAGCCCGTCTACGCGAACAACCTGGACGGCTGGATCCGCGAGTCGCTGGCGATCATGAAGAAGCACGGCATCCCCGGCTCCTACAACGGCATCCACCGCAACATCATCCGCGAGTCGAGCGGTAACCCGAAGGCGATCAACCTCTGGGACATCAACGCCCAGAACGGCATCCCCTCGAAGGGCCTGCTCCAGGTCATACCGCCGACCTTCAAGACGTACCACGTCAAGGGCACGCCGAACGACATCTACAACCCGGTCTCCAACATCGTGGCCGCGTGCAACTACGCCGCGGACAAGTACGGATCGATGGACAACGTCAACAGCGCCTACTGATCCGGCCGCGCCACGCACGGACCGGCACAGCGCACGCCGGAGGGCGGCACCCCCACCACGGGGGTGCCGCCCTCCGGCGTGCTGTTCGTACTGTCGTCGTCGCCCGGACAGGACCCGGACAGGACTCGGGCGCTACTTGCGCATGACCTCGGGCTCGTGGCGGCGCAGCAGCCGCGACACCACGAAGCCGAGGACGGCCGCCATGAGGAGCAGGACCGAGATGTTCATCAGCCACTGGGCCGCCGAGTGGTCCCACAGCGGGTCCAGGTTGGTGGGGTTGTCGATGTCCCAGGGCGCCATGAGGTGCGCGAGGTCCAGCGTCGTGCCCGCGCCCGCGATGGCCCAGCGGGACGGCATCAGCCAGGCGAACTGCTCCAGGCCCGGTGAGTCGAACAGCTGGAAGAGGACGCCGGTGAAGACGACCTGGACGATGGCGAACATGACCAGCAGCGGCATGGTCTTCTCGGAGGTCTTCACCAGCGAGGAGATGACCAGGCCGAACATCATCGAGGTGACGCCCAGAGCGATCACGACGAGGCACATCTCGACGGCCGGCGGCATGATCAGGCCCTCGGCGGGCAGGGCGCGCGGGAAGAAGCCGATCCCGCAGATGATGACGCCCTGGAGAGCCGTGATCACACCGAGTGTGATCACCTTCGACATCAGATAGGCGGAGCGGGACAGCCCGGTGGCCCGTTCCCGTTCGTAGATCACCCGTTCCTTGATCAGTTCACGTACGGAGTTGGCCGCGCCGGTGAAGCACATACCGACCGTGAGGACCAGCATGATCGTGCCCGCGCCGCTGTTGAAGCGGGAGGGCAGCTCGGGCGGGCCGAGCCCGAACTTGGCGGGGATGACGGTGCTGACCACGCCGAGCACGGCGGGCAGGGCCACCAGCAGCGCCATGAACCCCTTGTCGGACGCGATCACCGAGACGTAGCGGCGGATCAGCGTCCAGAGCTGGGAGCCCCAGCTCTGCGCCTTGGGCGCGCGCATCTGCTGCGCCGGCGGCATGTGGACGGACTGCGCGGCGACGGCGTCGATGTCCGCCGCGTACATCTGGTAGTGCTGCGAGCCGCGCCAGCGGCCCGCCCAGTCGTAGTCGCGGTAGTTCTCGAAGGCCGAGAAGACATCGGCCCAGCTGGTGTAGCCGAAGAAGTTGAGCGCCTCCTCCGGCGGGCCGAAGTACGCCACGGAGCCGCCGGGGGCCATGACCAGCAGCTTGTCGCAGATCGCCAGCTCGGCCACGGAGTGGGTGACGACCAGGACCGTACGGCCGTCGTCGGCCAGGCCGCGCAGCAGCTGCATGACGTCGCGGTCCATGCCCGGGTCGAGGCCGGATGTCGGCTCGTCCAGGAAGATCAGCGACGGCTTGGTGAGCAGCTCCAGGGCGACGGAGACGCGCTTGCGCTGACCACCCGAGAGCGAGGTGATCTTCTTGTCCTTGTGGATGTCGAGCTTCAGCTCGCCCAGCACCTCACCGATCCGGGCCTCGCGCTCGGCCTCGGCGGTGTCGCCGGGGAAGCGGAGCCTGGCCGCGTACTTGAGGGCCTTCTTGACGGTCAGCTCCTTGTGCAGGATGTCGTCCTGCGGGACCAGACCGATGCGCTGACGCAGCTCGGCGAACTGCTTGTAGAGATTCCGGTTGTCGTAGAGGACATCGCCCTGGTCGGCGGGGCGGTAGCCGGTGAGCGCCTTGAGCAGAGTGGACTTGCCGGAGCCCGACGGGCCGATGACCGCGATCAGGGACTTCTCGGGGACGCCGAAGGAGACGTCCTTGAGGATCTGCTTGCCGCCGTCGACCGTCACCGTCAGGTGGCGGGCGGAGAAGGACACCTCGCCGGTGTCGACGAACTCCTCCAGCCGGTCGCCGACGAGCCGGAAGGTCGAGTGCCCGACGCCGACGATGTCGCTGGCGCCGAGGTGGACGGTGCCGGACTTGGCGATCGGCTGGCCGTTGACGTACGTGCCGTTGTGGGACCCGAGGTCGCGGATCTCGAAACGGCCGTCGGGGGTCGCCGTGAACTCGGCGTGCAGGCGGGAGACCTGGAGGTCGGAGACGACCAGTTCGTTCTCCAGCGCGCGGCCGATGCGCATGACACGGCCCAGCGAGAACTGGTGGAAGGTGGTCGGGCTGCGGTCGCCGTACGCCGGTGCGGCTGCCGCGGCGCCGGCCGCCGCCGCGCCGCCGGGGCCGGGGCCGGGGCTGCCGGGGTTCTCGCGCCGGGAGTGGTCGCCGGAGCCGCCGTCCTGCTGGTGCGGGAACTGGCCCTGTCGCGGAGCCTGCTGCTGCGGCTGCTGCCATCCCTGCTGCTGGGCGGGGGGCTGTTGCTGGACGGGGGCCTGCTGCTGGGACGCCCAGCCGGGGGCGGCCTGACGCTGGGGCTGCTGGGGCTGCGCCGCCTGCGCCGCCTGCTGGGGCGCGGCTCCCTGACCGCTGTACGCCGCGCCGCCGGCGGCCTGGCCGGCCCCTCCCCCGGTGAGGCTCACCCGGGGCCCGTCGGTGGCGTTCCCGAGGTGCACGGACGAGCCCGCGCCGATCTCCAGCCGCTGGACCCGACGGCCCTCGACATAGGTGCCGTTGGTGGAGCCGTGGTCCTCGATGACCCAACCCCGCCCGGCCCAGCTGATGGTGGCGTGCCGCCACGAGACCCTGGCGTCATCGATCACCAGATCACCCTGCGGATCACGTCCGAGGGTGTACGACCTGGACGGATCGAGCGTCCAGGTTCTTCCGTTCAATTCAAGTACGAGTTCCGGCACTCCACGCCCCACTTGTCTTTCCCCCGAGTTACCCCCATCGCAGGGAGTCTAGGGACGGCGAACATCGTGGGGAACTATTTCAGGCTCGCTCCCCTCTGTGAAAGCCAGGTCAGGTGCATTACCGGCACAAGCATGTAACAGCGCGGGAGAAAGGCCCTGATCGACATAAAGCAGGCATAAAAACCCCCTGATCGTGTGTGAATACCAGCAATGACCGCATCCAGGACAAAAATCGGCGGGCCCGCGGACGGGCCGTCTTGTTCAGGCCGTGGCGCCCGATTGCGCCATGTCCGCGCGCGGGACGTCCGGTACACGGGACACTCGGCGGATATCCGCGCTCCGCCCGATACGGTGGAACCACCATGAGCGCATCTCAGCCACCCCGGACCGCCGATGTCCCCACTCTTCTGGTCAAGATCTTCGGGAAGGACCGTCCCGGGATCACCGCAGGACTCTTCGACACCCTCGCCGCCTACTCCGTCGATGTGATCGACATCGAGCAGGTCGTCACCCGCGGCCGTATCGTGCTGTGCGCGCTGATCACCGCGCCGACCGCGGAGGGTACGAGCGAGGGCGCGCTGCGGGCGACCGTGCACAGCTGGACCGACTCGCTCAGACTCCAGGCCGAGATCATCTCCGGCACCGGTGACAACCGGCCGCGCGGCAGCGGCCGTTCCCATGTCACGGTGCTCGGGAATCCGCTCACCGCCGATTCGACGGCCGCCATAGCGGCCAGCATCACCGCCACGGGCGGCAATATCGACCGGATCTTCCGGCTCGCGAAGTACCCGGTCACCGCCGTGGAGTTCGCGGTGTCCGGTGTGGAGACCGAACCCCTGCGTACGGCGCTGGCCACGGCGGGCGCCGAGATCGGCGTCGATGTCGCGGTCATCTCGGCCGGACTGCACCGGCGGGCCCAGCGGCTCGTGGTGATGGACGTGGACTCGACCCTCATCCAGGACGAGGTCATCGAGATGTTCGCGGCGCACGCCGGCTGCGAGGACGAGGTGGCCGAGGTCACCGCCAGGGCCATGCGCGGCGAGCTGGACTTCGAGCAGTCCCTGCACGCCCGGGTGGCGCTGCTCGCCGGGCTCGACGCGTCGGTGGTGGAGAAGGTGCGCGCCGAGGTCCGGCTGACGCCCGGGGCCCGCACCCTGGTCCGCACGCTCAAGCGCCTGGGCTACCAGGTGGGCGTCGTGTCCGGTGGGTTCACCCAGGTCACCGACGCGCTCCAGGATCAACTGGGGCTGGATTTCGCCTCCGCCAACACGCTGGAGATCGTGGACGGGAAGCTCACGGGCCGGGTGATCGGCGAGATCGTCGACCGGGCCGGCAAGGCCCGGCTGCTGCGCAGGTTCGCGGCCGAGGCGGGAGTGCCGCTGGCGCAGACGGTCGCGATCGGTGACGGGGCCAACGATCTGGACATGCTGAACGCGGCGGGGCTGGGCGTGGCCTTCAACGCCAAGCCGGTGGTCCGCGAGGCGGCTCACACGGCGGTGAACGTACCGTTCCTCGACACGGTGCTGTATCTGCTGGGCATCACCCGCGAAGAGGTCGAGGCGGCGGACGGCGAGGACGGCTGACCCGGCGCGGAGCCCGATGCCCCCGAGACGTGCGAAGACCCCGGCCTTCCCGCCGGGGTCTTCGCACGTCGGGCCGCGTGGGAGACCGCGTCGGGCCCGAGCCGGGCGGGAGCCGTCGTGGGCGAGCCCTACCCGGCCGGTCATGCGCGGCCGGTCGTGCGCGGTCAGTCGTGCGCGGTCAGTCGTGCGGGCTCCAGAACTCGTCGAGCCTGCCCACGCCGTGCTCCACCGACTTCCAGGTGCCGCTGAAGCTGATCACGGCGAACGAGGAGGTCGGGAACCCGGTCCGGTTCATCCGGCCCAGCGCGCCGGAGTCCGCCGTGCCGGCGAGGGCGTCGGCGAGGGCGTGCGTCCCGGGGTTGTGCCCGATGACGAGGAGATCGGCCACTTCGTCGGGCGTCTCGTTCAGCACGGCGATCAGCTCGCCGAGCGAGGCTTCGTAGAGCCGGTCCTCGTAGCTGGTCCTGGGCCGGTTCGCCAGCTCCTGCACGACCAGCTTCCAGGTCTCGCGCGTTCTGACCGAGGTCGAGCAGAGAGCCAGGTCGAAGTCGATGCCGGTGCCGGCCAGAGTGCGGCCCGCCACGGACGCGTCCGTACGGCCCCTCTCGGCGAGCGGACGCTCGTGGTCGGACACCTCGGGCCAGTCGGCCTTCGCGTGCCGGAGTAGGACGATCCTTCGGGGTGTATCGACGCTCATGCACTCCAGCTTCGCATGAAAGGCGCCACGGGGCGCAGGGTGTTGACGGGCGGACCCCGGCACGGGTGAACGCGTCCGGGGCGCTGACCGGCGCTATCGGGCGAGGGTCAGCTGGATGTGCTCCAGGATCCGGCCGACCGCCGGGTCGCCCGTCGCCGCGTGCGCCTGCCCGGGGCCCGCCATCAGGAGGAAGAGCACGCCGAAGGCGAGCGCGGGAAGGGCTATGGACCACCACGGCAGCCGGATGTCGACGCCGCCGGAGTGGACCTGGGGGCGGGTCCGGGAGCGCGTGTGGGCCGGCATGGCCACCTCCGTAGATCTGCGAGTCAGTAGGCCCGGACCTCACGGTCCGGCCTACCTCAGAACTTACGGATCGTGGACTCCCGCGCCCATCCGGTGACCCACCCACTTCACCCTGACCCCTGCCCCCTAAGGGTTGGGGGGGCAGGCACCACCTCTCAGGGGCTGGCGAGGGTGGCGACGATGCTGATGATCACCATGATGCCGATGATGGCACCGAAGACGAGGAGCAGCTTTCGCTGGCCGTTCTGGGGATTCGGGTCAAGGACAGGCATGCCCTCAGTCTCGCACCCGGGTCTCGTCCTCGATCGTCCGGTCCCGCCCCGCGACCGTACCCGCCAGCATCTGCGGCACGAGGAACCCGGCCATCAGCGCGATCGGCAGCCCCCAGCCGCCCGTGTGCTGGTAGAGCACGCCCACCAGCAGCGGACCGGGGATGGAGATCAGATAGCCGGTGCTCTGGGCGAAGGCGGAGAGCCGAACGACACCCGCGCCGGTCCGCGACCGCATGCCGATCATGGTGAGGGCCAGCGGGAAGGCGCAGTTCGAGACGCCCAGGAGCAGCGCCCAGAGCCAGGCGCCCCCGGCGGGTGCGAAGTAGAGGCCCGCGTAGGCCGTCAGTCCGCAGAGCCCGAGGAAGAGGACGATCGGTGCCTGATTGCTCATCCGCGCGGCCACGCGCGGGATCACGAAGGCCAGCGGTACGCCCATGACCATGGTCAGGGCGAGCAGCAGTCCGGCCGTGCCCGCCGAGACGCCCGCGTCCCGGAAGATCTGCGGCATCCAGCCCATGGTGATGTACGCGCCGGTGGCCTGGAGGCCGAAGAAGCAGGCCAGTGCCCAGGCGGTACGGCTGCGGCGCAGCAGGAGGCCGGAGGGCGCCGCGGAGGGAGCGGCCGACCCGGGGCCGGTGCCACGCTCGCGCATCAGCCCGAGCCAGGGCAGTACGGCCACGGCGGCGAGCACGGCCCAGATCCCGAGCCCCGGCCGCCAGCCGCCGAGCGCGCGCGTCATGGGGACGGTCACCGCCGCCGCGCCCGCCGTGCCGAGGGCGAGGGCCATCGAGTACAGCCCGGTCATGGTGCCGACCCGGTCGGGGAAGTAGCGCTTGACGATCACCGGCATCAGCACATTGCTGACGGCGATGCCCATGAGGGCGCACGCGCTGGCGACGAGGAAGAGGGCCGTACCGCCCGCGAGGGGGCGCAGCGCCAGTCCCACTGTGATCGCGGCCATGCCCGCGAGGACGACGGCGCCGGGCCCGAACCGCCGGGCCAGCCGGGGCGCGGCGAAGCCGAAGACCGCGAAGCACAGGGGCGGTACGGAGGTGAGGACGCCCGCGACGCTGCCGCTCATGTGCAGCCCGACCCGTACCTCTTCGAGGAGCGAGCCGAGGCTGGTGATGGCGGGGCGGAGATTGAGCGCGGCGAGCACGAGCCCGGCGACGAGGAGCCGGGTGCGCCAGGGCGAGGAGGCCGGCGGGAGCGGTGCGGCCGGAAGCACGGCGGCCGGGAGCGGTGCGGGCGCGGCGGCCGGTCCGCTCCCGGCGGGTATCTCCGTCGAGACGGCGGAAGGCGGGGAAGGTATCGGAGAGGGTGTCCGGGGCTGTGTCGGACGCTGCGGCTCATCGGGCATGGCCCCATCATAGAATGATGGGATGATTTGCGGTTCCCTCCCTCTCCACTGATCATTTGGGAGCATCATGGCGTTGACCTCACCCCGGCGTACGGCACTGTCCGACCAAGTGATCACCGAGCTGCGGAACCAGATCACCTCGGGCGCGTGGCCGGTGGGCTCCCGTATCCCGACCGAACCGGAGCTGGTCGAACAGCTCGGCGTGGCCCGCAACACCGTCCGCGAGGCGGTCCGCGCGCTCGCCCACAACGGCCTCCTGGACATCCGGCAGGGCTCGGGGACCTATGTCGCCGCGACCAGCGAGCTGGCCGGGGTGATGCACCGCAGATTCGCCGGCGCCGACCCCCTGCACATCGCAGAGCTGCGCTCGACGCTGGAGTCCTCGGCCGCGCGGCTGGCCGCGGAGCGGCGTACGGACCGGGACCTGGGCCAGCTGGAGAGCCTGCTCGCGCGGCGCGAGGCGGCGTGGGCGGCGGGCGAGGCGGAGCCGTTCGTCGCGGCGGACGCGGCGCTGCACATGGCGGTCGTCGCGGCTTCGCACAACGAGGTGCTGACCGCCGTCTACGCGGACCTCGGCCAGGTGCTGCACGACTGGCTCCGCCACGACGTGGGCCAGGAGCTGCGCCCGGAGGACCACATGGACCACGCGCGGCTGGTGGCGGCGATCCGGGCGGGCGACGCGGAGACGGCGGCGCGGGAGGCGGCGAGTTACGCGCTGGCCTGCCTGGCCGACCGGGTCTGATCCGGTCCGCGCGACCCACCCTCCCGTCGCACTCTCACGACCGACCGTCGGCCCGTCACGGCCGCTCGTGGGTGACCCATGCCGCGCGGATCTCCTTCCAGCACCGGTCGGTGAGCCTGACGTAGTGCGCGGGCCCGACCTCCACGCGCGCGCTGTCGGCGCCCACGTCCCACCAGTGCGCGCACTGGACGTGGAGCTGGACGAGATCGGTCTCCGGGTACGGGTTGTGGCACGACGCGGTCGCGCGCGAGCCCTCGACGGTCGTCAGACAGGTGGAGTGGGAGGCGGCGCGGGGGGAGGCGGGTGAGGCGGGTGAGGCGGCGCGGGTACGGTCCGGGTCGGCGCGGTCTGCCCGGTCGACGGCGGTAGCGAGCCCCGACACGGTCGCCAGCACGGCCACGCCGAGCGCCACCGTACCGAGACGGAGCGGGCGCATGCGCACACACCTCCTCCCCCACGACGACCGGAACGCTCCGGTTCACCCAGTCTGCGGTGAAATGCCGTTCTTTTCGACTCGGGCTTTTCGGCTCGGGGCGGCAGGCGCGAAAAGGCCGTGTGCCCGTCCCGGGACGGTCACACGGCCTTCGATCGAGCGGGTGGGGCCGAGGTCAGGCACCCATCATGTGCACGCCACCGTCGACATGCACGATCTCGCCGGTCGTCTTCGGGAAGAAGTCCGAGAGCAGCGCGGCCACACCGCGGCCGGCCGGCTCCGGGTCGGTCATGTCCCACTCCAGCGGGGAGCGGTGGTTCCATACGTCCGCCAGCTCCGAGAAGCCCGGGATGGACTTGGCGGCCATCGACTTGAGCGGTCCGGCGGAGACGAGGTTGCAGCGGATGTTCTGCTTGCCCAGGTCACGGGCGAGGTAGCGGGAGGTGGCCTCCAGCGCGGCCTTGGCCGGGCCCATCCAGTCGTACTGCGGCCAGGCGAACTGCGCGTCGAAGGTCAGGCCGACGACCGCGCCGCCCTCCTCCATCAGCGGCAGACAGGCCATGGTCAGCGACTTCAGCGAGAACGCCGAGACGTGCATCGCCGTGGAGACCGACTCGAAGGGGGTGTTGAGGAAGTTGCCGCCGAGCGCGTCCTGCGGCGCGAAGCCGATGGAGTGCACGACGCCGTCCAGGCCGCCCAGCTCGTCCCGTACCAGCCCGGCCAGCCGGTCCAAGTGCTCGGTGTCGGTCACGTCCAGCTCGATGACCTTGGCCGGCTTGGGCAGCTTCTTGGCGATGCGCTCGGTGAGCGTGGGCCGCGGGAAGGCGGTGAGGATGACCTCGGCACCCTGCTCCTGGGCCACCTTGGCGGCGTGGAAGGCGATGGAGGACTCCATCAGCACACCGGTGATGAGGATGCGCTTGCCGGCGAGAATTCCGCTCATGTGATCAGTGACCCATGCCCAATCCGCCGTCAACGGGAATGACGGCTCCAGTGATGTACGAGGCGTCGTCGGAGGCGAGGAACCGCACCGTGGCGGCGATCTCCTCCGGCTGCGCGTAACGGCCGAGCGGTACCTGCGAGACGATGCCCGCGCGCTGCTCGTCGCTGAGCACCTTCGTCATGTCGGTGTCCACGAAGCCGGGGGCGACGACATTGAAGGTGATGTTCCGGGAGCCCAGCTCCCGGGCGAGCGAGCGGGCGAAGCCGACCAGCCCCGCCTTGGACGCGGCGTAGTTCGCCTGGCCCGCCGAGCCGAGCAGCCCGACGACCGAGGAGATGAGAACGACCCGGCCCTTCTTGGCGCGCAGCATGGCGCGGTTGGCGCGCTTGACGACGCGGAAGGTGCCGGTGAGGTTGGTGTCGAGTACGGAGGTGAAGTCCTCCTCGGACATCCGCATCAGCAACTGGTCCTTGGTGACACCGGCGTTGGCGACCAGCACCTCCACGGGACCGTGCTTCTCCTCGATCTCCTTGTACGCCTGCTCCACCTGCTCGGCATCGGTGATGTCGCAGCGGACCGCCAGGCACCCCAGCTCCGTGAGGGCCTCCGGGGGCTCGCCGGAGCGGTAGGTGATGGCGACCTTGTCACCGTTGTCGGCGAAGGCGCGGGCGATGGCGAGGCCGATGCCCCGGTTTCCTCCGGTCACGAGAACCGAGCGGCTCAACGGATCAGCCTTTCCCTAAGTCTTTCAGCGGTCGGGTACCGCTAAAAGATGACTAGAGGTACCGCTAGAAACCTATCGGCCCGGGTCCGTCCACGGGCGATCGCCCCTGACAGCACCCGTGGACGGTCCCTGTTGGATCCCTACAGAAACCGCCGCACCGGCCGCCTCGGCCGCCTCGTCACCCGGCGACCCGCCGCACCACCCGCAGCAGGTAGTCCTTGCGGTGCAGGGGGTCGTGGTCCGTGCGGGGCCGGGCCGGGGCGGGGCCCGTGACCGGGCGGTAGTGGGCGAAGGCGGATTCGAGCAGGCTCTCGCCCCGGGTCAGGGCCGGCAGGCGCTGTTCGAGTTCGTGGACGCGGGCCGCCGGGATGTCGCCTTCCAGCAGGTACGAGGCGCCTCGGCCGGTGAGGGTCTCGGGGATCGCGCGCAGCCGGGTCAGGAGGGGCAGCACGGAGCCGTGGGTGTCGGCGGGGAGGTCGAGGCGGAAGCGGTGCATCGGCTCGTACACCGTGGTGCCGGCGCGGCGGAGGGCTTCCATGAGGACCAGTGGGGTCAGGTTGCGGAAGTCACCGGCGGTGCTCAGCCGGCTGTCGAAGCCGGAATGGGTCAGGGTGACCACACCGTCCCTCACCTGCCAGCCGTGCGTTCCCTGGGTGAGGGTGTCCCGCGCCGTGTCCTCGACGGCCTTCATGAACGCGTACGGCATGGAGCCGAGTTCGACCTCCAGCCGGAAATCGATGCCCTTTCCCGCCGGAGCGGGATCGATCCGCAGGCCGACGGTCGCGAAGAAAGGATTGGGGTCCTTTCCGATGAATTCGACTGCGGCGCCCGTCCTGTTCGGGCGTTCGATACAGAGGGTGGTGGTTTCGCGGAAGATGACATCGACGCCGAAATCGTCCGCCAGGGTCGTCTGAATGACCTCTTTCTGCACCTCGCCGTAGAGCGATACGGAGGTCTCCTGCCGGATCGCGTCCTGCCGGAGATCGATCAGCGGGTCCTGTTCGGCGAGTTGGGTGAGGGCCAGGTGCAACGCGCCCTTTTCGGCGGGATCCAGGGGAAGGACGACCGTTTCCAGGGTCGGCGGGGAGAAGTGCTTCTGGTCTCCGTCCGTGGTGTGCGCCGTGCCGATACGGTCGCCGATCCGGATACCGCCGAGTCCCCAGAGCTTTCCGATCCGACCGGCGCCGACCGAGACCCGGGGGACGGCGGAGCCGTGGTCGAATACCCCGATCGCCGTGACTTTCCCCGCGCCGTCGCGGCCGAAAGGCAGCCGGTCACGCGTCCGCACCGTGCCCGAGAACATCCGGACGTAGGCGGCCTTCTCCCCCGCAGCACCTCGTTCGATCTTGAAGACGGTGCCGGAGACCGGCCCTTCGGGGTCTCCCCCGGCCGTGGGCAGCAGTTCCTTGATACCGGCGGTCAGCGCGCCCATGCCGGCGCCGGTGATGGCGGAGCCGAAGAGGACGGGATGGACCAGCGCCCGCGCGGTCTGCGCCGCCAGTTCGGTGCGCAGCCGGTGGTACGGGACCGGCGCGCCGTCGTCCTCACGGGAAACGCCTTCGAGGTACGCGGCCAGAAACACGTCGTCGTGGTCGGCGAGCGATTCGGCCAGCGCGGCGGTGAATTCGGCGTCGCCCGCACCGTAAGGACCGAATCGGGCGTCCTGGGTACCGGGGGCGTGCACCGCGCCCAGGGGAATGACGGCGGGCGTCAGTTTCTCCGCGATCTCCTTCAGTACGTGTTCGGGACGCGCACCGCCGCGATCGATTTTGTTCACGAAGACGAGCGTGGGAATACGGAGCCGTCGCAGCGTCCGCATCAGCACCCGGGTCTGGGCCTGGACTCCCTCGACGGCGGAAATCACCAGCACCGCACCGTCGAGCACGCTGAGGACCCGCTCCACTTCGGCGATGAAATCCGAGTGACCGGGTGTGTCGATCAGATTGACCGTGACGCCGTCAATCGCGAGCGAGACGACGGCGGACTTGATGGTGATTCCACGCCGGCGTTCCAGCGCCAGGGAATCGGTCTGCGTGTTTCCGTCATCGACGCGGCCGATCTCGTCGATGACTCCGGCGGCGTGCAGCAGCCGCTCGGTGAGGCTGGTCTTACCGGCGTCTACGTGCGCCAGAATTCCCAGGTTCAATGTGCTCACGAAGCGTGATGTCCTCTAGATAGGCGGAAATTACCTTCTGGATGGGCATGAACGCTTCGCGCATCGGTCTCTCCTCTGCCGGTGACTCGGTGGTACAGCACGGGAGTAGAGCAGACCGACAGGAGGGGAGCAACCGGATATTCAGTTGGCGTCCGGAGTGGGCGCGAAGGGGGCCCGGGCGATCGGAGTCGGCCGAGTCGGGTCTTCGGCACCCGCGTTGTCCGTGCCTCGTGATTCACTTCCGAGACATATCGCATCCCGAGAGGGAGAGAAGGGGAGGCATCCGTGCCCCACGAGGTGGATCAGTCGTTCCTGGCGCTTCCGCTACGGGCCCTCGCCGACGCCGCGCTGGCCCGGGCGCGGGCGCTCGGGGCCGCGCACGCCGATTTCCGGTTCGAGCGGGTGCGCGGCGCGTCCTGGCGGTTGCGGGACGCGAAGCCGGCCGGGTCTTCGGACACCACGGACGTGGGGTACGCGGTTCGGGTGGTGCACGGCGGGGCCTGGGGCTTCGCGTCCGGGGTGGATCTGACCATGGACGCGGCGGCGCGGGTCGCGGGGCAGGCCGTGGCGATGGCGAAGCTGTCGGCGAAGGTGATCGCCGCCGCGGGGTCCGACGAGCGGGTGGAGCTGGCCGACGAGCCGACGCACGCCGAGAAGACCTGGGTGTCGTCGTACGAGATCGATCCGTTCGACGTGCCGGACGAGGAGAAGGCGGCGCTGCTGGCCGAGTGGAGCGGGCGGCTGCTCGGGGCCGAGGGGGTGGCGCATGTGGACGCGTCGCTGATGACCGTCCACGAGAACAAGTTCTACGCGGACACGGCGGGCACGGTCACCACGCAGCAGCGGGTCAGGCTGCATCCGCAGTTCACCGCCGTCGCGGTGGACGGCAAGAGCGGCGAGTTCGACTCGATGCGCACGATCGCGCCGCCGGTCGGCCGGGGCTGGGAGTATCTGACCGGGACCGGCTGGGACTGGGACGCGGAGCTGGAGCGGATTCCGGGGCTGCTGGCCGAGAAGATGCGCGCGCCGGGCGTCGAGGCGGGGACGTACGACCTGGTGGTCGACCCGTCGAACCTCTGGCTGACGATCCACGAGTCGATCGGCCACGCCACCGAGCTGGACCGGGCGCTGGGGTACGAGGCGGCGTACGCGGGGACGTCGTTCGCGACGTTCGACCAGCTCGGCACGTTGGCGTACGGCTCCTCGGTGATGAACGTGACGGGCGACCGCACCGCCGAGCACGGGCTGGCGACCATCGGGTACGACGACGAGGGCGTCGAGGCGCAGTCCTGGGATCTGGTCAAGGACGGCACGCTCGTCGGCTACCAGCTGGACCGCCGGATCGCGAAGCTGACGGACCTCGGCCGGTCCAACGGGTGCGCGTACGCCGACTCGCCGGGCCATGTGCCCGTGCAGCGCATGGCGAACGTGTCGCTGCGGCCGGATCCGGGCGGGCTGGCGACGGAGGATCTGATCGGGGGTGTGGAGCGCGGGATCTATGTGGTCGGGGACCGGTCGTGGTCGATCGACATGCAGCGCTACAACTTCCAGTTCACGGGTCAGCGGTTCTTCCGGATCGAGAACGGCCAGCTGGCGGGTCAGCTGCGCGACGTCGCCTACCAGGCGACGACCACGGATTTCTGGGGCTCCATGGAGGCGGTCGGCGGGCCGGGGACCTATGTCCTGGGCGGCGCGTTCAACTGCGGCAAGGCGCAGCCGGGCCAGGTCGCCGCGGTCTCGCACGGCTGCCCGTCCGCCCTGTTCCGCGGCGTCAACATCTTGAACACCACGCAGGAGGCGGGACGATGAGCAGCGTGATCAGGAGCAGCAAGCCGCACGAGATCGTCGAGCGCGCTCTCGAACTGTCCACCGCCGACGGCTGCGTGGTGATCGCCGACGAGCAGTCGTCGGCCAATCTGCGCTGGGCGGGCAACGCGCTCACCACCAACGGGGTCACCCGGGGCCGCACGCTCACCGTCATCGCCACCGTCGACGGCGCGCAGGGCACCGCCTCGGGCGTGGTGTCGCGCACCGCCGTGACCGCCGACGAGCTGGAGCCGCTGGTGCGGGCCGCCGAGGCCGCCGCGCGCGGGGCCGGCCCGGCCGAGGACGCGACGGAGCTGGTCGGCGGCGGGCAGGTGTCCGGGGACTTCACGGACGCGCCGCTGGAGACGACCTCCGCCGTCTTCGCCGACTTCGCGCCGGCCCTCGGCGAGTCCTTCGCCCGCGCCCGGGCCGGCGGCCGTGAGCTGTACGGGTTCGCCAACCACGAGCTGACCTCGACGTATCTCGGCACCTCCACCGGCGTACGGCTGCGCCACGACCAGCCCAACGGCACGCTGGAGCTGAACGCCAAGTCCCCCGACCGCACCCGGTCGGCCTGGGCGGGCCGGGCGACGCGCGACTTCAAGGACGTGGACCCCGCCGCGCTCGACGCCGAGCTGGCGCGCCGGCTGGCCTGGGCCGAGCGGAGGATCGAGCTGCCCGCCGGGCGGTACGAGACGCTGCTGCCGCCGACCGCCGTCGCGGATCTGCTGATCTACCAGCTGTGGTCCTCGACGGCCCGCGACGCGGTGGAGGGCCGTACGGTCTTCTCCCGCCCCGGCGGCGGCACCCGCGTCGGGGAGACCCTCTCCGCGCTGCCGCTCACCCTGCGCAGCGACCCGAACGAGCCGGGCCTGGAGTCCGCGCCGTTCGTGATCGCGCACGCGTCGGGCGACGACGCGTCCGTCTTCGACAACGGGCTGCCGCTGGAGCCGACGGACTGGGTGCGGGAGGGCACGCTGAACCGGCTGGTCACCACCCGGCACAGCGCCGCCCTGACCGGGCTGCCGGTCGCGCCCGGCATCGGGAACCTGATCCTGGACGGCGGCGGGGAGAAGTCGCTGGAGGAGATGGTGGCCGGCACCTCGCGCGGGCTCCTGCTGACCTGTCTGTGGTACATCCGCGAGGTCGACCCGGCGACGCTGCTGCTCACCGGACTGACCAGGGACGGCGTGTATCTGGTCGAGGACGGCGAGGTCGTCGGCGAGGTGAACAATTTCCGGTTCAACGAGTCACCCGTCGGGCTGCTGTCGCGGGCGACCGAGGCCGGGCGTGCGGAGAAGACGCTGCCGCGTGAGTGGGGCGACTGGTTCACCCGGGCGGCGACGCCGGCGCTGCGTGTCCCCGACTTCAATATGAGCTCGGTCAGCCGGGGCGTATGACCCCCATAGACTGACCGGTGGTACATCCATTGACGTGCGAGGAGAGACCCGACCGTGACGGACATCGTCGACGAGCTGAAGTGGCGTGGGCTGTTCGCCCAGTCCACTGACGAGGACGCTTTGCGCAAGGCGCTCGCGGACGGTCCCGTCACGTTCTATTGCGGCTTCGACCCCACCGCGCCCAGTCTGCATGTGGGGCATCTGGTGCAGGTGCTGACCGTACGCAGGCTCCAGCAGGCCGGGCACCGGCCGCTGGCGCTGGTGGGCGGGGCGACCGGGCAGATCGGTGACCCCCGGCCGACGGCCGAGCGGACGCTGAACGATCCGGAGACGGTGGCGGGCTGGGTGGCGCGGCTGCGGTCGCAGATCGAGCCGTTCCTGACCTTCGAGGGGCCGAACGCCGCCACGATGGTCAACAACCTGGACTGGACGTCGGGGCTGTCCGCGATCGAGTTCCTGCGGGACATCGGCAAGCACTTCCGGGTGAACAAGATGCTCGCGAAGGACTCGATCGCCCGCAGGCTGGAGTCGGACGAGGGCATCAGCTACACCGAGTTCAGCTACCAGCTGCTCCAGAGCATGGACTTCCTGGAGCTGTACCGGCGGTACGGCTGTGTCCTCCAGCAGGGCGGCAGCGACCAGTGGGGCAATCTCACCGCCGGTCTCGACCTGATCCACCGCGTCGAGCCGGGCGCCGAGGTGCACGCGCTGGCCACTCCGCTGATGACCAAGGCGGACGGCACCAAGTTCGGCAAGACGGAGGGCGGGGCGGTCTGGCTCGACCCGGAGATGACCACGCCGTACGCGTTCTACCAGTTCTGGCTGAACGTGGACGACCGGGACGTCATCGCGTACAGCCGCATCCTCAGCTTCCGGACCCGCGACGAGCTGGAGCAGCTCGAACTGCTCACCGCCGAGCGGCCGCAGGCCCGCGCGGCGCAGCGGGCGCTGGCCGAGGAGCTGACGACGCTGGTGCACGGCGCGGACCAGTGCGCGGCGGTCGTCGCCGCGTCCCGGGCGCTGTTCGGCCAGGGCGAGCTGACGGATCTGGACGAGGCGACGCTGGGCGCGGCGCTCTCCGAGGTGCCGCACGCGCGGGTCGCCGAGCCGGTGTCGGTGGTGGACCTGCTGGTCGAGGCCGGTCTGGCACCGAGCAAGTCGGCGGCCCGCCGTACGGTCAAGGAGGGCGGCGCGTACGTGAACAACGTGAAGGTCGCCGACGCGGACGCGGTCCCCGGCCGGTCGGAGCTGCTGCACGGCCGCTGGCTGGTGCTGCGCCGGGGCAAGAAGAACCTGGCGGCGATCGAGGTCGCGGCGGGCTGACCGCCGTACGGCGGCCGGCATGCGGCGCCGACCCTCATACGGGGCTGACCGGCATACGGCGGCGGCCGGGGCGTACGGGCTTTCCGTACGACCCGGCCGCCGCCGTCGTTCCGGTCCGGTTCCGCCCACGGGGCGGGGGCGCCCCTCAGATACGTTCTCGGGCGCCCTTGTTCCCTCTGTCGCCCCGGATCGCACTCCACAGTTTCGCGCCCACGGCGACCACGACGATGGCGCCGATCAGCTGGAGCACATGGCGGGTCCAGTCGATTCCGCTGGTGTGGCGCACCCCGATCCAGCCGGCCACGGCATTGCCGAGAATGCTGCCCAGGATGCCGAACACGGCCGTCAGCCACAGCGGGATGTGCTGCTTGCCCGGGATGATCGCTCGGGCGATCAGACCGAGCACCAGGCCCACAACGATGACCCACAACCAATTCATGGTCGCCTCCTCACGCGGCGCGATATGCGCATGAGCGTCAGTCTGCGGTGGCGGCCGACACGCCGCATGTCGGGCACGTCCGCACGAGGCGGGCCCCTGCTCCGGGCCGAACGGCGGCCGACCCGCTCTCGTGGCGGCGGGGGCCGCGGCGTACCGTGGTAACGCGTCCGGGCCGGCAGCGCCCGGCACGGACACATCGGGTGGTGGATCGGGATGCGGAAGCGGAGCGATGCAGAGGTCTTCCGGATCACGGGGGCACGCCAGGGACTGGCCGAGGATGTGCGCGGCCGGCAGCGCCGCTATGTGATCTCGATGCTCGTGCGGACCGCCTCGGTGATCGCGACCGTGGCGCTGTGGAACGTCCAGCGGCCGGTGGCCGTCGTGACGCTCGTCCTGGGGGCCCTGCTGCCGTATGTCGCGGTGGTGTTCGCCAACGCGGGCCGGGAGAACGTCCCTTCACTGCCCTCGACGTTCGTGACCCCGCCGCCCCCGACGATGATCGCGCCGCAGCCCGGCCCGGTCGCGGCGGCGGCGCCTTCGGCGGAGAGCGGGGCCGAGGACCGTCCGTAGGGCGGCCCCTTCGCAGAGCTACCACCGGTGGAACGGCGGCCCGTAAGGCTCCGCCAAGCTCAAGAAAAGCTCAGATCAATCGTGAAGTTCTTGTGCACTGCACCCCGTTGCGCGTGACATACTTTGCAGGCGCTCCGCATCCCCCGTCGGAGCGACAGACCGACGCCGGGCAGCTCCCCCCGTGGCTGCCCGGCGTCGCCTTTTCCGGCGTGGGGATGCGCTTAGGGTGGACGGGTGAACCTCCCCTTCCCTCTCGGCCCCGCCTCCGGCGGCCATGACTCCGATGCCTCCGACGCCGCGCCGGTCTGCTCCGCCAAGGGGTGCCGCACCGCCGCTGTCTGGGTGCTGGCCTGGAACAATCCCAAACTGCACACTCCGGAGCGGCGCAAGACCTGGCTGGCCTGCGACGAGCACCGTGAGCATCTCTCCTCGTTCCTCGGGGTGCGCGGCTTCCTGAAGGACGTCGTGGATCTGGAGGAGTGGGAGCGCGGCCGGACGGGCCTGGACGGGTGAGGAGCCGAGGTCCGGGCCGCCGGTTCAGCCGCCGATGGCCGACATCGGGCGGTCCGGCTGAAGGAACGTCGGGTCGTCCAGACCAGAACCGGCCTTCTTTCCCCACATCGCCAGGTTCCAGAGCCGCGCGATCTCCTCGTCGGGCGCGTCGGAGCGCAGCGCGGCGCGCAGATCCGTCTCCTCCTGGGCGAACAGACAGTTGCGCACCTGGCCGTCGGCCGTCAGCCGGGTGCGGTCGCAGGCGCCGCAGAACGGCCGGGTGACGGAGGCGATGACCCCGACGCGGTGCGGGCCGCCGTCCACGAGCCAGCGCTCGGCGGGGGCGGAGCCGCGAGCCCTCTCGCCCTCCTCGGTGAGCGTGAACCGGGTACGCAACGAGGCGAGGATGTCACCGGCGGTAATCATGCCGTCGCGCTTCCAGCCGTGCTGGGCGTCGAGGGGCATCTGCTCGATGAACCGCAGCTCGTAGCCGTGCTCCACGGCCCAGGCCAGCAGATCGGGCGCCTCGTCCTCGTTGAGACCGGGCATCAGGACGGTGTTGACCTTGACCGGGGTCAGCCCCGCCTCGTGCGCCGCGCGCAGCCCGTCGAGCACGTCCGCGTGGCGGTCGCGCCGGGTGAGGGTCTTGAAGGCGTCGGGCCGCAGGGTGTCGAGGGAGACGTTGACCCGGTCGAGCCCGGCGGCCCGCAGCGCGGCGGCCGTGCGCTTGAGACCGATCCCGTTGGTGGTCAGCGACATCCTGGGGCGCGGCTCCAGCGCGGCGCAGCGCTCGACGATCCCCACCAGACCGGGCCTGAGCAGCGGCTCCCCGCCGGTGAAGCGGATTTCGGTGATGCCCAGACGCGTCACGGCGAGACGGATCAGCCGGACTATCTCGTCGTCGCTCAGCAGGTCGGACTTGGTGAGCCACTGGAGGCCCTCCTCCGGCATGCAGTACGTACACCGCAGATTGCAGCGGTCCGTCAGCGAGACGCGCAGATCGGTGGCGACCCGGCCGTAGGTGTCGATGAGCACGATGAGCCTCCTCCCGATGGACTGGCCCAGGAGCGGCCCTGTGGGCGCCCCGGTGTTCGGTCCCTGTGTCCGGCCCTGTGTGCGGCTCGGACACGTCCGAGCCTACGTCAGACCACTGACACCGCCGGGGGCCGTACGTCCAGGAGCGTGGACGTACGGCCCGGGGCCGGCGCCGGGAGGGGCGCAGGGGGTCAGTGCGCTCCGGTACCGGTGAGGGACTTGACCTCCAGCTCCGCGTACTTGCCCTTGTCTGGCTCCTCCTTCGACAGGACGGTCCCCAGCCAGCCGAGCAGGAAGCCCAGCGGGATCGAGATCAGTCCGGGGTTCTCCAGCGGGAAGAAGTGGAAGTCGACGCCGGGGAACATCGAGGTGGGCTTCCCCGAGACGACCGGCGAGAACAGCACCAGCAGGACGGACGAGGCCAGGCCGCCGTAGATCGACCACAGGGCGCCCCGTGTGGTGAATTTCTTCCAGAAGAGGCTGTACAGGAGCGTCGGCAGATTGGCCGAGGCCGCGACGGCGAAGGCGAGCGCGACCAGTCCCGCCACGTTCAGATCGCGGGCGAGGGCGCCGAGCGCGATGGAGACGATGCCGATGGCGACGGTCGCCCAGCGGGCGGCCCGTACCTCTTCCTGCTCGGTCGCCTCACCCTTGCGGATGACATTGGCGTAGATGTCGTGCGCGAACGACGACGAGGACGCCAGCGTCAGGCCCGCGACCACCGCGAGGATGGTGGCGAACGCGACGGCCGAGATCACCGCCAGCAGGATCGCGCCGCCGGTCGAGCCCGCGCCACCGCCGATCTCCAGGGCGGCCAGTGGCGCCGCCGTATTGCCCGCCTTGTTGGAGGCGATGATGTCGCCGGGCTTGAGCAGGGCGGCCGCGCCGAAGCCGAGCACGATGGTCATCAGATAGAAGGCCCCGATGATGCCGATGGCCCAGATGACCGACTTCCGGGCGGCCTTCGCGGTCGGAACGGTGTAGAAGCGGATCAGGATGTGCGGCAGCCCCGCCGTACCGAGCACGAGGGCGATGCCCAGAGAGATGAAGTCCAGCTTCGAGGTCGCGGTGGCTCCGTACTTGAGCCCCGGCTCCAGGAAGGCCGCGCCCTTGCCGCTGTTGCTCGCCGCCGAGCCCAGCAGGTCGGAGAGGTTGAAGTGGAACTTCAGCAGGATGAGGAAAGTGATCAGCAAGGTGCCCGCGATGAGCAGGACGGCCTTGACCATCTGCACCCAGGTGGTGCCCTTCATGCCGCCGATCGTGACGTACACGATCATCAGCAGGCCGACCAGCGCGACGATGGCGATCTTCCCGGCGTCGCTGGTGATGCCGAGCAGCAGCGAGACCAGCACGCCCGCGCCGGCCATCTGCGCCAGCAGATAGAAGATCGACACGACGATGGTGGAGGCGCCGGCGGCCGTACGGACCGGGCGCTGGCGCATGCGGTACGCGAGGACGTCGCCCATCGTGTACCGGCCGGAGTTGCGCAGCGGCTCCGCGACCAGCAGCAGCGCCACCAGCCAGGCCACGAGGAATCCGATGGAGTAGAGGAAGCCGTCGTATCCGAAGAGGGCGATGGCTCCGGCGATGCCGAGGAACGACGCGGCGGACATGTAGTCGCCGGAGACCGCCAGACCGTTCTGGAAGCCGGTGAACTGCCGGCCGCCCGCGTAGAAGTCGGAGGCGCTCTTGGTCTGGCGGCCGGCCCAGACGGTGATGATCAGGGTGGCGACGACGAACAGCCCGAAGAGCGTGATGATCAGCGGCCGGTGCTCGCTGGCGTCCCCGGCGGCGGCGAGCTGGAGGGGCACCTCGGCGGGCCCGCTCATGAATGCGACCGGGTGGCTCATGCGTCCGCCTCCATACGGGACTTGATGGCCTGCGCGCCCGGGTCGAGCCGGCGGGCCGCGTGCCGCGAGTAGATCCAGGCGATCAGGAAGGTGGTGACGAACTGCGCGAGACCGAGGATCAGCGCGACGTTGATGTTGCCGAAGACCTTGGTGCCCATGAAGCCGCCCGCGTAGTTGGACAGCAGCACGTACAGCAGGTACCAGGCGATGAAGGCGACGGTCAGGGGAAAGGCGAAGGAGCGGTAAGTACGGCGCAGTTCGGCGAACTCGGCGCTCTCCTGCACCTCGACGAACTGGGCCGTCGTGGGCCCGGCCGGCGTGGCAGGGGAGGAAGGGTCCGGCACGGGCTCGGGCGGCGGGGCATCGGATGCCACGGAATCTCCTCGTGACGCGGGTGCGGTGGAGTGGGACACGGGGGAAGACCTCACAGAGTCGGACGGACGCTCGTCCCCCTGACAACGGCACGGGAGCCGCGGCGACGCGGTTCAACCCCGGGCTTTTTCTTCCGGAAATGATTCCGGGGAACGATTGAAGAGCACCGCTGATCAGCGATAGCTTCACTGGTCATGTACCCGTCCAAGCGCAGCCTGCGCGGGGGCGGCTCTCAAGGATGATGTGGAGAACCCATGGCTCATCTGGGATCCAGACGGCGGCGCGCACTCGCACTGCCCGTAGGTCTGGCACTCACCGTCTCGCTCGGCTTCCTGCCCGCGGCCTCGGCGTCGGCCGCCCCCGCGGGCGGACCCACGCCGGTCGTGACGGACGGTCCGAAGCTGTCGTACGTGGTGAACACGTACGGCGGCGTCCTGACGGCCAAGTCGGTCGCGAAGGCGATAGACCGGGCCGGCGGCACGGTGGTGACGACCTATGACCGGATAGGCGTCACCGTCGCCACCTCGCAGAACCCGGACTTCGCGAAGACCGTGCGCAGGACCCCCGGTGTGCTGTCGGCCGGTGCCACCCGCACCGCGCCGCTGCCCTCGCAGTCGACCACGGACATCGGTACGCCCCAGGAGCTGACGGCCGAGCAGGTCGAGGCGGCGACGGCGGCCACGGCGAAGGCGTCGAAGGCGGCGTCCGCCAGGTCAGGCGCGGCGGACGAGCCGGACCCGCTGGAGCCGTTGCAGTGGGACCTGCCCGCCATCAACGCGGACAAGGCGCACCAGAAGACGCTGGGCAGCTCCAAGGTCACCGTCGGGGTCATCGACACGGGGGTCGACGACACCCACCCGGACCTCGCGCCGAACTTCAACCGCGCGGCGTCGGTCAACTGCGTGAGCGGCAAGCCCGACACGACGGACGGCGCCTGGCGGCCGACCGCCGGGGAGAGCCCGCACGGCACGCATGTGGCGGGCGAGATCGCCGCCGCGAAGAACGGCATCGGCGTCACCGGTGTGGCGCCGGGCGTGAAGGTGGCGGGCATCAAGGCGTCCACGCCGGCCGGCTACTTCTACGCCGAGGCCGTCGTGTGCAGCTTCGTCTGGGCCGCCGAGCACGGCATCGACGTGACGAACAACAGCTATTACACCGACCCGTGGTACTTCAACTGCCTGAACGACCCGGACCAGAAGGCCCTGGTCGACGCGATCACCCGGGCCACCCGGTACGCGGAGTCGAAGGGCACGGTCAACGTGGCCGCGGCGGGCAACGAGAACTACGACCTCGCGTCCCACTCGATCGCCGACTCGTCCAGCCCGAACGACTCCACCCCCGGTGACCGTGTCATCGACCCGGCCAAGTGCTTCGACATCCCGACCCAGCTGCCGGGTGTCGTCACGGTCGCCTCCACCGGTGCGAAGGGCCTGAAGTCGTCCTTCTCCAACCACGGTCTCGGCGTCATCGACGTCGCGGCCCCCGGTGGCGACTCCACCCGCTACCAGACCCCGGCTCCCCCGGCGACCAGCGGTCTGATCCTCGGCCCGCTGCCGGGCGGCTCGTGGGGCTACATGGCCGGTACGTCGATGGCCTCCCCGCATGTCGCGGGCGTGGCGGCGCTGCTGAAGTCGACGCACCCGCACGCGTCGGCGGCGGCCATCAAGGCGCTGCTGAAGGTCCAGGCCACCCCGGTGGTCTGCCCGGAGGCGTACGACATCGACGGTGACGGCGAGATCGACGCCGTGTGCACCGGCGGCAAGAACTACAACAGCTTCTACGGGGCGGGTCTGGTCGACGCCCTGGCGGCGGTACGCAAGTAGGAGCGTCCGGCGCGACACACACCGCGGGCCGTCCCCCTCGGCGGGGGCGGCCCGCGGCCTTGGGTCATCACGTACGGGTCACCGCGTACAGATCACCGCGTACAGGTCACCCGGGTACAGATCACATCGTGACGAGCACCTTGAGGGCGATGCGCTCGTCCATGGCCTTGTAGCCGCGCGCGGACGCGGGCGCGCTCGACTTCGAGCGCCGGTACGCGGCGTATGCGACCGAGACCCACGGCCGACTGGAGCTGTTCGGGCTGACGCTGGGCCGGTCGAGCCGCGAACTGCCCCTGGACACCGCCTGCATCAGCCTCGCCATGAGCGGCGAGCGGGAGATCCCGGGGCTGCCGCGCGTCGGCCCCGCCACGCTCACCACCGAACAGGCCCTGGCGGGCGCGGACCGGCTGCTGCTGCGCGGGGCGGCCGGTTCGGGCAAGAGCACGCTGGTGCAGTGGCTGGCTGTGACCGCCGCCCGGCGCGGCTTCGTCCCCGAGCTGGCGGACTGGAACCAGTGCGTCCCCTTCGTCCTGCGGCTGCGCGCCTTCACCGCGTCGGAGACCCTCCCGGTGCCGGAGGACTTCCTGCGGGCGGCGGGGGTCCCGCTGACCCCGGCGGGACCCTGGGCGGAGTCCCTGCTGACGGAGGACCGGGCGCTGGTCCTGGTCGACGGCGTGGACGAGGTGCCGACGCGGCTGCGGGCGCGTACGGAAGCCTGGCTGAAGTCCCTGGTGGCGGCGTTCCCCAGGGCGCGGTACGTGGTGACGACCCGCCCGTCCGCCGTGCCCGTGGACTGGCTGTCCGGGCCGGGCTTCATGGCGCACTCGCTGCTGCCGATGGAACGGGAGGCGCTCGGCTCGTTCGTCGGCCACTGGCACGACGCGGCCCGGCTGGAGTGCCGCGCGGACGACGAGCGCGGGCGGCTCGACACGTACGAGAAGTCCCTCATGCACGCCGCGACCACGCGCCGTGGTCTGGGGCGGCTGGCGACGAACCCGCTGATGTGCGCGCTGCTCTGCGCCCTGAACCGGGACCGCCGGATGCAACTTCCGCGAGCGCGCGAGGAGTTGTATGACGCGGCGCTCGAAATGCTGCTGGTGCGAAGGGATACGGAACGCGAGATCCAGGGCGGCGAGGGCGTCACCCTCACCCGCGACGAGCAGACGGCCCTGCTCCAGCGCCTCGCGTACTGGCTGATCCGCAACGACCAGGTGGAGGCGGCGCGGGACGAGGCCGTGGAGATGATCGGCGAGTGGCTGGCCGCGATGCCGCAGGTGGCGGGCGAGGCGGAACACGTCTTCCAGCACCTGCTGATCCGCGGCGGCCTGCTCCGCGAACCGGTCCCGGGCGCCGTCGATTTCGTCCACCGCACCTTCCAGGACTACCTGGGCGCGAAGGCGGCGGTCGAGTCGAGGGACTTCGGCGTGCTGGTGAGCAGCGCGCACGACGACCAGTGGGACGACGTGGTGCGGATGGCGGTGGGCCACGCGCGCGTGGACGAACGGGCGCGCCTGCTGAAGGGGTTGCCGCGACGGGCCGACCGCGCGCCCCGGCTGCGCAACCGGCTGGTGCTGCTGGCGGCCACCTGCCTGGAGCACGCGCCGGAGCTGGATCCGGGGGTACGGGGCGAGGTGGAGCGGCGGACGGGCGCGCTGGTGCCGCCGCGCGGGACGCGGGACGCGGAGGAGCTGGCGAAGGTCGGGGAACTGGGTCGTCGAGCTGCTGCCGGGGCCGGAGGGGCTGGACAAGCGCACGGCGGGCGCGGTGGTGCGAACGGCGGCACTCATCAAGGGGGACGCCGCCCTGGCCGTGATCTCACGGTTCCGGGAGGATGCGCGGCCGTGGGCGGCCGACGAGGTTTCCGAGGCATGGAGTTCGTTCGACAGCGCGTCGTACGCCAAAGCTATTCTGTCTGGCCACGGCTGGGAGCGGTGCTATCTGTCCGTCCGCACCACGCTCTGGCTCTTCAGCTGCGGCCGGTCAGGACCTGCGCTGAACCTGGCTCCGCCGGCCGGCCTGGAGCACCTCACCATCAGTCCTGACGACACCCCCGTGACCGGCGAAGACCTCTTCCCGCCCGGCCGCGTCATCCGCGACCCCGACTAGGGCGTGTTTCGAAAGTAGCGCCGTCCGCCCGTAGGGCGGGGCTCGCGGCGTCTGGTGCGTGCGATCGCAAGGCGGAGGATCGTCCTCGTACTGGACGTACTTGGACGACTCCGACAACGCGGCGAGCGTGCGTGCCAGGCGTCGCGAGCCAGGCGGGACTTTCGAAACACGCCCTAGACCCCCGCCGCCCCCAGCAACGTCCCCGCCGCGTACGTCACCCCCATCGCCAGCGCCCCGCCCCCCGTGTTCCGCAGCAGCGCCGGGCGCAGCGCCGTCGCGCCGAGGCGGGCGCTGCCCCAGCCCGTCAGGGCGAGCGCGGCCAGTACGGAGACGACCGTGACCGTCAGCCGCAGGGAGGCCGGGGGCAGGACCATCGCGAGCAGCGGCAGCAGCGCGCCCGCCGTGAAGGCGAGGAAGCTGGCGCCCGCCGCGTGCCAGGGGTTGGTGAGGGCGTCGGGGTCGATGCCCAGTTCCACGCGCGCGTGGGCCCGCAGGGCGTCGCGGCGGGTGAGTTGTTCCGCCGCCTCGCGCGCGACGTCCTCGGAGAGGCCGCGGTCGGCCAGCATCCCGGTGAGTTCGTCGAGTTCGGCCTGCGGCTGCTCGCGCAGTTCGCGGCGCTCCAGGTCCAGCGCGGCCTTCTCCGAGTCGCGCTGGGTGGACACCGATACGTACTCCCCCGCCGCCATCGACATCGACCCGGCCAGCAGCCCGGCGAGACCGGCCGTCAGGAGAGTGGTGCGCGAACCGGTGGCCCCGGCCACGCCGACCACGATGCCGGCGGTGGAGACGATGCCGTCGTTGGCGCCGAGGACCGCGGCGCGCAGCCAGTTGAGGCGGGAGCCGAGGGCGCCGCTGTGCGGTTCGCCCTCGTGGGTGGTGGTGTCGGTCACCGAGGGAGCGTCTCACGGCCGGGGCGGGAGGGGCCGGTGGCGCGGGACCGGGCGGCGGCGTGGCTGCTCACCGTCCCCCGTAAGGGCCTTGACGCGATGAATTGTCGGGCGGCGGCCGGGGCGGCCGGTGGTGGACCGGGCTGTGTGGCTGTCGGTGGCGGCCCGTATTCTCTGTGACCATGCTCGACGACCAAACGACAGCAGCGACCTGGCCGACCGCCTACCCCGAGGGGTACGCGGTCGTCGACGTCGAGACCACCGGGCTCGCCCGCGACGACCGGATAGTCTCCGCTGCCGTCTACCGCCTGGATTCCCGGGGCAACGTCGAGGACCACTGGTACACCCTGGTCAACCCGGAGCGCGATCCGGGACCGGTGTGGATCCATGGGCTGACGACCGATGTCCTGGCGGACGCCCCGCTCTTCCCCGAGATCGCCGGTGCGCTGGCGGAGCGGCTCGACGGGCGGGTGCTGGTGGCGCACAACGCGATCTTCGACTGGTCGATGATCGCCAGGGAGTACGCGCGCGCCGAGCGGACCGCGCCCACCCGGCAGCGGCTGTGCACCATCGCGCTCTCCAAGGAGCTGGAGCTGCCGCTGCCCAACCACAAGTTGGAGACGCTCGCCGCGCACTTCGGTGTCGTGCAGGAGCGCGCGCACCACGCGCTGGACGACGCGCGCGTGCTGGCCGAGTCGTTCCGGCCGAGTCTGCACGCGGCGGCCAGGGGCGGCGTACGGCTGCCGCTGCTGGAGTGCCGGCCGCTCACCGAGTGGTCCGACGCGCCCGCCAGGCCCCGGGTCGGCTATCAGGCGTCGTACCGGCAGTCGAGCTGGCGGGCGTCGCGCAAGCGGCCGGCCTGTCCGTATCCGAACCCCGGACGGTACGAGCCGGGCGGGCGGCTGCGGCAGGGGATGCGGGTGGCGTTCTCGGGCGACACCTCCGTCGACCGCGAGCTGCTGGAGGACCGGGCCGTGGAGGCGGGGCTGCATGTCGCGACGAGTGTGTCGCGGCTGACCAGTCTGCTGGTGACCAACGACCCGGACTCGTCCACGTCGAAGACGGTCAAGGCTGCCTCGTTCGGCACACCGGTGATCGACGAGGCGGCCTTCACCCAGTTGCTGCGGGACGTGGCACCGGCGGCCGAGCGGGGATGAGCCCGAGCCGGGTGAGCTGACGGCCCTTCACCCGTACGACGGGCGCGGTCCCCGCGCCTCCGCCGCCACCCGGCCGCGCCACCCGGCCGCGCCTCCGCCGGTCGGGTGCAGCCTCGCCGACCCGCCCGGCGGGGTCTTGCCACGGCCACCCGCGCCGCCGACCATGCGGCGCATGGCACGTTGCGAAGTATGCGGCAATGACTACGACCTGGCGTTCTACGTGGAGACCCAGGACGGCGCACGGCATGTGTTCGACTCGTTCTCGTGCGCCATCCACCGTATGGCGCCCATCTGCGAGCACTGCCGTGTCCAGATCATCGGGCAGGGCGTCGAGGTGGAGGGGCACTGGTTCTGCGGCGGGCACTGCGCCCGGGCCGACGGCAGGGCGGGCATCGTCGACCGGGTCTGAGGCTCGGGGGCAGGCTCGAGGGGGGGCAGGGAACGCCCCGCGCCGGATCGCGCACAGCCGTCGGCCACCGGCTATCCATCACCCGCTATCCACCACCCGCCACCCGCCACCGCCCGGACGGCCGACTGAAATGTCCACCCCCCGTCCCGGCGCCCGATTCCCGCCGAGTAACGTCAACGGCGTGTACCGCTTCCTGTTGTCCCGGCAGTGGGTGATCCTCACCCTCCTTGGCCTCGCCCTCATCCCCGCGATGATCGAACTGGGCTTCTGGCAGTTGCACCGGCACGAGCACAAGGTCGCCCAGAACACCCTGATCTCGGGCAATCTCCAGGCGAAGCCCGTCCCGGTCACGGAGCTGACCTCCCCGGGGCACACCGTCCCGCGCGCCGACTACTGGCGCACGGTCACCGCGACCGGCAGATTCGACCCCGCGCACGAGGTGGTCGTACGCCGCAGGACCTCCAACGACGACCGGGTCGGCTACCACGTCCTCGTCCCGTTCATCCTGAAGGACGGCCGGGCCGTCATGGTGAACCGCGGCTGGTTCCCCGCCGACGGCGACCAGTACGCCTTCCCCGCCATCCCCGCCCCGCCGAAGGGCGAGGTCACCATCGCCGGCCGGCTCAAGGCCGACGAGACGGCGGCGGCCTCCGGCATCAAGGACGTCACGGATCTGCCACCGCGCCAGGTCATGCTGATCAACAGCGAGCAGCAGCGGGAACGGCTGGGCCGTACCGTCCTCGGCGGCTACATCGAGCTGACCTCCCCCGCACCGGACGGCGGCAGGCCCGAGCCGATCCAGAAGCCCGACGACAGCTCGATCGGGCCGCACATGGCGTACGCGGTCCAGTGGTGGCTGTTCGTCGCCGCCGTGCCCGTCGGCTGGCTGATCCTCGTACGGAACGAGAAGCGCGAACGGGCCGAGGCCGCCAGGAAGCAGGCCGACGAGGCGCGCGCCGAGCAGGAGCCCGTACCCGCGAGCGCCTGACGGCCCCGCGCCGACCGGGCCATCCGGTCACTCGGTCACCCGACGCGCCGAACCCCTGCTTAACGCCCGTGTACTGCGGGAACAGCCATGGCGTGACCCAACGCATCGAGGACTACGCACTCATCGGCGATCTCCAGACCGCCGCCCTGGTCGGCAGGAACGGCTCCATCGACTGGCTGTGCCTTCCTCGCTTCGACTCCGCCGCCTGCTTCGCCGCGCTGCTCGGCACCGAGGACAACGGCCACTGGCGGCTCGCCCCCACCGGTGCCCGCGCGTGTACCCGGCGCGCCTACGTCGGTGAGTCGCTCGTCCTGGAGTCCGTGTGGGAGACCAGGACCGGCACCGTCAAAGTCACGGACTTCATGCCGCAGCGCGATGTGGCACCCGAGATCATGCGCATCGTGGAGGGCGTCAGCGGCACGGTGGAGATGTCCGCCACCCTCCGGCTGCGCTTCGACTTCGGTTCCGTGGTGCCGTGGATGCGCCGCTCGCAGGGCCACCGGGTGGCCGTCGCCGGGCCCGACTCGGTGTGGCTGCGCAGCGAGCCGCCGGTCAAGACCTGGGGGCAGCACTACAGCACCTGTTCGTCGTTCACCGTGGCCGAGGGCGAGAAGGTGGCCTTCGTCCTCACCTGGCATCCCTCCCACGAACCCCGTCCGCCGCGCGTCGACCCGTACGAGTCGCTGGAGCGCAGTCTGGAGGACTGGCGGGAGTGGGCGGCGCGCTGCCGGTACCAGGGGCCGCACCGCGCCGCCGTCATGCGCTCGCTCATCACGCTCAAGGCGCTGACCTACGGGCCGACGGGCGGCATCGTCGCCGCCCCCACCACCTCTCTGCCGGAGGAGCTGGGCGGCGTCCGGAACTGGGACTACCGGTACTGCTGGCTGCGCGACTCCACCCTGGTGCTGGGCGCGCTGGTGTCGGCGGGGTATCTGGCCGAGGCGGCGGCCTGGCGCGACTGGCTGCTGCGCGCCGTCGCCGGTGATCCGGCCGATCTGCAGATCATGTACGGCCTGGCCGGCGAGCGCCGGCTGCCGGAGGTGGAGCTGCCGTGGCTGAGCGGCTACGCGCACTCCACCCCGGTGCGCACCGGCAACGACGCGGTGAAACAGCTCCAGCTCGATGTGTACGGCGAGGTGATGGACTCGCTGAACGTGGCGCGGACGGCCGGTCTCGTCGGGAAGCCGCACGCGTGGAACCTCCAGCTCAGTCTGCTGGGCTTCCTGGAGTCGAAGTGGCGCGAGCCGGACGAGGGGCTGTGGGAGATCCGGGGCCCGCGCCAGCACTTCACGCACTCCAAGGTGATGGCCTGGGTCGCCGCCGACCGGGCCGTGCGGACGCTGGAGGCCGATCCGACGCTCGGCGGTGATGTCGGGCGGTGGCGGGCGATGCGGGACGAGGTGCACCGGGAGGTGTGCGAGAAGGGGTACGACCCGGTGCGCAACACCTTCACCCAGTCGTACGGCTCCGCCGAGCTGGACGCGGCGACCCTGCTGATCCCCCGGGTCGGCTTTCTGCCGCCGGACGATCCGCGGGTGATCGGCACGGTCGACGCGGTACGGGCGGAGCTGGGGCACGGGGGGCTGCTGCGCCGTTACAGCACGACGGGGAGCGGGGTGGACGGCCTGCCGGGGCGTGAGGGAACGTTTCTGGTCTGCTCGTTCTGGCTGGCCGACGCACTTCATCTGACGGGGCGTACGGAGGAGGCGGCCGAGCTGTTCGAGCGGCTGCTCGGCCTGTGCAACGACGTGGGGCTGCTCTCCGAGGAGTACGACCCGGTGGCCGGGCGGCAACTGGGCAACTATCCGCAGGCGTTCAGCCATATCGGGCTGGTGGTCTCGGCGCTGACCCTGGCCGGGTACGACACCGCGGGAGCCGATGCGGGCGGTGACACGGCGGCGGGCGGCACGGCAGGATAGGAGCCATGGATCTTGGACTGAAGGACCGGGTGTACGTCATCACCGGCGCCTCGCGCGGCCTGGGCCGCGCGACGGCCGGGGCGCTCAGCGCGGATGGCGCGCGGGTCGTCGTCTCCGGGCGGGACGCGGGGAGCATCGAGAAGACGGCGTCGGAGCTGGGCCCCGGCGCGTACGGGCTGGCCGCCGACAACGCCGACCCGGCCGCCGCTCAGGCCCTGATCGGCGCGGCCCGGGAGCGGTTCGGGCGCTTCGACGGCATCCTGATCAGCGTCGGCGGCCCCGCGCCCGGCACGGCGGCGAGCAACACGGACGAGCAGTGGGAGTCGGCGTTCGAGTCGGTGTTCCTGGGGGCGGTACGGCTGGCCCGCGCCGCCGCCGCCGAGCTGGGCGAGGGCGGGGTCATCGGCTTCGTGCTGTCCGGCTCCGTCCACGAGCCGATCCCCGGCCTGACCATCTCCAACGGTCTGCGCCCCGGCCTGGCCGGCTTCGCCAAGTCGCTCGCCGAGGAACTCGGCCCGCGCGGTATCCGGGTGATCGGCCTGCTGCCGTCCCGGATCGACACGGACCGGGTCCGGGAGCTGGACGCGCTGGGCGGCGACCCGGTGGCGGCGCGGGCGGCGCAGGAGGAGAGGATCCCGCTGCGGCGCTACGGGACGCCGGAGGAGTTCGGCAGGACGGCGGCGTTCCTGCTCTCGCCCGCCGCGTCGTATCTGACGGGTCTGATGCTGCCGGTGGACGGCGGCGCGCGCCGGGGATTCTGAGCGCGCCGGGGAACGTGCCCGGGAACGGACCGAGCCCTCGTGCGGGGCGTCGGTCCGTTCCCGGGCATACGGGCGTCGGGCATACGGGCGTCGGGCATACGGGCGTCGGCCGCCCGCCGGTCAGCTGACCCGTTCCGCCCGGTGCCGGGCCGCGCGCAGCCGGACCTCCGCCGGAAGCGCGGCCAGCCCCGCCGAGTCGCGCGCGTGCGCCAGCGCCTCGTCGCCGAGGCGGCGCAGCGTGCCGGCCGGGGCCGCGTGCGGCTCCAGGAGCAGGCGTACACGCGCGACCGGGCCGGTTCGGCGGCCGGTCAGCCGCACCCGGGCACGGGACACCCCGTCGAGGGACCGCGCGTCATCCTCCACCGCCTCTTCAAGGGCCCGGCCGCGCAGCGCGGCCCCCTCGCCGTCGCCGCTGTCCACCAGCACCTCCGACAGGCGGGCGCGCCGCGCCTGGGACAGCAGCCACCACAGGGCCAGTACGACCAGGACCGCGAGTACGGCGATCACGACCGGCCACCACCAGCCCTCACCGTGCCAGCGTTCGCGGTTGGCCCGGCTGAGCAGTACGTCGTGCGGTCCGCGGTACGGCCACCAGGACGGCACCGGCCAGTCCAGCCCCCGCGCCAGCACGATCCCGCCCGAGCAGAGCAGGATCAGGCCGGCGAGGGCCAGCAGTACGCGGTTGACCGGTCGGAGCATCCTGTCATCCCTTTCTCGCGGGCCTGCGGACACGGACCGTCAGCGCGGGCCGTTTGTCGAGGCCGAGTTCGCCGATGCCTGCGGTCAGTGTCCGGTCGAGATCGTCCCGTACGTCGTCCAGTTCGCGGAAGTGCGACAGGGCCCGCACGCCGACCTTGGAGCGGCGCAGCCGCACCTGCGCGGACTGGACGCCGGAGACCTCCATGGCCCGGTCGCGCAGGGCGAGTTCGGCGGCCTCGCGGTCGAGCCCGGCGCGTACGTGCGGGGAGTCGCGGCGCATGGGGAGCAGCGTGCGCAGCCCAGGGGTGAGGGCGAGGGCGAGCAGCCATACGCCGAGGGCCATGGCGACGGCGGCGGCGACCAGGATCCAGGTCTGGTCGAGCGGCTGCCGGGCGAGCTGGTCGGCGAGTTGGCGGCGCCAGGACATGGCGTGGTGGCCGGCCCGTACCGCCGCGACGTCGTAGAGCAGCAGTCCGGTGGCGCCGAGCGCGACCAGCCCGGTCAGGGCGGCGGGGATCCGGCGGGTGGACCAGAAGCGGTGGGCCTTGGCCGCCGGTTCGTCGTCGTAGTCCGAGAGTGTGGGGACGGACTCGTGGGGCGCGCCGGACTCCGCCGGGTCGAGGGCGGTGACGCCACCGCCCCGGTCCGTGCTCCGGTCGCCCGGCCGGTCGTCGGGGGCTCGCGCGGGACGCTCGGACGCGGGTTCGCTCATCGGATCCTCCCCCGGTCGGCGGCGGAGCGGTCGGAGTGCAGCCGCTCGACCCGTACCGCCACCTCGCGCACGTCCATGCCCGCCAGCGTCGTGACGCGGTGGGCGACCTGGCTGCGTACCGCGCCGCACCGCGCGCCGATGTCGGAGGGGTAGTCCAGCTCGACTCCGACCCGTACGCGCGCGCTCCCCTGGTGCACCGTGACGGTCGCGTGGGGCGGGGAGCCGCCCTCGGGCACACCGTCGAGCGCTTCGCGCGCGGCACGCGCGGCGATCTTCGCGACGACCCGGTCGGCGATCACCGTCGCCCCGCGTTCGGCCGCCGCCACCCGGTCACCGGCCACGTGGGGTCACCGCCGCCGGTCGTCGCGGTCGCGGGTGCGGAAGAGGTCGCCGGGTTCCAGATCTCCGTCGACGAACCTGCCGATCACGAATCCGACCACGCCCAACGCGGCCACCAGCACAAACGCTCCGAAGCCGCCGAAGTACCCGGCGAATCCGAGGGCCATACCGGCCAACAGGCCGACCACCGCCATGCTCATGATGTGCTCCTCTTCGGCTTGTACGGGCCGGTCGCGCGCGGCCTTCACCGGCTGCGCGCTGCCTCTACTGGATCCGGGAATCCGAATCGTCGTCGTCATCGTCCTCGTCGGGCAGCTTGACGTCGCTGACCGCGATATTGACCTCTACCACTTCCAGACCCGTCATGCGCTCGACAGCCGCGATGACGTTCTCCCGTACGGCGGCGGCGACTTCGGTGATGGCGACGCCGTAGTCGACGACGATCTCCAGGTCGAGCGCGGTCTGCACCTCGCCGACCTCGGCCTTCACGCCCCTGCTGGGGGTCCGGCCGCTGCCGGCGCCGGGCACTCGGTCGCGCACGGCGCCGAAGGTGCGGGAGATTCCGCTGCCCATGGCATGGACGCCGAGCACATCGCGGGCCGCGAGACCGGCGATCTTCTCGACCACGCCGTCGGCGATGGTGGTCCGGCCGCGGGAGGCGGGGTCGCCGCCGCCGCGCTTGGTGACGGGCGTGGATCCGCTCTGGTCGCCGGAGAATTTTCTGTCGGAGGACGCTGACTGGTTGCGGGGTGCGGTGTCTGACATCGCCATTCATCCCTTTCCGGGGCGGTGGGGGACTCCACTGTCCACATTAGGTGCGCTTGCCCGGTCCCGCGCCGTGGATACGGCAGAGTGGAGGAATGACGACTGCGCACGGCACCGACGGATGGACGGCCTCGGTACGGCAGAGGCTCGCCCTGGGGCGACTGCTTCCGCTGGGCGAGGCGGCGGACGGTGCCTGGCTGGCGGAACGGGCGGCCAGGGCCGAGCTGCGGCGCGCGGCGGCCGGGGTGCCGGGCACCGTCCTCGATGCCGGGCTGAGGATCGGTCCCGCCGGTCCGGGGGCGCACGGCGAGCCCGTGGTGACGCCCCCGCCGAGCGCGCTGCCGCCGGGGCCGCTGCGTATCGACGGGCAGTTCACGGCCGTGGCCTCCCCGGGCGGCTCCGCGTCCGGCCCTCCGGATGGCTCCGCGTCCGGCTCCCCGGCGGCGGGCGAGTCGCTGCCCGCCGTGGCCGAGCGGCTGCGCGCGGCGCTGTCGGCCTGTGCGCGGGAGGTACTGGGCCTCACGGTGACGGAGGTCGATCTGCGGGTGACGGGGCTGCTGACGCGGGCCCCCGGCGAATCGGCGGACTTCACTGCTCCGCACGGGGGACGGCCCGTCTCCCCCGGGGACGATGTGGAGCGCGCGGTGGCCGCCGTACCGGGGGTCGCGTATCTGACCAGTGCGCTGGGCAGCCCCGTGGTCACCACCCCGGGCCATGTGCGGGTCGAACTGGCCACGGCGGCGGGCCACCATCCGCCGGCCGTCGCGCGGGAGGTACGCGCCCGGCTGGCCCGCTCCCTGCCGGGCGCGCCGACGGTCGCCGTCCTGGTCACCGCGGTGGAGGCCACGCCCGCGCCGTGAATCCGGCCCGTCGTCCGTGGTCCGTGGCCCGTGCCCGCGCGGGCCGGTCAGTCCCCGAGCCCCGCGAGGTCGCGCAGCCGGCGGGCCTGGGCGGCGCGTTCCGCGGCGCGCTGGTCCTCGAAGGAACGATTCCTCGCGCCCTGTAGAAGCGCTTTGGTCTCGATCAGCGCGTCCCTCGGCGCGGCCAGCAGCGCGGCGGCCAGATCCCGTACGGCGGCGTCCAGCTCATCGGCGGGGACGACCAGATTGGCGAGGCCGGTGCGCTCCGCCTCCTCCGCCTGGACGAAGCGGCCCGTGGCGCAGATCTCCAGCGCGCGTGCGTAGCCGACCAGCCCCACCAGGGGGTGGGTGCCGGTGAGGTCGGGGACCAGGCCGAGGCTTGTCTCGCGCATGGCGAACTGCACATCGGACGTGACGATCCGCAGGTCGCAGGCGAGGGCCAGCTGGAAGCCGGCCCCGATCGCGTGCCCCTGGACGGCGGCGATCGACACGAGATCGCTGCGGCGCAGCCAGACGAACCCGTCCTGGTACGCGGAGATCTCCGCGTCGAGCCGCTCGTCGGATCCCCGTGCGAGATCACCGAACGACGGCTCGCCGTCGAACCCCTCGGGGGTGAACGCCCGCCGGTCGAGTCCCGCGGAGAAGGACTGGCCTTCCGCGCGCAGCACCACGACCCGCACGCTGCCCGGCAGCGACCTGCCGGCTTCCGTCAACGCCCGCCACAGAGCGGGAGACTGAGCGTTGCGCTTCGCCGGGTTGGTCAGTGTCACCGTGGCAACGGCGTCCTCGACGGTGAGCCGTACGCCGTCCTGGTCGAGTACGGGTTCCCGTACTGCTACTGGTTCCTGTACTGGTTCGAGCGAAGTCATGGGGCGCCTCCGGTTCGGGCAGTCGCGTACAGCACTAAGTGACTGCACAGTAACCACCTGGGCGATCGTGTGATCGGCCCGGGTGGCCACCATCCGAACCGGTGGCCGGTGCCACGGGGGCACCGGGGAGGAACCGCGCCCGACGGCCAGGTCAGGCCGACGCGGCCTTCTTGCCTCGCGTAGCCCCGCCGCGTCCCCGCAGCGTGACTCCGGACTCGCTGAGCATCCGGTGGACGAATCCATAGGAGCGGCCGGTTTCCTCGGCCAGTGCCCGGATGCTCGCACCGTTGTCGTATTTCTTCTTCAGGTCTGCCGCGAGCTTGTCGCGCGCGGCGCCGGTTACCCGGCTGCCCTTCTTCAGAGTCTCGGCCACCCGTGCCTCCTCATGGGAAGTGCGCTCTGGACTTCTCATGATCACCCCTAGCGGGCTTCCTGGCCACCCATTCGGCAAGGTCCGTACGACGACCTTGCTCCGGGTTCAGGCTTCGAACACGAGCGGAATCGCAGATTCCAGACGTGACAGGGGCCACATCCGTCCAACTCGCCGGGCGAAGTGCCAGGTCAGCGCGGTGCGCACGGAAAGAGCGCGGATCATGGCCCGAACTGCCCGATCGGTCACGCACCACGCCGAAGGTACGAGACGTACTCACACAGATGAAGGATCACTACTGAGCCGAATGATCCATACGGTGTGGATCACGTGTCGCCGGACCCATGTCGTCCCGTACACCGCCGCGTACCTGCCCGTAGCCGCCGCCCGCCGGGCGTCAGGCGAGGGCCACCAGATCCGCGTAGTCCGCGCCCCAGAGGTCCTCGACCCCGTCCGGCAGCAGGATGATCCGCTCCGGCTCCAGGGCGTGGACCGCGCCCTCGTCGTGCGTGACGAGGATGACCGCGCCCTTGTACGTGCGCAGCGCGCCGAGGATCTCCTCACGGCTCGCGGGGTCCAGGTTGTTGGTGGGCTCGTCGAGGAGCAGCACATTGGCCGAGGAGACGACCAGTGTGGCCAGCGCCAGCCGGGTCTTCTCGCCGCCGGAGAGCACTCCGGCGGGCTTGTTGACGTCGTCGCCGGAGAAGAGGAAGGAACCCAGTGTCTTGCGCACCTCGACGAGGTCGAGGTCCGGGGCGGAGGAGCGCATGTTCTCCAGGACGGAGCGCTCCGGGTCGAGGGTCTCGTGCTCCTGGGCGTAGTAGCCCAGCTTGAGCCCGTGGCCCGGGGTCACCTGGCCGGTGTCCGGCTTCTCGACCCCGGCGAGCAGCCGCAGCAGCGTGGTCTTGCCCGCGCCGTTGAGTCCGAGGATGACGACGCGCGAGCCCTTGTCGATGGCGAGATCGACATCGGTGAAGATCTCCAGCGAGCCGTACGACTTGGACAGCCCCTCGGCCGTGAGCGGTGTCTTGCCGCAGGGCGAGGGCTCGGGGAAGCGCAGCTTGGCGACCTTGTCGGACTGGCGCACCTGTTCGAGGCCCGACAGCAGCCGCTCGGCGCGGCGGGCCATGTTCTGCGCGGCGACGGTCTTGGTGGCCTTGGCGCGCATCTTGTCGGCCTGGGAGTTGAGGGTCGCGGCCTTCTTCTCCGCGTTGGCGCGCTCGCGCTTGCGGCGCTTCTCGTCCGACTCGCGCTGCTGCTGGTAGAGCTTCCAGCCCATGTTGTAGACGTCGATCTGGGAGCGGTTGGCGTCCAGGTAGAAGACCTTGTTGACGACGGTCTCGACCAGCTCGACATCGTGGGAGATCACGATGAAGCCGCCGCGGTAGGTCTTGAGGTACTCGCGCAGCCAGACGATCGAGTCCGCGTCGAGGTGGTTGGTGGGCTCGTCCAGGAGCAGGGTGTCGGCGTCCGAGAAGAGGATGCGGGCCAGCTCGACACGGCGGCGCTGACCGCCGGAGAGCGTATGGAGGGGCTGGCCGAGCACCCGGTCGGGCAGGCCGAGCGCGGCGGCGATGGTGGCGGCCTCGGCCTCGGCGGCGTATCCGCCCTTGGTGAGGAACTCCGTCTCCAGGCGCTCGTACTTCTTCATCGCCTTCTCGCGGGTGGCGCCCTGTCCGTTCGCCATCCGCTCCTCGTTCTCGCGCATCTTCTTCAGCACGGAGTCGAGGTCGCGGGCGGAGAGGATGCGGTCGCGGGCGAGGACGTCGAGGTCGCCGGTGCGCGGGTCCTGCGGCAGATAGCCGACCTCGCCCGAGCGGGTGATGGTGCCGGCGGCGGGCATGCCCTCACCCGCGAGGCACTTGGTGAGCGTGGTCTTGCCCGCCCCGTTGCGGCCGACCAGTCCGATGCGGTCGCCCTTGGCGATACGGAACGAGGCGGACTCGATGAGGATGCGGGCGCCGGCGCGCAGCTCGACGCCGGTTGCGGTGATCACGGAAAGACTCCAGGGCGGTATGGACGGCGAAAGAGGGCAGGCGGAGGAGATTCTTCGACGCCGGCTAATGCACAAGGAGAAATGCCATACGGCTCAGTCTACCGGGCGCGGCAACTGCTTTCCCCGGCCGGTGCGTACGCCGATATTCTGCGCGGGCGACGGGCCGCTGGGGCCGTCGGAACGGAGAGTGGTGGCACATGCGGTTCGATGACGACGCCGAACTGGACACGTCGGAGGTCCAGGACGAGCGCGGCGGCGGTGTCCCCGGCGGGGCGGCCACGGTCGGGGGCGGCATCGTCGGGATCGTCGCACTTCTGATCGGTCTCTACTTCGGGGTCGGCCCCGAGCAGCTCGGGCTCTCCTCGGGCGGCTCCACCCCCTCGTCGGGCTCCTCGGCCGCCGACGGCGTCAACGAGAACTGCAAGAGCGGGCGGGACGCCAACACGCGCGAGGACTGCCGGATCGTCGCGGTGGTCAACAGCGTGCAGACCTTCTGGCGCGCGGAGTACCAGCGGCGCGGCGAGCGCTACACGGACGCGGACACGAAGTTCTTCACCGACCGGGTCAGCACCGGCTGCGGCGCGGCGACCTCGGCGGTCGGGCCCTTCTACTGCCCGGCCGACAAGATGGCGTATCTGGATCTCGGCTTCTTCCAGGAGTTGAAGACGACGTTCGGGGCGAGCGGCGGGCCGTTCGCCCAGGCGTACGTGGTGGCGCACGAGTACGGCCACCACGTGCAGAACCTGAAGGGCACGCTGGGGCGGGCGCACGACGGCAGCAAGGGCCCGGACAGCAACGCGGTCAAGGTGGAGCTCCAGGCCGACTGCTACGCCGGGGTCTGGACGCACCACGCGACGACCACACCGTCCCCGTCCACCGGGAAGCCGCTGCTCAGCAGCCTCACGGACGAGGACATCCAGGACGGTCTGGACGCGGCGGCGGCCGTCGGGGACGACCGGATCCAGGAGAAGTTCCAGGGCAAGGTCACCCCGGAGTCCTGGACCCACGGGTCGGCGGCGCAGCGGCAGGAGTGGTTCCGCACCGGCTACGGCACGGGCGATGTGGAGCGGTGCGACACGTTCCGCTGACGGAGGGCGCGGGGCTGGGCCGGGCGGCGTACGGCGGGCGGGCCGATTGTCGGTGCCGGGTGCGAGACTGAGATCCAGGTCACAGTCGAGCCCGTGAGGGGATGATCCGCATGTCCGCAGTGCCGTCGATCTACCCGACCCTGCTGTACGACGACGCCAAGGCGGCCATCAGGACGCTCAAGGACGCCTTCGGCTTCACCGAGGCCAGTGTGTACGAGGACGAGAACGGGACGGTGCTCCACGCCGAGCTGGCGTGGGGCGACTCGATGGTGATGCTGGGGTCCAGGGGCAGGGAGGGCGTGTTCGCGCGGGCCCTGGCGGGCGGGGGCCCGGCGGGGGTCTATGTCGTCGTGGCGGACGTGGACGCGCACCACGCGCGGGCCGCGGCGCGGGGCGTGGAGATCCTGATGGAGCCCACGGACCAGGACCACGGCTCACGGGACTACATGGCGCGCGACGCGGAGGGCAACGTGTGGAGCTTCGGCACGTACGCGCCGGGCCGGCCGGGCTGATCCCGGTCGGCCCGGCGCGTAGCCGCCGAGCGGGTCAGGAGCCTCCGGTGTGCACCTGGAAGGCCGCGCGGCGCACGGCCTTGGCCAGGGCCGGGTCCGGATGCGCGGCGGCCAGGGCCACCAGGACCTGGACCGTACGGGGATGGCCGATGGCCCTGACCTCGTCGAGCAGGGCGGGCACATTGCCCTGCACGGCGGATTCCAGATGGCGCACGAGCAGATCGCTCTCGCCGTGGTCGGCGACGGCCGCGGCGGTGTCGACCCAGAGCCAGGTCGACTCCTCGCGGGTCAGCACCTCGGAGGCGTCCTCGGGGTCGGCCCCCTCGTACTCGGCGAGCCAGAGCAGGGCGTAGGGCCGCAGCGAGGCGTCGGACGCCGCCGCGCGCACCTCGCTCTCGGCGGGGGCGCCGACGACGCGCAGCGCCTCGAAGGCGAGTCCGCGCAGCAGGGCGTCCTCGCCCCGGGCGACGGCGAGGAGTTCGGCGACCGCGCTGCCGACGGTACGGGCGGCGAGCCAGGCCCGGTACTCGGCGCGGGCGGGGCCCGGCGTCAGCCGGGCGCAGCCGCGCAGCATGTGCTGGGCGGACTGTTCGATATTGCCCGCGGGGCTCTGGGCGGCGACGCAGATCTGCTCCAGCTTGACCCAGACCGCCCAGTTGCCGAGCGGGGTGAGGGTCGCCTGCCCCTCCCCCAGGGTCAGCGCGCCGACGGCGGCCAGCCCCTCCAGGGCCCAGTCGAGCAGCGGGGGCAGCAGGTCCTCGTCCACCGGCTCGGGGGTCACCGGACCGGTGGGGGCCTGCTGCGGCCCGTAGGGGACCTCGCAGTGCTCCTCGTGGAGTTCGGCGACGCGCTGCTGGAGCAGGTCGAGCAGGGCCGGTACGGTCACCGGCCCGGCCGAGAGCTGAAGCAGGGAGAGCACCTGGGGGATGGCCTCGACCACCTCGGCGACCGTGGCCGCCGCGACGTCGTCGGGGCCCGGGTGGACCAGCGACCAGGCGTCGAAGAGGGCGACCCAGCCACGCTGGACGGCGCTGTCGTCCCGGTCCCACGCCTGGAGCCGCCAGCCGGGGCGCACGGCGTCGCCGTGCAGCTCGACGAGCCCGGCCAGTCTGGCCCGGTCCCAGCCGGCGCCGACCTGCTCCGGGGTCAACTCCAGCGCGGCTGCGGCCCGTTCGCGCGCGGGCCCGGTGAGCGGGCCCGCGCCGGGATCCCGGTCGGCGGCTGCCCAGCGGGCGACTCGTACCGCGTGGGCGAGCACCTCCCGCGCCTGGCGGGCCAGCTCCGCCGGGGGCGGAGTGCCCTCGGGCGGCCGGGGTGCCGGCCGGTTGCGCCCGTCGGTCACAGTCCGTCGGGCCGTGGTCAACGGCCGCGCGCGGACGAGTCGGAGTCTGGAGTTGCGCGCCAATTGCTCATCAGGCTTTCGGGACGTCACGGGGGCAGTCTTCCCGGTGACCGCCCGAAAGCCCAAACGGAACCTGTCGCGACCCCGCCGGGGGCATGGCGGGAGCCCCTCCGGCGGCCGTGGCTCGGGGGCCGCGCGGGGGGCACACAGAGGTACGGAAGGGGCGATATGGGGGCCTCACAGAGCCGCCGGCCGGGCTTTCACGGGGTTTCCGGCGGGGGCGGCCGGAAGGCGTCCTCACATGAGTGGGGTGAGGAAACGGCGGAGCGTCTCCTCGTAACCGGCCGGATCGGCGTTCCACATCGCCCCATGCGGAGCGTGCGCCACGGTGTGCAGGCCGATCAGTTCCGGCCGGTGCGCGGCGAGTTCCCGCGAGGGTTTCCAGGGCGCGAGGGTGTCGTCGGGGCCGTGGAAGATCAGCGTGGGCACATGGAGATTGCGCGGGTCGGCGGCTTCCAGCAGCCGGTCGCCGTGCAGCCCGGTCCTGCCCTGGGCCGCCCTGACCGCGAGCGGCAGCAGCGGTCCCGGGACCCGGCGGGCGGTGGCCAGGGACCGCAGGGTGGCCTCCCAGTCCAGCACCGGCGAGTCGAGCACCAGCCCGGAGATCCGCTCGCTGAGCGCCGAGTTGGCGGCGGCGTGCAGGGCCATGGACGCGCCGATGGACCAGCCGTGCAGGACGACGCGCTCGGCGCCGTACCGGACGGCGTAGCGGATCGCCGCGTCCAGGTCGCGCCACTCGGAGTCCCCGAGGTGGCCGAGGCCGCCCGGGGAGCGGGGCGCGCCGGGGTCGGGGTCGCCCCGGTAGGCGAGGTCGAGGACGGGGAACTGCTGCCCGGCGAGGAACTCCATGACGTTCATGGGGTGCTCGCGGGTGGTGCCCAGGCCGTGCGTGGTGATCACCCAGGTGTCGCGCGCCCCGGGGACGAACCAGGCGGGCAGCGGGCCCAGCTCGCCGGGGATCGACACGTCCCGGTACGGGAGGCCGAGCGCGGTGCCGGGGTCGCCGGTGTACACCTGCGGGGTGAGGCGTACCCGGGTGCCGGTGCGCAGGATGCCGTGGCTGACGCGTTCCAGTCGGCGCACGACGGTGTCGGCGGGGTGTTCCACGCCCTCCAGGACGGGCCCGACGACGGCGTGCACGCCGGGGCCCTGGATCCCGTACGTACCGGGGCGCAGGGCCGCGAGGCAGCGGGTCAGGGTGACCTGTCCGGCCGCGGTGGCGTGGACGGTGAGACGGGGGTCGCCGGGCAGGGGCCGCCCCGGCGGTGCCTTGAGCGCGGCATCGCTGGCGTACCGGCCGGCCGCGACCGCGGCCGCGCCGACTCCGAACACTGTGGTGACGGCAGCTGCCGTTGCTTTGGCCGGGCGCACGCTCCCAGTGTCGCGACCTCCGCGCGTCCGGGCCACCGGGCGGGGGCCGTCGGGGTGTTCCGGGGCCCGGAACACCCCGGGGACGTCAGCCCCCGGCGTCGCCGCCGTCGCGCCGGCCGTAGCCCTTCAGCTTCCGGCCCACCTCGGCCACCTGCTCCTCGGACAGCAGCGCGGGCGTGCGCCCGGGGAGCGCGGCGGCGGTGAGCCAGAGCCGGCACATCCACTCCAGCTGCGCCGTGCGGTCGTACGCCTGGTCGAGGCTCGCGCCGTAGGTGACGGTGCCGTGGTTCCCGAGCAGACAGCCGGTGCGCCCGCGCAGCGCTTCGAGCATGTGCGCGGCCAGCTCCGCCGAGCCGTACAGCGCGTACGGAGCGACCCTGACCGGTCCGCCGAAGGCCGCCGCCATGTAGTGGATCAGCGGCAGCTCGGGGAGGAGCGTGGAGACGGCCGTGGCGTGCACGGCGTGGGTGTGGACCACGGCGAGCGCGTCGGTCTCCCGGTACACGGCGAGGTGCAGGGGCAGTTCGCTGGTGGGGACAAGCTCACCGAGGACCTGCCGTCCTTCGAGGTCGACGGCGACGGTGTCCTCGGGGGTGAGCCGGTCGTACGGCACCGCGCTCGGCGTGACCAGGACCAGGTCACCGACGCGTACGGAGACATTGCCCGAGGTGCCGACGACCAGCCCCTCGGCAGCCGTCCGCCGGGCGGTGGAGACCAGTTCCCGCCACGCCTCTTCCGTCGTGTCGCGCCGCCTCTGATGCGTCATGGCCCGATCCTGTCAGGTGCCGGGCCGAGGGCGCTGCCGTCTCGGTGAACCGATGACAGCCGACTCCGCGAGGGTGAACACCGCGAAGTCCCACCCAGTTCATCTTCCGTTCACCCTGACTCCTTACGTTCACCGAGGCCACCGACGTCGAACGATTGCCTGGGTCAGGTCAATGGAACACATCACGCTGCTGCTCGCGATTGTGATCGTGACAGCCCTCGTGTTCGATTTCACGAACGGTTTCCACGACACCGCCAACGCGATGGCTACGACCATCTCGACCGGCGCTCTGAAGCCCAAGGTCGCGGTGGGTATGTCCGCGGTCCTGAATCTTGTCGGCGCGTTCCTGTCGGTGGAGGTCGCCAAGACGATCTCCGGCGGCCTCATCAACGAACAGGGCATCAGAACAGAAGTGATCTTCGCGGCGCTCGTCGGCGCGATTCTGTGGAATCTGTTCACCTGGCTCCTGGGCCTGCCCTCCAGCTCCTCGCACGCGCTGTTCGGCGGGCTGATCGGCGCCACGCTGATGTCGGTGGGCGCCTCCGGCGTCAACGGCGGCGTGGTCGTCACCAAGGTGCTGATCCCGGCGCTCGCCGCGCCCGTCGTCGCCGGTCTGGCGGCCATGCTGGCCACGAAGCTGACGTACCGGATCGGCCGGAACACGGACGAGAAGGCGACCGCCAAGGGGTACCGCGTGGGCCAGATCGCCTCCGCCGGTCTCGTCTCCCTCGCGCACGGCACCAACGACGCGCAGAAGACCATGGGCGTCATCACGCTCGCGCTGGTGACCGGCGGCGTGCTCGCCCCGGGCTCCAACCCGCCGGTGTGGGTCATCGTCTCGGCCGGTCTGGCGATCGCGCTCGGTACGTACCTGGGCGGCTGGCGCATCATCCGCACCATGGGCACCGGCCTCACCGATCTCCGGCCGCAGCAGGGCTTCGCCGCGCAGACCAGCGCGGCCACCGTCATCCTGGCCTCCTCGCACCTGGGCTTCTCGCTCTCCACCACGCAGTCCTGCTCCGGCGCCGTGATGGGCGCTGGTCTCGGCCGCAAGGGCGGGGTGGTCCGCTGGTCCACCGCCTCCCGGATGTTCATCGCCTGGGGGCTGACCCTGCCGGCCGCCGGACTGGTCGCCGCGGGCGCCGAGTTCCTCACCGGTCAGGGCACCTGGGGAGTCACGGCCGTCGCCGTCCTGCTCATCGCGGGATCGGGCGCGATCTGGCTCGTCTCGCGGCGCCAGCCGATCGACCACACGAACGTCACCGAGGGCGCGGACGCCGCGGCTGGTACGGAGTCCCCGGTCGCCGGGGGCGCCGGTTCCGCCGAGCCCGCCGGCATCGTGACGACCGCCATCGCCGCCGTCACCCCGCCGCCCGCCGGGGCCGCGCAGGACCTGTCGGCCACCATCCACGCCCCCGTCCCCACCGGCACCACCGCCGAGCCCGCGCGTAAGGAAGTCATCGCATGAACATCGACTGGGCAGCGCTCGGCTCCGTCTTCGGCGTCAGCCTCGTGACCACCGTCGCCCTGGTGGGCCTGTTCACCCTGGGCATCGTCGCCCTCGCCAAGCGGGAGGGACAGCCGGAGGCCGGTACGGGGGCGCAGGGCGCCGCCGGGTCGCTCACCGCCGTCCGCACGGCGGGCGCCTACCTCTGCTTCGCGCTCTGTGTGGCGGCGGTGGCGTACGGGATCTATCTGATCGTCGCGTGACCGCCCCGCCCCGTGTGGGCCTCGGCACACTGCCCCGTCGCAGGTCAAGGCGGAGTTGACGGGTCTTTCGACGGCGTGGTGGACTGCCGGGGCCATACACGGCGGCAGAAGAGGAAGCCGGTGCGAATCCGGCGCGGTCCCGCCACTGTCACCGCGAGCGCCCCGCACGGGCGCTCCGGGAGCCAGGAACTCCTGCCGCCGCGTCACGTCGAACCGGGGCGCGGACCCTGAGTGAGGACATTTCGCCATGCCTGGCCGCGGTTCTGCCGTCGCGCGCGGCGGCGGCTCCGCCGTCACCGAGCGGGTCTTCGCGTACGGTGCCACCGCCGGCCTGCTGGCCGACCTCCTCTTCGCCGATCCGCGCCGCGGCCATCCTGTCGCGGCGTTCGGCCGGGCCGCCGGGGCCGTGGAGCGCGTCCTGTGGCGCGACCACCGCGGCTGGGGCGCGCTGTACACGGTGGTGTGCGCCGGTGGCGCCGCCGGGGCCGCCGCGCTGGCCGCCCGTGCCGTACGCCACCGTCCCCCCGCCGCCGCGGCCCTCACCGCAGCCGCCACCTGGTCCGTGATCGGCGGGACCTCGCTGGGCCGCGAGGCGCGGGCGATCGGCGCCGCGCTGGCCGCCGGGGACGTCGAAGGGGCCAGGGAGCGGCTGCCGCATCTGTGCGGGCGCGACCCGCAGACGCTGGACGGAGCGGGAATCGCGCGGGCCGTCGTGGAGTCCGTCGCCGAGAACACCTCCGACGCCGTCGTGGGCGCGCTGGTGTGGGGCGCGGTCGCGGGTCCTGCCGGGCTGGCCGGGTTCCGGGCCGTGAACACGCTGGACGCGATGGTGGGGCACAGGAGCGAGCGGTACCGCCGGTTCGGCTGGGCCTCCGCGCGGCTCGACGACGCCGCGGGATGGCCGGGGGCCCGGCTGACCGCCGCGCTGGCGATCGTCGCGGGCGGCGATCCGCGCGGGGCGCTGCGGGCCGTACGGCGGGACGCTGCCCGGCACCCGAGCCCCAACGCGGGCCCGGTGGAGGCGTCGTTCGCCGGCGCGCTGGGCGTACGGCTGGGCGGCACGCTCGCGTACGGCGGGCGGGTCGAGCACCGGCCGGTGCTGAACGGCGGCGGGCGGTCCGTGGAGGTAGCCGACATCGAGCGCGCGGTGCGGCTGTCGCGCCGGGTGAACGCGCTGGCCCTGGCGGCCTGCGTGACCGGCCGGGTCGTGTACGGCACCCTGCGGCGGACGGCCGCGCGAAGGAGGAACGGATGAGCCGGGGCGGGCGCGGCGGCGGGCTCCTGATAGCGGGGACCACCTCCGACGCGGGCAAGAGCGTCGTCACGGCGGGGATCTGCCGGTGGCTGACGCGCCGCGGGATGAAGGTCGCGCCGTTCAAGGGGCAGAACATGTCCCTGAACTCGTTCGTGACGCGCGAGGGCGCCGAGATCGGCCGTGCCCAGGCGATGCAGGCGCAGGCCGCGCGGGTGGAGCCGACCGCGCTGATGAACCCCGTGCTCCTCAAGCCGGGCGGCGACCGCAGCAGCCAGGTGGTGCTGATGGGCCGGCCCGTCGGGGAGCTGAGCGCCACCGACTACCACGGGGGCCGGCGCGAGGCGCTGCTCGGCACCGTACTGGAGTGCCTGGAGGAGCTGCGGTCCACCTACGACGCGGTGATCTGCGAGGGCGCGGGCAGCCCGGCCGAGATCAATCTGCGCCGTACGGACATCGTCAACATGGGCATCGCGCGGGCCGCCCGGCTGCCGGTGGTCGTGGTCGGGGACATCGACCGGGGCGGGGTCTTCGCGTCGTTCTTCGGCACGACGGCGCTGCTGAGTCCGGAGGACCAGGGGTTGCTCGCGGGCTATCTCGTCAACAAGTTCCGGGGCGATGTGTCGCTGCTGGAGCCGGGGTTGGAGATGCTGCGCGGGCTGACCGGGCGGGCGACGCTCGGGGTGCTGCCCTTCCGGCACGGTCTGGGCATCGACGAGGAGGACGGACTCAACGTCTCGCTGCGCGGCGCCGTGCGCGAGTCGGCGGTGGCTCCCCCGTACGGCGAGGACGTGCTGCGGGTCGCGGTCTGCGCCGTACCCCTGATGTCGAACTTCACCGATGTGGACGCGCTGGCGGCCGAACCGGGTGTCGTCGTGCGGTTCGTGGACCGGCCGGAGGAGCTGGCCGACGCGGACCTGGTGGTCGTGCCGGGCACGCGCGGCACGGTGAAGGCGCTGGCCTGGCTGCGCGAGCGCGGTCTCGCCGACGCCCTCGCCCGGCGGGCCGCCGAGGGCCGTCCCGTGCTGGGGATCTGCGGCGGCTACCAGATCCTGGGCGAGCGCATCGACGACGAGGTGGAGTCGCGGGCGGGCACGGTGGCCGGGCTGGGACTGCTGCCCGTACGGGTCACGTTCGACCGGGAGAAGACCCTGGCCCGGCCGGTCGGGACGGCGCTCGGCGAGCGCGTCGAGGGGTACGAGATCCACCACGGGGTCGCCGAGGTGCGCGGCGGCGACGCGTTCGTCACGGACGCGGAGGGACAGCGCGTCGACGGCTGCCGGGTGGGGGCCGTCCGGGGCACGCACTGGCACGGGGCGCTGGAGAGCGACGCGTTCCGGCGGCGCTTCCTGGCCGAGGTGGCGCGGGCGGCCGGCCGCCGTTTCGTCCCGGCGCCCGATACGAGCTTCGGCGCGTTGCGCGAGGAACAGCTCGACCTTCTCGGTGACCTCATCGAGGAGCACGCGGACACCGACGCGCTGCTGCGGCTGATCGAGGAGGGCCCGCCGACGGGGCTGCCCTTCATTCCCCCGGGGGCGCCATGACCACCGTACGAGAGCCATTCGAAGGAGCGATCAGCACATGAGCACACCCTTTCCGTTCACCGCCGTCGTCGGCATGGACGATCTGCGGCTCGCCCTGGTCCTCAACGCGGTCAGTCCCGCCGTGGGCGGTGTGCTCGTACGCGGTGAGAAGGGCACGGCCAAGTCCACGGCCGTACGGGCGCTCTCGGCGCTGCTGCCCGAGCTGAGTGTCGTCCCCGGCTGCCGGTTCAGCTGCGACCCGGGCGCGCCCGACCCGGGGTGCCCGGACGGGCCGCACGAGCCGGGTCCCGGCGCGGCCAGGGCCGCCCGGGTGGTCGAGCTGCCGGTCGGCGCCTCGGAGGACCGGCTCGTCGGCGCGCTGGACATCGAGCGGGCGCTGTCCGAGGGCGTGAAGGCGTTCGAGCCGGGACTGCTCGCGGACGCGCACCGGGGAGTGCTCTACGTCGACGAGGTCAATCTCCTCCACGATCATCTGATCGACGTGCTGCTGGACGCCGCCGCCATGGGTGCCTCCTACGTGGAGCGCGAGGGCGTCTCCGTACGGCACGCCGCGCGCTTCCTGCTCGTCGGGACGATGAACCCCGAGGAGGGCGAGCTGCGGCCGCAGTTGCTGGACCGCTTCGGGCTGACCGTCGAGGTGGTGGCCTCGCGCGAGCCGGAGACGCGGGTGGAGGTGGTGCGGCGGCGCCTCGCGTACGACGACGACCCGGCCGGATTCACCGGGCGCTGGGCCGGGGAGGAGACGGCGCTGCGGGAGCGGATCGCCACCGCGCGGGCGCTGCTGCCCGAGGTGCGGCTCGGGGACGCGGCGCTGCTCCAGATCGCCGCGACCTGCGCCGCGTTCGAGGTGGACGGGATGCGCGCGGACATCGTGATGGCGCGCACCGCGACGGCGCTGGCCGCCTGGGCGGGGCGGACGGACGTGCTGGCCGAGGACGTACGGCAGGCCGCGCTGCTCGCGCTGCCGCACCGGCGGCGGCGCAATCCGTTCGACGCGCCGGGGCTGGACGAGGAGAAGCTCGACGACACGCTGGAGGAGTACAAGGGGGACGACGATCCGGACCCCGAGGGACCGGACGGTCCCGACGGCCCCGGCGGCGGTGGCGGGCTGCCGCCGCAGCGCGGCCCCGAGGGACCGCAGGAGTCCGGCCCGCCCGACACGCCGGGCGAGTCCTCCTCGGGCCGGGACGACACACCGGGCCCGGCCGAGGACGGCCAGCCCGAACAGCAGCCCGAACCGCAGCCGCAGCAGCGGGCCGGCGGCGCGGGAGCCGGTGAGCAGTCCGCCGTGGCGGCCACCGAGCCGTTCCGCACGAAGACGCTCAGCGTGCCCGGCCTGGGCGAGGGCGCGACCGGGCGGCGCTCCCGGGCCCGTACCGAACACGGCAGGACGACCGGATCCCGGCGGCCCCAGGGCGCGCTGACGAAGCTGCATCTCTCGGCGACCGTCCAGGCGGCGGCGCCGCACCAGCGGGCGCGCGGGCGCACGGGCGCCGGTCTGGTGGTGCGCAAGGACGATCTGCGGCAGGCGACGCGGGAGGGGCGCGAGGGGAATCTCGTGCTGTTCGTGGTCGACGCCTCCGGTTCGATGGCGGCCAGGCAGCGGATGAGCGCGGTGAAGGGCGCGGTGCTCTCGCTGCTGCTGGACGCGTACCAGCGGCGCGACAAGGTCGGTCTGATCACCTTCAGGGGCAAGGAGGCCGAGGTGGCGCTGCCGCCCACCTCGTCGGTGGACGCGGCGGCGGCGCGGCTCGAATCGCTGCCCACGGGCGGGCGGACCCCGCTCGCCGCCGGGCTGCTCAGGGCCCATGACGTGCTGCGGGTGGAGCGGATGCGCGACCCCGCGCGCCGTCCGCTGCTGCTCGTGGTGACGGACGGCCGGGCGACCGGCGGCCCCGATCCGGTGGCGCTGGCCGCACGCGCGGCGCGGCTGCACGCGGCGCGGGGGACGGCCTCGGTGGTCGTGGACTGCGAGACGGGGCCGGTGCGGCTCGGGCTCGCGGGCGCGCTCGCGCGGGATCTGGACGGTACGGCGATCACGCTGGACGAACTGCGCGCCGACCGGCTCGCGGGGCTGGTCAGGGATGTACAGCAGGCAGGCGACGAACGACGCGGGAGGGCCGCATAGTGCCGCAGGGACAGCCGGAGAACGTACCGGACGACGGTCTCACCACCCGTCAGCGCCGCAACCGCCCGCTGGTGCTCGTCCACACGGGCACCGGCAAGGGCAAGTCGACGGCGGCCTTCGGGCTCGCGCTGCGGGCGTGGACGCAGGGGTGGCCGATCGGGGTCTTCCAGTTCGTGAAGTCGGCGAAGTGGAAGGTCGGCGAGGAGCAGGCCCTGAAGACGCTGGGCGCGAGCGGCGAGGGCGGCAGCGTCGCCTGGCACAAGATGGGCGAGGGCTGGTCGTGGGTGCAGCGCGACTCGCAGCTCTCCAACGAGGAGGCGGCGCGCGAGGGCTGGGAGCAGGTCAAGCGGGACCTGGCGGCCGAGACCCACAAGCTGTACGTCCTGGACGAGTTCGCCTATCCGCTGCACTGGGGCTGGGTGGACACCGCCGAGGTGATCGAGGTGCTGCGCGACCGGCCCGGTACCCAGCATGTGGTGATCACCGGGCGCAACGCCCCTCGGGAGCTGATGGACTTCGCGGATCTCGTCACGGAGATGACGAAGGTCAAGCACCCGATGGACGCGGGACAGAAGGGCCAGAGGGGCATCGAGTGGTGAACAGGAGCAGCGCGTGGTGAACGTCCCGAGGCTGGTCATCGCCGCGCCCGCCTCGGGCAGCGGCAAGACCACGGTCGCTACGGGGCTGATGGCGGCCTTCTCGGAGCGCGGTCTCGCCGTGTCCCCGCACAAGGTCGGTCCCGACTACATCGACCCGGGGTACCACGCGCTGGCGGTCGCCTCGTCGGCGCGCGGCCCGGTGGCCAGGCCCGGCCGGAACCTCGACGCGTACATGTGCGGGACGGGGCTGATCGGGCCGCTGTTCGCGCACGGCGCGGCGGGCGCGGACCTCGCGGTGGTCGAGGGCGTGATGGGGCTGTACGACGGCGCCTCCGGCCAGGGCGAACTGGCCTCCACCGCCCAGGTGTCGAAGCTGCTGCGCGCACCGGTGGTGCTGGTGGTGGACGCCTCGTCGCAGTCGCGTTCGGTGGCGGCGCTGGTGCACGGTTTCGCGTCGTGGGATCCGGAGGTGCGGATCGGCGGAGTGATCCTCAACAAGGTCGCCACCGACCGGCACGAACGGCTGCTGCGGGAGGCGCTGGACGAGTCGGGCGTGCCGGTGATGGGGGTGCTGCGCCGTACCGACGGGGTCCAGGCGCCCTCGCGCCATCTGGGTCTGGTGCCGGTCGCCGAGCGGCACGCGGACGCGCTCGCGGCGATGCGGGAGCTGGCCGGGCGGGTACGGGAGGGCTGCGACCTGGAGGCGCTGCTGGCGCTGGCCAGGAGCGCGCCACCGCTGGACGCGGTGGCCTGGGAGCCGCAGGTCGAGCCGGTCGTGAACGCCGACGCCGTGTCCGGTGCGCGGCCGGGCTCCGGGGCGGGTTCCGGGCGGCCGGTGATCGCGGTGGCCGGCGGATCGGCGTTCACCTTCTCGTACGCCGAGCACACCGAGCTGCTGACGGCCGCCGGCGCGGAGGTCGTCCCCTTCGATCCGCTGCGCGACGAGGAACTCCCGGAGGGGACGCGGGGGCTGGTGATCGGCGGCGGCTTCCCGGAGGTCTACGCGCCCGAACTGTCCGCCAACGAGCCGCTGCGCAAGGCCGTGGCCGAGCTGGCGTACTCCGGCGCCCCGGTGGCCGCCGAGTGCGCCGGGCTGCTCTATCTGGCGCGCTCCCTGGACGGGAAGCCGATGTGCGGCGTGCTGGAGGCCGAAGCGCGGATGTCGGGGCGGCTGACCCTGGGCTACCGCGAGGCGGTGGCGATCGGTGACAGCGCGCTCGCGGCGGCCGGGACCCGGGTACGGGGGCACGAATTCCACCGTACGGTGCTGGAACCGGGCGCCGGGGCGGCGCCCGCCTGGGGGCTGGTGCACCCGGAGCGCCGGGTGGAGGGGTTCGTCCGGGGCGGCGTGCACGCGAGCTATCTGCACACCCACTGGGCGGCGGCGCCCCGGATGGCACGGCGGCTGGTGGCGGCGTGCGCCGGGGAAAACACGGCGTGAGCGGCAGGGGACGACCGTGAGCGTCCGCCCGCCGTCCCCGCACGTCTCATCCGGCGACGCCGACCACCAGCCAGACGAAGCAGACGCCCAGCACCGTGCAGAGCACCGTGGAGCGCGCCGGATGCTCGTGGTGCGCCTCGGGCAGGATCTCGGCGGCGGCGAGGTAGAGCAGCGCGCCGCCGAAGAAGCCGAGATAGCTGCCGAGCGCCTCCTCGGGAAGGGTGAACAGCAGCGTGGACGCGGCGCCGATCACCGGCGCGACGGCGTCGGCGACGAGCATCGTGACGGCCCGGCGCCGGTCGTTCCCGTACAGGCTGGTCAGGGTGTACGTGTTGAAGCCGTCGGCGAAGTCGTGGGCGATGACGGCGAGCGCGACGGCGAGTCCCATGCCGCCGCCGACCTGGAAGGCGGCGCCGAGCGCGACGCCGTCCATCAGGCTGTGCCCCACCATGGCCGAGGCGGCGGTGAGCCCGACCTGGGGGACCCGGTGGCGGTCGGTGGGCCCGACGACGGCGTCGGCGCCGTGCGGGCCGCCGGACTGACGGAAGGCGAGGAGCCGTTCGACCATATGGGCGACGAGGAACCCGCCGACGAACAGCAGCAGCGCCTGCGGCACCCCGAAGAGTTCGTGTCCCGCCGCGCGCATCGCCTCGGGCAGCAGGTCGAGGCCGACCACCCCGAGCATCAGTCCCCCGGCCAGGCCCAGCACCAGATGGCGGCGGTCGGTGACCCGCTGCGCCGTCCAGCCGCCGAACAGCGTCATGAGGAACGCGCCGAGCGCGACGAAGACCGCCATGCGCCCCTGCATAGCCGATCGGACCGGCACGGCGCACCTCCTGAGCGGGACGGGCCGGACCTGGCGGTCGGACCTGACCTGACCGTCGGACCGGACTTGGTGGTCGGACGGGGCCCGGTGATCGGACGGGGCCCGGTGGCCGGGCCGGACCTGGTGGTCGGAGTCGGCGCGAGCAGCGGCGCCTTGGCCGAGGACGTACTCGCGCTGATCGCGCTCACCCTGCGCGAGGCGGGGCTCCCGCCCGGCCGGGTGGTGGAACTGGCGACCGTGGCGTCCGCCGCCGCGCGGCCCGCGATCGCCGGGGCCGGGGCGCGGCTCGGGGTGCCGGTACGGGGCTGGCCGCCGGAGCTGCTGGCCCGTGTCCCCGTACCGAATCCGTCGGCCGTGCCGCTGGCGGCGACCGGGACCGCTTCGGTCGCCGAGGCCGCCGCGCTGATGGGCGGGGGCACGCTGCTGGTGCCGAAGCGGAAGTCGGGGGCGGGGGGCCGGCGGTCCGCTGTCACCTGTGCCGTGGCGAGTAGGGGCCACTCGGAGTGGAACCGGCCGGGGCGGACATGATGTGGGGGACGGCAGACAGCACGACAGGCGCCCCGGGACACCGGTGGCAGGGGGGAAGGAGCCCGGTGACCCGTGTCGTCCAGCACTTCGAGAACACCAGACGCAGCACGCACGGCGAGCACAGCAAGCGCACCGATACCACCGACACCACCGATACCACCGAGAACGTACGCACAGTCCGGAGAGCCGACGGTCATGTCTACGCGCGATGACCCCCATGACCTGCGCCATCACGGCGATGCCGAGGTACGGGACGGGGCGGCGGGACTGATCGATCTCGCCGTCAACGTCCGTACCGGCACGCCCCCCGACTGGCTGCGCGAGCGCATCGCCGCGTCGCTGACCGGGCTGGCCGCCTACCCCGACGGGCGGGCGGCGCGCGCGGCGGTCGCGGCGCGGCACGGGCTGCCGGTGGAGCGGGTGCTGCTGACGGCGGGCGCGGCGGAGGCGTTCGTGCTGCTCGCCCGCGCGCTGCCGGTGCGCCGGCCCGTGGTCGTCCATCCGCAGTTCACCGAGCCGGAGGCGGCCCTGCGGGACGCGGGTCACACGGTGCGGCGGGTGCTGCTGCGCGCGTCGGAGGGCTTCCGGCTCGATCCGGCGGCGGTGCCCGACGACGCGGACCTGGTCGTGATCGGGAATCCGACGAACCCGACGTCCGTGCTGCATCCGGCCGAGGCCATCGCGAAGCTGGCCCGTCCCGGGCGGACGCTGGTGGTGGACGAGGCGTTCATGGACGCGGTGCCGGGCGAGCCGGAGGCGCTGGCCGGGTGTGCGGATGTGCCGGGGCTCGTGGTGCTGCGCAGCCTGACCAAGACCTGGGGGCTCGCGGGGCTGCGCATCGGCTACGTGCTGGCGGAGCCGGAGACGGTGGCGGCGCTGGAGCGCGCGCAGCCGCTGTGGCCGGTGTCGACTCCCGCGCTGGCGGCGGCGGAGGCGTGCGTGTCGCCCGAGGCGCTGGCCGAGGCGGAGCGGGCGGCGCTCGGGATCGCGGTGGAGCGGGCGCATCTGCTCGCCGGTCTCGCGGAGTTCGAGGAGATACGCACGGTGGAGGCGGCGCGCGGCCCCTTCGTGCTCGTACGGACGGACCGCGCCGACGCGGTACGGGCCAGGCTGCGCACGCTGGGCTTCGCGGCCCGCCGCGGGGACACGTTTCCGGGTCTGGGGCCGCAGTGGCTGCGGCTCGCGGTCCGCGACCGGGTCACGACGAATCGTTTCCTCCAGGCCCTGGACCAGGCACTGACGGCGGTGGGCGGCTGAGGAGGCACGTCCCGGCCGGGCGCGGTCTTCCGCGCGGGCCGCGCGGGCCGCGCGGGCCGCGCCGTGGGCGGCGAGGAGCGGCGAGGAGCGGTGCTCCAGGGTCGGAGCACCGCTCCTCTCATCCGTTCCGGTCGGTCAGCGCACCGGGTCAGCGCCTGGCGCGGGCCTTCCTGGCCACGAGCAGCGCGCCGCCGCCCGCCGCGAGCAGGGCCGCCGCGCCGCCCGCGAGGTACGGAGTCGTGGAACTGCCTCCGGTCTCGGCGAGGTTGGCCGCGACCGGCTCCGCCCCGGTCTGGGTCTTCACCTCGGTCTTCTCCGTCTCGTCGGCCGGCTTGTCCGACTCCGTCGGCTTCACGGGCTCCGGCTTCGACTCCTCCGGCTTGTGCTCCCCGGGCTTCGACTCCTCCGGCTTCGGCTTCTCCGGCGCGGGCGCCTCGGGCGACTCACAGGTGGCCCCGGCGAGCGTGACCGTGCCCTCGACCTCGGCGACGTTCAGCTTGAGCGGATTGACCGACACCTTGAGTTCGAGCGCCGAGGCCGCCGCCGTACGGGACGTGGTGTGCGTCTTCGACAGGTCGAGCGTGACCTCTCCGACGCCCGGCACCCGGACCAGGGTGGTGCCGCCCGCCGACAGCGTGACCTTCTTGCCGAGGACGGTCACGGGACCGAGCAGATTCGATTCGGCGACCGGCCGCTTCCCGGCCTCGCAGACCGCCTTGGAGGTGACCTCCTGGATCTCGATCAGGGAGAGCAGCGGCAGCCCGGGGACATGGACCTTGGCGTGCGCGATGTTGCTGTAGCCCTCGGCCCTGTCCGCGTCGGCCGTCGCCTTCGAGGTGGCCACGTCGGCACGCAGCAGGGTGAACGGCCTGCCCTGGTCCACGCCGTCCAACTGGGCGCTGAGCGCCGTCTTCTCCGCGCTCGCCGGCGCCTGGACCTCGTTGAGCGCGACCTTGAGCGGCACGTTGACGGTCTTGTTGAGCAGGGACACGTCGAGTCCGACGCCGAGCACGACCGCACTCGCCCGTCCCTCGCCCTTGCCTCCGGTGGCCTGTGCCGGGGCGGCGAGGAGTACCGGTCCGGCCGTCAGCGTGGCGGCCGCCACGACGGCGGCGCACCGGCGCGCGGGCATGCGGAAGGTGTTGCTGTTCAAGATGTGGAACCCCCACAAGAGATTTGACGTCGCCGCGCTGCCGAACGGGGACACGTGGCAGTGGCGACTGAGACACCGGAATCTTTACGCACTTAGAGTGAACAGGCGAGCACCTGAAGTGAGTTCACTCTAAAGTGGTGTTTTCGGGTCCACATTCGATTCTTGTGGCACGCGCGTTCCCCAGGGAGTGCCTGCGCTCCTGTCAGACTGAGGTTGCCTGCTGGGTCAGCAGCAACGCCAGGGGGCCGCCCTGAAGGAGGAATCGACCCTGAGTGGCGGCCTGGATCGCGTCGGCCATCGGCCACCACATCAGTTTGAAGTCCGCTTCGCTCGGGGTGAGTTGACGCGGCCCGCAGGTGAGACCCTCGGCCAGGAAGAGGTGGATACGGGCTGGGGAGTTCAGAGTGATGGCGTACGAACCGAGGAGGCACCAGGTGTCGGCAGTGACACCGGCTTCTTCACGAAGTTCGCGCCGCGCACACTCCTCCGGTGTCTCGTCGCCTTCCCGGCGCCCCCCGGGCAGGAACACGTACTCGCCACCGTGCCGGGGGAATTCGGCACTCAGGACGGCGACCATGCCGTTCAGGTCTCGGGCCACGATGACGGAGGCGTCGCGCATAGCCCCCCGCTCGGATGTGTCGCTCATGGCCCGGGAGCGTAGTCCTTACGGGGTGAGCAGGGCGGCGAACGGTACGTTCAGCACGGTGGGGTGGGCGATGCCACGGCCGTGGTAGCCGTCCTCGCCGAAGGCGTCGCCGTGGTCGGCGCACATGATGATCAGCCATCTCCTCTTGGTGGTGAGCGCTTCGACCAGACGGCCGAGGTGTGTGTCCGCGTAGGCCAGCGCGGCGGCTTGGGAGCGCCAGGAGTCGCCGCTGTCGCCCGTGTAGTGGCCGTGGGGAACGTGGGTGGCGGAGACGTTGACGAACAGGAACAGCGGGCGGTCGGCGTACTGCTCGGCCACGGTCAGGGCGTGGTCGACCTGGTGGCGTGTGGATTCGGGCTCCGGGGAGCAGAACTCGGGCCGCCAGTGGTCCTCCTGGAACATGTCGGGCAGCACCGACCCGAGCGGTGTCTCCCGGGAGAAGTAGGTGACGCCGCCGATGCACACGGTGCGGTATCCGTACTGGGCGAGCCCGGTGAGGAGGTTCGGTGCGTCGAAGACGAACGTGCCCGCATCGACGTCCTTGAAGGCGGGCGGGCGGCACTCCCACAGCCTGGGCGGCTGCACGGGCTGGGGCAGCTTGGGTAAGAAGCCGGAGAAGAACGCGATGTGCGCGGGGAGGGTGAAGGTGCCGGGAGTGCGGCGCTCCTCCCACACACCACCCGGCAGGATCCTCGCCAGGCTCGGTGTCCGACCGGCATGCAGGGCCGCGCGGGCGACGTCGTAGCGCAGGGAATCGAGGGTGACGAACAGGATGCTGGTGCCGCTGGTGACTACCTCGGCCGCGTCAATCACGGCGCCTCCACCAGGTCGCGGCGCTCGGTGATGCTGCCTTTGGCCTGGTCGTTCACCGGAATGGGAACCCGGTCCGAGGCGATCATCTGCCGCAGCGCGGCCAATCCGGTGTCCTCGGTGACCGGGCGGCCGTGCGCGTCGTAGAGGCGGATGGTGACGGTCAGCCGCCCGCTGTCGTCGGTCGTCGACAGCCACGCGCCAGGGACGGAGCCGAGTGCCTTCATTGCGTGCAGGAGCTGGGCTTCGTCGGCCTTGCCGAGGGTGGAGATCTGACAGCCGAAGTGCTGGGCGTTGATGGCCCCGTGACAGAAGCGCCGGTGGAACTGGGCCGTGGTGGGGTGCCCATCGTGTGCCACGACCATCTGCCGGGTCTGGCTGACCACAACAAAGCAGGCGGCGACCCACCAGGCCACACCCTCATGGATCTCATCCGGGAACACGCCGACGACGCGGCCGTCACGGATTACGGTGTTGGTGTCGATCGGGTTAAGCACGCCTGTCCTCCAGGTGTTTGACGATGATGTGAGCCAGGTCGTCAGGGCTGCGGCCGTCGGTGGGGAGCGTGACGGCGCTCGGGTCCTCGTCGGCTACGGCCTGGAAGTTCTCCCGGATCCGGGCAAGGCGTCCGGGAACACCGAACAGGTCGGTGTCGTCCTGCTTCACGTCCGCCTTGGTCCCCATCCGTTCCCTCAAGGAGTGATCGGAGCTGATGAGGTAGAAGGTGGCGTCCGGTGCCACGAGGTACATCCGGAACGGGGTGATCAGCTCATTCACCTGGTCCAGGCCGACGCCGTTGACTGCGGCGTGGCAGGCCGCGACCGAGGAGGCGTACCGGTCCACGACCACGGGCCCCACAGTCAGGGCCTGCCGTACGGCGTCGGAGGCGTGGAGGAGACCGGAGAGGTAGAAGGCGAACTGCGGCAGCGGTCGGATCTCCCGGTTGACCGCGTCGGACCAGCCGGTGTGCGGATCGGTGAGTGTGTGGATCGCCGTGGCGCCGAGCCGCTTGGCAAGCAGGCGGCTGAGCGTTGACTTCCCCACCCCTGAGACGCCTTCCAGGACCACGAACGGCCCTTGGCGGCCTCCATCAGGCCCAGGTGTGTACGGGGCGCGAAGAGGCCTCACAGAGTGCCCTCGGTGAAGGCGGCGACGTGCTGGGCCACGGCTGCGGGAACCTGCTCCGGCTGGTCCAGCAATGACCGGATGTCCATGCGCAGGTCGTCGCGCAGAAGGCAGGGCTGGATTCCGCCGGCATGGTCCATGCGCAGGGCCCAAAAGCCCTCGACACACTTGGCCTTCACCGGGCAGGTGCCACACTGGCCAACGTGATGGCGGCCCAGTTCGCGGTGTATGACGTCGATCTCGATGCCGTCGATGCGGAAGATCCGCCGTCCCTGACCGACGCCGGAGACCACCGCTTCCTCCTCGCGCGTCAGTGTGCGCAGGTAGTCGATGAGGCCGTGAGCCCCGACCGCCGAGGACTTCCGGTCGGCGTTGAAGTCGGTGTCGACCAGCTCGATGAACTGCGCCGGCAGCCTGCGTTCGAGGGCGAACGCGAGGATGTCGCGCAGCTCGTGTTCGTTCTCGCGCTGGATGAGCGTGTTCAGCTCCACTCGTTCGAACGTCTCGCGGGCAGCCTCGATGCCGTCCAGGACGGCCGCGACGCCGTAGCGAGTCTGGGCAATGGCCCGGAAGGACTCGTCGGAGAAGTAGTGAAGGGAGACCTTCACCTTGTCCAGGCCGGTCGTGGCGAGCCAGTCCTGGTGCGTGCGCACCAGGAGGCCGTTCGTGATCAGCGTGTAGGACACGTCCGGACCGCGAACGGGAAGCCGGGTCAGAACAGACTGGGCGAGCCTTGACGTAAGTGGCTCGCCGCCGGTGAAGTACACGCGCTTCAGACCGGCTCCGATCAGCTCACGCAGCACGTTCACGTAGTCCTCGGCGGTCAACTCGCGGGCTCGGGGCTTGGCGTCGCGGTGCAGATGTGTGAACGGTGGTGGCACATCGCCCTCGTTGTGGCAGAACCAGCACTTCACGTTGCAGATGGGTGTCAGCGAGACCCTGAGCTGTCCTCGCAGCGCGGCGAAGTTCCGCAGCGCGGTCCAGTCCAAGCCGGCAATCGGGAGCGGAATGGTCATGACCGGTACTCCTTCAAGAGAGGTGGAATCCGGCGCGCACCGCGCCTCGGCGGCAGCCGCACCGGCGGCCGTCATTTGGCCAGCAGAGCCGAGGCAATGGCTGCCAGCAGCCCTGCGATGTCCGCGACCAGCCACCAGACTTCCCAGCGGCACGTCAGCGGGTTGCGACGGTCAGGGACCCGGTGGGAACGTGTACGGCGCCGACGGCCGGTCACCGCTCGCCACGGGCGAGCGATCGGCACCCGTCCCCGCAGATCCACAGCCGGAACATCAGGCCCCGGTATCGCACGTCGCCGAGCACCCGGCCGGACATCCCCAGATGCCGGGCACACCGGGCGCAGTCGATGGCCATCTGCTGCCGGGGCCTCAGCTGAGCCAGCTCCGGCAGGGGCAGGGGTGCGGGATCGGCGGTCACTGTCCGGTTTCAATGAGGATCTCCGCCCAAACCTCTTTGCCCCATACGCTCCTGCCGTTTCCGTGAAGGTCGTATCCCCAGCGGTCGGCGATCGCGTCGATGAGGAGCAGGCCGCGGCCGGACTCGTCGTCGGTGTCGACCGGGCTGAGTTCCGGCAGTAGCGAGGGCGCCCGGTCCACCACTCCGACGCGTACCCGTCTCGCGCTCGGCCGCCCGACCATCAGGCGGATCGAGGGGCAAGGGGTGTGCCGGGCAGCGTTCGCGACCAGCTCGGACATGATCAGCGCCGAGCGGTCGCCGAGATCGTCGAGGCGCCATACGGCGAGGGCGTGGCGGACAAGCTTGCGGCCGGCCTCGGCCGTCTCCGGCTCGCACGGAAACGTTTGGCTGTAGGCGGGATGACCGACGGGCGCGGCCTGAACTGGGTTACTGAGACTCGTCATTGGTGGAGCCTTCGTCGTTGTCTCGGCGCCCGGCCCTCCCCTCCGGGGGACTTCAGGAACGAGCCGGGCCGTCAACAGCCGCTAAACACGAGGTTGTGAGCGGCCAGTAACCAGACAACTCCCCTGCGCAGCAGGATGGTTAGGACAATCGCAGGGTATTCGGCGCATTACCCTAGGGCGATTTGACCTCTCGCTGCCCTGACAGGCGGAGATCGTGCGGCTACCGTGCGGGTATGGACGCCACGCGCAACACGGTGCTTGAGGCATGGATGGCCGAGCATGGGCACAGCTCCAACAGCCTGGCCGACGCCGTGAACGGGGCTCTTGGGCGACTGACCGGACGAACCGGCGGGCTGGACGGCTCGTCGATCCGGTCCTGGAAAGCAGGTCGGGTCAAGTGGCCGAAATCGGCTACCCGTAAGGCACTTGAGGATGTCACCGGCCTACCCGCCGTCGCTTTAGGGTTCGTTCCACGGGGCCGGACCTCACTCACGCCCCCACCGCAGGAGGGCCCCGATATGAAGCGCCGCACTCTCTTCGGCGGTATCGCTGCCGCCGCAGCAGCGGCAGCCGCCCCCGGCACATCGCCTCGCCGTATCGGTATGAGCGATGTCGACCGTCTGCGGACACGCTTCGCCGAGGTCATCGCCAGTGACCACCGCCACGGAGGACAACTCGGCATCGAGCAGCGGGCCGCCACACTGGCCAACGAGGCACTGAACCTTCAGAACGCGGGCAGCGCGACCCAGCGTGTACGCAGCAGTCTGTACGCCTGCGCGGCGTCGTTCCGCTCCTCGGCGATGTGGGCAGCGATCGACGGCCGCCGCTACGACGACGCGAAGGGGCACATGCGCGAAGCGCAGGGCCTCGCCGAGATGTCCGGCGACCAGGCGATCAAGTTTCGCATCTGGAGTCACACGGGGACCATGTACCGCCATATGGGCCGCCCTTCGGATGCTCTCGCTGCCAACGATGTCGCCCGCAATCTGCACATCACTCGCCGTGACCCCCTGTTCGCCTGCCTCGGGCATGCCCGCCAGGCCGCCACCTACGGGCTCACCGGCGACACCGCAGCCGTACAGCGTGCTCTCGGCTGCGCTCAGGACGCACTCGAACGCGCCGATCCGGCTCTCGCTCGACCGGTATGGATGGCCGCGGTCAGCGACGGTGCAGAGCTTGAAACACTCGCTCTCGCCGCGCACCTTCGCCTCGGAAACTTCGAACAAGCGGAAACGCATGCTCACCAGAGCCTGACCCTGCTTCGCCCTCAGATGCGTCGCGACCGCGCTATCAACATCACCCGGCTCGCCGCCGCCCAACTCGGACAAGGCGATATTGAACTGGCCGTCGCCACGGCGGTAAAGGTCCCCTCTGACATCGCTGCCCAACACGCCCGAGTGACGCGCATGCTGCAAGAGTTCGGGGCCGCACTGCCCGCCACCGCGGCGGGCAGCCCCGCTGTGCGGACATGGGCCGAGCACGCCGCCGCCTGGAGGACCACAGCATGATCACGGCGCCCGCCATCGAACTGCGCACGTTCACCATTCTCGACACCGGCCACGGCCCTCTTCTCAACGCGTAGGCCAAGGTGCACCCCGCTGCTCCACCTGCCGAACTACGCGGTGACCACGTTCGGCGAGCGCCTGGACCGGCACGGGGCCGAACCGGGGTTCGTCGCGATCCTCGGGTACGCGGACGGGCACCCGGTCGGCTACGCCTACGGCAACACGATCGAACGTGGCGACCGGTACTGGCAGCGCACCACCCCTGCACCGGCGGATGAGTACACCGACCGTCCCGCCGTGGCTCTGAAGGAGATCGGTGTACGCACCGCGTGGCGTGGCACAGGGACCGCGTGGCGCATCTTTGACGCCTTCCTCGCCGCGCGCGACGAGCCGTACGTCACGCTCATGGTCAACCCGGCAGCCGGTGACGGAAAGGTCCACACGCTCTACCGGTCGTGGGGGTTCGAGGACATCGGGCAGAGCCAGCCGTCAGCGGCCTCGCCGGTCCTCGCGGTCATGATCCGCGCCACCCACTGACCGGCACGGGCACTCAGCCGACCACCCGCCCGTTCAGCACGATCCGGCGCGGCGCCGCCAGGGCCCGTACGTCGACCCGGGGATCCTCGTCGTAGACCACCAGATCGCCCGGGGCGCCCTCGTCCAGCGCTGGACGTCCCAGCCAGCTCCTGGCCCCCCAGGTGGTGGCGGAGAGCGCCTCCAGCGGCGGGATGCCGGCCTTCGTCAGCTCCTCGACCTCGGCCGCCACCAGGCCGTGGGCGAGGCCGCCGCCCGCGTCCGTGCCGACGAAGACCGGGACGCCCGCGTCGTATGCCGCGCGGACCGTGTCGTACCGACGTTCGTACAACCGGTTCATATGCGCGGACCAGCGCGGGTAGCGCTCCTGGCCGCCCGCCGCGAGCTGCGGGAAGGTAGCGATGTTGACGAGCGTCGGAACGATCGCCACGCCGCGTTCGGCGAAGAGCGGGATGGTGTCCTCGGTGAGCCCGGTGGCGTGCTCGACGCAGTCGATGCCCGCCTCCACCAGATCGCGCAGCGCGGCCTCGGCGAAGCAGTGCGCCGTGACGCGGGCACCGAGCCGGTGCGCCTCGGCTATGGCCGCCTCCACCTCGGCGCGCGGCCAGCAGGCGGTCAGGTCGCCCGCTTCGCGGTCGATCCAGTCACCGACGAGCTTGACCCAGCCGTCGCCGCGCCGCGCCTCTCTCGCCACATACGCCACCAGTTCTCCCGGCTCGATCTCGTGCGCGTAGTTGCGGATGTAGCGGCGGGTGCGGGCGATGTGGCGGCCCGCCCTGATGATCTTCGGAAGGTCCGGGCGCGCGTCGGTCCAGCGGGTGTCCGCGGGGGAACCCGCGTCCCTGAGCAGCAGGGCGCCCGCGTCCCGGTCGGTCAGCGCCTGCTTCTCGCTGGTCGCGGCGTCGACCGCGCCATGGTGGTCGAGGCCGACATGGCAGTGGGCGTCGACCAGTCCGGGCAGCGCCCAGCCCTCGACCGTACGGACGTCACGGGCGCCCGGGGGCCGTTCGTAGGTGATACGGCCGCCCACCACCCACAGTTCGTCCCTGGCCTCCTCGGGGCCGACCAGGATCCGGCCCTTCACCCGCAGCACCGCGTGATCGCTCATGAGCAGCACTGTACGAGCCCGTGAGTACCCTCGACCGGGAGGGATTCCCCTCCCGGTCAGGAGGGTCTGCCCCTCCCCCGCCCGCCTCCGCCCGTTCCCGAAGAGAGCCCCGCCGTGACCCACCCCCTGCTGGACCTGCCCCCGCTGACCGCCGCGCACTTCGCCGCGATCGAGCGCCGTGTCGCCGCGCTCCTGGCCACCGGGAACGATGTCGTGATCACGCAGGGCGAGGCCCTGCTGCCGCTGGAGGGGTGCGTGCGCGGCGGCGCGAGGCCGGGTTCGACCGCGCTGAACGTGGTCACCGGGCCCTACGGGCAGACCTTCGGCAACTGGCTGCGGGACTGCGGCGCGAACGTCGTCGACCTGGAGGTGCCCTTCCACACGGCCGTCACCGCCGCCCAGGTCGAGCACGCCCTCGCCGCGCACCCCGAGATCGACTTCGTATCGCTGGTGCACGCCGAGGCGGCGACCGGCAACACCAATCCGGTCGCGGAGATCGGCGAGGTGGTACGGGCCCACGGCGCCCTGTTCATGCTGGACGCCGTCGCTTCGGTGGCCGCCGAGCCGCTGCTGCCGGACGCCTGGGGCGTCGACCTGTGCGTCATCGGCGCGCAGAAGGCGATGGGCGGGCCCGCCGGGGTCTCGGCGGTCTCGGTGAGCCCGCGCGCCTGGGAGCGGTTCGCGGCCAATCCGGCGGCGCCCCGGCGCTCGTACCTGTCGCTGCTCGACTGGAAGGAGCGCTGGATCGACGCGGGCCGCAGGGCGCTGCCGCACGCACCGGCCCAGCTGGAGATGCTGGCGCTGGAGGCGTGTCTGGAGCGCGTCGAGTCGGCCGGCCTCGACACCGTGGCGGCCCGGCACGCGTCCGCCGCCGCCGCGACGCGGGCGGGCGCGCGGGCGCTGGGCGGCGGTCTCGATCCGTTCGTCCACGAGGCCGCGGACGCCGCTCCGGTGGCGACGACGCTCCGCACCCCGGCCGGGGCGGACGCGGCCGAGCTGGTGGCGAAGGCGCTGGCGGCCGATCCGGCGCTGCCGCTGATCGCGGCGAGGGCGGGAACCGCCGAGCTGGTCCGGGTCAACCACTACGGGCCCCACGCGACCCTCGAAACGGTGCGGGCCTCGCTGGCGGCGCTGGGCGCGGCGCTCGGCGCGACGGGCGCCCCGGTGGACCTCGAAGCCGCCTCGCGCGCGGCCGGTGAAGCCTGGAAGTGAGGGGCCCAGCCCGGGAGCGAGCATCCGAAAAATTAAATGAAATCCACCGGTGGAGTTAATTCATGAATATGGGAAGCTATTTGTCGCGAGTAGCTTCCCATATTCGTCTGCCCGTTCTTCCCAGAGCTAAACGCCTCGATTTCACTGCGGCCTCGCGAGCGTTACGGATATGTGATCGAGCCCACGACCGCGCCCGCTTTGTCGCTGATTTCGGCATATAGTACCCCGGTTTTGGCCGATCCGACAGCCGTGTCCGCGCCCGCGTGATAACACAGGGCCGCTTCTCACCCAACCCCTCCAGAAGATGCATCTTTTGAATTTGCTCGGTAAATTCAAGCCGTATGACCGCCGCACAAGCAGACCTTGCAGGCGCCCGAAGCGAATTCTCCCGACTCCGCACGATCGACACCCCACGAGTGGAGGACGGAGCCGCGATCTGGCGCATCGCCCGCGACTCCGAGGTCCTGGACCTCAACTCCTCGTACAGCTACCTGCTCTGGTGTCGTGACTTCGCCGCCACCTCACTCGTCGCCCGCGACGACGGCGGAGCGCCGGTCGCGTTCGTCACGGGGTACGTCAGGCCCGAGCGCCCCGAGACCCTGGTCGTCTGGCAGGTGGCCGTCGACCGCGGCCAGCGCGGGAAGGGCCTGGCCGGCGCGCTGCTGGACGAGCTGACCGCCCGGGTCACCGGCGAGCTGGGAATCACCGCCGTCGAGACGACCGTGACCCCCGACAACACCGCCTCGGACCGGCTGTTCACCGCGTACGCGGCGCGCCACGGCGCGACGCTGGAGCGCGAGGTCCTCTTCGACGGCGAGCTGTTCCCCGACGGCGTGCACCAGCCGGAGGTGCTGTACCGCATCGGACCGCTCTCGCCCTGAGGCCGGCCCTCCCGGGGCCGTGGGCCGCAGGCCCCGCCCCCGGGCCGACGCGCGCCCGCCCACCACGGCGCCTGCCCGCCGCGACACGCAACGCCGCGGCACGCAACGCCCGCCCCGGCAACGCACCGCCCCGGTGACGCGCGCACCGGTGGCCCGTGCCCGCTCCCGGGCCGGTCCGTGTCCCGATCGCCCGAGCACTCCCCCGCACTTCTCTCACACCCCACGGCTGGAGATCCCCGTGACCATCACCCCGCCCGCCCTGAGTGTCTTCGAAACCCTTGAGTCCGAGGTCCGCAGCTACTGCCGCGGCTGGCCCGCCGTGTTCGACCGCGCGCAGGGCGCCCGGCTCACCGACGAGGACGGCCACAGCTATCTGGACTTCTTCGCCGGGGCCGGCTCACTCAACTACGGGCACAACAACCCGGTCCTCAAACGCGCGCTGATCGACTACATCGAGCGGGACGGCATCACGCACGGCCTGGACATGGCCACGACCGCGAAACGCGCCTTCCTGGAGTCCTTCCAGAACGTGGTGCTGCGGCCGCGCGACCTCCCGTACAAGGTGATGTTCCCCGGTCCGACCGGCACCAACGCGGTCGAGTCCGCCCTCAAGCTGGCCCGCAAGGTCAAGGGCCGCGAGTCGATCGTCTCGTTCACCAACGCCTTCCACGGCATGTCGCTGGGCTCGCTCGCCGTCACCGGCAACGCGTTCAAGCGCGCCGGAGCCGGGATCCCGCTGGTGCACGGCACCCCGATGCCGTTCGACAACTACCTGGACGGCCAGACGCCGGACTTCCTCTGGTTCGAGCGGCTGCTGGAGGACCAGGGCTCCGGCCTGAACAAGCCCGCCGCCGTGATCGTCGAGACCATCCAGGGCGAGGGCGGCATCAATGTCGCCCACCCCGACTGGCTGCGCGCGCTGGCCGATCTGTGCCGTCGCCAGGACATGCTGCTGATCGTGGACGACATCCAGATGGGGTGCGGCCGTACCGGCGCGTTCTTCTCCTTCGAGGAGGCGGGCATCACACCGGACATCGTGACGCTTTCGAAGTCCATCAGCGGGTACGGGCTTCCCATGTCCCTCTGCCTCTTCAACCCGGAGCTCGACATCTGGGAGCCGGGCGAGCACAACGGCACCTTCCGGGGCAACAACCCGGCCTTCGTCACCGCGACCGCCGCGCTCAACACGTACTGGGCCGACGGCCAGATGGAGAAGCAGACCCTCGCCCGGGGCGAGCAGGTCGAGCAGGCGCTCCTGGCGATCAGCGCGGAGTCCACCGGCGACATCCCCACGTTCCGCGGCCGGGGCCTGGTCTGGGGGCTGGAGTTCGCCGACAAGCAGCGGGCCTCGGCCGTCTGCGCCCGCGCCTTCGAGCTGGGACTGCTGCTGGAGACCTCGGGCCCGCAGAGCGAGGTGGTCAAGCTGCTGCCGCCGCTGACCATCACCGCCGACGAGCTGGACGAGGGCCTGCGCACGGTGGCCCGCGCGGTACGCGACACCGCCTGAGACCGCGGACCCGTCGGCGCGGGCCGGGCGGACGCCGGGCTCGGGCCGACGGGGACAGCACACGAAAGAGAAGAAGCGCACACGAGAAAGCGCACGAGAGAAAGGGTCGACGCACTGTGATCGTCCGATCGTTCAAGGACATCGAGAACACCGACCGCCATGTGAAGGCGGCGTCGGGCACCTGGGAGAGCAAGCGCATCGTGCTCGCCAAGGAGAAGGTCGGCTTCTCCCTGCACGAGACGATCCTGTACGCGGGTACGGAGACGTCGATGTGGTACGCCAACCACATCGAGGCCGTGCTCTGTGTCGAGGGCGAAGCCGAACTCACCGATGACGAGACCGGCGAGACCCACTGGATCGAACCCGGCACGATGTATCTGCTGAACGGGCACGAGCACCACACGCTCCGCCCGAAGACCGACTTCCGCTGCGTGTGTGTCTTCAACCCGCCGGTGACCGGGCGGGAGGACCACGACGAGAACGGCGTCTACCCGCTGCTGACCGAGGAGGGCTGACCATGACCACCACCCCCGTCCGTACCGAACGCACCGACCTGTATCCGACCCGGGGCGTCGGGGAGGTGACCACCCCGCGCCAGGACCCCGTCGTGTGGTCCGCGCCCGGGGCTCCGGGCCCGATCGACCCGGTGGGTCTCGGCTCCTTCGAGCGGGACGGCTTCCTCGCCATCGAGCAGCTGATCGGTCCGGACGAGGTGGCGCTCTACGGCGCCGAGCTGGAGCGGCTGATCAACGACCCGGCGGTACGGGCGGACGAGCGCTCGATCATCGAGCCGTCGTCCCAGGAGGTACGGTCCGTCTTCGAGATCCACCGGCTGAGTGAGATCTTCGCCGGGCTCGTACGCGACGAACGGGTGGTGGGACGTGCCCGCCAGATCCTCGGGTCCGACGTCTACGTCCACCAGACGCGGATCAACGTCAAGCCGGGGTTCGGCGCCTCGGGCTTCTACTGGCACTCGGACTTCGAGACCTGGCACGCCGAGGACGGTCTGCCGAACATGCGGACGGTCTCCGTCTCCATCGCGCTGACCGAGAACTACGACACCAACGGCGGCCTGATGATCATGCCGGGGTCGCACAAGTCGTTCCTGGGCTGCGCGGGCGAGACCCCCCGCGACAACTACAAGAAGTCGCTCCAGATGCAGGACGCCGGTACGCCCTCGGACGAGGCGCTGACCTCGCTGGCGAGCCGGCACGGCATCAAGCTCTTCACGGGCAAGGCCGGTTCGGCGACCTGGTTCGACTGCAACTGCATGCACGGCTCGGGCGACAACATCACGCCCTTCCCGCGCAGCAATGTCTTCATCGTCTTCAACAGCGTGGAGAACACGGCGGTCGAGCCGTTCGCGGCGCCGGTGCACAGGCCGGAGTTCATCGGGGCGCGGGACTTCACCCCGGTGCGCTGACACCGCGGGACGCGAAGGGGCGCGGGCCCGGTCATGACGACCGGCCCCGCGCCCCTTCGCGTACGGGCCCCTGTGGTCAGCTCGCCAGGAACGGGTAGTCGATGTAGCCCTTGTCGTCGCCGCCGAAGAACGTGGCCGGGTCGGCGGCGTTGTACGGGCCGCCCGCTTTCAGCCGGGCCGGCAGGTCCGGGTTGGCGAGGAAGAGCACGCCGAAGGAGATCAGGTCGGCCGTGCCGTCCTCGATCAGCTTCAGGTCGTCGGCGCTGGTCGGGCCCTCGGTCTTGGCGTTGAGGATGAACGTGCCCGAGTAGAGCTTGCGCACGGCGAGGGTGAACTCGCGGTCGTGCTCGATCAGATGCACGAAGGCGAGGCCGAGCGTCTCCAGCTCCCGCACCAGCGCGGTGTACGTGGGCTCGGGGTCGGGCTCCTCGGTGCCGAGCAGGCCGATGGCCGGCGAGAGCCGGATCCCGGTCCGCGCCGCGCCGATCTCGGCGGCCACCGCGCGGGACACCTCGACGGCGAAGCGGATGCGGTTCTCGACCGAGCCGCCCCACTTGTCCTCACGCAGATTGGTGTTGGGCGCCAGGAACTGGTGGATCAGATAGCCGTTGGCACCGTGCAGCTCGACGCCGTCGAAACCGGCCTCGATCGCGTTGCGGGACGCGGAGACGAAGTCCCCGATGGTCGCCTCGACCTCTTCGGAGGTCAGCTCGCGCGGGACGACGTAGTCCTTGGGACCGTCGTGCAGATAGACCTGACCGGGCGCGGCGACGGGCGAGGCACCGACCGGGACCAGGCCGTCGGGCAGCAGGTCCGGGTGGCCGATCCGGCCGCCGTGCATGATCTGGGCGACGATCTTCCCGCCCTTGGCGTGTACGGCGTCGGTGACCTTGCGCCAGGCGGCTATCTGCTCCTGGCTGTGCAGCCCGGGGGTGTCCGGGTAGCCCTGGCCGACCACGGAGGGCTGCGTCCCCTCGGTGATGATCAGCCCCGCCGAAGCCCGCTGCGCGTAGTACTCGGACGTCGAGTCGGTGGGCGAGTTGCCCGCGCCGAAGGCACGGCTGCGGGTCATCGGCGCGAGCGCGATGCGGTTGCCGAGCTGCGTACCGGCGAGATCGATCGGGTCGAACGCGGTGGTCATGAAGGCTCCTGAGCGTATGGGGAAGCGGTGTCACTGCGGACGCCACAACGGGCGGCCATCCCGATATGTGGTCGGCCAAGTAAATAACCGGGATTCACTGTAACTCATTCCTTGGTCGGCCAAGCTAAACTCTTGACCATGCCTTCGGACCCTGCCTGTACCGACGAACTCCCCGGCGCGGCGCGTGGCGGCCCCCTCAGCCACGCCCTGTCCCGGGTCGCGCGGCTGCACCGGATCGCGGCGACGAAGCTGCTGCGGAGCACCGGCCTCTACCCGGGGCAGGAGCTGCTGATGATGCATCTGTGGGACGAACCCGCCGTCCGGCAGGCCGAGCTGATCAAGTCGATGGACCTCGACCCGTCGACCGTGACCAAGATGCTCCAGCGGCTGGAGAGCGCGGGGTACGTGCGCCGCTCCCCCGACCCCGCCGACCGGCGCGCCGTCCTGGTCGAGGCCACCGAGGACAGTTGCGCGCTGCGCCCCGAGGTCAAGGACGCCTGGGAGCAGCTGGAGGAGCACACCCTCGCGGGGCTCGACGCGACCGAGCGCGCCGAGCTGGCGCGGCTGCTGGCCAAGGTCGAGGAGAACCTCTGCACGGAGACCGAGGACTGCCCGGAGCGCCGGGGGCAGGCAGGCCCCACCCGCGAGTGACGGGCCCGGCCGCCCGCGCGCGTACGGGCGGCCGGGCCGTCCTCGCGCGTACGGGCCGTCAGTGCGCGTACGGGCCGCCCCCGCGCGTACGGGCCGTCAGTGCAGCCGTCCGCCGACGCCGTGGCCGCGAGGGCGGTCAGGGTGGCCGTCTCGTCCAGCGCGTGCGCGTCGTCCGTCCAGCCGCACGGCGCCTGCGCCCGTGACTGGTGCGGGAAGAGCGCGGGCCGCTGATGATCGCCCTCGCGTGCGCGCTGGCCTTCAACGTCACCGACGCCATCCAGCGGGCCCTGCCCGACTACCCGTCCGCCGCGCAGCGGAAGATCGAGGACAGCGACACCGCCAGGCAGCAGCTGTCCGGGCTGTACGACAACTCCGACAAGGAGCTGTCGCGCTGCGAGGACGGGGTGAACGAACTTCGCTCCTGCGGCAAGGCGCCCACTGTCGAAGGCATCTCGAAGTGGCTCAACACCCCCGGCGGAGCGCCCGTCACCCTCGAATCGCTGCGCGGAAAGGTGGTGCTGAACGCGGGCAACGTCGCCGACCAGGCGAAGAAGCTCGGGGTGACCTGCCCGGTGGCCCTCGACAACAAGCTGTCCACCTGGAACAACTACCGCAACCGCTTCTGGCCCGCCAAGTACCTGATCGACGCGGACGGCACCGTGCGGTACTTCAACCACCGCGCCAGGAACGTGAACGTCGTCCTCTCCGGCGAAGGGCCGGTCCAGGTCTCATCCGGTCCGCACCCCACGCCCACCACACCTCACCCCGCCAGCACGTCCAGCGCCCGGTCCACGTCGGCGACGGTGTTGTAGAGGTGGAACGAGGCACGCACGTTGCCCGCGCGCAGCGAGACGTACACCTCGGCCCGCCGGAGATCCGGCTGACGGTGCTCCAGCCCCGGGACGGAGACGATCGCGGAGGGCCCGGAGACCGGGACGGGCTCGTGCCCCAGGGAGACGAGTCCGTCCCGGAAGCGGGCGGCGAGGGCGGTGACATGGGTGTGGACCGGCTCCACACCGATCTCCTCCAGGAGCGCCAGGGACGGTTCGGCGCCGTGGTACGAGAGGAACGACGTGGCCTCGTCGTAGCGGCTCGCGGTCCGGCTCAGCGGGGAGACCGGGCCGTAGTTGCTGCCCCACAGGTCCTCGCCGTTGAGCCATCCGGCGTGGATCGGGGTCAGCGACTTCTGGGCCTCCTCGGTCACGGTGAGGAAGGACGTGCCGCGCGGGCAGAGCAGGTACTTGAACGCGCCGGTGACCGTGTAGTCGTACGCCCCCGCGTCCAGCGGCAGCCAGCCCGCCGACTGGCTGGCGTCCAGCAGCGTACGGGCCCCGTGCGCGGCGGCGGCCTCCCGTACCGCCGGCAGGTCGGCGAGCCGGCCGTCCGCCGACTGGACGGAGGAGAACGCGACCAGGGCGGTCCCCGGCCGTACCTCGTCGGCCAGGCGCTCCAGCGGCACGTACCGGGGCCGGAGATCGCCCCGCACCGCGAACGGGGAGACGACCGAGCTGAACTCCCCCTCGGGCAGCAGCACTTCGGCCCCCGGCTCCAGCGAGGCCGCGATCAGCCCGACATGGACGGCGACGGCGCTGCCCAGGGCGACCCGCTCCGCGTCCACCCCCGCCAGCCGCCCGAACGAGGCGCGCGCGGCGGCCAGTGTCTCGAAGCTCCCCGCGCCGTCGCCGCGCCGCCCGGTCGCGTTCGCCTCGGCGAGGGCCTGGACGGCGGCGACGGACCGGCGCGGCAGCAGACCGCAGCTGGAGGTGTTCAGATACGTGGTGTCGGGCGCGAACTCGGCGCCTGCCAGGGATTCCATGGCTCCACCCTGGAACGCGCGGTGCGCCCGGTCAATCACGCATCTGTTGAGAGCTGACCCAAGCGATGCTTACACATGGCTCCCGGCCTGCGAGGATCCCGTGCGCGGCACCTCGCACGCGCCGTCGGCGTCGCACACCGCGGCGCCGTCCGTGCCCGTTTCGCCCGCGGTGACGCCGATCGGGGTGAGGGCCGTGACCGTACGGGTCTGCCACGCCTGCTCCAGCGCCTGGGCGAACACCTCGACCGGCTGCGCGCCCGAGACCCCGAACCGCCGGTCGAGCACGAAGAACGGCACGCCGCTCGCCCCCAGCTCGGCGGCCTCCCGCTCGTCGTCCCGTACGGCCCGCGCGTACGCGGTAGGGTCCGCCAGCACCTCGCGCGCCTCGGTCTCCGCGAGACCGGCCTCGACCGCGAGCGCGACAAGCGTCTCGTCGTCGTAGACGGAGCGCTCCTCGGCGAAGTTCGCCCGGTAGACGATGTCCAGCAGTTCGTTCTGCCGACCGCGCGCCTTGGCCAGGTGCAGCAGCCGGTGGATGTCGAAGGAGCCGCCGTGGTCGCGCCCCTCGGTCCTGAACCCGAGCCCCTCGGCGCGCGCGTGCCCGGCCACCGTCTCCTCCATGGCGCGCACCTGCTCGGGGCTCCGCCCGTACCTGGTGGCCAGCATGTCGGCCACCAGCCCGGTCTCACCCCGCGTCCGCTCCGGATCCAGCTCGAACGACCGGTGCACCACCTCGATGTCGTCCCGGTGGGCGAACCCGGCGAGCCCCTTCTCGAACCGGGCCTTGCCTATGTAGCACCAGGGACAGGCGATGTCGCCCCAGATCTCGACGCGCATGTGTCTGCTTCTCCCCATGGTCACGGCATCGCTGCCTCGCTCCGGTACGGAGGCACCCTCCGCGGGTACGGGAACGCCGACGGCCCGCGCCTTCATTCCCGGGAGGCCGCACTCCGGGCCGGGCGGGGATGGGGACGCGGACGGGGACGGGGACGGTCAGCGCACCTGGTGGATGTAGAGGGCGCCGCACGCGTGGCAGAGCGGCCGGCCCGCCTCCGTGCCCCACGCGTCGGCCGACTGTGTGACGGCGTCCGGGGCGAGGTCCCGGCCGCAGAGCCCGATCGCTTCGCCGGCCCGGACCATGTGCCACACCTCGAACCGGGAATCGGCGTCGCGGGGTGAGCGCCCGTCCGCGTACTCCGCGCGCATTTCGTAGTCCATGGTGCGTCTCCTGATCGGCTCGTACGGTGCGACGGCCGGGCCGTCCGGCGGACCGGCGACGCATGATTTCCGCGTGGACCGGCGCTTGAAACAGCGTCGGGCGGTCCTGCGGCCGTCAGAACACCGGGGTGAACCGGACGGAGCGCAGCTTCAGCCGGCTGCTCGCCGAGCCGCCGGGCGCCAGGGTGTAGCGCTCGCCGTCGCAGTCGGGCCCGGTGAAGACCGTCGCCCGGGAATCGGTGCGGTTGCGCGGTGAGTGCGCGGGCGGGAGGTATTCGCCGGCCGCGCCGGGGATCGTGACGCAGATCCAGCTGTCGGGGTTCTCCAGCACTCCGGTGTGCGGATCGCCGTCGAGGCCCGTGTACGTGTAGGCGAACTCGCCCTCGGCCGCCGCCGCGGATCCGGAGGCGGAGACGAGCAGGGCGAGAGCGCCGAGTGCGGCGACAAGTGCGGTACGGGTGCGCATGGCAGGTGACTCCTCGGGTCGGTGACGGACTCACGCTCCCCGACCCGGTGCCCCGGGAAGAGCCGCACCGGCCTCGTGTCACCTGAAAGGAGTCATCGGCCGGCCGTGCTTCATATGCCGATATGACGGACGGCCGTCGCTGTCACAGGACTCCCTTGCGCCACTCGCGCAGCAGCAGATAGCCGAGATAGACGCCGCCGATGGCCATCGTGTAGATGCCGACGGGCAGGTTCTCGAACAGGGGCAGCTGCTGTGCGCAGAGATCGGCGAGGACCAGCAGCAGCGCGCCGATCAGGGCGGAGAGCATCAGATGCGGGCCCGAGCCCCGGGTGAGGCGTTTGGCGATCTGGGGCGCGGTCAGGGCGACGAAGGAGATGGGGCCCGCGACGCTGACGGCGCCCGCCGAGAGCACGATGGAGAGCAGGACGGCGAGGGTCTTCGTGGTGCGCGGCTCGGCTCCGAGGCCGCCCGCGATCTCGTCGCCCATCTCGCCGATGGAGAGCCGGCGCGCGATGAGGGCGGTGAGCGGGGCGACGACCAGCAGGACGAGCCAGATGGTGGTGGCGTGGTCCCAGGAGCGGGCCGCGAGGCTGCCGTTGACGTAGGCGGTGAGGATGGCGGCCTTGTCGCGTTCCACCGCGTAGACGACGTACTGGATGACCGCAGTGGCGATGGCGGCGACGCCGATCCCGGCGACCACCAGCCGCCCGGGGTTGCGGAAACCGCTGCCCGTCGACACGTACACCAGCGCCATGGCGAGCGCGGCTCCGGCGAGCGCGCCCGTCCACACCGGTACGGTGCCGGGCAGCAGCAGCGCGACGATGGCGGCGCCCGCCCCGGCGCCCGCGCCGAGGCCGATCACGTCGGGGCTGCCCAGCGGGTTGCGGGTGACCGACTGGAACAGCGCGCCCGAGAGCCCGAAGGCCGCGCCGGTGCCGATGCCGACGACGAGGCGGGGGCCGCGCAGGCGTTCCAGCACGAAGGCGTCCTTGCCGCGCGCGCCGCCCGTGAGGGCGTCGGGGAGGTCGGCGAGGGAGACGCCGAGCCGGCCGAGGGTGAGCGTGGCGGTCGCGGCCGCCAGGAGCAGGACCACGGTGACGAGCGCGACGACGACGGAGATCCGCCGGACGGGCAGCGCGACGGCGCCCCCGAGGGTGAGGAAGCCGCGCGGGGCCGCGCTACGGGTGCCCCCGGCGCCCGGGAGACCCTTGGCCCCCTCGGTCCCCGCGGTCGGTTCGGTGCCGTCCGGTCGCTCCGCCTCCGTACCGGCCGGTGTGCGCGTCGTCATGCGTTCCCCCTCATCCTGCGTACGGCGAAGAGCAGCGCGGGTGCCCCGATGAACGCCGTCACCACACCGACCATCAGCTCCTGCGGGCGCAGCACGACCCGGCCCACCACGTCCGCGAGCAGCAGCAGCGCCGGTCCCAGGACGGCGGAGAACACGATCTGGACCCGGAAGTCGACGCCGACCAGGGCCCGCACGATGTGCGGTACCGCCAGACCGACGAAGGCGATGGGGCCGACGGCCGCCGTGGCCGCCGCGCTGAGCAGCGTGGCCGCGATCAGGCCGCCGCCGCGCAGCAGGGCCGGGTTGGCGCCGAGGGAGGTGGCGGATTCGTCGCCGAGCGCGAGGGTGTTGAGTCCGGGCCCGAGCAGCAGCGCGAGGAGCAGCCCGGCCGCGGCGAACGGCAGGACGGCGGTGAACACGTCGAAGTCCCGGCCGCCGAGGGCGCCGACGACCCAGTACCGGTAGCTGTCGAAGACCTTCGGCCTGCTCAGCGTCACCGCCTGGATGAACGCCATCAGGACGGCGGAGAGGACCGCGCCCGCGAGGACGAGCCGTACCAGACTCGTGCTCGCGCCCGCCGAGCCGATGGCGTGCACGAGCACCCCGGCCAGCAACGCCCCGGGCAGCGCCCACCACATGGTGTCCGTCGTGCCGGAGGCGCCGAGGAAGGCGGTGCCGGCGACGACGCCGGCCGCCGCGCCCGCGTTGATCCCGAGCAGCCCGGGGTCGGCGAGCGGGTTGCGGGTGACGCCCTGCATGAGCGTCCCCGCGACGGCGAGGCAGACCCCGGCGAGCAGCCCGAGCGCGGTCCTCGGGTAGCGGCTCTCGATGACGGTGGTCACATACGGGTCCGCCGTGCCGGACAGCGCGTCCACGACATCGCCGAACGAGGTGGTCCTGCTGCCGAACATGACGCTCGCGAGCACCGCGAGCACGAGCACGACGAGCCCGGCGATCAGGCTGTACACCAGCCGAGCGGTCCCCGCACGCGAGGTGCGGGCACCGCTCGGCGAAACGTGTGTGGTGGTGGTCATCCGGTTACGACACGCCTTACTTGTCGAGCTTGTCGAGTCATCCGCCCAGTGTGACCAGTCACTTGTCGAGTGTGGTGAGGGCCTTGTCGATCAGCGGCAGGTAGCGGTCGATGACCCACGGGACGGTCAGCGGGTTGATGATCGACGAGGCGGTGACGAAGGAGTTGTCGTTGCTGGCGACCACGGATCCGCGCTTGACGGCGGGGATCGCTCCGTACAGCTTCTGCGCCTCGATCTCCTTCTTCGTCTTGGCGTCGCTGTAGAAGGTGAAGACCAGGTCGCTGTCCTTGAGCTTCTCGGCGTTCTCCAGCCCGATGAGCGCGGAGGCGGTTCCCTCGGTCTCCTTGAACGTCTTCACCACGGGGTCGGGGGTGAGGCCGAGCGAGGAGACCATCTTCACGCGCTGCTCCTCCGGCAGGAACACCCCGAGGGTGCCGGGGCCCGAGGTGTAGATGTACGAGAACGAGACGTCCTTGTACTTGGGCCGGGTCGCCGCGGCGTCGGCGAGCTGCTTCTCGATCTTCGTGGTGAGCGTCTTCGCCTCGGCCGGCTCACCGAGCGCCTTGGCTATGATCTCGATCTGCTCGTCCCAGTCCGTGCTCCACGCCAGCTTGGGGTAGGCCACGGTCGGCGCGATGTCGGACAGGATGTCGTACTGCTCCTGCGTGATGCCGGACCAGGGCGCGAGGATCACATCGGGTTCCAGCTCGGTGATGGCCTCGAAGTCGATGTCCTCGCCGCCCGCGAACTGGGTGGGCGGTTTGTCACCGTTCTTCTTCACGGCCTCGTTGATCCACGGCAGGTAGCCGGACTTGTCGCTGCCCCACTCGTAGCTCTCGATACCGACCGGGGTGTGGCCGAGCGCGATGGCGGTCTCGGCGGACCCCTGGCCCAGGGTGACGACGCGCTCGGGCTGTTCGTCGATCTTCGCCGTGCCGAGCGCGCTCTTGATGGAGACGGGGAACGCGCCGTCGGCGCTCTTCTCCTTCGAGGACGAACCGGTCGACTCCGTGTCGCTCGACGAGCAGCCTCCGAGTACGAGCGCGAGAGCGGCCACCGTGGCGGTGGCCGATACGGTGAGGGTCTGGCGACGCGCGCGAGTGAACCAAGCTGGCATGGAGGGTCCTTCATGTTTTCGTCGGGCAGCACGGATCGCAAATTCTTAGGTAAGCCTAAGCTAAGCCCGATTTCACTTTCAACCGCCCTGCCCGAAGCGGCCCACGCGCACCATGAACAGGTGGAGGGGGCGGCCGCGAACGGCCGCCCCCTCCACCTTTCCCGTACCGAGCCGGTCCGGGTCAGTTCTCCCTGCGGCCGTCCACCCGGCGCGGCAGGTCCAGCGGGTTGTCGTCGCGCAGCTCCGGCGGGAGCAGCGCGGCGGGCGTGGACTGGTACGAGACCGGGCGCAGCCAGCGTTCGATCGCCGTGGTGCCGACCGAGGTCGAGGTGGAGGTAGTCGCCGGGTACGGGCCGCCGTGCTGCTGCGCGGGGGCCACGGCGACGCCGGTCGGCCAGCCGTTGACCAGGACGCGGCCCGCCAGCGGGGTGAGCGCGGCGAGCAGTTCGGCGCCGCCGGGCTGGGTGCCCGCGCCCTCCTCCTCGGCGATCTGGAGGGTGGCGGTGAGGTTGCCGGGGAGGCGGGAGAGCACCGCGGTGATCTCGTCGGCGGAGGTGTAGCGGGCGACGACCGTGACGGGGCCGAAGCACTCCTCCAGCAGCAGGTCGTGCGGGCCCTCGGCCGTGAGCAGGGCGGCGGGCAGCGTCAGGAAGCCCGCGCTGACGGTGTGTTCGCCGCCCGCGCCGGGGGTGATCGGGGCGTCGACGTCGGGGAGCGCGGCCCGTTCGGCGACGCCCGCGACGAAGGCGTCGCGCATCCGGTGGTCGAGCATCACGCCGGGCTCGGTCTCGCTGACGGCCGCCGTCAGGGTCTTGAGCAGCCGGTCGCCGGGCTCACCGGCCGGGGCGAGCACGAAGCCGGGCTTGGTGCAGAACTGGCCTACGCCCATGGACATCGAGCCCGCGAGGCCGGAGCCGATCTGCTCGGCGCGCTCGGTCGCGGCGGCCTCGGTGATCACGACGGGGTTGAGGGAGCCCAGCTCGCCGTAGAAGGGGATGGGCGTGGGCCGGGCGGCCGCCGCGTCGAAGAGGGCGCGGCCGCCGCGTACCGAGCCGGTGAAGCCTGCCGCGGTCACCAGCGGGTGGCCGATCAGCTCGACGCCCGCTTCGAAGCCGTGCACGAGCGTGATCACGTTCTCGTCGAGCCCGACCTCGGCGGCGGCCCTGCGCAGCACGGAGGCGCACAGTTCCGAGGTGGCCGGGTGGTCGGGGTGCGCCTTGACGACGACCGGGCAGCCGGCCGCGAGCGCGCTCGCGGTGTCGCCGCCGGGTACGGAGAAGGCGAGCGGGAAGTTGCTCGCGGAGTAGACGGCGACGACACCGAGCGGCACCTTGTAGCGGCGCAGGTCGGGCCACGGCGGGGTGCGCTCGCCGTCGGCGTGGTCGATGTACACGTCGAGAAACGCGCCTTCGTCCACGACCTCGGCGAACGCCCGCAACTGGGCGGTCGTACGGGCGAGTTCACCGGTGAGCCGGACCGGCCCGAGCGCGGTCTCGGCGTCCGCGGCCTCGATGACGTGCTCGCCGGCCTCGTCGAGGAGGTCCGCAGCCCTGCGCAGCAGCGCGGCGCGCGTGGTGCGGTCGGCGAGCGAACCGACGGCGGCGTGGGCACCCCGTACCGCGAGGTCCACTTCCTCGGCCGTGGCCTCGTGCGCGACCTGCTCACGAGGCTTTCCCGTTCGGGGGTCGACACTCCAGACTGGTGCTGTTGCCACCGCGGCTTCCTTCCCGACTGCGCGTACCTCGGCCCGGCCACGCGTGCTCCGGACCTCTGCCATCCACTGCTGTCCCACAGGATTCGTTCGGTATTCTGAACAAGATTCCTGATAGTGAATCTTCAGGGACTCTATTTCCGCGCGTTCCATGTGGTCAAGGTCTGTCCGGGCCAGGGCCCCGCGGCATGCGGTCGAGCGGTGAGAAGGGGCGAGTGACGATGTCGGCTGCGGAGAGCGGTGGCGCGCAGGTCAAGTCCGCTGTACGGACGGTGGAGCTGCTCGAGTACTTCGCCGGGCGTCCCGGGATGCACTCCCTGGCGACCGTCCAGGAGGCGGTCGGCTATCCCAAGTCCAGCCTCTACATGCTGCTGCGCACCCTGGTCGAGCTGGGCTGGGTGGAGACCGACGCGACGGGCACCCGGTACGGGATCGGGGTACGGGCGCTGCTGGTCGGCACCTCGTACATCGACGGTGACGAGGTGGTCGCCGCGGCCCGGCCCACCCTGGACCGGCTCTCGGACGACACCAGCGAGACGATCCACCTGGCGCGTCTCGACGGCACCAATGTGGTCTATCTCGCGACCCGCCAGTCCCAGCACTATCTGCGCCCCTTCACCCGCGTCGGCCGCCGGCTGCCCGCGCACTCGACCTCCCTCGGCAAGGCGCTGCTCGCGACGCACAGCGACGAGCAGGTGCGCGCGCTGCTGCCCGAGACGCTGCCGCCGCTGACCGAGCACACCATCACGGACCGCGAGAAGCTCATCGAGGAGCTGCGCTCCATCCGCGAGCAGGGGTACGCGGTGGACCGCGAGGAGAACACCCTCGGGCTGCGCTGCTTCGGCATCGCGGTCCCCTACCGGACCCCGGCGCGCGACGCGATCAGCTGCTCGGTGCCGGTGGCCAGGCTCACCCCGGGGCATGAACAGATGATCAAGGACGCGCTGTTCGACGCCCGCGACCGGCTGACGCTCGCCACCCGCCGGCTCTGATCCGCGGGCGGGCGCCCCGGACCAGGAGAGCGCGCCGGACGAGCACATGAGGAAATCCTGAGAAGCCGGGCGCGGGGGAACGCCGGCCCCCGCCCCGCTCGTCCCTTCTCCGGGATGAACAAGACGATCAGACACACAGCGGTCATCTGCCTGGGGATGGTGCTCGCCCTCATGGTGCGGGCGACCTGGGTGCAGGCGTACGAGGCGAAAGCCCTCGCGGACGACACGTACAACCGGCGCAACGTCATCGCCCAGTACGCGCGTCCGCAGGGCGACATCGTCGTGGCCGGTTCGCCGGTCACCGGATCCGCGAAGACGGACAGCGGCGACCTGGCGTACAAGCGGACCTACACCGACGGCGCGCTCTACGCGCCCGTCACCGGCTACAGCTCGCAGGTGTACGGCTCCACGCAGCTGGAGGGCATCTACAAGGACGTCCTCGACGGGACGGACACCCTGCTGAAGAACCCGCTCGACGCGCTCACCGGCAGACAGACCAAGCCGGGCGACGTCCTGACGACGATCGGCCCCTCGGTCCAGCGGGCCGGATACGCGGCGCTCGGCGGCAACAAGGGCGCGGCCGTCGCGATCGACCCGAAGACCGGCCGGGTGCTCGCGGTGGTCAGCACCCCCTCGTACGACCCGGCGAAGATCAGCGGCACGACGGACGGCGCCGCCTGGAAGCAGCTGACCGGCGACGCGGACAAGCCGATGGTCAACCGCGCGCTGCGCCAGCCGCTGCCGCCCGGCTCGACGTTCAAGCTGGTCGTCGCGGCGGCGGCGCTGGAGGACGGGCTGTACGGGTCGGTGGACGAGAGGACCGACAGCCCGGACCCGTACACCCTGCCCCACACGAAGACCGTGCTGGAGAACGAGAGCACGTCGGCGCCGTGCGAGAACGCCACCATCCGCACCGCCCTGCGCTACTCCTGCAACACCGTCTTCGCGAAGATGGCCGATCAGCTGGGGCAGTCGAAGGTCCGGGCGATGGCGGAGAAGTTCGGCTTCAACGACGCCGAGCAGGACGTGCCGGTGCGCGCCTCGCAGAGCGTGTACCCCTCCGGCATGGACGACGCCCAGACGGCGCTGTCGGGAATCGGCCAGTTCGACGTGACCGCCACCCCGCTCCAGATGGCGATGGTCTCGGCGGCGCTGGCGAACGACGGGCTGATGGCGGCGCCGCACATGGTGTCGAAGGTGGTGGACGGCAGCGGCGGCACGCTGCGGTCGTACCGGGACGGGGACACCACCCGGATCGTCTCCTCGGCCACGGCCGCGCAACTGCGCAGCGCGATGGTGACGGTGGTGGAGGACGGTACGGGGACGAACGCGAGGATCGCCGGGGCCGAGGTCGGCGGCAAGACGGGGACCGCCCAGCACGGCGTGGACAACGACGGGACGCCGTACGCCTGGTTCACCTCGTACGCGAAGGACGCGTCCACCGGCAAGGAGGTGGCCGTCGCTGTCGTGGTGGAGGACTCGGGCGCGGCGCGCTCGGAGGTCAGCGGCAACGGACTGGCCGCGCCCATCGCACAGAAGATGATGGCGGCGGCCCTGAAATAGCCACTTCCCCCCACCTCCTCCACACAACCGGCACAGCCACTCGTCGACCTGGACCACCCCTCATGTGATCCAGGTCATCTTTGGGGTTGGCCGAAATCAGTGTTACTTTTTCGTCGTCACGAGTCTCAGCGACAAGCCCCGGCTTGCTGAGCGGCAACCCTCCTTCTGCGGTGGGGTGCCCCGGGTGATGACACGGCTCCACGCGCACACCGATGTGCCGGGAGCAAGCGCGGACCTGTCGGCCAGGTCCTGGACCTGATGACGGGAGTACGGGATGACATCGCGATCAGCGCTTTCCGCCCCTCGCGTCCCCCGTACCACTCGCACCCCTCGTGCCTCGTGGCTCCCGTTCCGGCTTCAGCATGCGCGGCAATCGCCGTACTCACTCACCGCACGGAGGAGTTCTCCCTCATGAGATCTGTCCTGCCCCGCCCCGCACGTGCCCGCGGGCGCGGCTATCTGCTGGCCCTCGCATCGGCCGGCACCGCCACCGTCCTGACCGCCGTGGCCGGCTGCGGGGTCGACACGGGCGGCGGCTCCGACTCCTCCTCCGGCAGCGGGTCCTCGGGCGGCAAGGGCGAGCAGATCACCGTCACCGCGTTCGCGGGGGCGTGGGGAGACCTGTTCAAGAAGTCCTTCGTCGAGCCGTTCGAGAAGGACACCGGCATCAAGGTGAACCTCGTCTACGGCGCCGACTCCGACTGGGTCACCAAGCTGCGCGCGGCGGGCGGCTCCAACGCGCCGTTCGACGTCGTGGCCCTCACCCCCGGCTCGCTGCACCAGGCGGTCGGCGGCAAGCTCCTCCAGCCGCTGAAGACGGGCGATCTCAGCAACTGGAAGCAGCTCGACCCGGTGCTCACCCAGCAGTCGACGATCGACGGATCGTCGTACGGCGTGCCGCTGACCACCGGCTCCAACGGTCTGCTCTACCGCACCGACAAGATCAAGCAGGCGCCCAAGGACTGGACCGACATCTTCGACAAGAAGTTCTGCGGTCATGTCGCGCTGCCCCCGCTGACGTACAACGCGGGCCTGGAGTTCTTCTCCGCGCTGGTCTCCCAGGACGGCGGCAAGCTGTCCAACCCCGCCGATGTCGACAAGGGGTTCGAGAAGCTCGCCCAGCTGAAGAACTGCGTCTCGTCCTACCCGGCGGACGCGGGCAGCGTCTCCACGGTCCTCCAGAACGGCGACGCCTGGATCGTCCCGTTCTGGGACGGCCGCGCCTTCGCCATGGAGAAGGAGGGGCAGCCGATCGGCTTCACCTACCCCGCCTCCGGCGCGGTGGGCGCGCTGACCTCGTACTACGTGCCGAAGGGCTCGAAGCACACGGCCGCGGCCTACAAGTTCCTGGACTACCTCTCCTCCGCCGAGCACCAGAAGCCGTTCGCCGAGGGCACCTTCTACGGCGCGGGCAACGACACCATCGACTACGACCCCGCCTTCAAGGCCAAGGTGAAGTACGGCGAGGACGTCTACAAGAAGTTCACCTGGGTCGACTACAAGACCGCCACTCCGAAGCTGAACGAGTGGCAGCAGCGTTGGAACCAGATCTTCAAGTGAGCGGGAACCCCACAGTGACCAGCGACCGTGAAGCGGCCGGCGAACCGCCGGCGCCGCACACCCCGACCACCCCGCACATCGAGATCGAGGATCTCGCCGCCGGGTACGAGGGGCAGCGGGTGCTCGACGTCGACCGGCTCTCCATCCGGCGCGGCGAGTTCCTGTCGATCCTCGGCCCCAGCGGCTGCGGCAAGACGACCCTGCTCAACAGCCTGGCCGGATTCGTGCGTCCCACCGGGGGCCGGATCACGCTGGACGGGGTGGATCTCACCGATGTCCCGACCCACCGTCGGGGCCTCGGTCTGGTCTTCCAGAACTACGCGCTCTTCCCGCACATGACCGTCGCGGACAACGTCGCGTACGGGCTGAAGGTGCGGCGGGTGGAGCGCGCCGAGCGGGACGAGCGGGTCGCCGAGGCGCTGCGCCTCGTCGGTCTGGAGGCGTACGCGGGCCGTCGGCCCAAGCAGCTCTCGGGCGGCCAGCAGCAACGCGTCGCCGTGGCGCGGGCGCTGGCCACCCGGCCCGCCGTGCTGCTGCTCGACGAGCCGCTGTCGAACCTGGACGCCAAGCTGCGCCGCGAGATGCGGGTGGAGCTGCGGGAGCTCCAGCAGCGGCTCGGCATCACGATGGTCTTCGTCACGCACGACCAGGAGGAGGCCATGTCGCTGTCCGACCGGATCGCCGTGATGAACGGCGGCAGGGTCGAGCAGCTCGGCTCGCCCACCGAGGTCTACCGGACCCCGGCGACCCGGTTCGTCGCCGAGTTCATCGGCGCGGCCAACATCCTGGAGGGCACCGGCGCCTCCGACGGAACGCTCACCGTGGGCGCGGCACGGCTCGACTCGGGTCTGCCCTCGCTGGTGGACGGCGCGCCGGTCACCCTCGCCGTACGGCCCGAGCGGGTCGTGGTGGCCCCCGCCGGGGACGCGGGGACGGACCGGGCCGCGTTCCCCGCCGGGAGCGCCGCTCGCGGCTCCGGGATCGTCGGCTACCGGGCCTTCACCGGCGAGGCGTGGCAGGCGCAGATCGTCGTGGCGGAAGGCGTCGCGCTCAACGCCCGTACGGCGCAGGAGCCGCCGGCCGTCGGGGCCGCGGTGTCGTTCGGCTGGGGCCCGGACGACGTCATCCGGCTCGGTGACGTCCCCGGGGACGTCAGCGAGCCGCGGAGGACGGCCGTATGAGCGCGCCCGCGACCGCCCCCGCCGACAGGACCACGGGCAAGACCACCGCCGAGACCGCCGGGAAGACCGCCCGCAAGCGCTACGGCGTGCGCGGGCTGCTGCCCGTCACCCCCGTCGTCGTGTTCCTGCTGGCCCTGTTCGTGGTGCCGCTGGTGCGGGTGTTCTCGCTCAGCCTGCACCCGGTGGACGCGAACGGCTATCCCCTCGACGGCTACTCCTTCGTGCAGTACCGCAGGGTCTTCACCGAGTCGTTCTTCTCCGAGGCCCTGTGGCACAGCCTGTTCACCGCCCTGCTGGTGACCGCCCTGTGTGTGCTGCTCGGCTTCCCCGCCGCGTACGCGCTCTCCCGGGCCCGCAAGGGCGTGGTGCGCACGCTGCTGTTCGTGGCGGTCGTCTCGCCGCTGCTGACCAGCGTCGTCGTGCGCAGCTACGGCTGGGTCGTGCTGTTCTCGGCGAACGGGGTGGTGAACCGCGTACTGGTCGGGGTCGGTCTGCTGGACCAGCCCGCGCGCCTGCTGACCAGCTATTTCGTGGTGGTCGTCTCCATCGTCCACGTCATGCTGCCGTTCGCGATCCTGCCGCTGACCACCGCGCTGGGCGGGATCGACGACAATCTGCGCCGCGCCTCGCGGAGCCTGGGCGCCGGTCCTGTCCGTACCTTCTGGAAGGTCACCGTGCCGCTCAGCCTGCCGGGCATCGCGGTCGGCGCGACCGTGGTCTTCCCGCTGGCCATGGGCATCTACATCACGCCGCTGCTGGTCGGCGGCGCGAACCAGCCGCTGGCCGGGCTGCGGGTCTACTCGCAGATCACCAGCGTCTTCGACTATCCGGTGGCGGCGGCGCTCAGCCTCACCCTGCTGCTGCTCACCCTGCTGGGCGTCTCCGCGCTCGGCACCGGGTTCCGCTTCTGGGAACGGAGACTTCATGGCTGACACCTCGCGTGCCCCGCGCGCTCTGCGCCGTGCCGGGCGGATCGCCGCCGGGCTGCCCGCCGCCGCCGTCTTCGTCTTCCTGCTGGCGCCGCTCGTGGTGCTGGCGCTCAGCTCGCTGAACTCCACGAGTTCGCTGAGCTTCCCGCCGAGCGGTCTGTCCCTGCGCTGGTACGGCGAGGTGCTCTCGTCCCCCGACTGGCTGGTCTCGTTCCGGCTCAGCGGCATGCTGGTGCTGCTGGTGGTGCTCACCACCGTCACCATCGGCACCCTCGCCGCCTACGGGCTGGTGCGCGGTGACTTCCCCGGGCGCGGGGTGCTCTCCGGGCTCGCGCTGGCACCGCTGATGGTTCCCGAGATCATCATCGCGCTGGGGCTGCTCTACTACTTCCAGGGCCTCGGCCTGGTCAACACCCTTCCCGGGCTGTGGCTGGCGCACTCCCTGGTGGCGCTGCCCTTCGTGATCCGTACGGTGATGGTCAGCGCGCAGGCCCTCGACCCGACCCTGGAGCGGGCCGCGGCCACCCTCGGCGCCGGCCGGGCCCGAACGTTCCTCACCGTCACCCTGCCGCTGCTGCGGCCCGGCATCCTCGCGGGCGCGGTCTTCGCCGCCGTCACCTCGCTGGGCGAGGTCGCGGTCTCCGCGCTGGTGTCCGGGTCGAACACCACCACCGTGCCGGTACGGATCTTCTCCGCCGTGCAGTTCCAGCTCGACCCGTCCGTGGCCGCCGTCTCCACGCTGCTGATGCTCGCCAGCGTGGTGGTCCTGGTGGCGGTCGACCGGTTCACCAACTTCTCCGAGGTGCTCTGACCATGACCGCTGACCCCACCGCCGCGACCCCGCGCGCCCGTGTCGGGATCGACGTGGGCGGTACGTTCACGGACTTCGTCCTCGCGCTGCCCGGTGATCCGCGCGGGCTGCTGCACCACAAGGAGCCCAGCACCCCCGACGACCCGGCCCGCGCGGTCGCCGACGGCATCGCCGCCGTGCTCGGCCGGGCGGGACTGGACGCCGCCGACCTGGCGTCGATCACGCACGGCACCACCATCGGGCTGAACGCGATCATCCAGCGGCGCGGCGCCCGGATCGCCCTCGTCGTCACCGAGGGGTACCGGGACATCCTGGAGATCGGCCGCAGCCGGATGCCGTCCTCCTTCGATCTGCACGCCGCCAAGGAGGAGCCGCTCGTCCCCCGGGACCGGATCGTGGAGATCCCCGCGCGGCTCGGACCCGACGGGCGCGCGGTCCGTACGCCCAGCGACGCCGAACTGGCGCGCGTCGCCGAGGAGCTGGCCGCCACCGGGGCCGAGGCGGCCGCCGTACTCGTCCTGCACGGACACACCGACCCGGCGTTCGAGTCGGAGGTGACACGGCGGCTCGGCGCGCTGCTTCCGGAGATGCCGCTGACGTCGTCGGCCGCGATCTGGCCGGAGGTGCGCGAGTTCGAGCGCGCGCTCGTCACCTGTCTCAACGTCTACATCCAGCCGTTGATGCGCCGCTACTTCGACCGGCTCGAAACCCTGCTGGACGGGCTCGGGGTGACGGCTCCCGTCTATATCGCCGCCTCCAATGGAGGTTCGCTCAGCCTGCGTTCGGCGGTCGAGCGGCCCATCGAGACCGTGCTGTCGGGTCCGGCGGCGGGGGTCACGGCCGCCACCCGTCTCGGCCGGGCGGCCGGGATCTCCCGGCTCGTCACCTTCGACATGGGCGGCACCAGCAGCGACATCGCGGTGGCCGTCGACGGCGAGCCGGAGTTCGCCACCCACACCACCATCGGCGGACTGCCGCTGATCCTGCCCGTGGTCGCGGTGAGCGCCATCGGCGCGGGCGGCGGCTCGGTGGTACGGGCGGACGAGCACGGCGTCCTCAAGGTCGGCCCCGAGAGCGCGGGAGCGGCCCCGGGGCCCGTCGCGTACGGCCGGGGCGGCACCCGCCCGACCGTCACCGACTGCTATCTGCACACCGGGGTCATCGACCCGGCGACCTTCCTCGGCGGCCGGATGACCCTGGACGCGCCCGCCGCCGCCCGCGCGCTGGGCGAGGTGGCCGAGGGACTCGGCTTCGGCTCCGGCTCCGACGACGGCGGTACGGGTACGGGTACGGGAGCGGACCGCGCGGCCGACGGCGCGCTGCGCGTCGCCACCGCCGGGATGGCCGTGGAACTCCAGAAGACGCTGGCCGGACGCGGCCTGGACCCGGCCGAGTTCACCCTCGTACCGTTCGGCGGCGCGGGCCCCACCCACGCCGCCGTGCTGGCGGAGGAGGTCGGGATCCGCGAGATCGTCGTCCCGCCGACCGCCGCCACCTTCTGCGCGCTCGGCGCGGTCGGCGCCGACCTGCGCCGGGACTTCGCGCGCAGCCTGCGCCGCGAGCTGGACGGCGCCTCGGTCGCCGCCCTGGACGCCGTCCTGGCCGGTCTTGAGGAACAGGCGCGCGACTGGCTCGCCGGGCAGGGGCCTGCGGCCGGAGCGGCCGAACTGACCCTGGCCGCCGACATGAGCTACCGGGGACAGGCGTACGAGCTGCGGGTGCCGCTGCCCGCGCCGCTCACCCAGGACGCGCTGCGCGAGGCGTTCCACACCGAGCACGAGCGGCTGTACGGCTTCCGCGACACCGACGCCGCCATCAGCCTCGGCACCGCGCGCCTCGCCATCAGTTCGGCGGGGCCCGAGATCGTACCGGCGGCGGTGCCCGTCACCGCGCGCACGGAGCCGCCCGTCCCGACCGGGCACCGTACGGTCCTGCTCGCCGGGGACCGGGTCACCGCCGAGGTGCACCGGCGCGACGCGCTGCGCCCCGGGCAGACCCTGACGGGACCGGCCGTGGTCGAGCAGGACGACACCACCGTGCTGGTGCCGCCGGAGTGGACGGCCGGGGTGGACCCGCTCGGCAACCTCCGCCTCACCCGGTCCTGAGCCCCCCCGCTCCTGATCAGCACCCACCCGCACACAACGGCACGCACTGGCACGCACTGGCACGCAACGGCAAGGACGCACCCGCCCATGAAGCTCGACCCGGTCACCCTGGAGATCATCGGCAACAAGCTCGGCGCGCTGACCGAGGAGATGTGCCTCACCCTCCAGCGCACCAGCCGCTCCCTGTACGTCAAGGAGACCGCCGACTTCTGCTGCGCGCTCGCCGGGCCCGACGGCCGCTTCACCGCGTACCCGCGCGGCATCGGCGTCTCCGGCTTCGTCGGTCTCGACGTGCGCACGGCGGTCGAGCACGTGGGGCCGCTGGAGCCGGGCGACGTCATCATCACCAACGACCCGTACACCTCGGGCGGTCTGGCCACCCATCTGCCGGACATCCAGCTCATCGAGCCGTACTTCCACGAGGGCGAGATCGCGGGCTACGGCTGGGCGTTCATCCACTGCTCCGACATCGGCGGCCGGGTGCCCAGCAGCCTCGCGCCGACCAACCACGAGATCTACCAGGAGGGCCTGCGGATACCGCCGGTCAAGCTGGTACGGGCCGGTGAGCCCAGCCGTGACATCGCCGCCCTGCTCGCCGCGAACAGCCGTACCCCCGAAGCCAACGACGGCGATCTGCGCGCCATGCTCGCCGCGCTGCGCACCGGCCGTGAGCGGCTCGCCCGGGTGATCGAGCGGCACGGCGCGGCCGAGGTCGCCGCCGCCCACACGGACCTGGTGGAGTACACGGCGCAGAAGGCGCGGGCGGCGCTCGCCGGGCTGCGCGACGGCACCTACCGGTTCACCGACTATCTGGACGACGACGCCGTCTCCCCCGTACCGGTCCGTATCTCCGTCGCCGCCACCCTCGACCGGGGCGCGCTGCACCTCGACTTCACCGGCACCGACCCGCAGGTCGCCGCGGCCTTCAACATCGCCAGCCACGGGCGGGCGCACGCCTGGATCACCACCCGGGTCCTCGCGCTGATCTGCACCCTCGACCCGGCGATCCCGCTCAACGGCGGGCTGATCCGGCCCGTGACCGTCACCGCGCCGGAGGGCTCGGTCGTCAACGCCTCGGCGCCCGCCGCCGTCGGTATCCGGCACGCCACCGCCTCCCGGGTCAACGACGCGCTCGGCGGGGCGCTCGGCCTGGCCGCGCCCGAGGTGATGCCCGCGGCGAGCAGCGGCCTCGTCGTGCCCGTCGTCGTCGCCGAGAACGCGCCGGGCGGCGGGCAGAACGTCCAGGTCCTGGAGCCCATGGTCGGCGGCACCGGCGCGCGGGAGGGCGCGGACGGTGTGGACGGACGCGACAGCGGCATCTCCAACCTGGCCAACAACCCGGTGGAGACCGTCGAGACGGAGATCGGCGCGGAGATCGTCCGCTACGCGCTGCGCCCCGACTCCGGCGGCCCGGGACGCTGGCGCGGCGGCTGCGGTCTCGAACTCGTCTTCCGGATCCTCGGCGACGACTGCCGGCTGCTCGCCCGGGGCCTGGAGCGGATGCGCTTCCGTCCGTGGGGCGCGGCGGGCGGTGGCCCCGGAGTACCGGCCGAACTCGTCGTCAACGAGGGCCGGGACGACGAGCGGCGCCACGGGAAGATCGACATGGTGGCGCTGCGCAAGGGCGACACGGTCACCCTGCGCACCTCGGGCGCGGGCGGCTACGGCGACGCGTGGACCCGCGACCCGGCGGCGGTGCTGGACGACGTACGGCGCGCTCTGGTCACCGAGCGGGCCGCCGCGCGCGACTACGGCGTGGCGATCACCACCGGCGCCGACGGCCGCCCGGCGCTCGACGCACCGGCCACCGCCGAGCTGCGCCGCACCCCGCCGAACGCCCCGCACGGCGCGGGACCCGAGCGGGCCGCCTGGGACGCGGTGCACTCGACGGAGGCCGCCGACCGGCTGGTCGCGGCGCTCTTCGCGCTGCCGGCGGCGGGCCGCTACGCGCGCCGGGCCGCGATCCACACGGCGGTGCTCAACGAGCTGCCCGAGGGCTTCCCCTCGACGGCGCGGACCGCCCCGGCCTCCGAGACGCAGCTGACGGCGGCGCGCGCGGTGCTGGACCGGCTCACGGCGGAACTGGAAGCGGAGAGCACTGTCTAGGGCTGTCCGCAGCGCTCGCATACGGCGTTCACCCGATGCCGGAACCCGGTCCTCAGCCGCACGCTGACGGCTGTACGGGAACCGGAGCGGACGGGGCGGCGGCTGTGGGTGCGGGTGTGCGTGCGACGGCACGGGGTGGCGGGGTCCTGCGGGACCGCGAGGCGCGGCTGTATCTGTCCGGGGTGGTCGTCTCGGGTTTCGGCACGTCGGCGATGTGGCTGGCGGCGGGCGTCTGGACCAAGTCCCTGACCGGCTCGGACAGTCTGGCCGCGCTCACCGTCTTCGCGATGTGGGCGCCGGTGCTGGCGGGCCCGCTGCTGGGGGCGGTCGCCGACCGGGTGCGCAGACGGCCGCTGCTGATCGGCTGCCATCTCGCGATGGCGGTCGCGCTGTGCGCGCTGCTCGCCGTCGACGCGGCGGACCGGATCTGGATCGTCTTCTGCGTGCTGTTCCTGTACGGCGTGAGCGGGGTCGTCCAGGACGCGGCGGAGGCGGCCCTCGTCGCCGCGGCGGTCGCTCCCCGGCTGCGCGGCGACTTCAACGGGCTGCGGCTCACCGCCAACGAGGGCATGAAGCTCCTCGCCCCGCTCGCGGGCGCCGGGCTGTACGCCCGCTTCGGCGGCTCCACCGTCGCCCTCCTCGACACCGTGACCTTCGTGCTCGCCGCCGGATGCTTCGCGCTGATGCGCGTACGGGAGGAGCGGCCGGCGCCGCCGCCCCGGGGTAGCCGGCTCGCCGGTACGGCCGAGTCGGTCCGCAGGCTGTGGGAATCACGGACGCTGCGTCCGCTCGTCGGCGCGGCGGCGGCCACCATGCTGCTCGCCGGGCTCAACGGCGCGGCGGTCTACGCGGTGGTGGACCAGGGGCTCGGCCGCGCCCCCACGTACGTGGGGGTGTTGTACGCCGTCCAGGGCGCGGGGTCCGTGCTCACCGGACTGCTGGCGGGCCCGCTGCTGCGCCGGCTGCCGGAGCGGGTGTTCGGCGCGGCCGGGATCGCGCTGTTCGCGGTATCGGTGGCGGCGCGGGCGCTGCCGTACGACGCGGTGGTGCTGGCGGGTGCCGCCGGGGTGGGCGCCGGACTGCCGTGTGTGCTGATCGCCGCGCTGACGGCGGTGCAGCGGGAGATACCGGGCGCGGTGCTCGGCCGGACGGCCGCGACCGCCCACACGGTGATGTACGTACCCAACGCCCTCGCGCTGGCGCTGGGCGCGGGGCTGCTGACGGTCGTGCCGCCGGCCGTGCTGCTGCCGGTGGCCGGGGCGGCCGGGCTGCTGACGGCGTGCGCGCTGGCGGGCCGCGGCGGCCTGCCCCGGCTCCGGCCGCGCACGCGACAGCGGTCCAGGTCCGGGTCAGCCGAGGCGTGAGATCTCGCGCAGCGCGGATGCGACGGCCGCCAGGTCCGGGTCCGAGGCCAGCCCCGCGTGGTACAGCCGCAGTTCGGTCGCGCCGAGCGCCTTCGCCCGTACCGCGTCCCCGGCGAGCCCGTCGGGATCGCCGCCCATGCCCGTGACGACACCGAAGTTGGCGGCCAGTACGGACGCGTCGCTCCGGTGGTCAGCGAAGGGGCCGAGCATCGCCCCGGCCGCTCCTCCGGTACAGGGCAGGACGACGCCGTCCGCGACGCCCAGGATGTGCGCGGGGTCGACTCCGGCGTTGGCTCCGGTGCGGTACGGGGCGGGGTCGGCGTGCAGCAGCACCTGGAAGCCGGGGCCCGCCTCGGCCCGTACGGCGGCGACCGCCGACTCCTGGAGCGTACGGGCGACCCCGCCGCGCCAGTCGGCGGCGAGGGCGGCGAGATCCGCGCCGAGGAGCTTCTCGACGGCCGTCCATCCGGCCTCGGTGGAGCCGGTGGCCCAGCCGGGTGCCAGCGCGCGCCGCACGGCGTCGGCCAGTTCGTCCGGGTCCCCGCCGAGACCGGCGTATCCCTCCCGGCAGTCGGAGCAGAAGCAGAGCGACATCAGGTACCGCGCCGCGTCACCGAGCGCGACGCCGCCGGTCTTGTCGTGGGCGTGCAGATGCGTGAATCCGTACCAGCCACAGGATTCCAGCTCGACGCCGCGCGCCCCGGGGCGTACGGCCGCCTCGGCCGCCAGCTCCACGAGGTACGCGGCGACGGCGGGCCGCGCGATGCAGGGCGCCCAGGGGTAGCGGTCGCCGTACGCGTTGACCACGGAGGTGTCCGGGTGCTCGGCGCCGAGGCGGGAGCTGTGCGCGAGGACGACCCAGCTGTGCACGTCGAGACCGGCGGCGGTCAGCGCCTCGGCGGCCTCGCCGTACGCGTCGCCCGGCGCCCAGTCGCCCGCCGGGTAGGGGCGCGTCGCGTGGTCCGCCCATCGCGCGGGGTCCGGCGGGTAGAGGACGGCGGCGTACTCGGCGGTGACGACGCGGTGGCGCGGATGGCGCGGGGTCAGCGCGCGGGTGGAGTGGTAGGCGGCGGCGAGGGTGACCTGCTGGACGCCGAGGTCCGCGATCCGGGCGGCGGCAGCGGGGTCCCCCACCACGTCCCAGGGGTAGAGAAACACCGAGGTCTTCACGCGCCGGTCTCCTTGTCGTGGGCAGTGGATGCTCGCGGATCGCTCGCGGGGTCCCGTCCGTCGCCCTGGGGCAGCCGCGCGAGCAGGGCACGGCCCCGCTCGACGATCCCGGCGAGTTCGCCGATGTGCGCCGGGTCCGGCTCGCTCAGGGGCGGCCGTACCTCGCCGACGTCCAGTCCGCCCATTCTGACGCCCGCCTTGACGAGCGAGACGGCGTATCCCTTTCCCTTGGACCGCAGTTCGACCAGCGGGCGGTAGAAGCCGTCCAGCAGCCGGTTGACGGTGGTGTCGTCGCCGGTGGTCAGGGCCCGGTGGAAGGCGAGGGCGATCTCGGGGACGAAGCAGAAGACGGCGGAGGAGTAGAGGGTGATGCCGAGTCCCCGGTAGGCGAGAGCGGTGAGTTCGGCCGTGGGCAGCCCGTTGAAGAACAGGAAGTCCCGGCCGGGCCGTTCGGTGCGTACGGCGCTGACGATGCGCTGCGTCAGCTCCAGGTCGCCGTGGCCGTCCTTGAGACCGGCGATGGACTCGACCCCGGCGAGCGCGACGACGGTCTCGGGGGTGAGGACCGCGTTGTCGCGCTGGTAGACGATGGTCTCCAGGGAGGTGGCGGCGGCCAGCGCGGTGTAGTGGCGCAGCAGCCCCCGCTGGTCGGCGACGACGAGGTACGGCGGCATGGCGAGCAGCCCGTCCGCGCCGGCCTCCTCGGCGGCCCGCGCGTACTGGATCGCGAGCGCCGTGCCGTAGCCCGCGCCCGCGACGACGGGGATCCGGCCCGCGGTCTCCTCGACGGCCGCGGCGACGCAGTCGCGGAACTCCTCGGGGCTCAGGGCGTGGAACTCGCCGGTGCCGCAGCACGCGAAGACGGCGGCGGCCCCCGCCTCGACACCGCGCCGGACGTGCTCGCGGTAGGTGGCGAGGTCCGGGCCGCCGTCCGGACCGTACGCGGTGACGGGGAAGAACAGCGGCCCGGCCACCCGGGTGAGCCGGGCGGCGAGCGGGGCTGAGGTCACGGGGGCTCCCTGGCCGTGCGGCGAGCGGCGGACCACTCGTGCACCATGGTGATCGATGTCCATATCCCTGAACATCGCACGCTAAGGCAGCCTCTCCGGGCCGGTCAAGACGCGAAACAGCGACTCCGAGACGGATCCTCCCCTGTCGCGAGGCACTTGACGACGGTTCGCCACCCTCCATAAATTGTCCACGCATGTGAATGGCAGCTGCGCATATGAGCCTGGTTCGGGTCCGGATCCGATCCGGAAGCGGATCCGAGCCGTCGAGGAGAGACCCCATGCCCGCACCCCGCACCGTCCTGCTGACCGGCGCCGCCGGGGGCCTCGGCACCCTGATGCGGGGGCTGTTGCCCGCGTACGGCTATGAGCTGCGGCTCCTCGACGTCGCCCCCGTCGAGGGCGAGCCGGACGCCATCACCGCCGATCTCGCGGACCGCGAGGCGTTGCGCGAGGCCGTGCGGGGGGTCGACGCGATCATCCACCTCGCGGGCATCTCGCTGGAAGCCTCCTTCGACAAGATCCTGCGCGCCAACATCGAAGGCACCTACAACCTGTACGAGGCGGCCCGCGCCGAAGGGGTGCGGCGGACGGTCTTCGCCTCCAGCAACCACGCCGTGGGCTTCACCCCGCGTCCGGAGGACGGCGATCCGCTCATCGCGGTCGGGACCCCGCACCGTCCCGACACGTTCTACGGCCTGTCCAAGAGCTTCGGCGAGGACCTGTCCCAGTTCTACTGGGACAAGTACGGCCAGGAGACCGTCTCCGTACGCATCGGCTCCTGCTTCCTGGAGCCCACCTCGGTCCGCATGCTCTCCATCTGGCTGAGCCCCGGGGACTGCGCCCGGCTCTTCCACGCCGCGCTCACGGCGCCGGACGTCGGCCACAGCGTCGTGTACGGCTCGTCGGCCAACACCCGGCTCTGGTGGGACCTGACGAGCGCGCGGGCGCTGGGGTACGAGCCCCGGGACGACTCGGAGCAGTACGCGGAGAAGCTCGTCGCCGAACAGGGCGAGCTGGACCCGGCCCGCCACCCGGACCACGCCTACCTGGGCGGCGCGTTCGTCACGGACCCGCCGCGGTGGCCGTACTGAGCGCGGTGGCCGTACTGAGCGCGGGGCGAGGGCGGGGGACGAAGGCCCGGCCGGGGAAGACGCGTTCGGGTAAGGGAACGGCAAAGCCGAGCCGTTCGTTACACGCGGCATGACAGCAATGACCCCAGGCTCGAACATCCCCCTCTCCACCGCCCATGTGGCGGTGGACGTCGCCGCACCCGTGCGGCTCGACGTGTCGGGCCTGCTGCTCACCGGTGACGGCAAGGTGCGCTCGGACGACGACTTCATCTTCTACAACCAGCCGACGGGCCCCGGCGTGAGCTACCGCTCCGGCGGGGGCGCCGCGCCCGACGCGATCGTCATCGACACGGCGGCCGTCCCGGCCGGCATCGAGAAGATCGTCGTCACCGCGAGCCCGGACGAGGCGGGCCAGAGCTTCCAGGGCGTCGAGCCCACCGCCACCATCCGCGACTCCGCCACCGGCGCCGCGCTGGCCACCTTCACCCCGCCCCGGCTCGGTACCGAGACCGCCCTGGTGATCGTGGAGATCTATCTGCGCAACGGCGCCTGGAAGGCCCGCGCGGTCGGCCAGGGGTACGCGAACGGACTGGCGGGCATCGCCACCGACTTCGGCGTCTCGGTCGAGGAGCCCGCGCCCGCCCCGGCGGCGGCCCCGCGGCCCCCGACGCCCTCGCTCGCGACGCCCGCCCCGCCGGTCGCCCCGCCCGCCCCGGTGGCCGCGCCCGGCAGCGGCAAGATCAATCTGGACAAGGGCCGCGTCAGTCTCCGGAAGAACGAGACGGTGTCGCTGGTCAAGGCGGGCCGTCCGCTGCTCAGCCAGGTCAAGATGGGCCTCGGCTGGGAGCCCGCGTACAGCGGCGGCGACATCGACCTCGACGCCTCCGTCATCGCCTACGGTCCGAACCGCGACCATGTGGACAGCTGCTACTTCGGCAAGCTCTCCATCCTCAATGGAGCCATCAAGCATTCGGGTGACAACCTCACCGGCGACGGCGCGGGCGACGACGAGGTGATCGTGGTCGACCTCGGCCGGATCCCCCAGGAGGCGACCGGGCTGGTCTTCACGGTCAATTCCTTCTCGGGCCAGAAGTTCACCGAGGTCGCCAAGGCTTACTGCCGGCTGGTCGACGCGGCCACCGACGAGGAGCTGGTGCGCTTCGATCTGACGGGCGCCGAGCCGCAGACCGGCGTGATGATGGCCAAGCTGATCCGTCAGTTCTCCGGCGAGTGGGAGATGACGGCCATGGGCGAGTTCGTCAAGTCCCGCACGGTACGGGGGATGGTGAAGCCCGCCTCGAAGAGTCTGTGACGCAAGCGATCGCCCGACCGGGCGACGGGGCCGCGCGCAGCGCGATGACCCCAGGGCCTGTCCGGCGGATCATGGCCGGGTCCGCGACGCCTGACACAGCACCTCGCCGCGTTGCCGAAACGCCCGATAGCTCCGCTATCAGGACGCTCCGGCGCCTTGCGATGTACCGCGCCAGACGCCGCGGCCCGTCCGACCCCGACCCGCCGGACAGGCCCTGGCCGCCACGGGTCCTGACGGTCCGCGGCGCGAATCCCAGGGGCTCCGGCCTACCGGGGCAGCACGCCCTGGCTCAGGGACGGGCTTCAGAGCTTGGTCAGTTTGGAGAAGGGGCTCAGGATCCTCCCCTGGCGCCCCGAGAAATCGATGAGCACGGCATGTTCGCCCTCGACTCCGATGACTCTTCCCAACCCGAACTGATCGTGGGAGACACGGTCTCCCACATCGAACTGCTCGGGCGGGGGTGAGGCCGGGGCCTGGCGGTTGAAGGGACTGGACGGCAGGTGGCGCCGGGATCCGGCTGACTTTGTCATTACTTTGAGTATGCGCCCAATGAGGGCCGCCGCGCCATGCCCGATCAACCACAGGCCGCCCGATCACCCTTCCCACAGGGGCCTACGGGCGAATTCTTTACCCTTGCCCCGGCCGCCCCACAGGCCCCCGAGGCACCGGTGCGGGCCCCGGCGCCGACCCGGAAGCCGTCCCCCCACGGCTCCCTCACGACTCCCCGCCACCGCCCACGCGGCTCCGCCCTCAGCGCCCCGCGCGGGACCTCGCCTTGAACGCCGCCTTCCGGGCGTCCTTGGACGCCGTACGGTCCCGGTGCAGCCGCCCCATCGCCTCCAGCACCTCCGCCGTCGCCGGGTGGTCGACGCGCCAGGCCGCCTCGAAGAAGCCGCTGTGCTGCCCGACCAGGCCCTCCACCAGCTCCTGGAGTTCGTCCGGCTCACCCTCCGCGTCCAGCTGCGCCGCGATGGTGTCGATGGCCAGCCAGAAGATCATCGACTCGGGCGGCGGCGGTACGTCGGCCGCGCCCAGCTCGGCGAGCCAGACCCGGGCCAGACCGCCCAGCTCGGCGTCGTCCAGGACCTCCCGTACGGCGGGCTCGGCCTCCGCGCCGACCAGCGAGAGCGCCTGCTGACAGTGGAGACGGCGCAGCGGCGCGCCGGTGTCCGTGCCCCGGGCGGCGGCCAGCAGGTCACGCGCGGCGTCGGCGGGCGCGCGGCGGGCCAGCCACTGTTCGGTCTCGGCGCGGGCCGACAGCTCGGGGAAGGCGGCGACTCCGTCGAGCAGCGCGTGCGCGTCCTTGTCCGCGAGGTCGCCGACGGCGGGCGCGTCGACGCCCGCCTCCAGCATCCGGGCCCTGATCCCGTAGAGCCCCAGCGGCGTCAGCCGGACCATCCCGTACCGCGAGATGTCCTCCTCGTCAGCGGAGAGCGAGCGGTCGCCGCCCTCCGGGCCGCCCGCGCCGGCCGGCTCCTCCCCGTCCTCGATCATCAGGGCCTCGTCGACGGGGACGTACGAGACGAGACCGATCGGCTCCAGCAGCCTGAACTGGTCGTCCAGCCGCATCATCGCCTCGGAGACCTGCTCCAGGATGTCGTCGGTGGGCTCGCCCATGTCATCGGGAACGATCATCGACGCGGCGAGGACGGGCAGCGGTACGGGGCCCTCGGCCACGCCGCCGCTCTCCGCGACGGTCAGCAGATAGAGGTTGCCGAGCACGCCTTCCAGGAACTCCGCCTCCTCCTCCGGGTCCCAGTCGAGCGACTCGAAGTCGATCTCGCCGTCCTCCCCGATGACGGCGGCCAGGTCGTCCAGGACCGGCGCCGTCGCGTCGGCGAAGACGACGTCCAGGGCGTCCAGCCAGAGGGAGAGGACGTCCCCGGGGCCGCCCGAGGTGACCAGCGCCAGCTGCTCGCCCTCGGTGACGCGTCCCGTGCCGTCCTCCTCGTCCGAGCGGCCGTGGGCCTCCTCGTCCGGGTCCTCGACCGCCACCAGCCCGGTGTCGACCGCGACCCGCCACGCCTCGCTCGCGTACGCCTCGCCGTCGCCCTCCGACAACTCGTCCGCCTCGCCGCCGAGGCCGAGGACCTCCGCCGCGGCGGGCAGCTGTGCGTCGACCAGCTCGCCCCCGGCGCCGACCCGGGTGCCGGGACCGGCCCAGCGGGCGAGGCGCACCGCCCTGGCGAGCAGCGGAGCGGCCAGCGCGTCCCGCGCCAGTTCGGCCTCCGAGGTCAGTCGCACCGGCGGCAGGGTGGGGCGGTCTCCGGGCATCTGGAGGGTCTCCTTGTGGCATACGAGGGCAAGGCGGCCCCCAGCGTAGACGTTTTTGGCCCAACCCTTCCGGTCCACGTACTTGACAAGATCCTCGGCGCACCGTTTCGGGCAACCCCCGAAACAACCGCCCGCGGGCGCTACCCGGCGCTCAGACTGATGGCGGGCGTGTACCGCGACACCGCGTTGTGCCGCATTCCCGGGTACGTGAGCACCCGCCGCCACTTCTCGGTCGGGGAGCCGACGCCGTCCCCGGGCGCGGAGAGCGCGTCGTCGTACGCGGCCGCGCTCTCCCACTCCGCGTAGTTGAGCGCGCGCGTCCCGTCCGTGCCGAGGTGGAAGTGCGCCGAGATCAGGCCGGGGGCGGGGGCGGGGTCCGTGGCGAGCGCATCGAGGACGGCCTCGACCCACCCCTCGCGCCCCTCGCGCCCTTCGCCCCTGCTCGCGCCCTCGAACTCGACCTCGATGATCGCGACGCACCCCGCCACCCGCTCGTCGCCCGGCGTCCTCGGCAGGCTCCGGTACCGCTCGTACCGGCCCAGCCCGACGCGCTCGATGCCCGGCACCGCCGCGTCGATCTCCGCCACGCGCTCGTCCCGCGAGGCGGCGGCGAACCTCCCGTACACCTCAGCGCCGCTCCACTGCGCGTAGTTGAGCAGGGTGTCCCCGTCCTCCCCGATCGCCACGCTGTACGAGAGCAGCCCGGCGTCCGGCCACGCGCGGCCGCGCCAGACCCGGGAGACGGCCTCGGCAGCGGCCCGCTGGCGCGCGGGCGTACCCACGCGCCAGGTACTGACCGTGACGGCCCCGACGCCGGATCTGGCCGGATCGGGGGCCGTGGTGAGCTGAACGGACATGGCTGCGTACCTCCTGAGGAGGGCGCACCCCCGTGGTGCGCCGGCACTCACCATGCTCAAAGATGAAGCACGGTTGAGGTCAACCACGCCGGGCACACGGAGGCAGGACCGCCCCTCAGACCGCCCCTCAGACCACCACGTCGAACCACGGCCGGCGCGTGGTCGCCCAGTGCGCCACCCAGCCCGCGAAGCCCTCGCCCTCCGTACGGTGCCCGAACGCGGCCCCGAAGGGCGCCGCGCCCACATCGCTGATGTTCCAGATCCGCCCCCGGTGCGCGCCGGTGACGACCAGGTGCCAGTACATGCCGCTGCCGTCGGTGCCCAGCACCACGCTGCCGTGGTTGGAGACCTCGTCGATGAGCGGCTCTATCTCCTCGTACGGCCGGGGATCGTCCTCCCACACCCATGCCTCGGTGAGCGGAAAGGGCTTCGCCAGCACGCGCTGCGTCTGGTCGCACCCCCAGTCGGCGGGCAGCGCCGCCACGGGTATCAGCCCGTCGACATCGGCCGGCCCCTCCGGGCAGCCGTCGCATATCTCCGCGACCAGCGTGCGATAGGGCTCGGGCAGCACGATCCCGTGCTCGAACTCGAAGGCGCGCACGCCCTCCCAGCCCAGCGGTGGCAGGCTGTGCTCCGGCGGGAAGGCCGCGCGCAGCCCGTCGAGCTCACTCCTGAACGCATCGCCGCGGTCGGCGTATTCGCTGTTCATGCTTCTCCATGCCCCCATGTCCTCTATTGGACCAGCACCCACTGACAGTCCTGCCCCGGCTACCCCGCTTACCCCGAAGTACCTGCGGCACACAGGCAGTCCGGGGCCCGGTCATCCACTGGAGGCGGATCGCCACGGGGTCCACAGCGTCGCGGTCACCACTGAGCCGTACGATACGACCGCTCGCGACGCACGCGTACTCATGTCGAAGCCAACCTCGCCCGGCGCGTCGTAGGAGCATCCTCCCGTACGCCGAACAGGCGCCCGATCAGCGTCCGGTCGAACCGCCCGAAGCCACCGCGGAAACCTGTCCGGAAACCGACGGCGTCGGCAACCCTTCTTCGACAGCGGTCCGCGCACCGCCACGCTTCAGCATTCCTACGCCTTCACCCGAAGAAGATCTAAGTGGACCTTCACGGTCGACCGGGCGGACACTGCGGCCATGACCCCGGACCCACCGCACTCCGACGCACCGCACTCGACCGCCCCGCACCCCGCCGTCCCGGGTGCCGAAGCCACCACCGTCCCGCGCCCCTTCGGCCGTGCCCTCTGCGCCATGGTCACCCCCTTCACCGCCGCCGGGGAGCTGGACCTGGCCGGCGCCCGCGCGCTCGCCGCCCTGCTGGTCGCCGAAGGCTGCGACGGACTGGTGCTCAGCGGCACCACCGGCGAGTCGGCCACCACCACGGACGCCGAGAAGACCGCGCTCGTCAGGGCCGTGTGCGCGGAGGTCGGCGACCGGGCCGCCGTCCTCGCCGGCGTCGGCAGCGCGGACACCCGGCACACCCTCGCCCTGGCGCGCGAAGCCGAACGCGCGGGCGCGCACGGCCTGCTGGTGGTCGCGCCGTACTACAGCCGCCCGCCGCAGCGGGACGTCGAGGCGCACTTCCTGCGGATCGCGGACGCGTCGGGCGTCCCGCTGATGCTGTACGACATCCCGGCCCGCACCGGCACCCGTATCGAGCCCGGGACGCTGCTGCGGCTCGCCGCGCACCCCCGGGTCGTCGCCGTGAAGGACTGCGCGTACGACCTGTTCAGCAGCTCCAAGGTGATCGCCCGCACCTCGCTCGCGTACTACTCCGGCTGCGAGGAGCTGAACCTCCCCCTCTACGCGGTCGGCGGCGCCGGATTCGTCAGCACCGTGGCCAACGCCGCGCTCCGGCCGCTGCGGGCCGTGCTCGACGCGTACGACACGGGCGCTCGCGCCGAGTCCCTGCGGCTGCATCAGGCGGCGCTGCCGCTGGTGGAGTCGATGATGGGCGCGGGGCTGCCGGGCACGGTCACGGCCAAGGCGCTGCTCGGGGCGCTCGGGCGGCCGGCCGGACCGGTCCGTGAACCACTGCGGCCCGCCGGCCGGGAGACGGCCGACGGGCTGCTGAGGGCGTACGCGGAACTCACGGCGGCGGCGCGGGCGGTGTAGCCGCCGTACGCGGGCCAGGCCACCGCCCGTCCGCGCGTGATCAGTTGTGGCTGTGGAGCATGTCGTTGAGGCCGCCCCAGACCGCGTTGTTCGGCCGGGCCTCGACGGCGCCGGTGACCGAGTTGCGACGGAAGAGGATGTTGCTCGCGCCGGACAGCTCGCGCGCCTTGACGATCTGGCCGTCCGGCAGCGTGACCCGCGTCCCCGCCGTGACGTACAGCCCCGCCTCGACCACGCACTCGTCGCCCAGCGCGATCCCCACTCCGGCCTCGGCGCCGACCAGGCAGCGCTCGCCGATGACGATGCGCTGCGTGCCGCCGCCGGAGAGGGTGCCCATGGTGGAGGCGCCGCCGCCGATGTCGGAGCCGTCGCCGATGACCACACCGGCGGAGATGCGGCCCTCGACCATCGACGTGCCGAGCGTGCCCGCGTTGAAGTTGACGAAGCCCTCGTGCATCACCGTCGTGCCCTCGGCGAGGTGCGCGCCGAGCCGCACCCGGTCGGCGTCCGCGATACGGACGCCCTTGGGCGCCACGTAGTCCGTCATCCGGGGGAACTTGTCGACCGACGTCACCTGAAGGTGCAGGCCCTCGGCGCGCGCGTTGAGCCGTACGGTCTCCAGCGCGTCCACGGGGACCGGCCCGAGCGAGGTCCAGGCGACGTTGGCGAGCACGCCGAAGAGGCCGTCCAGGTTCTGGCCGTGCGGCTCGACCAGGCGGTGGCTGAGCAGGTGGAGGCGCAGGTACGCGTCGTGCGCGTCCAGCGGCTTGTCGTCGAGGGAGGCGATGACCGTACGGACGGCGACGACCTCGACCCCGCGTCGCGCGTCGGCGCCGACGGCTTTGGCCGCCCCCTCGCCCAGCAGCTCCGCGGCACGCTCGGCGGTCAGCCGCTCGGTGCCGGCCGGACCGGGCTCCTCGGAGAGCGCGGGCGACGGGTACCAGGTGTCGAGGACGGTGCCGTCCTCGGTCAGGGTGGCGAGGCCGGCGGCGACGGCGCCGGTGGTGCGGGGAGAAGTCTTCTCGGTCATGCTCAGAACCTAACGTTCCGGGCGCCGCGCGGGCCAACCGGTCTCAGGTGCCGGGCGCGCGGCGCGCGGGCCGCACGGGCGGCCCGCGGTCAGCTCAGCCGGTTGCCCTCGGAGCCGCCGGCCACATGATCGACGTCGTCCTCCGCGCGCGGCAGCGGACCGTGCCCCTCCGAATGGTGGTTCACCCAGCCGCAGACCCCGCAGCTGTAGCGCCCGTCGAGACCGGCGATCAGCGTGCCGCACTGTCTGCACTCGCCGTACGTGATCTCGGGCCCGGGAGGCGGTACGGGCCCGGTCGGCGGGACGGACGGGGAGGGCGGGACGCTCATCCCGCCAACCTACCGCCGGAAGCCGGACCGGCACCCGCACGCGCCCCTGGTCCGGCATCCGCACGCGCTTGCGCACCCGCCCCCGCGTCCGCACCCGCCATCACCCGCGCCAGCATCTCGCGCGCGTACGCCTCGTCGTACACCGAGCCCGTCAGCAGCACCTGGAGACAGATCCCGTCCAGCAGCGCGACCAGCGCCCGCGCGGTGACCGGATCGGTGCGGGGGGCGAGCGCCTCGGTGACCCCGGAACACCACTCGGCCGCCACCGGGCGCAGCGCGGGCCTGCGCAGGGCCGCGAGGTACAGCTCGTACTCCAGCTCCACACCGGTACGGTCACCGGCCAGCCACTCCCCCGTGAGCCGCGCCAGCTCGCCCGCGACGTCGCACCCCGGGGCCGCGAAGGCGCCGCTCTCCCGTACGGCCGCCGCGAAGCCCTCGTTGGCCTGCCGCAGGGCGGCGATCAGCAGCTCGTCGAGGGAGGCGAAGTGGTAGGTGGTCGAGCCGAGCGGCACATCCGCCTCGGTGGCGACGGTGCGATGGCTCAGCCCGGCGATACCTCCGCGCCCGACCACCCGGATCGCCGCGTCGATGATGCGCTGGCGCCGTTCGGGATCGTAACGACGGGTCATCAGTGGGCTCCTCCGAGGTTGAGGACGACGACGCCCGCGATCACCAGGGCGATGCCCGCCAGTTTGACCGCGTCCGCCGGCTCGTTCATGAAGAGCATGCCGATGACGGCGATGAGCGCCGTACCTGAACCGGCCCAGATCGCGTACGCGGTGCCCACGGAGAGCGTCTTCAGCGTCTGCGCGAGCAGGCCGAACGCCAGCAGATAGCCCGCCACTGTCAGCAGTGAGGGCCACAGCCGGGTGAAGCCCTCGCTGTACTTCATGGCCGTCGTGCCGGCCACCTCCGCCGCGATCGCCGCGGCCAGCAGTCCATATCCCATGTGTACGAGTGTACGCATCGATACGTACGACCGTACACAAACGGTCGAACGGGTGCCGTATACGGTGTGTTGTTCAGATAAAGAGATACCTCGGGGGCAGAGCGATGACGCAGGGCGGCACAGGTCAAGACGGTATGGGGCAGGGCGGTATGGGGCAGGGCGGAGGCGGAGGCGGACCGTACGCCAACGGGCCGCACGGGAACGGCCCGTACGGCAACGGGCCGCACGGCTGGGGCGGTCACGGTGGCTGGGGCGGCTGGACGCCGCCGTCGCCTCCCAAGCCCGGCGTGATACCGCTCGGCCCGCTCCGCACGAGCGACATACTCAGCGGCGCCTTCGCCACCATCAGCCGCTACTGGAAGCAGCTGCTCGGCACGGCCCTGGCGGTGTACGGGACGGCCGCGCTGGCCATGGCGGGCGCCGCGCTGGTCGCGTACTTGGCCGTCGGCGACCATCTGCGCACGATCTTCGGCGACCGGGGCGACACCGAGCCGCCGTGGGCGGAGATCCGCCCCGTGGTGATCGCCTTCGCCTGCTTCTGGCTCTTCGGGGTGCTGCTGGCGACCGCCACCAACGCCGCGATCCAGACGGCCTGCCCGGTCATCGTCCAGCAGGCGGTCCTGGGGCGCCCGGTCACGATCGGCGAGGTCGCCCGCAGAACGGGGGCACGACTCCCCTCGGTCCTGGGCGCCGTCCTCCTGACCTTCCTGACCGCCCTGCCGCCGGCCGCCCTGTTCCTGCTCGGCTGCGTCGGCCTGCTGTTCGTCCCGTCCGGCGCCGAAGACTGGCCCTTCGAGGGACCGAAGTGGCTCCTGCCGGTCGGATTCCTCGGCGCCTTCGCCCTGATGCCGCTCGCCGTCTGGCTCTGGACCCGCTTCTGCCTCGCCCCCTCGGTGGCCGTGATCGAGTCCAGCGGCCCGGTCACGGCCCTGCGCCGCTCGGCGGAACTGGTGCGCGGCGCGTGGTGGCGGATCTTCGGCGTCTCGCTCCTCGGCGCCCTCCTGGCCGGCATGGCCGGAGCACTCGTCCAGCAGGTCGTCAACGTGCTGGGCATGCTCACCGGCCAACTGAGCTTCACCACCGACGAGTCCGGCGTGTCGCCCGCCCGACTCCTCGCTTTCCTGGGCGGATACCTGATCGTCACCCTCGTCGTCGGCGTGATCAGCCAGGCCATCACGGCGACGTTCCCCCAACTCGTCCTGAACCTGCTCTACGTGGACCAGCGCATCCGCAACGAGAACCTGGGCCCCGTCCTGGCGACGGCCGCGAGCACCTCGCCGACATCGACACCAACACCGTAATTTCGGCCAATCAGTCGGCACATCAGGCGATATGCGCGTCGCCGCAATACGGGCAGGGGACAATGGCCGGCAAGGGGAAAAGAACATCGAGATCCTGTTCGGAAATCGCGTTCGAATGCTCACGAGTTCGATAATCGAATTCCCCCGAACTCCAATATCCCGGGAGTGAGATGAGGGGCATCAAGATTGCCGCCTGGACCCTGACGACCCTGCTGGCCGGCGGGACGGCGGTGACGGTGAGCACCGCGGCGTCGGCCTCCGCGGCGGTGGCCAGACCGGCGGGGTGTTCCGCCCCGAAACCGACCCTGTCCGAGAAGAACGGACTGCTGAAAGGGCGGGGGACGTCGACCTGCGACGCGGCCCTGACCCGCACCCTGCACATCGAGATCAAGTGGAACAAGTCCTACTTCCCCGACCCGCTGACGGCCAAGAGCGCCGACTCCGGGACGAAGAAGAAGTACGACGCCCAGGTCAGCACATGTGACGGCGGGGCGAAGCGGGGCTACTACGCCCGGGCGTACTTCACCCGCGACGACAACCACCACGACACCTCACCGCGCGACATCCGTTCCTGTGGCTGACACACACGACCGGACGGCAGGGGACGAGAGCAAGGGAATGACCGTGCGGGTGGTCGAGGCCCACGCACTGGAACAGCGCCGTGGAAAGCGGAAGATCCTGCACGGCCTCTCCTTCGGTATCGGAGAGGGAACGACAGGGTTGTTGGGACCCAATGGCGCGGGCAAGACCACCCTGCTGGAAACGCTCTGCACACTGCTCCGGCCGACCGCCGGGTCGCTGACGGTCCTCGGACTGTCGGCGGCCCGGCGGTACGACCGGGCCCAACTGCGGGCCTCCATTGGATTCCTGCCGCAGAACTTCGGCTATCAGCCGTCATTCAGCGTCCGCGACCATGTCGAATACGCGGCATGGAGCAAAGGACTCGGCGCGCGGGAAGTCCGCGAGGCGGCCCGCGCGGCCATCGCCTCGGTCGGCCTGGAGAAGGAGACCGGCCGACCGCTCAAGGCGCTCTCCGGCGGAATGCTCAGACGCGCCGGCATCGCCGCGTCCCTCGTGCACCGGCCCCGGCTGCTGATCCTGGACGAACCGACCGTGGGCCTCGACCCGGGCCAGCGCACCGGCTTCCGTGAACTGCTGCGTACGGTGGGCGAGTCCTGTGCGGTGGTACTGAGCACCCACCTGACCGAGGACATCGCGGCCGTGTGCGACCGCGTCATCGTGCTGGACGAGGGCCGGATCGCCCACGAGGGCACCACGGCCTCGCTGGCACGGCTCACGGGCGAGCGGGTCATCGGCCCGGGGACGGCCCCCGAGCTGGAACGCGGATACAACACGGTGGTGGGCCCGCGTGATTGAGTCGGCCAACGAGCGACCGCCGACGAGGAGCCCGCGCCCCGCTCCCCCGGACGCCGCACACCCCCCGGCCGTGGGCACCCGGGGCTTCTGGACCGTCGCCCTGCGCATCGAGCTGCTCCGCTCCCCCGTCGTATGGCTGGTGCCGGTCCTGCTGGGCGTCGGCATCGGCGTCACCTGGCACGCGCTGCCGCGGGGCATCGCGTACTGGCCGAGCACCCTCGCCGCGGCGAACGCGTCCGTCGCGCTGACCGGCCCGGTGCTCGGCGCCTTCGCCGCCTTCACCGGATCGCGCGAACACCGCCTCGGCCTGGGCCCGGCGCGGCGGCTCTCGATCCGTGGCGGCTGGCTGTTCGGCGCCGCCGAACTGGGCGCGCTGGCCGTGTGGAGCCTCGTGGCGCAGGCTGGGGTGGTCCTGACCGTGGTGATCCGCACGGCCCTGTCCTCCCCCACCGGCGAGTTCAGCCTCCTGGTCGTCACGGCGGGAGCGGCGGGCCTGCTGTGCAACGTGGCCCTCGGCCATCTCGCGGGTCGTCTGCTGCCGTACCGGCTGCTGCCCCCGCTGGTGGCGATCGCGCTGTACACGATCAACTTGCTGGGGTCGGGCCGCTACGGCAAGCAGGACTACCTGCTCTTCCCCGTCCTCATCGACGAACCCGGCGTCTTCGATGCCTGGCAACCGGGCCTGTACGAGCGCCAGTCGCTCTGGCTGCTCGGCGCGGCCACGCTGATCGCCCTCGCCTCCCTCGCCCTGGCCGGCCCGACCCGGACGCTGTACGTCGCGGGCGCGGCGGCACTGGCGGTCACGGTCACCGGAGCGGTGGCGACCACGGCCCTGGAGGGCCGGTACTTCGCCCGCTCCACCCCGGCCTTCACGTACTCCTGCGAGACCCGGTCCATCACCGTCTGCGTCCACCCGGCCTTCGCCGGGGCGCTGCCCGGCCTCACCCGTACCTTCACTCCGGTGGCCCGCCAGCTGGCCGGTACGCCGGCCTCCTTCGACCGTCTGGAACAGCGACCCAGAGGCGTCGGCGGCGCACCGTCCCCCGGCTCCCGCGCGATCCGCATGGACGATCTCGCCCCGGGCCGGATGGCCGCCACCCGGCAGGAGTTCTTCGAGGAACTCCTCGACGTCGACCGCTGCGCGGCGGCGGACCCGGAAGCGGTGGCGCGTACGGACGAGGCGGCGGCACTGCTCGAACGGACCCCCGAAGCGCTGCCGCCGCGCTGGGCGGCGGACCGCTTCGAGGCATTCACCACCTGCGCACTGCGGAAGAGCGATCTCCCCCGATGAAACACGTCGCCGAATGGCGCTTCCTCCCCCTCTTCGCCCGCGCCCGCAACCTCGGCCGGACAGCAGCCGCGGCGGGACTGCTCCTCATCGCTCCGGCGCTCGCCGGCGACCGCACCGTACGCACGGGGATCGACACCCCGATCACACTCCCGCTGGCCGTGCTGGTGCCCGCCGCGCTCGCGACGGTGATCGGCGCGGGAACGCACGAGGCCATGCCCCACCTGGACCGCCTGTCGAACGGCCGAGTGGTCCGCATGCGCGCGCGGTACGGCGTACTGACCCTGCTGGTGGCAGGCGCCGGTACGTGGCTGATGACCCCGGCCGCCAACGGGGCCCCGGACGTCCTGGCCCAGGGCCCGGAGGTGGCGGTACGCAACCTGGCCGCCCTGACCGGCCTCGCCCTCGCCTGCGCGACCGTCCTCGGCGCGGAACTCTCCTGGCCCCCGGCGGTCCTCCTCCTGGGCGCCGCGCTCTTCCTCGGCCGCACGGGCACGGCGGCCCCCCTCTGGTCCTGGCTGACCGCCCCGCCGGGCGACCCGGCCGCCCTGACCACCGCGTGCGCGCTGACGGCCACGGGCATCGGCCTGTACGTGCCGTACGGGGACGGGGGCCTGCGGCACGCGCTGCTGAGGGCGTGACGTCCCGCCCGTGTCAGGGGCGCGGTGCCGAGTCCGCAGCCCGGCCGGGGGCGGCCAGCAGCCCGGCGAGCAGGGTGAGCCGCTCGGCGTCGGGCCCGCCCTCCTCCGCCGTGTACACGATGAGCACCGGGCCGGGGGCGCCCGGCATCGGGTAGGCGTCCCAGTCCAGGTTCACCTCCCCGACCAGCGGATGGTTGACGCGCATCCGGCCACGGGTCGTCTCCGCCACGTCGTGACGGGCCCATATCGCGGCGAACTCGTCACTGCGCACCGCGAGTTCGCCGACCAGCTCCACGGCGCGCGGGTGCCCCGGCTCGGCGGCGACCTGTGCCCGCAGCATCGCGGTCAGCTCGGCGACGGTGGCCGCCCGTTCCGGGCATGCCTGGTCCGCCTCCGGGTGCAGCAGCAGCGACAGCAGGTTCCGCTCCGCCCGCGGCCGCTGGGTGAACTCGCCGAGCAGGGCGCCGGCGAGCGGGTTCCACGTCAGTACGTCCAGGAAGCGGCCGACGACCACGGCGGGCGAGGACAGGGTCCGCAGCAGCCGCAGCGTCGTGGGCGGCACCACCTCGGGCTCGTGCCGTCGCGGGCCGCGGGCGGGGGTGCGCGCGGCGGCGGCGAGGCTGTGCAGGTACCGCGACTCCTCGGTGGTGAAGTTGAGGGCGCGCGCGAGGGCGTCCAGGACCTGCTCGGAGGGCCGCACGTCGCGTCCCTGCTCCATGCGCTGGTAGTAGTCCGCGCTCACCCCTGCCAGCAGGGCCAGTTCCTCCCGCCGCAGCCCGGCGACGCGGCGCCTCGGACCGGGTTCCAGGCCGACGTCCTGCGGCCGGAGCCGGGTCCTGCGAGCCCGCAGGAAGTCGGCCAGTTCGCGTCGGGGATCGTCGGTCACGGGGAGGGGGGTCTCGGTCACGACGCCAGTATGGCGCGGGCGCGGCCGCCGAGGGTGGGTCTGCCGGTCCCAGGAAAAGGCGAACGACCGTGATGTGGCGTGCGGGGTCCAGTATCGGAAACACCACAGCCCACCACGGAAGGACCCCTCACATGAAGGCCGCCCAGATCACCGGTTACGGGGCGTCCGACGTCCTGCGGGTCAACGACGTCGACCGCCCCGCCCCCGCCGCGGGCGAGGTCCTGGTGTCGGTCGAGGCGTCCAGCGTGAACGGACACGACGTGATCATCCGCTCGGGGGAACTCCGCATCGTGTCGGGACGCCGTTTCCCCCTCGGTGCCGGTCTGGACTTCGCGGGCGTCGTCGTCGAGACCGGCGCCGACGTCGAGGGCCACCGGGCCGGCGACCGGGTGTGGGGCACGGTGCATCCCCGCCGGCGGCACACCACCGGTGGGGCGGCCGAGTACGTCGTGGTCTCCGCGGACCGCCTCGCGACCGCCCCGGCGGGCATCTCCCCGACCGACGCGGCCTCCCTGGTCGTCGCGGGCACGACGGCGCTGATCGCGCTGCGGGACACCGTGCACCTCGCGAGCGGGGAACGCGTCCTGATCCGGGGCGCGGCGGGCGGAGTCGGCACGGCCGCCGTACAGCTGGCGCACGCGCAGGGCTGCCACGTCACCGCGCTGGCCCGCGACCGCCACGCCGAAACGCTCACCGCCCTCGGCGCCGACCAGGTCCTCGACTACGGCTCCACCACCTCGGACCGGATCGGTCCGTTCGACGTCATCGTCGACATGGTCGGCACGGAACTGCACTGCTACCGGAGCCGGCTGGCCAAGGGCGGCCGGATGGTCACCGTCGGCCTCTCCGCCCCCGCCCTGGCCGCGATCGCGGCATCGACCGTGCACGGCCCGCGCCGCATCCGCACCTTCAGCGCGAACCCCGACACCGCCGTACTGCGCGACCTGGCCGCCCACGTCACCTCGGGCGCGCTGCGCCCGGTGGTCGACAGCGTCCACCCGCTCGCGGACATCGCGGCGGCGCACCGGGCGTTCGAGCGCGGCGGCGTCGTGGGCAAGCAGGTGATCGAGGTGGCGACGTCCTGACGGCGCACCGAACTCCCGCGCCTGACCCACGTCGGACCCGCGCCGGAAGGCTGTCGTCATCCGCGGTGGTGACAGAGAAGGGCCATCCCTACCCGTGCCCTCGGGCGCGACTGCGCCCGGCAGTCGACAACGGGATAGTTGCGGTGCGTGACGGAGTGCGGGTACCCGCTCGCGACAGTAGTTCTACGGTGCCAGAGTGCGCAGGACGCAGAACTCGTTGCCCTCGGGGTCTGCCATGACCACCCAGTTTCGGTCTGCGCCCTGCCCCGCATCCGTCTTGGTGGCGCCGAGGCCGAGCAATCTGGTCACCTCGTCCTCGGTGCTGCCGTCGATCGGGCAGGTCTTTCGCTTCGGTAGCTCCTTGATCAGCTGCTCGATGCGCACACGGGTCTCGGGCGGGAGGACCACGCGGAGGTGATCAGCGTCGAGGGCCACCGCCGCATGCGCACCCTGTCCCCCGACCGCGCCCTGCGCGCGTACCGTCTGGGCGCGCAGGTCACGCCGCAGCTCGTGTGGCTGTAGCCGGGATCAGGGTTCGGCCCCGGCCCCGGAGCCGAACCCCGAGACGGGCGGATCGAAACGTGCGAGGGCCCCGTCGACCGGTCCGGTCGACGGGGCCCTCGCACGCGCCGTCACAGCGCGGCGCGGCGCGGCGCTCAGACGTTGAAGCCCAGCGCCCGCAGCTGCTCGCGGCCGTCGTCGGTGATCTTGTCCGGGCCCCACGGGGGCATCCAGACCCAGTTGATCTTCAGCTCGTTGACGATGCCGTCCGTCGCCGACTTCGCCTGGTCCTCGATCACATCCGTCAGCGGACAGGCCGCCGACGTCAGGGTCATGTCCAGGGTGGCGATGTTCGCGTCGTCGATGTGGATGCCGTAGATCAGCCCGAGGTTGACGACGTCGATCCCCAGCTCGGGGTCGACCACGTCGTACAGCGCCTCGCGGACCTCCTCCTCGGAGGCCGGCTTCATCGTCACGGTGTCGTTCTCGCTCATGCCGTCTCCTTCAGAGGGTCGTCGCCCGAATCGTCGCCCGCGCCGGCTCCCAGCGCCTGGGCCGTGGCGTCCTTCCATGCCATCCAGGACAGCAGGGCGCACTTGACCCGGGCCGGGTACTTCGAGACGCCGGCGAACGCGACCGCGTCCTCCAGCACCTCCTCCATCGCGTCGTCCGGCTCCAGCTGGCCCCTGGACTGCATCAGCTCCAGGAAGGTGCCCTGGATCTTCCGCGCCTCGGCCAGCTCCTTGCCGACCAGCAGGTCGTTGAGCACGGACGCGCTGGCCTGGCTGATGGAGCAGCCCTGGCCCTCGTACGAGACGTCCGCGATCCGCGAGCCCTCGTACCGCACCCGCAGGGTGATCTCGTCACCGCAGGTCGGGTTCACATGGTGCACCTCGGCGTCGCCGTCCCGCAGACCGCGCCCGTGCGGGTGCTTGTAGTGGTCCAGGATGACGTCCTGGTACATCGAATCCAGCTTCACGGCTCAGTCCTCGACCCTCATCCGAAGAAGTTACGGACGTGCTCCAGCCCGTCGACCAGAGCGTCCACCTCGGCCGGAGTGGAGTACAGATAGAAAGACGCTCGCGTGGTCGCGGGAATTCCGTACCGCAGGCAGACCGGACGGGCGCAGTGGTGGCCGACCCGTACCGCGATGCCCTGCTCGTCGAGTACCTGCCCCACATCGTGCGGGTGGATGTCGCCGAGGGTGAAGGAGATCGTGGCGCCCCGGTCCTCGGCCGTCGTCGGGCCGATGATCCGCAGGTCGGGGACGTCCAGCAGGCGCTGGACCGCGTACTCGGTGATCGCGTGCTCATGCTCGGCGATCTTGTCCATGCCGATCGCGGACAGGTAGTCCACGGCCGCGCCGAGGCCGACGGCCTGGGCGATCGGGGGTGTACCGGCCTCGAACTTGTGCGGCGCCGGGGCGTAGGTGGACGAGTGCATCGACACGGTCTCGATCATCTCCCCGCCGCCCAGGAACGGCGGCAGGTCCTCCAGCAGCTCCTGGCGGCCCCACAGGACGCCGATGCCGGTCGGTCCGACCATCTTGTGGCCGGTGAAGGCCACGAAGTCCGCCTGGAGCGCCTGGACGTCGAGCACCTGGTGCGGTGCCGCCTGCGAGGCGTCGATGCAGACCAGCGCGCCGACCTCCTGGGCGCGGCGGACGATCGCCTCGACCGGGTTCTGGGTGCCCAGGATGTTGGAGACGAGCACGAAGGAGACGATCTTCGTCTTCTCGGTGATGACCTCGTTGATGTTGGACAGGTCGAGCCGGCCGTCGTCGGTGATGCCGAACCACTTCAGCTTCGCGCCGGTGCGCTGCGCGAGCAGCTGCCACGGGACGATGTTGGAGTGGTGCTCCATCTCCGTGATGACGATCTCGGTCTCGTGGTCCACCCGGTAGGGCTCGTCGGCGAAGCCGAGCATGTTGGCCACGAGGTTGAGCGACTCGGACGCGTTCTTGGTGAATATCACCTCGTCGCGGCTCGGCGCGTTGATGAACGCGGCGACCTTGTCACGGGCGCCCTCGTACAGCGCCGTGGCCTCCTCGGCGATGGTGTACACGCCGCGGTGGACGTTCGCATTGTGCTGCTCGTAGTACTCGGCGAGCGCGTCGAGGACCTGGCGCGGCTTCTGCGAGGTCGCCGCGGAGTCCAGGTACACGAGCTTCTTGCCGTGGATCACCCGATCGAGGATCGGGAAATCCTTGCGGAGCGCCTCGTCCAGGAGGCGGTCCGACGTGGGGAGAAGGCCCGGCAGCTGTGTCACGCGGTGACGCCACCCTTCACGTACGCCTCGTAGCCCTCGTTCTCCAGCTTGTCGGCCAGCTCGGCGCCGCCGGACTCGGCGATGCGGCCCTGGGCGAAGACGTGCACGAAGTCGGGCTTGATGTAGCGGAGGATCCGCGTGTAGTGCGTGATCAGCAGGGTGCCGACCTCGCCGGTCTCGCGGACGCGGTTGACGCCCTCGGAGACGACGCGCAGGGCGTCGACGTCGAGGCCGGAGTCGGTCTCGTCCAGGATCGCGACCTTGGGCTTGAGCAGTTCGAGCTGGAGGATCTCGTGGCGCTTCTTCTCGCCGCCGGAGAAGCCCTCGTTGAGGCTGCGCTCGGCGAAGGCCGGGTCCATCTGGAGGCGCTCCATGGTCTCGCGCACCTCCTTGACCCAGGTGCGCAGCTTGGGGGCCTCGCCGCGGACGGCGGTGGCCGAGGTGCGCAGGAAGTTGGAGACGGAGACGCCGGGGACCTCGACGGGGTACTGCATCGCCAGGAAGAGACCGGCGCGGGCGCGCTCGTCGACGGTCATCTCCAGGACGTTCTCGCCGTCCAGGGTGACGGTGCCGCCGGTGATGGTGTACTTCGGGTGGCCGGCGAGGGAGTAGGCGAGGGTCGACTTGCCGGAGCCGTTGGGGCCCATGATGGCGTGCGTCTCGCCCTGCTTCACGGTGAGGTCGACACCGCGCAGGATCTCCTTCGTGGCGTTCTCCGCCTCGACAGTGACGTGCAGGTCGTGGATTTCAAGCGTTGCCATGGGTGACTCAGGACTCCTGGGTGACGGAGACGAGCACATCGTCCCCTTGGATCTTTACGGGGTATACGGGGACGGGGCGCGTCGCGGGAAGGCCGGACGGCTTGCCGGTACGGAGGTCGAAGCTGGAACCGTGCAGCCAGCACTCGATCATGCAGTCCTCGACCTCGCCCTCCGAGAGGGACACGTTCGCGTGCGAGCAGATGTCGTTGATCGCGAACACCTCGCCCTCGGTGCGGACGACGGAGACGGGCGTGCCGTCGAGTTCCACCCGCTTCGGGGTGTCCTCCTCCAGCTCGCTCAGCCCACAGGCACGGACGAAGGTCATCAGACCGTTGCCTCCAGCTCCGCCTCGATCTTGGTCATCAGCCGCTCCTCGACGTCCGGCAGTCCGATCTGCTGGACCAGCTCGGCGAAGAAGCCGCGGACCACCAGTCGGCGGGCCTCGGTCTCCGGGATGCCGCGGGCCATCAGGTAGAAGAGCTGCTCGTCGTCGAAGCGGCCGGTGGCCGACGCGTGACCGGCGCCGGCGATCTCGCCCGTCTCGATCTCCAGGTTCGGTACGGAGTCGACGCGGGCGCCGTCCGTGAGGACCAGGTTGCGGTTCATCTCGTACGTGTCGGTGCCCTCGGCCTGGACGCGGATGACGACGTCACCGATCCACACCGCGTGCGCGTCGGCGCCCTGGAGCGCGCCCTTGTACATGGCGTTCGACTTGCAGTGCGGGGCGTTGTGGTCGATCAGGAGGCGGTGCTCCTGGTGCTGGCCGCGGTCGGTGAAGTAGAGGCCGAACAGCTCGGCCTCGCCGCCGGGCCCCGCGTAGCGCACGCGCGGGTGGAGCCGTACGACGTCGCCGCCGAAGGTGACGACGATCGACTTGAAGGAGGCGTCGCGGCCGACCAGCGCGTTGTGCTGGGCGACGTGGACGGCCTTGTCGTCCCAGTCCTGGACGGAGACGACGGTCAGCTTGGCGCCGTCGCCGATGAGGTAGTCGACGTTGGCGGCGAACACCGCGTCGCCGGTGTGGTCGATGACCACGACCGCCTCGGCGAAGGCTCCGAGTTCGACGATCTGCTGGCCGTAGGAGACGCCGCCCTCGCCGTGGACGGTGATCCTGATCGGCTCGGTGACGACGGCCTCCTTGGGCACCGAGATGACCGAGGCCCGCTCGAAGGAGGAGTACGCCTGGGCGGCGACCCGGTCCACGGGCTCGCCGGCCCGGCCGACCCGCGCGTCGTCGCGGCCCACCGTCTCGACGGTGACGCCCTCGGGGGCGGTCACCTCGACAGTGACGCCGTCCGTCGCGACGGCCGTACCGTCGTGCAGCCCGCGCAGGCGCTCCAGCGGCGTGAACCGCCACTCCTCCTCGCGACCGTGCGGGACGGGGAAGTCCGCGACGTCGAAGGACGGGGGCGCGCTCATGCGCGTGGCGACGGTCGACTCGGCGGCCACCGCGATCGAACCGGCGGTGGTGGAACCCACCGGAATGTTCTGAGCCTCAGCCATGGCTGTCGTCGTGCTCTCTCTCTGCCTCTGCGTAGGGAATGCGTTCGCGGTCGCCGCCGGGATACCCCGGCGGCGGCGTCGGTCGGTGCTGGTCGGCGCCGTCAGCCGACCGACCCCTCCATCTGAAGCTCGATCAGCCGGTTCAGCTCCAGCGCGTACTCCATGGGCAGCTCCTTGGCGATCGGCTCGACGAAGCCGCGCACGATCATCGCCATCGCCTCGAACTCCGTCATGCCGCGGCTCATCAGGTAGAAGAGCTGGTCCTCGGAGACCTTGGAGACGGTCGCCTCGTGGCCCATGGACACGTCGTCCTCGCGGACGTCCACGTACGGGTAGGTATCGGAGCGCGAGATGGTGTCGACCAGCAGCGCGTCACAGAGCACGTTGGACTTGGAGCCCTCGGCGCCCTCGCCGATCTCGATCAGACCGCGGTAGGAGGTGCGGCCGCCACCGCGCGCCACCGACTTGGAGACGATGTTGGACGAGGTGTTCGGGGCCATGTGGACCATCTTGGCGCCGGCGTCCTGGTGCTGGCCCTCGCCCGCGAAGGCGATGGACAGGGTCTCGCCCTTGGCGTGCTCGCCCATCAGGTAGACGGCGGGGTACTTCATGGTGACCTTGGAGCCGATGTTGCCGTCGACCCATTCCATCGTCGCGCCCTCGTAGGCCACGGCGCGCTTGGTCACCAGGTTGTAGACGTTGTTCGACCAGTTCTGGATGGTCGTGTAGCGGCAGCGGCCGCCCTTCTTGACGATGATCTCGACCACGGCGCTGTGCAGCGAGTCCGAGGAGTAGATCGGGGCGGTACAGCCCTCGACGTAGTGGACGTAGGCGTCCTCGTCGACGATGATCAGCGTCCGCTCGAACTGGCCCATGTTCTCCGTGTTGATACGGAAGTAGGCCTGGAGCGGGATGTCGACCTGCACGCCCTTCGGCACGTAGATGAACGATCCGCCGGACCACACGGACGTGTTGAGCGAGGCGAACTTGTTGTCGCCGACCGGGATCACCGTGCCGAAGTACTCCTGGAACAGCTCCGGGTGCTCCTTCAGCGCGGTGTCGGTGTCCTGGAAGATGACACCCTTCTCCTCCAGGTCCTCACGGATCTGGTGGTAGACCACCTCGGACTCGTACTGCGCGGCGACACCGGCGACCAGGCGCTGCTTCTCCGCCTCCGGGATGCCGAGCTTGTCGTACGTGTTCTTGATGTCCTCGGGCAGCTCCTCCCACGAAGCGGCCTGCTTCTCGGTGGAGCGCACGAAGTACTTGATGTTGTCGAAGTCGATGCCCGACAGGTCCGAGCCCCAGTTGGGCATGGGCTTCTTGTCGAACAGCCGCAGGCCCTTGAGGCGCAGCTTCAGCATCCACTCCGGCTCGTTCTTCTTCTCCGAGATGTCGCGGACGACGGCCTCGGAGAGACCGCGCTTGGCCGCGGCGCCTGCGGCGTCGGAGTCGGCCCAGCCGAATTCGTACGTACCCAGACCTTCAAGCTCAGGGTGGGCAGTCTCCGTGGGGAGCGTCATGCGGGGTTCCTCCCGGCTGTGCTTTCAGAAGCGTGATGGGTGGTCTGTGCGGGTGGTGGAGTCTGTGGTGGCTGTGGAGTGGCGCGGGGGATGAACGTCGTGCAGACACCGTCACCGTGGGCGATGGTGGCCAGTCGCTGCACATGTGTCCCGAGCAGCTGGGAGAAGAATTCCGTCTCCGCCTCGCACAGCTGGGGGAACTGCTCGGCGACATGCGCGACCGGGCAGTGGTGCTGGCAGAGCTGTTCGCCCTGCCGGTTCGGCGCGCCGCGAGCCGTAGCAGCGTACCCGTCCGCGCTCAGCGCCTCGGCGAGTGCCTTGGTGCGCCCGTCGGGACCGGCGGCCTCGACGGCCGAGCGGTAGCCCTCGGCCTGGTCGGCGATACGGGCCCGGGCGAAGGCGGCCACGGCGGCCTCGCCCCGCTCCCCGCCGCCGGCCGCGGTGGCGATCCAGCGCAGGGCGTCGGCGGCGAGCTGGTCGTAGGACTGGTCGAAGGCGTCCCGGCCGCAGTCGGTCAGGGCGAACGCCTTCGCGGGCCTGCCACGTCCTCGTGAGCCGTAGACTCGCTGGTCGCGCGGCTCCACCACGGAATCCGCGACCAAGGCGTCCAGATGGCGGCGGACGGCGGCCTGAGTGAGCCCGAGGCGCCCCGCCAGCTCGGAGACGGTGGACGGGCCGTGGTCCAGGATGGAGCGCGCGACCCGGTTGCGAGTGGAGTGCTCACCGGTCGCGAGTTCCTCCTGGGGAGCCTCGCCAACGTATTTCACAACGCCATTGTTGCGTAATTCCTTCGACGGCGGCAACCGCCGCCCCGCGCGGCCGACGGTGCCCTTCATCACTAAGGGTTACCTAAGAAATAGGGCGGAAGCGGGCCGGCGGCGGGCGGTCGCGGGGTTTCCGCCCCGCCGGGCCCGGCCACGATCCACCGGAAAGGCCCCCCTAGACTTCCGGGCATGCAACAGGTCTCCCCGGGTGGCTCCGTGCCCGACAGTCTCGTAGAGGTACGGGGGCTGGTGAAGCGGTACGGGACCAAGACCGCGGTCGACGGCCTCGACCTGGTGGTGCGCGCCGGTACGGTCACCGCCGTGCTCGGCCCCAACGGCGCGGGCAAGACCACCACCGTCGAGACCTGCGAGGGATACCGCCGCCCGGACGCCGGGACCGTACGCGTCCTCGGCCTCGACCCCGTCGCCGACGCCGCCCGGCTGCGCCCGCGCATCGGCGTGATGCTCCAGTCCGGAGGCGTGTACTCCGGCGCGCGCGCCGACGAGATGCTGCGCCACATGGCCCGGCTGCACGCGCACCCGCTGGACGTGGACACGCTGATCGAGCGCCTCGGCCTGGGCAGCTGCGGCCGTACCACCTACCGGCGGCTCTCCGGCGGCCAGCAGCAGCGGCTCGCGCTGGCGCTGGCGGTGGTCGGCCGGCCCGAGCTGGTCTTCCTGGACGAGCCGACCGCCGGGCTCGACCCGCAGGCCCGCCGCTCCACCTGGGAGCTGGTCCGCGAGCTGCGCGCCGACGGCGTCGGCACCGTGCTGACCACGCACTTCATGGACGAGGCCGAGGCACTGGCCGACGATGTCGTGATCATCGACGCGGGCCGGGTCATCGCCCAGGGCAGCCCCGAGGAGCTGTGCCGGGGCGGCGCGGAGAACACCCTGCGCTTCACCGGCCGCCCCGCGCTCGACCTCGGCTCCCTGCTGAAGGCCCTGCCCGACGGCACGGCCGCCGCCGAGCTGTCGCCCGGCGTGTACCGGATCAGCGGCGGGATCGATCCGCAGCTGCTGGCCACGGTGGCCTCCTGGTGCGCGCAGCACGGGGTGATGGCGGACGGGATCTCCGTCGAGCGGCGCACGCTGGAGGACGTCTTCCTCGAACTGACCGGCAAGGAGCTGCGTCCATGAGCACAGGGACCCCCGACACGGGGACCCACGCGGGCGCCGGCGCGTACGCCCCGGCGCCCGGAGCGGCCCCGCTGCTCCGGATGATCGCGGCACAGACGGCGTTCGAGACGAAGCTGCTGCTGCGCAACGGCGAGCAACTGCTGCTGACGGTGATCATCCCGTCGCTGCTGCTGGTGCTCTTCTCGACGGTGGACATCGTCGACACCGGTTCGGGCGCGGCGGTCGACTTCCTCGCTCCTGGCATCCTCGCGCTGGCCGTGATGTCCACGGCCTTCACCGGCCAGGCCATCGCGACGGGCTTCGAGCGGCGGTACGGGGTGCTCAAGCGGCTCGCGGTGTCGCCGCTGCCGCGCTGGGCGCTGATGACGGCGAAGTCGTTCTCCGTACTGGCCACCGAGGTGTTCCAGATCGTGCTGCTCGCGGTGATCGCCTTCGCGCTCGGCTGGTCGCCGCACGGCAATCCGTTCGCCGTGCTGCTGCTGCTCGTGCTGGGCACGGCGGCGTTCTCCGGGATCGGGCTGCTGATGGCGGGCACGCTCAGGGCGGAGGCGACCCTGGCGGCGGCGAACCTGGTCTTCCTGCTGCTGCTGATGGGCGGCGGGGTGATCGTGCCGCTGGACAAGTTCCCGGACGCGGCGGCCTCGGTCCTCGGGCTGCTGCCGATCTCGGCGCTCTCCGAGGGGCTGCGGGACGTCCTCCAGCACGGCGCGGCGATGCCGTGGGGCGATCTGGGGATCCTCGCCGTGTGGGCGGTACTGGGGCTCGGCGCGGCCGGCCGGTTCTTCCGCTGGGAGTAGCCGGGACCCGGTCGGCGAAGGCGCCGGGACCCGCTCCCACGAGGCGAAACGTGCCGTACGTACCCCTCGTGAAATCCTGCACAAGCGCCGTCCTACGATGGTGGCCGTGTTGAACCCCCTCGCGTATATCGCTCAGCGCTGGACACCTTCACCCCGCATTCTGCGCCGCGCCGCGCTCACCGCCGTCGTGATGAGCGTGGCCATCGTCGTGACCGGCGGCGCGGTGCGGCTGACCGGTTCCGGTCTCGGCTGCGACACCTGGCCCAAGTGCACGGACGACAGCCTCATCGCCACGCCGGAGCAGGGCCTGCACGGCGCGATCGAGTTCGGCAACCGGATGCTGACGTACGTCCTGTGCGCGGCCGTGGGCTGGGCGATCATCGCGGCGCGCTCCGTGAAGCCCCGGCGCCCCGGGCTGACCAGGCTCGCCTGGTCGCAGTTCTGGCTGGTGATGGGCAACGGTGTCATCGGCGGCATCACGGTGCTGACGGCCCTCAACCCGTGGACCGTGGCAGGTCACTTCCTCCTCGCCAGCGCCCTGCTCACCGTCACCACGCTCACCTGGCTGCGCACCCACGAGGGCGACGGCGCTCCCCGCCCGCGCGTCCCGCGTCCGGTGCGCAAGCTGTCCTGGGCGCTGGTCGTCTCCTCGGTGATACTGATCGCGGCGGGTACGACGGTGACGGGGTCGGGCCGGCACGCGGGCGACAGCAGCGACGTGCCGAGGATGCCGTTCGACTATGTGACCGCCGCCCATGTGCACGCGGTGTTCGCCTGGGTCGTCTGCGCGCTGGCGGTGGCGATGTGGCTGACGCTGCGCGTGGTGGACGCCCCGCTCGACACCCGGGCGCGGGCCCGGGATCTGCTGCTGGTGCTGCTCGCGCAGGGCGCCATCGGCTATGTGCAGTACTTCACCGACACCCCGGAGATCCTGGTCGGGATCCACATGCTCGGCTCGTGCCTGGTGTGGATCGCCGTGCTGCGGGTCGCGATGAGCACCCGGGAGCGCCCGCACACCACGGCGGAGATCCCGGCCCAGCCGACGGATCCGGCGCTGTCGACGGTCTGACCCCCGGTCGGCCCGGCCCTCGTCCCGCTCTCAGCCCGCCGCCGGAAGTCCGTACACGCGGCGGGCGTTGCCCCCGGCGATCATCCCCGCGACCCGCCGGGCGTCTCCGGGCGACCACGCCCCGTCGGCGACCCAGCCGCCGAGGACCCGCTCCAGCGCCTCCCGGAAGGTCTGGGCCGCCACCACGTGCAGTTCGGGCAGTCCGCGCGAGCCGCTGGAGAACATCAGCTTCCCGAACGGCGCGACGTCCAGCATCTGGGCGAGTACGGCGGCGGCCCCGGCCCCCGTGCGGGTGAGCGCGGTGCCCAGATCGGCGTACACGTGCGGGAAGACGCTCGCCAGATGCGCCGCCTGCCGGTGGTACGGGTAGCGGCCGAGGAGTACGAGATCGGCGCCGAGTCCGGCCGTGGCCGCCGCGAAAGCGGTGAGCGGCACCGGATCGGCGCTGTCGGTGCCGGTCCCCGGGAACGCGTCGTCCCGGTCACCGGGGCGCAGTTGCAGCGGCAGCCCCGTGCCGATGGCGGTCCAGAGCAGATGGCGCACGAGCAGGGGGTCGGTGAGCCGCCCGCCCGCCCGGCGCCCGGTCAGCCACCGCACGGCCGCGCCCCTGACCGCGCCGGGGCCCGGCGGCTCCGGCGCGAGGACGCCGCCGTGGGCCGTGGCGCTGACCGAGCTGAAGGCGACGGCCGTCGCCGCGGCGTGGTGCACGGACTCGGCCAGGCCCGCCAGGAAGGTGCTGGCGCCGCCCGAGACATCCGCGACGCGTTCGGCGAGACGTTCCAGCCGGACGATCTCGTGGCCGGCCGCCGCGCCCACGGCGGCCGTCTCACCGGGGCCCGCCAGATCGCCGGGCGCCGCCGGGTCGCCGGGGAGCCCGGTGTCCACCAGATAGGCGGAGATCCCGGTGGAGCGCAGCAGTCTGCGCCCGGTTTCGAGCGCGCCGAGTTCCCGGCGGCGCGCCAGGTAGTGGGCGGGCGGGCAGTGCGGTTCCAGCCCGAGTAACGGCGGGCACCAGCGCCGTACCGCGAACCCGGTCTGGGTGTCGAAGAAGGTGGTGCCGGCCGCGGGCTGTCCCACCGCCCCGCCGAGCTGTGTCTCGAACGTGCCGAGGCCCAGCTCCGTACGGAGGACACCGTGGCAGTACTGGTCCACCAGGGACGCTGTTTCGATCATCGGGATTCCCGTCGTGGACCTGGAACGCCGGCCGCTCGCCGGCCGGCGTCCTCCTGTAGTCCTAACGGATGAGCCCCCGGTCGGGTGGCGCTCCCGCCGGTGCCGGGCGCCTCAGGCGCTCCGGCGTCCACCGATCTGGAGTCCGGCCATCCGGTTCCACTCGTACGGTCCGGTGCGCACCTTGGCGGCGAACTCTCCGTCGAAGGACTCGTGGAGCGTAAGGCCCGCCCGCTCGGCCGCGCCACGCGCGATGTCGTGGGTCGGGGCGACGAGGTCGCCCCACGCGCCGTCCTCGCCGACGAGCACGATCCGGGTGCCCGCCTGCCCGATGTAGGCGAGCTGGCCCTCGGCGCCGCCGTGCTCGCGGGCGAACGCGTCGATCCGCCTGGCGAGCCGGGCGGCCCTGCGGCCCGCGCGCGCCTCGCGCCGGGCGAGGGCCCGGTCCTCGTCGCTCCGGCTGCCGCCGTCGTTCTCGTCGACCTGCTGGTTCTCTGCCATGAAAGGGATGCTACCGACGGGTAGCGAGAACGGGTAGGAAGAAAATAGAGAACGAGCGGCCGGTCAGCGCAGGAAGGGATCCACCGCGACCGCGACGAAGAGCAGCGACACATAGGTGATGGACCAGTGGAACAGCCGCATCTCCTTGAGCTTGGCGCCCTCTTTGCCCGCCTTGGCGCGGGAGTGCAGGCTGTGCGCCTCCCACAGCCAGAAGCCGCCCGCCAGCAGCGCCACCGTCGTGTAGAACCAGCCGGTGTAGCCCAGCGGGGTCAGCAGCAGCGAGACGGCGACCATCACCCAGCTGTAGAGGACGATCTGCCGCGCCACCACCCGGTTGGTCGCCACGACGGGAAGCATCGGGACGCCGACCCTCGCGTAGTCGTCCTTGACCTTCATGGACAGCGGCCAGTAGTGCGGCGGCGTCCAGAAGAACATCACGAGAAAGAGGATGACGGCGGCCCAGGACATCGAGTCGGTGACGGACGACCAGCCGATGAGTACCGGCAGACAGCCCGCGATACCGCCCCACACGATGTTCTGTGAAGTGCGCCTCTTGAGAATCATCGTGTAGACGACGACGTAGAAAAGCAGTGCGCCCAGTGCCAGCCAGGCGGAGAGCCAATTGACCAGGAATCCGAGCCAGAGAGTGGAGATCACCGCGAGGGTGAGTCCGAAGACCAATCCCTCGCGCGGCGACACCATTCCGGTGACCAGGGGGCGCTGCGACGTACGGTCCATCAGGGCGTCGATATCGCGGTCGATATACATGTTCAGCGCGTTGGCGCCGCCGGCGGAGAGATAACCGCCGACGCACGTGGCGAGTACCAGCCAGAGATCCGGCACGCCTTGCTGAGCCAGGAACATCACCGGAACAGTGGTGATGAGCAGTAGTTCGATGATTCGCGGCTTGGTCAGCGCCACGAACGCTTTGACGCGGGCCCCGAACGGCCGATGGCCACCCGAGCTCGGAGTCAGAACGACCCCTGCGGGTCGGGACTCGACGGCCGTCACGCACACCCCTGACAGAGAAATCCCAGCAAGCCACCGGCGTTAAGTCCCGGTAAAGACCTGCGCGTACCACGCCACTCTAGACGTTGCCCGCATGCCGATCCTCGCGGGGGTCGGGTCACCGGAACTCGTGTTGAACGCCCTGCGGACACGGCCCGTACACCCTGCCGAGAGCCTGCCGAGAGGCGAAGTCCTCACCCGCACCGCACCCTGGAAACGCGCTCGGAAAGATGCCAGATGCTGCGGGTAGGCTCGACAGCGAACCGGTGCGCCCAAAGACACCGGGATTCGAACATGTGGAGAGGAGCCCTGACTCAGGGTGAGCACCAAGCCGACCACCACAGACCTCGAGTGGACCGAAACGGACCGCCGGGCCGTTGACACCGCCCGCGTCCTGGCCATGGATTCCGTACAGAAGGTCGGCAACGGCCATCCGGGTACGGCCATGAGCCTCGCGCCCGCCGCGTATCTGCTCTTCCAGAAGCTCATGCGGCACGACCCCGCCGACGCGCAGTGGACGGGCCGCGACCGGTTCATCCTCTCGGCGGGTCACTCGTCGCTGACGCTCTACATCCAGCTCTACCTGGCCGGCTACGGCCTGGAGCTTTCCGACCTGGAGTCCTTCCGCACCTGGGGTTCGAAGACCCCCGGACACCCGGAGCACGGACACACCGTCGGTGTGGAGACGACCACCGGCCCGCTCGGGCAGGGGGTCGCCAACGCCGTGGGCATGGCCATGGCCGCCCGCTACGAGCGTGGCCTGTACGACCCGGACGCCGCCCCCGGCACGTCCCCCTTCGACCACACCATCTTCGCGATCGCCGGTGACGGCTGCCTCCAGGAAGGTGTCTCCGCGGAGGCGTCCTCGCTGGCCGGGCACCAGAAGCTCGGCAACCTCGTCCTGCTCTGGGACGACAATCACATCTCCATCGAGGGCGACACGGAGACCGCGGTCTCCGAGGACACCATCAAGCGGTACGAGGCGTACGGCTGGCACGTCCAGCGTGTGGCGCAGTCGCCCGACGGCGACCTCGACCCGCAGGGGCTGTACGAGGCGCTGCGGGCGGCCAAGGCCGAGACCGAGCGGCCCTCGTTCATCGCGGCCCGCTCGATCATCGCCTGGCCCGCCCCGCACGCCCAGAACACCGAGGCCGCGCACGGCTCGGCGCTCGGCGACGAGGAGGTCGCGGCGACGAAGAAGGTGCTCGGCTTCGACCCCGAGAAGTCCTTCGACGTCTCCGACGAGGTCATCACGCACACCCGTGAGGCCCTCGACCGCGGCCGTGAGGCGCGTCGTGAGTGGGACAAGGCGTTCGCCGCCTGGCGCACCGCCAACCCGGAGCGCGCGCAGACGTTCGACCGGGTGCGCGCGGGTGAACTGCCCGCCGGCTGGGAGGAGAAGCTCCCCGCCTTCGAGACCGGCAAGTCCGTCGCGACGCGCGCCGCGTCCGGCAAGGTCCTCCAGGCGCTCGGTGAGGTCATCCCCGAGCTGTGGGGCGGCTCGGCCGACCTGGCCGGCTCGAACAACACCACCATCGACAAGACGTCGTCGTTCCTCCCGGCGGGCAACCCGCTGCCGGAGGCCGACCCGTACGGCCGCACCGTGCACTACGGCATCCGCGAGCACGCCATGGGCTCGACGATGAACGGCATCTCGCTGCACGGCAACACCCGTATCTACGGCGGCACCTTCCTGGTGTTCTCCGACTACATGCGTCCGCCCGTCCGGCTCGCCGCGCTGATGAAGCTCCCGGTGACCTACGTGTGGACGCACGACTCGATCGGTCTCGGCGAGGACGGCCCGACCCACCAGCCGGTCGAGCAGCTGGCCGCGCTGCGCGCCATCCCGGGCCTCAACATCGTCCGCCCGGCCGACGCCAACGAGACGGCGATCGCCTGGCGCGAGATCCTCAAGCGCCACGACAAGGGCGCCCCGCACGGTCTGGCGCTCACCCGCCAGGGCGTGCCGACGTACGACGCCAACGAGGATGCCGCCAAGGGCGGTTACGTGCTGTTCGAGGCCGAAGGCGGCGCGCCGCAGGTCGTGCTGATCGGTACGGGCTCCGAGGTGCAGCTGGCCGTGGAGGCGCGCGAGCGGCTCCAGGCGGCGGGCGTGCCGACGCGTGTCGTGTCGATGCCGTCGGTGGAGTGGTTCGACGAGCAGGACCAGGCGTACAAGGACAGCGTGCTGCCGCCGTCCGTGAAGGCGCGCGTGGCGGTCGAGGCGGGCATCGGCCTGACCTGGCACCGTTTCGTGGGCGACGCCGGTCGCATCGTCTCGCTGGAGCACTTCGGAGCCTCGGCCGACGCGAAGATCCTCTTCCGCGAGTTCGGCTTCACCGCGGACGCGGTCACCGCCGCCGCCCGGGAATCTCTTGAGGCCTCGGCGCGCTGACGCCCATATACGAACTGTAGGAGATGCAAACCTCATGACAGACGCACTCAAGCGCCTCTCCGACGAAGGCGTCGCGATCTGGCTCGACGACCTCTCGCGCAAGCGGATCACGTCCGGCAATCTCGCCGAACTGATCGACCAGCAGCACGTGGTGGGCGTCACGACCAACCCGTCGATCTTCCAGAAGGCGATCAGCAGCGGTGACGGCTACGAGCAGCAGCTCGCCGATCTCGCCACCCGCAAGGTCACCGTCGAAGAAGCGGTCCGCATGATCACGACGGCGGACGTCCGTGACGCCGCCGACATCCTGCGTCCGGTCTTCGACGCGACGCAGGGCCAGGACGGCCGGGTCTCCATCGAGGTGGACCCGCGGCTGGCACACCACACCGAGGCGACCATCGCCGAGGCCAAGCAGCTCGCCTGGCTGGTGGACCGCCCGAACACCCTCATCAAGATCCCGGCGACCAAGGCCGGGCTGCCGGCGATCACCGAGACGATCGGCCGGGGCATCAGCGTCAACGTCACGCTGATCTTCTCGCTGGAGCGCTACCGCGAGGTCATGGCCGCCTACATCGCGGGTCTGGAGAAGGCGAAGGCCGCGGGCCTGGACCTCTCCAAGATCCACTCGGTGGCGTCCTTCTTCGTGTCCCGCGTGGACACCGAGATCGACAAGCGGCTCGACGCGCTGGACACCCCCGAGGCCAAGGCCGTCAAGGGCAAGGCCGCCCTCGCCAACGCCCGGCTCGCCTACGAGGCGTACGAGGAGGTCTTCGGCGGGGACGGCTGGGCGGACCTGGACCGGGCGCAGGCCAACAAGCAGCGTCCGCTGTGGGCCTCGACCGGCGTCAAGGACCCGGCGTACAAGGACACCCTGTACGTGGACGACCTGGTGGCCCCCAACACGGTGAACACCATGCCGGAGGCCACGCTCGACGCCACCGCCGACCACGGCCGGATCACCGGTGACACCGTGCGCGGCACCTACGACCAGGCGCGCGCCGAACTCGAAGCCGTCGCCAAGCTCGGCATCTCGTACGACGACGTCGTACAGCTGCTGGAGGACGAGGGCGTCGAGAAGTTCGAGGCCGCCTGGATTGACCTGCTCAAGTCGACCGAGGCGGAGCTCCAGCGCCTCGCCCCCTCGGAGGGCTGATCCCTTGACCGCAACCCACGGAGTGAACCCGCTCCGTGACGCCGCGGACCGACGGCTCCCGCGTATCGCGGGGCCGTCGGGCCTGGTCATCTTCGGCGTCACGGGCGATTTGTCCCGCAAAAAGCTGATGCCTGCCGTCTATGACCTCGCCAACCGTGGTCTTCTGCCGCCGGGCTTCTCCCTCATCGGCTTCGCCCGTCGCGAATGGCAGGACGAGGACTTCGCGAAGGAGGTCCACGACGCCGTCAAGGAGCACGCGCGCACGCCGTTCCGCGAGGAGGTCTGGCAGCAGCTCGTCCAGGGGATGCGCTTCGTCCAGGGCGTCTTCGACGACGACGACGCGTTCGAGAACCTGAAGGCGACGATCGCGGAGCTGGACAAGGCGCAGGGGACGGGCGGCAACTTCGCCTTCTACCTCTCCGTACCGCCGAAGTTCTTCCCGCAGGTCGTCCAGCAGCTCAAGAAGCACGGGCTCGCCGACCAGAAGGAGGGCTCCTGGCGGCGCGCCGTCATCGAGAAGCCCTTCGGCCACGACCTGGACTCGGCGATCGAGCTGAACAAGGTCGTCCACGAGGTCTTCCCGTCCAACGAGGTCTTCCGGATCGACCACTATCTGGGCAAGGAGACCGTCCAGAACATCCTGGCGCTGCGCTTCGCCAACACCCTCTTCGAGCCGATCTGGAACCGGTCGTACGTCGACCACGTACAGATCACGATGGCCGAGGACATCGGCATCGGCGGCCGGGCCGGGTACTACGACGGCATCGGCGCCGCCCGTGACGTCATCCAGAACCACCTCCTCCAACTGCTCGCGCTGACCGCGATGGAGGAGCCCGCCTCCTTCGACGCGGACGCGCTGGCGGCGGAGAAGACCAAGGTGCTCGGTGCGGTGAAGCTGCCCAGGGACCTGGGCGCGCACACGGTGCGCGGGCAGTACGCGGACGGCTGGCAGGGCGGCGAGCAGGCCGTCGGCTACCTCCAGGAAGACGGCATCGACCCCCGGTCGAAGACCGACACGTACGCCGCCGTGAAGCTGGAGATCGACAACCGCCGCTGGGCGGGCGTCCCCTTCTACCTCCGTACCGGCAAGCGGCTCGGCCGCCGGGTCACCGAGATCGCGGTCGTCTTCCAGCGCGCCCCGCACTCCCCCTTCGACCACACGGCGACGGAGGAGCTGGGGCAGAACGCCCTGGTCATCCGGGTCCAGCCGGACGAGGGCGTGACCATGCGGTTCGGTTCGAAGGTGCCGGGCACCTCGATGGAGGTGCGCGACGTCTCGATGGACTTCGCGTACGGCGAGTCCTTCACGGAGTCCAGCCCCGAGGCGTACGAGCGGCTCATCCTCGATGTGCTGCTCGGCGACTCGAACCTCTTCCCGCGCGTGGAGGAGGTCGAGCTGTCCTGGAAGATCCTCGACCCGATCGAGCGCTACTGGGACAAGCACGGCAAGCCCGCGCAGTACGAGTCCGGGACCTGGGGTCCGGTCGAGGCGGACGAAATGCTCGCACGAGACGGACGGAGCTGGCGTCGGCCATGAAGATCGACCTAACGGACACCACGTCCAGCAAGATCAACAAGGCGCTGGTGCAGGGCCGCCGGGCGATCGGCACCCCCGCCATCGGCATGGTCCTCACCCTGGTCCTCGTCACCGACGAGGAGAACCAGTACGACGCGCTCAAGGCCGCCAACGACGCGTCCCGCGAGCACCCGTCGCGCAAGCTGGTCGTCGTCAAGCGGGTCTCCCGCTCGCCGCGCGACCGCGCCAAGGCGAGGCTCGACGCGGAGGTACGGGTCGGAGCCGACGCGGGCACCGGCGAGACGGTCGTGCTGCGTCTGTACGGCGACGTGATAGACCACGCCCAGTCGGTGGTGCTGCCGCTGCTCCTGCCCGACGCCCCGGTCGTCGTGTGGTGGCCGGTCAACGCGCCGGTGAACCCCGCCAAGGACTCGCTGGGCAAGCTGGCGCAGCGCCGGGTGACGGACACGTACTCCGCCGAGAACCCGGTGGAGGAGCTGACGGCCCGCGCCGACGCCTACACCCCGGGCGACACGGATCTGTCCTGGACCCGGATCACCCCGTGGCGCTCGATGGTCGCCGCCGCCCTGGACCAGGTGGACTGCAAGGTCACCTCGGTGGAGGTGGAGGGCGAGGTGCACAACCCGAGCTGTGAGCTGCTCGCCATGTGGCTCGCGAACCGGCTGCGGGTGCCGGTGCGGCGCAGTGTCTCGGGCGGCCCCGGGCTGACGGCCGTCCGGATGGAGACGACCTGCGGGCCGATCAAGCTGGACCGGGCGGACGGGTCGCTGGCGACGCTGTCCATCCAGGGCCAGCCGGACCGCGCGGTGGCGCTGAAGCGGCGGGACACCGCCGAGCTGATCGCGGAGGAGCTGCGCCGGCTGGACCCGGACGACACCTACGCGGCGTCGCTGCGCTTCGGTGTGCACCGGCTGGGTGACACGTCGCGGGCGTCGCTGTCGGCGCCCTCGCACGCGGCGTCGTCGGTCGCGTCGGGATCCGCCGGGGAGTCCTCGGACGACTCGGCGTCCTCGGTGGCCACTCCGGCCACCATGCCGAAGAAGGCGTCGCCGAAGTGAGTACGCCGCAGCTGGTCGTGCACCGCGACAAGGAGTTGATGGCGCAGGCCGCGGCGGCCCGGCTGATCACGAGGATCGTGGACGCCCAGGCCGCCAGGGGCTCCGCCTCGGTGGTGCTGACCGGTGGCCGCAACGGCAACGGGCTGCTGGCCGCGCTGGCGGCGGCGCCCGCCAGGGACGCGGTGGACTGGGCGCGGCTCGACCTGTGGTGGGGCGACGAGCGCTTCCTGCCGGAGGGCGATCCGGAGCGGAACGTCACCCAGGCCAGGGAGGCGCTGCTCGACTCGGTGCCGCTGGACCCCGCGCGGGTGCACGCGATGCCGGCCTCGGACGGTCCGTACGGCAGTGACGTGGAGGCGGCGGCCGCCGCCTACGCCACGGAGCTGGCGGCGGCCGCCCGGCCCGGGGACCACGGGCGGGTGCCGACGTTCGACGTGCTGATGCTGGGCGTCGGTCCCGACACCCATGTCGCCTCGCTCTTCCCTGAGCTGCCGGCCGTGCGGGAGACGGAGCGCACGGTGGTCGCCGTGCACGGCGCGCCCAAGCCGCCGCCGGTCCGGATCTCGCTGACGCTGCCGGCGATCCGCGCGGCGCACGAGGTGTGGCTGCTGGCGGCGGGCGAGGACAAGGCGAAGGCGGCGGAGATCGCGCTGTCGGGAGCGGGCGAGATCCAGGCCCCGGCCGCCGGGGCGTACGGCCGTGGCCGCACGCTGTGGCTGCTGGACGCGGCGGCGGCCTCGGCCCTGCCGCGCGCTCTCTATCCCCCGGCGTCCGCCTGACGCCACCACGTCGGCCCGCCCCGGTACCCTCTTCGGTCCCGGGGTGGGCCGACGTGTGTGTCGGCTTCCTGTGCCGGTGTCCCCGACGGTCAGAGGATGGCCTGGTCGGAGCGGGCCTCCAGCCGCGCGACGGCCGTACGGGCAGCGCCCACGAACCGGTCGAAGACCTCGTTGGTGGAACCGGGGCGCCCGGCGCGGGTGTTGACGCCGAACATGGCCTGGCGCAGCTCGGTGGTGATCTCCAGCTGGCCGCCCATGGAGAGGACCGTGCGGTTGGCGATGTTCAGGGGCTGCACCCCGGCGAGGGCGGGCCTGGCCGAGCCGTCGACCGTCTGGAAGCCGGCCGCTCCGAAGGCGTCGTGCAGATACTGCTTGAAGGTGTTGTTGAGGCCGCCCACCACGATGGCCTCGGGCCGGCTGCCGGCGACGCCGGCCTGTGCCGCCGTACAGCCGTGCAGGCTCAGGACGTTGAGGCTGCCGCCCGCCATCGACAGGGCCACCCGGTCGTCGCAGTTCACGGACGTGACATGCAGTTCACCGTTGTCGCTCGACCGCAGCCCCTCGAACATCCAGTAGTCGTACACCGGGCCGGTCCCGGGTCTGACCTCGAAGGTCGCCGGATGGTAGCCGGCGATACCGATGCACAGCTCGGAGGTGCCGGTCTCGATGCCGCCGCCGTGGAGGGCCATGATCGTGGTGCGGTGGAACGGGTAGGAGGCGCTGAGGCTGTTGTCGGACTTCTCGTGCCGCTTGTAGCGCCGGGCGAAGTCGGTGCCCTCCTTGCCCGCGAGCTTGGTGTAGAGGTCGGTGTTGGAGGCGTACAGGTCGTCGGCGGCGTACGCGGGGGCGGCGCCCGCCCCGGTCAGCAGGGGACCGCTCACGGCGGCGGTGGCGAGGACGGTAAGAACCGCGCGGCGGCTGGCAGTTGTCATGCCGTAATGATCCATGCGCCCTGAGACCGACCGTCACATGGGGAGTGGGGGAGCTGTGCTGCCTGACTCCGCCGCGCGGTGCGGTGCGGGGTCCCTCACGAGGAAGGGCTCCAGCAGCCCCGGTACGGCCTCGGCGGCGAAGGCGAGTCCCTCGTCCCTGGCCGCGTCGTGGACGTGGTAGGCGCCCTCGCCGGCCGCCGTGGTCGCCGTCAGCGTGAGCAGCCCGGCGCGGCGCTGGAAGTAGGACTGCTTGACCGTCCAGCCGATCACGCCGCCGCGCTGGAGCGCCACGGTCGTCCGGCGCAGGGTGCCCGAGCGCGCCACCAGATAGCCGCCGCTCAGGCCGTGGCCCAGATTGCGGTAGGCGTCGAGGGCGAGGAGTACGGCGACCGGCAGCGCCACCACGGCGCAGACCGCGGCGGCCTGGAGGAGTACGCCGGTCAGCAGCGCGCCCAGCACGGCGAGGACAGCGACCGGCGCCAGCGCGGCGGCCAGCGCCCAGCGCAGCCGCCGGCCGCGCGCGGCGCGGGGGTGCGGGGCGAGCCGGGCGGTCCGGGTCGGGGAGAACGATTCGCCCAGCACGCGCGCGGCCACCTCGTCCGCCACCGCGCGCGGCGCGGCGGGCAGCAGGGTCTTGTGGTCGGCGTGCTCGTCCTCCTCGTCCTGGGCGAGACCGGTGGCGACCGCGTCGAGCCTGGCCGCACCCGCCAGCCGTACGCCGAGCGGCTCGACCAGCTCCACCCCGCGCAGCCGGCGCTCCTCGATGGAGACCGAGCGGGAGGTGAGCAGCCCGCGGCGCACCCGCAGGGTGCCGCCGGGCTCCCGCTCCAGCCGGTAGTTCCACCACATCTCGGTCCACAGCCCGAGCGCGCCGATCACCCCGGCGAGGGCGGCGGCGGCCACGACGGAGGCGATCAGCCAGCCGAGCGGGGTGTCGTGGAAGCGGTCGTCGACCCAGTGGAACAGCCGGGCCTGTACGCCGAACCAGTCGCTCACCTGGAGCACGGCGCCGATGGAGGCGCCGCCGAGCACGGGGGCGAGGAACGAGATCGGCGCGTACCGCATCCAGCGGAGGTCGAGGACCGCCAGCATGCCGTCGCGGTCGGCGCCCGGCTCGCCGGTGACGGCGCGGGCGAGGAGGACGGTGCGCAGCCGCTCGCCCTCGGCCTTGGTCACCGGTTCCAGCTCCAGCGTGGATTCGCCGCCGGACTGTTCGCCGGTGCCGATACGGACCTTGACCAGGCCGAGTATCCGCAGCAGCGGGTGGGCGGTCAGATCGACGCTGCGGATGCGTTCACGCGCCAGGGAGCGGCGCTTGACGACGAACAGGCCCGTGTGGAGTTCGGCGCGCTCGGGCCCGACGCGGTAGCGGGTACGGCGCCAGCGGACGTACTCCCCCCACAGCCCGAGGCCGATGACCAGCACCGCGGCGGCGGCCACCCAGGACAGCGCCCGCCACAGCGGCATCCGGCCGGTCATCCCGATGGCGGTCGGGACCGCGCCGCCGAGGACGACCCCGGCGAGGACGACGGCCGTGACGAGCAGGGTGCGCGGGTCCAGCCGCCGCCACTCCCCCTCGCCGGCGGCCCCGGCCGTTTCGGCGGGGGCCACGGGGGCGCCGGGGACGACGGCTTCGGCCGCCCCCGGCAGCGGCTCCACGAACTCCACGGGCTCGCTCATGTGGCGTCCCCGGGGGTGGCCTGGGTGATGTGCGTCAGCCGCTCGGCCAGCTCGGCGGCCAGCTCGTGGTCGAGCCCCGCGATATGCACCGCGCCCTTGGACGACGCGGTGGTGACGATCACCGTGGAGAGCCGGAACAGCTGCTCCAGCGGACCGCGCACGGTGTCCACCGTCTGGATCCGGGACATCGGCGCGATCCGCCACTCCTGCCAGAAGAAGCCGGTACGGACGTAGACCGCCTCGTCCGTCACCTCCCACCGGTGCACCCGGAACCACCACACGGGCACCAGCACCGCGCAGACCAGCCCGATCACGGCCAGGACGGCGGCGGGCACCAGCAGCCAGGTCCGTGCCGGGGCGATGAGCACCCCCAGCACGGCCAGTACGGCGACCGGGACCAGGGTCAGCAGCAGCCACTGCGCGCGCCACCAGCCGACGGCGCGCGCTGCCGGTGTGTTGTTCGGCGGCCGGAGCCGTACCCCCTCCCCCATCTGCTCAGCGACCGCGCAGCGAGCGGTACGTGGCGACGAGCGCCGCCGTCGAGGTGTCCAGCCCGTCGCCCCGCGCGTTCCCGGTGAGCACGGGCTCGATCTTCTTGGCGAGGACCTTGCCCAGCTCGACGCCCCACTGGTCGAAGGAGTCGATGTTCCAGACGGCGCCCTGGACGAACACCTTGTGCTCGTACAGCGCGATCAGCTGGCCCAGCACGGACGGGGTGAGGGACTCGGCGAGGATGGTGGTGGTCGGGTGGTCGCCCTGGAACGTCTTGTGCGGCACCAGCTCCTCGGGCACGCCCTCCGCCCGTACCTCCTCGGGCGTCTTGCCGAAGGCGAGCGCCTGCGTCTGCGCGAAGAAGTTGGCCATCAGCAGGTCGTGCTGGGCGACCAGACCGGGCAGCAGATCATCGACGGGCCGGGCGAAGCCGATGAAGTCGGCCGGGATGACCTTCGTGCCCTGGTGGATCAGCTGGTAGTACGCGTGCTGGCCGTTGGTGCCGGGCGTGCCCCAGACGACGGGGCCGGTCTGCCACTCCACCGGGTCGCCGTCCCGGTCCACCGACTTGCCGTTCGACTCCATGTCCAGCTGCTGGAGGTACGCGGTGAACTTCGACAGATAGTGGCTGTACGGCAGGACCGCGTGCGACTGGGCGTCGAAGAACGCCCCGTACCAGACGCCGAGCAGCCCGAGCAGCAGCGGAGCGTTCTCCTCGGGCGGCGCGGTGCGGAAGTGCTCGTCCACGAGGTGGAAGCCGTCGAGCATCTCGCGGAACCGGTCGGGGCCGATCGCGATCATCAGGGAGAGCCCGATGGCCGAGTCGTACGAGTAGCGCCCGCCGACCCAGTCCCAGAACTCGAACATGTTCGCGGTGTCGATGCCGAAGCCGGAGACCTTCTCGGCGTTCGTGGAGAGCGCCACGAAGTGCTTGGCGACGGCGCTCTGGTCGGCGCGCAGGCCGGTCAGCAGCCAGTCGCGCGCGGAGGTGGCGTTGGTGATGGTCTCGATGGTGGTGAAGGTCTTCGACGCGATGATGAACAGCGTCTCGGCCGGGTCCAGGTCCCGGACCGCCTCGTGCAGGTCGGCGCCGTCGACGTTGGAGACGAAGCGGACCGTCAGCTCGCGGTCGGTGAAGGAGCGCAGCGCCTCGTAGGCCATCGCGGGACCGAGGTCGGAGCCGCCGATGCCGACATTGACGATGTTCTTGATGGGCCGGCCGGTGTGACCGGTCCACTCGCCGGACCTGATCCGCTCGGCGAAGGCGCTCATCTTGTCGAGAACGGCGTGCACCGCCGGTACGACGTTCTGACCGTCGACCTCGATCACGGCGTCCCGGGGGGCGCGCAGCGCGGTGTGCAGCACCGCGCGGTCCTCGGTCGTGTTGATCTTGTCCCCGCGGAACATCGCGTCCCGCAGCTCCGCCACTCCGGTGGCGACGGCCAGCTCGCGCAGCAGCGCCAGCGTCTCGTCGGTCACCAGCTGCTTGGAGTAGTCCAGATGCAGATCGCCCACCCGAAGGGTGTAACCGGTGCCGCGTGCCGGGTCGGCGGCGAACAGCTCCCGCAGCCCCGTCCCGCCCAGCTGCTCCCGGTGCTTGCCCAGCGCGCTCCACTCGGGCAGCCGGTTGAGCTTCGTGCGTCCCTCTGCGTTCATTCGGACATCAGCCCACTTCTTCTCGTGCTTGCAGACATGCCCCGCTGTCGTCCCAACCTAATTGATCAGACGGCTGTACGAGACGCGGACAAGTGCAAGGCACGCGCAGCATTCCGGCCGGACACCTCTGGGGTGCCCGGCCGGAAGAAAGGCGGGAATGCGTGGAAAACGAATTGGCTAGAATTCGCCGCGAAGCTTGGCCAGGGCTTCGGCGAGGATCGCCTCGCCGTCCGCGTCGCTGCGCCGCTCCCGTACATACGCGAGATGCGTCTTGTACGGCTCGGTGCGGGGCGGGTCCGGCGGATTGTCCCGGTCCTGGCCTGCCGGGAAGCCGCAGCGCGGGCAGTCCCACGTCTCCGGAACCTGCGCGTCGCTGGCGAAGCTCGGCACCGTCTCGTGCCTGTTGGAGCACCAGAAGGAGATGCGCAGGCGGGGCGCTGACTCGCCGCGCTCGGCCTCACCCATCGGCCCCGCTCCGACCCGGCTTCCCCGGATCGCGTTGCCACTTGCCACGGTCGTAACTCCCTGCGTGATGGTGCCGCAATGCATCGGTAGGCAGCTCCGCTGCCGGGCTGGCCAGAGTCTACGTAAGGCCCAACGCGCTTGCAGTGAAGGGAGTTACTCCCCCGACGCCCGGCGCGGAACCCCATGATAGGCCGCGCCCGCGACGTCGTACCGTACCTCTGCTCAGCTGTCCAGCTTCATCAGCAGACCCAGCACGACAATGCACGCGAACCACAGCAGACCGACAACAACGGTGATGCGGTCGAGGTTACGCTCGGCGACCGAGGAACCACCCACCGACGACTGCATTCCGCCACCGAACATGTCGGAGAGGCCGCCGCCCTTTCCCTTGTGCATCAGCACCAGCAGCATCAGCAGCAGGCTGAAGATGATGAGGGCGATCGAGAACCCCATAACCACGGCTGGACCAACTTCCTCGGACTGACAGGCCAAGAACTGACAGGACTGAAAACGGATAACGGGGGCCGATGCGCCTGCCCCGAATACACGGAGTCGCGCTCCGCATACTCGGTTGAGCGTTCTCGGCCCCCGCCAGGGTACGACGGATCCGTGCTACCGCATACTTACTGGTCGCGGAACCTGACGATCTTGACGAACTCGTCGGCGTCCAGCGCCGCCCCGCCGACCAGAGCGCCGTCCACATCGGGCTGCGCCATGATCGCGGCGACATTCCCGGACTTGACCGAGCCGCCGTACTGGATGCGGACCCCGTCGGCCAGCTCCTGCGAGTACAGCTCGGCGAGCCGCGCGCGAATCGCCGCGCACACCTCCTGGGCGTCCTCGGGGGTGGCGACCTCGCCGGTGCCGATCGCCCACACCGGCTCGTACGCGATCACGACGGTCGCGGCCTGGTCGGCGGGAATGTCCTTGAGGCCGCCGTCCAGCTGGGCGAGCGTGTGCGGCACCTGCTGTCCGGCCTTGCGGACGTCGAGTCCCTCGCCGACACAGAGGATCGGGGTCAGACCGTGCTTGAAGGCGGCCTTCACCTTGGCGTTGCAGACCTCGTCCGACTCGGCGTGGTACTGCCGGCGCTCGGAGTGCCCGACGGCGACATAGGCGCACTTGAGCTTGGCGAGCATCGGGCCGGAGATCTCACCCGTGTACGCGCCGGAGTCGTACGCCGAGATGTCCTGGGCGCCGTACTTGATCTTGAGCTTGTCGCCGTCGACCAGGGTCTGTACGGACCGCAGGTCGGTGAAGGGCGCCAGGACGGCGACCTCGACGGCGTCGTAGTCCTTGTCCGACAGCGCGAAGGCGAGCTTCTGGGTGTGCGCGATGGCCTCAAGATGGTTGAGGTTCATCTTCCAGTTGCCCGCCATCAGCGGGGTGCGGCCGGTCTTTTCGGTGGAAGCGGTCATGAAGAGTTCAGTCCTCCAGTGCGGCGAGGCCGGGAAGCGTCTTGCCTTCGAGGTATTCGAGGCTCGCGCCGCCACCGGTCGAGATATGGCCGAATGCGTTCTCGTCGAAGCCGAGAATGCGGACGGCGGCGGCGGAGTCGCCACCGCCGACCACCGAGAAGCCCGGGGAGTCGACGAGCGCCTGGGCGACGGCGCGGGTGCCCTCGGCGTAGTCGGGGTGCTCGAAGACGCCCATCGGGCCGTTCCAGAAGACGGTGGCCGCGTCGGCGAGCTTCGAGGCGTAGAGCCGGCCGGTCTCGGGGCCGATGTCCAGGCCCATCCGTCCGGCGGGAATGGCGTCGGCGGCCACCGTCTCGGGGTGGGCGGGCGCCTTGGTCTTGAGGTCGGGGAACTCGGCGGCGACCAGGACGTCGACGGGGAGCACGAACTCCACGCCGCGCTCCTTCGCCCGCGTCAGGTACTCCTGGACGGCCGGGATCTGGTCCTCCTGGACGAGCGAGGAGCCGATCTCGTGGCCCTGCGCCTTGAGGAAGGTGAAGACCATGCCGCCGCCGACCAGGATGCGGTCGGCCCTCTCCAGCAGGTGGTCGATCACGGCGAGCTTGTCGGAGACCTTGGCACCGCCGAGAACGACCGCGTACGGCCGCTTCACGTCGTCGGTGAGCTTCTTGAGGACACCGACCTCGGTGGCGATCAGATAGCCGGCCGCGTGCGGCAGCCGGGCGGGCAGGTCGAAGACCGAGGCGTGCTTGCGGTGTACGGCGCCGAAGCCGTCACCCACGTACAGATCGGCCAGCCCGGCCAGTTCGTCGGCGAAGGCGCCGCGCTCGGCGTCGTCCTTCGAGGTCTCGCCCGCGTTGAAGCGGAGGTTCTCGATGACGGCGACCTCGCCGTCGGCGAGGGCCGCGACGCTCGCCCTGGCGGACTCGCCGACCGTGTCGGTCGCGAACGCCACGGGCGCGCCGAGGAGTTCACCGAGGCGCGCGGCGGCGGGGGCGAGCGAGAAAGCGGGGTCGGGCGCGCCCTTGGGGCGGCCCAGGTGCGAGGCGACGACGACGCGCGCGCCGGCCTCGGCCAGCTTGGCGATGGTCGGCGCGACGGCGCGGATCCGGCCGTCGTCGGTGATGGTGGTGCCGTCGAGCGGCACGTTGAGGTCGGCGCGGACGAGTACGCGCTTGCCCGCGACCCCGTCGGTGAGAAGTTCGTCGATCGTCTTCATCTGCTGCTGGACTCCTTGGGGATGTCTGGACAGGCCAACAGGGCTCGGACCGCGCCGCTGGAACATGTCCAGTGCGCCGCCCGAGCCCTGTCGCTCATGTCGAGGTGCCTACCGGCCCTGAATCAGAGCTGGCCGCCGACGAAGACGGTCAGGTCGACCAGACGGTTGGAGTAGCCCCACTCGTTGTCGTACCAGCCGATGATCTTCACGCTCTTGCCCTGGACCATGGTCAGGGAGGAGTCGAAGGTACAGGAGGCCGGCCAGTTGACGATGTCCGAGGAGACGATCGGGTCCTCGGTGTAGTCCAGGTAGCCCTTCAGCTCACCCTGCGAGGCCTTCTGGAACGCGGCGTTGACCTCTTCCTTGGTCACCACGCGCTCCGTCTCGACGACCAGGTCGGTGACGGATCCCGTCGGGACCGGCACCCGCATCGCCATGCCGTTGAGCTTGCCCGCCAGCTCCGGGATGACCAGGCCGAGGGCCTTGGCCGCACCGGTGCTCGCCGGAATGATGTTCTCGGCGGCGGCGCGGGCGCGACGCAGGTCCTTGTGCGGGAAGTCCTGGAGACGCTGGTCGCTGGTGTAGGCGTGGACCGTGGTCATCAGGCCCGAGACGATGCCGAAGTTCTCCAGGAGAACCTTGGCCATCGGCGCCACACAGTTGGTGGTGCAGGAGGCGTTGGAGATGATGTGGTGGTTCGCCGGGTCGTACTTGTCCTCGTTGACGCCGAGCACGATGGTGATGTCCTCGTCCGAGGCCGGAGCCGAGATGAGGACCTTCTTGGCGCCACCGGCGATGTGCTTCGCGGCGTCGGCCTTCTTGGTGAAGATGCCGGTCGACTCGATGACGATGTCGACGCCCAGCTCACCCCAGGGGATGTCGGCCGGGTCGCGCTCGGAGAGCACCTTGATGGTGTGACCGTCGACCGTGATCGTGTCGGCGGTGTGGGACACCTCGGCCTTGAGGCGGCCCAGGATGGTGTCGTACTTCAGCAGATGCGCCGTGGTCGCAGTGTCACCCAGGTCGTTGACAGCCACGATCTCGATGTCTGCACCCTGCTCCAGCAGCGCGCGGAAGTAGTTACGACCGATGCGGCCAAAGCCGTTGATGCCTACGCGGATCGTCACGAACCGATCTCCTCGTTGGTACGCCGGGTTTCGACGCCGGCGAGTTGTATGGGATGTCCCCGACCGCTTATGACCCTACCTCTCCACGGGCCGCGCGGTGACATCGAGTGGCCCCCGGAGCCGGCGCCCGCCCGCACCCGCCATTACCGGCGAGTACGGACAGACCCGGCGGCGCCGCGCACCGCGCCCGAACCGAGGTCCGCACGGGTGCGCGCGGATCCGTACGGGCGTACGCGCCGGGCCCGTACGGGCATCGCGACGGCGTGCGTACGGGCGCCCCGGCCGGATCCGCGCGGTGCGGCCCGGCCGGTGCGGCGTCAGCCGACGAGGCCGTCGGCCAGCTCCTCGCTGAGGTTGGACTCCGTGCCCGGAATCCCCAGGTCCTGGGCCCGCTTGTCGGCCATGGCCAGCAGCCGCCTGATCCGTCCGGCGACCGCGTCCTTGGTCAGCGGCGGGTCGGCGAGCGCGCCCAGCTCCTCCAGGGACGCCTGCTTGTGCTCCATCCGCAGCCGGCCGGCTGCGGCCAGGTGCTCGGGCACCTCCTCGGCCAGGATCTCCAGCGCGCGCTGCACCCGGGCTCCGGCGGCGACCGCCGCGCGGGCGGACCGGCGCAGATTCGCGTCGTCGAAGTTGGCCAGCCGGTTGGCCGTGGCGCGGACCTCGCGGCGCATCCGCCGCTCCTCCCAGGCCAGCACCGATTCGTGCGCCCCGAGCCGGGTCAGCAGCGCGCCGATCGCGTCCCCGTCCCGTACGACCACGCGGTCCACCCCGCGCACTTCGCGGGCCTTGGCGGCGATCTGGAGTCTGCGGGCCGCGCCGACCAGCGCGAGGGCGGCCTCGGGACCCGGGCAGGTCACCTCCAGGGAGGAGGAGCGGCCCGGCTCGGTGAGCGATCCGTGCGACAGGAACGCGCCGCGCCAGGCGGCCTCCGCGTCACAGGTGGCGCCGGAGACGACCTGTGGGGGAAGCCCGCGGATCGGGCGCCCCCTGCCGTCCACCAGACCGGTCTGCCGCGCCAGCTGATCACCGCCGGTGATCACCCGAACGACGTAACGGCTGCCGCGGCGCAGCCCGCCGGGGGCCATCACCACCAGCTCCGAGTTGTGCCCGAAGATCTCCAGGATGTCCTTGCGCAGTCGGCGCGCGGCGATGCTGGTGTCCAGCTCCGCTTCGATCACGATGCGGCCGCTCACCAGGTGCAGCCCGCCCGCGAACCGAAGGATCGCCGAAACCTCCGCCTTCCTGCAACACGTCCGGGTGACGGGGAGGCGGGCGATCTCGTCCTTCACCGCTGGCGTCATCGCCATGGGCCGATCCTTCCATGCATCCGAAAAATACGGTCGTACGCGGCTGCCAACAGCTCGGGATCATGGACCGGCGAACTGTCGGGCGCTGCCACCGGCGCCAGCTCGACCGCGGCACCGAACCGCTTCGCGGCATCGGAGAGAGATTCGCAGTCAGGCACGGCGGCCTCGTCGGCCAGCACCACGTCCAAGGCGAGTTTAGGGGCGTGTCGCCCCAAAACCTCCAAATGACGCTGCGGTGAGAAGCCATCGGTTTCACCGGGTTGCGGAGCGAGGTTCAGCGAGAGGACGCGTCGGGCCTTGGTCTCGACGAGCGCGTCGAGCAGCTCGGGCACCAGCAGATGTGGGATCACGGAGGAGAACCAGGAGCCGGGGCCGAGCACCACCCAGTCGGCGTCCATGACGGCGGCGACCGCTTCGGGGACGGCCGGGGGATCCTGCGGCACCAGATGGACGGACTGCACCTCGCCGCGGGTGAGCGCGACGGTCGCCTGGCCGCGTACGGTGTCGATCCGGTCGGGGAGGGCCGGGTCGTGCCCCCGTACGAGCGCCTGCAGCTCCAGCGGGACGGCGGACATGGGCAGCACCCGGCCGTGCGCGCCGAGGAGCTTGCCGACCAGGTCGAGGGCCTGGACATGGTCGCCGAGCTGCTCCCAGAGGGCGACGATCAGCAGATTGCCGACCGCGTGCTCGTGCAGGTCGCCCTGGGACTGGAAGCGGTGCTGGATGACCCGTGCCCAGGTCTGGCCCCAGTCGTCGTCCCCGCAGAGCGCGGCGAGGGCCTTGCGGAGATCGCCGGGCGGCAGGACGCCCAGCTCCTCCCGGAGCCGGCCGCTGGAGCCGCCGTCGTCCGCGACGGTGACGACCGCGGTGAGATCGCCGGTGATCCGGCGGAGCGCGGCGAGGGAGGCCGACAGGCCCATCCCCCCGCCGAGCGCGACGACCTTCGGCTGGGCGCCGCGCCCGCGCGCCGACAGCGTCGGGACACCCCGGCGCAGTCGGCGCATACGGAAGGTCCGTCCGGTCACTCGCGCCCCAGGTCCCGGTGGACGACCACGGTCTCGACGCCCTCCGCGGCGAGGCGCGCGCCGATCTTCTCGGACATCGCGACGGAACGGTGCTTGCCGCCGGTGCAGCCGACGGCGACGGTCACATAGCGCTTGCCCTCGCGGCGGTAGCCGGCGGCGATCAGCTGGAGCAGCTCGGTGTAGCGGTCGAGGAACTCCTTGGCGCCGGGCTGGTTGAAGACATACGTGGCCACCTCCTCGTTGAGCCCGGTGAAGGGGCGCAGCTCGGGGACCCAGTGCGGGTTGGGCAGGAAGCGGCAGTCCACCACCAGGTCGGCGTCGACCGGCAGCCCGTACTTGTAGCCGAAGGACATGACGGTGGCCCGCAGCTCCGGCTTCTCGTCGCCGGCGAACTGGGCGTCCATCTTGCTGCGCAGCTCGTGGACGTTGAGGTCGGAGGTGTCGATCACCAGGTCGGCGTCGCCGCGCAGCTCGCGCAGCAGATCGCGCTCCGCCTCGATGCCGTCGACGATCCGGCCGTCGCCCTGGAGGGGGTGCGGGCGGCGGACGGATTCGAAGCGGCGGACCAGCGCGTCGTCGGAGGACTCCAGGAAGACGATCCGCCGGGTGACCTCCTTGGCGTCGAGGTCGGCGAGGGATTCGCGGAGGTTGTCGAAGAAGCGCCGGCCACGGACGTCCACGACGACCGCGATCCGCGCCACGTTGCCCTGCGAGCGGGCGCCCAGCTCCACCATGGTGGGGATGAGCGCGGGCGGCAGGTTGTCCACGACGAACCAGCCGAGGTCCTCCAGGCACTTGGCCGCGGTGCTGCGGCCCGCGCCCGACATGCCGGAGATGATCACCAGCTCGGGGATGGCCGCCTCGACGGCGTCGCCGTTCTCCTTGGTGGTGCCCGTACCGCCTGCGCCCGTACCGCCCGTGCTCGTACTGCCCGTGCCTGTACTGCCCGTACTCACGTGCCCTGCTCCGTCCCGGTCGTGCTCAGTCATGCGTGGTGCCCCCGTTGTCTTCCATGATCTCTCCTGTTGCCGTGTTCACGGCGGGTGCCGCCGGGGCCGCGTCGGCGAAGGCCACGACAACCGACTCGGCCGTCTTGCGGCCGACGCCGGGCACCTCGCAGATCTGGTCGATTGTCGCCTGCCGCAGCCGCTTCACCGAGCCGAAATGCTTGATGAGGGCCTGCTTGCGGGACTCGCCCAGCCCGGCCACGTCGTCCAGCGGGCTGGTCCTGATGCGTTTGGCCCGTTTGGCGCGCTGATAGGTGATGGCGAAGCGGTGCGCCTCGTCGCGCACGCGCTGGAGCAGATAGAGCCCCTCGCTGGAGCGGGGCAGGACGACCGGGTCGCTCTCCCCCGGCACCCAGACCTCTTCGAGGCGCTTGGCCAGGCCGCAGACCGCGACATCGTCGATGCCCAGCTCGTCGAGGGCCCGCTGGGCGGCGGCGACCTGGGGCTGACCGCCGTCGACCACGACGAGCTGGGGCGGGTAGGCGAACCGCTTGGGCCGGCCGTCGTCCTCGGTGAGGGGCTCGGAGCCGGGCTGCTGATCGGGGCTGTCCGGCAGGGCGGCGCCGTCGGGCAGGGCGGCGGCGTCCGCGTCAGCGGGGATCTCCGGCTCGGTGGGGGTCTCCGGCTCGGTGGAGGTCTCCGGCTCCTCCGACCACTCGCCCGTGCGCTCCTTCTCCTGGAGGTAGCGCCGGAAGCGACGGGTGATCACCTCGTGCATCGACCGTACGTCGTCCTGGCCCTCGAACGTCTTGATCTGGAAGCGGCGGTACTCGCTCTTGCGGGCGAGGCCGTCCTCGAAGACCACCATGGACGCCACGACGTCGTCGCCCTGGAGGTGCGAGATGTCGAAGCACTCGATGCGCAGCGGCACGCTGTCCAGGTCGAGCGCCTGGGAGATCTCCTCCAGCGCGCGCGAGCGGGTGGTGAGGTCGCTGGCGCGCTTGGTCTTGTGCAGGACCAGGGACTGCTGCGCGTTGCGCGCGACCGTCACCATCAGGTCCTTCTTGTCGCCGCGCTGCGGGATGCGCAGCGAGACCTGGGCCCCCCTGCGCTCGCTCAGCCACTGGGCGAGGGCCTCGGTCTCGCCCTCGTCCCGGGGCAGCGCGGGGACGAGCACCTCCTTGGGCACGGCGTCGCCGCGCTCCTCCCCGTACAGCTGCTGGAGCGCGTGTTCCACCAGGCCCGCCGTCTCGACGGCCTCGACCTTGTCGGTGACCCAGCCGCGCTGGCCGCGGACCCGGCCGCCGCGGACGTGGAAGATCTGTACGGCGGCCTCCAGCTCGTCCTCGGCGACCGCGATCAGGTCGGCGTCGGTGGCGTCGGCCAGCACGACGGCGTTCTTCTCCATCGCGCGGCGCAGGGCGCCTATGTCGTCGCGCAGCCGGGCCGCCCTCTCGTACTCCATCTCCTCGGCCGCGTCCGTCATCCGCTTCTCCAGGCGGCGGAGGTACGTGCCGGTGCGGCCGGCCATGAAGTCGCAGAACTCCTCGGCCAGTTCGCGGTGCTCCTCGGGGGTGACCCGGCCCACGCAGGGCGCCGAGCACTTGTCGATATAGCCGAGGAGGCAGGGGCGGCCGGTCCGCGCCGCGTTCTTGAACACCCCGGCGGAGCAGGTCCGTACGGGAAAGACACGGAGCATCAGGTCGACGGTCTCGCGGATGGCCCAGGCGTGTCCGTACGGTCCGAAGTAGCGCACGCCCTTCTTCTTGGCGCCGCGCATCACCTGGACCCGGGGGAACTCCTCGTTCAGCGTGACGGCGAGGGACGGATAGCTCTTGTCGTCGCGGTACTTGACGTTGAACCGGGGGTCGTACTCCTTGATCCAGGAGTACTCCAGCTGGAGCGCCTCGACCTCGGTGGAGACGACGGTCCACTCGACGGAGGCGGCGGTGGTGACCATGGAGCGGGTGCGCGGATGCAGACCCGCCAGGTCCTGGAAGTAGCTGGCGAGCCGCTGACGCAGGCTTTTCGCCTTCCCGACGTAGATCACCCGGCGGTGGTCGTCGCGGAATTTGTAGACCCCCGGCGAGTCGGGGATCTGTCCCGGCTTGGGGCGGTAGCTGGAGGGGTCGGCCATACACTCCACCCTACTGTCGGGCACCGACAGCGGGGTGGTGCAGGGCGGTGCGAGGTGAACGGCTCACGCCGTCAGCTCCGCGGGCCTCAGTTCTGCGGCCCTCAGCTCCGCCGGCCTCAGCTCCGCGGGCCCGCGACGAGCTTCCCGCCCGCGGCCGTCACCGGCACCTCGGGCAGCGGCGCGGTCGCCGGGCCGTGGAGCACCTCTCCGGTGGTGACGTCGAACTTGCTGCCGTGGCACGGGCAGTCCCCCACGGTGCCCTCCAGCTTCTCCAGGAGGCAGCCCGCGTGGGTGCACTGCGCGCTGAACGCCTTGTACTGGCCCTTCGCCGGGCAGCTGACCACGACGCGCTGCTCCTTGTAGAGCTTGGCGCCCCCGACCGGCACCTCGGACGCCTCGCCCAGATCGACCGGCGCGGTGGGCGTGGGGGTCTCCGCGTGGCCGAGCTTCGAATCGGTGGAACAGGCGGCCACTCCCAGCCCGGCCACCCCGGCGAGGGCTGCGCCCTTCAGCACGGTACGGCGGGGGGCTGACGGGCCGGCCATGGTGTCTCCACTGGTCAGGGGGTCGGTGACATACCTGACGATACCGGTGCCCTCCCGGCGGCCGGTCAGGGGCCGCCCTCTGCGGCCCCCTCGCTCCCGGGAGCGGGAGCGGCAGGGGGAGCCGGGGCGGAGCCGGGAGCGGGCTCGGGAGCCGGGGCGGGCGCGGGCGGGGAAGCGGGCGCGGGCGCGCCCCCGGTGCCGCTCCCGCCCGTCCGGCGGTGGCTGGAGATCCGCCGCAGCACTTCGACGGCGTCCTCGATGCGGTGCGCGGCCACCCCGTCGAGGCTCTCCGCCAGCGACGCCTGGGAGGCGCGGTCGACGCGCGCCAGGGTGTCCGACCCCAGCGGGGTGGGCGTGATCCGCCGCGCGCGGCGGTCCGCCGGTTCCAGCACGCGTTCGACCAGACCTTGTCGTTCGAGTTCCCGTACCTGCCGGGTGACATGGGGGGTACGGACCCCCAGCCGCTCCGCGATCCGTCCGATCCGCAGGGGCTGCCCCTCCTCCACCAGCACGCGCAGGAGGGCGAGCCCGGCGCGGTCGACCGGCATTCCGGCCATGGCGACGATCCGCTCGTGGGTCCGGGGGCGGGTGAGGTCGTAGGCGAGCGCGGACAGCAGCGCCTGCAGCTCGGCGATGCCGCGTCCCGTCCGGTCGGATGAACCGTGCACCCGGTCCATCATGCCGGAGACCGCGCGCGCCGCGGAGTGCCGGGACGCGCCGGGGCGCTGCCCCCCGGGAGCGGCGGGCGCGGAGATGGCCGAAGACGTACTTGTCCTATACACGCACCGAGGAGACGCTACTTAAGGTAACTAACTTCAGACCCGCACCGGTATCCGCGGAGAAGTGGAGAAATCCCATGCGTATCGCGATCGACGAGGACAAGTGCTGCGGCGCGGGACAGTGCGTTCTCGCGGCCGACGACCTCTTCGACCAGCGGGACGAGGACGGCGTCGTCGTCCTGCTCGATCCCGCGCCGCCCGCCGACGCCCTCGACCGGGCGCGGGAGGCCGCGACGCTGTGCCCGGCCGCCGCCATCGAGGTCAGCGCCTGACCCCCGCACGACCAGCCACCCCCTACTGCCCGGAGGAAGCGTCATGCCCGAGACGGCCGTCCCCACCTTTCCGCTGAGCCGCGCGTCCGGCTACCCCTTCGACCCCCCACCGCAGTACGCGACGCTGCGCGAAGAGGCACCGGTCTCCCCGATCCGTCTCTGGAACGGGCAGGTCGCCTGGCTGCTGACGCGTTACGCGGACCAGCGCGCCGTACTCGCCGATCCGCGGTTCAGCGCCGACGTCACCCGTCCGGGACACCCGGCCCAGAGCGCGGGCGTGGAGGCCAGCCGCAACCTCGACCGGCTGCCGTTCATCGCCCGGGACGACCCCGAGCACAACCATCAACGGCTCATGTTCACCGCCCACTTCACGGTCAAGCGCGTCGCCGCCATGAGGCCCCGTATCCAGGAGATCATCGACCGGCTCCTGGACGACATGGAGGCGGCCGGCCCGCCGGCCGACCTGGTGAGCGCGTTCGCCCTGCCGATGCCCTCGCTCGTCATCAGCGAACTCCTCGGCGTCCCCCACCGGGACCGCGGTCTCTTCCAGCGCGCCGCGCGCGCCCTGGTCACCCTCGACAGCACACCGGAACAGGCCAGGGCGGCCTCCGGGGAACTCGCCGCCTATCTGGACGAGCTGATCACCGTCAAGGAGCGCGAGCCCGCCGACGATCTGCTCAGCACTCTGGTCGTGGAGCGGGTGCGCACCGGCGAACTGGACCGGAGGCATCTGGTCGAGAACGCGATCCTGCTGCTGAGCGCGGGCCACGAGACCACCGCGAACATGACCGCCCTGGGCACCCTCGCCCTGCTCCACCACCCCGAACAGCTCGCCACCGTCCGGGACAGCGACGACCCCGCCCGCGTCGCCAACGCCGTGGAGGAGCTGCTGCGTTATCTCACCATCACCCACAGCGGGCGGCGCCGCGTGGCCACCGAGGACGTGGAGATCGCCGGCACGGTCGTCCGCGCGGGTGAGGGGGTCGTCCTCGCCAATGACGCCGGGAACCGGGACGGGACCGTCTTCCCCGACCCCGACCGTCTCGACATAGACCGGCCCGAGGTGCGCCGCCACATGGCCTTCGGCCACGGCAGCCATCAGTGCCTCGGCCAGAATCTGGCCCGCGCCGAGCTGCAACTCGCCTATCCGGCCCTGCTGCGGCGCTTCCCCGGCCTGCGCACCACCGTCCCCGACGGCGAACTCCGCTTCAAGGAGGACATGCTCGTGTACGGCGTCCACGAACTCCCCGTCGCCTGGTAGGGCCACTGCCCCGTCCGTCCCGTCCCGTCCACCCGTGGGGCGGACGGAACGGGACGGCCTCGCGTCAGGAGCGGCGCGAGCCGGTGGCGGACTTCTTGGCCGGTGCCTTCTTGGCGGCGGCCGTCGTCTTCACCGCGGCCGGCTTCACGGCGGCCGGCTTCTTGGCCGCGGTCGCCTTCTTGGCCGCCGTCTTCCTCGCCGGGGCCTTCTTCGCAGGGACCGCCGCGTCGCTGATGCGCTCGGCGTCCAGGATGTCGCGCAGGAACTTGCCGGTGTGGCTGGCCGGGACCCCGGCCACCTGCTCCGGGGTGCCTTCGGCGACGACCAGGCCGCCTCCGTTGCCGCCCTCGGGACCCATGTCGATCACCCAGTCCGCCGTCTTGATGACGTCCAGGTTGTGCTCGATGACGATCACCGAGTTGCCCTTTTCGACCAGCCCCGACAGCACGGTGATCAGCTTGCTGATGTCCTCGAAGTGCAGACCGGTCGTCGGCTCGTCCAGGACGTAGACCGTACGGCCCGTGGAGCGCTTCTGCAGCTCGCTCGACAGCTTCACGCGCTGGGCCTCGCCGCCCGAGAGGGTCGGCGCGGACTGGCCGAGCCGGACATAGCCGAGTCCGACCTCGTTGAGCGTCCGGAGGTGGCGCGAGATGGTGGGAACGGCCTCGAAGAAGTCCAGCGCCTCCTCGATCGGCATGTCCAGCACCTCGGCGATGGACTTGCCCTTGTAGTGGACCTCCAGCGTCTCCCGGTTGTAGCGCGCCCCGTGGCAGACCTCGCACGGAACGTAGACGTCCGGCAGGAAGTTCATCTCGATCTTGATGGTGCCGTCGCCCGAGCAGTTCTCGCAGCGGCCGCCCTTGACGTTGAAGGAGAAGCGCCCGGGGAGGTAGCCGCGGACCTTCGCCTCCATCGTCTCCGCGAAGAGCTTGCGGACATGGTCGAAGACACCGGTGTACGTGGCCGGGTTGGACCGGGGCGTCCGGCCGATGGGCGACTGGTCGACATGGACGACCTTGTCGACCAGGTGGTCGCCGTCGACCCGGGTGTGCCGGCCGGGCACCGACTTGGCGCCGTTCAGCTCGCGCGCCAGATGCGTGTAGAGGATGTCGTTGACCAGCGTCGACTTGCCGGAGCCCGAGACCCCGGTGATCGCGGTGAACACCCCCAGCGGGAAGGAGACGTCGATGTCCCGCAGGTTGTTCTCCCGGGCACCGTGCACCGTGAGCCGACGTGCCGGGTCGACGGGGCGGCGGATGTCCGGGGTCGGGATGGACCGCTTGCCGGAGAGGTACTGGCCGGTCATCGACTCCTTGTTGGCCAGCAGGCCCTTCAACGGGCCCGAGTGGACGACCTTGCCGCCGTGCTCACCCGCGCCGGGGCCGATGTCGACCACCCAGTCGGCCACCTTGATGGTGTCCTCGTCGTGCTCCACGACGATCAGGGTGTTGCCCATGTCCCGCAGCCGGACCAGGGTCTCGATGAGCCGGTGGTTGTCCCGCTGGTGCAGACCGATGGACGGCTCGTCCAGGACGTACAGCACGCCCACCAGACCCGAGCCGATCTGGGTGGCGAGCCGGATGCGCTGTGCCTCGCCGCCGGAGAGGGTGCCGGCCGCGCGGTTGAGCGAGAGGTAGTCGAGGCCGACGTCGACCAGGAATTTCAGCCGCTCGTTGACCTCCTTGAGCACCCGCTCGGCGATCTTCTTGTCGCGCGCGTTGAGCGTGAGCCTGCTGAGGAAGTCGGCGCAGTCGCTGATGGACAGCGCGGAGACCTCGGCGATGGACTTGTCCATCACCGTGACCGCGAGGACGATCGGCTTGAGCCGGGTGCCGTCACAGGTCGGGCAGGGCACCTCGCGCATATAGCCCTCGAAGCGCTCCCTGCTGGTGTCGCTCTCGGCCTCGGTATGACGCCTCTTGACGAAGGAGACCGCGCCCTCGAAGGCGGGGGTGGTGTAGGCGCGCTCGCGCCCGTACCGGTTGCGGTAGCGGACCTCGACCTGCGTCTTGTGCCCGTGGAGCAGCGCCTTCTTGGCGCGCTGGGGCAGTCCGGCCCACGGGATGTCCGTACGGAAGCCGAGGGCCTTGGCGAGGCCGCCGATCATCCGGCCGAAGTACTCCTTGGTGTGGCCGTGGGACCAGGGGTGGATCGCGCCCTCGTCGAGGGACTTGTCCTCGTCGGGGACGATCAGCTCCGGGTCGACCTCCATGCGCGTCCCGATGCCGGTGCAGTCGGGGCAGGCGCCGAAGGGGGAGTTGAAGGAGAAGGAGCGGGGCTCCAGCTCCTCGAAGGAGAGGTCGTCGTACGGGCAGTACAGATGCTCGGAGTACATCCGCTCGCGCTCGGGGTCGTCCTCGGGGAGGTCGACGAAGTCGAGCACGACCATGCCGCCGGAGAGCCCGAGGGCCGTCTCGACGGAGTCGGTGAGCCGGCGCTTCGCGCTGTCCTTCACCGTGAGGCGGTCGACGACCACCTCGATGGTGTGCTTCTCCTGCTTCTTCAGCGTGGGCGGCTCGGTGAGCTGGACGGTCTGCCCGTCGACCCTGGCCCGGCTGTACCCCTTGGTCTGGAGGTCGGAGAAGAGGTCGACGAACTCGCCCTTGCGCTCGCGCACCAGCGGCGAGAGCACCTGGAAGCGGCTGCCCTCGGGCAGCTCCAGGACCCGGTCCACGATGGCCTGCGGCGACTGGCGGGAGATCGGCCGCGCGCACTGGGGACAGTGCGGCTTGCCGATCCGGGCGAAGAGCAGCCGGAGGTAGTCGTAGACCTCGGTGATCGTGCCGACCGTCGAGCGCGGGTTGCGCGAGGTCGACTTCTGGTCGATGGAGACGGCCGGGGAGAGCCCTTCGATGAAGTCGACGTCCGGCTTGTCCATCTGGCCGAGGAACTGCCGGGCGTACGAGGAGAGCGACTCCACGTACCGGCGCTGCCCCTCGGCGAAGATCGTGTCGAACGCGAGAGAGGACTTGCCCGACCCGGAGAGCCCGGTGAAGACGATGAGTGAGTCACGGGGGAGGTCGAGCGAGACGTTCTTGAGATTGTGCTCGCGCGCGCCACGGACGATGAGACGGTCGGCCACGCCGGTCCGCACCTTTCTGAAGAGAGACAGGGGCAAAGCCCCCGCCCGGACCTGTCGGGTCCGGGCCTCGGGGATCGCCGGAACGAATGAATCGCCAAGCGGTGGATCGCCGGGCTTCGGGGCCGGGCTCGGGAGCGCCGGTGGAATTGCCTACATGCCAGGATGCCTCTTCCGAGCTTATAGCACGTACATTCGATTTGCGGCGGCCCTCCGTCGTCTTCACCCGATCGAGTGGCGGCGCTATCGTCGGCGGCATGATCGATCACGCGCGGGACCTGGAATCCCTACGGGAAGCGACCGACCGACTCCTCGGCGCGGCCGCCGCACTGGACAACGCCGCCGTCGCCGAGCCGTCACGGCTGCCGGGCTGGAGCCGTGGTCACGTACTGGCGCACATCGCCAGGAACGCGGACGCGCTGGCGAATGTTCTGGAGGGCCGGCCGATGTACACGGACAGCACGACCCGTGACGCGGACATCGAGCGGGACGCTCCCCGGCCCCTCGCGGTCCAGCTCGACGACGTACGTAACACCGCGGACGGTTTCCGGCATTCCGCGGCCCGCTCCGTCGACTGGAGCCGGGTGGTCACGTTGCGCAACGGCGTGACGGACACGGCAGCCCGGGTGCCCTTCCGCCGCTGGATCGAGGTCGAGCTGCACCATGTCGACCTGGGGCTGGGCAGCGAGCTGGAAGATCTCTCCGCGGAGTTCACCGAACGGGAGATCGGCTTCCTGGCGGAGCGCTTCTCGGGGAACCCCGCGGTGCCGGCGCTGACACTGAGCGCGCCGGACGGGCGGACCTGGCGCACCGGCCGCCGGGAGGGCGCAGCGCTCGCGGTGACCGGCCCCGCGCCCGACCTGCTGGGCTGGCTGGCGGGCCGGCGCGACGGGGCCGCGCTGGACCTCGCGGGCGGGGAGCTGCCCGTACTTCCGCCGCTTTAGATCGGCCGTCCCAGCGGTCTCGTGTGAGAGGCCACGCGCCGGTTATAGGCTGCGCGGCATGACATACAGCGGAGCGGTGAAGGTCGGCGGACCGGCGGACGTGCATGAACTGCCCGCCCTGATGATCTCCAAGGTCGCCGTCGGGCCGATGGAGAACAACGCCTATCTGCTGCGCTGCCGGGCCACCGGCGCGCAGTTGCTGATCGACGCGGCCAATGACGCGCCGACCCTGCTGACCCTGATCGGCGCCGACGGCATCGCGTCCGTCGTCACCACCCATCGCCACGGCGACCACTGGCAGGCACTGGCCGAGGTCGTGGCGGCCACGGGCGCCACGACGTACGCCGGCCGGTACGACGCGGAGGGCATCCCCGTACCCACCGATGTGCCGGTCGCCGACGGGGACACCGTCAGGGTCGGGGAGATCGGGCTCAGGGCGCTGCACCTGGTGGGCCACACCCCCGGGTCGATCGCGCTGGTCTACGACGATCCGCACGGTCACGCGCATGTCTTCACGGGTGACTGCCTCTTCCCGGGCGGCCCGGGGAAGACGGCGGGTCCCGCCGAGTTCACCAGCCTGCTGGACGGGCTCGAAGCGAAGATCTTCGACACCCTGCCGGACGAGGCGTGGATCTATCCGGGCCACGGCGACGACTCCACGCTCGGCGCCGAGCGCCCGCACCTGGCCGAGTGGCGGGCGCGGGGCTGGTAGGCGCGGGACCGGTGGTCGCGGACCGGCCGGTCACGGTCACGCGGGGCGAGTGGCGGCTCTGACACTCGCCCCGCGCTTCTGACCGCGTGGGTCAGACCTGGATGCTGTCCTTGCCGGACTCGCCGCCGCCCTGGTCGCCGCCGTCCGCCTCGGCCGCCTCGCGCTCCGCCTGCTTCTTGGAGGCGATGAGGCTGGTGATCGTGGTGACGACCAGCACACCGCAGATGACCGCCAGCGAGACCGGTATGGAGATCTCGGGGACGTGCACCCCGGACTCGTGCAGCGCGTGGAGCACCAGCTTCACACCGATGAAGCCGAGGATCACCGACAGGCCGTAGCTGAGGTGCACCAGCTTCTTGAGCAGACCGCCGATCAGGAAGTAGAGCTGCCGCAGGCCCATCAGGGCGAACGCGTTGGCGGTGAAGACGATGTACGGGTCCTGGGTGAGACCGAAGATCGCGGGGATGGAGTCCAGAGCGAAGAGCACATCGGTGGTCCCGATGGCGAGCATGACCACCATCAGCGGGGTCAGGATCCGCTTGCCGTTGGCCCGGATGAAGAGCTTGGTGCCGTGGTAGCGGTCGGCGACGCCGAAGCGCTTCTCGATGGACTTCAGGAGGCGGTTCTCCTCGAACTCCTCTTCCTCCTCGTCCGAGCGCGCCTCCTGGATGAGCTTCCAGGCGGTGTACATCAGGAACGCGCCGAAGATGAAGAAGACCCACGAGAAGCTGGCGATGATGGCGGCGCCGGCGGCGATGAACACGGCCCGCAGGACCAGGGCTATCAGCACCCCGACCAGCAGCACACGCTGCTGGAGATGGGTGGGCACCGAGAACTTCGCCATGATCAGGACGAAGACGAAGAGGTTGTCGACGCTGAGCGACTTCTCGGTGATGAAGCCCGCGAAGAACTCTCCGGAAGCCTGTGCCGTACCGAACAGCATCAGGCCGAGGCCGAACAGCGCGGCGAGGGCGATCCAGACGACCGTCCAGATACCGGCTTCCCTCATCGACACGTCATGGGGCTTGCGCCCGATGAAGAAGTCGACGGCGATCAGGGCGGACAGACCAAGAATGGTCAGCACCCACAGGTTCAACGAGACGTCCACTGTTCCTCCGGCTTGGTACGGCAACTGATCAGCGTTGTCCGCTGCCGGAGGTCTCCTCCACCCGGGCGGCTCAGCCGCGTACCGGGCCGACGCCCCGGGACCGATGGCGGTCCGTATTGACGGGTACGTCGCGATGGTGGGAGTACTCCCCTCCGCTGCGAAAACAGTACAGCAAAACCCAAGAGAAGGTAAAGAGAAAGGTAAAGAAGACCCAAGTATGCAGGTCAGCGCCGGGGGGCGCGACGTTTTTGCGCCACTTGGCGCAAAACGCGATCCAGTATCCCGCTGCCCGGAGGGACCACCGGCGGCTCGTACGTCCACGCGTGGCCGACCCAGGGATCCGCCAGGTGATCATCGGGGACGGGGGTGATCCGGAGCAGCGACCGCCACAGCGGATCCAGCACCGGTCCGTAACCGCTCGCGTCCTCGCGGTCCGCGACCATCATCAGATGGACGCCGACGGCGGGCCCCTCGTCGGCGAGGTAGCGCAGCTGGGTCACCGTGCGGTCGTCGAAGCCGTGCGGGAAGTCGTGGACGATCAGCAGCTGCTCCGCCGGGTCCAGATCCGGCGGCAGCGACTCGGCGGCGCCGCCGCGCACCGCCATCTGCACCAGGTCCACCCGCCGGGTGAGCCGCGCGAGGAGCGCCGCCACTCCCCCGGCCCCGGTGGCCGGCGGCCCGTCGAGCACTCCGGCGGCCGTGAGCGGCGCCAGGGCGGCGGTCGCGGAGCCGGCCGGGTCGATCACCTGGACGGTGAACGCGCCGGGCGGATGGACCGCGAGAAGGCGCGCGGCGTGCGAGACCGCCGTGTCCATGGCCGACCGGCGCGGGTCGGCCGCCGGGGCCACCGCGGGGCCGGAGCGGCCGCTGTCGATCCACAGCCCGCGCTCCAGCGGCAGCCGCACCAGCATCGGGATCCGCAGCCCGGGGCGCTCGGGCAGCCGGAGATCGCCCAGGCGCAGCGCCATCGGGGCCTCCCGGGGCACCTGGTAGTCCTGCCAGCAGGCGCTGTCCCAGCGCGCGTACGCCGGTGGCAGGGCGGGCTCGACGACCTCGGACTCGGCGGCGAGCCGGTCGAGGTCGCGGTCGAGAACGGTGCGGGCCCGCCCGGCCAGCTCGTCGTGCGCGGCGCGGGCCCGCGCGCGGGCCGCCTCGCCCGCCCCGCCGGTCCGGCCGCGCGGGTCGGCGAGGAGGCGGTCCAGCTCCTGGTCCATCCGGGACTCGGCGAAACCCGTCGCGCTCCGGTACGCGGCGACGGAGCGGGCGAGGTCCTCGAACATGCCCCAGACCTGGTTGTAGAGGCGCTCGTCCATGGTCCAGCCGCCGGCGTCGCCCGCCACCGGGCGGGGCGGCTCACCGGGCCCTGACGGCGGGGCGGACGCCTCGGCCGGGGACGAGGTCGCGGGCGGGGTCGCGGGCGAGGTCGCGGGAGTGGCGGTGAGCCTCGGCCGGCCCGGGTGGATGTAGTTCACGGCGCCGGGGCGGCGCGCTCCGTCGGGCGTTCCCGGCCCGGGCCCGGCTTCCCGCACGGCACGGGCCGGGTGGCGGCCGGCCGCCTCCTGGATTCCGGCGGCTGTCTCGCGGGCGCCGGGCACTCCCTGGTCGGCGAGGAGTTCCCCGAGGCCGCCCGCGTATCCCTGGCCGACCGCGCGGACCTTCCAGCCGCCGTGACGGCGGTACAGCTCCAGCGCGATGACGGCGGACTCGGCGTCCAGTCCGGTCAGGGTGAAGCCGGCGATCTCGGCGCCGTCAGCGGAGGCGACCACGGCGGAGGGGGCGGCGGCGGCGCCGAAGCGGTCGGGCCCGCCGACGCCCTCGGGGAGCGCGAGCACCACCCGTACCAGCTGTACCGGTGCGGGTACGGCTTCCAGATCGATGTGGAAGCGGGGGCCGGTGGCGGCCCGGCGGGAGACCTCGACGCCCGGCAGGGCGGGTGAGCCGGGGTGGGCCACCGAGTCGGTCCCCGGCGCGTCACCCCGTTCGTCGCCGAACGTGGCACAGGCCAGGACGGGGACACCGGCCGTCACCCGTATCTCCAGTCGGGTGTGCGGCAGGGGATGGTTCTGCCCCCGGACCAGCTCGGCGGTCATCGCCTCTGTCCCCTCGTCGGCTGTGGCGGTACGGGTGTGGCGGTACTGGTGTGGCGGTACGGGGCGCCACGGCAGCGGCGCGGCCCCCGGCGGATCGCGCGAGGCGACCGGTCGCCGGGGACCGCGTGCGGCTGTCGGACAGGACCTACAGGTGCGGCAGGATCGCCGGCATCAGGTCCTGGAACGTACGGCCGTTGGCCGGGCTGCCCAGGGCCGTCATCCGCCAGCCCGCGCCCGAGCGGTGGACCTTCGCCATGATCTGCGCGGTGTACTGGCCACCGCCGTCCAGGGTGTAGCGGGCCAGCTCCTGGCCGTTCGTCTCGTCGACGATGCGGCAGAACGCGTTCTGGACCTCCTGGAACGTCTGGCCGGTGAACGAGTTCACCGTGAAGACGATCTGGTCGATATGGACCGGGACCCGCTCCAGGTCGACCAGGATCGCCTCGTCGTCGCCGCCCTGGCCCGCCCCGCCGACCAGGTTGTCCCCGGTGTGCTTGACCGAGCCGTCGTCACTGACGAGGTGACGGAAGAAGACGACGTCGACCGGCTGCTTGTCGGCGAAGAGGACCGCCGAGGCGTCGAGGTCGATCTCGCGCGTGCGGGAGCCGAACAGCCCCCGGCGCGGCGCGGCCTGCCAGCCGAGCCCCATCCGCACCGCGGTCAGGGTGCCGCCGCCCTTCTTCTCCAGGCTGATGGCCTGCCCCTTGGTCAGATTGACCCCAGGGCCCCCGGGCGCACTGCCCTTGGATACGTCCGCCACGCGCTGTCCCCTTCTCGAATGGTCCCCCGCAACCGTCCGTGTGCGGTTGTGCGGAACCCTACGCAGAGGCGTGGCGGACGCAGCAGGCCCGAGCCTGTTTTGTGGCGTTCTTGCAACACACCCGATGTCCCGGCGTGTCAGGCGAGTCCCGCCTCCCTCATCTGCCGCAATTCCTTCTTCAGCTCGCCGACTTCGTCCCGGAGCCGGGCGGCCACCTCGAACTGCAATTCGGCGGCGGCGGCCCGCATCCGGTCGGTCATCTCCTCGATGATCCCGGCCAGTTCGGCCGCGGGCCGGTCCGTGACCACCGCGCCGGAGGCGCCCGCCCCGCCGCCCTTGCGGCCGGCCTTGGCGCCGAGCGAGGGCACCGGAGTCCTGGCGGGCTTGCCGTCCTTCGTCTGCCGGTAGCCGGTGCCGAGCAGCGCCTCCGTGTCGACCTCCTCACGCGCGATGGTCGCGACGATGTCGTTGATCTTCTTGCGGAGCGGCTGGGGGTCGATGCCGCGCTCGGTGTTGTACGCGATCTGCTTCTCGCGGCGGCGGTTCGTCTCGTCGATGGCCTGCTCCATCGCCGGGGTGATCCTGTCCGCGTACATGTGGACCTGCCCGGAGACATTGCGCGCCGCCCGGCCGATGGTCTGGATCAGCGAGGTGCCCGAGCGCAGGAAGCCCTGCTTGTCCGCGTCGAGGATCGCCACCAGCGAGACCTCGGGGAGGTCGAGGCCCTCGCGCAGCAGGTTGATCCCGACCAGGACGTCGTACTCCCCGGCGCGCAGTTCGCGCAGCAGCTCGATCCGGCGCAGGGTGTCGACGTCGCTGTGGAGATAGCGCACCTGGATGCCCAGCTCCAGGAAGTAGTCGGTGAGGTCCTCGGCCATCTTCTTGGTGAGGGTGGTCACCAGGACGCGCTCGTCCTTCGCGGTGCGCTCGCGGATCTCGTGCACCAGGTCGTCGATCTGGCCCTCGGTGGGCTTGACGACGACCTCCGGGTCGATGAGTCCGGTGGGGCGGATGATCTGCTCGACGAAGCCGTCGGAGCGGGACATCTCGTAGGTGCCCGGGGTGGCGGAGAGGTAGACGGTCTGATCGATCCGCTCCTGGAACTCCTCCCACTTCAGCGGCCGGTTGTCGAGCGCGGACGGCAGCCGGAAGCCGTGGTCGACCAGGGTCCGCTTGCGGGAGGCGTCCCCCTCGTACATCGCGCCGATCTGCGGCACGGTGACATGGGACTCGTCGATGACCAGCAGGAAGTCCTCGGGGAAGTAGTCGAGGAGGGTGTTGGGCGGGGAACCGGGGTCGCGGTCGTCGAAATGCATGGAGTAGTTCTCGATGCCGGAGCAGGAGCCGATCTGCCGCATCATCTCGATGTCGTACGTCGTCCGCATGCGCAGCCGCTGGGACTCCAGCAGCTTGCCCTGCTTGTCCAGCTCGGCCAGCCGGGATTCCAGCTCGCGCTCGATCCCGTTGACCGCCTTCTCCATGCGCTCGGGTCCGGCCACGTAGTGGCTGGCGGGGAAGATGTACAGCTCCTGGTCGTCGCTGATGACCTCGCCGGTGAGCGGGTGCAGCGTGGAGAGCGCCTCGATCTCGTCGCCGAACATCTCGATCCGGACGGCCAGCTCCTCGTAGACCGGGAAGATCTCGATGGTGTCGCCGCGCACCCGGAAGGTGCCGCGCGTGAACGCCAGGTCGTTGCGCGTGTACTGGATGTCGACGAAACGGCGCAGCATCTGGTCGCGGTCCATCTCGGCGCCGACCTTCAGCGGCACCATGCGGTCCACGTACTCCTGTGGGGTACCGAGGCCGTAGATGCAGGAGACCGAGGCGACGACGATCACGTCGCGGCGGGTCAGCAGCGAGTTGGTCGCCGAGTGGCGCAGCCGCTCCACCTCGTCGTTGACGGAGGAGTCCTTCTCGATGTAGGTGTCCGACTGCGGGACGTACGCCTCCGGCTGGTAGTAGTCGTAGTAGGAGACGAAGTACTCGACGGCGTTGTTGGGGAGCAGCTCGCGGAACTCGTTCGCCAGCTGGGCGGCGAGCGTCTTGTTCGGCGCCATCACCAGGGTGGGCCGCTGAAGCTTCTCGATCATCCAGGCGGTGGTCGCCGACTTGCCCGTGCCGGTCGCGCCGAGCAGGACGACGTCCTTCTCACCCGCGCGGACACGCCGCTCCAGGTCGGCGATGGCCGCCGGCTGATCGCCACTGGGCTGGTAGGAGCTGACGACCTCGAAAGGCGCCACCGTACGTTCGATCTTGGAAACGGGCCGCATGGATCCACCGTACGACCCCGCACTGACAGTCGGGCGATTCCGGACTGCGGACCGCCCCCGGGACCCCGCCGGCTCACCAGTCGTGGAGGTCCTGGGAGCCGTGCCGGGGCCGGGCGGAGCGGGCGGCCGCCCGGTCGGCGGGCTCGCGGTGGGGCGAGCGCGCCCGGGACCGCTGCGCGGGCACGCCCGTGTGATCGCACGGACCGGGAACGGCCGGTGCGGGACGCTCCTCCCGGTCCCGGCCAGCCACCAGGAACGGATCGAACAGCACGGCCACCCCGGCCAGCAGCAGGAAGACCGCCGGGCCGATCAGCATCGGGATGAGCAGTTCGGTGGCCGGTTCGCCGCCGGGGGCGGCGTTGACCTCCGCGAGATGGACGTGGACGGCGGACATCCCCGTGTAGTGCATGCCGGTCGACGCGACGCCCATCACCAGGCTGGCGGCCAGGCCGGCCAGGAAGCCGCGGTGCGAGACGACGACCCACAGCGCGGCCGTCGCGGCGGCGACGGCGATCAGGACGGAGAGGGTGACGGTCGCGATGTCGTAGTCGACGCGCCCGTTCACCCGCATCCCGGCCATGCCGAGGTAGTGCATGGTGGCGATGGCCAGGCCGGTGATGATGCCGCCGGTGACCAGCGCCATCCGGGTCGAGCCCCGGTAACCGACGATGAAGATCCCGATCCCGACCATGATGATCCCCACGGCCAGACTGGCGAAGGTCGTCGGCGCGTCGTACCCGATCGGCGCCTCCGCGACGGAGAAACCCGTCATCGCGATGAAGTGCATGGTCCAGATGCCCGAACCGATCGCGGCCGCGCCCAGGGCGAGCCCGCCCGGCTTCCAGGAGCTGTGGGCGCGCAGGGATCTCACGGTGCAGCGCAGGCCGAGCGCCGCGCCCAGGCAGGCCATGAGAAAGGCCGCCACGGGTGTGACGAGGCCGTAGCTGAATCCGTCGATGGTGCCCTGCATAGTGGTGTGCCCTTCGCCCCTTGTGCTTACTGTACGGATGCGCTGGTTCCGGGAGGGTAGGACGGCAAGCACGTGAATCAAACAGATGTCTGCCGATTTGTCGATATGACCTTGGCCTCATTCTGGTCCGCGCCCCGTCCGCACCCTCGATTCACGCCTCTCACGAGCACGAGGAGTTCCCGTTGAAGACACGATCCTCGGTGACAGTGGCCGCCGTGCTGCTGAGTGCCGCGTTACTGGTCGCGCCGGGCGCCGCCACGGCCGCCGGGCCCGACGGGGAGGCGGGCGCGCGGCACGGGCGCCCGCTGGTCATCGCGCACCGGGGCGCCTCGGCGTACGCGCCCGAGAACACGCTCGCCGCCGTCGACAAGGCCCATGAGCTGGGCATCGACTGGGTGGAGAACGATGTCCAGCGCACCCGGGACGGCGAGCTGGTCGTGATCCACGACGACACGCTGCGGCGGACCACGGACGCCGAACGGGTCTTCCCCGACCGCGCCCCCTGGAAGGTCGAGGACTTCACCGCGGCGGAGATCGCGCGGCTGGACGCGGGCAGCTGGTTCGGCGAGCGGTGGGCGGGCGCGCGGGTGCCGACCCTGAGCCAGTATCTGAGGACCGTCGAGGCCAACGGGCAGAAGCTGCTCCTGGAGATCAAGGCGCCCGAGCTGTACCCGGGCGTCGAGGGCGACATCCTGCGCGTGCTGCGCGCGGAGGGCTGGCTGGACCGCTCGCACGTCGCGCGGAGGCTGGTCGTCCAGAGCTTCTCGGCGGACAGCGTCCGTACGGTGCACGAACGGCGGCCGGAGATCACGACGGGCTTCCTGGGCACGCCCGAGGCGGCCGACCTGCCCGGGTACGCCGCGTTCACGGACCAGATCAATCCGTCGCACACCTCGCTCACCGCCGGGCAGGTCGCGGCGGCGCACCGGCTGAAGGGGCCGCACGGCAAGCCGCTCACGGTGCACACCTGGACCGTCAACGACGCGGCGGGCGCGGTGCGGGCCAGGGATCTCGGGGTGGACGGGATCATCACCAACAACCCCGACGTGGTGCGGGACGCGCTGGGCCGGGCCGGGAGCGGCTGAGCCGGGGGAAGGGGCGGCCGGGCGGCCGTCCGGGCCGGTTGTCAGTGGCGGCCCGTACCGTGGTCCGCATGAACGAGTACGGGGAGTCGCGGCCTTCGGTGGAGTGGGCGGTGACGCCGAGCGACATCGGGCCGCTGCTGCTGGCCGCGACCCGGCGGGGGCTGGTGAGCGTGGTCTTCCACGCCCGGGGGCCGGTGCGGGAGCGGGCGCTCGGGCGGATAGCCGGCCGGCTGGGCGCCGAGCCGGTCGCGTGCGCGTCGGGGCTGCTGGCCGAGCCGATACGCCGGCTGTCGGCGTATTTCGCGGGCGAGCCGCTGGAGTTCGGGCTGCCGCTCGACTGGTCGCTCTCCGCCGGCTTCAACGAGCGGGTCCTGCGCGAGCTGGCGTCCGGCGTTCCGTACGGCACGGTGGTGGGATACGGCGAGCTGGCGGAGCGGGTGGGGCGGCCCGGGGGCGCGCAGGCCGTGGGTGCGGCGATGGGCTCCAACCCGCTGCCGGTGGTGGTGCCGTGCCACCGGGTGGTGGAGAGCGACGGCGGGCTCGGCGGCTTCGGCGGCGGACTGGAGACGAAGCGGCGGCTGCTGGCGCTGGAGGGCGTGCTGCCGGCGCCGCTCTTCTGAGCCCACGGCCTACCGGCCCCACGGGTTTCCGAGCCCACGGGTTTCCGAGCCCACGAACCTGTGGCCCGATTCATGAATTTTACCCTCACTTGTCCGTATTCCTTGCCGGACTTAGGCTGAGGGTGGAGCACCACCGCGCGTACGGCCCGGCGGAGTCGGCGCACCGGCACCCCCGTACCCCTTGCCCGTACGCGGCCCTGGCCGGACCGCCCGAGCGGTAGCAGACTCCATCCGGACCGAGTCATCCGCTGGACGAGCAGATCCGAAGGGACGGCGAACCGGCATGAGTGGTGGAAACAAGGCGGTCGCTTACATCAAACCGGGCATCGTGGACGTGAGAACCACGGAGTATCCGACGCTCCAACTCCAGGACGGGCCGGGGGTGGCCCGGGACAACATCGGGCGCACCTGCCGGCACGGGGTCATCCTCAAGGTCCTCGCCACCAACATCTGCGGCAGCGACCAGCACATGGTGCGTGGCCGCACCACCGCGCCGGAGGGGCTGGTCCTCGGCCACGAGATCACCGGAGAGGTCGTCGAGTGCGGCCCCGACGTCGAGTTCATCACGGTGGGCGATGTCGTCTCCGTGCCCTTCAACATCGCCTGCGGGCGCTGCCGCAACTGCAAGGAGCGGCAGACCGGTATCTGTCTGAACGTCAATCCGGCCCGGCCGGGCGCGGCGTACGGCTATGTCGACATGGGCGGCTGGGTCGGCGGTCAGGCCGAGTACGTGATGGTGCCGTACGCGGACTTCAATCTGCTCCGCTTCCCCGACCGGGACGCGGCCCGCGAGAAGCTGCTCGATCTGACGATGCTGTCGGACATCTTCCCGACCGGCTTCCACGGCGCGGTGACCGCCGGTACGGGCGTCGGTTCCACGGTGTACGTGGCGGGTGCGGGCCCGGTGGGCCTGGCGGCCGCCGCCTCGGCCCAGTTGCTCGGCGCCGCCGTCGTCATCGTCGGCGACCTCAACGCGGAACGGCTCGCCCAGGCCCGCAGCTTCGGCTGCGAGACCGTGGATCTCACCCAGGGCTCGGTCGAGGACCAGATAGCCCAGCTCCTCGGCGAGCCCGAGGTGGACGCGGCGGTCGACGCGGTCGGCTTCGAGGCGCGCGCCCACGGCCGGGACTCCGAGGAGGCCCCGGCGACCGTCCTCAACTCCCTGATGGGCGTGGTGCGGGCGGGTGGCGCGCTCGGCATTCCGGGGCTGTACGTCACGGAGGACCCGGGCGGCGTCGACCAGGACGCCAGGACCGGGACGCTGAAGGTGCGCCTCGGCCTCGGCTGGGCGAAGAGCCACCAGTTCAGCACGGGCCAGTGCCCGGTCATGAAGTACCACCGGGGGCTGGCGATGGCGATCCTGCACGACAAGGTCCATATCGCCAAGGCGGTCAACGCGACGGTGATCTCGCTGGACGACGCGCCGCGCGGCTACGCGGAGTTCGACCACGGCGCGAGCCGGAAGTACGTGCTCAACCCGCACGGCGCGCTCGACGGGGTGCAGGCCGCCTGACCGTTCCCGGGCCGCCGCCGGAGCCGTCCGGCGGCGGCCGACGTTTGCGCGGACCTCGCGCGCGCCATGGATGGGGACATGCCAGACACATCGCACCGCGCCGCGTCGCGGTTGTCACCCGAGGTACGTGAGGCGTTCGCCACGGGCCGTCCCGTGGTCGCCCTGGAGTCGACGATCATCGCGCACGGACTGCCGCGCCCGCGCAATCTGGCGGTCGCGGAGGAGCTGGAGTCGCTCGTTCGGGAGGGTGGCGCCGTGCCCGCGACGGTGGCCGTACTGGACGGCCGGCCCCAGGTGGGGCTGGTCAAGGACCAGTTGGAGCGGATCGCGGAGGACGACTCCGTGCGCAAGCTGGGCCACCGGGATCTGGCTCCCGCGCTCGCGGCGGGCGCCAGTGGGGCGACGACCGTCTCCGCCACGGCGTTTCTGGCCGCGCGCGCCGGGATCCGGGTCTTCGCGACGGGCGGGCTCGGCGGGGTGCACCGCGGCTGGACCAAGACCCAGGACGAGTCGGCGGACCTGCGGCTGCTGGCGACGGCCCGGATCACGGTCGTCTGCGCGGGCGTCAAGTCGATCCTCGACGTACCGGCCACGCTCCAGCGGCTGGAGACCCTGGGCGTGACGGTCCTGGGGTACGGGACGGATCGTTTCCCCGGCTTCTACCTCGCCTCCTCCGGCGAGCCCGTCGACTGGACGGTCCGTACCCCCGAGGAGGTCGTCGCGGTGATGGACGCGCGGGACGGGCTCGGCGGCCCGGAGTCGGCGATCATCGTCGCCAACCCCGTACCCGAGTCGGAGCAGCTGGATCCGGCGCTGCACGACCGGGTCCTCGCCGAGGCGCTCGGCGCCTGCCGGGAGCGGGGCATCGGCGGGCAGGCCGTCACCCCGTTCCTGCTGGAGGAGTTGGCGCGGCGCACCGGTGGCGCGTCGCTGGAGGCCAATCTCGCGGCGGTGCGCGGCAATGTACGGCTCGCGGCACGGATCGCCGTGGCCCGCGCCGCGGCGGTCCGGTGAGCGGCAGTCCGGTGAGCGGCAGTCCGGTGAACGGCGGGGCGCTGCTGGTGATCGGGGACGTGGTCACGGATGTGGTGGCCCGGCACCGTACGCCGCTCGCCCACGGCACCGACACGGTGGCCGAGATCCGTACGCTGCCCGGCGGCGCCGGGGCCAACGCCGCCTGCTGGGCGGTGCGCGCCGGATGCGCCGACGTACGGCTGCTGGCCCGGGTGGGCGCGGACGCCCACGACTGGCACGAGGAGCGGCTGCGGCGGGCGGGGGTACGCACACATCTCGTGCGCGACGAGAAGGAGCCGACCGGAACGGTGATCTGCCTGGTCGACGCCGCCGCGGAACGTACCCTGCTCACCGACAGCGGCGCGACGCTGCGGCTGACGCCCGCGGACTGGTCGCCGGCCCTGCTGGAGGGGGTCGGCCGGCTGCACCTCTCCGGCTATCTCTTCTTCGCCGCGACCACCAGGGAACTGGCCTCGGCCGCGATGGAATCGGCGCGGGAGCGAGGGATTCCGGTGAGCGTGGATCCCGCTTCGGCCGGATTCATCGAGGAGTTGGGCGTGCCTCGCTTCCTGGCGGCCGTCGCGGGCGCGGAAACGCTTCTCCCCAATGCGGACGAGGCACGGCTCCTCACCGGCCGGACCGACCCCGAGGACGCAGCCGCCGAACTGAGCCGACGGGTACCGCTCGCGGTGGTGACCCTCGGCGGCGCCGGCGCGCTGGTGGCCGAGGCGGGCGCGGTCACGGCACGGCTGCCCCCGGTCCCGGCCGAGGCGGTGGACTCGACCGGCGCGGGGGACGCCTTCACCGGCACCTTTCTCGCCTCCCGGCTCAGGGGCTCCACGCCCGCGCGCGCCGCGGCGGCGGGGTGCCGGGCGGGCGCCCACGCGGTGACGATCCCGGGCGGACGGCCGCGGACGCCGTGACCCCCGGGGCGTACGGCGGTGCGAAGCGAGCCGTCCCGACCGGGTCAGTCGCCGCCGCCCCGGCCGAAGCCGCCCCACGCCGGGTGCCGCGGATCGTCGGTCCGTACCACCACGTCGGCGGCCTCGGCCGGGGCGACCTCGGCCTCGTACCTCTCGAAGGCCGGAAGCGTCCAGCGCTCCGCCTCCGCCGTGCGCCGCCGGAGCGCGCCCGGGGAGAGCCGCAGATGCACCGTGAGGTCGAACGGGAACCAGTGCCCCATCAGCAGCGGCCCGTGCACCACCAGCACACCGCCGGGCGGCAGTTCGGCGCGCGGGCTGCGGGTCGCCCGGTCGGTGGCCGGGTCCCAGAGGTCGGGCAGGACCAGCCCCGTACCGCCGGGCTCCAGCGGTCCGAGGACCTCCCGCCAGAGCGCGCCGGTGTCGAACCAGCCGCCGTAGTACGTGTCGGGGTCCTCGCGCCCGTACTCGAAGCGCAGCGAGGCGGGACGCAGGAAGCCGCCCGTACCGACCACCAGCACCGAACGGCCGCGCAGCCGCAGTGCCTCGGCCAGCGCCTCGGCCCGCTCACCGGTCCCGGCGGCCGGTGCTCCGTCCACGGCGACGCGCGGCCAGGGACCGCCGTCCGCCGTCGCGGCGCTCAGCACCCGCTCGGCGAGGGTGTCGGTCAGCCGCTCCCAGGTGATCGCTTCAAGTCGCACCCGGCCATCTTCGTCCAAGGGACTCCCGAAGGGCGGCGGGCGACAGCGCGGGCCCGAAGCCGGGGTACAGCGGGTCCGGAGGCGCGGCAGGTCAGCCGATCTCCACCGGAAGCGTCTGTTCCGCCCAGATCGTCTTACCGGCCGCGCCCTGCCGGGTGCCCCAGCTCTGGGTGAGCTGGGCGACCAGGAGCAGCCCCCGACCGCCCTCGTCGGAGACGCGTGCCCGGCGCAGATGAGGGGCGGTGTTGCTGCCGTCGGAGACCTCGCAGATGAGGCTGCCGTCGTGGATCAGGCGCAGCTGAATGGGCGCCTCGGCGTAGCGGATGGCATTGGTGACCAGCTCGCTGACCACCAGTTCCGTGGTGAAGACCGCTTCCTCCAGCCCCCAGAGGGCCAGCTGCTCCGAGACGTTTCTGCGCGCCTCCGCCACGATGGCCGGATCGCAGGCCAGCTCCCAGGTCACCACCTGGCTCGTACCGAGCGCGCGGGTACGGGCCAGCAACAGGGCGACGTCGTCGGCCGGGTGGGCCGGGAGCAGTGAGCCGAGGACGGTGTCGCAGATGTCCTCCAGCGGTGCGGCGGGCCGCGCCAGGGCGGTGCGCAGCGCGGCCAGCGTCTCGTCGGGGGCGCGCTCGCGCGACTCGATCAGGCCGTTGGTGTAGAGGGCGAGCAGGCTGCCCTCGGCCAGCTCCACCTCGACGCTCTCGAAGGGCAGTCCGCCCAGCCCGAGCGGGGGTCCGGCGGGCACGTCGAGGAATTCGACTCCGCCGTCCGGGCTGACCACGGCGGGCTCCGGGTGTCCGGCGCGGGCCACGGAACAGCGGCGGGAGACCGGGTCGTACACCGCGTAGAGACAGGTCGCTCCGACATCCCCGCTGATCTCCCCATCGATCTCGCCGCCGGACTCCCCCTCGGCGCCGGCGCCGCGGCCGCCCGCCGCCTCGGCGGAGAGGTGGGTGACGAGATCGTCGAGATGGGTGAGCAGTTCGTCCGGGGGAAGATCGACGTCGGCGAGGGTGCGTACGGCCGTACGGAGCCGGCCCATCGTGGCCGAGGCGCGCACGCCATGTCCGACCACATCGCCCACGACCAGGGCCACCCGCGAGCCGGACAGCGGGATCACATCGAACCAGTCGCCGCCCACCCCGGCCCCCGTGTCGGTGGGCAGGTACCGGAAGGCGGCCTCGACCGCGACGTGTTCGGGCAGCGCCGCCGGCAGCAGGCTGCGCTGGAGGGCGAGGGCGATCTCGCGTTCGCGGGTGTAGCGGCGGGCGTTGTCGACGCAGACGGCGGCCCGCGCCGTTATCTCCTCGGCGAGCAGCAGATCGTCCTGCTCGAAGGGGTCCGGCCGGCGGTGGCGGGAGAAGGTGGCCACGCCGAGGGTGGTGCCGCGGGCCCGCAGCGGGACGGCCATCGTGGAGTGGAAACCGAAGGCGCGTATCGTCGCGGCCCGGTCCGGATCCTGGCTCGCCCAGCTCATCGTGCCGGGCTCCGTCACCCTCTCCAGGAGCGCCTTTCCGCTGCTCAGGGACTTCGCGGGGGGTGTCGAGCGCGGATAGACGGCGGTCTCGCCCAGCGGAATCACCAGCTCGGGGCAGCCCTCCAGGACCGAGCCGCAGGCGACGCGGCGCAAGGTGACCTCACCGCTGAGCGGGCCGGGCGGCGGTTCGCCGCCGTCGGTGACGGCGGGCAGCAGATCGACGGTGACGAAGTCCGCGAGGAGGGGAACCGACACGTCGGCCAGCTCCTGGGCGGTGCGTCCGACGTCGAGGGTGGTGCCGATCCGGGTACTGGCCTCGTTGACCAGCAGCAGCCGCTGCCGGGCGACGTACTGTCTGGTCCTGTCGTGTGCCGCCACGATCACACCGCGCACCCGGCCGTCGGCGGCCCGCATCGGAGCGATGGAGAGCGACCAGACGAGTTCGCGCGCGTGGCCCTCCATACGGGTGGGCAGTTCCAGCTGCTGCGCCTCGCCGGTCTCCACCGCCAGCCGCATATGCCGCTCGATGTCGTCGGCCACGGGTCCCGGCGCGAACTCCGACAGCCGCAGCCCGCGGATGTCCTTCTCGGCGACGCCCATCACGCGTTCCACGCCCTCGCTCGCGTGCCGCAGCCGCAGCTCCGTGTCGTAGATGCCCTCCGCGCACGGGGACTGGGCGAAGGACTGCTCCAGCAGCTCGGCGTCCAGTTCGTCGTGGGCCGGGTCCAGGGCCGATCCTTCGGGACGGGAGACGAGGAGCCACTCGCGGGCGCCGTCCCGCGCGGTACGGGGGTGGGCCAGCAGGGGTACGTCCAGGGGGATGCCGTCGCGGTGCCGCAGCGTCACCGTCCCCTTCCACCGGCCCCGCTCGTCCAGGGTCCGCAGGGCCTGCGCGACGTGGTCGGGAAGGGGGGCCGAGACGGCGAGGAGCCGGGCGGCGGGGCGGCCCACGATCTCGGAGCGGCGGTATCCGAGCAGCGCGCGGGCGCCCGCGCTCCAGCCGGACACGATGCCGCGCGCGTCGACCGTGGCCGTGGCCGCGTCGGCGACCGAGGCTGTCGTGTCACCGTCCGTGACCGCTTCCGTATCCGTAGACGCCTCCGGTCCCGTCATCGCCGCTCATCCCACCCGTCCCCCCCCCCCGTTCTCCTCTGTGGGAAAACATGACATCAGGTGTGAATCTTCCCTTTTTACCCCGACTGGAAACGAGCGCGCACGCGGCGTACGCGGAGCGCGCGCACTGGTCCGCACACCGGCCCGCGCCCGCTCACTCCCCACGCAGCGCCTTCGCGAGCACCCCGTCGCCCACCACCTCGATACGCCCGTCCCGCACCCCGTCAGCGACCGTCAACGACCCCTCGCTCAGCTCGCGGCAGGCCACCGCGTCCAGCACCAGGCAGGCGTCGGGGCGCCCGGCCGGACCGTCCCCGTACACCCCTTCGCTCCCGTGCACCCCTTCGGTCCCGTCGACCCCTTCACCGGCGGGACCCGCCGCCCCGAGCCGCAGATGGAACACCCCTTCGTCGAGGCGCACTTCCACCACACCCTCCGCCTGCGGACCGGCCGGCCCCGACAGCGCCCGCAGCAGCGGCACGGCGAACCAGTGCGCCCGTACGGCATCGGTCGGCAGGCGCTCGCGCAGCGCGGGCGCGCCCCACTCCGCCAGCGCCCCGAGGACCGGCAGCAGCCCGCGCCCGCGCTCGGTCAGCTCGTACACGTACGCGGCGGCGGGCGGGGGCAGCTTGCGGCGCGTGGCCAGCCCGTCGCGCTCCATGTCCTTGAGCCGGGACGCGAGGACGTCGGTGCTGACGCCCGGCAGATCGGCGTGCAGATCGGTGTAGCGACGGGGGCCGGCCAGCAGCTCCCGCACGATCAGCAGGGTCCAGCGGTCGCCCACGGCATCGAGGGCACGGGCGGCGGCGCAGTACTGGTCGTAGCTTCTACGGCGTGGCATGCGACTCAGTTTAGACATGTCGTTGGACTTTCCAAGCTCGCGCTTGGTAAAACCAAGTATCGCACCAAGGTCTGGGAGGCCACCGCATGGAATTCCGGCAGTCGAGCAAGCTGAACGAGGTCTGCTACGAGATCCGCGGCCCGGTCATCGAGCAGGCGGACGCACTGGAGGAGGCGGGCCACAGCGTGCTGCGCCTGAACACCGGGAACCCCGCGCTCTTCGGTTTCGAGGCGCCGGAGGAGATCGTCCAGGACATGATCCGGATGCTGCCCAAGGCGCACGGGTACACGGACTCGCGCGGCATCCTCTCCGCTCGCCGCGCCGTCGCCCAGCGCTACCAGACCCTGGGGCTGCCCGATGTCACCGTCGACGACGTCTTCCTGGGGAACGGCGCCTCCGAGCTGATCGCGATGTCCGTGCAGGCGCTGCTGGAGGACGGCGACGAAGTCCTGATCCCGGCCCCCGACTTCCCGCTCTGGACGGCGGTCACCACGATGGCCGGGGGCCGGGCCGTGCACTATCTGTGCGACGAGTCGGCGGACTGGTACCCGGATCTGGACGACATGGCCGCGAAGATCACCGACCGGACGAAGGCCGTCGTGATCATCAACCCCAACAACCCCACCGGCGCCGTCTATCCGCGCGAGATCGTCGAGGGCATCCTCGATCTCGCCCGCCGCCACCAGCTGATGGTGTTCGCCGACGAGATGTACGACCAGATCGTCTACGACGACGCGGTTCACCACACCGCCGCCGCCCTCGCCCCCGACCTGGTCGTCCTGACCTTCAGCGGGCTGTCGAAGACCTACCGCGTGGCGGGTTTCCGCTCCGGCTGGCTGGTCGTCTCCGGCCCCAAGCAGCACGCGCGCAGCTACCTCGAAGGGCTCACGATGCTCGCTTCGATGCGCCTGTGCCCCAACGCGCCCGCCCAGTACGCCATTCAGGCCGCCCTCGGCGGTCGCCAGACCATCAAGGAACTGGTCGCGCCGGGCGGCAGGCTCCACGAACAGCGCGACCGGGCCTGGGAGAAGCTCAACGAGATCCCCGGCGTCTCGTGCGTGAAGCCCAAAGGCGCGCTGTACGCGTTCCCCCGGCTCGACCCCAAGGTCCACAAGATCCATGACGACGAGCGGTTCGTCCTGGACCTGCTGCTGCGCGAGAAGATCCAGGTCGTCCAGGGAACGGGCTTCAACTGGCCGCGCCCCGACCACTTCCGGATCCTGACGCTGCCGTACGCGGACGATCTCGACGCCGCCATCAGCCGTATCGGCCGGTTCCTCAGCGGCTACCGGCAGTGAGAGGGCGGCGAACGGGCAGAGAAAGGAGCGGGCCCGGGGGCGTAGCCGGCCTCCCGGGCCCTGAGATGCCACCCATGTCGCACACCGGCACGTTTAAGAACCCAGGTCAGTCATGAAGTCGCCGCGTCCTGCCTTTGGACCACCGCGCATCGAGCTGCGCAGGCCGGACTTGAACCGGCATTTCGACGTCCGGGGCCTGGGCCCGTTCGTTCCGGCGATCGGCGGCGAATACTGAATCTGGAGCAAGAGTCTGAGATTGAACGCGGTCCGCTCACCGGCGGTACCGCGCCTTCACGACAAACTTCAGTTTCAGCTTGCGCTCCTCGCGCGCCCCGGCACGCCACAACAGACGGCCGGGGAGTCATGAAGGCTACCCGAACAGGTAGCCGAACACCGCGTCTCCCACCCGCTGGTCGGTGACGTCGGCGCCGTTGGCCTCCTCGCGGGCGAACTTGACGGCCTGCTGGAGCTTCTCGACCCGGTCGAGCAGCTCGTTCACCCGGCGGGCCGGCAGCGCTCCGCTGAATTTCACCGTGGTCCAGTAGCCGACCGGTATGTCCTCGTAGTACACCTCGACCTGCGCCGGGTGCTTCTCCGTGGCCTCCGCCTTCACATGGTTGCGCGGCACCTTCTTCGTACGGAGCGTCCGTACCGCCTCCGTCTTCCACGCGTCCGTCGACGGGTCCTGGCTCCAGGACTCCGACGCGTCCAGCACCGGCAGCTTGCGCACGAAGGCGTTGAGCTCCGTCAGCTGCTTCTCCAGGAAGAGCAGATAGGCGACCGGCACCTCACCGACCAGCACCCGCCCGTCGACGGTGACATCGGCGCGCGCCGAACAGTTGGCCCAGTCCTTGGTGGCGGTCACATCGAACAGCCTCGTCAGGGTCTTGGCCGTCTCGCGCAGTACGTCCTCGGCCTGGACCTGGACCCGGGTGGACTCGGGAGGAAGCTGCTCGCCCTCCTCGTCCTTGGCCTGGTACGTACGGGAGATTCCGGCCAGCAGCGCCGGTTTCTGGAGACCGTGCTGAACGGCCGTCAGGTCTTGGTGCGCCTTGGCCTTGACGCCTTTCTCCACTGCGATGATCTGATTCAATTTCGCCACGTCCGGACATTAGCAAGGCCGACAGGGCAGTTCGAACGAATAATCGGCCTCAACTCCCGGGCCGGCCCCCGTCGCAACTCCCGGGCGGCGTCCGCCCAACTCGCGGGCCGATGTCCGCCCAACTCCCGGACCACGTTGGTATGGACCTGCCAATAGTCCTCCGCTACGCTCCGGCTGACAGTGCCCGAGAGCGCTCTCACGCACCTGCTGCTCCACCCCCACCACGCTGGAACCAGAAGGGCTCACCCCCATGAGACGTACGACAGTCATACGCACCGGTCTGTCCGCCCTCCTCCTCGTCGGCACCTGGGCGACCGCCGGATTCGCCCCCGCCCTGGCGGCCGCCCCCACCGCCGCCCCCGCCGACGACGCGCCGGCCTCGGCCGGAATGCTCTCCGCCATGCAGAAGGACCTGGGGCTGACGGCCGGACAGGCCAAGGCCCGGCTCGCCGCGGAGAAGACCGCGACCGCCGTGGAAGGAAAGGCCGTTCGCGCGGCGGGGTCGTCGTACGGCGGCTCCTGGTTCAACCCGGACAGCAACAGCCTGACGGTCGCCGTCTCCGACTCCGGCAAGGCCGCGGCCGTACGGGCGACCGGCGCGACCGTGCGCGTGGTGAAGCACAGCGCGAGTCAGCTCGACGCGGCCAAGTCGAAGATCGACAAGCTCGGCGCCTCCGCACCCGACGGCATCGCCGGCTGGGGAGTCGACGCGAAGACCAACCAGGTCGTGGTGAACGTCGTCGCCGACCAGCGGAACGACAACGATGTCCGCGCCTTCGTGGCCCGCGCCGAGAAGGCCGGCCCCGTCACCGTCGAGGAGACCGCCGAGGCGCCCAGCACCACCGCCGCCGGCACCGTCGGCGGCGACCCGTACTACACGGGCAACGTCCGCTGTTCCATCGGCTTCTCCGTCCACGGCGGCTTCGTCACCGCCGGTCACTGCGGCGGCACCGGCGCCTCGGTCAGCGGCTGGGACGGCTCGTACATCGGCAACTTCCAGGGCTCGACCTTCCCCGGCAACGACTACGCCTGGGTGAACGTCGGCAGCGGCTGGTGGACCGTCCCCGTCGTCCTCGGCTGGGGCACCGTCTCCGACCAGCTGGTCCGCGGCTCCAACGAGGCCCCGGTCGGCGCCTCCATCTGCCGCTCCGGCTCCACGACCCACTGGCGCTGCGGCACCCTCCAGGGCAAGAACATCACCGTCAACTACGGCAACGGCGCGCTCGTCTACTCGCTGACGCAGACCAGCGCCTGCGCCGAGGGCGGCGACTCCGGCGGCTCCTTCATCAGCGGCGACCAGGCCCAGGGAGTCACCTCGGGCGCCTCGGGCAACTGCAGCAGCGGCGGTAACTCCTTCTACCAGCCGATCAACCCCATCCTGAGCCGCTACGGCCTCACCCTCCACACCGCCTGACCCGCACACCCCGATCCCCGCGCCGGAGCCGGGGGTACGGAACGATCGCACGCGCGACAGCGCCGCCGACCGCCCGTACCCCCGGCTCCGGCCGTGTCACGGGCCGGGCGGGACCCCCGCCCTGCGCGTACGATCTTCAGCATGTCGCCGGAGCCACCGTACGGACCCTCGGCCGTATGGGCAGTTGAGGAAACGGGCACGTCGGGCCGTGCGCCCCGGGCGGCGGACGCTCCGGGCCCGGACGCCGGGCAGCGGACCGTGCTGTACGCGGTGCGGTCGGCGACCGCGCTGAACCGGCTGCTGGACGCGGTTCCCGTGTTCGCCGGGGACCATCGGGTGCGGCCGCGGTTCACGCTCGTGCCCGGGTCCGACTTCGGTACGGACGCGCTCGCGGCGCTCGACGGGGTCGGCGCGCGTACCGTGCCGTGGCCGGAGGCGGTGCGGGGCGGGCACGATCTGGTGGTGGCGGCGAGTCCGAACGGGCCGCTGGACGAGCTGCCGGGGCCACTGGTGCTGCTGCCGCACGGGGCCGGGTTCAACAAGCGGCTGCCGCACACCTCCGGGGACGATTCCGCGTCCGGCCTGCATCCGCGGCAGCTGCTGCGCGACGGGACTCCGCTCGCGGCGCTGCACGCCCTCGCGCACCCCGACCAGTTGGCCGCGCTCGCCAGGCGGTCACCCGCCGTGGCGGAGCGGGCCGCCGTCGTCGGGGATCCGACGCTGGACCGGATCCTGGCCTCCGGGCCGCGTCGGGAGCGGTTCCGCGAGGCGCTGGGAACCGGGGGGCGGCGGCTCGTGGCCGTGGTGTCCACCTGGGGTCCCGAGTCGCTGCTCGCGCGCCGGCCGGGGCTGCCGCGACGGCTGACGGCCGAACTGCCCTACGACGCCTACCAGGTGGCTCTCGTCGCGCATCCCAACGTCCACAGCGACCTCGGCGAGTTCGCGCTGCGGCAGCGGCTCGCGCCCGCGCCGGAGTCCGGGCTGCTGCTGGCGCGGCCCTACGAGGAGTGGGCGGCGGTCCTCGTCGCCGCCGACTGCGTCCTGACCGACCACGGATCCACGGCGCTGTACGCGGCGGCCCAGGACCGGCCGGTGATCGGCTGCTACGAGGGCGGTACGGAGCTGATCCCGGCCAGCCCCATGGCCGGCCTCCTCGCCCGCGCGGCCCGCTGGTCGGACCAGGAGCCGCCCGACGCCCAGATCGAGGCCGCCGTCACCGCCCACCGTCCGGGGGACGGCACCGCGCTCGCCGCCACGGCCTTCGCCGAGCAGGGGCGCTCGCTGGAGCGGTTGCGCGCCCACTGTTACGCGCTGCTCGGGCTCGATCCGTACCCCGGGCCCGTCCCCGCGCGTCCGCTGCCCGTGCCACGGATCCCGGCGCGGCGGCCGACCGCTCTGGTGGCGTTCGTCGACACGGCCGGAACCACCGTGTCGGTGACCCGCCATCCGCTGGACGGAGGGCCGCACGGCGGACATGTGGTGGCGGAGGACGGCTTCTCGACGCTGAACGAGATGCGGAGCGCCGGGCTCATCCACCGGCGCGCGCGGCGGCCGCGCACGGGCGTCGACGCCATGGCCGATGCCGTCGCCGACGCCGTCGCGGGCTGGACCGCGGGTTCCTGGACCGCCCATGCTCTGGCGGAGTTTCCCGGCTGCCGGACCGCCGCTGCCGTCCTCGCGCCCGGCCACTGCGTCCTGCGCCGCCGCGAACCGCCGTACGCCGACGGACCGGCGCTTGTCTCCGTACGGATCGCCGCCGCCGGCGCGGCGGGGGGCGAGCCGGTGGTACGGCCCGATCCCGCCGCCGTGCTCTCCGGCGTCCACGACTGGCTGGAGGCGAACCCGGCCCCCCGCCTGCCCGTGACCCTCGACTGCGTGGTGGGAGGCCGGCCGGTGACGGTGCTGCTGGCGTACGGGACGGACGGGAGCGCGGGCGCGGAACTCTGACCGCGCCCGCTTCAGACCTCGCCCACCTCTGGCCCAGCCCGCTCCAGATCACGCCCGCCTCTGGCCCCGCCCACTTCAGACATCGCCCCCCCCCGCTGACCGCTTCCGGCCGTGGCGGGTTCAGCGCGTGTCCGGCGCCGCCCCCGCCCGTACCCGCAGCTCGTGCGCGCGGGCGCGGTACGCCTGCGCCGCCTGCCGGTCACCGCTCTCCTCGGCCAGACCGGCGAGTTCCTCGCCGAGCACGGCCTCGTCGTACGTCGAGCCGCGCCGCCGCTCCAGCTCCAGCGCCTTCTCCAGCGCGGCCACCGCGCGGTCGGGCCGGCCCAGAGCGCGCTGGATACGGCCGAGTTCGGCCTCGCAGCGCGCGGTCATCCGGTCGTGGCGCAGCTCGCGCGCCAGCCGGAGCGCGGTGTCCGTCTCGGCCCCGGCCTCGGGCAGCCGGCCGGCGGCGCGCAGGGTCCTGCCGAGCAGGAAGCTCTGGAGGAGGACGCCGTAGTCGTTCGGGACCGGGAGGGCGCGATGGATGTCGCGGGACTGCCGGAAGAAGTCGACGGCCCGGTCGGGCTCGCCGCGCCACACGAGGAACTTGCCCCGGAACTCCAGCGCCGACGCGTGCGGTTTGGTGCCGGGGACGATCGCCTCGGCCGACCGTACGGCCTGCGCCGTCTCCGTGTCCGCCTCGCCCGCCCGGCCCCCGGACCAGAGCGCCTGGGCCAGCTGGCAGCGCAGCCGGATCAGCGCGTCGGCTCGCTCACAGCGCTGGGCGGCGTCGCGGCCCACGGTGAACGCGCGGATCGCGTCGTCATGATTGCCGTGGTCCTCGTAGTGCTTCCACAGCGGCTCGCACAGCGACCAGGCGTGGGTGTCCTCGCCGAGGTCGGCCGCGATCCCGACCCATCCGTACAGCGCCCTGCGTTCGGCGTCGAGCCAGCTCCGCGCGTCCGGCTCGTCCGCGAACGGCAGGTCGGGCGCGTACGGCAGCTCAGGAACGGGCTCGGCCCGCCGCATCCGTTTCGCCGCTATCGTGCGGTCGGCCCGCTCCGCCTGGCGGCGGTACCAGAGGAGAAGCCTGCGCAGCCCCTCCTCGGCCTCGGCGGGGTCGCCGTGCCGGTCCGCGCAGCGCGTGGCGTGGGCGCGCACCAGCCCGAGCAGGCGGAAGCGTCCGCCGCCGTACGCGGGTGACGCGGAGGGCGACATCTCCAGCAGCCCGGCCCGCACCAGCGCGCCGAGCGCGTCCTCCGCGTCGTCGAAGCCCGTGCCGAGGAGGGCGGCGGCGGCCTCGGGCGTGATGTCGTAGCCGGGGTGCTGGGGCAGCAGCCGGTAGAGCAGCGCGGCGGGCGCGGGCAGCTCCTCGTACGTCGTGTTCCAGACCGCCTCCACCACGGGCAGTCCCCTCTCCTGGAGTTGGGACGTGAGGTCCGCGACGAGCCGCTCCATACGTCTGGTGGGGTGCTCGTGGAGCAGGGTGCCCACCGCGCGCAGGGCGGCGGGGAAGCCTTCACAGAGGCGGGCGAGCGCGGCCGTCGTCCGGGGGGACTCGTCGGGCCGTACGGCGGTGACGATCTTGCGGAGCGCTTCGGAGCTGTGTTCGTGGGAGAGCGGCCCCAGCGCGAGCCCGATCGCGCCGCGCGCCTCCAGTCCGGGCAGTCGCCGCTGTCCGGTGACGAGGACCAGCGCGTCGGCGGAGTGCGGAAGCAGGGTGGTGATCTCGTCGGCGGACCACGCGTTGTCGATGACGAGCGCCGTGCGCGCGCCCCGGGTCTTCTCCGCGTACAGCTCGACCAGCGCGCGGTACTCCCCCGGCAGCCAGCTCTCCGCCACTCCGAGGCGGCGGAGCCGGTGTCTGAGGATCGCCTCGGTGTCGACGGATCCGGCGGTGCGCCACTCGTCCAGGTCGATGTAGGCGCTGCCCGCGGTGAAGCGGGGGGCGAGTTCGTGGGCGAGCCGGACGGCCAGCGCGGTCTTGCCGATGCCGCCCACTCCGCTGAACACGACGGTCAGCGGACGTACGAGGGGGGATGCGCGCCGCTCGTCGAGGGCCCGCAGGACCCGGGCGCGCTGCTCGTCCCTGTTCTCGAACGGCTCCTCCTCCAGCGGAAGCTGATGGTCCGCCGCCGTCGGCAGTACGGCCACCGCCGCGTCGGGCCGTCCTCCGGCGGCCGGGCCGTGGAAGTGGAGATGCTGGGTGAGGGTACCGATCTCCGCCGCCTGCACGGCGGAGCCCGCGCTGACGTCACCGCTGAACACCGTTGTCCCGGGGGCCAGCTCGCCCAGCAGCTCGCGCAGCTCGGCCGCCGCGTCCGGGTCGGCCCGCAGGGTGCGGTGCAGCCGGTCGCGCCACTCGTCGTGCAGGCGGCGGGCGGTCTCCTCGTCGTTGTCCCGGCGGGCGGCGGCGAGTGCGGCGCGCGCCGACTCCAGGTCGGAGCCCACCGCGTCCGGGGTGGCGGCGGAGGAGCGCCGCGCGCCGAAGAAGCGCGCCATCCGGTCGCGGGCGCGCGTCCAGCCGTCCGTCGCGACCTCCTGGAACAGCGCCGTCACGACCGCCGTCGCCAGCGCCACCAACTCGGCTTCCACCGCGCCCCCTTCGACCGCCGTTCCGTACGGACATCCGAGCCTACCGGTCACCTCCCCAGCAGGGCCGCGAGTGCGCCCACCGGGTCGGTGTCGGGGGTGCCGCGCGGCCACCAGTCCTCCCGGTCGCGGTCCGACTCGTATCCGTACCAGAGGGCGTCTCGGCCGAACCGGAGCTGGAGGGACCGGGTGGAGAGCCGGTTGCGCCAGGGGCGGAAGTGCGGGAAGTCCGCCGCGACGAGCGCCGGACGGGCCCGGTCGAAGGGTCCGGCCGGCGGGTCCCACGCCTCTTCCAGTACGACGAGTCCCGCCGGGCCGCCCTGGCGCCAGGCCGCGACGGCGCGGGCCAGATCGGTCGGGGTGCGGTCGAGGGCCGCCGCCAGATCGCGGTAGAGGGCGCGGGTGGAGGCGGCGAGTCCCGAGCCGGGGTGGGCGGCGGCCAGGCGCACCGCGTCCTGCCAGGGGGTGAGCGCGCCGACGGGGTCGAGCCCGGTGGTGAGGAAGGTGTGCGCGCGGGCCGCGGCCTCGGTGGCGAGCAGGTCGAGCGCCAGCGGATCGGGCGCGCCGGTGACGTGCGGGTAGGCGGGCGGCCTGCCGGGCAGCGCGGGGACGGGGAACGGTGGCGGGAGCGCCCGCGAGGTGCGCGGGGCGAGGACCTCGTCGGCCGCGACCGTGGGCATGGGCGGTGCGGTCGCGGCCCGTTCGGTGGCGGAGCGGGCGGCGTTGCGGCGGGTCAGGTCGGCGAGGACCTCGCGTTCGCCCCGGCCGCGCATCAGGAAGAGGACGAACGGGTCCTCGTCCAGGAGCCGGGCCGTCTGGTAGCAGAGCGCGGCGGCGTGCTTGCAGGGGTAGCCGTCGTCGGGGCAGGAGCAGTCCGGTGTCAGATCACCGGCGGAGGGCAGCAGGTCGGCCGAGGCCGCGAGAGTGTGCGGCATGTCCTTGTCGAGCAGGGCGGCGATGTGGTCGGGGCGGGCCGCCGCCGTGTCGAGGAGGTCCTCCCAGTCGGCTTCGCCGAGGGTGCGCAGCCGGATCTCCGTGCGGTAGGGGCGGGGCCTGGAGCCGTGGACGTACGCCATGACCCGGCCGGGGGTGACGGTGATCGCGTCGACATGGCCCCCGTCCGCGTAGCGGCGCCCGCGCTGGAGCCTGGCCGGGTCGAGAGCGCTCTCCTCCATGGACTCCACCCAGGCGTTGCCCCACCAGGTGGCGGCGAAGTCGTCCTGCGCGCCGGGCCTCGGGGGCAGGGCGGGGAAGGTACGACGGCGGTCGTCGTGCCGGGGCGTGCGCCGCGTCTTCACGAGGGCCTCCGCAGGGAGACCAGGTCGCCCAGTTCCCGGTCGGTCAGCTCGGTCAGCGCGGTCTCGCCCGAGCCGAGGACGGCGTCGGCCAGCGCCCGTTTGGAGACGAGCATCTCGGCGATCCGGTCCTCGACGGTCCCCTCCGCGATCAGCCGGTGGACCTGCACGGGCTGGGTCTGGCCGATGCGGTAGGCGCGGTCGGTGGCCTGCTCCTCCACGGCCGGGTTCCACCAGCGGTCGAAGTGGACGACATGGCCGGCCCTGGTCAGGTTGAGACCGGTGCCCGCCGCCTTCAGGGAGAGGACGAAGACCGGGGTCTCGCCGGACTGGAACCGGTCGACCATCCGTTCACGCTCCAGCACGGGCGTACCGCCGTGGAGCAGCTGGGACGGGATCGCGCGGGCCGTGAGGTGGGCGGAGAGCAGCCGCGCCATCGACACGTACTGGGTGAAGACCAGCACCGAGCCGTCCTCCGCGAGGATCGTGTCGAGCAGCTCGTCCAGCAGGGCGAGCTTGCCGGAGCGGCCGGTGAGCCGGGCCGCGTCCTCCTTCAGATACTGCGCCGGGTGGTTGCAGATCTGTTTGAGGGAGGTGAGCAGCTTCATGACGAGACCGCGGCGCGCGATGCCCTCGGCCGCCTCGATGGCCGCCATCGTCTCGCGGACGACTGCCTCGTACAGCGACGCCTGCTCCCGGGTGAGGGCGACGGGGTGATCGCTCTCGGTCTTCGGTGGCAGCTCGGGCACGATGCCGGGGTCGGACTTCTTCCTGCGCAGCAGGAACGGCCGCACCAGCCGGGCCAGCCGCTCCACCGCCTCCTCGTTCTCCGCGTCCTTGACGTCGGCGTTCCTGGCGTTCTCGACGTTTTCCACGATGCGGGCGTGGCGGGAGCGGAACGCCTTGAGCGGACCGAGCAGCCCCGGGGTGGTCCAGTCGAGCAGGGCCCACAGCTCGGAGAGGTTGTTCTCGACGGGGGTGCCGGTCAGCGCGACCCTGGCGGGCGAGGGGATGGTGCGCAGCGCCTTGGCCGTGGACGAGAACGGGTTCTTCACGTGCTGGGCCTCGTCGGCGACGGTCATCCCCCAGGAGTGCGCGGCGAGCGCGTCGGCGCTGGAGCGCATCGTGCCGTACGTGGTGAGCACGAAGCCCTCCGAGACGCCGTCGAGGGTGCGTCCGGCGCCGTGGTAGCGGTGTACGGGCACCCCGGGCGCGAAGCGGGTGACCTCCCGCTGCCAGTTGCCGAGGAGGGACGCCGGGCAGACGACCAGCGTCGGCGCGGGGCGGGCGCGGTGCAGATGCAGGGCGATGACCGTGATGGTCTTGCCGAGGCCCATGTCGTCAGCGAGGCAGCCGCCGAGGCCGAGGGAGGTCATCAGGTCCAGCCAGGCCAGCCCGCGCAGCTGGTAGTCGCGGAGCGTGGCGGCGAGCGCGGGCGGCTGGGGAACGGTGGCGGGTCCGGCGAGGAGCCGGTCGCGCAGCGCCGCGAGCGCGCCCGTCGGCACGGCCTGGACCGTCTCGCCGTCGACCTCGGCGGTGCCGGTGAGTGCGGCGGCCAGCGCGTCGACCGGCTCCAGCAGGCCCAGCTCCCGCTTGCGTGCCTTGCGCACGAGGGCGGGGTCGACGACCACCCACTGGTCGCGCAGCCGCACGATCGGGCGGTGCGACTCGGCGAGCGCGTCCATCTCCCCCTCGGTGAGGGGATCGCCGTCGAGCGCCAGCTGCCAGTTGAACTTGAGCAGTTCCTCGCTGTCGAAGAACGGCGTGCCGTCCGTCGCGGAGCCCGGCGCGGGCCTGACGACCGCGGCGGCGGTCAGCGTGCGGGCCAGCTCCCTGGGCCAGTGCACGGCGACCCCGGCCGAGGCGAGGCGGGCGGCGCCGGGGCCGAGCAGCTCGTACAGCTCGTCCTCGGAGAGCGGCAGCGCGTCGGGGATGTCGCGCTCCAGGAGCCGCGCGAGCGGGGACCAGACGCGGGCCGCCCGGCGCAGCGCGAGCATCGCGTCGATCCGGGCGCGCGGTCCGAAGCTGTCGGCCTTCTCCCCCGCCCAGAGCGCGGCCGCGTCGATGACCAGGGTCGGATCGGCCAGGCTGTGGATCTGCACCAGGGCGGCACCGGCCCGGCGCACGGCGTCGTCCGCCTCGGCGCCCCCGGGGTAACGGCGAGCGGAGCCGGCGTCCCGGTCCCTGTCCGCCCCTTCGCTGTCCGCCCGTTCCTCGTACGTCGCGGGCGCCGGGGCGGCCACCGCTTCCGCGTGGTCGAACAGCTCGTACGCCGACAGATCGAGCCGCAGCGAGACCCGCACCCCCGCGTCCATCCCCGCCGCCGCCTCGGCGGCCCAGGTCCTGGCCCCCGGGAGATGCTGCCCGGCCCGCGCCGCGAACGGAGCGCCCGCCGCGTGGGCGGCGGCCGGGGTACGCGGCAGGGAGTCGGCCACGGCGTCCAGGAAGGCCCGCACCAGCGCCTCCGGGTCGGGCAGCCGGAACGGGGCCTCGCGCGTGAGCGGTACGGCGTGCGCCTCGGGTGGCATGGCGGCGGCGATGGCCCTCAACTGCGCGATGTCGTCGGCGTCGAGCGGGCCGGCCCGCCAGGCGTCGTGGTCCGACGCGGTCAGCCCGGGAAGCAGCCGGCCGCGCGCGGTCAGGTGCAGCGCGTGCAGCGCGGCGGCGCCCCAGCACGCGGCGGCGGGATGCGCGGACCTGTCGTGCCGGGCGCGGACCAGCAGCGGGAGCGCCTCGGCGACGGACAGCAGAACGGCGGGCACCGTGCGCGCCCGCACTCCCTCTTCCCCCTCGTCCCGTACGACCGTCAGCTCTCCCGCGCCGAGCCCCGCCGGGGCCACCTCGCCCTCCTCGCCCGGCGGCCGGGGCGGCGGGCCTCCGTCCGGCGCGTCCGGGGACCGGAACGGGTCCGGGGACCAGAAGGCGACGCGTCCCTCGCGCGGCAGTCCGGCGGGCAGGAAGACGGCGGCCCGGCCCGCCGGAACGGCGAACTGGTTCATGGTCGTCGACTCCCTCCCGCCAAGGCCCGCCGGACCTGGGGCCGCTGGGGCACCCAAGATCCGATTACCTCTGCGAGTCTAGGCGGGGGGTCTGACAGTCGGCCCTGACCAGCGGCTTCAGCGCCGGGGCGGCACCGGAGCCGACCCGGCCGCCGCGGTCTCCTCGTCCACGGCCGGGGCCGGTTCGACCGGCGAGGCACCGGCCGGGACGGCAGGTTCGACCGGCGGCACGAGGTCGGTGGGCGCGGACGGTGCTGGTGGCGTCGCGGGTGCCGCGGGTGCGGAAGTGGCCGCGGAAGTGGTTTCGGCTCCCGCTCCCGCCCCCGTCGCCCCCGTCGCCTGCACGGCTCCCGAGACCGCCTGCACTGCCTGTACCGCCTCGGAAGGCGTCGCCCGCTCCAGGAAGCGGAGCAGCTCGACGGGGAACGGCAGGACCAGCGTGGAGTTCTTCTCGGCGGCCACGGCCACCACGGTCTGCAACAGCCGCAGCTGGAGCGCGGCCGGCTGGCCGGACATCTGCTTGGCCGCTTCGGAGAGCTTCTTCGACGCCTGTAGCTCCGCGTCCGCGTTGATCACCCGGGCGCGGCGCTCACGGTCCGCCTCGGCCTGGCGCGCCATGGACCGCTTCATCGTCTCGGGCAGCGACACGTCCTTGATCTCGACGCGGTCGATCTGCACGCCCCAGCCGATCGACGGGCTGTCGATCATCAGCTCCAGGCCCTGGTTCAGCTTCTCGCGGTTCGACAGCAGGTCGTCGAGATCGCTCTTGCCGATGATCGACCGCAGCGACGTCTGGGCCATCTGGGACACCGCGAAGCGGTAGTCCTCCACCCGGATCACCGCGTCGGCCGCGTCCACGACCTTGAAATAGATCACCGCGTCGACGCGCACGGTGACGTTGTCGCGCGTGATGCCGTCCTGTGCCGGGACCGGCATCGTCACGATCTGCATGTTGACCTTGCGCAGCTTGTCCACGAACGGGACGACCGTCGTGAATCCGGGTCCCCGGACGCCCTCGCGCAGCCGGCCGAGGCGGAAGACCACGCCTCGCTCGTACTGTTTGACGACCCGAGCGGCTGCCATCGCGTACAGAGCGCACGCGCAGAGCACCGCTATGACCGCGATGACCAGTTCCTCGACCATGATGGGCCCCCAGACGCCGGACCGATGGTGCTAATAACCACGGTATGCCCTGTATGACCCACCGGTCGAGGCGGGCGGCACAACAAGGAGCCGCGACCCCGTCGGCCCGCGGAGCGCGCCCGCCCGGCCAGGGGCCCGCTCGCCCGGCCGGCCCCGCCCCGGGTGCCGCCGCCCCGGGAATCGGGCAGTGTGACCTCCAGCGCCGGACCCGCACGGACCGGCCGCCAGTCACCGCGCACGCCGCCCCCGCACAGACGAGGACCGCCCATGTCCGTGACCCAGCACCGGCGCCTCGGCCTCGCCGCCGGGGCAGCGTGCCTCGCCCTCGCCGCCACCACCGGCTGTTCCGGCCTCGGCCGCAGCGCCCTGGGCACCATCGCGTACGAGACCGGGCAGAAGCGCCTGCTCCAGGTGGACAACCCGTCGGTCAGGGGCTGCCACCGCCTCGCACCGGCCGGCGCCGTCGCGGTCACGAACCGCACGCTGGTCGACATCGTGATGTACCGGACGGCCGACTGCACCGGCGGGAACACCATCTACATCGCCACCACGGTCTCCGACGTGATCGCCCCCGGCTCCGGCCCGTGGCGGAGCTACAGCGTCGTGCACTGACCCCGGCCGCACAGGCATCCGAAGACGGGAATGTGGGTACATACCGGACGGGAGGTGCGAGGTGTCATGCGTACGCGTACTGGAAGTGAACCCGTCACCGCGCGCAGCGCCCTGCGCATGCGGTTCTGGCTGGCCCTGTGGGGCGTGATCTGGACGGGCGCGGGCACCGTGGCGTTCGCGCTGGCCGGGCGGCCCTGGTGGGCGCTGGCCTGCGCGGTGCTCCTGCTGATCGTCGTGACCGACCTGTTCGTGATCCTGCGGCGCTTCCGGCAGGGCCCGCGCTTCCAGCCGGACCGGGACACCGGCCCGTACCCGCCGAAGCACGGCCCGAACGTGATCCTGGAGGAGGACCGCGAGCGCCGACGCGATCTGCTGCGTCAGCGGCGCAACCGCACCGGCAGTGGTGTCGGCGGCGCGGGGCGCGGCTCCTGAGTCCGGGTCCGGAGCGGGCGGCGCCCGCCCGCTCCGGCCGTCCCTGCGTCGGCCGCCGTCCCTACGTCGGCCGCCGCGCGTACGTCGGCCACCGCGCGTACGGTCAGCTGCCGCCGCCACTCGCGTCTGCGTCGAACCTGGCGGCCTTCACGTACTCCGGCTTGGGATCCAGCGCCGCCGCCAGCCGGAAGTGCCGCTTCGCCTGTTCGGGGCGGCCCGAGCGCTCGTACGTACGGGCCAGAGCGAAGTGCGCGAAGGCGTTGTCCGGCTCCCGCTCCAGGACCAGCTCGAATTCGAGTTCGGCGGGCCGCAGCTGCGCGGCGGCGAAGAAGGCGCGGGCGCGCAGCAGCCTGGCCGCCGTGTTCTCGGGATGGGCCGCGATGACCGAGTCCAGCAGCTTCACGGCCCCGCGGGGATCCCGCGCCGCCAGCAGCTGTTCGGCCGCGCGATAGTCGATGACGTGGGTTTCCGGACTCTCGGGCACGGTCGCATCCTTCCCTAGCTGCGCGCGTTCAACGCCGGAACCGGACAGGCTATTCCTCGCCCGTCCGGCCGGCTCAGGAGCGGGCCGCCGCGCGTGCGGTCAGCTCCTGCCAGATCTCACGGACCCGCGGCTCCAGTGCGTCCAGCGGGCCGTCGTTGTCGATCACGAGGTCCGCGACGCTCCGGCGCTCCTCCCGGGTCGCCTGCGCGGCCATCCGCCCGCGCGCCTCGGCCTCCGTCATCCCCCGTAGCCGTACCAGCCGCTCCAGCTGGGTCTCCGGGGACGCGTCCACGACCACCACCAGGTCGTACAGGGCGGCCATCGCGTTCTCGACCAGCAGCGGCACGTCGTGCACCACGATCGAGTCCCGCCCCGCCGCCGCCTCCAGTTCGGCGGAGCGGGCGCGGACCAGCGGATGCACGATCGCGTTCAGCGCGCGCAGCCGGTCGTGGTCGCCGAAGACGATCCCGCCGAGTTTCGGACGGTCCAGCGCGCCGGAGCCGGTCAGCACGTCCGGGCCGAACTCGGCGGCCACGGCCGCCAGTCCGGGGGTCCCGGGCGCCACGACTTCCCGCGCGATCCGATCGGAGTCGATCAGAACCGCCCCGTAACCGGTCAGCAGCCGAGAGACCTCGCTCTTGCCCGCGCCGATTCCGCCCGTAAGTCCCAGCCTCAGCATGGGGCCAGCCTAAAGCCTGCCGTCAACGCCCCGACCGGTCCCGCCCCGACCCGCACCGCCCCGGCGGGCCCGCTCTCACGCGCCGCCGTCGCCCTCCCGCTCCGCGAGGAACTTCTCGAACTCACGGCCGATCTCGTCGGCCGACGGCAGCTCCGTCGGCTCAGCGACCAGATTGCCCCGGGTCTCGGAGCCCGCGAGGGCGTCGTACTGGTGCTCAAGCCCCTGCACCATCGTGACCAGCTCCTCGTCCCCCTCGCCCAGCTGCCGCTCGATCTCGGTCTGGGTGCGCTGCGCCTCCGTGCGCAGGGAGTGCGCGACGCTCGGCAGCACCAGCCCCGTCGCGGCCGTGATCGCCTCCAGGGCGGTCAGCGCCGCGTCCGGGTAGGACGACCGGGCGACATAGTGCGGAACGTGCGCCGCGACACCGAGCACGTCGTGGTCCGACTCCATCAGCCGGTACTCGACGAGCGACTCGGCGCTGCCGGGGACCTGCGCCTCGTCGAAGGGGCTGCGATGGCCCGGCATCAGGTCCGTGCGGTTGCCGTGCGGAGTGAGGCCGACGGGCCTGGTGTGCGGCACGCCCATGGGGATGCCGTGGAAGTTGACGGACAGGCGCACGCCCAGCCGCTCCACGATCTGCCGTACGGCCAGCGAGAAGCGCTCCCACTCCACATCCGGCTCGGGCCCCGACAGCAGCAGGAACGGCGCTCCGGTGGCGTCCTGGACGAGCCGGACGTCGAGCGTCGGCGTCTCGTAGTCGGACCAGCGGTCCCGCCGGAACGTGAGCAGCGGACGGCGCGCGCGGTAGTCGACCAGCCTGTCGTGGTCGAACCGGGCCACCACCTGGTGGGGCAGCGAATCCAGCAGGTTCTCGACGATCTGGTCGCCGGTCTCACCCGCGTCGATGTAGCCGTCGAAGTGGTACAGCATGACCAGGCCCGCCGACTCCTGCGCCAGTGCCATGTCGACGACGGCGAGGCCCTTGGGCTCCCATTCGTACAAACCCTGCGGATCAAGCACGGTTACCGCTCCTCCTCGTGTTCGTAACGAAGAACGCACCACAGAGCGCGGGCATTCCCCGCGCCCCACGGCGCCAACCCCGATCCGGCGCTTCACGCCCCGCTGAGGACCCGTGCGTGCAGTGCGGTGACGGTCTTGCGGGCGGAGGTGAAGGCGCCGTGCTGCCAGGCGTCGGCGTACGAGAGGTAGTCACCGGTGAAGTGGACGCGTCCGGCGGGCCTGTTGAGCGGATCGAAGACGGGAGCGTCGGGGCCGCCCGCCAAGGAGTGCCAGGACGCCTCCGGATAGGGGGTCTGGCGCCAGTGGTGGGAGAAGGACGCGGCCAGCTCGCTCCGGTACTTCTCGCCGTGGATCCGCACCCCCTGCGCCACCGCCCGCGCCTCCCGCTCGCGCGGTGCGAGCCGGGCGTAGGCGTCGGCCGGCGCACCGGTGTTGTAGTAGCCGACGAGCACGCCGCGCCGGCCGTGATGGCCGTACGACGGGTACCAGATGTGCGCGAGATCGAGATCGGTCTCGGTGATCCCGCCGTATATCCGGTGGTCGCTCTCCCACCAGCGGCTGCGGTGTTCCAGACCGATCTTCCCGGCGGAGGACGGCTTGCACGCCTCCAGCGCCGTCTGCACGGACGCGCCCAGGTTGTGCCGGGTCCCGGCGAGGATGTTGGGCGGCAGCGCGGCGACGCAGTAGTCCGCGTCGAGAGCGCGTACCCGGCCGCCCCGCGTGTAGGTGACGGTCACGCCGTGCCCCTTGTCGGTGATCTCCTGGACGGCCGCGCCGGTCAGTATCCGGTGGGCGCCGACCGCGCGGGTCAGCGCGGCGGGTATCCGGTCCATGCCGCCGCCGACGATGACGACCTTGGCCGCGGCTCTGCCGGTGAGGGTGAAGTCCCCGGTCCTGGGCGCGTGGAAGACGGGTTCGCGGCTCGCGGCCTCGGCGGTGGGGGCGAGGCCCAGGGCCCCCATGGTGGCGAGCATCGCCCCCGCCCCTCCGGTGGCGCCCACCTGGCGCAGAAACCCGCGGCGGCTGGTGCCCGTGGTGATCTCAGGCGGGTGGCTCATGTCCCGGTACCCCTTCCGGTCTTCAGGTGTGCCGGGATCCTGGCAATGGCGTGTTACGGACCGTCAGATACTCGTGTGTCCCTCGCGTTGCCCTCCGCTCACCACGGGCCGGGGGCGCGAGCACGTATAAGGCCCGCCCGCGAGCACGCGTAAGGCCCGCCCCCCGAAGGGAGCGGGCCTTACGTGTGAACTCAGCTACCGCTTACTCGACCGGAGCGTCAGCTCTGGCCGCCGGCCAGCTTCTCGCGCAGGGCGGCGAGCGCCTCGTCCGACGCCAGGGCGCCGGAGTTGTCGTCCGACTCCGAGGAGTACGAACCGCCACCACCGGAGGCGGCGGGAGCACTGCCACCGGCGGCGGGTGCGGCAGCACCCTCGGCGGCAGCGGCCTCGTCGGCCTCGCGGGACTTGATGACCTGGGCCTGGTGCTGCTCGAAGCGCGTCTGCGCCTCGGCGTACTGGCCCTCCCACGCCTCGCGCTGGGTCTCGAAGCCCTCGAGCCAGTCGTTGGTCTCGGGGTCGAAGCCCTCGGGGTAGATGTAGTTGCCCTGGTCGTCGTAGGACGCGGCCATGCCGTAGAGGGTCGGGTCGAACTCGACCGAGGCCGGGTCACCACCGAACGCCTCGTTGGCCTGCTTCAGCGACAGGCTGATGCGGCGGCGCTCCAGGTCGATGTCGATGACCTTGACGAAGATCTCGTCGTTGACCTGGACGACCTGCTCCGGGATCTCCACGTGGCGCTCGGCCAGCTCGGAGATGTGGACCAGACCCTCGATGCCCTCGTCGACGCGGACGAACGCACCGAAGGGAACGAGCTTGGTGACCTTACCCGGGACGACCTGACCGATCTGGTGCGTCCGGGCGAACTGCTGCCACGGGTCTTCCTGCGTCGCCTTGAGCGACAGGGAGACACGCTCGCGGTCCATGTCCACGTCGAGAACCTCGACGGTGACTTCCTGGCCGACCTCGACAACCTCGGAGGGGTGGTCGATGTGCTTCCAGGACAGCTCGGAGACGTGCACGAGACCGTCGACGCCGCCGAGGTCCACGAACGCGCCGAAGTTGACGATCGAGGAGACGACGCCGGAGCGGACCTGGCCCTTCTGCAGGGTCGTGAGGAAGGTCTGGCGGACCTCGCTCTGGGTCTGCTCCAGCCAGGCACGGCGGGACAGGACCACGTTGTTGCGGTTCTTGTCCAGCTCGATGATCTTGGCTTCGAGCTCCTTGCCCACGTAGGGCTGGAGGTCGCGGACGCGGCGCATCTCGACGAGGGAGGCCGGCAGGAAGCCACGGAGGCCGATGTCGAGGATGAGACCACCCTTGACCACCTCGATGACGGTACCGGTGACGATGCCGTCCTCTTCCTTGATCTTCTCGATCGTGCCCCAGGCGCGCTCGTACTGGGCGCGCTTCTTCGAGAGGATCAGGCGGCCTTCCTTGTCCTCCTTCTGGAGAACAAGGGCTTCGATCTCGTCGCCGACCTTGACGACCTCATTGGGGTCGACGTCGTGCTTGATCGAAAGCTCGCGGGACGGGATGACACCTTCGGTCTTGTAACCGATGTCGAGCAGGACCTCGTCCCGGTCGACCTTCACGATGACGCCATCCACGATGTCGCCGTCGTTGAAGTATTTGATGGTCTCGTCGATCGCGGCGAGGAAGGCTTCCTCGTTACCGATGTCGTTGACCGCAACCTGCGGAGTGGTGGCGGTGGTCTCGGTGCTGCTCGTCATGTGGGAAAGGGCTCCGGTGCGGACAGTGAGTCGTAGGTACTGCTACGCCGGGAGCCCGTATCGCCACCTGTAGAAGCCGGACAGCCAAGGAAGCGCCGCCCCGGACAAAGGGAAAGCGCCTCGACAACCGAGGGACACACAGATGCGAGCGCGGCTGCTACGTCTGAGGCGCGCAAGCCCGCAGCGCAACCTTTAGCATACGGGGGCAGCCGGGCACGGTCAATGCGCGAAGGCGCACACCCGGGGTGGAACCTCTCATTCCCGGCACAACCAGCGTTCGCTGAGGCCAACGGCCCCCGCGGCGGCACCCCGAATCCCCGAAGAGCAAGACGACGGACACGATGATCCAAGAGCAAGAACCCCAGGCCGAGCCCGAGGCGACCCGACGTGACTCCGACGGTACGGAGAGCAGCCGGGCCAACCGGGGCTGGTGGGACAGCAACGCCGACGACTACCAGATCGAGCACGGCACCTTCCTCGGCGACGACCGGTTCGTCTGGTGCCCGGAAGGGCTCGACGAGGTGGAGGCGGGCCTCCTCGGACCCCAGGAATCGCTGAACGGCCTCGACGTCCTGGAGATCGGGGCCGGCGCCGCGCAGTGCTCCCGCTGGCTGGCCGCGCAGGGCGCCCGCCCGGTGGCCCTCGACCTCTCCCACCGCCAGCTCCAGCACGCGCTGCGCATCGGCGAGGGCCGCTCGCTGACGTTCCCGCTGATCCAGGCGGACGCGGGCGCGCTGCCCTTCGCGGACGGCGCCTTCGACCTGGCCTGCTCCGCCTACGGCGCCATCCCCTTCGTCGCCGATCCGGTACGGGTGTTCCGCGAGGTGCACCGGGTACTGCGGCCGGGCGGCCGGTGGGTCTTCTCCGTGACGCATCCGGTCCGCTGGGCGTTCCCCGACGAGCCGGGGCCCGAGGGGCTGACGGCGGCGGCCTCCTACTTCGACCGCACCCCCTATGTCGAGCAGGACGACCGGGGGCGGGCCGTCTACGTCGAACACCACCGGACGCTCGGCGACCGGGTGCGGGATCTGGTGGCGGGCGGATTCCGGCTGGTCGACCTGGTGGAGCCCGAGTGGCCGGCCTGGAACACCCAGGAGTGGGGCGGCTGGTCGCCGCTGCGCGGCACCCTGCTCCCGGGCACGGCGATCTTCGTCTGCGTACGGGACTGACCAGGCGTCCGGGTCCCCGGCGCCAGGACTGAGCAAGCGTCCGGGCCGCCCGGCGCCGGGACTGACCACGCGTCCGGGCCGCCCGGCGCCGGGCGACCGGTGGCGGACACTGAACGGGTGATCCGCGACGACATCCTCGGCAGCCTCCCCGTACACACCGCCCTGCCCGCGCTGGAGCGGGCCCTCGACCGGCACGGCTGCGCGATGCTGTGCGCGCCGCCGGGGACGGGCAAGACGACGCTCGTCCCCCTGGCGCTGGCCGGGCTGCTGGACGGCGGTCCCGTCCGGCGCGTGATCGTCGCCGAGCCCCGGCGGATCGCGGCGCGCGCCGCGGCCCGCCGGATGGCCTGGCTGCTCGGCGAGCGCGCCGGGGAGCGCGTCGGCTTCACCGTGCGCGGGGAGCGCGTGGTGGGGCGCGGGACGGTGGTGGAGGTGGTGACCACCGGCGTGCTGCTCCAGCGGCTCCAGCGCGACCAGGAGCTGGCGGGCGTCGATGTGGTCATCCTCGACGAGTGCCACGAGCGGCATCTCGACGCCGACACCGTCGCCGCCTTCCTCCTGGACGTACGGACGACGCTGCGGCCCGAGCTGCGGCTGATCGCCGCGTCCGCGACCACCGACGCCGAGGGCTGGGCCCGGCTGCTGGACGACGCGCCGGTGGTGGCGGCGCGCGGCGTCTCCTACCCGGTGGAGACGGTCTGGGCGCCGCCGCCCGCCCCCGTACGACCACCGCACGGCATGCGGGTCGATCCGGCGCTGCTGACGCATGTGGCGTCGGTCGTGCGCCGGGCGCTGGCCGAGCACGACGGCGATGTGCTCTGTTTCCTGCCGGGGGTCGGGGAGATCGGCCGGGTGGCCGGGCAACTGGGCGATCCCGGCGCCGAGGTGCTCCAGGTGCACGGGCGGGCCCCGGCGGCGGTGCAGGACGCGGTGCTCGCCGGGGCGCCGGAGGGCCGCCGGGTGGTGCTGGCCACGGCGGTGGCCGAGTCGAGTCTGACCGTGCCGGGGGTGCGGGTCGTCGTGGACGCGGGGCTCGCGCGCGAGCCCCGTACCGATCACGCGCGCGGGCTGAGTGCCCTGACGACGGTCCGGGTGTCCCAGGCGGGCGCCGGGCAGCGGGCCGGACGCGCCGGGCGCGAGGCGCCGGGGACGGTCTACCGCTGCTGGTCGCAGGCGGAGGACGGCCGGCTGACGCGCTTCCCGTCCCCGGAGATCAGGGTCGCGGATCTGGCGGCGTTCGCGCTCCAGGCCGCGTGCTGGGGCGACCCCTCCGCCGGGGGTCTCGCCCTGCTGGATCCGCCGCCGGCCGGCGCGCTGGCCGCCGCCCGCTCCGTACTGACCGCGATCGGCGCGGTCGGCGAGGACGGGCGGGTCACGGAGCGCGGCATCCGGATGGCCCGCGTCGGCCTGCATCCCCGGCTCGCCCGCGCCCTGCTGGACGGCGCCCCCGAGGTGGGCGCGCGGCGGGCGGCCGAGGTGGTGGCGCTGCTGAGCGAGGAACCGCCCAGGGCGTACGGGGACGATCTCGCGGCGGCGTGGCGCACGGCCCGCAGGGGCGGGGACGCGTACGCGGCGCGCTGGCGCCAGGAGGTGCGGCGGCTGACGTCCGCCGTTCAGGGCGCGGGGCCCGCCGCGGGGGACGTCGGCGGAACCGATGATTCCGCCGCCGGGCTGATCGCCGCGCTCGCGTTTCCCGAGCGGGTGGCGCGGGCGCGGGGCGCGGGTTCGTATCTGATGGTTTCGGGCACGGGCGGCGAGTTGTCGGACGGGTCCGCGCTGCGCGAGGCGTCGTGGCTGGCGGTGGCGGTCGCCGACCGGCCCGCGGGAGCGGCGTCCGCGCGGGTCCGGCTGGCCGCCGTCATCGACGAGGGCACGGCGCGGGCCGCCGCCGGGGGGCTGCGGGTGGCGGGTGAGGAGGTCCGCTGGGAGGCGGGCGAGGTGCTGGCCCGGCGGGTGGAGCGGCTCGGCGCGGTCGAGCTGTCCGCGCGCGCCCTGAAGTCACCGGCTCCCGCGCTGGTGCGTGCGGCGCTGCTGGAGGGGCTGCGGCGCGAGGGGCCCGCGCTGCTGCGCTGGACGCGTGAGGCGCTGGCGCTGCGCGAGCGCCTCGGCTTTCTGCACCGGGAGTTGGGCGGCGGCTGGCCGGATGTCTCGGACGCCGCGCTGGTCGATCGCGCCGACGCGTGGCTGGAGCCGGAGCTGTCGCGGGCCCGCCGCCGCGCGGATCTGGCCCGGCTGGACGCGGGGCAGGCGCTGCTGCGGCTGCTGCCCTGGGCGACCGGCGAGGCCGCGCGGCTGGACGAGCTGGCTCCGGAACGTATCGAGGTGCCCAGCGGGTCGCGGGTAAGGGTGGAGTACGGCGGGCCGCAGCCCGTACTGGCGGTGAAGCTCCAGGAGTTGTTCGGGCTGCGGGAGACGCCGAGGGTGGCGGGCGCCGCGGGCGTCCCCGTACTGGTGCATCTGCTGTCGCCCGCGGGGCGCCCGGCGGCGCTGACGGCGGACCTGGCGTCGTTCTGGCAGGACGGCTACCGGGCCGTACGGGCCGAGCTGCGCGGCCGCTATCCGCGCCACCCGTGGCCGGAGGACCCGTCGACGGCGGTGGCGACGCGCCGCCTGAACAACCGGCGTTGACGGACGGGAGCGCCCCGGCCGTCGTATCGACGGCCGGGGCAGGCCCGGGTCCAACCCGGGTCAGGCCCGGGTCAGGCCCGGGCCAGGCCCGGGTCAGGCGACCTTCAGTTCGATGGTGAGGGTGGCGCCGCCCTCGGTTTCGAGGCGGAGCAGATACGTGCCGGCCGCGTCGGCCGCGTAGAGCTTCGGGAGCTGGAGGACGCCGTCGGCGTCGGTCGTCAGATCCGCGAGGGTCCGCAGCGCGTTGCCGTTCGCGTCCTTGAAGTAGGGCCCGGCCGCGGGCGCCGTGGCGTCGGTCGCTGACGTGACCACCATCGCGCTGACCGCCACCTTGCCGGCGGCGGCTCCCTTGTAGGTGGCCCTGACCTCGACCGGGTCGGCGAACTCGGCGCCGGGCGCCGCCGTCAGGTCCCCCGTCGTGGTCCTGGCGAGGGCGTCCGCCTGGCGGGCCGTGACGGTCGCGGTGTAGCCGACGGGGGCGACGCCGGGCACGACGGCGGTCGCCCGGATGGTGAAGTCGCCGGTCCGCTCGCCCGCCTGGACGGCCGGCGCGCTCGCCGTGCCCTCCGTGCCCGTGACGACGACCGAGGTGGTCAGGCCCGTCACGAACCGGGCGTCGGTGTCACCGACGATCTCGAACCGCACGACCGTCTTGGCCACCGGCTTTCCGGCCGCGTCCACCGCGCGTACGGCCGCCTGCCGGGCGAACCGGCTGCCGGCGACGGCGGTCAGCGGTGCCGTGACGGTCTTCTCGATCCGCGCGGCGACCGGCTTGGGGGCCGGGGTGGTGGGGGTGCCGGGATCGCTCGGGGAGGGGGTGGTCGTACCGCCGCCGGGCTCGGTCGGCTTCGGGGAGCCGGAGCCGCCACCGGGCTTGGGCGTCGAGGGGCTCGGGCTGGGACTGGGGCTCGCGCTCGGGGGGCTGCTCGGCTTCGGGGTACTGGGCGTGCTGGGGGCGGTGACGGTGGGAGCGGTCGCCGGGGCCGACGGGGAGACCGGGCCGGTGGACACGGGCACCGTGCCGGTGCCGTCCGGGATCTCGTGCGTCCCGTTCTTGTAGTACTGGAACCAGGTCAGGACCGTGTTCAGGTACTCACGCGAGTGGTTGTAGCCGAGGATCGCCTTGTGGAGGTCCTCCTCGACGGAGAGATCACGCTCTCCCGCGCACAGGTAGTACGCGGCGGCCAGCGCCGCGTCGAAGATGTTGTTGGGGTCGCTGCGGCCGTCGCCGTTGCCGTCCTTGCCCCAGGTCTTCCAGGTCGACGGGATGAACTGCATCGGCCCGACGGCGCGGTCGTGCTCCGCGTCGCCGTCGAACTCACCGTTGTCGGTGTCGGGGATGTTGGCGAAACCGACACCGTTGAGGACCGGGCCGAGGATCGGCGCGAGCGTGGTGCCGTCGTCGTCGACCTGGCCGCCGCGCGCGTGGCCCGACTCGACCTTGCCGATCGCGGCGAGCAGCTGCCACGGCAGATTGCAGCCGGGCTTGGCCTCCGCGATGGTCTGCTCCGCACGCTGGTACGCGGAGAGCACCGTGGCCGGTATACCCGCCTCCGCCGCGGCCACCCCCGAACCCGTACCCGGCAGGTCTATCGAGGTGCCCGGCTTGTCGGGCGTCGTCAGCGGCGGAAGTTCCGTGTAGTACGAGGAGTTGCCCGACACCGGCGTCCCGGGCGGCGGCGTCACATCGGCCGCGTGATTCCCTCCCACGTCCGCGGGGAGGGCGCCCGGTGCCTGAGAGGCCGAGAGCGCCGCGATCGCGGCCGCGGCCACGGCGGTGGTCGTCGCTCCTTTGCGCAGTCGACTGCCGAATAGCGCTGCCATGGTCTGGCCCCTCCCCGTGGTGGCTGTTCGCGCTCCCCGCGCGAGGACTCAGGCGACCCTATGTCAACTCCTGGCCCCGGCACACCGGTCCGTGACCGCCTTTCACCAGTTCGCCACCTCGACGTCGCCCGGTTGCGGGAAGCCCCGACACACCGGGGCTTCCCGCAAGGCTTTTTCCGGTCAGTGGGCCGCCGATTCCCAGTCCGCGCCGACGCCCACCGAGACATCCAGCGGCGCCCGCAGCTCGACCGCGCTCGACATCTCCCGGCGCAGCAGCTCCTCCACCGGCTCCCGCTCCCCCGGAGCGATCTCCAGGACGATTTCGTCATGGACCTGGAGCAGCATCCGCGAGGTCAGACCGGCCTCCGCCATCGCCCGGTCCACCTTGAGCATGGCGACCTTGACGATGTCAGCGGCGGTGCCCTGGATGGGCGCGTTGAGCGCCATCCGCTCCGCCATCTCACGCCGCTGGCGGTTGTCGCTGTTGAGGTCGGGCAGATAGCGGCGGCGTCCGAGCATCGTCTCCGTATAGCCCGTGGCCCTGGCCTCCACCACGGCGCGCTGGAGATACTCCCGCACTCCCCCGAAGCGCTCGAAGAAGGTGTCCATCAGCGCGCGCGCCTCGCCCGCCTCGATGTTCAGCTGCTGGGAGAGACCGAACGCCGAGAGCCCGTAGGCCAGTCCGTACGACATCGCCTTGATCTTGCGGCGCATCTCGGGGTCGACGGCCGACTTCTCCACCCCGAACACCTGCGAGGCCACCGTGGTGTGCAGGTCCTCGCCGGAGGTGAACGCCTCGATCAGACCCGCGTCCTCGGAGAGATGGGCCATCACCCGCAGCTCGATCTGGCTGTAGTCCGCCGTCATCAGCGACTCGTAGCCCTCGCCGACGACGAAGCCCCGGCGGATCGCCCGGCCCTCGTCGGTGCGCACCGGAATGTTCTGCAGGTTCGGATCCGTGGACGAGAGCCGGCCCGTCGCCGCGACCGTCTGGTTGAACGTCGTGTGGATACGGCCGTCCTCGGCGATCGACTTGATCAGGCCCTCGACCGTGACCCGCAGCTTCGCCTGCTCGCGGTGGCGCAGCATGATGACCGGCAGCTCGTGCTCGGTCTTGGCCGCGAGCCAGGCCAGCGCGTCCGCGTCCGTCGTATAACCCGTCTTCGTCTTCTTCGTCCTGGGCAGCCCCAGCTCACCGAAGAGGACCTCCTGGAGCTGCTTGGGCGAACCGAGGTTGAACTCGTGGCCGACCGCCGCGTGCGCCTCCTTCACGGCCTGCTGCACCGCGGCCGCGAACTGCCCCTCCATGGCCTCCAGATGGGCGCGGTCGGCGGCGATGCCGTGGCGCTCCAGCCGGGCCAGCAGCGCGGACGTGGGCAACTCCACCTCGTGCAGCAGCTCCGAGGCGCCGACCTCGGCCAGCCGCTCGGTGAACGCCTCCCCCAGATCGAGGATCGCGCGGGCCTCCGTCATCAGCGCGTCCGCCTCGGCCTGCTCGTCACCGCCGAAGGCCAGCTGCCCGTCGGCGGAGGCGGCCGGCGCCAGCTCACGGCCGAGATACTCGATCGCCAGAGCGTCCAGCGCGAACGAGCGCCGCCCCGGCTTCACCAGATAGGCGGCCAGCGCGGTGTCCATCGAGACCCCGCCGACCCGCCAGCCGTGCTCCGGAGCGACCCGCATCGCGCCCTTCGCGTTGTGCATGACCTTCGGGCGCTCCGGATCGGCCAGCCACCCCGCGAACGCACGCTCGTCGGACTCGTCCAGCTGCGTGGGGTCGAACCAGGCCGCCGCGCCACCGGCCGCCGCGAGCGCGACCTCACCGACGCTGCCCGTACCGAGCGACCAGGTGTCGAGCGTCGCCACCCCCAGCGGCTGCGCGCCGTGCTCGGCCAGCCAGGGCGCCAGCTCCCCCGACCCCAGGACCTTGCCGTCCAGCTCGACACCGGCGGCGGGCGCCGGAGCCTCCTCCACCACCGCGCCCGGATCCACCGCGAGCAGCCGCTCGCGCAGACTCGGGTTGCGGATCTCCAGCACCTCCAGCACCCCGGTCAGCGCCGCACGGTCGTAGGGAGCGCGCTCCAGATCCTCCGGCGTCTTGGGCAGCGCGACATCACGCACCATCTCCGTGAGCCGCCGGTTGAGCTTGACCGACTCCAGATGGTCGCGGAAGTTCTGCCCGGCCTTGCCCTTCACCTCGTCGGCGCGCGCCACCAGCTCGTCGAAGGAACCGAACTGGTTGATCCACTTCGCCGCCGTCTTCTCCCCGACCCCCGGAATGCCCGGCAGATTGTCCGACGGGTCACCGCGCAGCGCGGCGAAGTCCGGATACTGCGCCGGCGTCAGCCCGTACTTCTCCTGGACCTTCTCCGGAGTGAAACGGGTCAGCTCCGAGACACCCTTCGTCGGATACAGCACCGTCGTGTGCTCACTGATCAACTGGAAGGAGTCCCGGTCCCCCGTGACGATCAGCACCTCGAACCCGGCGGCCTCCGCCTGCGTGGCGAGCGTCGCGATCACGTCGTCCGCCTCGAACCCGTCGATCGCGAACCGGTCCGCGCGCATCGCGTCCAGCAGCTCACCGATCAGCTCGACCTGCCCCTTGAACTCGTCGGGCGTCTTCGACCGGTTCGCCTTGTACTCCGGGAACTCCTCGGAACGCCACGTCTTGCGGGACACGTCGAACGCGACGGCGAAATGCGTGGGCGACTCATCACGCAACGTATTCGCCAGCATCGACGCGAAGCCGTAGATGGCGTTCGTCGGCTGCCCCGTCGCGGTCGTGAAATTCTCCGCGGGCAGAGCGAAGAACGCCCGGTACGCCAAGGAGTGCCCGTCCATGAGGAGCAGGCGAGGACGGTTGTCTTCGGTCTTCTTCGATGCTGTCTCAGCCACGTACCCGATCCTGCCACGCCCCACTGACAATCCCGACCGGCCGACCGGCCGCGGCGACCGTCCCCCGCACCACTCGGCCCGCCCCGCGCCGGTGACGCGTGACAGGATCGGGTACGTAACCGGGTACGTACACAAGTGCGGAACGTACGCGAAGCAGAAGCAGAAGCAGCAGGCCCGAAGGAGAGCGCGATGGCCACCAAGCCGCCCGCAGGAGATCCGGTCCAGGACGCGCCCCGCGTCGCGGCCCCCCAACACGCCGCCGCGGGGCTCCCCGCCATCGCGCACACCCTCAAGATCGCCCAGCAGCAGATGGGCGTGGTGCGCACCGCGCGCACCCTCCTCAAGGTCAACCAGAAGAACGGCTTCGACTGCCCCGGCTGCGCCTGGCCCGAAGGCGACCACCGCCACACCGCGGAATTCTGCGAGAACGGCGCCAAGGCCGTCGCCGAGGAAGCCACCCTGCGCCGGGTCACCCCCGAGTTCTTCGCCGCCCACCCCGTGTCCGACCTCGCCACCCGCAGCGGCTACTGGCTCGGCCAGCAGGGCCGCATCACCCAGCCGATGCTGCTGGACCGCGACGCCCGGGGCGGCGGCGGCGACCACTACACCCCGGTGAGCTGGGAACGCGCCTTCGCGATCATCGCGGAGGAACTGACCGCGCTCGGCTCCCCCGACGAAGCCCTCTTCTACACCTCGGGCCGCACCAGCAACGAGGCCGCCTTCCTCCTCCAGCTGTTCGCCCGCGAATACGGCACGAACAACCTGCCCGACTGCTCCAACATGTGCCACGAGTCATCCGGCTCGGCGCTCTCGGAAACCATCGGCATAGGCAAGGGCAGCGTCTCCCTCGAAGACCTCCACCAGGCCGACCTGATCATCGTCGCCGGACAGAACCCCGGCACCAACCACCCCCGGATGCTCTCCGCACTGGAGAAGGCCAAAGCGGCCGGCGCGAAAATCATCTCGGTCAACCCCCTGCCCGAAGCCGGCCTGGAACGCTTCAAGAACCCCCAGACCCCGCAGGGCATGATCAAGGGCGCCGCCCTCACCGACCTCTTCCTCCAGATCCGCATCGGCGGCGACCAGGCCCTCTTCCGCCTGCTCAACAAGCTGATCCTGGAGACCCCCGGCGCCCTCGACGACACCTTCATCCGCGAACACACCCACGGATACGAGGACTTCACCGCAGCCGCCCGGGCCGCCGACTGGGACGAGACCCTCACCGCCACCGGCCTGGAACGCGACCTCATCGAACAGGCCCTCGCCCTGATCCTCGCCTCCGAGCGCACCATCGTCTGCTGGGCCATGGGCCTGACCCAGCACAAACACTCCGTGCCGACCATCCGCGAAGTCGTCAACTTCCTCCTGCTGCGCGGCAACATCGGCCGCCCCGGCGCCGGCGTCTGCCCCGTGCGCGGACACTCCAACGTGCAGGGCGACCGCACCATGGGCATCTTCGAACGGCCGGCCCCCGCCTTCCTCGACGCCCTCGACAAAGAATTCGGCATCACCTCGCCCCGCCACCACGGCTACGACGTCGTACGGTCCATCGAAGCCCTGCGCGACGGCGAGGCCAAGGTCTTCTTCGCCATGGGCGGCAACTTCGTCGCGGCGACCCCCGACACGACCGTCACCGAAGCCGCGATGCGCCGCGCCCGCCTCACCGTGCACGTATCGACCAAGCTCAACCGCTCGCACGCCGTCACCGGCGCCCGCGCGCTGATCCTGCCCACCCTCGGCCGCACCGACAAGGACATCCAGGACGGCGGCCGGCAGGTCGTGACCGTCGAGGACTCCATGGGCATGGTGCACACCTCCCGCGGCAACCTCCCGCCCGCGAGCCCCCACCTCCTCTCCGAACCCGCCATCGTCGCCCGGCTCGCCCGCGCCACCCTCGGCCCCGCCTCCCACACCCCCTGGGAGGACTTCGAGAAGGACTACGCGCGCATCCGCGACCGCATAGCCCGCGTCGTCCCCGGCTTCGAGGACTTCAACGCACGCGTCGCCCGCCCCGGCGGCTTCGCCCTCCCGCACGGCCCCCGCGACGAACGCCGCTTCCCCACCGCCACCGGCAAGGCCAACTTCACCGCCGCGCCCGTCGAGTTCCCCGCCCTGCCCGAAGGCCGTCTGCTCCTGCAGACCCTGCGCTCGCACGACCAGTACAACACCACGATCTACGGCCTCGACGACCGCTACCGAGGCATAACCGACGGCCGCCGCGTCGTGCTCGTCAACGCGCGCGACGCCGCCGAACTCGACCTCCGCGACGGCTCCTACACCGACCTCGTCAGCGAATGGAAGGACGGCGTCGAACGCCGCGCCCCCGGCTTCCGCGTCGTCCACTACCCCACCGCACGCGGCTGCGCCGCCGCCTACTACCCCGAGACCAATGTGCTCGTCCCGCTGGGCGCCACGGCCGACACCAGCAACACACCGGCCAGCAAGTCCGTCGTCGTCCGCTTCGAGCCGAGCGAACGCGTCACCGACGGCACGACGAACACCGCGGACACCGCGGACGCGGCGGAGACCGCGCGATGACCGGCGCCGGGGAACGGCCCGCGGGCACACCGTTCCCCTAAGCGTTCGCTCAGCCATCTGATAAGCAGGACGGTGCACACAGCACGCACACGACCACACAATCGGAGCCGGGCCATGGGTGAGCAGTCCACTGTGAAGTTCCCGCAGGAGATCATCGACGAATACGGCGCGCTCGGCGTCGATCTGGCCGCGCTCTTCTCGGCCGGCCATCTCGGCACGCGCATGGGAGTACGCATCGTCGAAGCCGCCGCGGAACGCGTCGTCGGCACCATGCCCGTCGAGGGCAACACCCAGCCTTACGGACTGCTGCACGGCGGCGCGTCCGCCGTCCTCGCCGAGACCCTCGGCTCCGTGGGCGCCATGCTCCACGGCGGCACGGCCAAGCTCGCCGTCGGCGTGGACCTCAACTGCACCCACCACCGAGGCGCCCGCAGCGGGCTGGTCACGGGCGTCGCCACCCCCGTCCACCGGGGACGCTCCACCGCGACGTACGAGATCGTCATCACCGACGAGCAGGACAAGCGGGTCTGCACCGCCCGGCTCACCTGCATGCTGCGCGACGCCCCCGCCCCCGCCCCCGGCGAGACCACGTAAGCGGCACACGGAGCCGCACAGGAGGCGGCACCGCAAGCCGCACCCACCGCTCAGAACCAGCCACCCCACGGGTCCGGCGCGCGCACAGCGCCGGGCCCGTTTACGCGCCGTACGACCACACCCCCGCACGCCCCCTTGTACCCGCCGGGAACACCACCTACGGTGCCCCCAAGAGCCGGGCAGAAGGCGCGAATCCCCTGCCCCACACCACACGGTGCACATCACGCCCAATGTCACTCTGTGTAACATCGGCGTGAACGAAAATCGGACGCGCTCTCCACAACCACACACGCGCTGCCCGCTTCACAGCTCCTCTATGCCCGTTTGGACACGTCAGTAGCAAAAACCCTCAAGTCCCTTAGCGGAACTGCGGGTTCTCACCATGCGGTCACCACGGAAGGCGAACAAAAGCCGCATCACGCCCGGCGAGGTCGACCGGCGTTGGCCTTGGCATAACAAGACAGTCACATCCTGCCCCCACCGCTCCACACCTCCCCCACCTGCGCTTAGAGTCACGCCCAGTCACCGCGCCACCGGATTACTTTCAGTTCGGTTCCAGCGCTCGACCCGGCGGCCCAGCAGGGGCCGCCGCGTGCCAGGGGAGGACTGATCGTGCGTCACCGTTCCTTGTTCATCATCACCACTGCCGTCACCGCAGGGGCTCTCACACTGTCCGCCTGCGGATCCCGCGGCGACAGTGACGGAGGCAGCAGCGGCGGCGGCGACACGACCACCGTCGTCATCGGCCTCGACGCGCCGCTCTCCGGCGACCTCTCCGCGCTCGGCCAGGGCATCAAGAACTCCGCCGACCTCGCCGTCAAGACCGCGAACAAGAACAAAGAGGTCCCCGGGGTCACCTTCAAGCTCGAAGCCCTCGACGACGTCGCCCAGGCCGCCACCGGCCAGCAGAACGCCACCAAGCTCGTCGGCGACAGCAAGGTCATGGGCGTCGTCGGCCCCCTGAACTCCGACGTCGGCCAGTCGATGCAGAAGGTCTTCGACACCGCCAAGCTCGTCCAGGTGTCGCCCGCCAACACCAACCCCGCCCTCACCCAGGGCAAGGACTGGCAGACCGGCAAGAAGGAACGCGGCTTCAAGACGTACTTCCGCACCTCGACGACCGACGCCGTCCAGGGCCCCTTCGCCGCGCAGTACATGTACAACAAGAAGAAGCTCAAGAAGGTCTACGTCATCGACGACAAGAAGACCTACGGAGCCGGCCTCGCCGCCACCTTCGCCGGAGAGTTCAAGAAGCTCGGCGGAACCGTCGTCGGCACCGACCACATCAACCCCGACGACAAGGACTTCTCGGCCGTCGCCAGCAAGGTCGCCGAGGCCAAGGCCGACTTCGTCTACTACGGCGGCGAATACCCCGCCGGCGCCCCCCTCGCCAGCCAGATCAAGAACGCCGGCGCCAAGATCCCCACCGTCGGCGGCGACGCGCTCTTCAGCGCCGAGTACATCAAGCTCGCCAAGAAGAACGCCGAAGGCGACATCGCCAGCTCCGTCGGCGCCCCGCTGGAGACCCTCGACACCGCCAAGAAGTTCATAGCCGACTACGAGACCGCCGGCTACAAGGACGCCTACGAGGCCTACGGCGGCTACTCCTACGACTCCACCTGGGCCATCATCCAGGCCGTCAAGGCGGTCGTCGAGAAGAACGACGGCAAGCTGCCCGACAGCAAGGACGCCCGCGAGCAGATCACCGCGGCCATGCAGGACGTCACGTTCGACGGCGTCTCCGGCTCGGTCGGCTTCGACGAGTTCGGCGACACCACCAACAAGCAGCTCTCCCTCTACGAGGTCAAGAACGGCAAGCACGTCGCCGTCGAGGTAGGCCAGTTCGAGGGCTGACCCGGCCACCAGGCCACCGCCCGTACACACCAGTACACCCAGACCGCGCGGGGGGCGCCACAGCGCCCCCCGCGCGGCCGTATCTGACGACACCCACTCGGAGGCCCCGCGGTGAACGATCTGCCGCAGCAACTTGCCAACGGCCTGCTACTCGGCGCGCTGTACGGACTCATCGCAATCGGTTACACGATGGTCTATGGCATAGTCCAGCTCATCAACTTCGCCCACGGCGAGATATTCATGATCGGCGGCTTCGGCGCGCTGACCGCATTCCTGATCCTCCCCACGGGCACCAGCCTCCTCATCGCACTGCCCGTCATGATCCTCATGGCCATGGCCTGCTCCGTACTGGTCGCCATGGGCGCGGAACGCTTCGCCTACCGGCCACTGCGCGGAGCCCCCCGACTCGCCCCGCTCATCACCGCGATCGGCCTCTCCATCGCACTCCAGCAAGCCATCTGGGCCTTCTACCCGGACGCCAAGAAGGCGCGCCCCTTCCCCGAATTCGAAGGCGGCCGCATCGACCTCGGCGCCTTCACCATCGGACGCGGCGACCTCTTCCTGCTCATCGCGGCCCCCGTCTGCATGATCGCCCTCGGCGTCTTCGTCTCGAAGACCCGCACCGGCCGCGCCATGCAGGCCACCTCGCAGGACCCCGACACCGCCAAGCTCATGGGCATCAACACCGACCGCATCATCGTCACGGCCTTCGCCATCGGAGCCGCCTTCGCCGCCATCGCCGCCGTCGCCCACGGCCTGCGCTACGGCAACATCGACTTCCGCATGGGCTTCATCGCCGGACTCAAAGCCTTCACCGCCGCCGTCCTCGGCGGCATCGGCAACATCTACGGCGCCATGATCGGCGGCCTCGTCCTCGGCCTCGCCGAAGCCATGGCCACCGCCTACATCGAAAACATCCCCGGCATGTCCCAGCTGGGCGGCGGAGCCTGGAAGGACGTGTGGGCCTTCGTCCTCCTCATCCTCGTACTGCTGCTGAGGCCCCAAGGCCTACTCGGCCAACGAGTAGCGGACAGGGCGTGACACCCATGACCACCACAGAACAGCAGACCACCACCCCGACCGCCCCGCGCCAGACGCCGGCGATCATCCCCCTGCCCCCCGCAACCGCTCGCGCGGCCACCGGCATCGGCGCCCTCCTCACCCTCGCGAGCACCTTCCTCGCCTGGACCTGGACCTCCGAATTCCCCGGCGACCTCACCGTCAACGGCTACCCCGGCGGCCTCCAGGTCCTCACCCTCACCGGCGCCCTCCTCACCCTCGTCTTCACCCTCTCCGCCTACGGCATCCGCGGCCTCGGCTGGCTCACCCCCGGCGGCAAGAACAGCGCGATACTCCTCTTCGCCCTCGGCACCTTCGCCACCACCTGGTACGCGATCATCGCCATCGCGGTGAACCTCGGCGGACTCGCCAACCTCGAACCCGGCGGCTGGATCGCCGCCATCACCGCACTCCTCACCCTCGTCGCCGCCCTCGGACTCCCCAGCGACGTCCCCCTCGACGACGACAGCTCCACCTCACCCTGGAAGCGGTTCACCCAGTCCTTCAAGGCCCCCGTGCCCGGACAGGCCGCACCGCTCCCCTCCTGGGCCGAAATCCTGATCATCGCGATCTCCTTCGGCCTCGGACTCTTCGTCTTCACCTACGGCATCGACACCGAGTACGCGGAACTCTTCATCGGCTTCATGCTGATGGTCTGCTTCGGCGCCACCGCCGTCTCCCGCGCCGGCCTCAACCGCCGCCTCGCGAGCTACACCGCCACCCACAAGAACGTCACCGTGACCGCGGCCTTCGTCGCCGCCTTCGCCTTCCCGTTCACCCAGACCAACGACGCCTACGCCACCATCGGCGCGAACATCCTCATCTTCGCCACCGTCGCACTCGGCCTCAACGTCGTCGTCGGCCTCGCCGGACTCCTCGACCTCGGATACGTCGCCTTCCTCGGCGTCGGCGCCTACACCGCCGCCCTCGTCTCCGGCTCGCCGTCCTCCACCATCGGCATCCAGCTGCCCTTCTGGGCCGCCGTACTCGCCGGCGCCGCGGCCTCACTCGTCTTCGGCATCGTCATCGGCGCACCCACCCTGCGGCTGCACGGCGACTACCTCGCCATCGTCACCCTCGGCTTCGGCGAGATCTTCCGCATCGCCATGCAGAACATGGACGGCACCTCGGGCCCCAACGTCACCAACGGCCCCAACGGCATCCCGAACATCCCGGACCTGGAAATCTTCGGCTTCAACCTCGGAGAATCCCACACCGTCCTGGGCGTCGAACTCGGCAAGTTCTCCAACTACTACCTGCTGATGCTGTTCTTCACGATCATCGTCGTGACCGTCTTCCGCCGCTCCGACCAATCCCGGATCGGCCGCGCCTGGGTCGCCATCCGCGAGGACGAGACAGCCGCCCGCGCCATGGGCATCAACGCCTTCCGGCTCAAGCTCCTCGCCTTCGCCCTCGGCGCCACCCTCGCCGGCATGGCGGGCACCGTGCAGGCCCACGTGACCACCACCGTCACCCCCACCCAGTTCAAGTTCGTCGAAGCCGTACCCCCCAACTCCGCCTTCCTCCTCGCCGCCGTCATCCTCGGCGGCATGGGCACGGTCAGCGGACCCCTCATCGGCGCCTCACTGCTCTACCTCATCCCGGCCAAACTCCAGTTCATGTCGGACTACCAGCTGCTGCTCTTCGGCGTCGCCCTCGTCCTGCTCATGCGATTCCGCCCCGAGGGCCTCATCGCCGACCGCAGGAAGCAGCTCGAATTCCACGAAACCGACCAACTAGACACGCCTAAGGGCGATATCGGCCTCAGCAAGGCGGGGGTGTGAACCAGATGACCACCGACACCACCACCACCGTGGCCACCGGCACACCCGTACTCCACGCCTCCGGCGTCACCATGCGCTTCGGCGGACTCACCGCCGTACGCGACGTCGAACTCACCGTCAACAGCGGCGAGATCGTCGGCCTCATCGGCCCCAACGGCGCCGGCAAGACCACCTTCTTCAACTGCCTCACCGGCCTCTACATACCCACCGAGGGCACCGTCTCCTACAAAGGAAACGTGCTGCCCCACAAGTCCCACCTCGTCACCCAGGCCGGCATCGCCCGCACCTTCCAGAACATCCGGCTCTTCGCCAACATGACCGTCCTGGAAAACGTCCTCGTCGGCCGCCACACTCGCACCAACGAAGGACTCTGGTCCGCGCTCCTGCGCACCCCCGGCTTCAAACGCGCCGAACGCGCCTCAGAAGCACGCGCCATGGAACTCCTGGAGTTCACCGGCCTCGCCCACAAGCGCGACCACCTCGCCCGCAACCTCCCCTACGGCGAACAGCGCAAGCTCGAAATCGCCCGCGCCCTCGCCAGCGAACCCGGCCTCCTGCTCCTCGACGAGCCCACCGCCGGAATGAACCCCCAGGAGACCCGGGCCGCCGAAGAACTGATCTTCGCCATCCGGGACCAGGGCATCGCCGTCCTCGTCATCGAGCACGACATGCGGTTCATCTTCAACCTGTGCGACCGCGTCACCTGCCTCGTCCAGGGCGAAGTACTCGTCGAAGGCAGCCCGACCGTCGTCCAGAGCGACGAGCGCGTCGTCGCCGCCTACCTCGGCACCCCCTTCGAAGGCGCCCCCGGCGCCGAAGAAGCCGCGGAGGTCAACGCGGCCGAAGCGGCACACGCCGCCGACGCCCCGAACGACAGCGTTACGAGCACCACCAGCACCACCAGCACCACCGGTACGGAAGGGGACCCGAAGTGACCGCACTCCTGGAGGTCGAGGACCTCAAGGTCGCCTACGGCAAGATCGAGGCCGTCAAGGGCATCTCCTTCAGCGTCGAAGCCGGCCAGATCGTCACCCTCATCGGCACGAACGGCGCCGGCAAGACCACCACCCTGCGCACCCTCTCCGGGCTCCTCAAGCCCGCCGCCGGCCGCATCACCTTCGACGGGAAACCCCTCGGCGCCGTCCCCGCCCACAAGATCGTGGCACTGGGCCTGGCCCACTCCCCCGAGGGCCGGCACATCTTCCCCCGGCTCACGATCACCGAGAACCTCCAGCTCGGAGCGTTCCTGCGGACCGACAAGGCCGGCATCGAAAAGGACATCCAGCGCGCCTACGAACTCTTCCCCATCCTGGGAGAACGACGAAAGCAGGCGGCGGGCACCCTCTCCGGCGGCGAACAGCAGATGCTCGCCATGGGACGCGCCCTCATGTCCCAGCCCAAACTGCTCATGCTCGACGAGCCCTCCATGGGCCTCTCCCCGATCATGATGCAGAAGATCATGCAGACCATCGTGGAACTCAAGGCCGGCGGCACGACGATCCTCCTCGTCGAACAGAACGCCCAGGCCGCCCTGTCCCTCGCCGACCAGGGCCACGTCATGGAAATCGGCAAGATCGTCCTCTCCGGCACCGGTGAGGACCTGCTGCACGACGAATCCGTACGCAAGGCTTACCTCGGCGAGGACTGACACCCAGGCCCGACACGGAAGAGGCCCGGTGTACCGCGTACGTACGCGGTACACCGGGCCTCTTCCGTCATCCCCGGACGCGCTACGGCTGGCCGCCGCCGCCCTTGCTGTTCTTCTTCTCCGCCGCGTCCTCGATGACCGCCTCGGCCACCTGCTGCATCGACATCCGCCGGTCCATCGACGTCTTCTGGATCCACCGGAACGCGGCGGGCTCCGTCAGCCCGTACTGCGTCTGAAGCACCGACTTCGCCCGGTCCACCAGCTTCCGGGTCTCCAGCCGCAGCGACAGATCCGCGACCTCCTTCTCCAGCGTCCGCAGCTCCGCGAAGCGCGACACAGCCATCTCGATGGCCGGCACCACGTCGCTCTTGCTGAACGGCTTCACCAGATACGCCATCGCCCCGGCGTCCCGCGCCCGCTCCACCAGATCGCGCTGCGAGAACGCGGTGAGCATCAGTACGGGCGCGATGGACTCCGCCGCGATCTTCTCGGCGGCGGAGATCCCGTCCAGGACCGGCATCTTCACATCGAGGATCACCAGATCCGGCCGGTGCTCCCGCGCCAGCTCCACGGCCCGCTCGCCGTCACCGGCCTCGCCGACGACCGAGTAGCCCTCTTCCTCAAGCATCTCTTTGAGGTCGAGGCGGATCAGCGCCTCGTCCTCTGCGATGACGACTCGCGTCGTCAGCGGCGGGACGTGCGACTTGTCGTCATCGTCTACGGGCTGGGGCGACTCGGGGGCGGTCACGGGGGCTCCTTGTTCGGGCAGGGTGCTGCTCTCCATGAGCCTACCTAGCTACGGTATGGTTGGGGCACGGAGGGTCCTTGCCTTCCTTCGTTTCGAAGGAGCCCCGGTAGCCCAGCGGTAGAGGCCATGGATTCAAAACCCATACAGCGTCGGTTCGAATCCGACTCGGGGCACTCTCCCTTCGTTTCCAAGGTGGATCACCCAAGTGGCGATCTTCACTCGAAACGGTGAACACGGGTTCGATTCCGCGTGTCGAGCTGATGCCCCAGCGAGGCTCGCGCCATGGAACGGCACCATCCTTCGGTACGCGAAGAAGCACTCGCCCTATTGAGGCGCGGCATGACCGATCGCGCTGTAGCAGAGCGATTGAACGTCCCTCGGGGAACGGTCGGTTGGTGGCGCCACGAAGACCGCGGGAAGCGTGGCGAACGCGTAGCTTCACGCCCTTCACTGCTCTGCCCCGTCTGCGACAACCAGCCGCTCGACAGAGTCTCCTACGCGTACCTGCTCGGCCTGTACCTCGGTGATGGCTACATCGGCGTCTACGCGAAGCACAAGGTCCCGAGCCTGCTCCTCACGATGGACAACGCGTGGCCCGGACTGCAAGACGTCGCAGAGGCCGCCCTCCGCGCCGTCTTCCCCCACAACGCCACGTGTCGCCTACGCCGCAAGGGGTGCCAGAACCTCAAGGTCTATTTCAAGCACCTAACCTGCCTCTTCCCCCAGCACGGACTGGGAAAGAAGCACGAGAGGGCCATCGCACTCGTCGGCTGGCAACAGGAAATCGTTAACCAGCACCCATGGGCGTTCATTCGCGGCCTGATCCACTCCGACGGCTGCCGGATCACCAACTGGACCGAGAAGACCGTCAGCGGTGTACGCAAGCGGTACGAATACCCGCGCTACTTCTTCTCCAACGTCTCCGCAGACATCCTGCGCCTCCACACCGACGCTCTCGACGCGGTCGGTGTCGAGTGGAGGCCCGCCAACCAGCGCCGCGCCGTCGAAAACGTCTCCGTCGCCAAACGCGCTTCCGTCGCCCTCATGGAGGCCCACATCGGCCCCAAGTACTGACCACTCCCGTCCCACTACTTCGGACTGTCGTCCTCGCCGATGTGATGCACCCGCACCAGGTTCGTCGAGCCCGCGACCCCCGGCGGGGAGCCCGCCGTGATGACGACGATGTCGCCCTTCGCGCAGCGGCCGATCCGTAGGAGTTGCTCGTCGACCTGGTCGACCATCGCGTCGGTGGAGTCGACGTGCGGGCCCAGGAACGCCTCGACGCCCCAGGTGAGGGTGAGCTGGGCGCGGGTGGCGGGGTCGGGGGTGAAGGCGAGGAGGGGGATGGGTGAGCGGTAGCGGGAGAGGCGTTTGACAGTGTCGCCGGACTGGGTGAAGGCGACGAGGAATTTCGCGCCGAGGAAGTCGCCCATTTCGGCTGCCGCGCGGGCGACGGCGCCGCCTTGGGTGCGGGGTTTGTTGTTATCGGTGAGGGGTGGCAGGCCGTTGGCGAGGATGTCCTCTTCGGCGGCTCGCACGATGCGGCTCATGGTTTTGACGGTGTCGACGGGGTATTTGCCGACGCTGGTTTCGCCGGAGAGCATGACGGCGTCGGTGCCGTCGATGACGGCGTTGGCGACGTCGGAGGCTTCGGCGCGGGTGGGGCGGGAGTTCTCGATCATCGAGTCGAGCATTTGGGTGGCGACAATGACGGGTTTCGCGTTGCGCCTGGCGAGTTTGATGGCGCGTTTCTGGACGATCGGGACTTGTTCCAGGGGCATTTCGACGCCGAGGTCGCCGCGGGCGACCATGATGCCGTCGAAGGCGGCGACGATGTCGTCGATGTTCTCGACGGCCTGGGGTTTTTCGATCTTGGCGATGACAGGGAGCCGGCGCTGTTCTTCGTCCATGACGCGGTGGACGTCGTTGATGTCGGCGCCGCTGCGGACGAAGGAGAGCGCGATGGTGTCGGCGCCGATGCGCAGGGCCCAGCGGAGGTCGTCGATGTCCTTCTCGGAGAGTGCGGGGACGGAGACGGAGACGCCGGGGAGGTTGAGTCCCTTGTGGTCGGAGACCATGCCGCCCTCGATGACGAGGGTGCGGACGCGGGGGCCGTCAACGGAGGTCACTTCGAGGGTGACTTTGCCGTCGTCGACGAGGATGCGTTCGCCGGTGGTGACGTCGGCGGCGAGTCCTTGGTAGGTGGTGGAGCAGGTGTGGCGGTCGCCGTCGTGGGGTTCGACGGTGATGGTGAATTCGTCGCCGCGTTCAAGGAGTACGGGGCCTTCGTGGAAGCGGCCGAGGCGGATCTTCGGGCCTTGAAGGTCGGCGAGGATTCCTACGCTGCGGCCGGTTTCTTCCGCTGCCTTGCGTACGCGGTGGTAGCGCTCCTCGTGTTCGGCGTAGGTGCCGTGGCTGAGGTTGAGGCGGGCTACGTCCATTCCGGCTTCGACCAGTGCTTTGATCTGGTCGTATGAGTCGGTGGCTGGCCCCAGGGTGCAGACGATCTTCGCTCGGCGCATATTTCGAGCCTAGAGCTTACCGGCGGGTAGGTAATTGGCCCTGCATGACTACTCAACGTCCTTTGCGTGAAGGGTTATTGACAAGTGTTGAATTGTGCGCGAGGGCGCTCCTTTGAGCATTTCAGCCGTTCAGTTGTGGCGGGGCCATGGTGAATCGCGCATTGACCTGGGCATGGACCTGCTGTCGTTGGGGTTCGAGGTCGAGCGGGGGCGCTTCGTCCTGTTCCGCCGCTCCGTACGCCGACCGGCTGCGCAGGGCGCCGGGGACGGCCGGCGCGCCGTAGCCTCCGGCGTTCTCGGCGCCGAGGTCGGCCAGCTCGACGAGGGCGGCGAGCCGGGTGTCGAGTGCCTCGGCGTATTCGCGGGCGCGCTGGACGGCGTCCCGTACGGCTTGGCGCCTGGCGGTGGCGTGGGCCGGGGAGTCGGGGCGCAGGGACCACCAGGGGCCGTCGACGCGGGTGAGTTCGTGGTCGGCGAGGCGGGTGGTGAGTTCGCCGAGGGTGGTGAAGTCGGTGAGCTCGACGGTGAGGTGGACCCGGCCGTGGTAGGCGCGGACGCGTTCGCCCCGGCCGTGTTTGGTGAGTTCCGGGCTGATGGAGAGGGATCCGGTCTCCAGCTTTTCGATCGTGTCGCCGTAGCTTTTGATCAGGGCGATGATCTGTGCGTTGCGCCGGGTGAGGTCGTCGAGGGCGGCGCGGCGGTCGGTGCCGCGTGCGCCGACGGTGACGGTGATGCGGGCGAGTTCGGGGTCGACTTCGAGTCGTGCTTCGCCTCGGACGGCGACCCGGGGGGTTTCGGGGGTGCCGTAGGGCGGGGTGACGGGGTCGCTGGTCATGGAGGGGTGCTCCTTCGTACGGCCGGGCGTCTGCGGGTGAACGCTCTGTACGGACACTGTCGCACCCGGGTACGACAGTGGGTCGTGACCATCGGCAGTCATCTGATCGAAACCCTGCGGGGGTGTTGCGGTCAGGTGTGTTTGAGCCAGAATCTACGCGCGTTGTGCGATGGATCGGTCGCGCGATGGTCTTGCGATGGATCAAAGGGAGAAGAAAATGCCGCTGAATCGAAGGACGTTCCTGGGCAGCTCGGCTGCCGCCGGTGCCGGGGCGGCGCTGGCGGGGGCGGTCACGCCCGCCGAGGCCACCGGGCGTGGTCAGGGTCAGGGGCCTGTTCATGGACGTCCGCGGAAGCGGTACTCGTTCACGGTGATGGGGACGACGGATCTGCACGGCAACGTCTTCAACTGGGACTACTTCACGGACAAGGAGTTCGACGACGCGGCCCACAACGATGTCGGTCTCGCGAAGATCTCCACGCTGGTCGACAAGATCCGTAAGGAGAAGGGCCGGCACAACACGCTGCTGATCGACGCGGGTGACACGATCCAGGGCACGCAGCTCTCGTACTACTACGCGAAGATCGATCCGATCACGGCGAAGCGTGGTCCCGTGCACCCGATGGCGCAGGCCATGAACGCGATCGGTTATGACGCGGCGGCGCTGGGCAATCACGAGTTCAACTACGGCATTCCGGTGCTGCGGAAGTTCGAGGAGCAGTGTCGCTTCCCGCTGCTGGGTGCCAACGTGCTGGACGCGAAGACCTTGAAGCCGGCCTTCGCCCCGTATGTGATCAAGAAGGTGCGGACGCCGTTCGGGCGTGATGTGAAGGTGGCGATTCTGGGGCTGACGAACCCGGGGATCGCGATCTGGGACAAGGCGAACGTCCAGGGGAAGATGACGTTCCCGGGGCTGGAGGAGCAGGCGGCGAAGTGGGTGCCGAAGCTGCGTTCCATGGGTGCGGATGTGGTGATCGTTTCGGCGCATTCGGGTTCGGACGGTTCGTCGTCGTACGGTGATCAGCTTCCGTATGTGGAGAACGCGGCGTCGTTGGTGGCCGAGCAAGTGCCGGGGATCGACGCGATCCTGGTCGGGCACGCGCATGTGGAGATCCCGGAGCGCCGGGTGGTCAACAAGAAGACCGGCAAGGACGTGGTGCTGTCCGAGCCGTTGAAGTGGGGGCAGCGGCTGACGCTGTTCGACTTCGATCTGGTGTGGGAGCGGGGCGGCTGGACGGTCGAGAAGGTCGCGTCGAAGGTGCTGAACTCCAACACGGTGGCGGAGGACAAGAAGATCACCGGGCTGCTGAGCGATGAGCATCGCAAGGTGGTGGCGTATGTGAATCAGGTGATCGGTACGTCGACGGTGGCGATGTCCACGGTCGACGCGCCGTGGAAGGACGAGCCGATCATCGATCTGATCAACCATGTGCAGACGGAGACGGTGAAGGCGGCTCTGGCGGGTGGCGAGTGGGCGGCGCTGCCGGTGCTGTCGCAGGCGTCGTGTTTCTCGCGTACGGCGGCGATTCCGGCGGGCAATGTGACGATCAAGGATGCGGCGGGGCTGTATCCGTTCGAGAACACGCTTGAGGCGCGGTTGGTGACGGGGGCGCAGCTCAAGGCGTATCTGGAGTATTCGGCGAAGTACTACGTGCGGACGGCTTCGGGTGCTCCGGTGGATACGGCGAAGCTGACGAACGCGGATGGTACGCCGGATTACAACTACGACGTGGTGTCGGGTCTGACGTATGAGATCGATATCGCGAAGGCGGCGGGTTCGCGGATCGTGAATCTTGAGTTCGAGGGGAAGGCGCTGGATCCGGCGGCGAAGTTCGTGCTGGCGGTGAACAATTACCGGGCGAGTGGTGGCGGGAATTTCCCGGGGATCGCGGCTGCGCAGCAGTTGTGGGCTAATTCGGACGAGATTCGTAACACGATCATCGGGTGGGTGCAGGCGGCGGGGACGGTGGATCCGTCGGTGTTCGCTTCGGTGGACTGGAAGCTGACGCGGGACGGTACGCCGGTGTTCTGAGGTTGGTGTGACCGGTCCCGGTGGGTGTTTTGTCTCGGGGCTGGTCAGCGGACTTCGGTGAGGGGGATCAGGCCGTCTCTGGGTGCGGGTACGGAGGCGGTCCGGTCCTGTCCGTCGAGGCCGAAGCTGGTGAAGGCGGTGCGTCGGGGCAGGGGGTAGGGCTCGGTGCCGGTGAGGTGGTTGAGGATGCTGGCGCTGCGCCAGGCGGCGAGTCCGAGGTCGGGTGCGCCGACGCCGTGGGTGTGGCGTTCGCCGTTCTGGATGTAGACGGAGCCGGTGACGCTGTGGTCGAGCAGGAGCCGGTGGTGCTGGTCGATGCGGGGGCGGGTGGAGCTGTCGCGGCGCATGTAGGGGTCGAGTCCGGCGAGGATGCGGTCGAGGGGGCGTTCGCGGTAGCCGGTGGCGAGGACGACTGCGTCGGTGGTGAGGCGGGAGCGGGTGGCCTGTCGGGTGTGTTCGAGGTGGATCTCGATTTGGGTGGTGGCGACGCGGCCGGCTGTGCGGACGGAGACGCCGGGGGTCAGGACGGCGTCGGGCCAGCCGCCGTGGAGGGTGCGTCGGTAGAGCTCGTCGTGGATGGCGGCGATGGTTTCGGGGCCGATGCCTTTGTGGAGTTGCCATTGGCGGGGGATGAGGTCGTCGCGGGCGTGTTCGGGCAGGGCGTGGAAGTAGCGGGTGTAGTCGGGGGTGAATTGTTCGAGGCCGAGCTTGGAGTACTCCATGGGGGCGAAGGCTTCGGTGCGGGCGAGCCAGTGGATTTTTTCGGCGCCGGTGGGGCGGGCGCGCAGCAGGTCGAGGAAGATTTCGGCGCCGGATTGTCCTGATCCGATGACGGTGATGTGTCCGGCGTCGAGGATCCGGGTGCGGTGCTGGAGGTAGTCGGCCGCGTGGATGACGGGGACGGTGGGGGCTTCGGTGAGGGGTCTGAGCGGGTCGGGGATGTAGGGCTCGGTGCCGATGCCGAGGGCTACGTTGCGGGTGTAGGCGCGGCCGAGGGCTTCGGCTTCGCCGTCGGGGGCGAGTTGGGTGAAGTCGACTTCGAAGAGGTCGCGTTCGGCGTTCCAGCGGACGGCGTCGACCTGGTGGCCGAAGTGGAGTGTGGGGAGTTGTTCGCTGACCCAGCGGCAGTAGGCGTCGTATTCGGCGCGCTGGATGTGGAAGCGCTCGGAGAAGTAGAAGGGGAAGAGGCGGTCGCGGGTTTTGAGGTAGCTGAGGAAGGACCAGGGGCTGGCGGGGTCGGCGAGGGTCACGAGGTCGGCGAGGAAGGGGACTTGGAGGGTGGCGCCGTCGAGGAGGAGGCCGGGGTGCCAGTGGAAGGCGGGGTTCTGGTCGTAGAAGGTGGTGTTGAGGGGGTTTTCGGGGCGGCGGATGCCGTCGGCGAGGGCGGCGAGGGAGAGGTTGAACGGGCCGATGCCGATGCCCACCAGGTCGTGGGGCTGGTCGAGGTCGGTGGGGTGCGCGGTCATCGGCGGGTGCTGCCTTCCACGAGTCGGGCGCCCGGGGGTCCGGGGTCGGTGGTGGTGCCTATGAGCACAACGAGCCGGACATGAACGGGGTAATGGGGGTGGGGCGTCCGTACGGCGTGGCCGGCCGTACGGCGTAGTCGGCCGGCCTGTGCCGGTTCGGTGCCATGGACGCGGCCCGGCGTGGCCGGCCGTACGGCGTAGTCGGCCGGCCTGTGCCGGTTCGGTGCCATGGACGCGGCCGGGTGGCCTGCTGACCGGGGGCCGACGGGCCGGGGGCCGGGTGGCCGGGGGCGGGTGGCCGGGGGCGGGGTGGCCGGGGGCCGGGTGGCCGGGGGTGTAAGCGGCGTCCGTGCCGCTGTGCTCGCCCCCGGCCTTGTCCGGCGGCCCGGCGCTACGTGAGGACAGGCCCGGCGGCGTCCTGCGTGCTGTCCTCGTGGATCAGCCGCGTACTCGCAACGCCCGGCGCAGATCGTCCAGTTGGTCGGCGATTTTGCGGCGGAGCGCCGGGATCATTTCGGTGCTGTCGAGGCATTTCTGTCCGAGGTGGAGGGATTCCTCGTCGATGGCGTGGAGGGGGAAGGCGTAGCGGCCGGCGGCGTCGGCGATGGCGGGGCCGCGACGGTCGGCGAGGGCGACGGCTTCGGGATAGAAGCGGGGGACGTATTCCTTGACGAGGTCGGTCTGTTCGGGCTGCCAGAAGCCTTGGGCGGTGGCGGCGAAGAGGTAGTTGGAGAGGTTGTCGGAGTCGAAGAGGCGGGCCCATGCCTGGGCTTTGGAGTCCGGGTCGGGGAGGGCGGCGTGGCAGCGGGCGGCGCCTTCCTGGCCGGTGGCGCTGGGGTCGTGGTCGAGTTCGGTGTCGATGGTGGTGGGGGTGACGGCGCCGAGGACGGCGAGTCGGGTGAGGGTGCGCCAGCGCAGTTCGGGGTCGAGTTCGGGGCCGCCGGGGATGCTGCCGGAGTCCAGCCATTCCTGGAGTGTGCCGGGCTGGGTGGCGGCGTCGATGAAGTGGCGGACGGCGGTGAGGCGCAGTCCGGGGTTGTTGCCGTCCTCGGTGCGGCGGAGGAGGTCGCGGGTGAGGTCGGTGAGGGTGGCGAGGGCGGCGGGCCGGTCCTGGGGGATGAGGTAGCGGTCGGTGATCTGACCGGCGGCGAAGGCGAGGACGCCTTGGACGAGGGCGAGGTCGGTTTCGTGGGGCAGGTGGGCGCGGGCGGCGTCGAGGTAGGCGGTGGGGGCGAGTTCGCCGTCGCGGACCATGTCGCGGGCGGCGTTCCAGATGACGGCGCGGGTGAGGGGGTCGGGGATGCCGGAGAGTGCGCGGAGCGCGGTGTCCCATGAGGCGCTGTCGAGGCGGACCTTGGCGTAGCTGAGGTCGCCGTCGTTGAGGACGGCGAGGGCGGGGCGGGGGCCGGGGTGGGTGGTGGCGGTGCTGGTGCCGGTGCCGGGCAGGTCGAGGTCGATGGGGTCGCGGGCGGTGAGCCGGGCGGGGTCCGCGGGGTCGGGGTCGTAGCTGCCGAGGGTGAGGCGGTGGGGGCGGCTGCCGTCGTGGGTGATGTCCAGGGTCCACCGGGTGTCGGTGGCGGTGATGTGCGGGGTGAGGGTGTCGACTCCGGTGGTGCGGAGCCATTGCGCGGCCCAGGCGTGGACGTCGCGGTCGGTGGCGTGGGCGAGGGAGTCGATGAAGTCGGCGAGGGTGGCGTTGGCGAATTTGTGCCGGGCGAAGTGGATGTTGATTCCGGCGAAGAAGTCCTTCTCGCCGAGCCAGGCGACGAGTTGGCGTAGCGCGGAGGCGCCCTTGGCGTAGGAGATGCCGTCGAAGTTGAGGAGCGCGGCGGCGGTGTCGGGTACGGCGTCGGGGTCGGGGGCGACGGGGTGGGTGGAGGGGCGTTGGTCGGCGTCGTATCCCCAGGCTTTGCGTCCGATGCCGAAGTCGACCCAGGTGTCGGTGAAGCGGGTGGCTTCGGTGAGGATCTGGTAGCCCATGTATTCGGCGAAGGACTCGTTGAGCCAGATGTCGTCCCACCAGGTGAGGGTGACGAGGTCGCCGAACCACATGTGGGCCATCTCGTGGGCGATGACCACGGCGCGGGTCTGGCGTTCGGTGTCGGTGACCGCGGAGCGGTAGACGTATTCCTCACGGAAGGTGACGAGGCCGGGGTTCTCCATGGCGCCGGCGTTGAATTCGGGGACGAATGCCTGGTCGTAGGAGTCGAAGGGGTAGGGCTCGTCGAACTTCTCGTGGTAGCGGTCGTAGCAGGCGCGGGTGATGCCGAGGATTTCCTCGGCGTCGGTGTCGAGGTGGGGGGCGAGGGAGCGGCGGCAGTGGATGCCGAAGGGGAGCCCGGCGTGTTCGGTGCGGATGGAGTGCCAGGGGCCCGCGGCGACGGCGACGAGGTAGGTGGACAGGAGTGGGGTGGGGGCGAGGGTCCATCGGTGCGCGTCCGCCGGTGCGGTGCCGGTGCCGGTTTCATCAGTGCCGGTGCCGGTGCCGGTGCCGGTGCCGGTGCTGGTGCGTTCGGCGATGCTGTTGCCGAGGACGGTCCAGTCGGCGGGTGCGGTGACGGTCAGTTCGAAGACGGATTTGAGGTCCGGCTGGTCGAAGGCGGCGAAGACGCGCTGGACGTCTTCCATGAACATCTGGGTGTAGACGTAGGTCGCGCCGTCGGTGGGGTCGGTGAACCGGTGCATGCCTTCGCCGGTGCGGGAGTAGCGCATCGCCGCGTCGACGCGCAGTTCGTGTTCACCGGCGGTGAGGCCGCGCAGCGCGAGCCGGTTGCCGTCGAGGCCCGCGGGGTCGAGCGGCTGTCCGTCGAGGGTGACGGAGCGCAGGGTGGCGGGCTTCAGCTCGACGAAGGTGTCCCCGGCCGTGCGCGCGGTGAAGCGGATGAGGGTGCGGGAGTCGAAGGTGTCCTCGCCGGTGGTGAGGTCGAGGGCGATCGTGTAGCGGTGGACATCCAGGAACAGGGCTCGGGTCTGCGCTTCGTCGCGCGTCAGTACGGACATGGGTTCATGCTGCACGATGGGTCGCGCCCGGCGCATGGGGGATATTTGCGCTCAGAGCGCACGCGTATCAGGGTCACGGAGCGTGTCGGCGCCGCCCGACCGGGTACGGCGACGTTTTACGGCCGGCCCCCCGGCCGCCGGGTCACGTCCCGGCCGACCGGGTCGCGTCCCCGGCTCCCCTCCCCCGCTGCGCCCGTCTCGTCGTACCGTCCGTCACGCGTCGCTGCCGCGTGTCCCGTCCGCGATCGTCTCGTGGTGGCGGATCACCTCGGCGATGATGAAATTGAGCAGTTTCTCCGCGAAGGCCGGGTCGAGCCGTGCGCTCTCCGCCAGCTCTCGCAGCCGGGTGATCTGACGGGCCTCGCGGGACGGGTCGGCCGGTGGCAGTTGGTGCTCGGCCTTGAGGACGCCGACCTGCTGGGTGCACTTGAAGCGCTCGGCGAGCATGTGGACGACGGCGGCGTCGATGTTGTCGATGGAGGCACGCAGCCGGTTCAGCTCGGCCTGTACGGAGTCGTCCATGCCGGTGCCGGCCGGGCCGGGGTCGCTCCCGGTGTCACTCGTGGTCATGGTCCGGCAGCTTAGACGGACCGGGAGCGGGCGTCGGTCGCTGATCAGAATGCGGGATCGGGTCGGAACGCTGGAGGGGGCTGCGGGGTGGCGCCGGGCAGCGCGCGGCTCTCCTGTTCCCGGAAGCGTACGGGCGCGAGGCCGACCCGGCGGGTGAACAGCCGGGAGAAGTAGGCCGGGTCGTCGTAGCCGACGCGGCGTGCGACGGCGGCGACGGGCAGTTCCGTGGCGGCGAGGAGTTCCTTGGCGCGGCCGAGGCGGATACCGAGGAGGTATTCCTTGGGGGTGCGGCCCGCGGCGGCGCGCACGGCCGTCCGCAGCGCGGCGGGGGTCATGCCGTGACGGGCCGCGTGGTCGGCGACGGTGAGGGGCAGGCAGGCGTCGCGGGCGAGGGCCTGGAGTACGGGGTCGGTCTCCGCCGCCGTTCCGGCGCGGGCCCTGCGCAGCGCGACGAGCAGTTCGTGGACGGCGGCGCCGGTCTCGACTTCGCGGAGGGGGTTGCCGCGGCGGGCGGCGCGGGCGATGCGGGCGACGACGGCGCGGGCGTCGGCCGGGTCGCGGAGGGGGACGACGGACCGGTCCGGCTCGATGTAGCCCAGTTCGGTGTAGGTGGCGGTGGCGGGCCCGGTGAAGGCGACGAAGCTCTCGTCCCAGCCGTGGTGGCGGTCGGGTCCGTAGTGGTGGGGCGTGCCGGGGGTGAGCCAGAGCAGTGCGGGCGCGGTGACGGCGACGCGGCGTCCGTCGGCGGAGCGGAACCATCCGTTTCCGGTGCTGATGACCACGGCCACGTGGTGGTCGAGGGTGCGTGGTCCGACCGTCGGCAGGGAGCCGTGCTGGAGGCCGACGCCGAGGCAGACGAGTCCGAGCCGGTGGTGGACGGGGCTGGGCGTGAAGTACCGCATCCAGGTGTGCCGCATGCGTGCCCCCTCTTTTTTTCGCTGTCGCCGCGCGTGCCCGGCCGTGGCGTGCGGGCGGCGTCCGCCGGGGCCGTCTCCGTACCCGTACCCGTGCCGCCGTCCTCGTGCCCGCGCTCGCGCCCGTCAAATGTGTCCAACCAGAGGCGATCTTTGTCCATGGACCCGCCGGACGCCAACGGGAAAGGTGGCCGTCGAGCGTCCGGACGAGGGTCGATGAGCCGGACGCGCATCGATGAGAGAGGGAGTGCGGCGGCGATGCCCGAGTTCACCGTGGGACCGGCGGAGTTTCTGATCGACGGCAGGCCCGTGCGACTGCTGTCGGGGGCTCTGCACTACTTCCGGGTCCATGAGGAGCAGTGGGACCACCGGCTCGCGATGCTGCGCGCCATGGGTCTGAACTGTGTGGAGACGTACGTTCCGTGGAATCTGCATGAGCCGGCGCCGGGCCGCCTCCACGAAGTGGAGGCGTTGGGCAGGTTCCTGGACGCGGCGCACGCGGCCGGGCTGTGGGCGATCGTGCGGCCGGGACCGTACATCTGTGCCGAGTGGGAGAACGGCGGGCTGCCGCACTGGCTGACCGGGCCGCTCGGGGCGCGGGTGCGGACCAGTGATCCGGAGTTCCTGGGGGCGGTGGAGCGCTGGTATCGGCGGCTGCTGCCGCAGGTGGCGGCGCGTCAGATCGACCGGGGCGGTCCGGTGGTCATGGTGCAGGTCGAGAACGAGTACGGAAGTTACGGCTGCGATCAGGTTTATCTGGCGCGGCTGACAGAGCTGACCCGGGAGTGCGGCATCACTGTGCCGCTGTTCACCTCGGACGGTCCCGAGGACCACATGCTGTCCGGCGGTTCGATTCCCGGTCTGCTGGCGACGGTGAATTTCGGATCCGGCGCGCGTGCCGCTTTCGAGACGCTGCGCCGGCACCGGTCCGAGGGGCCGCTGATGTGCATGGAGTTCTGGTGCGGCTGGTTCGAGCACTGGGGCGGCGAGCCCGCCGTGCGGGACGCGGCCGACGCGGCGGCCGCGCTGCGGGAGATCCTGGAGTCGGGTCCCGGCGCCTCGGTCAATGTGTACATGGCGCACGGCGGTACGAGCTTCGCGGGCTGGGCGGGTGCCAATCGCGGTGGTGAGCTGAACGGCGGCGCGCTGGAGCCGGACGTGACGTCGTACGACTACGACGCGCCGATCGACGAGGCGGGGCGGCCGACGGAGAAGTTCCATCTGATGCGTGAGGTCCTCGCGGAGTACCAGGAGGGTCCGCTGCCCGGCGTGCCGCAGCCGCCGGCCGTCCTGGCGGCCCCGGTGCGGGCGGAGTTCGCGGGCTGGGCGCCGCTGGAGGAGGTCGTGGAGGCGCTCGGCGGGCCGGAGTCCCGTACGGTGCTGCCGCCGACCTTCGAGGAGCTGGACGTCGATCGCGGTCTGGTGCGCTACCGGGTGGAGGTCCCGGGGCCCCGGAAGCCCCTGCCGCTGGCGCTGGCGGGGGTGCGTGACCTGGCCGAGGTGTACGTGGACGGGGTACGGGCGCACACGCGCGGCGGCGAGGGTTCCGGCTCGGCGCTGACCCTGGTGGAGCCGGTGGCCGGTCCGGCGTCCGTGGAGATCTGGGTGGAGTCGCTGGGCCGGGTCAACTACGGTCCGGGGCTGGGCGAGTCCAAGGGGCTGACGGGCGGGGCGCTGCACTCGCTCCAGTATCTGCACGGGGTAAGAGCCCGGGGGCTGCGCCTGGACGCGTTCGACGACGCGGCGGCGGTGTCCGGGCTCCCGTTCCGGGCGACGTCGCGGCCCGAAGCGGCCGGGACGGAAGCGACGGCGACTGAGGCGACAGCGACGGCAGCGGCGACGGCGCCGGGTGACACCCGGGGCCTGTACCGTGCCGCCTTCGATGTGCGGGACCCGGGCGACGCCCGCCTCGCCCTGCCCGGCTGGACCCGGGGCTTCGTGTGGGTCAACGGCCACTGCCTGGGCCGCTACTGGCCGTCCGCCGGTCCGCAGGAGTCGCTGTACGTCCCGGGTCCCGTTCTGCGCGCGGGCGCCAACGAGGTATGGGTCCTGGAGCTGGCGGGCCGGGAGGCGGACGCGGCGGGTGTCCCGTACGTACAGCTCGCCGGACGGGCTGGGAGCAGCCCGTCCGGCGAGTGACGCTACGACGGCGCGGCGGCGCGAGGTGAGTCGCGGGCCGCGGTCGCGCTACAGCGTGGCCGCGGCCGAGGCGATCGCGGAGGCGAAGGTCGAGACCTTGGTGTAGACGCCGGGGTAGCCGGGCCGGGCGCAGCCGTTGCCCCAGCTCACGATGCCGACCTGGACGTACTCGCCGGCGTTGTCCTTGCGGAACATCGGGCCGCCGGAGTCGCCCTGGCAGGAGTCGGTGCCGCCCGAGGCGTAGCCGGCGCAGATCTCCTCGCTGGTGATGACCTCGCCTCCATAGGAGGCGTTGCAGCTGGCGTCGGAGACGAACGGGACGGACGCCTTGAGCAGGTAGCGCTGCTGTGCGCCGCCCTCGGTGGCGGCGCCCCAGCCGGCGACGGTGAAGGTGCCGGTGTTGTACGTGGTGCTGGTGGCGAGCTTCAGGGTCGCCTGGTTGGTGATCGGGGAGGCGAGCTTGATCAGCGCCCAGTCCTTGCCCGCGCCGTTGTAGCCGGGGGCCTGGAGGACCTTGGTGGACTTGACGGTGATGGCGCTGCTGCTCTGGAGGTCCACGACACCGGCGGTGGCGGTGATGCTGGTGTTGTTGCCGGAGCCGTTGACGCAGTGCGCGGCGGTCAGGACGACGGTGGAGGAGTAGAGCGCGCCACCACAGCCCATGGAGAGCCGGACCATGAAGGGGAATTCGCCCTGGGCCGCGCGGGTGCCGCCGACGATGGGGGCGGGGGCGGCGGAGGCGGAGGTGGGCTGGAGGCTGACGGCGGCGAGGACGACGGCGCCGACGGCGGCGAATCTCTTGATGGCACCCAGAATGCTCAACGGATTGCCTTCCATAACAATGTGTGGGGGTATGGGGGGTTTCACGCGGAAAGACCCGGTCAACGCGCGTTGCATTGTGCTGACATGGGCCCGACAAGAAAGCGTGATCCGGATTATGCGGAGGGGATCCGTCGCGCCACAAGAGCCGTCTTTCGGCCAGCAAGTGCCATCGATATCAAGACATCGTCCGATCACCGGACACGAGCCCGGTCGCCCCGCGCCCGTCTGCCGCTCCCCCGCGCCCGCCTCCCCCGCCGGGCGCATCGCCGTAGAGTTGGGTGATGTGACGGGGGTACGGACGTGACGGGGGTACGGACGTGACGGGGGTACGGACGTGACGGGGGTACGGACGTGACGAACGGCCAGGACGGCGGAGCCGCGCAGGGCTATCCGCATCTGGAGACCGCGCGCGCCGCGATCACCCTGCTCTACCAGCGGCTCTCGGCCGACGGGATCCGCTCGTACGCCCCCAGCGTGGCCCCGGCCGATGTCGCCTTCTCCGATCTGGACGACCTCCATCTCGGCACCCAGCGGGTCGCCGAGGCGCTGGTCCAGCAGCTCCGGCTGCCGGAGGCGCGCGTGATCGTGAGTTTCCGGGAGATGACACACGCGGCCCATGTGGAACTGACTTCGGGGCCCGAGTACTTCATCGAGTTGAACAACCGCTTCCGCACCCACCGCAGGGACATCGGCGCGGCCCTGGCACACGAGATCACCCATGTCCTGCTGCACCGGCTGGGGATCGGATTCCCGGGCATCCACGACAACGAGATCCTCACCGACACGGCCACGACCTATCTGGGCGCCGGATGGCTGCTGCTCGACGCGTACCGCGAACACGGCGGGCAGAGCCAGCGGCTGGGCTACCTCACACCGGAGGAGTTCGGCTACGTCCTGGCCAAGCGCGCGCTCGTGTTCGACGAGGATCCGCGCGTCTGGTTCACCAGTCCGCAGGGCTACACGTCGTATACGAAAGGCAGGGCGCGGGCGCTCGACGACGAACAGCGTCCGCCGCTGACCACCGCCGGCTGGGCGGGCCGGCGCCGCTACGCCAAGGCCCGCCGCCACGCGCTCGACCATCCCGGCGCGGCCCCCGAGACCGACTCGCCGCACGCCTTCGAGCAGCTGCCGGACGGACTGCGTGTCACCTTCCCCTGCCCGACCTGTTTCCAGCGCATCCGGGTCCCGGTCAAGGGGCGGATCCGCGCGCGCTGCGGGCTGTGTGGAACGGTCCTGGACTGCGACACCTGAGCGGCGCGGCCCGCGCGCGACGCCGGCGCGCGGGCGAACGTAAGGTCGAAGCATGACGAATGAGCCGACAGCGGGCGTACGGGACCTCTTCGAGGCGGTGTACGAGGGCGCGGACGACGCCGTCGTGGCGCTGCTCAGGGCCGGTGTCCCCGCCGAGGCGACCGACGAGGAGGGCCAGACGGCGCTGTATCTGGCGGCGGTCAGCGACGCGCCGGGGCCGGTGCGGCTGCTGCTCACGGCGGGCGCCGACCCCGACCGTCCGAGCGGTCCCGCGGACGGCCCGGAGGGCGGGGACCTGCCGCTGTGCGCGGCGGCTTGCGGCGGACACACCGAGGTCGTACGGGCGTTGCTGGCCGCCGGGGCGAGGCCGGACCGCCGGGAGGCGTTCGAGCTGACGGCGCTGGTCTGGGCGGTCCGCCAGGGCTTCGCCGACACGGCGGAGGCGCTGCTGGAGTACGGCGCCGATCCGGCCCTGCCGGGCCCCGGCGGCGAGTCCCCGCTGCTGCTGGCCGCGCGGCGCGGCTCGACCGCGACCGTACGGGTCCTGCTGCGGTACGGCGCGGACGCGGTGGAGGCGGCGCTCGCGGAGGCGCGGCGCTGGATGCCGCTCGATGTCGCGCGGGAGCTGCGCGCTTCGCTGCTGCGCGGCTTCGGCGACGGATACGAGACGGTGGTGCGCCGGATCGACCGGATCAGCGAGGACGGTTCGGTGACCGTGGTGGTCGAGCTGCTGCGGGACGGGGAGCCGGTGGCCGGGCAGGAGCAGCAGACCGGGCACGCGGCCGTCGTGACGATGCTGGAGGCGTAGCTGGGGATCGCGACGCCGTGCGAGGAGCTGGCGGCGCGGGCGCTGCGCTGCGGGGATCCGCGCCGGGACGACTGGGTGGAGGCGGTGGCCGCGCTGTGGCGGCGCGGGGACGAGGAAACGTTCCTGGCCGCCACGCGGTGGTGTGCGAGCGACGAACCGGCGCGGCAGACGTTCGGTGCCGGGGTGCTGGCCCGGCTCGGCTCGGCGGAGGGGGTGGACGGGGAGAGTCCGTTCGCCGGCCGCGCGGTGCCGCTGCTGCGGGAGCTGTCGCGGCAGGCGGTGGAGCCGGAGCTGATCCGCGCGGTGCTGGACGCCCTGGGCCAGCACGCCGATCCGGCGGCGCTCCCGGAGGTGCTGCGCCATACCGGGCATCCGGACGCGGGGGTACGGCGGCGGGTGGCGCTCGCGCTGACCGGGCTCGTGGCGTCGGGGTCCGCCGGGCCGGGCGAGGCCGACGCGGACGCGGTGCGGGCGGGGGTGCTGCTGAGCCGGGACGCGGACGCCTCGGTCCGGGACCGGGCGGTGCTGGCGCTGGCACGGATGGCGGCGGACACGCGCGAGTTGCGGGAGGCGCTGGCGGCGCGGCTCAACGACCCGGAGGCGGACACGGCCGCCACCGCAGCGCACGGTCTGGCGGTGCGTCAGGATCCGCGGGCGGTGGAGGCGCTGGCCCGGCTGCTGAGCGACGAGGACCCGGCCGGTTACGCCCGGGGGACCGCGGTGGACGCGGTGCGCTACGTGCCGCCGGGGCCGGAGCGGCGGCGGCTGGAGCGCACGCTGCCGCGTCAGCGCTGACGGGAGGCCGTCAAGGGACAGGCCCCCGTCAACGCCGAAGGGCGATGCCCTCAGTCGAGCCGCAGCACGCCGGGGGCGGTTTCCTCGATGAGCTGCACCAGTTCGTCGAAGACGGTGGGGCCGCGGCCCGCCCGTGCGGCGTCCAGCCGGGCCTGCACGGCGGCCTTGCCGGTGGGGTGCACACGCTCCAGCCGCCGCTGGAGCGTGTGCGCGGTCTCCTCGTGGCCGAGGGCCCGGCGCGACAGGTCGTGCCGGCGCCATTCGATGACGAAGTCGCCGTCGTCCGGCGTTCCGTACCCGCCGCTCAGACAGTCGGCGAGCGCGTCGAGATTGTTCCCGAAGTACCCGCCGGGCCCGTTCACGGCCGCGCCGATCACCTGCCAGAAGCGGTCGAGCCCGGTGACCTCCGCCCCGTCGATCACATACGTCACGGTCATGGGACGGAGGTTACCTTCCGGTTCAGCAGCTGTAGTTGATGAGCGAGAACGAGGCGTAGTGGTCGGCGGTGTAGTAGTCCTCCTTCGACTTCTGACCGGTCACGATGCGCCGCGCGCCTCGGGTGGAGGAGCCGGGGGTGACCACGGTGTACTCGTGGTAGTAGCTGCTCGACTGGCTCGGCAGGATGCCTTCCCTGTTCTGGAAGACGGTGCCGTCCTGGGAGTAGGGGAAGGGTCCGTTGGAGGCGATGAGGCCGAGGGTCGTGTACGCCTGGGACGGCAGGTTCGAGTAGCAGACGCTGCCGACGGCGGCGACCGCGGTGGGGGCGGCGGTCGCGGAAGCGGTGACTCCACCGACGAGCAGAGTCGAGACCAGAGCGGCGAGGCCACCAAGGGTGGCGATACGTGGGGGTATTCGCATGCGCCCATAATGACGCGCGTAGACGTGCACACGTCAATCCCAAGGCCCTTGAATTTCCCGGAAGTTAACCGACGGCCCCTCCCCTTCGCGCGCCCGACACCCGCCCCGACCCGGGCACCCGCCCCGGACCCCGCGCCACGCGGTCGCGAACAGGGCGCGGGCGACAGCGTGCGGGCGACAGTGTGCGGGCGACAGCGCGAAGCCCGGCGCCGCGCTGCGTGCGCGGGGCCGGGCTTCGTCGTGCCGTGTGCGGGTCGCCCCGGGGGTCAGGCCGCGGTGCGGCGTCCGCCCTCGGCGCCCCGTCCCGAGCCGCCCCGGCGGCCGCGGCTGCCGCGCCCGGCGCCGCCGCCCGCGCGTGCGCCGGATCCGCCGGCGCCCGTACCCGTACCCGTACCGGATCCGGAACCGGAGCCCCTGCGGGCGCCGCCCGGACGCGCGGTCCTGGGCTTCTTCTGCTGGACCACGGGCTGCGGCACATCGATGGTGACGGCCACCCCGGAGGGCACCCGCGCTCCGGTGAGCCGCGCCAGCTCCTCGTCGGTGGACTTGATCCGCGCGGACCGGGGGTCGATGCCCGCGTCCGACATCAGCCGCGTCATCTCACGCCGCTGCTCGGGGAGCACCAGCGTCACCACACTGCCGGACTCCCCCGCCCTGGCGGTGCGGCCGCCCCGGTGCAGGTAGTCCTTGTGGTCGACGGGCGGGTCGACGTTCACGACCAGGTCGAGGTCGTCCACGTGGATGCCCCGGGCCGCGACGTTGGTCGCGACGAGGCAGGTGACCAGGCCGTTCTTGAACTGCTCAAGGGTCCGGTTGCGCTGCGGCTGCGAACGGCCGCCGTGCAGCCCCGAGGCCCGTACGCCGCTCGCCAGCAGCCGCTTGACCAGCCGGTCCACGGACCGCTTGGTGTCCAGGAAGAGCAGCACCCGGCCGTCGCGCGCGGCGATCCGCGTCGTGACTTCCTTCTTGTCCGTCTCGTCCAGGACGTACAGCACGTGGTGTTCCATCGTGGTGACCGCGCCCTGGGACGGGTCGACGGAGTGGACCACGGGGTCCGTCAGGTACTGCCGGACGAGCCGGTCGATGTTCTTGTCCAGGGTCGCCGAGAACAGCATCCGCTGCCCGTCCGGCTCGACCTGCTTGAGCAGCGCCGTGACCTGCGGCATGAAGCCCATGTCGGCCATCTGGTCGGCCTCGTCGAGGACCGTGATGGCGACCTCGTCGAGCCGGCAGTCGCCGCGCTCGATGAGGTCCTTGAGCCGGCCGGGCGTCGCGACCAGCACCTCGGCGCCGCGCCGCAGCGCGTTCGACTGCTTGGTGATCGAGAGCCCGCCGACCACCGTGGTCAGCTTCAGGTTGACGGCGGTCGCGTACGGCGTGAGCGCGTCGGTCACCTGCTGCGCCAGCTCACGCGTGGGTACGAGCACCAGCGCGAGCGGGGCGCGCGGCTCGGCCCTGCGGCCCGCCGTACGGGCGAGCAGCGCCAGGCCGAAGGCGAGGGTCTTGCCGGAACCGGTCCGTCCGCGGCCGAGGATGTCGCGGCCCGCGAGCGAGTTCGGCAGGGTCGCGCCCTGGATCGGGAACGGTTCGGTCACCCCCTGGGCGGTGAGGGTCTTGAGCAGACCGGCGGGCATGTCCAGCTCGTCGAACGACTCGACGGCGGGCAGCGCGGGGGTGATGGTCTCCGGCAGGGTGAATTCCTGCGGGCGCGCGGGAGCGCGGCGGGGCGAGGGTTTCGCCGCGCCCTTCGCGGGTCCCTTGGCGCGGGAGTGCGCCGGGCGCTTGCCGGCGGGACGGGCGGCGCGGTCCTGCCGTTCGGATCGAGTCATTCGGAAAAGCCTTCCTGGGGCCTGAGTGCTGCGGCCTGAGAACAGCGCGAGCCGGGGCCCGCACCTGCACGGTGCGGGCCCCGGCTGCGAGGTACACGTCCGGGAATTAGGCCGGGACGATGTTCTCCGCCTGCGGGCCCTTCTGGCCCTGCGTGACGTCGAACGAGACCTTCTGGCCCTCCTGGAGCTCACGGAAGCCCTGGGTGGCGATGTTCGAGTAGTGGGCGAAGACGTCGGCGCCGCCGCCGTCCTGCTCAATGAAGCCGAAGCCCTTTTCCGAGTTGAACCACTTCACGGTGCCAGTAGCCATGTCATTCTCCTAAAACAGGTGCAGAGCCGGAAATCCGCACTTTACGAATTCCTCGTCGCCGCATTGAGCCCCATCCGGAGAAGCCGGCAAAAACAATAATGCGCCTGAGGAACATTCCCGTCAGGCGCACATAAAGTTCATGGGTACCAAAACTGCAACGAAGTCAGCCTAGCACGCCCTCGCGGTGAGATCGAGTGAGGCACACCACATGATCGTGAGCCCCACCGCCACCCCGCCCGGCGGCCCGCTCAGCGGGCCGCCGGACCGCCCACCCGCAGGTCCTCGCGCGGCGCGGCGTCGTCGGTCCCGCGCCGTACGGTGTGCAGCGGCCGGCCCGGGCGCCAGGACCTGAGCACCAGGTCATCCCCCTCGATCTCGGTCTGCACGATCTCGCCGACCTCCACCCGGAACAGCTGGAACGGCAGCGGCGGCCGTATCGCGTCGACGAACCGCGTCCGTATGCGGCGCTCCGTCACCTCCACCGCCCGGCCGCCGACCCTGACGTCTCCGTCGGCCATCGCGTCACCGGCCCCCGGATTCGCCTGGACGGCGAACCGGGGATCGCGCATGAGGTCACGGGCCTTGAGCGAATTGGGCATCATCCCGAGCCACAACTCGCCGAAAAGAAAGGTGACTTCGAGCCCGGTGACCCGAGGGGAACCGTCTCTGCGGAGGGTCGCCAGAACATGGTGCGGATACATCTCGAATCGCCGCTGAACGTTCTCGGCGAAGCGCGGCTCCGCCGAGACCACATCGGCCCAGGTAAATGTCATGGGTCTACTCAACACCTCATAGACGACACCTTCTGTCGCCATTTGTACGAAGGGATTCGGGGAACTGCCGGACGGCGACCGGACACGGCCCGATGTCCCGGCCCACCGCAGCCCTGATCAGTGGCCCCAGGGACGCCGTGGCCGATGCTCGTGCCCGAAACCCTAGTACTCCCAAGGCAGTTGACTGTTCCCGCACCCCGTGAGGACCGCGCCCGAGGACGCGCGCCGGCCCCGTGAACGCCGAGCGGCCCCTCGGCACGGATGCCGAGGAGCCGAGGGGGCCGCAATGCCACGGCGCCTGCCGTCGTCCGGTCGGGGACTGGGGGCAGGCGCCGCGTCTTGCGGAGGGTCCGGGAGACGCTCCCCGGACCGATACCGCCCGTACGCCGTTGTACGGGAGTCTGTGAGGCGGCGGATCAGGCCATCAGTGCCCGGTCCGTCGGCCTGATCGGGGCCGGCAGGTCGCTGGCGCCCGTCAGGAAGCGGTCCACGCCGGAGGCCGCCGAGCGGCCCTCGGCGATGGCCCAGACGATGAGGGACTGGCCGCGGCCCGCGTCACCGGCGACGTACACGCCCGGGACGTTGGTCGCGAAGTCGGCGTCGCGCGCGATGTTGCCGCGCTCGTCCAGCTCCAGGCCGAACTGCTCGACCAGACCGTTGGCCCGGTCGGTGCCGGTGAAGCCCATCGCGAGGGTGACGAGCTGGGCCGGGATGACCCGCTCGGTGCCCGCCTTCTGCTCCAGCTTGCCGTCCTTGAACTCCACCTCGATCAGGTGCAGGGACTGGACGTTGCCGTCCTCGTCGCCCTCGAAGTGGGTGGTGGAGACGGAGTAGATCCGCTCGCCGCCCTCCTCGTGCGCCGAGGTGACCTTGTAGAGCATCGGGAAGGTCGGCCACGGCTGGTGCGTGGCGCGCTCCTCGCCGGGCCTGGGCATGATCTCCAGCTGCGTGACGGAGGCGGCGCCCTGGCGGTGGGCCGTACCGACGCAGTCGGCGCCGGTGTCGCCGCCGCCGATGACCACGACGTGCTTGCCCTCGGCGGTGATCGGGGCGACGGTCAGGTCGCCCTCCTGCACCTTGTTGGCGAGCGGCAGGTACTCCATGGCGAAGTGGACGCCGTTCAGCTCCCGGCCAGGGACCGGCAGGTCGCGCGAGACGGTGGCGCCGGCGGCGATGACCACGGCGTCGTAGCGCCTGCGCAGCTTCGTCGCGGTGATGTCGCGGCCGATCTCGGTCTCGGTGCGGAACTTGGTGCCCTCCGCGCGCATCTGCTCGATGCGCCGGTTGATGTGCGACTTCTCCATCTTGAACTCGGGGATGCCGTAGCGCAGCAGTCCGCCGATGCGGTCGGCGCGCTCGTACACCGCGACCGTGTGACCGGCCCGGGTCAGCTGCTGGGCCGCGGCGAGTCCGGCCGGGCCGGAGCCGATGACGGCGACGGTCTTGCCGGAGAGCCGCTCGGGCGGCTGCGGGGTGACGTCGCCGCTGTCCCACGCCTTGTCGATGATGGCGACTTCGACGTTCTTGATGGTGACGGCGGGCTGGTTGATCGCGAGGACGCAGGCGGACTCGCAGGGCGCGGGGCACAGCCGTCCGGTGAACTCGGGGAAGTTGTTGGTGGCGTGCAGGCGCTCGCTCGCCGCCGTCCAGTCCTCGCGGTAGGCGTAGTCGTTCCACTCGGGGATCAGGTTTCCGAGCGGACAGCCGTTGTGACAGAACGGGATGCCGCAGTCCATACAGCGTCCGGCCTGCTTGCTGATGATCGGGAGCAGCGAACCGGGAACGTAGACCTCGTTCCAGTCCTTGACGCGCTCCTCGACGGGGCGGGTCCTGGCGACTTCGCGCTGGGTGGTGAGGAAGCCCTTCGGGTCAGCCATTGGTCGCCGCCTCCATCATCTTCTCGGTGGTCTCGGTCTCCGAGAGACCTGCGAGCTCGGCGGCGTCCTTGGCGGCGAGCACTGCCTTGTACGTGGACGGAATGATCTTGCTGAAGCGGTCGGCGGCGTTCTCCCACTCGGCGAGGAGCTTGCCGGCGACGGTGGAGCCGGTCTCCTCCTGGTGGCGGCGCACGACCTCGTGGAGCCACTGCTTGTCGGTGTCGTCGAGGGGCTCGACGGCCGCGAGGTTTCCGGCGTTGACGTTGTCCGGGTCGAGGTCGATGACGTACGCGACTCCGCCGGACATGCCGGCGGCGAAGTTGCGGCCGGTCTCGCCGAGGACGACGGCGTGACCGCCGGTCATGTACTCGCAGCCGTGGTCGCCGACGCCTTCGGAGACGACCGTGGCGCCGGAGTTGCGGACGCAGAAGCGCTCGCCGGTGCGGCCCCGCAGGTACAGCTCGCCGGCGGTGGCTCCGTAGCCGATGGTGTTGCCGGCGATGGTGGAGTACTCGGCGAGGTGGTCGGCGCCCCGGTCGGGGCGTACGACGATCCGGCCGCCGGAGAGGCCCTTGCCGACGTAGTCGTTGGCGTCGCCCTCCAGCCGCAGGGTGACGCCCTTCGGCAGGAAGGCGCCGAAGGACTGGCCGGCGGAGCCGGTGAAGGTGACGTCGATGGTGTTGTCGGGCAGGCCGGCGCCGCCGAACTTCTTGGTGACGCGGTGGCCGAGCATGGTGCCGACGGTCCGGTTGACGTTGCGGATGGCGATCTGGGCACGTACGGGCTGGGCGGACTCGGCGCTGTCGGCGCCCAGGGCGTCGGCGGCGAGCTTGATCAGCTCGTTGTCGAGGGCCTTCTCCAGTCCGTGGTCCTGGCCGGTCGTCCGGTGGCGTACGGCGCCCTCGGGCAGTTCCGGTACGTAGAAGAGCGGGGCGAGGTCGAGGCCCTGGGCCTTCCAGTGGTTCACGGCGCGCTCGGTGTCGAGGAGTTCGGCGTGGCCGACGGCCTCCTCGATGGAGCGGAAGCCCAGCTCGGCGAGGATCTCGCGGACCTCTTCGGCGATGAAGTTGAAGAAGTTGACGACGTACTCGGCCTTGCCGGAGAAGCGCTCGCGCAGCACCGGGTTCTGGGTGGCGATGCCGACCGGACAGGTGTCCAGGTGGCAGACGCGCATCATGACGCAGCCGGAGACGACGAGCGGCGCGGTCGCGAAACCGAACTCCTCGGCGCCGAGGAGCGCGGCGATGACGACGTCGCGGCCGGTCTTGAGCTGGCCGTCGGTCTGCACGACGATGCGGTCGCGCAGGCCGTTGAGCAGCAGCGTCTGCTGGGTCTCGGCGAGTCCCAGCTCCCAGGGGCCGCCCGCGTGCTTGAGCGAGGTGAGCGGCGAGGCGCCGGTGCCGCCGTCGTGTCCGGAGATCAGCACGACGTCGGCGTGGGCCTTGGAGACGCCCGTGGCGACCGTGCCGACGCCGACCTCGGAGACCAGCTTCACGTGGATGCGGGCCTGCGGGTTGGCGTTCTTGAGGTCGTGGATGAGCTGGGCGAGGTCTTCGATGGAGTAGATGTCGTGGTGCGGCGGCGGGGAGATGAGGCCGACGCCGGGGGTGGAGTGCCGGGTCTTGGCGACCCACGGGTAGACCTTGTGGCCGGGCAGCTGGCCGCCCTCGCCGGGCTTGGCGCCCTGGGCCATCTTGATCTGGATGTCGTCGGCGTTGACCAGGTATTCGCTGGTGACACCGAAGCGGCCGGAGGCGACCTGCTTGATGGAGGAGCGGCGCGCGGGGTCGTAGAGCCGTTCGGCGTCCTCGCCTCCTTCGCCGGTGTTGGACTTGCCGCCGAGCTGGTTCATGGCGATGGCCATGGTCTCGTGGGCTTCCTGCGAGATCGAGCCGTACGACATGGCGCCGGTGGAGAAGCGCCGGACGATCTCGGAGGCGGGCTCGACCTCGTCCAGCGGTACGGGGGTGAGGCCCCGGGCGAAGCCGAACAGGCCGCGCAGGGTCATCAGCCGCTCGGACTGCTCGTTCACGCGGCCCGTGTACTGCTTGAAGATGTCGTAGCGGCGCGAGCGCGTGGCGTGCTGGAGGCGGAAGACCGTCTCCGGGTCGAACAGGTGCGGCTCGCCCTCGCGGCGCCACTGGTACTCGCCGCCGATCTCCAGCTTGCGGTGGCTGGCGGAGATCCCGGAGGCGGGGTAGCCCTTGGCGTGCCGGGCGGCGACCTCCTGGGCGACGATGTCGAGTCCGGCGCCGCCGATCTTGGTGGGGGTGCCGTTGAAGTAGGCGTCGACGAAGCCCTGGTCCAGGCCGACGGCCTCGAAGACCTGGGCGCCGCGGTAGGAGGCGACGGTGGAGATGCCCATCTTGGACATGACCTTGAGGACGCCCTTGCCGAGGGCGTAGATCAGGTTGCGGATCGCCTGCTCGGGCGCGAGGCCCTCGATGAACGTACCGGCGCGGACGAGGTCCTCGACGGACTCCATGGCGAGGTACGGGTTGACGGCGGCGGCGCCGTAGCCGATGAGCAGCGCGACGTGGTGGACCTCGCGGACGTCGCCGGCCTCGACCAGCAGTCCGACCTGGGTGCGCTGCTTGGTGCGGATGAGGTGGTGGTGGACGGCGGCGGTGAGCAGCAGGGAGGGGATCGGGGCGTGCTCGGCGTCGGAGTGCCGGTCGGAGAGCACGATGTTCCGGGCGCCGTTCGCGATCGCCTCGTCGGTCTCGGCGCAGATCTCGTCGATGCGGGCGGCGAGGGCTTCGCCGCCGCCGCTGACCCGGTAGAGACCGGAGAGGGTGGCGGACTTCATGCCCGGCATGTCGCCGTCCGCGTTTATGTGGACGAGCTTGGCCAGCTCGTCGTTGTCGATCACCGGGAAGGGGAGGGTGACGCTGCGACAGGACGCGGCGGTCGGCTCCAGCAGGTTGCCCTGGGGGCCGAGGGAGGAGCGCAGGGAGGTGACCAGCTCCTCGCGGATGGCGTCCAGCGGCGGGTTGGTGACCTGTGCGAACAGCTGGGTGAAGTAGTCGAAGAGCAGCCGGGGCCGGGCGGAGAGCGCGGCGATCGGCGAGTCGGTGCCCATGGAGCCGATGGGCTCCATGCCGGCGCGGGCCATCGGGGCGAGCAGGACGCGCAGCTCTTCCTCGGTGTAGCCGAAGGTCTGCTGGCGGCGGGTGACGGAGGCGTGGGTGTGCACGATGTGCTCGCGCTCGGGGAGGTCGGACAGCTCGATCTCGCCGGTCTCCAGCCACTCCTTGTAGGGCTGCTCGGCGGCGAGGGACGCCTTGATCTCGTCGTCCTCGATGATGCGGTGCTCGGCGGTGTCCACGAGGAACATCCGGCCGGGCTGGAGGCGGCCCTTGCGGACGACCTTGGCGGGGTCGATGTCGAGGACGCCGACCTCGGAGGAGAGGACGACGAGGCCGTCGTCGGTGACCCAGTAGCGGCCGGGGCGCAGTCCGTTGCGGTCGAGGACCGCGCCGACCTGGGTGCCGTCGGTGAAGGTGACGCAGGCGGGGCCGTCCCAGGGTTCCATCATCGTGGCGTGGAACTGGTAGAACGCGCGCCGGTCGGCGTCCATCGAGTCGTGGTTCTCCCACGCCTCGGGGACCATCATCAGCACGGAGTGCGGCAGCGACCGGCCGCCGAGGTGGATCAGCTCCAGGACCTCGTCGAAGGAGGCGGAGTCGGAGGCGTCGGGGGTGCAGACCGGGAAGATCCGCTCCAGCTTCTCGGCCCCGAAGAGACCCGAGGCCAGCTGGGACTCGCGGGCGCGCATCCAGTTGCGGTTGCCCTTGACCGTGTTGATCTCGCCGTTGTGCGCGACGAAGCGGTACGGGTGGGCGAGCGGCCAGCTCGGGAAGGTGTTGGTGGAGAACCGCGAGTGGACCAGCGCGACGGCGGTCGCGAACCGGCGGTCGGAGAGGTCGGGGAAGAACGGCTCCAGCTGGCCGGTGGTCAGCATTCCCTTGTAGACGATCGTGCGCGCGGAGAGCGACGGGAAGTAGACCCCGGCCTCGCGTTCGGCGCGCTTGCGCAGCAGGAACGCCTTGCGGTCCAGCGCGATGCCGGTGCTCGTGCCGTCCGCGACGAACAGCTGGCGGAAGGCCGGCATGGTGGCGCGGGCGGAGGCGCCGAGCAGTCCGGGGGCGACGGGGACCTCGCGCCAGCCGAGGACGTCGAGGCCCTCTTCGGCGGCGATCGTCTCGATGCGTGAGACGGCGTCCGTGGCGTCGTCGGCGGGGAGGAAGCCGATGCCGACGGCGTACGAGCCGGCCTCGGGCAGCTCGAATCCGGCGGTCTCGCGCAGGAAGGCGTCCGGCACCTGGAGCAGGATTCCGGCGCCGTCGCCCGAGTCGGGCTCGGAACCGGTGGCGCCGCGGTGTTCGAGATTGCGCAGTACGGTCAGCGCCTGCTCCACCAGCTCATGGCTGGCAACACCGGTGAGGGTGGCCACGAAACCGACGCCACAGGCGTCGTGCTCGTTACGGGGGTCGTACATCCCTTGCGGGGCGGGGCGACCGTCCATGGGCGACCAGGCGTCGGAACGCATCGGCTCTCCCGTCGTCGTAGTTCGGCATTGGCATATGCGATTACCGAGGGACGACGCTGGCCCTCCAGGAAATTTCGTGCAGGTTACATGATGGAAAGCTTCTCGGGAAGTGGATAGCCCATTCCAGCATGTGGACACCGCTCGTAACGGTGGATGAGGGGCGCAGACGGACAGATCGTCGTCCGTTCGGCTGTGGCGGAGCGGGCTTCATTGCCCACGGCGCCTACAGCTCATGCCCGGCCATTAACGACTCGAAACCGCCGGGTAACGGTCACATACGGCCCGCCTGGCACAGTGTCGCATTCCGTCGGCCGGAACGCTCGGGGATGTTCGTCACAGGACGGGCGATATGGACCGTCGTGTTCACGCCACCGCAGGTCAGTGGCGGTGAGCGCCGGGTACCGGGTACGGGGTCAGAGCGCCGCTCCGAACAGCGCGCCGAGTCCGTAGGTGAGCGCGGCGGCGGCGCCACCGAGGAGCAGCTGCCGCAGCCCGCTGAACCACCAGCTGCGCGCGGTCACCCGGGCGACCAGCGCACCGCAGGCGAACAGCCCGGCCAGCGCGAGCAGCACCGCGGGCCACAGGGTGGTCGCGCCGAGCAGATACGGCAGGACGGGCAGCAGCGCGCCCAGGGCGAAGGAGCCGAACGACGACACGGCGGCGACCAGCGGCGAGGGCAGATCGTCCGGGTCGATGCCCAGCTCCTCGCGGGCATGGATCTCCAGCGCCTGCTCGGGGTCCTTCGACAGCTGCGCGGCCACCTGGCGGGCCAGCGCCGGATCCACGCCGCGCGAGACGTAGAGCGAGGCCAGCTCCTCCATCTCGTCCACCGGATGCTTGCGCAACTCCCGCCGTTCGACGTCGAGTTCGGCCTCCACCAGCTCGCGCTGGGAGGCCACCGAGGTGTACTCGCCGGCCGCCATGGAGAAGGCGCCGGCCGCGAGACCCGCGAGCCCGGTGATCACGATGGTCTGCTGCGCGACGGCGCCGCCCGCCACACCGGTCATCAGCGCGAGATTGGAGACCAGCCCGTCCATCGCGCCGAACACCGCGGGCCGCAGCCAGCCACCGGTCACATCGCGGTGCGTGTGATTGTCACGGTGCGCCTCGTGGAGCGCCGCCTCGGTCTCGATGAGCGACATGGTTCGCGTTCTCCCTCTCGGACGGCGGGTCCGGCTCGTTCGGCGGGCCCGTCGCCCGCCGCTCCCCAACCCTTCCGACGGTTCGAAAATACGCACGAAAAATCGCTCTCGCCAGCAAGGAAGGCCGTACTTACCGGGTGCCACCCGGGTGACTGCGGGGTTTCGCGGACTCAGCGGGAGCCCGGCGTGGGACAGATGCCGTAACACCGGGCGCGCGAAGGGGCACACCATGGAGCCGACCGCATACGCCGAGGCGGGGACCGGGACGCGGGAGCGGCACGCGGTACGGCGGGACCGGGCGCGCGGCGCCCTGCTGGGGCTGGCCGTCGGGGACGCGCTCGGGGCACCGGCGGAGAACATGCGGCCCTCCGAGATCCGCCGGCGCTGGGGCCGGATCGAGGGGTTCGTGTCCGACAGCCCGGCGGGTACGGACGACACCGAGTACGCCGTCTTCTCCGGGCTGCTGCTCGCCCGGCACGGCTCCGCGCTGACCGTCGCCCATGTCGAGGCGGCGTGGCACCGGTGGATCGCCGACCTCGACGAGGGCCCGTTCCGGGGGGCCGGGTTCAGCGAGCGCGGCACGCTGGAGAATCTGCGGCGCGGACTCGCCGCGCCCATCACCGCCCAGCACCGGCACGCCTGGAGCGACGGGCTCGCGATGCGGGCGGCGCCGTTCGGGGTCTACGCGGCGGGCCGCCCCGAGGAGGCGGCCCGGCTGGTCACCGTGGACGGGCGGGTCAGCCACGAGGGCGAGGGGATCTACGGCGGCCGGGCGGTCGCGGCCGGGGTCGCCGTCGCGATGACCGGAGCCGGACCCGCCCCGGTCATCGCGGCGGCGCTCTCCGTGATCCCCATGGACTCCTGGACCTCGCGCACCCTGCGCCGCGGAGTGGTCGCCGCGCGGCGCGCCCACCCCGACCGGCTGACGATGGAGCGCGCGGTCCGCTCGGCCGTGGTCATCGGCGGCTACCCGTGGACGGATCTCGCGCCCGAGGCGGTCGGCCTGGCCTTCGGCGCCTTCGCCGCGGCGCACGGCGACTTCCGCACCTCGGTCCTGACCGCCGTCAACATGGGCCGCGACGCCGACACCACCGCGGCGGTGGCGGGCGCGCTGGCCGGCGCGATGTCCGGGGCAGGGGCGATCCCGGCCGAGTGGGCCTCGGCCATCGGGCCCGTACGGGGGAGCTGCCTGCCCTCGATGCGCGGCCACCACGTCCTGGACGTAGCGGATCTGCTCACCCCGGACGACGAGGAGGCGGTGTCATGACCACGGAACCCGACAGCGGACAGGGGTACGGGTACGGTGCGCCTCCCCGCTCCGGGGCCACCGGCCCCTCCCCGCTCGGCCGGATCGAGGGGCTGCTGCTCGGGCTCGCCGCCGGGGACGCCGCCGGGTGGCCCGCCGCGCGGCACCGGGCGGCGCGGATGCCCGAGTGGACCCGACGGCTCACCCGGGAGCTGGACACCTTCGCCGAGCAGAACGCGACCACCACCCTGCCCGTCCCCATCGCGCTCAACCAGCCGCCGGAGCCGCTCAGGCTCGGCCCGTCCGACGACGCCGAGTGGGCCGCCTTCACCGCCGGATCGCTGCTGGCCGCGCGCGGGGAGCGGTTCCGGCGGCTCAGCCCCGGCCGGGCGGTACGGGCCGCCGTCGACCTCGGCTGGAGCGCGCTCGCCGCCGAGGTCGGCGCGGCGGCCGACCGGGCGCCCGAGGTGGAGTCCGCCGTACCACCGCTGCGGGCCAGGATCTCGGTGCGCGCGGGGCTCGGCAATCTGGCCACCGGGCTGCGCCCGCCCGCCACCGGCCACGACAACCCGCACTACTTCGACGACGCCGCCTGCGTACGGGCCGCCGTGCTCGCCGTCGCCCACCCGGGCGATCCGGCCGCCGCCGCCGACCTCGCGGAGTTCGACGCCCGGTACACGCAGGACGGCGACGGCGTGCACGGCGCCCGCGCCATGGCCGCCGCCGTCGCGAGCGCGCTCGGCGGGGCGGACGCCGAGGCGGCCGTCGAGGCGGCGCTCGCCCAGCTCCCCGGGACCACGGAGATCGGCCGCAACGCCCGGCACGCGGTCAAGACCGCGCATGACTTCGCCCGGGAGCCGGCCGGCGCGTTCGCCCTGGTCCCGCTGCTGGAGCACCAGATCGTGGACCACGTCTACAGCTACGGCATCGCGGCCGCCGAGACCGTACCGGTCGCCCTCGCGCTGACCCTGGCGGCCCGGGGCCGGGTGAGCGGGGCGGTGCCCGCCGCCGCGTGTCTGTCCCGGGTCGCGGACTCGGCGCCCGCCCTGGCCGGCGCGCTGACCGGCGCGCTCGGTGGCGGCGGCACCGTGCCCGCCGCCTGGCGCGAGACCTGCCGCACCCTGCCGGGGTGCGCGCTGCCCCGGCTCGCGGGGACGGACCTGGTGGAACTCGCCGGGCTGCTGGCAGCCACGGAACCGGCCGTCCCGGGTGGACAATTCCGACATGACGCCCCTTCAGGCTCCGGCAGCCACTCCTCCTGACGCTCTGCGCACTCCCCCGGACCCCCGGCCGGACACCGCCCCGCCGCTCTCCCTCGCCGACCGCGTCACCGGCGCCCTGATCGGCGCGGCCGTCGGTGACGCGCTCGGCGGCCCGGTCGAGGGGTACTCCCCCGACCAGATCGTGGAGCGCCACGGCGGGCGGGTCACCGGCATCGTCGGCCCGTGGAACGAGGAGTGGCGCACCGCCCGCCCCCTCGCCCCATACCACAAGGGCGACGGCCACATCACCGACGACACCCTGATGACCCACGCGCTGATCCGGGTGTACGAGAAGGTCCGCGACCACCTCGACGCGTACGCGGTCGCCGACCACCTCGTACCGGACCTCATCTCCACGCCGCGCTGGATCCCCGAGCTGGAGGCGGAGGCGCTGCCGCTGCACCGGATCTTCCTCGCCGAGAAGTGGCTGGTCACCCGGGTGCACTACGGGCACGTCGATCCGCGTGAGGCGGGCAGCGGAAATATCGTCAACTGCGGGGCCGCGATGTACATGGCGCCGGTCGGACTGGTCAACGCGGCGGATCCGGCCGCCGCGTACGCCGAGGCGATCGATGTGGCGGGCGCCCACCAGTCGTCGTACGGGCGGGAGGCGGCCGGGGTGTTCGCGGCGGCGGTCGCCGCCGCCTGCCGGCCGGGCGCCACCCCGGCCTCCGTCGTGGAGTGTGCTCTCGCCCTCGCGAAGGACGGTACGCGCGCCGCCGTCGAGGCGGTGTGCGAGGTCGCGGCCCGGCACCGCTGCACGGAGTCGGCGCTGCGCGGGCTGCGCGCGGCGGTCGCGCCGTACGACACGGTCGGGCCGCACTACCGCGATCCGTCGCTGGGCGCCCGGCGCCCCTCCCGGCTGCACTCCATCGAGGAACTTCCCATCGCACTGGGCATGTTGCTGATCGCCGGGGGCGACTACCGCCGTACGGTGCTCGGTTGCGTCAACTACGGCCGGGACTGCGACTCGATCGCCACGATGGGCGGCGCGCTCGCCGGGGCCCTGGGCGGCGAGGGCGCGGTCCCGGCGGAGTGGTCGACGCGGGTGGCCGAGGCGAGCAGGGTCGATCTGCGCGCCCCGGCAAGGGTGTTGACCGAGGTGGCGTACGAGGTGTTCCGGCGCGACACCCAGCGGCGCCGGACGCACGAAGCGCTCTTCACCGAGCTGACGGCCCCTCAGTTCGGCGATCCACGATGACCGTTCGGCGGCTGACCTGGGTACAGCCCGAGGATCTGCTCGGCCACGAGCTGCGCCAGGCGGCGGAGGACGGCCGTGACGCGGCGCAGTTCGTACGGCGCTGGCAGCGCGCGGGCGGCCGGCCGGCGCCGGTCCGCTCGGGCGCGTCACCCGATCCGGCCTCACCCCAACTGCGTTCACTCGCGCTCGACTTACTGGACGAGCTGGACCAACTCCCGTCCCCGCAGGCCGATCACGAGCCGACGGAGCTGTCCGCGATCCGCTCCGCCTGCCCGTCGTGGCCGACCTCCGCCCGGAACCAACAGCTTTTCTCCGTGAGCCAGTTGGAGGCCGCCTGGCTCGGCCGCGCGGTGGGCTGCCTGCTCGGCCGGCCCGTCGAGAAGCTGCCCCTCGACGGGATCCGCGCGATCGCCCGCGCCACCGGCAACTGGCCGCCGCACACCTGGTTCACCGCCCGGGGCCTGCCCGCCGAACTGGCCGCCGCCCACCCGTGGAACCGCCGCTCGGCGCCGAACTCGCTCGCCGAGAACATCGACGGCATGCCGGAGGACGACGACCTCAACTACCCGCTGCTCAATCTGCTCCTCCTGCGGCGCCACGGCCGGGACTTCACCACCGCCCAGGTCGCCTCGGTCTGGCTGGACACACTGCCGGCCGGGCGGACGTTCACCGCCGAGCGGATCGCCTACCGCAATCTGCTCAGCGGGATCGAACCGCCGGACACCGCCCGCCACCGCAACCCGTTCCGCGAGTGGATCGGCGCCGCCATCCGCGCCGACGTGCACGGCTGGACCCACCCCGGCGACCCCGGCGCCGCCGCCGAGCAGGCGCACCGGGACGCGACGCTCAGCCACACCGGCAACGGGGTGTACGGCGCGATGTTCGTGGCGGCGGTCATCGCGGCGGCGGCCGGGGCCGAGGACGTCCACGCCTGTCTGCGGGCGGGGCTCCGTGTCGTACCGCCGCGCTCCCGGCTGGCGGAGGCCGTACATGTCGGGATCGGGACGGCCCGCGCGGAGCGGGACTTCGCGACGGTGACCGACCGGCTGCACGCCGCCTACGGTCACTACCACTGGGTGCACGCCGTCCCCAACGCCGCGCTCCTCGCCGCCGCGCTCACCCACGCGGACGGCGAGTTCAGCGGCTCCATCTGCCGCGCGGTGTCCGGGGGCTGGGACACCGACTCGAACGGCGCGACGGCCGGGTCCGTGGCCGGACTGCTGGCCGGGCATCCGGCCCGGCTGCCGGAGCGCTGGACGGCGCCGCTCAAGAACCGGCTCGCCACGTCCGTCACGGGGTTCGACGGCATCGGCTTCGACGGCATCGGCTTCGACGCCCTCGCGGAGCTGACCCGCACCCTCACCACCCGCGCACCCACTCACCAGGAGGCACCCCGCACATGACCGGCATCGTGGTGCTGGGCAGCACCCATATGGATCTCGTCACGTACACCGCGCACGCCCCCCGGCTCGGCGAGACCGTCACCGGCCGCGAGTTCCGTACGGTCCCCGGCGGCAAGGGCGCCAACCAGGCGATCGCCGCCGCCCGCGCGGGCGGCGAGGTGGCGCTGATCGGCGCGGTCGGCGACGACGAGTACGGGGCGCTGCTGCGGCACACCCTCGAAGCCTCCGGTGTCGACACGGACCTGCTGCGCACGGCGGAGGGCCCCTCGGGCACCGCCCACATCGTCGTGGACGACGAGGGCGCCAACGCGATCGTGGTCATCCCCGGCGCGAACGGGACCGTCACGCATCTGGCACCGGGCGAGGAGAGCGTCATCGCCGCCGCCTCCGCCCTGCTCCTTCAGCTCGAACTCCCCCTGAACGCCGTGCTGGCCGGAGCGCTGGCCGCGCGCCGGCACTCCGTACGGACGGTCCTCACCCCCTCCCCCGCCGTGCCCCTGCCGCCCGAACTGCTCGGCGCCGTCGATCTGCTGGTGCCCAACGAGCACGAGGCGGCCGCGCTCACCGGGATCGCCGACGTCCGGATGTCGGCCGAGGCGCTGCTGCGGCAGGTGCCGGAGGTCGTCGTCACCCTCGGCGCCGCGGGCAGTCTGTACGCGGCCCGGGGCGCGGAGCCCGTCACCGTGCCCGCGCCCCGGGTCAGGGCCGTGGACACCACCGCCGCCGGGGACACCTTCGTGGGCGCGCTGGCCGTCGCTCTCGGGGAGGGCCGTCCGATGACCGACGCCATGGGCTGGGCCTCGGCGGCGGCGGCGCTCTGCGTCCAGCGCCCCGGGGCGTCCACCTCCATGCCGTACCGCACAGAGATCGAGGCGTGAATGACCGCTCCCGGCACCGATCCCAGCAGCGCCCCCCATACGGACCCGGGCACGGCCCCCGGCACAGGCCCCGATACCGGCCACCGCTCGGACCCCGGCACCGGTCCCGATACCGGCGCCCGCGCCTCCACCGGGGCTCGGCCCGCCCCGCCGCTCTCCGGTCTGCGCGTCCTCGACGTGGCGACGCTCTTCGCGGGGCCGCTGGCCGCCACCCTGCTCGGTGACTTCGGCGCCGAGGTCATCAAGATCGAGCACCCGGTCCGCCCCGATCCCTCCCGCGGCCACGGCCCCTCCAAGGACGGCATCGGCCTGTGGTGGAAGCTGCTCGGCCGCAACAAGCGCGCCATCACCCTCGACCTGTCCACCCCGGGCGGCCGGGACGTGCTGCTGCGGCTGGCCGCCGACGCCGATGTGATCGTCGAGAACTTCCGCCCCGGCACCCTGGAGCGCTGGGGGCTGGGCTGGGAGGAGCTGTCCGCCGTCAACCCCCGGCTGGTGCTGGCGCGCGTCACGGGCTTCGGCCAGTTCGGACCGTACTCCGGCCGCCCGTGCTTCGGCACGCTCGCCGAGGCGATGAGCGGTTTCGCGGCCGTCACCGGCGAACCCGACGGGCCGCCCACGCTGCCGCCCTTCGGCCTCGCCGACTCGATCGCCGCGCTGGCCACGGCGTACGCGGTGCTCACGGCGCTCGCCGGACGGCAGGCGACGGGGCGCGGCCAGGTGGTGGACCTGGCGATCATCGAGCCGATCCTCACCGTCCTGGGGCCGCAGCCGCTCTGGTACGACCAGCTCGGTTACGTCCAGCCCCGCACCGGCAACCGTTCCCGCAACAACGCCCCGCGCAACACCTACCGCAGCGCCGACGGCGCCTGGCTCGCGGTGTCCACCTCGGCGCAGTCCGTGGCCGAGCGGGTGATGCGGCTGGTGGGCCGCCCGGAGCTGGCCGACGAGCCGTGGTTCGCCACCGGCGGCGGGCGCGCCGAGCACGCGGACACGCTGGACGAGGCGGTCGGCGGCTGGATCGCCCGGCACGAAGCGGCCGACGTGCTGGCCGCGTTCGAGAAGGCCGAGGCGGCGATCGCGCCCGTCCAGGACATCCGCGACGTGATGGCGGACCCGCAGTACCGGGCGCTCGGCACCGTCACCGAGGTGCCCGATCCGGAGCTGGGGCCGCTGCGGATGCAGAACGTCCTCTTCCGGCTCTCCGAGACTCCCGGCGCGATCCGCTGGGCGGGCCGCCCGCACGGCGCGGACACCGATGCCGTGCTGACCGAGCTGGGGCTGACCGGACCGGAGATCGCCGCGCTGCGCGCGGGGGGCGCGCTGTGACCGCCGCCGTCCCGCCCGTACTGCCTGCACCGTCCGTCCCGCCCACCCCGCTGACCTGGCTTTACGTCCCCGGGGACCGGCCCGGGATGATGGCGAAGGCGGTGGCGGGCGGCGCGGATGTGGTGATCGTGGACCTGGAGGACGCGGTCGCCCCCGACCGCAGGGCGTACGCGCGGGACGCCACCGCCGACTTCCTGTCCTCCCCGCACGGGAAGCCGGTCCATGTGCGGATCGCCGACCGGGCGGATCTGCCGTACGTGACCGGGCTGCCCGGACTGTGCGCGCTCCGGCTGCCGAAGATCGGCCATGCCTCGGCCGTGCACGCCGTCGCGGAGCGCGCGCCCGGCACGGATCTGTACGCGCTGCTCGAATCGGCCCTGGCCGTGGAGCACGCCTACGCGATCGCCTCCGCGCACCCCTCGGTGCGGGGCATCGCCCTGGGCGAGGCGGACCTGCGCGCGGATCTGGGGGTACGGGAGGACGCGGGCCTCGACTGGTCGCGCGGCCGGGCCGTGGTCGCGGCGCGGGCGGCGGGGCTGGCGCCGCCGGCCCAGTCGGTCTTCCCCGACGTACGGGATCTGGCGGGGCTGGCGGCGTCCTGCCGGCACGGCCGGGCGCTGGGGATGCTGGGGCGCGCGGCGATCCATCCGGCGCAGCTCCCGGTGATCGAGGAGGCGTACCGGCCGACGCTTCAGGAGGTGGCCTCGGCCCAGGAGATCATCGAGGCGGCGGCCCGGGACGCGGGGGCGCAGGCCCTGGTCGACGGCCGGTTCGTGGACGCGGCGATCGTGGCGGCGGCCCGGCGGACGCTGACGCTGGCCCACCGTCCGTGACGGTCAGGGGGCGCGGCGCCGAGCGCCGCGCCCCCTGAGGCCGGAAAAATACCGCGTCGCGCGCGGAGTGCGAAGAGGCCGGTGAGGCTCAGGAACCTTCCTTGGCCGTACCGGAGAGCGGTTCCTTCGCGAGGTCCGCTTCCTTGCCCTCATCTCCCTCGTCGGCCGATTCCGCCGCGCCGGGCTTCTTGGAGTCCTTCGAGCCCTCGTCGGCGGAGTCATCGGTCGCGGCCGCGGAATCCGCGCCGTCGGTGTCGTCGGCCGCCTTGCCCTCGCCGTTCTGCCACTCCGGTTCGACGATCTCCTCGCGCCCCGGCCGCTTGATCGCGGAGAGCACCAGGTACACCACGGCGAGCGTGAAGATGATGGCCGCGGTCCACACGTTGAGCCGCAGGCCCAGGATGTGGTGGGCGTCGTCGACCCGCAGGTACTCGATCCAGGACCGTCCGACGCAGTACGCGGCCACGTAGAGGGCGAACGCGCGCCCGTGCCCGAGCCTGAAGCGGCGGTCGGCCCAGACGACCAGCGCCGCGACACCGAGGCACCACAGGGACTCGTACAGGAACGTCGGGTGGTAGAGACCCGCTTCCCGGTTCGGGCCCGCGCTGATCTCCAGCGCCCAGGGCAGGTCGGTGCGCTTGCCGTACAGCTCCTGGTTGAACCAGTTCCCCCAGCGGCCGAACGCCTGGGCCACGGCGAGGGCCGGCGCCAGCGCGTCCGCGTACGGCGGCAGCGCGATGCCCCGGCGGCGGCAGCCGATCCAGGCGCCCACGGCGCCCAGCGCGACCGCGCCCCAGATGCCGAGTCCGCCCTCCCAGATCTTGAAGGCGTTGACCCAGTCACGGCCCTCGCCGAAGTACAGCTCGTAGTCGGTGATGACGTGGTAGAGCCGGCCGCCCACCAGACCGAACGGCACGGCCCATACGGCGATGTCGGTGGTCGTGCCCGGTTTGCCGCCCCGGGCGACCCAGCGGCGGTTGACGATCCAGAGGGCCACGAACAGCCCGACGAGAATGGAGAACGCGTAGCCGCGCAGCGGAAGTGGTCCGAGGTGGAGCACTCCGGTCGACGGGCTCGGAATGTAGGCAAGGTCCATAGCGGAACCGACGCTACAGTGCCGGGCGGGTCCCAGGGCAACCCGCCCGGCAGATTTTCGCGTAACGGGCCCGGAGAAATCAGGCCGCGGGCGTACCCTGCGGCGTCGTTCCCGGGGGCTCGGAGACCGGGGCCGAGGCGGGCTCGGAGGCGGGCTCGGAGGCGGGGGCCGAGCCGGGCGCCGACGGGGTTTCGGTGCCCGCCTTCTTGCCCTTGTTCGCCTCGGAGACCCATTTGCGCAGATTGTCGGGTGTGATGTTCTCCTCGCCCTTCTTCGGGAACACCGCCTCACCGTTGAGCAGGACGGTCGGCGTCCCGGAGAATCCGCCGTTGCGGAACGCCTCGGAGGACTTCTCCACCCACTTGTCGTGCGCTCCGTCCTCCACGCACTGACGGAACCCGGGCGCCGACTCCAGGCCGTCCACCTTGCCCGCCAGCTCCAGCAGGTGGCTGTTCTTGGCGAACGCGTCGTCCGTCTCCGCCGGCTGGTTCTCGTACAGCGCGTCGTGGTACGGCGCGAACTTGCCGACGTCCTGGGCGCAGGCGGCGGCGTTGGCGGCGCGCACCGATCCCGTGCCGCCCATGTTGCCGTCGATGAGCGTCGCGAGGTGGTACTCGACCTTGAGCGCTCCCGCCTTCTCCAGCTCGTGGATCACCGGCCGGAACGCGTTCTCGAACTGGGCGCAGGCCGGGCAGCGGAAGTCCTCCCACACCGTGAGCGTGGACGGCGCGTCCGTGGCGCCCACGGGGATCGCCAGATCGTCCTTGCCGTTCACCCCCGAGGGCGCGCTCACCGGCCCGGCCGCGCCGCCGCCGTCCTTGTGCTTGCCCATGTTCACGGCGAGCAGCCCGACCGCGCCGGCCAGGGCCAGCACGCCGACCGCCGACGCGGCCACGATCAGGCCGCGCTTGCGCTTCTCGCGTGCCTTGAACTCAGCACGTTCCTGCTGGAGCCGCTCTCTCGCGCTCCGCTTTGCCTCACGGTTCTTCTCGCTCACGCCCACAGCAACGAACCGGGGAGGCGCGAACGCACCTCCCCGGCCCCAGGTCCACCCGTACGGATGACGCGGGCGTGCCCGCACCCGTCAGCGCTTGCGAACGCCCTTGGCCAGCTCGCCCGCCAGCTCACGCACCGCGACCAGCCCGGCGGCCTCGTCGGGCGCGTCCAGCATCCGCTTCACGAACGCCGAACCGACGATCACGCCGTCGGCGAATCCGGCGACCTCGGCCGCGTGCTCCGCCGTGGAGACGCCGAGCCCGACGCAGACCGGCAGTTCCGTCGTCGTACGGGTCCGCTCCACCAGCGTCCGCGCCTCCAGGCCCACCGAGGTACGGGTCCCCGTGACGCCCATCAGCGACGCCGCGTAGACGAAGCCGCTGCCCGCGGCGGTGATCTTCGCCAGCCGCTCGTCCCTGCTGCTCGGCGCCACCACGAAGACGGTCGCCAGCCCGTGCCTCTCGGCGTGCTCACGCCATTGGGCGGACTCCTGGACGGGCAGGTCGGGCAGGATGCACCCGGCGCCGCCCGCCTCGGCCAGCTCGGCGGTGAACCGCTCGACGCCGTACCGGTCGATCGGATTCCAGTACGTCATGATCAGCACCGGCCTGCCGGTGGCCTCGTACGCCTCGCGGACCGTGCGCATCACATCGGCGATCTTCACCCCGCCGCGCAGCGCGATGTCGTCGGCGGTCTGGATGACCGGTCCGTCGAGCACCGGGTCGCTGTGCGGCAGCCCGACCTCGACGATGTCGGCGCCGCCCTCGAAGACGGCCTTGACCGCGGCGATGCCGCCGTCCACGGTCGGGAAGCCGGCCGGCAGGTAGGCGATCAGCGCGGCCCGGTCCTCCGCCTTCGCCGCGGCGAGGGTGTCGCTCAGCAGCCGAATGTTCCCGCTCACTTGGTGCCCTCCCCGTCGTACAGCCCGAAGTAGCGGGCGGCCGTGTCCATGTCCTTGTCGCCGCGCCCGGAGAGGTTGACCACGATCAGGCCGTCCTCACCCAGCTCGCGCCCCACCTCCAGCGCCCCGGCCAGCGCGTGCGCGCTCTCGATCGCCGGGATGATGCCCTCGGTGCGCGAGAGCAGCAGCAGCGCCTCCATCGCGTCGTCGTCGGTCACCGCCCGGTACTCGCCGCGCCCGCTGTCCTTGAGATACGCGTGCTCGGGTCCGATGCCCGGGTAGTCGAGCCCGGCCGAGATCGAGTACGGCTCGGTGATCTGGCCCTCCTCGTCCTGGAGGACGTAGGAACGCGACCCGTGCAGGATGCCGGGCTCGCCCGCGCTGAGCGTGGCGGCGTGCTCACCGCTCCCGATGCCGTGCCCGGCGGGCTCGCAGCCCACCAGCCGTACGTCCGCGTCGGGGATGAAGGCGTGGAAGAGGCCGATCGCGTTGGATCCGCCGCCCACGCACGCCACGGCGGCATCGGGGAGCCGGCCGGCGCGCTCCAGGATCTGCCGCCTGGCCTCCACGCCGATGACGCGGTGGAAGTCGCGGACCATCGCCGGGAAGGGGTGCGGTCCCGCGACCGTGCCGAACAGGTAGTGCGTACGGTCCACATTGGCGACCCAGTCGCGGAACGCCTCGTTGATGGCGTCCTTCAGGGTCCGGCTGCCGGAGGTGACGGGGACGACCTCCGCGCCGAGCATCCGCATCCTGGCCACGTTCAGGGCCTGGCGCTGGGTGTCGATCTCGCCCATGTAGATGGTGCATTCGAGGCCGAACAGCGCGCAGGCGGTGGCGGTGGCGACCCCGTGCTGCCCGGCGCCGGTCTCGGCGATGACGCGGGTCTTGCCCATCCGCCGGGTGAGCAGCGCCTGGCCCAGCACGTTGTTGATCTTGTGCGAGCCGGTGTGGTTGAGGTCCTCGCGCTTGAGGAACACGCGGGCGCCCCCGGCCCGCTCGGCGAAGCGCTTCACCTCGGTGAGCGGGCTGGGCCGGCCGGTGTAGTCGACCAGCAGCCCGTTCAGCTCGGCGGCGAAGGCGGGGTCGTTCTTCGCCTTCTCGTACTCGACGGCCACCTCGTCGACGGCGGCGACGAGGGCCTCGGGGATGAACTTGCCGCCGTAGGCGCCGAAGTACCCCTCGGCGCTCGGGATCCGACCCTCGGGGTCGGGAATGAAGAACTCGGAAGACACGCGGGAACTCCTCGGGAAGCAACGGACGGAGAGCACCGTATGCGTCCTGGGCGGGCCGCCCCGCGCCCATCCGCCGTACGGACAGGGCCGCACGGGAGAGCGGTCCGTACGGACCGGGCCGTACGGACGGGGGTGGACCGGGTCAGGACGCGGCTACCCGCGCCATCGCATCCCGTTGACCTGACCGGGCTCGTCCCCGATGACGTACCGCACCCGCCGCCCGCGCACCCGCCGCGCCGGTGCGCGGCACCCGCGCGGGCGGCAGCCACGCGCCAGGGCGCCGTGCGGCGGCCGGTGGAGTACGGGGACGGAGAGGGCGATACCCATGGGTGCGGGTCAGTCCCTGCCGTGCCGCAGCGCCGGGTGGGCGCCCGCGGCGACGAGGTCGGCCACGGCGGTCCTCGGGTCGCGCCCGGTGACGAGCGACTCGCCGACGAGCACCGCGTCGGCGCCTGCGTTGGCGTACGCGATCAGGTCGTGCGGCCCGCGCACCCCGGACTCGGCGATCTTGACGATGTGGTCCGGGATCTCGGGGGCGACCCGCTCGAAGGTGGAGCGGTCGACCTTGAGGGTCTTCAGATCGCGGGCGTTCACCCCGATGATCTTCGCGCCGGCGTCCACCGCGCGCTCGGCCTCGTCCTCGTCGTGCACCTCGACGAGCGGGGTGAGCCCGATCGACTCGGCCCGCTCGATCAACGACACCAAGGCCTGCTGGTCGAGCGCGGAGACGATCAGCAGGACGACATCGGCGCCGTGCGCCCGTGCCTCCCACAGCTGGTACGACGTGACGATGAAGTCCTTGCGCAGCACGGGAATGTCGACCTTGGCCCGGACCGCGTCCAGGTCGGCCAGCGAACCGCCGAAGCGGCGCTCCTCCGTCAGTACGGAGATGACGGCGGCGCCGCCCGCCTCGTAGTCGGCGGCGAGCGCGGCCGGGTCGGCGATCGCGGCGAGCGCGCCCTTGGACGGGCTGGAGCGCTTGACCTCACAGATCACCTGGACGCCCTCGCCGCGCAGCGCGGCGGCGGCGTCCTTGGCCTGGGGCGCCTTGGCGGCGCGCTCCTTCAGCTCGTCAAGGCCCACGCGCGCCTGTCGCTCTGCGAGGTCGGCGCGTACGCCGTCGATGATCTCGTCGAGCACACTCACGCGAGCGGCCCCCCTTTCGATTGCACTTCGGACATGGGCGCCGTCCGGTCCAACCGGTGACCAGGTGGATCAGGATCAGCCATATCGATGCTAGCCGGAACAGGACGGATGACTCGCATCCGGATGGCCGGGCATGTCACTGCCAGGGGTTTCACGGTGCGAGCCAGCTGCCGAAGGGCAGGTTTCTGACCACGGTGAAGACCAGGAGTACCGCCCCGATGCCCCACCAGACGGCGGGGTGCCGGGGAATCGGCGCGGGAAGGCCCTTGCGGGCGCGCATCACCCACACGAGCCATCCGACGGCGAAGACCGCGTAGCCGACGACCGCCATCGCGTTGGCGCCGAGGGCGGCGGCCGGATCGCCGTGGGCGACGGCGTGGGCGCTGCGCAGGCCGCCGCAGCCGGGGCAGTAGAGGCCGGTGAGGGCGTAGAGCGGGCAGACCGGGTAGTGGCCGGATTCATTCGGGTCGATCAGGCCGACGTAGGTGAAGGCCGCGCCGATCGCGCCGAGGGTGGCCAGCGGCGGCAGCAGCCGGCGCAGCGGTCCCGGGAGCCGGTCGCGGCCGGTGGCCGGGGCCGCCGGATCGGGCACCCGGACAGGGCCTGGGTCGGTCATCGCGTCGTCCACCCCGTGATTGTCGCCGCTGGAACGCGAAGACGCAGCCCGGTCCCAGGGCCTGTCGGGTGGCCGCTGACCGGACTGCGTCCAGGGAATGTCGCCGGGGACCGCTCAGGCGGTCTGTGCCTGCGCCTCCAGGGCGGCCGGCTTCGCGGGCTCGTGCGCCGTGTGCGCGGACTCGGCGCGGGCCAGGTAGGCGGCCTTGATGTCCTCGGAGCGCATGTTCACCTGCTTGTTGGCGGCGGCGGCCCTGGCGCGGACCAGCTCCTCCGACTCCTTGGGCTTGCCCAGGCCGGCGGCCCGCATCGCCATGCCGACGACGCCCGCGAGCAGTATCACGGCGAGACCGCCCCAGAACGCGATCATGTTCACCGCCACCATGCCGACACCCGAGATGCCGAAGCCGATGAAGGCGATGAAGACACCGGTCCAGGCCGCCGGGGTGTGTCCGTGGCTGCTGCCCGCCATGAGTTGCTCCTCGTTGCTGTCGCGCTGGGTGAGTCGGACTGGGTGACTCGGACGCTCACCGACATTGTCCCGCATGGGGGTGGCGGAACGGGCCGGGGGGTGGGTGTGAGTCAGCTCTCGCGCGTCGGGTCCTCGCCCCGGTCCAGGGCCTTCCACAGGTCCTCGGGACGGTCGGGGTCGACCACCGGTGCCTTGCGGGCGCGGCCCCCGGCCGGGGCGGGCGCTCCGGGGCCGGCCGCGACGGCCGTGGCGCCGGGCCGTTCGTACCGGCCGGACATGCCGGGCCACCTCCTGCCGTACACCAGGGCCAGCACTCCGGCGAGCAGGATCAGGACGCTGCCCACCGAGGTCACGTAGGGCCAGGCCGTGTGGGACAGCGCGTGGACGGTGGCGGCGGTGTCGCCGGTGGTCTTCGCCGCCATCCCGTCCAGCGCCGAGCGGTCGGAGGCGCCGAGGAACGCGGCCAGCGCGGCGCCGGCGCCGCTCAGCGCGAGCAGCGCGGCGACCAGGAGCCGGCCGGCGCGGCGCACGGCGAAGACGGCGACGAGCGCGGCGAGACCGACGACGGCGAGGGCGGCCGGGACGCCGGTGATGTCACGGCCGTTGGCGTCGAGCGGCACGGAGCCGCCGCCGACGGCGGCCGTGCCGCCGGCCCAGGTCTGGCCGGAGGCGATCAGCACCACGGCGGCGCCGACGGCGCCGAGCAGCAGGGCGGCGGCGAGGCTGCGGCGGCCGCTCGGGCCGCCGCCGTCATCGCCGTCGCGCGCCGGTCGCGCGGCGGAGGTGGGGGTGGAGGTGGCCGCCGGACCGGCGGCACGGGGCTGGGGTACGGGTACGGCACTCACGTACCCCACTATCCCCTACGCCCCGGTGTGCGGGGGAACGCGGGCTCCCGACCGCCCTCCCCCGGTGTCTCTCCCCGGTGCCTCACGCGTCCTTGAGGCGGTTCGCGGTGTGGACGGCCCGCAGTACGGCCGCCGCCTTGTTCCGGCACTCGGTGTCCTCGGAGACCGGATCGGAGTCGGCGACGACCCCGGCCCCCGCCTGCACGTACGCGGTGCCGTCGCGCAGCAGGGCGGTGCGGATGGCGATGGCGGTGTCCGAGTCGCCCGCGAAGTCGAGATAGCCGACGCAGCCGCCGTACAGCCCGCGCCGGGTCGGTTCCAGTTCGTCGATGATCTGGAGGGCGCGCGGCTTGGGCGCCCCGGAGAGCGTGCCCGCCGGGAAGCAGGCGGTCAGGACGTCGAAGGCGGAGCGGCCCTCGGCGACCTCGCCCGTCACCGTCGACACGATGTGCATGACGTGCGAGTAGCGCTCGACGGACATGAAGTCGACGACTTCGACGCTGCCGGGCACGCAGACGCGGCCCAGGTCGTTGCGGCCGAGGTCGACCAGCATCAGGTGCTCGGCGCGCTCCTTGGGGTCGGCGAGGAGTTCGTCGGCGAGCGCCTGGTCCTCCTGGGGCGTGGCGCCCCGGTGCCGGGTGCCGGCGATCGGGTGCACCAGGGCGCGGCCGTCCTCGACCTTGACCAGTGCCTCCGGGCTGGAGCCCACGACGTCGAAGCCGTCGAAGCGGAAGAGGTACATGTACGGCGAGGGGTTGGTGGCCCGCAGCACCCGGTAGACGTCGAGCGCGCTCGCGGTGACGGGGGTCTCGAAGCGCTGCGAGGGCACGACCTGGAACGCCTCGCCCGCCCTGATCCGCTCCTTGATGTCCTCGACGGCCTCCTGGTAGGCGGCGCCGCCCCACAGCGCGGTGTACTCGGGCAGCTCGGAGGCGGGCAGCGCGGTGGGCGCGGTGTGGACCGGCTCGGCGAGATCGGCGGCCATCGCGTCGAGGCGGGCCACGGCGTCGGCGTACGCCTCGTCGACCCCGGTGTCCAGGTCGTTGTGGTTGATCGCGTTGGCGATCAGCAGGACCGAGCCGTCCCAGTGGTCGAGTACGGCGAGGTCCGAGGTGAGCAGCATGGTCAGCTCGGGGATGCGCAGGTCGTCGCGCGCGTGGTCGCCGACCTTCTCCAGCCGCCGCACGATGTCGTAGCCGAGGTAGCCGACCATGCCGCCGGTGAAGGGCGGCATGCCGGAGACCGGCCGGACAGGGCCGAGGTCGCGGGGGGTGTGCAGCGTCTCCAGGGTGGCGCGCAGGGCGGCCAGCGGGTCGCCCTCGGTGGGCACGCCGACCGGCGGGGTGCCCTGCCAGTGGGCGCGGCCGTCGCGCTCGGTGAGGGTGGCGGCGGACCGTACCCCGATGAACGAGTAGCGGGACCAGGAGCGGCCGTTCTCCGCCGACTCCAGCAGAAACGTCCCGGGGCGCTCGGCGGCGAGCTTGCGGTACAGGCCGACCGGCGTGTCCCCGTCGGCGAGGAGGCGCCGGCTGACGGGGATGACACGGCGGTCCGCCGCCAGCTCGCGGAAGGTCTCAAGATCCATGGCGGCTGACCCTACTGCCCGGGGACGGGGCCGAGGGGCAGCACGTCGGCGTCGAAGCAGGTCCGCGCGCCGGTGTGGCAGGCGGCGCCCACCTGGTCGACCTGGACGAGCACCGTGTCGGCGTCGCAGTCCAGGGCGACGGACCTGACGTGCTGGACATGGCCGGAGGTGTCGCCCTTGACCCAGTACTCGCGGCGGCTGCGCGACCAGTAGGTGCAGCGGCCGGTGGTCAGGGTGCGGTGCAGGGCCTCGTCGTCCATCCAGCCGAGCATCAGCACCTCGCCGGTGTCGTACTGCTGGGCGATGGCGGGGAGCAGTCCGTCGGCGCTGCGCTTGAGCCGGGCGGCGATGGCGGGGTCGAGCCCACCGGTCATGCTGGTCATACGGACATTGTGCCGCGCCCGGCGTCCGCGCCGGGCCGCGGTCCACTGGGCGGACGGGGTGCGGGCGCCGTAGGCTGGGTGCCATGTCGACCCATGCAAAGCGTGAACGACTTCTGCTCGCCGACCTGTTGGAGGCGGTGGGTCCCGACGCGCCGACGCTCTGTGACGGCTGGCTGGCGCGTGATCTCGCCGCCCACGTGGTGCTGCGCGAGCGGCGCCCGGACGCGGCGGGCGGGACGCTGCTGCCCGCGCTGCGGGGCCGGCTGGAGCGGGTGCAGGCCGAGTTCGTGGCGAAGCCGTACGAGGAGCTGATCCAGCTGATCCGTACGGGACCCCCGAGGATGTCCCCGTTCGGCATCAAGCAGCTGGACGAGGCGGCGAACACGGTCGAGTTCTACATCCACGCCGAGGACGTCCGGCGGGCGCAGCCCGAGTGGACGCCGCGCGAGCTGGACCGGGTCTTCTCGGACACGCTGTGGGCGCGGCTGGAGAAGGGCGGCCGGATGATGGGCCGCAAGTCCCCGGTGGGCCTGGTGCTGCGCCGCCCCGACGGCCAGACGACGGTCGCGCACCGGGGCACCCCGGTGGTGACGGTCACGGGCGAGCCGGCCGAGCTGCTGCTCTTCGCGTTCGGGCGGCAGGCGGTGGCGGACGTGACGCTGGAGGGCGACAAGGCGGCGGTCACGGCGGTACGGGACGCGAAGCTGGGCATCGCGTAGCGCGCCTTCAGGCCCCGTCCGGGGCCGGGGCGGGCCCGAAGCGGCGCCGGTACGCCGACGGGGTGAGCCCGGTCCCGCGCCGCATCAGTGTGCGCAGATGGGCGGCGGAGCCGAGCCCGCTGCGCCGGGCGACCACGTCGAATCGGGACTCGCCCCGCTCGATCAGCCGGCAGGCGAGGGCGAGCCGCTCGCCGGTGAGCCAGACCAGTGGTGTCGTACCCAGCTCGGCCTGGAAGCGGCGGTGGAGCGTGGCGGAGCTGACGGCCGCGCGGGCGGCGAGGTCGGGCACCGTGAGCGGTGTGTCCAGCCGTTCCTGGGCCCAGGCCAGCACGGGGGCGAGTGATTCGTCGGCGACCGCGGGCACCGGCCGCTCCACGAACTGCCGTTGACCGCCGTCCCGGTGTGCCGCGAAGACCAGTCGGCGGCTCACCGCGTTGGCGATCTCCGCGCCGTGGTCGCGGCGGACCACGTGCAGCCCGAGGTCGAGCGCCGCGGCGCTGCCCGCGGCGGTGAGGATGTCGCCGTCGTCCACGAACAGCACATCGGGTTCGAGCCCGACGGTGGGGAAGCGGGCGCGGAAGTCGTCCGCCCACTGCCAGTGCGCGGTGGCCCGGCGCCCGTCGAGGACCCCGGCCTCGGCCAGGGTGAAGGCGCCGCTGCAGAATCCGATCAGCCGGGTGCCGCGCGCGTGCGCCCGCCGGACGGCGTCGAGTACGGCGGGGCGCCGGGGCACCTCGATATCGGGTCTGTTCGGGACGATCAGCGTGTCGGCCTCGTCGGCCGCCTCCAGGCCGACGACGCCGCTCAGGGTGAAGAACCCGTCCCGCATCACCGTGCGCGGTCGCGGCGAGCAGAGCCTGAAGTCGTACAGATCACGGCCGATCTCGGGCCTGTGCAGCCCGAAGATCTCGGTGGCGCAGCCGAGTTCGAAGGGGTTGGAGTTCTCGTCCACGATCACCACGACCCGGTGCGGGTCCGCCCCGCGTACGGCCCCGGCCGCGCCGCGAACCGCCCTGCGAACCGGTCCGGCCACCTGCGAGGATTGTTGCGTCATATGCGATTTCTAGCACTCACACCGGTCGGCGCGCACCGTCGAGGATGAGTCCATGACCGACGAACCCATCGCCCTCGACACGGCTCTGGCCTCCTTCGACGCCCTGTGGAGCCCCCGCATCGTGACGCGGGTCAACGACTACGACGTACGCGTGACGAAGGTCGAGGGGGAACACCTCTGGCACGTCCACGACGACACCGACGAGTTCTTCCTCGTCCTCGACGGGGAACTGCACATCTCGCTGCGCGAACCGGCCGGGGAGCGCACCGTGCGGCTCCCCCGGGGCGCGGTGTTCACCGTCCCCCGGGGGACGGAGCACAAGCCGTACGCTCCGTCGCGCACCTCGATCCTGCTGTTCGAGCCCACCGGCACACCGACCGTCGGCGACCGTCACGACGAGATCCCCGATCACGTCGACGCGACGACGGGGCACGCCCTCGGTACGTGACGAGCCGGGGAGCGTGCGCCGCGCGGCACGCTCCCCGTCGAGCTCTCACGCGCCGGTACGCGGCCCGGCACCGTCTCGTCGCCTTCTGCCAGACTCTGGCGACGTATCCGGCGGGTCGCGACCGGTGCGCCGTCAGCCTCCGGCCGGGCTCCGCCGTTCCCCTGGTTCGTCCCGTGTTTCTGGGAGGTCTCGTATGCGCGGATTACCGATATCGCGGCGCCGGGTACACCGACGATGTCGCCGTGGGAGCCACCACGACGTCCGCCGGCACGCTGTTGCAGGTCTTCGGCAACCACAGCGACGGCCGGCTGTGGACCGTCACGCAGTCCGCGCCCGGCACAGCGGCCGAACCGACCGGGACGTGGGACGTGAACAGCACGTTCGACCTGGGCCCGGCCCTGGTCGGGCTGCCCACAGCGGTGGCCAACGCCGACGGCCGGCTCGCCGTGTTCGGTGTGAACGCCAACCGCCGGGTGACCGAGTTCCTCGGGCCCTGGCATCTGCATATGGCCCCGTGCGTACCCGGCGACACGACACAGCAGTGGTATCTCGACCCGGTCACCCCGACCACCACGGCCGGGCCCACCGCCTACCGGATCGTCCAGGTCAGCTCGGGGACGTGCCTCACCGCGCTCGACAGCGACCCGCTGGTGGAGCGGATCGACTGCCGGAGCACCGATCCGAACCACCACAACACCTGGCTGCTGGGCCGCGGCGAAGCCGTCGCGCCCGGTGTGCTGAACCTGGCGCTCGCCCGCGCCGCCCAGCAGTGCGCCGCCGATCCGAACAGCAACACCTGCACGTTCGTCGACGCGAGCACCCCGTCCGCCTACCGGGCCTCCCAGGGCTGCGTGGTCGGCAGTGTGCTGTTCAACGACGGCGTCGGCGACGCCAAGTACACGGCGAGCTGGACACGCACGACGGGCTCCGAGTGGTCGGTGGCCGGGACAGTGGAGTGGGAGCCGAGTGACAAGATCACGCTCTCGTTCACCGCCTCCCACAGCTGGATCGAGGAGTCCTCGACGACGGAGTCGGTCGAAGTGACGGTGGCCCCCAAGCAGTTCGGCTGGGTCGAGTACACACCGGTGGTGCGGGAGACCATCGGGTACTGGAAGATCGTCCTGGGCACCGGCACCTGGACGGTGCCAGGACACAACATCTCCGTCGCGAAACCCGGCACGAACGGCGCGCGGGACTTCTGGATCGCCAAGTCCTCCGGTGTTCCGCCCACGGGTGGTCACTGCGATCGGTGAGCCCGCCGGTCACCACGGCCCCGGCGCCGCCAGCAGGCGGGCCAGTTCGGTGCGTGAGCGCACCCCCAGCGCGGCGAAGACATTGCGCAGGTGGTGGTCGACGGTACGGGTGGAGACGGAGAGCCGGCGGGCGACCTCGCGGTTGGTGGCGCCCTCGGCCACACAGCGGGCGACGCGCTGCTGCTGCGGGGTGAGCAGGAGCAGCGGGGCCGCCGGGGTGGTGGTGTGCGCGGGGTTCGCGGGGGCCGGCTCGCCGGCGGCGCGCAGTTCGCCGCGCACCCGGTCGCACCAGAGGAGGGCGCCGCACCGCTCGAAGGAGGCGAGGGCGTCGCGCAGCGGGGTGCGGGCCGCGCGGGGGCGGCGACGACGGCGCAGCCAGTGTCCGTAGAGGAGTTGGGTACGGGCCCGTTCGAAGTCGCCGCCGGAGCGGTCGTGGTGGGCGAGGGCCTCCTCGTACCGTGCGGCCGCCTCGGTGTCCGGGGCCAGCAGGGCGCGGCAGCGGGCGAGTTGGGCCGGGGCGTGCGGGTCGGCGGTACGGGCGCACCAGGCCGCGAACGCCTCGACCGCCGCGCGGGCGTCGGCGCCCCGGCCCGCCAGGACGGCCGCCTCCACGAAACACGGGACGAGCGCCGTCCGGGAGGCGAAGTGGCCGGGCCGGGGGCCGGGGCCGACCAGGGGGGCGAGGAGGGCAGCGGCCTCGGCCGAGCGGCCGACGGCCAGTTCGGCGCGGGCGACGGCCCAGCTCGCGAGGGTCGTCGCGTGGAGCAGCCCGTGCGGTCCCGCGCCCGCCCGCGCCGCTTGGGCGTGGGCGGCGCAGGTGCGCGCGTCGCCCTCCGCCGAGGCGGCGAGGGCGAGTACGGCGTGCAGGTGGGCGGCGGCGTTGCGCTGGCCGAGCCGGTCGGCGGCGGCGAGCCCCTCGTGGGCGTGCACCCGGGCCCGCGCGTGCCGGCCGGCCCGCAGTTCGCCGTACGCGAGGTGCTCCAGGGCCTGCGGGAGCAGCGCGTCGGGGCCGTGTGCCCGTACGGCGGCCAGCGCCCGCGCGCCCGCCCGGCAGGCGATGTCCACCTCGCCGACGACGAGCGCGGCGATACCGGCGCGCAGCAGGGGCGCGGGGTCGCCGGGAACGGGGCCGGGGCGGGAGCCGGGGGCGGAGTCGTGGCCGGGGTCGGAGGCATGGCCGGGGCCGGGGCCGGGGTCGGCCGTGCCGCTCCCCATCACCCGTGCGACGTACCCGCGCAGCAGCGCGTCGCCCTCCTCCGGCCGGCCGGCGAGGAGGGCGCAGATCCCGGCCCGGTAGCGGTCGAGCGCAGGGTCGTCCGGACTCGCCGGTACGCGGCTCATCGCGTCGAGACAGCCGCGCGCGTCGCCCGCCGCCCAGGCCGCCTCCGCCGCGCCGAGCAGGGCGTGCACGGTCCGTACGGTGTCGTGGGGCGCGAGCAGCGCGGCGGCCGTGAGCAGGGCCTGTCCGGCGTCGGCGGCCGGGCCGTCGCGCAGCGCGAGCAGCCCGCGTACGTAGTGCGCGTGGCCCGGGGCGGGGACGGTGCGGACGCGGGCGAGCAGGACGCGCGCCTGGCCCGGCTCCCCGGCGAGCCAGGCGTGTTCGGCGGCGGCGGCGAACCGGGTGGCGCGCAGCGTCTCGTCCGGGGAGAGCGCGGCGGCCCGCGCCAGTGCCCCGGCGCGGTCGGCGTGCGGGGCCGGGGCGACGGCGGCCAGGGCGAGCGCGTCGGCGAGCGCCGGGTGGTATCCGTCGGCGGCGCACGCGCGCTGGACGAGCCTCGGCAGGGCGAGGTCGGGTCCTTCGAGCGCAGCGGCGAGCAGCCGGTGCGCGGCGAGGCGGCGGTCGAGCGGGGCGTCGCGCAGTACCGCCCTGCGGGTCAGTGGATGGGTGAAGCGGATACGGGAACCGGCGCCGCGCAGCACTCCCGCGCTCTCGGCGGGAGCGGTCCGGCCGGGGGCGATCCCGGCCAGCCGCCCGGCGCGCAGCAGCAGACCGGCGTCCGCGCCCGCCCCCTCGGGTTCGTGCTCCTCGGCCGCCGCGACGAGCAGCAGCAGCGCGCGGGTGTCGTCGGGCAGGGCCGCGAGCGGAGCCGCGTAGGCGTCGAGGAGGTCTTCGCCGCCGGGCAGTGGATGGGGCAGTGGCTGACGCCCTGACAGTTGACGTGGCGTCAGGTGTTGGACGAGCGAGACCAGCAGCCGGGGGTTGCCGGCCGCCTCGCGGCGCAGCTCTTCCCTTACGGCAGAACCGATATGACAGGGAGTCAGCTCGGTCAGCAGCTCATCGGCGTCCACCGCATCGAGCGGTCCGAGCCGCAGTACGGGCAGCCCGGAGAGCGCCTCCGCGCCGTTCCGGCCGTGCGCGCCGTCCCGGCCGTCCGTGGCGGTGAGCAGGACGGCGACCCCGGCTCGGGCCGTGAGCCGGCGGACCGCGAACGTCAGCGCGGCGCGCGAGCGCGGATCCCAGAGGTGTACGTCGTCCACGCAGACCAGCAGGGGCCGCCGGGCGCCGAGGGCGGTCAGCAGATCGAGCAGGGCGGCGGGCGCGAGACCGGAGCGCAGCACCTCGGCGGGCCGCACCGGCAGCGGGAGCGCGTCCGGGGCCGAGCAGAGGAGCGCGTGGAGTCCGCTGTACGGCAGCAGCCGCTCGGCGGGGGCCGCAGTGGTCCGCAGGACCGGCCCGGCGCGGTGGCCCTCCGCCGTGTGCAGGGCCAGGGCGCTGCGCCCGAGGCCGGGCGGCGCTGTCAGTACGAGTGTGGTGCCGTGTCCGGCGGCCAGGAGGGCCAACAGCTTTTCCAGTACGGCGAGTTCACCGCTGCGGCCGGACAGCCGGCGGGGAGCGCGCCCGGTCGTGGAGAGGGTCACGGCCGTCAGGTTACTGCCGCGTAAACAACCTCGGAAGACATCGGTCCGGGGCGGGTTCGCACCCGCCCCGGACGGCCCCTCCCGATCCGGTGCCTCCCGGATCGGGAGGGGCCGCGCCGGGAGGCGCCGGGTCAGGACGTGTGCGGGCAGTTGCCCCGGTACTCAGCGATGGTGGCGCCGGCCTGCGGCAGCGGGCAGAGGAACTGCTCGTAGCGGGTGTCGCTGTCGATGAAGCGCTTCAGCCAGGACAGGCTGTACTTCGCGATCGTGGTGTTCGCCGTGGTAGGGGCCGAGTGGCTCGCGCCCTTCAGCTCCAGGTACGCCTTGTCGAGCGAGCCGGGCAGCGACTCGTAGAACGGCTCGGAGTGCGAGGCGACCGGGGCGACGGTGTCACCGTCGGCCCCGACCAGCAGGGTGGGCGTCCGCAGCTGCGCCCAGTTCTTGTTCAGGTCCCAGGCGGTCAGCGGGACTGCCGCCTTCAGCGAGGTGCGGCTCTTGGCGGCCTCCAGGCTGCCGCCGCCGCCCATGGAGTGCCCCATGACGCCCAGCCGCGCGCTGTCGATCCGGGTGCGCACGGACGAACTCTGCGTCAGATAGTCGAGTGCGGCGAGGAGTTGGCGGCCACGGCTGTCGGGGGCGTCCAGGGTGGTGTTGGTGTCGATGGTGAAGACGACGAAGCCCTGGGAGGCGAGCCGGGGGCCGAGCCAGCCGACGCTGGACTGGGTGGCGGTGAAGCCGGGCGAGACGGCCACGGCCCCGAAGGTGCCGTCGGCGGTGGAGGTCGGGTAGTAGATCGTGCCGCCGCCGAACCCGGTGGCGCTCGCCGAGGAGACCGTGGTCTGCGAGACGGCGTAGCTGCCGCGCGCGGCCTCGATACCGGCCACCGTGGGCGCGGGACCGCGCTCGTACGGATTGTCGGCGACCAGCGCCTGGGCCCCGGAGGCGCCGGGGATCAGCGCGGCGAACAGGCCCAGGGTCGTGAGTGCCGCCGCCCATAGCCCCTTGGCGGTACGGGGGGAGGCGGGCGGTGAGGAGTGCTGACGCACGGTGGGGGGTCCTCTCGGTCGTGACGGAGCCACGCCGGAGGCCGTACGGGTGCACCGGAGTGGGACCGCCATTTGACTGGCGGTCGCCACTGTCGCGGCGCACACGACACGGAAGCATCGGCAAATTCACCGGTCTTGATGAACCGGTCGAGAACCACCCGGGAATCGCCCGCGAACCGCCCCGGGAACACCGCCCGGGAAACCGTCGGGGGCACCGGCCGCTCGGCGGCCGGTGCCCCCAACACCGTTCTCCCTGACCGGTGTTCAGCGCACCGGATGCCCCGCCAGCCGCAGGGCGTCCTTGACCTCGGAGATCCGCAGATCGCCGAAGTGGAAGACGGACGCGGCGAGTACGGCGTCGGCACCGGCCTCGACGGCCGGGGCGAAGTGCTCAAGACGGCCCGCGCCGCCGGACGCGATGACGGGCACGGTGACGTGCTTGCGGACGTTTCCGATCATGACGGTGTCGTAGCCGTCCTTCGTGCCGTCCGCGTCCATCGAGTTGAGCAGGATCTCCCCCGCCCCCAGCTCGGCGGCCCGGTGCGCCCACTCGACCGCGTCGATGCCGGTGCCCCGGCGCCCGCCGTGCGTGGTGACCTCGAAGGACCCGTCCGGGGTCCGCCGGGCGTCCACCGACAGCACCAGCACCTGGCTGCCGAACCGCTCCGAGATCTCCCGGATGAGGTCGGGCCTGGCGATCGCGGCGGTGTTGACACCCACCTTGTCCGCACCGGCCCGCAGCAGTTTGTCGACGTCGTCGGCGGTACGGACGCCACCGCCGACCGTGAGCGGGATGAAGACCTGCTCGGCGGTGCGGCGCACCACGTCGTAGGTGGTCTCGCGGTCGCCGGACGAGGCGGTGATGTCGAGGAACGTCAGCTCGTCGGCGCCCTCGGCGTCGTACAGCCTGGCCATCTCGACGGGGTCGCCCGCGTCGCGCAGGTTCTGGAAGTTGACGCCCTTGACCACGCGGCCCCGGTCCACGTCCAGGCAGGGAATGACCCGTACGGCCAGCGTCATGCGCCACCTCCGGGGCCCCGGTACGCCTCGACCTCGACCTCGACGACCAGGCTCGGGTCGATGAGTCCGGCGACGACGACCATCGAGGCGGCCGGGCGGGCCGTGTCGAACAGTTCCTTGTGGGCGCGGCCGACCTCGTCGGCGTCCCGGACATGGGTCAGGTACATGCGGGTGCGCACCACGTCCCCGGCTCCGAGCCCCAGCTCCCCCAGCGCCTTCAGGGCGACGCCGAACGCGGTGACGGCCTGCTCGTAGGGACCGCCCTCGGCGATGCGGCCGTCGACCACCGACGTACAGCCGGACACCAGGACCAGACCGTTCGGGAGTTCCACCGCGCGGGAGTAGCCGAAGGACTCCTCCCAGGGGCCGCCGGAGGAGATCTTCCGTACCCGCCGCACGGAGTCCTCACTCATCCGGACACCGCCGCCAGCGCCTCTTCCAGCGTGAACGCCTTCGCGTACAGCGCCTTGCCGACGATCGCGCCCTCGACGCCCTCGGGCACCAGGCCGGCGATCGCCCGCAGGTCGTCCAGCGAGGAGACCCCGCCGGAGGCGACCACGGGCTTGTCGGTGGCGGCGCAGACGTTCTTCAGCAGCTCCAGGTTGGGGCCCTGGAGGGTGCCGTCCTTGGCGATGTCGGTGACGACGTAGCGCGCGCAGCCCTCGGCGTCGAGCCGGGCCAGGGTCTCGTAGAGGTCGCCGCCGTCGCGGGTCCAGCCGCGGCCGCGCAGCGTCGTACCGCGTACGTCGAGGCCGACGGCGATCTTGTCGCCGTGCTGCGCGATGATCTTCGCGACCCACTCGGGGGTCTCCAGCGCGGCCGTACCGAGGTTGACCCGGGTGCAGCCGGTGGCGAGGGCGGCGGCGAGCGTGTCGTCGTCGCGGATGCCGCCGGACAGCTCGACCTTGATGTCCATGGCGGCGGCGACCTCGGCGATCAGCGCGCGGTTGTCACCGGTGCCGAACGCCGCGTCGAGGTCGACCAGATGCAGCCACTCGGCGCCGGAGCGCTGCCAGGCGAGGGCGGCTTCGAGAGGGGAGCCGTACGAGGTCTCCGAGCCGGACTCGCCGTGGACGAGCCGTACGGCCTGGCCGTCCCGGACGTCGACGGCGGGGAGCAGTTCGAGGGCCGGCACATCGAGCTTCGGCACAGAAGGCATTCAGAGGGTTCCGATCCAGTTGGTCAGCAGCTGGGCGCCGGCGTCGCCGGACTTCTCGGGGTGGAACTGGGTGGCCCACAGGGCGCCGTTCTCCACGGCGGCGACGAACGGCTCGCCGTGCGTGGCCCAGGTGACCCGGGGGGCGCGGATCTTGGGGTTGGTGACCTCAAGGCCCCATTCCCGCACGGCGTACGAGTGCACGAAGTAGAAGCGGGCGTCGGCGTCGAGTCCGGCGAACAGGTCGCTGTCCGCGGGCGCCTCGACCGTGTTCCACCCCATGTGGGGGACGACCGGGGCCTTGAGCGGCTCGACCGTACCGGGCCACTCGTCCAGGCCCTCGCTCTCCACGCCGTGCTCGATGCCGCGCTCGAAGAGGATCTGCATCCCGACGCAGATCCCCATCACGGGACGGCCGCCGGCCAGCCTGCGGCCGATGATCCACTCACCGCGGGCCTCCTTCAGCCCCGTCATGCAGGCGGAGAAGGCGCCGACACCGGGGACGAGGAGCCCGTCGGCGTTCATCGCCCGGTCGAAGTCGCGGGTGATCTCGACCTCGGCGCCGGCCCTGGCGAGGGCGCGCTCGGCGGAGCGGACATTGCCGAATCCGTAGTCGAAGACCACGACGTTCTTCCGCGTCACCGCGCTCATTCCCAGATCCCCTGAATACGGAGCGCACCGGCGACGAGACAGAGCGCCGAGCACAGGCCCAGCAGCACGATCACGCCTTTGGGCAGCTTCTGCTTGTGGAAGGAGTACGCCCCGCCCGCCAGGAACAGCCCGACGAAGATCAGGATCGTCGACAGCCCGGTCACAGGGCACCCTTCGTGGAAGGAAGGATGCCGGCGGCGCGCGGGTCGCGCTCGGAGGCGTACCGCAGCGCGCGGGCGAGGGCCTTGAACTGGCACTCCACGATGTGGTGCGCGTTGCGCCCGTACGGGACGTGGACGTGCAGCGCGATCTGGGCCTGGGCGACGAAGGACTCCAGGATGTGCCGGGTCATCGTCGTGTCGTACTCGCCGATCATCGGCGCCATGTTCTCGGGCTCGGTGTGGACGAGGTACGGGCGCCCCGACAGGTCCACCGTCACCTGGGCCAGCGACTCGTCCAGCGGCACCGTGCAGTTGCCGAAGCGGTAGATGCCCACCTTGTCGCCGAGCGCCTGCTTGAAGGCGGCGCCGATGGCGAGGGCCGTGTCCTCGATGGTGTGGTGCGAGTCGATGTGCAGATCGCCCTCGGTCTTCACCGTGAGGTCGAACAGGCCGTGCCGGCCGAGCTGGTCGAGCATGTGGTCGTAGAAGCCGACCCCGGTCGACACGTCGACCTTTCCGCTGCCGTCGAGGTCGATCTCGACGACGACGGATGTCTCCTTGGTTGTGCGTTCCACGCGGCCGATGCGGCTCATGCGCTCTGCTCCTTCTTGAGATCACGTACCGCGTCGAGGAACGCGTCGTTCTCGGACGGGGTTCCCGCGGTGACCCGCAGCCAGCCCGGTACGCCGTTGTCGCGGACGAGGACACCCCGGTCGAGGATCCGCCGCCACACCGCGTGGGAGTCCTCGAAGAGGCCGAACTGGACGAAGTTCGCGTCCGAGTCGGTGACCTCGTAACCGAGGGCGCGCAATTCGGTGACCAGCCGGTCCCGCTCGGCCTTGAGCGTCTCGACGTACCCGAGCAGCGTATCGGTGTACTCCAGCGCGGCGAGCGCGGTGGCCTGGGTGACGGCGGACAGGTGGTACGGCAGCCGCACCAGCTGGACGGCGTCCACCACGGCGGGGTGCGCGGCCAGATAGCCGAGCCGCAGCCCGGCGGCCCCGAACGCCTTGGACATCGTGCGGGAGACGACCAGGTGGGGCCGGCCCTCGATGAGCGGCAGCAGGGAGGGGCGGTGACTGAACTCGACGTACGCCTCGTCCACGACGACCAGCGACGGCCGGGCCGCCTGGGCGGCCTCGTACAGCGCGAGGACGGCGTCGGCGCCGACGGCGGTGCCGGTGGGGTTGTTGGGCGAGGTGATGAAGACGACCTCGGGCCGGTGCGCGGCGATCGCCTCGCGCGCGGCCGCCACGTCGATGGTGAAGTCCGCGTTGCGCGGCCCCGAGATCCAGCCGGTGCCCGTGCCGCGCGCGATGAGGCCGTGCATCGAGTAGGAGGGCTCGAAGCCGATCGCCGTACGGCCGGGGCCGCCGAAGGTCTGGAGGAGCTGCTGGATGACCTCGTTGGAGCCGTTGGCGGCCCAGACTTCGGCCACCGTCAGCGGGTGGTTCCCGGTACGGCTGAGATAGCGGGCCAGTTCGGTGCGCAGCTCCACCGCGTCCCGGTCCGGGTAGCGGTTGAGGGTCCGCGCGGCCTCGCGGACCCGCTCGGCGATCCGCTCGACCAGCGGCTCGGGCAGCGGGTAGGGGTTCTCGTTGGTGTTGAGCTGTACGGGGACGTCCAGCTGGGGGGCGCCGTAGGGGGACTTGCCGCGCAGCTCGTCCCGTACGGGCAGGTCGTCGATACCGAACGTCACTTTCCGGGCACCTTCCACTGGAACCTCGCCTTGATCGCCGCGCCGTGCGCGGGCAGGTCCTCGGCCTCCGCGAGCGTCACCACGTGGTGGGCGACCTCCGCGAGCGCGTCCTCGGTGTAGTCCACGATGTGGATGCCGCGCAGGAACGACTGGACCGAGAGCCCCGAGGAGTGGCAGGCACAACCGCCGGTGGGCAGGACGTGGTTGGAGCCGGCGCAGTAGTCGCCGAGGGAGACGGGGGCGTACGGGCCGACGAAGACGGCGCCCGCGTTGCGCACACGGCCGGCGACGGCGGTGGCGTCCGCGGTCTGGATCTCCAGGTGTTCGGCGCCGTACGCGTTGACGATCCGCAGGCCGTCCTCGACGGAGTCGACCAGCACGATGGCCGACTGCCGGCCGGAGAGCGCCGGGACCACCCGGTCCTCGATGTGCTTGGTCGCCGCGGTCTGCGGCTCCAGCTCCTTGTCGACCGCGTCGGCCAGCCGCACCGAGTCGGTGACGAGGACGGCGGCGGCGAGCGGGTCGTGCTCGGCCTGGCTGATCAGGTCCGCCGCGACGTGCACCGGGTCGGCGGTGTCGTCCGCGAGGATCGCGATCTCGGTGGGGCCGGCCTCGGCGTCGATGCCGATCCGGCCGGTGAAGTACCGCTTGGCGGCGGCGACCCAGATGTTGCCGGGGCCTGTGACCATGTTCACGGGCGCGCAGCCGTCGGGGCCCGTCGTCCCGTACGCGAACATCGCGACGGCCGAGGCGCCGCCCGCCGCGTACACCTCGTCGATGCCGAGCAGCGCGCACGCGGCCAGGATGGTGGGGTGCGGCAGGCCGTCGAAGTCCTTCTGCGCGGGCGAGGCCAGCGCGATCGACTCGACGCCCGCCTCCTGCGCCGGTACCACGTTCATGATCACGGAAGAGGGGTAGACGGACCGCCCGCCGGGCGCGTACAGCCCGACCCGCTCGACCGGCACCCACTTCTCGGTGACCGAGCCGCCCGGCACCACCTGGGTGGTGTGCGTGGAGCGGCGCTGGGCGCGGTGCACCAGCCTGGCGCGGCGGATCGACTCCTCCAGCGCGGCCCGTACGGCGGGGTCCAGCGCCTCCAGGGCGGCGGTGAGCGCGGCGCCCGGGACACGCACCCGCGCCAGCTCCACACCGTCGAACTCGGCCGCGGCCTCGATCAGCGCCGCCGTGCCCCTGTGCCGTACGTCCTCGCAGAGCGGCCGCACCTTCTCCAGGGCGGCTTCCACGTCGAATTCGGCTCGGGGCAGCAGGTCACGCAGGGCTCCGCCCTCGGGAAGGGGTTCGCCGCGCAGATCGATTCGTGAGATCACGGGGTCAATTCTCGCAGACCGGACCGGGCCGCCGGACGCCTGTATCACTGGCTGATACATAACGCCACCAGCGCCGCACACCATCAGTGTCACTCATTGTGTTCAGTACGCCACGGAGAGGGAACAACGTTTGTACGGAGCAACTGCCCGCAGTTGTACGGACCGGCTGTCATCAGTTGTTCGGACCATCTGTACGCACACGGGGAAGCGGAGGCGCGGCCGTGACCGAGCCGCAGTACGACGAATCTCCCGACTGGCTCAGCGCGGCGGAACTCGGCATGTGGCAGTCGTTCCGCAACGGCAGTACGTACGACCTGAGCACTTCGGACCCCCTGCTCAACGACCCCTTCGCGCCGCGCCCCTGGGGCACGGAGCGCAGCGTGCGCGCCCGGGTGGTCGCCCTGCTGCTGCTCAGCGGCCCCACGGCGCTGCCCGGCAGAGTGGCGGCGCTCAAGCTGTGCGGTGTGCAGATCACCGGGACGCTCAACCTCGCGGGCGGCACGATCGCGCCGTATGTGGAGCTGACCTACTGCCGCTTCGAGAACGAGGTGGTGCTGCCCGAGTCGCACTTCACCACGTTACGCATGGTGAGCTGTGCGATCCCCCGGCTGGAGGCCGCCCGGCTGCACACCGAGGGAGATCTCCATCTGCCCCGCTGCCGGGTCGACCGGGGCATCCGGCTGACGGACGCCCAGATCGGCACGGATCTGCTGATCAGCGAGATCGACGTACGGCCGGACCGGACCGGCCGCGCGATCGCGGCCGACGGGCTGGTCGTCGCGCAGGATCTCCAGGCCGATCAGATCGAGACATACGGCGAGGTGAGTCTGCGGGGCGCGAAGATCGGGGTGTCGCTGAGTCTGCGCGGCAGCCGGCTGCGCGCGGCGGAGGAGCGGCGCGCGCTCAACGCGCCTCAGCTGACGGTCGAGCGCTCGCTGCACATGACCGGCGCGTGGGTGAACGACGACGCCGGCCACCACGGCATCACACCCCCGCACGGCATCGGGGCCGGGTCAGCGGCCCTGCTCGGCGCCCGGCTCCAGCGCTTCGAGTGCCGGGGCGGGGTGCGGCTGGACGACGGCCGGTTCGGGGACGCGGTCGACGTCGACCAGGCGCGGTTCTTCCTGACCGCCGCGGAGGAGCTGTCGCTGCGCCGGATCGTCACCCCCGAGCTGCGCTTCACCTGCGACCACATCGAGGACGGCCGGGTGGTGCTGAGCGGCGCGCGGATCGTCACCCTGATCGACATGTCGACGAGCTGGCCGGGCCCCGGCGGTCTGGGCATGGGCGGCTTCACCTACGAGAACCTCGTCCCGTTCGGCCACTTCCCGCTCATCCGGCGCCTGGAGTGGCTGGCGGCGGCGACGCCGGAGTACTCCCCCGAGCCGTACGAACGGCTGGCGCAGGTCCTGCGGCAGAGCGGCGAGGACGCGGACGCCCGCGAGGTGCTCCTCGCCAAGCACCGCCGCCGCCGCGAGACGCTGTCGCTGGCCGGGAAGGTCTGGGGCTACATCCAGGACTGGACGGTGGCGTACGGCTACCGTCCGGGGCGGGCGGCGCTGTGGATGGCCGTGCTGTGGGGGGCGAGCACGGTGGCCTTCGCGCGCAACGCGCCGCCGGCCCTGCGGGGCGAGGAGCACCCGGCGTGGAACCCGGCGCTCTACTCACTCGATCTGCTGATCCCCGTCATCGACTTCGGGCAGGACGGCTACTGGCTGGTGTCGGGCGGCTGGCAGTGGGCGGCGGCGGCCCTGACGGTCCTGGGCTGGATCCTGGCGACGACGGTCACGGCGGGCGCGACGAGGGCGCTGCGCCGGGGATGAGCCGGGGATGAGCCGCCCGGCGGGCGATCCACCCGCTTTCGATACGAAAGCTTCACGCTGACCCCCTGGCGCCCCGGTCCGGGCCCGCTTTCAATGGTCCGCACCATGTCTTTTCTCCGCGCCCTGATCAGCACCGCGCGCATGGTCCGGCACACCCCGCACCTCGCCGCCGGGCTGCCGCCGGACCGTGAGGTGCTGCTCGACGCGCCCGACGACCGGCTGGCGCCGGCGCTCGTCTCCGCCGCGCTCGGCGAGTACGACCGGGCGGCCAAGGTGCTCGCGGCCACCCGGGAGGCGGCCGAGTGGGAGAACCGCGACCGGTACGTCACGCGGCTGGCCGCGTTCGCCAAGAGCCGGGACGGCTGGCTGACGGAGTGGCTGCGGGCCGCGCCGCACGATCCGGACGCGGCCCTGGTCCGGGCCGAGCTGGCCGTGCACCGGGCCTGGGAGTCGCCGGCCCGCGCGGAGCGGCTGCGCGAGACGGGCCCGCTGATCGACGCGGCGGCGGACGGCGACCCGCGCGACCCGGTGCCCTGGCGCGTGGCGCTGGACCACGCGCGGGGCTCGCACGCCCCGCACTCCGCGTTCGAGGCGCTGTGGGAACAGGCCGTACAGCGCTCGTCGCACCACTACGGCTGTCATGTAGCGGCGCTCAAGTACCTCTCGGCGCACTGGTACGGCTCGCACCGCGAGTGCTTCGACTTCGCTGAGCAGGCGGCGCTGGACGCCCTGCCGGGCTCCCTGGTACAGGCGCTGCCGGCGCGGGCGGCCTTCGTCCAACTGCTCGGCGGGGAGCCGACACCGCTCCAGGCGGACCGGATCGACGCGGCGGCCGATCTGGCGATCGAGCTGTCGGCCGCCTACGGCCCGGACGACCCGTGGCCGGCGGAGGTACGCAATCTGCTGGCGTTCGTGCTGGTGGAGCGGGGGCGGTGGACGGCGGCGCTCGACCAGTTCCGGCTGATCGGGCCGTACGCCACCTCGTTCCCGTGGATCTGTCTGACCGAGGATCCGCTCGCCCGGTTCCTGGAAACGCGGGACGCGGTACGGATCCAGGTGGCCTCGGCGACGCCTTTGCGACGCCGGGCCGACCGGAGCCGGGCCCGCGGCCATTAGGCTTGACCGTTGTGACCACCGCACGCCTCCCTCTCTTCCCGCTGAACGCGGTGCTGTTCCCGGGCCTCGTCCTGCCGCTGAACGTCTACGAGGAGCGTTATCGCGCCATCATGCGCGAGCTGCTCAAGACGGACGAGTCCGAGCCGCGCCGCTTCGCCGTGGTCGCCATCCGCGACGGGCACGAAGTCGCGACGACCGCGCCGGGGATGCCGGACGGGAGCGCGCCGCCCGAGCGCGGCCCCGCGACCGGCTTCGGCCCCGATCCCCTCGCCGCCTTCCACCCGGTGGCCTGTGTCGCGGACACGGCCACCATCCGCGAACGTCCCGACGGCAGCTTCGAGGTGGTCGCCACCGGCACCACCCGGGCCCGGCTGCTGTCGGTCGACGCGAGCGGCCCGTATCTGACGGGTGAGCTGGAGGAGCTGCCCGAGGAGACGGGCGAGGGCGCCGCCACGCTCGCCGAGGGGGTGCTGCGGGCGTTCCAGAGCTATCAGAAGCGGCTGGCCGGGGCGCGGGAGCGCTCGCTGTCCAGGAGCGACGAGCTGCCGCACGAGCCCTCGGTGGTCTCGTACCTGGTGGCGGCGGCGGCCGTGCTCGACATCCCGACCCGGCAGCGGCTGCTGGAGGCGCCCGACGTCGCGGACCGGCTGCGCGCGGAGCTGAAGCTGCTGCGCGCCGAGACGGCGGTGATCCGCCATCTTCCGTCGCTGCCCGCGGTGGATCTGACCCACGCGCCGAACAGCCCCAACTGAGACCGCCCAACTGAGACCGGGAGAGAGCGGCCTTGGCGAAGAAGACCAAGAAGCAGCAGACCGGCGGAACTCCGGCGACGGTCGCGCTGACCGCCGCGGGCACGTCGTACACGCTGCACGCGTACGAGCACGACCCCGCCTCCCCCTCCTATGGCGAGGAGGCGGCCCGCGCGCTGGGCGTCCCCGCCGAGCGGGTCTTCAAGACGCTCGTCGCGGACGTCGACGGCGAACTCACCGTGGCCGTCGTCCCGGTCGCCGGCTCGCTCGACCTCAAGGCGCTGGCGGCGGCGGTCGGCGGCAAGCGCGCCACGATGGCCGACCCGGCGGCGGCGGAGCGTACGACGGGGTACGTGCGCGGCGGCATCTCACCGCTGGGCCAGCGCAAGCGGCTGCGTACGGTGGTGGACGCCTCGGCCGGCGGGCACGCGACGATCTGTGTCTCGGCGGGCCGCCGGGGCCTGGAGGTCGAACTGTCCCCGGCGGACCTGGCGTCCCTCACCGGGGCGACGCTGGCGCCGATCGGCCGGACGGCTCTTCTTTAGGAACGGCTCTTCTTCAAGAGGGGCGTGCGCCTCTCGCGCCTCTTGAAGAAGGGCCTGTTAAAAGAGCGCACGCGCGTCAGCCGCGCGGCTCGTCCCCGCCGGGCCTCCGGGGCGCCTGGGAAGCCTCGGGCATGTGGGGCGCCGGGGACGCCTGGGGTGCGGGAGGCGTGTGGGGGGTCCCGTACATCGGGGCCGGGCCCCAGTCCCACTCCGGTTCCGGGTCGCGCGGCCCGAACAGGGCCGTCAACGCCAGATGCACCACCATCGCGGCGACCGGCCACGCCAGCAGCACGCCCTTCGCGTTCAGTTCGAGCGGCGCGTCGAAGGTGACCCCCTTGCCGACCGCCCTGGCGTGCGCCACCACGTCCGACGTGGGGCCCAGCCACGCGCCGAACTTCCAGGCCAGCACCGATCCCAGGACGCCGCCCAGCGCGAGCCCGGCGACGACCGCGATCCCGCCGCGCCGCCGGAAGAGGAAGACCAGCACCGCGCTCAGCACCCCGAAGCCGAGGGCCAGCAGCAGAAACGTGCCGTCCGCCGCGATGGCCTCCTCGCCCTCCGTGTCCTTGAGGAAGACCGCCGTGTCGTCCGAGACGAGCGGGACCCGGGGCGCCAGCCACATCCACAGCAGCCCGAGCGCGAGGCCCACCAGGGCCACCGCCACCAGCACCGCCACGCCCTGGCGCAGCTCCGATTTCAGGTCGAAGTCGCTGTCCCGCTCCGCTCCGGACCCGGAGTACGGGGAGAGCCCGGGCGGCGGTGTCTGCCAGGGGTCGTCGTGCGGCGGTTGGTGGGGAGGCGTCAGCGGTGCGGTCACTGTGCCATCGTGCCAGGCCCGGCGGCGGGCCGCCTCACCGGACCGCCGCCCGCCGGTAGGCCCACGTCGCCACCGCCAGCGAACAGACGCCGACGGCCGCGCAGACACCGAGGTCGAGGGCGACCGCGGACCAGTCGGGGTGCGCGTCGAACGTACGGGCGAAAGCCTCGACGCCGTAGGTGGAGGGCAGCAGATCGCGCGCGTACCCCACCGGTCCCGGCAGCCGGTCAGCGGGCAGCACGCCCAGCAGCAGCGCCGCCGACATCCCCAGCTGCCCGAGGAGCGTGGCCAGTTCCGGGCGCGGCGCCAGCAGCCCGCACGCGGCGCCGAGACCGGCGAGGGCGGCGCCGGAGAGCGGGATGACCGCCACCAGCACCCACAGATGCGTCAGCGGCAGCTGGAACAGCACGCTGCCGGTGACGGCGGTGACCAGGGTGCCGGGCACCGTGAAGGAGGCGTACGCCCCGGCCGCGCCCAGCACCACGGCGGCGGGCGGCACGGGCAGGGTCGCGTAGTGGTCGAGCCCGCCGCTCGCGCGCAGCTGGCCGAAGTACTGGGCGAGCAGATTGAGCGCGACGAACGCCACGACGAGCACGCTGGACCCGGCGACCACCGCCCGCGCCTCGCCGCCCCCGTCGACGACCCCGCGCATCAGGATCATGATCCCGACGGACTGGAAGGTCGCCACGAAGAGCAGCGGGATCCGGGCGACCCGCGCCCGCGACAGCTGCGCGCGGTAGACGGCGGCGAGCGAGGGCAGCAGCCGCGCGCGGGGGGCGAGCGGCGCGGGGGCGCCGTCCGCCGTCCCCTGGGTGGTGTCCCGGCCGGTCCGGATTCTCCCGGAGACGGCCTCCGCGGGCACGATGCTCACCTGGCGCTGCTCCTGTTCGGTACGTTCGCTGTGGTCGGTGCGCCGCAGGCGCCGGGCAGGGAGGCGCGGGTGCGGGCCGTGACCGTCCTCGTGCTCATGGCTTCGTCCGGCCTCACGCCTTCACCAGCCCCTTCGCCCGGCCGCCCAGCGCCAGATAGACATCCTCCAGGCTCGGCGTCGCCAGCGTGAAGTCGTCCAGCGCCGCGAACGCCGCGCCGCCGGTCACCGCGGCGACCGCCGCGCGCGCCTCGTCCGGCGCGAGCCGCAGCACCCAGCGGCGCCCGGACTCCTGCGCGGATCCGCGCAGCGCAGCGACCTCGGGAACGTCGAGCGGGGCGCGCTCGCGCCACACCAGCTCCACCCGTACCTCGTTCGCGACCTCGTGCTTCAGCCCCGCCGGGGTGTCGCAGGCGATGACCTTGCCCCGTTCCAGCACGGCGACCCGGTCGAGGACGGTCTCGGCCTCGATGACGTTGTGGGTGACCAGCACCACGGTCGCGCCGTGCTCGGCGCGCCGCCGGTCCACCGCCGACCACACCGCGCGCCGCGCCACGGGGTCCATCCCGGTGGTGGGCTCGTCCAGTACGAGGACGGGCCGCTCCCCCACCAGCGTGGCCGCGAAGCACGCCAGCCGCCGCTGGCCGCCGGAGAGCTTCTTCAGGGGCCGCCCGGCGATCTCGGTCAGCCCCAGCTCCGCGAGCACCTCGTCCCGCTCCGCCCGCGCCGCCCTGAGCGTCAGCCCGCGCAGCCTGCCGGTGGTCTCGGCGGCCAGGGAGACCGTCAGCTCGTCGAGCGCGCTCGACTCCTGGCCGAGATAGCCGATGAGCCGGGCGGCGCGCTCGGGGTGGCGCACGAGATCGTGCCCGAGGAGCTGGACCTCGCCGGAATCGGGCCGCATCAGGCCGGTGAGCTGCCGTACGAGCGTGGTCTTGCCCGCTCCGTTGGGCCCGAGCAGACCGAAGATCTCGCCGCGCCGCACTTCGAGGGAGATCCCGTCGGTGGCCCGCACCGCCGGTGTCCCGGGGGCCCCTCGGCCACCGCGCGCGGCGGGGTACGTCTTCACCAGATCGCGCACCACGCACACCGTACTCACGAGCAACGACCTTACGGGTCCCCGACGTCGCGGCGGGCGGCGGGGCGGGGACCCGGCCGGGACCGGGACCGGAACCGGGTCAGGAGCCGGGAGCCGCGTTGACGTTCTCCGCCGCCGCCCGTACGTCGATCTCGCGCCAGAACCCGGCGCGGATCGCGTAGCGGTCGTGCTCGTCGATCTGGTCGTCCTTGTGGGCGAGCAGCCCGAAGCGCGCCGCGTAGCGCAGCAGTTCGCCGTCGATGCGGTGCGGTACGCGCGGATACATGACGGACAGCTTCTGCACATGGCCGCCGTCCGGGAGCCGTTCCATCCAGCGGCGGGCGAAGACCTGTCCGACCTCGAACGGGTCGCCGCCGACCGTCGTGATGTCCTCCTCGCGGTCGGCCCAGCGCTGCTCCGCGCTGGTGAGCTGCGCCAGCGTGGGCAGGGACGCCGTCTCGGGCGGCTCGCCGGCCGCGGCGGCGCCGGGGCGCTCGATCCAGCCCTTGTCGGAGGACCAGCGCAGCGTCGCGTTGGCCGGAACCCGGTCGGGCCGGACGTCGGCGGCCCGGTCGGTGCCGGGAGCGCGCAGCCCCGCCAGGTCCTTGGGCGTGGGCACGCCCTTCGTCCCGGCGGCGGAGGCGGCGGGGTGGGGTTCGGGGGCGCGCTCGGCGGCGGGCGGCGCGGCCGGGGCGGCGCGCCCCTCGGCGGCCCGTGCGTCCCGCGCGGCCCGCTCCGCGCCCTCGGCGGAGGCGGCGAGCGCGGACTCGGGCAGCGGCGCGGAGAGGATCGCCGCGATCTCGGGGCGCGGTGCGGGCGGCGGCGGACAGATCCCGCCCAGCTCCTTGGCGCGGACGGCCTTGGTGATCCAGGCCCGGTCCAGCACCCGCCGCTCGTCGGCCTCGGCGACCAGGTCCTCGGACTGGTTGTAGTCCCCGTCGGCGGCCTGGACGGCCCACAGGTGGACGGCGACGCCGTGCTCCTTGGCCGACATCAGACCGGGCAGCAGATCGCCGTCGCCCGTCACGAGCACCACGTCGGAGCAGGCCCGGTTCCTGGCCAGCTCGGTCAGCTCCGCGTGCATCGCGGCGTCGACGCCCTTCTGGGCCCAGCGCCCGTCGCTGCGGGTGAGCGCACCGAGGCGCACGGTGACCCGGGGCATGACGCGCAGCCGCCGGTGTTCGGGCTGCGGGACCCGGTCGGGGGCGCCGTCGAACCAGTAGATGCGGAGCAGCGGCTGTTCCGTGTCGGCCTCGGCCCGCTCGCGCAGGCCCTGGATGAGCGCGGCGTGGTCGACGGTGATGCGGGAACGGGCCGGTTCTCCGGCGAGGAGACTCGCGGCGGCGCCCAGCAGATAGCCGGCGTCCACCAGGACGACGCAGCGGTCCACGTGTTCCACCTTCTTTCGGGAACCTCGGGATCAGGAGGATCTGGAGAGGGGGAGTTACTGCGGGTTTCCTTCGAGTCTGCCCGACTGCCGGTGGCTAGCGGTCCGGAACTCGATCATCGGCGTGGCGTATTACCGACCGGACGGTTGACGAGGCACCACTACACACGGCAATGATCCAAAATGCGGCGTTTAATGGGCTATGTGAGTCTGAGGGCGGTCCCAGCCCCGCAGAATCACCCGCAGGAGGCATCGCCATGGCCAAGCACAAGAATCGCGATCGCGGCAATAAGCAGCATGCCCGTTCGGAGTCCGAGCGTGGTAACGAGGAATCGAAGTCCTCGTCCATGGAAGACCGTACCGAAGAGCGGCTGTCGCACATAACGCCTTCGGATGTCGCCCAGAAGGGCCGGCAGAAGCGTTTCGGTCACAACTGACGACGCTCCGGATACGCGGAAGCGGGGCGCGCCCATGGTGGGCGCGCCCCGCTTCCGCGTATCCGTGCGGCGCCTAGCCGGCCAGGCAGGCCGGGCCGAGCAGGACCTTCAGGTCGCCGAAGAGCGCCGGATCGGGCTGGACGCGGTGCCGGTCGAGCCGCAGGACCGTGGTCTTGCGGGCTCCCTGGAGCTTGATCCGCACCTCGGAGTTGCCCCGGTGGTGGCTGAGGATCTCGCCGAGCCTGCTGACCATCGGCGGGGTGAGCTTCACCGTGGGGATGGTGATGGTGACGGGCGCGTCCGTCCCGGCGGACGACACGTCGGGGACCTGGAGTTCCATCGCGACGAGCCGGGGGACGTCCTCGCGCTTGTCGAGGCGGCCCTTGACGAAGACGACGGTGTCCTCGACGAGCTGGGTGGAGACCAGCTGATAGGTGGCGGGGAAGAACATGCATTCGATGGAGCCGGCCAGGTCCTCGACGGTGGCGATCGCCCAGGCGTTGCCCTGCTTGGTCATCTTGCGCTGGAGGCCGGAGATGATGCCGCCGATGGTGACGACCGCGCCGTCGGCGTGCTCACCGCCGGTGAGCTGGGAGATCGCCGCGTCGGACTTGTCGGACAGGACGTGCTCGATGCCGAAGAGGGGGTGATCGGAGACATAGAGGCCGAGCATTTCGCGCTCCTGCGCGAGCAGATACGACTTGTCCCATTCGATGTCGGAGAATTCGACGTCGAGTCCGAAGCCCGGCTCGTTCGATTCCTCGTCGCCGCCGCCGAAGAGGTCGAACTGCCCCTCGGCCTCCTTGCGCTTGACCGCCACGACATTGTCGATCATCGGCTCGTGGTGGGCGACCAGCCCCTTGCGGGTGTGGCCCATCTCGTCGAACGCCCCGGCCTTGATGAGCGATTCCACGGTGCGCTTGTTGCAGACGACCGCCTCGACCTTGTCGAGGAAGTCGGGGAACGTCGCGTATTTCCCCTTCGCCTTGCGGCAGCGGATGATCGAGTCCACCACGTTCTGGCCGACATTCCTGATGGCCGTCAGACCGAACAGGATCACATCGCTGCCCTGTGCCGCGAAGTTCGACTGCGACTCGTTGACATTGGGCGGCAGCACCTTGATGCCCATACGCCGGCACTCGTTCAGATAAACCGCCGACTTGTCCTTGTCGTCCTTGACCGACGTCAGCAGCGCCGCCATGTATTCGGCGGGGTAATTCGCCTTCAGATACGCGGTCCAGTAGGTGACCAGGCCGTACGCGGAGGAGTGCGCCTTGTTGAACGCGTATCCGGCGAACGGGACCAGCACGTCCCACAGGGCCTTGATCGCCGCGTCCGAGAAGCCGTTCTTCTTGGCGCCCGCCTCGAAGAGGACGAAGTTCTTCGCCAGCTCGTCGGCCTTCTTCTTGCCCATCACGCGGCGCAGGATGTCGGCCTCGCCGAGCGAGTACCCCGCGACGATCTGGGCGGCCTTCTGCACCTGCTCCTGGTAGACGATCAGGCCGTAGGTGAGCCCGAGGACCTCCTTGAGGGGCTCCTCCAGCTCCGGGTGGATCGGGGTGATCTCCTGGCGGGCGTTCTTGCGCTCCGCGTAGTTCGTGTGCGAGTTCATGCCCATCGGGCCCGGCCGGTAGAGGGCCGAGACGGCGGAGATGTCCTCGAAGTTGTCGGGCTGCATCTGGCGCAGCAGCGAGCGCATGGGGCCGCCGTCGAACTGGAAGACGCCGAGCGTGTCGCCCCGGCAGAGCAGTTCGTACGTCTTGGGGTCGTCCAGCGGCAGGGAGAGCATCTCCAGGTCGATGCCCTTGTTGGCCTTCACCATCTTGACGGCGTCGTCCATGATGGTCAGGTTGCGCAGGCCGAGGAAGTCCATCTTCAGCAGGCCGAGCGACTCGCACTGCGGATAGTCCCACTGCGTGATCGTCACACCGTCGGTGTGCCGGACCCAGACCGGGACGTGGTCGGTGATCGTCTCACTGGACATGATCACGCCGGCCGCGTGCACGCCCATCTGCCGGACCAGGCCCTCCACACCCTTCGCGGTGTCGATGACCTTCTTGACGTCCGCCTCGTTCTCGTACATCCCCCGGATCTCGCCGGCCTCGCTGTAGCGCGGGTGCTTGGGGTCGGTGATGCCGTTGAGGTCGATGCCCTTGCCCAGGACGTCGGCGGGCATGGCCTTGGTGAGGCGGTCGCCCATCGCGTACGGGTAGCCCAGGACGCGGGCGGAGTCCTTGATGGCGTTCTTGGCCTTGATCTTGCCGTACGTACCGATCATGGCGACCTTGTCCTCGCCGTACTTCTCGGTGACGTACCGGATGACCTCGCCGCGCCGGCGTTCGTCGAAGTCGATGTCGACATCGGGCATCGAGATGCGCTCGGGGTTGAGGAACCGCTCGAAGATCAGTCCGTGCTCGATCGGGTCGAGGTCGGTGATGCCCATGGCGTACGACACGATCGAACCGGCGGCGGAACCACGCCCGGGGCCGACCGCGATGCCGTTGTTCTTCGCCCACATGATGAAGTCGGCGACCACGAGGAAGTACCCCGGGAAGCCCATGTCGATGATGATGCCCATCTCGTACTCGACCTGGCGCATGCGGTCTTCCGGGATGCCGTTCGGGAAGCGCCGGGCCATGCCCCGCATGGTCTCCTCGCGGAACCAGGAGACCTCGGTGAACCCCTCGGGCACATCGAACTTGGGCATCAGGTTCCGCTCCTGGAACCAGCCCTCGGGGTCGATCTGATCGGCGACCAGGCGGGTGTTGGCGCAGCCCTGCTGCCAGGCGTCGGAGGAGTCGACGGCGTACATCTCGTCGGTGGACTTGAGGTAGTAGCCGGTGCCGTCGAAGCGGAAGCGGTCGGGGTCGGAGAGGTTCTTGCCGGTCTGGATGCACAGCAGCGCGTCGTGGGCGGTGGCCTCGTTCGCGTACGTGTAGTGCGAGTCGTTGGTGACCAGCGGCGGAATGCCGAGCTTCTTGCCGACCTCAAGGAGACCGTCGCGCACCCGGCGCTCGATCTCGATGCCGTGGTCCATCAGCTCCAGGAAGTACCGGTCCTTGCCGAAGATGTCCTGGTAGTCCGAGGCCGCCTGCACCGCCTCGTCGAACTGGCCGAGCCGCAGCCGCGTCTGCAACTCGCCCGAGGGGCAGCCGGTCGAGGCGATCAGCCCCTCCGACCACTTCGCGATGGTCTCCCTGTCCATCCGGGGCCACTTCTGGAGCCAGCCCTCCTTGTACGCGTCCGAGGAGAGCCGGAACAGGTTGTGCAGCCCGGTGCGGTTGGCCGCCCAGATCGTCTTGTGGGTGTAACCGCCCGAACCGGACACGTCGTCGCGCTTCTGGTGCGGCTGGCCCCACTGGACCTTCCGCTTCAGCCGGCGCGACTCCGGCGCCACGTACGCCTCGATCCCGATGATCGGGGTCACCCCGGCCTTCTTGGCCTGATGGAAGAAGTCGTACGCGCCGTGCAGATTTCCGTGGTCCGTCATCGCGATGTGCGACATGCCCATCTCTTTGCACGCGTTGAACATGTCCCCCAACCGCGCGGCACCGTCCAGCAGCGAGTACTGGGTGTGCACGTGCAGGTGCGTGAAAGGCGGCTTGGTCACGGCGGGGGCCTCCAACGAGCGGACGACACGGTGTTTCCCCGGGAGTAACCTCCGGGGCCCCGGTGCCGAGAGCGGTCCGGGGGGACAGCTGGGAAGTCTACGTCGCGGCGGTGACAGTCGACGGGCACTCGCGGGAGGCGTCGAGCGTTGCCCCTGCGAGGGCGCCGGCGGCGCCCTCCGCCGCGCCGCTCACGGCTCCGTCCCCGCACATACCGCCTTTTTCACCTCAATGTCATCTCTACAGGAGGCACCCAGCGATGTCGGTCCCGCGACCCGTGGAAGCAGCTGACGAGCAGCGCGGCGAGGAGATCCTCGCCGTCTTCGACACGGCGTTCGGTGAGCTGCTGGCGGCGGACCCAGCGGCCTTCCGGGTGAAGTTCCGGAAGATGGCGGCCTCGGCCTTCGCCTTCTACCGGGGCACGGCCAGCCTGTTCTACAGCGATCTGGAGCGGGAGCGCGCTGATTCCCTGGCCGCGGGACCGTTCCTCGACGAGCGCACCGCGCGGGTGTGGATCCACGGCGATCTGCACGCGGAGAACTTCGGCACGTACATGGACGCGAACGGGCGGCTGATCTTCAACGTCAACGACTTCGACGAGGCGTACGTCGGCCCGTTCATCTGGGACCTGAAGCGCTTCGCCGCCTCGCTGGCGCTGATCGGCCACACCAAGGCCCTCAGCGACGAGGTGATCACCGAACTGGTGGAGATCTACGCGGGCGCCTACCGCGAGCGGATCCACGCGCTGGCGACCGGCGCCAAGGACGACGAGGTGCCGCCCTTCACCCTGGACACCGCGCAGGGGCCGCTGCTCGGCGCGCTGCGCTCGGCGCGTTCGCTGACCCGCTTCGGGCTGCTGGACTCGATGACCGAGATCCGCGAGTACGAGCGGCGCTTCGCGCCCGACGGCGGCTCCGTCGAGCTGGACGCGGCCACCCGGTACAAGATCCTGGCGGCGTTCGACGGCTATCTGGAGACGCTGCCCGAGTCCAGCCTGAGCCGCCCCGACTCCTACCGCGTGAAGGACGTCGTCGGCCGGCGCGGCATCGGCATCGGCTCGGCGGGGCTGCCCTCGTACAACATCCTCCTGGAGGGCAACAGCGACGCCCTGGAGAACGACGTGGTCATCTATATGAAGCAGGCGCAGACCCCGGCGGTCTCCCGGCACATCACCGACCGGTCCGTGCGGGAGTACTTCCAGCACGAGGGGCACCGTACGGTCATCTCGCAGCGCGCCCTCCAGGCGCACGCCGATCCCTGGCTGGGCTGGACCGAGCTGGACGGGGCCGGGCAGCTGGTCGCCGAGGTCTCGCCGTACGCCGTGGACCTGGACTGGTCGGACCTGGACGACCCGGAGGAGATCGCGGCGGTCGTCGCCGACCTCGGCAGGGCCACGGCCACCATGCACGCGGCGGCGGACGACGAGAGCGGCCACTCCCTGGTGCCGTTCTCCACGGAGCGGGCCATCGACGCGGCGATCGCGGCCGACGAGGACGGCTTCGGGGCGCTGCTGGTGGACTTCGCGCACGCCTACGGGGCGCGGGCCAGGGCGGACCACCAGATCTTCGTGGACCTGTTCCGCAACGGGAAGCTGGAGCCGGGTCCGGCCCCCCGGGTGCGGTGAGGCACCTCCTTTAGGGACCGTTTACCGGCGCTCATGGCACACTCGGCGGCGATGGACATATCAGGGACGCGGCTCAGAGCTGCGCGGGCAGCACTCTTCACGGCACTGGTCGTGACGCTGTCCGCGGGCTCGCACGTGCTGCTCTCCCGCGTCCCGCTCCCGCTGCCCCTGGTCGCCGCGCTGAGCGTCGTGGTGTTCCTGCTCGCCTACGCGGCGGCCGGGCGCGAGCGGGGCTTCTGGCGGATCTCCGCGCTGCTCGTCCCGCTGGAGCTGGCCGCCGACACCGTCTTCACCAGCGGCCAGCACGTCTGTTACGGCCCGGCGGGCGGCCCCGTGGCGGGGTCGCTTCGCTCGGTCGGCCTCGACGTGCTGTGCGGGGGCGGGATCGGCGCGCCGCTGCCCGGCGTGGTCCCGGCCGACTCCACCGCTTCGGCGCTGCTGAACTCCCCGGACCCGGCCCTGCCCTGGCTGCTGCTCGCCGCCCATGTCTCGGTCGGGCTGTTCGCCGCCGCCTGGCTGCGGCACGGCGAGGCCGCGCTGTCCGGTCTCGTACGGGCGGCGGGCGCCGCCGCCTTCCGCCCGCTGCTGCTCGCGGTCGCGGCGGCGGGCACGGTCCGCGGGGCGCTGCGGCGCGCGGCCAGCCCGGCCGGCCGGCCCCGGGTCTCCCGTACCCGGCTCCTGGTGCACTCCGTAGGACGGCGGGGACCGCCGCGCCCCGTGCTCGGCGCTGTCTGAGCCTTCCGGCCGTCCCCTCACGTAGCAGTACGTCATCACACGGAGTGAACCAGCATGAGCGCACGCAACAACCAGTCCAACAAGGCCGCGGCCCGCGAGCGGCTGCGCCAGGAGCGCGAGCGGCAGGCGAAGAAGGACAAGGTCCGCCGCCAGGTCGTCGTCGGCGTCTCGGCGGTCGCGATACTCGCGATAGCCGGCGGCGTCGGCTACGCGGTCGTCCAGGCGAACAAGCCCACGCACTGGGAGGCGATGAAGGACGAGAAGACCGTCGTCGCCCCGAAGAACACCACGGGCACGAACGGTACGACCGTCGTCATCGGCAAGTCCGACGCCAAGAAGACGCTCGAACTGTACGAGGACTCACGCTGCCCGGTCTGCGCCCAGTTCGAGCAGACGGTAGGCGAGACAGTCCACAACGGCCTCGACGCCGGCAAGTTCAAGATCAAGTACGTCGGCGCGACCTTCATCGACAACTCCGACAACGGCACGGGCTCGAAGAAGGCCCTGTCGGCGCTGGGCGCGGCGCTCGATGTGAGCCCCGAGGCGTTCCTGGAGTACAAGTCGGCGCTCTACTCCACGAAGTACCACCCGGAGGAGACCAGCGACAAGTTCGCCAAGGACAGCTACCTGATCGAGGTGGCCGACTCGGTGAAGGCGCTCAAGGACAACGCGGCGTTCCAGAAGAACGTCAAGGACGGTACGTACGACGCCTGGGCGATGAAGATGTCCGCCGCCTTCGACAAGAGCGGTGTGCAGGGCACCCCGACGCTGAAGATGGACGGCCAGAAGCTCACCGCCGAGGGCAGCGACAGCGCGCCCATGACCGTGGCCGACTTCAACGCGGCGCTCACCAAGGCGCTGAAGGGCTGACCGACCGGTCCAGCCACCCCCGGCGCGCTTCGTCGCCGGGGGCCGGGCCCCGGCCGGAAGGGGCCGGAACGGCGGCTACAGCGAGTCGATGAAGGCGAGCCCGGTCCGCCAGGTCTCCTCGGCGGCCGGCTCGTCGTAGTCGGGCAGCTCCCGGTCCGTGTACAGGTGCCCGGCCCCCGGATAGCGGTAGATCTCCACATCGGCCCCCGCCCGCCGCATCTGGAGGTACCAGGAGTTCAGCCAGTCGTGCGACTCGAAGGGGTCCGGGTCGGCGACGTGCAGTTGTACGGGCAGATCGTCGACGGACGCGCTCTCCGCGATGTCGGACGTGCCGTGCATCAGCAGCAGCCCGCGCGCCTTCGCGTCCCCCAGCGCCAGGTTCTGCGCGATGGAACCGCCGAGCGAGAAGCCCACGTACACCAGCCCGCGCTCGGAGTAGGGGGCGGCCGCCAGGACCGCGCGGCGCAGCAGCTCCTCCTTGCCGATCCTGTCCTTCAGCTCCCTGCCCTCCTCCGCGCTGGAGGCGGTTTGCCCCTCGAAGAGGTCGGGCACGCGCACCTCGTGCCCGGCGGAACGCAGCCGGTCGGCCGCTTCCCGCACCGCGGGGCGCAGACCGTAGACCGAGTGGAAGAGCATGATGTCCATCCGGACATCCTGCCAGTCCGCCCCGACCGGAACCCATCGAGGGAGTCATGGACCACCTGCTGCGCCCGCTGATCGTTTTCGGGGGCTCCGTACTGCTCACGCTGACGCTCGGCTGGATCGTGGATCTGCTGCTGCGCCGCGTGGACGGCCGCCATCCCGAGACCCCGCTGTGGGGGCTGCTGCGCCGCTGCCGGCTGCCCCTCCAGGTGCTCCTGCTCACCACCGCGCTGCGCGGCACCTACCGCCAGACCCGGTGGACGTTCATCGAGACGCACCACGCGGGCATCGGCCGGGCGCTGTCCCTGGTGCTCATCGGCGCGGGCGCGTGGCTGGTGCTGCGGATCGTGTCGGCGGCGGTGGAGTCGACGTACGCCCGGTACGCGTCCTCGACCCGGGACCCGGCCCGGCTGCGCCGGGTCCGTACCCAGGTGACGCTGATCATGCGGATCGTGACCGCCGTCGTGGTGGTGGTCGCGGTGGCCGCGATCCTGCTCACCTTCCCCGACATGCGGGCCGTCGGGACGTCGATGCTGGCCTCGGCGGGCATCATCGGCATCGTCGCCGGTGTCGCCGCGCAGTCCACGCTGGGCAATCTCTTCGCCGGGTTCCAGATCGCGTTCGGCGACATGGTGCGGATCGGCGACACGGTGGTGGTGGACGGCGAGTGGGGCGTGGTCGAGGAGGTCACGCTGACGTTCCTCGCCGTACGGACCTGGGACGAGCGGCGCATCACGATGCCCGTGTCGTACTTCACCAGCACGCCGTTCGAGAACTGGTCGCGCGGCGGGGTCCAGATGACCGGCACGGTCTTCTTCCAGCTGGACCACTCGGCGCCGATGCGGCTGATGCGCGAGCGGCTGCACGAGATCCTGCTGGAGTGCCCCGCCTGGGACGGCAGGACGTGGAGCCTGGCCGTCACCGACACCACCCCGACCACCATCGAGGTGCGCGCGGTGGTCACGGCCAAGGACGCGGACGACATCTGGACGGTCCGCTGCGCGGTGCGGGAGCAGCTGATCGGCTGGCTGGTGGAGCACCATCCGTACGCCCTGCCGAGGATCGCGACGGAGCCCGGTACGGTGCTGCCCGCCCCGCGCGGCGGACGCCCGGCGGCGAACGCGGCGGCGAACGGGGCCACCGCGCGCGGCACGGAGGCCGGGGAGCGCGCCCCGGGCGACGAGGCCACCGAGCAGCCCCCCACGGGCCGGGGCTGACGGCGCTCACCCCGGTGGAGGGACGTGCGCGCCGTCAGTGCATGGAGCGCACGTCCAGGTGGCGCAGCACGCGGTCCACGACCTCCGGGTCCGAGCCGGGTTCGTTACGGGCCGAGAGGACCTCGTGCCGGGCCGCCGACATCATCTCGCGCTGGATGCGCTGAACGATCTTGACGCGTTCCACCCGGGTGGCGACCCATTCGCGGCGTTCGTCGTCGGCAAGGTCGGGGCTGATCCGCAGCCCGATGTCGACGGCTCCGCGCATCAGCCGCTCGCTGATGTCCTCGGGGAGCTCCTCGACCTCCTCGATCTCCTTGAGCCGGGCCTTGGCCGCCTTGGCGGCGCGGACCGCGAGGGAGTGCTCCAGCTCGTGCTCGGCGTTGGTGTCGGCCCGTACGCCGAGCCTCTTCACCAGCCAGGGGAGGGTGAGGCCCTGGACGACGAGGGTGGCCATGATGACCGCGAACGCGATGAAGATGATCTCCTCGCGCCCGGGGAACGGCTCCCCGCTGTCGGTCTCCAGCGGGATGGCCAGCGCCAGCGCGACCGACGCCACCCCGCGCATCCCGGCCCACCACATGACGACGGTCTCGCGCCAGCTGGTGGGGATCTCCTCGTCGTAGTCGCGCAGCTTGTGCATCCGCTTGGCGAGCCAGGTGGCGGGCAGCAGCCACAGCAGGCGTACGAACACGACGACCCCGACGACCGCCGCGCCCCAGCCGAGCATCTCGCCCGCCCGGCCGTTGGCCGCGCCGAAGGCGTTGTGCAGCTCCAGCCCGATGAGGCCGAAGGCGACGCCGGTGACGAGGGTGTCGACGACCTCCCAGAAGGAGTTGCCCGCCAGCCGCCCCATCACGTCGTCGGCGTCGGCCGTGTGCGTGGCCAGGAAGAGCGCGATGGTGAGGACGGCGAGGACGCCCGAGCCGTGCAGCTCCTCCGCCAGTACGTAGGCGACGAACGGCACCAGGAGCGACAGCCCGATCTGGAGGGTCGCGTCACCGAGCAGGGACATCAGCTTGTTGGTGAGCCAGCCGAGCGCGAGTCCCACCGCCACCGCCACCACGGCGGAGAGCACGAGCGAGCCGACCGCGCTGGGCCAGGAGAACGTTCCGGAGACGGCCGCGGCGATCGCCACGTGGTAGAGCACGATCGCGGTGACGTCGTTGAAGAGCCCCTCGCCCTCCAGGATCGACACCAGCCGCCTGGGCAGTCCGAGGGAGCCGGCCACCGCGGTCGCGGCCACCGGGTCGGGCGGCGCGACGAGCGCGCCGAGCGCGATCGCGCCGGCGATCGGCAGTCCGGGCACGATGGAGTTGGCCACCGCGGCCACGGCGGCCGTCGTCACGAAGACGAGCGCGACCGCCAGCAGGAAGATCGGTCTCAGGTTCGCGGTGAACTGCCGCCAGGACGTGCGTTGCACCGCCGCGTAGAGCAGCGGTGGCAGCAGCAGCGGAAGAATGAACTCCGGCGGAACCTGAACGTTGGGGACGAACGGCAGCAGCGCCAGGACGACGCCCACGATCGTCATCAGGACGGGCGAGGGCAGCCCCAGCCGGTCCCCCAGCGGCACGGTCAGCACCGCCCCGAGCAACAGCACGATCAGCAGTGCCAGCTGGTCCACGGTGTGCCCTCCGGTGGTCGGCGGCCTTGACGGCGGAATTCGGTGATCAAGAGCCCAAGCCTGCCATGGGCCCCGACGGAATCAGGCCAGGGGGTGGCCGGTACATGCCGTTCTCGGTGTACGGGGTACGGGCGGACGGCCCGGAATCACGGCGCCGGGGGCGCCGGCAGTTCCTTGCGCATGGCGCGGTGCGCGATGCCCGCGTCCAGGAACTCGGGCCCGTGGGCGGCGTAGCCGAGCCGTTCGTAGAAGGCCAGCGCATGGGTCTGGGCGTGCAGGTCCATCGCCGTGAGACCGCGCTCGACGGCCGCCGCCTCGATCCCCCGCACCAGCGCGGCGCCGATCCCCAGTCCGCGCGCGGACTTGAGGACGGCCAGCCGTCCCAGCGCGCCGACGCGCGGGTCGCCGCCGGTCCGGTCGGCGGCCACGGGGCCGTGCAGCAGCCGTCCCGTACCGAGCGGGGTGCCGTCCGCGCGCACGGCCAGCACGTGGACCGCCCGGTCGTCGAGGCCGTCGTACTCAAGATCTTCGGAGACGCCCTGCTCGTGGACGAAGACCTCGCGCCGGACGGCGAGACACGCCTCGACCCCGGCCGGATCGGTCACGACCCGGACCAGCGGCCCGGCGCCGTCCCCGGCCGGGCGCACCCGGCTCACGCGTTGCTCTCCGCCCTGACCTTGTCCAGCGCGCTCTGGAGGTCGTCCGGGTAGGTGCTGGCGAACTCCACCCACTGCCCGTCCGACGGGTGCTCGAAGCCGAGCCGCACCGCGTGCAGCCACTGCCGGGTCAGCCCCAGCCGCTTGGACAGCGTCGGGTCGGCGCCGTAGGTCAGGTCCCCGACACAGGGGTGGCGGTGGGCGGACATGTGCACGCGGATCTGGTGCGTACGGCCCGTCTCCAGCTTGATGTCCAGCAGCGAGGCCGACCGGAACGCCTCGATCAGGTCGTAGTGCGTGACCGACGCCTTGCCCTCGGCGGTGACCGCCCACTTGTAGTCGTGGTTCGGGTGGCGGCCGATGGGCGCGTCGATGGTCCCGCTCATCGGGTCCGGGTGGCCCTGCACCAGCGCGTGGTAGCGCTTGTCCACGACCCGCTCCTTGAACTGCGCCTTGAGCAGGGTGTACGCGCGCTCCGACTTGGCCACCACCATCAGCCCGGAGGTGCCGACGTCCAGCCGGTGCACGATGCCCTGCCGCTCGGCCGCGCCGGAGGTCGAGATGCGGTACCCGGCGGCGGCGAGGCCGCCGATCACGGTCGTACCGGTCCAGCCGGGGCTGGGGTGCGCGGCGACGCCGACCGGCTTGACGATCACGACGATGTCGTCGTCGTCGTGCACGATCTCCATGCCCTCGACGGGCTCCGCCACGATCTGCACGGGCGCGGCGGCGGGGGGCATCTCCACTTCGAGCCAGGCACCGCCGCTCACCCGCTCGGACTTCCCGACGACGGCGCCGTCGACCTGGACCTTCCCGGAGGCGGCGAGGTCGGCCGCCTTCGTACGGGAGAAGCCGAACATACGGGCTATGGCGGCGTCGACGCGCTCGCCCTCCAGGCCATCGGGCACGGGCAGGGTTCTGATCTCGGGAAAGCTCACCTGTCGAGTATGCCTTGTAGCGACAAAGTGCCGAACCGCGCGCCCTCGGACCCTCAGTCCTTGTGGACGGTCCCGTCGGGGTCGAGCCCCCGGAAGGAGAGCAGCACGATCAGGATGCCGCCGCAGACGATCGCGGAGTCCGCGAGGTTGAAGACGGCGAAGTGGGCGGGCGCGATGAAGTCCACGACCGCGCCCCGGAAGACGCCGGGCGAGCGGAAGATCCGGTCGGTGAGGTTGCCGAGCGCGCCGCCGAGCAGCAGCCCCAGCGCGATGGCCCAGGGCAGGCTGTAGAGCTTGCGGGCCAGCCGGGCGATCACCACGATGACGCCCGCCGCGATGATCGTGAAGATCACCGTGAACGCCTCACCGATCCCGAAGGCGGCTCCCGCGTTCCTGATCGCGTTGAACTGGAGCAGATCACCGATCACCCGGATCGGCTCGTGGTGCTCCAGCTTGGCCACCACGAGCATCTTGCTGCCGAGGTCCAGCAGGTACGCCACGACGGCGACGGTGAAGAGCGCGACCACCCTGCGCTTCCCCTGGGGCCGCTCCTCAGGAGCCGCCGCCTCGTCGTCCACATCCGGCGTACCGATGACCCGCTCCGCCTCTGCCACGTGAATCCTCAAACCTAGGTGCCGACTGAGGACGAGGGTACGGCACACGGATGGGGCACACAGGTACGACGTACGACGTCAGCCTCGGCGTTCCTGCTTCTGCTTGTCCTCCACACAGAGGGTCGCCCGCGGGAAGGCCTGCATGCGCGCCTTGCCGATGGGCTTGCCGCAGATCTCGCAGAGCCCGTACGTCCCCGCGTCGAGCCGCAGCAGCGCCCGCTCGGTCTGCTCCAGCATCTCGCGGGCGTTGGCGGCGAGGGACATCTCGTGCTCGCGCGTGATGTTCTTCGTACCGGTGTCCGCGTCGTCGTCGCCCGCGCCGTCCCCGGAGTCCCGCATCAGCCCGGCGAGCGAGGTCTCTGAGGTGGTGATCTCGGCCTGGAGTCGGGCGGTCTCGCTCTCCAGCTCGGAGCGGGCCTCCGCGACCTCCCGTGGTGTCCACGGATCCTCCCCCGGCCGTACCGCCAGCCCGTCCGGGGGCGTGGGGGTGCCGGGCGCCGTGGTGACGGCGGTCGCCACCCCCGCCCCGCCCGCTCCGGCCGCCGTACCCCTGCCCGCGGTCTTCTTGGCTGCCACCGTCTTGGCTCCCGTCTGTTCAGCGGCCTCGGCCGCCCGGTCGGCCGCGGACGCGGCCTTCTTCGCGGTCGAGCCGGAGGCCGCCCGGGCGGGCGCCGCCTTCTTGGCCGCGGACTTCTTCGCAGGTGCCTTCTTGGCGGCGGTCTTCCTCGCCGCCGTCTTCTTGGCGGGCGTCTTCTTGGCCGCCGCCTTGGTCGCCGTCTTCTTCGCGGCCGACTTCTTGGTCGTCTTCGTCTTCGTCGTCGTCTTCGCGGCAGCTGTTTCGCTGGCCGCCGTCTTCCTGGCCGCCGTCTTCTTCGCCACCATGGCCGCGGCCCCTTCACATGTGGTGATCGCGCACGCGAATCGTGCTGGGACGATAAATCGACCCCAGCCCCGCGGCAACGGGGCACGCCGCCGGTCAGGCCCTCCCCGCGACGCTGCGAGACGGGCCTCCATCCGTTGTGCCCAGCTCCTCGCCAGGTAATCCGCCGCCACGCGCGCCGGGGCGGCCGCCGGCGCCGGTATAACCGTTCGGGTCTCGCGTTCGGCCGTACGGCGCTCCCCGGGAAAACGGGTCGGCCCCGCCCGGCCCCTCCCCGTACACTGGCCGCAGCGAAAAGGCGTGGATGGGGACAAGCGGCGTCGTACGCGGCCATGAGCGACCCGGGGACGGTGCGAGCCCGGGGGCAGAGCGCGAAGCGGAGCATCACCCCTGAGCCGCCGGAAGAAAGCCCGGGTCACCCCGGGTGAGTAGAACCGGCAGCGCGACCCCTAATGAGGGGGCCGCGGACGACACCCTCGTCCGGGGCCAAGGAGGGTGGTACCGCGGGAGCGCAGGCTCTCGTCCCTTCGACGGAGATTGCCGCAGTTCCGCCGGAGGAAGCACCCCATGACAGCAGAATCCCAGCCGACGACCGCCGCGACCGGCCCCCGGTACCGCCAGGTGCCCGCCCAGGTCGACCTGCCCGCGCTGGAGCACGCCGTGCTCGACTTCTGGCGTGAGAACAAGGTCTTCGACAAGACCCTGGAACAGTCCGAGGGCCGCCCCGAGTGGGTCTTCTACGAGGGCCCGCCCACCGCCAACGGCATGCCGGGCGCGCACCACATCGAGGCCCGCGTCTTCAAGGACGTCTTCCCGCGCTTCCGCACCATGCGCGGCTACCACGTCGCGCGCAAGGCCGGCTGGGACTGCCACGGCCTGCCCGTGGAGCTGGCCGTCGAGAAGGAGCTGGGCTTCACCGGCAAGAAGGACATCGAGGCGTACGGCATCGCCGAGTTCAACGCCAAGTGCCGCGAGTCCGTCACCCGGCACACCGACGCCTTCGCCGAGCTGACAACCCGCATGGGGTACTGGACGGACCTGGACAACGCCTACCGCACCATGGACCCGGAGTACGTCGACTCCGTCTGGTGGTCGCTGAAGGAGATCTTCGGCAAGGGCCTGCTGGTCCAGGACTACCGCGTCGCCCCCTGGTGCCCGCGCGACCAGACCGGCCTGTCCGACCACGAACTGGCGCAGGGGTACGAGACGATCGTCGACCCCTCGGTCTTCGTCCGCTTCCCGCTCACCTCGGGCCCCCTCGCGGGCGAGGCGGCGCTGCTGGTGTGGACCACCACCCCCTGGACCCTCGTCTCGAACACCGCCGTCGCCGCGCACCCCGGCGTCAGGTACGTGGTCGCGACCGACGGCACGGAGAAGCTCGTCGTCGCCGAGCCGCTGCTGGAGAAGGCCCTCGGCGAGGGCTGGGAGCCCACCGGCGTCTCCTTCACCGGCGCCGAGATGGAGCGCTGGACGTACGACCGTCCCTTCACCTTCGTGGAGTTCCCGGCCGAGGCGCACTACGTCGTCAACGCCGATTACGTGACGACGGAGGACGGTACGGGTCTGGTCCACCAGTCCCCCGCCTTCGGCGAGGACGACCTCAAGGTCTGCCGCGCCTACGGCCTCCCGGTCGTGAACCCGATCCGCCCCGACGGCACCTTCGAGGCGGACGTGCCGCTGGTCGGCGGCGTCTTCTTCAAGAAGGCCGACGAGGCGCTCACCGAGGATCTCAAGGCGCGTGGCCGGCTGTTCCGCCACGTTCCGTACGAGCACAGCTATCCGCACTGCTGGCGCTGCCACACGGCGCTCCTCTACTACGCGCAGCCGTCCTGGTACATCCGGACGACCGCCGTCAAGGACCGGCTGCTGGAGGAGAACGAGGGGACCAACTGGTTCCCCGACTCGGTCAAGCACGGCCGGTACGGCGACTGGCTGGACAACAACGTCGACTGGGCGCTGTCCCGCAACCGCTACTGGGGCACGCCGCTGCCCATCTGGCGCTGCGAGGACAACCACCTGACCTGTGTGGGCTCGCGCGCCGAGCTGACCGAGCTGACGGGCACCGACCAGAGCGGCCTGGACCCGCACCGTCCCTTCATCGACGCGCTCACCTTCACCTGCACCGCCGAGGGCTGCTCCCACGAGGCCGTCCGGGTGCCCGAGGTGATCGACGCCTGGTACGACTCGGGTTCGATGCCGTTCGCGCAGTGGGGCTACCCGTACAAGAACAGGGACCTGTTCGAGAAGCGCTACCCGGCGCAGTTCATCTCGGAGGCCATCGACCAGACGCGCGGCTGGTTCTACACGCTGATGGCCGTCGGCACGCTCGTCTTCGACAAGTCGAGCTACGAGAACGTCGTCTGCCTCGGCCACATCCTCGCCGAGGACGGCCGGAAGATGTCCAAGCACCTGGGCAACATCCTCCAGCCGATCCCGCTGATGGACAAGCACGGCGCGGACGCCGTCCGCTGGTTCATGGCGGCCGGCGGCTCCCCGTGGGCGGCGCGGCGCGTCGGTGACGGGACGATCCAGGAGGTCGTCCGCAAGACGCTGCTGACGTACTGGAACACGGTGGCCTTCCAGGCGCTGTACGCCCGGACGTCCGACTGGGCGCCCAGCGAGGCCGACCCGGCGCCGGCCGACCGGCCGATCCTGGACCGCTGGCTGCTGAGCGAGCTGCACGCGCTGGTCGACCAGACCACCCGGGCCATGGAGACGTACGACACCCAGCGCACCGGCAAGCTGCTCTCCGCCTTCGTCGACGATCTCTCCAACTGGTACGTGCGCCGCTCGCGCCGTCGCTTCTGGCAGGGCGACAAGGCGGCGCTGCGCACGCTGCACGACGTGGTCGAGACGGTGACGCGGCTGATGGCGCCGCTGACGCCGTTCATCACGGAGCGGGTCTGGCAGGACATGATCGTCCCGGTCTCTCCGGACGCGCCCGAGTCGGTGCACCTGGCGTCCTGGCCGCAGGCGGACCTGTCGGTGATCGACCCGACGCTCTCCCAGCAGACGGCGCTGGTACGGCGGCTGGTCGAGCTGGGCCGGGCGACCCGCGCCGAGTCCGGCGTGAAGACCCGCCAGCCGCTCTCCCGGGCGCTGATCGCGGCCACCGGCTTCGAGGCGCTCTCCGCCGAGCTGCGCGCCCAGATCACCGAGGAGCTGAACGTCTCCTCGCTGGCCACGCTCTCCGAGGTCGGCGGCTCGCTGGTCGACACGACGGCGAAGGCGAACTTCCGGGCGCTGGGCAAGCGCTTCGGCAAGGGCGTGCAGGCCGTGGCGAAGGCGGTCGCCGAGGCGGACGCCGCGGCCCTGTCGGCGGCGCTGCGCGAGGGTACGGCGTCGGTGACCGTGGACGGCGAGAGCGTCTCGCTCGCCCCGGACGAGGTGATCATCACGGAGACGCCGCGCGAGGGCTGGTCCGTCGCCTCGGACTCCGGTGCGACGGTCGCCCTGGACCTGGAGATCACGCCCGAACTCCGGCTGGCGGGTCTCGCCCGTGACGCCATCCGCCTCATCCAGGAGGCCCGCAAGAACAGCGGCCTGGACGTCGCCGACCGGATCGCCGTCCGCTGGAACGCGGCGGACGCCGCGACGACGGAGGCGCTCACCGCGCACACGCCGCTGATCTCGGACGAGGTCCTGGCCACGGACTTCGCGCCGGGCGAGGCGGACGACACGTACGGCAAGCCGTTCGAGGACGAGGGCCTGTCCCTCACCTTCCGTCTGCGCAAGGCGTAACGGCCTGGCGCACCACAGCCCCGGGCGCCGGGCGGGCCGGACCTCCGGCCCGCCCGGCGCTCAGCCGGGGAGTCCGGCGGGCCCCGCGTCGACGGTGTGGTCGAAGACGAACATGTGGCCGGGATGGTGCGTGATCGTGTAGGCGGCCCGTACGGCGGGCAGCGCCAGCTGCGGGGTGACCCCGCAGGCCCAGAAGACCGGCACGTCGCCCGGTTCGACGACCGGCGAGGGGCCGAAGTCCGGCCGGTCGAGATCGGCGATGCCGAGCGCGGCCGGATCGCCGATGTGCACGGGCGCGCCGTGTCCGGCGGGGTACCGGGACGTGATCTCGACGGCGCGCGGGACCAGCCGGGCGGGGATCGCCCGCATGCTGACCACCAGGGGCCCGGACAGCCGTCCGGCGGGCCGTGTCGGCAGCGTCGTGACGTAGACGGGCGGCGCCGCCGACTCCTCGGCGTAGCGGACGGGGACGCCCGCCGCGCGCAGCGGCCCCTCGAAGGTATGACTGCACCCGAGCAGGAATCCGACCGCGTCCTCGCGCCAGTACGCCGTGATGTCGGTGGGCTCGGCGACCTGTTCGCCGTGCTGCCAGACCCGGTAGCGGGGCAGCTCGGTACGGAGATCGGCCGTGGTCGCGCCGAGCCGTACCGTCGGATCGCCCGGCTCGGTGACGGCGAGTACCGGGCAGGGCTGGGGGTTGCGGGTGCAGTAGAGCAGGAAGTCGTACGCGAGGTCCCTCGGGACGATCACGAGGTTGGCCTGCTGGTAGCCGTCCAGCAGCCCGGCCGTGGGCCCGGTCCACCGGCCGGCCGCCACGAGGCGGCGCAGCTCGGCCGGAGTGGCGGGGACGGTTCCGGTCGTCATATCAGCTCCGCCCGGCTGGATTCCTTCACGGTGCGCAGCGTGAGCAGCGCCATGACCGAGGCCGCCATCAGCAGGAAGCCCGGGGCGAGCAGATTGCCGGTGCTGGCGATCAGCCAGGTGGCGAGGTAGGGGCTGAGCCCGCCGCCGATGATGGTGCCGATGTTGAAGCTGAACGAGAGACCCGTGTAGCGCACCCTCGTCGGGAACATCTCGGCGTAGGTCGGGTAGGTGACCGACTGGACGATGGGCATCGGCAGGGCGAGCACGACCATGGCGGCGACGGCCAGCGGGAAGCTGCCGAGCCCCATGACGAGCATGGCGGGGACGACCAGGATCGCGTACCCGGCGAAGCCGACGGTGATCAGCCGCTTGCGGCCCCACCGGTCGGAGAGCCCGCCGCAGACCGGCATGAGACAGGCCACGAACAAGCTGATCCCGCCCATGATCCAGAAGGTGGAGGACGTGGAGTAGCCGAGATCGGTGGTCAGGTAGATGTTCATGAAGATCAGCCCGACCCAGTAGCCGCAGTTGGACCCGATGGCCAGCAGGGTCACCTTGAGCACGGCGGCGCGGTGCTCGGTGAGCACCTCGGTCAGCGGCGCCTTCGCCGTGGCCTTCTCCGACTTCTTCGCGAGGAAGGTCTCGGAGTCCTCCAGCCGGTTGCGGGCGATCAGCGCGAGGGCGATCAGGGGCAGCGAGAGGAGGAAGGGGATGCGCCAGCCGTAGGCGTCGAGCTGACGCTCGTTCAGTACGGTCGTGGTGATCCCGGCCACCAGGGCGGCGGTCCCGCCGCCGAGGGCGACGCCGACGGGGGTGAACGCCCCGAAGAATCCGCGCCTGCCGCGCGGGGCCGACTCGGCCAGATAGGTGGCGGAACCGGTGACCTCCCCGCCCGCGAAGAACCCTTGGGCGAGCCGGACGAGCAGCAGCGCCACCGGCGCGGCGACCCCGATGGTGTCGGCCGTGGGCAGCAGTCCGACGGCCGCGGTGGCGCTGCCCATCCCCACCACCGTGAGGATCAGTACCGGTTTTCGGCCGACCCGGTCGCCCAGCCTGCCGAGCACGATGCCGCCCAGCGGCCGCATCAGGAAGGCGCTGCCGAAGACCGCCAGCGTGGCCAGCAGGGAGGCGGTGGGGTCGTCGCCGGGGAAGAAGTGCGGCCCGATGATGACGGCGAGATAGCTGTAGACGCCGAACTCGTAGTACTCGATGGCGGTGCCGGCGGCGGCCGCCATAGCCGCCCTGCGCGGCCGGCCGCTCGCCGCCCCGGCGGGCGCCGGCGGGTTGACGGCGCCCGGGGAGGCCGGTTCGCTCGCCGTCTCTCCGGGGTCGGCGACCGTCGTTGGTAGGCTCTTCATGGGTGTCCTCCGGATCTGACATGTCCTGTGGCCGGGATGTGCTGTCAGTCGTGCGGGCTTGTCTTCTGTGGTCCGTACGGCGCGGGGTCCCCCGCGCGACGGCCATCAGCGGGACCAGTCCTCCTGCTGGTGACCGTCGTCACTGGTGGACGGGTTCAGACGGCGAAGAGCTGGCTGATGTCGGCGAACGCCTTGAACTCCATCGCGTTGCCGGCCGGGTCGAGGAAGAACATCGTCCACTGCTCGCCCGGCTCGCCCTGGAAGCGGACGTACGGCTCGATCACGAACTGCGTGTCGACGGCGGTGAGCCGCTCGGCGAGTTCCTGGAACTCCGGCACCGGGAGCACCAGCCCGAAGTGCGGCACCGGCACCTGGTGGCCGTCGACGGGGTTGGTCCCGGCGATGCCGTCACGCGGTGTCCCGGACGGGCCGTCGCCGACCTGGTGGGTGACGACCTGGTGGCCGCCGAAGTTCCAGTCGATCCACTTCGTGTCGGAGCGGCCCTCGCTGAAGCCGAGCACCTTGCCGTAGAACTGCCGGGCGGCGTCGATGTCGTCGACCGGGATGGCCAGGTGGAAGGGGGCGAGGGAAGCGGGCTGGTCGGTCATGGTTCTCTCCTTCTGGTACTGCGGTGCTGTTCGGCGGGGAATGAACGGCGTGGGCGCCGTGGTCTGTTCGGCTGCTGCCCTCCTCTCCGGGCACGGGCTCTCGGCGTACGGGCTCTTGCCGTACGGGCTCTCGGCGTACCGGCTCTCACCGCATGGGCATGAGCCGCAGTTCGTCGCCGGGGACGGCCTGGCCGACGAGATCGATGTCGGCGTCGGTGACGACCCCGATGACGGGATAGCCGCCGGTGACCGGGTGGTCGGCGAGGAACACGATCGGCTCGCCCGAGGGCGGCACCTGGATGGCACCGCGCATGGTTCCCTCACTGGGCAGGTCGACCGAGCCGATGGACAGCGCGGTGCCCGTCAGCCGCGCGCCCACCCGGTCGCACTGGGCGGAGACCCGCCAGGGCGCCCCGGTCAGCCGGTGCCGGTCGGCGGCGCCGAACAGCTCGTGGCGCGGCCCCCACCGGAACCGGACGGTGACCGGCCCCCAGCAGGGGACGACACTGAACGCCAGCTCCAGCGGAACCCCGGGGACGGGTCGCGCGGGGCCGAGGCCGTACCGCGACCCGGCCCGGACGGGCTCGGGACCGAGCCCGGTGAGCGAGTCGCGCGAGGCCGACCCCAGCACCCGCTCCGGCTCCATCCCGCCGCAGACGGCCAGATAGGTACGGCAGCCCGCCCAAGGACGCCCGATCGCCAGCACGGACCCGGCACCCAGCCGCACGAGCGTCGCGTCGCGCACCGGTACGCCGTCCACCGTCACCGGAGCCGGTGCCCCGGTGATCGCCACGTACCGGGACTCCGACAGGGTCACGGCCAGGCCGCCGACGGTCGCTTCGAGGGCCGGGGTGTTCTCCGGGTTGCCGGCCAGCCGGTTGGCGAGGCGGAAGCTGCGCCGGTCGGCGGGGCCGGACGCCGGGACGCCCAGATGGGCGAGGCCGGGTCGGCCCAGGTCCTGGACGCTGGTCGCGACGCCCGCCCCGACGACGGTCAGTACGGCGCCGGTGACCTCCGCCGCGCGCCCCGCGCCGTCCCCCGGCGCTGTGCCCGCGGGCGCCGCCGGGCCGCGCCGGGCGCCGAGTGCGGTGGTCATGACGCGACCGCCTCGAACACGACCCGGTCACCGACCGCCAGCCGGTTGGGCGGCTCGGCGTTCACGTCCCACAGCCGTTCCGCCGTGACGCCGATCTGGTGCCAGCCCCCGGGGGTCCCGCCGGGGTAGACGACCGTCTGGTTCCCGGCGATCGCCACCACCCCGGCCGCCACCCGGGGGCGCGGGCTGGACAGCCTGGGCAGCCGCAGGCTCTCCGGTACGCCGTCCAGATACGCGAATCCGGGGGCGAAGCCGAAGAACCCGACCGAATACTCCGCCTCGGTGTGCAGCCGCGCGATCTCGCGCGGAGCCATACCGACGCGCTCGGCGACCGCGGCCAGATCCACGCCCTCGTACCGGACCGGGATCACGACCGTGCGCCCCGGGGCCGGCGGGGACTGCCGGGAGCCGACGTCGTCGAGCACGGCGCGCAGTTCGGCGGCGAGCGGCTCCATCCCGGCGAGCGTCTCGGCCACCACCAGGACGGTCGTCGCCGCGGGTACGACGTCCCGCAGCCCCGACGCCCAGGGGCGCTCCCTGATCGCGGTGGCCACATCGGCGGGGCGCGCCCCGGCGCACTCGATCAGCCAGCCCCGGTCGCCCGCCCGCCGCAGGACCGGCTCCGCGCGGGTCACGGCCGTACCTCCGGCCGCTCGGCGGCGGGAGCGGCGCCGAGGAGGCCGGCGGGCGTGCTCACCGTGATACCGGCCGAGGCCAGGCTCGTCCGTACGGCGGCGGTGATGGCCACAGCGCCGGGCGTGTCGCTGTGCACGCACAGCGCCGCCACCTCACCGCCGTCCGGGGCGATCCGTACGGTCCGGCCACTGACCGAGACGACCGTGCCCGTCTGCGCCATCCGCAGCGCGCGCCGCGCCGCCTCGGCGGGATCGGTGACCAGGGCGCCCGGCGCCGACCGGGGCACGAGCAGCCCCTCGTCCGTGTAGCCCCGGTCGGCGAACGCCTCGGCCAGCGGCCGGCAGCCGGCCTCGACCGCACGCTCCCACACGACCGTACGGGGCTGGCAGAGCAGCGGCAGCCCACGGTCGTACAGCGTGACCGCCTCGACGATCGCCTCCGCGTGTCCCACGTGGTGGGCCGCCGCGTTGTACAGCGCGCCGTGCGCCTTCAGATAGCTGACCCGGCTGCCCGCCAGGCGCGCGAAGACCTCCAACGCGCCGATCTGGTAGAGGAGTTCATTGACCAGCGTCTTCTTCGGCACATCGATGAAGCGCCGTCCGAAGCCGGCCAGATCGCGGTAGGAGACCTGCGCGCCGATCGCCACGCCCCGGGCGGCGCTCGCCTCGCAGGTACGGCGCAGGATGTCGGGATCGCCCGCGTGGAAGCCACAGGCGACGTTGGCGGCCGTGACCTGGTCGAGCAGGTCCCCCTCGTCGGCGGGCCCCCACACCCCGAACCCCTCGCCCACATCCGTGTTGATCGCGAGCGCGGTCATCGGGCCGACTCCGCCCAGTAGGCGTGAATCGTGTTGCTGCTGTTCTCCCAGGCGGCGTGCAGACCGTGCTGGCCGCCGTCGATGTGCGCGACTATCTGCCGGGCCAGCTCCCGGGCGTCACCGTCGGCCAGCGCCTGGACCATCGCGGCGTGTTCGCACTGCACCCGCTCGTACGCCGATGTGCCGTGCACGTAGAACCGCGAGTACGGCTCCAGCCGGTGGTACATCCCCGAGATCACCTCGTAGCGCAGCGGCAGCCGGGACAGCCGGTACATGTCGAGGTGGAACGCGAGGTTCGTCCGCGACCAGGAGTCCGCGGCGGACTCGGCGACGCGCTCCATCTCCTTGGCCATGGCGTCGAACCGGCTGATGTCGCGCCGCGAGACCCGTTCGGTGACATGTTCGGCGAAGCTCGGCTCGACCAGCCGGCGCAGGTTGTAGATCTCGTCGATCTCGTCCAGATCCAGCACCGTCACGAACGTGCCGCGCCCCGGTGTCGTACGGAGCAGACCCTCACTGGCGAGGGTACGCATGGCCTCCCGCAGCGGGATCCGGCTCACCCCGAAGCGGTCGGCCAACTCGTCCTGGACGAGCCGGCAGCCGGGCGGATAGACGCCCTCGACGATCAGCCGACGCAGCTCGCCGGTGACATCGTCGGCGCCGTTGGCATCACCACGGGTACCTCTGACTTCTCGACTCATATCCCGTGTATACAGTGGATGCACAAGGATGGGGAAGAGTCTCGACCAACAGTGATCCGGGTTTTACCGCCCGGAAACCGACCACCCCTTGAGCGCACCTGCGGACCCACCTGGCGAGGGCACCCCAAGCCGCCCGGCGATTGAGGGCATCTTCAGGCCCGCCCGGCGATCGAGGGCCGGGGCCCGGGTCAGAGCCCCGCAGCGGCCACGCCAAAGGGCCGGGCCCGGGACATAAGTCCCGGGCCCGGCCCTTTCAGCCTGCCGCCGACGGCTACGCGCACTTCACGCGCACACCCGTCAGTTGTCGTCCTCGTCGATCAGGAAGCCGCGCATCGGCGACGGCGCCTGCTGCATCGGCTGCGGCGCCTGCGGCCGCACCGGCGCCATCGGCTGGGTCATCGCCGGGGACATCTGCTGCTGACCGCCGTACGAAGGGGCCTGCGAGGGCCCGCCCATCGAAGGACCGCCCATCGACGGGTTTCCGCCCATGCTGTGGCCCATCGCGCCCGCACCGGCCGGCGCCATGGACGGCGACGGCGGCAGGGAAGCGGTCGCCGGGGTACGCGGCGGGGCGAGCGAGTCGTCCGCCTGGGTCTCCAGCTGACGCAGCTGGCTCTCCAGGTAGGACTTCAGCCGGGTGCGGTACTCACGCTCGAAGCCGCGCAGATCCTCGACCTTGCGCTCCAGCGTGGCGCGCGCGGACTCCAGGGAGCCCATCGCCACGCGGTGCTTCTCCTGGGCGTCCCGCTCCAGCGCGTCCGCCTTGGCGCGCGCGTCGCGCTCCAGACCCTCGGCGCGGCTGCGGGCCTCGCCGACGATCTTGTTGGCCTCGGAACGCGCCTCGGCGATCGCCTGGTCGGCGGTCTGCTGGGCGAGCGAGAGCACACGTGCGGCGCTGTCGCCGCCGGGGCCCTGACCGGGCTGCTGCATCTGCGGGTTGTGGCCGCCCATGGGGCCGCCCATCGGTCCACCCATGGGACCGCCCTGCTGCTGCATCGGGCCGCCCTGGCCCATCGGACCACCCTGACCCATCGGGCCGCCCTGCCCCATGGGACCGCCCTGCTGCATGGGGCCGCCCTGCATCGGGCCACCCTGCTGCTGCATGGGGCCGCCCTGCATGGGGTGCTGGCCGCGCGGGTCGTGTCCCTGCGGACCGGGACCCTGGCCGTGACCGCTCGGTCCCGCGGGCAGCTGAGGCGCGCCGCCGGGCAGCTGGGGGGGACCCATCTGCGGGGGCTGCTGCTGCTGCGGCGGACCGGATATGGCGGCGGGCACCGGAGCCCCGGGCCGATCCTGCTGCTCGGGCGGCTTGCGCATGCCCTGTTGCTGCTGCTGTTGTTGCTGCTGCTGCTGTTGCTGGTTCTGCGCGGCGGCACGCGTCGCGGCGGCCAGCTTCGCGCGCAGATCCTCGTTCTCGCGGAGCAGGCGGGTCAGTTCGGCCTCGACCTCGTCGAGAAAGGCATCGACCTCGTCCTCGTCGTAGCCTTCTCGGAGGCGGACGGTCGTGAACTGCTTGTTCCGCACGTCCTCGGGGGTCAACGGCATCTCTACTTCACCTCTACGTAGTCGTCGGCAGTCGGCAAGACCGTATCGCTCACATTCCCCTCGCAAGATTGCTCACAAGCGAGATCAGGATCCAAACGATGATCATCAGAACGAAGAAGGACAGGTCGAGTGCCACGCCCCCGAGACGCAGCGGCGGAATGAACCGCCGCAGAAGCTTGAGCGGTGGATCGGTGACAGTGTAGGTGGCCTCCAGAACGACCACCATCACCTTGCCGGGCTGCCATGAGCGGGCGAACTGGAAGACGTAATCCATGACCAACCGGAAAATCAGCACGATGAGGAAGCACATCAGCGCGATGTAGACCACCTGTAGTGCGATGCCCATCCCGCTGCTTCCCTCTCCCCTGGTTCACTCTGGTCGGTCGTCCGCGGGCCGTTCCCGCCGTACGACCGGGTTGTTCCCGGCGCTGTGTTCTAGCTCTGGTTGAAGAACCCGCCCTCTGCGATGCGGGCCTTGTCCTCCGCCGTGACATCGACGTTAGCAGGAGACAGCAGGAACACCTTCTGCGTCACTCGCTCAATGCTGCCATGGAGACCGAAGACAAGTCCTGCGGCAAAGTCGACAAGTCGCTTCGCGTCCGTATCGTCCATCTCCGTCAAGTTCATGATCACCGGGGTGCCTTCGCGGAAGTGTTCCCCGATGGTACGGGCCTCGTTGTAGGTCCTCGGGTGCAATGTGGTGATGCGGTAGGGCTCCCGCTCGGACACGACCTTGGGCATGATCACCGGTGCGTTCTTCTCCAGGCTCGGGCGTTCAGGTGTGATGGATGCCACGGGGGCGATTCGCGCCGGACGTCCGTTTTCCGCCGCCATCGCGACCGGCTCGCGCTCGCGCTGCGCGGGCGGTTGGACCATACGTACCGGTTCTTCCCGTTCCGGCTGGTGCACGGGCTGGTGGCGCCGGTGTTCCCGCTCCGGCTCGGGCTCGGGTTCGAAATCATCGTCGGGGTCGAAGCCCCGGCCGTCGTACCCATCGTCCTCCACGAGGCCGAGGTAGACCGCCATCTTGCGCATCGCGCCGGCCATGCTCTGAGTCCTCCGCTCTGTGGTGGATCGGCCTCGTCACCAAGTGCCCGCGATCCACTGGGTCTACCCGCCTTTGGCGGAAATGACCATATTTTCTGCTGTGGTCCGACTTGCTTCGCGACGTTACCCGAGCCGGGGTCGGACTCCGAGTACCGCCGTACCGACGCGTACATGTGTCGCCCCGGCCGTCACGGCGTCCTCAAGATCCGCGCTCATCCCCGCCGAGACCATGTTCGCAGCAGGATGGTCCGCGCGCAGGCGGGATGAGATTTCCCTCAGCCGCTCGAACGCCGCCGCCGGGCGGCCCGCGAACTCCCCGGCCAGCGGCGCCACGGTCATCAGACCGCCGAGCCGCAATCCGGGCGAACCGGCCACCGCCGCCGCCAACTCCTCGACCCCGTCGGGTGCGACACCGCCCCTGCTGCCCCGCTCGCCGGACTCGGCGTCCAGCGCGACCTGGATCAGACAGACCGGCTCGCGCCCCGCGCGCACCGCCGCGGTGGAGAGCGCGGAAACAAGCTTGAGCCGGTCGACAGACTGCACCACATCGGCGTAACTGGCTACGGAACGGACCTTGTTCGTCTGCAATTGGCCCACAAAATGCCAGATCAGCGACAAATCTTTACAACTGGTGGCCTTGGGGGCGGCGTCCTGGTCGCGGTTCTCGGCCACCTGCCGTACGCCGAGTTCGTGGAGCAGCCGTACGTCGCTCGCGGGGTAGGTCTTGGTGACCACGATCAGGGTCACCTCCTCGCGGTCACGTCCCGAGGCGGCGCAGGCGGCGGCGATGCGCCGCTCCACCGTCGCGAGGTTCGCGGCGAGTTCCGTCTTGCGGTCTTCCATGTCCCTCAGTCCAGCCAGACATAGCCGGCGAGCCGCCCGGTCGTGCGGTCGCGGCGGTACGAGTAGTGATCGGGCGACTCCAGCGTGCAGACCTCCGAGCGCCGACGGTCCGTCACCCCGAGGTCCGCGAGCTGCGCGTGCACTCCGGCGACGACATCGACGGCGGGGGTGGACCAGCTGGTCTCGCACCCGGCCGCGGGTACGGCGGCGGCGACTTCGTCGCGCATCGCGGCGGGGACCTCGTAGCAGCGGCCGCAGACGGCGGGGCCGCTGAGGGCGGTGATCCGTTCCGGCCGCGCACCGAGCGTGATCATGGCCTCGACCGCGGCCGGGACGATCCCCGCGACCAGTCCCGGACGTCCGGCGTGGGCGGCGGCCACGACCCCGGCGGCCGGGTCGGCCAGCAGCAGCGGAACACAGTCCGCGGTGAGTACGGCGAGCGCCAGCCCGCGCCGTACGGTGACGACGGCGTCGACTGCGGGAATGTCCTCGCCCGTCCACGGCCCTTCGGCGACGGCCACCTCGCGGCCGTGCACCTGGTTCATCCACACGACCCGCCCGGGATCGAGGTCCAGGGACTTCGCGGCGAGTTCGCGGTTGGCCAGGACGGCGGCGGAGTCGTCACCGACCGCGCCGCCGAGATTGAGCTGATCGTACGGAACGGCGCTCACCCCGCCCCACCTGTCGGTGAAGGCGAAATGCGCGCCGCTCAGTGTCGTGCGGGTTCCTATCACTTGAGGAAGTCCGGGACATCCAGCTCTTCGGCCTGGCTGTCCTGGTACGGACGGGCCGGCGGGACCTGGGGCTGGCTCAGCTGCGACAGCTTCTCGCTGACCGCGGGAGCCGGCTCGGGCTGGCTGTCCTCGCGCGACGGCACCATGCCCAGTCCGCCGGTGGTGCGGCCGGTGTCGCCAGTCCGGGCCGGGGGCTGCTGCTCGTCGCGCTTGGAGCCCGCGCCGAGCACGTTCTCGCGCCGGGTCGGCGGCTGTCCGCCGTCGAAGCCGGCCGCGATGACCGTGACCCGTACCTCGTCGCCCAGGGCGTCGTCGATGACGGCGCCGAAGATGATGTTGGCCTCGGGGTGGGCGGCCTCGCTCACCAGCTGCGCGGCCTCGTTGATCTCGAAGAGACCGAGGTCGCTGCCGCCGGAGATGGAGAGCAGGACGCCCCGGGCGCCGTCGATCGACGCTTCGAGGAGCGGCGAGGAGATCGCCATCTCGGCGGCGGCCACCGCGCGGTCGTCGCCGCGGGCCGAGCCGATGCCCATGAGGGCCGATCCGGCTTCGGACATCACGGACTTGACGTCGGCGAAGTCCAGGTTGATCAGACCGGGGGTGGTGATGAGGTCGGTGATGCCCTGGACACCGGACAGCAGGACCTGGTCCGCCGACTTGAAGGCGTCGAGGACGCTGACCTGACGGTCCGAGATGGACAGCAGGCGGTCGTTGGGGATGACGATGAGGGTGTCGACCTCTTCGCGGAGTTCCGCGATGCCGTCCTCCGCCTGGTTCGCCCTGCGGCGGCCCTCGAAGGTGAACGGGCGGGTGACCACACCGATCGTCAGGGCGCCCAGGGAGCGCGCGATGTTGGCGACGACGGGCGCGCCGCCGGTGCCGGTGCCGCCGCCCTCACCGGCGGTGACGAAGACCATGTCGGCCCCCTTGAGGACCTCCTCGATCTCCTCGCGGTGGTCCTCTGCCGCCTTCCGGCCGACCGCCGGGTTGGCTCCGGCGCCGAGGCCGCGGGTGAGTTCCCGGCCGACGTCGAGCTTGACGTCGGCGTCGCTCATCAACAGCGCTTGCGCGTCGGTGTTGATCGCGATGAACTCGACGCCCTTGAGACCGACCTCGATCATTCGGTTGATGGCATTGACACCACCGCCGCCGACACCGATGACCTTGATGACTGCGAGGTAGTTCTGCGGTGCTGCCACGTCGAAGGCCTCTCGCCTCGAGTTACGTGTCGTCGCTGCGCCGATGTGGCGCCGCGACGACTGATGCCGATGGGACGGTCCGGAACGCCGACCCAAACCCTCACGTTGAAGTTCAGGGTTACCAGTGTGTCCGCTTCTTGGACTCTTCCGAACAGGACACTAAGTCGACAAGTGGCGCACGTTCAACGAACACGCCGAACCTCCCGTTTTTCTTTTCACCCTATGTGATCACCCATAGCGCTGACCAACCAGGGTGCTGGCCAGCACAAATGAGCGTCAACTCCCCTCCACGGCAGGCGCGGTGGGTGCGCTCACATCGAAGTGCCCCGCTTTGGGAGCCGCTTTCATGAGAGCGGAGAGCGCACGCGCCTTGGCCGGCCCGTCCTCGCCGCTTCCCCACATCACCGTACGTCCACCGGTCAATTCCAGGGAGATCGCGTCGTACGAACGGACCCGTACGGCCTTCGTGTCCTTGGCCACCCCGGCGGGCAGCTCTCCGCGTACCCGCACCGCTTCGAGAGTGAGCCGGGCGGCCGGGAACCGCTGCGTTCCGGCCGGTTGACCGGCCGTCAATTCGAGCAGCGGGACGCCCTTGGGCGCCTGGTCCACCGTGGCGAACCTGACTCCCTTGACGTCCATTTCAATAAACTTTCCGTTCTCTTTGATCAGCAGCGCGGGTTTACGCTCGACCACTTCGAGGCGGACTCCGTTCGGCCACGACCGTTCGACCTCGATCCGGTCGATACGGGGCAGCTTCCGCAGCAGCCGTGCCTCGATCGCGTCCGTGTCGACCGAGATCAGCGGCGCACCGAGCGGCACGGCCGCGACGGCCTCCACACGGGAGCGGGTGAGCACGTCGGTACCCGTGACACCCACCCGCTCCGCGCGCAGCCAGGGCGAGCCGTACAGCAGCCAGATCACGCCGGCCGCCAGCAGCACCGACGCGATCAGCGCGATCAGCGGACGGGGCCGGGAGAGCCGGAACCGGCGCTCCGGCCCGTCCTCCTCGGGATGGCCGGACGCCGACCCCGGTCTCGCTCCGCGCTCGGCGGTCGTCGGTCCGGCCACGCTCCCTGCCTCCCTGTCTACGCCTTACGGCGTGCGGCGATCGCCTCGTACACCATGCCGACGAGCAGATCGTCGGCGTCCCTGCGGCCGAACTCCGCCGCCGCGCGGGACATCTCGAACAGCCGGTGCGGATCGGCGAGCACCGGGAGCACATGGCTCTGGATCCACTCGGGCGTCAGTTCGGCGTCGTCGACCAGCAGTCCGCCGCCGGCCTTGACCACCGGCTGGGCGTTGAGCCGCTGTTCGCCGTTGCCGATCGGCAGCGGTACGTAGGCGGCGGGCAGCCCGACGGCGGAGAGTTCGGCGACGGTCATCGCGCCCGCGCGGCAGAGCATCATGTCGGCCGCGGCGTACGCGAGGTCCATCCGGTCGACATACGGTACCGGGATGTAGGGCGGCATTCCGGGCATGTTGTCCACGCGCGGCATTTCGTTCTTCGGACCGACCGCGTGCAGGATCTGGATCCCGGAGCGCTGGAGCGCCGGAGCGATCTGCTGGACCACCTCGTTGAGCCGGCGCGCGCCCTGCGAGCCGCCGGAGACGAGCAGCGTCGGCAGGTTGGGGTCGAGCCCGAAGGCGGCGCGCGCCTCGGGGCGCACCCGGGCCCGGTCCAGGGTGGCGATGGTGCGGCGCAGCGGGATCCCGATGTAGCGGGCGTCACGCAGCTTGCTGTCCGGGGTGGAGACCGCCACCCCGGCCGCGTACCGGGAGCCGATCTTGTTGGCCAGTCCCGGCCTGGCGTTGGCCTCGTGGACGATGATCGGCACTCCGAGCCGCTTGGCCGCGAGGTAGCCGGGCAGCGCGACATAGCCGCCGAAGCCCACGACGCAGTCCGCCTTGGTGCGCTCCAGGATCTGCTCGGCGGCCTTGATCGTGCCGCGCAGCCGTCCGGGGACGGTGATCAGCTCGGGGGTGGGCCTGCGCGGCAGCGGTACGGCGGGGATCAGCCCCAGCTCGTACCCCCGCTCGGGCACGAGCCTGGTCTCCAGGCCGCGCTCCGTGCCGAGGGCCGTGATCCCCACAGTGGGGTCCTGCCTGCGCAGGGCGTCCGCGAGGGCGAGCGCGGGCTCGATGTGGCCGGCGGTCCCCCCACCGGCGAGTACGACATGCACCGAAATTCACCGCTCTCCGGACGGACGCTTCTTGACGCGCCGTCTCATCGTCTTCCATCTCACCCCGGCCCGCTTCCCCCGGAAGACAGGCTGCCGCATGGCCAGGGCCGCTTTCGCGGCGGGATCCTCCCGCGCGAACGCGATCAGGAGCCCGACGGCGAACATGGTCGGCAGCACGGCCGACCCTCCGTAGGAGAACAGCGGGAGCGGGACTCCGGCGATCGGCAGCAGGCCGAGCACCGCACCAATATTGATCACGGCTTGCACCATGATCCAGGTGATCACACCTCCCGCGGCGTACCTCACGAAGGGATCCTCCGTGCGTCCGGCCACGCGGATACCCGCATAGCCTAGAGCCGCGAAGAGCGCGAGTACCGACAGCGTCCCCGCCAGCCCCAGTTCCTCCCCAGTGACGGCGAAAATGAAGTCGGTGTGCGCTTCGGGCAGTTGACCCCACTTTTCCACACTCGCGCCGAGGCCGGAACCGAACCATCCGCCGGAGGCCAGCGCGTAGATTCCGTGGACGGCCTGCCAGCACTCCCCCTCGGGCCCCAGGTCGACCGCTCCGACGCAGGAGAACCGGGACAGCCTGTTCTCGCTGGTCTTGATGAGCGTGAACCCGATGAGTACGGCGACCCCGAGCACGCCGCCGAACAGCCGGGTGGGCGCCCCGGCCAGCCAGAGCAGCCCGAAGAGGACGGCGGTGAGAATGATCGCGGTGCCCATGTCGCCGCCGAGCATGATCAGACCGAGCAGCATGAACGCGCCGGGGACCAGCGGCACCAGCAGGTGCTTCCACTGGGTCAGCAGCCGCTTGTCCTGTTTGCGGGCGAGCAGGTCGGCGCCCCACAGGACGAGCGCGAGCTTGGCGAACTCGCTGGGCTGGAGCTGGAACGGGCCGCCGAGATAGATCCAGTTCTGGTTGCCGTTGACGGAGCGCCCTATCCCGGGGATCTGGACGAGCACCATCAAGATGACCGTGACGACCAGCAGCGGGTACGACAGGGCGCGGTGCAGCTTGAGCGGCATCCGGGCGGCGAGCAGCATCAGACCGCCGCCGATGACGACCGCGATGAACTGCTTGCGGAAGAAGTACGCGGCGGGCAGCGATTTCTCGAGCGCGTAGATCATCGACGCGGAGTAGACCATCACCAGGCCGAGCACGGCGATCAGCAGGGCGCTGCCGAGGATCAGGTAGTACGCGGTGAGCGGCCGGTCCCAGGTGCGCCGCAGCTGCTCGTACAGCCGCCGGGGGCCGCCGCCGCGCGGCGCCCGGGACGCACCGCCACCGCCACCGCGCCGGGCCGCTGGGGGCTTGCGTACGGCCGCTCCCGGGGCCCTGCCGCGCAGGGCGAGCGGGAACCGCCGGCCGTTGCCGGGGCAGGCCCCGGTCTCCCTGGCTGTGTCGGCGGCGTGCGGGCCCGCCAGGGCGGGCGCGCCCGGGAGTACGCCCGCGTAGCCCCAGCGGCCCGCCGCGGGGCGCGGCTCCCGGTCCGCGATGTCGTCGGCCGGCATCGTCGCTGTCCCCTCCAGTCGTGCCTGGCGCGGCTGTCGGCGGGCGGAGCCTCCCAGAACCACTCGACGGTGGCGCGGCCCCGGCCGGACAGCTCGGCACGGCACGGGGCCGGACCGGTCAGGCGTGCTCGGCGGCGAGGGCGTGTACCGCGTCCGCGAACGCCTCGCCCCGCTTGTTGTAGTTGACGAACATGTCCATCGAGGCACACGCCGGGGCCATCAGGACCGTGTCCCCGGGCTGTGCGAGGCGTGCCGCTTCCCGCACCGCCTCCGACATCGCTCCAGTGTCGGTCCGGTCGAGGTCCACGACCGGGACTTCGGGGGCGTGTCGCGCCAGGGCTTCCCGGATGAGCGCCCGGTCGGCGCCCATCAGGACCACCCCGCGCAGCCGTCGGGCCGCCGTGCCGACCAGCTCGTCGAAGGACGCGCCCTTGGCGAGGCCGCCGGCGATCCAGACGATCGGGTCGTAGGCGGCGAGGGACGCCTGGGCGGCATGGGTGTTGGTGGCCTTGGAGTCGTCGATGTACGTGACGCCCGCGACCTCCGCGACCCGCTCGATGCGGTGCGGGTCGGGGTGGAAGGCGCGCAGTCCGTCCCGTACGGCCGCGGGCTCCACGCCGAAGGCGCGGGCCAGGGCGGCGGCGGCCAGGGCGTTGGCCACGTTGTGCGGGGCGGGCGGGTCGACGTCGGAGACCTGGGCGAGTTCCTGGGCCTGCTCGCGGCGGTTCTCCACGAAGGCCCGGTCGACCAGGATGCCGTCCACGACACCCAGTTGGGAGGGGCCCGGGGTGCCGAGGGTGAATCCGATGGCCCGGCAGCCCTCCTCGACGTCGGCGGCGCGCACCAGCTCCTCGGTGGCCGGGTCGGCCGCGTTGTAGACACAGGCGACGCGGTTGCCCTCGTAGATCCGGCCCTTGTCGGCCGTGTAGGCCGCCATGGAGCCGTGCCAGTCGAGGTGGTCGGGGGCCAGGTTGAGCACGGCGGCGGAGTGGGCGCGCACGCTCGGCGCCCAGTGCAGCTGGTAGCTGGACAGCTCGACGGCGAGGACGTCGTACGGTTCCTCGGCGGTGACGGCGTCCAGCAGTGAGACGCCGATGTTGCCGACGGCGGCCGTACGCAGCCCGGCGGCCTCCAGGATGGAGGCGAGCATCCGTACGGTGGTGGTCTTGCCGTTGGTACCGGTCACGGCGAGCCAGGGCGCCGCGTCGGGCTTCCGCAGCCGCCACGCCAGCTCGACGTCGCCCCAGACCTCCACGCCCGCCGCCTCGGCGGCCGCGAAGAGCGGCTTGTCGGGCCGCCAGCCCGGCGCCGTGACGATCAGCTCCGTGGAGTCGGGCAGCGTCGCGCCGTCGCCGAGGCGGACGGTGACGCCGAGCTTCTCCAGCTCGGCGCCCTGGGCGCGGGCCCGCTCGTCGTCCACCTCGTTGACCACGGTGACCGCCGCGCCGAGTCCGTGCAGGACCCGGGCCGCCGGGATCCCGGAGACCCCGAGACCCGCGACGGTGACCCGCTTGCCGTGCCAGTTCACTTCTCGGCCGCCCAGCCCGCGTAGAAGATGCCGAGCCCCACAATGACGCACATGCCCTGAATGATCCAGAACCGCACCACCACAAGGACTTCGGACCACCCCTTGAGTTCGAAGTGGTGCTGGAGGGGTGCCATCCGGAAGACCCGCTTGCCGGTCATCTTGAAGGACCCGACCTGGATGACCACCGACATGGTGATCATCACGAAGAGGCCGCCGAGGACGGCCATCAGGAACTCGGTACGGGAGAGGATCGCCACGCCAGCGATGGCACCGCCGAGCGCGAGCGAGCCCGTGTCACCCATGAAGATCTTGGCGGGTGAGGTGTTCCACCACAGGAACCCGAAGCAGGAGCCCATCAGCGCGGAGGCGACGACCGCGAGGTCGAGTGGATCTCGTACCTCGAAACAGGCGTTGGGGTTGGTCAGGGTCAGCGCGCTGGCGCAGGACTCCTGGAACTGCCACAGACCGATGAAGGTGTACGCACCGAAGACCATCACCGCCGCGCCGGTGGCCAGACCGTCCAGACCGTCGGTCAGGTTCACGCCGTTGGACATGGCGAGGATCATGAACAGCGCCCAGATCACGAACAGCACCGGACCGATCGACCAGCCGAAGTCCGTGACGAACGACAGCTTGGTGGACGCCGGGGTGTTCCCCCGGTGGTCGGCGAACTGGAGCGACAGCACCGCGAAGGCGATGCCGACGATCAGCTGTCCCGCCATCTTCGCCTTGGCCCGCAGCCCCAGCGACCGCTGCTTGACGATCTTGATGTAGTCGTCGAGGAACCCGACGAGACCCATGCCCGCCATCAGGAACAGCGCCAGCGCACCCGAGATGGACGGCCGCTCGCTGGTGATCACCTTCGCCAGGGCGTAGGCGATCAGCGTGGCGAGGATGAAGGCGATGCCGCCCATGGTGGGCGTCCCCTTCTTGCTGCCGTGCGTGCGCGGGCCGTCGTCCCGGATGAACTGCCCGTATCCCTTGCGGGCCAGCAGCTTGATCAGCAGCGGAGTGCCGATCAGGGTCAGAAAGAGCCCGATGGCTCCCGCGAAGAGGATCTGCCTCATCGGCCGGAGACCTCGCCCTCGGTGGCGTTCTCCAGCAGCGCCTGGGCGACCCGCTCGAGACCGACCGACCTGGAAGCCTTCACCAGCACGACGTCTCCCGGACGCAGTTCACTGCGCAACAGGTCGACCGCCGCCTGCGCGTCGGACACGTGCACCGACTCCTCACCCCACGAACCCTCGTTGTAAGCGCCCAATCGCAGCCAGGACGCTTCCCTGCCCCCGACTGCCACGAGCTTGCTGACGTTGAGCCGGACGGCGAGCCGTCCGACCGCGTCGTGCTCGGCGAGCGATTCGTCCCCCAGCTCGGCCATCGGGCCGAGCACCGCCCAGGTACGGCTCCCCTCGGGCCGTGAGGCACCACCCATGGAGACCAGCGCACGGAGCGCCGCCCTCATGGACTCGGGGTTCGCGTTGTAGGCGTCGTTGACGATCGTCACGCCGTCCGAGCGCTCGGTGACCTCCATACGCCAGCGGGAGAGGGTTCCCGCCTCGGAGAGCGCCACGGCGATCTCGTCGGCGGACATGCCCAACTCATGGGCGACGGCGGCCGAGGCGAGCGCGTTCGACACGTGGTGCTCACCGTACAGCCGCAGCGTCACGTCGCTGCACCCGGAGGGTGTTCGAAGCCTGAACGCGGGCTGTCCGGTGGCTGTGAGGCGGACGTTCTCTGCCCGTACGTCTGCTTCGCCCGACTCTCCGAACAGCACGACGCGCGCCTTGGTGCGCGAAGTCATGGCGCGCACGAGCGGGTCGTCGGCGTTGAGGACGGCCACTCCGCCGTCCTCGGCGGACGGCAGCGACTCCACCATCTCGCCCTTGGCCTGGGCGATCTGCTCGCGCCCGCCGAACTCGCCGATGTGGGCGGTGCCGACGTTCAGCACGAGGCCGATCCGGGGCGGGACGAGTCCGGTGAGGTAACGGATGTCGCCGATGTAGCGCGCACCCATTTCGAGGACGAGATAGCGGGTGTCGGCCACGGCCCGCAGCGCGGTCACCGGCAGGCCGATCTCGTTGTTGAGGTTTCCCTCCGGCCAGACCGTGGGCCCGGCGCGCTGGAGCAGCTGGGCGATCAGGTCCTTGGTGCTGGTCTTGCCCGCCGATCCGGTCAGCGCGACCGCGGTGGCGCCGAGGCGCTCCACGACGGTGCGGGCGAGGGCTCCGAGGGCCTGGACGACGTCGTCCACGACGATGGCGGGCACCCCGACGGGGCGGGCGGCCAGAACGGCCACCGCGCCCGCCTCGACGGCGCCCCGCGCGTAGTCGTGGCCGTCGACGCGCTCGCCGGCGAAGGCGGCGAACAGGCTGCCGGGTTCCACCGCGCGGGAGTCGTAGACGACGGATCCGGTGACCAGAACGGCCGGATCCGGTATGTCGTGCGGCTGCCCGCCGACGATGGCGGCGATCTCGGCGAGAGAGAGGGCGATCACTGGGTCATCCCTGACTGTTGTTCTCGTGACGGTGCTCGTGACGGAGCGGGTGGGAACGCTCGGGGCTGGGGTCGTCGCGGCGGGAGCGCAGGATGGCCTCGCGCAGCACCTGGCGGTCGTCGAAGGCGCGGACGACCCCGGCGATGTCCTGGCCCTGCTCGTGGCCCTTGCCCGCGATCAGTACGGTGTCGTCGGGCCGCGCGCGGGCGACGACGGCGGCGATGGCCGAGGCGCGGTCCGCGTCGACCAGGACGTCGCCGCGCTCGTGGATCGGCACCTCGGCGGCGCCCGCGAGCATCGCGGCGAGGATCGCGAGCGGATCCTCGCCCCGGGGGTTGTCCGAGGTCAGTACGGCGGTGTCGGCGAGCCGGGCGGCGGCTGCGCCCATCGGCCCGCGTTTGGTCTCGTCGCGGTCGCCGCCGCAGCCGAGGACGATGTGCACCTCGCCGGTGGTGACCTTGCGCAGCGAGCGCAGAACCGATTCGACCGCGTCGGTCTTGTGCGCGTAGTCCACGACGGCGAGGTACGGCTGGCCCGCGTCCACGCGCTCCAGGCGGCCCGGCACGCCGGGGACGGCGGCGATGCCGTCGGCGGCGGTCTGCGGGTCGATCCCGGCGGCGGCCAGGGTGACGACGGCGGCGAGCGTGTTGGCGACGTTGAAGGGTCCTGGCAGCGGCGCCCGGGCGGTCACCCGTTCGCCCTTGGGGCCGACGGCGGTGAAGGTCGAGCCGTGCGAGCCGACCTCGACGTTCTCGGCGCGCCAGTCGGCGTCCGGGTGGCCCTCGGCGGAGAAGGTGGTGACCGGGACGCCGGACTCGTCGACGAGCCGGCGGCCGTACTCGTCGTCGAAGTTCACCACGCCGGTCCTGCTGCGCTCGGGGGTGAACAGCCGGGCCTTGGCCTGGAAGTAGTCCTCCATGCCGGAGTGGAACTCCATGTGCTCCGGGCTGAGGTTGTTGAAGACGGCGACGTCGAAGACGCAGCCGTCGACCCGGCCGAGCACCAGGGCGTGGCTGGAGACCTCCATGGCGACCGAGTCGACGCCGCGTTCGCGCATGACGGCGAAGAGCGCCTGGAGGTCGGTGGCCTCGGGGGTGGTGCGCTCGGACTTGATGCGTTCGTCACCGATGCGCATCTCCACGGTGCCGATCAGGCCGGTGCGGTGGCCGGCCTCGCGCAGGCCGCCCTCGATCAGGTACGCGGTGGTGGTCTTGCCGGAGGTGCCGGTGATGCCGATCTGGAGCAGACCGGCGCCGGGGCGTCCGTAGATCTCGGCGGCGAGTTCTCCCATGCTGCCGCGCGGGTCGGCGACGACCAGCAGCGGAAGCCCGGTGGCGGCGCAGCGTTCCGCGCCGGCCGGGTCGGTCAGGATCGCGGCGGCGCCGAGGTCGGCCGCCTGGCCGGCGAAGTCCGCGCCGTGCAGGCGGGCGCCCGGCAGCGCCGCGTACACGTCACCTGGGCGTACCGCGCGTGAGTCGTGTGTGATGCCGGTCGCTTCCCCCGGGCCCCTCACCTCCTCCGGGGCGGGTGTCTCGGCGCCCAGCAGGGCGGCCAGCTCCGTGAGGGAGATCGGGCGGACCCGCTCCGGGCGGGGCGTCCCCGGCTGGTTCACAGGGGCGTCCTCGGGGGTGGTTCGGTGATCAGCTTGTGGCACGGCGGTGAGCGTACCGGGCTCGGCGGGCGCCGGGCCACGTGAGGTCGGGCGGTACGCGGGGGGTTCCTGGTGGTTCCCGGAATCGGGGGTGATCGTTGTCACTGGCGCTTTCCCTGGGGGTCACTCGCCGGGTTTGAAGGTGACCGGCAGCCGGGCGGGTGTACTGCCGGTCGGGGCGACCCGCAGTGTCTTGAGAGCGAACTCCATGACCTTCTTGTAGATGGGTCCGCAGATCTGGCCGCCGAAGTAACTGCCCTTGGTGGGGTTCTGGATGGCGCAGTAGACGGTGATCTGCGGGTCGTCGGCGGGCGCGAAGCCCGCGAAGGAGGCGGTGTATCCCTTGTAGACGCCGAGTTTCGGGTCGACCCGGTTGGCCGTACCGGTCTTGCCCGCGACGCGGTAGCCGGGGATGGCGGCCTTGGTGCCGGTCCCCTCCTCGTCGCCGACGACCGACTCCAGCATGGTGGAGACCGTCTTGGCGGTCTCCTCGCTGACCACGCGGGTCTTCTTGGGCGCGGGGGCCGCGGTGAAGCGGCCGTCGGGGTCGTGGGTGCCGCGGATGAGGGTGGGCTCGACCCGTACCCCGCCGTTGGCGATGGTGGAGTAGACGGAGGCGGCCTGCATGGCGTTGATGGACAGGCCCTGGCCGAAGGGGATCGTGTACTGCTGCGAGGTGGACCAGTCCTGCGGTTTGGCCAGGATGCCCTGGGTCTCGCCCGGGTAGTTCAGTCCGGTGGGCCGGCCGATGCCGAATTTGCTCAGGTAGGAGTGCAGGACCTTGTTGGCCTCGGGCTGGGTCTTGCCGAGCTGGCCGGTGGCGAGGATGGTGCCGATGTTGCTGGACTTGGCGAGGACGCCGTTGAGCGTCAGGTACCAGGTGGGGTGGTCGATGTCGTCGTGGAAGAGGCGGTCGCCCCGGTGCAGGGTGTTGGGGACGACGACATGGGTGCCGGGGGCGGCGGCCTTCTCCTCCAGTACGGCGGCCATGGACATGACCTTGCTGGTGGAGCCGGGTTCGTACACGTCCTGGAGGGCCGCGTTGCCCAGCGAGGCCGCGTCGGCGCGGGAGAGGTCGTTGGGGTTGAAGCCGGGGGCGTTGGCCATGGCGAGCACCTCGCCGGTCCTGGTGTTCTGCACTATCACGTACCCGCGGTCGGCCTTGGACTCCTTGACCTGGTCGGCGATGGCCTGCTGGGCGGCCCACTGGATGTCCCGGTCGATGGTCAGCTCGATGCCCGAGCCGGGTACGGCGGGGGTCTCCCGGGAGCTGGCGGTGGGGACGCGCCGGCCGCCGGACTGGACGTAGCTGACCTTGCCGTCCCGGCCCGCGAGTTCCTTGTCGAGCATGGACTCGATGCCGCCGCCGCCGTGGCCGGTGGCGTTCACGTATCCCAGTATCCCGGCGGCGAGGTCCCCGTTGGGGTACTCGCGCTTGCTGCTGCCCTCCTGGAACACGCCGGACAGCACGCTGACGCCGGAGCCGCCGCCGCTCTTCTCCTTGGCGGCCTTCTCGGCGAACACCCGCTTGAGGTCCTTGATCTGGTTCCAGACCTGCGGGGTCTGGCGCCGGGCCAGCACCGCGTAGCGGGACTTGGGGGTCTTGAGCTTCTTCACCAGCTCGTCGCTCTCCACGCCGAGGATCGGCGCGAGGAGCGCGGCGGCCTGTTCGGGGGCGTCCGCGATCTTGGTGAAGTCGGGGGTGAACATCATCGGGTCGGCGGTGATGTCGTACGCGTCGACGCTGGCGGCGAGGGCGACGCCGGAGCGGTCGGTGATCTCGCCGCGCTCCGCCGCGATCGTATGGCTGAGGTAGCGGCTCTTCTCGGCCTTGGCTGCGTACGCGCTGGCGTTGACGGCCTGCACCTGGAGCAGCCGGACGACGAACATCAGCATGATGACGGTCAGCGCCAGTCCGACCAGCCGCAGCCGAGGGCGCGGGCTGCCCAGTTGGATGGTGCGCGGGCCGGTGGGGCGGGTACGGGGCCGGCCGGCCGGGGGGCGGGGCCCCGAGCGGGGCCGGCCGCCGCCGCTGCCGGAGCGGGCCGGGCCGGGCACCCGGCGGCGCGGTGGTTCCTTGGGCGGCACTGCGTCACCTGCCGGAGATCGTCGGGGTGGGCGGGCCGGGCGCGGGGGTCCCGGGCGGGTCGGCCGCGGCGGAGGCGGACGGGGAGGGGCCGGACGCGGAAGGGTCGGGCTCGGCAGCGGGAGAGCCGGCGGGCGCCGGTGCGGACGAGGAGGCGGCCGGCGGCGTCTCCTCCATGCCGGAGGGCTGCCCCGACGGCTGCGGTTCGGCAGATTCCGGCTCGCCCTTGACCGTGCCGTCGGCGTTCAGGAAGGCGGGGCTGCCGCCGGGCACCATGCCCAGCTCCCGGGCGCGCCGCTGCAGGGCGTACGGCGCCGAGAAGTCGTCCACGTCCCGTTGCAGGGCCTGCTGTTCGTCGGTGAGGTCGGTGGTGCGCTTCTTGAGGTCGGTCAGCCGGAAGGATCCCTCGCTCAGCGCGGAGTTCAGGATCAGCAGGGAGATCAGTCCGCCGGCGAGGAGCAGAACGACCAGCAGGACGAAGGGGGTACGGGCCGCCGAGCTGTTCCCGGCGGGCATCAGCCGGGCGAGCCGCGCGGCCCTCCCCTTCAACTGCTTGGCCGGGCCCCTCACAGAACGTCCTCCCGGATCCGCTGCGCCCCCCGTAGCCGGGCCGGGGCCGCGCGCCGGTTCTCGGCGACCTCTTCCTCCGTGGGGAGTTCGGCGCCCCGGGTGAGCAGCTTGAGCCGGGGCTGGTAGCGCTCGGGGACCACGGGCAGTCCGGGCGGCGCGGTGTTGGCAGCGCCGGCCGCGAAGACCTGCTTGACCAGCCGGTCCTCCAGCGAGTGGTACGAGAGGACGGCGATGCGGCCGCCGACGGCGAGGCTCTTGACCGCGGCGGGGATCGACCGCTCCAGCACGGGCAGCTCACCGTTGACCTCGATGCGCAGGGCCTGGAAGGTGCGCTTGGCGGGATTGCCCCCGGTGCGCTTGGCGGCCTGCGGAAGCGCGTCGCGGATCAGCTCCACGAGCCGGGCGCTGCGGGTGAAGGGCTCGTTGTCGCGCTCTCTGACCACGGCGGAAACGATCCGCTTGGCCTGCTTCTCCTCGCCGTAGGCGCGCAGGATCCGCACGAGTTCGCCCGGCGGGTAGGTGTTGAGGACCTCGGCGGCGCTGACGCCGGTCGTCTGGTCCATCCGCATGTCGAGCGGCGAGTCCTGGGCGTAGGCGAAGCCCCGGTCGGCCTCGTCCAGTTGCATCGAGGAGACGCCCAGGTCGAACAGGACGCCCTGGACCCGGGGGACGCCCAGCCGGTCGAGGACCTCGGGCAGTTCGTCGTAGACGGCGTGCACCAGGGTGGCGCGGTCGCCGAACGGGGCGAGGCGCTCACCGGAGAGGCGCAGCGCCTCCTGGTCGCGGTCGAGGGCGATCAGCCGGGCGCCGGGGAAGGCCGCGAGCAGCGCCTCGCTGTGTCCGCCGAGGCCGAGCGTGCAGTCGACGACGACCGCGCCGGGCTCGGCGAGTGCCGGGGCCAGCAGGTCCAGGCAGCGCTGGAGCATCACGGGGACATGTCTGACCTGGTTCACGCGCGTCCCCCGGTACGGGCGGGGCGGGTGGCGGCCGTCCGCGTACCGCACTCCGCCGACGTGCGGCTCTCCATGGCCGGCTCGCTGCGCTCGCTCATGCGCCCTCTCAGGTCCGGCGCGGCCGTACGTACTGCCGGGTCCCCGCCCGCTCAAGAAGGGGAGGTGGTCCGCCGGCGCCGGGAAGGGCGTCGGCCGACCGCCGAGCGGGAGGGGGCCGAGCCGCACGTTTCGCCGCACACGCGGGGAAATCAGGATGTGGTCCAGGACGTGATTCGGAAGGTGAATCGGGGGGTGTCCGTGAACTTCGCGTCACTTTAGTCCACTGGTCCTTCGGGTCAATCAACCGGACAGCGCGTCGCGCGGGTCGCGTGCCGGAGGGGGCGAAGGCCGCGATTCACCCGATTGGCCGTTGCCCGCCCAGCCCTGTGGGTTAGCTCACACCAAGCCGCGTTGAGGTTCTTTGTCCCCTCTCACCGGGGGCTTCACCACCCTTGGCCGACTAACGTCATGGGTATGTCGACTTCCGCGCATCTCCCCGCAGAGCCCGCCGGGGCCTCCGCCGGTGCGGCCCGTACCGACGGAACAGTCACCGACCGGCTCGTGCACGCCAACAACGACTACGCCGCCGGGTTCACCGACCCGGGCATGGACGCCCGCCCGGTGCTCCAGGTCGCCGTGGTGGCCTGTATGGACGCCAGACTCGACCTGCACGACGCGCTGGGGCTCGCGCTCGGCGACTGCCACACCATCCGCAACGCGGGCGGCGTGGTCACCGACGATGTCATCAGGTCCCTCACCATCAGCCAGCGGGCGCTGGGTACACGCAGCGTGGTGCTCATTCATCACACCGGCTGTGGTCTGGAGAGCCTGACCGAGGAATTCCGGCACGATCTGGAGATGGAGGTCGGGCAGCGGCCCAACTGGGCCGTGGAGGCGTTCCGCGACGTGGACCAGGACGTGCGCCAGTCGATGCAGCGCATACGCACGTCTCCCTTCCTTCCGCACACCGACGACGTCCGCGGCTTCGTATTCGACGTGAAGACGGGGCTGCTGCGGGAGATCGATCCCGCCACCGCCTGAACGGCGGGCCGCCGAGAGGCGTTCGACTGAGCAGCACGGCGCCGGGGCACGTACTCCGATAGGCACCGTTCGAGGTGCCCATCGGAGCAGAAAGCTTGCAAAGCCGACAAATAACACCGACTTATCCACAGGCGGATGACACGAGACGGTAACGGCAACAAGAATGCGAGGGGTGGCAGCGTTCCGGAACCTTCCGGGGACGGTGCCCGTGTTTCGGGGAGGGCCGGGCCGTCTGATGACCTTCGGCCCGAGGAAAGGGCCGAGGAGGGCCGGGTGACGACCTATGACGATCGATCGAGCCTCACTGATCTGACCACCACAGCGGAGCGTGTGCGCGCGTCGGTGGAGGGTGTGATCGAGGGCAAGCCAGAGGTCGTACGGCTTTCGCTGACCGTGCTGCTCGCCGAGGGACATCTTCTGATCGAGGATGTCCCCGGTGTGGGCAAGACCATGCTGGCCAAGGCGCTGGCACGTTCCATCGACTGTTCGGTGCGGCGTATCCAGTTCACCCCGGACCTGCTGCCGTCGGACATCACCGGTGTGTCGATCTACGACCAGCAGCAGCGGGAGTTCGAGTTCAAACCGGGCGCGATCTTCGCCCAGATCGTGATCGGCGACGAGATCAACCGCGCGTCGCCCAAGACCCAGTCGGCGCTGCTGGAGTCCATGGAGGAGCGCCAGGTCACCATCGACGGGCACACCTATGAACTGCCCGACCCCTTCATGGTGGTGGCCACGCAGAATCCGGTGGAGATGGAGGGCACCTATCCGCTCCCCGAGGCCCAGCGCGACCGCTTCATGGCCCGGGTGTCGATGGGATACCCGAGCGCCGAGGCCGAGTTGCAGATGCTCGACGTGCACGGGGGCGTCTCCCCGCTGGACGACCTCCAGCCGGTGGCCCACGCGCACGACATCGTGAAGCTGATCGACGCGGTGCGCACCGTCCATGTCGCCGAGTCCGTCCGGCGGTACGCGGTGGAGCTGGTGGGGGCGACCCGTAACCACCCGGATCTCAGACTCGGCGCCTCGCCGCGCGCCACGCTCCATCTGGTGCGGGCCGCGAAGGCGGCGGCGGCGCTGGCGGGCCGGGACTACGCGCTGCCGGACGATGTGCAGTCGCTGGCGGTCGCCGTGCTGGCGCACCGGCTGCTGCCCACGGCCCAGGCCCAGCTGAACCGGCGTACGGCCGAGCAGGTCGTGCTGGACATCCTCCAGCGCACCCCGGTGCCCACGGCCGACGGGGGCCGGGCCCCTGGGCGGGCGGCGGCGTCCGGCGGCGGGCTCTTCGGCCAGCAGTCCGGCGTTCGGCGGCTGTGATGGCGCCCGGGGGCCCGGCCGCGGCGGACGGCGAGGAGCGCGGCGGGCTGCGGGCGGCGCTGTCCGGGCTGACCACGCGCGGCCGCTCGTTCCTGGCCGCCGGGGTCGCCGCGGGGATCTGCGCCTATGTGCTGGGCCAGTCGGATCTGCTCCGGGTGGGCATCCTGCTCGCCGCGCTGCCACTGATCTGCGTGACCGTCCTCTACCGCACCCGCTACCGGGTCGCGGGCAGCAGGCGGCTGACACCCTCCAGGGTCGCCGCGGGCTCCGAGGCGCGCGTGCACCTGCGGATGGACAACGTCACCCGGCTCCCCACCGGGCTGCTCATGCTCCAGGACCATGTGCCGTACGTGCTCGGGCCGCGCCCCCGGTTCGTGCTGGACCGGGTGGAGCCGGGCGGCCGCCGCGAGGTGTCCTACCGGGTCCGCTCGGACCTGCGCGGCCGCTATCCGCTCGGGCCGCTCCAGCTGCGGCTGAGCGACCCCTTCGGGATGTGCGAGCTGACCCGCTCGTTCAGCGCGTACGACACCCTCACCGTCATCCCGCGCACCGAACCACTGCCGCCGGTGCGGCTCGCGGGCGAGTCCGCCGGGTACGGGGACGGACGGCAGCGCTCGCTGGCGCTGGCCGGCGAGGACGACGTGATCCCGCGCGGCTACCGCTACGGCGACGACCTGCGCCGCGTGCACTGGCGCTCCACCGCCCGCTACGGCGAGCTGATGGTGCGCCGCGAGGAGCAGCCGCAGCGCGCCGGATGCACGGTGCTGCTGGACACCCGGCGGGCCGGCTATCTGGGCTCGGGGCCCGACTCGGCCTTCGAGTGGGCGGTGTCGGGCGCGGCCTCCGCGCTGGTGCACATGCTGGAACGCGGCTTCGCGGTGCGGCTGTTGACCGACACCGGCAGTTCGGTGCCGGGCGAGAGCGCCGACGGCTTCGCCGGGGCGACCCAGGAGTCCGGTGAGGCCGCCGCGCTGATGCTGGACACCCTCGCGGTCGTGGACCACTCGGACGAGCCGGGGCTCTCCCGCTCCTACGACGTGCTGCGCGGCTCCGCCGAAGGGCTGCTGGTGGCCTTCTTCGGTGATCTCGACGAGGAGCAGACAGCGGTGGCCGTGCGGATGCGGCAGCGCGGCGGCGCCGCCGTCGCCTTCGTGCTCGACAGCGGCGGCTGGTCGCAGGGCGCCGGGGCCGCCCGCGGCGAGCAGCGGTTGCGGCAGCTGCGCGAGGCGGGGTGGACCGCGCTCGCCGTGGAGGCGGGGGCCGAGCTGCCCGAGCTGTGGCAGCGGGCCGCGCGCCAGCACGCGGAATCGGCCGTCGCCGGCGGCTCCACAGGGTTCTCCGGAGGATGGTCATGAGCGGTCGCGGAAGGCTGGCGCTGTGTGCGCTGGTCGCCACGCTGATGTCGGCGGGCGCCCTGGTGCCGCTGGTGGAGCCGGCGTTCTGGCTGGTCCAGGCCGGCTGCATGGTGGCGGTGATGAGCGGGGTCGGCGCGCTGGCCAGGCGGGTGCCGCTGGCGCGCACGATGACGGTCGTGCTCCAGGGGCTCGCGGCCCTGCTGATGCTCACGGCGCTCTTCGCGCGGGATCAGGCGCTGCTCGGTTTCGTACCGACCCCGGGGGTGCTGGGCGAGTTCGTGGACCTGCTCACCGAGGGCGGTGACGATGTCGGCCGCTACGCCATACCGGCTCCGGCCACGGACGGCATCAAGCTGATGCTGATCGGCGGCGTGCTGCTCATCGGCCTGGCGGTGGACGCCATCGCGGTGACCTTCCGCAGCGCGGCGGCGGCCGGGCTGCCGCTCCTCGCGCTCTACTCGGTGGCAGCGGGGCTCTCCGGCGGGACCGGCGGCTGGCTGTGGTTCCTCCTCGCGGCCGTCGGTTATCTGCTGCTGCTGCTGGCCGAGGGCCGCGACCGGCTGTCCCAGTGGGGACGGATCTTCGGCGGCGCGGCGGCGCCGGGCCGCTTCACATCCGGGCCCGACGCGGCGGAGCGCCGTGCCCCGGTCCGTACGGGACGCAGGATCGGTGTGGTGGCGCTGGGGGTCGCGCTGGCCGTCCCGGCCGTCCTGCCCGCGCTGGACGGCGGTCTGCTTGCCGAGGCGGGCCGGGGCAGCGGTTCGGGGCCGGGCGGCGGAGGCACCATCTCGGCGGTGAACCCGCTGGTCTCCCTCCAGGACAATCTGAACCAGCCCGAGGACCGCGAGGCACTGCGCTACAAGACCAACGCGAAGAACACCCAGGACCTCTATCTGCGGATCATGGCGCTGGACAAGTTCGACGGAACGTCCTGGCGGTTCTCCCAGCGCGGCGTCGAGGACGTGCCCGACCGGCTGCCCGGCGCGCCCGGTCTGCGCTCCGATGTCAGCACCACCGAGGTCACCACCAACATCTCGGCCGCCGGCTGGTACCGGCAGAACTATCTCCCGATGCCCTACCCGGCCACCAAGGTGGATATCGCCGGGCGCTGGCGCTTCGAGCCGACCGGCCGGACGCTGGTGGGCGACCGGGGCCAGTCGACGCGCGGCGCCCGCTACGAGGTCGGCAGCCTGCTGGTCAACCCCACCAAGGAGCAGCTCGCCTCGGCTCCCGAGGCCCCGGCCGCGCTGCGCCGCGAGTACACACAGATTCCGGCGATCCTCCCGGACGTGGTGAAGGAGACGGCGCTCGGCGTCACCGAGGGCGCCACGACCGACTACGAGAAGGCCGTCAGGCTCCAGGACTGGTTCGCGCTGGACGGCGGGTTCAGCTACAACACCGAGGTCGATTCGGGCACCGGGGTCGCTGCGATCACCCGTTTCCTCCAGAACAAGGAGGGGTTCTGCGTCCACTTCTCCTTCGCGATGGCCGCGATGGCCCGCACGCTGGGCATACCGGCGCGGGTCGCGGTGGGCTTCACCCCGGGCACCCCGCAGTCCGACGGCAGCATGTCGGTGGGGCTGCGGGACGCGCACGCCTGGCCCGAGCTGTACTTCGAGGGCGTCGGCTGGACCCGGTTCGAGCCGACCCCGAGCCGGGGCAGCGCGCCGGACTACACCCGCCCCGACGCCCCTGTCGACGGGCCGACGGACCCGAGCAGCCCCGACGCCAGTGCGTCGGACACGCCGTCCGACGAGCCGTCCGCCTCGGACAGCTGCCCGGCCCAGGGCCGGCAGCCGGCCGAGTGCGGCACGGCCGTGGCCGACGGTGCGGTGCCGCCGACGGACGCGGGACCGCCGGTGGGGACGGTGATCGGGATCGTCCTGAGCGCGCTGGCCGTGCTGCTGATCCCCCTGCTGCCGCTGCTGTGGCGGACCCGGATCCGTGCCCTGCGGCTCGGATCGGCGGGACGCACCGTCGAGGACGCCTCGGCGCGGACGCTGGCGGCCTGGCGGGAAATCACGGATACGGCCTGGGATCACGGCATCCCGCCGGACGATTCGCGGACGCCCCGCAAGACGGCGGCCAGAATCGTCCGGCTGGGCGGGCTGGAAGGGCTGCCCGCCGAGGCGGTGCACCGGGTGGCCGGTGCGGTGGAGCGGGTTCTGTACGCGCCGGATCCCCAGCCGGGTACGGGCCTCGCCGAGGACGCCCGGCTGGTCAGGGAGGGTCTGCGGGCCGCCGCGGGCCGCTGGCCCCGGCTGCGCGCACTGCTCGCGCCCCGCTCGTCCGTTCGGGTTGTCTGGGCCGCCTCGGAGCGGCTGCGGGCGCTGAACGACCGCTGGGCGGCCGGGCGCGCGAGGCTCGCCACCCGCTGGGCGGCGGCCACAACCCGCTTGCGGCCGTCCCGGCAGCGCGGCTGACCGAAGAAGCGGGGCGCCGCACAGCGGAGCGGACCGGAGCGGGACGAGAAGGACGGGACGCCGGGTACTGACACGGATCAGTGCCCGGCGTTCCGGCGTTCCGGAGCCAGGCATCCGGCATCCCGCCCGCGGCCTGCGGCTCGGCGCGCACACGGCTGAGGGGCGAACGCGTGATGCGTTCGCCCCTCAGCCGTACGGTTACTGCTTCAAGGACTCACTGGCCCTGTTCGTCACGGCGGCGCTGCCACCGCTGCTCGATCCGGTTCATCATCGAGCGACGCTGTCTGGGTTGTCGCCGGTCGGCCGGGGCGCCCGAGGCACCGCCCGCCGTCTGTTGCTCACCTGGTTTGGGCGCTTTGCGCCAGCCGGTGACCGCCAGGACCGCACAGCCCAGCATGACGAGGAACCCCACCACGCTGATCCAGATCTGCTGGGCGACCATTCCGGCCATGAGGAGCGCGATACCCACCAGGAAGCCTGCGACTGCCTGGTAGACCCGTCGCCGGGTGTATGTACGCAGCCCGCTTCCCTCAAGCGCTGTCGCGAACTTGGGATCTTCGGCGTACAGCGCTCGCTCCATTTGCTCGAGCATTCGCTGCTCGTGCTCCGAGAGCGGCACGGAGTCCTCCTAGTCGTCGGTCGCGGGGGGCGACCGGTATGCGGCTCCTTCAAGGATAGGCAGGGAATCGCCCCCGTGAAACCCGCCCTCAACGCCAATTCGCCATTCCGGGCCACCATGTCGGCTCGGCTGTTGAGGCGTTGATTCCCCAACCATCGACCCGTCATGCCGGATGGTGTACCCCGATCATACGGCGCCGGGGGCGCCGCCGGGGGGCCTGTGGCGCACTCCATGCGCCGCTGCGTCGCTGATCAGCCACGCGATGGGTGCTTCCGGGCCCCCTCGGCCCGCTCCGGAGCGGGCCAGGAGGCTCTGTGCGGGCTCTCGCGGGCCGGAGGGAACGCTCTTCCACAAGGTGCTGGGGAAAGCTTCTCCCGGAGGTTCCGGAACCGCCCGGCCAAGCCCTGGAGAGCCCCGGAGAACCCGGAAGAAACCCGGAGAGCCCCGAGAAGCCCGGGGTCAGCTCCGCTTCTCGCCCAGGACATGCAGCTGCGAGGCCACGGCGTGGAAGGCGGGCAGCGCGGCCGCCTCCGCCTCCAGCTTCAGCAGCGCGTCCAGCGCACCTGGCTGGGTGTCCACCAGGCTGCCGGGCACCAGGTCGGCGAAGACCCGTACCCCGTGCACGGCGCCCACCCGCAGGCCGGCCGCGCCGACCAGCTCCGTGAGCTGCTCGGCGGTGAACCGCCTGGGCACCGGGTCGCCCTCGCCCCAGCGTCCCGCCGGGTCGCTCAGCGCCTGCCTGGCCTCGGTGAAGTGGCCGGCCAGCGCGCGGGCCAGCACGGCGCCGCCCAGGCCCGCCGCGAGCAGGCTGAGCGCCCCGGCGGGACGCAGCGCCTCCACCGCGTTGCGCACGCCCTCGGCGGGGTCGTCCACGTATTCCAGGACCCCGTGGCACAGCACGGCGTCGAACCCGCCGCGCTCGACCACGTCGAAGAGGCCGTGGATGTCGCCCTGCACGCCACGTACCCGCTCGGCGACCCCCGCCTCGGCCGCGCGGCGCTCCAGCGCGAAGAGCGCGTTCGGGCTGGGGTCGACCACGGTCACCCGGTGCCCCAGACGGGCGACGGGCACCGCGAAGTTGCCCGTGCCCCCTCCGGTGTCCAGCACGTCGAGGACGTCCGTCCCCGCCGCCTTGGCACGGCGGTCGAGGGCGTCGCTGAGGACCTCCCAGACCACGGCGGTACGGAGGGAACCACGGGGGCGGGATGGCGTCTCCCCGCCGAAGACAGCGGAAGGCTCCGACACGGCAGTTGACTCCTCGGGGCGGCGCCGCCCCGGACGGCGGGGCGTGGAACAGTGCGGGTTCGGGCTCCACCCTATTGCCTCCGCCCCGCCCGCCCGGTCACCCGGCCGCGCCGCTCACCCGGCGGAATCGCCCGGTCGCGCGGCGGGCGGCCCCGCCCGGTCGGCCCGGGGCCGGGGAAGTACCGGATCGAGCACGAGCAGCCGCTCCACCAGGCGCAGGAACATCGCCGCGTCGCGCAGCAGATCGTCCGCTTCCCGGCTGCTGGCCGCGCCCTTTATCCCGGCCTCGGCGCGCGCCCTGCGGGTGGCGCCCGAGGCGAACAGGCCGCTCCACTCGGTCAGCTCGGGAGCGATCTCGGGGAGCACCTCCCAGGCGCTGCGGATCCGCCGCCTGCGCTGCGGCGTGGTCTCCGGGCGCCCGCGGACCGCGAGCACCGCCGCGGCGGTGCGCAGGGCGGCGAGATGGGCTGTCGCGTAGCGCTCGTTCGGAGTGTCCAGGGCGGCGGCCTCGTCGAGCCCCGTACGCGCCTGGGCGAGCAGATCCAGCGCGGCGGGCGGCGCCGACTCCCGCCGGACGACGGGGTGGACATCGGTGGGCGGTCCGGTCGGGGGCGGCGGTGCGGAGGGAGCGGCGTGAGCGGAGGGGAGCGAGGGCGCAGGGGCGTCCGTACGGCGCCGGTGGGCGGCGCCCGTGAAGGGGCTGGCCATGACGAGCCTCCTGTCGTCGTGTGACGGCGCTGTGGCCGTATGTGTCCATCCTGGAGGACACCACTGACAATCGGCTCTGACCTGCGGTTTTGCCGCACGGGGGACATACGGGACGCCGGTCCGGCGCGGCTCGGTCATGCTGAGCCGCACCGGACCGGCGCCTTTCCCCCGTGTCCCCCGTTCCCCCGTACTCCCCCGTACTCCCCCGTGTCCCGGAACCCCCGTATCCCCCGTTGGTTCCCGGTACTTCTTCCCTCGTATCCCCGTATCCCCCTTTCCCGCGTCCCCCGTTCCCCCGTATCCCCCGTATCCCCCGTCGCGGCAGGGGAGCCGCGCCGTTCCGCCGCCCCGTGTCGGCAGTGCCGGCGCCGCGCCCCCTTCGCGCTCACCACTCTTCCCTCTCCGGGGGTGGCGGCCCATCCGTGTCCCTACTCAACCCGTGCTCTGAGTACGGGTACTCAGAGCGTCCGTACACCGCCCCAGGAGGTGCGCGCTCTGGATACGATCGCGTCCGTGTCCGTACTCCCCCTGATCTTCACCAGCGGCTGGGCCAGCGGTGTCAACGCCTACGCGGTGATCCTGCTGTTCGGCCTGTTCGGCGCGACCGGGCTCACCGACCAGGTGCCCGACTCGCTCCAGCGCACCGATGTCCTGATAGCCGCCGGCGTGCTCTTCGTCTGTGACGCGGTGGCGGACAAGATCCCGTACGTCGACTCGGTCTGGGACACCGTGCACACGGTCGTCCGCCCGCTGTCGGGCGCCGTGGTCGGCGCGCTGCTGGCCGGGCAGAGCGGGTCGCTGCCGGAGATCGCCGCGGGGGCGGTGGGGGGTTCGACCGCCCTGCTGAGCCATCTGGTGAAGGCGGGCACCCGGATGGCGATCAACACCTCCCCCGAGCCGTTCAGCAATGTCCTCATGAGCACGGCCGAGGATCTGGGCATCGCCGCCGTCGTCACGTTCGCGATCTTCCATCCGGTGGCGGCCGCCGTCATCGCGGGCACGCTGCTGCTGGCCGGCATCGTGGTCGTCGCGTTCCTCGCCTCCCGGATCCGCCGCTTCCTGCGGCGCAGGGCCCAGCGCCGCGCGGACCGCGAGGACGCACGCGGCGGCGGCGCCGAGGGCGCCACCCGCGCCGGAGGCCCCCCGGTCCCGGGCGATTAAGGTCCCTGTCATGGCAGGGATTGTGGTGATCGGCGCCGGGATGGGCGCCATGGCGACGGCCGCCCGGCTGGCGGTGGCGGGCCACCGGGTGACGGTGTACGAGCGTTCGGCCACGTACGGCGGGTCGGTGGGCCGGTTCGAGCGGGACGGGTTCGTCTTCGACACCGGGCCGGGGCTGCTGCGGCTGCCGGCCGTCTACCGCGACCTGTTCGTCAAGACCGGCAAGGAGTCCCTGGAGCAGAGCGTCCGGCTCGACCAGGTGGAACCGGCCGCTCACCATCTCTTCGCCGACGGTACGGACGTACGGCTGCCCAACACCTCCCGCGCGGGCGTGGTCTCCGCCCTGGACGCGGCGCTGGGCGCGGGCGCGGGCGAGCGGTGGGCGGAGTTCCTGGGACGGGCCAGGGACGCCTGGGACCGGTCCCGCAGGCCGCTGCTGGAGGAGCCGCTGTGGCCGGACCGGCAGGTGCTCGGGCGCGATCCGTATCCGGCCGTACGGCAGCGGCGGCTGCTGCGCGGCGCCCGGCAGGCGACCACGCTCACGGAGATCGGCGCCTGGGAGCTGGCCGACCCCCGGCTGGCCGCCCTGCTGGACGGCTACGCCCTGGCGTACGGCCTCGATCCGCGCCGCGCCCCGGCGAGCGCGGCCGTGCTGCCGTATCTGGAGCAGACCTTCGGCAGCTGGTATGTGCGCGGCGGAATGCGGGAGTTGGCGCGCGCGGTGTACGAACGGTGCCTGGCCCGCCGGGTGGAGTTCCGCTTCGGCGCCGAGGTCGTCCGGATCGTCGAGAAGGACGGCGCCGCCACCGGGATCGAGCTGGCGGACGGTACGGTCGCGCCGGCCGACCACGTCGTGGCGGGCGTCGCCCCCGAACGCCTCGTCGCCCGGGACCCCGACGGGGACGGCGGCGTACGGCCGCGCGGGACGGCCGGGAGCGGGGACGGCGGCGCTCCGGTGCCGGGCCGGTTCACGGTGCTGCTGGCGCTGCGCGGTGCCCGGGACCCGGACGCGGCGCACCGTACGGTGGTGCACTCCCCCGACGGAAGCGCCGAGGCGGCCGACCTCTTCGCGGGCCGGACCTCCGCCCTCCCCACGGTCACGGTGACCCGCCCCGACGACCCGGCGACCCGCCCCGACGAGAACCACGAGGCGGTGACGCTCACCGCGACCGTGGCGGCGCACGGTCCGCTGGACTGGTCGGACGCCGCACTGCGCGAGCGGTACGCCGACGTGCTGGCGGAGCGCGCCGGGGCCGTGCTGCCCGGGCTGGCGGAGCGGCTGATCCGGCGCGAGGTGCGCACCCCGGCCGACACCGAGGCGCAGACGGGCGCCGCGGGCGGTTCGGTGCCGCCTCCCGCGCTGGCCGGGGCCTCGGGCGGGTTTCTGTATCCGGCCAACGCCACCCGTCTGACCGGGCTGTACCGCGCGGGCGGCTGGGCACATCCGGGGGGCGGACTCGCACATGCCGGGATGTCCGGGGCACTGGTGGCCGGGCTGATCGTGGAAGGCGCGGAGTTCCGGGGCTCGCAGTGAGCGGTGATCGGTGAGCGGCGAGCAGTGCGGCGACCGGGCATTGAATCGCCGGCGCCCTCTCGTCCGTCGCACCGTTCGCACCCGGCGCACACCGCTCGCCGGTGACGCCGCAAGGCCGGTGACAGCTCGTCACCGGCCTTGCGCAGCAGACTGCTTGACCGGTCGTCAGTACCGGTACCGCTGGTCGTTGTAGTTCGGGTCGTAGCCCTGCTGCTGGGGCTGTTCGCCGGGTGCGGGCGGGAACGCGTTCTCGTCGCGCTCGCGCTGCTGCGGGACCCAGACCCCGCCGGGCGGTGTGTCGCCCGCGTACTGCTGGCCGTCGTAGGGGTCGGCGTACTGCTGCCGCCCGCCGCCGAACCCGTCGTACGAGCCGTACTGCTGGCCGTCGTTGGCCGGGGCGCTGTGGGACGAGCCGACGTACGGGTCGGAGTAGGCGGCGTACTGCTGCTCGCCGGCCGCGTTCCCGTAGTCGTACTGCTGCGGGTAGCTGTCCTGGGCCGCGTACACGTCCTGACCGGGGTAGCCCGTGCCGTAGGCGTCCTGGCCGGTGCTGTACGCGTCCTTGCCCGCGTACGCCTCCTGACCCTGACCCGCGTAGGAGTCCTGGTTCGCGTAGCCGTCCCGCGTCGGGCTCGCGAAGACGTCCTGGTCCGCCTGGTCCACCTGGTCCGCGGAGTACTGCGGATAGGCGGGGTAGGCGTCGAAGCCGCCGCCCCATCCGTCGGCGTCCTGCCCGCTTCCCTGGTTCTGACGCCCCTGGTCCTGGGCGGGGCCATCGGACCGCGCGCCGGCCGGGCTCTCGTCGTAGACGCCGTACTGCCCGGTCTCGTCGGGGATCGGCTCCGTCGCGTACACCGACGCGGGGTCGGCGGCCGGGGCGACCGGTTCGTACTCCAGGTCCGAGATCTCAAGGGCGGGTTCACGGTCGGCCGCCGCCGAACTCACCGCCCTGCGGCGGCGGCTGGCACCGGGGCTGCCGCCGATCGACCAGCCGGTGGAGAAGCCGCGGCGGAACGAGAGGGTGACATACGTCTGGCCGACCGCGAAGGCGATCGCGCCGACCGCGATGACGAAGACCTGCGGAATCAGGACTCCGAGGACCACCACGACGAATCCGGCGAAGGCGAGGAGCCGCCAGCGCAGCCGCGCCTTGTACTGGAGCAGTACTTCGCCCAGCAACCACAGGGCCACAATGCCGAATGCGATGTAGAGGACCGTCCAGCCCATGCGCGCCCCTCTCCTGCGACCGCCCGCCCGGGACGGGGCGGGTGCGGCCGGTCACGACTGCACGTGCAGTCCGAGATTCTCGTAGATTTCGAGCGTCGCCGTGGAGTTGTTGAGCGTGATGAAGTGCAAGCCGGGGACACCCTCGGAGAGCAGCTCGGCGCAGAACTCCGTCGCGAACTCGATGCCAATGGAGCGTACAGCGGCCGGATCCTCCTTGACCGAGAGGATCCGCTCTTTCAGCTCGGGCGGGAAGGCAGCGGTGGAAAGCTGCGGCAGCCGCTCCAGCATCTTGATGCTCGTGACGGGCATGATCTCGGGAATGATCGGTGTCGCGCAACCGGCGGCGGCGACCCGGTCGCGCAGCCGGAGGTAGCCCTCGGGCTCGAAGAACATCTGCGTGATGGCGTAATCGGCACCGGCGCGGCACTTGTCGACGAAGTGCCGGGTGTCCGATTCCCAGTCCGCGGAGCGCGGATGCATCTCGGGGAAGGCGGCCACCCCGACGCAGAAGTCCCCGGACTCCTTGATGAGCCGGACCAGTTCGGCGGCGTAGCGCACGCCCTGCGGGTGCTTGACCCACTCGCCCATCGGGTCGCCTGGCGGGTCGCCCCGTACGGCGAGGATGTTGCGGATCCCGGCGTCGGCGTACTGGCCGACCATGTTGCGCAGCTCGGCGACGGACTGGCCGACCGCCGTCAGATGCGCGACGGGGGTGAGCGTGGTGTCGGCGGCGATGCGCTCGGTCGCCTTGACCGTGCCGGCGCGGGTGGAGCCGCCGGCACCGTAGGTCACGGAGACGAAGCTCGGCGCGACGGCCTCGACCCGGCGCAGCGCGTTCCAGAGGTTGCGCTCGCCTTTTTCGGTTTTGGGCGCCCAGAACTCGAACGAGTAGGACGTTTTTCCGGATGCGAGCAGATCACGCACGGTTCGCGCGTGATCCGATCTGGTCGAAGCTGTGCCGAGGGCCATACGTGCAGGTTAGCCAGGGCCCGCCGGTCCCCCCAACCAAACCGGGAACATTTGACGGTAATGCCGGGTAACTGGCCGAATTCGCTGTCCACATTCCGATACGGGAGAGGACGCGATTCCGATACGGGAGGGCACGAGTCTCACTCGGCGCGTTCCCGTACGCGCCGGGCCAGAGCCGCCGTCGCGGCGGCCGGGTCGTCGGCCTCGGTGATCGCGCGGACGACGACGACCCTGCGGGCTCCGGCGTCCAGCACCTCGTCGAGGTTGGCAGCGTCGATCCCGCCGATGGCGAACCACGGACGCGGCGGGGCCAGCGCCGCCGTGTACCGCACCAGACCGAGGCCGGGGGCGGGCCGGCCGGGCTTGGTGGGGGTGGGCCAGCAGGGGCCCGTGCAGAAGTAGTCCACGCCGGGCTCGGCGACGGCGGCGTCCACCTCGGCCTCGGAATGGGTGGAGCGGCCGATCAGCGGGGTGTTCCCGAGGATCGCGCGGGCCGCGGGGACGGGCAGGTCGCCCTGGCCCAGATGCAGCACGTCGGAGCCGATGGCGTGCGCGACATCGGCCCGGTCGTTCACGGCGAGCAGCCGGCCGTGCCGGCGGCAGGCGTCGGCGAAGACCTGGAGGTGGTCCAGCTCCTCGGCCGCCTCCATGCCCTTGTCGCGGAGCTGGACGATGTCCACCCCGGACGCGAGCACGGCGTCGAGGAACTCGGGCAGGTCGCCCTGGCGCCTTCGGGCGTCCGTGCACAGATAGAGCCGGGCGTCGACCGGCGGCCTGTCGGCCGTGGGCATGAGAAATCCCCCCGTTGTCGGTTCTGCGGGTGCGCGGCGGCGCCGTGGCCACCGGGGGCCGGGACGGCGCCGCCGCGCACCGCGGACGGTGATGGCGTCAGACGGCGAGCGCCTGGGCCCGGCGCTTCACCTCCGTGCCGCGGTTCTCGCTGAGCGCCTGCGCGGGTGTGCCCGGCAGGCTGGGGTCGGGAGTGAAGAGCCACTCGAGCATCTCTTCGTCGCTGTAGCCGTCGTCCCTCAGCAGCGTCAGGGTGCCGCTGAGGCCCTTGACCACCTTGCCGCCGTCAATGAAGGCGGCGGGTACCTGAAGCGCCCTGTTCTCCCCGCGCCGTACGGCGATCAGCTGGCCTTCCTTCACCAGCTGCCGCACTCGCGTCACCTCGACATCGAACATTTCGGCGATATCGGGCAGGTGGAGCCAGGCGGGGACGAGAGCATCGATCTTTGCGTCAATCTCGGTCACAGGACAAGCGTGCCATCCCGGACTGACAGTCGGTAGCCAAGGCCCGCTGAACGTGCCGCCTCCGCGTCGCGGCCGTGTCCCTCCGTGACGCGGAGAGGACGAGGAGAAGCGGCTCAGCGGACCGCCTTGCGCAACGGTACGGACGGATCCGCCACCGCCTCGGGCGCGAGCCGCGCGCCCGCCTCGATCAGCTTCCTGCCCTGCGCCAGGTCCCGGGGTCTGCCGATCGCCAGCAGCGCCACCAGCACCCCGTCCCGCAGCCACACCGCCGACCAGGCCGCGCCCGCCGGATCGCCGCGCCGCACCAGGGTGTCGGCCGCCGCGTGGTGGCCCGCGTACTGCGCGAACCGGCCGAACTGCTCCGACCAGAAGTACGGCACCGGGTCGTAGACCCGCTCGCTCTCGCCCACCACCTGCGCGGCGACCGTACGCGGCCCCTGGAGCGCGTTGTCCCAGTGGTGGACGAGCAGCCGCTCGCCGTAGCGGGCGGAGGGGAACGACGCGCAGTCACCGACGGCGTAGACGCCGGGCAGCGAGGTGCGCAGCCGCTCGTCCGCCGTGACGGAGCCGTCCGGCCCGAGCGTGATGCCGGAGCCCGCCAGCCAGCCCGTCGCGGGCCGCGCGCCGATACCCACGACCACCGCGTCGGCGGGCAGCCGCCGGCCGTCGGCGAGCGTCACCGCGCCCGGCTCGACGGCGGCCACGCGCGCGTGGGTGAGCAGTTCGGCGCCGCTCTCCGCGTACCAGCCGGTCATCGGGGCCGCGACCTCGGCGGGCAGCGCGCCCGCCAACGGCCGGTCAGCCGCTTCGACGACCGTCACCGCGCACCCGGCCTCGCGGGCCGCCGTGGTGAACTCCGCGCCGATCCAGCCCGCTCCGACGACCACGATCCGCTGCCGCCGGCCGAGGACGGGGCGCAGCCGCTCGGCGTCGTCCAGCGTCCGCAGGGTATGGACCCCGGCGACGCCCTCGGTGCCGGGCAGGGCGACCGGCTCCGCGCCGGTGGCGAGCACGAGCACGTCGTACGGGACGGGGCCCGCCGCCGTGTCGAGTTCGCGGTCGGCGGGGCGCAGTCCGGTCACGTCGAGGCCGAGCCGCAGATCGACGGAGAGCGCCCCGAAGTCGATGTCGAAGGCCGAGCTGTCGGCCTTGCCGAGCAGCAGCGCCTTGGAGAGCGGAGGCCGGTCGTAGGGCGGGTGCGGTTCGGCCCCGATCAGGGTGATCGGCCCCCGGTAGCCCTTCTCCCGCAGGGCGACGGCCGTCTGTACGCCGGCCATGCCCGCCCCGACGACGACGGCGCCCGGCTCCCCGGGCCGCCCCTGCCCCTGCTGCCCCTGGTGTTCCTGGTGTCCCTGCTGCTCCGGCTCGCTCACCCGGTCACCTTACGCAGGGCGCCCGACGGGCGCGGGCAGCTCCTCCACCACGCTCGTGCCGCTGCCCTCCTGGGACTCCCACTCCCAGGTCTCCGCCAGGCTCACCCGCCCGTCGGGACGTTCGGAGACGGTGGAGACGCAGTGTCCCGAGGACGTCGCGCCGTCCCGCTTGAGCTGGACGTACCGGAAGTCCAGCCGGTCGCCCTCGCGGGTCCCGACGAGATGGCCGCGCACCACGTCGCCGCCCGCGTAATCGGCCCAGATGTGGCCGTTCTCCTCGTGGTAGACGAAGCGCGTCCCCGTGCCCACCTGGCCCGGGGCCTGGTCGGCGACCGGGGAGAGGACGAGTCCGTCGAGTGAACGTGCCATGGCGAAGCCTCTCGTGCATCGGGTCGTTTCCGCACGGCGGACCGGGCGTTAGTCTGGCAGGCGACACTACCTCGCGGGAGTCCGGACGCACCGGGCTGAGAGGGAGGCTGACGCGGCCTCCGACCGTACGAACCTGATCCGGGTCATGCCGGCGAAGGGAGGGGCTGGATGCCCATGCAGTCGTCCCGTACCGGTCGCACCGGCAGCGACGTCCTCGTCATCGGGGGCGGGATCATCGGTCTCGTCACGGCCTGGCGGGCCGCGCTGCGCGGGCTGCGCACCGCCGTCGCCGACCCCGACCCGGGCGGCGGGGCCGCGCGGGTCGCCGCGGGCATGCTGGCCGCCGTCACCGAACTCCACCACGGCGAGCAGACCCTGCTCGGGCTCAACCTGGCCTCCGCCGAGCGCTATCCGGCCTTCGTCGCCGAACTGGAGGCCGCGAGCGGGCAGGACACCGGCTACCGCGCGTGCGGCACGCTCGCCGTCGCCCTGGACACCGACGACCGCGCCGAGCTGCGCGAACTGCACGCGCTCCAGCAGCGCTCGGGGCTGACCTCCGAGTGGCTGACCGGGCGCGAGTGCCGCCGTCTCGAACCGATGCTCGCGCCCGGTGTGCGCGGGGGCCTGCGGGTGGCCGGGGACCACCAGATCGACCCCCGGCGGCTGGCGGGCGCCCTGCTGACGGCCTGCGAGCGCGCCGGGGTCGTCCTGCACCGTTCCCGGGCCGCCCGGCTCACCGTCGTACGCGACCGGGCCACCGGCGCCGTCCTGTCCGACGGGCGCGCGCTCGACGCCGACCAGGTGGTGCTGGCCGCCGGCAGCCTCAGCGGCGTGCTCGACGGCGTACCGGACGAGGTGCGCCCGCCCGTACGGCCCGTCAAGGGCCAGGTCCTGCGGCTGACCGTGCCACGCCCGTACGCGCCGTTCCTGAGCCGGACCGTGCGGGCCGTGGTGCGCGGCGGCCAGGTCTATCTGGTGCCGCGCGAGAACGGCGAGCTGGTCGTCGGCGCCACCAGCGAGGAACTCGGCTGGGACACCACCGTCACGGCGGGCGGGGTGTACGAGCTGCTGCGCGACGCGCACGAACTGGTCCCCGGCATCACCGAGCTGCCGCTCACCGAGACCCGCGCCGGGCTGCGCCCCGGCTCGCCGGACAACGCGCCGCTGCTGGGGCCCACCGCGCTGCCGGGGCTGATCCTGGCCACCGGCCACCACCGCAACGGGGTGCTGCTGACGCCCGTGACCGGCGAGGTGCTGGCCGACGTGCTGACGACCGGCGCGCTGCCGGACTTCGCGCGGGCCTTCACGCCGCTGCGCTTCGGCCCGACGCCCCGCCGCCCGCTTCCGCCCGTACGTCTGGAGCGCACCGCATGACCGACCGGCCCCGCACACCTCCCCCGGCGCAGGCCGCCGCGCCCGCCCGCGTGCGCGTCCTGGTGAACGGCGAGCCGCGCGAGTTCGCCGCCCCGGCCGCCCTCGACACCGTCGTCGCCGCCCTCACCCGGGCCCCCTCGGGGGTCGCCGCCGCCGTCAACGAGACGGTCGTACCGCGCACCCGGTGGTCCGCCACCTCCCTCCGGGAGGGCGACCGGGTCGAAATCCTCACCGCCGTCCAGGGAGGCTGACCGGCATGGCCGATACCCCGCTCGTCAACGACGATCCGCTGATCATCGGTGACACCACCTTCGCCTCCCGGCTGATCATGGGCACCGGCGGTGCGCCCAGCCTCGATGTGCTGGAACGGTCCCTGACCGCGTCCGGGACCGAACTCACCACCGTCGCGATGCGCCGCCTCGACCCGGCCGTCCAGGGCTCCGTGCTCTCCGTCCTGGGCTCGCTGGGCATCCGCGCGCTGCCCAACACCGCCGGCTGCTTCACCGCCGGGGAGGCGGTCCTCACCGCCCGGCTGGCCCGTGAGGCGCTCGGTACGGACTGGGTGAAGCTGGAGGTCGTCGCGGACGAGCGCACCCTGCTGCCCGACCCCGTCGAGCTGCTGGACGCGGCGGAGACCCTGGTGGACGACGGCTTCACCGTCCTGCCGTACACCAATGACGACCCGGTGCTCGCCCGCAGGCTGGAGGAGGCGGGCTGCGCCGCGATCATGCCGCTGGGCTCACCGATCGGCTCCGGTCTCGGTATCCGCAACCCGCACAACTTCCAGCTGATCGTGGAGCACGCGCGCGTGCCGGTGATTCTGGACGCGGGCGCGGGCACCGCTTCGGACGCGGCCCTCGCGATGGAACTGGGCTGCGCAGCGGTGATGCTCGCCTCGGCCGTGACCCGCGCGCGGGAGCCGGTCCTGATGGCGGAGGCGATGCGCCACGCGGTCGCGGCGGGCCGCCTCGCGTACCGCGCGGGCCGGATTCCGCGCCGCCACTTCGCGACGGCGTCGTCCCCGGCGGCGGGGGTGGCTGACCTGGATCCGGAGCGCCCGGCCTTCTCGTGAACGGCCCAAAGACACCGGAGCGTCACAGGTCCGCTTCAGTACCTGGGCCGGTCAGCCCGGGTGTCGGTCGTGGCTCGTAGACTCAACAGCGTGGATACGACCCTTCAGGACCCCATCGTCGGGCAGCTGCTCGACGGCCGCTATCGCGTCGACGCGCGCATCGCCGTCGGCGGCATGGCCACGGTCTACCGGGCCGTCGACACCCGGCTCGACCGGGTGCTCGCCCTCAAGGTGATGCACCCGGCGCTCGCCACCGACGCCACCTTCGTGGAGCGGTTCATCCGCGAGGCAAAGGCGGTCGCGCGGCTGTCGCACCCCAATATCGTCGGGGTCTTCGACCAGGGCGCCCAGGGGGCGTACGTCTATCTGGCGATGGAGTACGTCGCGGGGTGCACGCTGCGCGACGTGCTGCGGGAGCGCGGCGCGCTCCAGCCCCGGGCCGCGCTGGACATCCTGGAGCCGGTCCTGGCCGCGCTCGGGGCCGCGCACCGGGCGGGCTTCGTCCACCGCGACATGAAGCCGGAGAACGTGCTGATAGGGGACGACGGCCGGGTCAAGGTCGCCGACTTCGGTCTGGTGCGCGCCGTGGGCGATGTCACCAACACGACGGGGACGGTCCTGGGGACGGTCTCGTATCTCGCGCCCGAGCAGATCGAGCACGGCACGTCGGACACCCGGGTCGATGTGTACGCCTGCGGAGTCGTTTTGCACGAAATGCTGACCGGCGCCAAGCCGCACGGCGGCGACACCCCCGCTCAGGTGCTCTATCTGCATCTGAACGAGGACGTGCCCGCGCCCTCGGCCGCCGTCCCCGGGCTCGCGCCCGAGCTGGACGAGCTGGTCGCCGCGGCCACCGCGCGCGACCCCGAGGGGCGCCCCGGCGACGCGGTGGCGCTGCTCGCCAGGGCGCGCGCGGCGCGCGCCGCGCTCACCGACGCGCAGCTCGACGCCGTACCGCCGAAGGCGAAGCCGGAGCCCGAGTCGGGCGCCGGCGCGGAGAACCGTACGACGGTGATCCCGCGCGCCCTGTCCACCGGGGACCACCCGGTGAACCGGACGAGCCGACTGGAGATGGCGCCTGCGGGCGCCGTCCCGCCCGACCGGTCACGGCGGCCGCGCCGGGGCCCGGCGATGGAGCGGCGGGGGATCGTCGCGGTGGTCCTCGGGGTGCTGCTGGCGCTCGGCGTCGGCACGGGGGTCTGGTACATCAACTCGGGTCAGTTCACCCGCGTCCCCTCGCTGCTCGGCCAGAGCGAGCAGACGGCCAGGAAGCGGCTCGCTGACGACGGGCTCGACGCGAAGGTCACGAAGGACTTCAGCGACGCGTTCGAGCGCGGCACGGTGATGCGCACCGACCCCGAGCCGCGCTCGCGGGTCCGGGGCAGCGGCCCGGTGACGCTGGTCGTCTCGCGCGGTCCGAAGGTCGTCCAGGTCCCCGACCTGGAGGGCCGGCCGCTCGCCGAGGCGCGCGCCGCGCTGAAGAAGGCGGGGCTGGCCGCAGGAGCGGTCACCAAGGAGTTCAGCGACGACATCGACCAGGGCGCCGTGATCAGCTCGAAGCCCGGCTCCGGGACGGACGTGCGGCCGGACACCGGGGTGGCGCTGCTGGTGAGCAAGGGCGCCGCGATCGACGTCCCCGATGTCAGCGGCAAGTCGCTGGACAGCGCCACCGCCGAGCTGGAGGACGCGGGGCTCACGGTCAAGGTCGCCGACGGGCGGGTGAACTCGACGGTGCCCGAGGGCTCCGTGGCCAAGCAGTCGGCGGCCCAGGGGTCCCGGCTGGCCAAGGGCGACACGGTGACGCTGACGGTCTCCAAGGGCCCGCGCATGATCTCCGTGCCCGATGTCACCGGGCAGAAGACGGACGACGCCAGGAAGACGCTGGAGGCAGCGGGGTTCCAGGTCGAGGAGGAGCGCAGCTTCCCCTTCCTGGGCGACACGGTGGGCAAGCAGTCCGTGGCGGGCGGCGACGAGGCCCCCGAGGGCAGCACCATCACCATCACGACCAAGGGACTGTAGAGCGATGCGCAACCCCGTCGGCGGCCATGTCCCCGTGGCCGGGGGACTGGCGACCGTCGGTCTGGGCTACGCGAGCGAGCTGGCGGCCGAGGCCGTCCAGGTGTTCGTCGCCAATCCGCGCGGCTGGGCGACGCCCGCCGGGAATCCGGCGCAGGACGAGCTGTTCCGCGCCGGGTGCGCGCAGGGGCGGATCCCGGCGTACGTGCACGCCCCGTATCTGATCAACTTCGGCTCGCACACCGAGGCGACCGCCGAGAAGTCCGTGGAGTCGCTGCGCCACAGCCTGCGCAGGGGCCGGGAGATCGGCGCGCTGGGCGTGGTGGTGCACACCGGCTCGGCGACGGGCGGACGGCCCCGTGAGGTGGCCCTCGCGCAGGTGCGGGAGCGGATGCTGCCGCTCCTGGACGAACTGACCCACGACGACGACCCGTTCCTGCTGCTGGAGTCGACCGCGGGCCAGGGCTCCTCGCTCTGCTCCAGGACCTGGGACTTCGGCCCGTACTTCGAGGCGCTCGACTCCCATCCCAAGCTGGGCATCTGCCTGGACACCTGCCACATCTTCGCCGCCGGGCACGATCTGACCGGGCCGCACGGGATGCGGCAGACGCTGGACCTGCTGGTGGAGACGGTCGGCGAGGGGCGGCTCAAGCTGATCCACGCCAATGACTCCAAGGACGTGGCGGGCGCGCACAAGGACCGCCACGAGAACATCGGGGCGGGCCGGATCGGGGAGGACCCGTTCCGCGAGCTGTTCTCGCATCCGGCGACCGAGGGCGTCCCCCTGGTGATCGAGACGCCGGGCGGCAAGGAAGGGCACGTGGCCGACGTGGAGCGGCTGAAGACGCTGCGCGACGGCTGATCCACCGAACGGGCGCGCGGGCGCCGCGATGCTCCGGCAGGGGCGCCCTCAGAGCTCCGGACCGTCGCCGGGCGCCTCCTGGTACGAATAGCGCTGCTCGGCCCACGGGTCACCCACGTTGTGGTAGCCGCGCTCCTCCCAGAAACCGCGCCGGTCGGCCGTCATGTATTCCACGCCCCGGACCCATTTGGGACCCTTCCACGCGTACAGCCCCGGCACGACGAGCCGGACCGGGAATCCGTGTTCCGCGGTGAGCAGTTCCCCGTCCTTGTGGGTGGCGAAGACCGTACGGTCGGAGACGAAGTCGGCGAGCCGCAGATTCGCGCTGAAGCCGTATTCGGCCCAGACCATCACATGGGTGACTCCGGGGGCGGGCGGCGCGAGTTCCGCGATCGTACGTGCGGGAACGCCGCCCCATTCGGCCCCCAGCATGCTGAACTTCGTGACGCAGTGGAGATCCGCGACAACCGTGGAGAAGGGCAGCGCCGAGAATTCCTCGTGATTCCAGCAGTGTTTCTCGCCGTCGGCAGTGGCCCCGAAGACCCGGAACTCCCAGCGTTCCGGCCGGAACTTCGGCACGGGACCGTAATGCGTCACCGGCCAGCCGCGCTGCAATCGCTGCCCCGGTGGTAGCTCGGACGCTCCCGGCTCTCGACGTTCCCGGCTCTCCGGCTGACCCATGTCTTCCATGGTGACAGACCGGCGGGGGTGGTCATGACCAGGCAAGGAACGATACGGGCAACTCATACTAAGCATGCACTTACTGGACGGCCCGTCGGCGACGGTGCAAAGATGCGCGCATTCCCACTCCGCCACCTGCCCGAAAGGAGTCTCTGCGATGCAGGGCGACCCCGAGGTCCTTGAATTCCTCAATGAGCAGCTGACTGCCGAACTGACCGCGATCAACCAGTACTTTCTGCACGCGAAGATGCAGGAGAACTTCGGCTGGACCAAGCTCGCGAAGTACACCCGCGCCGAATCATTCGACGAGATGAAGCACGCCGAGCTGCTCACCGACCGGATTCTCTTCCTGGACGGACTGCCCAACTATCAGCGGCTGTTCCACGTACGGGTCGGGCAGACCGTCACCGAGATGTTCCAGGCCGACCGGCAGGTCGAGGTGGAGGCGATCGACCGGCTGAAGCGCGGAATCGACGTCATGCGCGGCAAGGGGGATCACACGTCCAAGGGGATCTTCGAATCGATCCTGGAGGACGAGGAGCACCACATCGACTATCTGGACACCCAGCTGGAACTGATCGAGAAGCTCGGTGAGGCGCTGTACATCGCGCAGCTGATCGAGCAGCCCGACAGCTGAGCCGGGCCCCGGGAGCGGGAGCCGGAGACTAGGCCGCTTCGGGGAAGGCCGCGGGCGCCGTGTCCGGGGCCTCGGAGAGCACCTCGGACAGCGCCGAGGGCGAGCCCTGGTCGAGCAGCTCACGGCGCGGGCAGCCGCCGCGCCCCAGGAGCGACTGGATACGGCGTACGCACGAGCCGCAGTCGGTGCCGGCCTTGCTGGCCGAGGCGATCTGCCGGGGCGTGCACGCTCCGGCCGCCGCGTGTTCCCTGACCTGTGTCTCGGTGATGCCGAAGCACGAGCAGACGTACACGCGGTTCACCTCCCTGCGGGGTCGTTGGTCGGGTCTTCGGGCTGGCCACCCCGAACCCTTTCGGTGAGGCTAACCTAACCTTACCCGCCACCGGGCGCACGGAAAAGTCCCGGAAACACCAGTGGGGTACGGATCACATCGATCCGTACCCCACTGCCGTACTACGCCTGACTACGGGCGCTTCCTCCTGCCGTACTACGCCTGACTCCGGCCGCTTCCTACTGGTCGCGGTACATCTCGGCGACCAGGAAGGCCAGGTCGAGCGACTGGCTGCGGTTGAGGCGCGGGTCGCAGGCCGTCTCGTAGCGCTGGTGCAGATCGTCCACGAAGATCTCGTCGCCGCCGCCCACGCACTCGGTGACGTCGTCGCCGGTCAGCTCGACGTGGATGCCGCCGGGGTGGGTCCCGAGGCCCTTGTGGACCTCGAAGAAGCCCTTGACCTCGTCGAGCACGTCGTCGAAGCGGCGCGTCTTGTGGCCGGAGGCCGCCTCGAAGGTGTTGCCGTGCATCGGGTCGGTCACCCAGGCCACCGTGGCGCCGGAGGCCGTGACCTTGTCGACCAGCTCGGGGAGCTTGTCCCTGACCTTGTCGGCGCCCATCCGGACGATGAAGGTCAGCCGGCCGGGCTCGCGGTCCGGGTCGAGCCGGTCGATGTAGGTGAGCGCGTCGTCCACCGTCGTCGTCGGGCCGAGCTTGATCCCGATCGGGTTGCTGACCTTGGAGGCGAACTCGATGTGCGCGCCGTCCAGCTGGCGGGTGCGCTCACCGATCCAGAGCATGTGGCCCGACACGTCGTACAGCCGGCCCGTACGGGAGTCGACGCGGGTCAGCGCCGACTCGTAGTCCAGCAGGAGCGCCTCGTGCGACGAGAAGAACTCGACGGTGCGGAACTCGGCCGGGTCGGTGCCCGCCGCCTTCATGAAGTTCAGCGCGTTGTCGATCTCACGGGCGAGCTGCTCGTAGCGCTGGCCCGAGGGGGACGACTTCACGAAGTCCTGGTTCCAGGCGTGCACCTGGCGCAGGTCGGCGTAGCCGCCGGTGGTGAAGGCGCGGACGAGGTTGAGGGTCGCTGCGGACGCGTGGTACATCCGCTTGAGCCGCTCGGGGTCGGGGATCCGGTCCTTCTCGTTGAACGCGAAGCCGTTGACCGAGTCGCCCCGGTAGGTGGGCAGCGTGACGCCGTCGCGGGTCTCGGTCCCCTTCGAGCGGGGCTTCGAGTACTGACCGGCGATCCGGCCGACCTTCACCACCGGCACGGACGCCGCGTAGGTGAGGACGGCGCCCATCTGGAGCAGCGTCTTGAGCTTGTTCCTGATGTGGTCGGCGGAGACGGCGTCGAACGCTTCGGCGCAGTCGCCGCCCTGGAGCAGGAACGCCTCGCCCTTGGCGACCGCGCCCATCCGGGCCCGCAGCTGGTCGCACTCGCCCGCGAAGACCAGCGGAGGATAGCTCTCCAGCTCGGCGACGACCTCGCGCAGGGCCGCCCGGTCCGGATACTCCGGCTGCTGGGCAGCGGGCAGTTCCTGCCAGGACGGCACATCGGTCGTGGGCTTCTCAGCGTTCACTGTCACGCGCACCAGATTACGTGGTCGGCGGCGCGGGCATTCGCGACGCTCACAGTGTGGAACGCGGCCGGTCCTGATGCGTGAGGACAGGTGCTAGGGTGCCGCTCATGTTCGCGCTTTCGAATCAGACCTGGTGGTGGCCCGCTCGTCCGGCGGCCCACTGATTCATCGCGCGTCACGAATCGCGAAGGCCGCCCGAGGGGCGGCCTTCAGTGTTTTCCGGGGCCGGACGCCGGCCGGGGAAGGCGGGCCGTTCCTCTTCCCCGGAAGGAACACCGCCCATGCACCACCTCGCCTCTCCCGCCCGTCTCGTCGACCGGCTCCGCTCCCCCGGCTGCCCGCCCTTCGCGCTGCTGCGCCGCCGCACCCCCGGCCGCGACCACGGCGTCGTGGAGCTGCTGATCGGCTCCGTGCGCGAGGTGGACCGGCTGGCCGACCTCCCGGACGGCTCTGCCGGGACGTCGCTCGCCCTGGTGCCGTTCCGGCAGATCAGGGAGCGCGGCTTCGACGTACGGGACGACGGGACGCCGCTGGCCGTGCTGGTCGCGGACGAGACGTACGAGCTGCCGCTCGACGCGCTCATGGACCTGCTGCCGGCCCATGACGTACGGGTCGAGGACGGCGCCTTCGACATCGACGACGAGCGGTACGCGCGGATCGTGCGGCGGGTCGTCGAGGAGGAGATCGGCCGGGGCGAGGGCGCCAACTTCGTGGTGCGGCGGACCTTCGAGGGGCGCGTCCCGGGCTTCGGCCGGGCGGACGCCCTCGCGCTCTTCCGGCGGCTGCTCGCGGGCGAGCGGGGCGCGTACTGGACGTTCCTCGTGCACACCGGCGGGCGGACCCTGGTCGGCGCGAGCCCCGAGGCGCATGTGCGGATGAGCGGCGGGACCGTCGTGATGAACCCGATCAGCGGCACCTTCCGCTATCCGCCCGGCGGCCCGGACCGGGCGGGGCTGCTGGAGTTCCTCGGCGACCGCAAGGAGACCGACGAGCTGTCCATGGTGGTGGACGAGGAGCTGAAGATGATGTGCACCGTCGGCGACCGGGGCGGGGTGGTGATCGGCCCCCGGCTCAAGGAGATGGCCCATCTCGCCCATACGGAGTACGAGTTGCGCGGCCGGTCCTCGCTCGATGTGCGCGAGGTGCTGAAGGAGACGATGTTCGCGGCGACGGTCACCGGCTCGCCGGTGCAGAACGCGTGCCGGGTCATCGAACGGCACGAGGCGGGCGGGCGCGGCTACTACGGGGGCGCTCTCGCGCTCATCGGACGGGACGCCGGAGGGGCGCAGACGCTCGACTCGCCCATCCTGATCCGTACGGCGGACATCGACGCCGGGGGCGCGCTGCGGGTGCCGGTCGGCGCGACGCTCGTCCGTGACTCGCGCCCGGAGAGCGAGGTCGCTGAGACGCATGCCAAGGCGGCCGGCGTGCTGGCGGCCCTCGGCGCCGGACCGGCCGGGCCCCGCGTGGCACCGGGCGGGCCCGGCCTCGCGGACGATCCCCGGGTGCGGGCGGCGCTGGACGCCCGGCGGGCGGATCTCGCGCCGTTCTGGCTGCGGATGCGCACCGGGCCGGCGCTGCTGGCCGGGCACGCCCTCGTCATCGACGGCGAGGACACCTTCACCGCGATGCTCGCGTATCTGCTGCGGTCCTCGGGGCTGGAGGTGACGGTGCGGCGGTACGACGAGCCGGGGCTGCGGCGGGCCGCGCTCGCGCACGAGGGCCCGGTGGTGCTCGGCCCCGGCCCCGGCGACCCGGCCGACGGGGCCGACCCGAGGATCCGCCTGCTGCGCGGGCTCACGGCCGAGCTGATCAAGGGGGCGGCCGGGCCGCGCCGGGGCGGTGTGCTGGGTGTCTGTCTCGGCCATGAGCTGATCGCGGCGGAGCTGGGGCTCGACACCGTGCGCAAGAGGGTGCCGTACCAGGGCACGCAGAGCCGGATCGACCTCTTCGGCCGCGCGCGGACCGTCGGCTTCTACAACAGCTTCACCGCGCGCTGCGACGACGCGACGGCGGCTGAACTGGCGGCGCACGGCGTGGAGGTGAGCCGGGACGGGTCCGGCGGGGAGGTGCACGCGCTGCGGGGCCCCGGGTTCGCCTCGGTGCAGTTCCACCCGGAGTCCGTCCTGACGCTCGACGGCCCGGGGATCGTGACGGAGCTGCTGACGGGCATCGGCGCCGGACGCGTCGCGGACGGGGCCGGGCGGGAGGCGCGGACCCTCGGCTGAGCACGGGCCGGGGGGGCGGCCCCACCGTACGGAAGACGGCCGCCCCCGGAACCGGCCACCGGCTACCGGCTCAGATGTCGTCCAGTCCCCGCTCGATCGCGTACCGCACCAGCTCGACGCGGTTGTGCAGCTGGAGCTTGCCGAGGGTGTTCTGCACATGGTTCTGCACGGTGCGGTGCGAGATGACCAGCCGCTCGGCGATCTGCTTGTACGAGAGCCCCTTGGCGACCAGCCGCAGCACCTCGGTCTCCCGGTCGGTCAGCTCCGGGGCCTTGGGCTCGTCGGACGCGGCGGGCGCGGGCTCGGAGGCGAGCCGGCGGTACTCCCCGAGGACCAGCCCGGCGAGCCCGGGGGTGAAGACGGGGTCACCGGCGGCGGTGCGGCGCACGGCGTCCGTCAGCTCCTGCGTACTGGCCGACTTGAGCAGATAGCCCGTCGCCCCCGACTTGACCGCTTCGAGGACATCGGCGTGCTCCCCGCTGGCCGAGAGCACCAGGACGCGCAGCCCCGGATGGGAGCCGACCAGTTCCTTGCAGACCTGCACACCGGGCATGCCGGGCAGGTTGAGATCGAGGACGAGCACCCGCGGGGTGGTGGCCAGCGCCCGGCGCACGGCCTGCGGGCCGTCGCCCGCCGTGGCGACGACCTCGAAGCCCGCCGCGTCCAGGTCCCGGGCGACCGCGTCGCGCCACATCGGGTGGTCGTCGACCACCATCACCCTGATCGGGCCGTCCGTGTCCGTACCCGGCCGCCCTGCGTCCGGTCCGTCCGGTCCGCTCATGTCCCGCTCGCTCATCGGTCCGCTCTTCCCCGTCCCCGTGGAACTCTCAGCTCTACTTCCGTGCCCTGGCCCGGCACCGAGATCAGCTCGGCGGTGCCGCCGAGGTCCCGCAGCCGCCCCCTGATCGAGAGGGCCACCCCGAGCCGGCCCTCCCCCTCGGCCTGCGCGAGCCTGCCCTCCGGGATGCCGGGACCATCGTCCCGTACGGTCACGGTCACCTCGTCCGCCCAGTCCTCGACCAGGATCCACGCGCGCGCGTCGGCGCCCGCGTGCCGGGTGACATTGTCCAGGGCGGCGCTGACGGCCGCCGCCAGCTCACGGGCCGCGCCCGGCGCCAGCAGCACCGGAGCGCCGGGCTCCGCGAAGGTGACCTTCGAGGTGCTGTACGGCGCGAGCAGCGTGCGCAGATCGCACGGGCCGGTGCCGGCGGCGCCGTCCGGGTCCTCGCCCGTCGCGTCGTCCGCGTCGACGCTCCGGACGACGGCGCCCTCGGCGGCGTCCTCCGAGACCCGGGTGGCCGGCACCAGTCCGCTGGAGACCAGGCTGCGCAGGGCGATCTCCTGCTCCCCCGCCATCCGGCCCAGTTCGGCGGCCTCACCGCCCATGGCGGTACCGCGCCGCTGCACCATCGCCAGCACCTGGAGCACGCTGTCGTGGATGTCCCGGGCCAGCCGCTCCCGTTCCCGCGTCGCCGCCTCGATCTCCAGGGCGCGGGCGAGGGTGCGCTCGGAGGCGCGGGCGACCTGGACGACGTAGCCGATGGCGATGGAGGAGACCCACACCAGGACGACGTTGTGGATGGTGTCCCTGCTGGGGTGGCCGCGCTCGATGAGATTGGCGGCCGCCACGAGGGACGAGGCGAAACCGGCCCAGCGCCAGCCGCCCTTGATGGCGAAGGCGAGGACCGAGCCCGCGGTCCATATCGACGGCAGGGTGGTGCCGTCCACGCTCCGGGCGTCGAAGTCGGCCAGCGGGGTCAGCAGGATGCCGGTGATCGCGACGGTGAGATCGGCGATCAGGAAGCGCTTGGTGCAGCTGACCGCGTTCGCCACCTTGGGCAGGGTGGCGAACGTCCAGAGAGCCAGGAAGGCGAGGAACGCGATGGCCACCCAAGGGCGTTCGAAGCGGTCGCGCCCGAAGACGAAAAGCAGCACCGCGTAGACCATCGCCAGTACGCGGAACCCGGTCAGCGCGCGCCACAGCGGCTGCTCGACCGACATCCGCACGACGCGCTCGCGCTTCGCCATGTGCCCCCCTTGTTTCTCGCCCCTCCAGCTCGGAGCCCCTCCGGGCCGAAGGCCGCCCCACGGGCCCTCAGTCGTCCTTCGCGCCCGCCTGCTTCGTCCCCTGCGCCTTGGCGCTCGCCGCCTTGGCCTCGTCCGCCAACTGCCGCTTCGCCGCCGTCGCGTAGACGTCGACGTACTCCTGGCCGCTGAGCTTCATGATCTCGTACATGACCTCGTCGGTGATCGACCGCAGGATGAAGCGGTCGCCCTCCATGCCGTGGTAGCGGCTGAAGTCCAGCGGCTTGCCGATCCTGATCCCCGGGCGCATCAGCTTGGGGACCACCTTGCCGGGCGGCTGGATCTTCTCGGTGTCGATCATGGCGACGGGGATGACCGGCGCCCCGGAACCGAGCGCCACCCGGGCCAGGCCGCCGGGCTTGCCCCGGTAGAGCCGGCCGTCGGGCGAGCGGGTGCCCTCCGGGTAGATACCGAAGAGTTCGCCGTTCTCCAGGACCTTTATCCCGCTCTGGATCGCCGCCTCGCCCGCGCCCCGCACGCCGGAGCGGTCCACCGGCAGCTGTCCGACGCCCTTGAAGAAGGCGGCGGTGAGCTTGCCCTTCACTCCGGGCGAGGTGAAGTACTCGGACTTCGCGATGAAGGTGACCTTGCGGTCGAGTACGGCCGGCAGGAAGAAGGAGTCGGAGAAGGAGAGATGGTTGCTCGCGAGGATCGCCGGCCCCTCCGCGGGAATGTTCTCGAGGCCCTCCACCCAGGGCCTGAAGGCGAGTTTCAGTGACCCGCCGATGGAGAACTTCATTGCGCCGTAGATCAACTCGGGTGCCTCCTGTGTGCTGTCGGACAGACCTTAACCCGTGGGGGCCCCGGGCTCCCCTTCATGGGTGCCCGACGGACCTGGTCGGTGTCGGTCCGGTCGCGTACGGTGAAGTACATCTTCCGAGACTCACGAACAGGAGACCCCGTGCCGGTCCTGCCTGGAGCCGAGCCGTACCGCCACGAGGGCGGGGAGGTCGGTGTCCTTCTCTGTCACGGATTCACCGGATCCCCCCAGTCGATGCGTCCCTGGGCCGAGTATCTGGCCGAGCGCGGGCTGACGGTCGCGCTGCCGCTGCTTCCCGGCCACGGCACGCGCTGGCAGGACCTGCGGATCACCGGCTGGCAGGACTGGTACGCCGAGGTGGACCGGGCGTTGCGGGAGCTGCTGGAGCGGTGCTCCCAGGTCTTCGTCCTCGGGCTCTCGATGGGCGGGGCGCTGGCGCTGCGGCTGGCCGCCAAGCACGGGCGCGCGGTCAGCGGGGTCGTGGTGGTCAATCCGGGGATAAAGGTGCACGGGGCCGCCGCGTACGCGCTGCCGGTCCTGCGCCATCTGGTGCCGTCGACGAAGGGACTGGCGAGCGACATCGCCAAGGAGGGGAACGCGGAGCTGGGTTACGACCGGGTGCCGCTGCACTCCGCGCACTCGCTGCGCGACTTCTTCCGGCTGGTGGACGCCGCGCTGCCGCAGGTCACCCAGCCGCTGCTGCTGCTGCACAGCGCCGTGGACCATGTGGTGCCGCCCGCGGACTCCGCCCGGATCCTGGGCCGGGTCTCGTCGGTGGATGTCCGTGAGGTTCTGCTGGAACAGAGCTACCACGTCGCGACGTTGGACCATGACGCGGAGCGGATTTTCGAGGAGAGTCTCGCGTTCATCGGCCGGCTCGCTCCGACTGTCGGGAAGAAGGGGAGCACCACCGGTGGCTGAGCACAACGCGGACCGTGAGCCGCAGCCGATCGACGAGGACGCGGCCTGGGCCGCGATCGTCGCGGGGTACGGCGAGGAGCCGGCGGATCCGCCGGGCGCCAAGCCGTTCAAGTCCGTGGAGGATCTGGCGCTGCTGGAGGGCGAGCGCAACAGCGAGCGCAAGCCTCCGGAGAAGGAGCCGAAGGACCTCGCGAAGGATCCCGGGAAGGATCCCCTGAAGGACTTCGTCAAGGACCCGGAGAAGGCGGCGGAGGGAGCGGAGAGACCCGCGCCGCCGGAGGGGGAGCGGACCGCGGACCCGGGTCCCGCCGCTTCCGGGTCCGCCGTTTCCGCTCCGGGCGTTTCCGACACCGCCGCCTCCGCCTCCGACGGCACCGCCTCCGGCACCGCCGAGGACACGGACGCCGCCGGCCCCGATGCCCCGAAGGCCGCGCTGGGCGGTTCCGTGGTGTTCGCGCCCGGCGTCGGCGGTCCGCGCGACTACCGGCTGGCCGAGCCGAGCGAGAAGGACTTCGACGAGGGCGACGAGGGCCATTTCGTCCCGCCGGAGCCGCCTCCGCTGCCGGAGAGCGACGTGACCACCAGGTTCGCGTGGCTCGCGGTGGTCGGCGGTCCGGTGCTGATGCTGGTCGCTGTGCTGCTCCAGTGGGAGATGACCTGGTGGCTGACGACCGTCTGTATCGGCGGCTTCCTGGGCGGCTTCGCCACCCTGGTGGCCCGGATGCACGAGGACGACGACGAGAGCGACGACCCGGGGCGCGGCGCGGTCGTCTGACGGCCGCCCCGGGCGGCCCGCCGCACGGCGGGCCTGGGCGTGGTCAGGAAACGGGTACGCGCAGGGCGGCCAGCACCGGAAGGTGATCGGTGGCCGCCCGCAGATCGTCCTCGGTGACGCCGGGCAGCCCGCGCGGCACACCGCAGCCGAGGACCTCGATCCCCTCGGTGACGAAGACCGCGTCGATGCGCTGCCGGGGATCGGCGGGCGTCGAGGTGTACTCGTCCCCCCAGGGCCTGACGGTCCAGCAGTCCCGCAGCGCCCCGGCGAGCAGCCGGAAACTCCGGCCGGTGGGCCGGTCGTTGAGGTCACCGGCGGCGACGGCGTACGGCACGTCCATGGCCGCCAGCCGCTCCAGCAGCGCCCCGGCCTGGGTGTGGCGTTCCGCCGCCTGGAGGCTCAGATGGCAGCTGAGCACCCCGAAGCGGGCGCCGCCGATCCGTACGACCGCCGTCGCGAAGCCGCGCCGGTGCAGTCCGGGGGTGTGGGGCAGCAGGATGTCCTCGGTCCGCTCGACCGCGACGCGCGGCGAGCAGAGCAGCAGCGGTCCGGTGGCGGGGGCGCCGCCGCCGAGGACCACGAGGCCGGTGTGCGCGGCGAGCCAGGCGGCGTGCTTGCGCCAGCGGAAGAAGCGCGGCGCCTCCTGGACGAGGACCAGATCGGGGGCGCAGGCGCTGATCACCCGCGCCAGCGCCGCCCGGTCGTCCCGCATGGAGCGGATGTTGTAGCTGAGCACCCGGATCAGGGCCGAACCGTCCGGCCCGGTAGCGGAGTCGGGCAGCGTGGGCATCGCCATGGGGTCAATCTAGGCCCTCCCCCCGGGCGGTACGTGCCGACACCCACCGCCCGCCCGGCACGGCCGCGCCCGCCGTATCCCCTGACGGACACGGCGGGCGCGGCACTCTGCGCGGTACTGCTGTCAGCCCTGCCTGGCGAGGTCGGCCGCGCCGACCAGCCCTGCCTCGCCGCCCAGTTGGGCCGCGAGCACCTGGGCGTGCGGACGCCACTCGCCACCGATCAGCCAGCGGCGGAACGACTTGCGGATCGGGTCGAGGACCAGCTCGCCCTCGTCCGAGACGCCGCCGCCCACGATGAACGCGGACGGGTCGAAGAGCGAGGCCAGGTCGGCCAGGCCCGCGCCCGCCCAACGGGCCAGCTCCCGGAAGGAGTCGATGGCCACCGGGTCGCCCGAGCGGGCCGCGGCGCTGATGTGCCGCCCCTCGATGCCCTCCGGTGTGCCGTCGCCGAGGCCGAGCAGGACCTTCGCGTTCTCGGGCGTCGCGTTGGCGCGCTGCCTGGCGTACCGGACGAGGGCACGCCCCGACGCGTACTGCTCCCAGCAGCCCTGGCTGCCGCAGCCGCACAGCAGTCCGTCCGGCACGACCCGGATGTGCCCGAACTCGGCGGCCACTCCGAAGCGTCCGCGCCGCAGCTTGTTGCCGATGATGATGCCGCCGCCGAGCCCGGTGCCGAGGGTGATGCAGATGACGTCCTCGTGGCCCTGGCCCGCGCCGAACTTGTACTCGCCCCAGGCCGCCGCGTTCGCGTCGTTCTCCACGACGACCGGCAGCCCGACCCGCTGCTCGACCTTGTCCTTGAGCGGTTCGTGCCGCCAGTTGATGTTCGGCGCGAAGAGGACGGTCGCGCGCTTGTCGTCCACGTAGCCGGCGGCGCCGATGCCGACGGCCTCGATCCGGTGCCCCTCGCCCGCGCCGGAGACGGCCGCGCAGATCGCGTCGACGATGCCTTCGGCGGTCGACGGGGTGGGCACCTTGTGTGTCTCCAGGATGGTGCCCTCTTCGTCGACCACGCCGGCCGCGATCTTCGTGCCGCCGATGTCGACGCCGATGGTGAGTCCCATGTGTCCCTCAGTTTTCGGTCGAGCCCCGCTGGGGCCAACCGTACCCGAGGGCGCGCGCCCGACCGGTCAGTCCAGGTCGATGTGGCCGTCGGAAGCGGGTCCTTCGTCCTTGCCGTCGCCGTTGTTCCCGGGGCGGTCCGCGGAATCGCCCCTGGGGTCCGACGGATCCTCGGACTTCCTGGTCTCCGCCGTGGGCGCCGGGGCGTCGTCCCGGGTCCAGCGGGCCTCCTGGCCCTCGACTGCGGAGCGGTAGGCGGCGAGGAGTTCACCGCCGGCGGCGGCGAGGTGGTCGAAGACGTCGGGGTTGCGCTCGATGACGGGCTCGACGGCCGCCTTGGCCTGGTGGATGAACTGCTGGACGGCGCCCTGCGCCGCCATCCCGAACAGCGGGTTCTGGAGGGACGAGACCTTGTCGGCGACGGCGTCGACCAGCTTGCGCAGCTCCTCGGCGGCGGAGCCGGGCGGCGGACCGTAGGCCGCGCGGCGGCGCGCCTTCTCCGCCTCCAGGTCCTCGGCACACGCCGTCGCCCACGCGTCGGCGTCGGGACGCTCGGTGGCTTCGCTCATGGGGTACTCCCGCATCGGGTGCCGGTCCTTCCGCCATGGGCAGGGGAAGGGGGTGCTCACCTTCGACGGTACCCGAACGGCGTGAAGTCGTTCAGGGCGTGCGCGGCCACAGCGCGGGATCGGGCGTGAACCGGACCCGCAGCACCCCGTCCGTGAGAGCGGCGCCGGTGACCGTGCAGCGGCGCAGCGCCGAGGGCAGCGGCACCGTGCGGCGGAACGGGCCCACGCTGAGCAGGAGTTCGTCGTCGCGGCGCACCAGGCCCAGCTCGCTCTTGACCGCGCCCGGCAGCGGTACGCACCAGACGAGGAGGTTCTCCTCGGTGAGCCGGTCCTCGACCGGCCACGGCACGCGGGCGGCGCCCTCGCCGACGGCGGCGGCGCCGAGGAGCGCGAGATCGTCGGCCCCGCGGGGGTCCCGGCCCAGGTGGGCGGTCTCGTGGGTGGCCGGCCACTCCTCGGACCACTCGTCCAGGCACTTGCGCTGCTGGGCGACGAGCGTGGTCAGCCAGGCCCCGGCGTCCGGGGGCAGTACCCGGTTGGCCACGACGGTGTCGGCGCGCAGGCCGTACAGCGCGAGCGCGGTACGGGCGGAGCGCAGCGCCTCGGCCGCGGCGGGGCCGGGCTCGGCGACCAGCCGTACGGTCGTCCCGGGGGCCTCGATCAGCGCCTGTACGGCGGCGAGCCCCTCGTCCCAGCGGGTGGCGGTCTCGTAGAGCCACCGCGCGGGCATGGGTATCCCGGCGAGCTGGGCCATCATCGGGCGCAGCGCGCGGGCGGCCTGGCGTTCCTGGGGCAGCAGGCGGCGCAGATAGCGGCGCAGCTGCTCGGGCAGGGCGAGCAGGGCGAGGGCGTCGCGCAGCGGGGGCAGGTCGACGACGACCACGTCCCAGCGGCCCTCGGCGGCCCGGCGCAACGCGTGGAGCAGGGCGGACTGTTCGCCGCCGGGCAGTTCGGTGATCTCCTCGGCGGCCAGCGGGCGGGCGCCGAGCAGGTCGAGTCCGGCGGAGAGGCGCTCCTGGAGGGCGAGGGTCTCGGTGCGGAAGTGCTCCCCCGAGTCGATGCCGGCGGCCCACAGGCCGGGCTCGGCCTCGACGGGCTCCGGGCCGGGCGCGACGCCGAGCGGGCCGTCCAGGGAGCCGCCGGAGATCAGCAGGGCGCGCCCGCCGTCACGGGCGGCGGCCAGGGCGGTGGCGGCGGCGACGGTGGTACGGCCCGAGCCGCCGGGGCCGGTGACGAGGACCGTACGCATGGGGGTCAGGCTCCCGTACCGGCTTCGACGCGCTTCTTGAGACCGGCGAGGGCGCGGTCGATGATGACCTTCTCCGCCTTGCGCTTGATCATGCCGAGCATGGGGATCTTGACGTCGACGGTGAGCCGGTAGGTGACCTCGGTGCCTCCGGCGACGGGCGCGAGGTGGTACGAGCCGTCCAGGGCGCGCAGCATCTGGGACTTGACGAGCGTCCAGCTGACCTCGTCGTCGCCGGTCCAGGTGTACGCGAGGGTGTGGTCGTCCTTGATCGCTCCGGCGTCCAGCACCAGCCTGACCTGCTCGGCGCGGCCCCGGTCGTCGGTGGCCAGTACCTCGGCCTCCTTCACCTCGCCGGTCCAGTCCGGGTAGCGGGCGAAGTCGGCGATCACGCCCATGACGTCGGCCGGTGCCGCCTCGATCGTGATGCTCGAACTGGTGTGTTCCGCCATCGCCGTGCCTTTCGGGTCCCTGTGGGTGCGCGGTGTGCAGGCTATCGCGACCGCGCCGGTCCGCTCTGCCCGGTATCGGTCACCGCTCGCGGCCGGGGCCGCTCACCACTCCATGGTCCAGGGCCGCCCGGTCGAGGCGAAGTGCCCGACGTTGACGCACTCCGTGGCGCCGATCCGCATCCGGCGGGCCAGCGGCTGGTGGACGTGGCCGAACAGCGCGTAGCGCGGCTTCGTCCGGCGCAGGGCGTCCAGCAGGGCGCGGCTGCCGCGCTCGAAGCGGCGGGCGACGGTGTCGTACGTCAGCTCGGGCACGTCCGGCGGTACGTGCGAGCAGAGCACGTCGACCTCGCCGAGCGCCTCGACCTTGGCGGCGTACTCCTCGTCGGAGATCTCGTACGGCGTGCGCATGGGCGTGCGCAGTCCGCCGCCGACGAAGCCGAAGACCCGGCCGCCCAGCTCCACCCGTTCCCCGTCGAGCACGGTGGTGCCGGGTCCGGCGTACTCCGCCCAGAGGCCGGGGATGTCGACATTGCCGTAGGTCGCGTACGTCGGAGTGGGGAGGGCTCCGAAGAGTTCGGCGTACTGGCTCCGTACGGCCCGCTCGATGGCGGTGGCCGGTGCGACGTCGAGTCCGTCCCACAGCTCGCGCCCGAACGCGTGGGCCTCCTCGAAGCGGCGGGCGGTGCGCAGTTCCACGAACCGGTCGGCGTTGGCGGCGCCGAAGAGGTCGGGGAAGATGCCGCGCGCGTGGTCCGCGTAGTCCAGGAAGAGCACGAGATCGCCGAGACAGATCAGGGCGTCGGCGCCGTCCCCGGCCGTGGCCAGATCCCGCGCGTTCCCGTGCACATCACTGACCACGTTGACTCGCATGCCATTCACCCTAGGACCCGGTCGGCGCACCCGGTAGTGGGGGCCGGACCTGCGCTTCCGTACCGGTGTTCAGGGGCGTGGACTACTGTGCGCGAGGTACCGTCAATTACGTGTGACGCAGGGAACATCGGCCGGGACCCCCTATCGGTGGGTGAGTACCGATGGGTAACGTCCGGGCAGTCCAGTCGTGCTCGCCCCGCCGAGCACCTGCCCGTCTTGGACCGCAGCCGGCGCGCACAGAGCCGTGGCGCCGGCGCCCGATGAGGAGCAGCAGTCTTGCGCGAGTTCAGCCTTCCGGCCCTGTACGAGGTCCCCTCGGACGGCAATCTGACCGATCTCATCCGCCGCAACGCCGCTCAGCATCCCGAGGTGGCGGTCCTGTCACGCAAGGTGGACGGCGTCTGGACGGACGTCACCGCGACCCGGTTCCTCGCCGAGGTACGGGCAGCGGCCAAGGGGCTCATCGCGGCGGGCGTCGAGCCGGGCGACCGGGTCGCCCTGATGTCGCGCACCCGCTTCGAGTGGGTGCTGCTCGACTTCGCGATCTGGAGCGCGGGCGGCGTCACCGTCCCGGTGTACGAGACCAGCTCGGCCGAGCAGGTGCGCTGGATCCTCGGCGACTCGGGCGCGGTCGCGGCGATCGTCGAGAGCGGCGACCACGCCGCCACCGTCGAGTCCGTACGCGACGGGCTGCCCGGTCTGCGGGACGTCTGGCAGATCGACAAGGGCGGCGTCGAGGAGCTGGTCGCGGCCGGCGCGGACATCACCGAGGAGACGGTCGACGCGCGCGCCACCAGCGCCCGCGCCGACGATCCGGCGACCATCGTCTACACCTCGGGCACCACCGGCCGCCCCAAGGGCTGTGTGCTGACCCACCGCAGCTTCTTCGCGGAGTGCGGCAACGCGGTCGAGCGCCTCAAGCCCCTCTTCCGCACCGGCGAGTGCTCCGTCCTGCTCTTCCTCCCGGCCGCGCACGTCTTCGGACGGCTGGTCGAGGTGGCGGCGGTGATGGCCCCCATCAAGCTGGGCTGCGTACCGGACATCAAGAACCTGACCGAGGAGCTGGCCGCGTTCCGGCCGACGCTGATCCTCGGTGTCCCCCGCGTCTTCGAGAAGGTCTACAACGGGGCGCGCGCCAAGGCACAGGCCGACGGCAAGGGCGCGATCTTCGACCGGGCCGCGCACACGGCCATCGCCTACAGCCGCGCCCTGTCCACCCCGGGCGGCCCCTCCCTGGGCCTGCGGATCCGCCACAAGGTCTTCGACAAGCTGGTGTACGGCAAGCTGCGCGCGGTGCTCGGCGGCCGCGGCGAGTACGCGATCTCCGGCGGCGCCCCGCTCGGTGAGCGGCTGGGCCATTTCTTCCGGGGCATCGGCTTCACGGTGCTGGAGGGGTACGGCCTGACCGAGTCCTGCGCGGCCACCGCCTTCAACCCCTGGGACCGGCAGAAGATCGGCACGGTCGGCCAGCCGCTGCCCGGCTCGGTCGTCCGGATCGCCGACGACGGCGAGGTGCTGCTGCACGGCGAGCACCTGTTCACGGGCTACTGGAACAACCCGGAGGCCAGTGCGGAGGCGCTGGCCGACGGCTGGTTCCACACCGGCGACATCGGCACGCTGGACGAGGACGGCTATCTCGCCATCACGGGCCGCAAGAAGGAGATCCTCGTCACCGCGGGCGGGAAGAACGTCGCCCCGGCCGTCATCGAGGACCGCATCAGGGGGCACGCCCTGGTGGCGGAGTGCATGGTCGTCGGCGACGGCCGCCCCTTCGTGGGCGCGCTGATCACGCTGGACGAGGAGTTCCTCACCCGCTGGGCGGCCGACCACGGCAAGGCCGCCGGCTCGACGGCGGCGGAGCTACGGCTCGACCCCGACCTGCTGGCGGAGGTGCAGCGGGCGGTGGACGAGGGCAACGCGGCGGTGTCCAAGGCCGAGTCCGTACGCAAGTTCCGGGTGCTGACGGCCCAGTTCACGGAGGAGGCGGGGCACATCACGCCGTCGCTGAAGCTGAAGCGGAACGTGGTGGCGAAGGACTTCGCGGAGGAGATCGAGGCGCTGTACCAGCGCTGAGGCCCGCGCCCCGCGCCCGCTACAGCAGCTCCCGCAGCCGCTGCGCCAGCAGGTCCCAGCGCCACTTCTCCTCGACCCACTCCCGCCCCCGCTCCCCCATCCGCTTCCGCAGCGCGGCGTCCTGGAGCAGCGTCACGATCCGCTCGGCCGACTCCGCCGACGCGACGCCCGGCGGCCCCCCGCGCACCACCCAGCCGCTCTCGCCGTCGAGCACGGCGTCCGGCGCGCCGCCGGAGTCGCCCGCCACTACCGGGAGGCCGGTGGCGGACGCCTCCAGGTAGACGATGCCGAGGCCCTCGACGTCGAGGCCGCCCCGGCGCGTACGGCAGGGCATGGCGAAGACGTCGCCTGCGCCGAAGTGGGCGGGCAGCTCCGACCAGGGGACGGCGCCGGTGAACCGTACGGAGCCGGTGACCCCGGTCGCTGCGGCGAGCTTGCGCAGCTCGTCCTCGTACGGGCCGCCGCCCACGACGAGCAGCACCGCGTCCGGGACCCGGGCCAGGATCGCGGGCATGGCGCGGATCAGCGTGTCCTGGCCCTTGCGCGGGACGAGCCGGGAGACGCACACGACGACGGGCCGGCCGGCCAGCCCCAGCGCGGCGCGGACGGCGTCGCCGCCGGAGCCGGGGTGGAAGGTCTTCTCGTTCACGCCCGGCGGCAGTTGGACCATCCGCGCGGCGGCCGACGGCGTGAGCGCGGACGCGATGCGCGAGCGCGTGTACTCGCCGAGGTAGGTGATCGTGTCGGTGGACTCGCCGATGCGCCGCAGCAGCTGCCGCGCGCCCGGCAGCTGCGCCCACCCCGCCTCGTGACCGTGTGTGGTGGCGACGAGGCGCCGCGCGCCCGCCCGGCGCAGCGCGGGCCCCATCAGGCCGAGCGGGGCCGCGGCGCCGAACCAGACGGACTCACAGCCGTGTTCCCGCAGCAGCCCGGCGGCCCGCCGGGTGACGCGCGGGGTCGGCAGCAGCATCGTCGTACGGTCGCGCACGACGGTGAAGGGCTGCTCGGCGTCGAACGCGGCGGTCGCCTCGGCGCCTTCCCGGCCGCGCTTCCAGGTGGAGGCGTAGACGACGAGCCGGTCGGGGTCCAGACGCAGCGCCATGTTGTGCAGAAACGCCTGGATGCCCCCCGGCCGGGGCGGGAAGTCGTTGGTGACGATCAGTGTCTTGCGCATCCCGGCCGACAGTACCGGGCGGCCCCCGGCCCTGCCTCATGGCTCCCGCACAGCCTCGCCCGGCATAGTGACAGGCGCCGACCGGAGGACGACGCGGAGACAGGTGATCATGGCGGCCGGGCACAGCACACGCACCGCGGCCGGGGGCGCGATCGCGCTCTGGGCTCTGACCAGGGCCGCGCTGCTGCTCTGCGTCTTCAAGGTCGTGACCCTGCCGGGCCCCGATGTGACCAGCGACGTGTCGGTGATCTACCGGGGCTGGTACGAGGTGCTGCGCACCGGCACCTACCCGCTCTCCGACGTGACCTGGCAGTATCCGCCCGGCGCCGCGCTGGCGATCGTCTCCCCCGCAGCGCTGCCCTTCCTCGGCTACGCGTCCGCGTTCTTCGTGCTGGTGTGCCTGTGCGACGCGGTGGTCCTCGGGCTGCTGCTGCGCGCGGGCCGGGGCGAGGCGCGGTCGGTGCGGGGCGCGTGGGTGTGGGTCGTGGGGGTGCCGCTGCTCGGCACGACCTCGTACGCGCGGTACGACCTGATGGTGACGGCGGTCGCGGTGGGCGCGCTGCTCGCGGGCGCCGCGCGGCCGAGGCTGATGGGGGTGCTCGCCGGGTTCGGCGCGCTGCTGAAGGTGTGGCCGGTGCTGCTGCTGGCGGGCACCCCGCGCGGCCGGGCGACCCGGCGGTCGTGGACGGCCGCCGCGGTCACCGGGTTCGCGGTGACGGCGCTGTGCTGGGCGGCGCTGCCCGGCGCGCTGGAGTTCCTCACGTACCAGCGCGACCGGGGTACGGAGGTCGAGTCGCTGGGCGCGCTGGTCTTCCAGGTGGCGCGGCACTTCGGCTGGGAGGGCAGCGTGCTGTTCAGCTACGGCTCGGTGGAGTTCGCCGGCCCGTACGTCCCGCTGGTCAGCCGGGCGGCGCTGGCGCTGGCGGTGCTGGCCTTCGGCTGGCTGCTGGTGTGGCGGCTGCGGGCGCGCGACATGGCAGCGGCCACGGTGTACGACGCGGCGTTCGCCGCCGTGCTGCTGTTCACCGCCACGAGCCGGGTGATCAGCCCGCAGTATCTGCTCTGGCTGGTCGGCCTCGCGGCCGTCTGTCTGACGCTGCGGGGCAGCCGTATGGTGCTGCCCGCCGGGCTGGTGCTGGCCGCGACTGCGGTGACGCAGCTGGAGTTCCCGCTGATGTTCGACCGGGTGGTGGCGGGCGAACCGGTGGGGGTCGCGCTGCTGTTCACGCGCAACGGGCTGCTGGTCGCCGCTGCGCTGACCGCCTGCCGTGTCCTGTGGCGCGGGACGGTCCCCCGCCGGGAGCGGCCGGCGGACGGGGCGGGGCTGATCAGCCGAGCCGCTGCCGTACGAAAGCGCGCCAGCGCTCGGTGAGGGCCTCCTGCGTGGTGGCCAGGACATCGTGCGCCGCCGTCGCCACCGCGCCCTTGCGGTGGCCGTGCGCGCCCACCGCGCGGTAGAAGTCGGTCAGCTTCCGCTCGCCCCACCGCTCGGCGATCATCTCGCAGGCCAGCCAGCCGCTCTCGTACGCCCTGGCCAGCCGGTCGGCGTCACCGGCGAAGGCGAAGTCCGCGTCGGACGGCAGGGACTCGGGGGCCTCGCCCCGGCGGACGGCCCGCTGGAGTTCGGGGGCGATCTGCCCGGCGGAGCGGCCGGTGCCCCGGTAAGCGACGAGGTCGGCGAAGCCCTCGGAGAGCCAGACCGGGGTGGCGGCGGAGGTCGCGGCGCGGGTCGCGACATGGGTGGTCTCGTGGGTGAGGACGACGCGCTGTCCGAAGTCGCCCAGCGGCGCGTACGCCTCGGGGTTCACGATGACCCGGTCGGCGGGCGAGGCGCCCGAGCCGCCCGTCTCGCCGGTGGTGACCGCGGCGATGGACCGGTAGGCGTCGGCGGACTCGCCCAGCAGCGCCGCCATGTCCGCCAGCGAGCCCGGTACGAGCAGGACGACCCGGCGGGCCCAGCGGCCCGGCCAGGCGTCGTCGACGGCGGGTACGGCGAGATCGGCGGTGGCCGCGATCCGGCGCAGCAGACGCTCGTCCTGGCCGACGCCGAGGACCAGGCTGTGCTCGCCGCGTACGGCCCGTACCGCGCCCTGCTGCCAGAGCTGCCGGGCGCCGCCCGGGCCCGGCTCGTCCTCGGTGACGTACCAGTGGCCGTCGTGCTCGGTGAGCCGCATCGCGCGGGGCGTGGAGACCGGCGCGCTGTCGTAGCCGGTGATCCGGTAGCGCAGCTCGGCCCGTACGGTGGCGTGGTCGCCGGCGCGTTCGACGCTGGTGAGGCGGTACGCCCAGGAGCCGATGGGCGCCTCGGCGAGGTTCGCGAACTCCGCGCGCGCGGAGGCCCGCAGAGCGCTGGACGCCGGGTCGAGGACGGCGAGGTAGGCCGGTTCGTCGCGGTCGGCGAGAGCCGCGGCCCGGCGGTCGAGGACCCGCCCGATCCCGGCGGCGGCAGCGGTGGCGGTGGCGGTGCGGGGGTCCTTCGCCGGGGCGGCGCAGCCGGTGCCCGGCAGCAGCAGGAGGGCGAGCGCGGACAGGACGGCCCGGCGCCCGGCGCGCCGCCGCGACCGCGCCGCCGCGCTGTGTTCCCTCCGGCCCGCCATGCGGCTGATCGTACGGGCCGTCGCGCGGGGCCGGTCCCGACCGTCCCTCAGACGCGGGTGACCGACGAGACGGGCATCATGCCGACGGGGTCGTAGCGCACCGGGGCGCCGGGGTAGGGGGCGTGGATGACCTGCCCGTTGCCCACGTACATGGCGATGTGGCTGGCGTCGGCGCGGTACGCGACGAGGTCACCGGGGAGCGCCTGGGAGAGCGGGACCTGCCGGCCCGCGTACCGCTGGGCCTGGGAGGTGCGCGGCAGCCCGACGCCCGCCTGTGCGTACGACCACTGGGTCAGCCCCGAACAGTCGAAGCCGGAGGGCCCGTTGGCGCCCCACACGTAGGGCCGCCCCACCGCGTTCTGGGCGGCGCGCACGGCGGCGGCGGCCCGCGCCGAGGAGGCCGCGCCACCGGGGCCGCCGAAGAGCGGGCTCCCCATCGCGTCGCGGTCCGAGCGCGAGGAGCGCCCGTAGCCGGCACGCTCGGTGGTGGGCAGGGTGGCGAGCACCCGGCGCGCCTCGGCGAGCTTGCCCTCGACGGCGCGTTTGTGGCGGGCGACCGCGGCTCTGCTGCGCTCCAGCTCGGTGAGGTCGCGGGCGGCCTCGGACCGTACCCGCCCCAGCGTCCGCTGTGCCTGCTCCAGTTCGCGCAGGGCGCCGGACTGGCGCACGCCGACCCGTTCGAGGACGGCGGCCCGGTCGAGGTAGCTGTCGGGGTCGGAGGAGAGCAGCAGGGAGAGCGCCGGGTCCAGGCCGCCCGAGCGGTACTGGGCGAGGGCGAGCGAACCGAGCGCTCCGCGCATCTTGTTGACGGCTTCCTGGCCGCGCGCCGCGCGGTCCTGGGCCTGCTCCACGAGGCCGCGCAGCTTGCGGGCCCGCTCGTCCGCCGAGTTGTAGCGCTCGGTGGCCTTCTCGGCGTCGGCGAAGAGCTGGTCGACCGTGGCGCGGGTGACCTCGGGCCGCCGCTGCGGCTCGGCTCCCGCCGGGGAGGCGCCGAGCGTTGCCGCCGCCGTGGCCGCCGCTGCGGACACGACCGTGACGGCGCTGACGCGGGCACCGATGCCCGGTCCTGACTGTGTGGGACGGCGATGGGACACCACGGGAAGCCGAACTCCCTTCCGCTGTACGCGCTGAGTTGCCCCCTGCCGCCCGACGGGCGGACCGCTGGCCGGGGGCCGCGCGCAGCAGACAGTAGCCGGGCGACCACGGAGCGGCCAACGACCGCCCCGCGCACACAAAGTGGCGCCCCGTCGAAGACCACAAGGTCATCGGCGGGGCGCGACGTCAGCGAAAGGTTCGGGATTTCCCCCGAATGGGCGGTGTCGGCGGCGGGTCAGCCGATTCGTACGCCGAACTGGAAGGGCATGTTGCCGATGGCCTCGTAGCGCACGCTGGCACCGGGCTTGGGGGCGTGCAGCACCTGGCCGTTGCCCGCGTAGAAGCCGACGTGGTGCAGGTCGCCGTAGAAGATGACCAGGTCGCCCTGTTGCAGCTGGCTCATGCCGAGGCGCTGGCCGGCGTTGGCCTGGGCCTCGGAGGTGCGGGGTATGGAGACGCCGGCCTGGGCGTAGGCCCAGGAGGTCAGCCCGGAGCAGTCGAAGGAGCTGGGGCCGCTGGCGCCGTACACGTACGGGGTGCCGATCTTGCCCTGCGCGGCGGCGAAGGCGGCCGAGGCACGCTGCGAGGCGGGCACGGACTCGCCGAGGTCGGTGCGGGAGGAGTCGGCGCCGGAGCCGGCGCTGGAGGAGGAGCGGCTGGCGCGCTGCTCGTCCTCCTTGACGAGGGCGGCGCGCTCCTGCGCGGTGAGGGTGTTGAGCAGCTTCTGCGCGGCGGTGAGCTTGCTCTGGACCTCGTCCTTCTTCTTGCCGAGTTCCTTGCGGGTGTCGGCCAGGTCCGCGACCTTCGACTGGGCCTCCTTGCGCTCCTGCGCGAGGGACCGCTGCTTCGACTGGATCTGCTGGAGCGCCTGGGCCTGCTTGGCGCTCACCTGGTCGAGCGCGGAGGCCTGGTCCAGGTAGGAGTCCGGGTCGGAGGAGAGGAAGAGCTGCATGGCGGGGTCGATGCCGCCGGTGCGGTACTGGGCGCTGGCGATCGAACCGAGGCCGTCACGCAGCTCGTTCAGCTCTTCCTGGCCGCGCGCCACCTTGTCCTGGAGGGCGCTGACCTCCTTCTCCAGCTTCTCCTGCGACTCCTTGGCCCCGCTGTACTTCTCGGTGGCCTTCTCCGCGTCCTCGTAGAGCTTGTCGACCTTCTCCTTGACCTCCGACTTGCTGGGCGTCGGTGCGGCGTTGGCGGAGTTGGCGGTCAGCGCGACGGCGGCGGCGGCGGTCGCGGTGAGCACGGTCACCCGGGTGCGGCTCGGGGGCTTGGGACGACGGTGGGACGCCACGGAGGCGAGCTCCTTCTCCTCAGCCGCCTACCGGGCCAGTGGGGGACGTCGGCCCCGGCTCCACGCGTCCAGCACCTCGGGGAAAGGGGCGAACGGTGTGAAATCGGCGGTCCCTTCGCTGCCACCCCGGATGGGTGATCAACCGCGCGAAGGTTCGAGCCATGACCATAGTGACCTACTTGTGATCAGTTCAAATCCTTGCAAGAAAAAACTCGGTCGTGACGCATAGTTTTTACACATCCAGCCGCGCATCACACGCTCAGTCATGGACATTTGGCGGCGTGTCATCCCGATGAGCTACTAATTCGGTCATTTTCCGAAGGAGTTGCCCGGAACGGACCTAAGACCGCGAAAGCCGCCGGAGCAGCAGCGCGGAGGCGACGGGCCTGGCACCGGCCTTCGCCACCCCGTCCGCGACCTCGCGGTCGGTGGAGACCACCACCACGGGCCGGCCGGGCGGCTCCGCCCTGACGAGCTGGCGGATCAGCTCGTCCGCCGTCACCCCCGGCTTGGAGAACAGCACGCGCACCCCGCGCGGCGGCGCGAGCAGTACCGGCGCGGCCAGCTCGGCGCCGTCGAACACACAGGTCATCTCGGCGCCCGTCTGCGCCGCCAGCATGGCGAGCCCGCCGAGCAGCCGCAGCCGCTGCTTCTCCAGCGGCATCGTCGGATAGCCGGTCTTGGTGACGTTGTAGCCGTCCACGATCAGATGCGCCTGCGGCAGCGCCAACAGCTGGTCGAGCAGCGCCGGATCGGTCTCGGAGAGCGCCCGCGCCGCCACGTCCTTGGGCGACATCCGGCCCGGCTCCACCGCGTCGACCGTGTCGGCGGGACGGCTGGTGGCGGGCGGCAGCGCCAGCTCGCGCCGCAGCCCCTGCGCCGACTCCAGCACCGTGTCCAGCAGCAGCCGCAGCCGCATGTCCTCGACCGAGCGGCCCTCACGGGCGGCCCTGCGGCTCGCCTCCACCGTCGCCTCGGCCTCGGCCAGCCGCGCCCTGATCCGGCGCGTCTCGCTCTCGGCCGCCGACACCTGGACGGCGCTCTCCGCCCGCAGCGCCTCCGCCTCCGCGTTCGTACGGCGCAGGGCGGCCTCGCCGCGCTTCACATCGCTCTGGGCACTGCGCAGCTTGCGGTGGAGCGCGTCGGTCTCCTTGCGGGCCGCCTCCAGCTCCGTACGCAGCCGCTCGGTGTCGTTCCTCGTCTGCGTCCTGGCGACGGCCAGCTCCTCGCGCAGCCGCTCCAGCTCCCGCCGGGTCTCCTCGTCGGCCCGCTCGGCGTCCGCCCGCTGGGCCTCCTCGCCCGCCGCGGCCACCAACTTCACCCATCCGGGTGGTCTGAGCACATACGCGGCGGCGGCCACGTCCACGGGGTCGGCGGCGGCGGGCGGCGAACCCGCCTCCAGGGCGGCGGCCAGCTCGGGCTGGGACTGGCCGAGCCGGTCCCCGATCCGCTGCCGGAACAGCGGATCGGCCTCCAGCGCGGCGGCCATCGCGTTGCCCGCGAATTTCGCACGCCTGTTCGGAGTGAAGCGCGCGTACTGCCGCAGCTGCGCGGGCAGCTCCGTGACGGTCAGACCGCCGAAGGCGTCCGAAACGAGCGCCACGACCCGGCGCCGTACCCCGTCGGGAAGCGGGCGGTCGAGCGCCTCCGCGGTGTCACCGGCCGCACCGGCCGGCTCAGCACCGCTCGCGGGCTGCTCCACGATCCGTCACCCCACTACCCCTTTCGGGCGGCTCCCTCAGGAACCGGCGCCCGGCCTGTCCACCAGTTCGATCTGATCCACCGCGTTGCACCAACGGCAGCGCACCGACTCGATGGTCTCACTGACCACCTCGCGCTCCTCGACCGTAGGCTCCCCCGCCAGGTCCAGATGGACGTACTCGACGGCCTTCGACGACCGGGTCACGTCGAAACGGGTGAGATTCCCGCACAACGTGCAGCGCCACCGGGTGGTGGCCGTCGGCTGCGGAACCGTCGGAAGGGTTGCCATCGCGTCGTCCTCTTTTCGTCGTCCCTCGTGCGGTGCCCCGCGGCGCGCCGTCGAACCGCGGATCACACCCGGCAACCCTACGGCCTCGCGGGCACCACGCGGGGCGGCGAGGCACTCTGTACCGAAGGGTCCCGGTACGGCATGCTCTGTCGGTGATCACATGGCGGAGGGCGGCCGGCGTACCCGTGGTGACCTACGGGCTGATCGGCCTCTGCTGTCTGGCCTTCCTGATCGGCCCGGTGTCCGGCACGGGCCCCGGCTACGGCAGCGGCGACGCGCTCCTCGCCGCGCAGAGCGCGTATTTCGAACGGTGGGGAGTGATCCCCGCCGAGCTGCTGCACGGCTCCCCGCGCGCCCTGCTCACCCCGCTCACCGCGCTGTTCGTGCACGGCGGCTGGCTGCATCTGCTCGGCAACATGCTCTTCCTGCATGTCTTCGGGGCGATGACGGAGGAGCGGATGGGCCGGATCCGGTTCCTGCTCTTCTACCTCGCCGTCGGCTACCTCGCGCTGTTCGCCTACGCGGCGGCCAACGCCGACTCGCGGCAGACCCTGGTGGGGGCCTCCGGAGCGATCTCCGGAGTGCTCGGGGCCTTCCTGTACCTCTTCCCCAGGGCCCGCGTCACCAGCCTCTTCCCGTTCCTGCTCTTCCTGCCGCTGCGCTTTCCCGCCTGGATCGTGCTGATCTTCTGGTTCGCCCTCCAGTGGCTGGCCGCCCGGGACGCCGGAGAGGGGCCGGGGGTCGCCTATCTCGCCCACGTGGCCGGGTTCGGCGCGGGCTTCCTGTACGCCTGGGGGTGCTACTGGCGTACCGATAGAGTGGGCGCACAGACCGGGGCCACCGAGGGAGAACGCCAACCGTGATCACCGCGATCGTGCTCATCAAGACCAGCGTCGACCGGATCCCCGAGATCGCCGAGGCGATCGCCGCCCTGGAGAGCGTCAGCGAGGTCTTCTCGGTGACGGGTACGTACGACCTGATCGCCATGGTGCGCGTACCGAAGCACGACGATCTCGCCGATGTCATCCCCGGCCGGATCAGCAAGATCCCCGGCGTCGAGGCCACCGACACCCACGTGGCGTTCCGCACGTACTCCCAGCACGACCTGGAGGCGGCCTTCGCGATCGGACTCGACGCGTAGGACCGCCTCCGGCAGGGTCTCCGAGGGGGGTTACGCGGCGGCCGCGCCCCGGTCCGGCACGCAACGGCCGTCCTCCGTGCGGTAGTTCCAGCGCGCGCCGTCGCTGACCAGCTCGCGCACCGCCCGTACGAACCGCTCCACGTGCTCGTCCGGCGTCCCCGCCCCGAAGCTCACCCTGATCGCGTTGAGCGAGCGCGCGCCCGGCTCGGCCTCCGGCGCGCCGCACTCCCCCTGCTCCTGCGGGTCGCCGTCGAGCAGCGTCCGGACCAGCGGGTGGGCGCAGAACAGGCCGTCGCGCACCCCGATGCCGTACTCCGCGGAGAGCGCGGCGGCGAAGTGCGAGCTGTTCCACCCCTCGACCACGAACGACAGCACGCCGACCCGCGGCGCGTCGTCCCCGAACAGCGAGAGCACCTTCACCTCGGGCACCTCGGCCAGCCCCGCGCGCAGCCGGGCGACGAGGCGCTGCTCGCGGGCGGCCAGCGCGTCGAATCCGGCCTCCTCCAGCGCCTTGCAGGCCGAGGCGATCGCGTACACCCCGATGACGTTGGGCGAGCCGGCCTCGTGGCGGGCCGCCGTGGCGTGCCACTCGACCTCCACGCCGCCGTCGGCGCGGCGCGCCACCTTGCGGCTGGCGCCGCCGCCCGCGAGGTACGGCTCGGCGTCCTGGAGCCAGTCGGCCCGGCCGGCGAGCACCCCGGAGCCGAACGGCGCGTACAGCTTGTGCCCGGAGAAGGCGATCCAGTCCACGTCCAGCTCGGCGATGTCCACGGCGTGGTGCGGTACGAGCTGCGCGGCGTCGAGCACGATCCGGGCGCCGTGCCGGTGCGCGGCGGCGGCCAGCTCCCGCACGGGCCACAGCTCACCCGTCACATTGGACGCGCCCGTGACACAGACCAGCGCCGGTCCCCGGGAGTCGCGCGAGGCGAGCGCGCGCTCCAGGGTGGCGACGGCGGCGGCCGGGGTGCGGGGGGCGTCCAGGTAGCTCACCCGGGCGTCCCGCCAGGGCAGCAGCGAGGCGTGGTGCTCCGTCTCGAAGACGAACACCTCGCACTCCTCGGGAAGGGCCGCCGCCAGCAGGTTCAGCGAATCCGTGGTCGAGCGGGTGAAGACCACCTGGTCGTCCGGGCGGCAGCCGAGGAAGTCGGCGACCGTGCGGCGGCTGTTCTCGAAGAGGTCCGTGGACAGCTGCGAGAGGTAACCGGCGCCCCGGTGGACACTGCCGTAGTACGGGGCGTACGCGGCGACGTCGTCCCACACCCGCTGGAGCGCCGGGGCGCTCGCCGCGTAGTCCAGGGCGGCGTAGCCGACCTCGCCGCCGGTGACGAGCGGCACGGTCACGTCCCGTCCGAGCACCGGCAGCGGCGCGCCACAGGCGGGGTCGTCGGAGGGCTGGGCGGTCTGCGTGGCGGTGGCGGTGGCGTTCGGGTATGCGGACATGGCGGTATCTCCCGGCAGGACAAGGCGGAAAGGCGGCTTCAAGGACCCGCGGGCACGGCGAAAGCCGTGACGATCACGCGGGGAATGCCTCGACACACGGAGAACACCGTGCGGAGGATGTTGAAGAGGGGGCGTAGAAGCCCTAACGCATTCGCTTGCTCACGAGACTGCTCCCTTGAGGACCAGGACCCCAAAGGTGCGAGGGGTCCGCGCTTGCCGCAGACCTCGCTGCCTACGGCCTGGTCTTCACCCGGGGCACCCCGCCACGGACGGAGGGTTGCCGGACAGCGAGCCGGGGCCTAAATCGCTGTCACTCATGACCTTGGCCGAAAGTATGGCACAGCGTGCCGCACCGCCCAACAGATGTCCGCGATACGGGACGGGGCGGGTGCCGACCGGCACCCGCCCCGTCCCACCCGCTCGCCGTCAGGCGTTGCTCGCCTCGACCCAGCGCGCCAGCGAACGCCCCGCCGCGCCCGAGTCGATCGACTCCGCAGCCCGCGCGATCCCCGCCGCCAGCTGAAGCTCCAGCGGGTCGTCCGTCGGGTCCAGCGCCACCAGCGCCGCCGCCGAGTTGAGCAGGACGGCGTCCCGTACGGGACCGGTCTCGCCGGCCAGCAGTCTGCGGGCCACGTCCGCGTTGTACGAGGCGTCCGCGCCGCGCAGCGCCTCGACCGGCACCAGGGACAGGCCGACGTCGCGCGGGTCGAAGGGCTGCTCGGTGACGCTTCCGTCCCGGACGACCCAGATCCGGGAGGTCGCGGTGGTGGTCAGCTCGTCGAGCCCGTCGTCGCCCCGGAAGACCAGCGCGGACGAACCGCGCTCGGCGAGCACGCCCGCCATGATGGGCGCCATCCGGGCGTCGGCGACACCGGTCGCCTGGGCCCGTACCTTCGCGGGGTTGGTGAGCGGCCCCAGGAAGTTGAAGACCGTGCGGATCCCCAGCTCGCCGCGCGCGGCGGCCACCTGACGCAGCGCGGGGTGGAACTTCACCGCGAAGCAGAAGGTGATGCCCGCCTCCTCCGCGACCTGGGCGACCCGCTCCGGGGACAGCTCCAGATTGACGCCGAGCTTCCCCAGCACGTCGGAGGCGCCGCTCGCCGAGGACGCGGCCCGGCTGCCGTGCTTGACGACCTTGGCACCGGTGCCGGCGACCACGATCGAGGACATGGTGGAGATGTTGACGGTCTTGGCGCCGTCGCCGCCGGTGCCGACGATGTCGACGGTCCTGCCGGGCACCTCGATGACCCTGGCGTGCTCGTACATCGCCCGGACGAGGCCGCTGATCTCCTCGACGGTCTCGCCCTTGGCCCGCAGTGCCACCGCGAATCCGGCGATCTGCGCGTCGGTGGCCGCGCCGCTCATGATCCGGTCCATCGCCCAGGCGGTGGCGTCGGCGCTCTGGTCGGTGCCGTTGAGCAGCGTGTCCAGGACGACCGGCCAGGTGCGGGCCGACACGGTGTCGCCTCCGACGGGGGTAACAGCGCTCATCGCTCGCTCCTGGGGTCCGGGACGGGTACGCGGACCCCCTGGGGGTCCGGTAGCAGCCTATCGGCGTACGCCCTGCCCGGCGGACGACCGACCGCACTGCGGACAGGCCGCGTGCCGGACGGGGACCGGGAACGCCGAGGGCCCCGGCCGGCCCCCCTCGCGGGGAGACCGGGCCGGGGCCCTCGGTGGTGGCGACCTCGGTGAGGCCGGGTGGGATCAGTGGTGGCCGTGGCCGCTCTGGATCTCCTTGTACTCCTCCGCCGTGGGCTTCGGCAGCTGGTTTCCCTCGCCGTAGTAGCCCTTGCTCAGCTTGACCCTGAGCTTCTCGACGGGCGACACCTTGCGCTCCACACCGTTCTCGTCGACCGTCGGGCCGATCTCGGCGGGCGTGTACTGCTCGTGCGCGGTGAGCTTGTGCAGCGCCGCCGGGTCGAGCGGTGCGTGGACCTCGATGAACTCACCGTGCGGCAGCCGCTTGATGACACCGGACTCGCGTCCGTGCAGGACCTTCTCCGCGTCGCGCCGCTGCAGACCGATACAGATCCGCTTGGTGATGATGAAGGCGACGACCGGCGCCACGAAGAACGCGACGCGGACGAACCAGGTGATCGTGTTGATCGACAGGTGGAAGTGGGTCGCCCAGATGTCGTTCCCGCCGCCGATCAGCAGGACGAAGTACCAGGTCAGCCACGCCACACCGAACGCGGTACGGGTCGGCACGTTGCGCGGGCGGTCCAGGATGTGGTGCTCGCGCTTGTCCCCGGTGACCCAGGACTCGATGAACGGATAGACCGCGATCGCGACCAGGACCAACGGGAAGATCATCAGCGGAACGAAGACACCCAGCACGAGGGTATGTCCCCAGGCGTTGATCTCCCAGCCGGGCATCACACGGACGAGCCCCTCGGAGAAGCCCATGTACCAGTCGGGCTGGGCGCCGGTGGACACCTGGTCGGGCCGGTAGGGGCCGAGCGCCCAGATCGGGTTGATCGTGGCGATCGCGGCGACCAGCGTGATCAGGCCGAAGACCAGGAAGAAGAATCCACCGGCCTTCGCCATGTAGATCGGCAGCAGCGGCATGCCCACGACGTTGTTGTTCGTCCGGCCGGGGCCCGCGAACTGGGTGTGCTTGTGGTAGAAGACCAGGATCAGGTGGGCCACGACCAGCCCGAGCATGATGCCGGGCAGCAGCAGGATGTGGACCGAGTAGAACCGGGCCACGAAGTCGCCGCCGGGGAACTCGCCGCCGAACAGGAACATCGAGATGTACGTGCCGACGATCGGTACGGACAGGATCGCGCCCTGGGTGAAGCGCACACCCGTACCCGATAGCAGGTCGTCGGGGAGCGAGTAACCGGTGAACCCGGTGAACATGCCCAGCACGAACAACAGGAAGCCGAACAGCCAGTTGATCTCGCGCGGCTTGCGGAACGCGCCCGTGAAGAAGACGCGCATCATGTGGACCATCATCGCCGCGAGGAAGATCAGCGCGGCCCAGTGGTGGATCTGCCGGATCAGCAGACCACCGCGGATGTCGAAGCTGATGTCCAGCGTCGAGGCGTACGCCTCGGACATCAGCACGCCCTGGAGCGGGACGTAACTGCCGTGGTACTCCACCTCGTTCATCGACGGGTGGAAGAACAGCGTCAGATACACACCCGTGAGGATGATGATGATGAAGCTGTAGAGGCAGATCTCCCCGAGCATGAAGGACCAGTGGTCCGGGAAGATCTTCCGCATGTTGGCCTTGGCGAGGGAGTAGATCCCCAGCCGGCCGTCCGCCCAGTCGGCGACCCGCTCACCGGCGGGCGCCTTGCGGCTTTTCTCGTCTGTAGCGGTCGTGGTACTCATCCGCGCTCCCAGAAGGCAGGGCCGACGGGCTCGTCGAAGTCGCCGAGCGCCTCAAGGTTCCCGTCCGCGTTCACGCCGATCCGCAGCTGCGGAAGCGGGTGACCGGCCGGGCCGAAGATGACGCGGGCGCCGTCGGAGAGATCGAAGGTGGACTGGTGGCACGGGCAGAGCGCGTGGTGCGTCTGCTGCTCGTACAGGCTGATCGGGCAGCCGACGTGGGTGCAGATCTTCGAGAAGGCCACGATCCCCTGGTGGGACCATTCCAGCTCGCGCTTGTCCTTGATCTCGTCCGGCTGGATCCGGATGATCATCAGGGCTGCCTTGGCGATCTCGCTCTGGAAGTTCTCGTCGTGCTCCGAGAGCCCCTCGGGCATGGCGAAGGTCAGCGACCCCACCACGACGTCCTCGGGACGCAGCGGCTCATGCGTGTTCATGTTGATGAGCTGCTTGCCCCTGGCCCACAGCGTGGACCTGAGCTTCTTCTCGGGCAGCGGCCCCAGGTCGCGCAGGAGCACCACACCGGAGAGCGGCACCAGCGCGAGCGCGCCGAACATCGTGTTGCGGATCAGCTTGCGCCGGCCGAAGCCGGACTCGGCCGCGCCCGCCGCGAAGTCCGCGAGGACCTTCTGCTTGACCTCCGGCGGCGCCTCGATCGGGTGACGGTCGTCCGCCACCTCGACGTCCGACATCAGCGTACGGGCCCAGTGGACCGCGCCCGCGCCGATGCAGAACAGCGCGACGGCCAGCGTCACACCCAGCGAGAGGTGCAGGATGCTGACGTGGCCGAGCGGGAAGACGAAGACGCTCTTGTCGACCGGGAACGCCACGAACGAGGCGATGAACGCCACCGTCGCGAGCATCGACAGCACGAACAGGAGCGCGACCAGGCGCTCGGACCGCTTGGCCGCCCGCTCGTCGATGTCCTGTATGCGCGGCTGGTGCGCCGGCAGGCCCGGGTCGGCGAACGGGTCGTCCGCGGTCACCACCGCGCCGTGCGCGGCATCCTGCTCGCTCGGCAGGTTCTCTTGTGAGATCTCTTCTTGGCTACTCATGACTTCTTGGCCTTAGCGGTGTGGGCAGCGACCCAGACGGCAGCCGCGATCAGAACACCGAGACCGAAGATCCAGGCGAACAGCCCCTCACTGACGGGGCCGAGGCCGCCCAGTTCGAGACCGCCAGGGCTCTCGGTATCGTCCCCGTTCACCGCCTTGACGTAGGCGATGATGTCCTTCTTCTGCTGCTCCGGCATCGTCGTGTCGGGGAAGGAAGGCATGTTCTGCGGGCCGGTCTGCATGGCCTCGTAGATGTGCTTGGGATCCACGCCCTCAAGGCTCGGTGCGGTCTTGCCGTGAGTCAGCGCGCCACCCTTGCCGGTGAAGTTGTGGCACTGGGCACAGTTGGTGCGGAACAGCTCGCCGCCGGAGGCGACGCTCGCGTCGGAGGCGCTGTACTGCTCCTTGGTCGGCGTGATCGGACCGGCTCCGAGGGACGCCACGTACGCGGCGAGCTGGTCGATCTGCTTCTGGGTGTAGATGACCTTCTTCTTGGGCATCTGCGGGCCGGGCTGCTGGGCCGGCATCCGGCCCGTTCCGACCTGGAAGTCCACGGCGGCGGAGCCGACGCCGACCAGGCTCGGCCCGTCGGAGGTTCCCTGACCACCGGTGCCGTGGCAGCTGGCACAGCCGACGGAGTAGAGCTTCTTGCCCTCGTCGATGGCGAGGGACTGGGAAGTTTCGTCGGCCTGCGCCTTGCCCGCGGGCGCGAACGCGGTGTACAGCCCCCCGGTGGCCGCCAGCGCGAAGAGTAGGACGACGACCGCCGCCAGCGGATGGCGTCGTCGTGCGGAGAGCTTTTTCACGGATTACCCCGGTGTCAGGATCTTCTGCGTCGGTGCTTCTGGACTGTGTGCGCGTCGGGCGCGTTGCCCGGGCTACTTGATCAAGTAGATCGTGGCGAAGAGGCCGATCCAGACGACATCGACGAAGTGCCAGTAATAGGACACGACGATGGCTGCGGTTGCCTGCTCGTGGGTGAACCTCTTGGCCGCGTACGTCCTGCCCAGGACGAACAGGAACGCGATCAGACCCCCCGTCACGTGCAGACCGTGGAAGCCGGTGGTCAGGTAGAACACCGAGCCGTACGGGTCGGAGGAGAGCGAGATGCCGTCCTTCTTGACCAGTTCGGAGTACTCGTAGACCTGACCGCCGATGAAGATCGCACCCATCACGAACGTGACCACGAACCAGGTTCGGAGCTTCTTCACGTCACCCCGCTCCGCGGCGAAGACGCCGAGCTGGCAGGTGACGGAGGAGAGCACGAGGATGGTGGTGTTCGTCGCCGAGAACGGGACGTTCAGGGCATGAGCCATTTCCTTCCAGTGCTCTGCGCCCATCACCGACCGCAGGGTGAAGTACATCGCGAAGAGGGCCGCGAAGAACATCAGCTCGGAACTCAGCCAAATGATGGTTCCGACGCTGGTGAGGTTCGGCCGATTGACCGACGGGTGCGCGTGCCCGGTTTCTACTGTCGTTGCTGTCGCCACGACCGACATTATGTCGGTCGCTTATCCCGCGCTGACTCCCGGGGTGCCATTCGGTGTGTCCATGGGGTGTGCGCAGCTCTAACGGCCCAGTGAACGGACGTTCTTACCCGTGCTGACACGGTGTCCGACGGAGTACGATCCGCGCATCGGTCCAGGGCCTGTGGAGCCCTGGAGCCCTCGCAGACACTGATGTCACGGAGGAACAATGCAGCCGACCGCCACGGTGCTGGTCTACAGCGACGACGCGAACATCCGCGAGCAGGTCCGGCTGGCGGCGGGCCGCCGGCCGGCCGCCGACGTACCGCGGGTCGAGTTCCTCGAATGCGCGACGCTGCCGGCCGTCCTGAAGCGACTGGACGAGGGCGGTGTCGATGTCTGTGTGCTGGACGGCGAGACGGCCCCGGCGGGCGGTATGGGCGTCTGCCGCCAGATCAAGGACGAGATCTTCAACTGCCCGCCGGTGCTGCTGCTGATCGGCCGCCCGCAGGACGCCTGGCTGGCCACCTGGAGCCGCGCGGACGCCGCGGTGACGCTGCCGGTCGAGCCGGTGGGCTTCGCGGACGCCCTGGCCGGGCTGTTGCGCGGCAGGCTGGCAGGGGCCGCCTGAGAGGCCGCCGCGGGCGGGCGGGGCCGTTGGTGGCCCCCGCCCGCCCGCGGCAGCCCGCGGGCCGTGTCCGCCGGGCTCCTGCGGACGTCAGACCTGGGGGCGCAGCCGGGCCGCGTCGGCGGGGCTGCTGCCGTCCCTGACCCCGGCCTGGACGACGCTGCCCTTGCGCCAGTCCTTCCAGTCCAGGTTCCAGTCGCCGAAGCCGTTGCCGAAGTCCTCCATGTAGTCACCGGCGCTGTTGATGACCTGGACGATGTCGCCCTCTTCGACGATCTCGTAGAACCAGGCCGCGTTGGCGGTGGACATCCCGGTGCAGCCGTGGCTGACGTTCGCCGCCCCCTGCTGCCCCACGGACCACGGCGCCGCGTGCACATACTCACCGCTCCAGGTCACCCGGGTGGCCCAGTAGACCGGCAGGTCGTACCCCTCGCTGCCGCCGATGCCGACGCTGGAGCCGCGCATCCGTACGAAGCTCTCCTTGCCCAGCACGACCTTGATGCCGTTGCGGGTGGAGAATCCGGGCTTGCCGGTGGTCACCGGGATGGTGTTGACCCATTCGCCGTTGCGGTACACCGTCATCGTGTGCGCCGAGGCGTCGACGATGGCCTCCAGCTTGTTGCCGATCTTCAGGGTGAGCGGCTTGACGGGGCCCCCGTACAGCTTGTCGCTGACCTTCACTCCTTCGAGGCTGCTGGAGGCGGTGACGGTGCTGTTCGCGGGCCAGTACTCCTTGGGCCGGTAGTGCAGCTCCGTGTCGTCCACCCAGTGCCAGGTGCCCTCTTCGGCGCCCGGTGCGCGGATCTTGAGGGAGCGTTCGACGACGTCCCGGGCCGCCTTGGCCTTGATGGGCTCGCTGAGGGTGGCGGTGATGGGCTGTCCGACCCCGTAGGAGCCCTCCTCGGGGCCGAACTCGACCGTCAGTTTCTTCTTGGCGGCGGCGGTGTCGAAGGTGAGGGTGCGGTTGCCGGGGGCGCCGTCGTTGTTCTCGGTGGAGACCCTGACCGTGTAGCGGGCGCCGGCCGCCAGCGGGGCCGTGGAGTGCCAGCGCATGCCGTCGGCGGTGAGTTCGCCCGCCAGGTAGTGGCCGCCGGTGTCGACGGCGGTGACGTCAGTGATCCGGCTGTCGCGGTTCTTGGCGGTGATCTCCAGGGGCTTGTCCGGGTTGGCCTTGACGCTGCCCCCGGGCGCGCTGAAGGCGACCTGCCCGGTGGCGTTGTAGGGCTTGGTGGCGAGGGGGTGGGGGTCGTTGCTGCTGCCGCACGCGGTCGCGCCAGCCCCGAGGGACACGACCAGGGTGCAGCTGAGGACGGTGCGCAAACGCGGCGTGTGGGTCATGGATCACACGGTATGAAGATTCCGTGAGGACAGCGCGACGAGTGACGCAAACGGGGGGGCCCGGACCCTCCGTGCTGGAGTGTCCGGGCCCCCCGGAACGACGCTCTGCGGCAGCCGCTACTGGGTGCGGCTCTCACCGCGGTAGTACTCGAAGACCCAGCCCCACAGGCCGATGAGCAGCAGCGGGGCCGAGAAGTACGCCAGCCACCAGCCGATCGCCACACTGAGGAAGAGGAGGGCTCCGCCGATCGCGAGCGCGAACGGCTGCCAGCTGTGCGGGGAGAAGAACCCCACCTCGCCGGCCTCGTCCGAGACGTCGGCCTCCTTGTTGTCCTGGGCGAGCGCGTCCATCCGGCGGGCCGTGAAGGCCAGATAGAACCCGATCATGATGCTCAGGCCGAAGGCCAGGAACAGCGCCGTCGTGCCGACCGGCTCCTTGGACCAGATGCCGTAGACGACGGCCACGACCAGGATGAAGAAGCTGAGCCAGATGAACATCCTGCCTTGGATCTTCACTTTCCGGCCTCCTTACCGCCGACGAGGGCGCCGGTTCCGGCGCCGAGGCCGGCGCTCTCCAGCTCTTCGAGGGCCGCGATCTCCGGGTGGTGCAGATCGAACGCCGGGGATTCGGACCGGATGCGCGGCAGGGTGACGAAGTTGTGCCGCGGCGGCGGGCACGAGGTCGCCCATTCGAGCGAACGGCCGTAGCCCCAGGGGTCGTCCACCTCGACCTTCTTGCCGTACTTCGCGGTCTTCCACACGTTGTAGAAGAACGGCAGGATCGACAGACCCAGTACGAACGAGCTGATCGTGGAGATGGTGTTCAGCGCGGTGAATCCGTCGGCGGCGAGATAGTCCGCGTAACGGCGCGGCATGCCTTCGGCGCCCAGCCAGTGCTGGACGAGGAAGGTCCCGTGGAAACCGACGAACAGCGTCCAGAAGGTGATCTTCCCGAGCCGCTCGTCGAGCATCTTGCCGGTGAACTTCGGCCACCAGAAATGGAATCCGGCGAACATCGCGAACACCACGGTGCCGAACACCACGTAGTGGAAGTGCGCCACCACGAAATACGAGTCCGACACGTGGAAGTCCAGCGGCGGTGACGCCAGGATGACCCCGGTCAGACCACCGAAGAGGAACGTCACCAGGAACCCGACGGTCCAGAGCATCGGTGTCTCGAAGGACAGCGACCCCTTCCACATCGTCCCGATCCAGTTGAAGAACTTCACGCCGGTCGGCACGGCGATCAGGAACGTCATGAACGAGAAGAACGGCAGCAGCACGCCACCGGTCACGTACATGTGGTGCGCCCACACCGTCACGGACAGACCCGCGATCGAGATCGTCGCCGCGACCAGACCGATGTAACCGAACATGGGCTTCCGGGAGAACACCGGAATCACCTCGGAAACGATCCCGAAGAACGGCAGGGCGATGATGTACACCTCTGGATGCCCGAAGAACCAGAACAGGTGTTGCCAGAGCAACGCCCCGCCATTGGCCGCGTCGAACACATGCGCACCGAATTTACGGTCCGCCTCCAGCGCGAACAGCGCCGCCGCGAGCACCGGGAACGCCAGCAGCACGAGCACGGCCGTCAGCAGCACGTTCCATACGAAGATCGGCATCCGGAACATCGTCATGCCGGGGGCGCGCATGCAGATGATCGTGGTGATGAAGTTGACCGCGCCGAGGATCGTGCCGAACCCGGAGAACGCCAGACCCATGATCCACAGGTCCGCCCCGATCCCCGGCGAACGCACGGCGTCCGACAGGGGCGAGTACGCGAACCACCCGAAGTCCGCCGCACCCTGCGGCGTGATGAAACCGCTCACCGCGATCAGCGAACCGAAGAGGTAGAGCCAGTAGGCGAACATGTTCAGCCGCGGGAACGCCACATCGGGCGCGCCGATCTGGAGCGGCATGATCCAGTTCGCGAACCCGGCGAACAGCGGCGTCGCGAACATCAGCAGCATGACCGTGCCATGCATCGTGAACGCCTGGTTGAACTGCTCGTTGGACATGATCTGCGTGCCCGGACGCGCCAGCTCGGCGCGCATCAGCAGCGCCATGACGCCACCGATGCAGAAGAACGCGAACGACGTGATCAGGTACATCGTGCCGATCGTCTTGTGGTCCGTGGTGGTCAGCCACTTCACGACGATGTTGCCCGGCTGTTTGCGCCGTACCGGCAGCTCGTTCTCGTAAGAGTCGTCAGCTGCTGCGGCGGCACCCTGGGGTTCGTTGAGGATGCTCACAGTTTGTTCGTCTCCGCGTTCTTGGCCGGATCCGTCTGCGCGATGCCCGACGGGATGTAGCCGTTCTGGCCCTTCTTGGCCAGCTCTTCGAGGTGCTGCTGGTAGCGCTCCGGAGAGACCACCTTGACGTTGAAGAGCATCCGCGAGTGGTCGGCGCCGCACAGCTCGGCGCACTTGCCCATGAAGGTGCCCTCCTGGTTGGGGGTCACCTCGAAGGCGTTGGTGTGCCCCGGGATGACGTCCTGCTTCATCAGGAACGGCACCACCCAGAAGGAGTGGATGACATCACGTGAGGTCAGGATGAACCGGACCTTCTCCCCCTTGGGGAGCCACAGCGTCGGACCCGGGTTGTTGTTCTGGGGGTTCCGGGTGCCGGGGATGCCGTAGTCGTAGACGCCCTCGGCATGCTGCGGGAAAGCCTTCACGAACCGGTCCGGGATGGCGTCAAGTTCCTTGGGGACCTTGTTGCCGGTGGTGGTCTTCCCGTCCACGTTCTCGATGTAGTTGAAGCCCCAGCTCCACTGGTAGCCGACCACGTTGATCGTGTGGGTCGGCTTGGCGGAGAGCGTGAGGAGCTTCGACTCGTCCCGAGCGGTGAAGTAGAAGAGCACCGAGACGATGATGAGCGGGACCACGGTGTACAGCGCCTCGATGGGCATGTTGTACCGGGTCTGCGGAGGTACCTCCACCTTGCTGCGGCTGCGCCGGTGGAAGATGACGCTCCACAGGATCAGACCCCATACCAGTACGCCCGTGATGAGCGCTGCCGCCCACGAGCCCTGCCACAGGGAGAGGATCCGGGGAGCCTCCTCCGTCACCGGGGTGGGCATTCCGAGGCGGGGGAAGTCCTTGTATGTGCAACCGGTGGAGGTCGCGAGGATCAGGCCCGCAGTCAGCACCTGCGGCAGCTTCCGCCGCATCGGGCGCCGCGACGAGCGGTCGGAGCCGTTGGGACTCACGTAGCGCCTTCCCGAGAGTCTCGCCCGCGCGACCGGCTGCGGCCGTCTCCTGGTCGGTCGCCGGCCCGACGCGGGCAGGGGTTTGGATGTTTATGCGGACCAAACCCTACTGGACGTGATTTGAGGTCGTGCGGGGAGGGTGCCCAACGCGCCGCCCGACTCCCCGAAGGGATGGACCACGCTATTCGCACGGCGCCCCGATCTCCGACCCGGTGACCCGGGGGCGTTCCTGACGCTCCTTCCGGGCGCGCTTCCCGGCGTGCGCGTTAGCGTGACGACGTGCCCTACTTCGACGCCGCCTCCTCGGCCCCGCTGCATCCCGTCGCCCGCCAGGCCCTCCAGGCGTCCCTGGACGAGGGATGGGCGGATCCCTCACGGCTCTACCGCGAGGGCAGGCGGGCCGGGCTGCTGCTGGACGCGGCCAGGGAGGCGGCGGCGGAGGCCGTCGGCTGCCGCCCGGACGAGCTGGTTTTCACTCCTTCGGGGACGCACGCGGTGCACTCGGGAATGTCGGGCGCGCTCGCGGGGCGTCGGCGTGTCGGACGCCATGTGGCGGTCTCCTCGGTGGAGCACTCCTCGGTGCTGCACGCGGCGGCCGCGCACGAGAGCGCGGCCGGCGGGACGGTGAGCGAGGTGGGGGTGGACCGGTACGGAACGGTGGACCCGGACGCGTACGCGGCGGTGCTGCGCGCCGACACCGCCCTGGCGTGTCTCCAGTCGGCCAACCACGAGGTGGGGACGGAGCAGCCGGTCTCCGCCGTCGCCGAGGTCTGCCGCAGCCGGGGCGTGCCGCTGCTGGTGGACGCGGCGCAGTCGCTGGGCTGGGGCCCGGTGGACGGCGCCTGGTCGCTGCTGACGGCGAGCGCGCACAAGTGGGGCGGTCCGGCGGGCGTCGGGCTGCTGGCCGTGCGCAAGGGGGTGCGGTTCGCCGCGCCGGGCCCGGCCGACGAGCGCGAGTCGGGCCGCGCCCCGGGGTTCCAGAACATCCCGGCGATCGTCGCCGCCGCCGCCTCGCTGCGCGCGGTGCGCGCCGGGGCGGCGGCCGAGTCGGTACGGCTGCGGGCGCTGGTGGACCGGATCAGGGCGCGGGTGCCGGAGCTGGTGCCCGATGTGGAGGTGGTGGGGCATCCGGTCCACCGGCTCCCCCATCTCGTCACGTTCTCCTGTCTCTACGTGGACGGGGAGACGCTGCTGCACGAGCTGGACCGGGCGGACTTCTCGGTGTCCTCGGGCTCCTCCTGCACCAGCTCCACGCTGACCCCCAGTCATGTGCTGCGGGCGATGGAGGTGCTCTCGGAGGGCAATGTCCGGCTCTCGCTCCCCCTCGGGACACCGGAGGCGGAGGTGGACCGCTTCCTGGAGGTGCTGCCGGGGGTGGTGTCCGGGGTACGGGAACGGTTCGGCGCGCCCACCTCGGCCGCGCCCGCCGCCGGCCGGGAGGGCGGCCCCGCCGAACGGGTGCTGGACACGCTCGGCCGGCGCTGCCCGATCCCGGTGATCGAGCTGGCCAAGATCTTCGGCGAGGTGCCGGTGGGCGGCACGGTGGCGGTGCTCTCGGACGACGAGGCGGCGCGGCTGGACATTCCGGCGTGGTGCGAGATGCGCGGCCAGGAGTACGTGGGCGAGCGGCCGGCGGACCACGGTGTCGCGTATGTGGTCCGCCGGGTGTCGTGAGCGTCGCCCGCGTGCTCCCGCCGCCGGCTCGCGCGTCGGCTCAGGCCACCGTCTCGGGCAGATGGGCCTGGACCTCGGCCCCCGCGTCGTGGCCGTACGCCTTGGTGAAGCGCTCCATGAAGTGGGTCCTGCGCAGGGTGTACTCCTGGGTGCCCACGGTCTCGATGACCAGGGTGGCGAGCATGCAGCCGACCTGCGCGGCGCGCTCCAGGCCGACGCCCCAGGTGAGGCCGGAGAGGAATCCGGCGCGGAAGGCGTCGCCGACGCCGGTCGGGTCGGCCTTGACGGTCTCGTCCGGGCAGCCGACGACGATCGGCTCGTCGCCGACGCGCTCGATCCGTACACCGTTCTTGCCGAGCGTCGTGACGCGGTGGCCGACCCGGGAGAGGATCTCCGCGTCGTCCCAGCCGGTCTTGGCCTCGATGAGTCCCTTCTCGTACTCGTTGGAGAAGAGGTAGGTCGCGCCGTCGAGCAGGGTGCGGATCTCGTCGCGCTCCATGCGCGCGATCTGCTGCGAGAAGTCGGCGGCGAAGGGGATCTTGCGGCTGCGGCACTCCTCGGTGTGGCGCAGCATGCCCTCGGGGTCGTCCGCGCCGATCAGCACCAGGTCGAGACCGCCGACGCGGTCGGCGACCTTCTTCAGCTCGATCTGGCGGGCCTCGCTCATCGCGCCCGCGTAGAAGGAGCCGATCTGGTTGTGGTCGGCGTCGGTGGTGCACACGAAGCGGGCCGTGTGCAGGACCTCGGAGATCCGCACGGAGGTGGTGTCGACGCCGTGCCGGTCCAGCCAGGCGCGGTACTCGTCGAAGTCCTGGCCGGCGGCGCCGACCAGGAGGGGACGGGCGCCCAGCTGGCCCATGCCGAAGCAGATGTTCGCCCCGACACCGCCCCTGCGCACTTCTAGGTTGTCGACCAGGAAGGAGAGGGAGACCGTGTGCAGCTGCTCGGCGACCAGTTGGTCGGCGAAGCGGCCGGGAAAGGTCATCAGATGATCGGTGGCGATGGAGCCGGTGACTGCGATTCGCACGGCGTGAACGCTCCTGATGAGGAGAACGGTTGACAGTTCACGCTACCGGGTCGGTACGCCGGGCGGTGCCGCGCGACGATCGGGGGGAACCGCTCGCGCGCCCCTTCCGTCCAACGGGTGTTCCCCCTTACCGGGGATACGGAATACGACGGAGCCACGGAACGTATCGAATCGGTTACGCTCCGCTTGCCGGGTCCGGGAACGTACGGATCCGCCCGGTGTACGGATATGCCCGATACGCAGTCGAAGGAGCAGCGGTGACCAGTACGGAGCGGCCCCCCGAGGGCACAGCCGAAACCGGCGGCGCCGGTGTTCCGCGCCGTCGCCGTCCCCGGTTCGCCGTCGCGACGGTGGCCGCGGCGGTATTGATCGCCGGAGGCGGGGGCGCGTACTTCGCGACGAACGCCTTCGGCGGCAGCGCCGCGCCCTCGGCGGACGGCGGGCCGCCGCCGCTCGCCCTCGACACGCTCGGCACCCCCGCCGGGGCTCCGGTCGGCGCCGGGGGCCCGGACGCGGCCGGGGGGACCGCCGGGGAACCGGCGCCGCCGGCCATCGCGCCCGGCGAGCCCGATCCGGGCGGGGTCACGTACCGCGCCAAGGGCAAGCTGCCGCAGGGCCCCGGTACGGCGCGGGTCTACCGGACGAGCGGCGCGGTCACGGCGGCCGACGTGACCCGGCTGGCGACGGCGCTGGGGCTGACGGGGGCGCCCAGGTCCGACGGGACGGCCTGGAAGGTCGGTACGGACAAGGACGGTTCGGGCCCGCTGCTGAGCGTCTCGAAGCAGGCGCCGGGCACCTGGACCTACGCCCAGTTCGGACGTTCGGGCGGCGACAACTGCCTCAAGGGCAAGGCGTGCCCGTCGGGCGGTTCGAGCGCGAGCGGCGCCGGGGGTCCGGCCTCCGGGGACGCGGGCGCGGCGGTGAGCGAGGCGGCGGCGAAGAAGGCGGCGGCGCCGGTGCTGAAGGCGCTGGGGCAGGCCGACGCGGATCTGGACGCCGGGCAGTTGATGGGCTCGACCCGGGTGGTGAACGCGGATCCGGTGGTCGGCGGGCTGCCCACGTACGGCTGGTCGACCGGGATCCAGGTGGGTACGGACGGCCAGGTCACCGGCGGCGGCGGACAGCTGACGGCGCCGGAGCGCAGTGACGCCTATCCGGTGATCGGCGCGGACGCGGCCCTCAAGGAGCTGAACAAGGCCGCCGAGGGCGCGGGCGGTACGGCCGCGGGCCGGATCGGCGGCTGCGCGACAGCCGTACCGCTGGAGAGCGAGGAGCCGGCCGCTCCGTGCGCGGGCGCCGCCCGCGCGGCCGCCGCTCAGCCGGTGGAGATCGACAAGGCGGTCTTCGGGCTCGCGGTGCGGTCGGTGGCGGGCAAGGGCGCGCTCGTACCGTCCTGGCTGTTCGAGGTGGCCCCGGGCGGCGGCGCCGCGCCGTACACGGTGACGCACCCGGCGGTGGCCCCGGAGTTCCTGACCAAATCAGAGCCGCCGCACCAGGAGCTGCCGGGCGGACCCGCACCGGTGGGCCCGGACACGCCGGGGGGCGACAAGGCCGCGCCGGACACGTCCCGGTCGAGCGCCATCACGACGTACACCACGGAGGGCCGGAAGCTGACGCTCCACTTCATGGGCGGGGTGTGCTCCACGTACACGCCGCAGGCGGACGAGAGCGGCACCGCGGTGAAGGTGAAGCTGGTGGTCTCCCACCCGGATCCCGACAAGGTGTGCATGGCGATCGCCAAGGAGCAGTCCGCGACGGTGACCCTGGACGAGCCGCTGGGCGAGCGGACGGTGGTGGACGCGACGACGGGCGAGAAGATCGCGCGTCGCTGATACAGGTCACGGATACACGTCACGCGGAAGGCGGCGGTCCCTCTCGGGGCCGCCGCCTTCCGTATGCGCTCTGTCCTCCGCGGAGACGTCCTAGCTGAAGGAGTCACCGCAGGCGCAGGAGCCCGACGCGTTCGGGTTGTCGATCGTGAAGCCCTGCTTCTCGATCGTGTCGACGAAGTCGATGGAGGCGCCGCCCAGGTAGGGGGCGCTCATCCGGTCGGTGACGACCTTGACGCCGCCGAAGTCCTTGATGACGTCGCCGTCGAGCGAGCGCTCGTCGAAGAACAGTTGGTAACGCAGGCCGGAGCAGCCGCCGGGCTGGACGGCGACGCGCAGCGCGAGGTCGTCACGCCCTTCCTGGTCCAGCAGGGCCTTCACCTTGCCCGCGGCGGCGTCGGACAGGAGGATGCCGTCGCTCACGGTGGTGGTCTCGTCCGATACGGACATCTGCTTCTCTCCCGGGTTGTACGGACTGCTTGCGGACAGCTTGCCGACAGTGCAACCGGCTCGGCCGCGGATTCATTCCGGGCACTGACGCTTGTCATTCCCGGCTGTCTTTCCCCATTCATGCTCGCACACCGGCCGCCCCTTCGGAATGCGTCACATCGACGCTATCGCCGTCGTCAAAGTGACGTGAAGCGGCTATGATAGATAGCGTCATTTAGACGAAAAGGCTCGTCCGTTCGTCCGTAGAGAAGAAAAGGTGCGTGCCGTGACCACCACCCAGTCCGTGGACCTCGATGTCCAGCCGACCCCTCTCGCCCTGCTGCTCCTCGGCCGCGCGGCCGATCCGAGCAGCGAGCGCGGCGTGGAGTGCCCCGGCGACCTGCCCTCCCCTTCGGACCCGGATCTGGTGGAGCGCGCCCGCGCGGCGAAGGAGAAGCTCGGCGACAAGGTCTTCGTCCTCGGCCACCACTACCAGCGCGACGAGGTCATCCAGTTCGCCGATGTCACCGGGGACTCCTTCAAGCTGGCCAAGGACGCGGCGGCCCGCCCCGCCGCCGAGTACATCGTCTTCTGCGGTGTGCACTTCATGGCCGAGTCCGCCGACATCCTCACCACCGACGACCAGAAGGTCGTCCTGCCCGACCTGGCCGCCGGCTGCTCCATGGCCGACATGGCCACGGCCGAACAGGTCGCGGAGTGCTGGGACGTGCTGGCCGAGGCCGGGATCACCGACCGGGTGGTGCCCGTCTCGTACATGAACTCCTCGGCCGACATCAAGGCGTTCACCGGCAAGCACGGCGGCACGATCTGCACCTCGTCGAACGCCGAGCGCGCGCTGAAATGGGCCTTCGAGCAGGGCGAACAGGTCCTCTTCCTCCCCGACCAGCACCTGGGCCGGAACACGGCGGTACGGGACCTGGGGATGTCGCTGGACGACTGCGTCCTCTACAACCCGCACAAACCGAACGGCGGGCTGACCACGCAGCAGCTGCGGGACGCCAAGATGATCCTGTGGCGCGGCCACTGCTCGGTGCACGGGCGCTTCTCGCTCGACTCCGTACGGGACGTGCGGGAGCGGATACCGGGGGTCAACGTGCTGGTCCACCCCGAGTGCAAGCACGAGGTCGTGGCGGCGGCGGACTACGTCGGCTCCACCGAGTACATCATCAAGGCCCTGGAGGCGGCCCCGGCCGGCTCGAAGTGGGCGATCGGCACGGAGCTGAATCTCGTACAGCGCCTGGCGAACCGTTTCGCCCCGGAGGGCAAGGAGATCGTCTTCCTCGACAAGACAGTCTGCTTCTGCTCCACGATGAACCGCATCGACCTGCCGCACCTGGTGTGGACGCTGGAGTCGCTGGCCGAGGGCAACGAGGTCAACGTCATCCGGGTCGACAAGGAGACGGCGGACTTCGCGCAGCTGGCGCTGGAGCGGATGCTGGCGCTGCCGTAGCGGACGCGTACGTACGTACGTGGGTACGTGACACGCCCCCGGAGCCTGGTCTGTGGCTCCGGGGGCGTACTCGGTCCGTGCCCTCGGTGGTGACGGGAGCCTTCACCCAGGTCTTGCCGCCGTCGTAGGACGCCTTGACCTCAAGGGACTTGACGCCCACGCCGTTGCCCGCCGCGTAACCGTCGACGGACAGCGGCACCGTCAGCTTCGCGCCCGCCTCGGCCGTGCTGGCCAGGTTCAGCTTCGGTGCGAAGGTCAGGGTGGAGAGCGGCAGATCCACCGGCCGCCTCCTGGACCACGTTCATCGCCACCCTCAAGGCATAAGGCGCAGCGCAGCCGTTTCCCCAGTTCAGCCCGCCCCAGCACCGACCCAGGACGGGCTGAACTCATCCCCGCCGGGCCGGAATCCTGTGAGCCGGTGGGCCCTGCGGGGCACGCGGCAGTTGCATGGAGTGGTGGCGCGTTTCGTCAAGCGTCCGTCGACCGGATGCTTGCTGGGATTCATGCCCCGCTGATCACTGTCAGCTGTAATCGGCGGGTCAGTACCAAGAGGTAAGCGTGGTGAACGGGGCCGTTGGTGACGGGTGGGGGCAGTGTCTCGCTGCGGGCGGAGCTGACCGACGGGGACGGGAACACCCTGACCCAGACGATCGAGCGGGCCTACCTCCTCACGAAGTAACCGAACCACGGCCCCGCACGCGCCGACGCCCCGGTACGGACCGTGCATTCGGTCCGTACGGGGGCGTCGGCGTCTATCCGGCCCGGTGGTTACACCTTGACCGGCTCCTGGTCCGGCTCCGTGGCCGGGGCGCCCGTGGCCGGCTCGTCCTTGGCGGAGCGCTTGGCGGCCTTCTTGGCGGCCCGGCGCTCCTTGCGGAGTTCGACCATCGCGTACAGCGCGGGCACCAGCAGCAGTGTCAGCAGCGTGGACGAGAGCAGACCGCCGATCACGACCACCGCGAGGGGCTGGCCGATGAAGCCGCCCTCGCCCGTGACCCCCGCCGCCATCGGCATCAGCGCGAAGATCGTGGCGAGCGCCGTCATCAGGATCGGGCGGAGCCGGTGACGGCCACCCTCGACGACGGCCTCCACCACGCCCAGGCCCTGGGCCCGGTACTGGTTGATCAGGTCGATCAGCACGATCGCGTTGGTGACGACGATGCCGATCAGCATCAGCATGCCGATCATGGCCGGGATGCCCAGCGGCGTACCGGTGAGCAGCAGCAGGGCGATCGCGCCGGTCGCGGCGAACGGGACGGAGACGAGCAGGATCAGCGGCTGGATGAGCGACCGGAAGGTCGCGACCAGCAGCATGAACACGATCGCGATCGCCGCGAGCATGGCCAGCGCCAGGTTGGTGAAGGCGTCGTCCTGGTCCGAGGAGACACCGCCGATGGTGGCGGTGGCGCCGTCGGGCAGCTTCAGACCGTCGATCTTCGTCTGGAGAGCCGTGCTGACCGCGCCGGTGTTGTCGCCGAGCGGCCGCGCCGTGATCGTCGCGGAGCGGGCGCCGTCGATGCGGGTCATGGAGACCGGGCCCGGAACGAGCTTCACATCGGCGACCTGACCGAGCGTGACCGGACCGAGCTGCACCTTCTTCAGCTGGGCGATCGTGGTGGCCGGCTTCTCGGAGGTGACGATGACATCGCGCTCACTGTCGTCCAGCATGGCCGTGCCCGACCGGGTGCCGCTCACGGCCTGCGCCACGGCGCCGCCGATCGCGGTGTCGTTGAAGCCGGCCTCGGCGGCCTTCTCGTTGGCCTTCACCGAGATGCGCGGGACGGACTGCGCCAAGTCGCTCTGGACATCGGTGACGTCGTCCAGCGTGGCGACGGCCTTGCGTACCTCTTCGGCCGCCTTTTCGAGGGTGTCCGACTCGGACGCCTTGACGACCACGCTGAGGTCCTGGCTGCCGAAGCCGCCGCCCCCGCTGATCGTGGTGGTGCCGATGCCCTTGAGCTTGGCGAGTTCCTTCTCGATGTGCTCCTGGGTCTCCGCGGACTTCTCCGCGTCCTTCAGCGTGACCTGGTAGGACGCCTGGTTCGCGCCCGAACCGCCGCCGAAGGCCGCCATGAAGCCGGAGGAGCCGACGGTGACCTGGTAGTCCGTGACCTCGTCGAGGCCGGAGAGGAGCTTCTCGACCTTCTTGGCGGAGGCGTCGGCCGTCTCCAGGCTGGTGCCGGGCTCCAGCTTCTGCGAGATCGTCAGGCTCTCCTGGTCGCCCTCGTCGAAGAAGTTGGTCTTGAGGAGCGGTGCCATGCCCAGCGTGACGAGCAGGACCGCCGCGGCGATGACCACGCTGGTGATGCGGCGGCGGGTGGCGAACCCGAGCACGGGGACGTACAGCCGCTGGAGCCTGCTGCGGGTCTCCTCCTCCTCGGCCTTGCGGCGCGCCTCGTCCGGGTCGGCGCCGTCCGCGAGGCCCGGTGCCTTGAGGAACCAGAACGAGAGGACGGGGATGACGGTGAGGGAGACGAGCAGCGAGGCGAGCAGGGCCGCCGTGACGGTGAGCGAGAACGAGCTGAACAGTTCGCCGACGATGCCGCCGACCAGGCCGATCGGCAGGAACACCGCGACGGTCGTCAGGGTCGAGGCGGTGACCGCGCCCGCGACCTCCTTGACGGCGGTGAGGATGGCCTTCTCGCGCTCCTCGCCGTAGCCGAGGTGGCGCTTGATGTTCTCCAGCACGACGATCGAGTCGTCGACGACGCGGCCGATCGCGATGGTCAGCGCGCCGAGGGTGAGCATGTTGAGCGAGAGGTCACGCGTCCACAGCACGATCAGCGCCAGGACGATGGAGAGCGGGATGGAGACCGCCGTGACGATCGTGGAGCGGATCGAGGCCAGGAAGACCAGGATCACGATCACCGCGAAGAGCAGACCGAGCGCGCCTTCGGTGGTGAGTCCCGAGATCGACTTGGAGACCTCGGGTCCCTGGTCGGTGACGACGGTGAGGGCAGCGCCGGAGCCGAGGTCCTTGCGGAGGCCGGGCAGCTTGTCCTTGACGCCGTCGGAGATGGCGACGGCGCTGCCGTCCTTGTCCATCGTGACCACGACGGCGAGGCTGGGCTTGCCGTTGGTCCGGGTCAGGGAGGTCGCGGCGGACGGCGTCTGCTCGACGGTGGCGATGTCACCGAGGCGTACGGGCTTGGGCGCGGTCGCGTCGCCGGCGCCGCCCTGGGCGGCCTGGGGCGCGATCCGCAGGTCCTCGATCTGCTTGATCGAGGTGTAGCCGCCGCCGACCTGGACCGTACGGCTCTTGCCGTCCTCGGTGAAGGCGCCGGCGGGAAGGGTCGCGCCGCCGGCCTTGAGGGCCTCGGAGAGCGACATGGTGGTCAGTCCGGCCGCCGCGAGCTTGCCGTCGTCGGGCGTGACGGAGACCTGGAGCTTGCGGACGCCGTCGATGGTGACCTGGCCGACGCCGTCGATGCCCTGGAGCGCCGGGACGACCGTGCGGTCGAGCTGGTCGGCGAGGGCCTGCTGGTCCTTGTCGGAGGTCACGGCGAGGACGACGGTCGGGATGTCGTCCGTCGAGCCGGCGATGACCTGGGGGTCCACGCCCGTCGGCAGCTGGGACCTGGCGCGGTTCACGGCCTGCTGGACATCGGCGACGAGCTGCTTGGTGCCGCTGTCACCGAAGTCGAAGGAGGCCATGACGATGGCGCTGCCCTCGCTGGCCGTGGAGGTGACGGACTTGATGCCGTCGACGGACTTGAGCGAGTTCTCCAGCGGCTCGACGACCTGCTTCTCGACCACATCGGGGGAGGCGCCCTGGTAGGGGGCGAGCACCGAGACCATCGGAAGTTCGATGGAGGGCAGCAGCTGCTGCTTGAGCTGCGGTATCGCAACCGCGCCGAACACGATCGCGATGATCGAAATCAGCCCTATCAGGGCCCGTTGCGCGAGGCTGAATTTTGCCAGCCAGGACATGGGGTCTCTCTTCTGTGGTGTACGCGGCAGGTGGTTCGGCGGCTCGGCCCGGGAGGCGTACGGAACGTCTCCGGGGGTGGGGCGCTGAGGCCCCCTCTATACGATCTGCCATCCGGGAGGCCGAACGCGTAGCCCCCAGGTCCCCTTCTTTATCTGCCGCATACCGCGCCTGGAGTAGCGCGGAGCTGAGTCAGTCCACCCTCGGACGTACCAGGCCCGACTCGTACGCGATGACGACGAGCTGTGCGCGGTCGCGTGCGCCGAGCTTCGCCATCGCCCGGTTGACGTGGGTCTTCACGGTCAGCGGGCTGACCTGGAGGCGCTCGGCGATCTCGTCGTTGGAGAGGCCGCCGGCGACCTGGACGAGCACTTCGCGCTCGCGCACGGTGAGGGCTTCGAGGCGCGCGGAGCGGCCGGTGCCGCTCCGGTCGGGGTCGGCGCCGCCGCCCTGGGCGAGGAAGGTGGCGATGAGCCCCTTCGTCGCGACGGGCGAGAGCAGCGCGTCGCCCGCCGCCGCGATCCGGATCGCGCTGAGGAGTTCCTCCGGCTCCGCGCCCTTGCCCAGGAAGCCGGAGGCCCCGGCGCGCAGCGACCGCACCACGTACTCGTCGACCTCGAAGGTGGTCAGCATGACGACATGGACCCCGTCGAGGTCCGGGTCGGCGCTGATCGTGCGGGTGGCGGTGAGGCCGTCCGTACCGGGCATCCGGATGTCCATCAGGACGACATCGGGGCGGGTGGCGCGGGCGAGTTCCACGGCCTGCGCCCCGTCTGCGGCCTCCCCGACGATCTCCATGTCGGGCTCGGAGTCCACCAGTACGCGGAACGCGCTGCGCAGCAGTGTCTGGTCGTCGGCGAGCAGCACCTTGATCGTCATGCGTTCTTCCCCTGCCGCGTACGGTCGTTGACGGGCAGTATCGCCTGGGTGCGGAAGCCGCCGCCGTAGCGGGGGGCGGCGGTGAGGGTGCCGCCGAGGGCCGTGACGCGCTCGCGCATCCCGATGAGGCCGTGGCCGCCGCCGTCGGGTTCGCCGGGGTCGGGGTGGCCGGGGTCCGCGTCAGTGTCCGCGCCGGTGTCCGTACCGTTCACGGGCGCCCCGGTGCCGCCGCCGTTGTCGAGCACGGTGATCTCCACGGTCGCGCCGAGGTGGACGACGCTGACCTCGGCCCTGGCCGTCGGGCCGCCGTGCTTGCGGACGTTGGTCAGGGCCTCCTGGATGATCCGGTACGCGGCGAGGTCGGCGGCGGCGGGCAGGCGCTGGGCGTGGGCCCGGCCGTTCATCGCGAACTCCACGGGCAGTCCCGCGTTGCGGAAGGTGTCCAGCAGGCGGTCGAGGTGCGCGAGGCCGGGGGCGGGTTCCGTGGGGGCCGCCGGGTCGCCGGACTGCCGGAGCAGCCCGACGGTGGCGCGCAGCTCGCTGAGCGCCGAGCGGCCGGCCTCCCGTACGTGTGCGAGCGCCTCCTTGGCCTGGTCGGGGCGTTTGTCCATGACGTGCGAGGCGACGCCCGCCTGCACATTGACCAGCGCGATGTGGTGGGCGACGACATCGTGCAGATCGCGGGCGATCCGCAGCCGCTCCTCCGCGACCCTTCTGCGCGCCTCCTCCTCGCGGGTGCGCTCCGCCCGTTCGGCGCGCTCGCGGATGGCGCCGACGAAGGCCCGCCGGCTGCGTACGGCGTCGCCGGCGGCGCTCGCCATGCCGGTCCAGGCGAAGATCGACAGGTTCTCCTGGGCGTACCAGGGGCCGGGGCTGAGGATCATCGCGACGGCGGTGAGCACGGACATGGTGGCGACCCCGACCCGCCAGGTGGTGGGCCGGTCGGTGCGTGAGCCGACGGTGTAGAGCGCGATGACGGCGCTGAGGACGAGGGGCGCGGGCGGCTGGGCCAGCAGGAGTTCGAGGAGGGTCAGCCCGGCGGTGCAGAACAGCACGGGCATGGGGGCGCGGCGCCGGAAGACCAGCGCGGCGCCGCTGAGCACCATGAGCAGGACGCTGACCGGGTCGGGCGTGCGGGTGCCGAAGGTGGGGCCCTCGGGGCTGCCGTGGTCGGTGAACGACCCGAAGATCATGCAGGCGAGGACGGCGGCGGCCAGCGCGCCGTCCGAGGCGAGCGGGTGTGCGCGTGCCCAGCTCCTTGTGCGGGTGTACGCGCTTTCGATTCGGCTCACATCGGGCAACGGTACGGGGTGCGGGCGCGCGCCGGAACGCACGAGCGCCCCGCACCGTGTGGGTGCGGGGCGCGGACGAGTCATTCCGAAGGAGCGTCGTCCGGCCGAAGGCCGAGCAGACGGGACTTCGGAATGACTCGTCCAGGAGTGGCTGGAGTGCGGATGCGGACGGCCGCGCCCTCCGCTGCCGGGAGGACGGAGCCCGCCCCGTCAGGAGGACGGGATCAGGCCGTCGTCGTTCAGCATCGCGCGGACCTCTTCCATGGTCGCGCCGGGCGCGGGAAGAATCAGCTCGGACGGCTCCAGAGCGTCGTCCGGCAGCGGCTCGCCGAGTTCGCGGACCTTGTCCAGGAGCGCGTGGAAGGTGCGGCGGAAGCCGGCCTCGTCCCCGTCCCTGACCTCGGCCAGCAGCTCGTCGTCGAGCTTGTCGAGTGCGGCGAAGTGGCTGTCCGCCAGCTTCACCTGACCCTCCCCCATGATCCGTACGATCATGACGCGCCCCTACTGCTTGTCGAATTTATTGGTGGACGGCTGGGCGTCCTGCGTGCCCGTACCGCCGTTGCCGCCCTCGATCGCCTGGTTCGGCGTCGAGCCGCCGGCCAGCTCCGCCTTCATGCGCTGGAGCTCCAGCTCGACGTCGGAACCGCCGGAGATCCGGTCCAGCTCGGCGGCGATGTCGTCCTTCGCCATCCCGGACTGGTCGTCCAGGGCGCCGGAGGCGAGCAGCTCGTCGATCGCGCCGGCCCGCGCCTGGAGCTGTGCGGTCTTGTCCTCCGCACGCTGGATGGCCATGCCGACGTCGCCCATCTCCTCGGAGATGCCGGAGAACGCCTCGCCGATCCGGGTCTGTGCCTGCGCCGCCGTGTAGGTGGCCTTGATGGTCTCCTTCTTCGTACGGAAGGCGTCGACCTTGGCCTGGAGGCGCTGCGCGGCGAGCGTGAGCTTCTCCTCCTCGCCCTGGAGCGTCTGGTGCTGCGTCTCCAGGTCGGTGACCTGCTGCTGGAGCGACGCGCGGCGGGACAGCGCCTCGCGCGCCAGGTCCTCGCGGCCCAGCGCCAGCGCCTTGCGGCCCTGGTCCTCCAGCTTGCTCGACTGGCCCTGCAACTGATTCAGCTGCAATTCCAGCCGCTTGCGCGACGTCGCCACATCGGCGACACCGCGGCGCACCTTCTGAAGCAGCTCCAGCTGCTTCTGGTACGAGTAATCGAGGGTCTCGCGCGGATCCTCGGCCCGGTCAAGGGCCTTGTTGGCTTTCGCGCGGAAGATCATCCCCATACGCTTCATGACACCGCTCATGGGCTTCGCGCGCCCCCTTCTGACGGACTCCAGCTACAGCACTCCAACAGAACCCACAGTACGGGCCCTGCCTCTATTACCGCACTGTTCCAGCGCGGATGCGCTCCTCCCCAAGGACGACTGGCCGCCCGTACGCTCGGACGCAGGGAGTAGGAAACCCTGGGCGACCGTGGCGAAAAGTGGGGACAATACCCACTCTGTCCCTGTACTGACGCAGGACGTTGCGGGATCGTTCCCCGTGGGGGTGGGGCCGAACCACGACACCCCGTACCCTTGGGCTTTGTGTTCCGAAGCCGCTCCAAGGAAGAGAAGGCCACCGCCACCAAGGTGACGGCGGACCTCTCCACGCAGCCCCGCGACCCGCAGGCCCCCAAGGGCCGCCCGACCCCCAAGCGCAGTGAGGCCGAGTCGCAACGCCGACGCGCCTCCACGACGCCGACCGACCGCAAGACGGCCATGAAGCGCCAGCGCGAAGCGCGGCGGGCCGACCTGACCAGGCAGCGCGAAGCGCTGGCCAGCGGCGACGAGCGTTACCTGCCGGCCCGTGACAAGGGCCCGGTGCGCCGCTTCGTCCGCGATTTCGTGGACTCGCGGTTCGCCATCGCCGAGTTCTTCCTGCCGCTCGCCGTCGTGATCCTGGTGCTGAGCATGGTCAGGGTCGGCGCGCTCCAGAACATCGCGCTGCTGCTGTGGCTCGGTGTGATCGTGCTGATCGTCGTCGACTCGATCGGCATCTGGCTCCGGCTCAAGAAGCAGCTCGCCGAGCGCTTCCCCGACACCCCCAAGCGCGGCGCGGTGGCCTACGGCCTGATGCGTACGCTCCAGATGCGCCGACTGCGCCTGCCGAAGCCGCAGGTCAAGCGCGGAGAGCGGCCCTGAGTACGGAGGTCTCCGGCTTCTCGGGCGCACGGGTCAACTGGCTCGCCGGGCTCGGGGGGCTGCGTAACGTCGTCCGCCAGGAGCTGGTCGCGCGCCAGCTCGACGAGCAGATAACCGCGCGTTTCCCCCTCGGGAAGCGGCTGCGGGTGCTGGACGTCGGTATGGGCCAGGGCACGCAGGCGCTGCGCCTGGCGCGGGCCGGTCACACCGTGACCGGTCTCGAATCCGATCCCGGGATGCTGGCCACGGCGCGCGAGACGTTCGCCCAGGAGCCGGCGGGCATACGGGAGCGGGTCAGGCTGATCGAGGGCGACGGCCTGGAGACCGGGGTGCACTTCCTGCCCGGCAGCTTCGACGTCGTGCTCTGCCACGGCGTACTGATGTACGTGGCCGAGCCGGACGCGATGCTCGCGGGCCTGGCCCGGATGCTGGCGCCCGGCGGTCTGCTGTCCCTGCTCGTGCGCAACGGCGACGCGCTGGCCCTGCGGCCCGGCCACGCCGGGGACTGGGACGGCGCGCTGGAGGGCTTCGACTCGGCCATGTACACCAACCGCCACGGACTGCGCGTCCGGGCGGACCGGCTGGAGGCGCTGACCGCGACGCTGGCGGGGATCGCAGCGCCGCTGCACGCCTGGTACGGGGTGCGGGTCTTCACGGACGCCTCGGCCGCCGACGCGGTGCCGCCCGTCGGCGAGGAGCTGGAGCGGCTGCTCACGGCGGAGGACCGGGCGGGACGTACGGAGCCGTACCGCAGGGTGGCGGCGATGCTGCATCTGTGCGGGGTCCGTGGCTGAGTCAGGTGTGGGGCGCGGTTGTGCGTCCTCTCCAGGATGAGCAGCACAGAAGTGAACAGCGTCGCGTCCGGCGCGCGGGAGACACCCAAGCTGCCCGCCCGGGAGACCTGGCGGGCCCTGTACCGGCATTTCCGGCCGCATCGCGCGACGGTGGCCCTCGGCGCGCTGCTGGCGCTGATCGGCACGGCGACCGGGCTGGCGCAGCCGCTCGCCGCGAAGGCCCTGGTCGACCGGCTCGGTGAGAGCGGCTCGATCACCGGGGTCCTGCTGCTGCTCACCGGGCTGGTGGTGTTCGGTACGGCGGTCCAGGCGCTCGGCTCGTACCTGCTGGAGCGGACCGCCGAGTCCGTGGTCCTCGCCGCCCGCCGCACCCTGATCGGGCGGCTGCTGCGGCTGCGGCTGCCGGAGGTGGAGCGGACCCAGCCGGGCGATCTGATGTCCCGGGTCACCTCGGACACCACGCTGCTGCGCGCGGTGACGACGCAGTCGATCGTCTCGGCGGCGACCGGCAGCCTGGCGTTCCTGGCGACGATCACGCTGATGGGCTGGCTGGACCCGGTGCTGCTGGGCGTCACGCTCGGGGTGATCGTGGTGATCGGCAGCGCCGTCGCGCTGGTGATGCCGAGGATCGCGCGGGCGGCCAAGCGCTCACAGGAGGCGGTCGGGCACATATCCGCGGTGCTGGAGCGGGCCTTCGGGGCGTTCCGCACGCTCAAGGCGTCGGGCGCCGAGGGCCGGGAGACCGCGGTGGTGGAGACGGCGGCCCGGGACGCGTGGCAGCACGGGGTGGCGGCCGCGAAGTGGCGGACGGTGGCCGGGGCGTCGGTCGGGCTGGCCGTGCAGGTGTCGTTCCTGGCGGTGCTGGGGGTGGGCGGGGCGCGGGTGGCGTCGGGGGCCATCTCCGTATCGACGCTGGTCGCCTTCCTGCTGTTCCTGTTCTATCTGATCGACCCGGTGTCCGATCTGGTGAACGCGGTGTCGCAGTACCAGGTGGGTACGGCGGCGGTCGCCCGGATCGTGGAGGCGGAGCGGCTGGAGACGGAGACGCTGGAGGCGGAGCCAGGAGTTCCTGGCGCCCCGGGCGAGGGGCCGGTCTCGGGCCGGGGTCCGGCCTCGGTCGTCTTCGAGGACGTGTCCTTCCGCTACCGCGACGACCTTCCGTACGTCCATCGCGGGGTCTCCTTCGAGGTGCCGGGCCCGGGGATGACGGCCTTCGTCGGCCCGTCCGGAGCGGGCAAGACGACGGTCTTCGGGCTGGTGGAGCGGTTCTACGAGGCGAGCGGCGGCCGGGTCCTGCTCGACGGGCGCGATGTGCGCGACCTGCCGCTGGCCGAGCTGCGCGCCGCCATCGGCTATGTCGAGCAGGACTCCCCCGTGCTGGCCGGGACGCTGCGCGAGAATCTCGTCTTCGCCGCGCCGGACGCCTCCGAGGAGGAGATCCGGGAGGTGCTCGTACGGGCCAGGCTCGACGGGCTGGTGGAGCGGCTGCCGGACGGTCTGGACACGCTCGTCGGCCATCGCGGCTCCAAGCTGTCGGGCGGCGAGCGGCAGCGGGTGGCGATCGCGCGGGCGCTGCTGCGCAAACCCCGGCTGCTGCTCCTCGACGAGGCGACGTCGCAGCTGGACGCGGTCAATGAGCTGGCGCTGCGGGACGTGGTCACGGAGGTGGCCGCCGAGGTCACGGTGCTGGTGGTGGCGCACCGGCTGTCGACGGTGACGCTGGCGGACCGGATCGTGGTGATGGACGCGGGGCGGGTACGGGCGGTGGGCACGCACGAGGAGCTGGTGGCGGGGGACGCGCTGTACGGGGAGCTGGCGGCGACGCAGTTCCTGGCGGCGGCGCGCTGAGGCAGGGGGGTGCCCCCGGGCACCCCCTCCGCGTCTCTCCCCGACCCCCTGATCGGCGGCGTACCGCAGGCCGGGCCCCGGGGACAAACGGGATACTCCGGGCATGACTGCTTCTCTTCACCGCCGTCCCCCGCGCCGGATCCCGCTGACCCTGACCGCCGTGACCTGCCTGGTCGCGCTGGTGGGCGGCTGCTCGGGCACCGCCGCCACGGGCTCCGGCACGTCGATGTCCGGTACCACCACGCGGGCCGCCGCCGAGCGGCGCAGCGGAAGCGACCTCCAGACGGACTACGAGACGGTGATCAAGAACGTGCTGCCGTCGGTCGTCCAGATCGAGACCGGCAACGACCTCGGCTCGGGCATCGTCTACGACGGCCAGGGCCATATCGTCACCAACGCCCATGTGGTCGACAAACAGCGGTCGTTCACGGTCACGGTGGCCAACAGCGAGCAGCCGCTCAGGGCGACGCTGGTCTCCAGCTACCCGCAGCAGGATCTCGCCGTCATCAAGCTCGACTCGGTGCCCAGCGGGCTGAAGGCGGCGAAGTTCGGTGACACCGCCCAGGTCGCCGTCGGCCAGATCGTGCTGGCCATGGGGTCGCCGCTGGGGCTCTCCGGCAGCGTCACCCAGGGCATCGTCTCGGCCGTCGGACGGACCGTCAGCGAGGGCTCGGAGGGCGGCGGTACGGGGGCCACGATCGCCAACATGGTGCAGACGTCGGCCGCGATCAACCCGGGCAACAGCGGGGGCGCGCTGGTCAATCTGAACGGCGAGGTGATCGGCATTCCGACGCTCGCCGCGACCGATCAGCAGCTGGGCAACGGCGCGGCGCCCGGGATCGGCTTCGCCATTCCGGTGTCCATGGTCAAGACGGTCGCCGACCAGATCATCAAGAACGGCCGGGTCACCGACTCGGGGCGGGCCGCCCTGGGCATCACGGGCCGTACCGTCCTCGGTCCCGACCTCCAGCCCGCGGGGGTCGCGGTGGTGGCGACCACGAAGGGCGGCGCGGCGGCCGGGGCGGGGATCAGGGCCGGGGACATCATCACCAAGCTGGGCGGCTCGCCGGTGACCTCGATCGAGTCGCTGTCCGAGCAGCTCGCGTCGGACCGGCCGGGTCAGAAGGTGAAGGTGACCTTCAGCCGGTCGGGGACGGCGAAGACGGTGGAGGCCACGCTCGGCAAGACGTGAGCCGCCACGAAGCCGCGGTGGCGGCCGCGGCGCGACGGCCGTGGCTGCACGGGAGGCTCCCGTGCAGCCACGGCTACAGCCGTCGCGCGTCGCGCCCGGTCAGCTCCCGTCGGCCCGGAGGCTCATCGGACCGTAGATCTTGCTGCCGTCCTCGAAGAGCGTGACCTGCTCCGCGCCGCCCTTCAGGAGGTCCTTCCAGACCTCGCCGACCCACGACTCGGCGTCCCCCTGCGTGGTGAACTCCTCCGGCTCCACCGCCGGGGCGACCTCCGTCCCGTCGGCCGTCTCGAACCGCCACGTCCACGCCATGTGCGCCTCCCGATCCCGAGAAACTGATCAAATTTCCTGCCCGCAGCGTAGCCGGGCGCGCACCCTGAGCGGTGACGCGGGAGGATCGTCCTCGTGGAACTGACTCTGCTCGGCACCGGAGCCCCCGCCGGACTCCCCCGCCCCCACTGCCCCTGCGCCGCGTGCGCGACCGCACGCGGCGCGCGGGCCCGCGCCGCCACCGCGCTGCTGGTGGACGGCGTCCTGTTGCTGGACCTGACCCCGGGGGCCGCGCTCGCGGCGGCCCGCGCCGGGCACTCGCTGGCCGGGGTGCGGCAGGTCCTGCTCACCCATCCGCACGACGGACCGGCCGTGGAGCTGCCCGCCGGGCTGCCGACGGCGGGCCGGGTCGCCGACGGCCGGGTGCTGACGCTGCTCGGCGGGCACCGGGTGCGGGCGGTGGCGATGGACGCTCCGGGCACGGGGTACGAGGTGACGGCGTCCGGCGGGGAGCGGCTGCTGTACCTGCCGCCGGGCGGGGCGCCCGCCGGGGTGCCGGACAACGGCGGCGGCACCTCGGCACCGGCCGCCGTGCCGGCTCCGTACGACATGGTCGCCGCGGATGTGGTCGGCCGGCCCGACGCGGTGGCCCGGCTGCGGGCGGCCGGGGCGATCGGGCCCGCGACCGATGTGGTCGCCGTGCATCTGGACCACGACGTACCGCCCGGCGCCGAACTGGACCGGCGGCTGGCCGCCGCGGGCGCGCGGGCCGTGCCGGACGGGACGACGCTGACGGTCGGCGCGTACCACCCCGTACCGGAGGTGCCCCGGCGCACGCTGGTGACCGGCGGAGCGCGCTCGGGGAAGTCCTGGGAGGCCGAGCGGCGGCTCGCGGCCTTCCCCGACGTGCTGTACGTGGCGACGGGCGGCGGGCGCGACGGCGATCCGGAGTGGGACGCCCGGGTACGGCTGCACCGTGAGCGCCGGCCGTCGTCCTGGCGGACGACCGAGAGCTGTGACCTGGTGCCGCTGCTGGCCCAGGACGGTCCGCCGCTGCTGATCGACTGCCTGTCGCTGTGGCTGACGGACGCGATGGACCGGGTGAACGCGTGGGACGACGCGGCGTGGGCGGCGGGCGGCGAGAAGTCGCTGCGCGACCGGACGGCGGAGCTGGCGCGCGCGGTGCGCGAGACCCGGCGCACGGTCGTCGCTGTGACCAACGAGGTGGGCGGGGGCGTGGTCCCCGCGACCGTCTCGGGCCGCCGCTTCCGCGACGAACTGGGCCGGCTGAACGCGGCGGTGGCGGCGGAGTGCGAGCACCTGCTGCTGGTGGTGGCGGGCCAGGCGCTGCCCCTGCGGTGAGGGCCGGAGGCGAGCCGGGCCCGCGGAGGACAAGCGATAGTGTCGGCGGATGAGTTCGCTTAATCTCGACGACTTCTCCGACCTGATCGAGCGCCCCGACGGCGCGATGCGGCGCGACGCCGAAGAGCGCCGGGAGCGGCTGACCGTGCCGGCCGGGGCGCTCGGGCGCCTGGACGAGCTGGGCGACTGGCTGGCCGCCGCGCAGGGTGCCGTACCGGTCAGGGCGATCCGGCAGCCGCGCGTGGTGCTGTTCGCCGGGGACCACGGGGTGGCCTCCCTCGATGTGTCGGGGCGGCCCGCGAAGGGCGCGCACCGGCTGGTGCGGGCCGTGCTGGAGGGCGAGAGCCCGGTCGCCGTGCTGGCCCGCCGGGCGGAGGTGCCGGTACGGATCGTGGACGCCGGTCTCGACTGCGACCCCGGGCTGCTGCCCGACGAGGTGGTACGTCATCGGGTGCGGCGCGGCAGCGGGCGGATCGACGTCGAGGACGCGTTGAGCGCGGAGGAGGCGGAGCGGGCCGTACGGCTGGGCATGGCGATCGCGGACGAGGAGGCGGACTCGGGGACGGATCTGGTCGTCCTGGGCGATCTGAGCGTCGGCGGCACCACGGCGGCGGCCACGCTGATCGCCGCGCTGTGCGGCACGGACGCCTCCGTGGTCACCGGCCGGGGCGGCGCGGGCATCGACGACCTGGCGTGGATGCGCAAGTGCGCGGCGGTCCGGGACGCGCTGCGCCGGGCGCGGCCGGTCCTCGGGGACCAGCTGGAGCTGCTGGCGACGGTCGGCGGCGCCGATCTGGCGGCGATGACGGGCTTCCTGCTCCAGAGCGCGGTGCGCCGGATGCCGGTGATCCTGGACGGCGTGGTCTCGGCGGCGTGCGCGCTGGTCGGGCAGCGGGCGGCGTTCCGGGCGCCCGACTGGTGGCTGGCGGGGCAGTTGAGCGGGGAGCCGGCGCAGGCGAAGGCGCTGGACCGGATGGCGCTCAACCCGTTGCTCGACCAGGGCGTCACTGTGGGGGAAGGTTCCGGGGCGCTGCTCGCGCTTCCGCTCGTCCAGGCGGCCGCCGCTCTCGCGGCGGAGCTGCCGGAGCGGCCCGGGACCGAGAAGGAATCCGCCGAGAAGGAAACCATCGGGATCGAGTGAGACATCGGATGCGACCGCCGGTCGGCGGTCGCATCGTCCGACGTGGAACGCGATGCCCCATATCATCGCGTTTCATGGGAGATGTTCAGTTGGCTGCCGACCGATCGACCCGGGCCCCGGTCTCCGCCCGGGATGTCACCGCGGAGCGGGGCACCGCGCGTTCGCGGCGGAGCGCGGCGTTCGCCGTCTGGTACCTGCGCGTCGTCGCGTTCATGAACTTCCTGAGCGCCTTCTGGGTCTCCTTCGGCCAGGATCTGCGGCGGCACAACACCCAGGACCTGTTCACCCCGTACATGCTCACGGCCGGCTTCGCCTCGGGCGCCTTCACGCTCTTCCTCGCGATCACCATGCGCCGCCGCAAGCGCGCCGCGTGGATCCTCAACCTCGTGATCGCCGGGTCCTTCCTGCTGCTGCTCGCCCTCGTGATGATCCTTCCGGAGATCCGGCACTATCCGCAGAACTGGGTCTCCCTCGGCCTGACCGCGGCCTTCGTGGGCGCGCTGCTGCTGGGGCGGCGGGAGTTCTACGCCAAGGGCGACCGGTCCAATCCGAAGCTGGCCGCCGCCGTGGCGGTGGGCGGTCTGCTGGCCGCCTCGCTGCTGGCCGATCTGCTCGTCACCCTCACCAACACCGGGCACGGCGGTTCGACCTTCGCCGAGCGCTGGCGGTACGGCGGGATGCGGCTGGTCTCGCTGTCCACGGACGGCGCCCGCTTCCCGGGGATCTCCACGCCGGGCTGGGTCAATGTCACCATCAACGTGCTCTCCACCCTGCTGCTGCTCGCCGTGCTGTACGCGGCCTTCCGCTCCCGCCGGGCCGTCGACCCGCTGACCGAGGACGACGAGGCGCGGCTGCGGGTGCTGCTCGACCGGCACGGGGAGCGCGATTCCCTGGGGTACTTCGCGCTGCGCCGCGAGAAGAGCGTCATGTGGTCGCCGAGCGGGAAGTCCGCCGTCGCCTACCGGGTCGTGGGCGGGGTCTCCCTCGCGTCCGGCGATCCGATCGGCGATCCGGAGGCGTGGCCCGGGGCGATCGACCAGTGGCTGGCCGAGGCCAGGGAGCACGGCTGGATTCCGGCCGTCATGGGGGCGAGCGAGGAGGCCGGCACGATCTACGCCCGGCACGGCATGGACGCGCTGGAGCTGGGCGACGAGGCGATCGTGGAGACCGCCGACTTCGCCCTGGAGGGGCGTGCGATGCGGACCGTGCGCCAGGCGTACAACCGGGTCGCGCGCGCCGGTTACCAGGTCCGCGTCCGCCGCCACGAGGACATCCCCGCCGACGAGATGGCCCAGCTGCTGCGCCGCGCCGATGACTGGCGCGACGGTGCCACCGAGCGCGGCTTCTCGATGGCGCTCGGCCGGCTCGGGGACCCGGGCGACGGGCGGTGCGTGATGCTCGAATGCCGGGAGAACGGCCCGGAGGGGCCCGGCACCGGCGAGCTGAAGGCGGTGCTGAGCTTCGTGCCCTGGGGGCCGCACGGCCTCTCGCTCGACCTGATGCGCCGCGACCGGGACAGCGAGAACGGCCTGATGGAGTTCATGGTCATCGAACTCCTCCAGCGCGCCGGAGAGATCGGGATCACTCAGGTCTCACTGAACTTCGCGATGTTCAGGTCCGTCTTCGAGCGCGGCGCGAAGCTGGGCGCGGGTCCGGTGCTGCGGATGTGGCGTTCGCTGCTGAGCTTCTTCTCCCGCTGGTGGCAGATCGAGTCGCTCTACCGCGCCAACGCCAAGTACCGCCCGATCTGGGAGCCGCGTTTCATGCTGTTCGAGAAGAGCGCCGATCTGCTGCGCATCGGCGTGGCGGCGGGCCGCGCCGAGGGCTTCCTCGAAGCGCCCGCCCTGCCGGGGTGGTTGCACCGCAGACGGCTGGAGAGCCGCCGGTGAACCGTGCGGGTCCGCGCGAGGTCGCGCGCCGCGAATGGGGACCGCCGGTCCGGGCCGTACGGGGAGCGCTGGCGGCACGCGGACCGCGCGCCGTTCCGCTGACGATCGGGGCGGTGCTGCTGACGGGGCTCCTCCAGGTCGTGCAGAACCAGCCGTGGGGCTACCGGCCGGTGATGGACCTCGGCGCGGTACGGGCCGAGGATCCGCTGTGGGTGGCCCTGCTGCGTACCCCGCTGTCGCTGTTCGTACCGGCCCTGGACCTGCCGGTGTGGGGCGCGCTCGGGCAGATCCTGGTGGTCTTCGGGCTCGCCGAGATCTGTCTGGGACGGTGGCGCACGCTGGTGATCGCGTACGTGGCGACGCTGGCCGGGACGCTCTACGCGCGCGTGGGGATCGCGCTGGGGCCCGACGCGTTCTTCGGGCTGCCCGCCTCCGACGCGCTGATCGTCGACACCGGCCCCTCGGCCGCCGTGGTGGGGCTGGCGCTCTTCGTGTGCCGCCGCTACCGCGCGTGGTGGACGGGCGGGGCGCTGATCGCCGGCCTGGTGGTCGAGTGCGTCGTCAAGGACAACCTGGCGGGGCGGGAGCATCTGGCGGCGACGGCCGCCGTCCTGGTGGTGTGCGCGGTGCTCTCCCGGATTCAGCGGCCGCGCGGCGGCAGCCCCCGTTCCCCGTCGGGCGTCCCGCCGATCCAGTCCTGAATCCGGCGGCGCGGGCCCGCCCAGCGGGCGTCGCGCCGGTAGGCGCGCAGCGCGGCCCTGGCCCGCGCCTTGGGGCGGTCGCGGTAGACGCGGCGGGCGTACGGCGAGGTCGGCTTGGCCAGCCGGAACGCGCCGACGAGCGCGACGAAGGGCACCAGGGTGCCGACGAGCGCCATCCGCAGCTTGCCCTTGACGAGGGTGATGAGCACGAAGACGAAGTTGACGAGCAGCGTCAGCACGGCCGAGCCCCGGCTCTGCTGCTGACCGGGGGTCAGCGAGCTGACGTCGAGCGGCGAGAACCCGCTGAGCACCAGCAGCGCCAGCGCGGCGGCCATGATCACGGCTTCCACGCTCTGCCGGCCCTGCTCGGTCCAGTAGACGTCGTGCAGGTGCAGGATCAGCGCGAACTCGTCGAGCACCAGGCCCGCGCCCACGCCGAAGATCACCGCGCAGACCGAGGCGCCGATCCCGTGCCGGCCGCTGCCGACCGCGCCGAAGCCGCCGATCACGGTCAGGATGACGCCGGGCACCACGTGGTGGATGTGCACCCCGCCCGGCGCGATGTTCCGGAACGGCCCCTTGCCGGCCCGGATGAGCCGGGTGACCGTACGGGTCAGGGCGAAGGTGAGCACGAAGGAGGCGAGGGCGAGCAGCGTGGGGAGCTTGCCCGGCTCGACGATGTTCTGGTGAAACCAGTGACCCATGCCACCTGCTTCCGAATGGTGCGGTACGGGTAATTTATCGGCTTTTGCCAGCTGCACGGTTCCGGCGCCCGGACTACGCTCGCGCGATGACTTCCATGGACGGCGGTACGGACGGCGAGGCGGCCCGGGTTCCGGCCGGACGCGCCTCGGCGGCCGACGGCGCGCGGTTCGCCTTCGGCACCCTCACCGTGCTGCCGGTACGGGTGGGGCGCTGGGACCGCCCGGCCGCCCGCGCCGGGATGCTGTGGGCGCCGGCCGCCGGGCTGGTCGCGGGCGGCGCGGCAGCGGCGGCGGGCGCGCTGCTGCTGTGCGCGGGCGCGACGCCGCTGCTCGCGGCCGTCGCCACCGCCGCCGTCCCCGCCGTACTGACCCGGGGCCTGCATCTGGACGGGCTCGCCGACACCGCCGACGGCCTGGGCAGCGGCAAACCGGCCGAGGACGCGCTGCGGATCATGAAGCGGTCGGACATCGGCCCGTTCGGGGTGATCACCCTGCTGCTGGCCCTGCTCTCGCAGGTCGCCGCCGTGAGCGCGCTGTACGACGAGAGCGGCGCGCGCGGGGCTCTCGCCGTCGTCCTGGCCGGGGTCACGGCCCGGCTCGCCCTCACCCTGGCCTGCCGTACGGGCGTACCGCCGGCCCGCCCCGACGGACTCGGCGCGGCGGTGGCCGGGGCCGTGCCGGTCCGGGCGGCGGTGGCCGCCGCGCTGCTCGGCACCGGGGCCGCCGCGGCGGCGGGCGCGCTGTTCGGCCCCCTCGGCGCCGCGCACCACGCCCTGGCGGTCCTCGCCGCCCTCGGCGCCGCGCACCTGCTGCTGCGTCACTGCGTACGGCGCTTCGGCGGGGTGACCGGGGACGTCTTCGGAGCGCTCGCGGAGACGGCGGCGACGGTCGCGCTGGTCGCGCTGGCACTCGGGTAACCACCGGCCGCCATAGGCCCGGAAGCCGTTACCACCGGCGGGCGCCCGCGACGGGGGCAATCATGGAAAAGCCGCCCACAGCCACGTGAACCGCCGCCCCCGTGAGCGCCGTACATCACTGAGCGTAGGCTCGTTCCCGCCGCTGTCCCGGCCGGATCCCGATCGTGGTCGTTACGATGCGGCGGGCACGGTCGGCCCACCCCTCGACCGCCAAAGAACTCTACGGAAGCGAGATTTCACCACCGTGACTGCTCTCACTCTCTCCACCTCCGGCGCGGCGACGCTGCGCGCGGACGCGGTCGTCGTCGGCGTCGCCAAGGGCGCCAAAGGGCCGGTAGCGGCGCCGGGATCCGAGGCCGTGGACCAGGCGTTCGACGGAAAGCTCGGCAGCGTGCTGGAGACCCTCGGCGCCTCGGGCGCCGAGGGCGAGGTGACCAAGCTGCCCTCGCCCGCCGGGCTGAAGGCGCCGGTCGTCCTCGTGGTCGGGCTCGGCTCCCTCCCCGACAAGGACGAGGCGTACCCGGCCGAGACCCTGCGCCGGGCCGCCGGCTCCGCCGCCCGTGCCCTGTCCGGTGTGAAGAAGGCCGCGTTCGCGCTGCCCGTCGAGACGTCCGAGGACGTCGCGGCCATCGCCGAGGGCGCCCTGCTCGGCGCGTACGCCTTCACCGCCTACCAGGGCGGCGAGAAGGGCGCGAAGAAGGGCGACGGCCCCAAGCGCCCCCTCGCCGAGATCGCCCTCCTCGGCGCCAAGCCGCGCGACAAGGCGCACAAGGCGGCCGCCGAGCGCGCGATCGCGCTGACCGAGGAGATCAACCGCGCCCGCGACCTGATCAACACCCCGCCGAACGACCTCACCCCCGAGGCCTTCGCCGCCGTGGCCACCGCCGCCGGCAAGGAGAACGGCATCAAGGTGCAGGTCCTCGACGAGAAGGCGCTCGCCAAGGGCGGCTACGGCGGCATCCTCGGCGTCGGCCAGGGCTCGGCCAACCCGCCGCGCCTGGTCAAGCTCGCCTACACCCACCCGGAGGCGGAGAAGACCCTCGCTCTGGTGGGCAAGGGCATCACCTACGACTCGGGCGGCATCTCGCTCAAGCCCGCCGGGCACAACGAGACGATGAAGTGCGACATGAGCGGCGCCGCCGCCGTGTTCGCCGCCGTCGTGAGCGCGGCGCGGCTGGGCCTCCGGGTCAACGTCACCGGCTGGCTGGCCCTCGCGGAGAACATGCCGTCCGGCTCGGCCACCCGCCCGGGTGACGTCCTGCGCATGTACAGCGGCAAGACCGTCGAGGTCCTCAACACCGACGCCGAGGGCCGGCTCGTCCTGGGCGACGCGCTGACCCGCGCCTCGGAGGAGAACCCGGACGCGATCGTCGACGTCGCGACCCTCACCGGCGCGATGATGGTGGCGCTGGGCAACCGTACGTTCGGCATCATGGCGAACGACGACGCGTTCCGCACCTCGCTGCACGAGATCGCCGGGGAGGCGGGCGAGGCGTCCTGGCCGATGCCGCTGCCCGCCGATCTGCTCAAGGGCATGGACTCCCCCACCGCCGACATCGCCAACATCGGCGAGCGGATGGGCGGCGGACTGGTCGCCGGACTCTTCCTGAAGGAGTTCGTCGGCGAGGGGATCACCTGGGCGCACCTGGACATCGCCGGCCCCGCCTTCCACGAGGGCGCCCCGTACGGCTACACGCCCAAGGGCGGCACCGGCTCCTCGGTCCGTACGCTGGTCAAGCTGGCCGAGCGCACGGCCTCCGGCGACCTCGGGTAGCCACGACGTCGCCTTCGGCGACGGGCGCGGGGGTGCGGGACGGGTACGGCGTGTGCCCCCTGCCACCCCCGCCCCCGCCGGACGCCGCACCGTGCGAAGATGGGTAATCGGCAGGACAGGGCCCCCACCACAGGGCCGAAGACATAGCGGCCGAAGACCAGCCGCCGCCCGGTCACCGGACCGCGCCCGGCGCACATGCATGGAGGACGTGACGTGGCGAACGACGCCAGCACCGTTTTCGACCTAGTGATCCTCGGCGGCGGTAGCGGCGGTTACGCCGCGGCGCTGCGCGGAGCGCAGCTGGGCCTGGACGTCGCACTGATCGAGAAGAACAAGCTGGGCGGCACCTGCCTGCACAACGGCTGCATCCCCACGAAGGCCCTGCTGCACGCGGGCGAGATCGCCGACCAGGCGCGCGAGAGCGCGCAGTTCGGCGTCAAGGCCACCTTCGAGGGCATCGACATCGCGGGCGTGCACAAGTACAAGGACGAGGTCGTCTCGGGCCTGTACAAGGGCCTTCAGGGTCTGGTCGCCTCCCGCAAGGTCACGTACATCGAGGGTGAGGGCCGGCTGTCCTCCCCCACCTCCGTGGAGGTGAACGGCCAGCAGGTCCAGGGCCGTCACGTCCTGCTCGCGACCGGTTCCGTACCGAAGTCGCTGCCGGGCCTGGTGATCGACGGCGACCGGATCATCTCCTCGGACCACGCGCTGACCCTGGACCGCGTTCCGCAGTCCGCGATCATCCTGGGCGGCGGCGTCATCGGCGTGGAGTTCGCCTCCGCGTGGAAGTCCTTCGGGACGGATGTGACGGTCGTCGAGGGCCTCAAGCACCTCGCGCCGCTGGAGGACGAGAACAGCTCCAAGCTGCTGGAGCGCGCCTTCCGCAAGCGCGGCATCAAGTTCAACCTCGGCACGTTCTTCGAGAAGGCCGAGTACACCGAGACCGGCGTCCGGGTGACCCTGGCCGACGGCAAGACCTTCGAGGCGGAGGTGCTGCTGGTCGCGATCGGCCGCGGCCCGGTCTCGCAGGGCCTCGGCTACGAGGAGCAGGGCGTCGCGCTCGACCGCGGTTACGTGGTCGTCGACGAGTACATGCGGACGAACGTGGAGACGATCTCCGCCGTCGGTGACCTCGTCCCGACCCTCCAGCTCGCGCACGTCGGCTTCGCCGAGGGCATCCTCGTCGCCGAGCGGCTGGCCGGCCTGAAGACCGTACCGATCGACTACGACGGCGTGCCCCGGGTGACCTACTGCCACCCCGAGGTCGCCTCCGTCGGTATCACCGAGGCGAAGGCCAAGGAGATCTACGGCGCGGACAAGGTCGTCGCCCTCAAGTACAACCTCGCGGGCAACGGGAAGAGCAAGATCCTCAAGACCGCCGGCGAGATCAAGCTCGTCCAGGTCAAGGACGGCGCCGTGGTCGGCGTCCACATGGTCGGTGACCGTATGGGCGAGCAGGTCGGCGAAGCGCAGCTGATCTACAACTGGGAGGCTCTGCCGGCCGAGGTCGCGCAGCTCATCCACGCCCACCCGACCCAGAACGAGGCGCTCGGCGAGGCCCACCTGGCCCTGGCCGGCAAGCCGCTGCACTCCCACGACTGATGGTTCAGTCCGGGCGCGACGACGACCACTTCCGCACATCTGTTAGGAGCAACTGAAACCATGGCGGTTTCCGTAACCCTGCCGGCGCTCGGCGAGAGCGTCACCGAGGGCACTGTCACCCGCTGGCTGAAGGCCGAGGGTGAGCGCGTGGAGGCCGACGAGCCGTTGCTCGAGGTCTCCACCGACAAGGTCGACACCGAGATCCCGGCGCCCGTCGCCGGTGTGCTGGCGTCCATCAAGGTCGCCGAGGACGAGACCGTCGAGGTCGGCTCCGAGCTGGCGATCATCGACGACGGCACGGGCGGCCACGAGGCGGCCCAGCCGACGGAGGCCGCCGCGGCCCCCGCCCCGGCAGCCGAGCCCGCCCCGGCGCCCGTCGCCGAGGCCCCCGCGGCTCCGGCTCCGGCCGCCGAGCCCGCCCCCGCTGCCGCCGCCCCTGCCGGTGGCGCCTCCGGTACCGACGTCACGCTGCCCGCGCTGGGCGAGTCGGTCACCGAGGGCACCGTCACCCGGTGGCTGAAGGAGGTCGGCGAGGAGGTCGCGGAGGACGAGCCGCTCCTTGAGGTCTCCACCGACAAGGTCGACACCGAGATCCCCGCCCCGGTCGCCGGTGTGCTGCTGGAGATCGTGGTCGGCGAGGACGAGACCGCCGAGGTCGGCGCCAAGCTCGCCGTGATCGGTGCTCCGGGTGCCGCTCCGGCAGCCCCCGCCGCCCCGGCCCCGGCCGCTCCGGCTCCTGCCCCGGCCGCTCCGGTCCAGGAGGCCCCGGCCCCCGCTCCGGCTCCCGCGCCCGCCCCGGCTCCTGCTCCGGCCCCCGCGCCGGTCCAGGCCGCGCCCGCCGCTCCGGCCGCCCCCGCGGCTCCGGCGCCCGCGCCGGTCGCGCCCGCCGCCCCGGCCCCGGCTCCCGCCGCGACCGCCGGTGACGACGGCGCGTACGTCACGCCGCTGGTCCGCAAGCTCGCCTCCGAGAACGCGGTCGACCTCAGCACCGTCAAGGGCACCGGCGTCGGCGGCCGTATCCGCAAGCAGGACGTCATCACCGCCGCGGAGGCCGCCAAGGCCGCCGCCGCCAAGGCGCAGGCCCCGGCCGCCGCTCCGGCTCCGGCCGCCGCGTCCAAGGCGCCGAAGCTGGAGACGTCCCCGCTGCGCGGGCAGACCGTCAAGATGACCCGCATGCGCAAGGTCATCGGCGAGAACATGATGAAGGCGCTGCACACGCAGGCCCAGCTGACCTCCGTGGTCGAGGTGGACATCACCAAGCTGATGCGGCTGCGCGCGCAGGCGAAGGACTCCTTCGCCGCCCGTGAGGGCGTCAAGCTGTCCCCGATGCCGTTCTTCGTCAAGGCGGCGGCCCAGGCGCTGAAGGCCCACCCGGTCATCAACGCCCGGATCAACGAGGACGAGGGCACCATCACGTACTTCGACTCGGAGAACATCGGCATCGCCGTGGACTCCGAGAAGGGTCTGATGACCCCGGTCATCAAGGGCGCGGGCGACCTGAACATCGCCGGCATCTCCAAGAAGACCGCGGAGCTGGCGGCGGCCGTCCGGGCGAGCAAGATCACCCCGGACGACCTGGCCGGCGCGACCTTCACCATCAGCAACACCGGCTCGCGCGGTGCCCTGTTCGACACGATCATCGTGCCGCCGAACCAGGTCGCCATCCTGGGCATCGGTGCCACCGTCAAGCGTCCCGTGGTCATCAACCACCCGGACCTCGGCGAGACCATCGCGGTGCGCGACATGACCTACGTCGCGCTCTCCTACGACCACCGTCTGGTGGACGGCGCCGACGCCGCCCGCTACCTGACCGCGGTCAAGGCGATCCTCGAAGCCGGCGAGTTCGAGGTCGAGCTCGGCCTGTAAGGCTCGACCCGAACGCCTGTAGGCACCCTGTACGGCAACGGCGCCCCCGCCCGGAATCTCCTCCGGGCGGGGGCGCCGCCGTATCGTTGTCCATCGACCGCCGACCCCGAGGAGCCCTTTCATGACCGCGCCCGTCGTCCACTCGCTGCGCGAACAGATCCGCGAGCACATCGTGGAGGGGATCGTCAGCGGTCGCTGGAAGCCGGGCGAGCGGATCGTGGAGCGGCGGATAGCGACCGAACTCCAGGTCAGCCAGACCCCCGTGCGCGAGGCCCTGCGCGAGCTGGAGAGCCTGCGGCTGATCGAGTCCGCGCCGAACAAGGGCGTACGGGTACGGAATCTGACCGCGGCCGATCTGGAGGAGAGCTACCCGGTACGGGCGGGGCTTGAGCAGATCGCCGCCGAGCTGGCGGCCGAGCGCCTCGCCGCGGACTGCTCCGCGCTGGAACCGCACGTGAGCGCGCTGTACACGGCGGACAGCCTGGCCGACGGCACCGCCCAGGTGCGGCACACCGTGGGCTTCCACCGGGAGCTGGTGCGGGCCGCGGGGAACGGCGTACTGCTGCACACCTGGGAGGGGCTGGGCATCGAGGTCTTCACCGCGCTGTCGATCCGCTGGCTGGGAACCGTGCAGAAGTCGTACGCCGAGGAGCACCAGGAGCTGGTCGAGGCGTTCCGGCGGCGCGATCCCGGCATTGGCGCACTGGTGAAGGACCATGTGCTCGGATGTGCACCACGCGCCTGAATTGCCCCTTACTTCATGATTTCACCCCAGTCACTCGGTGCCCACTATCACGGCACGGGATGCCAATTCCTTGAGATCGAGAAGTTTTTCCTTTCAACCCTTTGATCGATCATCGATCAACGAATTACAGTCGACGACGGGCTGCACCCAGCCCTTCGCCCTGTCCTGCCAGACAAGGCCATTTCTCCACCCCCCTCCTGTCCGGAAGGCGGCGACCATGCCCGACCCCGTAGGCAAACTTCCGAGCGAGCTGGACCAGCTCCCGGACCGTGATGCCGAGGAGACCGCCGAGTGGGCGGCCTCGCTCGACGCCGTCACCGAGCACGCCGGCCCGCACCGCGCCGCGTACCTGATGCGGCGCACCCTCCAGCACGCAGGAACGGCCGGGGTCCCGGTACCGGCGCTGCTGGAGACGGATTACGTCAACACCATCCCCACCTCCGCCGAGCCGGCGTTCGACGGCGACCTGGAGATGGAGTCCCGGATCACCGCCTGGAACCGCTGGAACGCGGCGGCCATGGTCACCCGGGGCGCCCGCTACGGCGTCGGCGGCCACATCGCCACCTTCGCGTCGGCCGCCTGGCTGTACGAGACGGGCTTCAACCACTTCTTCCGCGGCAAGGAGGGGGACGGCTCCGGCGACCAGCTCTACATCCAGGGCCACGCCTCCCCCGGCATCTACGCCCGCGCCTTCCTCGACGGCCGGCTCACCGAGACGGACCTCGACCACTTCCGCCAGGAGTCGGGCGGCAAGGGCCTGCCCTCGTACCCGCACCCCCGGCGGCTGCCCTGGCTGTGGGAGTTCCCCACCGTCTCGATGGGTCTGGGCCCGCTCTCCGCGATCTACCAGGCGCGCTTCAACCGCTATCTGACCAACCGCTCCATCAAGGACACCTCCAACTCGCACGTCTGGGCCTTCCTCGGCGACGGCGAGATGGACGAGCCCGAGTCGACGGCGGCCCTCGCCCTCGCCTCCCGCGAGCAGCTGGACAACCTGACGTTCGTCATCAACTGCAACCTCCAGCGGCTCGACGGTCCCGTCCGCGCCAACTTCAAGATCGTGCAGGAGCTGGAGGCCCAGTTCCGCGGCGCGGGCTGGAATGTCGTCAAGTCGCTGTGGGGCTCCGCCTGGGACGAGCTGTTCGCGCTGGACACCACGGGCGCGCTGGTACGCCGGCTGCGCCAGGTGCCGGACGCCCAGTTCCAGACGTACGCGACCCGCGACGTCGCCTACATCCGTGAGCACTTCTTCGGCGTCGACCCGGCGCTGATCGAGCTCGCGAAGCTGCTGCCCGACGCCAAGATCGCCGAGTGTTTCTTCACCTCGCGCGGTGGCCACGAGGCCCGCAAGGTGTACGCGGCGTACCGCGCGGCGCTCGCCCACAAGGGCGCGCCGACCGTGATCCTCGCGCAGACGGTGAAGGGCTACACGCTCGGCGCCGGCTTCGAGTCGCGCAACGCCAACCACCAGATGAAGAAGCTCTCCGGCGAGCAGTTCCGCACCATGCGCGACCTGCTCGACCTGCCGATCCCGGACGCGAAGCTGGACGAGAGCCTGGTGCCGTACGGCCACCCGGGCGCCGACTCCCCCGAGGTGCGCTACCTCCAGGAGCGCCGCGCGGAGCTGGGCGGTCCCGCTCCGGCCCGCCGGGTGCACGCGGTGGCGCTGCCCGAACCGTCCGAGAAGCCGTTCCAGGCGGTCTACAAGGGCTCCGGCAAGCAGTCCGTGGCGACGACCATGGCCTTCGTGCGCCTGATGAAGGACCTGATGCGGGACAAGGAGACCGGCAAGCGCTGGGTCCCCATCGTCCCCGACGAGGCGCGCACCTTCGGCATGGAGGCGCTGTTCCCTTCGGCCGGCATCTACTCGCCGCTGGGCCAGACGTACGACCCGGTCGACCGCGACCAGATCATGTACTACAAGGAGGCCAAGGACGGCCAGATCCTCAACGAGGGGATCACCGAGGCCGGTTCCATGGCGGACTTCATCGCCGCCGCCACGTCGTACGCGACGCACGGCGAGACGATGATCCCGTTCTACATCTTCTACTCGATGTTCGGCTGGCAGCGCACGGGCGACCAGATGTGGCAGCTCGCCGACCAGCTCGGCAAGGGCTTCATCGTCGGCGCCACGGCGGGCCGTACGACCCTCACGGGTGAGGGCCTCCAGCACGCGGACGGCCATTCGCACCTGATCGCGTCCACCAACCCGGCGTCGCTCAACTACGACCCGGCGTTCGCGTACGAGGTCGCGGTGATCGTCAAGGACGGTCTGCGCCGGATGTACGGCCCCGAGGCCGAGAACGTCTTCTACTACCTGACGGTCTACAACGAGCCGATGCCGCAGCCCGCGATGCCCGAGGGCGTCGAGGAAGGCATCATCAAGGGCCTGTACCGCTTCAAGGAGGGCACCCCGGCCGCCGCCGACGCCCCCCGCACCCAGCTGCTGGCGTCCGGTACGGCGATCCACTGGGCCCTGGCGGCCCAGGAGCTGCTGGCCGCCGACTGGGGCGTGAGCGCCGACGTCTGGTCCGCCACCTCCTGGACGGAGCTGCGCCGGGACGCGCTGGAGGCCGACGCGGCGCTGCTGCGCGGCGAGGAGCGGGTGCCGTACGTGACGCGCGCGCTGTCCGGCGCGCCGGGCCCGGTGCTCGCGGTCAGCGACTGGATGCGCCAGGTCCCGGACCAGATCAGCCAGTGGGTCGAGCAGGACTACTCCTCGCTCGGTACGGACGGCTTCGGCCTCTCCGACACCCGCGACGCGGCGCGCCGTCACTTCGGTGTCGACGCCCAGTCGATCGTCCTCGCGGCGCTGGCGCAGCTGGCCCGCCGGGGCGAGGTCAAGCCGGAGCGGGTCGCGGAGGCACGCGAGCGCTACGGTCTCTGACCGTGCCGGGGCCCCGCGGGGGCCGTCCCACGGGTCCCTCCTGACCTTCGGACCCCACCGCGGCCCCTATACCAGCTCAGGGAGCCCCTGTCACCCAGTGACAGGGGCTCCCTGCATCATGGAGTCATGCGTGCTGCCCGGCTGATCAAAATGGTGCTTCTGCTCCAGTCCAGACCCTCCATGACCGCGGGCCAACTGGCCCGTGAACTCGACGTCTCCGAGCGGACCATCACCCGGGACGCCCAAGCTCTCTCCGAGGCCGGGGTACCGGTCTACGCCGACCGGGGCAGGACCGGCGGCTACCGGCTCGTGGGCGGCTACCGCACCCGGCTGACGGGGCTCGCGCGCGGCGAGGCCGAGGCGCTGTTCCTGTCCGGGGTGCCGGGCGCGCTGCGCGAGATGGGGCTCGACGACGTGTCGTCGGCGGCCCGGCTGAAGGTGTCGGCTGCGCTGCTGCCGTCGCTGCGCGACGCGCCGGACTCGGCGGCGCAGCGCTTCCATCTGGACGCGCCCGGCTGGTACCACGAGCCCAGGACCCCGGAGCTGCTGCCGCTGGTCGCCGAGGCCGTCTGGGCCGACCGGCTGCTCCACGCGCGCTATCCGCGCCGGGGCGCCGAGGTGGAGCGGGAGCTGGCCCCGTACGGTCTGGTCCTCAAGGCGGGCGTCTGGTACCTGTGCGCCGGTGTCGAGGAGACCTTCCGGGTCTACCGGATCGACCGGTTCACGGGCGCGGAGATCTTGCAGGAACGTTTTGCCAGAGATGAGTCCTTCGACCTCCCCGCGTTCTGGGAGGAACGGGCCACCGAGTTCGCCCGCTCGCTGCTGCGCACCCAGGTCCTCGTACGGCTCTCCCCCGAGGGCGTCCGCAGGCTGCCGCACGTCACGGACCGGGCGGCGGCGCGGGAGGCGATCGAGGCGGCGGCCGGAACGGACGGGACGGAGATGCTCACGGTGGTCCTGCCGGTGGAGTCGCTGGACGTCGCATACGAGCAGCTGCTCGCGCTGGGCCCGGAGGCCGAGGTCCTGGAACCGGCCTCGCTGCGCGCCCGTTTCGCGGCGACGGCCGACCGGATGCGGACGCTGTACGGCTGAACGGGTGGCACCGGAGCCGAACATAACGCTACGAAACGGCGGCTCCGCGTGCGCGGCCCTCCCGCAAGCAGGATGCTTGACCCGTGATGGACGAGACGGAGTTCTGGGAGATCATCGACACGACCCGCGAGGCCGCCGACGGCGACCCCGAGGACCATGCCGATCTACTGGTCGAGCGGCTGCTCCAGCTCGACCCCGACTCCGTACTGGACTTCGCGCGCCACTTCGAGTCCCGCTACAACCGCGCGTACCACTGGGACCTGTGGGGCGCTGCGGCCGTCCTGCTCGACGGCGCGAGCGACGACGCCTTCGACTACTTCCGCTGCTGGCTCATCGGGCAGGGCCGCGAGATCTTCGAGGGCGCGGTGCACGACCCGGACAGCCTCGCGGAGCTGCTGGACGACTTCGACGAACGCGTCGACGGGGACGGCGAGGAGCTGGGCTACGCGGCGGACGAGGCGTACGAGCAGCTGACGGGCGTGGTGGCCCCCGCCCTGGGCATCGCGGCGCAGCCCGCCGAGCCGACGGGCACGCCGCTGGACTTCGAGAACGAGGCGGCGCTGGCGGAGCGGTTCCCCCGGCTGTCGGAGCGCTTCGGCCCGCAGTGAGGTACCGAGGCCCCGTCCCGGCCCCCGGTCAGGAGGTCAGCGGCAGGGCCATGAGCACATCGTCCACATAGACGCCCTCCAGCAGGAACTCGCCGGGCAGGACCCCCTCGACGACGAAGCCCTCCGACGCGTACAGGCCGCGCGCGGCGGCGTTGTGCCCCAGCACCCGCAGCGTCAGCCGCCGCGCGCCCTGGTTGCGCGCGTGCAGCGCCGCGGCACGCAGCAGGGCACGCCCCACGCCCCGGCCGCGCGCCCGGTCGTGGACGACCAGGCCCTGTATCTGCCGTACGTGCGCGTTGCTGGCGAGCGGCGTGGGCCGGGTGATCCGGATGTACCCGGCGATGACGTCCTCCTGCCCGCCCGTCCCCGCCTCCGCCACCAGGAACTCCTCCACCGGATGCAGCGCGTCGAAGAAGGGCCCGAACGGCGGGGCCGGCCTGGGGGTCACCGCGTGCAGCGGCGACCAGGAGGCCCGGTCGAGCAGGTTCAGCGCGTCGTCGTCGGCGTGGGTCGCGGGGCGAATCTGCGGGACAGCCATGGCGCAACTGTGCCATGTGGCTCCGGAGAGGCAGGATGGAACCCATGAGGATCGCGGTCACCGGTTCCACCGGGCTCATCGGTACGGCACTTGTACGCTCCCTGCGCACGGACGGCCACGAGGTGATCCGCCTGGTGCGCCGCCCCGCCCGAGCGGCCGACGAGGTCACCTGGGACCCCGAACGGCAGCACATCGACGCACGCGCCCTCAACGGCACCGACGCCGTCGTCCACCTCGCCGGCGCGGGCATCGCCGGCCGGCGCTGGAGCGAGGCGTACAAGAAGGAGATCCGCGACAGCCGGGTCCTCGGCACCGCCACCCTCGCCGAGGCCATCGCCTCACTGGACGCCCCGCCCCGGGTGCTGGTCTCCGGCTCCGCGATCGGCTTCTACGGCTACACCGGAGACCGGAAGGTCGACGAGAGCGCGCCCCCCGGCGACGGGTTCCTGCCCGCCCTGTGCGTCGAGTGGGAGGAAGCCGCGCTGGCGGCCGAGGAGGCGGGCGTCCGCACGGTCTTCGCCCGCACCGGCCTGGTCGTCGCGGCCAAGGGCGGCGCCTGGGGCCGCCTCTTCCCGCTGTTCCGCGCGGGCCTCGGCGGCCGGCTCGGCGACGGCCACCAGTACTGGAGCTTCATCGCCCTCCACGACGAGGTCGCCGCGCTGCGCCACCTCATCGACACGGACGCGCTGGAGGGCCCGGTCAACCTCACGGCCCCGCACCCGGTCACCAACCGCGAGGTCACCGCCGCCATGAGCCAGGTCCTCCACCGCCCGGCCCTCTTCCCGGTCCCGGCGGCCGCGCTGCGCCTGGTCCTGGGCGACCTCGCGGAGGACGTCCTCGGCAGCCAGCGCGTCCTGCCGACGCGGCTGCTGGAATCGGGCTTCACGTTCGCGTTCCCGACGGTGGCCGAGGCGGTGCGGGCCGCCGCGTAGCGGCGGGTGCGGGCTGGGGGGTGCGTTGTTGGCTCGGCCCGGTGGTCGTGTGCGGGTGGTGGCCGGGTGTCCCTCCGGGACGGCGGGGCCGTCTTGTGACGGCGGGGTGCGGTGCGGTGTTGGCGGGGGCCGGTGGTTGCGTGCGGGTGGTGGCCGGGTGTCCCTCCGGGGGTACATCCGGGACGGCGGGGCCGTCTTGTGACGGCGGGGTGCAGTGCGGTGTTGGCGGGGGCCGGTGGTTGCGTGCGGGTGGTGGCCGGGTGTCCCTCCGGGGGTACATCCGGGACGGCATGATTTACGGCGCGTGCGGGCCGGTGATTTCCCTGCGGGTCGTGTGCGCCACAAATCACGCTTTATTGTCCCGGACGCACCCCCTGCGGGCCCCCCTTCCCCGGCCGCCACAGACGTGGGGGCCGCCCACCGGCCCGCACCCGCCCGCCCCATTCCCATCAGCGGTGCGGGGTGCTGGGCCCACCGGCGGGAGGGGGGCCGGGGGTGTCCCCCGGAAAAGCACAGCATGCCGTCCGGACATGCGCCTCCGGAGTGCCCCGGCCCCCGCACCACCAACGCACCGCGCACCCCCACCCCGCCGCACCCCGCCGCCGCCAGGCGGCCACGCACCCCCCATGCATCGGTGACCCCTCCCGCGCGCGTCCGCGACCGCCCCCTTCCCTCCCTAGTCTCGGCGTGGACTCGGGCGTTCCAGGGGCCCGGTGCGGGCATCCGCCCTCGCCCGCCGCCTCACCAGCCGCGCCAACCTCGAGGAGGGGCACGTGCTCAGCACCGGCATCACCAGCGCGCCATACGCGCACAACGCGGACGTCGTCATCATCGGAGCGGGCATCGCGGGGCTGTCCGCCGCTCATCATCTGACCAGCGCGGGCGTCACCGTCTCGGTCCTGGAGGCCGCCCCGCACGTCGGCGGCCGCATGGCCACCGACGAAGTGGACGGCTTCCGGCTCGACCGGGGCGGGCGGCTGCTCACCACCTCGTATCCGGAACTGCTGCGCACTCCGGGGCTGGAGGCCGCCGCCGTCCGGATGTTCTCGCCGGGCGTCCTCGTGCACAGTGACGGCCGCAACTACCGCACAGGCGCCGTCGGGAGCGCACGGAGCGCACTGACCGTGGCGCGCGCCCTGGCGAGCGCCCCCCGCCCCCCGCTCGGCGGGGCGCTCGACCAGGCCCGGCTGATCGCGGCCCTCGGCCGCCTCGCGGCGACGCCGACGGACCGGCTGCTGGCCCGGCCGGAACGTACCGCGCTGGAGGCCCTGTCCGCGCGGGGGCTGCCCGCGCGTACGGTCAACAGCTTCGTCCGTCCGCTGCTGTCCGCGCTGCTGTGCGACCCGGATCTGCGTACGTCGAGCCGGTGCGCGGACCTCACGCTGCGGGCGTTCGCGCGCGGCAGGCTGTGCGTCACGGCGGGCGGCGCAGCGACGCTGCCGCGGCTGCTGGCGCGGACGCTGCCGGAGGGCACGGTCCGTACGGGGGTCTGCGTGACGGACACGTCGATCAACAACGTCACGACCAAGGAGCACGGCGAGATCGGCTGCCGTTCGCTCGTCGTGGCGACCGGCGCGCGGGCCGCCGCCGAGTTGCTGCCCGGGTTGCGCGTGCCGGACTTCCACGCCGTGACGGTGCTCCACCACACCGCGCCCACCGCCCCGTTGGCGGATCCCGCGCTGCTGCTGGACGCGGACCGCGGCGGACCGGTCGCGCACACCGCCGTGATGAGCGCGGTCGATCCCTCGCGCGCGCCCGGGGGCAGGGTGCTGATCTCGTCGACGGTGCTCGGGCCGCCCGGCCCGGCCGCCGAGTTGGACCGTGCGGTGCGCGCGCATCTCGCGCGGCTGTACGGGACGCCGACGGACGAGTGGGAGCTGCTGGCGGTCCATCACGACCCGGAGGCGGTGCCCGCCATGTCGCCGCCGCACGACCTGCGCCGTCCGGTGCGGCTGCTGTCCGGGCTGTACGTGTGCGGCGACCACCGGGACACCAACACGGTCCAGGGCGCGCTGTTCTCGGGCCGCCGCGCCGCCCACGCGATCCTGCGCGACCTGGGCGTGGGACCGGCGCGGGAGCCGATGCCGCTGACGGCCGTGGCGTAACACGGGCCGTGGCGCGACCACGACTCCGGTCCCGCCCGGGGCGTCCACCTCCCCCGGACGGGACCGGCTCAACTCCGGTCAGCCGATGGCCGCGACCCGGTCGCGGTAGGTCCGTACGGCCGCCGCGTTCCGGTACGGCTCCAGCCGCCGTTCGAAGTCGCGTACGTACTCGACCGCCCGCGCCGACCGCATCTCCGTGGCCTGCTGCGCCGCCTCCGCGCCCAGCAGGCACGCCTGGTCCAGCTCGCCGAGGCCCAGCCGACCGCAGGCGAGCACGACGCGGCAGAAGAGGCGGCTGCGCGCGAACGCGGTGGCGCGCAGCCGGAGGGAGCGTTCGGCGTGCTGGACGCAGCTGCGGTACTGCTGGAGGTCGCGGTGGCAGTGCCCGAACTCGTCCGCGAGCTGCGCCTCGTCGAAGAAGCGCGCCCAGTGCGGTACGTCGTCGCCCGGCCGCGCCGCCTCCAGGGCGCGTTCGGCCCGTACGAGCGCCGATGTGCAGGCGCGCGCGTCGGTGAGCACCCCGTGGCCGCGCGCCTCCGCCGAGTGCAGCAGCGCCTGGACGACCGGGGGCGCGGACGCGCCGATGCCCTGCTGGGCGACGCGGGCCAGCTGGACGGCCTCGCGGCCGTGGCCGAGGTAGACGGCCTGGCGGCTCATGGTGATCAGGACGTACGAGCCGTACGCGCGGTCTCCGGCGGCCTGTGAGAGCCGCAGGGCCTGGACGAAGTAGCGCTGGGCGAGGCCGTGCGCGGCGATGTCGTACGAGGTCCAGCCGGCCAGCCGGGTCAGATCGGCGGCGGCGGCGAAGAGTCTGCGCCCGGTGGTCTCGCCGTACGTGCCGCGCAGCATGGGTTCGGCCTCGTGCTCCAGGTAGCGGATGAGGGCCTGCCGGGCGTGGCCGCCGCCGTACGCCTGGTCGAGGGTGCGGAAGAGGTCGCCGACCGAGCGCAGGGCGTCGATGTCGCCGGAGGTGACCTTCTGGCCGGCGGCGCGTTCGGTGCGCTGTCTGGGGACGGCGGGGAGCGCGGCAGAGAGGTGGGGCGCGGGGCCCGCCGTCCCCGCCGCGGCCGTACGGACCGCCGGGTGGCCGGGGCCCGCGCCCGCCGTCGACCGCCCCTGGGCGGGCACCCGGACGCCGGTGCGCGCTGCGGACGGTCCCGGGTGGCCGACCCGTTCGTCGGGGCGGCCGATGAGCCAGTCGCGGCTGGGCACGACCAGTCCGGCCGGAGTGAACGCGATCTTGCGCAGTTCGCTGTGGCTGCCGGAGTCCTTGCGCCACAGGCCGCCGACGATGTCGACGGCCTCCTCCGGGCTGGAGGCGAATTCGAGCCCCGCGTAGACGGGGGCGCACGCGTCGAGCCCCAGGTCCTGGGCGGAGAGCCGGCGGCCGAGCCGGCGGGTGAAGACCTCGGCGATCAGTGCGGGCGTGGTGCCGCGTGGCTGCTGCCCGCGCAGCCAGCGCGTCACCGACGTCTTGTCGTACCGCAGGTCGAGGCCGTGCTCCAGGCCGAGCTGGTCCACCCGCCGGGCGAGCCCCGCGTTGGAGAATCCGGCTTCTGAGATGAGCGAGGCGAGCTGGCGGTTGGGAATGCGCTGCGGAGGTCGGTCCGACATCAGCTGTACGGTCTCCTGCCTTCCGGGCCCGGGAGCAGCCCTCATGGAACGGCGCGAATTTAGTAGCCAGGACCGCTCCGGCCACCACCTTTGCCCAACATTCATCCGATCGTGTGAGGAGCGCTTGCGTCACTGACCCCGGTGTGACCGGACCTGTTCCGGGGTGGTCCGGGGACCGGCGGGGAGCGCCCCGGACCACCTGCCCGGCCGAACCGCCGGGGGCCGCCGTACAGTGGCGTGGGCGCCTGTGGCGCGCGGTGAAGTGGTGAGGGAGGCACGGGCGTGAGTGAGCTGCGGTACATCCACCTGGGGTTCGGCGCGGATCGCGTCGAGTACCAGGAGGCATGGCAGGAGCAGCGCCGGGTGCACGCGGCCCGCTTCGCCGACGAGATCCCGGACACCTGTCTGCTGCTGGAACACCCTCCCGTCTACACGGCGGGACGGCGCACGGTGGACAGTGAGCGCCCGCTGGACGGCACCCCGGTCGTGGATGTGGACCGGGGCGGGAAGATCACCTGGCACGGCCCCGGCCAGCTGGTGGGCTACCCGATCCTCAAGCTGCCGCGTCCCGTCGATGTCGTCGCGCATGTGCGCCGTCTCGAAGAGGCCATGATCCGTACGGTCGCGGACTTCGGTCTTCGGACCACCCGGGTCGAGGGCCGCAGCGGGGTGTGGGTGCTCGGTGACCCGGTGGCGGATCGCCCCGCGGTGGGCGGCCTGACCCTGGACTTCGATCCCCGGGTGGCGGACGAGGAGTTCGACCCGCGGCTGAACGGGCCGGAGTACGCCCCCTCCAACGCCGGCCAGCGCCGCGAGGACCGCAAGCTCGCCCAGATCGGTATCCGGGTGGCGAAGGGTGTGACGATGCACGGCTTCGCCATGAACGTGAACCCGGACAACACCTGGTTCGACCGGATCGTGCCGTGCGGGATCCGGGACGCGGGCGTGACGTCGCTCTCGTACGAGCTGGGCCGTGAGGTGACGGTCGAGGAGGTCGTTCCCGTACTGGAGAAACATCTGCGGGACGTGCTGGAGGGGGCCGATCCGAAACCGCGCGAGATCGTCCGCGAGGGCGCTCAGGAGGAGAAGTCCGCGCGCGAACCGGAGCGCGCGGGAGCGTAGCCCCCGAAGCCCCCGCCCCCCGGCGCCACCGCCCGGGGGAATGCGCCCCCTTGGCCACGGGTTGGCCAGACGTAATGCCACGCAAATAACGGGCGTAACCTGGTGTTCGCCGAAGAATCGAATGCCGCGCCAGCAGAGAGAGGTGCCGGACGTGTCCGCTGTCGCACCCGACGGACGCAAGATGCTGCGCCTGGAGGTCCGGAACAGCCAGACCCCCATCGAGCGCAAGCCCGAGTGGATCAAGACCCGGGCGAAAATGGGCCCCGAGTACCAGCAGCTCCAGAAACTCGTGAAGAGCGAGGGACTGCACACGGTCTGCCAGGAGGCCGGCTGTCCCAACATCTTCGAGTGCTGGGAGGACCGCGAGGCGACCTTCCTCATCGGCGGTGAGCAGTGCACCCGGCGCTGCGACTTCTGCCTGATCGACACCGGGAAGCCGGAGGCGCTGGACCTCGACGAGCCGCGCCGCGTGGGTGAGTCCGTCGTCACGATGGACCTGAACTACGCCACGATCACCGGTGTCGCGCGGGACGACCTGGAGGACGGCGGCGCCTGGCTGTACGCGGAGACCGTGCGCCAGATCCACGGCCTGACGGCGGACCGCGAGAGCGGCCACACCAAGGTCGAGCTGCTCATCCCCGACTTCAACGCGGTGCCCGAGCAGCTGGCCGAGGTCTTCTCGTCCCGCCCTGAGGTGCTCGCGCACAACGTCGAGACGGTGCCGCGCATCTTCAAGCGGATCCGTCCCGGGTTCCGGTTCGAGCGCTCCCTCGAAGTGATCACGCGCGCCCGCGAGGCGGGGCTGATCACCAAGTCCAACCTGATCCTGGGCATGGGCGAGGAGCGCGCCGAGGTCAGTGACGCGCTGCGGCAGCTGCACGACGCCGGGTGCGAACTGATCACGATCACGCAGTATCTGCGTCCGTCGCCCCGGCACCACCCGGTCGAGCGCTGGGTGAAGCCGCAGGAGTTCGTGGAGCTGAAGGACGAGGCCGACCAGATCGGCTACTCGGGCGTCATGTCGGGTCCGCTGGTGCGTTCCTCGTACCGCGCGGGCCGGCTGTACCAGCAGGCGAACGAGCGGCGCGGCGCGGCGGTGGCCGGCCAGGCCGTGTGAATCGGAACACAAGCGATTACCCGCCAGTAACTCATGGCGCGACGCGGCCCGTACGCTTCCCCGCAGGCAGGGGCGGTGGCACGGGCCGCGTCGGCGTTCGGAGGGCCGCGTCCGTACCCGCGTCAGGGTTTCATGCGCGTTTGACCGCTCGGTCACGCCCTGGTAACACCAGTGAGTGACGCTGGATTCACGCACCGCGCACACGCGCTCAACGCCTTCACCTCTGCGAGGGGACCGCCACCATGCAGGTCGCGCCGGTACGACCCGTACACCACACCGCGGACGCCGCCGCGCGCCGCACCGCGGGCGTCCCCGCCGAGGGCTCCGTCGCCCAGGCCGCGGCGGCCGCCTCGCGCACCGCCCTGGCCCTGCCCCCGCTCCCCTCCCTCTCCGGCGCGCTGCGCGCGATGGAGACCCTCCTCCTCGCCGGCGGCCAGCGCACGGCGCGCCGCAACGCCTGGACGGCCGTGCTGGAGGACCGCAGCCGGGCCAAGGACCGGGTCGAGACACAGCACGTACTGGAGGCGGTGTCGGACGCCACTTCCCACGCCACGTAAACTTCTGGGTATGGCGAGGAAGGAAAACGCAGACACTGCTGCGAACACGGGGCGACTGAAGCAGATCGCCCTCACCTACAAGATGACCCGGAAAGCCGACTCGAAAGTCGGACTTATCCTCGCGGGTGTGGGAATCGTCACCTTCGGTGTCTTCCTCGCGATCGGTTTCTTGATCAACCACCCCATCTATCTGGGCATCCTCGGGTTCATCCTGGCGTTCCTCGCGATGGCGATCGTCTTCGGCCGCAGGGCCGAGCGCGCGGCCTTCGGTCAGATGGAGGGCCAGCCGGGCGCCGCGGCGGCTGTTCTGGAGAACGTGGGCCGTGGCTGGACCACGACGCCCGCGGTCGCGATGAACCGCAGCCAGGACGTCGTCCACCGGGCGGTCGGCAAGGCGGGCATCGTGCTGGTCGGCGAGGGCAACCCGAACCGGGTGAAGGGCCTGCTCGCCGCCGAGAAGAAGCGGATGGCGCGCATCGTCGTCGATGTGCCGGTGCACGACATCATCGTCGGTGACGGCGAGGGCCAGGTGCCGCTGAAGAAGGTCCGTACGACCATGCTCAAGCTCCCGCGCGTCCTGGCGGGACCGCAGGTCACGGCGGCCAACGACCGGCTGCGCGCGATGGGCGACCTGATGAGCAACATGCCGCTGCCGAAGGGGCCGATGCCCAAGGGCATGCGGATGCCGCGCGGCGGAAAGGCGCGCTGACCTTCACACGTACGCGTATGTGACAAGAGGGTGGCCCGGAACGCGAGTTCCGGGCCACCCTCTCCTACGTTCCGCCTGCCTTCCGCCTGCCTTCCGCGGACGCGGATGTCAGATCCGCACCTGCACGGCACGGGCGAGGCGGTCGTGCAGACCGCGTCCGTCGCGGTCCCAGACCAGCGCCGGGATGGCCAGGCAGAGCAGTACGGTACGGATGAGCACGCGGACCGGTCCGATCCGCTCGCCGTTCTCCGCGACGACCCGCAGGCCGAAGAGGCGCTTTCCGGGGGTGAAGCCGACCGTCCCGACGGTGAGCAGGCTGAGGACGAGCAGGACGGCGAGCGCCCAGTTCCCCGACGCCTGCCAGTCACCGCCGGAGAGCAGTCCGTATGCGATCAGCATGCAGAGCGCCCAGTCCACGAACAGGGCGCCGAAGCGCCGGCCGAGCGGGGCGATGGAGCCGGGCCCGTGCTCCGGCAGACCGAGCCGTTCACCCCGGTAGCCGAAGTCGACGCCCATCTGTTCGGCCGCCGCGCGCGGTCCGGAGAGCCACGATCCGATTGCTTGCCTGTTATCCACCCGTCCACGGTACTGCGGCGGTGTTCGGGCACCCGGAACGGGGTTGGCGGGAGGCATGGGGACGGGGTACGGGGGTAGCGGAGCGGAGCCGTCGTACGCCCGGCGCACGCCCAGGCTGGTTAACTTCGGCGAAACAAATGGGTCATGCTGGAGAAATCCCGGAAACCTATGGTCGGGTCCAGCGTGTGCCACCGCACTGGCCGCACGACCGATAACCCCCGCCCCTCCCCGGGACGGGAGGAGGAGGAGCTGGATGTTCCAGAACGCCGACGAGGCCAAGAAGTTCATCGCGGACGAGGACGTGAAGTTCGTCGACGTCCGGTTCTGCGACCTGCCTGGCGTGATGCAGCACTTCACGATCCCGGCGAAGGCGTTCGACCCGAACGAGGAGCTGGCCTTCGACGGCTCCTCGATCCGCGGCTTCCAGGCGATCCACGAGTCGGACATGGCGCTGCGCGCGGACCTGTCGACGGCCCGGGTGGACCCCTTCCGCCGCGACAAGACCGTGAACATCAACTTCTTCATCCACGACCCGATCACGGGCGAGCAGTACAGCCGCGACCCGCGCAACATCGCCAAGAAGGCGGAGGCGTACCTCGCCTCCACCGGCATCGCGGACACCGCGTACTTCGGCCCGGAGGCCGAGTTCTACGTCTTCGACAGCGTGCGCTTCAACACCACCGCCAACGAGGGCTTCTACCACATCGACTCCGAGGCCGGCGCCTGGAACACCGGCGCGGTCGAGGACAACCGCGGCTACAAGGTCCGCTACAAGGGCGGCTACTTCCCCGCCCCGCCGGTCGACCACTTCGCCGACCTGCGCGCCGAGATCTCCCTGGAGCTGGAGGCGTCCGGCCTCCAGGTCGAGCGCCAGCACCACGAGGTGGGCACCGCCGGCCAGGCCGAGATCAACTACAAGTTCAACACGCTGCTCGCCGCGGCCGACGACCTGATGCTCTTCAAGTACATCGTGAAGAACGTCGCCTGGCGCAACGGCAAGACCGCGACCTTCATGCCCAAGCCGATCTTCGGTGACAACGGCTCCGGCATGCACGTCCACCAGTCCCTGTGGCAGGGCGGCACGCCGCTCTTCTACGACGAGCAGGGCTACGCGGGCCTCTCGGACATGGCCCGCTACTACATCGGCGGCATCCTCAAGCACGCCCCGTCGCTGCTGGCCTTCACCAACCCGACGGTCAACTCGTACCACCGCCTGGTCCCCGGCTTCGAGGCCCCGGTCAACATGGTCTACTCGCAGCGCAACCGCTCCGCCGCGATGCGCATCCCGATCACGGGCTCGAACCCGAAGGCCAAGCGCGTCGAGTTCCGCGCCCCGGACCCGTCCTCCAACCCGTACCTGGCCTTCTCGGCCCTCCTCCTCGCGGGCCTCGACGGCGTCAAGAACAAGATCGAGCCGGCCGAGCCGATCGACAAGGACCTCTACGAGCTGGCTCCCGAGGAGCACGCGGGCGTCCCCCAGGTCCCGACCTCCCTCCCGGCCGTCCTGGACGCGCTGGAGGCGGACAACGAGTACCTCCAGGCGGGCGGCGTCTTCACCTCGGACCTGATCGAGACCTGGATCGACTACAAGCGCACCAAGGAAATCGCCCCCATCCAGCTGCGCCCGCACCCGCACGAGTTCGAGCTGTACTTCGACATCTAAGCCGAACCACCGCTGACCCGCGCAAACGCCTTCCAGGCTGGCGCCCGGGTCGCAACGGGGCGCTGCCCCGAGATGTCCGCTCGTGAGTCGAGGCCGTCGACCGCCGCCGTCATGGCGCGGTCGACGGCCTTCTTCGTCGAGCGCTCTCCGTGTTCCTGGGCCCCCGTGGCGCGGTGTTTGTGCGACTCCGTGGCCATATGCCGAGACGGTGTTGCGGAGCGCGGCCGTGAGGCGTTGCATCGCGCCGTGCGATCAGAAAACGAATGCGAACGCGAAGACGAACACGAGTCCCCCGCCGGGCGTGACGCCGCCGATCGGGCGGCCCGGCGGGCTGTGACCGTGTTTCCGGTGCTGGTGCTGGTCGCGGGGGCGCTCGGGCTGGTGTTGCCCGGGGCGTTCGCGGAGTGGAAGACGTCCGTGCCGTACCTGTTGGGCGTCGTCATGTTCTGCATGGGGCTGACGATGACGCCGAAGGACTTCCAGGGGGTCGCCAGGCGGCCCTGGGCGGTGGGGCTCGGGCTGGTGGCGCACTACGTGATCATGCCGGGGCTGGGCTGGCTGATCGCGAACGGGCTCGGGCTGCCGCCGCAGTTGGCGGCGGGGGTGATCCTGGTCGGGTGTGCGCCGAGTGGTACCTCGTCCAATGTGGTCACCTATCTGGCGCGGGGCGATGTGGCGCTGTCCGTGTCGGTGGCCACGGTGTCGACGGTGCTCGCGCCTCTCGTGACACCGCCGTTGACACTGCTGCTGGCGGGTGAGTTCCTGCCGGTCGACGCGGGGGCCATGGTCACCGACATCCTGAAGACCGTGCTGCTCCCGGTCCTCGCGGGGCTGGCGCTGCGGCTGCTGGCGGGGCGGTACGTGGACCGGGCGCTGGGGGCGCTGCCGTGGCTTTCGGCGGTGACGATCGCCGTGATCGTCGCCGTGGTGGTGGCGGGGAGTGCGGCGGCGATCAAGTCGGCGGCTCTGCTGGTGTTCGTCGCGGTGGTGCTGCACAACGGTCTCGGGCTGGCACTCGGCTACGGCGCCGGGAAGCTGGCCCGGCTCGGGCCGCCCGCGAGCCGCGCCATGGCGTTCGAGGTCGGCATGCAGAACTCGGGGCTCGCCGCCTCGCTGGCCACCGCGCACTTCAGCCCGCTGGCCGCGCTGCCCGCCGCGGTGTTCTCGGTGTGGCACAACGTGTCGGGCGCCCTGGTGGCCGCCTGGATGGCGTACCGGGCGCGGAGGGCCGACGAGGTCGGCCGGCCCTCCGCCGGGCTTCCCCGGCAGTCACCTCACGGCGACGGCGGCGCCGCGGATACGTCAGGTGCCGTCGGCGGGAACGGGACCTCCGCCAGTACGGGGAGCAGTGACTCCTCCTCGTAGTCGAGATGCGCCTCCAACTCGCCGGTGATCCGGTCCAGTTCGGTACGGAATCGGTCCGGGTCAGCGGTGCCTATGTCGGCCAGCAGGGCGGTCAGTTCGTCCTTGATCCGCGCGATCGTACGGTGTTCCTCCCCGAGCCGGTCGAGCGTGTCGCGCAGCCGGGGGTGGTGGTGCGCGAGGGCGGGGAAGATGTGCGCGTCCTCGCCGGTGTGATGGAACGTCAGGGCGTCGCAGAAGGCGAGGCAGTGCTGCCGGATCCGCATGCCCAGCCCCGGCGCGGGCGGTTCCCCGGGTCCCTGGTGGGCGGCCCGCGCCGCGAGATGGGCATCGGCCTCGGAGCGTACGTACCGCAGCTGCGCGCGCAGCCAGGTGTGCGTCTCCAGCAGTTTGTCCGCGAGCGTGGTGATCTCCCGAGGAACCGCAGCGGGGACTCCGGGCTCCTCGTACCGCGGGCGTTCCAGCACCACGACGGGCAGCAGTCTGGACGTTCCGGCCTGGTAGTCGCCGTATCCGGGCGCGACGCGGACGACCCGCTCCATCAGCCGGTCGCGCCGCGCGCCCTCGGCGGGGACGGCGACGGCCTCGTAGCGCTCGGTGCCGATCTCCACCGTGACCACGGGATGGGCCAGCAGGTTGTGGTACCAGGCGGGGTGATGGCGCGCGCCTCCCGCCGACGCGACGAGCAGCAGCCGCTCGCCGTCGCGGACGTAGCCGAGCGGCACGGTGTGCCGGGCGCCCGACCGGGCGCCGGTGGTGGTCAGCAGGAGGAGGTCACCGCCCTCGAAGGGGCCGCCGACCTTTCCCTCGTTGGCGCGGAACTCCTCGATGACGGTCTGGTTGAAGGACATGGGCATGCGGTGTGGGCTCTCCGTAAGAAGTGAGTGCGGCTGTCCTCGGTGACGGCGCCGGAACACTGCCTGGCGCGGCCCGGCACGGCGAAGCGCGGCCCGGCACGGCGAGGCGCGGCACGGTGCGTCAAGGACGGGGATGACCTGCGGGACGGCGCTCGGAGCGCGGCCCTTGAGGCGCGCGGTGCGCCCGGTGGCTCGGATCAGTCGCGAGGCGCGGAGTGTGAACTCATGGCGTGGTCCCTCGGTGAAGGTGCTCGCCCGACCGCCGGCCGGCCCACTGCTCTTTGGCCGGTGTCACGCGACACGCGCACCATTACAGCCGCCCCTCGGACCGCGTGTCAACGCGGCCGGCGGGCGCGCGGGGCGCCGTGCCGGTGCGCCCGAATGCGCCGTGAGCTGCGGGCCGCCGCGATGCGTGGTCGGATTCCTGGTGTGGAGGCGATTGTCATGGCATCCGATCCGACCGCGTTCGACGTCACCGTGGAGATCCCGCAGGGGTCGCGCAACAAGTACGAGATGGATCACGCCGCCGGGCGCATCCGGCTCGACCGGACCCTGTTCACCGCCACCCGTTATCCGGCCGACTACGGCTACATCGACGGCACCCTGGGCCGGGACGGTGATCCGCTGGACGCGCTGGTGCTGGTGGGCGAGCGGACGTTTCCCGGCTGTGTGATCCGCTGCCGGGCCCTCGGCATGTTCATGATGCGCGACGAGAAGGGGCCGGACGAGAAGGTCCTGTGCGTACCGTCCGACGATCCCCGGCACGCCATGCTCCAGGAGATCACCGATGTCTCCGACTTCGATCTGCTGGAGATCACCCACTTCTTCCAGGTCTACAAGGACCTGGAGCCCGGCAAATCGGTCGAGGGCTCCCACTGGGAGGGGCGCGAACAGGCGTACGCGGAGATCGAGGCGTCCCGGGCGCGCGCGGTGGCGCACCCCGGCGCCGTAGCGCACCCCGGGGCGGTTGCGCACCCCGGCGCGGTGTACTCCAGCGGCACGCCGGTCCGCCCCGGCGCGGGCGGCTGACGCCCCGTGCTCCGTATCGCGCGCCTCCACGCCGTCGAGATCCTCGACTCCCGGGCCAGGCCCACCCTCGCCGTCACCCTGGAGACCGACAGCGGACTGCGCGTACGGGCCGGGGTCCCCTCCGGGGCGTCCACCGGCTCCCGGGAGGCCGTCGAACTGCGCGACGGGGACGAGGAGCGCTACGGCGGTCAGGGCGTACGGCGGGCGGTCGCCCGGGTCAACGGCGAGATCGCGCAGGCACTGACCGGGCAGCGCTTCGCCTCGCTCGAAGAGGTGGACGCCACGCTGATCGACCTCGACGGCACCCCGGACAAGTCCCGGCTGGGCGCGAACGCGATCATCGGTGTCTCGCTCGCCGCGGCCCGTACGGAAGCGGCGCAGTACGACCGCGAGCTGTGGCAGCACATCGCCGCCCTCGCGGGCGCGCCGCCGCTGCTGCCGGTGCCGCACTTCAACGTCGTCAACGGCGGTGTGCACGCCTCCAACAACCTGGACTTCCAGGAGTTCATGATCGCTCCGCTCGGCGCCGCCGGTCTCCCGGACGCCGTGCGCGCCGGGGCCGAGATCTACGCCCGGCTGAAGGCCCGGCTCGCCGCCGGGGGGTACACCGTCGGGCTGGGCGACGAGGGCGGTTTCGCGCCCGCGCTCGACCGGCCGGAGGATGTGCTGCGGGAGCTGGTCGCCGCCATCGCGGACGCCGGATACACCCCCGGCCGCGACGGCGTGGCCATCGCGCTGGACCCGGCGGCGAGTGAACTGCGTACGGAGGACGGCCGTTACCGCGTCGCGGGCGAGGAGCTGACCTCCGACCAGCTCATCGACCGGTACGAGGAGATCGTCGACCGTTTTCCCGTCTGGTCCATCGAGGACGGTCTCGGCGAGGACGACTGGGACGGCTGGGAACGGCTGACCGCGCGGCTGGGCGACCGGGTGCAGCTGATGGGTGACGACCTGTTCGTCACCCATCCGGCGGTCATCGCCGAGGCGATCGGCCGGAACGTCGGGAACTCCGCGCTGATCAAGGTCAACCAGATCGGCACCGTCACGGAGACCATGGCCGCCATCGGGGTCTGCCGGGGGGCCGGTTACACGCAGATGGTCTCCCACCGCTCCGGCGAGACCACGGACAGCTTCATCGCCGACCTGGCCGTCGGCGCGGGCTGCGGACAGCTCAAGTCGGGCGCCCCGGCGCGCGGGGAGCGCGTCGCCAAGTACAACCGGCTGCTGGAGATCGCCGACGCCCGGCCCGATCTGCCCTTCGGCCTCACCGCGCCCGCCGACGAGGCCCCGGGCCGCTGAACCGTGGCCGGGCCGGGGCCGATCGGCCTGGCCGGGCCCGGTCACGGAGGTGCGGGGTGCGGGGGTGCGGGGGTGCGGGGCTGCCGGTGCCTCCGTACGTCCGTACCTACGTGCCTACGTACCTGCGTACCTACGCCGGTTACGGCCACACCGCCCCCGCCATCGCCACCCCCGCGTACACCGCGCCGAGACCCGCCGCCACGCTCGCCGCCACATTGGCCAGGGCGTAGAACCCGGCGCCGTCCTCGGCCAGCCGCAGCGTCTCGTAGCTGAACGTCGAGTACGTCGTCAGCGCCCCGCAGAGCCCCACCCCGAGCAGCAACTGCGTACGGGACGACGCGGCCCCCGCCGTGACCGCGCCGGTGACCAGGCCGAGGACCAGACAGCCCGCCACATTGACCACGAGCGTCCCCCACGGGAAGACCGAGTCGTGTCTGCGCTGGACGGACCGGTCGGTGAGGTAGCGCAGCGGGGCGCCGACCGTCGCGCCGATGATCACCAGGAGCCAGTTCATCCGGCCTCCCCCCGACCCGCGTAGCGGATGACCTCGCAGTCGTCCAGGATCACCAGCCCCTCGGTGACCAGCTCGTCCAGTTGCGGCAGGAACGCCCGTACCTTCTCCTCGGTGTCCACGATCACCACCGCCACCGGCAGGTCCTCGCTCAGCGACAGCAGTCGCTGGGTGTGGATCAGCGAGGACGCCCCGAACCCCTCGATCCCCTGGAACACACTGGCGCCCGCGAGGCCCGCCCCGTGCGCGCGGTGCACGATCTCGGTGTAGAGGGGCCGGTGATGCCACAGATCGGCCTCCCCGACGAAGATCGTCACGCGCAGCGCGGTACCTGTCAGCCTGGTCATGTCTGCCTCCACGTCAGTACGCGGCGTGTCAGCCACACCGCACTCCACACCGCGCCGAACGCCGCGATCAGGGTCAGTCCCAGATAGGCCGGCCCGGTGCGCGCCCGGCCGTCGGCCACCAGCCGCTGGATGTCCACGGCGTAGGTGGAGAAAGTGGTGAACCCGCCCAGGACGCCGGTGCCGAAGAACGGCCGTACCAGCGGGTGCGCCCGCCACAGGTCGGTGATCACCACCATGAACACGCCGATCACCGCGCAGCCGACCGCGTTGACGATCAGCGTCGTCCAGGGAAAGGCGCCCGGGGCGGTGGGCCATATGAGGGACGAGCCGTAGCGCGCCGAGGCGCCGATCGCGCCGCCCAGCGCCACGACGGCGACCGGACGCCACTGCTCACGCACCCGTTCGCGCAGCGGCCGGTGTCGGGGGTGTGCCGGTCGCGGGCGTCCCACGGATCGGGAGCGTCCTACTGGCCGGGAGCGTCCCATGGGCATACGTCTCTCCTACTCGCAGGTGCGCCGGGGATCCGGGCACGCTTCCTCGCAAGTAGGGACCGTTGGCGGCGTGACGCCGCGGTTCGGGTACGGCGGGCCCCACCGCCGCACGGCTGCCCGTGAAGGCCGCCGTGGGACCAGGTTAGCCCCGTGGCCCGGACCGCCGCGAACCGCGGCGCGTCGATTGTCAGTGGTCGCTGGCACCATGACCGCATGAAGACCTGCAACTGGCGTCCGTTCCCCGATCGGTGGCGCGCCGACCGGACGGACTCCCCCGCCGTTCCGCGTATACGGGTTCACCGTGCGCGGCCGCGGGATCGAGTCGTGGGGCGTGCCGCCGGGGCCGCTCGGGGCCGACCGCACGCCGTCGTGACGCGGCGGGGCCGGGGCGACGGGCAGCGGGCTCCGGGCGGCGCGTCGTGACGGCGATCCTGACAGCGGCCATCGATACCGAGCGGCTGACGCTGCTGCCCCTGCGGGTCGAGCACGCGGAGGAGATGGCCGCCGTGCTGGGCGATCCGGCGCTGCACCGCTACATCGGCGGGGCGCCCGCGACGGCGCAGGAGCTGCGCAAGCGGTACGCCCGGATGGTCGCGGGCTCGCCCCTGCCGGTCATCTCCTGGTGCAACTGGGTGATCAGCGTCGAAGAGGAGGCGGGACGGGGCCGGTGTCTGGCCGGGTACGTCCAGGCGACCGTGACCCCGAGCCGTGACGGTGCCGGTCTCGTCGCGGAGATCGCCTGGGTGGTGGGCGGCGCGTGGCAGGGACGCGGCATCGCGAAGGAGGCCGCGCGGGGGCTGGTGCGGTGGCTGGAGGAGCGCGGCGTGGGAACTCTGATCGCTCATATCCATCCGGACCACCTGGCCTCGGTCGCCGTCGCCGCGTCGGTCGGGCTCACGCCCACCGATCAGTGGCAGAACGGCGAAGTGCGCTGGCGGCGGCGCGTCGTGTCCTGAGCCGGGCCGCACGGAGCCTCGCGGGGAACTCGGCGAGCGGGGGCCGTCAACCACCGTTCCCCCGGCCCGGATCGGGGCCGGGGGAACGGCGTCGGCAGACTCGCCCGGCCGACCAGCCGGTCAGCCGGTCAGCCGGTCAGCCGATCAAGGTGCGCACCATGCGGCAGGTGGTGTTGGACGGCGGGTGGATTCCGATGCGGGCCGCCGTGCTCCGTATCCTCCGGTTGCTCGCCTTCTCCGGCGCGTACACGCCCGAGTCCAGCAGGGCGATGGCGAGGCGCATCGCCTTCAGGCGCCGGTTGTGCGTCTCGTACCACTCGCGGGGCCGGCCCGCGGGCAGTGGCTTGCGCTTCAGCGCCGGTGATGTCCTGCGGGATGTCTTGAGCGGTGTCCTGGACGACGTCTTGGGCGACGTCCTGGACGGTGTCCTGACGGATTTCGTGGTGATGGTGGCAGCAGCCATCGGCGACCTCCCGGCACGGTGGTTGGACCCTCACGAACTACCTCTATTTTACCGCCTCCCACTGACAATCGCCCCTGGCCAGAGGCCATTTGACGACCTCGGAGCCAAGGCCGTTGAGCGGACTGGGCGGCCCGCGCGTATGTAACGGCGCACCGATCCCCCCACCGGCCCCACCCGTACGCGGCCGGGAACAGGAGCCCGTCACGTGTCCCGTAAGAAGACCCTCAGCGGCCGGAAGAAGATCGCCCTGCTCGTCGGCGCGGCGGCGCTCGCGGGCGGTACGGCGGTGATCATGACCGGCACCAGCCAGGCGTCGGTGGTGTGCGACGGACTGGCCACCGCCGTGACCAACAACGAGAGCTTCATCGCGGATCAGCGCGCCGCGCCTGACGCGCAGTCCGAGGCACGGATCGCCAACAGGGTGGCGGTCATCGAGGAGATCCGGCGCAAGCAGGTGGCGTCCGGCTGCGAGCCCGGGAGCGCGGGCGGAGAGGCGGGCGCTGGCACGGCCGGGAGCGGGAGCGGGAGCGGCGACGCTGCCGCCGGGAACGGACAGGCCGAAACGGGTGGTTCCCCGGGCACGGGCACGGACACCGGCACCGGCGACGACAACGCGGAAGGCGCGGCCGACGCGACCGACGCGACCGGGGAAGTCGTCTGCGCCGGTTCGACCGTCACGCTCTCCGGCGAGGCGGGTCCCCCGGCCGCGTCCAGCAACCAGTTCCCGGTCGGCACCACCCTTCGGGTGACCAACCTCGACAACGACAAGTCGACGACGGTGCGGGTCACGTCGGCCTCCGGCAGCTGCGCCCTGCTCAACGACGCGGCGTTCGAACTGGTCCGCGAGGAGGGCAAGTTCCTGATCCGCAACGCCCGGATCGAGCAGATCCAGAGCGTCCGGTCGACGCCGCAGGAGCAGATCGAGAGCGTCGGCTGACCGGATAGCCGACGGGCTCCCCGGGGAATCGGCCTCCCCGGGGAGCCCGTCGGCTATCCGGCCGCCACCTGCGCCTCCGCCGCCGCCAGGATCTCCGTCAGCCGCAGCCCGAAGCGCACGTCGCACGCGTGCGGCTGGCCCGTACGCACCGCCTCCAGCAGCGCGTCCACGGCGGCGGCGAAGGAGTCGACGGGATCGCCCCAGTTCTGCGGCAGCTCGGCCGTGCCGTGCTCACCGCGCAGTTCGAGCCCCGTACCCGCGCTCGCGTGCGGCGCGCTCAGGCTCAGCGCCACCGTGCTGGCCGCCCCCGACACATGCCGCAGCACGAGGTGGGTGAGGTCGGGCTCGGCGCGTGCGGCCAGCACATCCGTGACGTCGCCGAGCAGCGGGATCAGCGCGGACAGCGCGTGCGGTCCCACGTCCCACAGGCCGCCCTTCTCGCGGCGCCAGGGCGAATCGGCGAACGCGCTGTCGCTGCCCGGCGTGAAGAGGCCGCCGAGCCAGTAGGCGTGGGCCGTGAACCAGCCGCCCGTGGCGGCCTGCCGCGCCACCCACCGCGCGGTGTCGGGGGCGAACCGAAGGGTGCAGAACACCACGGACGCCACCCCGGCCTCCGCCGCCGCGTCCGCCACGGCGCGGGCGCCGGCCACGGTCGTCGCGACCGGCTTGTCCATGATCAGGTGGCATCCGGCGGCGGCGGCGCGGGCCGCCAGCGGCGCCTGGATGTCGGGCGGCAGCGCGAACGCGATGGCGTCGCTCTCGGCGAAGAGCACATCGAGCCCGGCCTCGCCGGAGTGGGCGGCGGTGTCGTGCGCGGCGGCGAGCGCGGCGGCGGCCTCGGGCCGCCGTCCCCAGACGCCGCTGAATTCGATGCCGGAGTGGGCGGCGAGGGCGGGCGCGTGCGTGCGCTCGGCCCAGGGGCCGGTGCCGAGAAGTCCGATACGGGGCTTGTCCATACGGGTCAGTGTGGCCCGTCCCCGTGCCGGGTGGGGAGGTACGGGCGTACGCGGGCGGGAAAAACCTGTGCCGGGCGTCCCGTACCGGGTGTTACGTTGCCGGGGCCGGCCGCCGGCCTCCGGTGCGACTTCCGGGACTTGCCTGTACAGCAGTGATTTCGCTGATCGCGCCCCCATGCCCCGGCCGGCGCTCACCAGGGGGAACACCATGCCGGAGACCTTCTCCGATCTTGTCGCGGCCGAGGACGTGCTGCTGTTCGTCAACGCGGCCGTCACGGCCACCGGACAGCGGGAGTTCCGCTCCGGGGCGTACGAGCAGAGCCTGTCGCTCGGCTCTCTGCACGAGTACGTACGCGTCAACTACCGGCCCGTCTACGCCGCCGCGCTCGCCCTCGACATCAACGACCGCAAGGCCGCGCTGATCATCGAGGGGCTGCTGCGGACGCACGGCGACGCGAGCCGGGAGCAGAAGCGGGCGGAGGGCCGTCTCATCGCCGCCCGGCTGGCCCGGCTGCCGCCGCAGCGTGTCTACCGGCTGTTCGGACGGCTCGCCGCGGCCGGGGTGAGCAACCGGCGCACCCGGGCGATCGTGCGTGACTGGCTGGCGGCCAGGACCGACCCGGATCATCGACGCCCTGGAGCACTCCCCCGACCGGCTCGTCATCGTCTCGGACGGCTGGGACAACGCCCCGCCGGGCCTGGCGGGCGAGGTGCTGCGGGTGTGGCGCACCCGTATCGACCGGGAGCGGCGGACCGCCGTCGTCCATCTCAACCCCGTATACGACGCGGAGGTTTTCGAGGTGCGCCGGCTGGCGCCGAGCGTGCCGACGGCCGGGATCCGGGACGCGTATCCGGACCGCCGGGTGCGGCTCTTCACGCAGGAAGGAGAGGGACGGTGACCAGGCTCGATCTCACCGGCTGACCGCCCGCCCCGCCCAGGTCCGGGGCGGGCTGCGGCTCGTACCGCTGGTCCGCGACGAGCCGGTGCGCGGGCTGCGGCTGCACCGCGAGATCTACGACGCGTACGGCGAGGTCCGGGTGGCCCCGGGACGCGGTACGTCTCGTACATCCCGCACGGTTTCGTCGCCGACTGGTCGGACGACGGCGGGCAGCGCGTGTCGTACGGCGGAGGCGCTGGGGACCGGTTACGACGAGTTGATACGCCGGATCCACGCGGCGGGTTCGGGTCGCTGCTGAACACCCACGAGGTCGCCCGGCGGTCCCGTCAGGGATAAAACATATGAAACAAAATAAAACCGGGTAACACCTGGTTCACGGTGGGGCAATCACCGGGAAATCCTGTATTGCGAAGCTGCGGGTCAAACCTGCTGCACCCGCAAAGGATGAGGCCCCGTGACGTTCAAGGCTGAGTACATCTGGATCGACGGCACCGAGCCGACCGCGAAGCTGCGCTCGAAGACGAAGATCCTCACCGACGGTGCGGAGCTTCCCATCTGGGGCTTCGACGGGTCGAGCACCAACCAGGCCGAGGGTCACGCCTCCGACCGGGTGCTGAAGCCGGTCTTCTCCTGCCCCGACCCGATCCGCGGCGGCGACGACGTCCTCGTCATGTGCGAAGTCCTGAACATCGACATGACGCCGCACGAGTCCAACACCCGTGCCGCGCTGACCGAGGTCGCGGAGAAGTTCGCGGGCCAGGAGCCGATCTTCGGGATCGAGCAGGAGTACACGTTCTTCAAGGGTTCGCGCCCGCTGGGCTTCCCCGAGGGCGGCTTCCCGGCCGCGCAGGGCGGCTACTACTGCGGCGTCGGCGCGGACGAGATCTTCGGCCGTGACGTGGTCGAGGCGCACCTCGACAACTGTCTGAAGGCGGGACTGGGCATCTCCGGCATCAACGCCGAGGTCATGCCGGGCCAGTGGGAGTTCCAGGTCGGCCCGCTGGCGCCGCTGGTGGTGGCGGACCAGCTGTGGATCGCGCGCTGGCTGCTCTACCGCACCGCCGAGGACTTCGGGGTCTCCGCGACGCTCGACCCGAAGCCGGTGAAGGGCGACTGGAACGGCGCGGGCGCGCACACCAACTTCTCCACGAAGGCGATGCGCGAGGGGTACGAGGCGATCATCACCGCCTGCGAGTCGCTGGGCGAGGGCTCGAAGCCGCTCGACCACGTCAAGCACTACGGCGCGGGCATCGACGACCGGCTGACCGGGCTGCACGAGACGGCCCCGTGGAACGAGTACAGCTACGGCGTCTCGAACCGCGGCGCTTCGGTGCGTATCCCGTGGCAGGTCGAGCAGGACGGCAAGGGGTACATCGAGGACCGCCGCCCGAACGCCAACGTCGACCCGTACCTCGTGACGCGGCTGATCGTGGACACGTGCTGCACGGCGCTGGAGAAGGCCGGACAGGTCTGACCCGCGGCGCCGCCGCGCACCGCGCGCCACCGCGCATCCCTGGGCTCCATCACGCGCACCACGCACCACCGGCCACGGCAGGCGGGGGCGATCGCCACGGCGGCGGTCGCCCCCGCCTGCCGTGGCCGCCTTGGTTCGAGCAGGTCGCGGGGCCTCCGTATCGACAGATGAAAGGAGCGTGCGGCGTGACGGCAATGTCTGCTTCAATGGAGTCATGGCCAGCTTCCAGTACCCCGTGACAGGTCGCACCGATCTGGAGCCGTTCTGGCCGTCCCGGCAGCACCACGACTTCGACCGGGTGTGTCGCCGCGTGAGGAACGCGCCGGCCCTCTAAAGCCCCTTCTTCCGGGCCTTCGGCCGCGCGCGCAGACGTACGTACCTCCCTTGTGCCGTTCGTCCTGTCGTTTCGACGACTCCTCCGCGCGAAAGAGCTGACCCCTCATGGCGAACTCCGTTCTGTCCTCGATCTCCTCCGCCACCGCGGCCGCGACCGCCGGTTCCGCGACGTCCCCGGGCCGGCACCGGCTCCGGTCCGTAGACCGTGACGAGACCGCCCCGGCGCCGGTCGCCGCCGTGTCCGCCGGCTTCGCCCCCGGCCGGATCGTGGACTTCCTGCCGCCCGACGCGACCTGGCTGCCCGCACCCCAGCACACCCTGCCGTCACTGCCGGGACAGCCGCCGATGGTCGGCTACCTCGTGCTCGTACCGGCCGAACGGCACGCGGCGGCGCTCGCGGCGTCGGCGCCCCGGACCGCGACGGGGGGCACCGGTCCCGTCCTGATCGACAGCGTCCAGCGGATCGCCGTCGTGGACGGGCAGCAGCTGGACCTCACGTATCTCGAATTCGAGCTGCTCGCCCATCTGGTGGCGCATCCGAACCGCGTGCACACCCGCGACCAGCTGGTGACCACGGTCTGGGGCTACGGGCACGTGGGCGACGGGCGCACCGTCGATGTCCATGTGGCGCGGCTGCGCCGCAAGCTGGGTGCCGAGCACCGCCGCGCGATCCAGACCGTACGGCGGGTCGGGTACAAGTACACCCCCTGACCGGTGAGTTGTTCCGGTACGGAAGCGCGCGACTACGCGAAAGGGAGTCCTGCCCGGCTCTGATCACCGGGCAGGACTCCCTCCGTCGTGCCTATCCGCGTGCCGCCGCCGCGCGCCTCGCGCGCGCCCACAGGCCGAGCGCCGCGTCCAGGGCGAGGAACACCAGCAGGCTGATCCCGAGCAGCGGCAGGAACCATCCGACCACCGCCGTCACCGCCGCGAGCGGCAGCAGCCAGGTCAGCGGCACCTTGCGCCAGGTGCCGCGCGGTATCGGCCGGCCCACGCCGAGCGCGCGCTCCTTGGTGGGACGGCGCAGCCACCACATCCGGTAGCCCCAGACGATGAGCAGGATCAGCGCGAGGGCCAGCGCGGCGAGCGCGAGCTGGTTGGCGAGGCCGAGGAACAGCCCCATGTGGGCGTCGATGCCGAAGCGGGTCAGCTTGGCCAGCAAGGGGTAGTCGGCGAAGCGCAGTTCGTCGATGATCGTGCCGTTGGCCGGGTCGACGGCGACGGAGTCGAGGCGGACGGGGAACTGTTTGTCCGTCTGCGCGATGACATAGCCGCTCCCCTCGGTCGGCAGGGTCACCTGGACCGGCCCGTCGAGTCCGGCCTGCCGGGCGGCGACCACGGCGAGGTCGACACCGACGTCCGTTCCCTCCATGCCCTCCATCCCGGGCATGTCCTCCATGCCCTCGTGCCCCTCGTGGCCGCCGCCGCCCGCGCCGGCCGTGCCGCCGTCGAGGGCCGCCGAGACGGACGGGGTCGCGCTGCCGAGCTGGTCCTTGATCTCGGTGATGTTCCCGCCCGCGTACTTCGACCAGGTCAGCCCGGTGGCGGAGAGCAGGACCAGTCCGGTCACGGCCCACAGTCCGAGCGAGCCGTGCAGGGAGAGCGTTCGGCGCCGTCCGGTGGTGCCGCGCTCGGGAACGAGCAGCGCCCGCTTCGAGGCGCGCTTGCGGCCGACCCAGAGCAGCAGCCCGCCGAGGGCCACCACCCAGAGCCAGCTGGCGGCGAGTTCGCTGTAGTAGAGGCCGGGCTCCCCCAGCTGGAGATGGCGGTGGAACTCGGAGAGCCAGGCCCGCACCGGAAGGGCGCCCGAACTGCCGTAGCTGTCCAGCGCGCCCCGTACCTCCGCGGTGTACGGGTCGACGAAGACGGCGAGGGAGTGGGACTCCTTGGCGTCGGGGGTGGCCATCAGGACCTGCGTCGTCGCGCCCTCCTCCTCCGGCAGGCGTACGGAGGTGACGGTGCCCTCCGGGTGCGCGGCGCGGGCGGCGGCGAGCTGGTCGGCGAGGGGCTGGGTGCGGTCGCCGACCGGGGCCCACATCTCGTGGCGGTAGAGGACCTTCTCCGCCTGGTAGGAGAGGGAGTAGAGGAGTCCGCTGACGGCGGCGACGAGCATCAGCGGGGCTATCAGCAGGCCCGCGTAGAAGTGCAGCCGCAGGACGAGGGGGCGCAGGGAACTCCAGCCGGAGGGAGCGGGAGTACCGGCGGTGCTGCCTGCCGCGTCTGCGGATGCGGCACCGGGTGCTTCTGCGGGCGCGGCCCCGGGTGCGGTCTCCGGCGCGGCCTTGGACGCTGCTTCCGGTGCGGGGGATCTTCCGTCTCCCGTTCCCTCGTCCGTACGGGGCCCCTGTACGGGGTCGTCAATGGCCATGACTGTCCTAGGTGTTGGCATGCGGCATGGGGAAAATGGCCCCGGCCGCCCGCCGGTCCTCAGACGGTGACGACGGCGACGGCTCCAGGGGCTGTGACGCGGGGGATGCGCCGGCCGGGCGGGCCGCGCCGCGACAGGGTGTGCGCGAGGACGATTCCGCGGAAGCGGTGGGCCGCCGGAGCGCCGGGAGCGGGCCGCAGCGGCGCGGGCGCGGCGGGCAGCGCGCTCGCGGTGAGCAGCAGCCGCAGCGGAGCGAAGGCCAGCGCGCCGACGGCGTGCGCGAGCCGGAAGAGCGCCGCCTCGCCCCTGGCCAGCCAGACGGCGCAGACGGCGGCGGCGAGCAGGTGCGCGAGGAGCATGCCGGCGGAGCCGTCGAGCACGGCGTCCATGCCGGGTCCCGTACCGGATCCCGCACGGGACGCCGGTGCGGCGGCCGTACCGGCGTCCGCCATCTCCATGCCGCTGTGGGCGGCCGGCGGCCCGGACAGGCCGTAGGGCAGCGCCCCGGAGAGGATCAGGTGCAGCAGCCCCTGGACGGTGAGCAGCCCGGCGCCGATCGAGGCGACGCCCCGGCGCCGTCGCCCCGCGAGCCACGCCACCGCGCCGGTCACCGCGAACGCCGTCCACAGCGCTCCGGGCCGGATCTCGTGCGCGGGGCCGCCGCCCGCCTCCGAGGCGAGTGCGTGGCCGACCGCCGCGAGGGTCACGCAGACCGCCGCGAAGGCGGCGGCGCGCAGGGCGCGGAGCGGTGACCGGGCGTCTGTCATGGTCCGCACATGTTGCCATCCCGTCGCCGCGCGCGGCAGACCCACGGCCCGCGATTCCACCGTCGGCGAATCCGCGGGCCACGGGCGTCCGCGCGTGGCAGGTTGGGATCTCATGAGGCTCCTCCTTCTCGGTGGTACGGAATTCGTCGGCCGCGCGCTCACCGAAGCGGCGCTCGCGCGCGGCTGGGAGGTGACGGTCTTCCACCGTGGCCGTCACCCGGCACCGCCCGGCGCGGTCTCCCTGCTCGGCGACCGCACCGCCCCCGGCGGGCTCGCGGCGCTCGGCACAAGCGGAAGGAACGGCACGAGCGGCCCCGGCGAGTGGGACGCGGTCGTCGACACCTGGTCGGCGGCACCGTCCGCCGTGCTCGCGACGGCCCGGCTGCTGGCGGACCGCGCCGGGCGGTACGCGTACGTCTCCAGCCGCTCCGTGTACGCGGAGACCGCACCGGCCGGGTGCGCGGAGGGCAGCGCGCCGGTGGAGGGCGCTTCGGCGGCGGCAGGAGCGACCTCCTACCCGCGGGACAAGCGGGGCGGCGAGCTGGCGGCCGAGTCCGTCTTCGGCGACCGGGCGCTGTCGGTGCGCGCCGGTCTGATCCTCGGCCCCGGTGAGAACGTCGGCCGGCTCCCCTGGTGGCTGGGCCGGATCGCCCGGGGCGGCCCGGTGCTCGCGCCCGGCCCCCGCGACAACCCGTTGCAGTACGTCGACGCGCGCGACCTGGCCACGTGGACGCTGGACGCGGTACGGCAGGGGCTCGGCGGCCCGTACAACCTGGTGAGCCCGCCGGGGCACACCACCATGGGCGAGTTGCTGGACACCTGTGTGCGGGTCACCGGTTCGGACGCCGAGCTGCGCTGGACGGATCCGGAGACGATCATCGAGGCGGGCGTCGAGCCCTGGATCGAGCTGCCGGTCTGGCTGCCGCCGGGGGAATCCCACGACGCCGTGCACCGCACCGATGTCTCCAAGGCCCTGGCGACGGGGCTGCGCTGCCGCCCCGTGACGGAGACCGTGGCCGACACCTGGGCCTGGCTCGGCTCGCTCGGCGGCCCGGCGCCGCTGCGGCCGGACCGGCCCCGGGTGGGGCTGTCCCCCGAGGTGGAGGCGCGGCTGCTCGGCGGCTGAGGCGGCCGCGCGGTGGTGCTGGGTGCACCCCGGGCCGGGGGGAGAGCACGCTCCCGTCCAGGGGTGGTTTCGCGTCAGACTGAACAGGTGCCCGGAGGTCGGGCTGTCGGAGCCCGCGGGGCCGTCCGGCCGTGAGGGGAAGCAGAGACCGGCATGAGTGGGAACGCCACCATCAGGAACGGCAGAGGCAACGGCAACGGGGGCGGGGACGGAAACGGGTTCGGGCGCGGAAACGGGTTCGGGAACGGGTTCCTCAGCGGCGAGCGGATCCGCGCGGCGCTGCTGGCGGGCGCGCGGGGGCTGGTCCTGGCCCCCGTCGCGCTCGTCGGGGGGATCGTGTTCCTGGTCACCTCGGTGCTCTCGATCGCCTTCATCGTGCTGGGGATCGGGCTGTTCGCCACCCCCCTGGTCCTGACGGCGCTCCGGAGGTACGCGAACCTGCGCCGGCTGCTCGCCGCCACCTGGTCCGACGTCCGCGTCCCCGTGCCGTACCGGCCCTTTCCCCAGGACGCGGACGGCCGCGGCCCCGGCCCGGTGCGGCGGTGCTTCCTGATGCTGCGGGACCCGGCGACCTGGCGTGATCTGCTCTGGCTGGTGGCGGACATGACGGCGGGGTTCTTCCTCGCGCTGCTGACCGCCGTGCTGATCCTCTACCCCGTGGAGGGGGTCGCGCTGGCCGCCGGGCTCTGGCGCCCCTTCGCGGACGGCACCTACTGGTACGCCTTCGTGCCCGTCAGCGGCCCGGGGACCGGCCTCGCCGCCGGGGCTCTCGGGCTGGTGCTGCTCACGGGCGCTCTGCGCTACTGCCCCGACGTCCTGCGGCTGCACTTCCTGCTGACGAAGGCGGTACTGGCGCCCACGAGCGACCGGGAGATGGCGCTGCGGATCGAGCGGCTCACCGAGTCGCGGCACGACGCCGTGGACAACTCGGCCGCCGAACTGCGCCGCATCGAACGGGATCTGCACGACGGGGCGCAGGCCCGGATCGTGGCGATGGGGATGGATCTGGGGACCATCGAGTCGCTGATCGAGAAGAACCCGGCCAAGGCGAAGGAACTGATCGGCAAGGCCCGGCAGTCCTCCGCCGAGGCGCTGACGGAGCTGCGCGATCTGGTGCGGGGCATCCATCCGCCCGTACTCGCCGAGCGGGGGCTCGGGGACGCGGTACGGGAGCTGGCGCTGCGGCTGCCGCTGCCGCTGGAGGCCGAGGTGAGCGCGGAGCTGCCGGGGCGTGCCGAGCCGCCGGTGGAGTCCGCCGCGTACTTCGCGGTGAGCGAGACGCTGACCAACACGGTCAAGCACGCGGGCGCCGACCGGATCTGGATCGATCTCTCGCACTCCGGGGGGATGCTGCGGATCTCGGTCACCGACAACGGCACGGGCGGCGCGGTGCTCGGGGGTGGCTCGGGGTTGTCGGGAGTGGAGCGCAGGCTCGGTACATTCGACGGTGTCCTGGCCGTCAGCAGCCCCGCGGGCGGTCCCACCATGGTCACCATGGAGATTCCTTGCGAGTTGTCCTAGCCGAAGATCTCTTCCTGCTGCGCGACGGTCTGGTCCGGATGCTGGAGGCCCATGACTTCGAGATCCTCGCCGCGGTGGAGAGCGGGCCCGAACTGGCCCGGGCCCTGGCCGAGTTGGAGCCGGATGTCGCCGTGGTCGACGTCCGGCTGCCACCGTCGCACACGGACGAGGGGCTCCAGTGCGCGCTGGCGGCGCGCCGGGCCCGTCCGGGGCTGCCCGTCCTCGTCCTCTCCCAGCACGTCGAGCAGTTGTACGCGCGCGAGCTGCTGGCGGACGGCAACGGTGGCGTCGGCTATCTGCTGAAGGACCGGGTCTTCGACGCCGAGCAGTTCATCGACGCGGTGCGCAGGGTCGCGGCGGGCGGTACGGCGATGGACCCGCAGGTGATCTCGCGGCTGCTCTCCCGGCGCGCCCAGGACAAGCCGATCGGCGGGCTGACCCCGCGCGAGCGCGAGGTGATGGAGCTGGTGGCACAGGGCCGCTCCAACGCGGCGATCGCGGCCCAACTCGTCGTCACCGAACGGGCGGTGGCGAAGCACACCTCGAACATCTTCGGGAAGCTCGGTCTTCCGGTGTCGGACGACGACAACCGGCGGGTGCTGGCGGTGCTCGCCTATCTGGAGCACGGCCGGTGACGCGTCCGGCGTGAACGCTTGACGGGCATACGCCCGGTTTGTCGATGGAGATTTCTATGAATTCCCGGGACCTCTGAACACCCTGTGAATGATGTCCGTATGGAACGGAGCGCTTCGCTTCTCCCCCTGCCGCGATTTTCCTGTAACCGGCAACGAAGCTTGAGGAGTTAGTTCCATGGCACGCACATCGAGAAAACGCTCCACAACGGCAAACCGGGCGATCGCCGCCGGGGCTGCCTTGCTCCTTGGCGGGGGCGGGCTGGTAGCGGTCAATGTCTACGCGTCTGCCGGCGAGGGCAAGTCCTCCCCGCGGAGCCAGAACACCGCGCAGTCGTGGTCGACCATCAAATGCCCGGACGTGGCCAACCAGAAGCAGTTGGCGGACGTCCCCGAGCCGGCGCGCCCCGAGGTCGCCCGCGAGTTGGCACTGCTGGACGAACAGATCACCGAGGCGTACAAGCGGTTCGCCGACTCCAAGTCCGCGATCGCAGGCGATCCCGGCTACGCCAACAACGCCATCCTGGGCCCGCTGAAGGACAAGCGGGTCGCCACCCTCGACCGGATCGCCATCTCGATCGGCCGCTTCGGGCAGAAGCCCGAGGGACTGGAAACGTTCGCGGGCTGCGCCCTCCAGGCCGACGACAGCCCGAAGGAGGGCAACGGCGGCAACAACAACGGCGGCGACAACGGTCAGAACGGCGGCCAGAACGGCGGCCAGGGCGACGGGCAGAACCAGGGCCAGGACGGCGGCCAGGACGGCGGCGACCAGGGCCAGAACGGCGGTCAGGGTGACGGTCAGGACCAGGGTCAGGACGGCGGCCAGGATGGCGGTCAGGATGGCGGCCAGGGCGGTAACGGCCCCGAAGCCTCCGACTTCGTCGACATCACGACCGTCCAGCCCAACGTCAAGAAGGTCCGCACCGGCCGCGGCGGCTCGAAGGGCACGTTCAGCTCCTCCTGCGGCGTCAACGCGAACAAGCTTTACAACACCGACAACGTCATTGTCGCCCCGGGTGTGAGCAACGGCGCGCACCACCTGCACGACTACATCGGCAACCAGTCCAACAACGCGTTCGCGACGGACGACGACCTCGCCGGATCCAGCACCACCTGCGAGAACCAGGGCGACAAGTCGTCCTACTTCTGGCCCGTGCTGCGCCTCCAGAACGGCGAGCAGGAATTCGACGCCAACAACGACGGCGGTGGCATCGAGGGCAACGTCGGCAAGATCCTCACCGCGAGCGAGGTGACCAACACCTTCGTCGGCAACCCGAAGTCGAAGGTCACCGCCATGCCGCGGCTGCTGCGCATCATCACCGGTGACGCCAAGGCGTTCGTCAACGGCGACGCCAACGCCAACGCCTCGTGGAGCTGCACCGGGTTCGAGGACCGCCAGCTGAAGGACAAGTACCCGCTCTGCCCCGAGGGCAGCCAGGTCGTCCGTACCTTCAAGTTCCAGAGCTGCTGGGACGGTCAGAACATCGACAGCGCCAACCACCGTACGCACGTCGCGTTCGCCAGCGGCAACGGCAGCTGCCAGAACGGCTTCAAGGCCATCCCGCAGCTCGTGCAGCGCCTCGTCTACGACGTGCCGCAGGGCGGGGGCTTCGCGGTGGACTCCTTCCCGGAGCAGCTGCACAAGCCGATCACGGACCACGGTGACTTCATCAACGTCTTCGACGAGAACGTGATGAACGATCTGGTGGGCTGCGTGAACCAGGGCCGCAAGTGCTGACAGGCCACCGGCCTTCGAAGCACTGAGGCTTCGCGCGGGAGGAGGCGCCGGGTCCTGTCGGACGAAACCGACCGGTCAGGACCCGGCTCTCTTCCCTTCTCCCCCCGCTCCCCCGCTTCCCCCCACACCCGCGCTGCGCGGTCAGTTCATGTCGTGACCGGAATGCTCCTCGTCCCCCCCACTGTCACCACTGCCCCCGGAGTGGTGCGACGAGCCGCTCTCCACGGTCCCGCCGAGCCGGCCGCGCAGCGCTTCTATGATCTTCTCGTCGCCCACTGCGGTCCACTTCCTGCCGAGCAGATACGAACCGCCATAGTCCTTGGCCTCGTTGATCCACTCGCGCTGGCCGCGGTCGGTGGCGAAGGTGGCCAGCACCCACTTGCCGTCGTCCGTCTCGCAGTTGCCCACCCGCAGCTCGGTGGCGTCAGTACTGATGTGCGGTTCGCACTTCGCCTGCTCGGCAATCTCCTCCAGACTCCCGGTCGCCGTCTTCGGCACTTCGGGGGCCTTCTCGTCGTCCGCGCCGCAGCCCGTCGCGAGAACCGCGGTCAGGGCTGCCATTACCACCAGGGATCGTTCCTTACGCATACGGTCATCGTCTCCCGTGAACACACCTCCGCGCCCCCGAACGGCGGGATCCGCGGGACCGGACCGGAACCGTCCCGTCCGGAGTGACCATCGGATCTATGGCTCGTTCTGCTGAACGTGTCCCCCGACAGAAACGTCTCTGCACCCCCGGCGGCCCGCGTACCGGCCGCCGCCCCCACCGCCGTCCCCACCGCCACCCTGGTCGAGCACTATCCGCGCCTCGTGCGGATCGCCTATCTCGTGCTGCCGCCCTCCCCCGGCGGCGACCGGCGCGTCCTGGCCGCGCACGGGCTCGTCCAGCGCGCGCTGCCACCCGGCCGTACGGACCCCGGCTACGCGTATCTGCGCGAGCGGGTGCTGCGCTCGGCGCTGGACGCCGGGCGCCCGCGCCGGTGGCCGGGGCGGGTCCTGCGGGCCGCGCGGGCCGTCCTGCCGCCGCCGCTGCCGTACGTCCGGGGGCTGCGGCTGGCCCCGCGCTCCGGCGGCGCGGCCGAACTCGCCCTGGACCAGCGGCTGTCCGCCCTCTCCGGGCCCGCCCGTGCCGCGCTCGTGCTGCGCGCGCTGGAAGGGCTGCCCGACGCGGAGGTGCGGCGCGCGCTCGCGGCGGCCGGGGCCGGGGACGGGGTCACGGACGCGGCGCTCGCCGAAGCCGCCGAGGTGGCCGACGTCGCACCGGACCCCACGGGCCCCGTCAGCACGGGCCCCACCGGCGCGGACACCATCGACGCCGGCCCCACCAGCGCGGGCCCCACCGGGATCGCCGCGCTGCTGCTCTCGCCCGGCTTCGACGCCTGCTCGCTGCGGGCCAGGCCCACCGATCTGCTGCGCAGGCGCCAGCGGGGCCGGGCCGCGCTCGCCGCCACCGCCGCCGTCCTCTTCTGCGGGGCGCTGCTCGCCCTGCCCGGCGGCGGCTGGGGCCCGGACGGCACCGGCGCGGCCGCCTACGCCCAGCACCCGGCCGATGGCGCGGCTCTCGATCCGGCGCTGGTACGGAGGGTCGCGCCGGCCGCCTGGCGGACCTCCGCCCGTACCGACTTCTCCGTCTGGCCCGCGCGCGGGCCGCTGGCCGGGGACGACGCCCTGCTGGGCCGCGCGCTGGCGGTCTGGGGCGCGCCCGGCGGCTCCGTACAGGTCTTCGCGACCCCGGCCACCCCTGCGGGGCCGCCGATGGGTCCGCCCCAACTGCTGTACGCGGGGCCGCTGGACGGGGAGCGGGTGGTGGTCTTCCACGACGGGCTGCGGATCGTGCGGTACGCCGAGACCGCCGGGTCCGCCGGGTCCGCCGGGCACCCCGCCCCGGCCACGCTCGACTTCGCGCGGACCGACGGCGCCGACGCCGCCGCCTCGAACGCGCTGGCCGTCGGCCGCCCGGACGGCAACGTCCGCTATCTGACGGCGCCCTGGGTGACCCGTACCTCCGTACGGGACCTGCGGGCGCCCAGGGCGCCCGCGCGCCCGCTGCGCCGGGACGCGGACGGCGTGACGGATCCGCTGCCGAGCCCGGCGGCGGCCCGCGACTGCGCGGCCTGGGACACGCTGGAGGTGCACGACACCGGCGGGGGCCGCGGCGGCGCGGACCGGCTGCTCACCGACCTCGGCGAGCCGGTCCCGGCGCGGCTGACCTCCGGGCCGCCCGCGGCGCCGCACGACGTGCGGGACCCGGCCGACCGCGCGGCCTGGGCGCGGACGGCCTGTCTGCTGCCCATGGTGCGCTCGCACGGCGTACGGTCCGTGAACTCCTGGGAGTTCGCCCGCCAGCCGCTGCCCGAGTCGGGCGGCACCGCCCGGTGGCTGTGCACCAGGGCCGAGACCTGGCGCGGCCCCGGCAGCAGGGTACTGGCGCAGTTCCAGGCGCCGTCCCCCAAGGCGGCCGGGGAGCCGGGCGCCGTCGCGGCCAGGGCGGAGGACTCGCCCGCCTGCGGGGCGCGCGATCCGCGGGTGCTGGCGGGCGTGGTGTGGCAGTCGGGCGGCGGGCGGTGGTACGTACTGGCGGCGGGCAGCGGGCAGTTCAGGTCCCTGGCGACGACCGGCGGCGTGCCGGGCGCCGCGCGCGGCAACCTGCTCGCCCTGCCGGCCTCGCGGGGCGCCCACGCGGAGCTGTCGGGGCGGCTGTCGGACGGTACGGAGGTCGGCGCGCTGCGCTAGGCCCCGCCCCGCCGCGCCTCGCCGGACGGGCGCTACGGCAGCAGCAGCCAGTCCGCGCCCAGCGCCGCCACCAGGCAGGCCCCCAGCAGCCAGCTGCCCAGCCGGGTGCGGCCGTGCCGACTGAGTTCGATCACCACACCGCACAGGATCATCGCGAACCCGTACACCCCGACCACCAGCACCGAGGTGCGCTCCGCGAGCCGGATCACCAGCAGCGCGGCCAGGCCCACCAGCAGCGCGGACGCCACCGCGATCCGGATGAGCCGCGCCTGACGGGGCGTCAGGCCCACGTACTCCGGATCCGGTGCGGGGGTGTCCACGGACTCGTGCTGGTCAGATGCGCTCATGGACCGCGAGCGTATCGGAGATCCCGGGCGGCCTGCCGGTTAGGCTGTTGGTATGACGACCGGGGTGCGCCGCAGGATGGGCGTCGAGGAGCGCAAGCGGCAGCTGATCGGGGTGGCCCTCGAACTGTTCAGCAACCGCTCCCCCGACGAGGTCTCGATCGACGAGATCGCCGCCGCGGCCGGTATCTCCCGTCCGCTCGTCTACCACTACTTCCCCGGCAAGCAGAGCCTGTACGAGGCGGCCGTGCGCCGCGCCGCCGACGAGCTGGCCGCCAGCTTCGTCGAGCCGCGCGAAGGGCCCCTGGGGGCACGGCTGCTGCGGGTGATGGGGCGCTTCTTCGACTTCGTGGACGATCACGGCCCCGGCTTCTCCGCGCTGATGCGCGGCGGCCCCGCCGTCGGCTCCTCGACCGCCAACGCGATGATCGACGAGGTGCGGCAGGCCGCGTACGAACAGCTCCTGGCCCATCTGGGCGTCGCCGTCGACGCGCCGCCCGCGCGGCTGGAGCTGGTCGTACGGTCGTGGGTGTCGCTGGCCGAGTCGACCGCGCTGATCTGGCTCGACGGGCGGCGGATACCCCGGCGCGAGCTGGAGGCCCAGCTGGTGCGCGACTTCGCGGCGCTGGCCGCCGTGAGCGCCGCGTACGACGCGGAGATGGCCGGGATCCTGCTGCGTATCGTCGCGGACGAGCCGGCCGACGGCCCGTTCGCGGACCTGTTCGGCCGGCTCGCCCTGCTGAGCGCGGGGGCCGCTCCGGAGGGGGCGGCCGGGGTGCCGGGTCAGCGGGTTCAGGCGTAAACGACCTTCACCTGGGTGAAGCCCAGGGAGTGCAGCAGGCCCTGGAGCATGCTGGTGGTGTTCTTCTCGGCCCGGCCGGTCAGTTCGCTGTCCTTGGCCGCCTCGCCGATGTGGCGGGCGGCGAGCTGGTTCACGGCGCGCTCGTCGGCCGGGTTGTCGGAGAAGAGATCGCCGAGCCGGTCGAGCAGCCCGCGCTGCTTGGACACGGCGTACGAGCGGTCCGGGTCCATCGCGGGCTTGCCGAGCCGCGCGTGCGGCAGCCGGATCGTCGCCGCCGTGCGCTCGTCGTTGACCTGGACGCTCTTCTCCCCGATGCCGCCGAAGTCGACGTACGAGGAGACGGTGCCCGCGCCCACGAAGAGCGTGCGGGTGCCCTTGAGCGCGTCGGGCAGGTACTTGGTGTCCTTCTCCAGGTCCACGACGACCTGGAAGTTGCCCGAGGCCGCCTCGTACCGGTCCAGATCCTGAATGGATTCGAGCAGGGTCGGTCCGGTGCGGTCGTGGGTCTCCTCGCCGAACAGGTTGCCGAATCCGGGCAGCAGGTCGAGCCGGCTGCCGAGGAACAGCAGCCCGGCCACGACGACGAGGGCCAGGGGAACCTTGCCCCACCAGGGCAGCCGTGCGGGGCGGGTGCCGCTCCGGCTCTCTTCCGGTTTCGCGTCGGTGGACGTCATGCCTACCGGATATCCCGCCCAGCGCGGTTCACACGGTCACAAGGAAAAGCTTTGGCTCAACTTCCTTGATCCACAGTCCAGTTGCGGACCCTATGGCGCCCTATGCCCCCGGGAAATGCCCCCGCAGCGCCCGCGCGAGACCGCTCTGCCCGTCGTCCACCAGCCCCCGGTGGAAGGCGTCCTCGTACGCGGGGTTCCCGGCCGCCGCGCGCGCCTGGCGTTCGCACTCGGCGCGCACCGGGGCCAGCTCGGGGGTGCCGCGCTGCGGATGGCCGACCATGCGCCAGAACGCCTGGCCGGTGCCGTAGGCGTGCGCGGCGCGCTCGCCGTCGCCCTGGGCGGCGACGGAGGCGGCCAGCAGATCGAGGCCGAGCGCGATACCGAAGCTGTCCCCCAGCTCCTCCTTGCCGCTGACCATCGAGCGGGCGTGCGCCTCGGCCTCGTACGGCCGTCCCTGGAGCAGATGGATCAGGGCCAGCTGGTAGTCGGCGTAGGCGCGGGTCCAGCACTCGCCGCGCTCCAGGCAGACGCGGCGCAGCTCCTCGGCCTGCTCCCGGGATTCGTCGAGCCGGCCGAGCGCGGTGAGCGAGAAGATCCGTACCAGTCGGCAGCGCAGCTGCGAGGGCGAGTCGAAGGGGTCGGCGGGCCGTTCGCGCAGGGCGCGGTCCGAGACGGTGAAACCGGCCTGGGCGCGGCCCATCATCAGACAGGTGAGGCTCAGCAGATAGGCGGCGGAGAGCATCGACTCGGGGTCCTGGTCGCGCCAGGCCGCGGTGGCGCACCGCTCGCCGAGCCGGTAGGCGCCCTCGTGGTCGCCCTGGAGCATGACGGTGACGCCGAGGGCCCACAGGGCGCGGGTGCGGTGCGGTCCCGGTTCCCGGGCGGCGTCCAGGGCGTGTTCCAGATAGATCCGGGCCTCGTGGAGGTGGCCGCAGCAGCTCCAGAAGAAGGCCACGCGGCCGGCCATCTCGACGGCCGTCTCGGGCTCGTGGGCGAGCAGGTGGTTGAGCGCGGCGCAGAGATCGGCGTGGGTGTCGGTGATCCGCCGGTACCAGCCGACCTGTTCGGGGCCCGGCCAGCCGGTGTGGGCGAGGCGGGCGAGGTCGGCGAAGTGGGCGGCGTGCCGGTCGGCGAGCGGCTTGTCCTCGCCGAGTTCGGTCAGCCACATCGCGCCGTACTCCCGGATGGTGTCGAGCATCCGGTAGCGGGCGCCGTCGTGGCGCAGCACGGAGCGGCCGGCGAGCCCCTCCAGGGCCTGGAGGACCGCGTCGGCGGTGAGGGGGCCGCCGGTGCAGACCGCCACCGCGTCCTGCGGGTCGATGTCGCCGCCGAAGACGGAGAGCCGGGCCCACAGCAGACGTTCGAGGGGCGCGCACAGCTCGTGGCTCCAGCCGATGGCGGTGCGCAGGGCGCGGTGGCGCTGCGGCCAGACGCTGTCGTGGGTGAGGGTGTCGAGCCGGGAGGTGAGGCGGGAGGACAGCAGATCGGCCATGTGCTCGACGGAGCGGCTGTCGAGCTGGGCACAGGCGAGTTCCACGGCGAGCGGGACGCCTTCGAGTTCGCGGCAGATCCGGACGGCCGCCGCCGCGGTCGCCGTGTCGTCGAGGCGCAGCCCGGGTGCGGCGGTGACGGCGCGGTCGCGGAACAGCATGAGGACGTCGCCGGGGCCCTCCAGCGGCAGCGGCGTCACGTCGAGGACGTGTTCGCCGCTGACGCCGAGGGGCTGGCGGCTGGTGGTGAGGACGGTGAGTCCGGGGGCGGCGGTGAGCAGTTCGCCGACGAGGTGCCGGCAGGCGGCGACGACCCGGTCGCAGGAGTCGAGGACGAGCAGCAGCCGCCGGTCGGCGAGCCACTCGCAGAGGGCCTCGATGGGCATCCGCAGGGAGTGGTCGCTGAGTCCGACCGTGTCCGAGACCGTGATCAGCAGCGTCCGCTCGTCGTAGAGCGGGGACAGGTCCACCCACCAGACCCCGTCGGGGTACGGCCGGCCGTGGGCCGGCCCCACCGGGACGCCCGCCCACTCGGGGGCGCGCCGCTCCACGTGCCCGCGGGTGCGCTCGGCGGCGCGCAGCGCGAGCCTGGTCTTGCCCACCCCTCCGCTGCCGGTCAGGGTGATCAACCGGTGCTCTTCGAGCGCGCCTTCGAGGAGGCGCAGCTCTGTGCCGCGCCCCACGAAGCTGGTCTTCTCCTCGGGAATGTTCCCCACCACGGGAACATTCTGGACCAGTTTCGGCCCAGGACCGACACGCGCGGGAAGAATCGGTCAGGGCCTGGCGGCGTCGGCCGCCGAGATGGTGGCCGGGGTCCCGAAGCATCAGGCAGATGAACGCACTTGGCGCGGGGACGGCTTCCGGCCTTGGCTGTTCTGTCGCCGTTCTCGTCGGGGGGGGGGGGACTCCAACGTCTTCAGCAGGGGCGCGGCGGCGGGCGGGTGACTTCAGGCGGCTCGGACGATCAGCGCGACGGCCACGGCAGCCACCGCAGCCGCGCACGCGATCAGCGTCAGCCCCATGCTGATCAGCGCCACCATCACACGCTTCTGCCCGTGCTCCTCATCCGTCATCATGCGCGGACGGCCGGGGCCAGGCCCAGCGTGATCACCGCGCGGCACGCCATCACGCTTAGACCGTGTCCTATGTGGTGATCGTTCGCTGGGTAGGGCATGGGGGTTTCGGGATATCGAAAGTCGGCTGCCCATCTCCGCTTCGTGATCTGGTCGAGGACTGGCGTGTGGGGCCAACTGCACGAGGCCGTACTCGACGAGTGCAGTCTGTTCGACCTGTCGCGGGTGGTCCTCGACTCCGTGCACGTACGGGCGCAAAGGGTGGCAACTCTCAGGCCCAAGCCTCCTGGGCCGGGGTAAGTCTGGCTTCATGATCCACGTTCTGTCCGACGCGGCCGGACTGCCCCCTTGCCGCCGGCGTCTCCGCCGCCAGCCCTCACGACAGCCACGATCTGAAACCCGTGGTCGCCGGTCTCCAATCGAGACACGACACGGAAAACGGCTGGCACCACAGACCCCGCAACTACCTGGCATTCCTCGGCCTCGCCACAACCCTATGCCACTACAAGCCACTCAACCGACTCGCCAGATAAGACACGGCATTAGGTAGTTTCCCAGGTCAATTTAACGAAAAGAGCGTCAAAGTGTCTAAATCTGTCTTAAATTTTTCGGAAGTCCTATAGTTTTCCGTATCTTCGGCAATATCAGCCATCCGGCGTGAACTCCACGCTCCGTGTTCGCAATGTGTGTTAGAGTTACATCTGAAATGCGAAGGGGCGACAAATCGGCGCCCCTGACTTTTTCTGTTCCCAGGGGGGGAAATGAGTTCGTTCGCGACTCGCATAAGGAACAGCAAGGCCGCAAAGGGTGCAGTCATTGCGGCTCTGGCGACTGCGGCTATCGGCCTCACGGCCCCGACGTCGAGCGCCTCCTATGAAAGCACATGGCAAGAGGGCTGCCGTGGGTATTGGTACTCGACTTCCGGCCACGGCTATTGCCAGAATGCAACGGGATATCCGTCCTATGGCTATTTCGCAACCTACGACTGCAATGTCGAGATCGATACACAACGCTACAAGAAGCTCTCTGCCGGCTACGTAGGCAAGTTCGACAGTCATGAGTGCACGTTCAAGATAAACAAGACTCGCGTCTACCAGTAATCTGCCAACACCGTGATGGGTCCGCCGGACTGGCGGGCCCATCACGCATTTCGGGGAATTATATCTATGACGGTTACTCCGGTTGCCCGGTTGACGGCCCTTACACAGGGATACGGTGGTCGACGCATCATCGAGGATCTCAATCTGTCCATTCGGCCAGGTGTCACTGGATTGTTGGGTCCCAACGGAGCAGGCAAGACCACGCTCTTCCGTACCCTCGCCACGATCGCGCCGCCGCAGAGCGGGGAACTGGCGTTGTTCGGTAAGCCCGTCACCAGTGAACGGGAGGTCCGGCAAGTTCGTCGCCGGATTGGTTACCTGCCCCAGGACTTCGGCTACTATCCGGCGTTCTCCATTACCGACTTCGTCCGCTACTGCGCCTGGTTGCGTGAGGTTCCCTCCAAGGAGGCCGGGCCGGCCGCTGAGGAGGCGCTGGCTGCGGTCGGACTGGCAGATCGGGCGCGCGACCGCATGAAGTCACTGTCCGGTGGCATGCTCCGTCGTGCCGGGATCGCTGCGGCCATCGTCGGCTCTCCCTCTCTGCTCCTGCTCGATGAGCCCACCGTCGGCCTCGACCCGGCGCAGCGCCTCGACTTCCGTGAACTCATCCGTTCACTTGCCCGCGAGGGTGCTGCCGTTGTGCTCAGCACACACCTTGTGGAGGATGTGGGCGCTGCCTGCGACACCGTCCTCGTACTGGACAAGGGGCAGGTCGCCCATAGCGGTACGCCACAGCAACTGGCAGAGCTGTCCACGCCGACGGCTCCGGGGGACAGCCCGCTGGAGCGCGGTTACATGAATGTCCTGGGTAACCGCCGACCGACCGAGGAAGCGGCATGCTGAACACCTACCGCATCGAGCTACGGCGCTCACCTCTGCTCACTGTCTTCCCCTTGATGATCATCGTGGACCTGGTGGTGCTTTTCGGGCGCTCCCAGTACTGGATCGGCGTGTGGCCCGAGGCCAGTGTTGCGGCACAGATCGTCACGCTTTTCCTGGGGCCCGTGCTCGCCGGTGTTTCCGCCTGGCAGGCCGGGCGCTCCTCTCGTTCGGGGATGCCCGAGTTCCTCCTCGCGGCTGCCCGGCCGGGCTGGCGGATCGAGGCCGCGCGACTGGCCGCCACCCTTACCCTCGGATTCCTCGCGTACGGAGTCGGGTGCCTCACCGCGGCGGCCGTCTCGCTGGGTGACGCGGGGCCGGGCTTCTTGTGGCCGTCCTACCTGCTGTTAGGGGCCGCAACCCTGATTATCTTCGCGTCGGTGGGACACCTGGCCGGTCGCTGGTGGCCCTCGCCTGGATTCACTCCTGTGATCTGTGCGCTGGGCTGCTTCATCAGCATGCTGGCCCTGCCGTTCAGGCTCAATGTCCTGGCGGGGCCGCCGGACACCTACCTGCGCCCGCTGCCGCTCGCTGTCCGTCTGTTTCTGGCTCTCGCGCTCGCCGTGCTGGCGGTCACGGCGCCCCCACTGACGAGGACGGTGGAGCGTCAGATGCCCCGTCGGAAACTGCCTCGTCACATGGGCGGTGTCGTCGTCGGGTCGGTGGTCTGTTCCCTTATCGCACTGGCTATGCTTCCGGCCGCCGGTGAACTGCGCGTGGAGCGTTCGGCTTCGGCGACCGCACCGCTATGCGACCGTGCCGAGGAGAGTGCGCCACGGGTGTGTGTCTGGCCCGAGCACCGGAAGTACCTGCCGGACCTCGCGCGAATGGCTGAGCGCTTCGACCGGCTTGCTCAACCAGGGATCAAGTCTCCGCGCGAATTCTACGAGTTCGGGCTGCGGCGAGGCGAATTGGGAGACCGAGGGTTCGACATCGCCGAAGGACACGTACGTACCGCAGCGATGGCTATGGCCAACCAGGTGTTCACTGAGTCGTTTGGCCGATGCACACCGCCTCGCCAGGAGCGCCGTGCGTGGCAGGCCATCAACAGCATCCACATCTGGCTCGAATACCGTGCCATGGCCCAGGATCCTGCTGTCGCCGACAAGGGGCTCCATCTTGAAGGAGTCGCTACCGCCCAGCGTGAGGCAACCGAGGCCGCGCGGATGTCGTCGGCTGATCAGCAGAAGTGGGTTGCGCAGGAGCGTAGCCATTTCCTTCGTGAGACCTCCTGGTGTGCGCCTGATGAATGGCACTGACCTGTTCAGCTATGCAAGAGTCCACCGGGGCGGAGCGATCCTTCTTGGAACGGCAGTTGTTGCCCTGGTGTCGGCATTCTTCGGTGGCGCCCATGTGGCGCTTCCCTCCATCGGCAGCGGGGGACTCACGTCAGGTGTGCCCTACCGGCAACAGCTTCCGCTTCTGTCGGCGGTCTTCCTGACCGCCGCGCTCGACGGAGCCATGTCGGCACATGACGAGATGGGTGCATCCACGATGCACCGATTTCGCATCGCATACTGCACCGCACTGACACTGACGGCTTGCGTCTTCTCCTTCGGTGCTGAAGCGCTCGCCATCGGGCCGGAACATGGCGTCGTGTTCGTCCGATCCCTTTTGATCTGGCTCGGCCTGGCCCTGCTATCCGTCAGGTTGCTGGGGCAGCAACTCAGCTGGGCCATCCCCCTGACGTCCGCCTTCCTGTTGATCTGGTATCCCCTCAAATGGTGGGATTGGACGTCCACCCCGGCTACAGACGCATTTAGTTGGGCTGCTGCCGCAATCGCCTTGACCGTCGGATTTGCTGCGACCGCGGCAACTCCTTGGCGGAGAAGGGGCTTCCGTCGCAGGAGAAAGCTGTCAGCAAGGGAACCCGCGGCGCGATCAAACGCTTAAGACCGTGTCCTATGTGGTGAGGCGGATGAGGCGTTTGTAGCAGCAGAGGGCGGCGGCGAGACCGAGGAAGGCCAGGTAGCTGCGGGGTTGGCGTTCGTAGCGGTGGTTGAGTCTGCGGTAGCCGGTCAGCCAGGACGTTGGGTCGGCCGCGCGGTGAGGTGCTCGCCGTGGGGCGAGTCCTGTTCCGCGCGGCCTCCCGCCGAACCGGACATGACGGTTTCCCTGTCATCCGGCTCTCCAGTGACTACTGCGTGAGTGTTCTGGCCGGCTGTTCCGTATGGATGCGGTCGTGGCAGACATCGCAGGCCACGACCGTTTTGCGGCGTCGTTGGAGCATGACGCGCGCCCAGTCGGAAGGCTGCCATCCGGCATGTGCGAGGTCGGCGAGAGCCCGGACGTGACGCACCTGCACGTTGCCCTTGCTTCCACAGATTTCGCAGGTATCCGCCAGGAGTCTCGCAATGAGTTCCTTCTGCGGATAGTCCACCCGGACCGGCTCGCGGTCGGCGAGTTCCGCCGCTCGCTGCCTTTGGAGGGGGATTCCACCGAACCGTGCCACCAGTGGTTTCCTGTTCTTCCGCTCGATACGGGCCTCGAAGCAGACTCTGAGACCATGAGACCAATAGGTGTGTTGATTCTGGCCTTGTGCTTGACGGCCATCTTCGACACCGACGAGCGGTGCTTGGCAGCAAGAGTCTTGAGCATGGATGTCTCCATGACCCATTGCAGCCGATGCAGCCGGAAGACGTCTCCGGCGAGCAGGTAGTACTGGACAACACCCCGGTAAACGGTCCCGAACGTCGCCACGATCGCATGATCGCTGCTGAGCCTTTTCCAACCTCACGCCGAGGCGTGATGAAGGACGAGGACGGCCTGGACGATCGCGGTGATGCGGGTGGTGCTGCAGCGGAGCTTTCGTAGGAGGCGCCAGCCCTTCAGCGTGGCCATGGCCTGCTCGCCGAGGCAGCGGATCTTGGCGTGTGTGCTGTTGTGCCGGCGCTGCCACCGCTTGAGGCTGCGACCGCGGAAGGGTACTCGGATGGAACCACCGGCACCTTGATACGCCTTGTCGGCCCAGCACTTGAGGTCGGTGTCGGCTAGTGCGTCGACGATGCCGTGGGTGCGGGCGGCGGTCGGGGCGTGGGTGGAACCGGGCAGCGCGGGCGAGGCCCACAGCAGGCGGCCGAACGGGTCGGTGAGGACTTGGACGTTCATGACGTGGCGCTTGTGTTTTCCCGAGTAGTAGGGGGTGTCGGCGGCGATTCGGTCGATCGGCAGCAGGGTGCCGTCCAGGATCACGAACGCCTTGGTCCGCGTGATGCGCATCGCCTCGGCCAGGGTGGGCGCGAGAGCGGCCAGCACATCGACGGCCTCGTGTATGTAGCGGTACACGGTTGCGACGCCGATACCGAACCCGGCGGCGAGCTGGGCGTAGGTATCACCGCATCGCAGATGGGCCAGCGCGAGGAGAGCCTGACGGTTGGCGGTCAGGCGACGCCATCGGGTCCCGATCTCCCCTCGCCGGGCAACGAGCCGTCCCGTCAGGAACCGCAGGGTGCGACTGGACAGGTCGATCGACGACGGGCAGACAAGCACGCGAAGCTCCTGGTGGCTACGGGCGATCTTGGTCGAGAACCCGCCTACCAGGAGCTTCATCGTTCCACCGATCTGTCCAACACGCGGCCAGCCCCGTCAGGCTGGAAACGACTCAGTGGCTCCACGTCTCGCGACGGATTGAGCCCGCACCCGCCCGACCGGCGTACCCGACGGGACCAGCCAAGAGGGGGCTAGCCTCGGGTTTTCACTTGGGGTCCGTCCGAATCATGGGCGGTAACGCGAAAGTGCCTTCTGCGCTGGGACGATGAACCTTGTCGAGGGGTTCTGTCGGTCCAGGTGGAAGGCACTTTCTGCGTGCAGGGTATCGGTTCTCGTCCCAGGCTTCATGTCTCGGCGGACGGCGCCGGGATGGTCGGGCATGCCGGGGCACGGTTGCTGGCTGATCTCGCCGATGTCACCGGACTGACCAGCGCGTACTCCACCGCGCTGAGACCGCTCCGGCCACGAGGCACCGGTCATGACCCGGGCCGGATCGCCACCGACCTCGCCGTGACAGTGGCTGACGGCGGTCAGACCATCACGGATCTGGCCGTGCTGCGCGACCAGGGCGAGGTGTTCGGCCCGGTCGCCTCGACACCGACTGCCTGGCGGCTGCTGGCCGCCGTCGACGAACACGTACTGGACCGCCTGCGCTCGGCACGCGCCCAGGCCCGGGAAGTGGCCTGGCTGCAAACATCCGAGACCCGCGGCGGCATACCGGCGGCGACAGCCGGCGGACGGGAACTGCCCGGCCTGGTCCTGGACATCGACGCCACGCTGATCACCTGCCACTCGGACAAGGACCAGGCCGCACCCACCTACAAAGGCGGCTTCGGGTTCCACCCTCTGCTGTGTTTCCTGGCCAACACCGGCGAGGCGATGTCCGGGCGCCTTCGGCCCGGGAACGCCGGAGCCAACACCGCCGCAGACCACATCGCGGTCCTGAACGACGCTCTCGCACAGATCCCCGACGCCCACCGGCACGGCACCGACATCCTCGTCCGCACCGACAGCGCCGGATCCGCAAAGTCCTTCCTCACTCACGTTCGCAACCTGCGAACACGCGGAATCCGCACCTTCTTCTCGGTCGGATACGCCGTTGCCGAGCCGGTCCGCCGCGCGATCCGATCCCTGCCCGACCATGTCTGGCACCCCGCTCTGAACCAGGACGGCACCCTCCGCGAGTCCGCCGAGGTCGCCGAACTGACCGGCATGACCGACCTGAACGGTTATCCGGCCGGCACCCGCATCATCGTCCGCCGCGAACGCCCCCACCCCGGAGCCCAGCTCTCACTCTTCGACCAGGACGAGGGCATGCGGCATCAGGTCTTCCTCACCGATACCCCATTCGCCTCCGGCTCGGCCCAGTTCCTGGAGGTCCGTCACCGAGGACACGCCACCGTCGAGGATCACATCCGGTGCGGCAAGACCACCGGTTTCGGCCGCTTCCCCTCCCCGCCGCTTCGGCGTCAACGCCGCCTGGCTCGAACTCAGCCTCGCGGCGATCGACCTCCTCGCCTGGACCCGCGTCCTCCTGCTGGACGGCGAACTCGCGACTGCCGAACCCAAGAAACTCCGCTACCGGATCCTGCACGTCGCCGCCCGGATCACCCGGGGCGGCCGCCGCCTCCGCCTACGGATATCGGCAACCTGGCCCTGGCGACATGAACTCGCGGCCGCATTCCACCGACTGGCCGCACTACCCCGCCCCGCCAGCTGACTCGCCGTCCCCGCCCACCCTCGACTCAAAGGACCTTGGAGAACCCGACCCCGCATCGGGCCCTCACCATGCCCACCGGCCGACACGGGCTCAAACAACCTCGCTCAGCAGCTCAGCAGCCCCAACTGAAACGGCGAGGCTAGAGTTCACTATGCGTTCCAATGCCTCGACTGCCCCATCCAGCGGGGACGCTGCGGCGTCTCCAAGGGCCCTCTCGCCGTGCGAGGGCAGGCCGCCGCACAGTCTCGAATGGACCGCCGAGTGGAACCACGGTTCGGCCCCCGTGTCGCTGTCGATCAGTGAACTCGCTCACCGGTGCCAAGTGAGCACGCGGTCACTGCGGTACTACGAGGAGCAAGGTCTCCTGCTCCCGTCGCGCAACGCCGTGGGGCACCGCAGATACCAGGCAAAAGACGCCGACTGTGTTGGGTTTATCCAGCGTCTGTACGGCGCGGGCATGCCGAGCGACCTGATCCGTACGGTGGTCCAGGAGTGGAAACTTCCCGACTCCGCGCCCCGGATCGAGGCTTTACTGCGCACGCGGCACGCCGAACTCTCACGAGAAGCGGAAGAACTGCACGCCAAGCTGACCGGCCTGGAAGCCGTACTGAACGCGGTGACCGACAACAGCTGACTTGCCCTTCACGCCAGTGTGAACGTCTACCTTCCTCGCGAAAGCCCCGACGGGACTCGCAGGAAAGGCAGACATATGAGCAGCTACATGCTGGCGCAGCTCCAGCTCAAGTACGGTTTCGCGAATCTGGTGCGCTACGAAGCCGCCATGGTGACCATCCGTGAACTCTTCGAGTCGCAGGGCATCTCGCTGGTTGCGGGCACGGTGACGCAAGTCGGACCGCTGTACGAAGCGTTCAACCTGTGGGAGATCGAGGACCAGGGCCACCTGGAGCGCGCACTCGGCGCCTTGACGCTCAGTGATCCTCGCGCCCTGGCGGCCATGGGCGAGCTGGACGCCACCGTGGAACACGAACAGACGCGATTTCTCGGCTCACTCGCGTTCGCGGGGAGCCCGAACACTGACCCTTTTCCAGCCTGACGGGGCTGGCCGCGTGTTGGACAGATCGGTGGAACGATGAAGCTCCTGGTAGGCGGGTTCTCGACCAAGATCGCCCGTAGCCACCAGGAGCTTCGCGTGCTTGTCTGCCCGTCGTCGATCGACCTGTCCAGTCGCACCCTGCGGTTCCTGACCGGACGACTCGCTGCCCGGCGAGGGGAGATCGGGACCCGATGGCGTCGCCTGACCGCCAACCGTCAGGCTCTCCTCGCCCTGGCCCATCTGCGATGCCGTGACACCTACACCCAGCTCTCCACCGGGTCCGGGATCGGCATCGCGACCGCATACCGCTACATACGTGAAGCCGTCGACGTACTGGCCGCCTTCGCGCCCACCCTGGCCGAGGCGATGCGCATCACGCGGACCAAGGCGTTCGTGATCCTGGACGGCACCCTGCTGCCGATCGACCGAATCGCCGCCGACACCCCGTACTACTTGGGCAAACACAAGCGCCACGTCATGAACGTCCAAGTCCTCACCGACCCGTTCGGCCGCCTGCTGTGGGCCTCGCCCGCGCTGCCCGGTTCCACCCACGCCCCGACCGCCGCCCGCACCCACGGCATCGTCGACGCACTCACCGACGCCGACCTCAAGTGCTGGGCCGACAAGGCATACCAGGGCACCGGCGCCTCCATTCGGGTTCCCTTCCGCGGCCGTCGCCTCAAGCGGTGGCAGCGCCACCACAGCATGCCAAGATCCGCTGCCTCGGTGAGCAGGCCATGGCCACCCTGAAGACCTGGCGTCTCATACGGAAACTCCGCTGCAGCACCACCCGCATCACCGCGATCGTCCAGGCCGTCCTCGTCCTTCATCACGCCTCAGCGTGAGGTTGGAAAAGGCTCCTTGTTGCCCGGGTGCGGGCATGAGTGATCAGCGGCTTTTCCTGGGACAGTTTCAGCCTGAGTTCTTCACGCAGGAACCGGGCCAGACGTTGTTTGATCTGCTCGGCCTCGGTCTTCGGTCCGGTGAAACCAAGGAGATGGTCGTCCGCATAGCGTATGTAGCGCAGCCTGCGATATCCCGGATCGTTCGGATCCGAGCTCGGCAGGCTGACCATCCGCTGACGCATTGCACGGGCCTGGACCCGGTCACCGCGCCGACGGGCCTTCGCCAGCAGATTCTGCAACTCCAGATAGGCCGGAGAAGGTCGGCTCGTAATACGCCTCCAATAACAGGCGGATCACTTCACCGACGAGCTTGTCCGACCAGGTCGGCAGCCCCAACGGACGCATCGTCCCGTTCTTCTTCGGGATATGGACACGCCAGACCGGACGGAAACGGTAGCGCTCGTGACGCATTGCCTCGATGATCCGGCCGATCTTCCGCTGTGACATGCCGTCCACGGTTTCCGGTGTGACCCCGGGCGTCATCGCGCCATGGTTGGCGTAGATCCGCCCGTAGGCCAGCAGATACAACTGCGGATTGAACAGTTGCCGATACAGTTCCTCACCCGGCAGGCCACGCCTGCCGCGTTCACGCAGGACACCCAGCACCGTTTTGGTGCTCTGCATTTCGCATACCTCCCGAGTCTGTGGTGTCCGAATCACCTGGCCCCCTTCGCCCGATGTGGACGGCTTTCCCGTCCTCCCTGGCCGGTCGTAACTCCGGCGACTACTACGGGGCCTCCGTCGCCATAGGACTCGCGTCCCGTAGGCGATCCCACGTTCGTCCCTGTCTGTACGTTCTAGCGCGACTTAGGCGTCCCACTCATCTCCTTGAATGTCCTCACTGGACATCGCTCCGCACCCCGGAAGTGCACCGGGTCACAATGAAACCCAGTGCAGAGCGCGGCGCCGGTTTCAGCTGCCATTTCCGGCGAAGGATGGTGACCCCCTGCTCCTCACACCAGACCCCCAGTCCGTCACCGAGATCGACATGGTTGTCGCCAGCGCAGTAGGTCATCGCGCCCGCCGTGCGGTGAGCCGCAGTGCCGCCCCGGTCTCGCAGACCGTACGAGTCGGCTGGTCGTGGCGGGGCCTGTGCGCGTCGGCCAGGATGCGGGCCACCCGGGCGAGGGCCCGCAGCTGGACCCAGGTCCTGACGCGGTCCTCCTGCGGGGCGACGACGAGGAGCTGCTCAGCATCTCGCAGGGCCCCGGGCACCAGCACCCGGTCGCGCCCCTCGTACTCCCCGCGCCGCGCCTCCGCCATCGGGATCAGCGCCGCCAAGTGGCGCCGCATCAGGTCGGCCTGGTCGGTCAGGGACGAGTGACTGGTCGTCGACTGATGTGAGGCGAGCGCGGCGTCGCAGTCGTCCGCGATGACCCGGACGTTCCGCTCCATGGCGCACGTGGTGCACGCCCGCATGTGGTCGAGCAGGTCTCGGTGGACGGTCTCCCGCCGCTCCAGCGCCGCCAGGCGCTCGTGCCCGACCTGGAGGAGCGCGGCCACCACCTCGGGGTCGCAGAGCTGCCCGGGTCTGTCCACGGGCACGGCCCAGTACGGCCGCCGACGGTCTTCGACGGGGACCGTACAGTCGGGGCGCGGCACCGCGCACCACGTGCCCGAGCCGAGCCCGGAACCCTGCCGGTCGATCCACGCATCGGCCGTGCCGACCGGCACCAACACGTAGTAACAACGGCCTGGTTCACAGATCACCGGCCCGCTCAGCTGGGAGAGCGCGGCGCTGACGTACGACGGCGACCGACTGCCCACCGCAGCGTGCACGAGTCCCACCGGTGCCTTCACCGCGTCGAATACGCAACCGAGAGGGAGCAGGGCGGGAGAGCCGCCGTCCCATTCGTGCTGTGCCCGGTGCGCGTCCTCAGCGGCGGACAACAGCCATCGAGCGATCGATTCCGACGGTGCCCGGTCTTGCATCGCCGGCCTCACCGTACGGTTTCCAGTCCGCGAAGCGGGACCGCGGCCGAAGCCGGGGCGGGGTCGACGGGCCCGGCAGGAGCACCTCCGGCGGCGCCGCCTCCGAGGCCGGGCCGTACGGACACCGCGAGGATTTGGGCGATGCGCGTGGCGCAGCCTTTCTCCTCGCCCCGCTCACCCACCTCGTACCCGTGCGAGGTGACGTACCGTCCGCGATGCGCGATGATTTCTTCGGCACCGTGCAGGGGGTTGGTCACTTGCATGCGGTGCTCAGCGTCGTTCTCGTCGATGCTGAGCCCGTAGTCCCGCAGGTGACCGGCGAGTTTTCGCAAGCCGTTGGTATTCACACATTGACGGTCTCAGTACGGGAGTTCCTAGAGGATATGACAAGCTATGACACGAAGTCGATCATGAAAGTCACGATCACCGGCACGCGCGATACCGAGCACCGCCCCCTCAGTGAGTACGCAAATCTTTTTTTCGACTTTATAGGGCCATTCGCTGGCGCGCGGTCCCACTTCTTCATCGGCGGCGCAAAGGGAATCGATAGCCTGGCCCTGCTCTGGCTCGCCGAGAACACTGGCGCGAAGATCACAATCGTCGCGCCGGGGAGGCTCGCCCAGCAGCCTGCGGAGGCCCGCCAGGCTATCGCTCGCACACGCGGCCGGATCGAGGAAGTCATCGAACTCGCCGCCGCCGAACTGCGGACACCGGCCTACTTCGCCCGCAATCAGTGGATGGTCGACCGCGCAGATATGACGATCGGATTCCCCCGCGAGGACGCGCCTCCAACGGGGACCTGGCAGACGCTCAACTACACGGCGGACCAAGGAAAACCCAGGCTGATCGTGCCCGTATAGCGGAATTCTGCGTCACTATGGCGGAATGAACGGCAGAGCAACGGGGGCCACCGCACTGAAGCGCCTACGGCGACGGCGCGGGCTCTCTCTCGCGGACGTGGCACGGGCGCTCATCCAGTACGCGGAAGACCTGCGTCTTCCGCGCCTGCCTGCGGTGGCCAGCGTGCAACGGTCAGTGGCCCGCTGGGAGTCACCGACTCCCACGACGCCCGATGAGCGGTATCAGCTGGTCATGGCCCATCTGTACGCGCGCACTCCCTCCGGAGAATTGGCCGTTGGTACGGGAACCGACTTCGCGGAGTACCTTGCCGCGCTCGGACAGCTCGGCGAGAGCCAGACCCGGATCGCAGAGCTGCGTACTGCCCTCATGCGGACAGCTACCGACGCGGGCGGCGGCATGCTGGCGCTCCTCGCCTCCGGCACTCAAGCCGGCCTCGCTGACGCTCTCGCAGATCCCTCCCGGGCCGACGACACGACGGTGACGGCTCTGACCTCAGTCGTCGCTGACGTCAACGCCCAGGTGGGATCGCTACCGTTCGTGCGGCTGCAACTCATGCTCGCGCCCGCCGTTGAAATGTGTCGTCGCCTCCTGGCGGGGCCCCTTCCCACGCCGATCGCTCCAGCCGTGCGCAACGCAGCCGTGGCCGCGTCCGCACTAGCCGGGCGCCTTGCCTTCGAAACACGCGACGACTCGGCTTCCCAGGCGCTGTACGTCGAGGCGAGGCGCGAGGCCGCGCTTCTGGGACGGCCGTGGCGAGAGGCCGGCGTTTACATGAGCCATGCGCTCGTCACGCTGTACTCCGCCGAGGGCATCGCCGGCGCTCGCGTACTGGTCGACCAGGCCGTACGGACCGCTCGAACCGGGGACAGCACCCTCGTGCGAGCCCGCGCTCACGCTCTCCAGGCGGAGATCGCAGCACGGGCCGGGCAGGAGCGCCAGTCCCAGGCAGCGCTCGGGTTGAGCTGGTACGACATCGAGAACGACCACACCGACGACCCGGCTGCCACCTCCACATCGTTCTCAGCCGGGCATTTGCACGGATTCGAGGGAGTGTGTGAGCTGTACGTGGGCAACCCGGTCACGGCGCACGACCGGTTCGCCCGGTCGGTGGCGTCACTGACCGCGCCGCGCGAGCAGGTGCAGCGGGCCATCGTCACCACGGACCAAGCCCTGGCTCGAATCCGCATGGACGACCCTCACGCGGCTGCCGAACTTCTACACGACTGCGTCACGGCAGCGACCACGACCGGGGGTCGGGTTCCCGCAATCCGACTCCGGCGAGCCAGACAGGAACTGCGGCCGTGGAGGCGCGAGAGTTTCGTGGCTGACCTTGATGATCACCTCATGGATGTGCTCGGCACATAGCAGGCGCACCGCTGTCCGACGTGACGGTCCTCGGTAGTCCCACCCAAGAGAGGCGAACACCCCCTCCCGCAAGTGCAGGAGGGGGCGAAACCGTAACCCCGCGCACGCGGGGACCATGTCCGCCCGCCCGGTGCGCCCGAGGGGCGCGCGGGATCACCCCCGCACCCGCGGGGACCATGCCCGGTGAATCTGGTCAACGGTGGCGCGCGTCGGACCACCCCCGCAGCCGCGGGGACCATACTTCCTGACCTGGGCTCCTCGCGCCGGATAAGCGCCGCCGGCATCAGTCAGCTCAGCCCGACCATACCGACAGCGTTACGTCGCCGTACCGCCCATCAGGACACGCCCGCACCTCACCCCGCCCTGAACACCGCGACAGTACGGGCCGACACGGTGAAGGTGCCCGAACTCCGCTCGTAAGAGGATCCCTTGACCGTACGGTCGGATCCCGCCGCCTGTACCGGGTGCAGCGCGTACGTGCGGCCCGCGAGGTCCGGCACTCGCTGGTCGTGTGCCGCAGGCGTCGCGTTGAGGACGACGACCAGGTCGCCGAGGCGCATGGTGAGGACGCCGGGAGTCTCGCCGGGGCCGGAGAGCGGGAAGGACAGCGCGTTCTGCACCTCGCGGGCGGTGGTGAGCCCGAACGCCGGTTCCGTGGTGCGGATGCGCAGCAGGTCCCGGTAGGCGGCCGAGGCGGCCTCGGTGTCCCGGCAGCCGACGGTGAGCGAGGGGTTGGTCAGCAGTGGCCGCGCGTAGGGCCACTTGTCCTCGTTGTCGGCGGCGGGCGGCAGCCCCCGGCCGAAGCCGTTGCCGTCGCGGCAGTCCCAGTGGATGGCGTTGAACCAGTCGCCGCTGTCGTAGGAGTTGCGGTCGAGCGATTTGGAGCGCAGCAGATCCGTCCCGGCCTGGGAGAGCGCGGGCCCCTGCGAGAGGGTGGCGGTGGCGAGTGCCAGCACCTGCATGCGGGAGCGGTCGGCGGGCCCGGTCGACGGTGGCAGCTTGAAGGCGAGCGTGTCGAACAGGCTCTCGTTGTCGTGGGCGTCCGCGTAGGCCACGGCGTCGCCGGGGGCGGCCGCGTAGCCGGCCGGGGCGCCGTTGTAGTCGACGTCGGAGCCCCGTACCGCGCGGCCGGAGGTGTCGGTGAAGGTGTATCCGGCGAGGGCGCCGGTCAGCCCCACCTTGATCAGATCCTGGTAGTGCAGCAGCCGGGACCGCTGCTCGGCCGGAGTGCCGTTGGCGGGCGCGGAGTTGGGGTCGGTGTAGAGGCCGGAGGCGAAGCCCTGGACGCCCGGGTCCGCGTCGAAGGGGCTGCCGCCGCGCACCGCGTCGCGGGCCCGGTCGTCGAAGGTGGCGATGCCGGTGCCCGCCATGTTCCGCTGGGTGGCCTGGACGAAGCGGGCGTCGTCGGCGATCTCGCCGAAGTTCCAGCCCTCCCCGTACAGGACGATCTTCTTCCCGTCCACGCCGTCCTGACGGAGCGTCAGTGCGTCGAGCGCCTTGCGCACGGCGAGGATGTTGGCCTTCGGGTGGTGTCCCATCAGGTCGAAGCGGAAGCCGTCGACCTTGTACTGCCGCGCCCAGGTGACCACCGAGTCCACCACGAGCTTGCCCATCATGGCGTTCTCGGGCGCGGTGTTGGCGCAGCAGGTGGAGGTGGCGACGGAGCCGTCCTCCATCAGCCGCTGGTAGTAGCCGGGCACGATCCGGTCCAGGACGGAGGCGTCGTCCTGTCCCGAGGCGGCGGTGTGGTTGTAGACGACGTCCATGACCGTGCGCAGCCCGGCCCCGTTCAGCGACTGCACCATCCGGCGGAACTCGACCGTGCGCCGGGTGCCCTCCGGGTCGGAGGCGTAGGAGCCCTCGGGCACGGTGTAGTGCAGGGGGTCGTATCCCCAGTTGTAGGCGTCCCGCGCGGCGGTCAGCGCGACGCACGCCTGCTGCTGCGCCGAGTCGGGCGCGAAGACCTTCAGGTCACAGGGCGGCGTGGTCTGTTCGGAGCGGCGTTCGGGGATGGTGGCGATGTCGAAGGCCGGCAGGAGATGGACGTACGAGGTGCCGGCTGCGGCGAGCGCGCGCAGATGGCGCATGCCGTCGGAGCCGGAGTCGGTGAAGGCCAGATACTGGCCGGGGTGGGCGGAGGTGCGGTCGGCGATCGAGAAGTCGCGGATGTGCAGTTCCTGGATCCGCGCGTTCCGCAGCGGGACGGCGGCGGGCTTGGCCAGCCCGGCCCATCCCTTGGGTGCCAGCTCCGGATCGGCGAGGTCCACGACGAGGCTGCGCGCCGAGTCGGTGGTGAGCGCGGTCGAGTACGGGTCGGTGACCTTGTTGGTGACGTACTTCCCGGCGCCGGGCGCCCAGACCCGCACGGCGTACCGGTACGGCTTCCCGCTCCAGGACGCCGGGCCGCGCGCCTGCCAGACGCCGGAGGCGTCGTCGCGCTCCATGGGGACGGTGCGGCCGTCGAGTTCGAGGGCGACGGTGCGGGCGGTCGGCGCCCAGACGGAGAGCGTGGGCCGGCCGTGGGTGAACACCGGGCCGAGCGACGCCCTGGCCGCCCGCGCGCTGTAGAGGTCGTCGAGGACGCCCTGGGTCTGCACGCCGGTGGCGGCGAGCAGTGTGCCCTCGGCCGTGCGCTGGGTGGCGGTGAGCCGGCCGCGCAGGGCGGTACGGGCGCGTGCCCGGTCCCGTACGTCCACGGTGAACGCGGGCACGTCCTTGAGGTGCGGGTACGTGGCGCGCTGCGCGGCGGTGAGCCGGGTGGGCGCGAGGCGCAGCCGTCCCTCGTCGTAGTCCAGCTCCAGACGGGTCCCGGGGGTGGCGGTGACCTTCCAGACGACGGTGCCGGCGTCGATCCACTGCGCTTCGGAGGCGGTGGGGACCGGCGGGGGCGGGGGCGCGGCGGTGGCGGGCGCGGGCATGAGCACCGCGCACAGGACGGCGGCGAGGACGGCGGTCACCGTTCCGCGCGGGGACGGGCGTTTCACGCGAGGTCTCCTCGGGGGCAACTGGGGCGGGGGAAGGGCGTACGGGCAGGGTGAGGGGGCGCCGGACGGGCCGGGTGCGGCCCGTCCGGCGCCCGGAAGGGGTGTTGTCCTGTGCGTGCGGAGGGGCTACGGGCGCCAGGTGTCGTTCAGCGTGACCTTGCCGGAGGCGGGCACGGTCGCCGTGCGGTTCGCGCCGCTCTCCCAGGTCACCGCGCCGGCCGCGTCCTTGCGCAGGTACTTGTACGCGAAGGACGTACCGGCGGGCAGGGCCACGTCGAGCTTCCACACCGGGTAGGACGCCGGGTCGAGCTTCAGCGCGCTGCCGGTGTTCCAGTTGCCCAGCGCGGACTGGTCGCCGGTGACGTAGATGTTCTGCCCGAGGACCGTGGTCGCGTTGACGCCGAAGCTCGCGCCCGACGACCCCGTACCGCCGCCGTTGCTCCCGCCGGAGCAGGTGCGGGCGCCGGTGTGCAGCGCGAGCGCGGTGTTCGCGCCGAGGGTGGCGGTGAACTGTCCGGAGCCGTTCACCGTGACCGTACCGCCGCTCTGCACGTCGCAGTAGGCGCCGCTCGGCAGTGAGGTCTGGTAGGTGCGGGTGAGCGCGGAGCCCTCGTGGTTGATGGCCACGTATCCGGTCGAGCCGCGCCCGAAGGCGATCTGGTTCGCGCCGTTGTCCCACCAGTTGGTGACGGCCTGGCCGCGCGTGGTGTTGCGGAAGCCGACCATGGACGAGATCTCCCGCCACGCGTGCTGGCACTTCCAGCCGTCGCTGTAACAGGCGTTGACCGTACCGCCGTTGGGCGGGCCGGCGTCGTGGTCGGTGAACTCGTACCCGGAGTGCACGTCGGGCGAGCCGTAGGGCCAGGCCAGCATGAAGACGTTGGCGAGGGTGTAGTTGGCGCCGTCCTTGTAGCTGAGGGTGTCACCGCCGCGCTCGGTGTCGTGGTTGTCCACGAAGACGGCGGACTTGCCCGACTCCATGTATCCCCAGCTCTCGCCGTAGTTCTTGAGGTTGGCGAGCTTCTCGTTGTTGAAGGTCCGCTTCAGGTCGCGGGCGTAGCGGAACTCCTGCACGTCTCCGGTGCCGAGGTACTCGCTGGGCGAGACGGCCTCGCCCGCGCCGTAGATGGCCTCCTGCTTCCAGTAGGCGCCCGTATTGCTGAGCCGGCTCTTGATGTTGGCGAGGTCGGCGGCGGCCATGTGCTTGGCGCCGTCGATCCGGAAGCCGTCGACGCCGAGGGAGAGGAGGTCGTTCAGGTACGAGGCGATCCGGCCGCGCACGTAGTCGGCGCCGGTGTCGAGGTCCGAGAGGCCGACCAGTTCGCAGTTCTGCACGTTGGAACGGTCGTTGTAGTTGCTGATGTTCGTCCGGCAGGTGTGGAAGTCGGCGTCCGAGTAGGTTCCGGGGTAGTTGTACTTGGTGTACGAGGAGCCGCCGGTGCCGGTGCCGCTGCCGGCCGTCATGTGGTTGATGACCGTGTCGGCGACGACCTTGACACCGGCGCCGTGGCAGGTGTTCACCATGTTCGAGAAGGCGGCACGGTTCCCGAGCCGGCCGGCGATCTGGTAGCTGACGGGCTGGTACGAGGTCCACCACTGGCTGCCCTGGATGTGCTCCTGGGGCGGTGAGACCTGGACGTAGCCGTAGCCGGCCGGGCCGAGGGTGTCCGTGCACGCCTTGGCTATGGAGTCGAACTTCCACTCGAAGAGGACGGCGGTGACGTCCTTGGAGCCGGGCGGGGCCGCCTGGGCGGTCCCGCCGGGTACGGCGAGGGCGGCTGCCGCGCCGGCCACGAGGGCGAGCGTGGCGGCCAGGGATCTGCGGGCCATGATTCCTCCAACAACACTGGTGGGGAAGTGCGGGTGCAGGTGCTGGTGGTGCTGAACGGGTGATGCTCGACGGGTGATGCTCGACCGGCCGTGCTCAGCCGGTGGTACGTGCCGCACGCGTGGTACGGGCCGTGCGGGCGGTGGTGCGGGTGGTGCGTCTGTGGGTGGTGGTGGAGCCGCGGACCACCAGCTCGGGCTGGAAGACGTACTCGGTGCGCTGTACGGGGCTGCCGCCGATCTCCTCCAGCAGCGCGCCGACGGCCGCCGCCGCCATCGCCCGTACCGGCTGGCGCACCGTGGTCAGCGGCGGGTCGGTGAAGGCGATCAGCAGCGAGTCGTCGTACCCGACGACCGAGAGGTCGTACGGCACGCGCAGCCCGCGCTCCCGGGCCGCGCGCACCGCGCCGAGCGCCATGAGGTCGCTGCCGCAGACGATGCCGGTGCAGCCGAGGCCGAGCAGGGCGTCGGCCGCGACCTGGCCGCCCTCGACTCCGTACAGCGTGCAGCGGACCAGCTCCTCGGCCTCCGCCCAGGCCAGCCCCAGCATTCCGACGGCCGCGTCGAGGAAGCCCTCGCGCTTGCGCCGGGACGGCACGTAGCGCTGCGGCCCGGTCGCGAGCCCTATCCGCCGGTGGCCCAGCTCGGCGAGGTGGGCGACGGCCATCCCGACCGCCGCGTGGTCGTCGGCGGAGACGAAGGGCGCGCTGACGCGCTCGTTGTAGCCGTTGATCAGCACGTAGGGCACCCCGCGCGCGGTGAGCGCCGCGTAGCGCGCCGGGTCGGCCGAGGTGTCGGCGTGCAGCCCGGACAGGAAGACGATGCCGCTGACGTCCCGGTCGACGAGCTGCTCGACCAGCTCGTCCTCCGTCGCGCCGCCGGGCAGTTGGGTGCAGAGGACGGGGGTGTGGCCGTGTCCGGCCAGCACCTGTTCGATGGCCTGCGCGAAGGCGGGAAAGACCGGGTTGGTGAGTTCGGGGGTCACCAGCCCGATCAGTCCCGCGCCGCCGCGCCGGGCCCCGGCGGGGCGCTGCCCGCCGAGGACGTCGAGCGCCGCGAGCACCCGCCCCCGGGTGGTGTCGGCGACACCCGGCCTGCCGTTCAGGACGCGGCTGACGGTCGCCTCGCTGACCGCCGCCCGGCCCGCGATGTCCACGAGTCGCGGGGCGCCGCCTCCTTGCGGCAGGAGGGCGTTCACACGGTCCACCACACCGTGGTGTCGGCGGGCAGTTCGGTGACGGGGCCCTCGGACACCGGCACCGGTCCGCTCGCCAGCAGCAGCCGGCCCGGTGTGTCGATCCGTACGGCCGTGTCCGTGGTGTTGACCGTGCAGACGAAGCCGGTCCTGGCGAGGTGGAGCACGCCTTCGGGGGCGTCGTGCCACTCCACGGCGGTGCCGGCGCCCAGGTCCGGGTGCTCCCTGCGCACGGTCAGCGCCGACCGGTACAGCTCCAGGGTGGAGCCGGGGTCGCCGGTCTGCGCCTCGACGGAGAGCGCGCCCCAGCCGTCCGGCTGCGGGAGCCAGCTGGAGCCCTCGCCGAAGCCGTACGAACTGCCCTCGCGCGTCCAGGGGATGGGCACCCGGCAGCCGTCGCGGAAGCCGTCCTGGCCGTCGGCGCGGAAGAAGGACGGGTCCTGCCTGACCTCGTCGGGCAGGTCGGTGACGTCGGGCAGCCCGAGTTCCTCGCCCTGGTACAGGTAGGCGGAGCCGGGCAGCGCCAGCATGAGCAGGGTCGCGGCGCGCGCCCTGCGCAGTCCGAGCGCGCGGTCGCCGGGCTCGCGGGTCTGGGTGCCGGTGCCGGGCGGTCCGGCGAAGCGGGTGGCGTGCCGGGTCACGTCGTGGTTGGAGAGCACCCAGGTGGCGGGGGCGCCGACGGGACGCATCGCGGCGAGCGACACGTCGATGACCTCGCGCAGCGCGGCGGCCTCCCACGAGGTGCCCAGGTACTGGAAGTTGAACGCCTGGTGGAGTTCGTCGGGGCGTACGTAGTTGGCGGTGCGCTCGACGGTCGGGGTCCACGCCTCGGCGACGGCGATCCGGTCGCCGGGGTACTCGTCGAGGATGGTGCGCCACTGCCGGTAGATCTCGTGCACCCCGTCCTGGTCGAAGAAGGGCATGACGTCATTGCCGAGCAGCCGGAGCTGTCCCGCGTCGCCGATGTCGGGCAGTCCGGCCGCCTTGACCAGGCCGTGGGCGACATCGACCCGGAAGCCGTCGACGCCCATGTCCAGCCAGAAGCGCAGGATGGAGCGGAACTCGTCGGCGACGGCCGGGTGGTCCCAGTCGAAGTCGGGCTGCTCGGGGGCGAAGAGGTGCAGATACCAGTCGCCGGGGGTGCCGTCCGGGTCGGTGGTCCTGGTCCAGGCGGGGCCGCCGAAGATGGACTCCCAGTCGTTGGGCGGCAGTTCGCCGTCCGCGCCCTTGCCGGGACGGAAGTGGTAGCGCTCGCGCAGTGCGGACCCGGGGCCCTCGCGCAGGGCGCGCCGGAACCATTCGTGCTCCACCGAGGAGTGGTTGGGCACGAGGTCCACGATGATCCGCAGGTCCAGTTCGTGGGCGTCGCGGATCAGCGCGTCGGCGTCCAGCAGGGTGCCGAACATCGGGTCGATGGCGCGGTAGTCGGCCACGTCGTACCCGGCGTCGGCCTGCGGGGAGGCGTAGAAGGGGCTGAGCCATACGGCGTCGACGCCCAGCTCCGCGAGGTGGGGAAGCCGGCGGCGCACCCCTTCGAGGTCGCCCATCCCGTCGCCGTTCCCGTCGGCGAAGCTGCGTGGATAGACCTGGTAGATCACCGCGTCCCGCCACCAGCCGTGGCCCGGGGCGTCGTCGGACGTGCCGGTGAGGGGGGCAGTGAGGTGCTGGGTCATGTCGTCCCTGGAGTGTCTGGGGGGCGGGGGGCGGCGCCGCGCCGGGTGGGCCGTCGGCGCCGTCTTCGTGGTACGGAATCGGTGGTGCGGGTCCCGGTGGTACGGGAGGCGGTAGGGGCGGCGGCGGGCGGTCAGCCCTTGACGGCACCGGCGGACATGCCGGTGACCAGGTGCCGCTGCGCGAAGAGGAAGACGAGCGCGGCGGGGATCGCGATCAGTACGGACGCGGCGGTCATCGGGCCCCACTGGGCGCCGTACTGGTTGACGAACTTCTGGAGACCGCCGGCGAGGGTGAGGTTCTCGTCGCCCACCATGAAGGCCGAGGCGTAGGCCACTTCGCCCCAGGCGGTGATGAAGGAGTAGAACGCGGTCACCGCGAGTCCGGGCTTGGCGAGCGGCAGGATCAGCCGGAAGAACGTCCCGAAGGGCGTCAGTCCGTCGACCATGCCGGATTCGTCGATCTCCCGGGGGATGGTGTCGAAGAAGCCCTTCATCATCCAGGCGCAGAAGGGCACGGCGATGGTGAGGTACGTGATGACCAGGCCGGCCGACCTGTTGAGCAGCCCGAGTCCGGCCATGATGTTGTAGATCGGCACGATGAGTACGGCGACCGGGAACATCTGGGTGACCAGCAGGGTCCACATCAGTCCGCGCTTGCCGGGGAAGCCGAAGCGGCTGACCGCGTAGCCGGTGGTGGCGGCCACGAACACCCCGAGGAGGGTGGTGAGGCCCGCGATGACCAGCGAGTTGCCGAACCAGGTGAGGAACGGGGTGTCCCGCAGCAGGTTGGTGTAGTTCTCGAAGGTCGTCTCTTTGAAGAAGTCCGTGGTGGTGGCGTAGCTCGCGGGCTTGAGCGAGGTCAGCAGGACCCACAGCACCGGGAAGACCGCGATCACGGACGCGACGACGAGGGTGGCGTGCAGGGCGACCGAAGCCACCGGTGAACGCCGCCCGCGCAGCGGGGGGTTGGCGGCCTGGACGGCGGGTGCGGTGGAGGTCGGGGCGGGGGCTGTGGTGGTCACCACGTATCTCCCTGCTGGCGGAGGACTCGCCGGTAGACCGCGGCGAAGAGCATCAGGAGGACCAGGATCAGCACGCCCCAGGTGGAGGACTGCGCGAAGTCGCGCGGGCTGATCTCGAAGGAGAACTTGTACGCCTGCGTGACCAGGATCTGTGTCGCCTCGCCCGGTCCTCCCCTGGTCAGCAGGAAGATCACCGGGAACATGTTGAACGTCCAGATGGTGGAGAGCAGGATCACCGTCGTGCTGACCGGGCGCAGTCCCGGCATGGTGATGTGCCGGAACCGCTGCCAGGCGTTCGCGCCGTCCATCTCGGCGGCCTCGTACATCTCCCCCGGGATGGACTGGAGTCCGCCGAGCAGCGCGACCATCATGAAGGGCACGCCGAGCCAGATGTTGACGGCGATGACCGAGAACTTGGCCCAGGTGGGGTCGTTGAGCCACGGCACGGCGTCGATGCCGCCGCCGGCGAGCAGCTTGTTGAGGAAGCCGCGGTCCTCGTTGTAGAGGAAGCGCCAGGCGAAGACGGAGACGAAGCCGGGGACGGCCCAGGGCAGGATCAGCAGCATCCGGTAGAAGGAGCGCCCGGCGATCCGGCGGTTGAGGATGTTGGCGAGGGCCAGCCCGAGCGCGAAGGTGACGCTGACGCAGGAGACCGTCCACACCAGGGTCCAGCCCAGGGTGGAGAGGAACTGATTGCCCGTCAGCGCGTCGGCGTAGTTGTCGAGTCCGACGAACTTGTAGGTGGCCGGGAGGTGGTTGACGCCGATGTTGCGTTCGACATTGCGTTCGTTGGCGTCGGTGAGCGACAGGTAGACACCGCGCAGCAGCGGGTATCCGATGATCACGCCGATCACGACGACCACCGGGGCGACCATGGTCCAGGCGTACCAGTGGGTGGAGACGGCTCGCCGGAGCCCGCCGGCCGCCCGGGTCCCGCCGGTCGGTGTGCCGGAGCCGGAGCCCCGGCCCCGGGCGAGTTCGTCGCCCGGGGCCGATGCCACCGACCGGCCGGTGTGGACAGCCATCAGCCGGTCCGCCTTCCTTCCGCTGCCACGTTCACGTTCACGGTCCCGATCTCGTTCTGGGTCTGGGTCTGGGTCTGGGGCTGGGTCTGCTTCTCGGTCCGGTGCTGGGTCCGGTGCTCGGCCGCCGTGGTGTGCACGGTCGCCGTGGTGTGCACGGTCGCCGTCCCGCTCGGGCTCTCGCTCGCGTTCTCGTTACTTCCAGCCCTTGAGGAGCTTGCGGTACGAGTCGCCGGTGGTCTCGACGCCCTTCTTCGGCGTGGTCTGGCCGGTGAGGACCTTGGTGTACTCGGTGACCAGCGGGGCGAACAGGCTGCCGGTCTCGGGGATCCAGGGCCGCTCGACGGCCTTGTCCACCACGGGCTTGAAGAAGCCGACGATCTCGTTGTCGGCGACGCCCGGCATGTCGTAGACCGCGGTACGGGTGGGCAGCAGGCTGAGCTGCTCGGCGACCTTGGCCTGGCTCGCGGCGGACGTCATGTACTCGGTGAAGGCATAGGAGGCGTCGAGGTTCTTGGAGCCCGCGTACACCGCGAGGTTGTGGCCGCCCTGCGGGGCGCCCTGCCCCGCGGATCCGGCCGGTACGGGCGCGATGCCGAGGTTGGCCTTGTCCTTGAACTGCGCGCCGCCGTAGGTGTCGGCGACGGCCCACGGACCGTTGATGATCATCGCGACCTTGCCGTCCTTGAACGACGCCTGCATGTTCTCCCAGCCGTCGGTGGCGTCGGTCTTGGCGGCGCCGGAGTCGACGAGGTCCTTGACGACGGTCATGGCCTTGGCGCCGGCCTCGTCGTCGACGGTGATCGTCCTGGACTTGGCGTCGACCAGGTTGCCGCCCTCGCCGTACAGGAACGACAGGAACCAGTACGCGTCGTCGCCGCGCAGGTACATGCCGGTCTTCCCGGTCCTGTCCTTGATCGTCTTCGAGACGGTCTTCAACTCGTCGATGGTCTTGGGCACTTCGACGCCCGCGTCCTTGAAGATCTTCTTGTTGTAGAAGATGCCCATGGAGTCGATGACCTGCGGCACCGCGTAGGTCTTGTCGTCGTACTTCGTCGAGGCGGCGGCCTGCGGAAGGAAGTCCTTCTCGTCCTTGAGCGCGGCCGTGCCGTCGAGCGGCGCGAGGTAGCCGAGATCGGCGAACTCGGGGGTCCAGGCGACCTCGGAGCGGATCACGTCGGGGGCGCCCGAGCCGGACTGGGCCGCGTTCTTGAACTTGTTCTGGGCGTCACCGAAAGGCACGTTGACGTAGTTGACCTTGACCTTCGGGTGCTGCGCCGTGAAGCCCTCGGCCAGCTTCTTGAAGACCTTGTCCTCGCTGCCGACGGTCGAGGTGTCCCACCAGGTGACGGTCCCGGACAGCTCACCGCCCTTGCCACTGCCGTTTCCCGAATCGCCGTCACTGCCGCAGGCGGTCGCCGCGAGGGCCAGGATCGCGGCCAGGGCGGTGGCCGTTATGCCACGTCGCATCCGAACTCCTTCAACTGCCGTACCGCTCCGTCGCGGCGCCGGGTCGGTCGTGAAAGTAACAGCGATGCAAGAAGGCCGAAAGACCTTGCGGAAAATTTCCGCAAGAACTACTGATCGTTACCGTCGCGTGTCCTGGTGATTACCGGCCGGTGCCTTGACGTGAGCGCCAGGACCGGTCAGGGGGCACACCCGTACCGCAACCGCACCTCAGCCCCACGGCGGGAAGGTTTCGCAAGATCTTGCAAGAGCTTGCTGCCATGGCCGGAAACCGTGCGTGGTGGGCAATCCGACACCCGCCCGGTACAGTCCACTCCCATGACCGCACGGCTTGCCGATATCGCAACTCAGGCGGGGGTCAGCGAAGCGACGGTCAGCCGCGTTCTGAACGGCAAGCCCGGGGTTGCCGCGACCACCCGCGAGTCCGTACTCGCCGCGCTCGATGTCCTCGGATACGAACGCCCCGTACGGCTGCGCCGCCGCAGCGCGGGGCTGGTCGGCCTGATCACCCCCGAGCTGGAGAACCCGATCTTCCCCGCCCTGGCCCAGGTCATCGGCCAGGCGCTGACGCGGCAGGGCTACACCCCGGTGCTGGCGACCCAGACCCCCGGCGGCTCGACCGAGGACGAGCTGACCGAGATGCTGGTCGAACGGGACGTCTCCGGCATCATCTTCGTCTCGGGACTGCACGCCGACACCTCGGCCGACATGCGCCGTTACGAGAAGCTGCGCGCCCAGGGCGTGCCGTTCGTCCTCGTGGACGGTTTCTCGCCGAAGGTGCGGGCACCCTTCATCTCTCCCGACGACCGGGCGGCCGTCCGGCTCGCGGTGACCCATCTCGTCTCGCTCGGCCACCAGCGCATCGGTCTGGCGGTCGGCCCCAAGCGGTTCGTGCCCGTACTCCGCAAGATCGAGGGGTTCCGCGCCACGGTGCAGGAGCTGCTGGACCTCTCCCCGGCGGAGACGGAGGAGCTGATCCAGCAGTCGCTGTTCACCCTGGAGGGCGGCCAGGCCGCGGCGGCGGCGCTGATCGAGCGCGGCTGTACGGCGGTGGTGTGCGCGAGCGACATGATGGCGCTCGGCGCGATCAGGGCCGCGCGCCGGCTCGGACTCGACGTACCCCGGGACCTGTCGGTGGTCGGTTTCGACGACTCGCCGCTCATAGCCTTCACGGACCCGCCGCTGACGACGATCCGCAAACCCGTGCCGTCCATGGGTCAGGCGGCGGTCCGTACCCTGCTGGAGGAGATCGGCGGTACGCCCGCGCCGCACAGCGAATTCGTCTTCATGCCCGAACTGGTCGTACGCGGTTCAACCGCCTCGGGACCGCTCCCCGGCCCCCCGGCCGTACCCGGATCGCGGCATCGTCCTTGAGGCGTAGCGGATGCGTCGAGAACCCGCCCGAGGGATGATCGGTCGGTGGCACGAATCTGGCAGACTTTCCCACCATGGGTGAATCCACCGTGAACACACAGGAAAGCCGAACGGCCACTCCGTCACCCATCCCTGACGAGACGGCCCGCCCGGTGACCGACGACCGCACCAGGCTCCAGCGCCTCCGGTCGCCCGGCCGACCGCGTATCTGGTTCGAAATCCTGCTGATCGCGGTGAGTTACTACACGTACTCGCTGATCCGCAACGCCGTGCCCGAGCAGAAGGCGAAGGCCCTCAGCAACGCGGACTGGATCTGGCGGACGGAACAGACCCTCGGTATCGCGGTGGAGCGTTCGGTCAATCACGCCGTGGACTCGGTGACCTGGCTGATCATCGCCATGAACTACTACTACGCCACGCTGCACTTCATCGTGACGATCGGGGTGCTGGTCTGGCTGTTCCGCAGCCACCCCGGCCGTTACGCGGCGGCCCGGCTGGCGCTGTTCGCGACCACGCTGGTGGCCCTGCTCGGCTACTACCTGTATCCGCTGGCGCCGCCGCGGCTCATGACCGGACAGCACTTCATCGACACCGTCGTGCACCACCAGACCTGGGGTTCGATGGCCTCGGGCAACCTGAAGAACATGTCCAACCAGTACGCGGCCATGCCGTCGATGCACATCGGCTGGTCACTGTGGTGCGGGCTGATCATCTTCGCGCTCGCCAGGGCGCCCTGGGTACGGATCCTCGGTCTGCTCTACCCCATGGTCACCCTGCTGGTGATCGTCTCCACCGCGAACCACTTCTGGCTGGACGCGGTGGGCGGCATGATCTGCCTGGCGTTCGGCTTCACCGTCTCGTACCTCTGGTACGGCTCCCTCCCGCACCAGCTGCCGCGCCGGGTCGGGACACACGCGGCGCCTCCGCGCCTCGGACCGATGACGGGCGGACGCGGCGGCACGGGCCGCCCCGGGCCCCGGCCGATCCGGGATCCTCACGCCGGAGGAACCGCGCCCTCCGCCTCCGGCGCGGCGTATCCGGCCACGGAAGGCCATCGCACGGTCAGCACCACGGAATCGTCCTCAGCCACCCAGGAGTGATCCACTCCCCGGCCCCAGACGACGTAATCGCCTTGCTCTTCCAGCAGCACGCTGCGACCGGGGAACTCCATACGGAAGCGACCCGTGACGAGGACCAGGAGAGCCGTCCGCACCTCGCCCTCCACCCACTGGGCTCGCCGCTCACCGCGTGGGTGGACACCCCACTTGACCTCCACGGCGTGGCTGTGGCGCGGATCGCCGTGCTCCTTGAAGTGCCCGAGCAGCCATCCCCGGTCCACCGTCGCGTCCTTGCCCGCGTTGCCCACGTACACGCCGTCTTCCATGGGCCCGAACGCTAGCAATCGACCACCGCGCCGGTCGCGGCGCGATCAGCGCTTCCGCGCACCGGCCGGGGCGGCCCCGCTCACCGGAGCGCCTCGACCAGCAGGCCCGCGGCCACCTCCGCCCCGTCGGTGCGGATCCGGCTGCCCACAACCTTCGCCCGCGCCCCGGTCCCGGGGGCCAGGGCCGTCTTGAACGCGACGCCCAGGGACTCGGCGGTCGGGGGCGGACCATCGAGTGCCGCACCGAGCTCCAGATCCGCCACCCGGCCCGCCCAGTACGGGTTGTCCGAGAGCTGGAGCGGTATCACCACCTGCGGCGCGCCCGCCCGGGCGGCTGTCAGCGTCGTGCCGGCGCCGCCGTGGTGCACCACGGCGGCCACCCTGCCGAACAGGCTCTGATGGCTGACCTCGCCGACGGCGAAGCAGTCGTCCCGGTCGTCGGCCAGGTCCAGGTCCGCCCAGCCGCGGGACACGAGCACCCGGCGCCCCTGTGCCCGGATCGCCTCGACGGCCATGCGGCCGATGTCCCGCGCCGGGCGCATGCTGCCGAAGCCCACGTAGACCGGCGGCGCGCCCGCGTCCAGGAACGCCTCCAGGTCGGCCGGGAGCGGGCGTTCGTCCGGCAGGCTCCACGCACCTGTCTGTACGACGTCGATGCCCGGGGTCTCCTGCCACCGTCCCAGGACCGGGTCCGCCGCCAGCCACGGCCGGTCGGTGAGGACGTGGTCGCGGACGTTGTCCACCGGTGGCAGACCGATCGCCGCCCGGTGGCCGTTGAGCACCTCACCGAACTGCGCGTTCACGTGGCGGGCGTCCAGCTCCCACAGCGCCCGGTTGCCGTTCGCCACCGGCTCCGGCCAGCCCGGCCGCGGTGGTGGCGCGTGGTGCGGCGACGGCAGATGGACCGCCGCGTAGCTGGCGTACACGTAACGGATGCCCGCGGCCTCGGCCACGGACCGCGCGGCGACCTGCGCCAGGCCGGCCGCCACCAGCGCGTCACACCCGTCGAGCGCCGCGGGGAAGACGTCGAACTGCGTCGCGACCATCTCGGTCCGGTACCGGGACAGGTCCGCCGCCGACGGCAGAGCCGTCCCGCGCATCATCTCCCGCACCGGGGGCCCGACCGGCACCAGTTGCACCCCGATACCGGCGAGCCGCTCGGCGAACTCCTCGTCCGGCGGGGCGCACATCCGCACCCCCACCCCGAGAGCCCTCAGCCGCACAGCGAGGGCCACCAGCGGTTCGACATCGCCGCGCGTCCCGTACGTGGACAACAGCACCCGCATTCCGCGTCTTCTTTCGTCGTGGGACCTCGACCGGGCCGTCAGCCCTGGTGACGGTACACGTCCGAAGGCGCCCGGCACGGGCCGGGAGGCGGCCGGTCCCGCCCTTGTCCATGGGCCAACTCGGCCATTCCGGCGCAAACTTGTGCCTTCGCACGCGGCGGCGGGCATCCGCGGGGACCCCTCGCCCACGACCTGGTCGATCAACGCCGCGATTTTCTTCTGGGAGCCGTCCTCAGTGACTACGGTGAGCGCCAGCGTGCCTTGGGGCCGACGGTGCCGCGTCGGCGCGCTTCCGGCCGCCCGCACGGCGAGGTACGCAAGGTCCCCGATCGTCCACACCACCGGAGAGCTGCTCGATGCACAGTTCGTCCACGCCCGTCCCCGATGTCTCGGTCATCCTGCCCTGCGCCGGAGTCGGAGCCCGTTTCGGGGCGTCCTACCCGAAGGAGCTGCACTGTCTGGCTCCGGGGGTCACCGTGCTGGACCGCAGCCTGGAAGCCGTTGTCGAACTGGCCAAGAGCGGACTCAAGGTGCGCCTGGTCGTGGTGTTCGGGACCCACAAGCTGGACACGGTGGCCTATCTCGCGCGCTACGCCGAGATCTTTCAAATGGTCTTCGTCTACCAGGACGAGTCGTGCGGCCCCGGTCTCGACGGAGCGATCCGGTCCGCCCTGCCGATGACGCGGGGGCCGGTGGCCCTCGTCCTGCCCGACATCGTGGTGACCGGCCCGGACACGGCCGGCAAGCTCCTCGCCGCGCTGCGGCGGACAGAGGTGACGGGGTGGAGCGTCGTGGCCGCCGAGGAGCGGGATCCCGGCACGCTGCGGCAGATGGGCGCGCTGGCCGTGGCCGAGGCGGACGGCGTCGTGACCGTGGGGGCGGCGACCGACAAACCAGTGGATCCCTCGGGCTACAACGCGTTCTGGGGCATGGTGGCGGTCACCGAGGACGAGGCGCACCGGCTGCCCGACGTCGTGGGGCAGGGAACGGCCAGCCCACTGGCGGGCGCGGCCGCCCTCATGGTGGAGGGCATAGTCAACTACAACACTCCCGCGGGCTGACTCCCCGCGCGCCCGCGAGCGCGTGCACGCCAGGACCGTTCTGAGAGGATCCGGGCATGCACACGCCCGACTACCAGCAGCTTCTGCACACCTCCATGGCCGCCGCCCGCGCGACGGCGGGCACGGGACGGGTCGCCGACTACATCCCGGCGCTCGCCACGGTCGACCCCGACGCCTTCGGCATGGCCCTCGCGACGGTCGACGGCGAGGTGTACGGGGTCGGCGACTGGGAGCAGCCGTTCTCGGTGCAGAGCGTCTCCAAACTCTTCAGCCTGGCGCTGGTGCTGGCCCACGGCGGCAACCGGATCTGGCGCGGCGTGGGGCGCGAGCCGTCGGGCAATCCGTTCAACTCGCTGGTGCAGCTGGAGGCCGAGCACGGCATCCCGCGCAACCCGTTCATCAACGCCGGCGCACTGGTGGTCACCGACCGGCTGCACAGCCTGACCGGCGACGCCGCCGGGGCCGTACGCGACTTCCTGCGCGAGGAGTCCGGCAACCCGCTGCTGGACACCGACCCGGTGGTGGCCGCCTCGGAGGCCGGGCACGGACACCGCAACGCCGCGCTGGCGCACTTCATCGCGAGCCACGGCAATCTGGAGAACCCGGTCGAGACGGTCCTCGACCGCTACTACGCACACTGCTCCATCGCGGCGAGCTGCCGCGATCTCGCGCTGGCCGGCCGCTTCCTGGCGCGGCACGGGCTGCGCGCCGACGGCTCCCGGCTGATGACCGGCAGCGAGGCGAAGCGGATCAACGCGGTCCTGCTGACCTGCGGCGCCTACGACGCGGCGGGCGAGTTCGCCTTCCGGGTCGGCCTGCCGGGCAAGAGCGGCGTGGGCGGCGGCATCGTGGCCATCCTGCCGGGCCGGGCCGCGCTGTGCGCGTGGGGGCCGAGCCTGGACCCGGTGGGCAACTCGGTGGCGGCGGTCGCCGCGCTGGACGCGTTCACGACCGCCACCGGCTGGTCGGTCTTCTGACCGGGCCGGTCCGCCGGGGCGGCGCCGCCCCGGCCGCGCCCCTCACACCGTCCCGTAGAACAGCTTCTCCATCACCGCCCGCGCCCTGCGCGTCGTGCGGCGGTAGTCGTCCAGCATGCCCCCGCTGTACGCGGTGTGCGCCGGGTGGGCGGGGGGCGTGCCGTTGGCCGGGGGTGTGCCGCCCGCCGGGACCGGGTCGCGGCCGGCCGCCGCCCCCGGTGTGTATCCCAGGTAGCGGGCCATCGCGCCCAGTTCGCGGCCGTCCGACGGGAAGGTGTCGCCCGGCCTGCCCCGTACCAGCATCGCGCCGTTGCGGACCCGGGTCGCGAGCACCCACGCGTCGTCCAGGATCCGGGCCTCCTCCGCCGGGATCAGCCCGGCCGCGTGAGCGGCGGCGAGGGCCTCGCGGGTACGCGTGGTACGCAGGCCGGGTTCGGCGGCGCCGTGGCGCATCTGGAGGAGCTGGACCGTCCACTCGACGTCGGAGAGGCCGCCCCGGCCCAGCTTGGTGTGGAGCGTGGGGTCGGCGCCGCGCGGCAGCCGCTCCGTCTCCATCCGCGCCTTGAGCCTGCGGATCTCCCGTACCGCGTCCTCGCCGAGGCCGTCGGCCGGGTACCGCAGCGGATCGATCAGCTCGATGAAGCGGCGGCCCAGGTCAGCGTCGCCCGCCATCGGCTCGGCGCGCAGCAGCGCCTGGCTCTCCCACCCCAGCGACCAGCGGCGGTAGTACGCCGCGTAGGAGGCGAGCGTGCGCACCATCGGGCCGCTCTTGCCCTCCGGTCGCAGATCCGCGTCGATCATCAACGGCGGCTCGGAGGAGGGCACTTGGAGCAGCCGGCGCATCTCGGTGACCACCGCGTTCGCCGCGCGGGCCGCCTCCTGCTCGGACACGCCCTCGCGGGGCTCGTGGACGAAGAGGACATCGGCGTCGGAGCTGTAACTCAGCTCGTGGCCGCCGAAGCGGCCCATGCCGATGACCGCGAACCTCGTCGGCAGGGTGTCGCCCCACTGGGTGCGGACGACCGCGCGCAGCGCGCCCGCGAGGGTCGCCGCGTTGAGGTCGGTGAGCGCGTTGCCCACCCGGTCGACGAGCGCGCCGGGGTCCTTCTCGGCCGGGCTCTCCTCCGTACCGTACGAGCCGATGATGTCCGCCGCCGTCGTACGGAACAGCTCCCGCCTGCGCACCCCGCGCGCCGCGGCCACCGCGCCCTCGGCCGTGTCGGCGCGGCCGACCGCCGCGAGGACCTCCTGCTCCAGATGGTCACGGCCGCGCGGTGTCAGCCCGTTCGGATCGCCCAGCATGGCCACCGCCTCGGGGGCCCGCAGCAGCAGGTCGGGGGCGAAGCGCCCGGCCGACAGCACCCGGGCCAGATTCTCGGCCGCCGCGCCCTCGTCGCGCAGCAGCCGCAGGTACCAGGGCGTCTTGCCGAGCGCGTCCGAGACCTTGCGGAAGCCCAGCAGCCCGGCGTCCGGGTCGGCCGAGTCGGCGAACCAGCCCAGCAGCACCGGCAGCAGCGTCCGCTGGATCGCCGCCTTGCGGGTCACCCCGGAGGAGAGCGCCTCCAGATGGCGCAGCGCCGCCACCGGGTCCGCGTACCCGAGCGCTTCGAGGCGCTGGCCCGCCGCCTTGGTGGAGAGCCGGATCTCGCCGGGCGCGAGCTGCGCGACGGCGTCGAGCAGCGGCCGGTAGAAGATCTTCTCGTGCAGCCGCCGCACCACCGAGGCGTGCCGCTTCCAGGCCCGGTTCAGCTCGGCGACCGGATCGCCGCGCAGTCCGAGCGAGCGCCCGAGGCGGCGCAGATCGGCCTCCTCCTCGGGCACCAGATGCGTGCGCCGCAGACGGTAGAGCTGGATGCGGTGCTCCATGGCGCGCAGGAAGCGGTACGCGTCGTCGAGCTGCGCCGCGTCCGTACGGCCCACGTAGCCGCCCGCGGCGAGCGCGGCCAGCGCTTCGAGCGTGGAGCCGACGCGCAGCGAGGCGTCATTGCGGCCGTGCACCAACTGGAGGAGCTGGACGGCGAATTCGACGTCCCGCAGCCCGCCGGGGCCCAGCTTCAGCTCGCGTTCCACCTGTCCCGCCGGGATGTTGTCGATGACGCGGCGGCGCATCTTCTGCACGTCGGGGACGAAGTGGTCGCGCTCGGCGGCCTGCCAGACCAGCGGTGACACGGCGTCGATGTACTGGGCGCCGAGCACCGGATCCCCGGCCACCGCGCGGGCCTTGAGCAGCGCCTGGAACTCCCACGTCTTGGCCCAGCGCTGGTAGTAGGCGAGATGGCTGCTCAGCGTCCGCACCAGCGGACCGTTGCGCCCCTCGGGACGCAGGTTGGCGTCGACCGGCCAGATCGTGCCCTCCATGTTCGACTCGGAGCAGATCCGCATCAGATGGGACGCCAGCCGGGTCGCCGCCTGGATGGCCGCGCCCTCGTCCACGCCGTCCGCCGGTGGCTCGGCCGGCTCCCCGACGAAGATGACGTCCACGTCGGAGACGTAGTTCAGCTCGTGTCCGCCGCACTTGCCCATCGCGATGACCGCGAGCCGGCACGCGGCGGCGTCCTCGGGCGCGGCGGCCTTGGCGATCGCGAGGGCGGCGCGCAGCGTCGCGGTCGCCAGGTCGGCCAGTTCCGCGGCGGTCTCGGCGACGTCCGTCGTCCCGCAGACGTCCCTGGCCGCTATGGCCAGCAGGCTGCGCCGGTAGGCGACCCGCAGCGCGACGGGATCCGTGGCCTCGGCGAGCCCGCGCTCGAAGTCCGCCACGCCGGGGTGCAGGTCCGCCAACTCGTAGGTGACCAGGACCCGCCAGTCCTCGGGGTGCCTGGCCAGATGGTCCCCGAGCGCCTCGGAGGCGCCCAGCACGCCCAGCAGCCGGTCGCGCAGCGGCTTCGCGGTCACCACGGCGTCCAGCAGCAGCCGCCGCTCCTCGGGCAGCTGCGCCTCGGCCAGCCGGGCGAGCCCGTGCAGCGCGAGATCGGGGTCGGCGGTCCCGCCCAGCGCGTCGAGCAGCATCAGATCAGCCCGTACGGGTGCCATCTCGGGCAGGTCGAGCAGCCGCTCGGCGCCGGACGGGTCGGTGAAACCGTGCCGCAGCAGGCGGGTGAACGTGCTGCTCCTGCGCCCCGGCAGTGCCATCTTCGCCGTCTCCTGTTCCGCGGATCCATCCGGTGGACCCGTCCGATCACGCTCTGGAACGGAGCCTAATACCAGGCGGCGGAGGCGGGACCGATGAGTCGCGGGACCGCGCGCGGTCTATGGATGAACGGTCTATGGATGAACGGCCAGTGGATGGACGGCCAGTGAACGAGCAGGGCCCGGGACCCGCCCGGCCCCGCGGACCGAGAAGAGAGGACGGCACACCATGTCAGCGAAGGACCCCGGCGGCGCCCGTGTCCCCCGCACCGAACTGGACCCCCGTTACGGCGAGCCGGAGGCCGAGGCCCTGCCCTGGCGGGAGGCCCTCGATCTGCTCGCCGGGGCGGAGGTCTTCTGGCTGACCACCGTGCGGCCGGAGGGGCGCCCCCACGTCACGCCCCTGCTGGCCCTGTGGTGGGACGGCGCGCTGTATTTCTGCACCGGCGCCGCCGAGCGCAAGGCCATGAACCTCGCCCACAGTCCGGAGGTCGTCCTCACCACCGGCACGAACGCCCTGCGCACGGGATACGACCTGGTGGTCGAGGGCACGGCGGTACGGGTGACGGACGACGGCAGGCTGACGGCCCTGGCGGAGGCGTGGGAGGCGAAGTACGGCCCGGACTGGCACTTCGACGTACGGGACGGGGCCTTCGCGGGCCCGGCGGGCAATACGGCGCTGGTCTTCGCGGTCTACCCGCGCACGGCGTTCGGCTTCGGCAGGGCGCCGTACAGCCAGACCCGCTGGCGTTTCTGACCCGGTCGGGACGGGCTAACACAGCGTCCCCTATCGCGCAAATTGACTGGCGAAAGAAACTCCAACTGGTCAAGGATGAACACCCTCGACCCGCGACACCGGCAGCCACGGGGGTGCAGCCGGTACGGCGGGTCGGTCTCGGGCGGGGTGTGCGCGGTGACGGCTTCACGGGTGGCACCCGCCCGCGGGCGATCGTGGTCATGGCACGGCGGACGGAGAGCGTCCCGCGTCCGCCGTCCTGGGGACGGCCACGATCGCCTCCTTCCGAGAGGACCGGACAGCCGTCTCTCTCACTTCGGCCCACGCCCGCCGGATCGTCCGTTTCCCTGCCTAGCCTGGGAAACGCGGGGTGGAACATCCCCTCGCGCAGGCGCTACGGACGAGACGACCAAGGACGGCCCAGGCAAATGAACGAGATGCGCGCGGCGCTCTACGACCGGTACGGCCCTCCCGAGGTGCTGTACGAGGGCAGCGTCCCGGTGCCCGTCCCCGCGCCCGGCGAGGTGCTGGTGCGGGTCCACGCGGTCGGCGTCAACGGGGGCGAACTGTACGGCCGGGCCGGACGGCTCCGCCTGGTGACGGGCCGCCGCTTCCCGCAGCGGATGGGCATCGACTTCGTCGGCGAGGTCACCGAGGTGGCCGGGGCCGACGGGAGCGCCCGGAGGGCCGGCCGGGCCGGCGCGGCCCCCGGCCCGCGCGTGGGCGACCGGGTGTGGGGCGGGCTGGGGCGCAGGCTGGGCAGCGCAGCCGAGTACGTGGCCGTCCGCCCCCGGCAGATCTCCCCGGCGCCCGGGAACCTCACCCCCGCCGAGGCCGTCTCGATCCTGGCCGGCGGCACGACCTCGCTCACCGCCCTGCGCGACAAGGCGCGGCTCAAGCCGGGGGAACGGCTGCTCGTACGGGGCGGCAGCGGCGGAGTGGGCAGTGTCGCCGTCCAGATCGGCAAGATGTTCGGCGCCCATGTCACGGCGCTGGCGGGCCCGAAGAACCTCGACTTCGTCAGGGAGCTGGGGGCGGACGAGGTCATCGACTACACGACGACCCGCGGCCCGGAACTCGGCTCCTTCGATGTCGTCATGGACACCGTGGGCACCGAACTCCGCTCGTTCCGCGGGCTGTTGGCCCCGGGTGGACGGATGGTGGGCGTGAGCTTCGACACCGACCACCTCGTCTCCAGCCTCGGCTACATCCTCGGCTCCGCCGTGCACGGCACCGGCCGGGTGCGTTTCTTCAGCGGCAACCCCCGGCACGCCCTGCTGGCGGAACTGGCCGGGTACGCGCGCGACGGCGCCGTACGCCCCGTACTGGACACGGCCCGCCCGCTCTCCGACATCGCCGCCGCGCACCGGGCCCTGGAGGCGGGCGGGGTACGCGGAAAGCACGTCGTCGAGATCGGCTGACGCACAGGCACGCCCTGGCCCCGGCGGTCTCCGCCGTTGGGCGGGCGAGCAGACTTCGGGCCCGCGCCGTCACGGCGCGGGCCCGAAGTCCCGTTCATGCGGGGAAACCCCGCTGACCTGCGGCTACAGCACCGGAAGGTTCTTCTTCAGCTCGAAGGCCGTCACCTCGGAGCGGTACTCCTCCCACTCCTGCTTCTTGTTGCGCAGGAAGAAGTCGAAGACGTGCTCGCCGAGCGTCTCCGCCACCAGTTCGCTGCGCTCCATCAGGGAGATCGCCTCGCCCAGGTTCTGCGGGAGGGGCTCGATGCCCATCGCGCGGCGCTCGGAGTCGGAGAGCGCCCAGACGTCGTCGTCGGCGCCCGCCGGGAGTTCGTACCCCTCCTCGATGCCCTTGAGGCCGGCGGCGAGCAGCACCGCGTAGGTCAGGTACGGGTTGGCCCCCGAGTCGATGGAGCGGACCTCGACCCGGGCGGAGCCGGTCTTGCCGGGCTTGTACATCGGTACCCGGATCAGCGCGGAGCGGTTGTTGTGGCCCCAGCAGATGTACGAGGGGGCCTCGCCGCCCGAGCCCGCCGTGCGGGTGGAGCCGCCCCAGATGCGCTTGTAGGAGTTGACCCACTGGTTGGTGACGGCCGAGATCTCCGCCGCGTGCTTGAGCAGCCCGGCGATGAAGGAGCGGCCGACCTTGGAGAGCTGGTACTCGGAGCCCGACTCGTAGAACGCGTTGCGGTCTCCCTCGAAGAGGGAGAGGTGGGTGTGCATGCCCGAGCCCGGGTACTCCGAGAACGGCTTCGGCATGAACGTGGCCTGCACGCCCTGCTCCAGCGCGACCTGCTTCATGATCAGCCGGAACGTCATGATGTTGTCGGCGGTGGACAGCGCGTCCGCGTACCGCAGGTCGATCTCCTGCTGGCCCGGGGCGCCCTCGTGGTGGCTGAACTCCACCGAGATGCCCATGGATTCGAGCATCGTGATCGCCTGGCGCCGGAAATCCATCCCCACGTTCTGCGGGGTGTGGTCGAAGTAGCCGGAGCTGTCGGCGGGGGTGGGACGGCTGCCGTCGACGGGCTTGTCCTTCAGCAGGAAGAACTCGATCTCGGGGTGGGTGTAGAAGGTGAAACCCAGGTCCGAGGTCTTGGCGAGCATCCGCTTGAGCACATAGCGCGGGTCCGCGAAGGACGGCGAGCCGTCGGGCATCAGGATGTCGCAGAACATACGGGCGGTGCCGGGGGCCTCCGCGCGCCAGGGCAGGATCTGGAAGGTGCCCGGATCAGGCTTGGCGATCATGTCGGACTCGTACACCCGGGCGAAGCCCTCGATGGCCGAACCGTCGAAGCCGATGCCCTCGTCGAATGCCTGCTCCAGCTCGGCGGGCGCGACGGCGACCGACTTCAGGAACCCGAGAACATCGGTGAACCAGAGACGCACGAAGCGGACGTCGCGCTCCTCCAGCGTGCGGAGCACAAATTCCTGCTGCTTATCCATATAGCTGTCCTACCCATCCTTGCTGGTCAGGCCACCTGCTCCCATGCCGCGGGGCACGTTGAGGCACATGAGCATCCCACCACACGATTTCGGTCGCGTTGCGAACCCCCGTCCAACGCCCCGCGTCCTGGACGTGTCGGTCTCCTGCCCATAGTGCCTGTCCGTGTGGTGCCCGTGAAACAGCCGACCGCAATCCATGCTGTTCAAGATCGATTCTGGCGACCACCCGCCATCCCGACGGCGACCTTCGGTCAGGGAATGGCTACTTTCCGTCGTCGCACCGCCGGGTTCGGGTGCCCGTCCGGTCCGGCCGCCGGGCGTGCGTGTCCGTCCAGCCCAGCGGGTACGGCTCCGTCTCGTCGCCCGGCACCACCGGCTCCCCGCCCGCCTCGGTGAACGCGGTGAGGGCGTCGACGAGGGCGGCGCGCTGCCCGGGGGCCAGCCGCTCGACGATCGCGGCGATCTCCCGGTGCCGGGCGGCGCCGACCCGGTCGACCAGCTCCAGACCGGCCGGGGTGAGCCGCAGCATCGTCTCGCGGCGGTTGCCGGGGTTGCTCTGCCGGGTCGCGAGCCCGGCGGCGATCAGCCGGTCCAGCGTGCGCATGGCCGTCGACGGATTCACCCCGAGCCGCTCGGCGACCTCCACCAGCTTGGCGTCGCCATGGGTGGCCAGGACCGTGAGCAGCCGCAGCTGGGGCAGGGTGACCGGCTCGCCCGCGGCGGCCAGGGAGCGTACGGAGACGGCGACCAGCAGCCGTGACGCGGTCAGTACGGCGCGGGTCACGGCATCGACGTCCGGCGGCGGCTCTGCTTGCTCGGGCATGTCTCTTCCGTACCGCACCGATGACCGTTTCATTCCGTATTGATTCCGTATTGATGGTGATGGACGGGCCGGATGTGGCCGGGTTAGCCGCTCCTCCCTGCTGCGACCGGGGCCGTACGCACTACCATCTGCGCCCATGGGGGGATCGCGGCGCGGCCACATACGCAACGCGCGTCCCACGGCACTCGTGAGCGCCGTGGCGGCGCTGTTCGCCGCACTCTTCGTCTGTCTGTCACCCGGCCCCGGAGCGCCCGAACCGCACCACGCGGAGCGCTCGGCGACCGCGGTGGGACAGGCCCAGACCGAGTACGTCTGTCCGTACGGCAAGGGCGACTGCGGGCTCGCCCCGCACCTCAGCCAGGCCGTCCTCACCGTGCCGCCGCCGGTGGCCGCGCTCCCCGGCGGCCCGCGCATCTCGCATCTCGAACCGGAGCGCCCCGCCGGCCAGGTGGCGCGCTCCGGCGCGCAGGCCCGCGCGCCGGATCTGCACGTCCTTCAAGTACTGCGGACGTAACCGGGCCCGTACCCCCGCACCGGGGGCCCGGGCAACGCCGACCGCCGTTTCGTGATCACCGCGATCACCGCACTCACCGAAGGACGCACCATGGCTTCCAAGTCCCAGTCCGCCGAACGCAAGGCCCGAATAGAGGAGATGCGCCGCGCCGAGCGGGCCCGTGAGCGGCGCAGCCGCATCATCACGATCAGCGCGAGCGCGCTCGTGGTCGCGGCGCTCATCGCCGGCGGCGCCGTCCTCCTGAACAAGGAGTCGGAAAAGAAGGCGGAAGCCAAGGCCGAGGCGGCCTCCCCCGTCAAGGAGGAGAAGTCCTGGGACGCCGAGAAGCTCGGCCGCAACCACGTCGCCGAGGCCGTCAAGTACCCGATGAACCCGCCGGTGGGCGGTGACCACAACCAGGTCTGGATGAACTGCGACGGCGACGTCTACACGGACCCGGTCCCGAACGTGAACGCGGTGCACTCGCTGGAGCACGGCGCGGTCTGGGTCACGTACAACGACAAGGCGTCGGACGACGATGTGAAGGCGCTCGGCGAGAAGGTCAAGAAGACCAAGTACTCGCTGATGAGCCCGGTGAAGGACCAGGCCGGCGCGATCATGCTGAGCGCGTGGGGCAAGCAGGTCACGGTGGACAGCGCGACGGACTCGCGGGTGAACCAGTTCTTCACGAAGTACGTCCAGGGTGAGCAGACCCCCGAGCCGGGCGCCGCCTGCACGGGCGGAATGGACGCGCCGTGACCGGCCCGGAGAGCGACGCCGGGAACGACGGCGTGCGCGACGGCGTGCCCGACGGTACGAGCGACGGCTTGAGCGGCGCGGAGAACGACGGCGTGGCGGAGTTCCCCCCGCGCCGCCGCGTCACGCGCACGCAGTGGGCGGCCGTCACCGCCGTCGCCCTCGCGCTGATCTTCGCCGGTACGGCCGCGGTGGCCTCCGCCGGCGGCGACGGCGGCTCCGCCGGACCCGCCACCCCGACGTCGGAGTCGGCGGACGCGGGCTTCGCGCGGGACATGGCGGTCCACCACCAGCAGGCCGTGGAGATGTCCTTCATCGTGCGCGACAGCACGGACGACGAGGAGGTGCGCCGGCTGGCGTACGACATCGCCAACACCCAGGCCAACCAGCGCGGGATGCTGCTGGGCTGGCTGGACCTGTGGGGGCTGCCGAAGCTGGAGGCCGGGCAGGAGCCGATGGAGTGGATGTCCACGGCCGACGCCAAGGACACCGGGTCGGCCGACGGCATGTCCATGGACGACGGAAGCACCATGGACCACGGCGGCGGCACGGACCACGGCAGCGCGGGGCACGGCGCGTACGAGCCCCACGACGGGTCCCTCATGGTCGGCATGGCCACGAAGACGGAGCTGGCCCAGCTGCGCGACGCGCGCGGCGAGCGGGCCGAGATCCTCTACCTCCAGCTGATGACCGACCACCACAAGGGCGGCGTCGACATGGCCGAGGGCTGTGTCCGGCTCTGCGAGGTCGGTACGGAGAAGGCCCTCGCCAAGGGCATGGTCGCGGCGCAGGAGTCGGAGATGCGGCTCATGGCCGACCTGCTGAAGGCCAGGGGCGCGAAGCCGCGCTCCTGAAGCCGCCCCCCGGCACCAGGTGTGGGGCGCTTGGGATGGGGCGCCCCCGAGTGAGCGCTCCGGGTGGGGCGCTCCCGTGTGGGGTGCTCCGGGTGGGGCGCTCCCGAGTGGGGCGCCCCACACCTCCGCACCCGTACATCGCGTCAGACAGACGATTACACTGGGCGGCGTGCCTCAACTACGCCTCGCTCTGAATCAGATCGACTCGACCGTCGGTGACCTCGCCGCGAACGCCGAGGCGATCGTGCACTGGACCCGGCACGCCGCCGAGCAGGGAGCGCATCTCGTCGCGTTCCCCGAGATGGTGCTGACCGGCTATCCCGTCGAGGACCTCGCGCTGCGCTCGTCCTTCGTCGACGCGTCCCGGGCCGCCGTGCGCGCGCTCGCGGTCCGGCTCGCCGAGGAGGGCTTCGGGGAGCTGCCCGTCGTCGTCGGCTATCTCGACCGCTCCGAGACCGAGCGGCCCCGCTCCGGCCAGCCCGCGGGCGCCCCGCGCAACGCCGCAGCCGTCCTGCACCGGGGGGAGGTCGCGCTCAACTTCGCCAAGCACCATCTGCCGAACTACGGCGTCTTCGACGAGTTCCGGTACTTCGTGCCGGGCGACACCATGCCGGTGATCCGGGTGCACGGGGTCGACGTGGCGCTGGCCATCTGCGAGGACCTCTGGCAGGACGGCGGCCGGGTGCCCGCCGCCCGTTCGGCCGGGGCCGGGCTGCTGCTCTCCGTCAACGCCTCCCCGTACGAGCGCGAGAAGGACGACACCCGCCTCGACCTGGTGCGCAAGCGCGCCCAGGAGGCCGGGTGCACCACCGCGTACCTCGCGATGATCGGCGGCCAGGACGAGCTGGTCTTCGACGGCGACTCGATCGTCGTCGACAAGGACGGCGAAGTCATCGCGCGCGCCCCGCAGTTCGCCGAGGGCTCGGTCGTCCTGGACCTCGACCTGCCGGCCGCGGCGGCGCAGCCGCCCTCGGGTGTCGTGGACGACGGGCTGCGCATCGACCACGTCGTCCTCTCCGAGGACCCCCTCCCGGCGTACGAGCCCGAGCTGACCGGCGGCTACGCCGACCGTCTCGACGACGACGAGGAGGTGTACTCGGCGCTGGTCGTGGGGCTGCGCGCGTACGCCGCGAAGAACGGCTTCCGGTCGGTGCTGATCGGGCTGTCCGGCGGCATCGACTCCGCGCTCGTCGCCGCCATCGCCTGCGACGCGCTGGGCGCGCAGCACGTGTACGGCGTCTCCATGCCGTCCAAGTACTCCTCGGACCACTCCAAGGACGACGCGGCCGAGCTGGCCCGCCGTACGGGGCTGAACTTCCGTACGCATCCGATCGAGCCGATGTTCGACGCGTACATGGAGTCGCTCGGGCTGACCGGGCTCGCGGAGGAGAACCTCCAGGCGCGGCTGCGCGGCACGATGCTGATGGCGCTCTCCAACCAGGAGGGCCAGATCGTGCTGGCGCCGGGGAACAAGTCCGAGCTGGCGGTGGGGTATTCGACGCTGTACGGGGACTCCGTCGGGGCGTACGGCCCGATCAAGGACCTCTACAAGACGTATGTGTTCCGGCTGGCCCACTGGCGCAACCGGGCCGCGCTGGAGCGGGGCCAGACCCCGCCGATCCCGGAGAACACCATCGCCAAGCCGCCGAGCGCCGAGCTGCGCCCCGGCCAGGTCGACGCGGACTCACTGCCGGACTACGACGTGCTGGACCGGATCCTGGAGCTGTACGTCGACCGCGACCAGGGCATGGACGCGATCGTCGCGGCCGGTTTCGACGCGGAGCTGGTCGCGAAGACACTGCGGATGGTGGACACGGCGGAGTACAAGCGGCGCCAGTACCCGCCGGGCACCAAGATCTCCGCGAAGGGCTTCGGCAAGGACCGGCGGCTGCCGATCACGAACCGCTGGCGCGAGCTGACGGACTGACGGCAGTCCTGGGACGACGTACCGGGAAGGACCCGAACGGGCCCTTTCCGGTACGGGTACCCGTCCGTCCGCCCTGCGCGGTCAGCGCCGCTGCTGGACCGCGACGGCCTCCGGGACCGCCCCCGGGACCTCGGCGGCGTCGCCGCGCGCCACCATCCGCGAGGCCGCGCCCGTACCCCGGCCGCCCCGGTCGAGCACTCCCGCCGTGACCGCGATGGCCAGGCCGATGACCGCCAGTACGGCGCCGACCAGCGTCGGGGACATCCAGCCCCAGCCCGCGGCGATCGCCGCGCCGCCGGCCCAGGCGCCGCCCGCGTTGGCCAGGTTGAAGGCCGAGTGGTTCGAGGCTGAGGCGATCGTGGGGGCGTCCTTGGCCTTGCTCATGACGAGCATCTGGAGCGGCGTGGTGGTCATGAATCCGACCGCGCCGAGGATCACCACGGTCACCAGCGCCGCCCACTGCACATGCGCCGTGAAGCGGAAGGCGACCAGCACCACGGCGAGGGTGGCGAGCGAACCGTAGAGCGTGGGCCGCAGCGCCCGGTCGGTGAGCGGTCCGGCCGCCAGCGCGCCGAGCGTCATGCCGATGCCGAAGAGGGCGAGCACGAGGGTGACGGAGGACTCGCCGAAGCCCATCACCTCGGTCGTCATCGAGGCGAGGTACGAGTAGACGGCGAAGACCCCGCCGAAGCCGAAGACGGCCGTCGCGAGCCCGAGCAGCACCTGCCGGTCGCGCAGGGCGCGCAGCTCGCGGCGGACGCTCTGCTGAGCGTCCACGGGCACGTACGGAATGAGCCGGGCCAGTGCCGCCAGCGCGACCAGGCCGATCACCGTGACGACCAGGAAGGTGGCGCGCCAGCCGAGGTGCTGGCCGAGCAGGGTGGCCGCCGGGACGCCGATGATATTGGCGACGGTCAGTCCGAGGAACATGGTCGCCACCGCCCGCGCCTGCCGGCCCTCGCGCACCAGTCTGGCGGCGACGACGGCGCCGACGCCGAAGAACGCTCCGTGCGGCAGTCCGGCCAGTACCCGGCCCGCCATCAGCCAGCCGAAGCCGGGGGCGAGCGCGGAGGCCAGGTTGCCGACGACGAAGAGGGACATGAGCAGCAGGAGCATCCGTTTGCGCGGGATGCGGGAGCCGAAGGCGGTGAGCAGCGGGGCGCCGATGACGACGCCGATCGCGTAGGCCGACACCAGATAGCCGGCGGTGGGTACGGAGGTTCCCAGATCGTCCGCGACGTTGGGCAGCAGGCCCATCATGACGAACTCGGTCGTCCCGATGCCGAAGGCCGAGACGGCCAGGGCGAGCAGGGCGAAGGGCATGGAGAGTGGCCTTTCGTGGAGAGTGTTCCCGGAAGGGGCGGTTCCGATGTAAGTACCCCTACGGAACAAAGTCTCTCAGGCCGTTTGTTCCGGCAGATGAACACCGGATTGCGTGTGCCGCATCACTTATCGGCGTTCGCGAGATCCACCCTGGCCGCTATCGGCAGATGGTCGCTCCCCGTCCTGGGCAGGGTCCAGGAGGAGGTCGGCTCGACGCCCTTGACCATGATCTGGTCGATCCGGGCCAGCGGGAACGCCGCCGGCCAGCTGAAGCCGTACCCGTCGCCCGCCGCGCCCTGGGTGGAGCGCATCTGGGAGGTGACGGCGTTCAGGGAGCGGTCGTTCATGGTGCCGTTGAGGTCGCCGAGCAGGATCACCCGGCTCAGCGTCTCGTCGGCGATGGCCTCGCCCAGCGCGTCCGCGCTCTTGTCGCGCTGGTTGGCGGTGAACCCGGCGTGCAGCTTGACCCGTACGGAGGGCATGTGCGCGACGTAGACGGCGACCGGGCCCTCCGGGGTGGCGACCGTGGAGCGCATGGCGCGGACCCAGCCCAGCTGGATGTCGACGGGCTTGGTCGCGCTCAGCGGGTACTTGCTCCAGAGCCCGACGGTGCCCTGGACGGAGTGGTACTTGTACGTGCCGGCCAGCGCCGCCTCGTACACCGGTACGGCGCTGGCCTTCAGCTCCTCCAGGGCGATGACGTCCGCCCCCGACTCCGCCAGGTCGCTCGCGGTGGCCTTCGGGTCGGGGTTGTCGGCGTTGACGTTGTGGGTGGCGACCATGAAGTCGCCGCCGCCGCCCGACTTGTCGGTCAGGAGCCCGCCGAAGAGGTTGAGCCAGACGACGGCGGGCAGCAGGAGGGCGATGAGCGCGGTGGCGGAGCGCCGTACGAGGGCCAGGACGAGGATCACCGGGACGAGCAGACCGAGCCAGGGCAGGAAGGTCTCGGTGAGACTGCCGAGGTTCCCGATCTTGTTCGGGATATGGGCGTGAAGGATCATCAGCAGCGCGCTGCCCACGGCGATCAGGGCCAGGACGATGCCGCGCCGCCAGATCCCGGGATCCCGGCGCCAGCGATTGAGCCAGGCCCTGACGCGCGATTCCGGGCGGTGCTCCTCCTCGCCCGTCGCGACCGACCGCACCGTGTACTCCTGCGTCATGTCCGCTGCCCTCACTGCCTTGCTGTGCACACCCGCCCCCTGACCCTAGGCGATGTGCGGGTGCTTTCTCCGCCGTCCGGGAACGGCCGTACAGGCGGGGAGACGACAGGGCTGTCCCGGCGAGTTCCGATCAAGGACGGATGACCGGGAGTTGTGACAGAACGGTCACGGTCGGGGCGGGTGGCGCGGCGGGATCGGGGGTGCGGACGGCGGGGGTGTGATCAGCCTCACCGGCCGGGCGTTTCGGCGCGGCCCGCGCCGGGCGCGTCGGGCGCGTCGCATGTGTCGGGCACGTCGCGTGTGCCTGACCGGTCGCGTGCGCCGGACACGTCGCTCGTGCCGGGCGGGCGCGGGGCGAGTCCCTGGAGCGCCGTCCTGATGATCTGGTCGGCGAGGTCCTCGTCGAGCGACGCGCCGGGCCGGTGCAGGGTGCGCATCAGCATGGGGCCGATCATCATGTCGTTGATCAGCTCCGCCCCCAGGTCGTCCCGGAACTCTCCGTCGGCGATCCCCCGGCGGATCACGGCGAGCGTGGTCTCGCGCCGGGGGTCGATGACGGTCCTGTGGTACTCCTGCCAGAGCTTGGGCCGGCTCTTCATCTCCACGCTCACGTTGTGCAGGAGGGCCGAGTTGCGCTGGGCCAGCCCGCGCTTGCGCAGCGACTCCAGCATGATCCGGAGGTCCTCGGTCGCCGAGTCGCCCGGCAGTTCGGGATCGGGCGGTTCGATCTCGCGCAGGACGTCGACGAAGAGTTCCTCCGCGCCCCGCCAGCGCCGGTAGATGGTCGCCTTGCCGACCCCCGCCGTGCGGGCGATGCGCTCGATGGACAGGGCGCCCAGCGGTACGCCGTCCTCCAGCAGGGCCACGACGGCTTCCAGGATCGCCCGCTCGGCCGCCTCACTGCGTGGCCTGCCGCGCCGGTGTTCCTTCTCGTCCCCGTGATCCCGCTCCCGCACGTGTTCCGCCTCTCGCCGTCCCGGCGCGCCGCCCCGTGGCCGCTGTCACCGCTCGATGCCCGCACCACCGATTCTCGTACACGGGGCGGGGCGCCCTGGACGGTCAGCCCCGCGCCGCGCCCGCGGGCTCCGGCAGCTCGTCGGACACGTCCCCGGCGGGCTCGGGCGCCGGGGGCCGCCCCGGCAGGAAGGCGGCGACGACGACCGCGCCGATCAGCGCGACCGCCGCCGAGCAGTACGCCGTCAGGTGCATGGCGTCGAGGAACGCGTCGTACGCCGCCCCGGCCAGCGGCTCGCCCGCCGCGCCGAGCCCGCGCGCGACACCGAGGGTGGCCTCGATCGACTCCCCCGCCGCGTCCCTGGCCGCCGCGGGAACCGCGCCGAGGTGGCCGTCGATGCGGCCCCGGTACGTCGCGGACAGCACCGAGCCCAGTACGGCGACCCCCAGCGCGCCGCCCACCTGGCGGAAGGTGTTGTTGATCGCCGAGCCGGAACCGGCCTTCTCGCGGGGCAGCGCCTGCATGACGGCGACGGTCACCGGCGGCATGATGTGGGCCATTCCGGTGCCCTGGACGAAGAAGACCACGCACAGCACCCAGACGGGGGTGGTGGCGTCGAAGAATCCGAACGCCGCGAGCCCCGCGGCCACCAGCACCAGGCCGACCGTGCAGACGGCGCGGGCGCCGAAGCGGTCCACCACCAGCCTGGCGCGCGGCGCGAAGATCATCTGCCCGGCGGCGAGCGGCAGGATCAGCAGCCCGGACTGGAGCGCGCTGTAGCCGCGCACGCTCTGGAGGTAGAAGGCGGAAAAGAACGTGACGCCCATCAGCGCGAAGAAGACCAGCGCGATGGCGGCCACGGCGGCGGAAAAGGCCGGCTTCTTGAAATAGGAGACGTCCAGGGCGGGATGGCTGGTGCGCTTCTCGTGCCATACGAACGCGAGGAGCACCACGACGCCGCCGAGCAGCGGGGCCAGCGCGGTGGCGTCCGTGAAGTCGGCCAGCTCGCCGCCGCGGATGATGCCGTACACCAGCAGGACGAGTCCGACGACGGAGAGCGCGACCCCGAGCGGGTCGAGCCGTCCCGGCCGGGGGTCCCGGGAGTCCGGCACCAGCAGCGCCATCGCGATCAGCGCGACGACGGCGACCGGCACGTTGATGAGGAAGACGGAACCCCACCAGAAGTGTTCGAGCAGGACTCCGCCGGTGATCGGGCCTATGGCGATGCCCAGACCCACGCCGCCCGCCCAGATGCCTATGGCCTTGGGCTGCTCGTCGCGCTCGAAGACGTTCATCAGCACGGCGAGGGTGGCGGGCATCACGAAGGCGGCGCCGAAGCCCATCAGGGCGCGGTAGGCGATGAGTTCGCCGGGCGACCCGGAGAGCGCCGCGAGACCGGAGCCGATCCCGAAGACGGCGATGCCGAAGAGCAGCACCTTCTTGCGGCCCATCCGGTCGCCGAGCAGCCCGGAGGTGAACAGGAGTCCGGCGAAGACGAGCGTGTAGGAGTTGATCGCCCACTCCAGCTCGCTCTGGGTGGCGCCGATGCCGGTGGGCGCGGGGGCGGCGATCGTCTTGACCGCCACGTTCAGGATCGAGTTGTCCAGCACGACGATCAGCAGGCTGAACATGAGGACACCGAGAATGGCCCAGCGGCGGCGGTGGACCGCCTCGGGGACACGGGACTCGGCGGGACGGGACAGGGGATCACGGGGTGCGGGATCGCGGGGTGCGGCGGCGGGCGCGCCGGACGGCTTGGACATGGCCCACACCCTAAACCGGTTTCGATACGAGACCGTCTCGTATCGAAACCGGGAGAGGAACCCTGGGGAAATCTTTACGTGCGGGGCGCGGGATGCCACCATGGAAGCGGTCCGGGGACGCCGTCAGGGTGCCTCGAGATGACGAAAGGGCCTTTGGCCATGACTGTTCAGTCCGCGGCTGCCCAACAGCCGCCCGCAGGACGCCCCGCGAGCGAGGGCGCGCTCTCCGCCGCCCCCACGACGACAGTCCCCGCGGCCCCCGCGGCAGACACCGCCGCCACGGCCGCCACCGGCCATCCGAAGGCGCTGTACGGCGGTACGGGCACGCGCCGTATCACCGTCCACGACATCTCCGCCGCCAAGGAGCGCGGCGAGAAGTGGCCCATGCTCACCGCATACGACGCGATGACCGCCTCCGTCTTCGACGAGGCCGGCATCCCGGTGATGCTCGTCGGCGACTCCATGGGCAACTGCCACCTGGGGTACGAGACCACCGTGCCCGTCACGCTCGACGAGATGACCATGCTCTCCGCCGCCGTCGTCCGGGGCACCAAGCGCGCCCTGATCGTCGGCGACCTGCCCTTCGGCTCGTACCAGGAAGGCCCGGTCCAGGCGCTGCGCAGCGCGACGCGGCTGGTCAAGGACGCGGGCGTCGGCGCCGTCAAGCTGGAGGGCGGCGAGCGCTCGCACGCCCAGATCGAGCTGCTCGTGCGGGCCGGCATCCCGGTGATGGCGCACATCGGGCTCACCCCGCAGTCCGTCAACACCCTCGGCTACCGGGTGCAGGGCCGGGGCGAGGAGGCCGCGCAGCAGCTGCTCCGCGACGCCAAGGCGATACAGGACGCGGGCGCCTTCGCGGTCGTGCTCGAACTCGTACCGGCCGAGCTGGCCGCCGAGGTCACCCGCAGCCTGCACATTCCGACCATCGGGATCGGCGCGGGCGTCGACACCGACGCGCAGGTGCTCGTCTACACCGACATGGCCGGTCTGACACAGGGCAGGGTGCCGCGCTTCACCAAGCAGTACGCCAACCTGCGCCGGGCCCTCGGGGACGCGGCGCGGGAGTTCGCCGACGAGGTCGTCGGAGGAACGTTCCCGCAGGAGGAGCACACCTTCCACTAGAACCGGCGGCGGAGGTCCGCGCCCTGGCACAGGGCCCGCGCCACCGCCGAGAAGCCACTGCCCGCACGAGCGACAGCCCGCCGATCTTCCCCCGTCGGCGGGCTGTCGCACGCGGTGGCCCGGTCCGGCCGCCCGGCCGTTGCCGGGGTGTCCCCGGGTTGTCCACAGGCTGTCGGCGGCCTGTCGGTGGATTGTCGGTGGCGGGTGGTCCACTGAGGCCATGAAGCGAAACGACAAGAACCCCAGCGGCGGCCGGACCGGCAACGCCGTCGAGGTACGGGGGCTGGTCAAGCACTACGGCGCCACCAAGGCGCTGGACGGGGTGGATCTCGACGTCCGCGAGGGCACCGTCCTCGGCGTGCTCGGGCCCAACGGAGCCGGCAAGACGACGCTGGTCCGCATCCTCTCCACCCTGGTCCAGCCGGACGCGGGAAGCGCGATGGTCGCGGGGTACGACGTGCTGCGCCAGCCCCGCCAGCTGCGCCGCACCATCGGCCTCACCGGCCAGTACGCCTCGGTGGACGAGAAGCTCTCCGGCTGGGAGAACCTCTACATGATCGGCAGGCTTCTCGACCTGCCCCGCAAGGACGCGCGTCGGCGCGCCGACGAGCTGCTGGAGCGTTTCTCGCTCACCGAGGCGGCGAAGAAGCCCGCTCTCCAGTACTCGGGCGGCATGCGGCGGCGGCTCGACCTGGCCGCGTCGATGATCGGCAGCCCGGCCGTCCTCTATCTGGACGAGCCGACGACCGGACTCGACCCGCGTACCCGCAACGAGGTCTGGGACGAGGTGCAGCGGATGGTCGCGGAGGGGGCGACGGTGCTGCTCACCACCCAGTACATGGAGGAGGCCGAGCAGCTCGCGAACGAGCTGACGGTCATCGACCGCGGCCGGGTCATCGCCAGCGGCGGGGTGAACGAGCTGAAGGCGAAGGTCGGCGGCCGTACGCTCCAGATCCGGCCCGCCGACCCGGCCCAGCTCCCCGCGATGACGCGGGCGGTCACCGAGAGCGGCCTCGACGGCATCGGCGGCGCCCAGGCCGTCCCGGACGAGGGCATGCTCTACGTCCCGATCCTGAGCGACCAGCAACTGACAGCGATCGTGGGCCTGCTGGGCGAGCGCGGCTTCGCCATCGCCGACATCGGCACCCATCTGCCCAGCCTGGACGAGGTGTTCCTGGCCATCACCGGCCAGAAGACCGTCTCCGAGTCCGACACCGCCCTTGAGGAAGCCTCGGTATGAACACGACCCCGACCACCACCACCACCACCACGACGGCGGCTCCGACGACGCCGCCCGCGTCCGCTCCCGGGCAGCCGGCCGCCCGGCCCCCGGCGGCCGTGTCCGACGAGGGCCGGATCGGACTGCGCGGCAATCTGCGGCACATCGGCGCGCTGGTGCGCCGCAACGCCCTCCAGATCAAGGCGGATCCGGAGTCGATGTTCGACGTCCTGCTGATGCCGATCATCTTCACGCTGCTGTTCGTGTACGTCTTCGGCGGCTCGGTGGGCGCGAGCCTCGGCGGCTCGCGCGACGACTATGTGAACTATGTGGTGCCCGGTCTGATGGCGATGATGGGGATGAACATCGCCATGGCCGTCGGCACCGGTGTGAACGACGACTTCCGCAAGGGGGTCATGGACCGCTTCCGTACGATGCCGATCGCCCGGTCCTCCGTACTGATCGCCAAGATAGTCGTCGAGATCGGCCGGATGCTGGTCGCCATCGCGATCCTGCTCGGCATGGGCTTCCTGCTGGGCATGGAGATCAAGACCTCCGTGTTCGACCTGCTCGCGGCCGTCGGTCTGTCCGCCGTGTTCGGCGCGTCGCTGATGTGGATCTTCATTCTGCTGGGCCTCACGATGAAGACGGCGCAGGCCGTGCAGGGGGTGGCCATGCTCGTCCTGATGCCCTTGCAGTTCGGGTCCTCGATCTTCGCGCCCACGGCGACCATGCCGGGCTGGCTCCAGACGTTCACCGACGTCAATCCGCTGTCCAACCTGGCGGACGCGGCCCGGGCCCTGATCAACGGCGGTCCCGTGGCGCACTCGGTGTGGATCACGCTGGCGTGGGCGGCGGGCATCACGCTGGTGACGGCGCCGCTGGCGGTGGCCAAGTTCCGCAAGAAGTCCTGAGACCGGGGGCCGACCCGCGCGGCCGCGGCGGCCGGGATCAGACGAGGGCGACGGCCTGCGCCAGTGTGAGGCCGGTGCCCTCGGCCCGCGCCGCCTCGAAGGCGGCCTCACCGAGCACGGCCACCGCGGCCTCGCGGGCCGCCGCCATCATGCCCAGCTCCAGCGGGGTGCGGAAGTGGCCTTCGGGCAGCTGCGCCTCGTACGCACCGATCAGCCGGCCGGCGTCCCGTACCCGCCCGGGTCCGGTGTCCGGCCGGTCCGCCAGGCCGGCCAGGGCCCAGCCGGCGGTCATCAGATGGAGCGCGGCGATCTCGGGGGCCAAGATCCGCGACATCGGTGAGTCCGAGATCTCCAGGGCCTTACGGGCCTTCTCCAGCCCTGGCCCGTACCGGCCCTCCAGACAGTCGAGCCAGGCGAGGAGGCCCACCATGAAACCTTGGTGGAAGAACTTATCGGCGCCCGGGTCGTGCGCGTTGAGCATCGTCTCGATCTGCTCACGCGCCTCGCCGAGGCGTCCGCTGCGGCCCAGCAGCATGACCAGGAAGAGCCGGGCGGCGGTCAGCGCCTCGAACCCGGTGTCCCGCCCGTCGCGCAGCACCTCATGGAGGATGCGCTCCGCCTCCTCGGGCCGGTCCAGCTCCATCAGCGTCGCCGCCAGCCGGGCGCGCAACAGGATCACCTGGCTCTGCACACCCAGTCCCTGGGCGAGGCCGACGGCCACCCGGAAGTCCTCGCCCGCGCCCGCGAAGTCACCGCACTTCTCCCGGGCCTCGCCCCGGGCGGAGAGCGCCTCCACCCGGCCCCAGGCGTCCCCGAGCCGTTCGAAGATCTCCAGGCTGCGATCGGCGTCGCGGACCGCGGCGCCCGCCGAAATCCCGCGGTTGGCCAGGACGTTGGCGCGGGTGTGCAGCACCATGGCCAGCTCCCACTCGTAACCGGACTCCTCGCAGACGCGCACGGTCTCGTCCAGGCCGAACCGCAACTGACCGCCGTCCCCGGTGAACACCGTCGCGAAGAACCAGAGGCTGCCCGGGTACCAGCAGGTCTGCGGCAGGCCCGGCCGGTAGGCGGTGGCCACGGCGTCCAGCCAGGCGTTCCGCTCGGGATCGGCCCAGTTGCCGCGACTGCGGTCGTCGTACAGCATCCCCAGCATCCGCACCTCGCGCCGGGCTTCCTGGAGGACTTCGGCGGACATCGGCGGCGGCGCGTCCGTGACGCGATGCGCGATCGGCGGGGCCTGCTGGACGGGTCTGGTGAACGGATCGGGGCCGAGGGCCGCGACGCCGCCCGCCCACTGCCGGACGTCGCCGCGCAGGTCGCGCATCTGCCAGAACCAGGCGAGGGAGAGGCCGAGGCACAGCGCCTCGTGCTCGTCCTCGGCGGCGATGGCCCGGCGCAGCGCGGTGCGGAAATTCTCGTACTCCCGCTCGAACAGGGCGATCGCGGCGTTCTGCCCCGACCCGCGCAGCTGGGGATCGGTGGTGCGGGCCAGCTCGCGGAAGTACAGGAGGTGTCCGCGCTCGACGGCCGCGCGCTCACCGGCCTCGTCGAGCCGCTCCGCGCAGTACTCGGCGACCGTTTCGAGGAGGCGGTAGCGCATGTCGCCACCGTCCGGCGTCGGGGCGGCGACGACGAGGGACTTGTCGATGAGCGAGCCGAGCAGCGCGGCAACATCACGCGGCCCGACGGCGGCGGGCCCGGCAGCCGCGCGGGGCGCCTCTGCGGGGTAGACGGGTATACCGGGGTGGTCGGGTCTGTCGGCGCAGACCACCTCGGCGGCCGGCAGGTCGCAGCCGCCCGTGAAGACGGACAGCCGCCGCAGCACCGCGCGTTCGGCTCCGTCCAGCAGCTCCCAGGACCAGTCGACCACGGCGCGCAGCGTCTGCTGGCGCGGCAGAACGGTTCTGCTGCCGCCGGTCAGCAGGCGGAACCGGTCGTCGAGACGGTCGGCTATCAGCCGCGGGGTGAGCAACCGCAGCCGGGCGGCGGCCAGTTCGATGGCGAGCGGCAGCCCGTCCAGCCGCCGGCAGATCTCCGCGACCGCGTCGGTGTCCTCGTCCGGGTCGAAGTCCGGCCGTACGGCACGGGCCCGCTCCGCGAACAGCCGGTGCGCCGGATCGGGCGCCAACGGCCCCACGGGACGCACGATTTCACCGGGAACGCCGAGCGGTTCCCGGCTGGTCGCCAGGATGGTCAGCTCGGGACAGCGCGCCAGCAGTTCGTGGGCGAGGGCCGCGGCGGCGCCGATCACATGCTCGCAGTTGTCGAGGAGCAGCAGCATGCGACGCCGGGCGCAGTGCTCGGTCAGCCGGACGAGCGGCTCCCCGGCGTGCCGGTCGGCGGCCCGCAGCTCCTCGGCCCCGGCGCCGCGCAGCACGGTCTCGCGCGCTCCGAGCGCGCTCAGTACGGCTTCGGCGACGTTGTCCGGGGCGTTGACGGGCGCCAGTTCGGCCAGCCACACCCCGTCCGGCCACGCGTCGGCCGCGCGCTCGGCGGCCTCCTGCGAGAGCCGGGTCTTCCCGGCCCCGCCGGGCCCGAGGAGGGTGACGAGCCGGGCCAGCCCGAGGTCGCCCCTGATCGCCTCGATGTCGTCCTCGCGGCCGACGAAGCTGGTGAGCCGGGCGCGGAGGTTGCCGTGGCGGCGGGCGGGGGCGGGTAGGGGTACGGGAGCGGCCGGGACGGGCGGCGCGGGCTCGTACCGGTCGTCCGGCGCGCCACGTTTCCCGCCGCGTTCGCCGCTACGGTGCTCGCCGCCGCGCTCACCGCCGCCGCCCAGCAACTCCGCGTGCAGCGCGCGCAGCTCAGGACCGGGGTCCGTGCCGAGCCGGTCGGCGAGGTCGCGGCGGACCTGTTCGTACGCGACGAGCGCCTCGGCCCGGCGGGACGCGTCGCGCAGGGCGCGTACGCGCAGCGCCTGGAGACGCTCGTCCAGGGGGAACCGGCCGCACAGCTCGACCAGCTCGGGGAGGGCCTCCTCGGCCCGGCCGAGCGCGAGCGCGGCGGCCAGCCGGGTGCGGCGGGCGTCGATCCCGCGGGTCTCCCAGCGGACGGCTTCGGCCGTACGGTCGGGGAGGTCGTCCAGCGCGGGCCCGCGCCAGAGCGCCAGCGCGTCGTCCAGCAGGCTCGCCGCCTTGACCGCGTCGCCCTGCGCCAGACACCGGGCGCCCTCGTCGGCGAGGACGCCGAAGCGGTGCAGGTCGATGTCCTGCGCGTCCACGCACAGCCGGTACCCGCCGTCGTCCGAGGCCACGGCGGCCGGGCCGATCGCCCGCCGCAACCGCCCGACCAGCGCCTGAAGCGCCGCCACGGCGTCCGCGGGCGGATCCGCCGCCCAGACCTCCTCGACCAGCACCCCGACCGGGACCGTACGGCCGGGCCGCAGCGCGAGCACCGTCAGCAGCGCGCGCAGCCGCGCACCGCCGAGGGCTACGGGCGTGCCGTCGGCATGAAAGGCCCCGGTGGTTCCGAGGACGGAAATCCGCATCCGTCCATTGTCGGTGAAAGCCGTCAGCACGGTCGCCCCACATCCCCCATGGGCACAGCATTCCGGGCACCCGTACCCGGAGTCGAGGCATTTCCCCCGGCGTGTCCCGCACAGGCCGGTCGAGAGGACCGGGCGAGAGAGGGTAGGGAGACACGGAGACACTTGACGGGGCGGGTACGGCAGAGCACGGCCCGTACCGCACGCCTCATCCGTCCCGCACGCCTTACCCGTACGCACGCCTCACCCGTCCCGCACGCCTCACCGCACCACCGCCTCGCCCGCACCACCGCGCCGATCTCCCGGGAGCCCCGCCCATGACCACCGCCATCCGAAAAAGCGACCGGCGCATCTCCCCCGTCTTCCTCGGCATCGTCGCCGTCACGGCGGTCGCGGGGTGGGCGGTGTGGACGGACTTCGCGGCGAGCGTCGGCTTCGCCGTCTTCCTCTTCGTCACGGGCGGCTGGATCACCTCGCTCTGCCTGCACGAGTACGCCCACGCGCGCACCGCGCTGCACAGCGGCGACATCTCGATCGGCGCGAAGGGCTATCTGACGCTCAACCCGCTCAAGTACACGCACGCGCTGCTCAGCATCGTGCTCCCGGTGATCTTCGTGATCATGGGCGGTATCGGCCTCCCCGGCGGCGCGGTCTTCATCGAACGGAACCGCGTCCAGGGCCGCTGGAAGCACAGCCTCATCTCGGCCGCCGGCCCGCTCACCAACGTGCTCTTCGCCTTCGTCTGCACAGCGCCCTTCTGGCTGCACGCCCTGTCCGGCGTCCCGGCGCCCTTCCGCTACGCCCTGGGCTTCCTCGCCCTGCTCCAGGTCACCGCCGCCATCCTCAACTTCCTGCCGGTCCCGGGCCTGGACGGGTACGGGGTGATCGAGCCCTGGCTCTCCCCCAAGGTCCGCCACCAGGTGGCACCCTTCGCCCCGTTCGGCCTGATGGCGGTCTTCGTCCTGCTCTTCTTCATCCCCGAGGTCAACCGCGCCTTCTTCGACGCGGTCGACGCGATCCTGAGGGGGCTGGGCGTCTCGGAGCTGGACAGCTACTGCGGCCGGAACCTCTTCAGTTTCTGGACGACGCGGAACGAGTACGTCTGCGGTCCGTGAGCCGTGAGCCGTCAGCCCGTGGTGGCGGCCCGGTCGGACCTGGCCTTGCGGAGGTAGTACCAGGCCATGTTGGACGAGAGCCCGGCGACCAGCACCCAGACGACGCCGAGCCACATGCCCTGGACGAAGGAGACGACGGCCGCCACGACGGCGAGGAGACAGACGGCGAGGGCGTAGAGAGCGAGGCGGGGCATGGGAGGCGGCTCCTGGTCGGGGGCATTCGGGAGTGCGTCGTACGCGCTCCAGTGTCTCCCATGGTCCCCGGTGCCCAGGAGCGTCCCCCCGCGCGCCTCCGCCCTCGCTCCCCGCGCCCTCGTCCTCGCTCTCCCTCGCTCTCCCGGGCTCTCAGGGTCCCCGCCCGCTACACGTCCGTCACGCGCAGCCCCGCGTGCGCCTTGTAGCGGCGGTTCACCGAAATGAGGTTGGCGACGAGCGACTCCACCTGGTGGGCGTTGCGCAGCCGGCCGGCGAAGACGCCGCGCATGCCGGGGATACGGGAGGCCAGCGCCTGGACGAGGTCCGTGTCGGCCCGCGCCTCACCGAGCACCAGCACATCGGTGTCGATCCGCTCGACCGACGGGTCCTGGAGCAGCACCGCCGACAGGTGGTGGAACGCGGCCGTCACGCGGGAGTCCGGCAGCAGGGAGGCGGCCTGCTCGGCGGCGCTGCCCTCCTCGGGCTTCAGGGCGTACGCGCCCTTCTTGTCGAAACCGAGCGGGTTGACGCAGTCGATGACCAGCTTGCCCGTCAGCTCCTCGCGCAGGGACTCCAGCGTCTTGGCGTGGCCGTCCCACGGCACGGCGACGATGACCACGTCGCTGCGGCGCGCGCAGGTGGAGTTGTCGGCGCCCTCGACGCCGTTGCCCAGTTCCGCCGCCGCCGACTCGGCGCGCTCGGCGGCCCGGGAGCCGATGATCACTTTCTGTCCGGCGAGGGCGAGCCGGTAGGCGAGGCCGCGCCCCTGGTCGCCCGTCCCGCCGAGCACGCCGACGACCAGACCCGAGACATCGGGAAGGTCCCACGGGTCCTTGGCCGGTGCCTTGGCCGGTGCTCCGGAAGAGGTCGCGGCGGAAGAAGCCGCGGCCGAAGAAGTCGCGGCGGAGGGAGCGGAGGAAGAGGAAGAGGGAGCGCTGCCACTGTCCGTTGAAGTCATGAGCCCGAGCCTACTTCTCGGTAGCCCGCGGAAAACCTCGGCAGCCGACGGGAAACCTCGCTTCCGAAGGCCCCGTTCGGGTGAGCCGCGGCCGACCCGCCGCGCCACGCGCCGTACTGCGGCAGGATGCGGCCGCATGGATGCCGTACGTGTCGCGCTGCTGCGCGAAGTCCTCGCCGGGACGGAATGGCCGTCCGCGACCCGCCGGTTCGCGGGAGCGCTGCGCTCCTCCGTCGTACCGCAGGGCGGCGGGCTGCTGCTGGTCGGGACGGAGGAGTACGAGCCGTGGCACCTGGCCGCGCACCTCGTGGACGAGGCGGCGTGGTCGGGGCAGCCGGAGCTGAACCCGACGCTGGTACGGCACCGGGTACGCCCCGACGACCCCGCGCATCTCGCCGTCGGCCTCGGCCGGCTCGAAGCGGCGGGCCGGGGCGAGACGCTGCTCGTCGTGGCGCCGGAACGCCCGGACGGCGGCCTGCTGGAGCGGGTGCACGACGCCCGGCGCGCCGGGGCGACGGTGCTGGCGCTGGACGGCGGGGACGCCGAGGTGCACGGGCTCGCGCACGACGCGCTGACCGTGGCCGCCTCGGACGCGGCGCACGGCGTGAGTCTGGACACCGTGCAGCACCTCGTATCGGCGGCCACCGGCGAGAACAGCCTCCCGGCGCCGCGCGGGCGCCGCCGCTTCCAGGACCGGCTGTCCCGGCTGGCGGACCAGCTGACGGCGCCGCCGCCGTCCCGCTGGTAACCGCCACCGGGTCCGTACCCAGCCCCCGGTCCCCCGCGCCGCTCCGCCGGCCCCGCCCCGGAACGCCCCCTGTCCCGCCCCGGAACAATTGAGCTTGCCCTTCCCCACTCCCGCCACCGATCATGGCCCCTCGTGACCAGAACGCCCGGCGCGATCCTGCCCGACCTCACCCCCTTCCGTTCGTCCCGGCAGTTCCGGCTGCTCTGGGTGCAGGGGCTGGTGACGTACTTCGGCAGCTCGATGGCCATGATCGCGTTGCCGCTCCAGATCAAGGACCTCACCGATTCCCCCCTCGCGGTCGGCGCGATGGGCGCCGTCGAACTGGTGCCACTGATCGTCTTCGGCCTGTACGGCGGCGCGCTGGCCGACGCCGTGGACCGGCGCAAGGTCATCCTCCTGTCGGAGGCGGGCCTCGGGCTGCTGGCCGTCGTACTGCTCGTCAACGGGCTGATGCCCGAGCCCGCGCTGTGGCCGCTGTACGTCGTCGCTGCCGGGGTCTCCGCGCTGGCGGGGCTGCAACGCCCGGCGCTGGACTCACTCATGGCGCGGATCGTGCCGCACGACCAGCTCACCGCGGCCGCCGCGCTCAACTCGCTGCGCTGGCAGATCGGGGCCGTGGCGGGCCCGTCGCTCGCCGGGGTGGTCGTGGCGTACGCGGGCGCGCCCACCGCGTACGCGGTCACCGTCACCGGCTTCGCCGCCTCGGTGCTGATGTGCCTGCGGCTGTCGCCCGCGCCGCCGTCCGGGGAGGCGGACCGGCCCTCGCTCCGCACGATCGCCGAGGGCGCGCGATACGCGTGGAGCAAGCCGGTGCTGCTCGGTACGTACGTGATCGACCTCGCCGCGATGTTCTTCGCCTTCCCGCTGGCGATCTTCCCGTTCCTCGCGCAGGACCTGGGCGCCGAATGGGCGCTGGGGCTGATGTACGGGGCGATCCCGCTGGGCTCCATAGTCGTCAGCCTCACCAGCGGCTGGGCCTCACGGGTCCGGCGGCACGGCCGGATGGTGGTGCTCGGCGCGGCGGGCTGGGGGCTGGCGATGGCGGCGGCCGGATGGATGTCGAACATCTGGCTCGTACTGCTCTGCCTCGTCGCGGCGGGCGGCGGCGACACCATCAGTGGTCTGGGCCGCTCCACGATCTGGAATCAGACCATCCCGGAGGAGTTCCGGGGCCGCCTCGCGGGCATCGAGGTGCTCTCGTACAGCTGCGGCCCGCAGCTCGGCCAGGTCCGCGCGGGCGCCATGGCCGGCTGGACCGGGACCCGTACCGCCGTCTGGGGCGGCGGGCTGGCGTGTGTGGCGGCGGTCGGGCTGCTGGCGGGCGTGCTGCCGAAGCTGCTGACCTACCACGCCGACACGGACGAGGACGCCCAGCGCCGCCGCGCCCAGAAGGACGAGGCGCGGGGGAACGAGGCGCGGGGGAACGAGGTCCGCAGCGGCGAGGCGACGGCGGACACCCCGTAGGCGGCGGCCGACAGCCCCGCGCCCGCGAGCGCGCCTCTCAGGTATTGGTGTCCGTGCCCGTACCCGTGTCCGGGTCCGGGTCCTTGGAGCCGTCATGCCACTTGGGGTCCGTCTCCCACTCCAGATTCCGGTCCCGCGCCGTCTGCATCGCGTGCTCCGCCTCCTGCCGCGACGTGTACGGGCCGAAGCGGTCCTTGGCCGGGCACTCGGGGCCCTCCTCGACCTTCTGGTGCTTCAGGCAGTAGTACCACTCGCCGGGCTTACCGACCGTGCGCTTCTTGAACAGGGCCATCATCGGCTCCTTCCTCTGACGCCATGCTGCCCCACAGTCGCTGGTTAGACTCGCTGGCATGTCTGGCCAGTCACTGCTCGTACCGGGGCAGCTCTCTCCCGTCCGTTCCGTTCCCGGAAAAATCCGGCGCCCCGAATATGTCGGGAAGCCCGCTCCTACCCCGTATACCGGGCCGGAAGTGCAGACCGCCGAAACGATTGAGCGGATGCGGATCGCCGGGCGGATCGCCGCGCGGGCGATGGAGGAGGCCGCCAAGCACATCTCGCCCGGGGTGACCACGGACGAGCTGGACCGGGTCGCGCACGAGTACATGTGCGATCACGGCGCCTACCCCTCGACCCTCGGCTACCGGGGGTTCCCCAAGTCCCTGTGCACCTCGGTCAACGAGGTCATCTGCCACGGAATCCCCGACTCCACGGTCCTGCGCGACGGCGACATCGTGAACCTCGACGTCACCGCGTACATCAACGGTGTGCACGGCGACAACAACGCCACCTACCTCTGCGGCGATGTCGACGAGGAGTCCAGGCTGCTGGTCGAGCGGACCCGCGAGTCGCTGAACCGCGCCATCAAGGCCGTACGGCCCGGTCGCCAGCTCAACATCATCGGGCGCGTCATCGAGTCGTACGCCAAGCGGTTCGGCTACGGCGTCGTCCGGGACTTCACCGGACACGGGATCAACTCGTCCTTCCACTCCGGGCTGATCGTCCCGCACTACGACAGCCCGCACGCCACCACCGTCATCCAGCCGGGCATGACGTTCACCATCGAGCCGATGCTCACCCTCGGTACGTACGAGCACGACATGTGGGACGACGGCTGGACCGTGGTGACGAAGGACCGCAAGCGGACCGCGCAGTTCGAACACACGCTGGTGGTGACGGAGACGGGGACCGAGATCCTGACCCTCCCCTGATCTGACGGTTCCGATCTCGACCGTTTTAGACATCTTTGTGCCGTCACTGGTTCGAATCGGGCCGTTTTTTACCGACAGGCCGTCGGGAAGCTGTTGACTTAGGTATGCCTAAGTAAGAGTATCGGGAGGGGCGGCGACACGGAAACGTGCTGCCGCCGCCCATCGGCCGGCATTCGCCTGCTCCCGTCCCCCTCGGTCTCCGGAGGCCCGCCTTGGACGCACCCGCCACCACCCCCTTCTCCACGCTCATCCGCACCGCCTCCCACGAGCAGCACACCGTGGCGAACAACTCGACCTTCATGAGCGATCTGCTGGGCGGCCGGCACGGGGTCGACGCGTACACGCGCTACACGGAGCAACTGTGGTTCGTGTACCGCGCGCTGGAGGAGGGCACGGAGACGCTGCGGCGGGACCCGGTCGCCGGGCCCTTCATTCAGCCCGAGCTGGCGCGCACGCCCCAACTGGAGCGCGACCTCGCGCACCTGCGCGGCGCGGACTGGCGCACGGGACTCGAACCGCTGCCCGCGACCGCCGCCTACACCGCGCGGGTCCAGGAGTGCGTGCGGACGTGGCCCGGCGGGTTCGTGGCCCACCACTACACCCGCTACCTCGGGGACCTCTCCGGCGGCCAGGTCCTGCGGGACCGGGCCGAGCGGACGTGGGGCTTCGAGCGCAAGGGCGACGGCGTGCGGTTCTACGTCTTCGAGGAGATCACCAACCCGGCCGCGTACAAGCGGGGTTACCGCGAGCTGCTGGACTCGGTGGCGGCGGACGATCTGGAGAAGCAGCGGATCGTCGACGAGTGCAAGCGCGCGTTCGACTTCAACGTGGCGATGCTCAACGAGCTGAGCGCCCAGTTCCCGCTGAGCGCGTAGCGACGAAGACCCGAAGCCGCCCCGAGGACCTCCGGTGTGGTGTGCCGCCCGGGTAGCACACCACACCGGAGGTCTCCGCGTTTCCCCGCCGGACGGGGGAAGCCGGGGATCGTCAGACGGTGACCACCAGCAGGTCTTCCCCGCTCGACGGGCGAAGGCCGTCGGTCCGGTCGGCGAAGTAGCGGTCGGCCAGCGCGGTTCCCGGGATGTGCCGGACGTCCTCGAAGCCGGCGTCGCGGGCCAGTGACAGCATCTCGCGCGGGGTGTAGAAGCTGATGAACGGCGTTCCGGCCGCTCGCGCCTGCGGCTTGGTCGCCTCCAGCGCGGGGCGATCGGCGTCGTCGACGAGTTCGGCGGGCAGCAGGAACGTCATGACGAGCGTGGAGCCGGGGGCCAGCCCCGCGAGCCGGCGCAGAGTGGCCGCGGTGGCGTCCCCGCTGAGGTACTGGGTGACACCGGCGCAGACCACGACCGCCGGCAGCTCGGGACGGAATCCGGCGTCGATGAGCCGCTCCCACCAGTCCGCGCCCGCCTCGAAGTCGACCGGCACCAGTCGCAGCCGGTCGGGGATCCCGTAGCCGAGTTCGACCAGGCGCCGGCGCTTCCATGCCTGGGTGCCCGGCTGGTCGATCTCGAAGATCCGCAGACGGGCGGCGGTCTCCGGGCTGCGCTGGGCGAAGGTGTCGAGCCCGGCCCCCAGCACGACGTACTGGGTGACACCGTGGTCGACCCGTCGGCCGAGCAGATCCTCGACGAAACGGGCGCGGGCCACGATGGCCGCCCGGAACCCGGCGGTGGTGCGCGGGTCCATGTCCGGACGTTGCCGCCAGCCGTCGTCCGGGGCCACCAGCCGCAGCCCGATCTCGTCCTCGAACACATGGGGCGGCGGGTCGACCCGTACGTGCATCGCCCGCCAGAGAGCGACCCGCACCGCCGTACTGTCCGGCGCTTCGGTCCTGTCCGGCGCCTCGGTCCTGTCCGGCGCCTCGTTGTGCTCCTCCGCCACGACGTCACCACTCCTTTGTGCCAGTCCTTACGGCGGCCCGGACGACGGCTCGGACGACGGCTCAGTGCGCGGTGAGCAGTCGCACCCGGCCGCCGATCTCGATCGTCCCGTCCGGGCCCGGGGCGGTGATCAGCTGCGACCCCCGGCCCTGCGTGATGTTCAGCGCGCGGCCCAGCCGCGCGCTGAGCAGCAGGGCCGCCGCGCCGGTGGCCTCGTCCTCGACGATGCCGTCGTCCCGGCGCGGGAAGGCCCGCGCCCTGACGCGACCGGCCGCCTCGTCCTCCCAGGCCCACGCGTAGAGCCATCCCTCGCCCGGCGGCGGCGCGGGCAGCGCGTCGACCTCGGCGGCGGACGCGTACTGCTGGAGCGTGCGCGGCGGCGCCCACTCCGGGCGGGCGGTGATCCAGGTGAACTCGCCGTCCTGGCGCACCCACACCTCGCCCGCCGGTGGGTTCACCACCTCGAGGTCGAGCAGCCAGGCCGTACCGACCAGCGGATGCCCGGCGAACGGGAGCCGCAGCCCCGGTGTGTAGATGTCGACCACACCACGGTCGGGATCGTCGACGAACACCGTCTCGCTGTAGCCGAGTTGGGCGGCGATGGCCTGCCGGTCCGCCCGGTCGGGGTGGTGCCGCCCCTCGCGTACGACACCGAGCGTGTTGCCGTGCCTCCCGTCGGCACCGCAGAAGACGCTGAGTACGTCGATGTCAGAGATGTCAGCCACCCGGGCATTCAAACACGGGGACCGGGGGACGGCTCTTCGGCTTCCGGATCGTCGGCGTCCGAGCTGTCGGCGCCCGCCGGGGCGTGCCGCGCGTCGTCTGCGGTGACGGACCAGCTCGCCAGGAGCTTCAGCCCGTCCTCGGCGGCGGTACCGGCCGGGGCGCTGTAGACGACCACGGACTGTCCGGATTCGCCGGGCAGGATCATCGCCTGGTGGTCGAGCGCCAGGTCCCCGACGACCGGATGCCTGAACCGCTTCGTCCCCTCGCGGAAGACGTGCACGTCATGGGCGCCCCACAGGACGCGGAAGGTGTCGCTGCGGGTGGACAGCTCACCGATGAGGTTCGACAGCTCACGGTCGTAGGGGTTCTTGCCCGCTTCGATGCGCAGCGCGCCCACCGCGCCCCGGGCCACGCGCTCCCAGTCGGTGTAGAAGCGCCTCGCGGCGGGGCTGTAGAACACGAACCGGGTGGTGTTCGCCCCGGCGGCGGGATCGGCGTACATCTCCGAGTAGAGCGCGCGGGCCAGCGGATTGGCGAACAGGACGTCGAAGCGGTTGTTCTGCACGAACGCCGGCAGCCGCGGCATCCCCTCGACGATGCGCCGCACCGCCGGCCGCACGGCAGCCGGAGCCGCCGACGGTACGGGCCGACGCCGCGCGCGGCCCGGCGCGGCCTGCGCGGCGCGGGCCAGGTCGTGCAGGTGGGTGCGCTCGATGTCGTCCAGGCGCAGGGCCTGGGACAGGGCCTCCAGGACGCTGTCGGAGACACCGCCGAGGTTCCCGCGCTCCAGACGCGTGTAGTACTCCACGCTCACTCCGGCCAGGACCGCGACCTCGCTGCGGCGCAGCCCCGTCACCCGGCGGTTGCCGTACGTCGGCAGCCCCACCTGCTCGGGTGTGATCTTGTCCCGGCGCGACTTCAGAAACGCGCGGATTTCCTCCCGGTTGTCCATCCGGTTGTCCATCATTCCAGGTTAAGCGCGCCATGCCGGGGTGGGAGTCCCTGCCAGTACCCCTCTCAGCGGGGACTCCCCGCCCTTCGGCGCATCACCTTGACTTGTCACTGCTTCAACTGTCCGGACCGGACCGCCCGATCCCCCTCGGAAGGAACGCCCCCTCATGCAGTACCGCACCCTCGGAAACAGCGGCATCCTCGTCTCCAACCTGGCCCTGGGCACCATGAACTTCGGGACCGAGGAGACCTCCCAGGAGGAGGCGTTCACCCAGCTGGACGCCTTCATCGCGGCCGGTGGCAACCTCATCGACACCGCCGATGTCTACAACGGAGGCATCGCGGAGGCGACCGTCGGCGAGTGGATCGCCGCCCGCCCGCGCGACATCACCGACCGCGCCGTCATCGCCACCAAGGGCCGCGTGCGGACGGGTGACGACGTCAACGACGTCGGCCTCTCCCGCCGCCACCTCGACCGCGCGCTCACCACTTCCCTGCGCCGGCTCGGGACCGACACCATCGACCTCTACCAGCTCCACGCCTGGGACCCGCTGACCCCCGTCGAGGAGACGCTCTCGTTCCTCGACTCCGCGGTCCGCGCCGGGCGGATCCGTTACGTGGGCCTGTCGAACTTCACCGGATGGCAGCTCCAGCTCGCCGTCTCCACCGCCCGCGCCCACGGCTACCAGCTCCCGGTGAGCCTCCAGGCGCAGTACAACCTCGCCACCCGCGAGACCGAGTGGGAGATGCTGCCCGCGGCGAGGCACAACGGCCTCGGCGTCCTGGCCTGGTCGCCCCTGGCGAGCGGGTTCCTCACCGGCAAGTACACGCGCGACGCGGCACGGACACCCGACACCCGCGCGGGCGAGGACAACCCGCTGTACCAGTACACGTCGTCGAACTACGAGACCTCGGACCGCACCTGGAACGCGGTGGACGCCGTCCGCCGGGTCGCCGAGGACACCGGCGTCACGCCCGCCCAGGTGGCACTCAGCTGGGTCGCCGACCGTCCCGGCGTCGTGTCCGCCATCGTCGGCGCCCGCACCGTCCGGCAGCTCACCGGCAGCCTCGCCGCGGCCGACCTGCACCTGGAGGCCGACGCCCTCGCCACCCTCGACTCCGCCAGCGACCCGAACCCGGCGCCCTACCCGTACGGCCCGTTCGGCTCGGCGCAGCGCCGCCGTGTGGCGAGCGGCACCGAGGCCCTCGGCGAACTCATCCAGGCGCACCAGGCAGGCACGGAAGCCAGGACGTCCGGGAGCTGAGCCCTGTCCTGTGCGCGAACCGTAGGGCACAGGCACGGGTACGGATACGGATACGGATACGGATACGGATACGGATCAGCGGGCTGCCCGACCGTCGGCACGGCGCCGCAGCCACGCGGCCTCCGCAGGCGTCAGGTTGGGGTCGGCCAGCTTGGCCTCGATCACCTCTTGGGCCCGTCCCGCGGGTTCGGTCCCGCACCCCCTGCGCATGCCGCGCAGAAACAGGCGCCGTCCCAGGCGCGCGGTGAGCTGGGGAACCTCAGCGCCGCCGACCGTCACGAGGGTCATCGCCACATCGGCGGCGGGATCACCGGCGCCCGCGTTGCACCAGTCGATCACCATCGGGCCCCGCCCGGTCAGAAGAACGTTGCCGGGATGCAGGTCCAGGTGCAGCACCCGGTCATCACCCGCCGTACCGAACCGTCTGGGCAGCCACTCCGGCGCCGGCAGCGCGTGCAGCCGGTCGTGGAGACCGCCCAGCATGCGACCGAGCCCGGCGACCCGCCACGGGCGCCTGGCCAGCACGTCCAGCATGGTCGGCCCGGCCAGCCGTTCCAGAACCATGTCGGTGGCTGTGGTCTCGTACACCTTCGGAACGGGATATCCGCAGGCCGCCAGATGCGTCATCAACCGCGCCTCCAGACCGGTCGGCCCCCCGTGTCGGTACCGCCGCAGCACCCTGGACTCGTCCAGGGCATACACATCCGCGTCCCGTCCCCGCGCTATCAACTCCACGTACGGCAGTCTGACTTGGCGAAGCACCGCCTGCCAACAGCAAGCCCACGACCCACGCCCGAGCCCCACTCCGTGTCGCCCTGGGGGCTGCGCACACTTTGTGTGGGGTGGCCCGGGTCGGTTCGGCGGCTGACGGCCGGATGCTTGCTGGGATTCATGCCCCGCTGGTCACTGTTGCGTTGCGTGCTGCGGGTCAGTACCAAGGGGTAAGCGTGGTGGGCGGGGTCGTGGATGGCGGGTGGGGGCCGCCCCTCTCGGTTTGAGTTTCGCGCCTCCGGGCCGGGTGTAAAGGGCGCTCCTTCGTCGCGTCGCTGCGCGATGACCTTCGGTCACCCTTGACACCCGGCCCTGCGGCGCAAGTGCAGGTACTCGGGAGGGGCGGCCCGGGGGGGAGGGGTCCCGGAGGGCATATCTGTGCGCGGGGGCCCGATCCCGGCCGCCGGGCCGGTTCACCCTGCGGGGCTGCGCGGCAGTGGTGTGGGGTGGCCCGGCCCCGGCTCAGCGGCTTTCCGTCTGCTGTGTGCTGGGATGCATGCCCCGCTGGTCACTGTGTGGTGGGAGGGGTGGGGCAGCTGAGGTTTGTGTGGCACCGAGTGGGTCCCTGAAGGGAGTCGGTGTGCCGTAGAGCGCGGTTTGTGCAGCCGAGGACACATGACGGGTTGGAGGGGAGCCTCAACGCCCTGCCAATCTAGGGCATATGGGGCATCTTGGTGGGGGTGGGTGCCGAGATCCCGTGGAGTGTGACGTTGCAGTGCCCAGACGGCCTCGCAGTGGCTCTCACGTCGCACTCGACGGACCTCGGCCCCCGAGCGGGCGGGAGATCTCTGTCAGATTCCGGGCACCCCCCACCACGGTGACCAGCGGGGCATGAGTCCCAGCAAGCATCCGGTCGACGGACGCTTGACGAAACGCGCCACCACCCCATGCAACTGCCGCGCAGCCCCGCAGGGCGAACCGGCCCGGCAGCCAGGGTCCGGCCCGCGCAACGATCCTGCCTTCCCTGGGGAACCCTTCCCCCCGGGCCGCCCCTCCCGAGTACCTGCACTTGCGCCGCAGGGCCGGGTGTCAAGGGTGGAGCGCAGCGCAATCGGCGCAGCCGACGCGACGAAGGAGCGCCCTTTACACCCGGCCCGGAGGCGCGAAACTCAAACCGAGAGGGGCGGCCCCCACCTGCCATCAACGGCCCCGCTCACCACGCTTACCTCTTGGTACTGACCCGCAGCATGCAGCGCGACAGTGACCAGCGGGGCATGAAGCCCCACCAACAGCAGACCGTCAGCCGCCGAACCGACCCGGGCCACCCCACACAAAGTGTGCGCAGCCCCGCCCTCAGCGGGCCGCTGCCTCAAGGGCGGTGATGCTGCCCGACATGATCGTGCGCACGTGTTCGGTGATGTGCTCCGCCGGCCAGTCCCACCACGCCACTGCCAGCAGTCGGGCGATGTCCTCCTCGCTGTAGCGGGTGCGGATGAGCCGGGCCGGGTTGCCGCCGACGATCCCGTAGTCGGGCACGTCGGCGGTGACCACGGCGCCGGAGCCGATGATCGCGCCGTGTCCGATCCGTACGCCCGGCATCACCGTCGAGCCGTAGCCGAACCAGACGTCGTTGCCGACGACGGTGTCTCCCCGGTTCGGCAGACCGGTGAGCAGGTCGGCGTGGTCGGACCACGAGCCGCCCATGGTGGGGAAGGGGAAGGTCGAGGGGCCGTCCATGCGGTGGTTGGCGCCGTTCATGATGAACCGCACTCCCGTGCCCAGCGCGCAGAACTTGCCGATGACCAGCTTCTCCGGGCCGTAGTGGTAGAGCACGTTGCGCGTTTCGAAGGCGGTCGGGTCGTCCGGGTCGTCGTAGTACGAGTACTCCCCGACCTCGATCAGCGGGGACTTCACGAGCGGCCTGAGCAGCACCACTCTCGGCTGCTCGGGCATCGGATGAAGCACTGTCGGGTCGGCGGGCACAGGCATGGCGGGCGATTCCTCACGGGTGGCGGGTCAGTGTCCGGACCCATGATCGCCGTACCGCGCAGGCCGGAAAACCGATGTGCCGCCCACGGGGGCGTGCACCCGCTCCCCCCGTATGCGACCGGCCGTTCAGTGCCCCACCGGCCGCGGCCCCGATGCGGGGACCGCTCCGCTCAGCGGTATCCGGTGACGTCGGCGGGCTTGCCCGGCCCCTGGACCTCGGTCAGGTAGCGGAACGCGTCCGGCCGGCTGCCGTCGCGGTCGGTGAAGCCGTAGACCTGGGCGAGTTGGCCGCTGGACAGCGACTGTCCGTTCCAGCGGTTCACCCCGGGATCGGCGGCCAGGGCGGCGACGGCCCGTCCGACGTAGAACGGCGTTTCGGAGACGCCGAAGTGCGGCTCGCCCTCCACCGCGTCGTACCACGACTCCTCGGTCACGCCGAAGTGTTCGAGCATGATCTCGGAGCGCATCCACCCCGGTGTGAGCGCCACCGCCGTGGCGCCCCTCGGGCCGAGTTCGTGGCCCAGGGCGAAGGCCATGCGGAGGACGGACGCCTTCGCCACGTCGTAGAAGAAGGAGACCCGATAGGTGTCCTGGTTGTACTCGGCGGTGCCGTCGGTCATCTCGACCACCAGGCCGCCGTCGTTGCGCAGCAGGAGCGGGAGGGCGTGGTGGCTGGTGATCGCGTGGGTCTCCACCGCGAGCCGGAGCAGCCGCAGCCCCTTGTCCAGGTCGTGCTCCCATACGGGGACGTCCGCCTCGAAGAGGAGTTCGCCGCCCCAGATGTCGTTCACCAGGACGTCCAGCCTGCCCTGTTCGGCGTCGATGCGCCGCACCAGGTCGCCGACCTGCGAGGGGACGAGGTGGTCCGTCGGGACGGCGATCCCGTGGCCTCCCGCGGCGGTCACCAGATCGGCGGTGTCCTCGATGGTCTCGGGCCGGTCGTACTCCGAGCGCTGCCCGCGCGTACTGCGCCCGGTCACGTAGACCGTCGCCCCCGCGGCGCCCAGCTCGACCGCGATCCCCCGCCCGGCGCCCCGCGTCGCCCCGGCGACGAGAGCGACCTTGCCCTCCAGCGTTACCGACATTCGCGCTTCCTTCCTTCGCTGCCCACACCGCACCGTGCTCGACGCACCGTGCTCGACGCCCACCGGACGGGCGTCGAGCACGATGGTTACGCAGATACCGGACGTCTTCTGTCGTGTTTTCCCGAGTGCGTCAGCGGGCGTGTCAGCGGTCGCGGCGCGGGCCCGGGACGAAGGCGTGTCGTCGTGCGGTTGTCACGATGGCCAGGGAGACCGCCGTGAGAGCCAGGAGCACCCAGGGGAAGGTCCCGGCTCCGCCGGATTCCAGGAGCACCCCGCCGAACGCGCCGCCGCCGAAGATGGCGAGGTTGAACGAGGTGGTGAGCATGGCGTTGGCGACGTCCGCGTCGTTCCCGGCGGCGTCCGCTGAGGCCGTCTGCAACTGAGTGGCGGAGCCTCCGAAGGTGAAGCCCCACACCAGGACGGCCGCGCAGAAGGCCGCCGGGTTGTGCGCGACGAGGGCGAAGGCGAGGGCGGCGAGGCCGAACGCGGTCAGGCTGTACAGGGCCAGGGCGCGCAGTGCGCGGTCGACGAAGGTGCCGGTCACCCAGATTCCGGCCAGCGCGGCGAGGCCGAACAGGAGCAGGGCGAGGTCGACGCGGATGCCGACACCGGCGTGGGCGGTGAAGGGAGCGATGTACGTGTAGAGGATGTTGTGCGCGAGCATCCAGCTGAACACCACCGCCAGAATCGGCAGGATCCCCGGGGTCAGCAGCACGCGGAGCAGCGACGTACGGGCCTCGGCGGTCTGGCCGGGGGCGTCGGGGACCCTGGCCCACGCGAAGAGGACGAGTACGAGGGAGAGGATGGTCATCGCTCCGAAGACCCAGCGCCAGCTGACGAGGGTCCCGGCGAACGTGCCGAGCGGGGTGCCGATGGACAGCGCGACCGGTGTGCCGACCATGGCCACGGCGAGCGCCCGGCCCCGCTGGTCCGGCGGCGCGATCTTGCGCGCGTAGCCGGCCAGCATGCCCCACAGCAGCCCGGAGAACGCGCCCGCGACGAATCGCGCGGCGAGCGCGGTCGGGTAGTCGCCCGCCAGCGCCGTGACGGTATTGGCGACGGCGAATCCGAGGATGCCCGTGAGCAGCAGCGGCTTGCGGCGCATCCCCCGGGTGAGGGCGGTCGCCGGGATCGCGGCCAGTACCGTCCCCGCCGCGTAGGCGCTCACCAGCTGACCGGCCCCCGACTCGGTCACGTCGAGCCCCGAGGCGATCTCCGGGAGCAGCCCTGCGGGGAGCGTCTCGGTCATGATGACGACGAATCCGGTCCAGGCCATCGCCAGCAGGCCGGCCCACGGCAGCCTTCGGCCCGCCCCGGCCTCCTCCCTCTCCCTCTTCCCCTCGTGCGCGTGCTCGCTTCGGGCGGGTGGCGCGTCGTGTGTCCTGCTCACCGTGTTCCTCTCCACTTACAGATCGATCGATCCATAAGTAGAGCAGCCCGCCACACCCTCGTCAAGAATTTATGGATCGACTATTCTTTAATTCTCGGCCGACAGGATCCGACCGACAGGACAGGAGCACCGGACCGGTGGCACGTACGGGAAGACCTCGGCAGTTCGACCCCCTTGAGGCCACGGACGCGGCCTTGCGGCTGTTCTGGCAGTACGGGTACGAGTCGACATCGGTGGCGCAGTTGCGCGGGGCGATGGGCATCTCCGTCGCCAGCTTCTACGCCGCGTTCTCGTCGAAGGACCAGCTCTTCGACGCGGTCGTGCAGCGCTATCTGTCCACCTTCGGGCAGGTGACGGCCATCGCCACCGACCAGGACCTGCCGCCCCGGGAAGCGGTCGAGCAAACACTGCGCCAGTCGGTCCACATGCAGACCGACCCCTCGCACCCGAGCGGCTGCCTGGTGGCGCTGGCCGAGACGACCGGCGCGTCCGAGAACCAGCGCGTGCGCGATCTGCTCGCCGACCGCCGCGCGTGGGACCGCCGGAACATCGAGGCATGCGTGGAACGAGGCGTCGTCCTCGGCGACCTGTCGGCCGGCACGGACGCGGGCGCGCTGGCCGCCGTCTTCCACAGCTTCCTCCTGGGCGTCTCCACCCAGGCCAGGGACGGCCTCCCGGCGGAGACCCTCGACGCGGCGGTCACGCACGTGATGCGCGTCTGGGACAGCGCTCGCGCAGGCCACAACGGCCAGGACCCCGGCCGGTGTTCCGGTCGGGGTCCTGATCGGTGAGCGGTCCTGATCGGTGAGCGGTGGTGAGCGGTACGGAAGGAGCCGGCAGGCGCGTTACGCCGTCTCGGGCTGCGCCGGGCGGCGGCGCCTGGCGGTGAGGACCACGGCGGCGCCCGCCGCCGCGATCGCGCCCGCAGCGCCGAGGAACGCGCCGACCGGCAGGTCGGAGCCGGTGGAGGCGAGGGAGCCGCCGGTGGTGGAGCCCGTCGTGCCGCCCACCGTGCCGCCGCCCGCCGTGCCGGAGCCGCCGGTGGTGCCCGTACCGCCGGTGGAACCGCCCGTCGAGCCGCCCGAAGTGCCGCCCGTGGTCGGGAGGGTGGCGTCGTCGTCCAGGGAGACCGCGAGGGTCAGCGCGTCGAGGGCGGTGCCCCCCGTGTACATGCCGCTGAACGCCTTCGCGCCGTCGGCGGTCAGGGTGGCCGGGACCGCGTCGAGCGTCAGGACGCCGTCCTTGGCCGTGAGGTCGCCGCTCGGGATGTCGAGGGTGGCGAAGGGGACGCCGGTGGACGTGGTGACCTTGTGGGTCGTCATGTCCTTGGTGCTGATGTCCGCGTACAGAACGCCCTTGCCGTCCTTGACCTTGACCTCAAGACCGCTGAGGTTGAGGTCGAGCAGGTACTCGCCGTCCGTCTCGTGGCCGACGAAGCGGACCTTGCCGCCGAAGGCCGCGTCCAGCGTCTGCGCGTCCGCGTCGAAGTCGCCCGTTCCCTTGGGGAAGCGGTACGCGGCGCCCGACTGGGTGGCGCCGTCGCCGAGTTCGACCTTGCCCTGGGCGATCGGGCCGACGACGTACGAGCGGAACGACTCCTTCAGGCCCCAGTCCAGGTTGCCGTCCACGATCGCGCCGTCCTCGGCCGCCGGGGACGACGGGGACGACGGGGAGACCGACCCGGTCGGACCCGTGGGCGTGGGCGTGGGGGTGCCGGACGTCGGGGACGGGCTCGACGTACCGGGCGGGGTGGTCGTACCGCCGGTCGGGGAATCCGTCGGCGAGTCCGTCGGGGCCTCGCTGCCGGGCGGGTCGGTGGGGGTGCCGCTGCCGGGCGGGTCCGTGGGGGTGGGGGTCTTCTCGTACGTGAGGGCGAGCGTGGCCTTGTCCAGCTCGGTGCCCGCCGCGTACATCCCGTTGAACGCCTTCGCGCCGTCGGCGGTCAGTTTGGTCGGGATGTCCTTGTAGACCATGGAGCCCTCGCCGGTCTCCGGGCGCAGACCGGTCAGGTCGATGGAGGCGAGGTCGATGTCCTCCTGCGTGGCGCCGTTCAGGGTGACGTCGGCCTGGATGGCTCCGGTCGTACCGCTGGTCACCACCTTGAGATCGGTGACCTTGATGTCGAAGAAGTGCACGGTGGAGCTGAACCGGACGGTGCCGTCGAAGGCCGTGTCCAGCGCGTGCGTACCGGTGTTGTAGCTGCCCGTGCCGTTCGGGAAGGTGAAGACGCCGTTGTCCGGCGCCTGGGCGGCGCCGCCGGTGGGCGCGATGGTGCCCGCGGCGATGCCCGTGACGTACGTACGGAAGGACTCCTTCAGCCCCCACTCCAGGGTCGAGTCCTTCAGTTCGAGCGCCGGAGCCGCGGCCGGTACGAAGGCGGGCGCGGCGGCCAGGGCGGCGGGCGCGGCGGCGCGGGTGGTGCCCGCCGCGAGCGCGGGAAGGGTGAACGCGGTGGCGCCGAGGGTGGCCGCCGTGGCGATGGCGGCGGCGAGAGTTATGGGGCGGCGAGTGGCTGCCATGGTGAGTGTTCTCCTCGTATGCGGATGTGAGCCGGCTGGGTGCACGGGCGCCGGGTGCCATGAGCGGCCGGGCGGCGTGCGGTGCGCGTGGGGGGAGGATGAACGGCCGTACGGTTCAGGTGGTGTCGGTGCCCGCGCCGGACCGCGCCGCGCCGCCGGTCTCGGTAACGCCGCGGCGCCTGCGGATCAGGAGGAACACGGCTCCGGCGGCGACCAGTACGCCCGCGCCGATCGCTCCGTACGTTCCGGCGCCCACGGACGAGGACGAGGCGGCGGCCTCGGTGGACGGGGCGGCCGGTCCGGTCGCGGTGGCGGCCGGGTCGGCGGAGGGCGAAGCGGAGGCGGTGGCCGTGGTGTCGCTGCCGAGGTCGGGCAGGGCGGGCAGTCGGGCCTTCTTGCCGGTGGTGACGGCGAGCGAGACGGGGTCCATCTCCGTACCGGCCGGGTACAGGGAGCCGAAGGACGCGGCGCCCTGGGCGGTGAGCTTCGCGGGGGCCTCGGTGAGTGAGGCCAGACCGTCCTTCGGCGTGAAGTCCTTGGCGGCGAAGGTGACCAGCGGTACGGCCTTCCCGGCGTCGGCGGCCTTCGCGTCGGTGACCTCGGCGTACAGCGTGCCCTTGCCGTCCTTCACCTTCACGGCGACCTCGCTCAGCGTCAGGTCCAGCCCGGTGCCGGTGAAGCGGACCCGCCCCGCGAACGCGGCGTCGAGCGTGCCGTTCTTGGCGTCGTACGTGCCCTGGCCCTTCGGGAAGCGGAACAGCGCGCCGCCGTCCTGGGCGCCGCCGGACAGCGTCCACTCGCCCTGGGCGATGGAGCCGGTGACGTACTCGCGGTACGTACGGCGGACGCCCCAGTCGACGGCCGCGTCCTGGAAGGAGGCGGCCGCCTTGGGTGCCGAGGCCGACGACGACGGCTCGGACGACGCCGTGGCCTTGGCCGGCGGCTCCGCCGACCGCGTCGGCCGCTGCTCCGCCTCGACGTCCACCGAGAGGCTCACCGGGTCCAGCTCCGTACCCGCCGTGTAGTACCCGGCGAAGGCGGTGGCGCCCTGTGAAGTGAGCGTCGCCGGGACGTTGTTGAGGGCGATCGGGCTGCCGCCGCCCTTCATGTCGATCCCGGAGAGATTGAGCGAGGCGAACGCGACCTGGGTGGACGTCGTGACCTTGCCCGTCCCCCGCGCCTTGCTGACCATGTCCGCGTAGAGCGTGCCGCTGCCGCCGGAGATCCGCACGGTGGGGTGGGAGACGGTCAGGTCGAGTTCATTCGTACCGTCGGAATTGCGGTGACCGGTGAAATGGACCCCGCCCGAGAAGGCGGACCGGAACGCGCCGCTCGCCGGGTCGTAGGCCCCGTTCGCCGAGTGGAACCGGAATTGACTGCCGCCGACCGTGGCCGCACCGCCCGTCAGCGTCCAACTCCCTTGTGCGACAGGCCCGGTGATATAGCTCTGGAACGAGGATTTGATTCCCCAGTCCAGCCTGCCGCCCCGCACCGTACGGTCCGCCGCCTGCGCGCCCGTGGCCGGGAGCAGAGCCACCGGCAACGCCAGAAGGAGCGCGACGACGAACGCGCGCACGGGTCTGAACGACAGCATGAAAGTCACTCCCACGGTGTGTACGTCTGAACGCGTCGGGCCGGAACAGCGAAACGACGAAACGGCGGTACGAGAAAACGGGGAATCCGAAAAGACCCCCCAGGCCTGGAAAGCGAGGTAAGGCTAACCTAAGCTACATCCATCCCCTGCTGGAACCCCTTCCGGCGCTGGAAACAGAACAGGATGGTGCGCTCCGTGCGCGGATCACGTCTGACGGGTGCGCTCCTCTCCGTACTCGCCCTCGCCCTGACCGCCTCCGGCTGCGGGGGCGGGAGCGGGAGCAGCGGAGGCGACGGCGGCGGTACGGGCACGGACCGGGCGGGGCAGAGCGGGCAGACCGAGGCCGCCAACGGCGCGGGCGCGGGCGCGGGCGCCGACCGGGTGGAGCCCCTGGCGGCCGCCCCGAAGCCCCAGTTGCCGACCACCGTGACCTCGGCGGACGGCCGGAAGGTCACCGTCACCTCGGCCGACCGTGTCGTACCGCTCACCGGATCACTGAGCGAGATCGTCTTCACGCTCGGCCTCGGGAAGCACGTCGTGGCGCGCGACATCACCGCCACGTTCGAGCAGGCCGAGAAGCTGCCCGTCATCACCCGCGCCCACGACGTGTCCGCCGAGGGCGTGCTCTCGCTCAGGCCGACCCTCGTCATCGCGGACACCACGACGGGACCGGCCGAGGCCATCGGCCAGATCCGCGACGCGGGCATTCCCCTGGTCGTGGTCGAACCGGCCAAGAGCCTCGCCGACGTCGGGAAGCGGATCGACACGGTCGCCGCCATGCTGGGCGTCAAGGCGGCGGGCGACGAGCTGAGGAAGCGTACGGAGGAGCGGATCGCCGCCGTACAGAAGGACATTCCCACGCCCGGGGCAGGCGAGAAGCCCCGCGTGGCCTTCCTCTATCTGCGCGGTTCCGCCGCCGTCTATCTGCTCGGCGGCGCGCGGTCCGGGGCGAGTTCGCTGCTGGAGGCGGCGGGCGCGGTCGACGCGGGCAAGGAGTCCGGCCTCTCGAAGGACTTCACGCCGATCACCAGCGAGGCACTGGCCAAGGCCGCGCCCGACGCGATTCTGGTGATGACCAAGGGGCTGGAGTCGGTGGGCGGGATCGACGGGATGGTGAAGATCCCGGGCGTCGCGGAGACGCCCGCCGGGATGGACCGGAAGGTCGTCTCGTACGCCGACGGGGTGCTGCTGAACTACGGCCCGCGCACGGACGAGGTGCTCCGGTCGATCGTCAAGCAGCTCTACGGGAACGGGAAGTGACGTGACCACCACTCCTGCGCCCAAAGCTCCCGCGCCGAAGGCGGAGACAGAGACCGAGAGGGAGGGGGAGACAGGGAGGGAGACGGAGAGGGAGACGGAGACGGAGACAGGCGCGGCGACACCCCCCGCCCCGCGCCTCCCCGGCAGGACCGTGCTGCTGACCGCCGGGCTGGTCACCGCGCTGGTCGCGCTGTGCCTGCTCTCCGCCGGTATCGGCGCGTACCACATCCCGCTCGGCGACGTGCTCTCCTCGGTACAGCACCGCCTCGGGCTCGGCGGCGCGCCGCTCGACCGGGTCGGCGAGAGCGTCCTGTGGAACGTACGGCTGCCCCGCGTCGTCCTCGCCCTCCTCGTCGGCGCCTCGCTGGGCTGCGCGGGCGCGCTCATGCAGGGCGTGTTCGGCAACCCGCTCGCTGAGCCGGGCGTCATCGGGATCTCGGCGGGCGCGGCGGCCGGCGCCGTGGCCGCGATCGGGCTGGGGCTGAGCCTGTTCGGCAACTGGACGGTGACGGTCTTCGCGTTCGTCGCCGGGCTGGGGACCGTACTGCTGGTGTACGCGCTGTCCCGGTCGGGCGGGCGTACGGAGGTGGTCACGCTGATCCTGACCGGCATCGCCGTCAACGCGTTCGCGGGGGCCCTGATCGGGCTCTTCATCTTCTTCGCCGACAACGCGCAGATCACCCAGATCACCTTCTGGCAGCTCGGTTCGCTCGCCCAGGCGACCTGGCCGAAGGTGCTGGCGGTGCTGCCGTGCGCGGTGGCGGGGCTGGTCGCCGCGCCCTTCTACGCGCGGAAGCTGGACCTGCTGGCGCTCGGCGAGCGGCCCGCCAGGCATCTGGGCGTGGACGTGGAGCGGCTGCGTATCGTCCTCGTCCTGGTCGTGGCGCTGCTCACGGCGGCGGCGGTCGCGGTGGCGGGGATCATCTCCTTCGTGGGGCTGCTGGTGCCGCATCTGCTGCGGATGGCGAACGGCCCCGGCCACCGTTTCCTGGTCCCGGGCAGCGCGCTCGGCGGCGCGGTGGTCCTGCTCGCTGGCGATCTGGCGGCCCGTACGGTGGCGGCCCCGGCGGAGCTGCCCCTGGGGGTGCTGACGGCCCTGTTCGGGAGTCCGTTCTTCTTCTGGTTGTTGCGTCGGACGCGCCGTAAGCAGGGTGGTTGGGCATGAGCTTCAGAAGTCTGTTCGCGACGCGCGGGCGCGTGCTGCCCCTCCCCGTCTCCCCCGGCTCCCCCGTCGCCGAGGCCCGCGACCTGCGCGTGCGGCTCGGCGGGCGCGAGGTGCTCGCCGGGATCGGGCTGACCGCGCGCGCCGGTGAGGTGCTCGCGCTCGTCGGACCGAACGGCGCCGGGAAGTCGACGCTGCTGGCCGCGCTCGCCGCCGATCTGCGGCCCGACCGGGGCGAGGTACGGATCGACGGGCGGCCCGTCGACGCGTGGTCCGCGCCCGAACTCGCCCTGCGCCGCTCGGTCCTGCCGCAGGCCGCGACGCTGTCCTTCCCGTTCCCGGTGGAGGACGTCGTACGGATGGGCCGGGCGCCGTGGGCCGGGACGGCGCTGGAGGACGAGGACGGGGCGGCCGTCGCTGAGGCGATGGCGGCCACCGAGGTCACCGCGTTCGCGCCGCGCCCCTTCTCCGCGCTCTCCGGCGGCGAGCGCGCGCGGGTGGCGCTGGCCCGGGTGCTGGCGCAGCGCGCCCCGCTGCTGCTGCTCGACGAGCCGACCGCCGCGCTGGACCTGCGCCATCAGGAGCTGGTGCTGCGGATCTGCCGGGAGCGGGCGCGCGCGGGCGACGCCGTCGTCGTCGTCCTGCACGACCTGGGGCTGGCGGCGGCCCACGCGGACCGTACCGCCGTACTGCACGAGGGCCGGATCGCGGCCGAGGGGCCGCCCGCCGAGGTCTTCAGCGACGAGTTGCTGAGCCGGGTCTACCGGCAGCCCGTCGAGGTCTTCCCGCACCCCCGCACGGGCGTTCCGCTGGTGGTCCCGAAACGGGTCTCTTGACCGGCGCCTTACCTTGCCGTGACGCGTTCCGGGGACTGCTGTGACCTGGCCGTATCCGGGGGCGGATCAGGGGCGGGCCGGCGGGGGAATTGAGAGCTGAATCACTGGACGAACGGACACTACTGAGGTAAGCCTCAGTTAAGTTGAGCCAGTTCAATCTCACGCCATGTCCGGCTTCTCGTCATATTCCTTCCATCGTGGAGTCCCGTATGCGACCCGTCCGTTCCGGACCCGTCCGTCTCTCCGTCGTCACCGCCACCGCCGCGGTGGCCGCCCTGACCGCCGTCACGGGCTGCACCGCGAAGAGCGACGCCAAGACCGGCGACGGCGCCGTCCAGGTCACGGCGAAGGACGACTCCTGCGAGGTGTCGAAGAACGAGTTCCCCTCGGGCCATGTGGAACTGGCCATCGAGAACAAGGGCTCGAAGGTCACCGAGGTCTATCTCCTCTTCCCCGACGACCGGATCGTCACCGAGCGCGAGAACATCGGCCCCGGCACCAAGGCCAGGGTGACCGCCGAGGTGAAGGCCGGCAGCTACGAGATCGCCTGCAAGCCCGGCATGAAGGGCAGCGGCATCCGCCAGAAGGTCACCGTCACCGGCGGTACGGCGGCCAAGCGCAGCCCGGAGATGGACGCCGCCGTCGCCGCGTACCGCACCTACGTCCAGGCGCAGGCCGACGAGACGCTCCCGAAGGTGAAGGTCTTCACGGACGCCGTGCGCGCCGGTGATGTCGAGGCCGCGAAGAAGGCGTACGCGCCCTCGCGCATCGGCTGGGAGCGCACCGAGCCGGTCGCGGAGTCCTTCGGCGACATCGACCCGAAGGTCGACGTGCGCGCGGACGGCCTGGAGGACGGCCAGAAGTGGACCGGCTGGCACCGGCTGGAGAAGGAGCTGTTCGCGGACAAGAAGCTCGGCAAGGACGCCACGTCGCTCGCCGACACCCTCGACAAGGACCTCCTCGACTGGCAGAAGCGGGTCGGCAAGGCGGAGATCACCCCGACCTCGATGGCCAACGGCGCCAAGGAGCTGCTCGACGAGGTCGCCTCGGGCAAGGTCACCGGCGAGGAGGAGCGCTACAGCCACACCGACCTGGTGGACTTCAAGGCCAACGTCGAGGGCGCGCAGAAGTCGTACGAGCTGCTCAAGCCGGTCGCCGAGAAGAACGACGCGGCGCTGGTGACCGAGCTGGACAAGCAGTTCGCCGCGTTGAACAAGCTGCTCGACAAGTACCGCGACGGCGCCGACTCCTACGAGTTCACCTCGTACGAGAAGGTCGGCAAGGCGGAGCGCAAGGAGCTGTCGGACGGCGTCAACGCGCTGGCGGAGCCGCTCTCCAAGCTCGCCGCGGCCGTGGTCAAGTAGCCATGCCGGAAAGCGAATCCGCCGAATCGGCTGAATCTGCCGAATTCGCCGAATCGAGCGCATCGGCCCCATCGGCCGCATCGACCGCATCGACCGGCCGGGGCGCGGAGGGGAAACCCGCGCCCTCCCGCCGCGCCCTGCTCGGCTGGGGCGGTGCGGGTCTCGCGCTCGGCGCCGCAGCGACCGGGGGCGCGACGGCGGCCCTGCGCGACGGGGACACCACGGCGAGCGCCGCCGGCAGCGGGGCCGCGGTCGCCTTCCACGGCGCCCACCAGGCGGGGATCGCCACCGCCGTCCAGGACCGGCTGCACTTCGCCGCGTTCGACGTGACGACACGGGACCGTACGGAGCTGGTCCAGCTCCTCAAGGACTGGACCCGCGCCGCCGAGCGGATGACGGCCGGGCACGCGGTCGGCGACGGCGCGTACGGCGGGCTCGCGGAGGCGCCGCCCGACGACACGGGCGAGGCGCTGGGCCTGCCGCCGTCCCGGCTCACGCTGACCGTCGGGTTCGGGCCCGGACTGTTCACGAAGGGCGGCACGGACCGGTTCGGGCTGGCGGAGCACCGGCCGGCGGCCCTGGCCGACCTGCCGAAGTTCCCCGGTGACAATCTCGACCCGGCGCGCGGCGGCGGCGATCTGTGCGTCCAGGCGTGCGCGGACGATCCGCAGGTCGCCGTGCACGCGATCCGCAATCTGGCCAGGATCGGCTTCGGGAAGGTCGCGGTGCGCTGGTCGCAGCTCGGCTTCGGCAAGACGTCCTCGACCACCCCGGACGCCCAGACGCCCCGTAACCTCTTCGGCTTCAAGGACGGCACCAGCAATATCGCCGTCACCGAGACCGACGCGCTGGACCGGTACGTCTGGGCGGCGGCGAAGGACGGCGCGGACTGGATGGCCGGAGGGTCGTATCTGGTCGCCCGCCGGATCTCGATGCGGATCGAGAGCTGGGACCGCACCTCGCTCCAGGAGCAGGAGGACGTCTTCGGCCGCGACAAGGGCGAGGGCGCGGCGGTCGGCAGGGCGCGCGAGCACGACAAGCCCAACCTCAAGGCGATGCTGCCGACTTCGCATGTGCGCCTCGCCCATCCGGACGCGCACCACGGGGTGCGGATGCTGCGCAGGGGCTACTCCTTCACCGACGGTACGGACGGACTCGGCCGCCTCGACGCGGGGCTGTTCTTCCTGGCGTACCAGCGCGACATCCGGGACGCCTTCATCCCCGTACAGCGGTCCCTGGCGCGCTCGGACGCACTGGGCGAATACATCCAGCACGTGGGTTCAGCGGTCTTCGCGATCCCGCCGGGCGTCCGGGACAAGGGCGACTGGTGGGGCCGGACGCTGCTCTCCTGACCCACCCGATCCTCTTCATCAGCTTCGTCAGCTTCACACGCTTCGTAAGGAGTTCCGACGTGTTCGGGAACTATCTGATCGGCCTGCGCGAGGGCCTTGAGGCCAGTCTCGTCGTCTGCATCCTGATCGCGTATCTGGTGAAGACGGAGCGGCGTGACGCGCTGCGCCCCATCTGGATCGGCATCGGCGTCGCGGTCGTGCTGGCGCTCGCCTTCGGCTTCGGGCTCGAATACGGCTCGCAGGAGCTGACGTTCGAGGCGCAGGAGGCGCTCGGCGGCTCGCTGTCGATCATCGCGGTCGGCCTGGTGACCTGGATGGTCTTCTGGATGCGGCGCACGGCGCGGCACTTGAGGACGGAGCTGGGCGCCAAGCTGGACGCGGCCCTCCAGATGGGTACGGGGGCGCTGGTGGCGACGGCGTTCCTGGCCGTGGGGAGGGAGGGGCTCGAAACGGCGCTGTTCGTCTGGGCCTCGGTGCGGGCGTCCTCGGACGGCACCCACGCGCCGCTGATCGGGGTGCTGCTGGGGCTGGCCAGCGCGGTGGTGCTGGGCTGGCTGTTCTACCGGGGCGCGCTGCGGATCAATCTCGCGAAGTTCTTCACCTGGACCGGCGGCATGCTGGTGGTCGTCGCGGCGGGGGTGCTCGCGTACGGCGTCCACGACCTCCAGGAGGCGGGCTTCGTGGGCGGGTTGTCGGACACGGCCTTCGACATCAGCTCGGCGATCCCGCCGGACAGCTGGTACGGCACGCTCCTCAAGGGGGTGTTCAACTTCCAGCCGGACCCGACGGTGGTTCAGGTCATCGTCTGGTTCCTGTATCTGGTCCCGACGCTCGCGCTGTTCCTCGCCCCGGTAGGGTTCGGACGTCCATTGGGGGTCCCCGTGGGGGTCAAGGAGCAGAAGGCGACCGATGAGCAGGCTGAGAAGTCCGATTCGGGCAGCGGCGGGGCTCGCGACGGTGACGGTGCTGTCGCTGACGGCGAGCGGATGCGTGACGGTGCACGGGGAGTTGGCGGTTCTTCCGTCGGCGGACCGGAGTGAGGCGCGGCAGGCGCTGAAGGATTTCACCGACGCGTACAACGCGGCCGACAAAGCCTTCGATCCGGCGCTCGACGCGGACCGGGTCACCGGTGCGCTGGGCGCGATCAATCAGGCGGGTCTGAAGTCCAGATCGATCACGAGCCCGGGCGGCAATCCGGCGCACCAGCCGCTGGAGCTGTCCGACGCCAAGTTCACGATTCCCAAGAAGGCGGGCTGGCCGCGCTGGTTCGTCGCGGACACCGACAGCAACCGCGACAAGGACGACGGCGGCGCGGGCGACACCCGCTGGGTGCTGGTCTTCGTACGGAACGGGCCGGACGCCGAGTGGAAGGTCCCCTATCTGACCATCCTCCCGGAGAACGGCGTCCCGGCCTTCAAGACGGACAAGGACGGCCTCGCCGAGCCAGTGGAGCCGGACAGCGAGGCGCTGGCGGTGGCGCCCGGGAAGCTGAGCGCGGAGTACGCCTCGTACCTGGGCGACGGAAAGCCGGCGCACTTCGCCGACGGACCGCACACCAGCCAGTGGCGGGAGACGCGCAGGACGAAGGAGCGGCTGCCCGGGATAGCCACGCAGTACCTCGACCAGGCGGCCACGGACGGCGACTTCGCGCCGCTGGGGCTGACGACGCGGGACGGCGGTGCGCTGGTCTTCTTCGCGACGCGCTACTTCGAGCGCCAGACCGGTGCGAAGGGGGTGCGTCCGCAGGTGAACGAGGACGTGAGGGCGCTGATGAAGGGCGAGGTGACCAACACCCTGACGAAGGAGTGGGTCTCCAGCCAGGCGGTGCTGGTGCCGCGCGCGGACGCGGACAGCCCGAAGGTGAAGGTCGCGGGGCGGCTCCAGGGCGTCACGGGCGCGAAGGGATCGTAGGCCGCGCGGGTGGGCGGGTGCCGGGGGCGTACGGGCGGGCGTACGGGCGGCGTACGGTACGGGGTCGCGCCCGTACGCCCCCGCACCGTGAGCCGCCCGCACACTCCCGCGCCGTAGGCCGGGCGCCGTAAGCCAGCTGCCGGGCGCTGTAAGCCGTCGGGTGCCGTGTGTCAGCGGCCCAGTGGCCAGGCCACCGCGTGCGGATCCAGCTCGCCGTTCTCGCCCGCGTACCGGGCGCAGGCATCGGTCAGGGTCTCCAGCAGGGTCAGCGGGTCCGGAAGCGGATGCTCCGGGCCGCGCAGCCACCGTACGGACAGCTCACCGGGCAGCCGGGCCGGCGGTACGAGCACATAGCTGCCCCGGCAGTGCCAGCGCAGGCCCGGGTGCTCGTCCATCGTCTCGGGATGGCAGTCCAGCTCGCAGGGCCACCACTCGTCCTCGTCCTCCGGGGTGCCCCGGGTCGCGGTGAAGAAGAGCATCCGGTCGCCGCCGGAGTCGGCCACCGGGCCGACGTCGATGCCGCGCTCCAGCAGGCGTTCCAGCGCGCCGCTGCCCGCTTCGAGGGGGACGTCGAGTACGTCGTGGACCATGCCGGTCGCGGTGATGAAGTTGGCCTCGGGCTGGTTGCGTGCCCAGCGCTCGATCTGCGGCCGGTCGGTGGTCGACTGGGTCTGCCACGCGAAGGAGAGGGGGTGCCTGGCCGGGGTGGGACAGCCGATGCGGTCGCAGGAACATCGGTAGCCGACCGGGTGGGCGGCGGGTGAGACGGGCATACCGGCGTCGGCGACAGCGAGGAGCAGCGCCTCACGGCCCGCCGCGTCTCCCTCGTCGAACGCGGAGTCACCGGCGCTCTTCTTGGGGCGCCTGCGCAGCCACTGGGGAATCCTGCTCTCCGTGCCGCGGTAGCGGCCGAAATCGTCGCCCATCTATCCCCTCACATCTCCTGCCGGTGACGCTGCCGCACACTGCCATGGTCGCACCATCCTGCTCCTCACGTGGCCGTGAGCCCCAACCGGGGTAGGAGGCCCCATCCCTCGCACCGGAACCTATTGCGGCTTATGAGGCGATATACGGCGCCGTTCGGGGGCGCCGGAGCCGGTGTCGTTCACCACACCCGCCCCATGTGCCTCCACGCGCCCCCGCGCGCCCCCCTCGGGACAGGCCGGGACGGGGCCCGGGAGAGCCCGGCCCGGGACAGCCAGGCCCGGGACAGCCCACTCACGGCCGGGGCGGACGCGGGGCCAGGCCGTGCAGGGCGTACTCCACGACGGTGTCCGCGTACGCGTGCGTCAGCGGCGCCGTGCGCAGCATCCAGCGGTGGGCGACCGGCCCCACCAGCAGCTCCAGGGCGATCCTCAGGTCGATGCCCGGGCGTACGCCCCCCACCTCCTCGGCCTGGGCGGCGGCGAGTCGCCGCACGTACAGCTGGAGCTGCGGTTCGAGCATCTTCCGCGCGAACTCCGTCCCCAGCTCCGCGTTGACGATCCCCTCGGCGGCGAGCGCGCGGGACGGCACCTCGAACCGGGGGTCGTTCATCTGGTCGACCGTGGCCCGCAGAACCAGCTTGAGGTCCGTCTCCAGATCGCCGGTGTCCGGGATCTCGTACGGCCCGTCCGCCACCCCCGGCTCCCCCGCTCCCCCCGACTCGCGCGCCGCCCGTTCGCTCAGGTCGAGAAAGGCTTCCAGCAGCACGGCCGCCTTGGAGGGCCACCAGCGGTAGATGGTCTGCTTGCCGACGCCGGCACGGGCCGCGATGCCCTCGATCGTCGTCTTCGCGTATCCCACCTCCACGACCAGCGCGAGGGCCGCGTCGTGGATCGCGCGGCGCGAGCGCTCGCTGCGCCGGGAGGAGTCGGGGGTCTTTCGCTGCGCACGTTCGGCCATGGCGTCCAATCTACCGACCGGGCGGGCGGCACAAGCCGATACGTATCGTCTCGAATGGTCGGGACGCAGCGGGAGCCCGATAACGCGGGACAGCCGGACGAACCACCCGAACGGTTGACAGCGCGCGGGCCCCGAGGGGCGGACTATTACTTTCACCCGCACTCAGCACATTCCGCAGCATTTCACCCCATCCCTCGCATGGTCACCCCGCGCACCCCGCGTACCCCGCGTACCACCGCCGCTCGTGAGGAGCCCCCGTTGCCTCGTGATGCCTCCCCCCGCCGCTATCTCATGTGTCCGCCAGTGCACTTCACGGTGGCCTACTCGATCAATCCGTGGATGAACCCGGCCAAGCCGGTGGACCAGGCGCTCGCCCTGGCCCAGTGGGAGGACCTGCGCGACCGCTACCGGGCCCTCGGCCACACCGTCCAGCAGTTGGATCCGCTCCCCGGCCTGCCCGACATGGTCTTCACCGCCAACGGCGCCACGGTCATCGACGGCCGGGTGCTCGGAGCGCGCTTCGCCCATCAGGAGCGTCACGGCGAGGCGGAGGCCCATCTGGACTGGTTCGGCTCCCACGGGTACGCCGACATCCGCGAGCCCGTGCACATCAACGAGGGCGAGGGCGACTTCGCCCACACCGCCTCGTACCTGCTGGCCGGACGCGGCTTCCGGACCAGCCCGCACGCGCACGCCGAGGCACAGGAGTTCTTCGGCCGTACGGTGATCGGCCTGGATCTCGTCGATCCGCGCTACTACCACCTCGACACGGCCCTGTGCGTGCTGGACGACAGGGCCGACGAGATCATGTACTACCCGGACGCCTTCTCCCCCGGCAGCCGCGCCGTCCTCGCGCGCCTCTTCCCCGACGCGCTGATCGCCGGGGAGCGGGACGCGGAGGTGTTCGGCCTCAACGCGGTCGGCGACGGCCGCCACGTACTGCTGCCGCAGGCAGCCACCGGCCTGTTCGGACCGCTGCGCGAGCGGGGGTACGAACCGATCGGGATGGACCTCGGGGAGCTGGCCAAGGGCGGCGGCAGTGTGAAGTGCTGCACCCAGGAGCTGCGCGGCCGATGACCCGGCGGCCGGCGGCGCGCCGGTCGCCACCGTGCGGGACGCGCTCGACCAGCTCTCGACCACCTGCTGAGCGCGTCCTTCGATCACGCGGAGGTGGCCGCGGTCCCGGCGGGAGCGGCTCGCGCGACACCTTCTTCGACCTCGGCACCGGCGTCGCGGGCGCGGCCTTCCCGCCATCAGACCGTGTCCGCGACCTTGCCCAGCACCGCGGCGCTCGCCGGGATGTCGTGGCTCAGCAGGACCGCATGGTGCGGCAGCGCGGCGAGACGCGAAGCGACTTCGGCGCGTGCGCTCTCCCGCCCGCCGCCGTCCACACCCTGGGCCTGACCGAAAACGTCCGGGTACCGGTCCTCCGTCGCCCCCGACATGAAGTCGGCCTCTCCCAGTGCCCGGGCGCCGTCGACGACGTCCGGCTCCGAGTCGGCGTCGACCTGGGGGAAGAAGAGTCCCGCCGCCCGGCCGCCGGTGGCCAGGGGCACGCCGAACAGGTCCGGGAACTGGTCCGGGAACACCTGGACCTTCCGCTCCCGCTTCGCGTTCTCCCACAGCGGCGTGTGGTCGCCGGCGAGCAGCGCCTCGGTCACGGACTCGTGCTGAGTCGGGTGAAAGGCGCCCCCGGCCTCCAGGTGCTCGCGCGCGGTGACGTCCCAGCCGAGCGAGTGGAGCAGGCCGAGGCCGAGCGCCGCGGCGGAGGGCCAGGGAACGACCTCGACATCCCGCTCGCCGGTCGGCCGGACCAGCACCCGGTCATTGGCGAGGAGTTGCCAGCCGTGCGAGGCGAGCAGCAGGGCCGTGGCCGTCTTCCCGGCACCCTTGTCGCCGAACGTGAGGACGGTCGCGCCGTCGTCCTGCCTTACGACGGCGGAGGAGTGGAGTACGGCCCAGCCGTCCCGCAGAAGCTGGCCACGGATCGATTCCCGCGCGAGGCGCGCGGCGGCCAGGGCGAGGGGCCGCGCGTCGGTACCGGCGAGGACGAGGCGACCGGAGGACGGCGTGCTGCGGTACGCGATCCCCTCGTCCGGCGACGTGGCGATGATGTCCTCGCCGTCGCGGGCCACCCGCAGCGGGTGCTTCGCGTAATCCACGGTCTCCGTGGGCCGGCCGTCGTGGACGAGGAGGGTGATCTCCTCGTGGTCGGCGGGCTTGACGTCCGCGATCACGACGGCTTCGGCGCAGACGGCGGCGGCATCCACCGACGTGGCGTTCCACCACGGGCCGAAGTACCGCAGGGCCCAATGCGTGACCTCTGGACGGTTGCTGAGCACGGTGACGGCCGCCGCGGCGGCCTCAAGTCGGGTGGCAGTGATCATGTGGCGATCCTCTCGGTATGAGCAGGGAGACGGGTGTAGGCGTCGCGGAGACTGCCGGCCGCGGAGTCCAGACACAGACGTTCGGAACGGGTGAGCCGGGGCAGGCACGGTACGGCCGTACCACCGGTGAAGCGCATCGGAATTCCGAGCCAGACGTCCCCGTACGGCACGGACAGCTCCTCGACACCGTCGACCAGGCCGAGGGCCTTGCGGAGCGTCGACAGCACGGCACCGGCGGGCCCGCAGCGGGTACGGCCGATGCCGTTACGGATCAGGGCCGGCCGCCGCTGGAGGTCTTCCACGACCGCGTGCACCGGGACCGGGACCGGGCGACCGTCGACCGTGGTCGTCGACACGCAGACGACCGCGCGGTCACCGTGCTCGCCGATCACGTGGCCGCGTACAGGTCCGGAGAGACCTGGGTGTACCGGGCGAGCAGGAGCCGGTACCGGGCCGAGTCGAGGTTCGAGCCGATCCCGAAGACCCGCGTGCGGCCCGACACTTCGGCGAAGCGGCGGGTCATCAGGCCCACAGGGTTCGTCACGACGAGCACGGTCCCGCCGTACCCGCGCAGCTCCCGCGCAGCTCCCGCGCCAGGGTTCCGAGAGCGGGAGCGTTCGAAGCGGCGCCGCCGCGCCGGATGTCCCGCGCGGCGGTGTTCTTGAAGTCGGTTTCGAGGCGGAGTTCGCCCGGAGCAGGGTGTGACGCCTGGAGCGCACGGGGGCGGGGCCTCATGCCGGTCCCGCCGCCTTCCAGTCGCCCGAGCGTCGGTGCGGGTGGTTACGGAGTTCGTCGTTCCAGTCCCGTACCACCCGCACGTTCCCGGCCGCCCGCGCTTCCTCGCGCTGACGGCAGAGCGCGGCGCAGACGCCGCAGTCCACCGCCGGTACGGCGTCCGGGTCCGCTGACCGGCCAGTCACGTGGCGCCCCCGGGCCCGGGTTCCGTGGCCACGTCGGCGGGCTCGAAGTCCGGGCAGATCCTGCTGCCACAGCGGCACGGCGGCCACTTCAGCGCGTCCCCGGGCGGGGGCTCGCCGCCCTCGGGCCACGGCCCGTACTTCGGCACGACAAGCGTCCCGTCCACCCCGAACGCCTCGATCACCATCGAGAGCCGCCTCCGCATCTCACTGCCCTCCATCGACCAGCCCCCGCAATCCACGCGCGACGCGCGCCGTCAGCTCGGGCGTCGGCTCCGCGAAGTGCCGGGGCACGCTCTCGGGAACCAGCCGGTGGAACAGGTCGGAGGCCGAAGGATCGGCCAACTCGCTCTCGTCAGCGGCGATGACCGCCGCTTTCCCGGTCGTCACAGATGCACCCCTCCGTCGTTGAATCATTACGGTCTGTGTTCAAGGATCGGCATGTGTGCGTAGGCTGAAAAGGACTGAACACACGTCAACGGGCTTGGGGTGCAAGGAGAGGGACGCATGACGCACGACTCGAACAGGCTGGTGGGACCGGTCAGCGGAGCCGCCTACTTCGGTAATGAGGTACGGGAATGGCGGCTGGGGAGGGGGCTGAGCCAGAAGCAGGTGGGAGCGCCCGCGCAGTACGGGCAGCAGTACGTGGCGAAGGTCGAGGCCGGGGAGCGGATGGCGAGCCCGGAGTTCGCGGCGGGCTGCGACCAAGTCTTCGGTACGCCGGAGATGTTCGCGCGGCTACGGGACCGGTGCGCGCAGAAGGGTGGGTATCCGGACTGGTTCGAGCCGTACGTGCTGCTCGAAGAGCAGGCGTCCGTGATTCTAAATTTCAGCAACAGTCTGATCGCGGGCCTGTTGCAGACCGAGGCATACGCACATGCGCTCTTCCGCAAGTGGCGCCCCACCGACGACCTGAGCGAAACCGCCGCAAGGGTAGGACGTCGGTTGAAGCGCCGCGAGATCCTGGAGCGCGAGAAGCGTCCGTTGGTGTGGGTCGTCCTGGACGAGTCATGTCTACGGCGTGTGATCGGAACCCCCTCTGTCATGGCCCAACAAATGGCACATCTGATCAAGGAAGCGGAGTCCCCTCGCTTCACTATCCAGGTGCTCCCGTTCAGTTCAGCAACTCCCGCCTGGTCTTTCGGGTTTACATTGATGAAGTTCGAAGGTGACGAGCCGGAGATGCTCTACCAGGAGACGCTAGGAGCAGGTCATGTGACCGACTCGCGGAGAGTCGTAGCGGATGCAAGCGTGCTTTACGATCGGCTACGCGCCGACGCGCTCTCGCCGGAAGCGTCGGTGAGCATGCTGCGTGAAGCTATGGAGGACTGGAAAAAATGAGCGCATTCGATCTCTCCGAAGCACAGTGGGAGAAGTCCAGCTACAGCAGCCAGCAAGAAGGCGACTGCGTCGAGTTCAGCCGGTCCTTCCTCACCCTCGCCGACACCGCCTGGGAGAAGTCCAGCTACAGCGCCGATAACGAAGGCCAGTGCGTCGAGTTCGCCCCCAACCTCGCCGCCACCTCCGGCATCGTCCCCGTCCGCGACAGCAAGACCCCCACCGGCCCGGTCCTGACCGTCACCCCCGCCGCCTGGACCGACTTCGTCGCCTTCGCCGCCCGGTAACCACGCGATGCACAAGGTGATGGAGGAATGGACCCAATGAACACACCCGGTCTCTCCGCCGCACAGTGGGAAAAGTCCAGCTACAGCGACGAAAAGGGAGGCCAATGCGTCGAGTTCGCCCCCAACCTCGCCGCCACCTCCGGCATCGTCCCCGTCCGCGACAGCAAAACCCCCACCGGCCCGGTCCTCACCCCCACCCCCGCCGCCTGGACCGACTTCGTCGCCTTCGCCGCCCGGTAACAGCACGGACAACGGCACGGATGGCCCCGCCCACGCGTCCACGCACGCACGGGCGGGGCCACGAGTACGGCTACGCGGCCTGTCCGCTCACCACGCCGCCACGGGATTGTCCGGCGAGTCCAGCCAGGCCCATTCGCCGTCAGCGTCCACGGTCAGGCCGAAGCGGTGGAAGCCTGGGCGCTTCTGCTCCACCCACCAGTTGTGTGCGGCTTCCACTTCGTCCCAGAGACGTCGGGGGCCCGACTGGTACACCTTGGATTCCGCGCGGTCGTCGCGGAAGACCACAACCGCCCACGACCTGTCCGACAGTCCGTAGAACCACACGGCACGCCTTCCGTCACGTTTACGGTCGGCCGTGTGGGCGACGGCAGGCACGCGCAGGCCCAGCGCGAATCCGATCACGTCGAAATTACCCGTGCCACGCAGTTCCGCCTCGGTGACCGACGTGAACGACGTGGCGGCGGCATCCATCGCACCCTCCGGTACGTACGCGTCATGCCGGGGCCACACGAGCCGCTGAGAGCGCATGCGCATGAACGCCACGGCACCCGAGAACGGCCCCGACGCACTCCGGCAGTCGTCGGCGACCACCAACCGGCATGTGGCCTCGCCGGGCCCGTAGTAAGTCCCCCAGGGAACGAGGATCACGCCTCCGGGGCTGGACTGCTCCACCCACGCGAAGGGGACCTGCCGCAGACCGCACGTGGCGATGATCCGGTCGTACGGGGCCCGTTTCGCGTATCCGAGGAAGCCGTCTCCGTGCACCACCTCCACCGGCAGCCCGCAACGGTCCAACGCCTTCTGTGCCGCTGACGCGACGGCGCCGTCCACTTCTGCGGTGACGACGTTCGCGGCGCCGAGACGGTGGGCCAGAAGACCGGCGTTCCATCCCGTGCCGGCGCCGATCTCCAACACACGCTGCCCCGGCCGCACCGCGAGGTCGGCCAGCATCGAGAAGACCAGGCTCGGCATGGACGACGACGAACTGAACGACGTGCCCGGCTCCGGGCCGTCGTGAGCGCCGTCGTCCCACTGGGTGATGATGGGGTCGTTCGAGTCGGCGTACCTCTGCCAGCCCTGCGGGTCCTGCCTCTTGTCGACCGCGACAGTTCGGCCGGTGGCCATGTCATGCGGCCACATCAGATCCGGCAGGAAGTGGGAGCGGGGCACGGCCTCATAGGCTTCGGCCCAGTCGGGCGCCATGGAACCCGAATCGAGGAGGCGGCGGCCCAGGCCGTGCCCGCCACCTTGTGCGGTGTGGGCGATCAATCGAACGTTCATCGATTCACCTCAGCCATCCAGCCCGCCACCTTCCGTCACCGCATCATCACTCCCCGAGGTCGACGGCGTCAAGAGGGCCGAAAAGTCACGGTCTACGACGGCCAGCCGTCGCCCCACGCCACGTCCCTGGCCTCCCGGTACAGCGCGCCGTGCCGCTTGGTGACCGTGTCGCGGCGCAGCCCGTCGTCCACCGTGCACAGCTCCAGCAGGACCTGCCCCTTGCGGATCTGCGGCTTGCGGGTCACCCGCGCGGACACCGGGAGCGCGTCGAACCGTACCGCCGCGACATAGCTGTACTTCTCGTCCTCGTACGGCAGCGAGCCCCCCTTGATCTGCCGGTGCAGGGACGAGCGGCTGACGCGGGCCGCGAAGTGGCACCAGTCGGTGCCCGGCTCGATCGGGCAGGCGGCGTCGTGCGGGCAGGGCGCGGCGATCCGCAGGCCGGCGGCGATCAGCCGGTCCCTGGCCTCGATGATCCGCAGATAACCGTCGGGGGTGCCGGGCTCGACGATCACCACCGCCCGCGCCGCCCGCGCGGCTTCGGTGACGAGGGCGTCGCGGTCGGGGGCGGTGAGTTCCTTCAGTACGTACGAGACGGTGACGAGATCGCTCTCCGGCAGCTCCAGCTGCGCGCCGATCCTGGCCCGCCGCCAGTCGGCGGCCCGCAGCGCGGGCGCCCCGGAGGCGGCGGCCAGCTCGCGGCCGAGGTCGAGCGCGGGCTCGGCCCAGTCCAGGACGGTGGTGGTCCGGGGGGTACGGGGCCGGTCCCACACCGCGTCCGCCGCCCACACCGCCGCGCCGGTGCCGCCGCCCACGTCGAGATGGCTGCCGGGTTCCCAGTCGGGCGCGGCGTCCGCGAGGGCGGCCAGGGCGGCCCGTACGGCCTCGAAGGTGGCCGGCATGCGGTAGGCGGCGTAGGCGGCCACGTCGGACCGGTCCCGCAGGACGGGCGCGTCGGTGGGGGTGGTGCCCCGGTAGTTGGCGATCAGCCGCTCGACGGCCTGGGTGGCCTGCCGGGGCGGCAGCCCTTCGAGCAGTCCCGCGAGGGCGGACCGCAGGGCTTCCGAGGTGGGGAGAGTGGCGTTCACCGACAAATCGTAGACGCGGAATCCGTGGCTCCGAACCGGTACGCGGGCGGGAAGCGGGCACCGGGCGACGGCAAACGGACAGGGCGCTTCCCGGGGCCGGACGGAACCACTGAGGCGCTGGAAGCAGTTGCTACGCTACGGCCCTCGGCTGTCCAGCGAGCGCTCTCCCGGGGGGACCATGAGACAGAGGGTCGTACGGATCACCCTGGTGGTCGGGGTGATCGTGCTGGCGCTGCTCCTCCTGCTCGCCACCTGTGGCGGCAAGCAAGCCACCAAGGCCAAGGCGAAGGGCACGGACGTGCCCAGGACGACGATGTCGACGGATGTCGCCGACCGTGCGCCCCGGCTGACCGTTCCCTCCGCGTTCGACACGAAGCGCGGCTGGGACGTGCCGGACGGCTCCACCGAGTACGCGATCGCCGAGGCCACCAACCGCGTCGCCTATCTGGAGCGGGTCGGCAGCGAGCTGTTCCGGCTGCGGACGCTGAATCCGGCGACCGGGAAGTACGGCTGGGAGGGCGAGGCATGGCGCCCGCTGTTCGCCAACGACCGCTTCCCCCGGCTGCTCTCCGTCTCCAAGGACGGCCAGGACTACTTCGTCACCTGGTCGTACGGGAAGCTCAGCCCGCAGGCGCTGAAGGCCGCCGAGTCGATCGTCTCCCTCGACGTGTACGACGCGGCCTCCGGCAAGGTCTCCCGGGTCGAGGTCCCCTGGACGGACGCTCCGGTGGTGAGCGCGGACGGCCCCGGCATCGTGATCAGCGACGGCAAGGCGACCAGCGCGGTCGTCGATCCGGAGACCCGCGAGGTGGTCAAGGTCCCGCCGGGCTCGCTCGGTTACCCCAAGGGGTGCGGGGACTGCCGCAAGCTGACCCAGGTGCGCGCCATGACCGACAAGGGGCTGCTGGTCAGCGGCGCGCGGGAGTTCTGGGTGCGCGGCGGCTGGTACAGCAGGAAGGTCGCGCCGAAGGAGGCCGATCCGGCGTCCGGGATCCCGGCCTCGATGGCGGGCGGCTATCTCCTCGCCAAGTGGCAGGGGAAGAAGGGTTCCAAGGACGCCAAGACCCACGATCTGTGGGTGCTGCACGATGTGGCGAAGGGCAAGCCCGTCGTCCAGGTCCGCTGCCGCAAGCCGGCGATCAAGCCGGTCGACGACCCGCATCTGGTCACCTCCCCCGGCGGCCACTACCTGATCGCGGGGCGGCTCGCCTTCGATCTGGACGAGAAGAAGGGCTACTGCTTCGAGGAGTCGGACGGCACCGAGCCGCTGACCCTGACGAGCGTGGCGGACGACGGCACGGCGTACGGCGCGATCAGCGCCCGCAGCACGGCGGACGCGATGGCGGGCGGCGGCAGGCCGGTCCGGGTGGACCTGAAGAACGCGGCGCCCGCGCCGCTGGCGTCCAATGTCCGGCTGCCCAGCTCGGAGACCATGGGGGTCGGCCTGTTCCGCTGGACGGACGGCAAGTTCAGGACGCACCTGATCGGGTATCCGCGCCGCGAGAACTGAGCACGCCGGTCCGGCCGGAGGACCCGGCCGGACCGGCGGAAGAGGGAACGCCGCTCAGACCGCCGGGCGCTCCATCGGACGCTGCGGCTGCCACGGCCGTACGAGGCCGAGGAAGCAGCCGAGGGAGCCGAGCGCGCACACCAGCTGGACGACCGCCATCGGCACCGCCGTGCCCTCGCCCGCGATCCCGACGAGCGGCGAGGCGATGGCACCGATCAGGAACGACGCCGTACCGATGAGGGCCGAGGCCGAGCCCGCCGCGTGCGGGGTGCGCATCAGCGCCGAGGCGTTGGTGTTGGGCATCGCGAGCCCCATCGCCGACATCAGCACGAACAGCGCGGCGGCCACCGGGAAGAGGCCCACCGGGCCGAACACCCCGCTGGTCATCAGCAGCAGCGCCAGCGCGGCGAGCGTGATGACGATCAGTCCGAAGCACAGCACGCGGTCCATCGCGACGCGGCCGACGAGGATCTTGCCGTTGATCTGGCCGACGGCGATCAGCCCGATGGAGTTGACGCCGAAGAGCAGGCTGAAGGTCTGCGGCGACGCGCCGTAGATCTCCTGCACGACGAACGGCGACGCCGAGATGTACGCGAACAGCGCGGCGAAGGCGAGCCCGCCCGCCAGCATGTATCCGCTGAAGATCCGGTCGGCGACCAGTCCGCGCATCGTGCGCAGCGCCTGGCCGACGCCGCCGCTGTGGCGCTGCTCCGGCGGCAGGGTCTCGTGCAGCCACTTCCAGACGACGAAGGTCAGTGCGATACCGATGACGGTGAGGACGAGGAAGATGCCGCGCCAGTCCGTGACGCGCAGGACCTGTCCGCCGATCACCGGGGCGATGACGGGCGCGACGCCGGAGATCAGCATCAGGGTCGAGAAGAAGCGGGCCATCTCCACGCCGTCGTAGAGATCACGCACCACGGCTCGGGCGATGACGATGCCGGCCGCGCCCGCGAGGCCCTGGAGGAGCCGGAACCCGATGAGGAGTTCGGCGGTGGGGGCCAGCGCGCAGATGGCGGTGGCGAAGACGTAGACGAACATGCCGAGCAGCAGCGGCCGGCGCCGTCCCCACCGGTCGCTCATCGGCCCGACGACGATCTGGCCGAGCGCCATGCCCATGAGGCAGGCGGTGAGGGTGATCTGGACGGTCGCGGCCGGTGAGTTCAGTGAGCGGGTGACCTCGGGCAGGGCCGGGAGGTACATGTCCATGGAGAGCGGGGGCAGCGCGGTGAGCCCGCCCAGGACGAGGGTGACGAGCAGCCCGGCGCGGCGCGCGGCGGCGGGTGTGGTCGCGGTCGCCCCAGTCGCCGCTGCCGCGGGCTGTGGGAGGCCGGACGGCGGCTGGGACTGTCGCTGGTCCGGAATCGGGGGGTCGGCCGGACGACGCTGTCCTGGCTTCCGCCCCGTCTCTATGTGTGCTTCGCGTGGTGCGTGTCCTTCGGTGGTTCGGCCGCCGTCCGGCATCCATATCTCCATGAGTCGTTGAATCCGCACCTATGCTCTCAGCTCAGCCGGGGTCGTCCAGACCTTTTCCGATGGAGGGGCCATGACAGAAGAGCGGGCAGCGGAGCGGATCGCCGGGGACAGGCCCGTGCGCTGGGGCGTGCTGGCGACGGGCGGGATAGCCCAGGGGTTCACGGCCGACGTGCGGGAGCTGCCGGACGCGGAGATCGTCGCGGTGGCCTCGCGGAGTGAGGCGTCGGCGAAGGAGTTCGCGGGACGGTTCGGGATTCCGCGCGCGTACGGGGAGTGGTCCGCGCTCATGGCGGACGAGGAGGTGGACGTCGTGTACGTGGCGACTCCGCACTCCGCGCACCGGGCCGCCGCCGGGATGGCGCTCGCGGCCGGGAAGCCGGTGCTCTGCGAGAAGGCGTTCACGCTCAACGCGCGGGAGGCCGGGGAGCTGGTGGCGCTGGCGAGGGAGCGGAACCTGTTCCTGATGGAGGCCATGTGGATGTACTGCAACCCGGTCGTCCTGCGGCTGGCGGAGCTGGTGCGGGACGGGGCGATCGGTGAGATCCGTACCGTCCAGGCCGACTTCGGCCTCCAGGGTCCCTTCGCCGCCGACCACCGGCTGCGCGACCCGGCCCAGGGCGGCGGCGCCGTGCTGGACCTCGGCGTCTATCCGGTCTCCTTCGCCCACCTGCTGCTGGGCGAGCCCGACCGCGTACAGGCCGACGCGCTGCTGTCGCCGGAGGGCGTCGACCTGAACACCGGCATGCTGCTGGGCTGGGACACCGGCGCGACCGCGCTGCTGACCTGCTCGGTGACGGCGGGCACCCCGGTGACGGCGACGGTGACGGGCACGAAGGGCCGCATCGACGTCCCGTCGGGCTTCTTCGGCACGGAGCGCTTCGTACTGCACAGGGACGGCGCCGAGCCCGAGGAGTACACGGCGGACGGGGGGCTGCGGGGGCTCCAGTACGAGGCGGCGGAGGTGATGCGCTGCCTGCGGGCCGGGGAGACGGAGTCCCCGCTCGTACCGCTGGCCGGGACGCTCGCGGTGATGCGGACGCTCGACGCGGTACGGGAGCGCATCGGGGTGCGGTACCCGGCGGATGCCTGAGCGGTAGTGGGTGCCTGAGCGCTAGTGGATGCCTGATACGTAACGGGCGGGGCGGGGTGCGGGGAGAAGGGGCCACGTCGCTCGTGGCTCTCGCACCGCGTCGCGTCTCCCCGTACGCTCCGTGACCATGAACGCCATGCGGAAGACCGACTCCACCGACCAGGAACACCGCCCCGCGCCGGGAATCGCCCTGGTGACCGGCGCGGGCTCGGGCATCGGCCGCGCCGTCGCCCTGGCCCTGACCGGCGCGGGCTGGACGGTGGTCCTGGCCGGCCGGAGCCCGGGGACACTGGACGAGACGGCGGCGCGGGCGGCGGCGGCCGGAGCCCCGGGTACGGCGGCGACACTGCCCGTACCGACCGATGTGTCCGACCCGCAGGCGGTGGACGCCCTGTTCGCGACGGTACGCGAGCGCTACGGCCGCCTCGACCTGCTCTTCAACAACGCGGGCACCTTCGGCCCCGGCGGCGTCCCCCTGGACGAACTGCCGTACGCGGCCTGGCGCAGGGTCCTGGACACCAACCTCACCGGCACCTTCCTCTGCGCGCAGGCCGCCTTCCGCCTGATGCGGGACCAGGACCCCCAGGGCGGCCGGATCATCAACAACGGCTCCATCTCCGCCCACGCCCCCCGCCCCGACTCCGTCGCCTACACCACCACCAAGCACGGCATGACCGGCCTCACCAAGTCCCTCTCCCTGGACGGCCGCCCGTACCGCATCGCCTGCGGCCAGATCGACATCGGCAACGCCTCCACCGACATGACCGAACAGACGCGGCGCGGGGTGCCGCAGGCGAACGGCGAGCGGATGGCCGAGCCGGTCATGGACGTCGCCGACGTGGCCAGGACCGTACTGCACATGGCGGAACTGCCCCTGGAGGCGAACATCCAGTTCGCGACGGTGATGGCGACGGCGATGCCGTACATCGGCCGGGGCTGAGGCTCTGGAGCCCGACCGCTCAAGCCACCCGGGTGACGGGGGTCACCCGGGTCGCCCGGGTCACGTGAGCCACCCGGGTCACTCCGTCACCTTGGCGACGAACGCGGCGACGTTCGCCACGGTCCGCTGGATCTTCTCCTCCAGGGTGAGCGACTCGTGGAGCCGCGCGCCGGCGCCCGCGTCCTTCTTGCCCCGTACGTACAGCGAGCAGGCCAGGTCGTCGCACATGTAGGCGCCGACCGAGTTGCCATGCTGCCCGGCCTTCCCCGCCTTCGGCGCGACCATCAGGGAGACGCCGCCGGTGTGGGTGGTCAGGCACATCGTGCACATGGCGCGCCGCATCCCCGAGGGCGCGGGGCTGGGGCAGCGCAGCGCGAGGCCGCGCGGCCGGCCGTCCAGGACGGTGACGAGGTAGGCGCGGCCCGGGGACTGCGGATCGCGCCAGCCCAGGTAGTCCAGGTCGTCCCACGGCCGGTCGGCCAGGTCGCGGGGCACGGCCAGCCGCTTGGCCTCGCCCTTCGTGCAGTTCACGAACGCGGCACGGATCTCTCGGTCGGTCAACGGGTTCATACACAGCACGCTAATTTGCCTAAAGGTCTTAGGCAAATCAATAATCGGTTCTGTCGAAAGAGGTGATGGGTATGGCATACGCAGGACTGACCACGGAACGGCTGACCCTGGCGGGGGCGGAGCTGGCCGACGAGGTCGGCTTCGACCAGGTGACGGTCTCGGAGCTGGCCAGACGCTTCGACGTGAAGGTCGCGAGCCTCTACTCGCATGTGAGGAACTCCCAGGACCTGAGGACGAGGATCGCCCTGCTCGCCCTGGAGGAACTCGCCGACCGGGTCGCCGCCGCCCTGGCCGGGCGGGCCGCCAAGGACGCCCTGACCGCCTTCGCGAACGTCTACCGCGACTACGCCCGCGAGCATCCCGGCCGCTACGCCGCCGCCCAGCTGCGGCTCGACCCGGAGACGGCGGCGGCGAGCGCGGGCGGCAGGCACTCGCGGATGACGCGGGCGATCCTGCGCGGCTACGACCTGCCGGAGCCCGACCAGACGCACGCGGTCCGGCTGCTGGGCAGCGTCTTCCACGGCTACGTCAGCCTGGAGGCGCGGGGAGGGTTCAGCCACAGCGCCCCCGACTCGGAGGTGTCGTGGTCCAGGATCCTGGACGCTCTCGACGCCCTGCTGCGGAACTGGCCCGCGCCCTGAGCCGAAGGCACCCCAACCACACCGCCCGCCCCGAACCACCCGACCGCTCCGACGAACAGGCCAGGACCATGCGCACCACCCCGCACGACTGGATCAGCACACCCCTCACCGAGGACATCCTGCGCGGCCACCTCGACCTGGAACACACCGCACACGGCATCCTGCCGCACCGGCTGCCGGCCAGGGCCCGCGCCCAGTGCGCCGACCCGCAGCTCGCCATGGCGGAGGCGCAGCCCTCCGGCGTACGGCTGGCCTTCCGGACCCGGGCCACCGCCGTCGAGCTGGACACACTGCCCACCAAGCGGGTCTACCCGGGCGCACCGCCCCGCCCGGACGGTGTGTACGACCTGCTCGTCGACGGCAGTCTGACCGGCCGGGCCAGTGTGACCGGCGGCAACACCCTGACCATCGACATGGCCACCGGCACCGCCGAGAGCAGGCCCGGACCGGTGGGCACCCTCCGCTTCACCGATCTGCCCGAAGGCGTCAAGAACGTCGAGATCTGGCTGCCGCACAACGAGACCACCGAACTCGTCGCGCTGCGCACCGACGCCCCCGTCGAGCCCGTACCGGACCGGGGCCGCCGCGTGTGGCTGCACCACGGCAGTTCGATCAGCCACGGCTCCGACGCGGCCTCCCCCTCCACGACCTGGCCGGCGCTCGCCGCCTCGCTGGGCGGGGTGGAGCTGATCAACCTGGGGCTGGGCGGCAGCGCTCTGCTCGACCCGTTCACCGCCCGCGCCCTGCGGGACACCCCCGCCGACCTGATCAGCGTCAAGATCGGCATCAACGTGGTCAACACCGACCTGATGCGGCTGCGCGCCTTCGGCCCCGCCGTCCACGGCTTCCTCGACACCATCCGCGAGGGCCACCCCAGCACGCCGCTGCTGGTCGTCTCCCCCATCCTGTGCCCCATCCACGAGGACACGCCGGGCCCCAGCGCCCCTGACCTGACCGCTCTCAGCGCCGGGCGGCTGAGCTTCCGCGCCACGGGCGACCCGGCGGAGCGCGCGAGCGGCAAGCTGACCCTGGGCGTCATCCGGGACGAGCTGGCCCGCATCGTGCGGCAGCGGGCGGCCGAGGACCCGAACCTGCACCACCTCGACGGCCGCGAGCTCTACGGCCCGGCCGACTCCGCCGAACTCCCCCTCCCCGACCAGCTCCACCCGGACGCCGCCACCCACCGCCGCATGGGCGAGCGCTTCGCCGAGCGGGCCTTCACCGCCGACGGCCCGTTCGGGAAGTGACCGGCCGCAGGGCCGAGGAAGTCCGGGGTCCGGCCGGGGAATTCCGGGGCCGCGAGAAGCCGGCGGCCCGCTGAGCGAGGCAGCGGCGGCCATCGAGCTGTCGGAGTCCTCCGGCCGCGAGAACCTCGGCAGAATCATCCTCGCACCCTGACGTACCAGGCGATCGGAGCGGCGACGTCGGCCACCGCGACGGATGGCATAGTGAGACCCGCCGCGAAGGTCAAGTAGGGGGAGAGTCGGGCTTGTGAGGATCGCTCGCTGGATGGTGCCGGTCATCGTCGTGGGCGTGATGACGCCGATATCGATCGGGCTCGGAGCCGTCATGCTCGGGACCTTCGACGACAGCGAGGCGGCCGACGGGAACGCCCCCGCACCGGTCGGCACCGAGCTGAAGGCGGGCGACGTGGGGGTGCCCGTCATCTACGCGAAGCTCATACGCGACGCGGCGGACGACTGCGACGACAAGCTGCTCACCGCGCCCGTGCTGGCAGCGCAGTTGAAGCAGGGGAGCAACTTCAACCCGAGAGCCCTGTCGCTCGCTTCGGACGGGTCGGACGGGTCGGGGGACGACGAGCGCTCGCTGACGGACCCGCGGACCGAGGACCAGCAGGCGGCGGACGACACGGCGGACGACAAGACCGACGAGGAGCCGCTCGAAGAGAGCCCCACCGGCGAACCCTCCTCCCCCGAAAGCCCGTTGGGCGACGAGCTGACCGAGGGAACGCGGGCCGGGCGGCCCGTCACCAAAGGCATCGCGCAGTTCTCCGACGCCGACTGGGCGGCCGAGGGGATCGACGGCAACAACGACGGCACCAAGGACGTCCTGGACCCGGCGGACGCCATACCGTCACAGGGCAGGAAGATGTGCGGACTCCTGCGGACCGCGAAGGAGCATCCCGGCTACCGGGGCGCTCCCCTGGAACTGGCCCTGGCCGGGTACCACGCGGGCTGGACGACGGTCGAGACGTACGGCGGTGTGCCGCGCGCGACCGGGGCGGACGGGGAGACGTACCAGTACGTCAAGGCCGTCATGAAGTCCTCCCCCCAGATGGTCGTCCCGGCCGGCGGCAACGCGGCCGGCGGCTGGACCCTGCCCGTCCAGGCACCGGCCGGCACCCCGTACCACCAGCGGGGCTCCTCCTGGTCCACCGGCCTGCACACCGGCGTCGACTTCGTGGTCCCCACCGGCACGCCGGTCACGGCCATCGGCCCCGGCGAGGTCGTCACGGCCGGGCCCGGCGGCGACTACGGCAATCAGGTCGTCATCCGCCACGAGGACGGCATGTACAGCCAGTACGCCCATCTCTCCCAGGTGAAGGCCGTCGTCGGCCAGAGCGTGCAGGGCGGCACGCTCATCGGCTGGTCAGGCGCGACCGGCAACGTCACGGGGCCGCACCTGCACTTCGAGATGCGCACGGGACCCGCGTTCGGCTCCGACATCGCCCCGACCCCCTATCTGCGCGCCAAGGGCCTGATCAGCTAGGGCCCGATCAGTTGGGGCCTGATGAGGTGGGGCCTGATCCGCAAGCCCTCGGCTCAACGCGAACCGCCTCCCCAACAGGCCCTTGGAAAAGGGTTGTTGGGGAGGCGGGTCGGTCCGTGAGCGGCGGTGGGGCCAGGGCCTACGAGTCGCTGCTCGTGGCGCGGGTGAAGAACTCGATCTCGGCTATCGAGACCTGCTTGTCGGTGCCCACGTTGAACGCCGAGCGAATGACGAACCGTACGCTGACGACGTTCTGCGCCCGGAACTTGCGCTGCTGGGGCCCGCTGATCTGGTCGAGCTTGATGTGGCGCGTGGTCTTCTTCCCGTCGGCCGTGGTGATGACCGCGTCCATACGGTGCGGCAGCGCGGCCTCGGTGAGGTCGGGCGCCTTGTTGGAGATGCCGGACGTGATGAGGATGTCCAGCAGCCGGGTGGGCTCCTGGAAGCGCGCCTCGACCCACTCGCCCTCGGCGGCCCCCGAGATGCCGGGGCCCCACCAGCTGTTGCTGACCTTGTCGAAGAGCAGCTTCGGCGGGTGCTTGCCGAAGGAACGGGACGCCGCCGCGGAGTCCGGGGTGATCTGGGCGCGCTTCGAGAAGTGGTCGCGCGCCGCGTTCCACGCCGTACCCACGTTGAACACCGCGTAGATCAGCAGCCCGAGCGCGAGGCCGTACACGATCCAGGTGAAGATACGGCCGATCCCCCGGCGCAGCTTCGGGCGGTCGCCCGCCCACGGCGTCGGGCCGTTGCCGAAGTCCCACATCCGGCGCCACCAGGGGAGCCGGGCCTCCGGGACGCCGGGGCGCTCCGCGAGGGACATGCCGCAGCGTCGGCAGAAGTGCCGGTCGGGGCGGTTGCCGACCTCGCACCAGGGGCACGGGGGGCCGGTCTCGTCGGCCGGTTCGCCGCCGGGGGCGTGGACCCGGGGGCGGGCCGCGGCGGGCGTGCCGGGCAGGACCGGGGCGACGTCCGGTGCCGGTGCGGGGGCGCGCTGTTCGGCGACCGGTACGAGCAGGGCACGGGCCCGCGCGCTCGCGTCCGAGTCCAGGGGTTCGGCGGCCGGAGCCTCGGCGGACGAGGCCGCCGGGGCGCGGGTGACCGGCAGCGTGGGCAGGGTGTCCAGCTCGTCGGGCACCGGCGCCGGCACCGGCGCCTCGGCGCGCGCGGGCTCGCGCACGGTCTCGGGTGCCTGTTCGTGGGCCAGGGCATGGGCCGGTGTGTGGGCCGGGGCATGGGCCGGTTCGGGTGCCGGTTCATGTGCGGGCTCGCGTACCGGGTCCGCGTGCCCGGCGTCCGCGTCGGCCGGCGTACCCGGGCGCGAGGCGCCCGAAGCGCCCGTACCCGACGTACCCGTACTCCGTTCCCGCGGGTCCGGGGTCCAGCTCAGGACCGCGCCGCAGCCTTCGCAGAAGGACTGCCCCGGGGTCGGCCGCGTACCGCACTCGGCGCAGTGTCGCGGCTCGTTCCCCGTGTCGCCTCCGGCCGTGGAAGAAGGTGGCGTGGAAGGGGAAGTCTGCTGACTGGTCACCTGTCGGAAGTCCTTTCGGCGGCGGTCACCTGGACCGTGTAAGGCATATGGGCGGGGCGAGCTGCCGCTACGAGGCGCTCCAGCCGGTGCTCGGCGGCGGGGTCGGGGTCCGACAGCCGTACGGTGACGTGCAGGCGCGGGCGGCTCTCGCCGGGGACCGGGCCCAGGGGCCTGGCGTCCCAGGTGGCCGCGCCGCTCTCGGTGATCTCCGGCTCCACACCGAAGGCGAGCCGTACCGCCTCGGACAGTCCGCGCCTGGTGCCGCGGATGCGGTGCAGTCGTACGGCGGCGGTCACCGCGGCGCGCAGCGCGACCGTCGCCTCGGAGTCCTGCGGGTGGCCGGTGCCCGGTGCGGCGACCGGGGCCTCGGCGCGCCCGGCCGTGTCGGGTCCCTCGGTCTCCGCGCCCACCCAGCCGCCGAGCCAGCGGGTGAAGTCCGCGGGGGCGAGCGACGGCATGAAGTAGGCGTCCAGGTTGTCGAGGACGTTGTGGAGCGGCGCGAGGACCTCGTCGATGCCCGCGACGAAGCGCTGGGCGAGGTCGTCGTCGGCGAACACCGCGGGCAGCATCACGCCGAGCGGGGCCGAGGAGCCGAGTCCGTCGACGGAGCCGCGCGCGCTCGCGCTCGTGTTCACGACGCGTCCCCTATCACCCGGACGCGGTGGTCGAACGAGAAGACCAGCGCGGGGGGTTCGAGGTCGATCCGCTCCGTGGGGTCGCCGCGCTTGCCGCTGAGCGGGTCGGCGGGGTGCAGCAGCACCTCGTCCACCAGCTCGACGCCGGGCACGCGTTGCAGCACCGCGAAGACCTCTCCCGCCTGTACCGGACGGCCGAAGGGCCAGCCCGTGCCGTGCGCTCCCCCGGTCAGCGGGTCGAGATGGCGGTACAGGGCGTCGTGCGCCTGCCGCCTGACCCGGTCGGTGTCGGTGCCGCGGAAGGCGTGCACCGTCGCGACGACCGTCACGCCCTGGTAGAAGGGCGGCCCGACCGCCAACCGGGTGCCGATCAGGCGCCGTTCGTCCAGGTAGCGGGTGATGCGCCCCAACAGCGCGTCTCCCGGTACGAGTTGTTCGAAGCGCAGCCGGCCGCCCGGGTCGGAGACGGCCTGCGGGACGACCAGCACCCGCACGGCGTGCGCGCCGTGCTCGTCCGGCTCGGCCTCGATGCAGGTGATGCGCGCGGTCTCGGGGGCCGCGCGCCGCGCCAGCTCCTCGTAGTCCCGCAGGGTCACGGCACGGTCCTGCGCGCTCAGCGCGATGGGCGCCCTGAGCTTCGCCTCCTCGACGGTCTCGCCGTCGACCCCGCCGCGCGCGGCCTCACGGTTGATGACGTCGGAGATGTACGGGACGGAGTCGCGCAGCACCTGGATGGCGCCCCTGGCGACATTGCCCGCCTTTCCGCCGCCCGTACGGTAGCGGCGGGCCCGGATGGGCGCGCCCTTGGGCGGTACGGCCCCGTACTGGCGCAGGGTGCCGTCCGGTTCGCGTACGGACGGGCCGAAGGCGATCTCGCCGGTGGTCGCGTCCAGGGTGAGGTGCCGGTCGGTGGGGCCCGAGGCGGCGAAGTGGCCGACGGTCTCCCAGTCGACCCAGCCGTCGCGCTCGGCGACCTGGAGGAGCAGCGGCTGCGCGTCGCCGACGACGGGGCTGTTGGCCAGCCGCAGCCGGTGTCCCGGCAGCCCGGTGGACTCCCCCAGCGCTTCGTCGCGCACCGTCTCGGCGTGCACGACGCCGGTGGTGCCGCCGATGCTGAACGCCTCGGCGGAGCGGATGGTGGGCGAGGTGGTGTAGAACGGCTGGCCCTGTTCCGGCTCGGTGACCCGGCAGCGCAGCCAGCCCGCCTCGCGCCGCCCGGTGCGGGAGAGCGCGTGTCCGCCGGGGACGTGCAGCACGACCTCGCCGGGGCGGTTGAGTCCGCCGGTGGTGTCCCGGTCGACGTCGCAGCCGACCCAGCCGTCGGCGGTCCACGCCTCCCAGGCGAGCGGCGGCTGCCTGGGGTCGACACCGACGCCGTCCACCTGGCTGTCCAGCTCCAGGACGACGACACACTCCGGTACGGCGGCGCTGAGCCCGAACAGCATGCGGTCACCGGGGCGCGGGGCCTCCGTGAAGCAGTGCACGTCCTTGGACTCGGCGAGGTCCGAGGTGCGGTCGGTCGCCTCCTCGTCGGTCCGCTGGACCACGAGATACGACAACTCGCACGGCACGACGGTGAGTTCGCGTTCGGTGGCGAAGACCACCGCGTCCTCGGTCTGGGTGCGGGCCGTGGCGACCTCGGTGCCCGTCGCCAGCACGACGGACTGCTGCTGCGGCGCCGACAGCCAGAACGTGACGTCGGCGCGGGCCGCGGACGGCGGGAAGAGTGTGATCCCGATGAGGTCCAGGAACGCGAGGTGGTTCTTCTCTGGCACCCGGTTGAGCCGGTACACGATCTGGTCGGCCATGTGGGCGACCGTCTCGACGAGGGTCACGCCCGGGTCGGAGACGTTGTGGTCGGTCCACTCGGGGGCGCGCTGCTGGATGTAGCGCTTGGCGTCGTCGACGAACTGCTGGAAGCGCCGGTCGTCGAGGTTGGGGGAGGGCAGGGCCATCAGCGGTCTCTTCCAAGGTGCTCGTCGGACGTGCCGGACCCCTCGGGCCCGTCGTGGGAGGGGATCACGTAGAACGGAAAGACCAGACTGCGTGGGTTGTTGGTGCCCGTGATCGAGTAGCGGACGTCGATGAAGAGGACGCCCTGTTCCGCGCCGGCGGTCACCGCGACGTCATCGACCTCGATGCGCGGTTCCCAGCGGTCCAGGCACGTGTGCACCTCGTGCTGGATCCGGCCCGCGGTGGCCTCGTTGACGGGGGCGAAGACCATGTCGTGGATGGCACAGCCGAATTCGGGCCGCATCGGCCGCTCACCGGGCGCGGTGGAGAGGACGAGCCGGATGGCCTCCTCGACCTCGCGTTCCCCGCTGACCATGGCGATACCGCCGGTGGGACTGATGCGCATCGGGAACGCCCAGCCGGAGCCCACGAACTGTTCGGCCATCAGATGCCTCCTACCGTCAGCACCGGCTTCATGTTGGAGGTGAGGATGCCGGTGGACTTGATCGTGGCCGCTTGCAGGCCGATGTTGATGGCAGCGGTCATCTGGAGGGACATCCCCGCGGTGAGCGACATGGCCGCGCCGGCCGTCATGTTGAGCGCCCCGCCGGAGGTGACGGAGGTGACGCCGCCCGTCTTCACGGACAGCAGGCTTCCCGCGTTGATGTTCATCGGTCCGCCGCTGCGGATCGTCAGGGAGCCCACCGCGTTCAGCGACAGATTGCCGCCCGCGTTGATGGCCACGGCGCCGGTCCCCCTGATGGAGACCTTGCCCTTGCTGTCCACGACGATCTCGGTCTTCGTCCGGTCCAGATTGATGGTGAGCCGGTTGTCGCCGGTGGACAGCCGCACTCCGCGCTTGAGGCCGACGCTCTGGTCGAGCAGGTCGATCCGGTTGTTACTGCGGTCGGACAGGGTGCGCCGGGTGACCTTGCCGCGCGTCGGATCGTACACCGGCACATCGACGGGGTCCGGCTTGTCGACGCCGTTGTACAGGCCGCCGATGACGTACGGGTGGTCCAGGGCGCCGCGGTCGAACGCCACCAGCACCTCGTCGTCCACGTCCGGGGAGATCATGCCGCCGCCCTTGACTCCGCCGAACTGGACGGTACGGGTCCAGTCGCTGACGTACATGTCGTCCAGCCACGGGAACTTCAGCTTGACCCTGCCCTGCCGCAACGGGTCCTTGATGTCGGTGACCAGGGCGTTGGCGACGCTCGGCAGCCTGGCCGGGCTCCCCGCGCCGCCGCCGGAGGCGAGCCCGTACAGCGAACGCCACTGACGCCCGCTGACGTTGAGGAACGTCTGGTAGTGCTCCTGGTCGCCGAAGGTGTGACGGGCGGCCGTGACCGTGTACTTGCCCTGGAACGGCTTGCCCACGTCCTTGAGGGTGACGGCGACGCCGGGACGCAGTTCGGTGTTGCCGCGCGCCGTGATCTCCACCTCGGCGAAGGAGGAGGTCACATCGTCCGCCAGGGCGTCGGCCGCGTGCTTGACCTCGTCCAGCTTGTCGTAGGGCGTGTCGGTCTCGACGAGTTCGGCCTTGCCGAACGACTTGGACACCTCGGCCGGCGTCGTACCGATGGCGAAGCCCGAGTTGTCCAGAGCGGGCGACTTGGAGACGAGCGGCTGCTTGGTGGTGACGTTCCAGCCGCGCGCCTCGACAGCGGTCACCTGGTCGGCCGAGGTGACCGCCGCGCGGCAGCGCAGGATGTCCTCGCCGCCCTTCAGGAGGAGCGCGCTCTTATCGCTCGGCAGGCTCTCCGGGGGAGCCGTGGCCGCGTGCTGCCGCTTGACGAACTGGAACCTGCCCAACGAGTTGATGGACATCACCATCTCGTTCTCGTCCGCGAGCCGCTGGACGAAGTCCCAGTCGGTGACGTTGGCCTGGCTGATGAACTCGTACTGGCCCTTGGTCCGCTGCGTCTTGCCCATCGGAAGGCCGTTCTTGCGGGCCAGCTCCACGGCGATCTCGGTGGCGGTCTTGTTCTTGTACGCCGCGACCCTGCGCTGCCGGAGCATCCGGTGGCCCTTGTCGTAGCCACGGATGACGGTGAAGGTACCGGTGCGGTCGTAGTCGGTCTCCAGCGCGGTGACCTCACCGGTGATCAGCGGCGTGCCCTTGCCGTCCGAGAGGGGCGCGATGACCACGGGCACGCCGATCTCGACGTTCAGCTTGCCGAGGATGTCCCTCTTCTCGTCACGGAAGGTGAGCTGGAACGCGCCGGGCACCCCCGCGCCGAAGTCGACCCAGCCCCCCACCAGCTTCTTGTCCTCCGGGGACTTGAGCTTCATGCCGGCGATCTTCACCGTGAGGATGTTGGAGAACCCGATATCGGACATCAGACGCCGACCTCTTCAGCGGCGGGAAGCATCAGTTCGACGCCGGGCGTCAGCACCTTCGGGTCGTCGATGTCGTTGGCCTCGGCGATCGTGCGCCACGCGGTGGCGTCGCCGTACTCGCGCCAGGCCAGGAGCTGGAGCGAGTCGCCCGCCACGACCCGGTGCACCCGGCGGGAGGTGAGCGCGCCGGAGGTGGGGTTCTGGCCGAGCGTACTGCTCGGGATCTCGTGCAGGTTCACCTGGCAGACGGCGCGGATCGGCATGCCGTTGGTGTTGAAGAGGGTGTACTGGGCCTCCACGGAGCTGACGTACGCGTTGAAGCGGGCGGTGGAGAAGGCGCCCCACTCGAAGACCACCCACGGGGTCGACGGCTGATTCGCCGCGATGCTGGCGGTGGTCGTCTCGCAGCAGGAGAAGAGCGCTTCGACGTTCTTGCGCACATCGTTGCTGTCCGGGTCGTCGGAGCGGTCGAGGAAGATCTCCACCGTCATCTCCCGGGGCTCGGGCCCCATGAACTCCGGTACGGCGCCGTCCCGCACCGCGGCGGTGGGCGTGGTCTTCCACTGGGCCCTGCGGGTCAGCGACATCTGGGACGGGTTGAAGTCGAATTTGAACGTCTTCATCAGCGCGCCGGGGCTGGTGCTGCTGCCGATCGGCGGCTGATGGATGGCGAGCGTCGCCCGCACCAGGCTGTCGCCCACGCCGAAGCTGCTGAGGTTCATCGGCTACGCCTCCCCCGCGTCCGTGAAACCGTGATGGGCGATCTCCAGGACCTCGGTGGCCACGGCGGGGCTCGCCGGGTCGAAGGAAGGACCGCGCCAGCTCACCGGGAGTACGTCGATCAGCCCCCACTGGGCGACCGTCGAGCCGTCGGCGCGCAGCGCGGCGATCTGCCCGGTGGGCCGGGTCACTCCCGTGGTGACGGAGGAGATCCACTCGGCGACCTTCGAGGTCTCCTCGGTGAGGGGCCGGGTCAGCGTGATGTTGGAGAAGGTGACACGGGAGGGCAGCTGCCAGACGAATCCGTTGTTGCCGCCCTCCTGCCGCTGCTCGATCTCGACCTGGGAGGAGAGCCCTTCGCAACCGTTGAAGTTGCCCAGGCTCTCACCGTCGATGGTGAGGTTGAAGAAGATGGTGGAGCCTGCGTCGAGTTCCTGGGACATCGGGTGGCGCCTTCCTGCGGTTCCACGTGCGGTTGGTCGGGGTGTCCGGCGGGGCCGGTCTTGCGAGACGTGCGATCTTGCGGCTCGGCTCGCACGGCGGGCCGGACGGTGGCGCGGGGGCGCCGGTGTCGTCAATGGCGTGGGTCGCGCAGCTTGCCGATCCGCTCGCGGTCGAGCCGTAGCTCGGTGCGCAGCAACCGGGTCATCGGCCCGATCAGCCGCTGGACCAGCTCGGCCATCTGGTCCTCCTTCAATTCACGGGGTTCGAACCGGCTCGTCACCGAGGGCGGGGGCCGGTCCGAGGAACCCCCGCCCGAGGAGGAGTTGCCCGTCGCCAGAGGCGCTCTTCCGCCGGAGCCCCGGGAGCCCGCTGCTCCGCCGCCCTTCCGTTGCACGGCGACGGACGTGCCGCGCGGTGTGGACACACGGGCCGGGGCCGGGGCCGGGGCCGGTGTCGGCGTCCGGACGGGGACTGGGGCAGGGGCGGGGGCCAGGGCGGAGACTGGGGCCGGAGAGGGCTGCGCGGCCGGGGTCGCGGGCGCCCGCTGCACGGGCAGCGCCACGGCCGGAGCGGTCCGGGCGGGTGCGAGGGACACGACGGGGCTGTGGACGGGAGCCGTTACGGAGGGGCCGGGGGCTACGGGGGCTACGGGGGCACCAGGAGCCGTGGGGGTGCCGGGAGCGCCCGTCACCGGCGTGCGATCCATGCCGCCCGGGGTGGGCGGCGCCGACGCGGTCGCGGAGCGCTGAACGACGGGAAAAGCCTCGGCCGCACCGCTGAAATGGTGGCCCTCGTTGCCGAGTTGCACAGGCGCGGACGGCACGACGGGGGCGGCCGCTGAGCTGGGGGCCATGTGCGGGAGCGGACGGACGGCGGCGGGCGGCGGCGCCGACACCGCAGACGACGCGGAACGCTGTACGGCGTGCCCGGCGTGCCCGGCGTGCCCAGGAGCGCCGCCGGTACCGGTGACCGCGACCGCCGGTGCACCGGCGGTGCCCGTGGCCGCGCCGGACGTGGCGGCGGCCTGAACGCGGCGCAGCCGCACGGCGGTCGGGGCGGGCCTTCCCGTCGGCGCGGGGGCCGGAGACTTCGAGGGCTTCACGGCGCTACGGACACCCGGACGTGCGGACGCCCCGGGAGCGGCGACCCGCTGCACGGCGACCGGAGAGGACCCGGCCGCAGGGGCCGCGAGGCGTCGCGGCGAGGGGGCCGCCGGAGCATTGCCCGGCACGGCGACGGGGGCAGCGGACTGGCGCCCCACCGGCGGCGGCGTGAACCCGGCGGCCGTGACCGGCCGCGAGGAACCCACCAGCGGGGCGACCGGCACCGGCCACGACCGCGACGCCGACGGCGCGTCGGCCGACGCCAGGGTGACGGCGGACGACCGCCCCACGGACGACGCGGCGCTGGTCACGGCACTGGTCACGGCACTGGCCGGGGCACTGGCCGGGGCCGCGGGGGCGCCGGAGGCCGGGGCGGAGACCGGGACGGAGGCCGGAGTCGGGGCCGCGATCCGGGGCGAAGTCCGGGGCGGTGTCTGGGCCGAGGTCCGGGGCGGTGTCTGGGGCGGTGTCTGGGCCGAGGTCCGGGGCGGTGTCTGGGGCGGTGTCTGGGCCGAGGTCCGGGGCGGTGTCTGGGCGTGGGACGACCGCTGCACCGGCAGCGCACTGGCCAAACGGCTGGACGCGGAAACGTCGTTGACGGCGGACCGCACCGGCTTCCCGGGCGCAGGACCGGCGCCGACCACGGGCACCGACCGTGGGGCACCCACCGGCGGGACGGCCGAAGGCGTTCCCGACACCGGACCCGAGGCCGTTCCCGGCCGCTGTACCGGCGCGGTGGGCAGTGCAGCCCGCCGCACCTGCGGCCCACCGGCCGGACGGACGGCTCCGGAGCCGTCCGCCACGACGGGCCGCGTCGAACTCACCGGCGGGGCAGCCTCGGTGGCGCCGCCGCCGGAGCCGCCAGGCCGCCGGACAGGAGCACTCGGCACCGGCGCAGCACTACCGGCGGCAGCCGCCGGACCGGTCGGTGCCGGACCGCTGGGCGCCGGACCGGAGCGGCGAACCGCAGCCGGACTCGCAGGCAGCGGCGCATCACCGGCACCGGGCGCGGCGAGCCGCTGCACCGGCAGCGCACCGGCGGTCTTCCCGGCCGTGGTGTCGGCGGCCATGGCGGAGTGCGCACGCGTCGGAGCGCCGGGCGCACCCGTACCGGAGCCGGAAGTTCCTGGAACGACAGCGGAGTTGGAGGAACCGGCCCCGGCAGCCGAACCGGACCCGGCGCTCGTCGGCCGGCTCCCACCTGTTGACGCGCTGTCTGAGGCGATCCGTCGCTGCACGGGCAACGCCGGTGCGGGACCGATGGCGGGCGCGACGGGCCCTGGCGCGGACGGCGCGGACGGCGCGGACGGCGCGGACCGCGCGGGCGGCTGTACGGACGGCGGCACCGGAGCGCTCGGCGGCCCACCGGCCGCCGACGCACGCTGTACGGGGGTGGTGCCGCCCGGGGCCGCGCCACCGGCCTGCCGAAGCACCGGCGGCCGCGCCGCCGGGGTCGTCGGGATCGCCGCCGGGCCGCCGACAGGGCCACTCAGCGGAGCGCCCAGCCTCGGCCGGCCGGTCGCCCGGGGTGCGGACGTACCGGCCCCGGACGTACCGGCCCCGGAGGCAGGTGTCCCCGGCGTACCGGCCGAGGACGTAACAGCTCCCGGCCCGGCCGCCGGTGTCCTGCGCGCGACCGGGGTTCCGCCGCCCTGGCCACCGCTGGACGCACGCGCCCGCCCGGCAGAACCTGAGGCCGGGCCCGGCGCGGACGAGCCCGCCGCCGATGTCGGCCGTACCGAAGGCACTTCGCCCCCGGAGGTACCCGGGCGCGAGCCTGCGGGCGTTGCCGGTCCCTGCGCGGTCGGCCGTACGACGGGACCGGCGACGCCACGAGGGCGCTGCACCGGTGACGTAGATGACGGTGAAGTCGGCGATGTCGATGTCGGTGTAGCCGGTGGCACCACCGGTCCCGCCAAGGGGGCCCCGAGCAGGGGGCGCCGGGGCGGCGTGGAGCCTGCCGATCCGCTCCCCGAGGACGGTGCCCCACCGGGCGCCGCCGGTCCGGTCACCGGTCCGGGCACCTGGCCGGGAGCGCTCGCCTCACGGCGCTGTACGGGGAGCGAAGAGGGGTGAGCCGGAGGAGTCCGGTCCGGAGAGATCCTGGCCGCACCGGCCGCACCGGCCGTGCTGACCTTTCCGACCGGAGCCGGGTGCGCCGCCTTCGGCGCACCCGTCGGACCCGGCCGCCGGGGGCCCGGCGGCTCGATCCGCGCGGAGCCGCCGCGCGGGCCGTCCTGGTCTCCCTCGGAGCGCCGCACAGGAGCGGCGGCCGACGGAGTGACGGGCCTCGGAGCGGGCGCAGCGGAAGGAGACGGGGAAGGGGAAGAGGAGGTAGGGGAAGAGGAAGAGTCAAACGTCAACGCCCGTGCGGGCGTCCGCGCGGCAGTCCCAGCAGTCCCGGTAGTCCCAGCGGTCCCAACGGTGCCGGTAGTCCCGGCGGCCGCCTGGACGGGCGCCGCCTTGCTCGGCAGCACCGCGGGAAGCACCCTGCGCCGCACCGTGTTCGGGGCGGAAGCCCGGGTCAGCGCCGAGGGCGCGGGGCCCGGCCGGGGCCGTACGGCGGCGACTCGCGGGCCCACGGCACGCTGGACCGTCGGCCCCTGAGCAGGACCACGGCCACCCGCGCCGCTCCCGCCCTCACCGTCACCGTCGTCGACGACTGCGACCGGCAGGGAGAGCCTGGCCCCGCCGAGGCCGCCCGGCCTGGGCCGCACGGCGGGCGACAGCGCGTCCCTGATGAGACCGGTCGGAGCTCCGTCCAGAACGGCGTGCGAGAGCGTCCCGGAGAAGGAGTGGTTCTGCCAGCTGGACAGCGACCCCGCGAAGTCCGCGGACGCGACCGTCTGCCGCGCAGGGGCGAGCGTCGCACGCTGGATCGGCGGCAGAGCGGCCCAGCCGCGTCCCCCGCCCGAAACACCGGTACCAGTACCCGTAGTACTGACACCCGTACCCGTACCGGCACCCGTACCGACATCAGCACCGGCACCGGCGGACGCCTCAGGGGCGGGGCCCGGTACCGTACCGTCCCCGCCCCCGGCCACACCTTGGTCCCGGTCCTGGCCCCGGCTCTGATTCCCGCCCCGGCCCCGGCCCTTGAGCCGGTCGAATATGCCCATCACCGCTCCGTCGCAGCGCGCGTCACCAACATGGCGATCTGCTCGGCGTATCGCCGCCGCTCACGGTGTTCGAGGTCCAGGATGCTCTCCAGGTTCCAGTGGAAGTGGTAGGCGATGTACGCGATCTCCTCATGGATCCGGTCGGTCGCGTACGTCACGATTCCCCCAGGCGGCTCCCGCCGAGCTCGACCTCGAACGGCTGCTCGCAGTGCGGGCAGGACACGCCGGCCCTGGTGTGGCCCTCGGCGTTGACCTGACGGTAGAAGTCCTGCAGAAAGGCGAGGTCGGAGGCGAACATATTCTCCACCACGCCGTCGTGCATATGTGCCACGGTGCCCAGCTGGGTGATGACCCGGCCGAGCAGCACCACCGAAAGATACGCGGGATTCTCCTGCACCCGCATGTCCCGCAGCGGGATCAGCTCGTCCCGGGCGGTCGCCAGACGCATCACACCCTCGCGATGCACGGTTCCCATGTCGTCCACGTACCCGCGCGGCAGCTCGAACGCGAACTCGGTCCGCAACTCCTGCCGTTGCCGTACGGGGGCTGCTTCCGCCGATACGACGGCCGGGGCCGCCACGTCCGCGGGAGCGGAGGTGGCGGCAGCGGCGTCGGTGGCGGGCCTGATAGGTCCGCGGCGCATTACTCGGTGACCAGCTCTTCGTAGACGATCGTGACGGTCTCGGTCATCACGGAGGCCTCGCCCGCCGTCGCGCCGGCACCCATCACCTTGCTGCACCAGGCGTTGCGCAGGTGCTGCCGCCTGACCGGGTTGAACTGGTAGTCCATGTAGATGATGCTCGCGTTCTTGCGCGCCGAGCCCATGTCGCCGCGCAGCGAGGCGGCGATCCACTCGGTGAAGGCGGCGGACTGCTCCATACCGCGCGTGACGGTCGTCTCGCCGGCCTTCTTCACGCCGGGCATCTTCTTGGTGATGGGCTGGCCGTTCGCCGAGACCTGCTGGTACTCGATGACGTCCTGCTCCATCCCCACCTCGCCCACGGCGTGCAGGTACTCGACCATGACGCCGTCGATCTGGAGGCCGAAGTTATGGGTAGTGAGCGCATCACCCTGAGAGAGAGTCATGAAAACCGTTCCTTCTACTGATGCTGGTGCCTGTGGCTGTACGTGAGATCAGGTGCGAGTGCGGAGGCGGGGGACGTCCTACTCCTCCAGCTCACCGCTGCCGCCGGAGAACTGCGCCAGCCGGAAGATCACGAACTCGGCGGGCTTGACCGGCGATACGCCGATCTGGCAGATGACCCGTCCCAGGTCCACCGACTCCGGCGGGTTGGTCTCGGCGTCACACTTCACGTAGTAGGCGTCCTCCGGCGTGGCGCCGAACAGGGCGCCGCTGCGCCACTCCGTCACCAGGAACGCGGAGATGTTGCGCCTGATCCGGGCCCACAGCGCCTGGTCGTTGGGCTCGAACACCACCCACTGCGTGCCGTTGAGGATCGACTCCTCCAGGTAGTTGAAGTACCTGCGGACGTTGAGGTAGCGCCAGGCCGGGTCGGAGGAGAGGGTGCGCGCACCCCAGACGCGGATACCGCGGCCGGGGAAGGTGCGGATGCAGTTGACGCCGATCGGGTTGAGCAGGTCCTGCTCGCCCCGGGTGATCTGCATCTCCAGGTCGACAGCGCCGCGTACGACCTCGTTGGCGGGGGCCTTGTGCACACCGCGCTCGGAGTCGTTGCGGGCCCAGATGCCGGCGATGTGGCCGCTGGGCGGGATCAGCCGGGTCTGGCCGCCGGCCGGGTCGAAGACCTTGATCCACGGGTAGTAGAGGGCGGCGTACTTGGAGTCGTAGTTGGACGTCTCCTGGCGCCAGACCCGGATCTGCCGGGCGTTGAGGCCGGGCGGCGGGTCGATGATCGCCAGCCGGTCGCCCATCAGTTCGCAGTGGGCGATCAGACCGAGCTGGACGGCCTTGACGGCTTCCAGGTCGATCGCGCCGCGCTGGTAGGCGGCCATCAGGTCGGGGACGGCGACCATCGAGATCTCGTCCACCGCTTCGAGACCGCCGAAGCCCGTACGGTCCGAGGAGTCGCCCAGGTACTCGGCGATGCCGACCGACTCGCCCTCCACCGCGTCCGGGACCGCCGGGGTCTGCGCGGCGGCGGGAACCGCGAGCGCGACCGTCTGGTTGTCCGGGCGGGCGAGCTGCGAAGCCGCGACCGCTTCCTGGACGGCGATCAGCTTGGAGCGTTCCTTGACCTGCGTGACCACGTAGTTGCGGGCGCTCTTCTTCGCCGAGACGTCGAAGGTCTCGACGGGCTTCGTGCCGTCCTTGACGACCAGCCGGAAGCGCTCAGCGGGGCCCTCGCCCTCGGCGTCCGCGACCTCGACGCTGAGCGTGCCGCTCTCGCCGGGCGCGATGGCCGACACCTTGAACGTACCGAGAGCCGCGGGCTCCCCGGCCGTCAGCGCGGCGGGCGCCGCACCACCGGCGGCGACGGCCGACCGGCCGCGCTGCCCGCCCAGCGAGTCGGAGCCCTCGCCAGGCGCGCCTGTCACTCCGCCGGGCGCCCCGCCCACGCGGACGACGTAGGCGGCCGATCCGCCGTTGTTGAAGAAGCCGTACACCGAGTGCGCCAGGAAGTAGCCGTCGGTGAACTCACCGAAGGAGGCGACGTACTGGGTCCAGTTGGTGACCAGCGTCGGCTCGTTCAGCGGACCGTCGGGCGCCAGCCCGACGAATGCGGCCACCGAGGTGCCGACCCCCTCGATCGGACGAGAGCCGCTGGCCACCTCTTCCACGTATACGCCCGGCGACAGGTAAGACGGCATGCTCTGCTCTCCTCGGGGTACCAATACAAGACCAGTCTCACCCTCGCGGCCCATGCGCGACCGGGTAAACGTCCTCAGGTGCCTCATCAGGGGCACCGATTATGTCCACGGGGGCAACTCCCGCGCGTCCGCGCGACCGTGATCGGCCGCTACGGGTCGCGCTTCTCCGGTCGTCAGGACGGCGTGACCATTCGGGCGCGGAGCGGCGTGGAGCGGCGTGGGGCCGCCTGGAGCCGCGCAGGTGGCCGCTTTCCTCTCGGCCGGGCGTTTACGCGGAGGGGTTCGAGGGCATTGCGGGACACCTTTTCGGGCAGCGGTGGTACCCCGCGGCCTCTGCTGTCGCCTCCCCCGTGGGCAGTAACGTCCATCGGGTGACCATCTGGACTTCCCTGGAGCCCGCCTCGACCACGGTCGACCCGGGCAGCAGCAGCACCGTACGTCTGCGTCTGCGCAACACCGGCGACGTCGTCGATGAGTACCGCTTCGAGGCGGTCGGCGACGTCGCACCGTACGTCACGGTGGAACCGCCGTCCATCAGGCTCTTTCCGGGAACCACCGGAATCGTGGAGCTGACGTTCGCCCCGCCCCGTACCCCGGACGCGACGGCGGGGCCGCATCCGTACGGTGTGCGCATCCTGCCGACCGAGCACCCCGCGGCCGGTACGGTCGCCGAAGGGAACGTCACCTTCACCACGTTCATGGAGGTGCGGGCCGAGCTGGTCCCGCAGACCGTCAAGGGACGCTTCAGGGGCCGGCCGAAGCTGGCCGTCGACAACCTCGGCAACACCTCGCTCACCGCGTCGATCAGCGGCGGCGACAACAGCGACCAGCTCTCGTACGAGATCGTCCCGTCCAACGTCCAGATCCAGCCCGGCCGCGCCGCCTTCGTCGACGCGACGCTCAAGCCCCGGCAGATCACCTGGGTGGGGCAGAAGCAGGAGCGGCCGTACGGGCTGTCGGTGCGGCGCTCGGGGTACGAACCCCTGGCGGTGAACGGGACGTACGTGCAGCGCAGCCTGCTGCCGCTCTGGATGATGACCACGCTGAGTCTGCTGCTCGCGCTCACCATCACCGGCGTCGTGCTCTGGTTCACCTACAAGGCACCGGTCCGCACCCTCGCGCAGGAGAAGCTCCAGCAGACGGCGGCCACCGCGCTGCCGGAGGAGCCGCCGGAGAAGCCGGCCGAGAAGCCCACGCAGGACGCCGCGCCCGCCGAGGAGCCCAAGGCGTCGGACGAGGGGGACGGCGGGGACAAGGAAGAGGAGGAGGAGAAGGCCGAGGAGGAGGAGAAGGTCGAGCGGGGTCCGCTGCCCCTCACCTCGGAGGACCAGCCGAACCTCTTCGTACAGTTCGCCCAGGTACGGCTGGTCGAGGGGGCGGGCGGCTGCAAGCTGACCGAGGCGCACGCGGTGGGCAAGCTGGACGCGGCGACCGAGAAGGCGCTGAAGTGCTTCCAGCAGGCCCACGACTCCGAGTTCGGCGACTTCAGCCGGCTGGCGGAGAACGACGGACTCGGAAACCTGGGCCGTAGCACGATGACCGCGCTCCTGGCGGCCCACTGGGTCGACGCGACCTCGGTGCCCCTGAAGGCGAACGAGCCCAACCCGGAAGTGCCGTGGGCGCGGAACGTCCTGCTCTGGGGCACCCAGGCCGAGATCGACGACGGCGACCTGGCGTCGATGGTCAAGTACACGAAGGCCAACATCGACTACCTGGCGAAGCGCGTCCAGCTCAAGGAGAATCCGACGCAGCGCGACACGAACAGGATCAAGGAGTACCAGGGCCTGTTCGGGGCCGAGCAGAACGGGCTTCTCGACAACACGACGCTCAAGAAGTTGCAGTTGGGCTGGATCAAGGCACAGAACACCGCTGGCACGGTGACGGCCAAGGACTGGCTCCCGGCGCCGGTGGAGTAATCGGCCCAGGTGGTCGCCCCCGCGGGCCCGTGGCCGCCGGACACACTCCGTCCGGCGGCTACGGGCCCGCGGCGCGAGCGGCCGGGTGCGGGGACGCGGTCCACCAGGACGAGCGCCGCCTACCAGGTCGCGTCGTCCAGGACCAGCCGGCCCGCCTTGCGGTACTCGCGCTGGGCACCCGCCAGCAGGTCCGCCGTCGAGACGCCGTCGCCCCGGCCGGCCGCCGCGTACGCGGCCGTGACGACCGCGCTGCGGATCGAGCCGCCCGCCAGCTCGAAGTCCCGCGCGCAGGACGCCGGATCGACGTCGTCGGCGCACGGGACATGGGCGAGGCTGTGCCGCCAGAGCGCCAGCCGCTGGTCCTCTTCGGGGAAGGGGAAGTCGACCACCAGGTCCAGCCGGCGCGTGAAGGCGTCGTCGATGTTGGAGCGCAGGTTGGTGGTCAGCAGGGCGATGCCGTCGAACGACTCCAGGCGCTGGAGGAGGTAGGCGCTCTCCATGTTCGCGTGGCGGTCGTTGGAGCTGCTGACCTCGGAGCGCTTGCCGAAGACCGCGTCCGCCTCGTCGAAGAGCAGGACCGCGTCGGTACGGTCGGCCTCGGTGAAGATCCGCTCCAGGTTCTTCTCCGTCTCACCGATGTACTTGTCCACGACGGACTGAAGCTGCACGACGTAGAGATCGAGGCCGAGTTCACCCGCGACCACCTCGGCGGAGAGCGTCTTCCCGGTACCGGAATCGCCCGCGAACAGCCCCACCACGCCCCGCCCGCGCCCGCCGCCCGCGCTCAGCCGCCAGTCGCCGAGCACCCGGTCGCGGTGCTGGGCGCGCAGGACCAGTTCCCGCAGCTGCGTCAGCGGGCCCTCGGGCAGGACGAGATCGTTCCAGCCGACGTCGGGACGGATACGGCGCGCGTGCCGCTCAAGGCCCGAAGCGGACTGCTGACGGGCCGCGAGCCGCAGATGCGCGGCGGACAGCTCGGCGCCGTCGAACGCGGCGAGGTCCAGTGCCGTGCGGGACGCGCGGCCGATCCCGCCGGGCCCGAGCCGGTAAGCGGCGACGACCGGCGCCAGGTCGAACCCCGGCTCCTCGGGGCCGAGCGCCGCCCGCCAGGCGTCGAGATCGCCGGCGCGCTGCCGGGGCGCGTCCAGCACGAGCGGGTCGTGCCCGCCGTCGCACCACTGCGGGTCATACGGGCGCGGGTCGGCGAGCAGCACCGGGACATCGCTGACCGCCAGCGCCCTGACCAGCTCCTCGGGCCTCTCGGGCAGCGAGGTGACGACGATCGCGCGTCCGGTCAGCCGTGCCTCACGGAGCAGTTCCCGGTACGGGAGGCGCTCCCCCGATGTCCGTTCCACCGGCGCGTGCTCCCCGGGGCGGTGGTCCCCCGGGCGTTGCCCCGGCGTGAGGTGCAGGGCCGCGATACCGGCCGCGCCCAGGGCGACGGTGGCGCAGGCCAGCCCGTCGCCGTCGCGGTGCTCACGCAGGTAGACCATGAGCGGACGCGCCGCCAGTTGCTCGGCCAGTTTCCGTACCAGCGGGTGGTCGCCGTAGGCCGTACCCGCGGTCCGCGGGTCCGCCGTGTTCTCCGCGTCCGCGTCCCTGGGCAGATACGGGAGCGGGCGTACGGTCCCGTCGAGCGCCGGGTCCGGGGTGTCGTCGCCCAGCAGATGCGCCACGACCCGGTCGGGCACGTGCAAGGAGCGGCTGAGGAAGGGGCTTTCGGGCTCCTCCACCTCGATGAGTCCCCGCGTGAGCAGCGGCGCGGACGGATGGAACCGGGACCGGCCCGCGACGGAGTGCGCGGGCACCCCGCACAGGTCGAGCGCGAGTGCGACGGTCGCCCGGCGGCGTGTGACGTCGTCGTTGAGATAGCCGTACAGCGCCTCGAAGGTGCGGTCCAGGTCGGGCGCGAGCGCGACCAGCAGGATCTGGGTGTCGAGCGGGCTGAGGCGCAGCAAGTGGGCGAGCCGGTGGAGGCGGTCGTCGGGGGACGGCCCGGCCCCGTACGGATCGTCGGCCGCTTCGGGCTCGTCCGTCCCGTCCGGCTCGCTCGTCGCGTCCGTCCCGTCCGGCTCCTGCGGCGCCTCCTGTTCGGAGGTGTCCGTGCCCTTCGGCCCCCCGAACAGCAGGTGCCGTACGGCGTCGTCCGTCAGGTACATCCCGCGCATCGGATCGGTGGCCGTCGGATCGGTGGCGCTGCGACGCTCGACCAGGAACGCCACGCGGTCGCGCAGCGCCGCGAGCCGTTCGAGCAACGGAGAGGAGGGGCCGCTCACTTCTGCCGCTCCTGAACCGTTCTGCCCGCCGTGCCGTTCCTCTTTGCGAACTCCTCCTTGGCCAGCTCGACGCTCTCCGCGCTCTGGAACCGCGTGGGACCGTCGTCGGGCGTGCCGCCCGCGCCCCGCACCTGGACGCCGAGCCCTTCCGTGACCGGCGGGCCGACCCTGTATTCGGGGAACGCCAGGAAGGGCGCGGTAATCACCACGTCGAGCGAGGGCTTGAGTTCGCCGCCGAGCGCGGACCAGATGTCGGCGAGCGAGCGCGCCTCGTTGTGCAGCCCCGAGACGGTCAGCGGGACGGAGAGGCCGAGTCCGGCGAGGGTGCCGGTCAGATCCTCCGGCGGGAGGATCTCCTTGGGCAGCAGCGTGTGCAGTACGGCGGAGAGCATCCGGTGTTCGTCCTGCGGACGTTTGGTCCAGGCGGTGACGAGATACGCGAGCCGGAACCAGCGCGGCGGCTGGTGGTGCTTGAGGGTGATTCCCTGCTCGTCGCGGAGCGACATCTTGCCGCGCTGGCGCCGTGTGGTGTCCTCGCGGATGTCGTAGAGATACGCGTCGATGGTCGGGGCGTTGCGCCGGGCCGCCCAGTCGCGCGTCGGGGCGTCGAAGGTGACCTCGACATCGGACCCCGCGAAGGCGCCGCGGGTGAGCAGCCCCTTGAGGATGTCGTCCACCTCGTGGATCACGGTCGCGCTGCCCTTCACTGTCGCCGTTCGCCACGGATCCGCTCGTCACCGAGCGCTTCCGCCACCGAACAACCCTGTCGCGTAACGATCTGTTACGTGACCCACTGTAATGTGACGATCTGTCAGTTCACGCGGCCGGACCATCCGTGGTCCAGCCGGTCACGGGCGCCCCGGCACGGAGCGCCCCACGCCATCCTGACGGTCCGGGCGTCCGCCCCGCGAGGCACCCGGGGGACGATCAAGGGGCAACCTCGCTGCCCTCGCGTCGGCCGCCGCCTGTCCCCAGGGCCCTTGACTCGGCGCATGGACCATCAGATGTAGCCTTCCCGCAAGGCATAGGCCACGGCATGGGCACGGTTGCGGAGCTGCAGGCGGGTCGTCAGACCGTGCATGACGTTTTTGACCGTGCGTTCGGAGTACGACAGTTTGCTGGCAATCTCCCCGGTATCCATCCCCTCGGCCACCAGGCGGAGCACATCGACCTCACGTGGCGCCAGGCCGGACGCCGTGGCGCCCGACAGGCTGGTCGTGCCGCGCTGTAACGTGCCGACCTGGGCTATCAGCCGTCCCAGCAGGTCGGACGGCAGATCCCCGTCGCCCCGGGAGGCCGCGAGGACCGCTTGGAGAAGCCGGTGGCCGGTGGCCTCGCGCCGCCAGACGATCGCGCCGACGCCGTACTCGATGACCTGGAGCAGCTCTGCCTCGCGGATCAGGCTCGTGACGAGGACGGCCTTGGTGCCGTCCGCGCGTGTCAGCCGCCTCAGCCGCGAGAGCGTGGGTTCGTCCAGCGCCTCGGTGAGCAGGACCGCGACCGTGCCCGCCCGGCCCGCGCCCTCGTCGACCAGCTCGACCTCGGGCTGCCGGCGCAGTTGGCTGACCGCTCCGTCGTGGGAGAGCGGGTCCGACGCATGGACCTCCACCGGGATTCTGACCGGGGTTCGAAGAACCGTGCCCATACGTCCTTGCGTCCTTGCCTCAGCGGAACAAACCATTCCTGCTCTTCCCACCCTTTCTCCGCTGGCAGGACGGCCACAACCGTGGCCCACCACGAGACCGACCACGAGATCGGCGAGAGGTTTCCGTGATCGTCACTCCGAGTGAGCCGGGGATCCCGGCACCGACCCGTGCGCCGGTCCCGACCCGTGCATCGGTCCCGGACCAGCCGTCGGTCCCGAACCCGCCGGTCCCGGGCCCCGACTGGGCCGGACTCCTGGAACGCGAGGCCGCGCTGGACCTGTTGTCCGCGGAGGCCGGCCGGGCCATGGGCGGATCCGGACGGCTGGTCCTGTTCCGCGCACCCACCGGTACGGGCCGCAGCGCGCTGCTGGAGGCCGCCGCCGAACTGGGCGCGAAGCTCGGCATGCGGATCCTGCGGGCCCATGCCTCCGCCGACAGCTCCGGCATCCCCCTCGCCCTCGTACGGCAGCTCCTCAACCCGCCGCCCGTTCTCGGCGGCCCCGACGACGACACCCCGGAGACCCCGCACCACCTCGGCTACCCGTCCCGCCTGTGGCAGTTGCTGTGCGAGCACGCGGCCGAGTCGCCGCTGCTGGTCGCCGTGGACGACGCGCACCTCGCCGACCAGGCCTCCCGGCGCTGGCTGACCGAGGGGGCACGTCGGCTGACCGGGATGCCGGTCCTGATGGTGGTGACCGAGCGCGGCCAGTACGACATCGCCCCGCCGTCACCGGGCCTCGCGTACTCCCTGTCCCCCAGCGTGGTGCGGGTGCACCCGGTAGCCCCGCTGAGCCGTCCCGCCGCCGAGGAGCTGATCCGGGACTCCCTCGGCAAGGACACCACCGACGCCTGGGTGGACGGCTGTGTACGGGCGGGCGCCGGCAACCCGCTGCTGCTGCGCGCCCTGCTCGACGACCTGCGGGCGGTCTTCCCGGACGGCGGCGGCCCGCAGCCGCAGCCGCCCGAGCCGCAACTGCCCGAGAACTGCGCCGAGCTGTACCCGGGGGCGTTCGTGGCTGCGGTGTCGTGGTGGCTGGAGAGCACGGGTCCCGGAAGCACCGCGGTGGCCCGCGCGCTCGCGGAGCTGGAGGACGCGGCGGCGGAGCGGTACGGCGAGGGGACGAGGGAGCGGGAGGAGGAAGGGCAGTACGGGTCCCCCCGCGGTCCCGGACTGCCCGGCTCCCGCCCGGGATCCACCGACCACGACGAACCCGGCCCCGGCCACGACCTCGCCGGCTTCCTCGCCGAGCTGACCCGGGCCGACCCCGCCCGCGTCGGCGGCTGGATCAGCGCGATGATCCGGCTCGGCCTGCTGCGCCGCGCCCCCGGCACCGGCGCCCCGCGCTTCGCGCACCCCCTGCTGCGCGGAGCGGTCCTCGACGGCTGGCCCCGCGCGCGCCGGGAGGCCCTGCACCGCCAGGCGGCCGAACTGCGCCAACGCCGGGGCGACGGAGGCGAAGCGGTGGCCGGACATCTGCTGCGTACCACCACCGACGGCGCGGCGTGGGTGGCCAAGACCCTCCTCGACGCGGCGGCCGACGCCGCCAGGTCCGGCCGGACCGGCGCCGCCGCGCACTATCTGCGCCGCGCGCTGGACGAACCGCTGCCGCGCGAGCGCCGGGCCGCGGTGCTCACCGAACTCGGCGAACTGGAGTTCGCCACCTTAAGATCCGGCGGGATACCCCGGCTGGCCGAGGCGCTGCGCCTCCAGGAACAGCCCAGGGACCGGGTGCTGGCCGCGGTCACCCTGGGCAGCGCCCTGACCAACCGGGGCGAGCCGCACGCCGCCCTCGACGTCCTGCGCGATCTGGGCGCCCTGGACGGCGAACCCGTCCTCGCCCGTACGGTCCAGACGGCGTCCGCGTTCTTCTCCGACCACGACCGGGAGATCAGGCGGGCCGTCTACTCCCGGCTGCGCGAAAGCGCCGAGCACACCCCGGAACGGATCAGTCCGGCCCTGCGCGCCCTGCTGATCCGGTACGAGGCGACGGCCGGGCTGCTGTCCGCCGAGTCGGCCGCGCCGCAGATCCGGCGGCTGCTGACGGTCCCGGAAGATCCGCTGCTGATGCCGTACCTGCTGGCCACGGCCGCCGCCGTGACGCAGTGGACCGACGCGCTGGACGACGCCGAGCGGCTCATCAGGACGGGCCTGACCGAGCACCGGCTGTCGCCACTGCACCCGGTCCACAGCTCGCTGCTCAACACGCGGGTGGATGCCGCCGCCGCACGCGGCCATTACCGGTGGGTGCTGGAGGAGACCGCCGACAGGCTCCGGGCTCCGGAGGACGCGCTCCGTACCGGCGCGAGCAACTTCCTGGCCCACCGCGTCCTCGCGCTCGTCGAGCGCGGCCGCCCCGCCGAGGCCGAACAGCTCGTCGCCGGGGTCAATGTCAAGGACTCGTACGACAGTTGGGAGCTGAACCGCTTCCTCTACGCGCGCGGTGTCCTGCGCGCGGCCGTCGGCGATCCGGCGGGCGCGCTGGACGACTTCCGGGAGTGCGGCAGGCGCCAGCTCGGCCGCGGCGTGGAGAGCCCCGTCGTCACACCCTGGCGCTCGGCCGCCGCCGAATGCCATCTCCTCCTGGGCGAACCGCAGGAGGCCCTCGCGCTCGCCGAGGAGGAGCACCGGTACGCCGCCGTGTGGAACACGCCCCGGACCAGGGGCCGCGCGCTGCGCGTCCTGGGCGCGGCCACCGGCGGGCGGCGCGGGCTCGCGCTCACCGCCGAGGCCGTCGGCATCCTGCGCGGCACCTCGCTCGACGTCGAGCTGATCCCCGCGCTCATCACCCACGGCCTCCAGCTCACGGCCGCCGGGCAGCCGGGCCGCGCCCGCCCGCTGCTCAGGGAGGCCGCGACGGCGGCCGAACGGCTGGGCGCGGTCCGGCTGTCGGGCGAAGCGGAACTGGCCCTGCGCGCCAGCGGCGCCCGCCGCAGGAACGCCTCCCTCACGGGCCGTAGCTCACTGACCGCGAGCGAACACCGCATCGCCGCGCTGGCCGCCGGCGGCCGGACGAACGCCGAGATCTCCGAACTGCTGCACCTGGCACGGCGCACGGTGGAGACCCATCTGACCAGCACCTACCGCAAACTGGGCATACGACGCAGGGCGGACCTGCCGGCCGCGCTCAACAGCGAGACCCCGTAGGGCGTGCTGCCGACGTGTCCCCCTACTCGCGGCGCAAGCAAGTCGCGCCGCAAGCTACCTGAGCCGCTGGCTACCTGAGCCGCTGGCTACTTGAGTCGCATGGCTCGCAGCAGCGACTGCGTCCTGCCCAGACCGGGCGCGCCGTCGAGCTGGTTCTCGCTCTCGGGGGTCACCCAGCCCAGCGCCTTCCAGAACTCCAGGGCCTCCGGGGGGAACAGGTGCTGGAACTCGTCCTTCGCGATGGCCAGGTCGGGTGCCTTGGGGGTGCTGTGGTCCTGTTCCATGACGCCGTGATGCCGGCCGGTGTACTGCTTGAGGACCTTTTCCACGAAAGCAGGTCCGGAGATGTCGGGGGCCAGGCCCGGGAGATCCCCGTCGACCACCTTGGGGCCGTACTTCTCCTTCAGCTCGGCGAAATGCTTCGGGAGTTTCCTGAGGAGTTCGGCCATGAACTCCGACCCGGGCGCCAGGATGAAGTTGTTGCCCAGGACTCCCTTGTCGTAGCGGGCGGTGGCCGCGTCGCCCAGCTCCTCCTGGGTCGGGTCCTGATTCGTCCCCTCCCGGCCCAGCGCCGAGTCCACGCTCTTCTTGTCACGCAGTCGCGGGGCGAGCAGGGGAACGTCCTCGCTGTGCATCAGCACCTCGGGCGCCGATTTGAGCTGTACGGCGCCCGGCGCCACGTCGACGTCCATGTACACACCGCCGTACTCCTTCATCACGGTGTAGCGCAGGATGTCGGAGGCCAGGTTGTGGGCCTTCTTGCCCTTGGCGTCCTTGTAGATCCGGTAGTTCTCCGGGCCCGCCTTCTCCTTGACCAGCTTGTCGCTGTCGGAGCGGATCGTGAGATGTCTGCCGAAAGTCTTCGCGAGGTCCTTGAGCGTCGAACTGCCCGCGTCGGTCCACAGAGTCAGCGTCCAGTCGCTGTCCTCGGCGTTCTCCATCCACGCGTTCAGGTTGGCCACGACGGCGTCGCTGGGCCTGCCGCCCAGCCAGATGAAGTGCAGGTCTCGCGGCACTCGGACGCGACGCTCCGACGGCTGCTTGTCCGCCGCGCTCCACACCCGCTCGATGTTGCCGACCTGGGCGTCGAACCCCCTGCTGCTCAGGCGGTTGAGCAGCAGGCGGTAGATGTCCGACCGGTCCGCGGCCGCGAGGTGGCGCACATAGCCGGCGAGCCGGTCGTCGTCGCCCGAGAAGAGTTCGGTGTTCTGATGGTCGCGCAGTTGGAGACTCTCGCCGCGTGCCGACTCGCCGGTCTCCTGTTCCCCGGGGCGCTCGTCTGTCGCCGTCCCTCCTCCGGGGGTCCGCTGCACAGACGCCGGCCCGCTCATGGGCCGCCCGTGGCTGTCGCACCCCGGGCCGTGCTGATGCCGGTCGCCGGTCACCGGCCGCGTCCCGGTGGAGACGCGCTGGACGGGGGCGGGCCCGGACATGGCGCGGTCGGACGCGGTCTCCGCGAAGCGCTCGCCCCGGTCACGGGGGTGGGAGATGGCCAGTCCGGCACCGTTGTCCGTGCCCAGAGCCGGTTCCGGGTCCAGGGTGTGGGCCAGCTCGTGCGCCCAGTCCTTCTTGCTCATCGCGCCGCCGTCGACGATGTGCCCGCCGGTGGCGAACGCCTTGGCGTCGATCACGGCGGCCGCCTTGCGGGCGACGGTCCCGTCATGGACCTGCACGGCACTGAAGTCCGCGCCGTCGTAGCGCGCTTCCATCTCCTGCTGGAGGCCCGGCTCCAGCGGGTGCGACGACGACCGCAGGGCATCGTCCACGGCCGCTCGCTGTACTCGCGCGTGGTCGACTTCCTCGTCCCGCGCGGGCCCGGCCGAGGCTCCGCCTCCCCCGGCAGCGACACGCTGAAGATGCCTCAGCCAGTGGGCGTTCAGTCCGACGGTCTCGCCCGCACGGGACGATCCTGACGCCACTCGGCCGACTCGCCCGGCGTTCTTCTCGTGCGCATGCACGCGGCACACTCCTTCACGCAATGGGACACTGCCCGCCTGATTGTCCACGCTACAGCGGGGACAAATGAAGTCCTCACCGGTGCAGACCTGTTGCCCTCGGACACCGCGCCTCGGGCATCGCGCCCCGGGCGGCGCGCCCCGGGAGTGGGACCGCTCTCACCCTTCGCGTACACCCGGTCACCGGTCACCGGCCATGCGACCTTCGTCAGGGCGCGGCGCCGTCCTCCCCGGCCCGCAGCAATTTCGCCACGGCCGCGTTTCCCGCGGTGTGCTGCAGGAGTCTCAGACGTGCCGAGGTGCCGCTCTCGGGAGCGGACCACGCGATCTTCCTGACGGCGCCGGCGGGCTCCGTGGTGGTCGCGGGTTCCGTGGTGGTCGCGCGCGTTTCCGCCTCCGCTGCGCCCTCCTGCCGGTCGCCGTCCATCCGTCGTCTCCTCGTCCCTGGTGCTGTAACCGGAAAAGTCGTGACCGGAAAGGTTCACCGGCTCGCGATGCCCGGCGCGGCGCCTCGGCGCGCTGCCGGACCGGCCCGGTGCATCCCGTACAAGGGCAATCCTCTCCTTCGCGACGCACCACACCGAACTCCGCGGGCCCCCGGCGAACCTTTCCGGCCACAGCACCGGCCCGAGCCCGTCCCCGAAGCGAGCCGCTCCACAGCGACCCCGACCGCACGCGCCTCTGCCCTCAGGCGTGCCCCGCCCGCACGTCGCGAGTGACCTACCTCGTGGGCCTGTTCAGATACAGATCGGCCTGTTCAGATGCGGATCACGATCTTTCCCCGGGTGCGTCCGCGCTCGGCGTGCGCGTGGGCGTCGGCGATCCGCTCCAGGGGGTAGACCTGTTCGATGCGGGGTGTGTAGCGGCCTTGCCCGCCCAGTTCCGCCGCCGCGGACAGGAGAGCGGAATCGTTCTCCGCGTTGACCACATGCGTGCCCAGGCGCTGCCCGCCCGCGTGGTCGGCGACCGTCGCGACGCGCTTCGGGTCACCTGTGATCGCGACGAGGTCGTCCAGCGATCCGGAGGCCGCGGTGTCGAGCACGATGTCGACTCCGCGCGGGGCGAGGGTGGTGAGGCGCTGTGCGAGGCCGGGGCCGTAGGTGGTGGGAACGGCGCCGAGTGCGGTGAGGAACTCGTGGTTGCGCTCACTGGCTGTCCCGATCACCGCGGCACCCTGCGCTACCGCGATCTCGACCGCCGCGCTGCCCACGCCTCCGGCGGCGCCCTCGACGAGGAGGGTGCGCCCCGCGAGGGAGCCGAGCGCGTTCAGTCCACCCATCGCGGTCACGGACGCGAGACCGGCGGCAGCGGCCTGCTCGTCGTTCCACGTGGCGGGGGTGTGCGCCCAGGCCGAGAGGATGAACAGCTCCGCGGTCGCCCCGGTGACACCGCCCAGTCCGAAGACCCGGTCGCCGACGCTCACCCCCTGCACCCCGTCGCCGATCTCGTCGACCACACCGGCGCCGTCTCGCCCGGGAATGGCGGGCAGCTCCAGGGGAATCAGCTGGTGCAGGGCGCCGGCGCGCAGTTTCCAGTCGATGGGATTGACGCTGGCCGCCGCGACGCGGACACGGACCTCACCGGGTCCGGGGTGGGGGTCGGGGGCCTGCTCGATCACCAGGCTCTCCGCTCCGTCGTATTCGTGGAACCGGGCTGCGCGCATAAGGGTCTGCCTTACTTCGACGGGCCGGAATGACGTGTTCATCCGACGCTCGTCACTCTAGAACCTGACGTTGACGTGAGGTGCAAGCCACAACTGCCGCCCGGCCGGAGGAGGGCAGGCGCGGATGGGTGAGGCTGCCGTGCGTACGTGAACCGCGTGGACGCCCTCGGGTCCGCCGCCGGGTCATGGTCGATCCCGGCGCCGGTAACGGTTCGACCGGCCCCCAGGGCTGCCCCGGGGCCGGTATTGGTAGCCTGAATCTGACGTCCACGTGAGGTATGAGCGGGAAGGGAGTGCCCTGCGTCATGCGCATAGGACAGCTCGCCAGGCGGTCAGGGGTCAGCGTGCGGGCCCTGCGCTACTACGAGGAACAGCGGCTCCTGGAATCGGCGCGGACGTCCGGTGGGCAGCGTGACTATCCCGACGAAGCCCTGGAGCGGGTCCAGCTCATCCAGGACCTCTTCGCGGCCGGTCTCTCCAGCCGTACCGTCGTCGAACTCCTGCCGTGCGTGAGCACCGGCGTCGCGACCCCCGCCATGCTCGACCAGCTCATCGTCGAACGCGACCGCATCGCCGCACGCATCCAGGACCTGACCCGGGCCAGGACCAAACTCGGCCGCGTGATCGAGAATGTGACCGCGGCGAACGTGGCGCAGGACTGATCAACCCTTCGCGAGAGGTGGGGCCCGGCCTGTCCGGCGTCTACCTGGCACTGGCCGGCCACGGGAAGCCCCAGGCGTATCCGGAGGCCGTCGCCCCGGACGGGGTGCTGGTGATCGACCACTCCGACAAGGAGGCGCCGACCTGCCAACGATGACAGAGACTGCGGTGCCCCTTCTCGCCACGACCGTCGCGGGCCGGGCTTCCGTCCCAGCCGGGGCATCTCTGACTGCTCGATTCGTGGACGGGTGGGATCTTCCCACCACCCGGGGGATGATCCCGAGGCCCTCGCGTCGCCTCCGGATCATCCCCCGAACCCGGCCCGGCGAGGCTCACGGGCATCCGCTCGGTGGATCCGGGCTCAGCTCACAGCACCCGACCGCACGACCCGCACCTCGCCCGCCGGTATGTGCAGTGCTCCGCCGACGGGTTCGTCGGTGAGCATTTCCCGGCCCCGCGCGGTGACGACCGCGTCATCGCCGGCGTGGTTGACGAAGAAGGTGAAGGTCTCCTCGTCGTTGCGGCGCACGAGCACCTCGACCCCGCTCGGCACGTTCGCCACGCCGGTGGGGCGCACCAGCGAACGTGTCAATGCCAGCAGCGCGTCGCTGTCGAGTCCGGCCGAGACGTACACCGCACGGCCCCCGCCCTCCAGCGAACGCGAGGTGATCGCCGGACGTCCGCTGAGATGGCCCCCGGAGTACCGAGCGATCACCTCGGCGTCGCCCGCACGCACGAGTTCGGTCCACTCCGCGCCGGACCACCCGTTGTCGAGGGTGAACGTCTCCCCCTCCTGCAACGGCCGGAACTCCTCGCACCACGCGCCCAGGAGGTCACGGAACGCGCCCGGGTATCCGCCGAGCCGCACGCGATCGTGCTCGTCCACGATCCCCGAGAGGAAGCTCACCACGACCGTGCCGCCCGCTTCGGCGAAAGCGCTCACCCGCGTCGCCGTATCGTCGTCGGTCAAGAAGAGCCCTGGCACCACGAGCACCTCGTACCCGGTGAAGTCGGACCATGGCGGGAGCACCTCGATGCTCTCGTTCAGCCGCCAGAACGCGTGATGCCAGTCCCGGACGAGGCGACCGTAGGCAAGGTGATTGTTCGGCTTGACTCCCTTCGTCATGGCCCAGCCCGCCTCGTCGTCGAACAGGATGCCGACACGGGCCTGGGAAGTGCGTGAGCCCATGACCGGGGCGAGACGCCGAAGGTGCCGGCCCAGAGTGCACACGTCGCGATAGAGCTGGGTGTCCTCGCCGGCGTGGGGAACCATCGCCGAGTGGAACTGCTCCGCGCCGGCCCGGGAGGCGCGCCACTGGAAGAAGAGGACGCCGTCGGAGCCGTGGCCCACGTGGCTCAGGCTGTTGCGGATCAACTCGCCCGGCGCCTTGGCACGGTTGCGCGGTTGCCAGTTCACGGCGCTGGTCGAATGCTCCATGAGCAGCCACGGACGGCGCTGTGTCGTCATCGCGCGCATCCGGTCACCGGAGAATGCGACGTCCTGCTCGGGCAGCGGGTCGGATGAGCGCGTGTAGTGGTCGTTCGCGACGATGTCCATGTGCGGCGCCCACCGGGGGTAGTCCACGACGTCGGGCTCGGCGCCGACCATGAAGTTCGTCGTGACGGGGAGTTCGGGCGTGACGCTCTTGAGTACCTCTCGCTCGGCGAGATAGTGCGCCAGAAGCTCGTCCGAGGAGAAGCGGTCGAAGTCGAGAACGAGCGAAGGATTCTTCGAGTCATTGCCGCGCGGCGGGATGATGTGTGCGAAGTCGCGGTACGTGTGGCCCCAGAAGGCGGTGCCCCATGCCTCGTTGAGAGCGTCGAGTGTCTCGTACTCACCCTGTAGCCACCTGCGGAAGGCCGCTGCCGACGTGTCGCAGTAACAGCGGCCGTTGCCGCCTCCCAACTCGTTGCTGACGTGCCACATCACGACGTGATCGCGGTGGCCGTAGCGTTCCGCCAGCGCACGGGCGATGCGTAGCGCGTACGCGCGGAAGACCGGGCTGCTCGGGCACCAGCCGAGCCGGGCGCCGGGCCAGTGCGGCTGCATGTCGTGGTCGACGGGGTAGATCTCGGGGTGTGCCGCCAGCAGCCAGCCCGGGGGCGCGGCCGTCGGTGTGGCGAGGTCGATGGCGATGCCGCTGTCCGCCAGGAGGCCGACTATCTCGTCCATCCAATCCCAGTCGAACTCACCGTCCGCCACCTCGACGAGGCCCCAGGAGAAGATGCCGAGCGAGACGAGGTTGACACCGGCCTGCTTCATCAGGCGGACATCTTCCTTCCACACCTCCTTGTCCCACTGCTCAGGGTTGTAGTCGGCTCCGAAGCTCAGCCCATGGGTGGGCCAGTCGTTGTCAGTGTGGGACCAGGTCATCCTTTGACTCCTCCAGCGATGAGGTCGAGGCGCCAGAACCGTTGCAGGAACAGCACCAGGGCGATGAGGGGAACGATCGCGAGCGCGGCGCCGACGATGGCCAGCGTGTAGAGGGAGGGCGAGCCCGCGCCGCGCTCCAGCAGGGAGTTCAGCCCGACGGTGAGGGGGAAGGTCCGGGTGTCGGAGAGCATGAGGTACGGCAGGAGGAAGTTGTTCCAGATGCCCACGAACTGCAGGAGGAACACCGTCACCATTCCGGGCAGCATGAGGGGGAGCACGACGCCCCGGAAGATCCGCCACTCGCCGGCGCCGTCGATCCGCGCGGCTTCGAGCATCTCCGTCGGGATGGTGCTCGCGGCGTACACCCGGCACAGATAGATGCCGAACGGGCTGATGATGCTCGGGAGCAGCACCGACCACTGTGTCCCGGCCAGCTTCAGGTCGGACATCAGCAGGTACTGCGGCACCGCGAGGGTGATGCCGGGGATGAGCAGTCCGGCGAGAATCGCGACGAAGAAGATCCGGCCGCCGCGGAACTCGAACTTCGCCATGGCGTAACCGGCGGAGGCCGACACGAGTGTGGACAGGATGCCTCCCACGCCCGCGTAGAGGAGCGAGTTCAACGCCCACATTCCGTAGACGCCGCCGTCGTGGGAGAAGAGGTCGCCGAGGTTGTGGAGCAGACCGGTTCCGGGGGCGAAGGTGAAGGAGCTGAACAGCTCGCCCGGGGCCTTGCTGGCAGCGACGAACACCCAGACCACGGGGAGGAGGCAGTAGAGCGCGCCCGCCACCATGACGAGTGTGGGGACGATCTTCGTCCGCCCGTGCGACGCTTGGCCGACCGTGCTCATCGCATCCCCCGTCTCGTCGAGACGCGGACCATGGCGAGGACCACGAGGGACACAGCCGCGGTACCGAGGGCGAGGATGATCGACGCCGCCGCCGCGTCATGGAGATTGCCCAGGAGGAACGCGTCCTGGTAGATCGACATGAGGGGAACCCACGTGTCGGAGATGGTGTTCGTCAGAGGCTTGAGCATCAGCGGCTCGCCGTAGAGCTGAAGCGATCCCAGGAGCGCGAAGATCGAGGTCAGGAGCAGCGCGGGACCGACCAGCGGCACCTTGACCCGCAGGGCGATCTGGATCTCGCTCGCCCCGTCCAGGCGGGCCGCCTCGATCAGTTCGTGGGGAATGCCGCGCAACGCCGTGTAGATGACGAGCATGTTGAACCCGACCGCGCCCCAGATGGAGATGTTGGCGATCGCGCCGTAGATCCCACTCGTCCCCAGGAAGGGGATGTCGCCCCATCCGAGGGACCGGGTGACGTACGAGAACGGGCTCGTCCCCGCCAGATACATGAACCCCCACATCAACGCGGCCACCACACCCGGCACGGCATAGGGGATGAAGATCGCCGTGCGCCCGAAACGCCGCAGCTTCACGCCCGGTGTGTCAAGGAGCAGGGCGAACAGCAGGGCGAGGCCGAGGGTCAACGGCACCGCGATCACACCGTAGATCGCCAGACGTCCCAGGCCGTCGACCAACTGGTTGTCGCCGAGGACCGACAGGTAGTTGTCGAACCCGACGAACACCGTGGAGGGAATGCCGAGGGCGCCGCCCCCGATCCGCCGCTCGGCGAAGAGGCTGGTGCCCAGCGCGTACACCACGGGGATCACCGTGAAGACGGTGTACAGCACTATGGCGGGAGCGCTGAACAGGTACGGCGCGATGCTCCGGCGACGTGGACGCGGACGCGGACGGCGCCGCGTTGGCGGCGAAACGCCCCCCGCTGTCGACCCGGTGGCTCTTTCGGCCATGACGGGGTTGGTCATGCGAATAACCTCTCTGACGCTTTGCGCTCTTTCTCGGCTCGCGGCTCTCGGCTCGCGGCTCGCGGCTCCAGTGCCGTGACCGGCGATGCTCGCCCGAAGGAGCGTCGCCCGGTGAGTGCGGTCGCGAGGCGGCCGGACATCCTGGTGGCGGAGCTACCCGGGGTTTTGGCCAACGGCGAGCGTGCGTGCCGGGCGGCGCGTCGGGGCAGAGCTTGCCGGGAGGGGCACTAGCTCTCGTTTACGTCGAATCCCTGTTTCTTCAGGTCTTCCACGACGGCTTTCTGGGTGACGGTCAGGACATGCGTCCATGAGGTGCCGTTCCGGATGGCGGCGTTCATCGCATCCGTGAAAGCGGCCGAGGCGACGTTCGTGTTGGGGCCCCAGGTCACCGGGCGCGTGTGCTTGGCGATCTCAGCGGTGATCCTGTAGTAGTCGGTCTGCTGCGGCATGAGCGCCGGGGGTTTCTGCGAGGCGGCGGCCTTCTGCCCTGACAGCGCCGCGGGGTAGCCGTTCTGCACGTTGAGGATCATTTTCGCGCCCTCGTCACTGGCATTGAGCCACTTCGCGAACTCCGCTGCCTCCTTGGGGTGTTCGGAGTGGGCGGTGACCATGACCGAGGAACCACCCTGGAACGAGACGGTCGGGTCGTCCGCGTTCCACCGGGGCAGGGGGGCGAGCGCCCACTTGCCCGCGGTCCTCGGCGCGACGCCGTGGATGACGCCGGGAGCCCACACGGCGGAGGGCCAGGAGAGCATCGTGCCGTCATTCAACTTCTGGTTGTACGTCGGCGTCAGTTGCGGATCGGCCGCGACGAGCCCGTCCTCGTACATTCCCTGGAAGAACTCCAGCACCTTGCGGGAGTTCTCTCCGTCGATGTCGACGCTCCACTTGTCCTCGTCGATCGACCACCAGTCATCGCCGGCCTGCGCCGCCACAGCGGCGTACCAGCCCCATCCGTCGGGGGCCAGGGAAGCCATCGTGAGCTTCGGGTTCCGGGCCTTGATCCTGGCGGCCGCCTCGCGGAAATCCGCCCACGTCCGGGGCGCGGCGACACCGTACTTGTCGAAGACGTCCTTCCGGTACAGCAGCGCCATGGGACCGACGTCCTGGGGCAGTGCGTAGGTCCGGCCGCTGAAGGTCGTCTGCGCCCACGAGCCGGGTGCGTACTCCTTCTTCACGTCGGAGACGTGGTCGGTGATGTCCTTCGTCGCCCCACTGACGATCATGCGCGGCAGTGATGTGTTCTCCACGAGCGCGAGGTCGGGCGCGTTGCCCGCCCGGACCGCGGCCAGGAGCTTGGCGGACGACGTGTCGCCGCCGCCGGCGTCGGTGTGGACGACCTTGATGTTGGGATGCGTCCGGTTGAACTCCTTGACTTCCGTCGCGCTCCCGGGCGCCCACGCCCAGTACCGCAAGGTGACCTTGCCGTCGGAGGCGGCTCCGACCGAGCAGGCGGGAACGAGGAGTGCGGTAACGGCTGTGCCGATTGCCGCAGCCAGGATCTTGCGGGGTTTCCTGGTGCGCATGAGTCTCCCTTGACTCGGAGCGGGCTCGGCCCGTCGCGGGACCGCGCATCGCGCTCTCGCCCCGAACGAGGGCGCGATGAGCATCGCCCGCACCGAGAAAGTTTGTCAATAGAGATGACAAACGCTGCCCGGCCGCGCGCTCAGTGCTCGGATTCGGCGAGCCGCCGGTAGAGGGCCAGGCCGGCCGCCGCCCGCGCCCACTCGAGGAAGTCGAACGTCGTGACCTCGATAACCGGCGGGTCCGGCGCGGCATACACCGAGCGCATCCCCTCCTCGAAGTCCTCGGCGCGCGAGTCGAGGACCGACGGGCTGTCGCCCGTCAGGATCACCTTGTCGGGGTCGAGCAGATTCAGGATGTGTCCGGCCGCCGCACCGATTCCGCGCGCGGCGCGTGCCAGCCGCTCGCGCGCCACCCGCTCACCCGCCTCGGCGCGCTCGATGACCTCACCGAATGTCCGGGCGCCGTCGACACCGTCCACGATCGAGGTCGTGGAACTCTCCGCCCAGAGGCAACCGCGATGGCCGAGAGGACACCGCACACCGTCGTACGCGACCTGGACGTGCGAGAACCTGCCCGCCCTGCGGTGCGCGCCGAGGATGATCTTGCGGTCGGCCACCAGGCCGAACCCGATTTCCCGGCCGAGCGAGATGAGCGCCATGCTGTCTTCCCCCTCGGCCAGGCGCGGCCATTGCTCGAACGCGGTGAGCGCCACGACGTCGTCCTCGGCCCACACCGGGATACCGAACTCCCGCTCCCACGCGGAACGGGCCGTCTCGGGGGCCACGGCGTGGAGCCCGACGCCTTCCGCGGCCCCGTCTATCCGCTCCGCGGAGCCGCACACGGCCAGCGCGGCCACCCGCAGCCCGCTCGCCTTCGCCTCGTCCAGCCAGTCGCGGCAGTGCGCGCCGATGACTGAAGCGCTCAGCTCGTCGACATGCCGCCGGCGCTCCCAGACCACCTTGTTGGTCAGATCGATCCCCGCCGCGACGAGCTCACCGGCACGGACGTGTACGCCGAGGAAGTGGAAGAGATCGGTCGTGGCCAGCAGCATGTCCGCGGGGCGGCCCGTGCTCGCCCGCTGCTCCTTGCCGCCTTCGACGATGAGGCCCGCGGCCTCGAGATCTCGTGCGATCGTCGTCATCCGGGTGCGGGACAGCCCGAGCTTCGTCGCCACCTCGCTCTTGGAGAGCCCACCGTTCCACAGGATGCGGTTGTACGCCGCCTGCGTCGTCGGGTGCAGTCGCGGCCATCCGGGGCCGGCCCCGGAACGCGCGGTGAGGTCGTCAGGTGTGCTTTCCACGCGTCCATCCAACAGGATCTCCCGACGTCTCCGCGCCGCGGCACGGTCCCCTCACGGGATCAACCGCGAGACCGCGCAGCGCCGGCACCGACCGCCGCGACGGCGCGGATCGCGGGAAGGCCGCGGGACGCCTCGATCCTGACCCTGACCTCGTCGACGACGCGCGGGGGGAAACGCAGGATGCGCTGGTAGCCGACCGAGTCCGCCCCGGCCATCACCTGTTCGCGCCCATCGGCGACCCCGATCACCACGACCCGTTCGATGCGCTGCCCCTGGGTGATGTCCTCGCGGATGACCACGGCGCCGACCTCGGTGGGGCCGGTGAGGACGAGCGAGAGGGTGGGCGCGGCATCGGACGCCTCCGGATGCCACGCTTCCGGAGCCGCCGCATCCCCGGCCAACCGTGCGAGCGCGGACCGGTCGGCCACCGGCCCGCCCGCGTGCGTGCGCGGCGCCCCGGACGACAGGGTGACGTCCGCGTCCAGCACTCCGTTACGGAACGCCCGGACGCGTTCGCCCAACCCCGTCAGTGCGGCAACGTCGGGAGCGGCCACGAGGCCACGGGCGTCGGGGGGCACGTTGAGCAGCAGACACGCGTTCCCGCCGACCGCGTCACACCACAGATCGAAAAGTTCGTCAGCGGAGCGAACGGAGCCGTCCTCGTGCTCGTGGTAGAACCACCCCGGCCGGATGGACGTGTTCACCTCGGCGGGGTACCACACGAGATCGTCAAGTCGGCCGGCGAGGGCCGCTCTGCTGCCCAAGTCCTCGTCGCCGCTCCGGACGAGCCGCGAAAAGGCTCCGTCATCGACGCGCTGCGAGTGATCGGCGATGCGCTCGACGTCGCGCAGCGCAGCGGGCACGACGCTCCATTCATCCGGGCGCGTGTGTCCGGCCTCGTTGCCGCACCACCGAACGTCCGGCCCGCAGACAGAGATCACCGCATCGGGTTGCAGCCGCCGGACGACCGCGTAGTAGCGCTCCCAGTCGTACTCCTGGTGCGCACCGTCAGCCCCCTCGCCGTTGGCACCGTCGAACCACACCGAGAACACCTCGCCGTAATGGGACAACAACTCCTCCAACTGGCCCACGAAGAAGTCGTCGTACGAGGTCCCCGAGCCGTACGACGGCTCCGTGCGGTCCCAGGGCGACAGGTAGACGCCGAACTTGAGGCCGTGCCGTCGCGCCGCGTCGGCCACGAGTCGCACCAGGTCGCCCTTTCCGCCTCGCCATCCGGAGGCGGCGACGGAGTGCGCGGTCAGCCGCGAGGGCCAGAGGCAGAAGCCGTCGTGATGCTTGACCGTGAGGATGGCGCCGGTCATCCCCGCCGCGGCGAACGTCGACATCCATTGATCGACGTCCAAGTCGGACGGGGCGAACAGAGCCGGATCCTCGCCACCCGTCCCCCACTCCCGGTCGGTCATCGTGTTCATGCCGAAGTGGACGAAGGCGTAGAACTCCATGGACTGCCACGCCACCTGTCGCGCGCTGGGCCGAACTCCGGTCAACGCCCCGATCTCGTCGGCGGCCTCAGGGGAAGGAGAGAGCATGATGTCATCGGTCATCCGATTCATCCTGTTCGGTGATGGGGCGGCTTATGTTTGTAACCTCAGTTGACAAACGACACCCTAACCGTCCGCCGGACGCTTGAGCCAGAGCCGCGACTCATGGTCGGGCGATGAGTCGCCGCACCGGCCTTCGACATGCGGCTCCACAAGCGGCGCAACGTCGTCGAGCGGTACCGCCACGCATCCGTTCCGTAGCCGAGGCTGACTATCTCACTGCGTGAGGCGCTTAAATCTATGGCGGCCGGAGTAGACATTGGGCGGTGGTGTGGCTATGGTTTCTCTCGTAGCCCAGAGAGACAGCAGGGCCTGGCAGAGACGAACTGCCGGGCAGCGGTAACCGCAGTTGCAGTTCGCAGGACGGCGCGGTGGTGGAGTTTCGAAGCCAGGGTTGTTGCAGGACGGCGACGGGACTGACGACCGGGCCGGGTGGCCCGTAGTGATCAGGGGCCGCCGTGAGCAGTACCCGCAAGTGCGTTATCCAGCAGTGAAGTTGAGTGAGCAGCACCTTGGTGAAGGCGTCGGCTGCGGGCGCGCGCACCGGGAGGTTCGACAGTGGGGTTCTAAGCCGGAGCAGACGCAGGAAGGGCGACGGGGCTGGCTGTCGAAGAGTGGTGCTGTCACAGGCCACAGCAGTACCGGCAAGAGGTTGGTAGACCCCAGAGGGAGAACGGAGGAGCCAGGCGCCATCAGGATCGCCCGGGCGGAAGTCTTGAGCCCGGGTACCGCAGGACATCGATAGTGAGGTGGTCTCCGGTCAAGCAACCGCGATCCCCGCGACCCCGGCAACTTCCAAGTCGGGTCAGTGGAAACAGAAGGCCGGCGCAGAATCAGGGCCGGCAGGTGGTGTAGCAGTTCCTTCGGGGCCCTGGTGCCATACGGCACCGGGGCCCCTCCAGGCGTTTCATAGAGAGGTGCAATGACAGCAGACGATTCGTTCGGCCGTCTCGACGACGACGACTATCCCGCCTACACGATGGGCCGGGCCGCCGCGATGCTCGGTACCACGCAGGGCTTTCTCCGTGCTATCGGCGAAGCCCGCCTCATCACTCCGCTGCGTTCCGAGGGCGGACATCGCCGCTACTCCCGCTATCAGCTGCGCATCGCCGCCCGTGCCCGGGAGCTCGTCGACCAGGGCACCCCGATCGAGGCCGCCTGCCGCATCGTCATCCTCGAAGACCAGCTCGAAGAGGCCCAGCGCATCAACGCCGAATACCGCCACGCCGCCGAATCGGAGAACCCGAGGACCGCAGGCTGAGGTGGCGCGTGACCGCCCCGCCCCGCCCCCCGCCCGGCCCGAGCGTGGAGCGTGTAGCCGCCCCCAGGCCGCATGCCCCCCAACTGGTTCGCCACGAACAGCGGGCGTCGGCCGTCAGGCGATGGTGGTGAGATCTGGGCGCACTTGCGACAGGGCCGCACAGCAGCACTGCTGCTGCGCGGCCCTGAGTGCGTCGGGCCCGGCGTGCGGGCCGGCGGGCCGCCGCGTCGGACAGGAGGGTGCCACTGCGGTAGTCGCGCCCTCCGAGCCGTCCATGGCGACCGCTCCTGCTGGAACGTTGCACTGCGGGCGGGTCAATATCTATTACCGCGAGACGAGAATTAAACGTGTCGCGCGAACAGTGTGTTTACCGCAGCCAGCAGAGTGGATTTATTGAGCGTACGCAGGCCGCTACCGCATGCTACTGTCGATCTCAGTTGCAGTCGTGGTTCCCAAATCTTCAAGCGTCTTCACCGGTTTTTTCTGCCGTTGTAAGCGTTTTTATATTTCCGGTCATTTTCCGGGCGGGGCATCGTCGCAGCGACCCGGTATCCGTGCATTGCGGGTCCCGGCGTACTGCCCCAAGGGAGATATGACATGGCGTCCGGCACCGTGAAGTGGTTCAACGCGGCCAAGGGTTTCGGCTTCATCGAGCAGGACGGCGGAGGCGCTGACGTGTTCGCGCACTTCTCGAACATCGCCGCCCAGGGCTTCCGTGAGCTGTCCGAAGGCCAGAAGGTCACCTTCGACATCGCGACGGGCCAGAAGGGCCCGACGGCCGAGAACATCGTTCCCGTCTGACGCTGACGCTGACGCGCACTTCGTAGCTGGGGCCCGTATCCCTCGGGGTACGGGCCCCAGCTACGGGAATTTCCCGCAGAGGGTTCGCCTGTGGGGAAAACCACCGCCCACAGACCCTTCTCCAGGGATGCGGGCCTCTTCGAAGCTGCACCCATAGGCGTCCTGGACTTCACGTCCGCATGGCGCCACCTATTTCCGTTCCCGCACCCGCACCGGATTCACCGCAGGTCGGATTCGCTTTCATTTCCGCATTCATTCGGCCCGTTCTTGTGATTCCCCGCGCTGCTCTTCCGCTGCGGGAATTCCTTGGTACGTGCCGTATCAAGGAAGGTTCTGAATGAACCCCACACGTACGAACAACCGCTCCTCCCGCAGCCGTACCGGCGGCCCTGCTTTCGGCTCCGGCTCCGGTTCGGGCCGGGGCAGCCGCGTCGGCTCGCCCGCCCCGAGCCGTTCCGGGGGCCCGCGCCGCTCGGGCGGCTACGGCAGGCGGCCCGCAGCGGTGCAGGGCGAGTTCGCCCCGCCGAAGACGATCACTCCCGCGCTGCCCGCCGTCGAGGCGTTCGCCGACCTCGACATGCCCGAGCAGCTGCTTGCCGCGCTCAAGGCGCAAGGCGTGAGCGTCCCGTTCCCGATCCAGGGCGCGACCCTGCCCAACACCCTCGCGGGCCGCGACGTCCTCGGTCGCGGGCGCACCGGCTCCGGCAAGACCCTCGCCTTCGGCCTGGCCCTGCTGGCCCGCACAGCCGGACAACGCGCCGAGGCCCACCAGCCGCTGGCCCTGGTCCTCGTACCGACGCGTGAGCTGGCGCAGCAGGTGACCGACGCGCTCACCCCCTACGCCCGTTCGGTGAAGCTGCGCCTGGCCACCGTCGTCGGCGGAATGCCGATCGGCAGGCAGGCCAGTGCGCTGCGCGGCGGGGCCGAGGTCGTCGTCGCGACTCCGGGCCGCCTCAAGGACCTCATCGACCGCGGTGACTGCCGGCTGGACCAGGTCGCGATCACGGTCCTGGACGAGGCCGATCAGATGGCCGACATGGGTTTCATGCCCCAGGTCACCGCGCTCCTGGACCAGGTTCGCCCCGAGGGGCAGCGGATGCTGTTCTCCGCCACCCTCGACCGCAACGTCGACCTCCTGGTCCGCCGCTACCTGACCGACCCGGTCGTCCACTCCGTCGACCCGTCCGCGGGCGCGGTCACCACGATGGAGCACCACGTGCTGCACGTCCATGGCGCCGACAAGCACCGGACGACGACCGAGATCGCGGCGCGCGAGGGCCGGGTGATCATGTTCCTGGACACCAAGCACGCCGTCGACCGGCTGACGCAGGATCTGCTGAACTGCGGCGTCCGGGCCGCAGCCCTGCACGGCGGTAAGTCGCAGCCGCAGCGCACCCGCACTCTGGCCCAGTTCAAGACCGGGCACGTCACCGTGCTCGTCGCGACGAACGTCGCGGCACGCGGCATCCACGTCGACAACCTCGACCTCGTCGTCAACGTCGACCCGCCGACCGACCACAAGGACTACCTCCACCGCGGCGGGCGTACGGCGCGGGCCGGCGAGTCCGGCAGTGTCGTCACCCTGGTCACCCCCAACCAGCGCCGTGACATGACCCGCCTGATGGCGGCCGCCGGCATCGTGCCCCGGACCACGCCGGTCCGCTCCGGGGAAGAGGCACTCAGCCGGATCACCGGCGCCCGGACGCCCTCCGGCATTCCTGTGACGATCACCGCGCCGGTGGCCGCGCGGCGTGAGCGCGGCCGCAGCACCGCCTCCCGCGGCCGGCGCAGCTCGGCCTCAGCTGCCCGGCGCACGATCGTGCGGCAGTCCTCCTTCGACGCGGTGGCCTGAACCCTTGTTCAGGAACCCCACCCGGTGAGGGCCGCCCACGTGCGGACGGGGCGCCAAGGACACGGCCGGACCGCAGGTCTGTGACGAGGGTGACCGTACGGCTACGGCCAGGGCTGCTCGCCACCCGGCCGTAGCCGTATGAGAGCCGGGCCTTGTCGGTTTGTCAGTTGGTTGTTCGTGGGGTCTGTTCCCGTGGGAGTTGTTCCAGCCAGTTCCAGAGGGCGTGTTCGCGGTCGGAGTTGTAGGACTCGGTCGAAGACGGCATGGCTTTGTTCGGTGGATGTAGGCGCCGGTCGGGGCGGGGGTGGCGCCGAGGATGGCGTCGGCGAGTTTCCTGCCCGCGGGGGCGGGGGTGTCCACCAAGGGTGTGGCCGCCAGTACCGGGACGATTCTCCGCATCAGGAAGGGGAACGCGCCGCCGGTTTCCCGGGCGAGTCCGGTTCCGATGACGAGGCTGGGGTTGTAGGCGATGATGTCGACGCCTTCGGGCAGGCGGCGGGACCACTCGTGGACCAGGTATATGCCGCCAAGTTTGCTGGTGACGTAGGCACGGCGGCCGGCTCGGACGTTCCCGGAGCGGTTGAACGCTCCGGGTTGGGAGATGTCCGGGATGGCCCACCGGGGCGAGGGCATGCTGCCTCCGGTGTGTCGGAGGTCGCCGAAGTGGGCGTCGCTGACCGTGACGACGATGCGGGCCGGCGGGTGAAGGTGGGGGTGGAGTTGCCGCAGGAGCTGGTGGGTGGACATGACGTTCACGGCGAAGGTCCGCTCGTAGCCGTCGACCGTGGCCTCCAACGCGCTGGACAGGTGCACACCCGCGTTGAGGACCAGGCCCCGCAGCGGAGGCAGGGCGCCGGAGTCGAGGAGGTCTTCCAGGCGCGCGCCGGCTGCGGCGACGCTGGCCTTGCCCGCCAGATCGATGTCGACGTGTGAGACGTGTGGGGAGATCTCCCGCAGGCCCGGCAGTGTCCCGGCGGCGGAGGAGGCCCGTCCGAGAACGACCAGGTGGGTGTCGGGGCGGCGTCTGAGGACGTCCCGCGCGGCCTCCAGCAGCTGCTCGACGGCCTGAACGACGTCATGCCGGTCACCATCCACGACGGCCGGCTCGACATGCTCGCCTTCAACACCGCCGCCGCGGACCTGTTCGGGCCCCTCTTCGACGACGGACCCTACGGCCGCAACATCGCCTACCAGGCCTTCACCGCGACGGGACTCGACAAAGTACTCGGGAACGAAGGGGCCGAACAACTGGCCCGGGTGGCCACCGCCGAACTCCGCAAAGCACTCAGCCACTACTCGGAGGACGAGTATCTCCGCTCCCTGTTCCGCGAACTCTCGACAACCAAGCCCGAGTTCGACCGCCACTGGCAGAAGGGGGAGATCGGGACCTGGAGTTCCGCGATGAAACACGTCAATCACCCGACAAAGGGCCCGCTCGCGTTCGACAGCGAAATGCTCCACGACCCCGAGAACGACCACTGGGTCATGCTCTTCGCCCCCCCCACCACACCTGACCCACCCACCCCCAACAGCACGCCCGGCGCCGGTGACCTGGGTGTGGAACAGCCAGCCGGCCCCGGCTCCTGGTGGGACTCGGGTCGGTCCGGCCAACGCGTTGGTGAGCGGGTCGACATACCGCCGCAGCGGCGGTAACCGCCGGCGGCCGCGCGCTCGTTCCTCGTGTCGGGCGGGCGCGACCTCCAGCGCGAGCTGACCTACGACGGGCTGCGGGCCCGCGGAGGCCAAGGGGCAGCGAGGGCGGACGCCGCCCCGCCGTGGCGGCCGACAGCACCACCGCCGTGCGCACCGCGTACCTCGACGGCCGCTCCGTCGCCGCCCTCGCCCGCGACCGCGGCGTCAGCCGCGGCGCGATTCCCGGATTTCGGCGGCCTGCTCGACCGGGACGAGATACTTCAGCTCGAACCGGTTGAACGCGTGCAGCCTGCTGGCCACATGGAGCGGTTGCTCACCCTCCTGGGCCGACTCCCCCGGGACCGATGGGTCCGGGGCCTTCCGCAATGCGGCCACCGCTTCTGGTCGCGACACCATGCGCCTCCTTCGTCGTACGAGCCGGACCGGCCGGCATCGATACGCAACCAACGGCGCGTGAGTAACGCATGAGAATCCTGGGTCAAATGAAGGAGGATATGAAGTGACCAGGAAATGAACGCCGACGTCCTCGTCGTGGTCGCCTATGACGGTGCGGCTGAAGGCCGGGTGGGGGGGGCGTACGGGACGAGGTCGCCGCCGACGGCGGTGGAGGCGTCCCGCACCTCCACCGCCGCCGCCTCGGCGGGCGCCGGATTCACCGCGGTGACCTGTGACCGCCGGTGATGTGTTCGTGGCGGGGTATGGGGGCACCGCGGCGTGGATTTCCTTCGGTTCGCCCTTGTCTGTGTGGTGGGTTTGATCAGGTGCGGGTCCAGCGTTGGTTGCTGCCGTTCGAGCAGGAGTAGAGCTGGATCAGGGTGCCGTTGGCGGTGCCGGCCCCGACGGCGTCGAGGCAGAGACCGGACTGGACGCCGACGATGGATCCGTCGGAGTTGAGGCGCCATTTCTGGTTGTCGGCGCCCCAGCAGCTGTAGATCTGGACCTTGGTGCCGTTGCCGGTACCGGCGGCGTCCAGGCACTTGTCGCCGTAGACCCTGAGCTCACCGGCGGCGGTATAGGTCCACTGCTGGTTGGTCGCGCCGCGGCAGTCCCACAGGTTGAGCTGGGTGCCGTCGGCGGTGCTGGAGCCGGGCACGTCGAGGCAGCGGCCCGAACCGACGCCCTTGACCGCTCCGGCGTCCGAAGGGGGCGTGGTGGTGCCGCCGTTGAGCGCGTTGAGGACGGCGGTGTAGGCGGCCTTCTTGCTGCCGTCACTGTTGAACAGCAGCGGCGTCTGCTCCGCTCGCCAGGAGTCGCTGTCTCGCACACCCCAGACGGTGATGCCGAGACAGCGCGGGACGGCCAGGCAGTCGTTGGTCACGCTGGTGTAGGTCGCGGCCGAGGCGCCCTGGATGTCGAGTTCGGTGATGGCCACGTCGACCCCGAGGGCGGCGAAGCTCTGCAGGGTGGTGCGGAAGTTGCTGTTGTACGGGCTGCCGCTGTTGAAGTGCGACTGGAAGCCGACGCAGTCGATCGGCACGCCGCGCTGCTTGAAGTCCCGGACCATGGCGTACATGGCCTGGGTCTTGGCCCAGGTCCAGTCCTCGACGTTGTAGTCGTTGTAGCAGAGCTTGGCGGCCGGGTCGGCGGCGCGCGCGGTGCGGAAGGCGACCTCGATCCAGTCGTTGCCGGTGCGCTGGAGGTTGGAGTCCCGCCGGGCTCCCGAGCTGCCGTCGGCGAATGCCTCGTTCACGACGTCCCACTGGTCGATCTTGCCCTTGTAGTGGCCCATCACGCCGTTGATGTGGTCGTTCATCGCCTGGCGCAGCGTGCTGCCGCTGAGGCTCTGCATCCAGCCGGGCTGCTGGGAGTACCAGGCCAGCGTGTGACCGCGCACCTTCTTGCCGTTCTGCACCGCCCAGTTGTAGACGCGGTCGGCGGCGGTGAAGTTGAACTGGCCCCGCTGCGGTTCGGTGGCGTCGATCTTCATCTCGTTCTCGGCCGTCACCGAGTTGAACTCACGGCCCGCGATCGTCGTGTAAGCCGAGTCACCCAGCCTGCCCGAGGCGATGGCGGTGCCGAAGTAACGTCCGCTCTGCGCCGCCGCGGCGCCCAGCGTGCTCTCGGCGGCCTGTGCGGTCGGCGGCGCGCCCAGTGCGGCGGTCGCACCGAGAACGCCGACGACCAGCGCCACCAGCGGACCTCTGATCTTCCGGCGGACAAGGGTTCCGGGAAGGGCGTACAAGCCCATGACGGTGCCTCCAGGATAGGAATCACGGAAGGGATCGAGCGCGGGGAAACGCGTCGTCCGCTCCGGCGCGGCAGACGGATGGAGCGGGCCGGAACCCGAGCAGCAGGAATTCACCGGTCCTCCATCGCGGCTCAGCCGGGGGACCGCCACGCGGCGTCGCGCGCCTCTCCCACGGTGCGAAGAGCCGGGATGCCCTGGTGCGATCCTCACCGGAACGAAACGGGGTGGCGCAGGACCAACGTCGTTCGAAATGTCGAACTATGGCCGGTGTCTCAGACAGAGATGATTGAGGCGTTGACGATGGGTCGTCAATACACCGCGCAGAAGAAGTTTCGGTTCCGGGCCCGAAAATTTCTGAATCCCGCCGAGCCGGACAACGACCCTCGGCGTCGCCGTCGGCGGCTCCGTAGAGCCGCGGCCAGGACGAGTTTTCAGGGGGTTTTCCGGTCAGCGCGTAGCTTGCCGAGCCCCAAGGGGAGGCGCTGTTTGTAGACAGATCGGCGACAGGCCTTGACCGGAGGGCCCCGCATTCCTAGCTTGTGGCGTCAAAGAACCGAGAACTATCCGAAACTTTTTCGAAACAGATTCCTGTGCCCCGGCACGGCCGCTCCGCGGTTCATCGCGGTCGCCTCGCCCCCGTCGTCCCCGTCCCCGCCCCCGAAGGAGGCCCCTGATGTGGTTTCACCCCCCGTCCCCGGTCCGCACAAGACGCTTATTCGCCGTCCTCGCGCCTTTGCTCCTTGTGGCCACCTTCCTCGGTGCCCAGCCCGCCGGCGCGGCGACCGTAGACCCCAACGCCTCGTATGTGCTGGTCAACCGCAACAGCGGCAAGGCCCTGGACGTCTACAACATGGCGACCGACGAGGGCGCCCGCATCACCCAGTGGACCAGGAACGATCAGAACCAGCAGCAGTGGCAGTTCGTCGATGCCGGGGGCGGCTACTACCGCATCAAGTCCCGTCTCTCGGGCAAGGTGCTGGACGTCCACAACTGGTCCACAGCGAACGGCGGCTCGATCGTCCAGTGGACCGACCTGAACGCCACCAACCAGCAGTGGCGGCTGGCCGACAGCTCGGACGGCTACGTGAGGCTCATCTCGCGCCACAGCAACAAGGCCCTCGAAGTACAGGGCGCCTCAACCACCGACAGCGCGAACATCGTCCAGTACGACGACTGGGGCGGCACCAACCAGCAGTGGCAGCTCGTCAAGGCCGGCGGCGACAACTCCGGCCCGTGCGACCTTCCGTCGACATACCGCTGGACATCAACGGGCGTGCTGGCGCAGCCCAAACAGGGGTGGGTCTCGCTCAAGGACTTCACCGTCGTCCCCTACAACGGCAAGCAACTCGTCTACGCGACGACGCACGACACGGGGACGAGTTGGGGTTCGATGAACTTCGGCCTGTTCACCAACTGGTCGGAGATGGCCTCGGCAAGCCAGAACACGATGTCGACTCCCACCGTCGCGCCCACGCTCTTCTACTTCGCGCCGAAGAACATCTGGGTGCTCGCCTACCAGTGGGGCGGGACCGCCTTCTCCTACCGGACGTCGAGCGACCCCACCAACCCGAATGGCTGGTCGTCCCAGCAGGTGCTCTTCTCCGGAAGCATCTCCGGCTCCGGAACAGGACCGATCGACCAGACGCTCATCGGTGACGGGACGAACATGTACCTGTTCTTCGCCGGCGACAACGGCAAGATCTACCGGGCCAGTATGCCGATCGGGAACTTCCCGGGCAGCTTCGGCACGACCTCGACCGTGGTCATGAGCGACACGACGAACAACCTGTTCGAGGCCCCGCAGGTCTACAAGCTTCAGGGCCAGAACCGCTACCTCATGATCGTCGAGGCGATCGGCTCGCAGGGCCGCTACTTCCGCTCGTTCACGGCCACGAGCCTGAACGGCTCGTGGACGCCCCAGGCCACGACCGAGAACAACCCCTTCGCGGGCAAGGCCAACAGCGGCGCCAACTGGACCAACGACATCAGCCACGGCGAACTGATCCGCACCAGCCCCGATCAGACCATGACCGTCGACCCCTGCAACCTCCAGCTGCTCTACCAGGGCCGCAACCCCAACTCCGGCGGCGACTACCCACTCCTGCCCTACCGTCCGGGTCTCCTGACACTGCAACGCTGAGGACATGACACGGGTCCGGCTCCGGTGTGGAGCCGGACCGGCTACCCAAAGCAGTAAGCCACCGAAAGATCAGGAAGGGCCTCCGACGAAGGTCGGAGGCCCTTCCCTCAAGCAAAACCGCTAGTGGCGGCAGACGAGTCGGGCTGTACGCCGGGTTCTGTCGCCCGGCTGCCTCGCGGCGGCCGGGGAGACGGCCATCCATCTAGGGCCGGCGTTGCCACCGGCCTCGTGCGGTCTACCCGCGGACTCGGGCGGGCAGCCCTCGAACGTCCGCGCAGGGCCGTCTCGCGACGGCCCCTCTTGACCTTGCTCCGGGTGGGGTTTACCTAGCCGACCGAGTCACCTCGGACGCTGGTGGTCTCTTACACCACCGTTTCACCCTTACCGGGGACCGAAATCCCCGGCGGTCTGTTTTCTGTGGCACTGTCCCGCGGGTCACCCCGGGTGGGCGTTACCCACCACCCTGCCGTGTGGAGCCCGGACGTTCCTCGGCAAGATCGAAGATCTTGACGCGGCCGTCCGCCCGGCTCGTCTGCCGTGGTCGTCATGTTACCCGGCGCGGGCGGGCCCGGACGCCTCGGGCCGGTGGGGGCCCGCCGGTCGCCTAACCTGGCCGCGGGGCGGTTTTTCGTGGCCCCCGCGGCCGGTGCCGCCCCCCGCGGCCCCGGCGCCCCCATCGCGTCGTACGAGGAGAACCACCGTGCTCGTCCTGCTGCCGCCGTCCGAAGGCAAGGCTCCTTCCGGGCGGGGTGCGCCGTTGAAGCCCGAGTCGCTGTCGCTGCCGGGGCTGGCCGGGGCCAGGGCCGCCGTGCTGGACGAACTCGTCGAGCTGTGCGCGGCCGACGAGGAGAAGGCGCGGCAGGTGCTCGGGCTGAGCGAGGGACTGCGGGGCGAGATCGCCAAGAACGTGGAGCTGCGCACGGCGGGCACGCGGACGGCCGGGGAGATCTACACCGGCGTGCTGTACGACGCGCTGGACCTGGCGGGCCTCGACGCAGCGGCGCGCCGCCGGGCGGGGGCGTCGCTGCTGGTCTTCTCCGGGCTGTGGGGCGCGGTGCGGGTGGGCGACCGGATCCCGTCGTACCGCTGCTCGATGGGGGTCAAGCTGCCGGGGCTCGGGGCGCTCGGCGCCCACTGGCGCGCGTCGATGGAGTCGGTGCTGCCGGAGGCGGCGGGCGGGGGGACGGTGCTGGACCTGCGCTCGGCCGCGTACGCGGCGGCGTGGAAGCCGAAGGGCGAGCTGGCCGGGCGTACGGCGACGGTACGGGTGCTGCACGCGCGGATCGACCCGGCGACCGGGGCGGAGAAGCGGTCGGTGGTCAGCCACTTCAACAAGGCGACGAAGGGCCGGCTGGTACGGGAGCTGCTGACGGCAGGTGTCGCGCCGCGCCGCCCGGCGGAGCTGGTCGAGGCGGTACGGGAGCTGGGGTACACGGTCGAGGCGCGGGATCCGGGGCGGGCGGACCGGCCCTGGGCGCTGGACGTGGTGGTCTCGGAGCTGCACTGATCACCCACGCCGATCACCCGCGTTGCACTGTGCGCAACGGGCATTGCGCACCCTGCCTTCGCCCGGCAGGATGTGCGCCATGACCTCCGTGCTGGACCTCGCCCCCGTGATTCCCGTCGTCGTCCTCGATGACGCGGCCGACGCCGCTCCCCTCGCCCGCGCGCTGGTCGCCGGCGGGCTGCCCGCGATCGAGGTGACGCTGCGGACGCCGGCCGCGCTGGACGCGATCCGCGCCATCGCCGCCGAGGTGCCGGAGGCGGTGGTCGGCGCGGGGACGGTGCTCACGCCCGACGCGGTGACCGACGCGGTGACGGCGGGCGCGCGCTTCCTGGTCAGCCCCGGCTGGACGGACACGCTGCTGACGGCGATGCGCGACAGCGGCGTACCGTTCCTGCCCGGGGTGTCGACGACGTCGGAGGTCGTGGCGCTGCTGGAGCGCGGGGTGACGGAGCTGAAGTTCTTCCCGGCGGAGGCGGCGGGCGGCCCCGCCTATCTCAAGTCCCTGGCCGGCCCGCTGCCCGCGGCCCGGTTCTGCCCCACGGGCGGCATTTCGGCGGCGAAGGCCCCATCCTACCTGTCGCTCCCGAACGTGGGCTGCGTCGGCGGTACGTGGATGCTGCCGCCGGAGGCGCTGGCGGCGAAGGACTGGGCGCGGGTCGAGTCGCTGGCGCGCGAGGCGTCGGCGCTGCGCGAGTAGGCCCGTCCCCCACCATCTTCGAGGGGCTGTCCGGGATCCGGTGCCGGATCCCGGACAGCCGCCGCCGTCAGCGCAGTTGGGACGCCTCGTTCAGCGCAGCGCGGACGTCTCGTTCAGCAGCCGCAACGACGCGTTGCCGTCCGCGTAGTACGCCACGACCGACACCGAGGCCGCCGACAGCTCCATCCGGAACAGCGACTCGGGCGGCGCGCCCAGGGCCAGCCGTACCAGCTCCTTCACCGGGGTGACGTGCGTGACCAGCAGGACCGTCCGGCCCCGGTAGCGCTCCAGCAGCTGGTCGCGGGCCCGCGCCACCCGGCGGCCGACGGTCTCGAAGCTCTCACCGCCGCCGGTCGGCGCGACGGAGGGCGAGGCGAGCCAGGCGTTCACGTCGTCCGGGTAGCGCTCGCGCACCTCGGCGAAGGACATCCCCTCCCAGGCGCCGAAGTCCGTCTCGCGCAGCCCTTCCTCGATCACCACCTCCAGGCCGAGCCTCGCCGCCACGGCCCCGGCCGTCTCGCGGCAGCGCTTCAGCGGGGAGGAGACGATGTCCTGGATCGTGCCGCGCGCGGCCATCGCGGCGGCGACCGCCTCGGCCTGCCCGCGGCCGATCGCCGACAGTTCGGGGTCGGTGCCGCCGCTGCCGGAGAAGCGCTTCGACGGGGTGAGCGCCGTCTCGCCGTGCCGCAGCAGGACGAAGGTGGTGGGCGCGCCGAGGTCGGCGGAGGAACCCCAGCCGGCCGACTCGGTCTCGGTCCCGCCCACGGCGGGTGCGGGGGGCGTGGCGGGCGCTGCGTGCTCGGAGGGCTCGGACACGGAAGGCGCTCCGGCCGTCGGGGCCGACGTCGCCGGGACACCGGACGCGCCGGCGGCCCTCGCCGCGGAGGCGTCCAGGGCGGCCGTGGACGCCGACGGCTCCCACTGCCCGCCCCTCTTGCCCGCGTCCATCGCCTCGTTGGCCAGCCGGTCCGCGTGCTTGTTCCGCTCGCGGGGGATCCACTCGTACGTGACCTGCGCCGCCGGCAGGATCCGCGCCGCCTCGGCGGCGAGCGGCCTCATGTCCGGGTGCTTGATCTTCCAGCGCCCCGACATCTGCTCGACGACGAGCTTGGAGTCCATCCGCACCCGTACCCGCGCGCCCGGGTCCAGCGCCCTGGCGGCCTTGAGGCCCGCGATCAGGCCCTTGTACTCGGCGACGTTGTTCGTGGCGACCCCGATGTACTCGGCGGCCTCAGCGAGCGGTTCACCGGTCACCGGGTCCAGTACGACAGCGCCGTATCCGGCCGGTCCCGGGTTTCCCCGGGAGCCGCCGTCGGCCTCGACCACGAACGTGGGATCGGGCATCGGCGTCCGCTCACAGACCCGAGTCGGAGGTACGGACCAGGATGCGATGGCAGTTCTCGCAGCGCAGCACGGTGTCCCGGGCGGCCGACCTGACGTCGTTCAGCTCGGTGACGTTCAGCTCCAGCCGGCAGCCCTCGCAGCGGCGCTGGTAGAGGCGGGCCGCGCCCACCCCGCCCTCCTTGACGCGGAGCTTCTCGTACAGCTTGAGCAGATCGGCCGGTACGGAGGCGGCCACCAGCTCGCGCTCCTTGGTCACGGTGGCGGCCTCGTCGTCGAACCCCTTGACGGCGGTGTCACGGCGCGCCGCCGCGTCGTCGGCCTTGGCCTGGACGGCGGAGACACGTTCCGTCAGCTCGGTGACCCGCTCCTGCGCGGACTCGCGGCGCTCCATGACTTCGAGGACGACGTCCTCCAGGTCGCCCTGGCGCTTGGCGAGGGAGACGATCTCGCGCTGGAGGTTCTCCAGGTCCTTGGACGAGGTGACCGTGCCGGAGTCCAGCCGCTGCTGGTCGCGGACGGCGCGCTGGCGCACCTGGTCGACGTCCTGCTCCGCCTTGGTCTGCTCGCGGGCGGTGTCGCTCTCCTCGGTCTGCGAGGCGACGAGCAGGTCGCGCAGTTGGGCGAGGTCCTTGGTGAGGGACTCGATCTCGGCGTGCTCGGGCAGCGAGGTGCGCTTGTGGTCGAGCTGCGACAGTCGTACGTCGAGGGCCTGGACGTCGAGGAGTCGGATCTGGTCGGCGGGCGCGGCGTTCAGTTGGGGGCTCCTGAAGAGGAAGGTGAGGAAGGGACGGAGGATGCGTGGTGGGCCGACCAGGGGTCGGTGACCGTCCTGGAGACATGGACGCGCAGGTCCCACCCGTGGCGGTCGGAGATCTCGTCGAGCTGGGCGGCGGCCTGCTCGCACCAGGGCCACTCGGTGGCCCAGTGCGCGGCGTCGACCAGTCCGAGCGGGCTGTGCTGGGTCGCCTCGGAGACCGGGTGGTGGCGCAGGTCGGCGGTGAGGAACGCGTCCACGCCCGCCGCACGTACGTGTTCGAAGAGGCTGTCGCCGGAGCCGCCGCTGACCGCGACGGTACGGACGAGGGCGTCCGGGTCGCCCGCGATCCGTACGCCCTGCGCGGTGGCGGGGAGGCGGTGGGCGACGCGGGCGGCGAAGTCCCGGAGGGTGACGGGTGACGGCGGCTCGCAGATCCGGCCGAGGCCGCGCCGTCCCGCCGGATCCGTGGGGTCGGGTACGAGGGGCCCCAGCACCCGCAGGTCGAGCGCGCCGGCGAGGGCGTCGGAGACACCGGGGTCGGCGGAGTCGGCGTTGGTGTGCGCGACGTGCAGCGCGACGCCGTGCTGGATGAGGGTGTGCACGACGCGGCCCTTGAAGGTGGAGGCCGCGACCGTCGTCGTACCGCGCAGATAGAGCGGGTGGTGGGTGACGATCAGCTGGGCGCCGAGCTTCAGGGCCTCGTCGGCGATGTCCTGGACGGGGTCGACGGCGAACAGCACCCGGGTCACCGGGGCGTCGGGGTCGCCGCAGACCGTACCGACGGCATCCCACTGTTCGGCCCGCTCGGGCGGCCAGAGGGCGTCGAGCGCGTCGATGACCTCGGACAGCCGGGGCGCGGAGGGGGCGGACGGCGTGGCGGGGACGGCGGGGACAGGGGGCACGCCTCAAAGGCTACCTGCCGCCCGTGCCCGGCCCGCCATGGGCGGGAGGGCCCGCATCGCGGCGATCGGCGGGAGGCCGCCCCCGGGCGGGCCGGGGGCGGCACCGGCCCGGGGGCGGAGGGCCGCTGTGCACGGCCCGTGCGAAGGGGTCCGTGCGAAGGGGTCCGTGCGAAGGGGCCCGCGCAAAGGAGCCCGTGCGAAGGGCCCGCGCAAAGGGGCCCGTACGAAGAGTCCACGCAAAGGGAAAGGGCCCGCGCGACGAGAGAGGCCCTACTTGACGAGATCGCGCCGCAGATCGTCCAGCACCAGGTCCGCCGCCGTCACGCCGAGACCCAGGTACCAGGTCTCGTCCGGTACGTCCTTCGCGTGACCGGCCCTGACCGCCTTCAGGTTCTTCCACAGCGGGTTCGAACGCGCGCTGTCGCGCTGGGTCTTCGCCGGGTCGCCGTACACACCGGTGAAGATCCAGTCCGCGTCGGCGTCGTCGATCCGCTCCGGGCTGATCTCCACGGCGAGGTCGTCGACCCGCTGGTTCGCGGGCCTCGGCAGGCCGACGTCTTCGAGGATCGTGCCGATGAAGGACGCCTTGGCGTACAGCCGCAGCCGGTCCGGCATGTAACGCACCATCGACACGGTCGGCTTGTCGGGCCCGAGGTCGGCGCCGAGCGCGGCGGCCTTCTTGTCGTACGCGGCGAGGCGCGCCTTCGCCTCGGCGGTGCGGTCCAGCGCCTGGGCGTTGAGGAGGTAGTTCTCCTTCCAGGTGAAGCCGGGCCGGATGGAGAAGACCGTCGGGGCGATCGCCGAGAGCGCCTTGTACTTGTCGGCCGCGCGCAGCTGGCTGCCGAGGATGAGGTCGGGCTTGAGGGCCGCGACGGCTTCGAGGTTGAGGTTGTTGATGGTGCCGACGTTCGCGGGGCTGCCCGCGCCCTTCTTCAGGTAGCCGGGCAGGGACGCGTCACCCTCGGTCGGGGCGTATCCGACCGGCTCGACGCCCAGGGACACGACGTTGTCGAGCTCGCCCACGTCCAGCACGACGACCCGCTCCGGGCGCTTCTCCAGCACCGTCTTCCCCATGGCGTGCGTGATCGTGCGCGGGAACCGCCCCGGTCCGGCGTCCGTCCCGTACGCCGCCGTCTTCTTCGCCGCGTCGGCGAAGTCCTTGCCCCCGGTGGCGACGGCGGCCTTCTTGCCGCCGCTGTCGCCGGACGCGCCGGAGCCGTCGCCGGAGGAGTCCCCGGCGCCGCAGGCCGCGAGACTGAGCGCGGAGACGAACGCGACGACGGCGGCGGTGCCACGGCGTCGCACGGACACGGAGAGAGACATCTTGGTGCTCCTGGGGCCCTTGAGGAGAGGCCGATCGGGGTGATCACGGGTGATCAGGACGTACTTAGGTTGCCCTTACGTTAGGCGCCGTCCGCGCGGGCAGCACACCCGCCCCCGCGTTATCAGCCGAATCCTGTGGCGGCCACCCTTATGTGTGAAGTGGGGTGTCTCGTGTTGTTCGGCAGGGAGTACGAAAACTAGCTTCGTCGCCGGAGGTGACGGACCGATGACGGCCTGTGCTATCGAGACGGCTACGGCGGACGGCGAAGGAGCGGATACCGGCGGAGCGGTACGGCGCGACGACGGGTTACGGCGTACGGAGTTCACGATCACCGCGGACGGTTCCTACGCGGCCCGGCTCACGCTCGGCGGCGACGGCACGGGGAACGGCGACGCCTGGTATCCCGAGCGGTGGACCCTCGGCGGGCCCGAGCCCTACGCCGTACCGCTCCCTCTCGACCAGCCGGAGGAGCCCGGCACCGATCTGCTGCCGCTGGCCGACGGACGGGTGCTCATCGGCCGCCGGGTAGCGGACCGTCAGGACTTCTCCCTGCTCTATCCGACCGGCCCGGGAACGGGTCAGCTGCCCATGGGTGCGATCGAGTGCGCGCCCCGCGCCCTGACGATGCTGCCGCCCTCGCCGGACGGCCGGTGCGCGTACGCCCTGGTCGGCGGCGAGCGGTCCACCGCGCTCTGGCTGGTGGCGGGCGGCGCCTTCGGCCCCGAGCTGGTCGCCGAGGTGCCGGGCCACTGCTCGGGCGGCGTGTGGCTGGACCGTACGGGACGGATGCTGGCGCTGGACCGCGAACAGGACGGCGTGGTCAAGGCGGTCGCCGTGGATCTGGAGCGCGGCGGCGAGGTGACGCCGCTGCTCCAGATCACCGACGAGAGCAACGACCGGCTGCTGCTGGCCGACGCCGACAGCGGACTGCTGCTGATCCGCTCGGACGCGCCGGGCCACGACCGGCTGGGCTGGGGCGTCCTGGGCAGCCTGCGGCCGGTACGGTTCCCCGAGTGTCTGCGACCGCCGGACTACTGCGCGGTGACGCCCTTCGCCGTGCAGCCGGGGCAGGTGCTGATGCCGGAGGGCTGCGGGGTGGCGCTGCGGATCGACGGACCGGCGGGCAGTTGGCTGGGGACGTGGCGGCCGGCCGACCGCCGGATGACGCAGCGGCCCGCGCCGCAGGGATGGCTGGCGGGGGCGGGGCTGTGGACCCGGGAGGGGGTGCTGCGGCTGCCGTACGCGACGGGGGCGGTGCCGTGCGGAGTGGCGCGGCTGCTTCCCGGACCGGATCGAGGACAGGGACAGGGGCAAGGACAGGGGCAGGAGCGAGTGCGGGAGCCGGGGCAGCCGGGGCAGCCGGGGCAGGGTCAGGGTCAGGGGCAGGAGCGGGGGCCCCTCGGCCACCTCCCCGCCGACGGCCCCTGCCCGGGCGTGATCACAGAATCCGCACAACCGGAATGCGCGATCGGGGAACCGCCCGCCGATCCCCGTACTCCTGTGATGTGCAGGCCGGTGCCGTTGCAGCAGGCGCCTCTCACCGGCCGCGAGATACTAGAATTCGGCCCGGGGGCCGCGCCTCGGCACACACCGGCAGGAGTCGCACCGGTGACGGTGGCCGCGGACGGGTGACCGTGACGCCGCGAGGGCGGTAACGGAGAGACGGCCCCCGCGCAACGTACAAGAAGCGATACGACGGGGTGACTTCCCACATGTCCGAAACCCGAACCAACACGGACCAGACGCACCCACGGGGAGCGGCGGCGGACCGGGGCGATCTCGACAGCCACGGAAAGCACCGCGGGGGCGCGGCGCCGACGGAGGAATCCACGGCGCCCGCGTTCGGCCGGCACCGCCGACCGGGAGACGGCGGCGGCAACGCGGCCTGACGGCCCGACAGCGAGGCGAAGGCCGCCGCGGCGATCCCGCGGCGGCCTTCGCACGTCCGAGCCCCTGCCCCGCCCACCGCGCGCGCCGCGCCCGCGTAGAGGCGGTACGGGCGGCCCGCCGGCAGGGCCGCCCGGGTGGGGCCGAGGGCACGACGGACAGGGGCGTGCCGGGTGTGGCGGGTGTGGCGAGAACACTGGACTTGTCAGCCGGGTCAGCCGGGTCAGCCGGGTCGACCAGGACGGGCCGGAGCCCGTGGTCGACAAGTACGACGGCACGAGAAGCAGGCGGTCGATGGGACAGTCCACCTCCATGGCCGGTGGCCGCCAGGCGATGACCGGACGGAAGGTCTCCGGCAAGGCCCGCGTCTCGCCGGTCACAAGGGCGTGGGAGCGCCGTGCGACATCGACGGCGGCCTCGGTGGGGCGCCACGCGGGTGCGATGAACGCGTCGTGGCACGTGAGCAGATCGTCACCCAGCCGCTTCAGAGCGGTCGTGTCATCTCGGGCCAACTCACCGGCCGTGGCTGGCCTCGCCTTCGCACTCGCCGTCAACAGGCCGATTTCCGCGCGCAATCGGCTGTGCGGGTCGCTCAGCACCCGATACACGCTGGCGTGTATGCCGCCAGGGCAGGGATAGACGCACGGAGCGAGGAGCCCGAAATCGTCACCCTTCCAACCTGCGGTTTCACCGGAGAACCAGGACAAAAGCCCTGCTTCCACCCCTCTGAGCCCGACTGAATCCCCGTCGATCCGGCCCCGCACTGGCACGCCAGCACGGGACAACCAGCGGTCGGTCCCGACGCACAAAAACGTGTACCTAAGCAAGCATCACCACCTTCTCCAGCAATTTTTCGGCGATGTCCCAGTCTCGCCCACCACCACGCCGCAGCCTGGACCGATCCCCTTTCTCCTGGGATCGTGGATACGCTCAAGCTCACGCGAAGATCTGCGGCAGGGCCATCATTGGCACGCGAAAGCCAAGCGGGGGAAGCCCGGCGGCAGGCAGACCGGCGCAGACTAGAGAGCAGAATCAGAGGAGGCGGGGATGCAAGCGGCAAGCCGGCAGGAGCCCGACCAAATTCCCCGGAAGCGAAGAATGCCAGCTATGCCTGAATCTAGAGAAGTAAGTAAAAACAGGCGCCTGCCCAAATAAACCCGCAGGTCGACGCCTGTGGTCCCCGCGCCCGCGGGGTTGGTCCCCCACGACCTCTTCGTCCCGAATTAGGGAGGCGGTGGTCCCCGCGCCCGCGGGGTTGGTCCCGCCGTGGTGGCGAGGGACTGGTACCGGCGGTGGTGGTCCCCGCGCCCGCGGGGTTGGTCCCGTTCGCGTCGCCGTGGGGCAGCGCCAGGTCGTGTGGTCCCCGCGCCCGCGGGGTTGGTCCCGGCTTAAGCGAAACCGAGTTTCCTAAAATTGAGTGGTCCCCGCGCCCGCGGGGTTGGTCCCCCCTGCTGCACTGGCGACGACGGGATGTGCGAGTGGTCCCCGCGCCCGCGGGGTTGGTCCCCGCCTCCCCCGGTCAGGCCGGATGCGCTGGGCGTGGTCCCCGCGCCCGCGGGGTTGGTCCCATCGCCGCCGGGGAGTGCTTCCTGGTCCATGAGTGGTCCCCGCGCCCGCGGGGTTGGTCCCGCCCTCCTCGCGGACTCATGGCTTGAGCCCGCGTGGTCCCCGCGCCCGCGGGGTTGGTCCCGAGAGCTTCGGGTAGTCGGTCTGGACGGCTTCGGTGGTCCCCGCGCCCGCGGGGTTGGTCCCCTGTTCTTCTCAACCACGAGGTCGACCTCGCCGTGGTCCCCGCGCCCGCGGGGTTGGTCCCAAGAGGCCGATGGCACTCCGAAACTCGGCAAGGTGGTCCCCGCGCCCGCGGGGTTGGTCCCTGGTGCTGTTCTCCCAGCTCTACCAGCGGGCCGTGGTCCCCGCGCCCGCGGGGTTGGTCCGGTTGTGCGGCGGTGGCCGCTGACCCTTGGTTGGTGGTCCCCGCGCCCGCGGGGTTGGTCCTATCGATGCTTTCAGGGACAGCGGCCGGGACGAGTGGTCCCCGCGCCCGCGGGGTTGGTCCCTCCGGGGAGACGACGACGTAGCGCCCCTCGGTGTGGTCCCCGCGCCCGCGGGGTTGGTCCCGTCGAGTTCGGTCTCGACGTGGCCACAGGCCGGTGGTCCCCGCGCCCGCGGGGTTGGTCCCGCCACCTGTCGCCGGTCCGCCGTCCCGAGGCTGTGGTCCCCGCGCCCGCGGGGTTGGTCCCCGGGGTGCGGCGCATCCGGCCGGTGCCCCGGTGTGGTCCCCGCGCCCGCGGGGTTGGTCCCTCGTTCCGGGAGTGGCTGGCCCTGGGCAAAGAGTGGTCCCCGCGCCCGCGGGGTTGGTCCCCGCACCGGCAACGCCGCGAACCTCACGGCCGCGTGGTCCCCGCGCCCGCGGGGTTGGTCCCGCCCCTTGAGTGTTACACCCGGTGATCGTCCTGTGGTCCCCGCGCCCGCGGGGTTGGTCCCATGACGTCCACCCCGTCGGCGACAGGCAAGGGGTTGGTCCCCGGGATGTATGCCGCCCCCGCTGGCGGCTGTCGTGGTCCCCGCGCCCGCGGGGTTGGTCCCGTCCAGACGCAAATCCAGGCGAGTCCCGCTCCGTCGTCCCCGCGCCCGCGGGGTTGGTCCCGCTGTGTCGGCCGGGTCGAGGAGGTGGCGGTCGTGGTCCCCGCGCCCGCGGGGTTGGTCCCGTCGTCGCCCAGCTCGGGAACTGCCGCGACGGGTGGTCCCCGCGCCTGCGGGGTTGGTCCCGCAGGACTCAGCGCCTCGCGCCACAGCCACCTGTGGTCCCCGCGCCTGCGGGGTTGGTCCCAGAGACTCCGTCCACGGACGTTCGGCAGGGACGTGGTCCCCGCGCCCGCGGGGTTGGTCCCTTCCACCGACCCGACCGTAGTGTCGGGATGGGGTGGTCCCCGCGCCTGCGGGGTTGGTCCCGTCACGTGACGGTGCTGGCTCATCCGGCACACGTGGTCCCCGCGCCTGCGGGGTTGGTCCCGTTTTCGTGGCGGCGGAGGCCATGGGGGCCTGGTGGTCCCCGCGCCTGCGGGGTTGGCCCCAAGGAGCACGTCATGAGCACCGCAACCCTGCCGCGGTCCCCGCGCCTGCGGGGTTGGTCCCGTGCGGCAGCAAGCACAGCAAGGGCGGCGGCCGTGGTCCCCGCGCCTGCGGGGTTGGTCCCGTGCGGCAGCAAGCACAGCAAGGGCGGCGGCCGTGGTCCCCGCGCCTGCGGGGTTGGTCCCCTCTCGCTGACCGCCGTCTACCGGCTCGCCCGGTGGTCCCCGCGCCTGCGGGGTTGGTCCCCAGGCTGTCCCCCCGCCCGGGACAAGGACTGGTGGTCCCCGCGCCTGCGGGGTTGGTCCCCTCCCTGCGGTGGCTGTGCCCGTGACGGCGGAGTGGTCCCCGCGCCTGCGGGGTTGGTCCCTGATCACGCTCCTCACCGCGCTGATCGGACTCGTGGTCCCCGCGCCCGCGGGGTTGGTTCCCAGATGTCGGTGTCCCGGCCCGCGCAAGCCGCGTGGTCCCCGCGCCCGCAGGGTTGGTCCCGTTCACGGGGTAGTCGGGGACGACGTCGCCGTGTGGTCCCCGCGCCTGCGGGGTTGGTCCCAATCCAGTTCCCCTTCTTGTACGAGTCAAGAAGTGGTCCCCGCGCCTGCGGGGCTGGTCCCCTGCGTCGGCCGGGTCGAACGGCTTGTTGCGGTGGTCCCCGCGCCCTGGCGCTGACACCACATCGGCTCGGGAGCTGCCGTAGCAGCTGAGGTACGTCGGCAGCTACCGTCCGGAGCTGCCGACCCACAGTCGGGAGCAGCAGGCGCCCGGCAGCAGGTAGCGACACAAGATCCTGCCGACGGACACAGTCAGCTGTGGCCAAATACCGCCCATTCACGCTCTCTTTCGAAATGACGCACCTTGGCGGGGGCCCAATCATGTCGAATACGTCCATGAATCAAGATCGCCCCAGCCCCGGGGTGCCCTTCGATCTCTTGTCCGCGGCCACCCGGCTGGCCTGGGGCAAGCATGACCGCAAGACCGACGGGTGGCTTCCGCTGTGGCGTCACATGGCGGACAGCGCGGCGGTCGCGGGGAAGCTCTGGGATGAGTGGGTTCCCGGCAATGTGAAGGCTCTCGTCGCCGAGGCGCTGCCGCAAGGGGCGGATGACGCGCGTCGGCTGATGGTCTTCCTGGCAGCCGCTCACGACACCGGGAAGGCAACCCCGGCTTTCTCCTGTCAGGTCGACGGTCTCGCGGATCGCATGCGGGCGGCCGGGCTGGACATGCCGTATCAGAAGCAGTTCGGCACCGACCGCCGGATGGCTCCGCATGGGCTGGCAGGACAACTGATCATCCAGGAATGGCTCTCCGAGCGGTACGGATGGGCCGGCAGAGCGTCTGGGCAGTTCGCCGTCGTGGCCGGCGGGCATCACGGGACTCCGCCTGATCACCAGCAGATCCACGACCTGCGCCTGCATCCGCACCTGTTGCGCACACCTGGGGCGAGTGAAGAGAACTGGCGTGCCGCGCAGTACGAGTTGTTGGACGCCTGCGCGAGGGTGGCCGAAGTGGAGGACCGGTTTCCGGACTGGCAATCGGTTCGTCTGCCGCAGACGGTGCAGGTGTTGCTGACAGCCCTGGTGATCATCTCCGACTGGATAGCGAGTTCGTCCGAGCTGTTTCCGTACGAACCGTCCTCGTGGTCACCGCCGGGTGCGGTCGGTGAAGCCCGGCGTCTGGAGGCCGCGTGGGCGGGACTTGATCTGCCGAGACCATGGGCGCCGGCAGAACCGGAGCACTCGGCAGCCGAGTTGTTCAAGGACCGTTTCGACCTGCCGGATGGCGCCGCGATCAGGCCGGTGCAGGAAGAAGCCGTACGGATGGCACGGCAGATGCCTGCCGCCGGGTTGCTCATCATCGAGGCGCCCATGGGCGAGGGCAAGACCGAGGCGGCCTTCGCGGCGGCGGAGATTCTGGCGGCCAGAGTCGGAGCCGGCGGCATTCTGGTGGCGCTGCCGACCCGCGCCACGGGTGATGCCATGTTCCCGCGTCTGCTGAGCTGGCTGGATCATCTACCCGCTGACGGCTCCCGGTCCGTGGTTCTCGCCCATGCGAAATCCGCGCTGAACGATGTCTGGGCAGGACTACTGCGAGCGGGCAACCGTACGATCGCGGCGGTCGAGCCGGACAGCCCGGACGCGGTCGCCGCTGCCGGGACGGTCCGAAGGTCCAGCCCCTCCGGACTGCACGCTCATCAGTGGCTGCGCGGACGGAAAAAGGCGCTCCTCGCGTCGTTCGCGGTGGGCACCATCGATCAAGTGCTGTTCTCCGGTCTCAAGAGCCGCCATCTGGCGCTACGGCACCTGGCAGTCGCGGGCAAGGTCGTCATCATCGACGAGGTCCACGCTTACGACGCCTACATGAACGCTTATCTCGACCGGGTGCTGGAGTGGCTGGCGGCCTACCGAGTGCCGGTGGTTCTCCTGTCCGCCACGCTGCCCGCCGACCGGCGGAGGGAACTGGCCACGGCGTATGCCGGGGAGATCGGTACGCTCTCCGCCGGAAATGGCGGTGACGCCTTGGACGTACCAGAGGATGCCTACCCGCTGATCACCGCGGTGGCGCCCGGCCTACCGGCGGTCAGCGCGAACCCGGCTCCCGCGTCGGGTCGTCGTACCGAGGTGGTACTGGAGAAGCTGGACGATGATCTGTCATTGCTCGTGCGGAGGCTGGAAAGCGAACTGCGCGGCGGCGGATGCGCGTTGGTCGTACGCAATACCGTCGACCGGGTACTGGAGGCGTCGGAGAGGCTGAAGGAGCACTTCGGTGCGGACGCGGTGACCGTGGCGCACTCCCGGTTCCTGGCCGCCGACAGGGCCCGTAAGGACGCCGAACTCCGTGAGCGTTTCGGGCCGAACGGTGACCGCCCCGCCGGGCCGCACATCGTGGTGGCCAGCCAGGTCGTCGAGCAGTCGCTGGACATTGACTTCGATCTGCTGGTGACCGACCTCGCCCCCGTAGACCTGATGCTCCAGCGCATGGGGCGGCTGCACCGCCATCCGCGCCGCCGCCCGGCCCGTCTGGAGCAGGCCCGCTGTCTGGTGACGGGAAGCGATTGGCAGTCGGACCCGCCCGAGCCAGCACCTGGCTCGCTCGGCGTCTACCAGGGGCCGCACACCCTGTTGCGGACGCTCGCCGTCCTGGGCCCCCATCTGGATGGAGCGCCGCTGGTTCTGCCCGACCACATCAGCCCGCTGGTCCAGTCCGCCTACGGAGACGAGCCGGTCGGACCCGCGCACTGGGCGCCTGCTCTGGACGACAGCCGCCGGAAGTACCTGACCCGGCTCGCCGGGAAACGGGAGCGTGCCGACGTGTTCCGGCTTGGCCCCGTCCGCAGGGCCGGGCGGCCGGTGGTCGGCTGGTTGGACGCGAACGCGGGGGACGTGGACGACAGCCGAGCCGGCCGTGCCCAGGTGCGGGACAGCGAGGAGAGCCTGGAGGTGCTGGTCGTCCAGCGGCAGCGGGACGGTCGGCTGACCACCGTCGGCTGGCTGGACGGGGGCCGGGGCGGTCTGGATCTGCCCGAGCACACTCCACCGACGCGGGTGGCCGCTGAGGCCGTCGCCGCCAGCTCGTTGACGCTGCCTTGGCAGTTCTCCAAGCCGTGGGCGATCGACAAGACCATCTCCGAGCTGGAGCGATTCCTTGTTCCGGCCTGGCAGGTGAAGGAGTGCCCCTGGCTGGCAGGCGAGTTGCTGCTTGTTCTCGACGGGGATTGTCAGACCCGCCTGGCAGGCTTCGACCTCCGATACAGCCGCGCCGACGGACTACGTGTGACTCCCATCGGCACACCGGAAGCAAAGGTGCTGGATCCCATGCCGCCCTCCTTCGATCTGGTCTCCCGGCCCTGGCTGCCCGCACAGCGCCTCGACGGAACGACAGTGGAGCTGTCGCTGCTGGAGGTCTTCGCCCAGGCACACACGCTCCGGCGGCTGGTGGGGGACCTTCCCACGCAAGAGTTCGCGCTGCTCAGACTGCTGCTGGCGATCCTCCACGACGCGGCGGACGGTCCGGAGGAGCTGGAGGACTGGGAAGAGCTGTGGAAGGCCGAGGGCGCGGACTCCTTCGCCGACGTACCGGACTACCTCGCACGTCACCGCGAGCGCTTCGATCTGCTCCACACGGAACGGCCGTTCTTCCAGGTCGCCGGGTTGCGTACGGGGAAGAACGAGGTCGCCTCGCTGAACCGGATCGTGGCCGACGTGCCCAACGGGGAACCGTTCTTCGCGATGCGCCGCCCCGGTGTCGAGCGGCTGAGCCTCGCCGAAGCGGCCCGGTGGCTGGTGCATACGCACGCGTACGACTCGTCCGGCATCAAGTCCGGTATGGAAGGGGACGACCGGGTCAAGGGAGGAAAGGTCTATCCACAGGGGGTCGGCTGGGTGGGCGGCCTCGGCGGGGTCTTCGCAGAGGGAGACACGCTGCGCGAGACCCTGTTGCTGAACCTGATTCCGACGGACGAGGACATTCTGACGGCGGACCGGAAGGCCGACATGCCTGTCTGGCGCCGCGATTTGCCCCCAGGGCCCGGCGTGTTGGAACAGGATCCGTCCGTCACCCGCCCCTCGGGCCCGCGTGACCTCTACACCTGGCAGTCCCGACGACTGCTCTTGCACACCGAGAACAACGCCGTGACCGGGGTCGTCCTCGGATACGGTGACCCGCTCGCCCCGTACAACCGGTGGAAATCGGAGCCCATGACGGGCTGGCGGCGCAGTCCGGCCCAGGAGAAGAAGCAGGGCCGCCCCAGGGTCTATCTGCCCCGTCAGCACGACCCGAGCCGGGCGGCCTGGCGGGGGCTGGCAAGCCTGCTGTACGCCCAGAAGTCGGAGACGGACACCACGGGCCGGGGGACGGATCTGAGCATGCCGTCAGGGGTGGTCAAGTGGCTCACCCTGCTGTGCAGCGAGGAGGTACTCAGCCCGGACTCACTCATCCGCACCCGCCTCGTCGGGGCGGTGTACGGAACGCAGCAGTCCGTGGTGGACGAGGTGGTCGATGACGGCGTCACGTTGCCGGTCATCCTGCTTCACCAGGCGCGCCCGCTGCATGGTGCCGTGGCGGTCGACGCGGTCTCGGACGCCGAAAAGGCGGTGTCCGCGCTGGGGCACCTCGCGGGCAATCTCGCCCGCGCCGCCGGTTCGGATCCGGCCCCCGCCGTGGAGACCGCCCGCGACCTGGGGTTCGGAGCGCTCGACGGCCCGTACCGGAGGTGGTTGCGGACACTCGGGGAGTACGAAGAGCCAGTCGCTGCCCGCGTCGAATGGCAGTCCACCGCCCGCCGGATTGTCCATGGCCTCGGTCGTCAGCTCCTCGATACCGCAGGCCCGGCCGCGGCGGAGGGCCGTGTCGTGGATATCCCTCGTGTCGGCAAGCGCTGGGTCGACGACTCCCGTTCGGACCTGTGGTTCCGGACCCGGATCAACAAGGTGCTGCCCTCGGAGCCTCGCTCTCAGGAACAGGAGGGCTAGCGGAACATGCCCCCGGACACGGCTTTCCCCACTACCCCGGGTGCCCGGCCCGACGACGACCCCACCAAGAGCACGGAGCCCACCGTATGACCACAGTCGGCCAAGGCCCTCAGCGGGAGCAGCCCGCAGCCTCTCCCTCGGCTTCCTCTTCCGCCCGGCGTCGCCCTCTTGGACCGGCCGGACTGGCCGCCGGGCGCTGCATCTCGCGACTTCAACGCCAGTACCGCCAGGACAACCCGGCCGCAGTGGCGGATCTCGCCAAGCTACGGCGCGGTGCCGGGAAGACGGCGCATCAGGTCCAGGACCACTGGGGGCTTGGCGGTCTGGAGGAACTGGCTGAGGTCCTCGCGGGCAGCGAGGCGTATGTACGACGCGAACACGCCGAGGAGGCGGTGTACCTGGCAGTGACGCTCTGGGCACTTCACCAGCAGTCCGTTCGTGACAGCGATATGCACAGCCCCAAGAGCAGCCTGGGAGGTGCCGTCCGAACGCTGATGCGGGGGAAGCAGAACGAGAGCCGTTCCGCGGACGAACTGAACGAACCTCTTCGGAAGCGTCTCGTACGGGTCGGCACCGCTGAGTCGATCGAATCGGTGGCCGTAAGGCTGCGGGAGATCGTGCTGCTGCTCCGTGGTGAGCAGGTGCCGCTCGACTACGGGCGCCTCGCCGATCAGCTCTACCGCTGGCAGTCCCGACCGGACCGAGCCGCCGTGCGCCGTGAATGGGGCAGGGAGTTCCACCTGGCCGCGTCCAGCGGCAAACCCCGGCAGGGCAACAGTGGCGACGAAGGTGACGCGATTGACCTGACCCTGAGTGCTGACGAGGAGGAGAACAGCTACGGGTCCGGAGAGTGACCTCTCCCGCCTCGGCCGCTCCTTCCTCGCTCTCCGTCTCTCCCCTATCTCGTCCGCGCCCGAGCCCATTGACCATGAAAAGGAACTGAGCACGCGTGACCAGGACAATCCTCGACATCCACATCCTCCAGACCGTGCCGCCGAGCAACCTGAACCGGGATGATACGGGCACACCGAAGTCCGCTGTCTACGGAGGTGTACGACGGGCCCGCGTTTCCAGTCAGGCCTGGAAGCGAGCCACACGCAAGGCGTTCTCCGATCTGCTCGACGACTCCGAACTGGGAGTGCGGACGAAGAAGGTCGCTGAAGTTCTGGCCGAGCGGATCACCGCCCTGGACCCGTCCACGTCCCCCGCAGCGAGTGTGGAGCTGGCCGCTGAGACGATGCGGATGGCGACCGGATCGACGATCGCGGTCCCGAAGCGCAAGGCCAAGGACAACGAGGACGGTGAGAACGATGCCGCCCCCGAGTCCGCCTACCTGATGTTCCTGAGCGGGCGCCAGATCAACTCCCTCGCGGAGCTGGCGATCGAGGGCGGCAAGGGCGGAGACCTGAAGGCGCTCAAGGAGTTCTTCAAGGCCAGAGAGAACAAGGCACGCGCGCGGCAGTTGGTGGACACCGAACACTCGGTGGATATCGCGTTGTTCGGCCGCATGGTCGCGGATTCGACCGACCTCAATGTGGATGCGGCCGCCCAGGTGGCGCATGCGTTGAGCGTGCACACGGTCGAGGTCGAATCGGACTACTTCACGGCCGTCGACGACAAGAACACGGATGCCGAAATGGGCGCCGGCATGATCGGGTCCGTCGATTTCAACTCGTCGACTCTCTACCGTTACGCGGCAGTCGATGTCGACAAGCTCCAGGAGAACCTGGGGACCGGACTGCGCGGGGACCAGCCCGTCGAGCCCACCCGGCGGGCCGTGGCAGCCTTCCTCGAAGGCTTCATCACCTCTCTGCCCACCGGAAAGATCAACACCTTCGGCAACCACACACTGCCTGCGGCAGTCATCGTCAAGTTGCGCTCCCGGCGGCCGATCAGCTTCGTCGCCGCGTTCGAGAAGCCCGTGCCCTTGGGGACGGAAGGTGGCTATCTCCGGCAGAGCTGCGAGCAGCTCGCACAGTACGTACCCACTCTGGAAAAGGCGTTCGGACTCACCGGCAACGGGCAGAGCTGGGTACTTCGGGTGGGTGCCGAGACCGAGGCGCTCTCCGCCCTGGGCACCGAGCTGGCGCTGCCCGAGCTGGTCACGGCTGTGGGAGACGCCGTAGTTGCCAGGTTGGAGCCTGAGCACGCAGCCGCCGCGTCGGAGACCGAAGCATGAGCGTGCTGCTGCTGCGGCTCGCGGGCCCCCTCCAGGCATGGGGGTCCGCGGCCCGTTTCACTCGCCGCACCACGGAGAACGCCCCGACGAAGAGCGGCGTCCTAGGGCTCCTCGCCGCGGCCCAGGGCCGCGCGCGGGACGCCGACCTCTCCGATCTCGCCAAGCTGGAGTTCGGCGTACGCCTTGATCAGCCCGGCACTCGGCTGCGCGATTTCCAGACCGCGCATCACGCCGGCTCGGGCAAGGCAATGCCGCTTTCGGAGCGTTTCTACCTCGCGGACGCGATCTTCGTCGCGGGTGTGGCAGGCGATCCCAAGTTCATCAACGCGCTGTACGAGGCCCTGTTGGATCCAATGTTCCTTCCCTATCTCGGACGGCGTTCCTGCCCGCCCGCACAGCCGGTCACCATCGCGGAACCCCTGGACACCAGCCTTGAACAAGCCTTGCGAGAGGCCGCATGGGAAGCATCGGACTGGTACCGGAGGCAATGCGCCAACTCCGCCCGTCACCGCACCGGTTCTGCGTCTGGCCCGCAGCAGTTGGAACTCCTGCTCGACTGCCGGGCCGGTGAGGAGCCGGACACCACACTGCGCGACCTTCCGCTGAGTTTCGATCCGCGCCACAGGCAGTACGGGCTGCGCGGCGTACGCGGAACACACATCCCCCTGCCCCCCAAGTCGCCCGCCGCGACATCGCCGCCCCCGTCCCACGATCCCACCGCTGTGCTTTCGCCCGCCGCACCGAGGACAACCTGATGTATCTGACCCGCTTCCGCGTCAACACCGGGCGATCCGACGCCCAGCGGTTGCTCAGCTCACCGCACCGCATGCACGGCGCGGTGAACATGTCATTCCCCACTGCCCAGACCCGTGACGGATCGGGCCCCCGGGTGCTGTGGCGCATCGACGGCGACGCATCCGGCGAGACGCTGCTGTTCATCGTCAGCCCCACCAGGCCCGATCTGACCCATCTGGTCGACCAGGCAGGCTGGCCGGCGGCGGACGCTCCCGGCTGGACGACGTATGCCTACGACAAGTTCCTCACCACGCTCGCCGAGGGGGACACCTGGGGATTCCGACTCACGGCAAACCCCGTGCACAGCATCCACCACCAGCACAGCAAGGAGGGCGATCCCACGAAGCGCGCCGCTCACCGGACGCCGCGTCACCAGATGGGCTGGCTTCTGGAGCGGCAGCAGCGCTCCGGATTCGAGATCGTTCAGAAACCGGTGGATCAACGGCTGCTGGAACACGGCGACGAGCACGAGCTGATCGTCCGCGATCAGCGCCCATGGCAGTTCCGCAAGCCCCCGACGAAGACCAACCGTGACGACGTCCGCATCACCAAGGTCACCTTCGACGGACGGCTACGGATCACCGACCCGGACGTTCTCCGCCGCACGCTCACCCATGGCCTGGGCAAGGCCAAGGCGTACGGCTGCGGTCTGATGACGCTCGCCCCGGTGCGGTGAACGATGAGCACCGTCGGCCGTCGAGGCGCCTCTTCGCCCCGCGACCTCGCCAGGATCAGTGACCGTCTCTCTTTCGTCTACCTGGAGCGGTGCACCGTGCACCGTGACTCCAACGCGATCACCGCGGAGGACGCTGACGGCGTGACGCACATTCCATCCGCCACCATCGGAACGCTCCTGCTCGGACCGGGAACGCGCATCACCCACCAAGCGATGGCCGTCCTCGGCGACTCCGGCGCCGGAGTCGCCTGGGTCGGTGAGCACGGAGTGCGCTATTACGCCGGCGGGCGCGCCCTGACCCGCTCGTCAGGTCTCGTCGAGGCACAGGCCACGGCATGGGCGAACCGCCGCACCCGCTTGGAGGTCGCCCGCGCCATGTACCGGCTGCGCTTCCCGGACGAGGACCCTGCCGGCCGTACCCGGCAGGAACTCCTCAGCATGGAGGGCCGACGCCTCAAGGACTGCTACAAACGGGAATCCCTCCGCACGGGCGTCCCCTGGCGCCGCCGCGATTACCACCGCAACGACTTCTCCGCCGGAGACGCTCCCAACCAGGGGGTCACCGCGGCAGCGCAGTGCATGTACGGAATCGCACACGCCGTCGTCGCGGCACTCGGCTGCTCCCCCGGTCTGGGCTTCGTCCACTCCGGCCACGAACGGTCATTCGTGCTGGACGTGGCCGACTTCTACAAGACCGACGTCGCCATTCCCGCAGCATTCGACGCGGCGGCGGAAGGAGAAGAAGACGTCGCGGCCCGAACCCGCAGAATGCTCCGGGACCGAATCAACGAAACCGGACTTCTCAACCGCTGCGTCCGGGACATCCGAGACCTGCTCGGCTACGACGGCACGCGCGACACGGGAGACACGGGAGACACGCCGCAGGACCGGGTCACCCTCCAGTCAGACGGAGACCTGCACGTCGAAAGCGGCCGCAACCACGGTGACGAGATCATCTGGTGACCGTCATCATCCTCACCAACTGCCCAGTCGGCCTACGCGGTTTCCTCACCCGTTGGCTCCTGGAGATCTCCCCGGGCGTCTTCCTGGGCGCCCCTTCCACTCGCGTTCGCGAAGCATTGTGGAACGAAGTCCGCCAATACGCGGGCCAAGGCCGCGCGCTCCTCGCGTACCAGACGAACAATGAGCAGGGCTTCACATTCGAAACCCACGATCACTCATGGCACCCGACCGATCACGAGGGCCTGACCTTGATCCACCGACCAAGCCCCAAGGCGCAACGCGCCTCACAACGCCCGACGGAGGTCCCACGCCAAGGCTGGAGCAAGGCATCCAAGCGGCGGAAGTTCGGTGGCAGGTAGATGCCGATGCAAGTGCTCGGCAGGGCAAAGGTTCACGAGATCCCCCGAGAGGGAAGAATGCCCGCTATGCCGGAATTTGAAGAAGTAAGCAAAAACAGATACCTGCCCGAATAAAGTCCCAGGTCAGCTCCTGTGGTCCCCGCGCCTGCGGGGTTGGTCCCCGGTCGCTGATCGTGTCGAGCCTCATCTTCAGGTGGTCCCCGCGCCTGCGGGGTTGGTCCCGTGACCGAGATGCAGCGCTCCGTAGCGCTGACGTGGTCCCCGCGCCTGCGGGGTTGGTCCCAGCGGTAGCCCGGTCAGGCTCCCCAGTAGTCGGTGGTCCCCGCGCCTGCGGGGTTGGTCCCCAGGGCTCGGGTCAGTGTCTCCGTCGCTTCGAGTGGTCCCCGCGCCTGCGGGGTTGGTCCCTCGAAGCTGACGTCGCGCTCGTGGGACAGGTAGTGGTCCCCGCGCCTGCGGGGTTGGTCCCAGCTCGATGGCGGCGGTGTCGGTGGTGGTGCGGTGGTCCCCGCGCCTGCGGGGTTGGTCCCTGAAATGAAGACCGTCACTCTCGGAATGTTCAGTGGTCCCCGCGCCTGCGGGGTTGGTCCCATGCACCACGAGTGCCAAGGGCCGCGCGAGATGTGGTCCCCGCGCCTGCGGGGTTGGTCCCTCTCGCCGTCCGGGAACCCGCCGGCCTACAGCGTGGTCCCCGCGCCTGCGGGGTTGGTCCCTCATCCGTCGGCTCCACCAGCACTGAGGCGGTGTGGTCCCCGCGCCTGCGGGGTTGGTCCCAACGCGAGCGTCGGACAGCAGAACGCCAAGCAGTGGTCCCCGCGCCTGCGGGGTTGGTCCCGAAAGGCGCCCGACGACGGAAATCGACCGCCCGTGGTCCCCGCGCCTGCGGGGTTGGTCCCCGCAACGCCTGACCCGAAAGGACTCCGCCATGGTGGTCCCCGCGCCTGCGGGGTTGGTCCCTCACGCAGGCCGGCCAGACTGCCCGGCCTGTAGTGGTCCCCGCGCCTGCGGGGTTGGTCCCGAGTGGACGCCGTACCTGGGCTACGAGAACCAGTGGTCCCCGCGCCTGCGGGGTTGGTCCCCCGCCGTGATCCCCGGAGTGGCGACTCCATTGGTGGTCCCCGCGCCTGCGGGGTTGGTCCCATCACCCGGTGGTCGATCGGCATCCGCTATCTGTGGTCCCCGCGCCTGCGGGGTTGGTCCCCGGCGCCTTCAAGCACGGGCCCGCATGCCCGAGTGGTCCCCGCGCCTGCGGGGTTGGTCCCATCGGGCGCTCCGAACCGAACCGGGACCGGCCGTGGTCCCCGCGCCTGCGGGGTTGGTCCCGCCGCGACTTCCGGCGCATACGGTCCCCACAGGTGCTCCCCGCGCCTGCGGGGTTGGTTCCCCCCTGGTGACGATCTTGGGAGCGTCACCGCATGTGGTCCCCGCGCCTGCGGGGTTCGTCCCCGCGCGGGCGATCGGGAGGTCCGTTCCCTCCGGCTGCGGCAAGGGCTACTTTTCTGTGTCTACTCCGGGGAGAGCCAGACCGGAACCCTCGCGGTGAAGGCCTACGGCAACTGGTCCGGCAGCGTCAGTGGCCGGTCGGTCTTCGACAACGGGAATGTCCGGGCGGGCGCCGGTCGCATCCGGCTCACCTGGACCTACAACGGAGGCACCTGGACCGACCGCTTCCACTACAGGACCGTGACCGGCGTCGTGCTCAAGAAGGCGGTCTCGCGCGGCGACCGCTGGCGCCGCAGCCCGCAGGGACGGGCCCGCGCCCTCGGTGGGGCGGGCCGTCACCTCACCGTAGGGACGCGGGGCTCGGGACAAGGCGACAGGCCCTACCGCTCCGCCGACTCCGTCGCGGTGCGCGGGAGCCACAGCAGCATCAGGAGTACCGCGGCCAGGAGCACCCCGGCGCCCGTGCCGAAGGCCAGGGCGTAGCCGCGGGTGAGGGCTTCCGGGGTGGTGGCGCCCGCGGTGCGGGCGGCGGCCACCGTGGAGAGGATCGCCAGGCCGAGGGCGCCGCCCATGGTGCGGGAGGTGTTGACGAGGCCGGAGACCAGGCCCGCGTCGCCGGGGGTGGCGCCCGAGGTGGCGAGGGTCGCCAGCGGGGTGGCGGCCATGCCGAGGCCCGCCATCATCAGGACTCCGGGGCCGAGGACCGCCGAGAGATACGTTCCTTCGGCGGTCATCAGGGACTGCCAGCCGAACCCGGCCGCCGCCAGCAGCGTTCCGAGCACGGCGAGGTTCCGGGCGCCGGTCCGCGCCATCATCCGGGGGGCCAGCTTCGAACCGAGCACGATGCTCAGCGAGCTGGGGACGAGCGCCAGACCGGCCTCCAGCGGGGTGTAGCCCAGCACGTTCTGGGCGTACACCGTCATGAAGAACCAGGACGAGAAGGACACCGAGCCGCAGACGAACATCGCCGCGTTGGCCGAGGCGACCGCCCGCACCCGGAACAGTCCCAGTGGCATCAGCGGCACCACCGACCTCGCCTCCACCGCCGTGAAGAGCGCGAGGAGCACCACTCCCCCGGCCAGCGGCAGCAGGGTCGCGGGCGCGCCCCAGCCCCGTACCTCGGTCTGGACGATGCCGTAGGCGACCAGGGCGAGACCGGCCGTGACCAGCACCGCGCCCGGCAGGTCGAGGCGACGGACCCGGTCCGTACGGCTCTCGGCCAGCCAGATCGCGGCGCCGGCCAGCACCAGTGCGCCGACCGGGACGTTGATCAGCAGCACCCAGCGCCAGGAGAGCAGATCGGTGAGCACCCCGCCGACCAGCCCGCCCGCCGCGCCGCCGCCCGCGCCGACCGCCGCCCAGGTGCCGATGGCCCGGGTCCTGGCGGCTCCGGCCGGTACGGCGGCCGTCAGCAGGGTGAGCGTCGCGGGGGCGAGCACGGCGGCGCCCAGCCCCTGTACGGCGCGGGCGGCGAGCAACTGCCCGCCCTCCTGGGCGAGTCCGCCCGCGAGGGACGCCAGGGTGAACACCGTGAGCCCGGCCACGAACATCCGCTTCCGGCCGAAGAGGTCCGCCGCGCGGCCGCCCAGCAGCATGAAGCCGGCGAAGGCGATCGAGTAGGCGTTGAGCACCCATTGGAGACCCGTGGCGGAGAGCCCCAGGTCCGCGCGCATCGAGGGCAGCGCGACATTGACCACGGAGACGTCGAGAACGACGAGGAACTGTCCCGCGCAGGCGATGAGGACCACCGCCCAGGTACGAGGGGCTCTCGCGGGCGCGGTTATATGAACGGGTGAGGCTTCCGCCGGGGCTCGGGACATGGCCGCCATGGTCGCAGCCGCCGCCCGGTCCGTACATCCCGTTTCGGTCCCGGACCCGGCCTGAGCGGCGGGTTTCGCCTTGCGCCGCGCGCTCGGGCGGGCGGCGGACGGGCCGGCGGGCGGGAAGGCGGGCGGGGAAGTGACGTCAGAACTCCACCACGGCGCGGTAGCGCGCGCGTCCGCGCCGTACGTGATCGAGCGCCTCGTCCAGGCGCGCGGCCGGGAACATCTCCACCTCCGGCCGGATGCCGTGCCGGGCCGCGAAGTCGAGCATCAGCCGGGTCTCCGCCGGCGGCGCCGTGACCCCTCCGACGATGGCGCGCTCGCCGGGCAGGAGGCTCAGCGGACGGATGGTCAGCGCGCGGTCGGAAACGCCGAGGACGCAGAGCGTCCCGTGCGGGCGGAGTGTCGCGAGGTACGCGTCCCACGGGAGGTCGGCCGAGACCGTCGAGACAATGTGGTCGAACGAGTTCGCCACTCCTTCGAGCCCCTTCGCGCCGTCGGCGACGACGAACTCGTGCGCGCCGAAGCGGCGGGCGTCGGACTCCTTGTCCGGCGTCGAGGAGATGGCCGTCACATGGCAGCCCCACTTCTCCAGGAACTGGATCGCCAGGTGGCCGAGGCCGCCGACCCCCACCACGGCGACCCGGTCGACCGGCCGGACCCCCTGCCGCAGGAGCGGGGCGAACACCGTCGTACCGGCACACAGCAGCGGCCCCGCGTACTCCGAGGCGATGGCGTCGGGGATGGGGTACACATGCCGCCAGTCGGTGGCGCGGACATGGCTGGCGAACGCGCCCCCGTTTCCCCTCACCGCCGTGTTGTCCTTGGCCGGGCAGAGCTGCTGGCGTCCGCTCAGGCACCATTCGCAGGCGAAACACGATCCGGCGGTCGCGCCCACGCCCACCCGCAGGCCGACCGCCAGCCGGGTACGGTCGACCGCTTCTCCCAGGGCCTCGATCACGCCGATCGCCTCATGGCCCGCGACCACCGGGTACGCCGATATCCCCCACTCGTCGTCGATCATACCGATATCGGTATGACAGACACCGCAGTGGGTCACGGCGACCAGCACTTCGAGCGGCCCCGGGGGCGCCACCGCGTAGTGCCGCACCTGAATGGATCCACCCGCTCGCTCGACCGCGTACGCACGTATCGTCACGGCTCACTCCCTCCAAGTAATCAAACTGACTAGATAGTTGGAAAAGTAGACCGGACCCCTCGCTCTGTCAAACCAACCAGTTGGTTAACATGGCCGGATGCGTGTCTACGATGCCGAGTCCACCCGTCGGCGCCTGCTCGCCGCCGCCACCGCCGATTTCGCCGCCCATGGGATCGCCGGCGCCCGGGTGGACCGGATCGCGACCGAGGCCGGGGTGAACAAGGCGCAGCTGTACGCCTACTTCGGCGACAAGCTCGGCCTCTTCGACGCCGTCTTCCGGATGCACGCGGACGCCGTCGTGGACGCGACCCCGTTCACGGCCGAGGATCTCCCGCACTACGCGGTGGGCCTCTACGACGGCGCGCTCGCCCGGCCGGAGCTGGTCCGGCTGGCCACCTGGGCGCGGCTCGAACGCGTGACGCCCGGCGACGCCGCCGCGGGGAAGTCGGCGGCGGCGGTCGACCGGAAGCTGGAGGCGATCGCCGAGGCGCAGCGGGCCGGCCACCTCAACCCCGCGATGGCGCCGCGGGATGTGCTGACGCTCGTGATCGCGATGGCCCTGGCCTGGTCCTCCGCCGGCCTGTCCGACGCCGCCACCCCCGACGACACCCCGGCGGAGCGCGAACGCCGTCGGGAGGCCCTGTTCCAGGCGGTCTCCGGAGCCTTCCGGGCCGCTGGTCCCACCGCTCGGAACTGACAGGATCCGCCCGCAACCGACGGAATCTGTTCGTAACGTGTTCGTCGGAATAGGGCGGCACCATGGCCGGTTGAGCTAGAAGGTTTCATAGGGCAACGACTTGGCGGTCGGGCTGCTCCGCGTGCGGTACGGGCGCGGGCGCCGGGCCGTCCGCCGTGCGTGGCCCCTTTCTCCCGTCCCCCCACTCCCTTCCCGGAGGCCGCACGAATGCCGCAGACGACGACCGATCAGCAAGCCGGGACGCTTCCCCCGGATCCGCAGGCCCGTAGGACCGGGGGCATCGTCCCCGTACTGGCCTTCGCGGGCATCGCCGTCGCGGTGATGCAGACCCTGCTCGTTCCCGTCATCAAGGACCTGCCGACCCTGCTCCACACGGCGCCCGCCAACGCCACCTGGGTCATGACCGCGACGCTGCTGGCCGGTGCGGTGGCCACCCCGATCATGGGGCGGCTCGGAGACCTCTTCGGCAAGCGGCGGATGCTGCTCGCCAGCCTCGCCGTCATGGTGGTCGGCTCACTCGTCTGCGCGTTCACCGACGACCTGGTCGTCATGATCGTCGGCCGGGCCCTCCAGGGCTTCGCCATGGGCGCGATACCCCTCGGGATCGGCATCATGCGCGACGAGCTGCCGCGCGAGAAGCTCGGCTCCGCGATGGCGCTGATGAGTTCGTCCATCGGCGTGGGCGGCGGACTCGCCCTGCCCGCCGCCGGGCTGATCGCCCAGAACGCCGACTGGCACGCGCTGTTCTTCGGCGCCGCCGGGCTCGGCGTGGTGTCGATGCTGCTCACCGTCCTCTACGTACCGGAATCCTCGGTACGGGCCGGTGGCACGTTCGACTGGCTCGGCGCGATCGGGCTGTCCGCCGGACTGGTCGCCCTGCTGCTGCCGATCACCAAGGGCAGCGACTGGGGCTGGGCCTCGCCCACCACCCTCGGGATGTTCGCCCTGGCGGTGGTCATCCTGCTGCTGTGGGGCCTGATGGAGCTGCGCAGTTCCGCCCCGCTGGTCAATCTGCGCACCACGGCCCGGCGCGAGGTGCTGCTGACCAACCTCACCTCGATCATGGTCGGCGTCGCCTTCTACGCGATCTCGCTCGTCCTGCCGCAGCTGCTCCAGTTGCCCAAGGCGACCGGATACGGCCTCGGCCAGTCCATGGTGATCGCCGGGCTGTGCGTGGCGCCGCTCGGCCTCACGATGATGTTCACCGCGCCCGTCTACGCCCGGATCGCCGCCCGGCGCGGCCCCAAGGTCTCGCTGATGCTCGGTATGGCGATCATCGGCATCGGGTACGGGGCGGGACTCGGCCTGATGGACCACGTGTGGCAGACGATCATCATCGCGGTGGTCGTGGGCGCCGGTATCGGGCTCGCGTACTCCTCTCTTCCCGCGCTGATCATCGGCGCGGTCGACCCGTCGGAGACGGGCGCGGCCAACGGGCTGAACACGCTGATGCGCTCCATCGGTACGTCGGTGTCGAGCGCCGTGATCGGCATGGTGCTGGCGCACACCTCCACGCAGGCCGGCGGGGTGGCGGTGCCCACCATGACCGGCTTCCGCACCTCGTTCGGCATCGCCACGGGCGCGGTGCTCATCGGGCTGGTGCTGGCGGCGTTCCTGCCGTCGCGGAGCGCGGCGAGCGCGGACCGGGCCCAGCCGCCGGCCGGGAGCGAGGAGCCCGCGCCCCACACGACGCTGGTCGCCGGGTCGGGCGGGTTCCGCGGCCGGGTGCTGGACGCGGACGGTGTGCCGGTGGCGCGGGCGAACGTCACCCTGATCGACCGCCGGGGCAGGCAGGCGGGTCTCACCATCGCCGACGAGGACGGCCGCTACGCGCTGCTGCCGCCGGGCCCGGGACCGTACGTGCTGGCCGGGACGGCGAGCGGACACGGGCCGCACGCGTGCCCGGCGGAGTATCCGGGCGACGGGAAGCCGGTCGACGTGGATCTGGTGCTGTTGCGGGGAGCGATGGAACGCGGCGCGGCGGTCACGGGCTGACCGCACGCCCGGGGCGTACGAGGGCGTGCGCCCCCGGCACGCGCGCGGCCGGGGGCGTACGGCAGCATGGGCACGGCCCACCCCCGGCCCCGTAGCGGCGGACCCGCCCCGCCCCGTACCAGCAGACCGACCCGCAAGGAGCGCGCCCATGCCCGCCGAGCCCCGTACCGGCAGCGAGATCCGTACCGGTGGCGAGATCCGTACCGGCGGCGTACCGGCGCCCGACGTCCTCGCCGCCTTCGAGGCCGCCAAGGGGTTCATGCCCGTACACGAAGGGCTCGCCCTGTACGGCGCGGCGGTCGAGGCGGGCGCGCTGGGGCTGCCGCTGCTGGAGATCGGCACGTACTGCGGGCGCTCCGCGCTGCTGCTCGCCGCCGCCGCGCGGGACGCGGGGACGGTGGCCGTGACGGTGGACCACCATCGCGGGAGCGAGGAGCAGCAGGCCGGGTGGGAGTACCACGATCCGGCCGTGGTCGATCCGGAGACCGGGCTGATGGACACGCTGCCCACCTTCCGGCGCACCCTGTGCCTGGCCGGTCTCGAAGATCACGTGATCGCGGTGGTCGGCCGGTCGCCGCAGGTCGCGAAGGTGTGGGGCGGCCGGTTCGGGCTCGTCTTCATCGACGGCGGGCACACCGAGGAACACGCCAACGGGGACTACGAGGGATGGGCGCCGCTGCTCGTCGAGGGCGGGCTGCTGGTGATCCACGATGTCTTCCCCGACCCGGCGGACGGCGGCCGGGCGCCGTACGGCGTCTATCTGCGCGCGCTGGCCTCCGGCGCCTTCGCCGAGATCTCGGTGACCGATTCGCTGCGCGTCCTGCGCCGCGTATCGCCGGGAATCTGACCGCGCCCCACTACCATCGCGACGGTGTCGTACGACGAGAGCCCGCAGCCCGTCCGCCGCCGCTTCGGCCGGAACCGTCTCACCCTCGCGACCGCCGCGCTGGTGCCCACCGCCCTGGCCGGATGGCTGGTCTGGCAGGGCGTGAGCGGCCAGGACGGCGGTGGGCCTCCGGCGACGGCGGCCGGGTCCGCCGCCTCCGCCTCCGCATCCGCGTCCACCCCCGCGCGTGACGACGACGCCCCCGGCGGCAGCGACCCGAGCGGCCCGGCCGACCCGACCGACCCGGCCGGAACCACCCCCGGAACCACCCCCAGGTCCACGGCACCGACCGGTTCCGAAGCGCCCGCCGATCCCTCGGGACCCCTCGCCGGCAAGGTCGTCGTCATCGATCCCGGCCACAACCCCCGCAATCGCGAACACACCGCCGAGATCAACGAGAAGGTCGACATCGGCACGACCAGCAAGGAGTGCGACACCACCGGCACCTCCACCAACGCCGGTTATCCGGAGGCCGAGTTCACCCTCGACGTCGCCCACCGGCTGCGCACCCTGCTGCGCGAGCGGGGCGCGACCGTCACCTTCACCCATGACAACGACCGGCCGTACGGTCCCTGCGTCGACGAGCGCGCCCGGATCGGCAACAAGGCGAAGGCCGACGCCGTCGTCTCCGTCCACGCGGACGGTTCCGCGCCCGGCAACCGCGGCTTCCACGTGATTCTCCCCGCCCTGGTCAAAGGCGGCGGCGCGGACACCTCCCGCATCGTGGGCCCCTCGCGTGAACTTGGTGAACGTATCGTGGGGAATTTCGTGCGCGAGACCGGCAGCGCACCCGCCAACTACCTCGGCGACGGTACGGGTTTGGATGTGCGCGACGATCTCGGCGGACTGAATCTGTCGACCGTTCCCAAGGTGTTCATCGAATGCGGCAACATGCGTGATTCCACGGACGCCGGCCTGCTTACCGACGCGAAATGGCGGCAGAAAGCGGCACGCGGGCTGGCGGACGGCATCAGCGGTTTCCTGGAGAAGTGAACCCGTATATCGGACGCGCCGAACGCGTACCGGACGGGCGACGAACGGGTACCGGGGCTGGTCGCCGCCCCGCGTAACGGCCGCATAACCGGGTGTGATACTCGGCGTACGCCCCCATCGAACAGACGATACATTCATCCGTACGATAGGGAGCCGCCCCCGAGCTTCGCCCCGTGCACCGCCTTAGCGGCGGCAGCGACGACCGCCCCGACCAGACGACCGACGAAGGACTTTTCACGTGAACATCCGCTCCCTCACAAGAGGCGACGGCGTGGTGATCGGAGCAGCGGTGCTGCTGTTCATCGCCTCGTTCCTCAATTTCTACGACACGGGCTACAGCAATGGCGTGAAAGCTTGGGACCTGCTGGGTGTCGTGATGAGCGTCCACCTCGCCGGGGTCATAGCGGCGGCGCTGATCGTCACCGCCCGCGCGCTGCCGCAGCCGCGGAAGTTCGCGGGGCTGGACCTCGGGCAGTTCGGCACCGCTCTGGCGATCTTCGCCGCGTGGACCTCGCTCTGGTACCTGCTCGGTGACGGCAAGGCCGGCAGCGGTCAGATCCTCGGCTTCCTCGGTGCCGCCGTGCTCGCGGGCGGCGCCGTGGCCACCCCGCTGCTGCCGCCGCTGAAGGCCGCCCTCATCGGCGCGCCCAAGCCGGTGGCCCCGCAGCCGTACGGCGGACAGCCCGGCGCGCCGCAGGGTTACGGCTACCCGGGCGGTCCGCAGCCCTACGGCACGCAGGGCCAGGCCCAGGCCCAGCCGTACGGTGCGCAGCAGCCCGCGCCCGGCCAGCAGCAGCCGTTCGGCGGCGCCCAGCCCGCCCAGGCGCAGCCGAAGGCGGACACGCCCGCCCCGGCGGCTCCCGCGGGCGACTTCGCGCCGTTCTGGTTCGCGGTCCCGGTGGCCCGCCCGCTGTTCGGCGAGGACGGCTCGCCGTCCCCGATCGCCGAACTGGCGCCCGGTACCTGGTACCTGGCGGTCGAGCAGCGCGGTCCCGGTCTGGTGGCCCAGACGCAGGACGGCCGCCGGGGCGTCCTCCAGGACACCTCGGGGATACAGCGCGGCTGAACCCGCGACACCCTCCGGCGCCTTGGGCGTCGTACCCGAACGGCCCCCGCACGCGGGGGCCGTTCGTCTTTTCCGTCGCCCGGACCGGGCCTATCCGGCGCCGCTGCGGAGGTCGGACAGCGAGGGCACCTTGTCCTGCACCGGGGCGCCCGCGTCGCTGCCCGCCCCCTTGATGCCCGTGATGTTCTTCTGGAAGTTCTTGATGTCCGCGTCGCTCGCGTCGCCCTTGCGGAGCTTCGTGGCAAGCCCCTTGAGCGAGTCGATACCGGCCGTCAGCGGTGCGACAGCCTTGGAGAGCAGCGGGTCGGCCTTGGCGTTCTTGGTCGCGGCCTTCAGCCTGTTGTAGGTGAAGGCGCCGGCCAGACCGGCCTTGACCAGGGACAGCTTGCGCCCCTTCGCGCCCTTCTTGAACTTGCCCGCCTTGTACGGCTTGATGATCCACTGGTACGTCGCCCCGGCCGCGAGCCCGGCGTTGGCGACGAAGCGGGTCTTGGCGAACTTCTGCTTCTCGGCGGAGCTGGTGGGCGAGGCCGCCGCCACATCGGCGACCTCGGCCGCCCCGCGCGGCGTGGCTGCCTTGTCGGAGCTGCCGCACGCGGCCGTCGACACCAGCAGGGCGCAGGACAGCACCAGGGCCACGAGGACGCGGCGCAGCGGGGAGTGGACCCGGGCGGAGCCGCGAGCGGGGACGGGAGCGGGATCACGTCCGGGGACGCGGGCGGGGTTACCGGCGGGTATGCCGGTGTTGGCTTGGGTGAGCACAACCGACCTCCTTGGCAGACTGCCAGTAGCGTCACCCGGTGCCCGCGCCACCGCCACGCGGGCGGGGCCGTCCGGGTTTCACGTGCTCACAATCGGCAACACGTTCGCCATGTCCTCACGCCATCGCAGTGGAAGCAGCTCGGCAGCGGCGACCGTCATCGCCGTGATAGCGGACGTCATGGCCTTCATCCTGATCCTCTGGATCCTGATGTACCTGCTGGACGCCAACCGCGCCAACGACCTGGTGGAGTTCGTCCGGGCGAGCGCGCGCTGGCTCGCCGGCTGGTCGCACGACCTGTTCACCTTCGACGAGGCATGGGCCCGGGTGGTCTGCGGCTACGGCCTCGCCGCCGTGGTCTATCTCCTCGTCGGTCACGGTCTCGCCAACCGGCTGCGCCGCCTCTGAGCGGCGGCGGGCCGGTCGGCCGCGGGTCGGCCGCGCGACAAGCCACAGGGCAGCCGCGGGTCAGCCGCAGGTCAGCCGCAGCAGTCCGGTTCCAGGCCGAGCGGCAGCCGTTCGCCGCTGAACACGGCGGTGGTCGCCTCGTCCCCGCCCAGCGCGGCCACCGCCAGCACGAGCGAGCCCGCCGTCCAGGAGGTGCGCTCCTCCGGCCAGAAGGCGATGTCGCCCTCGAAGACGTACCCCGTCCAGTACAGACCGTCGTCGGCGCGCAGGTGCTGGATGGACTGGAGGATCTCCAGCGCCCGGTCGGACTGGCCCATCACCCAGAGGGCGAGGGCGAGTTCACAGCTCTCGCCGCCGGTCACCCAGGGGTTGGGCAGCACGCAGCGCACACCGAGTCCGGGGACGACGAAGCGGTCCCAGCCCTCGGCGATCCGCGCCGTGGCCGGCTCCCCGGTCAGCGCGCCGCCGAGCACGGGGTAGTACCAGTCCATCGAGTAGCGGCTCTTGTCGAGGAAGCGCTCCGGGTGCGAGCGGATCGCGTGGGCCAGCGCGCCCGCCGCCAACTCCCAGTCGGGCTGCGGTTCCTCGCGCTCCTCGGCGATGGCGAGCGCACAGCGCAGCGCCTGGTACACGGAGGAACACCCGGTCAGCAGCGCGTCGTTGACGGGGGTGCCGTCCGCCTCGCGCTTCCAGCCGATCTGCCCGCCGGGCTGCTGGAGTTCGAGGACGAACTCCATCGCCGCGTGGACGACGGGCCACATCCGGTCGAGGAAGCCGTCGTCCCCGGTGGCCAGATAGTGGTGCCAGACGCCCACGGCCACGTACGCGCAGAAGTTGGTCTCACGGGACCGGTCGGCCGGAAGGGCCGGAACGGCCGCGCCGTCGCCGGAAGTACGGTCGTCCGCCGGGGCCGCGCCGCTGTCGGCGTAGGCCGCGTACCAGGACCCGTCCTCGTTCTGGGTCCTGGCCAGCCACGCGTACGCCCGCGCCGCCGCCTCGTCCTCGCCCGCCGCGTCCAGCGCCATGGCCGCCTCGGTGTGGTCCCAGGGGTCGAGGTGGTGGCCGTGGAACCAGGGGATCGAGCCGTCGGGGCGCTGGACGGCCAGGACGGCGGCCACCGTCCGCGCGGCCTCATCGGCGGTCAGCACACCGGGCAGGACGAGGTGTTCCGTGGCCTCGGGGCCACGTCGGGGAAGGGTCACTCGGCGTCAGTCCCCGAGAAGGCGGACGTCGCGGACGGGGCGGCCGCCGCGGAGGAGGCCGCCGCCGTGGGCAGGTGCGGCTTGGTCGCGTACGCCACGAAGCTCTTGCCCACGACCGGGTTGAGGAGCTGCTCGGTGACCCGGGTCGCGAGAGGCTTCTTCATGATGTCCCACACCAGGAGCTTGTGGTACGCGCGGACGGGCAGCGCCTTGTCGTTGTCCACACCGAAGGCGCACTTCAGCCACCAGTACGGCGCGTGCAGGGCGTGCGCGTGGTGGGTGCCGTACGGCTTGAGCCCGGCCTGCCGCATCCGGCCGAGGAGTTCGTCGGCCTTGTAGATCCGGATATGGCCGCCCTCGACCTCGTGGTACGCGTCGGAGAGCGCCCAGCACACCTTCTCGGGCCCGTACCTCGGCACCGTGACCGCGATCCGGCCGCCCGGCCGCAGCACCCGGACCATCTCGGCGAGCACGCCCTTGTCGTCCGGGATGTGCTCCATGACCTCGGAGATGATCACCACGTCGAACGACTCGTCGGGGAACGGCAGATGGAGCGCGTCCCCCTCCATGGCGGTGGCGGTGGCTCCGGGCGGCGCCTCGCCCTCCGCCTTCATCGCCGCGAACCACTTGGCGACCTCGCGGATCTCCTCGGCGTTCCGGTCGAGGGCCACGACCTGAGCGCCGCGCCGGTAGCACTCGAAGGCGTGCCGGCCCGCGCCGCACCCCAGATCGAGCACGCGGTCGCCCGCGGCGAGCGGGAAGCGGGTGAAGTCCACGGTCAGCACAGGGTCGTCCTGCTTTCGCGGTCGAGAGTACGGGCGGTACGCATGAGACAGGCGGTACGGGTGGGGCGGACAGTGCGGGCGGTACGGATGAGGCGGGCGTGCGGGGACGGGTACGGGTACGGCGGGCGCCGCATCAGCGAGCGCCTCCACGGACCGCCGCCACGTTACGGCCCCGGCCGCGCTGCCGGGCGATCGCCTCCCGGTACAGCTCGGCGGTGCCCTGCGCGGCCCTGGCCCAGGTGAACCGGGACAGCACCCGCGCGCGGCCTGCCGCCCCCAGCCTGGCGCGCAGTTCCGGGGCGCCGAGCAGCCTGCCGAGGGCCACCGCCAGCGCGCCCGCGTCGCCCGGCGGGACCGCGAGGCAGGTCTCTCCGTCGGGGCCAGCGACCTCGGGGATGGCGCCGCCGGTGGTGGCGACGAGCGGGGTCCCGGTGGCCATCGCCTCGGCGGCGGGCAGCGAGAACCCCTCGTACAGGGACGGCACGCACGCGATCTGCGCGCCCCGGACCAGCTCGACGAGTTCGGCGTCGGAGATGCCCTTGACGAACCGGACGGCGTCGTGGAGCCCGAATCGTTCGATGGCCTGTGCGACCGGCCCGTCCTCGGCCCGCTTGCCGACGACGACCAGATGCGCGGCGGGGTGTTCCGTACGGACCTTGGCGAGCGCCTCGACCAGGTGGACGAGCCCCTTGAGCGGAACGTCCGCGCTGGAGGTCGTGACGATCCGGCCGGGCACCTCGGGCACGGCGGGGTCGGGCGAGAACAGCCCGGTGTCGGCGCCGATGTGCACGACGTCGATGCGGTCGGCCCGTACCCCGAGATGGTCGGTGATCTCCTGCTTGGAGGAGCCGGAGACGGTGAGCACGGACGGCAGCCGCCGCGCGACGCGCTTCTGCATCCGGGTGAAGCCGTACCAGCGCCGCACGGAGACGCGTCTGCGCCAGTGGGGGGCGGCGGCGAGGTCGAGTTCCCGGTCGACGGTTATGGGGTGATGGATGGTGGTGACCAGGGGCGCGCCGAGGTCGCCGAGCAGTCCGTACCCAAGAGTCTGGTTGTCGTGGACGACATCGAACTCCCCCGCGCGGGCGGCGAGATGGCGCCGGGCCCGGAGCGAGAAGGTGAGCGGCTCGGGGAAGCCGCCGGTCCACATGGTGGAGACCTCGACAGCGTCGATCCAGTCGCGGAACTCGGCGCGCTTCGGGGTGCGGAAGGGGTCGGGGTGGCGGTAGAGGTCGAGGCTGGACAGCTCGGTGAGCGGTACGCCCTCGTCCAGTACGGGGTAGGGCTGGGCGCCGATGACCTCGACGCTGTGGCCGAGCCGGGCGAGTTCGCGGGAGAGATGGCGGACGTAGACGCCCTGGCCGCCGCAGAACGGGTTCCCCTTGTAACTGAGCAGTGCGATCCGCAGAGGGCGGTCGTCCCCGTCGCCCCGGGGCTCTGGCTCGGTGCCCGCTTCAATGGCCTCAGCGGTCACTCTCGGCCCCCTTTTCACTGCGCTCTCGGGTTTTCGACGGAGCGTAACCGCTGGCGCCAAGCTAGAACAAGTTCTCGTACGCCAGGAGCGCTCCGCCCTGAGCGAGGTACGAGAACCGGCCGGCGCCGGCGCCCACCGCACCGAATCTACCGGCAGGTAGCCTCGCTACACCCGTCCGATCAGGTGATTCGCACCACCACGCGCCCTTACGATGCTGTCGACAGACCGAGGGGGCGGGGACGGATGACAGCGGAGGCCGACCCGGCGTCACCTCCGGCGCCCCCGTACCCCCCGCCCCCGCCGTCCTCCTCCTGCGCACCGCCCGCCGCCTCCTGCGCACCACCCACCGCACTGACGGAACGTCAGGAGGCCCGGCGCCGGAACATCCTGGGCGCCGCCACCCGGCTGGCCTGCCGGGGCGGCTTCGACGCGGTGCAGATGCGCGAGGTCGCCGAGGAGGCGGGCGTCGCGCTCGGCACGCTCTACCGGTACTTCCCGTCCAAGATCCATCTGCTGGTCGCCACCACGCTCGACCAGCTCGAACAGCTCCACGCCACCCTGCGCGAACGGCCCCCGAGCGGCGGCGGCGCAGCCGAACGCGTCGCCGAGACCCTGCTGCGCGCCTGCCGCGCGCTCCAGCGCGACCCGTATCTGGCGGACGCGATGTTCCGCGCGCTGACCTTCGCGGACCGGAGCGTGAGCGCCGAGGTGGCGGCGGTGTCGCGGCGGACGACGGCGATCGTCCTGGAGGCCATGGGCCCGGACGTCGGTCCGCACGGCCCCACGCCCGAGCAGCTCTCCGCCGTCCGCGTCGTCGTGCACACCTGGCACGCGGCGCTGATCAGCCGGCTCGCCGGGCGGGCGTCGATCGAGGAGGTACGGGCGGACATCGCGACGGTCTGCCGGCTGATCGAGCTGACCACCCCGCGCTGAGAGCCCGCCGGGCACACCGGCCGTCGCGTGCCGTCGACCGCACAGCGACCGCCGCGCGCCGGACCGCTCGCCGGACCGCTCGCGCGAAACGACACGCCCGGACGGCACCGGGAGGCATACGAGGGCGACGCGCGGGCAGTGGCCGAAATGACCGGGCTGCTCGACGGCGCGCACTTCCTGACACCTCGTCACGGGATCGCACGGTGTAACGTGCCCCGGTCGTCGCACTGGCCCGTGACACGGCCAGCCGGCCCGAAACAGCCACCCCGCCACTGAATCACCGGATAGTGAGGTCCCATCTCCGTGCCGCCGTCGTACGAGCCCCTCCATGTGGAGATCGTCTCCCTTCGTGACCACGTGCTGGTCCGGGTCCGAGGCGAACTCGACTGCGACACGGGGCCCGACCTCTTCGCCACGCTCGCGCCGCTGGCGCACCACCGGGTGGAGCTGGACTTCAGCCAGGTGCACTTCATGGACTCCACGGGGCTCAACATCCTGCGCAGCCAGCGCCGGGCCAGCAGGCAGGCGGGCGGCGATCTGTGCCTGCGGCTCTACACGGCTCCGGTACGGCGTGTGCTGGACGTCACGCGCACCTTCGACTACTTGACGGCGCCCTGCGAGGCGTGAGCTGCCCGCCGCGCAGGGGCGGACTCTGATACAGGCGCGGACTCCGACGCGGGCGCGGGCTCCGGTACGGGCGCGGGCTCCGGTACGGGCGCGGGCTCCGGTACGGGCGCGGGCTCCGGTACGGGTGCGGGCTCGGCCGGGGCACCGGCGAGCAGCGCGCGCATCGCCCCGATCGCGCCCGCGACCATCGCGGGATCGGCGCCCCGGCGGGCGTGGGCGCTCATCCGGATGGCCGGTACGGGCGGCAGGTCGTGACGCTCGCTCAGCCCGTCGGGCGCCTCGCCCAGTGAGGTCAGCAGCGCGGCGCCCAGCCCGGCGCGCGCGGCGTCCAGGACCCCCGCGAGACAGCCGGCGTCGCAGATGTACCGGCCGACACCGTCAAGCTCGCCCTGCTCGGCCAGCCCGTCCACCGCGCGCTCTCGCCGGTCATCCACCGGGCCGCACATGCCGCGCTGGGCCTGAACTGGACGTATCACGCGGTCGAGTGCCGGGCCGAGGACCTCGCACGCATCCTCGCGGCGGCACGCGCAGGGGAGTGGGGCGGTTACGGACGTGCACGGGACGGTGCAAGCACTGCGCGCGGTAGGCATCACCGCCGTGTCCTCGGTCCCCCTTCGACAAGATGCTGCACGCGCCACGGCGGCGATGAGCCGAGAGCGGTCGGCTTTTACCGCCATCGCCGTACAAGGCTCCTGATCCGCCTGCCCCTGGGCTCGGCGCCGGGTTTTCCCGGGGTCCGTCACCAGTTGGCGGAGTGGGAATCCTTGGTCTCCCGGCCGAGGGAAGAGAGTCCCGCTTGCCCGCCTCCCCGGTGGGCGGGCGGCCGTGCGGCCGCCCGCCCACCGGGGAGGCGGGCAAGCGGGCGTTACTTGACGCGCACGACCTGCGGGTCGTGGTCGCTCGCCTGGTCGGCGAACTCCGCGTTGATGTGCACGACGTCGTAGCCGGGCTTCTTGATCGCCGGGCTGACCAGGATGTGGTCGAGCGTCTGCGAGTTGCCGTCGTAGACGTAGCTGTAGCGCTCGTTCTTCGGCAGGGTGCTGATCAGGTCGGTGAGGACCTTGCCCTTGGTGAGGGTGGTGAGGGGCTTGGAGAACTGGTAGTCGTTCAGGTCACCGAGAACGACGATCTTGGCCTTCTTGTCCTTGGCGAGCAGGTCGGAGACGAAGCCGTGGACCTCCTTGGCCTGGGCCAGGCGCTGGGTCTCGGAGCCGAGGACCGGCGGCTGGTTGACGCCGTGCGTGGGCTGGTCGCCGCCCTTGGAGTTGAAGTGGTTGCCGACGACGAAGATCCGCTGGCCACGGAAGTCGAACTCGCCGACGAGCGGCTTGCGGCTGTTCTTCCAGGCGTCGGACGCCGGGTTGATCCGGCCCGGGGAGACCGACAGCGAGACGGTCTTGTCCTTCTTCCCCGAGGTGACGACCTCGACCGCCGTGGTGGCGTCGCCCCCCGGACGGTCGACGAAGCTCACGCGCTTGGGGTTGAAGAGGAAGACGTTGCGGATGTTGCCGCCCGGCTCACCGCCGTCGGCCTTGTCCACGGGGTCGATCGAGCGCCACTCGTAGGAGGGGCCGCCCTTCGCCTTGATGGCGGCGGTGAACTTGGCGAGGGTCTGGTCGGCCGCGACCGTACCGTCGTCCTTGTTGCCGTTGTTGTCCTGGATCTCCTCCAGGCTGACCACGTCCGGCGAGGCGAGGTTGGTGACGACGCCGTCCGCGAGCCGGTCGAACTTGGACTGCGCGTTGGTCGGGGCGAGGTTCTCGACGTTGTACGTGGCGACCGACAGCTCGTCGTCCTTGCCCTTCTTCGCCACCTCCGGCTTGAGACCGCCGGACTTGACCTTGCCCAGGGTGGTCGTCTGGAGGGTGTAGCCGCCGTAGTTGGAGTAGTCCAGCACGCCGGTGCTCGGGCCGGTGAGCGTGTCGCCCACATTGGCGGTGACCGTGTCGCCGGTCAGCGAGATGAGCTTGAGGCGGCCCGAGTTGACCTCGTCGTACCCGGTGTAGACGGTGCCGCCGCGCGGGGTCGCGTTCTGCTTGGGCTTGGTGGTGACCCAGGTCTCGCCGTACGAGTTGGACGCGCCCACGACCCGGCTGTCGCCGATCTGGAGCAGCATGCCCTCGCGCGACTCGAACCAGTCGAGGGCGAACTTGTCGGGCTTGAGGGCGAGCGGCTCGATGTTGAGCCCCTTCACCTTCGGGGCGTAGGTGTCGGGCAGCGTCTTGGCGTTGACGACCTCGGGCGCGGGCAGCTTGTTGCCCGAGGACAGCACCGTGGTCGTGGGACCGCTCAGCTCGGTGATCGACTGCGATCCCGAACTCTGGCCGCCCGGGTAGTACTCGACGACCTTGGCGGAGACGAGGACCGAGTCGCCGACCTTGACCTGCGGGGTGGTGGAGCCGGTGAAGACGAAGACGGCCTCGCTGGTGGCGGGGTTCTTGTCCGGCTTCGTGTCCTGGATCCAGAAGCCGCGCGACGTGCCGGTGGAGCGGACGGCGGTGACCACGCCGGGGACGTTGGTGACGCTCTTGCCCACGTACGGCGAGATCCGGGTGGCGCCCTGGATGTCGTGGACGCGCAGCTCACCGGGGGTGGTGTCGGTGGGCGAAGGTGTCGGGGACGGCTCGCCGCCGCCGGGGCCCTCGCCCGCACCGGCGCTGTTGCGCGGGGTGGGCGTGGAGCCGCTGAGGTCGGCGGAGTTGTTGTCCGTGTCGGTGAGCGCGGCGTTCCTGGCCACCGAGTGGGTGTTGTCGGCGCCGGTGGCGGGCGCGGTCTCCTTGACGGCGGCGGTGCCGAAGCCGACCAGGTCCTTGACGCTGGTGTCCGCCGCGCAGTCGTCGGCGGTCAGGCAGGTCAGCGCGGTGGTGGAGTGGACCAGCGCGACGGTGCCGCTGCTCGCCGACATGGCGATGGTGCCGGTCGCGTCCGGGGTGGGCAGCGGGGTGTCACCGCCCGCGCCCTTCGCCTCCTGGACGAGGTAGCTGCCGCCGGCCGGGATCGCGCCGTCCAGCGGTGTGACCGACCACTTGGTGGTGGCGGTGGGCGAACCGCTCAGGTACTGGACGGACCAGCCGGTCAGGTCGAAGGAGGCGCCGCCGGCGTTGCCCAGCTCGATGAAGTCGTTGGTGAAGGTGGCACCGGAGTTCCCGCCGCCGCCGTAGACCTCGGCGATGACCGCGTCGGGGGACGGGGTCGCCTGCGCGGTGAACGGGAGCGCGATGAGGGATCCGACGATGCCTACGGGGAGGGTGATGGCGATGATCCGGGCGCGTCTGCCGCGCAGGGCCGGGGGTATGGATGGGGACACGGTTGCTCTCTCCGTCGCGTGTTGTACTGCGTTCCGTGTGACGTGTGGTGCAGGTGGCTCTGCTGCGCATTCCTGTGCACGTGAGGTGGGGGCAGACGGTGCGGGAAGGCTCAAAGTCGGCTCAAGATACGCGCGTAGATACGGCGCCAACAAGAGGGCGGGCACTGCAAAGGGGCAATGTTTCCCGACTGTTCGCCGGATTTAACCTGGTTGTCGGTGAGCGAGGGGAACGAGAGGTGGGCGGCCGGTGCTCGGCGACGGCCGCGACCCGAGGACCGGCCCGGGGAGCGGCATGACGGGGGCCGGTAGAGTGGGCGCGGTCGCCTTCATGCCCGTATCGTCCGGGTGGCCCGCACCGCTCGTATCGCCCATATCGCGGCAAGCCGGTACAGAACGGCACTGAACCGCAGCTCCCGCAGGAGAGGCTCCGCCCGCCATGACCACCGTTCGCCGCTGCACCGCGGCGCTCGCCGCATCCGCCGTGCTCTGCGTGGCGTTCGCTCCAGCCGCCGCGGCGGGGGGTGACAGGTCTCCGGCGCCGGCCCCGGCCGAGGCGCGCACTCCGGCCGCCGGGGCGTCCACCATGCAGGCGGACCCCTCCTCGGACACCGCCTCGGGCGCGGCCACGACCATAGTGATTCCCCCCGGCCTGTACGGCGACAAGGATCCGACCCAGGACGGCGTGTGGCGCCAGTCGCTGTCCATGCTGGGCCAGGCCGCCGCCCAAGTGCGCCCGGGCGACCAGGCCGTGATCTGGCTCAAGTCCCAGCAGTGCGCCAGCGGCGCCTTCCCCGCCTTCCGCGCCGACCCCTCCGTACCGTGCGACGAGAAGACGGCCGTCGACGCCCGGTCCACCGCCGCCGCCATACAGGCGCTCTCCTCGCTCGGCGAGCAGCAGCTGCCGATGGATCACGGGGTCAGCTGGCTCCGTTCCGTCCAGAACGCGGACGGCGGCTGGGGCCGGCGCCCCGGCACGCCCAGCGACGCGACCTCCACCTCCCTGGTGATCGGCGCGCTGACGGCGGCGGGGGTACGGCCCAGCTCCGTCCGTACCCACAACAACGCCCCCTCCCCCGAGGGCAAGCACGCCTTCGACGCGCTGGTGCGCCTCTCCATCCCGTGCGGCGCGGCGTCGGGCGCGGACGCCGGGGCCTTCGCGTACCGACCGGACGCGTCCGGCCTGCTGACCGCCGACGACGCGGCCACGGCCGCCGCCGTACTCGCCGGGGTCGGCAAACGGATGGTGACCTCGCCGGTGGCGCCGGGCACCACGCCGGTCTGCGAGAACACGAAGGGTACGGAGACGGACCCGGCCGCCGACCTGCCGCCGGAGCGGGCCGCTCGCAACGGGGCCTCCTACCTGGCCGCCGCGCTCGCCTCGACCGGCCATCTCGACCAGCCGCAGGCGCCCGGCACGGACAGCGCGGAGAGCGCGGACGGCGGGGACAGCGTTCCCGTGCCCAGTGCTCCGCCGGCCGACATCGGGAACACGGCGGCGGCGGTGGTCGCGCTCACCACCACCGGGTACGGGGACCGGGCGAACATCGCGCTGGAGTGGCTGAAGCAGAACTGCGGCGCCTGGGCCCAGGCCAACGGACCGGCCGCCTACGCCCAGTTGATCTTCGCCGCGCACGCGACGGGCACCGACCCGCGCAACTTCGGCGGGATAGACCTCGTCCAGCGGCTGAACGAGACGGGCCCCGCCCCCAAGTACATCTCCCCCGCCCCGGCACCCGGCACCGCCGCCGGTACGGGCGCTGCCGCCGGCACGAGCGGCGGCGCGGCGGCGACGGCTGCGGCGGAGAGCGCGCTCAGCGGCGCCGACGGGCGCGGTGTCCTGTGGCTCGTAGGGATCGCGCTGGCCGGCGGCATCGGGATCGGCTACCTGCTGGGCAACCGGAGGAAGACCAGCCGGCCGTAGGGGACGGACGGACCGCAACGGACGGCAACATCCGCCACGGACCGCCGCGTCCGCCACGGACCGCCGAGTCCGTCCGCCGAACGCCCCTGTGCGCGCGGCCGTTGAACATCCGCACCGCCGGGGCACCCACCCGGCCACGGGCCGCGAGTCACTCCGTATGGTCCCGGGCGCTTCGCCCCCATGGGCCATGCGCGGCTAAGCCCGGTCCCGCACCCCTTCCCGTACACCGTCCTCGGTCGGCGCCTCCCTGCGCGCCGGGACCGTCGGCCCAGCGGCCTTCGGTTCGGTGGCCGTCGGTTCGGTGGCCACCGAACCGGGGCTCCCGCCCTTCGGGGACGGGTCGCTCCGCTTCGCCGGGGCCGGGAGTCCGACCGTCCGGGGCAGCAGTTCACGCCGGCCCGCCAGCAGGTACGTCAGGGCGAAGCCGGCGCCGACGACCGTGGCGCCGCCCACCGCGTCCAGCACCCAGTGGTTGGCCGTGGCGACGATGGCGCAGATCGTGAAGAGGGGGTGCAGCAGGCCGAGGAGTTTCATCCACAGCTTGGGGGCGAGCACCACGATGACCACGCCGCACCACAGCGACCAGCCGAAGTGCAGCGAGGGCATCGCCGCGTACTGGTTGGTGAGCGCGGTGAGCGCGCCGTAGTCCGGGTTGGTCAGATCCTGCGGGCCGTGCACGGTGTCGATGAAGCCGAGTTCCGGCATCAGCCTCGGCGGGGCCAGCGGGTAGAACCAGAAGCCGACGAGCGCCAGCACCGTGGCGAAGGCGAGCGACGAGCGGGCCCAGCGGTAGTCGGCGGGGCGGCGTGCGTACAGGACGCCGAGGATGGCCAGCGGGATCACGAAGTGGAACGACGTGTAGTAGAAGTTGAAGAAGCTCTCGGCCCACTTGAGGTTCACGACCGTGTGGTTGACCCAGTGCTCGATGTCGATCCCGAGCGCCTGCTCGATCGAGTGGATCTGGCGGGCGTGCTTCTCGGCCGTCTCACGGCCGCCGGTGGCGACCAGCCGGATGTGGGAGTACGCCGAGTACCCGACCCGGATGGCGAGCAGTTCGAGCAGCAGGTTCGGGCGGCTCAGCAGCCGCTTCCAGAACGGGACCAGCGGCACCCGCCCCCAGCGCGACGGCGCGGGCCGCGCGTACTCGGTCGGGACCGGCTTGTCGAAGTACGGCGAGGTACGCATCAGGAACGGCAACGCGCAGGCCGCCGCCAGCGCCGCGATCAGCGGCACGTTCTCCCGGAGCGGGACCAGCACCTTCATGTTCGGCAGCATCATCCTGCCGGGCAGCGTCATCACGAGGATCACCACCGCGGGCCACACCAGCCGGTCCCTGGCCCGGGTGCCGACCCGGCCCACCAGGGCCAGCAGCACCCACAGCAGCTGGTGCTGCCAGGCGGTCGGCGAGACCGCGACCGCCACACAGCCCGTCAGCGCCACGGCCAGCAGCAGCTGCCCGTCCCGGGCGTAGCGCGCGGCCCGGCGCAGCCCGAGGAAGACGACGGCCGCGGCCAGGACGAGGAAGAGCGCGACCTCCAGCGGCCCTTCGAGGCCGAACCGGAGCAGCGCGCCGTGCAGGGACTGGTTGGCGAGCGAGTCGGCGCGTTCGCCGAGGCCGGCGCCCGCCACGTGGTGCACCCAGTACGCCCACGAGTCGCCCGGCATCACGGCCCAGGTCAGCGCCGTACCCGCGGCAAAGGTGCCCGCCGAGGTCAGGGCCGCCTTCTTGCGGCCGGTCAGCCAGAGCAGCGGCGCGAAGAGGAGTACGGCGGGCTGGAGGGCCGCGCCGATCCCGACGAGGACACCGGAGCCGCGTTCGCTCCGTACGGCGAGACATCCCAGCAGCACCAGCAGCACGGGAATGATGCTGGTCTGCCCCAGGGAGAAGCTGTTGCGCACCGGCAGGGACAGCATGAGCAGGCTGATCGCGACCGGCGCGGCCAGCAGTCCGGTACGGCGCGACACCTGCCCCGGCAGCGCCCGCGCCGCGACGAGGCCGAGGGCCACGACCAGCAGCAGCGTCCCGAGGGTCCACGCGATGCCGAGGCTCTCCTCGGCCGAGCGGGCCAGCGGTTTGAGCACGAGGCCGGCGAACGGCGTCCCGGTGAACTGTCCGGTGTCGTAGAGCGACCCCGTCACATGCAGGACGCCGTCGTCACCGATCCAGGTCTCCAGATCGGTGAGCCGTTCACCGGGCGGCTGCCGGAGCACCGCCGCCGCCTGTCTTACCGCCAGCACCGCGGCGACCAGCCAGAGAACCGCGCGGGCCCTCCCGAGCCCGCCTCCCGCGGTACCCGCCGCCGCACCGCCGTGCACGCTGTGATCTGCATTCGCCACGCCGCGCCGACCCTCCGTCCCGAAAACGCCGTCCCTGGGGCATAGAGCCTCGCACTGCCCCTCCGTCGAGACTCAGGCAACCCCCTCTTCACCTGACTGTCACCCCTGTTTTGGCTTAATGCCCATGACTTCCGGACTTCCGGCGAGAAACGGAAGATGGTCCACCGATGGTACGGACCAGGCGCGGACCGGGTGGGACCCAGGGCGGGGCCCACGCGGGGCCCTGGAACCCCGGTACGTACGGCCCGGTGACCGGCCGTTCCGTGTCGGTGGGAGCGTGTCGGCCGACTGCGATATGTTCCATTCCGGAACTAATTTCGGGAACCAACTCCGGCACTTCGAGAGGCCCTCATGTCCCAGGAGCAGTGGACCGCGGTCGACCGCTATTTCACCGATCAGCTCGCCCCCGCCGACGAGGCGCTCGCGGCGGCCCTCGCCGCCAGTGACGCGGCCGGGCTGCCCGCCATCAACGTCGCGCCGAACCAGGGCAAGCTGCTGCATCTGCTGGCCCAGGCGCAGGGCGCCCGTACCGTCCTGGAGATCGGCACGCTCGGCGGCTACAGCACCATCTGGCTGGCGCGCGCACTGCCCGAGGACGGCAGGCTGATCTCCCTGGAGTACGACCCCGCCCACGCCGACGTGGCGCGCGCCAACCTGGCGCACGCGGGGCTGGACAAGATCGCTGAGGTCAGGACCGGCCCGGCGCTGGAGACGCTGCCGGTGCTGGCGCGGGAGGGCACGGGCCCGTTCGACCTCGTGTTCATCGACGCCGACAAGCCGAACAACCCGCAGTACCTGGAGTGGGCGCTCAAGCTGACCCGGCCGGGCAGCCTCATCATCGTCGACAACGTCGTACGGGGCGGGGGGATCGCGGATCCGGACAGCACCAGCCCCGCCGTGCTGGGCACCCGCCGCATGATCGAGCGGATCGCGGCGAATCCGCTGCTGTCGGCGACGGCGGTGCAGACGGTGGGCACCAAGGGGTACGACGGCTTCGCCCTCGTGCGCGTACTCGGCTGACCGGGCGCCGCCGCGCACACACGTACGGAGCTACGGGTGGTCCGGTAGCTCCGTACGCCGTCGCCGCGGCAGGTCGGGTCGGGTCCGGTCGGATCAAGTCCGGCCGGATCGTGTCAGGTCAGACGCGCAGCAGCCGTTCCGTCATCTCGCGGTAGCTCTGGAGGGCGAGCCGCAGTTCCTCCGTGTGGGAGCCGTCCGCCGCGCCGTTCCCTGCCCCGTCGCCGGGGCCGTCCCAGCCCGCGCGCAGTGAACGCGGCCGGTCCGCGAGCGCCTTCGTCAACTGCCCGGCGGCCTCCTCCAGTACGTCGGCGGCCTCCTCGACGGAGTGCCGCGGCCCGTCGACGAAGGTGCTCAGCGCGTTCTGGAGACGCTCCGCGAGCCGGTCGCTCTCGCCCTGGGGGATGAGTCGGGCGGAGCTGTCGGTGTGGGGCTGAGCGGTGGACGCGCTGTCGCCGCCGACAGCGTTGGTACCGGCGTCAGCGATGTCACCGGCGTCGGCGACACGGCCGGGCCTGGCCGCTTCGGCGGTACGGAACGGCTTCACCGGGTCCGCCGCGTCCCGCTTCCCGATCACCCGCGTGGCGTCCCCGGGCTCCTGGCCGCCTCCGCCCCCGCCCGTGCCCCCGCTCCCGCTCCCGCCGAGCGCGGTCGACCTGGTCCCGTCGGTTCCGGTTCCGGTTCCCTTCCCGGCCTCAGCCTCGGCCTCTGTCGTCCCGGCCTCGGTGGACGCGACGGTCTTCCTGGGCTCGCTCTTCGCTTCGTACGTCATCACACACCACTCCCTTTGGGCCGTAGTGAAAAGGTCTTGTCCCGGCCGGTGTCCCGGGGGCGGTCGCTGTCGCTGCCGCTCTTCTCCGGTCGGGCCAGGATCAGTTGCTCGAAAAGTTCGCGCGCGCCGACCATCGCCTCGCGCAGTTCCTCGGTGGTCGCGGCTCCGCCCGTACCCGTACCCGTACCGGTACCCGTGTCCGTACCCGCACCGTCCGCATCCGCGTCCGCGCCGTCCGGCGAGAACGCCTCGTGCACCCTGCGGTAGCCCTCCACCTGGTGGGCGTGGTGCACGGACAGGGCCTCGACCTGGTCGTCGTACCGCGTGCCGGCGGGGTAGCCGCATTCCTCCGCGAGCCGGGCCACCAGCCGGTCCGCCTCCGTCACCGCCTCCCGGGGCGAGTCGACGAAGCGTTCCTGGAGACCGGCCCAGTGGGCCACGTACTGCTCGCGCCGCTCCTCGGAGAGGGACCGGGGCCGCAACTCGCCGTGTCGCTTGACCCGTTCCGTCAGCTCCCGCTCGGCGGCCTTGGTGTCGCCGTCGTGCCGGTCGACGACACGGTCGTACTCGGGGCCGAAGCGGCGCTTCAGTCCGCCGCGCCCGCCGAATCCGCTTCCTTTGCCGGGTCCTGTGTAGAGGACCGCGGCCACGATGATCACGAACGCCACGATGAGAGCGACGACGATCAGAACTGTGGACATGTCTGCCTTCCTGGCTCGTACTCGGGTCCGGGCTCCCGCGCTCGGGGCGTATGGGGTCGTTCACCGAGTCGGGTTGCCCCGAATCCGCCGGCCAAACAGCCCTGCGGAAAAGCCTGTTGAGCATCCGGACCGCCAGGAGGGGGCCACCGGGCCCACCTCGCCGCGTCGCCTCGCCGCGTCACCTCACCGCGTCACCTCACCGCGTCACCCCGCCGGGTCACCCCGCAGGTTCACTCCTCGACGTGGGCGACGTGGTCCCGCGGCGCCTCCACCCCGTTCGGGCGTTCACTCTCGGAGCCGCACAGCTCGCTGTTCAGCTCGTGCACCAGCCGCACCAGATCGGTCGGCCTGTCCGGCCCCCACCAGTCCCCCAGCAGCTCAGCGAGCGACTCCTCCCGCGCCTGCGCCAGCACCTGCGCCACCCGCGCGCCCCGCTCGCTGAGCCGCAGCTCCACCCCCGCGCGCTCCACCAACCCGCGCTCCTCCAGCTGCCGGGACGCCGACGTGACGGACTCCAGCGGTACGGGGCCCGCCTCGGCCAGCTCGGCGGGCTGCACGACGCCGTACCGCCGTACCCGCAGCAGCAGCCAACTGGCCGCCGGGAGCAGGTCGTACCCCGCCTTCGCGGTGATCTTCTCGTAGATCCGCCGCCGGCCCTCGCGGGTGCCGAGGACGGACAGGGCGCGTGCCACCTCGTCGTGCGAGGAGCGCTCCACCGGGTTGGAGGCGAGCGTCTCGGTGATCTCCGGCGCGGTCACCGAGCCGCGCAGCTTGTCCTCCTTGAGGAACCACGCCACCACGAACGCCACCAGCACCACCGGCACGCCGTACAGGAAGACGTCGGTGATGGAGGTCGCGTACGCGTGCAGTACGGGCGCCCGCAGCGAGGCCGGCAGGCCGCCCAGGGACTGCGGGTCGGCGGAGAGCCGGCCGACGTCCACGCCCGGCGGCAGCGCCCTGCCCGCGAGGGCGTCCGTGAGCTTGTCCCTGAGCAGATTGGCGAAGATCGTGCCGAAGACGGCGACGCCGAAGGACGCGCCGATCGAGCGGAAGAAGGTCGCGCCGGAGGTGGCGACGCCGAGGTCCCGGTAGTTGACGGCGTTCTGCACGACCAGCACCAGGACCTGCATGACCAGGCCGAGTCCGGCGCCGAAGACGAAGAAGTAGGCGCTCATCAGCCACGTACCGCTGAACTCGGTGAGGTGGTGGAGCAGCAGCAGCCCGAGGGCGGTGATGCCGGTGCCCAGGATCGGGAACACCTTCCAGCGTCCGGTGCGGCTGACGATCTGCCCGGACAGTGTGGAGGTGATCAGCAGTCCGAGCACCATGGGCAGCAGATGCACGCCGGACATGGTGGGGGTGACGCCCTGGACGACCTGGAGGAAGGTCGGCAGATAGGTCATCGCGCCGAACATCGCGAAGCCGACGATGAAGCTGATGACCGCGACGAGGGTGAAGGTCCTGATGCGGAAGAGGCGCAGCGGCAGTACGGGCTCGACGGCGCGCCGCTCGACGTGGATGAAGACCGCGAGCAGGACGAGGCCGAGGAGCGCGAGGCCGATGATGCGGGCGGAGCCCCAGGGCCAGGTGGTGCCGCCGAGCGAGGCGACCAGCACCAGGCAGACGGCGACGGACGCGATCAGGAACGTACCGAGGTAGTCGATGGTGTGCTTGGCCCTGTGCACCGGGATGTGCAGGACGGCGGCGATGACGAGGAGGGCGACGACGCCGACGGGCAGGTTGATGTAGAAGACCCAGCGCCAGCTGAGCTGCTGGGTGAAGAAGCCGCCGAGCAGCGGGCCGAGGACGCTCGTCGTGCCGAAGACGGCGCCGAACAGGCCCTGGTACTTGCCGCGTTCGCGCGGCGGTACGAGGTCGCCGACGATCGCCATCGACAGCACGATCAGCCCGCCGCCGCCGAGGCCCTGGAGCGCGCGGAAGCCGATGAGCTGGGCCATGTTCTGGGAGAGGCCGCAGAGGGCGGAGCCGATGAGGAAGATGACGATCGCGGTCTGGAAGAGCTTTTTGCGGCCGTACTGGTCGCCGAGTTTGCCCCAGAGGGGGGTGGCGGCGGTCGAGGCGAGCAGATAGGCGGTGACGACCCAGGAGAGATGGTCGAGCCCGCCGAGGTCGCTGACGATGGTCGGCAGGGCGGTGGAGACGATCGTCTGATCCAGTGCGGCGAGGAGCATGCCCAACAGCAGCGCGCCGATGGCGACGAGTACGGTGCGCGGCTGGTGGCCCTCCCCGGGGGCCGGGCTCGTTTCCGGGGTGCTCACGTCCTGAGCCATCGGGCATCGCTCGCTTCCTGGAGCCACGGGACGTCGGCGTCGCTCGCCTGCCGAGCCGCGGGACGTCTCCTCGGGTCCGCCGGATTCCATCCTGGCCGCTGCGCCGGGTTATGGCCTGTCGAGCGGCGCGGCGCGCGGGCTGTCGTGGGGCGCGGCGCGCGGGCTGTCGTGGGGCGCGGCGCGCGGCCTGTCGTGGGCGGGGCTCATGGGCTGCTGCGGGCGGGGCCGCGCGGGGCCGGAGATGGCCGGACGTGCGTACGTGGCACGAACACGCACTGCATAATCGTCGGCAGCCCAAGGGGAGGGGACCCACGGTGACCGGACAGCTCTGTTCCGCATGCGGTGCGCCAGCGGCCGCGGAGGGCGGACCCGGCTGCGACTGCGCGGAGCGCGCGGCGCGGTCGTTGCGGGCCGAGCGCTCCGCGCAGGCCGCGGCGACGGAGGACTTCGATCCGCTGCGCGTCCGGCCTTACGTACAGCTGCCCGTGGACGAGGGCCGGGACAGCGGCAGGCCGGTGCCCAAGGCGTTCCGCGCCACGGGCCCGCTGCCGCTCCTCGGCCCGGAGAGGCGCGGTGTCTCCGCCAAGCCCCCGGCCCCCGATCTGCACACGCCGCCGCCCAGCCGGGCACCGCTCAGGGCGGTCGCGATCGGCGCTGCGGTCGTGGTGATCGCGGTGGCCGCGGTGGCCGTGGGGCTGTTCTCGGGGGACGGCCGGGAGGAGTGGGTGGCTCCGCCGGAGGAGACGAGCACCTGGCTGCCGTCGGGGGACGACAAGGAGCCGGGCGGCTCGTCGCCCACGGCCGTACCGTCGCCCGGCACGGCCGGCGCGCCGGGCGACGGTACGGCGCCGGGCACATCGGTCTCGGCGCCGGCCTCGGGCACGACGGCGGACGCCCCGGACGCCTCCCCGGCGCCCCGCCCCTCCCCCTCCTCCTCCGTCACGGGCAAGGCGTCCGCCGCACCCGCCGCCCCAGCGGCGACGGACACCGGCGCGCCGCAGTCCGCTCCGGTGGAGGAGACCACCACCCTGCGGGTCGGGGACTCGGGGCCCGAGGTCACGGGCCTCCAGCAGCGGCTGACGCGGCTGTGGCTGTTCACCGGGGAGGCCACCGGGCAGTACGACCAGAACCTGGAGAGCGCCGTACGTGTCTACCAGTGGTCCCGGCAGCTCAGCGGCGACACCCTGGGCGAGTACGGCCCGGCCACGCGGCGCGCCCTGGAGGCGGAGACGGAGCAGGAACAGAGCCAGGGCCAGAACCAGGGCCAGAGTCAGAGCCAGGGCCAGGACGCGCGCCGGGGCGGACAGCAGGGCCCCGGGTCCGGCCGCACCTGAGCCGCTTTGTATAATGTGGAAACAAAGTGGTTCCGCCCGTTCACCCTGACCGACGGGCGGGGCCACTTGGTTCCGCCTCGCGCCCCGCGCGGTCCGCCGCTCCCGCTCCCTGGAGTCCAGCCATGCCCCTGACCGCCCGCGCGCTTCTGCTGGACATGGACGGCACGCTCGTCAATTCCGACGCCTCCGTGGAGCGCTGCTGGCGGCGCTGGGCGAGTGCGCACGGACTGGATCCGGAAGAGGCGCTCAAGGTCGTGCACGGCCGGCAGGGGTACGCCACGATGGCCGTACTGCTCCCGGAGCGGCCCATGGAGCTGAACTTCGCCGACAACCGCGCCATGCTCGCCGAGGAGACCGCCGACACCGACGGCGTGGTCCCGATCCCCGGCGCCCCCGGCTTCCTGGCGGCCGTGGCGGACCTCCCGCACGCGCTGGTCACCTCGGCCGACGTCGAGCTGGCCGAGGCCCGGATGGGCGCGGCGGCACTCCCCATGCCGAAGATCCGGGTCACCGCGGAGGACGTCACCGCGAGCAAGCCCGACCCGGAGGGCTTCCTGCTCGGCGCCGCCACGCTGGGCATCGAGCCGCGGGACTGCGTGGTCTTCGAGGACTCCGAGGCGGGGATCCTGGCCGCGCGGGCGGCGGGAATGCGGGTGGTGGGCGTGGGACCGCGCGCGGCGGCGATGGCCCCGGACGTACACGTACCGGATCTCACGCACCTGCGCGTGGAAGCCCTGCCGGCGGGCGGCATCGCGCTGCACGTCGTGGCCGCCTGAGGGCGGGGCGGGAACGCCCCTCACGGCCACCCCTCGCGGTCACTCCTCGCGGTGCAGCCGTCCCCGCGTCACCAGCTCCAGCACCACGCTCACCGCCACCGCCTGCACCGCCATCAGCGCCACCAGCACGAACAGTTGCACCGCGCCCGCCAGCACCGGTGACGCGCCGCCCAGCAGCATCCCCACGAACGCCCCCGGCAGCGTCACGAGCCCCACCGTCCTGGTCTGGTCGAGCCCCGGCAGCAGCGCGTCCGACGCGGCGGGCCTGGCCACCTCCATCCGGGCGTCGCGGTCCAGCAGCCCCAGCGCCATCCCGGCCTCGACCTCGCCCCGGCGCGCGTGCAGTTCGTCCAGGGCGCGGCGGCCGCTCAGTACGGTCGCGGTGAGCGCGCCGCCGATGAGGATGCCGGTGGTGGGGATCACCGCGATGCCCTTGGCCGGCACGACGCCGGTGAGCAGCAGGGCGGCCATCACCGGCGCCACCCCCGCCGCGATGGGCACGGCCGCCCACCACCAGGTGCGGTTCGGGGTGACGCGCCGCCCGGCGGTCCGTACGGCGACGGCGTACATCAGGGCGATGAACCCGAGCAGCGGCGGTACGGAGCCGATCACCCACCCGATCACCAGCGAGACCGCGCCGAGTTGCAGCGCGGCCCGCACCCCGGCGACGGCCATCTCCCGGCCCCGCCCGAGATGCGCGAGCGCGGCGACGGTCACGGCGGCGACCAGCAGCAGGCCGAGTACGACCCCGAACGTGATATCGACCCGCAGCAGCACGGGCCCACTTTAGGCGGTAGGCGGCAGTTGTCCGGCGACCGGCCACGCCCGCTTCCCGTACGCCCGGAACCCGGCGCGGAACACGGCGCGGAACTCGGCCCGACCTCCGACCCGAACCCAGGCGCGAACCCCCGCCCGAACCCAGGCGCGGAACCGGCGCGGAAGCGGCACGGACCACCGGAACCACCGGCGCATCCCCTCGCGCCCTGGCGCACCCTCCCGCGCCCACGCGCCAACCTTGCCCGGATAAGCGCCAATTGCTCACCCATCAGGAAGTCCCGGACACCCATTACCCCTTGATGTGACGTGAACATGTCGCCACGCTGTTACCTGGCGCCCATCCCCCGGAAACCCACCGCCCTCACGATGGCGGCCGGGCCGAGAGCACCGCACGGCCCCACTCCGCACCACACCGCCATGTCAGGTTCCCCCCACTCCAAGGGAGTTCGCATGTCACGTGTCTACGCGCGTCGAATGCCTCGCTTCGTCACCCTCCTCCTCACGGCGGCCCTCGCGCTCGTCGCCACCCTGGTCGTCGCCCCCGCCGCCCAGGCCGCCATGCCGACGCCGGTCGCCGCGTCCACGGCCCGTACCTACCTCGGCACGCTCACCGTGCAGGCGGAAGGTTCCACCAGCGGTTACAGCCGCGATCTGTTCCCGCACTGGATCACCCAGTCGGGCACCTGCAACACCCGTGAGGTCGTCCTGAAGCGCGACGGCACGAACGTGGTGCAGGACTCCGCCTGCGCGGCCGTCAGCGGCAACTGGTACTCGGAGTACGACGGCGCCACCACGACCAGCTCGTCCAGCTTCGACATCGACCACATGGTGCCGCTCGCCGAGGCGTGGCGTTCCGGCGCCAGCAGCTGGACCACCGCCCAGCGCCAGGCGTTCGCCAACGACCTGACCCGCCCCCAGCTCATCGCCGTCTCCGCCAGCTCCAACCGGTCGAAGGGCGACAGCGACCCGGCGAAGTGGCTGCCGACGCGCACCGCCTACCAGTGCACGTACGTACGGGCCTGGGTGCAGGTCAAGTACTACTACAAGCTGACCGTCGACTCGGCAGAGAAGACCGCGCTCACCAGCGCGCTCAGCGGCTGCTGATCCGCCTCCCCTCCACTCGCCCCTCCCCGCGCTCCCCCACCCACTCCTCCAACCACTCCCCCTCCACCATTCCTCCACCTCATCCCTCCACCCACCACCCCCCACAGCCCTCCGTAGGCGTTCCGTCACGCCCGCGGAGGGCACCAAGCGTCACGAAGCGGGGCACTGTACAGCAGAGACCCCCGCCACCCCGGCGACTCCACCCTCGGGTGATCATTCCCACACCGCGTGATCCTTCCCCCAAGGGTTCGAACTCCTGGTGCACCAACGGCATGATGAGCGGACCATCCGCTTCCCGTACCCCCATGCCCCGGGAGTCACAGCTTTGTTCGCTGCACGGCAGTCTCCGCCCCACTCGATCGCCGTCGTCGGCGCCGGCCCCCGCGGCACCTCGGTCCTCGAAAGACTCTGCGCGTCCGTGCCCGAACTGGCGCCGGACATACCGCTCACCGTGCATCTCATAGACCCGGCTCCCCCCGGCGCGGGCCGCGTCTGGCGCACCGACCAGTCGCCCGAGCTGCTGATGAACACGGTGGCCTCACAGGTGACCGTCTTCACCGACGAGAGCGTGACGTGCGAGGGGCCGATACGTCCGGGGCCGAGCCTGTACGAGTGGGCGGCGGCCCGCCCCGCCGAGCGCCTCGGCCCGGACGACTACCCCACCCGCGCCGCGTACGGCCGCTATCTGGAGTGGGCCTTCCGCAGGACGGTGGAGGGGGCGCCGGAGAATGTGACGGTCGAGGTGCACCGGGCGCTGGCGGTACGACTGGATGACGACGCCGAGCGGCCCGTACCCGGCACACCGGCGGCGCGGTCCGCGCGCGGCGCGGGCGATTCGTGCGAAGAGTCCCCCTCGTCCGCCGCGCACCATCCCACCCAGACACTCACCCTCGACAATGGCACGACGATTTCCGGCCTCCGCGCCGTTGTCCTCGCGCAGGGCCATCTACCGGTGGTTTCCGGCCAGACCCAGGCGACCCTGGCGGAGTACGCCGCGCGCCACCGGCTGCGCTATCTGCCGCCCGCCAATCCGGCCGATGTCGATCTCTCCGCCGTCGCCGCCGGGGAGCCGGTGCTGCTGCGCGGGCTCGGGCTGAATTTCTTCGATCACATGGCGCTCCTGACGGCGGGGCGCGGTGGCCTGTTCACCCGTGACGCCGAGGGCGTGCTCGTATACCACCCGTCGGGGCGGGAGCCGCAGTTGTACGCGGGGTCGCGGCGCGGGGTGCCGTACCAGGCGCGCGGGGACAACGCGAAGGGGCCGTCGGGGCGGCACGAGCCGCTGGTACTGACGCCGGACGTGATCGCGGTGTTCCGCAAGCGGGCGGACGAGGGTGACGCGCCGGACTTCCTGCGGGAGATATGGCCGCTGGTCGCCAAGGAGGTGGAGGCGGTGTTCTACACCGCGCACCTGCGCGCGAGCCCCTCCGGGACCACCGGCCACGCCTCCGGGGCCACCGGCCACACCCCCGGCACCCCCGGCCACACCTCCGTACCGGCGGCCGGGCACGCGTGCTTCCTCGCCCCCTTCCTCGACCGCTTCCTCGCGGCGCCGCACGGCAGCCCGCAGGAGGCCGCCGTCCTCGACGACGCGGGCATCGCGGCGGCGGACCGCTGGTCGTGGGAGCGGATCTCACGGCCGTACGGCACGGAGACCTTCCGCGACCCGGCCGACCATCGCGCCTGGCTGCTGGCCCATCTGCGCGAGGACGCCGCCCACGCCGTGCTCGGCAATCTGGCGGGCCCGGTCAAGGCGGCCCTCGACGTGCTGCGCGATCTGCGCAACGAACTGCGGCAGATCGTGGACCACTCCGGGCTCTCCGGCACCTCCCGGCGCGACCATCTCGACCGCTGGTACACGCCGTTGAACGCATTCCTCTCCATCGGGCCGCCGCGCCGCCGCATCGAGGAGATGGCCGCCCTGATCGAGGCCGGGGTGCTGGAGGTGATCGGCCCGAGGACGACCGTACGGGCCCAGGACGGTGTGTTCACCGCCGAATCCCCCGACGTGCCGGGGTCGTCGGTGCGGGCGACGACGCTGGTGGAGGCCAGGCTGCCGGAACCGGATCTGCGGCGCAGCTGCGACCCGTTGCTGTCGCGACTGCTCAAGACCGGGCAGTGCCGACCGCATGTACTTGATGGTTACGAGACCGGCGGGCTGGATGTAACGCACCGCCCCTATTACCTGATAGACCGTCAAGGCAGGCCGCACTCAAGGAGGTTCGCCATCGGCGTGCCGACGGAGGGAGTGCACTGGGTGACCGCCGCAGGTGCGCGGCCCGGAGTCGACTCGGTGATGTTGTCGGACACCGACGCGGTGGCGCGTGCCGGACTGCGAACGTGGGCGGCGGGGGAAGCGGAACGGACGACGCGAATTGATCCCCGACAAAATGTTGAACTTGCAAGCATTGATTAGGCACGCCTAACGTTGGGGGCGGAGCTTCTCGTCGGTCCGCCCCTGATCGAAGGAGTACAACCCCCCATGCACACACGTCTCCAGCAGGCCCAGCCCTACGCGCTCGGTCTGTTCCGCATCGTCACCGGTCTGCTCTTCGTCTGCCACGGAGCATCCTCGCTCTTCGGCTACTTCGGCAAGGAAGCGGTGTCCGGCGGCACTTGGCCGGGCTGGTACGCGGCCGTCATCGAACTGGTCGGCGGTGCGCTCATCATGCTCGGCCTCGGCACCCGGGTGGCCGCGCTGATCAGCTCCGGCTCGATGGCGTACGCCTACTTCACCGTGCACCAGGAGAACGGCCTCTTCCCCATAGAGAACAGCGGCGAGCTGTCCGTCATGTTCTGCTGGGCGTTCCTGCTGATCGTCTTCACCGGCCCGGGGGCGCTCGCCCTCGACCAGCTGTTCTCCTCGCGCGCCTCCGCGCAGGAGGCACCGGAGGTACGGGACGACCGCGAGACCGTCTCCGCGTAGCGGCCACCGCGTACGATCGCCCGGCTCTCCCCCGCTGAGAGCCGGGCGATCGCCGTCCGTACCGCCGTGTCGTGCCCCGGCCAAATCCTCCGTACCGCACACGCGTACGCTGTATGGTTGCAGCCGCCACTGCCGCTCCCCTGCGATGGCCAGGCGCTGTCAACGGGACGAACGGGCGGGAAGTGCAGAGGTGTTGGAGAGTCTGGGGTCGCTGACCGGCAGCCCATGGATCTACGCCGTCGTCGCCCTCTCCGTCCTGCTCGACGTATTCCTCCCCCTGCTGCCCAGCGGCGTCCTGGTCATCACGGCGGCCACGGCCGCCGCCGCGGGATCGACCACCGTCGCGGGCGCGGCCGGCAAGGTCGCTCAGGTGCCGCAGGAAGTGCCCTCGCTGCTCCTGGTGATGCTGTGCGCGTTCATCGCCTCCGTCCTCGGTGACCTGGTCGCCTTCCGGCTGGCCCGGCGCAGGGACGGCCGCGTCGCGCGCACCATCGCGCGCTCACGTCGGCTGACCACCGCGCAGGAACGACTCGGCAGCGCCCTCAGCGGCGGAGGCGGCGCCCTGGTCGTCCTCGCCCGCTTCGCCCCGGCCGGCCGCTCGGTGGTCTCCCTGAGCGCGGGCGTGGCCCACCGCAAGGTGAAGGAGTTCCTGCCCTGGTCGGCGCTGGCCGCCGTGGCCTGGACGGGCTACAGCGCGGGTCTCGGCTACCTCGGCGGCCAGTGGCTGGGCGCGACCTGGTTCGGCACGGCCATATCCGTACTGGCCCTCTTCGCCGCGGGCTCCCTGGCGGCCTACTTCATCCGCCGCCCGAGCGGCCCGACGGCCTCACCCGCCTGACCCGCCCCGCGCACCCCGCACCTCGATCCCGTCCAGCAGCCGCGCGGTCGCCGCTGCGATCTCGTCCACGGCCCGCTCGAACACCTCCCGGTTGTGCGCGGCGGGCGCCCGGAAGCCGGAGACCTTGCGTACGTACTGAAGCGCGGCGGCCCGGATGTCCTCCTCGGTGGCCTCTTCGGGGAGGACGGGCGGCCGGAGGGTCTTGATACTGCGGCACATGCCTCCAGTGTGCCGCAGGGGACGCGCTACGCGTCGGGGGAACTCGTGCCCAGTCTCTCCCCCCCCGTGCCACGAGGTGGGCAGACCCCGCGATCGATCAGAAGGCAGACCGTGAACCGGTCGGAGGAAAACCCTTTCGCCACCCACCCGTCACCGCACACGAGGGGCAAGATCACTCGACGTGAGCGACGACGCACACCGTCGCGTCTTTATCTGTACACGCCAAGCGCCCGTCACGCGGATAAACATCACGCCGGGTGACGGCGCGTCCTTCTTCACGCACCGTCCGTCTCCACCTGACCCCGGACGTTCCTTTGGCTAATGTTGACGAACGGCCGGCCCTACCGCGCGGCCCCGCCCGCCGCCGGCCGCGCCGTACTGTCCCTGACGACCAGTCGGGTGCCGAACTCGATCCGGGTGTCGGCCTGTTCGGCCCGGTCGGCGTGGTCGGAGCGGTCCTCCCGGCGCAGCCGCAGCAGCATCCGGGCGGCCTCCTCGGCCATCTCGACGAGGGGCTGGTGGACGGTGGTGAGGGCGGGGCTGGACCACTGGGCGAGGGGGATGTCGTCGTATCCGACGACCGAGAGGTCCTCCGGGATGCGCAGCCCCAGCACGCGGGCCGCCTCCAGGACGCCCAGCGCCTGGAGGTCGCTGCCCGCGAAGACGGCGGTCGGGCGGTCGTCGGCCCGCAGGAGTTCCATGGCGTGGGCGTGGCCGGACCGTACGTGGAAGTCGCCGAAGCGCACCAGCGCCGGGTCGGTCTCCAGGCCCGCCATGCCCATGGCCGAGCGGAAGCCGTCCAGCCGGGCCAGCGAGCAGAGCATGTCCTCGGGGCCGGTGATGACGGCGACTCTGCGGTGGCCGAGTTCGATGAGGTGGCGGGTGGCGGCGAGCCCGCCGGCCCAGTTGGCGGAGCCGACGGACGGCACGTCGGGTTCCGGGTCGCCCGCCGGGTCGATGATGACGAACGGGATGGCGCGCGACCAGAGCTTCTTCTTGAGGTCGTCGGGGAGCGTGGAGAAGACGAGGACCACACCGAGCGGACGGCGGCGCAGAACGCCCTCGACCCAGTCGGCCCCCGGGGAGTGCCGGGTGCCGGTCTCGGTGAGGACGACGCTGAGGCCGGTCTCCTTCGCGACGTTCTGGACGCCCCGGATCAGCTCCATCGACCAGGTGCTGTCCAGCTCGTGGAAGACGATCTCGATGAGCGGCGCCTCGGGGGCGGCGGGCGTGGAGCGGCGGTAGCCGTGGGTGTCGAGCAGCTCCTCGACCTTGACCCGGGTCGGCGCGGAGACATCGGGACGCCCGTTGAGGACTTTCGAAACTGTCGAAAGAGATACCCCTGCCTGCGAAGCCACCTGGGCCAGGGTGACCCGGCCCGCACTCGTCTCATCACGCATGGGCTGAAGGATAGGCGCCCTGGATGTCCGCCGAAAGTCGGTAACGGTTTGGCAGCGCGACGACCGCACTGTTGACCGCTCGGAGGGAGAGTCCTACGGTCACTCGCCAGATACTTTCGGCAATGATGCCGATACTTTCGAGAGGTCGATCGAAGATGATTCGTGCACGGTTTTCTCGAACTGTCGCCGCCGGCGTCACGCTCGCCCTCGGGCTGAGCCTGGCGGCCTGCGGCGGTGGCGGCAGCTCCTCGGGTGGGGACGGGGAGTTCCACGTACTGGTCTACGGCGACGCCACGAACAAGGTGGAGAAGCGGATCGTCGAGACCTTCAACAAGACCTCCAAGGTCAAGGCGGTCCTGGACACCGTCCCCGGGGCCGACTACCAGAAGAAGCTCCAGACGACCATCTCCACCCCGCAGGCGCCCGACGTCTTCTTCAACTGGGGCGGCGGCTCCATCCAGCCGTTCGTCAAGGCGAACCTGCTGCTGCCGCTCGACGACCTGATAGCCAAGAACCCGGAGCTGAAGTCGAAGTTCCTGCCGTCCGTCTTCAACACGGCTGTGGTGGACGGGAAGGCGTACGGCGTCCCGATGCGCGGCACCCAGCCCGTCCTGCTGTTCAACAACAAGAAGGTGCTCGCGGACGCCGGGGCGACGACACCGAAGACCTGGGACGAACTGCTCGACGCGGTGAAGAAGCTCAAGGCCAAGGGCGTCACCCCGATCGCGCTGGGCGGCGCCGACAAGTGGCCGACGCTGATGTGGTTCGAGTACCTGTACGACCGGGTGGCCGGTCCCGACCTGTTCAAGAAGGCGATCGCGGGCGACAAGGCGGCCTGGGAGAGCGCGGAGAGCAGGAAGGCGCTGAGCACGCTCAAGGAGCTGGTCGACGCGGGCGCGTTCGGCACCAACTACGACTCGGTGAAGTACACCGACAACGGCTCCCCCGCACTGCTCAGCACCGGCAAGGCCGGATTCGAGCTGATGGGGTCCTGGGCGTACTCCACGCAGCGGGAACTCAACCCCGACTTCGCGGCGAAGGACCTCGGCTACACCGGCTTCCCCAACGTCGAGGGGGGCAAGGGCGATCCGGCCGACATCGTCGGGAACACGAACAACTTCTACTCGGTGCTGAAGAAGACCAAGCACGCGGACGCGATCGGCGAGTTCCTCAAGCTCATGTACTCCGACGAGTTCGTCAAGGCGCAGCTGGCCATCGGCAACCTGCCCACCACGACCAACACCGTGAAGTTCCTGGACTCGGCCGACAACCCGGACTACCTGAAGTACCAGTTCGACCTGGTCGACAAGGCCACCTCGTTCCAGCTGTCCTGGGACCAGGCGTACCCGCCGGGCGCCAGCGCCCCGATGATGCAGGCCATCCAGCAGTTCTTCAACGGCTCCATCGACGCGGACGCCTTCATCAAGGCCATGCAGGCCCTGTCCACCGAGTGAGAGTGACGTCCGCCATGGTTGTTCTCACCACTCCGGTGGAAGGCGAACGGCAGCGGCAGCGCCCCCGGACGGGCCGGGGCCCCTCCGCCCATACGGTCGCCCGCCCGGGGATCGGCTGGGCCCTGCCCGCCGCGCTGTTCTTCACCCTGTTCGCGATCGTCCCGCTCGTACTCGTCGCCGTGTTGTCCTTCGCGAGCTGGAACGGCCTTGAGGCGCCCCGGTTCGCGGGCCTCGACAACTGGTCCGGGCTGCTCCACGACCCGGTGATGATCAAGAGTCTCTGGCTCAGTGTGCTGCTCACCGGTCTGGGCGTGGTCACCCAGACGCCCCTGGCCATCCTGCTCGGGGTCTGGGCGGCCGGCCGGCAGCGCAACCGGGCCGTGCTGTCGGCGGTCTTCTTCGTCCCCCTGCTGCTGTCCGCCACGGCCGTCTCCGTGCTGTGGCGGGCGCTGCTCGACCCCAACTTCGGGGTGCCGGCGCAGGCGCGCTGGCTCTTCGGGGACGGCAATCTGCTGGGCTCGCGCACCGGGGCGATCTCGGTGCTCGTCCTGGTGGCGACCTGGCAGTTCACCCCGTTCCACGCGCTGATCTACCAGGGCGCGGCGCGCGCGATCCCCGAGGTGCTCTACCAGGCGGCGGCGATCGACGGGGCGGGCCGGGTGCGGCGGTTCTTCCACATCACGCTGCCGCAGCTGCGCAACTCGGTCATCACGTCGGTGATCCTCATGGTGGTCGGCGGGCTCACCACCTTCGACACCGTACTGATCCTGACGCAGGGCGGCCCCGGTACGGACACCAGCATCAGCGCCTACTACATGTACCAGAAGGCCTTCAGGGAGTTCGACTTCGGCCAGGGCGCGGCCATCGCGCTGCTGCTGGTCGTGGTGGCCACGGTCATCTCGCTGATCGTGGTGCGGATCTCGGGCTACGACAAGATGGCCGGCACGAAGGAGGGCATGTGACGCGCCGTACGCCCGCTCCCGAGGCCGGGCCGGCCACGGAGAGGCGGTCCGCGACGAACACGAAGAGGCGGTCCGTCACGAAGGGGCGGCCCAACTATCTCGCGGGGCTCGGTGCCCTGCTCTGGCTCGGCCTGGTCGCGTTCCCGCTGTACGTGATGCTCGGCGCGACCGTCCAGAGCCGTATCGAGTACAGCACGAACGGGCCGCTCTCGTTGCCCCGGTCCTTCTCGCTCTCCAACTACACGCAGGACTTCTCCAACGGCTTCGGCCTCTACTTCCTCAACACCCTGATCGTCACCGCCAGTGTGGTCGGGATCGTGCTGCTGCTCGTCCCGCCGCTGGCCTTCTCGATCGTCCGGAGCCGGAGCCGGGGCAGTGTCCGGATCTTCCGGCTCTTTCTGCTGGGGCTGGCGATCCCGGCCCAGGCCGTGATCGTCCCGATGTTCTACGTGATCAGCAAGGCCGGGCTCTACGACAACCTCATCGGCGTCATCCTGCCGACGGCCGCGTTCTGTCTGCCCGTCTGCGCGCTCATCCTCACCGGCACCATGCGCGACATCACCGGCGAGCTGTTCGAGGCCATGGCCATCGACGGCGCCACCACCCGCCGCGTCTTCTTCCAGCTCGTCGTCCCGCTGTCCCGGGGCGGGCTGGCGACCATCGTGGTGTTCTCCGCGCTCCAGGCGTGGAACGGCTTCCTGTTCCCGCTCGTGCTCACCCAGTCCGAGGAGACCAAGGTGCTCACCCTCGGGCTGTACAACTTCCAGACCGAGCACGGGATCGACATCCCCGGTCTGCTGGCGGCCGTGGTCCTGTCCACGGTGCCCGTCCTGCTCGTCTACCTGTTCGCCCGCCGTGCCCTGGTCCAGGGGCTCATGGGGGTCGGAGGAAAGTGATCGCCCACATGAGCACCCGAACAAGCACCACCACCAGCACCACCACCGCGCCGACCGGCAGCACCGCCGCCGCACGGGCCCGGCGCGTCGAGGAACTGATCTCCGCCATGACCACGGAGGAGAAGCTCGCCCAGCTGTACGGACTGTGGGCCGGCGCGTCCGCCGACGGTGCCGAAGTCGCCCCGCACCAGCACGAGATGGAGGCGCCGCCCACGCTGGACGAGCTTCTCCCCCACGGACTGGGCCAGTTGACCCGCCCGTTCGGTACGGTGCCCGTCGATCCGGCGCTGGGCGCGCTGTCCCTGATGCGTACGCAGGAACGCATCGTCGCGGCGAGCCGCTTCGGGATCCCGGCGATGGCCCACGACGAGTGCCTCGCGGGCTTCGCGGCGTGGGGAGCGACCACGTACCCCGTCCCGCTGTCCTGGGGCGCCGCCTTCGATCCCGGGCTGGTGCGGGAGATGGCGGGCGCGATCGGCCGCGACATGCGGTCGGTGGGGCTGCACCAGGGGCTGGCCCCCGTGCTCGACGTGGTGCGCGACGCGCGCTGGGGGCGGGTCGAGGAGACCATCGGCGAGGATCCCTATCTGGTGGGGACGATCGCCACGGCCTATGTCCAGGGCCTGGAGGCCGCCGGGATCGTGGCGACGCTCAAACACTTCGCCGGGTACTCCGCCTCGCGCGGCGCCCGCAATCTCGCGCCGGTGAGCATGGGCGCCAGAGAGCTGGCCGATGTCATCCTGCCGGCGTTCGAGATGGCGGTGCGGGAGAGCGGCGTACGGTCGGTGATGCACGCGTACAACGACATCGACGGCGTGCCGTGCGCGGCCAGCGACGAGCTGCTGACCGGACTGCTGCGGGACGTCTGGGGCTTCGAGGGCACCGTGGTCGCCGACTACTTCGGGATCGGCTTCCTGAAGACCCTGCACGGGGTGGCGGCCGACTGGGGCGAGGCGGCCTCGGCGGCGCTCGGCGCGGGCGTGGACGTGGAGCTGCCGACCGTCAAGACCTTCGGGGAGCCGCTGCGCGAGGCGGTGGCCGCCGGGCGGCTGCCGACCGGGACGATCGACCGGGCGCTGCGCCGCGTGCTGACCCAGAAGGCCGGGCTCGGGCTGCTCGACCCGGAGTGGACGCCGCGCCCGACGGCCCTCGCCGGCAAGGACACCGACGACACGGCCGCGCTGCGCGGCACCGTCTCGCTGGACTCCCGCGCGCACCGGGACATCTCCCGCCGTCTCGCCGAGCGCTCGGTGATCCTGCTGCGCAACGACGGGACGCTGCCGCTGGCGGGCGGCCCGGCCAGGATCGCGGTGATCGGCCCGCAGGCGGGCACCCCCACGGCGGTGCTCGGCTGCTACTCCTTCCCCGTCCACGTCGGCTCCCAGCACCCCGCCACTCCCGTGGGCATCGAACTTCCCACACTGCACGAGGCGTTGGCGGCCGAGTTCCCGGGCGCGGAGGTGGTGTCGGTGGCCGGTACGGGCATCGACACCGGTGGTACGGACGGCTTCGCCGAGGCGGTACGGGTGGCCCGTGACGCGGACATCGTGATCGCCGCCCTCGGCGACCGCGCGGGCCTCTTCGGGCGCGGCACCAGCGGGGAGGGCTGTGACGCGCAGAGCATGGAACTTCCCGGCGCCCAGGGCCAGTTGCTGAACACGCTGCTCGACACGGCGAGCGAGACCGGCACTCCGCTGGTGGTGACCCTGCTGGCCGGGCGTCCGTACGCGCTGGGTCCGGCCGCCACCCGGGCGGCAGCCGTCGTGCAGTCCTTCTTCCCCGGCCAGGAGGGCGCCCCGGCCCTGGCGCGGGTGCTCAGCGGCCGCGTCGAACCCTCGGGCCGGCTCCCGGTGAGCGTCCCCCGGCTGGCGGGCACCCAGCCGTCCACGTATCTGGCCGCTCCGCTGGCCCGGGCCAACGACGTCTCCAACATCGACCCCACGCCCGACTTCGCCTTCGGGCACGGGCTGTCGTACACGTCCTTCACCTGGTCGGAGCTGACGGCGGACGGGAGCGCGGGCACGGACGGCACGGTGGAACTCTCCTTCACCGTCCGCAACACGGGCCACCGGGCGGGCACCGAAGTCGTCCAGCTCTATCTGCACGACCCCGTCGCCTCGGTCGTGCAGCCGGTCCAGCGCCTGATCGGCTATCTGCGGCTGCCGCTGGCCCCCGACGAGCGGGCCCGGATCGCGGTGAGCGTCCCGGCCGACCTCGCCTCCTTCACCGGCCGGGCCGGGCGCCGGATCGTCGAACCGGGCACGCTGGAACTGAGGCTGGCGGCCTCCAGTACGGACGTACGGCTCACCGCCGCCGTCACCCTGACCGGTCCCGTACGGCAGGTCGACCACACGAGGAGGCTGCACGCGCGGTTCACCGTCGCGCGCGATCCCCACTCCCGCTGACTGCGCTCTTCATGCGCCCCAAGTGCTCCTGTGCGCCCCGGGGTTGCGGATCTCCGGACTGTTCCCGGGGGCGTTATCAGGTCACAGTACGGGAGGGATCAGCAGGGGGACAGCATGGGCGTATCGCCGATGAACAGCGGCAAGGACGTGCAGAATTCGGAGTCGTTCGTCCCGGGGCAGGCGCCCGGCCTGCCGCGTCGGCCCGCCGACGCGGCCCCGGTCCGGGCCGCCGAGCAGCGGAATTCCGCCACGCGCTATCTGTGCACGGGCGTGCGCCTCTACGAGGACTTCGCGCGCAGAGTGGTGGACGAGACCCGTTTCGAACGGATCCGGGCGCGCGCCCCGTCGTACGGGGTGGATCTCGACGAGGTGCGGGAGCACGCCGAGGCGTCCCTGCGCGATCTGCGCGTACGGGACCGGTGGGTGAGCGCGGCGTTCGTGCTCGCCCTGGTCATCTCCCCCGCGACCACGGTGGTCTACGTGTTCGTCTCGGGGATCATCGGCGGGATCATGACCGGCTCGTCCCGGCGGAAGTCGGGCGCTCGCGGTGTGTACCCGCAGAGCACCTCGGCGGGGCGGGTCCACCTGACCAAGCCCCAGGGCTCCACGGTCACGACCATCGCCGCGCCGCTGCTCGCCCAGGCCGTCGTGCTGTTCTTCGCCGGCCAACTCGGCCAGCGGTACTTGTGGTCGCCGCCCGGCTTCTTCTTCACGTACATCCTGGGACTGCTGCTGCTGATCGGCTGCCCCTGGTACTACACCTGGCGGCAGCGCGTCGCCGCCTGGGAGGTCGTACGGGAGAAGCTCGGCCCCACCCACCGGCGGGCGTCGAGGAACGTGGCCGACCACTCCAACTTCGTCGCGTACAGCGGCTATTCGCCGTTCGTCGGGTCGGGGGTGCAGTTCAGCTCCTGGTCGTTCGCGAACCGGCTGGTGCCGGAGGGCTGGAAGCCGGGCAGCGGGCAGCGCCCACCGCCGGTTCCCTTCGGCTCCTCCGAGCTGGTGGAGCGGCTGAGCGCCGACCTCGCGGAGCTGCGGGCGCAGTCGCCGGATTCGGCGGACGGCATCGTCGGCCTGGAGGTCTCGGAGAAGGTCTTCGTACACGGCTCGGCGCTGCTCACCACCCGGCTCGCGCCCCAGGAGGAGATCTGGCCCGGCGGCGGTAAGCCCGGCGGAAAGCGCCCCACCGACCGGCTGCCCGACGAGCGGATCACCGCGGCGCGCGGGCTCGTCGACGGGCCGGTCAGGCACTGCCTCTGCGTCCAGATCCGCAGCTGGGACACCGACCTGGTCCTCACCGTGTTCGTACAGGTCTCGGTCAACGGGGGCACGCTCTACCTTCAGTCCGACACCAGGGTGCTGGCACCGGTCAGGGAAATGTTCCGGGTGGCCGACTCCCTCCACACCTCCGAGAGCGCCGAGGAGGGCGCGCAGCGGGCCGCCGAGTCGGCGGTCTCGGCGACCGGTGTGCTGCTGGCGTCCGTCCCCCATGTGCTCGCCGAGCTGGGCGCGGGACGGCAGCGGGAGCGCTGGGAGAAGGAGGAGCGCTGGGCCCTCGAACACGACAGGCGCTACGACTTCGGGGCGCGGAACAGCCTGCGTGAGGATGCCGCGTCCACCGAGTACCGGAACTTCTTCCAGCTCGTCGATGTGAGCAGGGCGGGCAAGCAGGTCGAGTTGCAGGTGCTCGGCTCGGTCATGAACTTCCTCGCCGAGCACGAACTCGACGTGAGCGACCTCGACGCGCGCAGGACGACGATCCTGAACAACGGCGTGATGATGTACGGCGGTTCCGTGACCGGCAGCATCGCGGCGGGCCCGGGAGCGAAGGCGACGGCGACGGGACTGGGGCCGGCCGGGGGCGCCGGCGGTGGCCGGGGCGGCGCGGGTACGGGCGCGGGCGCGGGCTGACACGCGACGACTCCGGCGACCACTCCGCGACCACTCCAGCGACAACGACGAAGTGAGGGGAGCTTTCCATGGGCGAGGGCCCGCAGGTGAACGAGGGCATCGTACTGAGCGGTCACGCGCAGGTGAGCGGGAGCGCCCTGGCGGCGGGCCGCAACGCGTCGGCGACCGCCCACCACACGGTCGGCGCGGCGAGCGCCGCCGATGCCGAGGCCGTTCGCGCGGCCCTGGACGCCGTCGGCGAGCTGAGACGCCTCCTGGCGGACGCCGAACTTCCGGCCGGGCGACGGTCGGAGGCCCGCGAGGAGGCCGACGCGATCGAGGAGGAACTCGCGGCGGACGAGGTGGACCAGGACCGCATCGTCGGCCGCCTGGAACGGCTCCGCACCCTGGTGGGCAGCGCGACGGCGCTGCTCGGGCTGGTGGCGTCGGCCCAGGAGAGCGTGCGGGCGATCGCGGGCGGCTGACGCGAGGGGGGGGCGACGCCGCGGCGGGGGTCGAGCGGACCAGGTCTCCCGGGTCTCCCAGGTCGCTCAGGTGTTGAAGGGCCGGAGGTGCACGAGGGCGTTGCCCCCCTCCTTGTTCTCCACACGCACGTCGATCGCCACCGCGCCTCCCTCGGCGGGCGGATCCAGCTGGATCTGGGCACAGGCGTCGACGTGCTCGCCGGCACAGGACGGGGTCAGCTTCGTACCGGGATGGGCCGCGGCCAGCCAGGTGTCGAAGTCGGCCCGAGGGATGCGGAATCCGACGTCGTAGTACGTGTCCAGCGCGCTCATGGTCACGCAGGTGGCCTCACTCGCCCCCTCCGGCAGTCCACCCAGGTCGGCGAATTCCATGGCCTCCGCGCACGGCACCGGCTTCGCCTCCCTGCCCGAGGGATCCCGGTCGTCCTCGGCGACCGCAGACGCGCCGCACCCCACCGACACCAGCGCCACCGCCAGCACACCGCCCAGCACCCGGACCCGGCCCCGTACCCGTCCCATACAGCTCCCTAGTTCCGCTCGGCCCCGCGCACCCAACCGGCATCCGCGCGGCTCGGGGGCCGGAGGATCGCGACTCGCCCACTGATCCTCCCGCCGGGGACTTCCGCCCGCAACGTCCTTGAGCTGAGACGTACATATCGAGAGAGGCCCCCGACCATGACCGGTCGGGGGCCTCTCGCCTGCTGATTACCGCTGTGGGCGCGGACGGTTTCGAACCGCCGACATCTGCTTTGTAAGAGCAGCGCTCTACCCCTGAGCTACGCACCCGTGGATGAGGGAACAGCGTACATGGCGGATGGGGCCCCGCCGCAAACCGCGTCGCGCCCTGCCCGGGGAGGGGGATATCCCTACCCCGGAGAGGGTGGGCGGCCGGATCGGAGCCGGGGGCTTTCGTTCCTAAGGTGAAGGAGCGAACAGGCGCGGACCAGGCGCGCAGGCAAGACGTACAGCCAACGCACACGGACAACACGTACGCACACCACGTACGGACATTCGGGGGGACCCCAACGTGGCCGGAAGCCGGAACCGCACGCGCGCGCTCGTCGCGGCGGGCGGGGCAGTGATCGTCGCGATGACCATGGGCGGGTGCGGGAGTGATCCGTCGGGCGCGCCCGTGGAGAAGAAGTCGTTCGACCTCGCCGGGAAGTCGCTGACCATCGAGGCCGGCAACGCGGAGATCGATCTCGTACCCGCCGATGTGAAGTCGGTCGAGGTGTCCCGGCAGATCGACGGCTGGGTGTTCGCCGGGAGCGGGCCGAAGGGCGTGTGGAAGATGGACGGTGACACGCTCACGCTCAAGGTGAAGTGCAGCGGAATCGCCAGCGACTGCTCCTCCCGCCACGACGTGAAGGTGCCGCGCGGGGTCGCGGTGACGGTGCACGGGGACAACGGGAAGGTGACCGCGACCGGATTCGACACCGCGCTCAAGGTGACGTCGGACAACGGCGCGGTGAACGTCAAGGACTCCGGCGGACCGCTCGACCTCAGGAGCGACAACGGCTCCATCACCGCACGCGGCGTCTCCGCCAGGGCCGTGACCGCCAAGACGGAGAACGGGGCGATCCGGCTCGGGCTGGCCGAGGTGCCCGACAGCGTGGACACCAGCAGCGACAACGGCAGGATCGAGATCGAGCTGCCCCGGTCCGGCCCGGACAGCCCGGACGGCTCGGCCGTCTCGTACGCCGTGACGACGTCCAGCGACAACGGCTCCGTCGACGTGGACGTGCCGAACGACAAGGACAGCGCCCACGTGGTGAAGGCCCGCACCGACAACGGGAAGGTCACTGTGCGAAGCGCGAACTAACCGGCCCGTGTGTTCGTCACTACCTGGTGGGAGAATGAACCAGGCCATGACGGATCTCGGCACGGGAGAGGGATGTGACGGCGACACACGCGCACGCGCAGCCGCAGGCGGTTGTGAGAGCGAGAGCGAAGACGCGTGCCGCGGGTGGTGTCCTCACGGATGTCCTCACGCTGATGCTGCTCCCGGTGCCCCTGCTGGTGGCCTCCGCGCCGGCCGCCTTCGCGGGCGGAGGGACCCGGCGCTGGTTCGGCGGCCGGTCCGAGAGCCTGCGGGCCGATGCCCAGGCCGCCAAGGACGCGGCGGCGGCGGCCTTCTACGAGCTGGACACGGCCCAGCGCGATCTGCGGATCTCCATAGAGACGATCACGGCCGTGGACGGCTCGCCCGCCGCCCGCAAGGCCGCCGGTGACTTCACCGCGCTGGGGCAGCGGATCGACGAGGCCAGCCACGGCTACATCGAGGCGGTGGACGCGCACGACCTGGACCGCGACGACCTGGAGGCATCGGCAGCGTCGAAGGCGCGCGACGAGCTGGCGGCGGCCAAGGACGCGCTGAACCGGGTCAAGGGCGACCTCGACCGGTTCGCCCAGAGCCTCGGGCCGCTCCTCGACAAGGCCGAGACGCAGCTCGCCCGGCTCGCTCCCGCCGTCGAGCGGGCGCGAGCGGCGCTCCTCGCCGCGAGCAACGCTCTCGACGCGGTGCGCGGCGCCGGACTGCGGGCGGACGATCTCGCCGCCCGGCTCGCCGCCCTCGGCCCCGAACTCACCCGGCTCAACCAGGGCGCCGGACAGCACGGCGTGCCGGAGACGCTCCAGCGCGCCGAGCAGGTGCTGCACGCCGCCGAGGCCGTACGGGCGGAGGCGGCGCGGCTGCCCGAGCGCGCCCAGGAGATCGACCGGCGCCTCGTGTCGCTCCGTACCCGCGCCCAGGCCCTGACGACCCGGGCGGGCACCGTCGCCCCGGTCCTCAGCGAGCTGCGGCGCCGCTTCACCGCCGCCTGCTGGCAGGACCTCCAGCAGGTCCCTGAACAGGCGGCGAGCAGCGTCCGGAAGGCCGAGGAGAAGCTCAAGGAGGCCGGCAAGGCGCGCGAGGAGCAGCGCTGGGCCGACGCGACCTCGCGGCTCAGCACGGCACGCGCGCTGCTGAACGGTACGGACGAGGCGGTGTCCGCCGCCGGTGACCGGCTGCGGCGGCTGAACGCCGTGTCGAAGGACCCGCAGCAGGAGATCGACCGTACGCGCTTCGCGATCAGGGACGCCCAGCGCCTGGCCATGACCGGCCGGCACACCCCCGAGCCCCGGCACGCCCGTCCGCTGGACGACTCCGTGGGCAGGCTGGACCGGGCGGTCGCCGCGCTGGAGGGCCGCCATCCCGACTACTGGCAGTTCCTGACCGAGACGGAGGCGGTACGGAACACCGCCGCCCGGGTCGTCTCGGACATCCGCGAGGAGCGGGGCGCGGGAGGCTGACCGGCCGGGGTACGGTCTGCGGCTCGGGCCGGTGGTCGGGGCCGTGGCCCGGGGCGCGGCCCGGGCCGTACGGCCCCGGACGCCCCGGGCACCGCCTTGTCGACTTGTCTCCCCGTCATACCGGGCGGATCCTTGATGAAGCGCACGCGATACCTCTATCGCCCGCCCAAGGAGGCCCGCCCCCATGGCCACCCGAGCGACACCTCCCGCAGTCGTACGGCACGATCCGCCGCCCTACGCCCACCGCGACGACCTGCACGAACCCCGGCACCAGCGGCACCAGCGGCGCCCGCGGCGCCGGGTCTCGATCGACTCGCAGCTCCCCCTCGACCACCGCCTCAACCAGGTCTACCGCATCGGCGCCGGCCTGATGGGGCTCTTCCTGATCGCCTTCGGCATCCTCGGGCTGGTCGACAAGATCGGCTTCTTCGGCACCGGCGGTCAGCGGGTCGCCGGCCTCAACGCGAACGGCACCCTCAGCGTGCTGTCCATCTGCGTCGGGCTGCTGCTCCTCATCGGCATGGTGATCGGCGGCAATACGGCCTCGACCCTGAACATGGGCCTCGGCGTCCTCTTCGTCGCCAGCGGATTCGTCAATCTCGCGCTGCTGGATACCAGCTACAACTTCCTCGCCTTCCACATCCAGAATGTCCTCTTCAGCTTCGTGGTCGGTTTGCTGCTGATGTTCTTCGGAATGTACGGACGCGTCAGCGGCAGACTCCCGCACGACAATCCGTACTGGCGCGCCCGCCACCCGGAAGAGGCCGACCGCGAACAGCGCGCCAGGGCACGGGGCGGCCACGGCCGGGTGGGTGTCGGCTGAGGGGTTGTCCCGTAGCCTGACCGCATGCCTCGCTACGAGTACCGCTGCCGCTCCTGTGGTGACACCTTCGAGCTGAGCCGCCCGATGGCGGAGTCCTCGGCGCCCGCTTCCTGCCCCGAGGGACACGACGACACCGTGAAGCTGCTCTCCACCGTCGCGGTCGGCGGCGCCGCGAAGAGCGGCGCCCCCGCCCCGGCCGCCGGTGGCGGAGGTGGCGGCTGCTGCGGGGGCGGCTGCTGCGGCTGACGGTCCTGGCGGCGGCGGTCAGGCGGCCGCGGCCGCCATCCGCCGCAGTATCTCCTCGCCCGCCGCGACCCCCGTCTCGCGCAGCGCCTCCACCTGCGGCGCGCTCCAGTCGGCGTCGGCCAGCTCTCCGTGGCCCGGGCGCCATCCCCGGTCCGCGGCCAGCAGCAGATCCGCGTCCAGGAGCGAGTCACCGGCCGCCAGCGTGCGTACGGCGCCGGTCCTGCGGGCCACCTCGCGCATCGCGGCGCTCTTGGTGAGCGGTCGCGGTACGGCGTAGATCTTCCGGCCCTGGAGCGAGACCGTCCAGCCGCGCTCCCCCGCCCACTCGGCCAGCTCCGCCACCCAGCCCTCCGGCAGCAGCGCGCGGTCGACCACCAGATACGCGAAGAGATCCTCCGCGATCCGCTCCTTGAGCAGCCACGCGGGGTCGGCGGCGGACAGCAGATGGGCCCGGACCTCGGCGAGCGGCGCGCACTCCTCCGCCAGCCGGGCGGCCACCGTACGCTGCCAGCCGGGGTCGGACACCCCGTCGACCAGCAGATGCCCGCCGTTGGCGCAGATCGCGAACCGCGGCGCCGGGCCCGGCAGATGGATACGGCCGTACTGCTCGCGCGTGCGGGTCGTCGTCGGCACGAAGACGGTCGTACGGGCCAGCCGGTCGAGCAGCCCCGCCGCCGTCTCCGTCAGATACGACAGCGGCCTGCTCTCGTACACCTCGACGCAGAGCAGCCGGGGCGCCTCGGCGTCGGGCACGGCGAGCTGAAGCGCGGCGGCCGAGTAGATGAGCGTGCGGTCGAGGTCGCTGGCGACCAGCGTGGGGGCGGAACTCGCGGCGGGGCTGACAGTGGGACTCGTGGCGGGGCTGACGGCTGAACTCCTCGCGGTGCTCACGGCGCGACCACCGCCCTGCCGTCCGCGCCCGTCGCGCCGCGCGTGTACTGCGGGTGGATCAGCCCGACGCAGGTGTACGGGAGGCCGTCGACCTCCTCCACCGGTACGCCGCGCTGCTCGGCCAGCAGCCGGACGTGGTCGAGGTCGGCGCCCGCGTCGCGCTGGGCGAGGATCTTCCAGGGGACGCGCCGCAGCAGCACGCGCGTGGTCTCGCCGACGCCCGGCTTGACGAGGTTCACATCGTGGATGCCGTACTCCTCGCTGATCCGCTCGACGGCCGCCCAGCCCTCCCAGGTGGGCGCCCGGTCCGCCGCGAGCATCTCCTTGGCCTCGGCGTCCACGGCGTCCGCGACCTCGTCGAAGCGGGCGGCCACGGTCTCCAGGAAGTGGCCGGAGACATCGGCCCCGGCCAGTTCGCGATAGTGCTTCGCGCCGTGGAAGTCGTCGGGGCCGACCAGGTCGGCGCGCAGCACCGTACGGGAAATCAGCCCGGAGACGGTGGAGTTGAGGCAGGCGGAGGGGATGAGGAAGTCCTCCCGGGTGCCGTACGTCCGTACGCAGCCGCCCGGGTCGGCGAGGACCGCGATCTCGGCGTCGAAGCCATGGGTGCCACGAGTGCCATGGGTGCCACTGAGGCCGTGGGCGTCGTTGAACTCGGCCAGCGCCTGGGCCAGTTCGCGGGTGATGGCCCCCTTGCCGGTCCAGCCGTCCACGAAGACGACATCGGCGGGGTCGTGGTTGGCGGCGAGCCAGCGCAGGGCGTTGGCGTCGATGCCCCGGCCGCGCACGATGGAGATGGCGTAGTGCGGCAGGTCCAGGCCGTGCCGGTGCCGCGCCCAGCGGCGCATCAGCACACCGACGGGCGTACCGGCGCGAGCCAGCGACACCAGCACGGGCCGGGGCGACCGCTCGGCGAGCACGGTCTCGGTGACGGTGCCGACGGCGCGGGCGATCCGGGCGGCCGAGGTGTCCAGGGCGGACTTGAAGAGCCGCTGGTACTGATCGCTGGGCTGGTACTCGACGGGGAGGGATTCGGCGTAGTGCGCGCCGCCGCTCTGAATCGCCTCCTCGCGCTCCTCGGTAGGGGCTTCCAGTTCCACGTCGGACAGGTCCTGGAGCAGCCAGCCGACGTCGTCGGGCGCGTAGGAGGAGAAGGCGGGGCCGCGGAGGGGGTCGGGCAGCATGGGGGGTTCCTGGGGGCTGTGGGGGTGCTGCGGGGAGTGGTGGTGCCGGGGGTCCGACGCCTCCCGGGGGCCGGGAAGGGCGTACGCCGGGAGGTACGAGGGGACCACGGCCAGCACCACGCGCGGTATGTGCGCGCCGAGGCGGGCCAGCAGTCCGCCGGGGGCGTGCAGCTCGGGAGAGTCCCCCAGGGAGTCGACGACGGCCACGACGGCGTCGAAACCGCCGCCCGCCACGTTGTACGCGTACCGGTCGCCGGCCCGGTCCTCCTCGGCGAGGGCCGCCGTGTCGTGCGCGGGGAAGACGAGCCGGCTGCGTATCGCGTATCCGGGGTCGTCGACGGCGAGCACGGGCGAGCGCGTCGTGGTCGAGTACCGCACCTCGATGTCCGCCGATCCGCGCTCCAGCGCCTCGGCGAGCCGCAGCGGGGCGTACATCAGCTCCTCGAAGCCCAGCACCAGTACGCGCCGGACGCCGTCGCCAAGCCCGGCGGCGATCTCCGCCGCCATGGCGGACAGCGCGGACTCCAGCCGGGCCCGGTGGTCAGGCGTGAAGCCGTGTCTGCCGCCGTCGGGGAGCCCGGCGGGCCAGCCGAGCGCGACCCGGCACACGTCAGGCCCGGCAGACCCGCCAGACACGTCAGACCCACCAGAGGCGGCGGGCGAGACGGCAGACCCGTCAGATCCGGCAGGGACGGAAACCCCCGAGGGCGCTCCCGCGCCCTCCCCCCGCTCGTGCTCCGCCACCAGCTCGCGGCCCTTCTCCAGCACCCCGTCCGGCAGCCGGACCGTCCCGGAGGCGAGCGTCACCAGATCGACCCGGGCGCCGATCTCCCCGGCGAACTCCGCGAGCCGCCCCTGATCCGCCACCGAGCGCATGTCGACCAGCGCGACGATCACGTACCAGGCGCGCGGATAGCGCCCGTGCAGCGCGCGGATCGTGTTGAGCACGGTGTTGCCCGTGGAGAACTCGTCGTCGACCAGGACCAGCGGCCCGTCCGTGGCGAGCAGCCCGGGGTCCTCCGGCAGCAGCAGGTGCGAGGTCGCGTGGGAGTGCGACTCCTCGAAGCCGCCCGCCCGCTCCACCCCCGGCACCGGGCGGCGCGTGGAGTGGAGGTACGGGGCGTGGCGCACCCCGTCGGCGACCGAGTGGCCGAGGCCGGTGGCGGTCTCCGCGTACCCGAGCACCACCGCGCGCTCCGTGTCGTCGCCCAGCAGCTCCGCCACGCGCTCGCCGAGTGCGACACCGGTGCCGTATACGACTTCGGGGCGCTGCGGCACATGCTTGCCGAGCACATTCGAGACAAGGAGGTGCGCCCGCTTGGGGTTGCGGCGCAGCGCCAGCCCCAGCAGGTCCCGCAGCTCTTCGCCGCCGGCGAGTTCGATCCCGAGCCGCTCGGCGACCCATGTGCCCGACCACACCATGTTGGCGATCTCTTCCTTCTCTTCCTTCGACGCGGTCAACCCGTTCCACTCATGTGCCCCGCTCACCTCTGCCCGCCCGGCCCGCTCTCCGGCGGTCACTCCCCGAGGCCCGCCGTGAGCAGCTCCACGAACCCGACGTCCTCGCGCGCGACGCCGAACACCTCGGCGCGGCGCAGGGTGCGCTCGGCCCAGGCGCGGTGGGGCTTCACCTCGTTCATCTTGTTCGTGTACGCGGAGCGCAGTACCCCGCCGCCGTCGCGCTCGGGCCGCAGGATGTCCCGGGCGTCGCTGAACTCCTCGTGGCTGACGACCGAGAGCGCGTGCACGGGCGGCACGTGGGAGGGGTGGATGCAGGTCTTGCCCTGGAGGCCGTTGGCCCGGTCCAGGGCGATCTCGCGCAGCAGCCCGTCGAGGTCGTGCTCGATGAGGTTCGTCCGCAGCTCCTCCGCGCGGCCCTCCAGGAACGGGCTGCGGCGCAGCTGCGGTTTGAACATGCGCTCCTGGAGCCGGAAGTACTCCCAGACCGGGCCGGTGATCGTGAAGCCGGACCCGTCGGCGCGCCCCAGCACGTTGACGACGTCCGCGATGACGGCGGCCACGATCCGTACGTCGTACGCGGTCATGTCGGGCGAGCGGCGCAGGCCGTACGCCGAGCAGAAGTCGGTGACGCCGAGGCGCAGCGCGAGCACCCGGTCGCGGTATTTGTCGACGACGCAGGCGATGCCGGTGAGTGTGCGGGTCCTGGTCTCCAGGTGGAGCAGCTCGGGCGATTCGAGCACCGGCATGGCGTACAGCGTGCGCCCGCAGGCGCTCTCGGCCTCCGCGAGGGCCTCCAGGAAGGGGGTGCCGCGCTCCTCGGTGAACTTGGGGAGTACGAATCCGGACAGCAGCCGCACGGTGGGCCCGAGCCTGCGCACCAGATCGGGTATCTGTTCGGGCTCGCGGACGCGGATGAAGAGCAGCGGGGTCTGGACGCCGCGCCCGTCGAGGTCGGCGAACTGCCGCACGAGATTGGTCTCGGCGGCCTCCACCTCGGAGTCGTGGATGGAGTCCTCCAGGCAGAGGACCATGGAGACGACACCGCGCTCGGTCTGCTTCAGCACGTCGTCAGCGAGCCGGGGCCGGGTGGCGGGGCTGTAGAGCGTCGCACCGAGGGCGGCGGAGAGCAGCGGTGCGGGAGAGTCGGCGGTGAACTCGCACGGCTCCTGATGGAACAGGCCCTCTCGGACAGTGGGCGGGATATGCCCGAAATGACGCATTTCAATCCCCCGTGCTGCCTCGATGGCCCATCGGTCAGGTGGCCGGTAATAGTACGTACGAGCGGGTGTCAAGAGTTCCCCGGGTTGGTGAATTCCCGGTAACTCGTCCACATCCCGCCCCTGCGGCAGCCACGGCCACGGGCCTGACCCACGCCCTCCCGGGGGACCCACGTTGTCCGCGCGGGGTCCGGGAAGGCAGGATGATTCGTATGACGCACGCGATGCTCAAGGGCTCGAACGTCCCGCTCGACGCCATGGCCGTACGTGCCGTGCTGCACTGGACCCCCGGCCCGGGGGTGCCCGACGTGGACGCGTCCGCCCTGCTGCTCGGAGCCGGGGGCCGGGTGCGTTCCGACGAGGACTTCGTCTTCTACAACCAGCCGCGCCATCCGTCGGGACTGGTCAGGCGGCTGCCGAAGAAGCAGGTCGGCGAGGCGCTGACGGACACCGTCGAGGCCGATCTCACCGGGCTGGACCCGTCGGTCGACCAGGTGGTGCTCGCGGCCTCGTCGGACGGAGCGAGCTTCCAGCACGTGGACGACCTGCGGATACTGCTGTACGACGCGGGCTCGGCCGAGGGCGAGCCGCTGGCCGTCTTCGATGTGCGGCCGGAGACCGGCGAGGAGACCGCGATCATCTGCGGCGAGCTGTACCGGCGCGGGGACAGCTGGAAGTTCCGGGCCGTCGGGCAGGGCTATCCGACCGGCCTTGTCGGGCTGGCCACGGCGTTCGGCATCTCGGTGGACGACTCGGAGGGGTCGGGAAGGCCGGCGGAGAGCGACGACGACGCCGACTTCTCGGCCGACGCCCCCACCAGCCTCATCCCGCTCCCCGACGCCGCCGCGGTCGCGCCGCCCCCGCCGGACCTGCCGCCCGCGCTGCCCGCGGCGGGACCCGGGTACGGCTACCCGCAGCCCGCCCTGCCGGCGGCCCCGCCGCCGTACGGCTATCCGCAGCCGGTGTCGGCGCCGCGGCCCGCGTACGGCTATCCGCAGCCCGCGGTAGCCGCCGCGCCCGCCCCCGATCCCAACTTCCGGCTGCCCCCGATGGGGCCGCAGTTCCTGCGGCAGTGACCGGGCGGCGGTCCTCGCTCAGGTCTTCGTCTTGAAACCGCGCCCCCACTGGAGGCCCCACCCGTACAGCCGGTCCAGCTCGCCCTGGAAGCCGTAGACGTACCTCACCTCGCGGCGCACGACCAGCTCGCCCTTGACGTTGTCCACCGAGAACACCGCGCAGGAGCGGGCCTGCGGCTCGTGCTCGTCGAGGTCGATCTCTATCCGCGGGCCGCTGCTCGGATACATCGTGATGTGCGCGTGCGTCCGGTCGAACGCGGGCGTCTGGTCGTAGATGTAGACGAAGAACAGCAGCCGCTTGATGTTCTCCCGCTGGTCGAGGTTGACGTAGATCGTCTCCCCCGAGCCCGCGCCGAACCGGTCGTCACCGCTGGCCTTGATGTACGGCGGCCCGTTGAGGTCGCCGAGGAAGTTGCCGAGCGGCTGCACCACGCCCTTGCTGCCGTCGGTCAGCTCGTACATGCAGCCCAGGTCGAGGTCCACGTTGACGACGCCCTGGGTGTGCGCCTGGACGACCTCCGGCTTGAACAGCTTGAGCGGATTGCTCAGCAGCCGGCCGCTCTGCCGCGACCGCTGCCCGATGTCCGACGTACGCATCTGCCACGAGAGGTTGACCCGCAGATTGCCGGTCGCCGCGCCCTGCTTGGTCAGCGAGATCGTCGGATGCCGCTTGGTCAGCTCAATGGAGTTGGACGCCGCGTTGCCCGAATCGAATTGCGATGCCTTTTGCCCTGGCCACAGGTTGTCCCAGAAGGCCATGCCCCCACCCCTTCGCTGTCGTCAACTCGCCCTGCCCGGCACACAGCCACGGGGCGGACGCGGGCTCTCGCCTCGCTGCCCGCCCCGTGGAGAGCGTTCCCCGGATCCCCGGCGGATCACACCCCGGTGGACCGGCTCATATGAGGGCTCACCGGCGCATGATCTCAGACGTGGAGCGCCGCCTTGTCCCCGTCCGCATCCTTGTCCCCGCCCTCGGCCTCCAGCGCCTTGTTGCGGCGCACGGAGGACCAGAAGGAGGCGGCGATGAGAACGACGCCGACCAGACCCGTGACGATCTCGTTGATGGAGTGCTCGATGGTGATGAGCAGGATCGCGGCCAGCGCGCCGATCGCGTAGTGCGCGCCGTGCTCCAGGTAGACGTAGTCGTCCAGGGTGCCCTCGCGGACCAGATAGACCGTCAGCGAACGGACGTACATCGCGCCGATGCCGAGGCCGAGCGCCATCCAGAAGATGTGGTTCGTGATGGCGAAGGCGCCGATCACGCCGTCGAAGGAGAAGGACGCGTCGAGGACTTCGAGGTACAGGAAGAGGAAGAACGCGGCCTTGCCCGCCATTCCGACCGCCGTGACCTTCTTGCCCTCGGCCCTGGCCTTCTCCTCCTCCTCGTGCTCCCGCTCCTCGTCCTCCTCCAGCTTGTCCTCGAAGTAGCCGGAGAGACCGCCCACCACGAGGTACGTGATCAGACCGGCGATGCCGGCGAGCAGTACGGTGGCCGACTTGTCCTGGTATCCGGTACTGGTGTGCGCGTCGGTCGCGAAGGTCATCGCCGCGACGAGGAGAACGATCAGCGCGACGCAGACCGACAGCATGTCGACCTTGCCGAGCTTGGCCAGCGGGCGTTCCAGCCAGCCCAGCCACTTGATGTCCCGGTCCTCGAAGATGAAGTCCAGGAAGATCATCAGCAGGAACATGCCACCGAAGGCGGCGATCGCCGGATGCGCGTCGGTGACGAGGTCCTCGTACCGCTCCGGATTCTGCACCGCCAGTTCGACGGCTTCGATGGGCCCGACCTTGGCGCTGATGGCCACGATGACGACGGGGAACACCAGTCGCATGCCGAAGACGGCGATGAGGACACCGACCGTGAGGAAGATCTTCTGCCAGAAGGCATTCATCTTCTTCAGGATCCCGGCGTTGACGACCGCGTTGTCGAACGACAGCGAGATCTCCAGGACCGACAGGATCAGCACGATCCCGAACGCCTGCCACCCCCACTGCCAGGCGGCGAAGGCAAGGCCGAGCGCCGTGATGGCGAACGACCAGCCGAAGGTTTTCAGGATCACTGGCTACCCCATTTTGCGATTAACGGGATTTCCCCCGTGCAGAGCACTGCTTTACGAAACGTTGACCCCGAAGTCTAGGGCGATGCCCCGCAGTCCCGACGCGTACCCCTGCCCAACCGCACGGAACTTCCACTCGCCCCCGTAGCGGTACAGCTCGCCGAAGATCATCGCGGTTTCGGTGGAGGCGTCCTCGCTCAGGTCGTACCGCGCGAGTTCCTGTCCGTCCGCCTGGTTGACCACGCGGATGAAAGCATTGGCGACCTGCCCGAATGTCTGGCCCCGGTTGTCGGCGTCATGGATCGAGACCGGGAAAACGATCTTGTCGCAGTGGGCCGGGACCTTGGAGAGATCGACGATGATCGACTCGTCGTCGCCCTCGCCCTCACCGGTCAGATTGTCACCGGTGTGTTCGACGGAACCGTCCGGGCTGGTCAGATTGTTGTAGAAGACGAACCATTCGTCTCCCATCACGCGGCCGTTCTGGCAGAGCAGCGCGCTGGCGTCGAGGTCGAAGTCGGCTCCGGTGGTGGAGCGCGCGTCCCAGCCGAGCCCGACCAGCACCTGGGTGAGGTTCGGCGCGGCCTTGGAGAGGGAGACATTGCCTCCCTTGGCGAGTGTGACGCCCATGATGGTGAGTCCTCCCCGAGGTGATGTGGTGGTGTGCGTACGGTCAAGACGCGCCTGACGTCCTGCCCGTTCCCAGACTGATCATGCGGTCCGTTCGTGCGTTCCGTCCCGGACCGGGATCCGTGTGGTGCGCGTGGTGCGCGTGCGGTACGAAATGTGTTCGGCGCCGCACTCACGGTGCGGCGCCGAACACATGGCGGAAGACGAGTGCCCCGGACCGCCCGGGGCCTCCCGTTCGGCGGCTCAGACGTTGACGCCGAAGTCCTGGGCGATGCCGCGCAGGCCCGAGGCGTATCCCTGGCCGATCGCGCGGAACTTCCACTCCGCCCCGTTGCGGTACAGCTCGCCGAAGACCATCGCGGTCTCCGTCGAGGCGTCCTCCGTGAGGTCGTAGCGCGCCAGCTCGTTGTTGTCGGCCTGGTTGACGACGCGGATGTAGGCGTTGCGCACCTGGCCGAAGGACTGCTGCCGGCTCTCCGCCTCGTAGATGGAGACGGGGAAGACGATCTTGTCGACATCGGCGGGGACCGTGGCCAGATTGACCTTGATCGCCTCGTCGTCGCCTTCGCCCTCACCCGTGAGGTTGTCACCGGTGTGCTCGACGGAACCGTCGGGGCTCTTGAGGTTGTTGAAGAAGACGAAGTTTCCGTCGGCGGTGACCTTGCCCTCGGTGTTCGTCAGCAGGGCGCTGGCGTCGAGGTCGAAGTCGCTGCCGGTGGTCGTGCGGGCGTCCCAGCCCAGACCCACGGTGACCGCGGTCAGGTTGGGCGCGGCCTTGGTCAGCGAGACGTTTCCGCCCTTGCTGAGACTGACTCCCACGAGTCCTCCTAATGGTTTCCCGGGGCCGGCGAGCGAGCCGGGCGTCCCTTGGTGCGTTGGCACTCGATCAACGTCTGGATCCTAGTGACCGGTTCCCCGATACGACACGATTTCGACGGCCGGACGGGGCGGGAACCCGCGAGGGCGGCCTCCGGGGCTCAGAGCGCGGCCAGCGCCTTGAGGTACTCGTCCGGGTCCCGGGCGTCCGGCAGGTCGTTGACGACGGTCCAGCGCACCGTCCCCGTCCTGTCGATGAGGAACGTCCCGCGCACCGCGCACCCCTTCTCCTCGTCGAAGACGCCGTAGGCGCGCGAGACCTCGCCGTGCGGCCAGAAGTCCGACAGCAGCGGGTACTCCAGCCCCTCCTGCTCGCCGAAGACGCGCAGGGTGTGGATGGAGTCGTTGGAGACGGCGAGCAGCTGGGTGTCGTCGTTGACGAACGAGGACAGCCGGTCGCGCAGGGCGCTCAGCTCACCGGTGCAGACGCCGGTGAAGGCGAAGGGGTAGAAGACCAGCAGGACGTTTCTGGCCTCGCCGGGCGTGCGCAGGCCGGACAGGCGGACGGTCCGTCCGTGGTTGTCCTTGAGGGTGAAGTCGGGGGCGGGGGCGCCGGCCTCGATCGCCATGCGTGCACGTCCTTCTCGGTGCGGGCTCGACTGTCGCCGTCCACCCTAACGACCTGGTGCTCGACGGCCTGGAGCCCGCTCACAGTCGTGCACCAGGCCGTCGAGCACGGGGCCCCCACCGACGGAGATCGGCGGGGGCCCTCAAGGCTGCGTGCTGGGCCGTGGGCCCCGGGCTGCTGCGTCTTGCGCGCTCGTAGCGGCGCTCGGAGTCAGCGCTTGGACTTCGCCGCCTTGGGCGTGACGAGCCGGCTGCCGGCCCAGTCCTTGGCGACGCTGACGCTCTTGGTCTGGGACAGACCCGCCGTCTGGGACGCCTCGTTGATGTCGCTCGGTTCGACGTAGCCGTCACGGCCCGTCTTCGGCGTCAGCAGCCAGATCACGCCGCCGTCCTCGATCAAACCGATGGCGTCCACCAGCGCGTCCGTAAGGTCGCCGTCCTCGTCACGGAACCAGAGCAGGACGGCGTCGGCCACGTCCTCGTAGTCCTCGTCGACGAGCTCCTGGCCGATGATGGCCTCGATGGACTCGCGGAGCTCCTGCTCGACGTCGTCGTCGTAGCCGATCTCCTGGACCACCTGTCCGGGTTCGAACCCAAGCCTCGCGGCAAGGTTGGTCCGTTCCTCCGCGTGGTCCGCGGTCGCGCTCACGGATTGCCTCCTGATCATGTTTCGGATAAATGCTTCGGCCGCGCGCGTACGCGGGGCATTGGCCGTAGTCCACACGGGCGGAGCGGATCGCGCAAGTACCCGGCTGCCGAGACCGCCGAAACAGTGACGATCCGGGCCCCTTCGTCGCATCTCCTGCCACTTCGACCCCACTCGCTGTGACGTAGGCCATACACTTCCTCCTTCTTTGCCATGTTATGCCGTTTCGGTACGTCAATCAGACCCGAACGACCGAACAGAACGCATGGACGGGTTGGGCGTAAGGTTGCGATTTGAACCGGCGCGGCCGATGGGCCGGGGGCGGGATCTTTCCGGGAATTGCCCGGCGAGCACGGGTTACCCCTCGGTAGAGATGACGTTTCTCGTCGTCGCGGTACACGATGGATGCGGCGTACGTGCCCCAGCTCCGCCCCCCCCGCCCCCGACCGAACAGTGAAGGAAAAGCGTGGCTTCCGGATCCGATCGCAACCCGATCATCATTGGCGGCCTTCCCAGCCAGGTCCCGGACTTCGATCCCGAGGAGACCCAGGAATGGCTCGACTCGCTCGACGCCGCGGTCGACGAGCGCGGCCGTGAGCGCGCCCGTTATCTGATGCTCCGGCTGATCGAGCGCGCACGCGAGAAGCGTGTCGCCGTCCCCGAGATGCGCAGTACGGACTACGTCAACACCATCGCCACCAAGGACGAGCCGTTCTTCCCCGGCAACGAGGAGATCGAGCGCAAGGTCCTCAACGCCACCCGGTGGAACGCCGCCGTGATGGTCTCGCGCGCGCAGCGTCCCGGGATCGGCGTCGGCGGCCACATCGCCACCTTCGCCTCCTCCGCCTCCCTCTACGACGTGGGCTTCAACCACTTCTTCCGGGGCAAGGACGGCGGCGACGGCGGCGACCAGATCTTCTTCCAGGGCCATGCCTCCCCCGGCATCTACGCCCGCGCCTTTCTGCTCGACCGGCTGAGCGAGACGCAGCTCGACGCGTTCCGCCAGGAGAAGTCGAAGGCCCCGTACGGACTGTCCAGCTATCCACATCCGCGGCTGATGCCGGACTTCTGGGAGTTCCCGACGGTCTCGATGGGCCTCGGCCCGCTGGGCGCCATCTACCAGGCGCGGATGAACCGCTACCTGACGGCGCGCGGCATCGCCGACACCTCCGCCTCGCACGTCTGGGCGTACCTCGGCGACGGCGAGATGGACGAGCCCGAGTCGCTGGGCCAGCTGTCCATCGCCGCCCGTGAGGGACTGGACAACCTGACCTTCGTGGTGAACTGCAACCTCCAGCGCCTCGACGGCCCGGTACGCGGCAACGGCAAGATCATCCAGGAGCTGGAGTCGCAGTTCCGGGGCGCCGGCTGGAACGTCATCAAGCTGGTCTGGGACCGCTCCTGGGACCCGCTGCTCGCACAGGACCGCGACGGTGTGCTGGTCAACCGGCTGAACACCACGCCGGACGGGCAGTTCCAGACGTACGCCACCGAGACCGGCGCGTATATCCGCGAGCACTTTTTCGGCGACGACCAGCGGCTGCGCGCCATGGTCGAGAACATGTCCGACGACCAGGTCCTGCACCTGGGCCGCGGCGGTCACGACCACAAGAAGGTCTACGCGGCATACGCGGCGGCCAAGGCGCACAAGGGCCAGCCGACCGTGATCCTGGCGCAGACGGTCAAGGGCTGGACCCTCGGGCCGAACTTCGAGGGCCGCAACGCGACCCACCAGATGAAGAAGCTGACGGTCGCCGACCTCAAGGGCTTCCGGGACCGGCTGCACCTGCCGATCTCCGACCGGGAGCTGGAGGACGGCGCGCCACCGTACTACCACCCCGGCAAGGACTCGGAAGAGATCCAGTACATGCACGACCGGCGCAAGTCGCTGGGCGGGTACGTACCGACCCGGGTGGTGCGGGCGAAGCCGCTGACGCTCCCCGAGGACAAGACGTACGCGGCGGTGCGGAAGGGATCGGGGCAGCAGTCGATCGCCACCACGATGGCGTTCGTCCGGCTGCTCAAGGACCTGATGCGGGACAAGGAGATCGGCAGGCGGTTCGTGCTGATCGCCCCCGACGAGTACCGCACCTTCGGGATGGACTCGTTCTTCCCGAGCGCCAAGATCTACAACCCGCTGGGCCAGCAGTACGAGTCCGTCGACCGCGAGCTGCTGCTCGCGTACAAGGAGTCCCCGACCGGGCAGATGCTGCACGACGGCATCTCCGAGGCCGGCTGCACGGCGTCGCTGATCGCGGCGGGCTCCTCGTACGCCACGCACGGCGAGCCGCTGATCCCGGTGTACGTCTTCTACTCGATGTTCGGTTTCCAGCGGACCGGCGACCAGTTCTGGCAGATGGCCGACCAGCTCGCGCGCGGCTTCGTCCTCGGCGCGACCGCCGGGCGTACGACGCTGACCGGCGAGGGGCTCCAGCACGCGGACGGCCACTCCCAGCTGCTGGCCTCGACCAACCCGGCGTGTGTGGCGTACGACCCCGCCTACGGCTTCGAGATCGCGCACATCGTCAAGGACGGTCTGCGCCGGATGTACGGGCCCGACAGCGAGGACGTCTTCTACTACCTGACGGTCTACAACGAGCCGATCCAGCACCCGGCGGAGCCCGCCGACGTCGATGTGGACGGCATCGTCAAGGGCATCCACCTCTTCCGGCGCGGCGAGGCCGGCTCGATCCCGGCGCAGATCATGGCGTCCGGCGTGGCCGTGCCGTGGGCGGTCGAGGCGCAGCGGATCCTCGCCGAGGAGTGGAACGTCAGGGCGGACGTCTGGTCGGCGACGTCCTGGAACGAGCTGCGCCGTGAGGCCGTGGACGTGGAGCGGCACAACCTGCTGCACCCGGAGGAGGAGCAGCGTGTGCCGTACGTGACACGCAAACTCTCCGGTGCGGAGGGGCCGTTCGTGGCGGTCTCCGACTGGATGCGTTCCGTTCCCGACCAGATCTCGCGCTGGGTCCCGGGGCGGTACCAGTCGCTGGGCGCGGACGGTTTCGGTTTCGCCGACACCCGGGGCGCGGCCCGCAGGTACTTCCACATCGACGCGCAGTCGATCGTGCTCGGAGTGCTGACGGAGCTGGCCGGGGAGGGCAGGGTCGACCGCTCGGCGCTGAAGCAGGCGGTGGACCGCTACCAGCTGCTCGACGCGTCGGCGGCGCACCCGGGCGCGGCCGGCGGCGACGCCTGAGCGCAGGGTCCTCCACCAGGCGTGACAGCGCCGGACGAGTGAGGTGCGGGGGCGGCGGGCTCGTGGAGCCGGCCGCCCCCGCTTCTCGTCGTTCACCTCTCCCAGATCTTGAAGGCCCGTACGCGGTACGGGGAGCGCGGCGTCCAGGTGCCCCCGCCCGGGTACGTCTCGAACTGCCCGGTGCTCCCGCACTCGGCGGACTGGTACGTGGTCACGGGCCGCCCGGTGCGGTTGGCCAGGGAGTGGACGCTGACGCCCGCCGGGAGCGGTACGCAGCTGTCGATATCGGTGTCGGACAGCTCGTAGGTGCGGCGTACGCCCCTGAACTCCTCCTGCTCCCACAGGCACAGCTCCCCGGCCGCGCAATCCCCCCGCCGGGGAGGCGCGGCCTGGGCGGCGGCCACGGCGACGGGCTGCGGCAACAGCGCGGTGAGGGCGAGCGCCCCGGCGGCGACGGCCTTCGCCGTACCCGATGAGGTGAGCGTGGACGTGAGCCCGGACATGAACGTGGTGCTGCGCATTTCGGATCAACCCCCGTGTCGTACGAAATTCGGTCATCCCCACCCTGACCTGCGAAGCCGCACCGGCGGAAGGGGCCGGCGCCGCCCTCCACCCTGATAGGCGACCGGCCCGCCGGAACCTTTCGGCGGCCCTCGGAGCGGTCTGTGGTTGACGTCGGGTCACCCCTTGATTGACGTCGGACGGGCACCCTTCGAGCGGTCCCGTCCGAATGGACGCCGCGATCCGTCAGCGGAGTGACAGAAACCGCCACCGCCGCCGTCCCCGTCACCACGGAGACCTGTTACCGAGAGTTACCGCTACGGCTCGGGGGCGGGCTCTGCCGAGACCCGGCGGAACACGGGACGGACCGACCGCCCAGGCACTCCGGAAGCACAAGACCCACAGGTTGACCAGGACCCGTTCGGATGAAATTCCGTAAGCCGTACGAACGCCCCCGTACCGCCCGCCCCTGCCCCGCCCCTGCCCCGCCCGAAGACCGTATCCGCCCGTCGGCGCCCCTCTCCGACACGCCGGAGTGTGCAGCGGAGCTTCACGGCGGGTTAGGTTACCGGCGGTTTAATCCCGCCTGACGGGTGATCTCCCTCACCCTCGTCGCGGAGGCCCCGGGAAGCCCTCTACGCTGGTGAGCAGTGAATTCCTTCGAGTCATCCCCCACTCTCAACGCCTGGCGCGCCGTCCTCGCCCTCGCCGTGGTGTTCGTGATGCTGACGACGACCGGCTGGACCGCCGTGGCGAACCACCGCGGCGCGCGCGAGCCGCTGAAAGTCGCGCTCAGCGCGTGGGAGAAGGGCCGGATAGGCACACGCCACCTGCCGTCCCCCACCGCGCCGCCGAAGCTGTTGGCCGCGTTCTTCGCCTCGCTCGACGCCGCGCAGCAGGCCAGGCTGGCCGCGAAGTATCCGCTCGTGGTCGGCAATCTCAACGGCGCCCCGGTCACCCTGCGCTACCAGGCGAACCGGCTGGCACTGATGCAGGCGCGGGAGGCCGACGAGGAGCGCGCGCACGACGGCAGGCTGTCGAGCGACGGCCGGCTGATGGCGAGCCGGCGCATGCAGCGCTACGAGTCGATGCTCGGCGGCGACCGGCAGATCCTCTCGTTCGACCCGTCGGGCAACGGCCGGATCGCCGAGGTGCTCGGCGATCTCGACCGCGCGAAGCGGGTCTCGGTCGTCGTGCCCGGTGTCGACACGAACATCCTGACCTTCGAGAAGTCCGACGGCTGGTACACGGCCCCGGCGGGCATGGCCGAGTCGCTGTACGCGGCCGAGCGCGCCGTCTCCCCCAGCACCCCCACGGCGGTCATCGCCTGGGCGGACTACACCTCGCCCGCCGGGCTCGGCATGGACGCGGCGATCGGCAAGCTCGCCGAGGACGGCGCCGTACGGCTCACCGCGCTCACCCGCGCGCTGCCGGGCACGTCGGAGGTCTCCCTCTTCTGCCACAGCTACGGCTCCGTGGTGTGCGGCGTCGCCGCGCACTCACTGCCCGCCAGAGTCACCGACGTGGCCGTCGCCGGCAGCCCCGGCATGCGGGTCGGCAACGCGGCGCAGCTGCGCACGGCCGCGCACGTCTGGGCCATGCGGGACGGTGACGACTGGATCCAGGACGTGCCGTATCTCGCGGTGGGCGGCCTCGGACACGGCGCCGACCCGGTGGCCAGAGGCTTCGGGGCCCGGGTCGTCTCGGCATACGGCGCGGTCGGGCACACCGGCTACTTCAAGCCGGGCACGGAGAGCCTCGACAACTTCGCGGACATCGGCGTCGCCTCGTACCGCGCCGTGAGCTGCGCCGATGGCGGCGCTGACTGCCGGAGCGGCATCACCGCCGCGGGCTGAACCGGCGGCCGATCGGTGCCCCATCGGCGGCCCACCGGCGGCCCCCCGCTCTGACGCGCGTAGAAATCCCCGCGCCGGGGCAGGGGACGCCACAGCGCGCGCCGCCTACGATGAAGCGCATGGGTGATGTGCTGACGGGGATCCATGCCACCTGGGAGTTCGAGAGCGACTCCGTGCTCATCCGCTTCGAACGGGGGATCAGAACACCGAAGCTGTTCCAGGCGCTGGGGGCACGGGGCGAACGCCGTATCCCCCACCAGGCGCTGGAGTCGGTGACGCTCACTCCCGGGAAACGCGGGACGGTGGTGCTGCACGCCGCGCCGAGAGCGGGCGCCGACCCGCTGGCGGAGGCCGCGGCGGGCCAGCTCAGGGAGAGCGTCGATCCGTACCGGCTGGTGCTGCCCGCGGAGCGCGAGTCCCTGGCCGCGTACTTCGCGGACGAGCTGCGCTCGGCGCTGTCCCGGGACCGCCTGCTGCGGCGCGAGGATCCCGCCGAGCGCTATCTCGTGGCCGCGCCCGAGCCTCCGCTGCACTTCAAGGCGTACGACGGCAAGGCGTCCTTCGACGGCGAGCGGGTGCTGTTCCGCTGGTTCTGGACCGGCGCGTCCTCCGCGAAGTGGAAGGCGGGCGACCAGAACATCCCGGTCGCGGACCTCCAGGGGGTCGAGTGGCGCTCACCCGACCTCTTCGACGGCTACCTGCGGCTGCTGCGACGCGACGGCGCGAGCGGTACGGACCGTACGGAATGTACGGACCGCACTCACGGCCAGGACGGGCGGCACGGTACGGACGGAGCCGCCCGCGCCGACCACGATCCGGCGGCCGTCGTCTTCGGGCTCGGCTACGGCCCGGTGCACGAGTCGCTGCCGTTCGCGGCGGCCGTCCTCGAAGCCGTCCAGGGCACGTCCGGCAGCCGCGCGGCCGTCCCGGTCCCGGCGCTCGCCGCCGCGCGCCGGGACCCGGCGGACGTCGCGGACTCGATCCGGCACCTCGGGGAGCTGCACGAGGCGGGGCTGGTGACGGACGAGGAGTTCACGGCGAAGAAGGCGGAGCTGCTGGAGGAGCTGTGACGGTGCCCGGCGCACGGCTCGGCGCACAGCACGGCGCACGCCTCCGCCCGTGACACCTTCCACCATGGCTGCCTCCGCCCGTGACCGCGTCCCCCCGTGACCGCCGCCGCCCGGTGCCGGGCCGCCCGCGTCATACCTGGGTATGACCCCACCCACCGGTCCCCGGTATGACGCTTCGGCGTCCGGCGCTGCCTAGGCTGGGCGGGTCATGACGCCTCCCTCCCCCGCCAGGCCGCCGGGCACGCTGCGCCTCCTCGCCGGTGCCCTGTGGACACCCTCCGACTCCACCGAGCCGCTCCTCGCGCACGCGCCCAGGCGGTGGCAGCGCCTCGCACCGTACGTCGTCACCCTCGGGTTCGCCGTCGTGCTGCTGCCGGTCACCGCCAGCGTGCTCAGCCAGGTCTACCGGCTCGGCGGCGGCTGGGCGGGGGCGCTCGCCATCACCCAGGCCGCGCCGCTGGTGCTCGCCGTGACCCGGCCGCTCCAGGCGTGGTGGATCATCTTCGCCTCCGATGTCATCGGGGGCGTCCTGCTCCAGAGCGCGGACACAATCGCGGGACGGCCCTGGCCGTGGACGCCGATGGTCATCGTCGGCTACCTGGTGCTGATGATCTGCCTGGGGCTGCGCGAATCGCGCCGTACCCTGCTCGCCGTCTGGCTCGCCACCGGCTTCGCCGGAGCCTTCTTCGAGATCATCGCGCAGCCCGGCGGCGGCGGCGCCGACGGCGGTACCCACATCCTGCTGACCGTCCTCAGCGGGGCCCTCCTCGTCGTCGTCGCCGCCCTGCGCGAGCGCGGCGACGCGCAGCGCAGGCTGGCCGAGCAGGAGACCATCAGCGAGGGTGAACGGGCCCGGCGGACGCTGCTGGAGGAGCGGACCCGGATCGCGCGGGAGCTGCACGACGTGGTGGCGCACCACATGTCGGTGATCACTGTGCAGGCGGACTCGGCGGCCTACCGGATCGACGGGCTGCCGGACGCCGCGCGCGAGGAGTTCGCCACGATCGCCGCGAGCGCGCGGGAGTCCCTGACGGAGATGCGGCGGCTGCTCGCCGTGCTCCGCAGCGACGGCGCCGACGGCGAGCGGACGCCGCAGCCCGGCCTCGGCCGGGTCCAGCAGCTGGTGGAGGCGACGCTACGGGCCGGAGTGCCGGCCGAGCTGTCGCTGCCCGCCGACCTGGGTCCCGTACCGCCCGCCGTGGATCTGTCCGCGTACCGCATCGTGCAGGAGGCGCTGGCCAATGTGGTGCGGCACGCGGCCGGTGCGCGGACCCGGGTGTCGGTGCTCGCGCACGACGGCTGGCTGACCGTGCTGGTCGTCAACGACGCCGCTGTCGGGCGCAGTTCGCTGCTGGAGACGTCCGGTACCGGACACGGGCTGGTGGGGATGCGCGAGCGCGTACGGTTGACGGGCGGCACGCTGGACACCGGGCCGCTGCCCGACGGGGGTTTCCGGGTCGCGGCACGCCTCCCGCTCACCGCTCCGAAGGACGCTCCTTGACCATCCGCGTGATCATCGTCGACGACCAGGCCATGGTGCGCGCGGGGTTCGCCGCCCTGCTCTCCGCGCAGGCCGACATCGATGTGGTCGGTGAGGCACCGGACGGACGCGCGGGGGTGGAGGTCAGCCGCTCGACGCTGCCCGATGTGGTCCTGATGGACGTCCGGATGCCGGAGATGGACGGACTGGCCGCCGCCCGGGCGCTGTTGAGCCCGCCGCCCGGGGTGATCCATCTGCCGAAGGTGCTGATGCTGACCACCTTCGACGTGGACGACTACGTGTACGAGGCGCTGCGCGCCGGCGCGTCCGGGTTTCTGCTCAAGGACGCTCCCCCGGCCGATCTGATCGCGGCGGTACGGATCGTCGCGGCCGGGGAGGCGCTGCTCGCGCCGTCCGTGACCCGGCGGCTGATCGCGGACTTCGCCCAGCAGCGCCCGGCCCCGCGCCGGGAGCGCTCGCAGCGGCTGCGCGGGCTGACGCCGCGCGAGACGGAGGTGCTGGAGCTGATCGCCCGGGGCCTGTCCAACCAGGAGATCGCGGACCGGCTGGTGGTCGCCGAGCAGACGGTGAAGACCCATATCGGCCGGGTGCTGTCCAAGCTCGGCCTGCGCGACCGGGCGCAGGTGGTGATCTTCGCGTACGAGTCGGGGCTGGTCACCCCCGGCGACGCGACCGCCTGACCCCGCGCCCGCCACCCGTACCCGCACCCGTCTCGTACTCGTCTCGTACCGGCACCGGTTCTCGCGGCGGATCCCGCACTCGTACGGGCCTCGCGGCGGATCCCGGCCCCCTACCGGTAATACCCCGGTATCACCGGGCAGTTGGCTTCTCGGGGTGACGCCCGGCCGCACACCCTCTCCTTACCTTCTTCCTCGCCACCCCATGGAACGAGCAGGAAGAGGGAGACGGGTATGCGCCGTTACGGAAGGACCCTGGCCGCCGCCGCGCTGACGGCGACCGTGGTCGCGGGAACGGCGGGCTGGGCGTCCGGCACCGCGCAGCGGGCGGTGACCGGGCCGCCGCCCGGCAGCGCGGCCTGGCGCGCCGACACCTCTCTCGGCCGGCCGCTGCCCGATCCGGCCACCGCGTCCCCCGGCCAGGTGGCCGCCTTCTTCCGGCAATTGACGGTGCGTCAGAAAGACTCCCTGGCAAGGCATCACCCGCTCGTCGTCGGCAATCTCGACGGCGCCCCGGTCACCCTCCGGTACGCGGCCAACGCGCGGGCGATCCGCGCCGAGCACAGCCCGCGCCACGAACGGCTCGCGGCTCCCGGCCGGCACATCCTCGCCTTCGATCCCCGGGGGCGCGGTCAAGTGGCCGAGGTGTACGGGGACTTGGAGACGGCCCGCCATGTGTCCGTCGTCGTGCCCGGCGCCGACATCGACGCGGCGACCTTCGACCGTGCGAAGGATCCGTACGGCACCCCCGCAGGCATGGCCGCGTCGCTGCGGGACGCGACCGGCGACCGTACCGCCGTGGTCGCCTGGACCGGCTACACGACCCCGGTCGGGGTGGGGCTCGACGCGGCCACCGGGGATCTCGCGGAGGCGGGGGCCGGGCGGCTGGTCCGCTTCACCCGGGGGCTCGCGGCGGTCGGCGCCCACGAGCCGGTGCTGTTCTGCCACAGCTACGGCTCGGTGGTGTGCGGGCTCGCGGCCCACCAGGTGAACGCCTCCGACATCGTGGTGTTCGGCTCCCCCGGAATGCGCGCCGGTGATGTGGCGGGGCTGCGGACCGGCGCCCGGGTCTGGGCGGCCAAGGACGAATCCGACTGGATCTCCAAGGTCCCGAACGTCGAGTTCGCCGGGCTCGGCCACGGCGCCGATCCGGCCGGTTCCGGTTTCGGCGCCCGCCGGGTGCCCGCCTCCCTGGCCCAGGGCCACACCGGCTACTTCGCGCCCGGCACCGACTCGCTGCGCGCCTTCGCCGCCATAGCCCAGGGCCGGGCCATGGGTCAGGCCATGGGTCAGGCCATGGACCAGGCCATGGACCAGGGCCGGGCCAAAGCTCAGGACCGCGCCACCGCCCGGAACCTGGCCACCGCTGAGGGCCGGACGGAAAGGACCGTCCGATGACGACGCTCGCCACGACCGTCGCGGCGATCGAGGCGCGGACCCCCGCCCACCGCGACCGCGCGATCGACGGTCTGCGCGCCCTCGCGCTGCTCGCCGTGCCCACCGGGCACTGGCTGCTCGGCGGCTTCACCCTCGACGCGGACGGCGCGCTGCGCAACGCGAGCCCGCTCTCCGCCTTCGGCGGCCTCGCGCCGGTCAGCTGGGTGCTCCAGATGCTGGGGATCTTCTTCCTGGTCGGCGGGTACGCGTCCGTGCTCTCGTACCGCCGCCGGAAGTCCACGACCGGCGCCTGGCTGCGGCAGCGGCTGGTGCGGCTGGGCAGGCCGGTGCTCGGGGTGACGGCGGTCTGGGCGGTGCTGCTCCCGGTGCTGTACGCGCTCGGCGTGCCCGGCACCACGCTGCGGACCGGCACGACGCTGGTGATCCAGCCGCTGTGGTTCGTCGGGGTGTACGTGGGGGTGACCGCGCTGACCCCGTACTGCGTGCGCGCCGCGCGGCGGATGGGGGTCTGGGCGGCGGCTCCGCTGCTGGGGAGCGTCGCGGTGGTGGACTTCCTGCGGTACGGGCCGTACGCGCAGGACGTACCGTCCTGGCTGAGCCTGGTGAACATCCTGCCGGGCTGGCTGTTCGCGTACCAGCTGGGCGTCGCCTGGGGCGAGGGGCGCGTCGGCCGGCGCGAGGCGCGCGCCCTGCTCGTCGGCGGCGCGCTGCTGTTCGCGGCGCTGCTGGCCGTCTTCCACTATCCGGCGTCGATGGTCGGGGTGCCCGGCGAGGTACGGACCAACTCCCATCCGCCGTCGCTGCTGGTCCTCGCCCTGGCCGCAGCGCAGAGCGGTGCGGCGATCCTGCTCCGCGACCGGATCGGGGCCCTGCTGCGGCGGCCCGCGCTGTGGGCTCCGGTGGTCGTCGTCAATCTGTCGGCGATGACGATCCTGTGCTGGCACCAGACGGCGATGCTGGCCGCCGCCGTGCCCGGGGCCGCGCTGGGCGGCGCGGTGACCGGGCTGACCACGGCGCCCGACTCGCCCGGCTGGATCGTGGCCCGGCTGACGTGGATGCCGCTCTTCGCCGCCCTGCTCGTCCTCATCGGGCGCCACGCCCGCGCCTTCGACGGCCCGTGGGCGGCGGGGACGCGTGCGGCGCGGGCCCGCCGCGCGGCGGCCGGGCTGCTGGCGGCGGGCTTCGCGGTGTACGCGCTGGGGGCCCTCTGACCCCCGGACGTGGTGCTGGGCGCGGGTGCTACGCGCGGCCGGCCGAGGTGAAGGTCATGTCGGCGTAGCGGTCGCCGGCGACCTTGGCGGCGATCGGCTCCAGGAGCCGCATCTCGCTCTCGGTCAGGATGAGGTGCGTCGCCCCCGCGTTCTCCTCGATCCGGCTCCGCCTGCGGGTGCCAGGGATCGGGACGACGGCCAGCCCGTGCAGCGGCGCCTGCTGCTGCACCCAGGCCAGCGCGACCTGGCCCGGGGTGGCGCCGCGCCCCTCGGCGATCTTCCGTACGGGTTCGAGCAGCGCGGCGTTGGCCGCCGCGTTGTCGCCGGTGAAGCGGGGCTGCTGACGGCGGAAGTCGTCGGCGGTCAGCTCCTGGTCGGCGTTGACGAACGCGCCCGTCAGAAAACCCCGGCCGAGCGGGGAGTACGGCACGAGCGCCACGCCCAGTTCGGCTGCGGCCGGGACCGCGTTCGCCTCGACGTCGCGGCTGAACAGCGACCACTCGGACTGGAGGGCGGTGATCGGGTGCACGGCGTGCGCGGCCCGCAGCTCGCCGCCGGTGACCTCGCTCAGGCCCAGGTACTTGACCTTGCCCTCGGCCACCAGCTCGGCCATGGCGCCGACCGTCTCCTCGATGGGGACGCGCACATCGCACCGGTGCATGTAGTAGAGGTCGATCTCGTCCACGCCGAGGCGCTGGAGGCTGCCCTCCACACAGGCGCGGAGATACGCGCGGTCGTTGCGGATGGTCCGCTTCGTGGGGTCGTCGGGGTCGGTGCCCAGGGCGAACTTCGTGGCGAGGACGATCTCGTCGCGGTGCGCCTTGGCGAAGGGCGCGAGGAACTTCTCGTTCTCCCCGTCGCCGTACACGTCCGCCGTGTCGTACAGGGTGACGCCCAGCTCCAGCGCGCGTTCCAGGGTGGCCCGCGCCTCGTCGGCGTCCGTCGGCCCGTACGCCCAGCTCATGCCCATGCAGCCGAGCCCCTGGGAGCCGACCTCTGGACCGCCGGCGCCGAGACGTACCTTCTCGATCCTGCTGTCACTCTTGTTGTCGCTCATCAGGGTTCAGACCCTCTCCGACGCCTTGTGGGCGTCCGCGTAAAAACTGATCTTGTAGTCGAGGACGGCGACCGTGTCCTGAAGCTCCGCGATCCGGTTCAGGACGTCGCGCCGGGTCCGCGCCAGCAGCTCCCGGCGCTCCTCGAACGTCTCGTCTCCTACCCGGATCAGCTCGGCGTAACGGACCATGTCCGCGACGGGCATTCCGGTCAGCCGCAGCTTGGTGACGAAGGAGAGCCAGTCCAGGTCCGCGTTGCGGAAGCGGCGCTGGCCGGTGTGGGACCTGTCGACGTGCGGCATCAGGCCGATGCGCTCGTACCAGCGCAGCGTGTGCGCGGTGAGGCCGGTGAGGGCGGCCACCTCGCTGATCGTGTACTGATCGTCACCGTCGGCGCGCGGATGCCTGTGCGGCGGCGAGGCGCAGGACTGCGCGCCGTCCATCAGTACGGGGCTGCTCTCGGTCAGCGTCATGTCTTCCACGCTAAATCCTTGGAGTGCACTCCAAGCAAGCCGAAAAGGGCACGAGTTTCGTGGCGTGGCCGGTTGGCGTGCTGCCCCATGAGCCTCGCACGTTCCGCCGTACCGGCCGACGCCGAAGAACTGGTCCGCCCGCACGCGTCGGTGGAGGCGAGGGCCTGTACGCGTCGCTGGGCTTCGTCCCCGCCCCCGACGCGATGCGGCTGAGGCTGTAGCCGAGGCTCTGGTTAGGCTCGTCGCCATGCAGAGCCTGACGATGATCGAGAACTGGCCCGTACCCACCGCCGCCGCCGCCGCCGTGCGGGCGGACGGCACCGTCGTCGGATCGTACGGCCCGGCATCGCGACGGTTCCCGCTCGCCTCCGTGACCAAGCCGCTGGCCGCGTACGCGGTGCTGGTGGCGTACGAGGAGGGCGCCGTCGAGCTGGACGAGCCGGCCGGGCCCGAGGGGGCCACCGTCCGGCATCTGCTCGCGCACACCAGCGGGCTGGCCTTCGACGAGCACCGCACCGTCGGCGCTCCCGGCACCCGCAGGCTCTACTCGAACGCCGGGTTCGAGGTGCTCGGCGCGCATGTCGCCGAGGTGACCGGGATCCCGTTCGCCGACTATCTGCGCGAGGCGGTGCTCGAACCGCTGGGCATGGCCGCGACCTCCCTGGCCACGGACGGCTCGCCCGCCAAGGACGGCGTCTCGACCGTGGACGACCTGATCCGGTTCGCCGCCGAACTCCAGGCGCCCCGGCTGCTGGACGCGCGGACGGTGCTGGAGGCCATGACCGTCGTCCACCCCGGGCTCGCCGGGGTGCTGCCGGGCTACGGGCACCAGAAGAACAACGACTGGGGGCTGGGGTTCGAGATCCGGGACGCCAAGTCCCCGCACTGGACGGGCGTTTCGTCCTCGCCGCACACGTTCGGGCACTTCGGCCAGTCCGGCACGTTCCTGTGGGTCGACCCGGACGCGGGCGCGGCGTGCGTGGCGCTGGCCGACCGGCCCTTCGGGCCGTGGGCGGTCGAGGCGTGGCCGCCGTTCACGGACGCGGTGCTGGCGGAGCTGCGCGCGGGCTGACCCCCACCGGGCCCGTAACCGCCGCTCAGCCCGGCAGCTCCCAGAGCAGCACTTCGGCGCCCGCCGGGCCCGCGACCAGCTCCAGCCCCGCCCCGTCCGTGATCCGGGCCGAGTCCCCGGGGCCCAGGGGCTCTTCCGCGAGCCGTACGCCGCCGCGCACCACATGGACGTACACGCACGGCGCCTCGGGCACGGCGCGGCGTTCGCCCGCGCCCGGACGGCTCACGCGCAGCACCGCCCCGGCCCGCTCCACGGCGTACGGAACCGAGTCCTCGACGTCCCGCACGACCTCGTACGCGGGCTCGCCGCCCGGCTCCAGGGGCGCGAGCCACATCTGTACGAAGACCAGCGGGTCCGGGCCGTCGTTGCGCTCCACGTGCCGTACCCCGGAGGCCGATCCGAGCCGCTGGAGGTCGCCCGCGCGCACCACGGTGGCGTGTCCCGCCGAGTCGCGGTGGGTCAGCTCGCCCGTCACGACCCAGGTGACGATCTCGGTCTGGCTGTGCGGGTGTTCGTCGAAGCCGGCGCCGGGCGCGAGGCGCTCCTCGTTGCAGGCGAGGAGCGCGCCGAAGCGCAGGTTGTCCGGGTCGTAGAACCGCCCGAAGGAGAAGGCGTGCAGGGATTCGATGCCTGCCGCCGGGTCGCCCCCGGCGTACCGCTGGGCCGCGTGCCGTACGAGAATCACAGCCCCACCGTAGCCCCGGGCCCGCACCCTCCTGTCACGATGAGGCAGTCTTGTCCCGTGCCAGAAGCCTCGAACGAACCCCGTCCGCATCCGCATCCCGCGACACTGCGGCGGCTGGAGCGGTCCTCCGGCCGGCTCGCCGCGGACGCCATCGCCCGCATGGACGAGACGCTGCCGTGGTACCGCGCGATGCCGCCGGAGAACCGTTCGTGGATCGGGCTGGTCGCCCAGGCGGGGATCGCCGCGTTCACCGAGTGGTTCCGGCATCCGGAAGCCCCGCAGGCCATCTCGACCGATGTCTTCGGTACGGCGCCGCGCGAGCTGACGCGGGCGATCACTTTGCGCCAGACCGTGGAGATGGTGCGTACCTCGATCGAGGTAATGGAGAGCGCGGTCGGCGAGGTCGCCGCCCCGGGTGACGAGGCCGTGCTGCGCGAGGCGCTGCTGGTCTACGCGCGGGAGATCGCCTTCGCGACCGCCCAGGTGTACGCGCAGGCCGCCGAGGCGCGCGGCGCGTGGGACGCCCGGCTGGAGTCGCTGGTGGTCAACGCCGTGCTCTCCGGTGAGGCCGACGAGGGCACGATCTCGCGGGCGGCGGCGCTCGGCTGGAACTCCCCGGAACACGTCTGCGTACTGCTCGGCACCGCCCCCGACGGGGACAGCGAGCTGACGGTGGAGGCGATCCGCCGGGCCTCCAGGCACGCCAAGCTCCAGGTGCTCACGGGGGTGCTGGGCAACCGGCTCGTGGTGATCGCCGGCGGCAGCGACAACCCGCTCCAGGTCGCCAAGGCCCTGATCGGCCCCTATGCGGCGGGTCCCGTCGTGGCGGGCCCGGTCGTGCCCGATCTGCTGGCCGCCACCAAGTCGGCGCAGGCCGCAGCCGCCGGGCTGAAGGCGTGTTTCGCCTGGCAGGACGCCCCGCGGCCGGTCCTCTCGGACGATCTCCTGCCGGAGCGCGCGATCGCCTCCGACCCTGCCGCGCGCGAGCAGTTGGTGGAGGAGATCTACAGACCGCTGGAAGAGGCGGGGTCGGCGCTGCTGGAGACTCTGAGTGTCTATCTGGAGCAGGCGAGCAGTCTGGAGGGTGCCGCGCGGATGCTCTTCGTACATCCCAACACCGTGCGCTACCGGCTCCGACGTGTGACTGACGTCACCGGGTGGTCACCGTCCGACGTCAGGTCGGCGTTCACACTGAGGATCGCATTGATCCTGGGACGCTTGGCCGACGGCGATCCACGGTCCTAGACTTTTGTCGTACTCCAACAATTCCCCCAGCGGTTCTTCGTTCCCCTCCCCACGGGCGGCGAGGGCCGTCCACAAGAGAGAGTGTGAGGGTGCTCGTACTCGTCGCTCCCGGCCAAGGCGCTCAGACGCCCGGCTTCCTGACTCCCTGGCTCGATCTGCCCGGTGCCGAAGCCCGGCTGCGGGCGTGGTCGGCCGCGCTCGACCTCGACCTGGTCCACTACGGCACGGACGCCGACGCGGACGAGATCCGCGACACCGCGGTCGCCCAGCCGCTGCTGGTGGCCGCCGCGCTGCTGTCGGCGCGTCAGCTCTTCCCCACCACCGCGGACGTCGTGCGTGACGTCGGTGTCACGGCCGGCCACAGCGTCGGTGAGCTGGCCGCTACGGCGCTCGCCGGTGTGCTGGACGACGACGTCGCGATGCGGCTCGTACGGGTGCGCGGACTGGCGATGGCCGAGGCCGCCGCCGTCACGGAGACCGGTATGTCGGCGCTGCTCGGCGGCGACCCGGACACCACGCTCGCGCACCTCGACAAGCTCGGCCTGACGCCGGCGAACGTGAACGGCGCCGGCCAGATCGTCGCCGCGGGCACGCTCGAACAGCTCGCCGCGCTGGCCGAGGACAAGCCGGAGGGCGTACGGCGCGTGGTCGCGCTCAAGGTCGCCGGGGCGTTCCACACACACCACATGGCCTCCGCCGTCGAGCAGCTCGAAGCCGCCGCGGACTCCGTCTCCGCCGCCGATCCGCTCGTACCGTACGTCTCCAACAGCGACGGGCGGGCCGTCGCCACCGGGGCCGAGATCGTGACCCGGCTGGTCGGCCAGGTCGCCAACCCGGTGCGCTGGGACCTGTGCATGGAGACCTTCCAGGCACGGGGCGTGACCGCGGTGCTCGAACTGTCCCCCGGCGGCACCCTCACCGGCATCGCCAAGCGCGCGCTGCCGGGAGTGAAGACCCTCGCGCTGAAGACCCCCGACGACCTCGACGCCGCCCGCGCGCTGATCGCCGAACACTCCTCCACGGCTGAATAGGAGCCAGAGAGCAATGGCGAAGATCAAGCCCAGCAAGGGCGCTCCGTACGCGCGGATCATGGGTGTGGGCGGCTACCGCCCGACCCGGGTCGTGCCCAACGAGGTGATCCTGGAAACGATCGACTCGTCCGACGAGTGGATCCGCTCCCGCTCCGGTATCGCCAGCCGCCACTGGGCCTCCCCCGAGGAGACCGTCGCCGCGATGTCCGCCGAGGCGTCCGGCAAGGCGATCGCGGACGCGGGGATCACCCCCGAGCAGATCGGTGGCGTGATCGTCTCCACCGTCTCGCACTTCAAGCAGACTCCGGCCATCGCGACGGAGATCGCGGACAGGATCGGCGCGGGCAGGCCCGCCGCGTTCGACATCTCCGCGGCCTGCGCCGGCTTCGGCTACGGCCTGACCCTGGCCAAGGGCATGATCGTGGACGGCTCGGCCGAATACGTCCTGGTCATCGGCGTGGAGCGGCTCTCGGACCTGACCGACCCGGAGGACCGCGCGACGGCCTTCCTGTTCGGTGACGGCGCGGGCGCCGTGGTCGTCGGACCGGCGAAGGAGCCGATGATCGGCCCCACGGTCTGGGGCTCCGAGGGTGACAAGTCGGACACCATCAAGCAGACCGTGCCGTGGGACGACTACCGTGAGGGCAGGCCGGAGAAGTTTCCGGCCATCACCCAGGAAGGCCAGGCGGTCTTCCGCTGGGCCGTCTTCGAGATGGCGAAGGTCGCCCAGCAGGCGCTGGACGTCGCCGGAATCACCTCGGATGAACTGGACGTCTTCATCCCGCATCAGGCCAATATGCGGATCATCGACTCGATGGTGAAGACTCTGAAGCTGCCGGAGAGCGTCACGGTCGCGCGTGACGTGGAGACCACCGGCAACACCTCGGCCGCCTCGATCCCGCTCGCGATGGAGCGGCTCCTGGCGACCGGACAGGCGAAGAGCGGAGACACGGCGCTCATCATCGGCTTCGGGGCGGGTCTCGTCTACGCCGCGACGGTCGTTACCCTCCCCTAGGCACCGGATCATTCCGGAGCCCGCAACCGCTGTTCCCTATCACCCTCATATCCCTCCGCTTACTACAAAGGAGCGCCCCATGGCCTTCACCCAGGAACAGATCGTCGAGGGTCTCGGCGAGATCGTCAACGAGATCGCCGGCATCCCGGCGGAGGACGTCCAGCTGGACAAGTCCTTCACCGACGACCTGGACGTCGACTCGCTGTCCATGGTCGAGGTCGTCGTCGCCGCCGAAGAGCGCTTCGACGTCAAGATCCCGGACGACGACGTCAAGAACCTGAAGACGGTCGGCGACGCCGCCGACTACATCGCGAAGCACCAGTCCTGACCCGACAGTGCGGCTGACGCCACCCGGTGGTGGCGCCGTAAATTCAGCACCCTCTACACGTGGAGAAAGAATTCCAGTGAGCCCGACCAATCGCACCGTGGTCGTCACCGGTATCGGCGCAACCACACCGCTGGGTGGCGACAGTGCCTCGACCTGGGAAGGTCTCCTCGCGGGCCGCTCCGGGGTACGCCCCCTGGAGGGTGAGCGCTTCGCGAACCTCCCGGTCCGTATCGCCGCCACCGCGGCTGTCGACCCGGGCGACGTGCTGCCCCGTCCGCTCGCCCGCAAGCTGGACCGCTCGGCGCAGTTCGCGCTGATCGCGGCCCGGGAGGCATGGGCCGACGCGGGCTTCACCGCGCGCGCCGGGGAGGACACCTCGGTCGACGCGGACCGGCTCGGGACCGTGATCGCCTCCGGCATCGGCGGCGTGACGACCCTGCTCGACCAGTACGACGTGCTCAAGGAGCGCGGCGAGCGCCGGGTCTCCCCGCACACCGTGCCGATGCTGATGCCCAACAGCCCCTCCGCCAACGTCAGCCTGGAGGTGGGCGCCCGGGCGGGCGTGCACACCCCGGTCTCCGCCTGCGCTTCGGGCGCCGAGGCCGTCGGCTACGCCGTGGAGATGATCCGTACCGGCCGTGCCGACGTCGTCGTCGCCGGGGGTACGGAGGCGGCCATCCACCCGCTGCCCATGGCGGCGTTCGCCAACATGATGGCGATGTCCAAGAACAACGAACACCCCACCGAGGCCTCCCGCCCGTACGACAAGGGACGCGACGGCTTCGTCATGGGCGAGGGCTCGGGCGTCGTCGTCCTGGAGTCCGCCGAACACGCGGCCAAGCGGGGCGCGCGCGTCTACTGCGAGGTCCTGGGCCAGGGCCTGTCCTCGGACGCCCACCACATCGCCCAGCCCGAGCCCACCGGCCGCGGGATCGCGAAGGCGATGCAGAACCTGCTGGACTCGTCGGACCTCAAGCCCGCCGAGGTCGCGCACCTCAACGCCCACGCGACCTCCACGCCCCAGGGCGACGTCGCCGAGATCAAGGCGCTGCGCCGGGTCCTGGGCGACGACCTCGACCATGTCGCGATCTCGGCCACGAAGTCGATGACCGGCCACCTCCTGGGCGGCGCGGGCGGCATCGAGACGGTCGCGACGGCCCTCGCGCTGTACCACCGCGTGGCGCCCCCGACGATCAACATCGACGACCTCGACGAGGAGGTCGACGCGGACATCGTGCGCGGCGAGGCCCGCCCGCTCCCGAGCGGCACGATCGCGGCGATCAACAACTCGTTCGGCTTCGGCGGCCACAACGTGGTGCTGGCGCTGCGTACGGTGTGAGCACGCGACAGACCGTCGCCACGAAGGCGCCCGGCCGGGATCTTCCCCGGCCGGGCGCCTTTGCGTAACGCGCCGTGACGCCCGCGTACGTAGGGTCGTTGCCAGAACATGACGTCTTTTGCGGCGGAGTGGGAGCGGCTCAAACAGGACGCGGCGGTCCGTGCGGGTGCGGGGGTGGGTGCGCATGGCTCGGGCGACGTGACGTCCTCCGGATCGGCGTGGACGGCGGCGGGCAACGGCGTCGGCCGGCTCGAAGGAGGCATCACCAGAGCCCGGCGCGAACTGGAGAAGGGCCAGGAGGCCCTGGGCACGGGGGCCGTTGACGCGGGAAGCGGCGGCGTGAAGGGTGGCGGCGTGGAGAGCGCGGCGGCCCAGGCCGCGGTCTTCCGTTCCTGGGACGGCTACCTGGAGAAGGTGGCCGGGCGGGTGGCCGAACTCCAGGAGCAGTTGAAGAAGGCGGGCAGCGACCTGCGCGGGGACGACAAGGCCGTCGGGCGGGACTTCGACCGGCTGGGCATCGCGTACGAGGACACTCCCGCCACGGGCGGTTCCGGCGGGGGCCGGTGAGCCCGGGCGATGGACCTCACGGCACTGACCTCCCTCAAGCCCTCGGCGTACGAGGAGGCGGCGGACGGCTACCGGGCGGCCGGCGCGATGGCCGCCAGGACCAAGGACGAGGTCGAGAACGGTATCGCCGCCGCGATGCGCGGATCGCTCAGGGGCGAGGCGGCCGAGGCAGCCCTCGCCCAGCTCGCCGAACTGACAAAGAACTTCCACTACATCCAGGTCGAATGCGGTCTGGTCAGTACGGGGCTCAGCGCCTTCGCCGCCGACGTCCTGCCGGCCAAGCGAAAACTGGACGCGGCCCTCGCGGACGCCGCTGCCAGAAGGTTCACCATCGGCCCCGACGGCTCGGTCGGCTACCCGGCGGCAGGCGACGAGACCGACGGCCACCGCCCGAAAGGCGGCACGGCGGGCGGCCTGACCGACGACGTGGCCTCCGCGATCGCCCGCCAGGCGGGCACCTTCCACCCCAACCCCCACTTCCGACACGCCCAGACCTGCGCCAACCTCATCAGCGAGGCTTTGGCGGAGGCCACAGCCGCCGACCGCAAGTGGGCACCGGCCCTGCGCCGTCTGACGGCCGACGACGACCTGACGGTCTCGAACGCGGACTGGGCCGACGCCGCGCACGACATGCAGGACATCCGCGACGTCGCCTCCCACTACCTGAACGACATCCCGGCCCCACCCGAGAACGGCGGCCCGGAGGACAACGCCGAGTGGTGGACGAACCTCTCGGCCCAGGAGAAGGCCGACTACCTCGCCATGTTCCCGGCCCAAGTGGGCGCCCTGGACGGCCTACCGGCCGAGGTACGCGACGAGGCGAACCGGACGGTGCTGGACGTGACGCGTGGCAAGTACCAGTTGGAACTGGCCGCGATCCCCCCGGAGCCCACGAAGTTCCGTTCTCTGGGACTGGATGGGTTGGCATACACGGACGAATGGCTCGACTGGCATCACCAGCACGAGAACCGGAAAGCGCACCTGGAAGCCTCCCTCAAGGGAATGGATTCCATTCAGAAGCGCTTCGACCAGACCGGGGCCAAAGGAATGCCCGAGGCATATCTCCTAGGTTTCAGCCCGGAAGGGAACGGCCGGGCGATCATCGCGAACGGGAACCCCGATACTGCGGATCACACAGCCGTGTATGTGCCGGGCACAACGGCGAATCTCAGCGGTATCGAGGGGGACATCAATCGGATGACCCGAGTATGGCGGGAGGCGAACTCCATGACTGCCGGAGATGTCTCGACTGTCACATGGCTCGGCTATGACGCGCCGCAGAACATCGTCCTGAATTCGCCGGACAGCCACTTCGCCAACGAAGGCGCGCCGGACTTCAGCAGGTTCATGGGTGGCCTCCACACCACGAACACCATGGAGTCCGGAGGCCATCACACAGCCATCGGCCACTCCTATGGCACCACGCTCATCGGCTCGGCCGCACGCCAGGGGGACCTCAACGTCGACGACGTGGTGCTCGCCGGCAGTCCGGGCGTCCAAGTCGGCAGGGCAACGGATTTGGACGTCCCCGAGGGGCACGTTTGGAATGAGGACGCCGAAGGCGACCCGGTGCCCGAAATCGGTCGGTGGGGGCACGGTGGCGCACAGGAGACCGACGCCGTCCGCCCGTCTGGCCCGGACGGGTACACGTCGGGCAAGCAGACGATCAGGGGAATTATCCCCAGTGACGAAATCTTCGGCGCGAATCAGATGGGGACGAACACATCCGGGCACAGTGACTACTGGAACCCGGGCTCGGAGAGTCTAAAGAACCAGGCAGCTGTTGTCGTCGGCGCCTACGGCAAGGTGAAACTCAAATGAACAGGCCCGGTATCGGCACACTACTCCGTGTGGCGCTGGCTCTCACACTCACTGGATGCGGCATGAACAGCCCCAAGCCCGAGGGAACACGGGCCGTGGACGACGTGAAATCAGCTGCTGAAAAAACCTCCAGCCGGATCCTCGACATCATCGCGGTGAAGGGAGCGGTCTCCGAGCCGGGCCCTGGCGTGACCACATGCGAAGGTGCCGACCCGGGACGACTCTTCACCGTGTACCACCCGTGGAGTATCACGGGATCGTCCGATGAGGAGCTGGGGAAAGCCATGCGCCGCCTCAAGAGCGAACTCCCCGGCGAGGGATGGGAAATCGTCCAGTACGGCCCCAATTCAAGCCGCGACAAAACGCTTGAGTTGACGGCAGATCACGCTGAGAAGAAGCTCGGCCTCAACGTCGAGCTTTGGGAACAGAGCGAAGGGGAGGACGGAAAGCCGAAACTCATTGTGAACGTCATCTCAGCGTGCTACCAGGCCCCGGACGGAGAAGAGGTCGACTACTCCTGATCGCCGAGGCCCAAAGCCTGGACACAGGCGCCCACGTCACTCCTCGAAGCTCGCGAAATACGTCGCCGCCATGTCCTCCTCCCCGTGCCCCTGCTCCTCCGCCCGGCGGAAGCGTTCCGCGGAGGCTGATGCCAGGTCCAGGCGGACGCCCTCCGCGGCGCCGGCGGCGACGATGAGGCGGGCGTCCTTGGCGGCGGTGGTGACCGAGAAGCTCGGGGTGTAGTCCGCGTCCAGAATCGCGGCGGACTTGGCGTGGAGGTAGCCGCAGTCCAGCGCGCCGCCCGCCATCGCGTCCAGGAAGTGGCGCGGGTCGACGTCCAGGCCCTTCGCCAGGGCCATCGCCTCGGCCGCGCCGCTGGTGAGGGCCAGGACCCAGCTGTTGCAGACGAGCTTCAGCCTGCTGGCGGCGCCCGTCGAGCCGTCCTCGGAGAGCCAGACCGTACGGTTGCCGACCGCGTCCAGGACGGAGGCCAGCGGGGCGCGCGCGGACTCGGGGCCCGCCGCCAGGATCAGCAGGTCGCCGCTCTCGGCCGGGGCCCTGGTGCCCAGGACCGGCGCGTCGATGAAGGACAGGCCGTGGTGGCGGGCGAGATCGGCCAGGGGGGCGAGGGCCTCGACGCCCGTCGTGGTCGACTGGAGCCAGACGGCGCCGGGGCGCAGGCCGGGCGAGGCGGCCGTCATGGCTTCCAGGGCGGCCGGACCGTCGTACAGCATGGTGAGGATCACATCGGCGCCGGTCACCGCCTCCGCGGGCGTCCCGGCGGGGGTCGCGCCGTCGGCGGCGAGGGCTTCGGCCTTGGCGGGGGTACGGTTCCAGACGCGGACGTCGTGTCCGGTGCGGCAGAGGTTACGGGCCATCGCGGCGCCCATGATGCCGGCGCCCAGCACGGCCACAGTCGGTCGATCAGTCATGACCACCACCGTAGGACCCGCCCCGGTCACCCGCCCGGCGAACCCCGGGTCCCGGCCCCCGGGACCCGGCTCCAGCGCTCTTGGGCTCCCCCTTCACCCCGCCCCGCGCCCTACACCACCTGGTGCAGCCAGCGCACCGGCGCGCCCTCGCCCGCGTAGCGGAACGGTTCGAGCTCGTCGTCCCACGGCTTGCCGAGCAGCTTCGCTACCTCTGCCTCCAGCTGCGTCTCGCCCCGCTGGGAACGGGCCAGGGCAGCGCGCAGCCGGTCCTCGGGGATCAGGATGTCGCCGTGCATTCCGGTGACGGCGTGGAAGATGCCCAGGTCAGGGGTGGCGCTGTAGCGCTCGCCCTCGGCCGTCGGGCAGGGTTCGGCGGTTACTTCGAAGCGGAGCATCTGCCAGCCGCGCAGCGCGGAGGCCAGCTTCGAGGCGGTGCCCGCCCGGCCCTTCCAGGAGACCTCGGCTCTCCAGGTGCCCGGCGAGGCGGGCTGCCGGATCCAGTCGAGCTGGACCCGCAGGCCGAGCACTCCCGCCACCGCCCATTCGACGTGCGGGCACATCGCGCGCGGTGCGGAGTGCACGTACAGAACTCCACGTGTCGTCACCGGGACCTCCAGTGTGGGACGAGGTTCGCCTTTCCCAGCGCCTCAGTAAACAGCATCGGGAGTGAAACTCCGCAAAAGGGACAGTAAGTGACGTGATGTAATTTACCGGAGCCGTGGATCAGGTGTCTCTGGTTCGACGTGGGAAAAGCTACCGTGCGGCGGGGTGGCCGCGGTGACGTACGGTCGGTCCCGGGGCGGATATCCGCGAACCTTTCACTCGGCAGGACGCCGCCGGATGCCGGAACCCTCCCCGGAAGGCCCGGGGGACCGGAACGCCAGGCGCTCGAACACCAGGCGCCCGGAACACCCAGGGAGCCGGAACACCAGGAGCCGGAACGCAGGAGGAGGGACCACCATGCCGGAGAGGCCGCCTCGCAGCCGCGACCCCCGCCGCCGCACCACCCGTCGCGCGCGGCCCCGCGCCCGCGCCGGGCTCACCGCCCCGACCGCCGCGCTGACCGCCGTCCTCGTCGCCGGGACCGGGGTGCTGGCCGGATGCGACTCCTCCGGCTCCGCCACCCCCGACGCGACGAAGAAGCACACCGCCGCCCCCGCCTGGAACCGCAGCCCGGAGTCGGTGGCCGCGGTCGGTGACTCCATCACCCGGGGTTTCGACGCCTGCGCCGTCCTCGTCGACTGCCCGGAGGTGTCCTGGGCGACCGGCACGGATCCCGGCGTACGCAGCCTCGCCGAGCGGCTCCTCGGCGCTCCCGCCGCGAAGAAGAACAGCTGGAACCACGCGACGACCGGCGCCCGGATGGCCGATGTGCCCGGCCAGATGGAGCTGGCCGCCCAGGAGAAGCCCGAGCTGGTGACGGTGATGGCCGGCGCCAATGACGCCTGCCGGGAGACCACCGGCCAGATGACGCCGGTCGCCGACTTCCGGGCGTCCTTCGAGACCGCGATGCGCCGGTTGCGCGCGGGGGCTCCCAAGGCGCAGGTGTACGTGTCGAGCGTGCCGGACCTCAAGCGGCTCTGGTCCACCGGGCGCGGCAATCCGCTGGGCCGGCAGATCTGGAAGCTGGGGCTGTGCGCCTCGATGCTCAGGGACGCGCAGGACATGAGCGAGGGCGCGCGGCAGCGGCGCGAGACGGTGTACGAGCGGGTCGTGGCGTACAACGAGGTGCTCAAGGAGGTGTGCGCGAAGGACGCGCGCTGCCGGTACGACGGCGGGGCGGTCTTCGACTACCGGTTCACCGGCGAGCAGCTGAGCCAGTGGGACTGGTTCCACCCCAGCAAGGACGGGCAGGGCCGGCTGGCGGAGATCGCGTACCGCAATGTCACGGCGGCGAAGTACCCGGGCTGATCAGGCGCGGCGACCGGGCCGCCGCCCAGGCCGATCAGGCGCGGTAACCGGGCTGCTGCCCAGGCGGATCGGGCGCTGTGACCGGGCCGATCGGGCGAAGTCTCCGGGCCGATCGGGCGAACTCCCCTGGCTGGTCACCGGGCGGAATCAGCCCCGTCCTCGGGGCCGGCCCCCCGGTTTGCCCTCCACGCGGCCCCATCGGCGTAAAGTTCTTGATCGTGACTGTCATGAACACGGAACGCGTCGGCGCGACCGCCGAGGGTCAGCCCGTCCACCGCTGGACCCTGGAACGGGCCGGTACCCGGGTGCGTCTGCTGACGTACGGCGGTGCCGTGCAGTCCGCCGAGGTGCCGGGACGGGACGGGACCACCGCCAATGTGGTGCTCGGCTTCGCCGACGCCGAGGATTACGTCGCGGGCCGGGGGCCCTATCTCGGGGCGCTGATCGGCCGGTACGCGAACCGCGTCGCGGGCGCCGCCTTCACCCTGGACGGGGTGGTGCACCGGCTGACGGCCAACGAGGGGCCGAACACCCTGCACGGCGGTGAGCGCGGCTTCGACCGGCGGGTCTGGGACGCGGAGCGGGCCGGTGACCACGGGGTACGGCTGTCGCTGGTCAGCCCGGACGGCGAGGAGGGGTTCCCCGGCCGGCTGGAGATCTCGGCCACCTACACGCTGACCGCGTCCGGAGCGCTGCGGATCGACTACCGGGCGGTGACGGACGCCCCGACGCACTTCAACCCGACGAACCACAGCTACTGGAATCTGGCCGGCGAGAGCAGCGGCGCCGCGACGGACGGGCACGAGCTGCGGATCGCGGCCGGCCGGATCACTCCGGTGGACGCCGCCGCCCTGCCGGCCGGCGAACCGGCGCCGGTCGACGGCACGCGCTTCGACTTCCGTGAGCGGCGCCCGCTGGGTCCGGGGTACGACCACAACTACGTCCTCGACGCGACGGCCGGGGACGAGCCCGTCGCCGAGCTGTACGACCCGGTGTCGGGGCGGGTGCTCACCGTCTCCACCACCGAGCCGGGGCTCCAGCTCTACACCGGCGATCACTTCGACGGGAAGCCGTACGGCGCCGGTGCCGGGATCGCGCTGGAGACCCAGCACTTCCCCGACTCCCCCAACCGGCCGGATTTCCCGAGCACCGTGCTGCGGCCGGGCGAGGAGTTCCGGTCCACGACCACGTACGGGTTCGGCGTGCGCTGACGCGGGGATCGCGACCCGCGAGACACGGCATACGACCCCGGAGCGGTGTCAGGTCCGCCCCGGGGCCGTACGTTCGAACCGCCCCGACCACAGACGGCCTCGACCCAGCCTCGGCCTCAGACCGCCTCGGCCTCAGACCGCCTCGACCACACCGCTCAGCCGGCGGTCGGCGACGGAACGGCCCGCCTGCACCTCGTAGTCGCCCGGGATCAGCGTCCAGAGGCCGGGGCCCTCGTCCCAGATCTCGAAGGCGCGCCGCCGGAGCGGGACGCGCACCTCGACGCTCTCCCCGGGAGCCGCCTCCACCGAGGCGAAGCCGGCCAGCCAGCGGGCCGGGCGTTCGACGGTGTCCGCGACGGGGGCGAGGTAGATCTGCACGACCTCGCGGCCGGGGCGGGCGCCGGTGTTGCGCAGCCGTACGGTGACCTCTTCCGGGGTCGCCGTGATCGTCTCGTACTCCCAGTCGGTGTAGCCGAGTCCGTGGCCGAAGGGGTACGCGGGGGTGGCGCCCGCCCGTTCCCAGGCCCGGTAGCCGATGAACACGCCCTCGTCGTAGTGGAGTTCGCCGTCGGCGGGGGTGGTGCGCGAGACCGGTACGTCGGCCAGGACGGCCGGCCAGGTGGTGGGCAGCCGGCCGCCGGGCTCCGCCGCGCCGAGCAGGACGTCGGCAAGCGCGGCGCCGCCCTCCTGACCGGGGAACCAGGTGAGCAGCACGGCGGCCACGTCCTCGCGCCACGGCAGCTCCACCGGGGAGCCGGTGTTGACGACCACGACCGTGCGCGGGTTGACGGCGGCGACGGCGCGCACGAGGTCGTCCTGGCGGCCGGGGAGCTTCAGGTTGGCACGGTCGAAGCCCTCGGACTCGACGCTCTCCGTCGTGGCGACGACCACCACGGCGGTGGCGGCGGTGCGCGCCGCTTCGACGGCCTCGGCGATCAGTTCGTCGGGGTCGTGGCGCGGGCCGAGGTGGAGCAGGGAGAACGCGACGGCGCTGATCGGCGCGTCCTCGATCTTGTGGACGGTGTGCAGGAGCGAGATCTCGACCCGCCTGCCCTCGGTGAACTCGGCGCGGGCGCGCTCCACCGGGGAGCCGAAGAACGCCTCGAACGGGTCGGAGGCGTCGCCGAGTCCCTCCGTACCGTCGAAGAGGACCTCGCCGTCGACGGTGAGGACGAAGCCGCCCAGGCCCTGGGTGCCGAGGGTGTGCTCGCCGCTCTCGCGCGGGGTGAAGTGGCCGGTCATCTCGACGGTGTGGAGTTCGTCGTGGCTGACGCCCTCGGGCAGGTCGGCGCCGGCCCACTGGATCCGGCCGCCGGGGACCGAGGCGGTGCCCAGGACCCGGCCGTCGGCGGCGCGGCAGACGGCGCGCAGCGCGAACCCCTTGCCCGCAGCCGCGAGTTCGTCGCTGGGGTCGGCGCCTACGGAGTAGGTCAGCGCGCCGTCGGGGAGGGCGGCGGTGAGGCCGTCGAGCGGGGAGACGACGTGGTCGGGGAAGACGGTGGCCGAGCCGCCGCCGAGCACCCGGGCGTCGCGGGCGGCGGCGCCGATGAGGGCGACGGTGCCGTCCGCCCCGGGTGCGAGCGGGAGGGTGCCGTTCTCGTTGCGTACGAGCACGAAGGAGCGCCGGGCGATCTCGCGGGCCAGCGCGTCGCCGTCGACCGGCGCGGGGTGTTCGGTGACGGCGGCGGGCGCGCCGTCGAGGATGCCGACGCGGGCGGCGAGCCGCAGGACGCGCCGTACGGCCTCGTCCACGGCGGACTCCTCGGCCTCTCCGGCCAGGACGGCGGCGGCGAGGGCCTCGCCGTACACCGTGCGCGGGCCGGGCATCGCGACGTCGAGGCCGCCGAGGAGGGCGCCCACGGTGGAGCGGGCGGCGAGCCAGTCGGAGACGATATAGCCGTCGAAGCCCCACTCGCCGCGCAGGACGTCGTTCTGGAGGTACCGGTGTTCGGTCATCGTCGCACCGTTGACCTGGTTGTACGCGGCCATGATGCCCCACGGGTGGGCGTTCGCCACGATCGCCTCGAAGGGCGCGAGGTACAGCTCGCGCAGCGGGCGCGGGGCCACGATGTTGTCGACGGTGAAGCGGTCGGTCTCGGCGTCGTTGGCGACGAAGTGCTTGACCGTCGTGCCGACTCCGCCGTCCTGGACGCCGAGGACATAGCCGGTGCCGATCTCGCCGGTGAGGTACGGGTCCTCGCTGTACGCCTCGAAGTGCCGCCCGCCCAGGGGCGAGCGGTGCAGGTTGACGGTCGGCGCGAGAAGTACGTGAACGCCCTTGCGGCGGGCCTCCTGCGCGAGCAGCCTGCCCGCGCTGCGGGCCAGTTCCGGGTCCCAGGAGGCGGCGAGCGCGGTCGGGGACGGGAGGGCGACCGAGGGGTCGTCGGCGGTCCAGCGCACCCCCCTGACGCCGATGGGTCCGTCGGACATGACCAGGGAGGCCAGTCCGATGCCGGGGAGCGCGGGCAGGGACCACATGTCCTGTCCGGCCAGGAGCCGGGCCTTGGCCTCCAGGTCGAGCTTGCCGAGCGCCGTCCCGACGGCCTCTTCGCGCGCCCGGTCCTCCTGGGTCGCCCGGTCGGCCCGGGTGATGGGTGCGGCCATGTCCGTACCTCCTCGTCGGTGTGGTGGATGGTTACATGGTGGGCCTCATATCTGTACACCGGTAGGGTTCGTAATCTTTTTGTTACTGAATGGCGCGGGGAAGGGAGCGGCTTCCGATGGGGCGAGCCAGGAGTGAGGAGCGGCGCGCGGAGATACTCCGCGCCGCCCTCGAAGTCATCGCGGAGCGCGGCTACCGGGGCACGACCCTGGGCGCGGTGGCCGAGCGGGTCGGTCTGACGCAGCAGGGGCTGCTGCACTACTTCCCGTCCAAGGAGGCGCTGCTCGTCGCCGTCCTGGAGGAGCGCGACCAGTGGGACACGGGCGGCAGCGGCGACGGGCGCAAGGGGTGGCGGCTGGAGCTGCTGGCCTCGCTGGTGGAGTACAACGCGATGCGCCCGGGGATCGTGCAGACGTTCTCGGCGCTGCTGGGCGAGAGCGTGACGGAGTCCCATCCGGCCAGGGAGTTCTTCACACAGCGCTACGCGCAGGTACGCGACGACATGGCGGAGGTTCTGCGCGACGAGTTCGGCGACCGCCTGCCGGGCGGCCTCACCCCGGAGCAGGCGGCTCCGCTGCTGACGGCGGTGATGGACGGGCTCCAGTACCAGTGGCTGCTGGACCCGGCGTCCGTGGACATGCCGAAGGCGTTCCGCGACTTCCTCGCGCTGCTGCGGTCGGGGGGCCACGGGCCGTCGGCCTGACGGGCGCCGGAGACACGCCGCCCGCGGTGCGCCATGGTCATCCGGGGGTTGCGGAGGCGATACTTCCGCCACCCGAAGGAAGGACCCCCGTGAGACTCGCAAGGCGCACACCCCTGGGCCGGATACGACCGCGGCCCGAGCGGCTCGCCCTCGTACTCCTCACCGCCACCGCCCTCACCCTGGCCGTGCCGTCACCGGCGGGCGCCGCCGCCGACGCTGCCGCCACCGCTCAACCCGGCGCCCCCGCGGCCGCGTTCACGGTCGAGGAGCAGCGCCTCGACGGCGCCGTGCCGCGCGAGATCCTGCGGCGCGCCGGCTTCGACGAAGTGGCGCCGGAGTTCGTACGGTCGCTGCGCGGCGCGCGCACACCGGCCGCCGCCGAGCGGACCGTCGTACGGCACGGTGCCGCGTTGTGGAAGCGCGCGGTGGACCGGGCGCAGGGGCGTGGGCCGGCCCGGGGCGATCTGAGCCGGGACGACGACCGGCCGCTGTACTGGGCGCGGCTCGCGCTGACCCGTGAACTGCGGCAGTGGCAGCCACAGTTCGGGCTGTCCGAGGCGGCGCGTTCCCGGCTGCTCGGGAAGCTGGAGCGATCGTCGCGCGGCCAGGACTCCATGACGTTCTCCAACAAGGACAGCAGGGACGGCAGGGACGGCAGAGACGGCGCGAACGGCAAGGGCGGCCAGGGCGGCAAGGGGCTCAAGGGCGTCAAGCGGATCGTCGTGACCGGCTTCGACCCGTTCACCCTCGACCGGGACATCCGCATCAGCAATCCGTCGGGGGCGACCGCGCTGGCCCTGGACGGGACCGTCATCAGGACCGCCGACGGGCCCGCCCGGATCGAGACGGCCGTCTTCCCCGTGCGCTGGCAGGACTTCGCCGACGGCACGGTGGAGGAGGCCCTGCGCCGCCCGCTGGCCCGGGCCGATCTCTTCACCACGGTCAGCCAGGGCCGGGTGGGCCGGATCGACGTGGAGCGGTTCAACGGCGCCTGGCGCGGCGGGTTCGGGGACAACGAGAACGTGTCGGAGACCGGTCTCGTACCGGTGACCGACCCGGCGTCACAGCCGCAGTGGACGACGACCAGCCTGCCGTACCGCGCGATCGCGGCGGCGGACACCGGACGCTTCCCCGTGTACGACAACACGTCGGTCACCGAGATCCCGGCGGGCGGCACCGCCCCGGTGGTACGGCCGGAGGGACCGACGCCCGGATCGGCGGCCCGCGCCGGGGGCGGCGGTGACTATCTGTCCAACGAGATCGCGTACCGGGCCACGCTGCTGCGCGACCGGCTGGGCCTGGACATTCCGGGCGGCCATGTGCACACGCCGGTGCTCCAGTTCGGGGCGGGGAACACCGATCCGGCGACGGGCACGGTGACCGATCCGGAGTTCGTGCGGAACCGGCTCGACATCATCGCGCAGCTGCGCACCATCATCCGGGTGGCGGCCGAGGCGTCCTGACGGCCCCCGGCCGGACCCGACTACTTGTTCAGCGTGACCGGTACGTCCGGCTGACGCGCCGCCGGCTCCTCGTCGCCCTCCGGCGGCGCCGTCAGCTCCCGCACCAGCAGCGTCGCTCCCGCGACCGCGCCCGGCATCAGGAAGACCGCGACGAAGGGGACGAGGAAGGCGAGCGCGAGCGGGACGCCGAAGCCGAGGGCAAGCATCCGGCGGCCCCTGAGCAGGGTGAGGCGCTCCTTGAGCTGGATGTCGCGGCGCCCCAGCGCCACCGACGTCACCTCCTCCGCCAGGAAGAACCCGGTGACGCAGAAGCCGAGCACGGGGATCACCGTCTGCCCGACGACCGGGATGAACCCGAGCGCGAAGAGCAGCACGCCGTACAGCGCGACCCGCACCAGGATCCGGACGCTGTCACGGGCGGATATCCACAGCCCGCGCCAGAGCGACAGGGCGGACTCCGGGACCTCGCCGCCCTCCTCGCGGTCGACGTCCTCCGACAGCGACTCGTAGAACGGCTGGCCTATCAGCAGCGTCACGGCCGTGAAGGTGATCACCGCGAGGAAGAGACCGAGCGCGAAGACGAGCGCGGTCAGGAAGCCCCGGAACAGCCCGAGCCAGGGCGAGGACCAGTCGTCGGCGAACGGGGTGGCCCAGGCCGTCAGATCGTCGGCGCCGTACCCCAGGCCGACGAGCGCGCCCGCGTACAGCGCCAGCGCGATCAGGCCGGGCAGCAGCCCGAAGCCGAACCGGCGGCCGTGGCGGCCGACCCACCGCTGGCCCTTGATCAGATAGCCGAAACCCGCACCGAGGTCATGCATGGGGGCAGCCTACCGGCGGGGTCGGACAGTGCCTCCCGGCGTCCAACCCCTCTTGTCCTTCGGGGGCGCAGCGGGTAGACCCTGCCTGACGATCAACACCGATCAGCGTCGATCACTGTGGATCACCTTGCCTCACTTCCGCCCCAATCCGGAGGAACCAGACGCATGGGTATACCCAGACCCGTCCTGCTGACCACCGCCGTCACCGCCGGCGCCCTGCTGCTCGCGCCGCTCGCCACCGCCGCGCCCGCCCCCGGCGCGGCCCCGGGCCCGCACCCCGTACGGGAGCGCGGCGGCCCCGGCGCGGAGACGGCCGACCCCCTCGGCGGGCTCGCCGCCGCCGGACCCGCGCTTCTCGGCGACGGCCGGGCCGACGACGGCCGGACCGGCAGCACGTTGCGCGAGGACACCGGCTATCCGCGCCGCACCGTCCTCAAGGCGCCGCCGGTCGACCCCGCCGACAAGTCGATCAAACTCGGTCTCACGCCGTACCACTCGCTCGCACCCCGGCTCAACGCCCTCCAGAAGCTGGGCGACCGCGTCAGCGTCGAGGTCGCCGGGCAGTCGGCGGGCGGGCACGATCTGTATCTCGTCACCGTCACCGCTCCCGAGAGCACCGGGCAGGCGCGCGAGCAGGAGCGGATGCGGGAGCTGATCGGCGGCTCCCCCGCGACGGCCGCCAAGGACCGCCGGATCGCGTCGTCCTACAAAACGCCCGTCTTCATCAACAACAACATCCACGGCAACGAGTGGGAGGGCACCGACGCCGCCCTCAAGCTCATCGAGGAGCTGGCGAAGGCCAAGGACGCGAAGACCGCCGGACTGCTCGCCAAGAACCGGATCTACGTCAACGTCACCGCCAATCCGGACGGCCGCATCGCCGGCACCCGCGCCAACTCCAACGGCTTCGACCTGAACCGGGACTTCATCACCGCCTCCCAGCCCGAGGCACGGGCCGTGCGGCGGATCGGCGTCGAGAAGCAGCCCGCCGTCATGCTCGATCTGCACGGTTACGTCAACGGCACCCTGATCGAGCCCACCACCCCGCCGCACGGCGAGAACTACGAGTACGACCTCTTCCTCAAGAACAGCTACGCCAACGCCCTCGGCATGGAGAAGGCGGTGAACGGCCTCGGCTACACCGCGGCGAAGGACGGCGTCGAGCCGCCCGTCATCCCCTTCCGCGACCAGGAGGAGGGCTGGGACGACTGGCCGCCGGTCTTCACCCCGCAGTACATGGCCTTCCAGGGCGCCGTCGCCTCGCACACCGTCGAGTTCCCGATGCGGGTCAACAACGCCTCGTACGACTCCCTGCCGGTCGAGGAGCTGCGCCGGCGTTCCGCGATCAACACGGACATCGCGGGCGCGGTGATGCGCGCGACGCTCGACTACACGCTCAGCCACCGCACGTCGGTGATCGCCGACCAGATCGAGTCGTTCCGGCGGGGCGCGGCGGGCGAGGCGCAGCGGCCGGTGTCGGAGAAGACGGTGCCGGGGGTGCCGGGCATCGGTCCGGAGGACGTGTACACCACCGACTTCCCCCGGGCGTACGTGATTCCGGCGGGCGGCGGACAGCGCTCGGCGGTCGCCGCCGCCCGGCTGGTGGACCATCTGGTCGCCAATGACGTACGGGTGAAGCGGGCCGCCCTCGGGTTCGGCCTGGCGGGCCGGACGTATCCGGCGGGCTCGTACGTCGTCGACATGCACCAGCCCAAGCGGGGCGTCGCCAATGTGATCCTGGCCGAGGGCCGGGACATCAGCGCGGATGTCTCCACCATGTACGACATCTCGGGGTGGAGCCTCGGGCTGCTGTGGGGCGCGAGCGTGGACAAGGTCCAGCGGGCCGCGGGCGCGCCGCACGTCGTCGGCCGCGACGTGTCGGTGGCCTCCCCCACCGGTTCGGTGGCCGGCGGCGGTGCCGGGAAGGGCGGTCTGCGGCTCGCGCTGGACGACCCGAAGGAGCTGGCCGCGCTCAACTCGCTGCTCGGGCAGGGCGTCGCGGTACGGCGCGCGGCGGACGGCGCGGCGATCGTGCCGGCGTCGGCGCGGCGTCAGGCGGTCGTGCTCGCCGACCGTCACGGGGTGGTCTTCGGCGCCACGAAGGAGAAGGGCACGGGTGCGGTGCACCGTACCCGGGTGGCCGCCGCCGTGACGCCGGGCGAGCGGTTCGCGCTGCGGGAGATGGGCTTCGAGGTGACGCCGGTGTCGGCCGAGATCCTCAACGCGGGCTTCGACTGGTCGGCGGCGGACGTGCTGTACGTGTCGTCCGGGCTGGCGTACGGCAGCCTCGACCCGGCCGCGCGCACGGCGCTCGACGGCTTCCTCGCCGGGGGCGGGCGCGTGGTCGCGCTCGGTTCGGCGGGCGCCGCCTTCAACACCGCCGCCGGGCTGCTCGACGTGAAACCGGTGGCGGGCAACGGGGACGCCAACGGAGTGGTGCGGGTGACCAACGCGGGCGGTCCGGTCACGGGCGGCGCCCCGGCGCACACCTTCGTCTACTCGCCGCTGTGGTTCACCGAACTCGGCGCGGGCGTCAGGGCGGACCAGTCGTACGCCACCGGTGAGCCGCTGGTCTCGGGTCACTGGCGGGCGAAGGCGAACGGCACGGGCGGGCCCTCGGACGCGGCGGGCCGGGCGTCGGTCGTCAGCGGTCTGTCGGCGCGGGGTGTGCCGGTGGTGCTGTTCGGCACGGAGCCGCTGTTCCGCGACCACCCCAAGGGGCTGTTCCCGCAGGTGGGCCGGGCGCTGCTGGGCGCCGCCGGCTGACGGGAGCACCCGTGTGCGGCGGGCCGCGGCCTTCGTTCAGGCGGCGGCCCGCCGTTTCCGTTCAGACCGTTTCCGTTCAGGCCGGTTTCATCGGACCGGCCTCATCAGACCGGCTTCAACTGCCATTGCTGACAGGCGTTGTTGAGCCACGACCACTGCCGTACGTCGGCGCCGTCGGCGGTCGAGCAGTCGGCGACGTCGGCGACCTTCCCGCTGCGGGCGTTGACGAGCCGCACCCAGCCGCCCCGGTCGGTGACGACGAACCGGTAGGACTGGCAGAGGTTGTTCAGCCAGGACCACTGGCGCAGTTCGGCGCCGTCGGCGACGGAGCAGTCCGCCGTGTCGAGGACCTTGCCGCTCGCGGCGTTGACGAGCCGGCTGGTGTCGTTGCCGAGATCTTCGAGGCGCCAGCGCTGGTGGGCGCCGCCGTCGCAGCTCCACTGGATGACGTGGGCGCCGTCCGACGTGGAACCGCCTTCCACCTCAAGGCATTTGCCGCTGTTGCGGTTGACCAGGGTGTAGGCGGTGGGGGTGGCCGCGCTCTCGCCGGAGGGCCCGGGGCGGGTGGTGCCGAGGGCGAGCGGGGTGCCGAGGTTCGGGGTGCCGTCCGCGTTCCAGGTGAACTTCTGGGCGCGGGTGGTGCGGCCGTTGTCGCAGCCGCCGCTCGCGGAGCTGTTGGCGTGGTAGACGATCCAGTTCTCCGTTCCGTCGGGTGAGGTGAAGAATCCGTTGTGTCCCGGACCGTAGACCCCGGCCGCGTCGGCGCGGCTGAAGACCGGGGTGGACTTCTTCGTCCAGGAGGAGGCGCTCAGCGGGTCGGTCCCGGTGTAGGTGAGCCGGCCGAGTCGGTAGTCGGGGGTCCAGCAGCCGCTCGCCGAGTAGACGATGAAGGTCTTTCCGCCGTGCTGGAGCACTTCGGGGCCCTCGTTGACGGTGCCGCCCGTTCGCTCCCAGTCGTAGGTCGGCGTGGAGATGGTCGAGAAGCCGCCGCTCAGGGTGTACGGGTTGGACATCGGCGCGATGACGAGGTTCTGCGTACCGCCGCCGCTCGCGCTGCCCAGCAGATACAGCGAGCCGTTCAGGGTGAGCAGGCTGGCGTCGAGCATCCAGGCGCCTCCGAGCTGATCGCGGTACGTGTACGGGCCCATGGGGTCGGAGCCCGCGCTCTCCAGGACGTGGACGCGCTGGGTGGGGTTGTAGTCGGCGATGCCCTGTCCGGCCACGTAGTAGAGGTACCAGCGCCCGTTGCGGAAGTGGATCTCGGGAGCCCACATGTTGCAGCAGCGCGACGAGGTGGAGTCCGACCACACCTGGACGCTGGGCGCGGTGGAGAGCCCGGCCAGGGTGGGCGACTTGCGCATGGTGAGTTCGGACGTCCAGGAGGTGGTGATCAGGTAGTAGTCACCGTCGTAGAACTCGATCCACGGGTCGGCGCCCTTCCGGTCCTTGACGGGGTTGGTGTACGGACGGCCCTCGGCGGCCCCGGCCGGCGGCGCGACGACCGCGACGAGGCCGGCCAGCACGACGAGGAGGAGGGCGATGAGGAGGGCCGGTGGCCGCTCGGTGCGTGACATGTCCCGCGCCCCCGTCAGTACGCCGTGGGCCAGCCGCCGGACCAGCTCAGCAGATTGACGCCGAGCTTGGGCGTGCCGTTGTCCTGGCCGTCGTAGTAGTGGTAGACGAGCAGGTCGCCGTCGCCGTCCGGCATGACCGACTGGCCGCCGGGGCCGATGTAGCGGTCGTGGCTCTCCAGTACCAGCGAGCCGCCGTTGTTCATCATGTTCACGCCGTTCTTGTCGACGTAGGGCCCGGTGGGGCTGGTGGCGCGGCCCACCTTGATCTTGTACGTGGAGCTGGTTCCGGCGCAGCACGTGTCGTACGAGGCGAACAGGTAGTAGTAGCCGTTGCGTTTGACGACGGCGGGCCCCTCGACGGCCTTGGTGCCCGTCGGGCGCGAGGCGAGGCTGTAGCGGGTGGTGTCGCCCGCGTACTGCTTGCCGGTCGACGGGTCGATCCGGATCATCTTGATCCCGGTCCACCAGGAACCGAAGGTCAGCCACCACTTGCCGTCGTCGTCGACGAGGAGGTTGGGGTCGATGGCGTTGTAGTCGCTGCCCGAGCTGGACGTGTAGACGGTCCCGTAGTCGGACCAGCTGCCGGGCAGCCCGGTGGCCGAGCCCGCGAGTCCGATGGCCGAGGTGGAGGAGCCGAAGGTCGAGACGGCGTAGTACATCAGGTACTTGCCGCCGTGGTACGAGATGTCCGGCGCCCAGGGGTCCTTGGCCGGTGAGTAGGTGGACCACCAGCCCGGGAGGGTGGTGAAGGCGGATCCGCTGCGGCTGAAGGCGATCCGGTCGGTGGAGGTGCGGGCCTGGAGCCCGTCACCGGTGGAGTAGAGCAGGTACTGCCCGGACGAGGCGCGGATCATCGTCGGGTCGTGGACGACGATGTCGCCGCTGACCCGGCCGGGGTTGGGGTAGGCGGAGGCGCTGCTCGGTACGAGGGCGAGGAGCAGGGCGGCGGGCAGGGCGAGGAGCGCGGTTCTGCGGGAGGTGCGGCTCACGCGGTTCTCCTTGCGGTGTGGGGGGCACACGGTGGGGGCGGAGGCGTGGGGCGGAATCCGGTCCTGACCGTCCTGTTCGGCATTCCGAACCACGCTCGTCACCGCGAACGGGAAACTAGAGTCGAAGCGCTTGCGCGTCAACGGTTCACACAGACTTACTTCGCGCCCGCGGATACGTGCCCGGAGCCGCCGATGCCCCGACGGATCGCTCCGTCGGGGCATCGGCGGCTCGGAGACCCGCTGCTCGGGCCGGCCGGGTCAGGCAGGTCGGGCCAGTCGGGCCATCGGATCAAGCCCGGTCGGGTCAGGCCAGTCGGATCAGGTTCCAGGAGAGCGGCTCCAGCGTCGCCTTGAGCGTGCCGTCGACGAGCGTCGCGCCCTCGCCCGCGTGCGGGGCGACCCGCTCCTGGTCCGCCAGGGTGTTCCTGGCCTCGGGATCGGCGTCGGCGAGGACGCTGTGCTCGACCAGCTCCGTCAGACCGAGCCCGGAGAGCACCGCCTCCAGCGGCAGCGGCTCCGTCTGGCTGCGGTTGACCGCGAAGACGGCGACCGTGCCGTCCTCGGCCCGGACGGCGGTGGCGTGCAGCAGGTCGGCCTCGCCGTACTTCTTCGTCGTGTGCGACGGGGAGTCGACCCGTACGTCCAGCACCGTCCCGCGCCCGTACTTCGACGCCTGGGCGAAGGGGAAGAAGGTGGTCTGCCGCCAGGCGGGGCCGCCGGGCTCGGTCATGATCGGCGCGATGACGTTGACGAGTTGGGCGAGACAGGCCACCGTCACCCGGTCGGCGTGCCGGAGCAGCGCGATCAGCAGCGAGCCGAAGACGACGGCGTCGGTCACCGAGTAGACGTCCTCCAGCAGGCGGGGGGCCTCCTGCCAGTCCTCGACCTCGTTCGGGTTGGGCTTGTCCAGGTACCAGACGTTCCACTCGTCGAACGAGAGGTTGATCTTCTTGTCGGACTTCAGCTTGGCCCCGACATGGTCACAGGTCGCGACGACCTTCTCGATGAACGCCTCCATGTCCACCGCCGAGGCGAGGAAGGAGTCGCGGTCGCCGTCGGTCTCCCAGTAGTAGCTGTGCAGGGAGACGTAGTCGACGAGGTCGTACGTCTCGGTGAGGACCGTCGCCTCCCACGCGGCGAAGGTGTCCATGTTCGAGTTGGACGAGCCGCTGGCGACCAGTTCGAGGTCCGGGTCGATCTGCCGCATCGCCCGCGCGGTCTCGGCGGCGATCCGCCCGTACTCCTCGGCCGTCTTGTGGCCGGTCTGCCAGGGCCCGTCCACCTCGTTGCCCAGGCACCACAGCCTGATGCCGTACGGGTCCTTGTCGCCGTGCGCGGCGCGGCGGTCGGAGAGTTCCGTGCCGGAGGGGTGGTTGGCGTACTCCTGGAGCTGGATCGCCTCGGCCACTCCGCGCGTGCCGAGGTTGACGGCCATCATCGGCTCGGCCTCCGGGCCGGCCTTGCGCACGAAGTCGATGAACTCGGCGAGTCCGAACCGGTTGGACTCCGTGGTCTTCCAGGCCAGGTCGAGCCGGCGGGGCCGCTCGTCGACCGGGCCGACGCTGTCCTCCCAGCGGTAGCCGGAGACGAAGTTGCCGCCGGGGTAGCGCAGGGCGGTGGGGCCGAGTTCGCGGACGAGTTCGAGCACGTCCGTACGGAGACCCGCCTCGTCGGCGGTGGGGTGGCCGGGCTCGTGGATGCCGGTGTAGACGCAGCGGCCGAGGTGTTCGACGAAGGAGCCGAAGAGACGGGGGTTCACCTCACCGACGGTGAAGTCGGGGTGCAGGGTGAAACGGGCGGGTCGGTTCATGACTCCCTCATCTGTGATCAAAAGCTGGGCTGGTAAGGATGGTGATATTCACGGAGAAATACGTCAAGGCCGGTCCGGTCGCGCGCAAGCGCTTCGATTGTTCCGGTGGGTTCGATTGTTCCGACGGGTCCCGTCGGCGCCTCACTGGCCCGCCGGAGAGGTCGGGGTCGGACGTCACCATGTACGGCCACAGGAATACGTCGCCCGAAGCCGCCGGCGACGGCGAGCGCCCCGAGACCGCCGAGCATCCCGCGACGGCTCGGAAGGAGTGGTGACATGGCGGCTCGCCTCCCAATGTTCGGAATACCGAACTATGACCGTAACTTCGAACCGGAACGTAAGTCGATCAGAAAGGCGCGTCAATGTTTCGCGCAAAAATCCGGATCAGGTTCGTCATGTCGAACACGGGCGCCCGGCAGAGGGACGAGCACGGGAGGGCCGGCACGGGGGCAGCACGGGCGGCGGCAGAAGCCGAGGGCCGCACCCCGGCGTGAGCGGGATGCGGCCCTCAGTGACGTGACGCGTGAGCGCGCGGGGTCCGGCGGTGGCCGGGTGGCCGCCTCAGCCGCCGATGGAGACGACCATCTTTCCGGTGTTCTCGCCGCGCAGCACACCGAGGAAGGCGTCGAAGCCGTTCTCGATGCCCTCGACGATGGTCTCGTCGTACTTCAGCTCGCCCGAGACCAGCCAGCCGCCCACGTCCTTGATGAACTGCTGCTTCAGCCCGTAGTGGTCGGCCACGAGCATGCCCTGGAGGCGCAGCCGCTTGCCGATGGCGAGGGCGAGGTTGCGCGGGCCGGCGGCCGGGCCGGTGTTGTTGTACTGGGCGATCGCGCCGCACATGGTGACCCGGCCGTGCGTGTTCAGCGTGGCGATCGCGGCTTCGAGGTGCTCGCCGCCGACGTTGTCGAAGTAGACGTCGATCCCGTCGGGAGCCGCCTCCTTGAGCTGGTCCTTGACCGGGCCGCTCTTGTAGTTGAACGCCGCGTCGAAGCCGTACTCCTCGACGAGGAGCTTGACCTTCTCGTCCGAGCCCGCCGATCCGATCACCCGGGAAGCGCCCTTCAGCCGGGCGAACTGGCCGACCTGGCTGCCGACGGCACCGGCCGCGCCGGAGACGAAGACCGCGTCGCCCTCCTTGAAGGACGCGGTCTCGAAGAGACCGGCGTAGGCGGTGAGGCCGGTCATGCCGAGGACGCTGAGGTACGCGGAGAGCGGGGCGAGCGAGGCGTCGACCTTGGTCCCGTGCTCGGCCGGGAACTCGGCGTACTCGCGCCAGCCGAGACCGTGCAGGACGTGGTCGCCGACCGCGAACCCCTCGGCGCGGGAGGCGATGACCTCACCGATCGCGCCGCCGATCATCGGCTGGTCCAGCTCGAAGGGAGGGACGTACGACTTCACGTCGTTCATCCGGCCCCGCATGTACGGATCGACCGAGAAATACAGGTTCCGGACCAGGATCCGGCCCTCACCCGGCGCGGCCACCGGGACCTCGCGCAGGGCGACGTCGGACGGCTTGGGCCAGCCGTGGGGGCGGGCGACGAGATGCCAGGCGCGGCCGGAGGTGGGGAGTGCGGTCATGGTACGGGTCCTCCTCGGACGGTCTTCGACGATGAGCCGACAAAAGCTTCACTACCTAAAACAACCATGCGCCTGAATATTTCAGGTTGTCAAATAAATGGGTACCCTGGTGTCCATGGCCACTGAGCGCAGAGACCCCCTGACCCTCGAAGTCGTCGAGCTGATCGGCACCGTCGTGGCCCGCTACTACGAGGAGTACGAGCAGGCGGCGGCCGAGCACGCCCTGACCGGCGCGCAGGCGCGCGTGCTGCGGCTGCTGTCCCTGGACCCCATGCCCATGCGCCGGATCGCGCGGAAACTGAAGTGCGAGCCGTCCAACATCACCGGCATCGTGGACCGGCTCGAAGCGCGCGGCCTGGTCGAGCGCCGCCCGGACCCGGCCGACCGCCGGGTGAAGCTCGCCGCCGCCACCGAGAAGGGCCTCGCGACGGCGGAGCTGCTGCGGGACTCCCTGGACTTCGCCCGCGAGCCGCTCGCCGGGCTGACGGCGGCGGAGCGCGAGGTGCTGCGGGATCTGCTCAAGCGCATGGTGGGCGAGCCCGTGGCCTGAGCGTCGGTGGTCTGACCGTCGCCACTGGTCTGAGCACCGGTGGTCTGGGTGTCGCCAGTGGTCCGACCGTCGCCGGTGGCCTGACCGCCGGTGGTCCGTCCGACCCGGCCCGGCCCGGGTCACCAAGGCGGTGGCTCCGCGTGCGCCAGCAGGTTCGCCCCCAGGGACGTCACCTGGTGGACCACCGCGTTCGCCTGACGGCGGCTCCCCACCAGCCCCGCCCGCCGCAGTACGGCGAGATGCTGGCTGGCCGAGGAGATGAGCATGCCGGCGCGGCGGGCGAGTTCGCTGGTGTTGCCGCCGTCGGCCGCGGCCTCCAGGACGGCGGCGCGGCTGCGCCCGAGCAGGGCGGTCAGCGCCTCCCCGTTCTCCGGCGGCTGCCCGGCGGCCTGCGGGCGGCGGCCGACCGGGTACACCAGTACCGGCGTCTCCTCCTGCCGTACGAGCGTGATCGGCAGCCCGTGGCAGAAGTACGAGGGCACCAGCAGCAGCCCGCGCCCGGCCGGCCACAGCTCGCGCCGCACGGGGTAGTCGACCTCCAGCGCGGGGCTGCGCCACCGCACGCGGGGCGAGAGACCGGCGAGCAGTTCCTCCGTACCGCCGTCCGCCAGCAGCCGGCTCACGCGGACGCGCTCGCGGGCGACCTCGGCCCGCACGGTCGGCCAGAACGGCGCGACGGCCACGCTGTGGTAGCGGTGGAAGGCGCGCTCCAGACGCCGCACCGCCGGCAGACCGCCGTCCGCCAGCTCCCGCAGCCACGGCGTGGGTACCCGGCGCGCCGACAGGAGCGCCAGTTCCTCGCGCAGCCGTGCCGCCGGGGTGCGCAGGACCGGGTCCAGCGCCTCCGCGAGCTGGGGCGAGGAGCCGTAGGGGGTGAGGAAGTCGGGGAAGTACCCGCGCGGCGGCGCCAGTTCGCGGAGCAGTCCCGTCGCGGGAGCCAGTTCGCCGGCCACGGCACCGCGCCAGTGCTCGCCCGCCGGTCCCGCCGGGCGCCGCCTGGCCCAGTGCAGGCTGAGCACGGTCTCCCACATCAGCGCGGGCCCGGCGGCCACCCGGATCCTGCCGAGATCGTCACCGGTCAGATGGATACGCAGCATGCTCTCCCCCGAGGCTGTCCGCTCCGTTCACGACCCGGTCGCCGGCTGCGACCGGGCTGGTCCCTCCTCATTCTTCTGCACCGGCGACCGGGGCTCCCCGGGACACTCCGCCCGTCGCGCGGCGAGTTTCAGCCGGATCTGAAAGACGCGCGGAAGCCCGCCCTTCGCTGCCACAGTGACGTCTCGACAAGCCGGACACCGGCTGGCAGAAGGTACGGACGGGGCGTGCCGAGGCAGGTCTCCGTCGGCGCCGGACGCCGGTGTCCCCCGCACCAAGGAGGCAGCGAAATGGTCCACATGAAGCGAGCGCTCGCCGTCGCACTGACCGCCGGAGCGATGACGGTGAGCGGGCTGGGAGCGACCGCGACCGCCCAGACACCGTCCGCCGGGCGGAGCGCGGCGGCCGCCATCACCTGTGTCGGCTCCTCGTTCTCCGGAACCCTGGGCGTCAACCAGGCGATCTGCAACAGCGGCTACCAGGTGATGATGCAGGACAACGGCGATCTCGTACTGCGCACCCACAGTGGTTCGCCCTGTTGGGCCAGCGGCTCCCGCGCCCCGGGCGACGCCTCGGCGACCTTTGTGGGGACCGTCTTCGGCGCGCCGTACATCGACATCAACAGCACCTCGCAGGGGCGGGTCGGCAGGGTGCTGGGCGCCCACACCGCCACGACCTTCGGCACGAACGCGAGCGTGAACAACAAGGGCGAGTTCTGGGTGGGCTACAAGAAGGTCGGCTGGTGCTGACCGGCTCCCACCGGGCCCAGGGCGTGTTGCGAAAGTAGCGCCGTCCGCCCGGAGGGCGGGGCCCACGGCGTCTGGTGCGCGCGATCGCAAGGCGGAGGGTCGCCCCCGTACTGGACGTACTGGGGTGATCCCGACAACGCGGCGAGCGTGCGTGCCAGGCGTCGTGGGCCAGGCGGGACTTTCGCAACACGCCCTGGAACGCCCGCGGCCGCCGTCAGGCGCACCACCACAGGAACCGGGTGCAGGTCGCGGACGGGGCGGGGGACGGGGCGGGGTCGGGGGCGGGCGTGGGGGTGGGGCTCGTGGTGGGGGCGTCGCTCTCCCCCGGTTCCGCGGTGGCGCCGGGCTCCGTACCGTCCCCGGGATCCGTACCGTCCCCGGGATCCGGTGAGTGGGGTGCGGCGGGTGCCGTGTCCGTGTCCCCGGCGTCCTCGTCGGGGTCGGCGCCCGTCCCCGGGTCGCCGGCGGCCGCGCCGGACGCGCCCGGGGTCGCGGGGGTACGCGTGTCACCGGCGCCCGGGGCGGCCGTACCGCCGCTCGCCCCGGGGCCCGCGCCGGACGGCGATCCGGACCCGGGGGCGGGGGCCGGGCCGGGGTCGTCGGGGGTGACGGGGGCGTCCGTACGGCCGGGTCCGCCGTCGAGATCGACGACGCTGTCCTCCTTCACGGAGGTGGCGCCGTCCCTGCCCGGTGACTCGATGGCCAGCTCGGCCAGGCTCAGCGCGCCCGCAGCCAGCACCACACCGAGCGCGCCGATCACGATCCTGCGCTTGCGCTTGCCGCGCGCCCGCCTCGGTCCGGTACGTGGGGGCGTGTCGCTGCGTGCGGCCCTACGGCGCGAGGCGCCCCGGCCGCGCCGGGGGCCGGGCTCGGGGCCGGGCTCGGGCTCGCGGGCGGGAGGCGTCAGCTCGTACGCGACGGCCGGCTCCGGGCCGGGGCCCGGTGGCGGAACTTCGGCGGGGGCGCCGCATCCCGCGCAGGTCAGCGCGCCGTTGAGGTGCCGTCGGCACGGCTGGCAGTAGTCCATGGCGACCGCAGATTATGCGGCGGCGGCATCACGCCGGTAGCCGAGGCGGTGAGGATCCTGTGTGGAATGCGGGACTCCGCGGCGGCTCGCGGAGCGCGGCGGCGATCGACGATATTCCGATATTCCGTAGTGTCACGCCGCATTCCGGACCTCTGCGCACCCTCCGCGCGGGGATGCTCCCGAACGGGGCAGGATGGCGGCATGACGTCCCCCGGGCCGTTCGGGCCGCTCGACTTCCAGCTCGTGCTGTTGCGCAGAATGGCCGACCACCAGCCGGAGCTGGTCGACGACGCGCGCCGCGAACTGGGCGTCTCCCCCGCCGACATGCGCGAGGCCAACCGCCGCTGGCAGGCCATGACGCGCTCACCGCGCGGCCGTGGCGCGCTGTCCCGCTACCGCTCCGTGCTCGGCGCGCCCGAGCACACCTTCCGGCGGCGGGTCGGCGATCTGGAGTGCGAGGCGCTGCTGTGGCCCGTACCGCTCTGGCCCACGCTGCGCTTCGAGGTGATGACCGGTCCCGGCGGGGCCGTATGGAACGAGTGGCTGGTCCGCGCGCCGGGGGCGGCGGGCCCCGAGCCGCGTACGCCCGAGGAGCTGCGCCCCTGGTCCTGCACGGTGGACGAGGTGGCACGGGCGTTCCCGCCGGCCCGGCCGATGGAGGGCAGCGCCCCGACCCGGCTGCGGCTGGCCTGTACGGCGCCGGGCGGCGGGGAGCGGATCGCGGAGTTCACCTGGGGCCTGTTGCAGCACTGGTCGCGGTAGGTTCCGCAGGGAACGGAACCGGGCGTTCCGCAGGGAACGGAACCGGGCCGGGCCGGGGCCGCCGGAACCTGGCGGCCCGTCATCTTCCCGCCGCGCACGCCCCCGTACGGAGCAGCCCAGCGGGCAGGGCGGCGCGGCGCGGCGCAGGATGCGAAGAGGACCGGCCGCCGCCGGTGAACCGCCCGCCAGCGCTCTCGGGAGAACCTGCCGTGACCGTCAGTCTTGAGCAGTTGCGCCGCTGTCACATCGCCGTCGATCTGGGGGCCGCCAGAACCAGGGTCTTCGTGAAGGGGGCCGGGCTCGTCGTGGACGAGCCGAGTGTCGCCGCCGTCAACACCCGTACGGGCGCGCTCATCGCCGTCGGCGCGCTCGCCGAGCAGATGACGGGCCGTACCCCCGACTACATCCGGGTCGCCCGGCCCGTCAGGGGCGGGACCGTGGTCGATGTCGAGATGGCGCAGCGCATGCTCCGGCATCTCCTCGGGGACAAGCTCCGCCGTCAGCTGCGCCGCAAGCCCCGGCTGCGGGCCGCCGCCTGCACGCCGCACGACAGCGATCCGCTGGCCCAGCGCGCGACCGTGGAGACGCTCGTGGGGCTCGGCGCGCGCCGGGTCGAGCTGGTCGACACGCTGATCGCCGCCGCCGTCGGCAGCGGGCTGCCGGTGGAGCAGCCGACCGCCACCATGATCATGGTGTGCGGCGCGGCGACCACGCAGGTGGCGGTGCTCTCGCTCGGCTCGATCGTCACCGCGCAGCGGATCCCGATCGGCGGCAACGCCATCGACCACGCGGTGATCCAGTACCTGCGCCACCAGCACGAGCTGCTGCTGCCCAGCCACTCCGTGCGCCCGTTGCAGCTCGCGCTCAGCGGCAACGGCCTCAACGCGCGCGGCCCTTCGAAGACCGAGATCCACGGCCGGGACGTGGCGACGGGCATCGCCCGTTCGGTGCTGGTGGACACGGCGGCCGTACGGGACGCGATCTACACGCCGCTGACCGCCGTCCTGGACGGCATCGGCAAGGTGCTCAGGGACTGCCCGCCCGATCTGGTGGCCGATCTCGCGGACCGGGGGATCATGATGGTCGGCGGCAGCGCGCTGCTGCCGGGGCTCGACCAGATGCTGCGCGACGCGACGGGTGTGCCGGTGGCCATCGCGGAACGGCCGGACATCTGTGCCGTACTGGGCCTGGGCGCGATGCTGGAGGGCAAGGTCAGGCCGATGGTCCTGGACCCGCTGGCCGAGGCGCACTGAGGCCGCCGGGTGAGCGAGGGGCCCACGGGCGAGCGGCCGGACGAGCACGCGGAGGACCGTCCGGAGGCGGACATCGAGGACCGTCCGGGCGGGCACCCGGAGCGGCGGCACACGGCGCGGCGCGCGGCGGCCCGGTCCGGGAGCGGCGGCGCGGACTCCGGCCCCCGGCTGCCGCTGCTGCTCGAAGCCGTGCTCGGCATCGGTACGGATGTCGAGCTGCGCGCCACCCTGCAACACGTCGTCGACACCGCCACCGAACTCATCGGCGCGCGGTACGGCGCGCTCGGCGTCGCCGATCTGGAGCGCGGCGGGCTGACGGAGCTGTTCACGGCCGGCATGAGCGACACCGAACGGCATCGCGTCGGGCGGCTGCCGGACGGCCACACCGGACTGCTCGGGGTGCTCGTCGACGAGGCCAGGCCCGTCCGGCTGGACGATCTGACCACCGACCCCCGGTCCTGCGGGGTGCCGCCGGGCCATCCCCGGATGCGGTCCTTCCTGGGCGTCCCCGTCGAGCTGGACGGGGAGGTCTTCGGCAATCTGTACCTGACGGAGAAGCGGACCGGTTCCTTCACCGAGCAGGACCAGAGCCTGCTGCGGGTGCTGGCCGCCCAGGCCGCCGGCGCCATCGGCACGGCCCGGCTGTACGGGACGGCCCGCCAGCGCGAGCGGTGGATCGAGGGGGCCGCCGCCGTCACGACGGCGCTGCTGACCGGGCGGAACGCCGTGGACGCGCTGGTCACGGTGGCCGAGTCGGCCCGGGTGCTCGCCGACGCGTTCGCGGGGGTGGTCCTCCAGCCGACCGAGGAGGGCGGGATGGAGATCGTCGCCGCGTCCACGGTGGACGACCCCGGCGACATCGTCGGCACCACCATCGAGCCCGGCTCCCCCGTGCTGGTCCAACTGCTGGGAGGTGAGCCGGTGTTCATCGAGGACTCGTCCACGGATCCCCGGATGACCACCCATGTGAGGTCGCGCTTCGGGCCGTCCATGATGCTGCCGCTCCAGAGCGGCGGGAAGCTGATCGGTACGCTCGCCCTGCCGCGCCGCCGAGGGGGCCGTCCGTACCGGGGGGTGGACCGGCTGCTGGCCACCCAGTTCGCCTCGCAGGCCGCGCTGGCGCTGGTGCTGGCGGACGCGCAGCACGACCGGGAGCAGCTCGCGGTGTTCGAGGACCGCGACCGGATCGCCCGCGATCTGCACGATCTGGTGGTGCAGCGGCTGTTCGCCACCGAGATGATGCTGGAGTCCACCCGGCGGCGGGTGGCGGGGACCGGTCTCGACGAGCTGATCGGCCGAGCGGTGGACGAGCTGGACTCCACCATCCAGGAGGTGCGGACCACGATCTTCGCGCTTCAGCAGCCCCCGGCCGACGGCCCGACGAGCGTACGGGGGAAGGTGCTGCGCGAGACGGGAGGCGCCGCGGTCCTGCTGGGCTTCCGGCCGTCCGTGCGCTTCACCGGACCGGTGGACACCCTGGTGGGCGAGCCGGCGGGCCAGGAACTGCTCGTCGCGCTGCGCGGCGCGCTGGCCGCAGCGCACCGGCGGGCCGGGGTGACGTCGATCGAGGTGGAGGTCGACGCGACGGCCCGGCTGCCGGGCGACCGGGACGGGGTGCGGCTGACCGTACGGGACGACGGGGTGCGCGACGACGCCCGGGACCGGAACGGGGAGAACGGCGAGGACGGGGAGGACGGCGCGCGAGGTACGACCATGACCTGGGAGGCGCCGCGCTGACGGCGGCGCCCCACTGCTCCCTCACGTACTCCTTTGCGTGCTCCTTTGCGGGCGGGCGGCTACGGCTTGCGGCCCACGCCGCAGTACGCGTCCACCGCCGGCGCCCCGCCCGCGGCACTGTCCGCGCCGTCCGCCTCCTGGCGCCACTGGGTGACCTGGGCGATCCCGGGCTCCACCAGGTCGAGCCCGTCGAAGAAGCCGCCGATCTCCTCGACGCCGCGTACGTAATACGGCACCGCGCCGCTCGCGTTGTACGCGTCCGACGCCGCGATCATGCCCTCGCTGGTGGAGGTGGAGTCGCTGATCACCAGGTAACTGCCGGACGGCAGACCGGCCATGAGCCGCGACACCAGCGAACGTGCCTGCTCGTACTCGGCGACGTGCCCGAGCGTGTTGAGGATCATCAGCGCGACGGGCCGCGAGAGGTCCAGGGTCCCCTCGGCTGCCTTGAGGATCGACTCGGGGTCGTACAGGTCGGCGTCGAGGTAGTCGGTCCTGCCCTCGGGCGTGCTCGTCAGCAGCGCCCGCGCGTGCGCCAGCACCAGCGGGTCGTTGTCCACGTAGACGATCCGCGAGTCAGGCGCGAGGCGCTGGGCCACCTCGTGCGTGTTGTCCGCCGTCGGCAGCCCCGTACCGACGTCCAGGAACTGCCGTACGCCCTGGTCCACCGCGAGATGCCGGACCGCGCGCCCGAGGAAGTGACGGCTCGTCAGGGCGACGTCGACCAGGCCGGGGAAGATCTCCTTGATCTGGTCCCCGACGGCGCGGTCGACGTCGTAGTTGTCCTTGCCGCCCACGAAGTAGTTCCAGAAACGCGCGGAATGCGGCTTGCCGGTGTCGATCCTGGCCCGTATGGCCGCGGACGAGTCAACACTGGGGTCACGATCGGACACGGGAGCGCCTCCTGTGGTGAACATGTGTACAAACGATGTGCGCCCAACCTACAAGGCCCCGGCGCACCTCCGCCCGCTTCATGCCGAGCCAACTGGGCTCATGGACACATGAGTTGACTTCCAGCTGCGAGTTCGCTTACCTCGTCGAGGACGGCAAGCCGGCCGCCGTCACCACCAAAACCCTCAACAACACCGGCGGACAGGTCGCGTCCTACGTCCTCTACGACGGATTCCTCCGTGAGCGACAGACCCAGGCTCCCGGGCCGTCCGGCGGCAGCATCCTGACGGACGTCTTCTACGACGGGCGCGGACAGGCGGTCAGGACCTTCGCGCCGTACTACAGCACCGGCAAGCCATCGACCGTGCTGTTCAAACCGGAGAACGCCCTCTCGGTCGAGACCCAGACCCGCACCGTGTTCGATGACCAGTGCTTCGCCTACGACTACCTCAGTCGGCTGACCGAGGCGTGGACGCAGAACACCACCACGTGGGAAGGTCGCCTTGTGGACAACCCTCAAGGATGAAGATCAGGATCTTATGATGCTTTGGTAGTCCCCACAGGAATATCAGGGCTTCATTCTCGCGTGACGGGGCCGCCGGTCCTGCCGGCGGCCCGTCACACTGTCGTGTGACGGGCCGTCGGCCGTCAGGCGGCCACGGGCGCCGCGGGTACGCGGCCGCCCGCCAGGGCTCCGGTGCGGGAGAGGGCGAGGACCGCGAGCGCGCAGCCCAGGCCGGTCGCGGTGAGCGTTCCCCAGACCAGCCAGGACGCGTGGTGGCGCCCGGCGAAGTCCCACAGGGCGCCGGTGGCGAGGTTGCCGAGGGTGATGCCCAGCCCGGACAGTGTGTTGTAGAAGCCGTAGTGGGTGGCCACCAGGCGGTTGCCCGAGAGCGTGACGATGGTGTCCATCTCGAACGGATAGACCACCGCGCCCCCGACGGCCAGCAGCACCACGGCCACCGCCAGGGCGGTGAGCACGGCGACGGTCGCGGCCCGGTCGGTCGTCGCCGTCAGCAGGGCGAGCGGCGCGAAGGCCGCACCCATGATCATCAGGCCGTACACCAGCGCCTGCGGGCCCGTCCAGCGGCGGCCGGCCCAGCCGGTCAGCCGGAGCTGTCCCAGGACCGCCACCGCGGCGGAGAGCACGAACAGTCCGCTGGTGGCGACGGACCCGGCGGCCCCCAGCGCCGCGCCGACGGCCAGCGGCAGCGCCAGGTAGACCTGAAAGGCCAGTACGTACGAGCCGATCATGGCGAGCGAGAACAGCAGGAACGGCCGGTTGGCCGCCACCGTCCGCCACTGCGCCCACACCCCGCCGGCGCGCTGTCCGCCGGCGGCGGCCCCGTCGCCGGGGAGTGCGCGCCACTGTACGAGGGTCAGCACCGCGAAGATCAGCGCGGCCACACCGCACACCACCTTGAAGTCGGCCACCAGCAGCGCCAGTCCGATCGGCGGGCCGAGCAACATCCCCGCCTGGTAATGGACGTTGAACGCGGCGAACGCCTCCACCCGCCGCTCGCCCGCCTCGGCGGCGAGTGCGGCGCGGACCGCCGGGTTGAACAGCGCGCCCGCGAGCCCGGTGGCCGCCGAGGCGATGATCAGCGCGGGCAGCGCGTCCACCCACCCGAGCAGCGCGAACCCGGCGGTACGCAGCAGACATCCGGCGAGGATCGGCGCCTTGTATCCGTACCGGTCGGCCAGGCTGCCGCCGAGGAGGAACATGCCCTGCTGGGAGAGATTGCGTACGCCCAGGACCAGGCCCACCGACCACGCGGCGAGGTGCAGATCGCCGGAGAGGTGGGCGGCGAGATAGGGCATGAGCATGTAGAAGGCGCAGTTGATGGCGAACTGATTGGCCATCAGCAGTCTTACGGCGGGCGGGAAGGAGCGGGTGGTGGCCCACACGGAGGTCATCGGACCACCTCCACCGGGCCACGGGTGCCCGCGTCCGCCGCGCGCGTGCCGTGGTCCGCGCCGCGCGCGTCCCGCGCGGGCAGCGGGTCGACGACGGTGGCACACCTCGTCCAGCGGGTGACCGCGCGTTCGTCCGGGTGGGCGATCTCGTCGGGGAACTCGGCGGGCGGCGCCACGGGCAGCGCGTGCTCGCGGCAGAAGGCGTCCGAGTAGAGCGTGCCCGTATAGCGGTGCGGTCCGTCGGGGAAGATGGCGACGATCCGGGCCCCGGCGGGCAGCCGGGCGGCCAGGTGCCGGGCCACCACCGCGACCGCGCCCACGCTCCATCCGCCGCTCGCGTACCGGCCGCGGGCGAGGGCGCGGGCCGCCCACACCGCCTCACCGGCCGCGACCCAGTGCACCTCGTCGAAGAGCGGGTAGTCGACGTTGCGCGGATGGATGCTGCTGCCGAGACCGCGCATCAGCCGGGGCGCGTCGGGCTGCCCGAAGATCGTGGAGCCGGTCGCGTCCACCCCCACCACCCGCAGCGCGGGGAAGCGGCCGCGCAGCACCCGCGCGATCCCGGCGGAGTGCCCGCCCGTGCCGACGCTGACGACCAGGGCGTCGATCGTGCCCAGCTGGGCGACGAGTTCATGGGCGAGCCCGGCGTAGGCCGCCACGTTGTCGGGGTTGTGGTACTGGTCGGGGCACCAGGCGTCCGGATCGGCCGCCAGCAGCTGCCCGACCCGCTCGCGCCTGGCCTGCTGCCAGCCGCCCGTGGGATGCGGTTCCGGTACGACGTGCAGGTCAGCGCCGTACGCCGTGAGCAGGCCGCGCATCAGCGGCTCCGTACCCGGGTCGGTGACCACGGTGACCCGGTGGCCGAAGGTCACCCCGGCCAGCGCGAGGCCGAGGCCGAGGGTGCCGGAGGTGGACTCCACGATCCGGCCGCCCGGCCGCAGGTCACCGCGCTCGCGCGCGCGGGCCGTCATGTACAGGGCGGTGCGGTCCTTGATCCCGCCGGGGTTGCGGCCCTCCAGCTTGGCCCAGAAGCCGCGCCCGCCCCGGGTGAAGGGCTCCCCCACCCAGAGCACGGGCGTGTCACCGACCAGTCCGGCGGGGGTGTGGACGGGCGGGGGCGCGGGCGGAGAGGCGGAGAGCGCCAGAGCCGGGGAAGGCATGCCGAAAGAGGTCATGTACGGGTCTCCTACGAGGCGGAGTGCGGGAGGAAAGCGAGGGAGGAAGTGACGGGGAAACGGCGCGGATCGGGCCGTTCGCGGCGGACCGCCGCGCGGCCCGGCCCCGTCAGGTCCGCCACACCCCCAGCACCGCCCGCACCCGCGCGGCACGGCCCCACTCCGGCTCGGGCCGCCCGGGCCCCGCCCTCCCCCACTCCGGCGCGAGCGCTTCGCCGTCCGCGTCGGCCCCGCCGCTCGCCCCGCCGGTCGCCCCGGGCGGCGTCCACAGTCCTGGCGGGTCCACGGTCCCCGGCTCGTCCGCCTCCCAGCACCCCGTCGGCGCGCTCGTACCCGTGGCGACGGACGTGACCGACGCCGAGGCCGAGGCGGATACCGAGGCGGATACCGACGCCGTCACGGGGGCCGGAACCACGGCCCCGGCGAGCGGCAGCGAGTCGGCACGCGGTCCGGCGGCCGTCTGCGGGCCATGGGCACACGCGAGGACATGGATCAGCGCGGCCAGCACCACGGCCACCACCAACCAGCCGCCTCGCGCCACCCGGCGCCCGTCCGACATCACCACCGACACACCACGGACAGTAGCCGAACGGACACGTAAGGCGCGCGCTCGCCTCCCCGGGCCGACCGGAACCGGGACCGATGCCGACCGGAACCGGGATCGATCAGGAATGGAGAAGCGAAACCCACTCCCCCGCTCGTAGCGTGTGGGGACCTGCGGCGGACATCCAGGAAAAAACGAAGAAGAAGGATAATCAGACGTACCGCTCGTAGCGGGTCGGACCGCCCGTAGCCGGTCGGACCGAGCCGGGCGACGCCGACGAAGAGCCGACGAAAAGCCGACGGAGACCGCGAGGGCGCCCCACGCCCCACCCCAGAGATGGAGACACGATGAGCAAGGCCACGAGGACGGACACGCAGCCGCCCGCGCCGCACGGTCCCGCGCCGCACAGCGCCGACAGCCACGATCTGATCCGCGTGCACGGCGCCCGGGAGAACAATCTCAAGGACGTCACCGTCGAGATCCCCAAGCGCCGGCTGACGGTCTTCACCGGCGTCTCGGGCTCGGGCAAGAGTTCCCTGGTGTTCGACACGATCGCTGCGGAGTCGCAGCGGCTGATCAACGAGACGTACAGCGCCTTCGTACAGGGCTTCATGCCGACACTGGCGCGGCCCGACGTCGACGTGCTGGACGGCCTGACGACCGCGATCATCGTCGACCAGCAGCGCATGGGGTCCCACTCCCGTTCGACGGTCGCCACCGCCACCGACACCGGCGCCATGCTGCGCATCCTGTTCAGTCGGCTCGGGCGGCCGCACATCGGCTCGCCCCGGGCGTTCTCCTTCAACGTCCCCTCCATCAGCGGGGCGGGCGCGGTGACGGTCGAACGCGGCGGGAAGACCGTGAAGGAGCGGCGCAGCTTCAGCGTCACCGGCGGCATGTGTCCGCGCTGCGAGGGCATGGGCACCGCCTCCGACATCGACCTCACCCAGCTCTACGACGACTCCAAGTCGATCGCCGAGGGTGCGATCACCGTCCCCGGGTACAAGGTGGACGGCCATTGGACCGTACGGATCTTCACCGAGTCGGGCTTCCTCGACCCGAAGAAGCCGATCCGCGACTTCACCGAGACCGAGCTGCACGACTTCCTGTACCGCGAGCCGACCAAGATCAAGGTCAGCGGCATCAACCTCACCTACGAGGGGCTGATCCCCAAGGTCCAGAAGTCGTTCCTCTCCAAGGACCGGGAGGCGCTCCAGCCGCACATCCGCGCGTTCGTGGAGCGGGCGGTGACGTTCACCGCCTGCCCGGAGTGCGGCGGCACCCGGCTCAGCGAGGGCGCCCGGTCCTCGAAGATCAAGGGGATCAGCATCGCCGACGCCTGCGCGATGCAGATCAGCGACCTGGCCGTCTGGGTAGGCGGCCTGGACGAGCCGTCGGCGGCGCCGCTGCTGAAGGCGCTGGGCGAGACCCTCGACTCGTTCGTCGACATCGGGCTGGGCTATCTCTCGCTCGACCGGCCCTCGGGCACCCTCTCGGGCGGCGAGGCACAGCGCGTCAAGATGATCCGCCACCTCGGCTCCCCGCTCACCGATGTCACCTACGTCTTCGACGAGCCCACCATCGGCCTGCATCCCCACGACATCCAGCGGATGAACGACCTGCTGCTCCAGCTGCGCGACAAGGGCAACACCGTGCTGGTCGTGGAGCACAAGCCGGAGACCATAGCGATCGCCGACCACGTCGTGGACCTCGGACCCGGCGCCGGTACGGCGGGCGGCGAGGTCGTCTTCGAGGGCACCGTCGAGGGGCTGCGGGCCGCCGGCACCCTCACCGGGCGGCATCTGGACGACCGCACGTCGCTGAAGCCGTCGGTACGGAAGCCCCGGGGCGTACTGGAGGTGCGCGGCGCCGACGCCCACAACCTGAAGGACGTCGACGTCGACATCCCGCTCGGCGCGCTCGTCGTGATCACCGGGGTCGCCGGTTCCGGCAAGAGTTCGCTGATCCACGGCTCGGTGGCCGGGCGGGACGGCGTGGTGACGGTGGACCAGTCGGCCATCAAGGGCTCCCGGCGCAGCAACCCGGCGACCTACACCGGGCTGCTGGAACCGATCCGTAAGGCGTTCGCGAAGGCCAACGGCGTGAAGCCGGCGCTGTTCAGCGCGAACTCCGAGGGCGCCTGCCCCCACTGCAACGGCGCCGGTGTGATCTACGTCGACCTGGCGATGATGGCCGGTACGGCGTCCACCTGCGAGGAGTGCGAGGGGAAGCGGTTCCAGGCGTCGGTGCTGGACCACCACTTCGGGGGCCGCGACATCAGCGAGGTGCTCGCGATGTCGGTGAGCGAGGCCGAGGAGTTCTTCGGCGCGGGCGAGGCGCGTACGCCGGCCGCGCACCGGATCCTCGACCGGCTCGTGGACGTCGGGCTCGGCTACCTGACCCTCGGCCAGCCGCTCACCACGCTCTCCGGCGGCGAGCGGCAGCGGCTCAAGCTGGCCACCCACATGACCGAGAAGGGCGGCGTCTACGTCCTCGACGAGCCGACCACCGGCCTGCACCTCGCCGATGTCGAGCAGTTGCTCGGCCTGCTCGACCGGCTGGTCGACTCCGGCAAGTCGGTCGTCGTCATCGAGCACCACCAGGCGGTGATGGCGCACGCGGACTGGATCATCGACCTCGGCCCCGGCGCCGGCCACGACGGCGGCAGCGTCGTCTTCGAGGGCACCCCCGCGGACCTCGTCGCGGCCCGCTCCACCACCCTCACCGGGGAGCACCTGGCGGCCTACATCGGAAGCTGACCGGGGCCGGGGGCGGGAGCGGGAGCGGGAGCCAGAGCGCTAGGAAGCGGGGGGCGGAGGGCTCTCGTCGAGGGTCGCGAGATGGGCCGTCACATCCTCGGCGAAGCGCCCCAGGAGACGTCCGAGATCATTGCGGTCCTCCTCGGACCAGTCGCCGATGGCCTCGGTGAACCAGCTGACGATGGCCAGCGTGTACCGCTCCGTCGCCGCCGAGCCCTCGGCGGTCGGCTCGATCAGGCTCGCCCGCCGGTCGAGCGGGTCCGTCACGCGGTGGACCAGGCCACGCCGTTCCAGCTCCTGCACCTGCCGGGTGACATGCGGGCCGACCACCTGCATCTTCTGCGCGATCTCCCCGATGCGCAGCGGCTTCTTCGCCAGGCCCACCGTCAGGAGCACCGACATCGCGGGGCGGTCCAGCCGTAGATTCGCGGCCTCCATGGCGCGCTCGACCAGGCGCCCGCGGCTGAAAGCGCTCTGGAGCTGCGCCAGCCGGGGCATCACGGCCAGAACGTCGGTGAGCGGCCGGCCTTCGTCCCGCCCCGGATCGTCTGCTGCCCTCGGGCTCATCTCGACTCCACGTGCATGCGTAAGTGAGGCAACCATATGCCGACCCGCGGCGTCGCCCACACACCGATGGCAGAGGCCCCGGATGTCAGGTTCCGGGGCCTCTGCGGTCCGGGGGCCTCTTCGGCCAGGGGCCACGCGCCCGGCGGAGGCGCGGCGCGGCGCGGCTACGGGGTCATACCTTCCGTACGGTGACACCGGCCGCGGTCAGCGCGTCGGTCTCGTCGTCGGTGGCGGAGCCGTCGGTCACGACGGCGTGCAGGGCGGACGCCGGGGTGACGAAGGCGAGGGCCGTACGAGAGAGCTTGGCGGCCTCGGTGACGGCGATGACACGGCGGGCCGAGGCGATCGCGGCGCGCTTGATCGCGGCGTCGGCCAGGTCGTAGGCGGTCAGCCCGTCGGTGGCGGTCAGCCCGCAGCAGCCGATGACGGCGGTGTCGAAGCGCAGGGCGGCCAGGGAGGCTTCGGTCAGCGGGCCGGTCAGGGCCAGTTCCCCGGGGCGCGGCTGGCCGCCGGGCAGGAGCAGGGTCAGCCGGGGTGCGCCGGTCAGCGCGTTGGCGGCGTGCAGGGACAGCGGCATGACGGTCAGGCTTCGGTGGTGCAGGACGCGGGCGACCTCCAGGCAGGTGGTGCCGCTGTCGAGGACCACCGACTCGCCGTCCGCGATCAGTTCGGCGACCTCGGCGGCGATGCGCCGCTTGATGTCGAGCGCGTCCCGCGCCCGCAGATCGAACGGGGGCTCCTCGCCCCGCAGGAGCAGGCTGCGCGCCCCGCCCCGGTAACGCTCCAGGACGCCCTGGTCGGCCAGGACCTCCAGGTCGCGGCGGATGGTCATCTCCGAAGCGCCGGTGAGGTCGGCCAGTTCCGTGACGCTCAGCCGTCCGGTCTCCCGCACGGCGTCGGCGATCTTCTTCAGTCGCTCCGTGGCTGCCATACCCGCATTGAACATTCCTAGCGTTCGTAACGCAACTTTACGCACACCTCATCTGTTCGTTATGGTCGAAATCATGAACAAGACGCTGCGAGCCGGCCGACTGGCCACGTTCGCCTTCTTCGCCGTTGTCGGCTTCGACATGGGCATGTGGATCGTCCATATCCCGGCCATCGAGGACCACGTCGGCATCAGCCACGCGGTGCTGGGCTGGCTCCTTCTCCTGCTCGGCGCGGGCGCCTTCACGGGCATGCAGCTGACCGGACCGCTCATCGACCGTTTCGGCGCGCGCAAGGTGGTGCCGCTGAGCGCGGTGGCCTGTAGCGTTTCCATGGTGCTGCCGGGCCTGGCCGCCGACGCGTGGACCCTGGGCGCCGCCCTGCTGGTGTTCGGTTTCGGCAGCGGCTGTCTGGACGTGGGAGTCAACGCCCATGCTGTACAGGTGGAGCACGGATACCAGCGGCCCATCATGTCGGCGTTCCACGCGCTGTTCTCCATCGGCGGTGTGATCGCCGCGCTGATCGGCGCCCTCACCCTCACCTGGGGCTGGGGCACGACCACCACCCTGGGGGCCATGGCGGTGCTCAGCCTGGCCGCGACCGCGCTCGCCGCCCCCGCGCTCCTGCGCCCGGCCGCCGCGCCCGTTCCCGCCCCTTCCAGCAGCACCCCAGTTCCCGCCCCTTCCAGCAGCACCCCCGGTCCCGCCCCTTCCGGCACCGCCCCCTCGTCCCCGGGCGTCAAGAACCGCCGCAGGACACCGCGGCTCATCTGGATGCTCTCGGCCCTGGCCTTCATGCTCATGCTCTGCGAAGGCGTCGCCAACGACTGGAGCGCGCTCCACCTCAAGGACGTGCTCGGCGCGCCCGCCGCCACCGCCGCTCTCGCCTACGGCATGTACTCCACCGCCATGACCACCGGCCGCCTCCTCGCCGACCGCGTGGCCGCGCGCGTGGGCACCGTCGCCGTACTGCGCTACGGATCGGCCCTCTCGGCGGGAGGTATGACGCTGGCCGCCCTCGCTCCCAACGTACCGATCGCGCTGGCCGGCTGGACCGTCTTCGGCATCGGGCTGTCCGGCTGCATCCCCCAGCTCTTCAGCGCCGCCGGTCACAGCGATCCCGCGGCGGCCGGTGCCAACGTCTCCCGGGTGTCGGGCCTCGGCTACATCGGGATGCTCGCCGGCCCCGCCGTCATCGGGCCGATGACCCACGCCGTCCCGCTCAACCTGACCTTCTTTCTGCCCGTGGCCTTCTGCGTCGTCGCCTGCCTCACCGCCCCGGTCCTCAGGACCGCCATCCCCTCCCCGGCGGCCAGGACCAGCCGGAGCGACACCGAGCGGGCGGTCGCCTGACAGCCGTCAGCCGGTCCGCGGTACGGCCGCTCCGCGCCTGGCGTGGTTCGCGGCGACGGCCATGACGACGGTGGACGTCAGGGCGATACCGGCGCCGACGTAGAGCGGCGCCGTACAGCCGAGACCCGCCGTGACGGCCAGGCCCCGAGCCACGCGCCGAGGGCATTGCCGAGGTTGGACGCGGACACGTTGGCGCTCGCGGCCAGGGGCGCCCCGTGGGCGAAGTCGGTGACACGAGTGATCATGCCGGGCACACCGGCGAACCCGGACAGTCCCATCAGGAGGATCAGCAGCACCGACGCCGTCGCGCTGCCGGCCGGCAGACCGAACACCGCCGGCGTGACGGTGAGTCCGAGCAGGGCGAGAACCAGGGCGCGGTCGCGGTCACGGTCGGCGGCCCGCCCTCCGATCAGGTTCCCGACGACCAGGCCGACGCCGTACACCATCAACAGCCGGGCGACATCCGCCGCGGAGAAGCCGCCGACCTCGGTGAGCGTGTAGGCGATGTAGGTGAACGCCCCGGACATCCCGCCGTAGCTGAGCGCGGTGGCCGTCAGGGTCAGCCAGACCTGCCAGGACCGGAACGTACGGAGCTGGTCCCGCAGGCCACTTGGCGCCACCGGCTCCGAGCGGCCCGTCGCCGCCGTCGGCCGCTCTGTCCCGTCGCCGTCAGCCGCTCCTGTCCCGCCCGCCCGGGGACGAGGGCGGCGATTCCCGCCAGCGCGAGCACGCCGATCCCGGTGACCGCCCAGAAGGCCGCCCGCCAGCCCCACCGCTCACCGGCCAGCGCGCCGAACGGTACGCCCAGCACGTTCGCCACCGTCAGCCCCGCGAACATGAGGGCCACCGCGCGGGACTTCTTCTCCGGCGCGTACCCGGAGACCAGCCGGCCCGCGGCCGCCTCGGACACCGCGAAACTCGACGCCACCTGCGGCCACAGCCCGGCGATCAGGAACTCGGTCAGACCGATACCGAAGCCGCCGAGCGCCAGGGCGATGAGTCCGGACGGCATCCGTCGCCGCTCTCCGGCTCCAGCCGGCATCCGTAGCTCTCCCGTCGCGCGTGCCGACGCACCGCCCCCCCCTGCCGGACCGCGCGGCGTCGCGGCACAACTATGCCGTTGGGGCGTGGAGTTGTACGGATGTACGGATGGCAGCGGCGGCAGCAGCCGGTGGGCGCGGTTCACCGCTCCGCGCGGCGCGCCCGCTCGGGGGCGGTCGCGTCGTGAGGCGTGGCCGACTTCAGCGTGGCGGAGCCGAGGAGCGCCAGTTTGTCGGCGTCGTCGGTGCCGGGGTCGGGGTGGTAGACGACGAGCATGATGCCGTCCGTCCCGGTGATGTGCAGCTTCTCGCGGTTCAGATGGAGTTCGCCCACCTGCGGGTGGTCGAAACGCATGGGCGCGCCGAGTCGGCCCGCCACGTCGTGGCGGGCCCACAGCCGGCGGAAGCGGGGGCTGGCGAGGGAGAGTTCTCCGACGAGTTCGATGAAGCGGGGGTTGTCGGTGTCGGTGCCGACGGACTGGCGGAAACCGGCGACGAGCCCCTCGGTGGCTCTGTCCCAGTCCGGGAAGAGGGCCTTCTCCGCCGGGTCCAGGAAGACGTCCCGCAGTCGGTTGGCTCCCGCCACGAGGCGCGGCGAGAGCGCCCCGGCCAGTGGGTTGGCGGCGAGGACGTCGAGGTAGCGGCCCTCGACGAACGCGGGGAGCGGGAGCGTCGCCAGGAACGTGACGATGCTGGGCGGGACGGTCTCCTTCCGGGGCCGCCGCCGCGCGCGGCGTGGCTTGTCGGCGCCGAGGCCGAGCAGATACGCCGTGTTGTCGTCGTCGAGGCGCAGCACGCGCGCGATGGACTCCAGGACCTGCGCGGAAGGGTTGCGGTCGCGGCCCTGTTCCAGGCGCAGGTAGTAGTCGGAGCTGATACCGGCCAGCATCGCGACCTCCTCCCGGCGCAGGCCCGGCACCCGCCGTACCCCGAGGACGGGGATGCCCATCTGCTCGGGGGTGACGAGTTCGCGGCGGGCGCGGAGGTACTCGCCCAGCGGATTCGGCCCGGTAGTCATGCCTCCACCGTAATTCGCGACGGCCGCACGAGCCTGGTCCTGTCACCCCCAGGATCGCGGGGGCTCCGGCTCGGGGCAGCAGGGCACAACGAAGAAGCGGCCCTTCCCTGGATGAGGAAGGGCCGCTTCATTCATGGAGCGCCCGGCAGGCCTTGCACCTACATTTCCCGTCGGCAGACGGACGTCTTTCCTTGGACCACAGACGCGCGACTTCGTGTGCTGAACCGAAGTAACACCATGATCATACAAGAACTCCGGACCACTGTCATACCCGGTCGGGATGACCATCGCCGACGCCGCGGCACCACCGGCACCACCGCCGGGCCCGTACGGCATCGGGTCAAGTCGTCGGCGGGTCAAGTCGTCGGCGACGGAGGGCGGACGGCTTGCCGGACGAGTGTGTCGATCTCCGCCCGGTACAGCAGGGCGGGGTCGATTCCGGTGGAGGCCAGGTGGTGGCCGAGTTCCAGGCTGATCACTCCGTGCAGCCGGGTCCAGCACAGCAGCCCCAGGGCCAGGACCCGCACCGACAGGTCCGGCATCGCGATCCGCCGGGATCACGCGAGGATCTGCTCACGCAGCGCCGGATCGCCCCCGTCCGGATCGCCCCCGTCCGACTCGACCTCGCCCTGATCGTCACCGTCGGCCGCAGAGCCCACGAGAGGGAGCAGCGCCTCCAGCAGGGCGGTCATCGCGCGCGAGGAGGCGGGAACGGTGCGCTCGGGGGCGAGATCCTGGCCCGATCCGCTGGTGGTCGTGGACCTCGGCCGGGTCGCCCGCAAGATGGACTTCCTGCTGGCATCCGGACTGCCCGAGCGGGACGCCCAGATGGCGATGCTGACCGCCAGCCGCTTCACGGTGGGCAGCGCCCTGGAGGAGCAGGCGGAGGGGCAGACGGAGGGACGGGCGGACACCGGCACCGTCGGCAGTGCGGACGACACGACCGCCCCGACGGCTGCCCCGATGACCGTCCCGACGATCGATCACGAGTCGGCGTTCGAGGCGGGCATGGCCCTCATCCTGGACGGCCTGGCGCGCCGCGCCGAGAGATGAGCAACCGGACCCTCACCCCACCCGGAAGTGGACAGACCTTGTCCATATCCGTACCTTGAGGCAAGTGGACAATAGCTGTCCGCTTTTACTCCGCCACCCGCGGCGCCGTCAACGCCATGACCCGGGCCCTCGCCAGCGAACTGAGCCCCTCCGGCGTACGCGTCAACGCCATCGCCCCGGGGCCGTACGCACCCCCACCTACGGACACGCCCACCTCGGCCCGATGAGCCCCCCGAGCAGCGAGACATCCACGACCAACACGTGCGGGCCGCCTACCCGTTGGGACGGATAGGCACCCCCGAGGACATAGCGGAGGCCGCGGCCTACCTCGCCTCCTCCCGGGCCCGGTGGACCACGGGCACCGTCCTGAGCGTCGACGGAGGGCTGACCGTACGCTGAACCGTCAAGCGCTGAACGGTCCATCGGCGAACGGTCCATCGGCGAACTGTCCATCAGTGAACCGTTCGTCGGTGAACCGTCAGCGGCATGACACTCGTCATTTTCTTGACATGTGTCATCCTCGGGCATGAAAGTAACCGAGCCACCGACCGACCGCAGAGTCCGGCGCTCACGGTCGGCGCTGATGCGTGCCGCGGTCGCGCTGGTGTCCGAGCGCGGTACGACCAACATCACGATCTCCGATCTCGCCGAGGCCGCCGATGTCAGCAGGCAGCTCGTGTACCAGCAGTTCGGCGACCGCGACACCCTGCTGCTGGAAGCCGCGCTCGACCTCGCCGGAAGAGAGCTGGTGCCGGCGATCACGACGACGCCGGGCACACTGCCCGAACCGGACCGCGCGCTGGCCGCCGCCCGGCATTTCGCCGCGCACCGGCCCTTCTACCGTGCGATGTTCACCGGCCCGTGCGCGTACGGACTGAACGTGGCGTTGAGCGGCCTGCTCAGCCCGTTCAACCAGGGCCTCGTGCGGCGGATGGCCGGTACGGGGGCCGCACCGGAACTGCTCGCCGACTGCACGGCCTTCGTGACCGGGGGGTGGGCCGCGGTCATCAACACCTGGGTGATCGAGGGAGCTGAACCCCTCGACGTGGAGGACTTCACCGACCGGCTGATGCGGATGCTGTCGGTCGTCACCCGGGAAAAGGAGCACCTCCGATGACATTGATGAGCCGTCTCCTCCAGCGCGGGATCGGACTGGACACCCCGGTCACCCGGGATGTGACCGTCCAGCACGATCTTCGTGTCCCCATGCCCGACGGCGTCGAACTGCTGGCCGACCGCTGGGCGCCGCGGACCGGTGGCGCGTCGCTGCCGACGGCCCTGCTCCGCAGCCCGTACGGCAGGGCGGGCCTGATCGGTACGGGCATGGCCAGGCCGCTGGCCGAGCGCGGGTTCCAGGTGCTGATCCAGAGCGTCCGCGGCACATTCGGCTCCGGCGGGGAATTCGACCCGTTCCGGCACGAGCGTACGGACGGCCTGGCCACCCTGGAGTGGGTGGTGGAGCAGCCCTGGTTCGGCGACTCCATCGTGCTCGTCGGCGCCAGCTATCTCGGGTACACGCAATGGGCGATGGCCGACAGCCTGCCGCCGCAAGTCAAGGCGATGATCCCCAACGAGACCGAGTCGGCGCTGACGCTGGAGTTCCTGCGCGCGGACGGACTCTCTCTGGAGACGCCGTTCGGCTGGGGAACGATGGTGGCCGACCAGGAGCGCCCGTTCCCCCTGCTGAGGAGGATCGCCCAGGGCCGGAAGGACCGTCGCGCGCTGGCCACGCTTCCGCTGAACCGGGCCGACACGGCCGCCATCGGGCGCCCCTCCGGCTACATCCAGGACTTCCTCGCCCATGACCGGGACGACGAGCACTGGGCCGGGATCGACCACCGGCACCGGGTGGCCCAGGTCGGCGTGCCGGTCAGCTCGATCGCCGGCTGGTACGACATCTTCCTGCCCGGCCAGCTCCGTGACTTCGAGATCCTCCAGGCGGCGGGGCGCCCGGCCCGGCTCACGGTCGGGCCGTGGACACACCTTTCCCGCCACTCCACGCCGATACGCGAAGCCCTCGGATTCGGCCTCGCGCACGCACGCGGCGAACAACCGCCGGAGCGGGATCCGGTGCGCCTGTACGTGACGGGGGCTGAGACCTGGCAGGACTTCGGCCACTGGCCGCCGCCCGGCTACCCGCCCCGGCGGTTCCACCTCCAGCCCGGCGGCGCGCTGGCCACGGAGCCGCCCGTCGAGTCGGCTCCCGAGGTGTACCGCTACGACCCGGCGGACCCCACCCCTGCGGTCGGCGGCGCGCGCATGGTCCCCGGCCCCGGCCGCGTCGACAACACCGAGCTGGAGGCCCGGCCGGACGTACTCGCGTACACCACGCCGCCGCTCGACGACGACGTCGAGGTGATCGGCGAAGTCGGTGCGGAGATCTGGTTCCGCTCCAGCCTGCGCTACGCCGACGTCTTCGTCCGGCTCTGCGATGTGGACCAGCGCGGCCGTTCGTACAACGTCTGCGACGGTCTGATCAGCCTGACGGACGCCGACGAACTCACGCGCGCCACGGTCACGCTCTGGCCGACCGCACACCGGTTCAAGCGCGGCCACCGCATCCGGGTCCAGGTCTCCAGCGGCGCCTTCCCCCGGTACGCCCGCAACCCCGGCACCGGCGAACCGCACGCCACCGCGACCACCCTCCGGGCCGCCGACCAGGCCGTCCACCACGACCCGGCCCATCCCTCGGCGATCATCCTCCCGACAAGCCGAACACCGTAACCGGACCGGGCGACGGGGCGACGGGACGCCGGGGCGCCACGGCGAGCCGGCGATTCCCCGGGACATCCATGTGACGACCGTCACCCAAAGTGTCCGGATTCGGTGTCACCCGAACGTCCCTCGGCGGGCGTATACGCCGTGAAGCAAGAGACCCAGGAGAGTGCGTGCGTTGACCGTTGAGGAGTTCGAAGATTTTTACGCCCAGAAGGTCGCCTCCCTCACGGGTCAGCTGTACGTCATGCTCGGCGACCTCCAGGAGGCGCAGGACGTCGTGCAGGAAGCATTCGTCAAGGGGTGGACCCGTCGGCGGCAACTCGACCGCGACGGCCACCCCGAGGCGTGGATACGGACGGTCGCGTGGCGTCTGGCGGTGAGCCGGTGGCGTGGGCGCCGGCGTATGGCCGACGCCTGGAGGCGCCGAGGCGCTCCACCGGCCCATGTCGATGCTCCCGGCTCTGAGCAGGTGGTCCTTGTGGATGCCCTGCGTGAGCTACCGGCCCGGCAGCGGCGCACGCTGACGCTGCACTACCTCTGCGACCTGACCGTCGAGCAGACCGCCCATGAGGCAGGTCTGTCCGTCAACACGGTCAAGACACACCTGGCCCGCGGGCGCGTCGCACTCGCCCACCGTCTGCACGACTCTCACATCGAGGAGGAGGACCCCGTTGTCTGAAGCACAGGATCCGCTGCGGTCCTTGTTCCAACAGGCCGGGGACTTCGGGCAGAGTCGTGCCCGGCCCGCCTCCGTCGCGCACATCACCGACCGCGGGAAGCGGGCGTACCGGCGCCGCCTCGGGGCAGTGGCCGCAGGCGCGTGCCTGATCATCGGGTGCGGCGGCGCGGGTGTCGTCGTAGGGCTGCAACGCGCGCCCGCGACCGTACCGCCGGCCGTCAGCCCGCCGCCCGCGCATCCGTCACCCGGGCCGTCCGACCGGACACAGCCGCCGTCCCCCCCGCCGTCGTCGCAGCCCGACAGTCCGTCGGACACCCCCTCCATCGGGCGGACGACGCAGTCGTCGGTATCCGGATCGGCGACCTCGCGAGGCCCGGACGACAGCGGCTCCTACGACCCTTCTTTCCGGTGACCGGCCGCCGCCGCACCGCCCCGTAACCCCCATGCCCCCATGCCCCCGTGACCCCCGTGCCCCCCATTTCCCCCCATGCCCCCATCAGCACCCGAGAGACATATACATGCTCCTCACACCAACCGAGTTCCGCCCCTCCCGCTCCGGACGAATACAGGAGCGGCCGAAGCTTCCCGAGCCCGGGTGGCCGGCCCGGTTCCGGAACCGGGTGGCCACCCTGCTGGGCCCCGCCGACCGTGAGGTGCTGTGGCTGTACCTGCTGACCCGGCTGTCCCTGTGGGGCACTGCCTACTGCACCCGCTGGCTGTTCCCCACCCGGCCCGGCACCCATGACCCCGGCCCGGTCCTCACCGCCTTCGAGCGGTGGGACTGGCACCACTATCTGCACATAGCGCAGGACGGTTACTTCCCCGGCGGGACAGGATCCGGGCAGGACGGCGGCGACAACCGGGCGGCGTTCTTCCCCGGGTTCCCGATGCTGCTGCGCGCGGTGCACACCGTCATCCCGAACTGGACCGCGGCGGGGCTGCTGATCTCCTTCGTCGCCGGCGCGGTCGCCGTCCTGGCCCTGGCCCGGCTCGCCAAGCGCTACACGGCCGAGGCGGACGCCGGGCAACGCGCCGTGCTGTTCTTCCTGTTGTCGCCGTGCGCGGTGTTCCTCGCCGCCGGCTACACGGAGGCGCTCTTCCTGGCGCTGGCCCTGCCCGCGTGGCTCGCCGCCCTGCGCCGCAACTGGCCCCTGGCGGCCGCTCTGACGGCGCTGGCGACGACCGTGCGCGTCAGCGGCCTCTTCCTGGCCGCGGCCGTCGCCCTCCACTTCCTCCTCACCGTCCGGTCCCGTGACGCCTGGCGCGCGCTGCCGTGGCTGGCTCTGCCCGCCGTGCCCGCCGGGCTGTACGCCTGGTACCTACAGGCACACACCGGCGACTGGATGGCCTGGAAGCATGCCCAGGAACGCGGTTGGTACCGGACGCTCCACACTCCCTGGGACACCTGGTCCGTCACCTGGGACGCTGCCTTCGGCCAACGATTCACCACCGGCTACGGCTTCATGTTCCAGGCCGAACTCGTCGCCATGGTCGCGGGGCTGGTCCTCATCGGCGGCCTCCTGTGGCGGCGCCACTGGCCGGAGGCGGTCTACATCTGCCTCACCCTGGCGGCTCTCGGCACCTCCTACTGGTACACGTCGATCCCCCGCTCCACCCTCCTGTGGTGGCCCCTGTGGATCTTCCTGGCCGCGTGGAGCCTGCGAAGGCCGCAGATCAAAACCGTGTACCTCTGCCTCGTCGGCCCGCTGACCACGATCTTCGCGATCACCTTCCTGTCGGGCCGGTGGACGGGGTAGACGCGAGCCTCCCTCAAGCCGTGCCGATGCGCGGTGCGATCGCCTCGGCGCACTCGGGCGGTTGAAGCTTCACGCGCCATCGCCCGCCGGCTTCCGCCGCTCCTCGACGGTGACCAGGACTTCGACCGGCTCGCATTCGGGTGCGGATGCGCGGAGACGGATCCCGCCGGGGCCGGTCGGACGGAGGACGGCCAGGGCGCGGCCTTCGTAGGTACGGCATTCGGTGGCGTCGAAGCGTTCCTCGGTGGACGGGTCCGCGCTGCCGAGGCCGAGCAGGGCGCCGGGGCCCGAGACGTCCACGCGTACCGGGCGGTCGGCCGCGGTGCGGAGGGTGCCGTCCGGGTCCGTCAGGGTGAGGGTGACGTACGCGAGGTCGCCGCCGTTCGCGCTGATGGCCGGGCGGTCGGACTCGGCGCGCAGCCGCACCGGGCCGGTGGCGGAGCGGAGGGTGTGGCGGCCGGTCTCGATGCCGCCGCGGTAGCCGATCGCCAGGAGTTCGCCGGGCTGGTACGTGGTGTCGAACTCGGTGCGGAAGCGGTGGTCCGCGCCTGTCGGCCGGCGGCCGAGGGAGCGGCCGTCCTGGAGGAGTTCGACCTCGTCGGCGTCGCTGTAGACCTCGATCGTGATCGGTTCTCCCTCGAAGCCGGGCCAGGTCCAGGTGGCGACGGTGTCGCTCCATGCCCACGGTGTTCCCGCGTAGGTCTTGCCGTGGTGCTGCGGGCGCCGGACGGCCAGGTAGGGCGAGGCGCGCAGGCCGAAGACGATCTCCCGGTAGTAGGAGGCGGGACGGCGGTGGCCGGTGATGTCGATGTCGCCGCAGCCCGCGACCAGGTACGGGTAGGGCGCGGTGTGGGAGGGGCGGGGCGTGTCGGGGGTGACGTACTGGGGGCGTCCGATGCCGACCTCGCCCAGGTAGTCCCAGCCGGTCCAGGTGAAGTCGCCGATGACGTGGCCGTACTGCTTCACCAGGCGCCAGTTGCCGTCGATACGGGTGGGGAAGGTCTCCGTGCCGAGGATGATCCGGTGGGGGAACAGGTCCCGGTCCAGGGCGTAGCGGGCCTCGGCGTAGTTCATGCCGGCCACGTCGGTCACGGCGAAGGACTCGGCCGTCTTCTGTGTGACGAGGCCGGAGGAACTGATCGCGTTCATCGCGTCTCCGGCGTCGGCCATGAGGGTGTTGATGCCCTTGCCGTCGTCGGCCGCCTCGGCCCCCTCCGCCCCCTCGGCTGCCTCGGCGGTTTTCTCCTGCGGGCGCTGCCCCAGGGCGGCCAGGTCGGACATGACGGCCAGCATGCCGTTGACGGCGTTGGTGACGTAGCGGGTACCGTCCAGCGCCCGGACCTTCTCGGCGAGTTTGCGGCCCCACGCGGCTCCGACGGGAGAGCCCGTCTCGGGGATCTCGTTGCCGATCGAGTAGAGGATGACGCTGGGGTGGTTGAAGTCCTTGGCGACCATCGCCTCGATGTCGCGCTCCCACCACTCGGGGAAGGCCAGGCTGTAGTCGAACTCGCTCTTGCCCGAGGTCCATACGTCGAACGCCTCGTCCACCACGAGCATGCCCAGGCGGTCGCACGCGTCCAGCATCGCCTTGCTCATCGGATTGTGGGACATGCGGATCGCGTTGAACCCGGCCTCCTTGAGGATCTGGACGCGGCGCTCCTCGGCGCGGGCGAAGGTCGCGGCGCCCAGCACACCGTTGTCGTGGTGGACGCACGCACCGCGCAGCTTGACCGTCTCACCGTTGATCCGCAGTCCGCGCTCGGGGTCCAGGCGCAGGGAACGGATGCCGAAGGTGACGGTCTCGGTATCCACCTCGGCGTCCGCTTCTTTGAGGGTCACAGTGGCGACGTGGAGAGCCGGCGTGTCCGGGCTCCACAGCGACGGGGCCCGGACGTAGAGGCGTTGGCGTACGGTCGCGGGCTCGCCGGGCAGCACGGTGACCTTCGAGACGTCGCTCGCGACGACGTCTCCGTGCACGCCGCGGATCTCGGTGACGATGTCGAGCGTACGGATCGCGATGGAGTCGTTCTCGACCTTCGTCGCGACCTCGGCCACCGCCCGCTCCCCGTCGATGTCCGGTGTGGTGACCCGCACCCCGTCGGGCGCGATGCGGACCACCTCGCCGACGAGCATCCAGGTGTCGCGGTAGATGCCCGCGCCGGTGTACCAGCGCGAGTCGCGATGGGTACGTGCCTCGACGCGGATCTCGTTGTCCTGGCCGAAGCGCAGGAAGCGGTCGGCGTCGATGAAGAAGTGTGAGTAGCCGAAGGGCCGTTGACCGGCGTAGTCCCCGTTGACGTACACGACGGCGTCCCGGTGCACGCCTTCGAACTCGAAGAGGATCCGCCTGCCCCGGTGCTCCTCGGGAACGGAGAAGGTCTTGCGGTACTCGTACGCCCCGCCCGGGAAGTACGCGCCGGCGCCGCCCTCCATCGTGACCTCGCCGCCGGGGACCGTACGCTCCCGCTCGATCATCGCGTCGTGCGGCAGCGTCACCGGCCGGTAGGGAGTCTTCGGCCCGGACAGTTCGGCAAAGGGATTGACCTTGGGCCGGGTCTGCCAGCCGTCGTTGAAGGACGTGCGGATCATGTGGTCTCCATGAGGTGTGGGGAGTACGTCGGTCGGGGCGGGCACGGGCGCCGCGGGGTGTGCGCCCGGCGGCTTCGCGGCGGGCGAGCCCCTGTTCCACTCCCCGCGGCGGAGATCCGGCGGCCCTTCGTGAAGCTCTACTCTCCGCCGGGGACATGCGGGTTCGCTCCGGTCAGCCGCGCGGCCGACCAGGCGCGGCCGCGCTCCAGCAGGCTGCGGGCGACCAGTGTGTCGGGAGCCCATGTCTCGAAGCCGTGGGGAGCGCCGGGGACGAGGTCGGACAGCCACTGCCCGACCGGCTGCGTGCCGCCGGTGTCGTACAGCCGCTGCGCCAGGCAGGCGGCGAGACCCGCACCGGCGCTGGAACCGCCGACGGCGACGCGCTCCTGGTCACAAGGCGCCGCCCCCACCCCCGGCGGATCGGCATCCGCGGCATCCGCGCGACAGCGCGGCGCAGCTCCGGATCGACCAGATCGAGCTTCATGGGCGCCTCTCTCGGATCCGGCACCCGCGGCTCGCAGGGGCGTGTCCCAGCAGGTGGTAAATCGTATTACCAACTGTTCGCGGTACTGTAACCAGCGCACCGAACCCGCACAAGCCCGGGTTCCGGAGGGTTTCGGACCGCCCCGGACCGCCCCGAACCGCTTCGGACCGCGCTGGAGGCCCGCCGACGGCCCCTATCCCGAGGAGCAAGTGAGTGAGCAAGTCCACGCGTGCGACGGCCAAGGACGTCGCACGCGCCAGCGGTGTCTCACAGACCACGGTGAGCTTCGTCCTCAACGGCGCGGCCGGGCACGTCTCTCCGGAGACGCGGGAACGGGTACGGCAGGCCGCCCGCGAACTCGGCTACGTCCCCAACGGCTCAGCGCAGGCGTTGCGCAAAGGGGCGTCCCGCACCGTCCTGCTCAACGTCGAGGGAATCCCCACCGGCAGCAGCCTGGGCAGCTACATCCGCGGCCTCGACGCCGAACTCGCCGCGCACGACCACGTGCTCCTGGTGCTGCACGGCAGCCTTTCCTCGCAGGCGCTCTCCGACGTGACCCAGGCCGTCTCCGCGCGGGCCGTGATCGACCTGGGCGGCTCCGGCCGCGCGGCGGCGATGGCCGCCGACTCCGAAACGCGTCTCGACGCGTTCTCCGCGCAGGCCGACATCCCGGTCCAGTACCTCGTCGACCGAGGCCACCGGCACATCGCCACCGTCCTGCCGGAGGCCCCGGAACTTCAGGCTCTCGCCGGCCTCAAAGAGCGGCTCATCCAGCAAGCCACGCACGCGGCGGGCCTGACCGGCTGCCCGACGCTGATCCTTCCCGACGGCCTCGCCGCCGCCGGGGAACGGCTACGGTCCTTCCGCGCCGACCACCCGGAGATCACGGCCGCCCTCGCCTACAACGACGACCTCGCACTCGTAACACTCGCCGCGATGCGAAACATCGGATTGCGGGCACCGGAAGACCTCGCCGTCATCGGATTCGACGACACTCCGCACGGAGCCCTGTTCTCGCCCGCCCTGACCACCGTGCACATCGACGCGGAGTCCATCGGCCGCATCGCCGCACGCAACGCACTGGGCCTGCCGACGGCCGATCTCGCCCCCGAACCGGCCCGAGTGATCGTCCGACAGTCCGGATGACCGCTCCGCCCGGGTGTTCGGCTCGCGCTCCGCGCGGAGTCGACTTGCTCTGCGACCTTTCCACCGCTGTAGGGCGATAACTGCCGTGTCGCGCCGGACGGCTTGCCCCCCGTCGCAGCGGGTTGCCCTCCGGGGGCGGTGCGGCGATCACCGCACGGGGCGCGGGCGCCGCCTGGCCGGCTCCCCCAAGTCCGCGCCGCACAGCCCCCGAAGGACGTGCGTCAACGCGTCCTGAGCGAGAAGTTTCTGACGGAGCGTGACCATTTATGCGTGAACAGGTAATGTTCCTGAGGAATCGCAGGGCATGTCTCGTTTCCCTTCAACCTCGCCAGCAACAAGCGCACTTGAGGGGAAAAGACGTATGCGCACCTCCATATCCCGAACAGGAAGGATGCACGTCTTGTCGCCTTCGTTGTGGAGCAGACGCCGGATACTCGCCACCGTCGCGGGAGCGGCGGCCGTCCCCGCTCTGCCGTCGATCCTCACTCTGAGCGCCACTCCCGCCCATGCCGCCGCGGGCCCCGGTGATCCCGAGAACGGTCTGCCGGGAACCGATCAGGGCAAGGCCGTATGGGCCTACAAGACGGGCGGGCGCGCCGTTCGCGAGGCCGCCGCCGCCGCGCTCGTCGGCACACCGGCCGCGCTCACCGCCTTCCTCACCACCGAGCTGCCCGCCGCACGGGCGGAGGACAATCGTTTCGCCGTCGTCACCAGCCTCTCCTCGGCGGGCAAGTCCGTCCAGGAGACGGCGAACACGGCGCTGTCCGCCGGGGACGAGGCCGTCGCCGCGTTCCTGAGCGAGGGCTACGCCGGGCCGGTCGAGGAAGATCTGCGGGTGGCGGTGTTCTCCGTCCTGAACAACGGCGGTACCGCAGTGAAGCGGGAGGCCGGCAAGGCGCTGGAGCGGAACACCAAGGAAGCCCTGGACACGTTCCTGGACACGACCCAGTACACCGCGCAGCAGGAGGACGACGAGGTCACGGTCTTCACGATCCTCGCCACCGCGTCGCCCGAGGTGAAGAAGTACGCGCAGCGCGCCCTGGACGACGGGTCCCCCGAGGCGATCCGTCTCTTCCTCTCCTCCGGCCAGCACATCGCCCGCGCCCGCGACGAGGAATCCGCGACCATTGAGCAGCTGGTCGCGATCGTGGAGCGGGAGGGCAACCGCGCGAAGCTGACGACGGAGAAGGCCGTCGCCGCCTCGGAGCGGGCGAAGGAGGCCGCGGAGAAGGCCAAGTCGGCCGCGCTGAAGGCGGCGGAGGAGGCGAAGGCGGCCCAGCAGGACGTGAAGAAGTCGGCCAACGCGGCGAACAACGCCGCGAGCGCCGCGAACGGGGCCGCGTCCGCCGCCAACACCGCCATAGCCGCGTCCCGTACGGCCCAGGCCGCCTCCAGCCGCGCCGCGCAGGCCGCGCAGGCCGCCGCCGCTGCCGCCGCCTCGGCCGGAAACGCCGCCTCCCTCGCCTACTACGCGGCGATATCCGCCTCCAAGGACGCCACGAAGGCCTCCGCCGCGCGCCAGGCCGCCCAGGGCGCCCGGAACGCCGCCGCCCGTGCGCGTACCGCCGCCAAGGCCGCCGACCAGGCCGCCATCGCCTCCAGCCAGGCCTCGTCGGCGGGTTCGGCGGCCGCGAGCGCGGCCAGGAACGCCGCCGCGGCGGCAGGCGCGGCGGCCGAAGCCGCCGCCTCCGCGGGCGCCGCGCAGGCCCAGGCCGCCAAGGCGCGGCAGGCCGCCGCCGAGGCCAACGCAGCCGCCGCCCGGGCGACCCGCGCCGCCGGCGCCGCCCAGACCCTGGCCAACCGTGCCGCGGCCGCCGCCCGGGTGGCCCGTGACGCCGCCAACAGCGCGGCGGCCCACGCCGACAAGGCGGCCGACGCGGCCGAGGAGGCGGCGGCCAACGCGGGCAAGGCGATCGAGTACGCGAAGCGCTCCACCGCCTTCGCGGCGGCGGCGGTGGAGGCGGCCACCACCGCGTCCGACGCCGTCAAGGAAGCCATGGAGGTGGAGAAGGCGGCCCGCACGGCGGAGACCGAGTTGATCGCCGAGGACACCGCGCTCGGCGTCCTGGAGGCCCGGCTGAGGGCAGAGGCCGAGACCGAGGACGCCGTGCGGGTGGAGAAGCAGCGCACGCAGGCGGCCCAGACCTCCGACGAGATCAAGGGGTTCATCTCCACCGCCGAGGCCGCGCTCGCGGCGGGGAACACCGCGTCCGCGGTCACCGTCGCCCGGAAGGCGGCCGTGCGGCTGCTGGACTCCGCCGGCACCTGGACCCGGGGCGCGGCGGAGTTCGCCCTCGCCGGCACCGACCACGACGTGACCAACTGGATCGACGCCGACCGTCTGCTCGCCCAGCAGCAGGACGACCGGGAGAACGTACTGGCCCTCGCGCAGGCCTCGACGGCCGCCGTCGCCGAGGCCGCCGAGCGGGCTCTGGCCGACAGCGACCCGAACGCGGCCACCGCCTTCCTGGAGACCGGGGTGATCGAGGCCGCGGCGGTGGACAACCGGGTGCTGGTGCTCAAGATCCTCGCCCAGGACCCGGGCAAGGCCGTCAAGGCGAAGGCCCAGGCCGCGCTGGACGCGGACACCGCCGCGGCGCTGCACCACTTCCTCGCCGTCGATCTGGCGGAGGCGACGAAGGAGGACGACCGGGTCGAGATATTCCGCCTCCTGGAGACCGGCGGCCCCTATATGCGGTCGGGCGCGCAGATCGTCCTGGAGGGCTCCTCCCGGATGCGGCGCGCCTTCGTCGTCCGCGACAAGTTCAACATCGCCCGGCTCGACCACGACCACGCCACCCATGTCTCCGCGATCCGGGCGACCCTCGCGTACGCCGCGAAGGTCGCGGCGAAGGCCCTGGAGGACGCCGCACGGGCCTCCAAGGCGGCGGCGGAGGCCCGCGAGGCCGCCCAGGAGGCGACCGAGTGGGCGACGAAGGCGCAGAACTACGCTAAGGACGCGGCCAGTTCGGCCGCCGAGGCGAAGTCGAACGCGGACGCCGCGGACAAGTCGGCGGCGTCCGCGGCCCAGTCGGCCAGGGACGCCAGTGCCGCCGCCCTGACCGCGCGCGGCGCGGCGCGCACGGCGAACTACTCGATGCGCCAGGCCTCGGCGTCGGCCAGGCAGGCCGTGGAGTTCGCGGTGGAGGCACAGGCTTCCGCCGCGCGGGCGGCGGCCTCCGCCCAGCAGGCCGGCCAGGACGCACGGGCCGCCGCGGCGGCCGCCAGCGAGGCCCACGCGATCGCCGCGCAGAAGCGGCGGGCCGAGGCCGCCGAAGCGGCGAAGAAGGCCGCCGAGGAGGCGAAGCGGAACCAGCAGAACGGCACCAACCCCTCCGACAAGCCCGAGAACGACGACACGGGCGACACCAAGTGGCTGGGCCTGTGGCCGGAGAACATGAGCGACCCGAAGGACTGGGCGGCGGCCACCGGGCACTGGAGCACCCTCTTCGGGACCGCCTCGGTCGTGCTCGGTGTGGGCGCCCTGGTCTTCCCGCCCTTCGCGCCGGTCCTCGGTCCGCTCGCCGCCGGGGCCGGCGTCCTGTCCTGGGCCCTGCAAGGGGTCAGCGCCGGGCTGAGCGGATGGGGCTACGGCTGGACCAGCAGCGAGTTCCACACGGCCCTCGGGCTGTTCGTCGTCGGCGGCGTCCTCTTCGGCAAGGGGCGGCTGTTCAGCAAGTTCGGCCTCGCGGAGGAGATCGGCGCCAAGGTCTCCGGGGTCGCGGGCGATATCGCGACCACCGTGATCGGCTGGGTCACCTGGTAGACCGACGCACGGCCGGGTGGGGTGGGCCGGGAGCCCGCTCCACCCCGTGCGCCAGGTCCGTACTCTCCGTACGCGGGAGAAGGAAAGGAAAATCCATGCTCACCTCTTCGTTCACCACGACGCACTGGTGGATAGCCGCCATCGCCTCCGGCATCGCTCTCGCGGTGGCGGCCCAGTCCCTGGCCACCTCGACGAAGAGCAGGCTGCTCACCGCGTTGCCGCCGATCGCCGGAGGTGTGGCCATCGTCCTGGACTCGGCCGCGCGCGGCTACGACGGAGACACCCCGCTGGCGCTGTACACGCTCACCATGCTGGGCCTGACTCTCTGCCGGATCATTTTCGCCGGGTACCTGCGGCGGCAGCGCGAGGTGATTCGCTCGGGAAAGGCGCTGGAGCCCGCCACGGGAAAACAGACCGCGCTCTTCCTCTTCACTTTCGCGGCTGTCGTGATGGCCATGGCCGTCCTGCTGTGAAGTGCCGGCGTCCGCTTCCCTGAAAGGAGTTGCCGGTGGTCATCCCCCTGTGGGTGCTGGCGGTGCTGATTCCCGAACTGGTACTCACCTGTGTGCTGCTGCGCTGGCTTCCGGTACGAAGGGAGCGGTGGATACCGGCGATGCCGCTTCCGGTGATCGTCATGGTGGCCCTGGCACTGCGGTTCGGCACGGAGGCGTCGTGGCAGGTCACCCTCGCCACGTGCGCCGGTTTCCTGTGGGGCGCCGCGCTGGCCGTGGCGCCGTTCCGCGGATGGGTGTCCTCGTGGACACTCCCGCAGGAGGGCCAAGACCCCCTGCGCTGGCGCGAGATGGCACTCGTGGTCGTGGGCGTGGTCACACCACTGTCGTTCAAGGGGACGGACGCGGCGCTGGAGAAGACGTTCGCGGTACGTCAGGTGATACGGGCCAGGGGCCAGTTCCCGCCGGCGATGGGAGTGGCGCTGCTGGTGCTTCCGGTGGCGGGCGCGGTGGGCGCCGGGTGGGGCATGGAATTCGCGGGATGGGCATGACGCCGCTCGGCGACTCTCGCTTGGATCAACGGATTTGAGCGTACGGGTTCACCGCGTGCACGAGAGCCGCCGCCTCTTCCGGACCGCCCTCCAGTTTCCACAACCGTGCGCACGTCGCGGCGGGCGTCCGCAACGCCGTCAACAGGGACGGCCGGCACTATCCACCGGGGCGTCCTGCCATCAGCTCCCTCCCCGGGCACCACCCACGGCGGCGCTCCCGGGGCCACCGTGACAGATGGTCAACGTTCCGAGTCAATGCCATGGAATTCGGACCCGAGGCCACGACGCCTCGTCCAGGGCCGGAGCGACACCCCCCGGGAGCGCCGGCCGGCGACAAGCCGGTGGATGATACCGGGATGGACCGTGGCGGCGCGGGGAATGCGGCGGACATGATGATGCCTGTGAACTCACCGGCGCGTACCGCGGTGCCCGGAGACAGGGTTCCGCTGGTGCTGGTCTCCGAGACCGACCTGCTGGACAGCGGCCTGTGGGACCACACCTCCGAGATCGTCCTCCTGACCGAGCGCACGCTGCGCAGCCGGTCACAGGGCTGGCGCGGCAAGGCCGTGCTGGCGCCTTCGAACGAACAGACGGCGGAGCTGCTCCAGTTGTCCCCCGAGGCGCGGCACGGGCATCTGGGGCTGGACTTCGACTACAAGCTGAACGTGCTGGCCGCTCTGAGCCGGGAGGCCGCGGGCTTCAAGGCGGTCGGTGCCAACGCGCTCAACCGCTCGCTGGGGCTGTCGCGAGCGTGTGCGCTGTACGTGCTCTACGATCCGGCGACCATGCGGCCGACCGCTCTCGTCCGCTCCACGCTTCTGTCCTCGCTCCGTACCGCCGCCTACGCCTGCATCGTGCGCGAACGGTGCCGCGCGCAGGCCGTGGCCATCCTCGGCAGCGGCGACATCGCCCGAACGCTGGCACGGCTGTGGGCCCACCTGGACGGCCCCGGACCGCGCGAGGTACGGATCTGCTCGCCGCACCTGCGCGCCGCGGCCGTCACAGCGGCCATCGGGCCCACCCCCTACCGGCTCGTGACAACCCGCTCACCGGAGGACGCCGTGAAGGGCGCGGACCTGCTCGTGACCGCCACCACGGCCGCAACGCCCGTCTTCAGCGGCTCATGGCTCAACGACGACATCGTCCACGTGAACCTCGGCGGCCACGAAGCACCCCTGGCCTTCGTCGAACAGTGTGCCCGCGGCGGAACGCTGATCGCCGACGACCTCGCAGGAACCCTGCGACGAGGAGTCCAGTCCCTGGCCGTCTGGTGGGCCGGCCAGGACCCCGCCCCCACCGGCATCCCCGTCCACGACTTCACCACCGACAGCTGGGACACCCTCGAACGCCCCTGGCACGTGAACTGCGTCGGCCGCGCCGACCTCGACGTCGCCCTCGCCCAATGGGCCCTGTCCCTCGCCCAACACGCCGGGCACGGACAGTCCATCACCCTGTGACCGATACCGCGGAACTCCCCTCGGGTCGCGGCCGGGAACCTCTCCCGCGGTACCGGCCGGCCGCCGCGGCCATCGGCACACGCCACGTCTCCGTCCGGCGAGGGCCCCCTCCAGACCCTGGGTCAGCAGACGGGCGTCCTCTTCGCGGCCCTGGCCCCCGAGGCCGTGATCGGCCATGCGCGTGGGCAGGGTGGACCCGTCCTCGCCGAGGCGGGTCCGGAGTGCCGGTACTCGTGCAAGTCCCAGCCCGTTGCCGCCACCGCGCCAACGGCGTGAGCGGGAACGGTGGGAGCCTCCGGCCACTTCCCGTCGGCCGGTTCACCCCGGCCGCCGAGCGGGCCCCGGACCCCCTGGCCCAGGGCATCCCACTGCTCCCGCTCACGCCGCTGGCCGTCGCCCAGGCCGTGCTGCCGTAGTGGAAGGAGCCTCTCGATCGCCGCCTTCATCGGCGGCAGCGAGGCGGCAGAAGCGGCGACCGCATCGAGCAGGTCCGCCCCGCCCTCAACGCCGGCTGACAGGCGAGCCCCTCGGCGGTGTGGACTGGGCGTGCGGTCCACACCGCCGATCCATGCGATCGAGTTCTCAGGAACGGTCCTTTGCCCGAGCAAGATCAAATGTAGGCGTCCGGAGACCTCGGATTCCCGGATCGGGTCGCAGAACCGTTCTCACTCAAAAGTGGCGAATGGGGGGGCTGCGACTTGGGTGGTGCGAACATCCCGGGGCATGACGGGCCATCAAGAGCCCTACCCACCCGCCGGATCAAAAGCCGATCTCGTCGAACGCCATCCGTGCCCGAAGCGCAGGGCGGCCCCCGGGCGCGGACATCCGTATCGGCTACGCTCGGTGATCGGCGAATCCACGCCGGAAGGGCTCGGCAGCGTCGCCCGCAAGGGCAAGCGCGACGGGCCGGCTCTCGGCGATGTTCCCGCCGAGCCCCATGCGAACCGGACGATATCTGACCAGACCGAAGCCCGGCCCCCGAGAGTGCCTCGTGACCGACCGCTCACGGCCGGCAGGTTCAAGGTTCCCGACGGAGTCGCACTGGCGAAACGTTTCATCGGTTTGTGCGCCCTCGCGCTCCCGGTTTCGCCTCAACCACGCCCCCTTCAACGGCATTTCGAAGATCACGTTCCGAATACGCTTGGATCCACTTGGCGATCGTACGGTCTCCGGAATATCCGCGCGTATCGGACCTCTCTTCTGCGTCCGGAAGCGGATTCAATTCCGCACATCCCTGAAGGAGAAGACGAAGTGGCACAGAACGACGAACCTTTCTCGAAGGATCTCCCCGGGTTCATCGAAAAGATCGAGCGGTGGTACGCGGAGGACTTCGAAGGCTTCAGGACCATGTACGACGCGGCGACCGCGAATGTGGTGCCGTATCCGGGCGACACTCCGGTCGAATTGCACTGCGACTGGAAGGGCCAGGGAATCACGTTCCTGTGCGACTTCTTCACGGAGTGGTACGAGTGGATGCCGGGGGTCCATACGGGGCTGAACTACATCGAGAAATTCAGTTGGCTCAACTATGAGAACCCCTACGGCATGGTCTTTGTCACCTGCGGCCCCGGGCACAAGGCGCTCTCCGATTTCACGCATCTTCAGGGCATGCAGATGGACGAGCCGGACAGCACGCGGAACAAGGAACTCATCGACTCCTGGGAGCGTGACCTGGGCGAGAAGAAGATGAAGGACTTCGAGCCGGGGCCCTGGTCGACCTTCAACGACTTCTTCGTCCGGGAACTCGCCCCGGGCGCACGGCCGATCGCCGCGGAGGACGATCCCACGGTGGTGGTCGCCCCCGCCGACTGTGTCATCAACATGATTGTCGATGACCTGAAAGAGGACACGCCCATCCCGGTCAAGTCCGTGACCATGAACGTCAGGCAGCTGCTCGCCGACTCCCCGTACGCCCACCACTTCCTTGACGGGACAGCGGTGTCATGCATTCTCATGCCCGACAGCTACCACTGGTATCACACCCCGGTGGCGGGCGAGCTGATGGAGGGGCGTGACGACATCGCGGGCTCCTACTACGGAATGCGGGACTTCCCCGAACTGCTCGACAAGGGGGACGTCGGCTACGGCTACGACTACGAGATGTTCGATCATTTCCGCCGGGGATACGTGATCATCAAGACGCGGTACCCGGAGAGCACGGAGAGCGATCCGGTCGAGGGCTACGTCGGGATGGTGACCGTCGGCCTCAACTCGATCGCCTCCGTGAACTATCTGCCCAAGTTCAAGAACCTCAACGGTCCGGTCAAGGTGGCAAAGGGAGAGAAGATCGGGAACTTCAAATACGGCGGATCGCTGAACATCCTGCTGTTCCAGAAGGATCGGTTCCCGGCGCTGCAAATGCTCCAGGGACAGCGTATCGGGGTCCTGGAGCAGGTGGAGCGCACGAACGGACTGTTCACCGGCTCCTCTCACACACACTCCCGTCGGCGTCGCCTGATCGCACCCTGATCCGCCGCTGCCGCCACCCCTCCCGAACAGATGGTGAACCATGTCCACAGGCCCCATTGACTCGATTCCGGCCAACATCGCCAATACCCGGCGCATCGACTTCTTCACCAAGGACGGCGCCACCAGGAAGGTCCGTTCCTACGCCGGGTACGCGGATGTCCCCAGCATTGATCAGTCGCGTCCGAAGGCGAATCACCTCTTCTACTGGTTCTTCGAGAGCCAGACCTGCAGCCCCCGTCTCCCGGCCGAACAGCAGCAGGACCTGATCACCCAAACGCCCCTGCTGATCTGGCTCAACGGCGGTCCGGGCGCCTCCTCACTGCTGGGGCTTTTCCTGGAGAACGGGCCGCTGTCCATTGCCGACGACGCCGCCGGAACGGTGTCGGTGGACGCCACGACCTGGAACCAGGAGGCGCACGTCCTCTACTGGGACCAGCCCGTCGGTACGGGATACAGCTACTCCGACGAGAAGGAGTACGTCCAGGACGAAGGCACCCTGAGCCACATGTTCTGGCAGGGCCTCCAGGAGTTCTTCCTCGCGCACCCGGAGTACGCGCGGTGCCCGCTGTACGTCTGTGGGGAGAGCTACGCCGGCAAGTACGTCCCGGCGATCGCCCTGGAGATCGACAAGCAGAACCGCGAGGCCGTGGACGCGGTGCCCCTCAACCTGAAGGGTATCTCCGTCGGCAACGGCTGGATCAAGCCCGAACTGTCGCTCCGCATCCTGATCGACTACGCCTACACGACCGGGTTCCTCGGCCTCAGCCAGAAGGAATCCCTCGACATGGCGTACCTCGAATTCCAGAAAGTCCTCCACGCCGGAACGGACATGAAGACGGCCACCCGGCTCGGGAATGGCCTGGTGACCGCTGCCGTGAATTACGGCGGAGGGTTCGATTTCTACGACGTACGGCGGTGGGACGATCTGCCCATGGGGGCGCTGACCGCCTACCTCCGCAGCACCGAGGTGAAAAAGGCCCTCCACGTTCCCGGCCACGTCATCTGGACGCTGGAGGACGACAAGGGGCCGGTGACCGACGCGCTGGTGAACGACAACATGGCGGACGCCTCGGGCCTGTACGCCCAGCTCATCGAGAAGAACTACAAGACCCTGCTCTACACCGGGAACTTCGACACCGCCTGCGGGTACCGCAGCACCGAGGAGATCCTGGACGCCCTGATGGAAGGGCGGGACATGTGGTCCGAGTGGCGAGCCACCCCCCGTCTCATCTGGACCCAGGCCCAGGGAGACCCCAAGGGATTCGTTCGCAGGGCCGGCAACGTGACGCAGGTCGCCATTCCCGACTCCGGACATCAAGTGCCCGCGTTCCAGCCGGAGATCTGCCGGGAAATGCTCTACAACTGGCTCTTCGACCGCCCCTTCACCGGATATGACCCGGAGCGGACAGGCAAGCCGGCCCCTGCGGACGCCCACACGCGAAAGGCGTGACCGCGGCTCACACCACACCCCAGATGTCCACGGTCAAGCGCGAGGCTCCCCCCGTTCGACCGTGGACGGCCGCCGAAGCGCCGGCAGCCGTCCCGAACGCACTGCCCATTCGCCCCGCACGTGCGGCGAACCATGAAGAGGTTCGCCGCACGGCCCGTCGGATCCGCTACCAAGACAAGGAACATCGGCACCATGACGACCAACGTCGTGTCCACCGGGCAGAACCCGACCGCACTCTCCGAGGAGGCCGCCGCCCTCCTGGCGCGCATGCCCGACCTGGAGCAGGCGCTCGCCTCCTACCACCGCCAACTGGCGTCCGACACCGCGGTCGACCTGTCCGTGGCGGAGAACGTCCTCGTCTACCACGACTCGATGCGGAAGAGGGTGTTCGCGCACACGAGTCTGCTCCCCGAGAAGAACATCCACTACTTCCCTCCGTACGGCACCGACGAGTTGCGTCAGCAGGTGGCCGCCCTGCTGACGAGGGCGTTCCGCACCGACGTGGAGGCGAAGAACGTCTTCGGCACGGCGGGAGTCGCCTCCGCGCTGGAATGCCTGGCGTTCGCGCTCAAGAGCAGTGCGCCCGGAGTCCCGTCGCCGCTGGTGGACGGCGACGCGGTGCTGATTCCGGCACCGTACTGGCAGGGCTTCAACTGGTCGTTCGAGCAGCGGCCCAAGCTGACCTGCGTCCCGGTGAACCTTCCCACCGACGGCCCGGATGCCTTTCGCCTCACGGTCGACCTCATCCGTGACCAGTACGAGGCGCACAAGAAGCGGACCGGCAGGGCACCGAGACTGCTCGTCCTGACCAACCCGCACAACCCGCTGGGTGTCAACTACTCCAAGGACCTGCTGGAGGACATCTACGCCTGGGCACTCGGCGACCCCGACCTGCACATCATCTCCGACGAGATCTACTGCCACTCCCAACTGCACGGCGGGAAAACCCCGTTCACCAGCGCCGTCGCCCTGGAAGCCTACGCCGAGCACCCCACCCGTATCCATGTCGTCTGGGGCTTCGCCAAGGACTTCGGGCTCTCCGGTTTCCGTACCGGATTCGTCGTCTCGAAGAACGCGGTCGTCCAGGACGCCATGCTGGGCAGCAAGGACACCGGGGCGGAGGTACGGCACCCGATGCCCTGGTTCACGCCCTTCGACTCGCTCAAGCACTATGTGATCGGCGCCGTCCTCTCCGCCTCCGCCGAGGGCCCCGGCTCCGAGCTGTACACAACGTTCGCCATGAAGACCTACCGGGACCTCCTCAGCACCAGCTTCACCGAGGTCAAGTCCTGTCTGCAGCGCAACGGCATCAGGTACGTCCACCACGACGGCGACAACGCGGCCCAGTTCTTCTGGCTCGACCTCAGGGACTATCTCGACCTCCCGGTGCCACCCGCCATGGACGACGCCATGCCCTTCCCCCTCACCTCCCCCGATCTGGACAACAGAGAAGAGGGCCTCTTCAACTACTTCCGGAGGCAACCGACCGAGGTCTCCCTGCTCCCCGGCGGCGTGATGCACAGCCCCGCCCCTGGCTTCTTCCGCCTCTGCTACACCGCCCGTCAGCCGGAAGTGGTCTGCGAAGCCATCGACAGGGTGGCCAAGGCGCTGACCTTGTTGAGGCCCCAGGCGTAGCCCGGCACACGCGGAGCGCAGGCCCAACCCGACTCCGCTCTCCTCGGCATGATCGCTCTGGCCGGGCGAGGCCAGGAGGACGCCGCCTTTCGGTACCGGGCGAGGCCAGAGGACGCCGCCGACCGGTACCGGGAGGAGCAGCGGACGGACTTCTCCCTCACGCGCTTCACGAGCGCTCGCTCCGAGTCACCGGGCCTCGACGGCTGGACTCTGCCGACGGGTCTGCCGCCTGCGGCATCCCGTGCCCCCGCAGGGCTCCCCACCGGCATCGGAAGGCGGCATGAGGGCGCTTCCGTCCACTGATCCGTCCCCGCGTCCCCTGCGTGTCCACTGGATCTCGGTCTGAACGAATGAATAGGGGTCGCCACTCTGGAGTGGCGACCCGGTCTCACGTATCTCCAGGTAGAAACGGTTCTCCTGAGAGAATTCAGTTGGGGCGGGTGGGACTTGAACCTATCCCGGTGACGCTTCTCACCTGCGGTTTCCTCAGAGGGGTGGACATTTACCCCTGATTCGATCCGGCTGCACTCTCCTCGCCCCCGCCTGATCGGAAACAGTGCGGCGATCACCGCACGGGCGCGGAAGATCATCAAGCTTCCCCGAGTGGGTAGCACGCCCGCTTGAGCCACGGCCGACCGAACACGTGGCACCTGGTAGGTCGGTCCTGCGAGAACGTCCTCCAACACGATCTCGGAGCACACGGACGGTGACGTTGTCCGCGTACCTGCGGGCAGTAGGGCTCACCACCGCAACGCAGCTCGTACGGGGGTGGCGACATCTCCGCGCGCGGGAAACAGAGTTCTCAGCACACACGCCCGCAAGAACAACACTCCGATAACCCACCTACGTGTGCGGCGGCGACGCTCCTGACCTACGCAACATCTCCTGAAACCGTCAGCCGTCACCTGGAGCCGTGTGATATCTCCTGGTGCCACTCAGCCAACGATGTCCTGGAGCCGCACACCGTCACCGTCCTCCCGAGGTGATCTCCGGCTACGGAACTCTTGCCAGAGCCACGTTCACGTGTAAGCCGGCATCGGGCCGTTTCCGCAGCCAGCCGCGGTCGACGAGTCCGACCAGCTTGCTACGCAGCGGTTCCAGCTCGGCCCACACGCTGACCACGTTCGGCGACAGCGAGTTCGCCCCTCTGGCCCGCACTTCAGCAAGCTGTCCGGCCAACTGCTCTTCGGGTTCGTCCGGTTCCGCGCGCCGCCCGGTGATCCGGTCCAGCGGCTCGGAATCCAGCATGCACCGGATCGTAGAAGGCCGCCGTACTCCGGCGAGCAAGACCCGGCGGTTGAGTCCTTCCCACGCGGGGGGTGCTGCGGTCATGCCGCCAGGCGGGTGCCGCGGCGCCAGACGGCGCGGGTGTTGAGGGTGTCGCTGATGTCGCTCGTCGGGTCGCCGTCGACCAGCAGAAGGTCGGCGCGGAGTCCTTCGGCGATGCGGCCCCGGTCGCTGAGGCGGAAGCGGCGGGCCGTGGTCGCCGTGGCCGCGCGCAGGGCCCGTGCGGGCGTGAGGCCGGCTGCCACGAGGTATTGCAGTTCGTGGTGCAGGCTCGCTCCGTGTGCCAGGCCCCCGAAGAACGTCTCGGGCATGGAGACGTCGGTACCGGCCAGCACGTCGACGCCTGCGGCGTCCAGGGCGCGCACGGTGTTGTACACGTCGTCGAGCTTGCCCTGCGGGTAGCGGTTGTAGCTGGAACGCAGGGTCTGGTCCCACTCGCTGTCGAGGCGGGTGGCGACCCGGGGGTCGTCGGCGAGTTCGCTGCCGGTGATCCCCATCATCGAGGCGTTGAGAGTGACGCAGGGGATGACGAACATGCCCGCGTCCTTGATCAGGCTGATGATCTCGGCAGTGTGCGGCTGGTCCATGAACACGTGGGTCACGCCGTCGACACCCGCTTCGACGGCCATCCTGGTGGCCTCCAGGGTCAGCGCGTGGGCCACGGTGAGGGCGCCGTACTTCTTGGCTTCGGCCACACCCGCGTTCACGGTGGCCTGGTAGAGCGAGGGCAGCCCGGGGTGCCCCTCCACGCTGCCGTCGTCGATCATGAACTTGATGAAGTCGGATCCCCGGGCGAGGAGCTGCGGCACAAAGGCGACCGCTTCCTCGGGCGTGGTGGAGAACGGCATCAGCGGCATCACCGGTGGCAGATCCCACTTCGGCCGGAAGCCTTCGGGCATCAGCTCGCTCGGGTGACCACCGGGCGGTGTGATGGCAAAGCCGGAAGAGCGCACGTCGGCCACGGTGTCGTCGTCGGTGATGGACCCCCGGTTCTCCCGGGTGTTCATCCCCTGCATCTCCAGTTCGGTCGTCACCCCGAACCGCAGGGCCAGCGCCAGGGACCCCGGGGCGGAATGGACATGGGCGTCGATGAATCCCGGCAGCAGTGTGGCGCCGCCGCCGTCGACGATCTCGCTGTCCCGGGGAGCGTCGCCACCGACACGGGCGATCCTCCCGCCGTCGATGACCACGGTCCGCACGCCCAGCGTCTTCTCTCCGTCGAAGATCCGTGCGTTGGTGATCGCGGTGAGTGCCATAACGGTGTGCCTCGTTTCCTCGCTACTCCAAATTACATACCCAAGGCTATGCACTTGTCTGAAGGTATGCAAATGTGCGGACCGGCTCTAGACTCAGTCACATGAGCAGCGCGTCTTCCTCTGATGAACAGCCTTCCGACGACCTGGCGCTGGACCAGATCGGCCCGGCGCTGTCACGTCTGCGACGACGCACTCCGGCATCGAGGAAGGACCTCTCCCGCAATCTCGTACTCAACGTGATCGCCGACGCGCCGGGCGAGATGACCGTCGGTGGCCTCGCCGCCGAGATGGGCGTCACCCAGCCGGTGGCCAGCCGGACCGTCGCCGACTGCATCGAGGACGGGCTGCTGCGCCGGGCGGCGTCCCAGTCCGACGGACGTCGTACCGTGCTCGAACTCACCGAGCACGGCGAGGCCGAACGCAACCGCTTCGCCGCTGAACAGCGAGAAGCGTTCAAGGAGATCACAGTTGCCTGGTCGCCCCAGGAGCGGATCCAGTTCGCACGCCTCCTGGCTCGATACGGAGCCGACGCCACCGCATGGTCGAGGAAACAGGCCACAAGCCGCGACTGAAGAAGCGGCGCCCCGACACCGAACGACTTCAAGTTGGCGGCAGCTCAGTGCCCGCCACTTGGCGTCACACCCCACTCGCCTGGAGCGCACGGGGCCGGCACCGTACGTATCAGCTCAGCTGGTCAGCAGGGGTTGACGGGTGTTCAGGTTCGTTGGTTCGGCCGTGGCCTGCTTGGCGTAGTACTTCTCTTCGAACTCGATCGGGCTGAGGAAGCCGAGCCGTTCCTGGATGCGGCGGGAGTTATAGAAGCCGTCGATGTACTCGAAGAGCGCGAGATTCGTCTCGGCCCTTGTCGTGTAGGTGCGGCCACGGATGCATTCGGTTTGGATGAGCATCGAGAGGTTCTCCGCGAGGGCGTTGTCGCAGGAGTCGCCGACGGAGCCCATGGATGCCTCGGCCCCCGCCCGCATGAGCCGGGTTGTGAGCCTGATGGACGTGTACTGGCAGCCGTGGTCGGTGTGGTGAATGAGCTTGCCCGGCTCGACCTCGCGGGACGCGAGCGCGTACTCCAGCGTGGCCAGGACCAGGTCGGCGTCCGCGCGGGCGGAGGTCTCCCACGCGACCACCCGGCGGGAGAACGCGTCCCGGATCGCGGAGAGCCACAACGGTCCCTCGCCGGTGGAGACCATCGTGAGGCCGGTGACCCACAACCGGTTCGGCGCCGGTGCGGTGAAGTCCCGGTTGACCAGGTCCGGGGCGAGGCCGGCTTTGGGATCGCGGCGCGTGAAGCCCTTCCGTCGCGGGCTGGTCCCCGCGATGCCGGCCTCGCGCATCAGGCGCTCGACCCGCTTGCGGCCCACGCGTGTGCCCTCGCGTCTGAGGACGGCGTGCACGCGCGGCGAGCCGTAATTGCCGCCGGATTCCGCGTGGATCTCCTTGATCCGCTCGGCCAGTTCGACGTCGCGGCGTCGCCGTTCGCACGGTTCCTTCTCCGCACGGCGCCATCGGTAGCAGGTGGAGGAGGGGATGCGCAGTTCCCGCAGGACGCACCGGCTCCCAGGCGGGGATGCTCGTCAACGAGCGCTGTCAACCTGGGCCGGGCCGGGGCGAGTTGCGCCGCGAAAAAAGCCGAGGCCGTCCGCAGGACGTCATTCGCCCGCTTGAGCTGGGAGTTCTCCTTGCGCAGGGCCGTGAGCCCGGCACGTTCGCCGGTGCTGAGACAGTCGTCGCGCTCGCCGGCGTCCGCCTCGGCCCGGCGGATCCAGCCGCGCAGGGCCTCTGGGTGCACGCCGAGGTCGACGGCCAGCTTCTTGGTCCGCGGCTTCGGCTCGGTGGTGCGGTACATCCGTACCGCTCACTCACGCAACTCGAGCGAGAGTTTCCGAGGTGCAGCCACGGACACAGGTCCTCTCATGAGTCCCATCTGACCTGCTGTCAGCTTCCTCCGCATCTCGGGGGACCTCGGCCCCGAAGGTCGTGCGGAGCATGGCCGGGTAGGTCTTGGCGGTCATCGGCGGCACTCCGGCCGGCATGGCTCCGCCCACGTACGCGCGTGCCTCGTCGCGGTTTCCGCCGGAGATCACCGGTACGTGGAGGAATTTCCCTTCCACAGAGCTGTCGACGTTGTCCTGGGCCCACTGGGTGCCAGTGATCTGGTCTTCGCGTCCGAAGTTGCCCGATCCGGGCAGGCCGGGCAGGCCGAAGTGGCCGAAGATGCCCAGCCGGTAGTTGAGGGTCACCACGATGACGTTGCCCTGGGACACCAGCCGGTCGGCGTTGTAGTCGCTGCCGGCGCCGTGCGTGTAGCCGCCGCCGTGCCACCACACCATGACGGGCAGTCCGGCATCCGGCACCATCTTGCGCGGTGTGGTGACGTTGGCGAACAGGCAGTCCTCGTCCGTGGAGGCGGGCTGACCCGGCCCGCCGTCCGTCTGCGGGCACCTGCTGCCGGGCCGGGGGGCTTCCCGCGCTCCCGGCCACGGGGCCGGGGGCTGCGGTGACGCCCAGCGCAGCTTGCCGACCGGCGGCTTCGCGTAGGGCACACCGAGGAAGTGCCGGGCGGTCGCGGTCGAGTCACCTCGCAGGAGTCCGGTGTCCACCCGCACAGCGACCGGTGCGTCCGTCGGCGGCTCTCTGTCATAGGGCACCAGCAGCTCACCCCCTGACATCCTGGGCCGGCAGCCGGGTCAGGGCGGCGCAGGAGGGGCCGAACAAGCGGGTCACAGTCCAGGAGAAGTCGTCGGGACCGGCGGCGCGGCACCGCGTCCACCCACTTCCGCGGGGCTTTGGCTCTGCGCGCTGCGGCCAGGCAGGTGGGGGCCGCCTGTGCTGTCCGGGCTCCGTGGGCGGGCCGCCGATTTGACCGGATGCCGCCTCCGTTTTACTCTCGGACGAGTGCGGAGGCAGCATCCGTTTTGATGTGGCCGCAGGATCACGGCAGCACGAGGAGGATGCATGAGCATCGGTGAACCGCGGGGCCGCAAGCCCCGCGCGGACGTCCAGCGCAACCGCGCGGCCCTCCTGGAGACCGCGCAGCGTCACTTCCTGCGGCACGGGGTCGGCACCTCCCTTGAGGCGGTGGCCAAGGAGGCGGGAGTGGGGCCCGGCACCCTGTACCGGCACTTCCCCACCCGGGAGGCGCTGCTGGCGGCTGTGCTGCAGACACGCTCCGAGGAACTGGTGGCCCGCCAGGCGGACATCGAGCAACTCGGCGACCCGGCCGAGGCGCTGGAGCAGTGGCTGCGGGCGATGGAGGAGTACTTCAGCGCCTTCAGCGGGCTGCCGGACCCGCTCATGGCCGCGGCCAGGGCGCAGGAGCCGGACAACCCGCTCACGATTCCCTGCGGCATCCTCATCACCGCCACCGATCAGTACGTGCGAGCCGCGCAGCTCGCGGGACGCGTGCGCGCGTCGGTGCGGGGTCACGACCTGTTCCTCGCGGCCTGTTCCGTTGCCTGGATCAAGGGCACCGGTACCGAGGAGGAGCAGCTCGACCGGCTCCGCACGCTCATCGCGAGCGGCTACCGCGAGCGGGACGTCCAGGCGTAAAACGCAGGCACCACCCCGCTCCACCCCGCAGCGCCAGGCGGCACCACGACGCGGCCATCACATCGCGCTGCCCTCAGGGGCAGCACAACCCCTCAAAGGACAAATCATGAAAATTACTGTCATAGGCGCCGGTGCTATCGGTGGGAACCTCGCTGCCAAGCTCAGCACGGCCGGTCACGACGTCCAGGTGGCCGACGCCCGCGGCCCCGAGGCCGTCCGGGCGGAGGTACTGGAGTCCGGGGCCCGCGCGGCGGACCTCTCCGACGCCGTCCAGGGCCGGGACGTCATCGTCCTGGCCGTCCCCTTCGGGGTGGCGGGGAAGCTGGCCGGCCTGTTCGCGTCGGTCCCCGCCGAGACGGTGGTCATCGACACCTCGAACTACTATCCGCACCTCAGCGGGCAGATCGAGGCCGTGGACAACGGCGAGGTCGACAGCGTGTGGAACGCCAGGCAGTTGGGACGCCCCGTGGTCAAGGCGTGGAACGCCGCCCTGGCCGAAACCCAGCGGACCCGGGGCGTTCCGGCCGGAACGCCCGGCCGCATCGCCATCCCCGTCGCCGGCGACTTCGAGGAGGCGCGGCGTGTGGCCATGCAGCTCGTGGACGACACCGGCTTCGACCCCTACGACGCCGGCACGCTGGCCGACTCCTGGCGCCAGCAGCCCAACGGCCCCGCCTACTGCACCGAGCTGACCCTCGACAAGCTGCCGGCGGCCCTGGCCGCGGCCGACCGCGTCAAGGACGCCCGCATCCGCGACAGCGTGCCGGAACGCTTCGCCACCCTCCCGGCCACGGCCACCCTGGAGGACGTCGTCGAGATGAACCGCGCCGCTCACCGCTGAGCCACCCGACGCGGCTCTCGTGCACGCAACGGCACGAGGGCGGCGGCGTCGGCACGCCACGCACACACAGGACGAACACGAAGAGCGCACAGCCCCCCACGCCGTAGCCTGCGGCCCCGGCACGACGCTGCCCGCGAGCATCCGCAAGCCTTGCCGGTACCCGCAGGGTGCGTCCGCACCCGGCCCTTACGCCGGCTGCCTCCTGGCGCGGCCGGCCGTACTGCGCCGTGGCGGTGCCTGCGCGCCATGGAGAGGAACCGCCCGCAGAACTCTGAACCGGCGCCGGAAGGCGGCGTGAGGGCGCTTCCGTCCCCTGAACCGTCCCCGCGTCCCCTGCGCGTCCCCTGGATCTTGGTCTGAACGAATGAACGGGCGGCACCACTCTGGAGTGGTGCCGCCCGTTCATTCGTTTCCGCAGGTAGAAACGGTTCTCCTGAGAGAACTCCGCGTGGGGCGGGAGGGACTCGAACCCTCGGCCGACGGATTATGAGTCCGCTGCTCTAACCGGCTGAGCTACCGCCCCCAACGGCGCGTCGCGCACATCTGTGCGCGCCGTCTGCCGCAGCATAGCCGGTCATACGATCTCCTGCCTCGGATGGTCGGCTTCACTTGACCATGAGGACTTCGTCGCGCACCGGCCGGTTCCGGCAACCGTCAAGTACATCCGTTCGAGGGACCCGTGAGGGGCCCACGACGGCTGGCGGGCACACGAAAAAGGACCCCGAAGGGTCCTTCCCGTCTTTCCCGCTCCCCCGGCTGGACTCGAACCAGCAACCCTCCGGTTAACAGCCGAATGCTCTGCCAATTGAGCTACAGGGGATCGCGCTCCCCCGACTGGACTCGAACCAGTAACCTGCCGGTTAACAGCCGGCTGCTCTGCCAATTGAGCTACAGGGGATTGCTGCGTTTGCACCGAACGTACCCTCCCGGGTCCTCCCGGGCGGCGCGCGTTCGCTGCGACACATACATTAGCGCAAGCAGGGGGGTGCTCCGCCAATCGGTATCGAGCCGGGTCACGTCGGGTGATCCCGGGCCCGGACGGGGTAGGCGGAGGACCACAGACCGACCGGTCCGACGCTGACGCTGGGACCTGGGGACTCCGACGCACAGAGAGATTGGGTGGCAGCCATGCGGTACCGGCTCACGTTCATCGCTGGACTGGCCTGTGGATACGTTCTCGGCACGCGCGCCGGGCGCGAGCGCTATGAACAGCTGAAGAAATCCGCGCGCCAGGTCTCGCAGAATCCGGCGGTGCGCAACGCCGCCGAAGCCGCCGCGCAGACCGGCCGGGAGGTGGCGGGCAAGGCGTACCACTCGGTGAACGACGTGGTCGGTGACCGGCTCGCGGACAAGCTTCCTGGCTCCGTCGCCCAGCGGGTGCGGTCGCTGCGGGAACGCAGCCAGAACGGGCAGGACGACTGGGGCACCAGCAACACCTGATCCGTTCCCGTCCCGAACCGGCGGTCCCGGAAGCGCCTGACAGGCCGCGCGTGCGGCAGAATCGGGTGTCATGGGAATAGTCGCCGGGTTGGACAGTTCGTCCGGGTTCACACGCGTCGTCGTATGTGACTCCGACACAGGTGCCGTGCTGCGCCAGGGGTACGCGCCTCATCCGGTCGAGCCCAAAGCCACCGAGGTCGATCCGCAGGTCTGGCTGCTCTCCCTCGGCGAGGCCGCGTCCGGCGGGCTGCTGGAGGGGGTCGAGGCCATCGGCGTCTCGGCGGAGCAGCACGGCATGGTGGCGCTGGACCGGCAGGGCAATCTCGTGCGTCCCGCGCTGCTCGGCAACGACAAGCGCGCGCAGGTCGCCGCCGCGGACCTGGTGGACGCGCTGGGCGGGCGGCAGGCGTGGGCCGAGGCCGTCGGTTCCGTACCGCAGTCGGGGCAGATCGTCTCCAAGCTGCGCTGGATGGCGCGGACCGAGCCGGAGGCCGCGCAGCGCACGGCGCTCGTGATGCAGCCGCACGACTGGCTGGTCTGGCAGCTGCTGGGGAGACCGGCCCGCCGGACGACGGACCGGGGCGCCGCGTCCGGCACCGGCTACTGGTCGGCCCGCACCGGGGCGTACCGGCCCGACCTGGTGGAGCTGGCGCTCGGGCACCAGGCCGCGCTGCCCGACGTTCTCGGTCCCGCGGAGGCCGCCGGCACCACCCCCGAGGGGCTGCTGATCTCGGTGGGGACCGGCGAGACCATGGCCGCCGCCTTCGGGCTCGGCGTCGCGGCCGGGGACGCCGTGGTGTCGCTGGGGGCCTCGGGGTCGGTGATGGCCGTGCACCACGAGGCGGCGGCCGATCCGTCCGGGCTGATCACCTCCTTCGCGGACGCCACCGGAATGCATCTGCCGGTCGTCCACACGCTGAACGCGGTCAGGGCCCTGCGCGGTACCGCGGAGCTGCTGGGTACGGCCGACCTCGGCGAGCTGTCCGCGCTGGCGCTCAAGTCGACGCCGGGCTCCTCGGGGCTGGTGTTCCTGCCGTATCTGGAGGGCGAGCGCACCCCGCAGCTGCCGCACACGGCCGGCACGCTGACCGGGCTGCGGCGCGAGTCGATGAAGCCGGAGCATCTGGCGCGGGCCGCGTTCGAGGGGATGCTCTGCTCCCTCGCCGACGCGATGGACGTGCTGCGCGGGCGCGGGGTGGAGGTGCGTCGGGTGTTCCTGCTGGGCGCCGCCGCCGAGCTGCCCGCCGTACAGGCGGTGGCCCCGGCGATCTTCGGTGCGCAGGTCGTCGTACCGCAGCCCGCCGACTACGCGGCGATCGGCGCGGCCCGGCAGGCGGCGTGGGCGCTCGGGGTCGCGCGCGGAACGCTGGCTCCGCACACCCCGCCGGCCTGGCAGGGCGCGGCGGCGCAGGTCTTCGAGCCGGGCGACGACGCGGCGGTGGGGACGGCGGTACGGCAGCAGTACACGGCGACGCGGGAGCAGGTCCATCCCGGGGCGTTCGGTCCCACGGGCTGAGCGGCACCGGAGGCGGGTGCAGCGGAGGTGGGCGCGCTGGAGGCGCGTACGCCTGAGACGGGTGGTGCGCCGGGTCGCGCGGCGCGTCGGCCGTTCGCCGAGGCGCCGGGAACGGTTTCGGGCCGTGGGCGTTCTTGACCGGTCTTTGTACATAAATCCTTGGGGTTCCACGGGTGCGGTGCCGCAAGATGGGGTCGGACCCCACCCTCCGGTCTTGCCCACCGCACCCGAGCCGACCCCGAGAGATTCCGCGTGCTCCTACGACTTCTGCGAGCCCATCTCGCTCCCTACAAAAGACCCATAGCCCTGCTGGTGACGCTCCAGCTGTTGCAGACGTGCGCCACCCTGTATCTGCCCACCCTGAACGCCGACATCATCGACAACGGTGTGGTGAAGGGGGACTCGGGCTACATCCTGGAGTTCGGCGGGATCATGATCGCCGTCAGCGTGGTCCAGGTCATCTGCAACATCGGCGCCGTCTACTACGGCGCGCGTACCGCCTCGGCCCTCGGCCGGGACGTGCGGTCCGCGATCTTCGGGCGGGTGCAGAGCTTCTCCGCCCGCGAGGTGGGGCACTTCGGGGCCCCCTCGCTGATCACCCGCACCACCAATGACGTCCAGCAGGTGCAGATGCTGGTCCTGATGACGTTCACGCTGATGGTGTCCGCGCCCATCATGTGTGTCGGCGGCATCGTGATGGCCCTCGGCCAGGACGTCCCGCTCTCCGCGGTGCTGCTGGCCGTTGTCCCGGTGCTGGGGATCTGCGTCGCCCTCATCATCAGGAAGATGCGCCCGCTGTTCCGGCTGATGCAGACCCGGCTGGACACCGTGAACCGGGTGCTGCGCGAGCAGATCACCGGCAACCGCGTGATCAGGGCCTTCGTCCGGGACGACTACGAGAAGGAACGCTTCCGCGGAGCCAATACCGAGCTGACCGATGTCGCGCTGTCGACCGGCCGGCTGATGGCACTGATGTTCCCCACCGTGATGACGGTGGTCAATCTGTCGTCGCTCGCCGTCGTCTGGTTCGGCGCGCACCGCATCGACAGCGGCGGGATGCAGATCGGCGCGCTGACCGCGTTCCTCGCGTATCTGATGCAGATCGTGATGGCCCTGATGATGGCCACCTTCATGTTCATGATGGTGCCGCGCGCCGAGGTGTGCGCCGAGCGCATCGAAGAGGTGCTGGACACCAGGTCGAGTGTCGTACCGCCCGCGAAGCCGGTGCGGGAGCTGCGGCGGCACGGGCATCTGGAGATACGGGGCGCCGAGTTCCGCTTCCCCGGGGCCGAGGAGCCGGTGCTGCGCGAGGTGTCCCTCGTCGCGAGCCCCGGCGAGACGACCGCGGTCATCGGGTCGACGGGCAGCGGGAAGTCGACGCTGCTCGGGCTCGTACCCCGGCTGTTCGACGCCACGGACGGGCAGGTGCTGGTCGACGGGGTGGATGTGCGCGAAGTCGATCCGGTGCTGCTGGCGAGGACCGTGAGCATGGTGCCCCAGAAGCCGTATCTGTTCTCCGGTACGGTCGCGACGAATCTGCGGTACGGCAATCCGGACGCCACCGACGAGGAGCTGTGGCACGCGCTGGAGGTGGCGCAGGCCAAGGAGTTCGTCGAGGCGCTGGAGGGCGGGCTCGACGCGCCCGTCGCCCAGGGCGGCACGAATGTCTCCGGCGGGCAGCGCCAGCGGCTCGCGATCGCGCGGACGCTGGTGCGGCGGCCGGAGATCTATCTGTTCGACGACTCGTTCTCCGCGCTGGACTACGCCACGGACGCCGCGCTGCGTGCCGCGCTGTCGCGGGAGACCGCCGAGGCGACCGTCGTGATCGTCGCCCAGCGGGTCTCCACGATCCGTGACGCCGACCGGATCCTGGTCCTGGACGAGGGCCGGGTCGTCGGGTCGGGCCGCCATCACGAACTGATGGCATCGAATGAGACATACCGGGAGATAGTCCTCTCCCAGCTGACCGAGGCGGAGGCTGCCTGATGAGCGGTCCTGGCGGACGCATGATGGCCGCGGGTCCCGCCGCGCGGTCGATGAACTTCAAGGAGTCGGGAAAACGGCTGCTGCGGCGGCTCGCCGTGGAGCGGGCCACGCTGGGCTGGATGCTGGGGGCCGGAGTGCTGAGCGTCGCCCTGTCGGTCGTCGGACCGAAGATACTCGGCAACGCGACGGACCTGATCTTCGCCGGGGTCGTCGGCCGGCAGACGACTGCGGGCGTCACCAAGGAGCAGACCGTCGAGGCGCTGCGCGCCAAGGGCGACGGCGGACTCGCCGATCTGCTCTCCGGGGTGAATTTCACCCCCGGCCAGGGCATCGACTTCGGCGCGGTGGGCAACGTCCTGCTGGTCGCGCTGGTGGTGTACGTGGGCGCGGGCCTGCTGATGCTGGTGTCGACGCGGCTGTCCATACGCGTGATCAACCGCACGGTGTTCCGGATGCGCGAGGACGTCCAGGCGAAGCTGTCGCGGCTGCCGCTGTCGTACTTCGACCAGCAGCCGCGCGGCGAGGTGCTGAGCCGGGCGACGAACGACGTGGACAACATCTCGCAGACCCTTCAGCAGACCATGGGCCAGCTGGTCAACTCGGTGCTGACGATCGTCGGTGTGCTGGGGATGATGTTCTGGATCTCCCCGCTGCTGGCGCTGGTCGCGCTGGTGACCGTACCGCTGTCGGTGTTCGTGGCGGCGAAGGTCGGCAAGCGGTCGCAGCCGCAGTTCGTGCAGCAGTGGAAGGTCACCGGCTCGCTCAACGCCCATATCGAGGAGATGTACACCGGGCATGCCCTGGTGAAGGTCTTCGGGCGGCAGGAGGAGTCCGCCGAGGGCTTCCGCGAGCACAACGACAAGCTGTACGAGGCGGGTTTCAAGGCGCAGTTCAACAGCGGGATCATGCAGCCGCTGATGCTCTTCATCTCCAATCTCAACTATGTGCTGGTCGCGGTCGTCGGCGGGCTGCGGGTCGCCTCGGGGACGCTGTCGATCGGCGACGTCCAGGCGTTCATCCAGTACTCGCGGCAGTTCTCGATGCCGCTGACCCAGGTCGCGTCGATGGCGAACCTCGTACAGTCCGGCGTCGCCTCCGCCGAGCGGATCTTCGAGCTGCTGGACTCGGAGGAGCAGGAGGCCGACGCGCCGTCGATCGAGCGGCTGCGCGAGCCGCAGGGGCGGGTCGCCCTTGAGCACGTGTCGTTCCGGTACGACCCGGAGAAGCCGCTGATCGACGATCTGTCGCTCTGTGTGGACCCGGGCCAGACGGTCGCCATCGTCGGCCCGACGGGCGCGGGGAAGACCACGCTGGTCAATCTGCTGATGCGGTTCTACGAGGTGAGCGGCGGCCGGATCACCCTGGACGGCCTGGACATCTCGCGGATGTCGCGCGAGGAACTGCGGTCCGGGATCGGCATGGTGCTCCAGGACACCTGGCTGTTCGGCGGCACGATCGCGGAGAACATCGCCTACGGCGCCTCCCGCGAGGTCACGCGCGCGGACATCGAGGAGGCGGCGCGCGCGGCGCACGCCGACCGTTTCGTGCGTACGCTCCCGGACGGCTACGACACGGTGCTCGACGACGAGGGCTCGGGCGTCAGCGCCGGGGAGAAGCAGCTGATCACCATCGCGCGGGCGTTCCTGTCCGACCCGGTGATCCTGGTGCTGGACGAGGCGACCAGCTCGGTGGACACGCGTACCGAGGTGCTGATCCAGAAGGCGATGGCGCGGCTGGCCCACGGACGTACGAGCTTCGTCATCGCGCACCGGCTGTCCACGATCAGGGACGCCGATGTGATCCTGGTGATGGAGAGCGGCTCGATCGTCGAACAGGGCACGCACGAGGAGCTGTTGGCGGCGGAAGGCGCGTACGCGCGGCTGTACGCGGCGCAGTTCGCGCAGGCGGTCGTGGAGGTGGACTGAGGGCCCCGCTCCCGGGCCCGGGAGCGGGGCGCGGGCCGCGGGCGGGGGCCCGGGTCAGTCCAGGTAGCCGCGCAGTTGGTCGGCGAAGGCGTGGTCGCGCAGTCTGCCGAGGGTCTTGGACTCGATCTGGCGTATCCGTTCGCGGGTCACGCCGAAGATCCTTCCGATCTCCTCCAGGGTGCGCGGCCGGCCGTCGTCGAGACCGTAACGCAGCTGGACCACCTTGCGTTCGCGCTCGCCGAGCGTGGAGAGCACCACTTCCAGGTGCTCGCGCAGCAGCAGGAAGGCGGCGGATTCGACGGGGGACGCGGCGTCGCCGTCCTCGATCAGGTCCCCCAGGGCGACATCGTCCTCCTCCCCCACCGGGGTGTGCAGGGACACGGGCTCCTGGGCGAGCCGCAGCACCTCCCTGACCCGGGCGGGGTCCAGCTCCAGCTGGGCGCCGACCTCCTCGGGGGTCGGCTCGCGGCCGTGCTCCTGGAGCATCCGGCGCTGCACGCGTACGACCCGGTTGATCAGCTCGACCACATGGACCGGGACCCGGATCGTACGGGCCTGGTCGGCCAGGGCCCGGGACATCGCCTGCCGTATCCACCAGGTCGCGTACGTAGAGAACTTGTAGCCGCGCGCGTAGTCGAACTTCTCCACGGCCCTGATGAGGCCGAGGTTTCCCTCCTGTACGAGATCGAGCATGGTCAGACCGCGGCCGACATAGCGCTTGGCGACCGAGACGACGAGCCGCAGATTGGCCTCGATCAGCCGTCGCTTGGCCATCCGGCCGAGCACGACCAGCCGGTCGAGGTCCAGGGCGAGCCGCGAGTCGGGGTCGGGGGTGCCGCTCAGCTTCTCCTCGGCGAACAGCCCCGCCTCGACGCGGCGGGCCAGCTCCACCTCCTCGGCGGCGGTGAGCAACGGTATACGGCCGATCTCCCGCAGATACTGCCGGAACAGATCGGACGAGGGCCCGCCGGCGTCGCTACGGCCGCCGCGCCCGCCCGGGGGGTCGGGCACGAGGGATACCTCCACGGAGCGCTCGGTGAGCAACTGGGTCTGCACGGGGGCGACCTCCTGGGTGATCGCTGCCGTCCGGGGGGAGTACGGCGGCGGGACGGAGGCGGCCGGCCGCACTCCGGAGAACTCAGCACCGCCCCCAGTGTGCGGTACGGCACATCGCCGCCACGAGGGGCGTGCGGTGACTTTCTGAACCCGTGCGTAACCGTGCCGTTACGCGGGTTGCCGGGGCACAACGAAAGAAGCGGCCCTTCCTCGGATGAGGAAGGGCCGCTTCATTCATGGAGCGCCCGGCAGGCCTTGCACCTACATTTCCCGTCGGCAGACGGACGTCTTTCCTTGGACCACAGACGCGCGACTTCGTGTGCTGAACCGAAGTAACACCATGATCATACAAGAACTCCGGACCGCTGTCGTCCCGGGCGTTCCCGGGCGTTCCCGGGCGTTCCCGGGCGTTCCCGGGCGTTCCCGGGCGTTCCCGGATGTCCTGCGGGCCGATGGCGCGGACGCCGGAAGCTCTAGAGCGCGTCGGCGCCGGTGTTGCGGAGGGCCTGACCGTACTGCTGGAGAATCCACAGATCCTTCTGCACGGCCGCGTAGTGGTCCGGGTCGGCCTGGTTGCCCAGCCGGGTGAGGGTGCCGGTGATGTCCTGGATACGGCGGTCCACCGCGCGCAGCCGGACCTGGACGAGCTGCTGTCCCGCGTAGATCTCGTCGATGGTCTTGCCCCGGAAGACCTCCACCGCCAGCTCGGTGACCATGGCGCGCACCTGGTCGTTCGGCGCGGCCTCGCGGACCCTGGCGAGATACTCGGGCGCGGACTGGAGACCCGACTCGGCGCCGCCCGCCTCCTCGATGGCGCGGCGCACGGCGGTGTACGGCGGGGCGGTGAACTCGTCCTCGCCATAGGCGTCGAAGGCCGGGGAGACCAGCTCGGGGCGCTGGAGCGCGAGCTTCAGCAGCTCGCGCTCGGTGCGGTGGGCGGGGCTGCGCAGGGTGAGCGCGGGACCGGAGGGCGCCTGCCGCGCCTCCGCCTCGTACGACTGGCGCCCCCGCTGCTCGGGGCCGGCCGACGGGCCCCGGCCGCCCCGGTCGCGCGCCCAGCGCGCCACCTGGGCGACGCGCTTGACCACGAACTGGGTGTCGAGGATGCCGAGGATGCCGGCGAGCTGGACCGCCACCTCGTGCTGCGAGGAGCCGTTCTTGATCCTGGCGACGATCGGCGCGGCCTCGTCCAGCGCCGCCGCCCGGCCGGCCGGGGTCTCCAGGTCGTACCGGGAGACGATCTGGCGGATGGCGAACTCGAAGAGCGGCGTGCGCGGTTGCGCCAGGTCCACGACGGACTGGTCGCCCTTGGCGAGCCGCAGCTCGCAGGGGTCCATGCCGTCGGGGGCGATGGCGATATAGGTCTCGGCGGCGAACTTCTGGTCGTCCTCGAAGGCGCGCAGCGCGGCCTTCTGGCCCGCCGCGTCCCCGTCGAAGGTGAAGATCACCCGGGCGCTGCCGTTGTCCATGAGCAGCCGGCGCAGGATCTTGATGTGGTCGCCGCCGAAGGCCGTGCCACAGGTGGCGATGGCGGTGGTGACCCCGGCCAGATGGCAGGCCATCACGTCGGTGTACCCCTCGACGACGACGGCCCGGCTGGACTTGGCGATGTCCTTCTTCGCCAGATCGACCCCGTACAGCACCTGGGACTTCTTGTAGATCGCGGTCTCGGGCGTGTTCAGATACTTCGGGCCGTTGTCGTCGTCGCGGAGCTTGCGCGCGCCGAAGCCGACGACCTCGCCGGAGATGTCGCGGATCGGCCACATCAGCCGGCCGCGGAACCGGTCGATCGGGCCGCGCCGGCCGTCCTGGGAGAGCCCGGAGAGCAGCAGCTCCTTGTCGGAGAAGCCCTGGCCGCGCAGGAAGCGGGTGAGGTGGTCCCAGCCCACCGGGCTGTATCCGACCCCGAAGTGCTCGGCCGCCGCCTGGTCGAAGCCGCGCTCGGCGAGGAACCGGCGGCCGATCTCGGCCTCGTCGCCCGCGAGCTGCTCGACGTAGAACCGCGCCGCGATCTTGTGGGCCTCGACCAGCCGGGTGCGCTCGCCGCGCTGGCTCGACGGGTTGTAGCCGCCTTCTTCGTAACGAAGGGTGATGCCCGCCTGGGCGGCGAGCCGCTCGACCGTCTCGGAGAAGGAGAGATGGTCGATCTTCATGACGAAGGCGATCGTGTCCCCGCCCTCCTGGCAGCCGAAGCAGTGGAAGAGACCCTTGCTCGGACTGACCTGGAAGGAGGGGGACTTCTCGTCGTGGAAGGGGCAGAGCCCCTTGAGATTGCCGCCGCCCGCGCTGCGCAGCTGGAGGTACTCGGACACGACGGCGTCGATCGGGACCGCGTCCCGAACCGCCTTCACGTCGTCATCGTTGATCCTGCCGGCCACGCGTGAATTCTACGGGCCCGCACCGACACACGCGGACAGCCCTCCGGCGGGCGGAGGCGAAGGGCCCGGCTACCCGCCGAGCGAGGCCAGCGGTACGTTCGGATCGGCCAGGGCGTCCAGATCCTGCGGTTCGCCGGAGCGGATCAGGCGCTGGATGTGCTCGGCGACGTCCCACACGTTGACGTTCATCCCCGCGAGCACCCGGCGGTCCTTCAGCCAGAAGGCGACGAACTCCCTCTTTCCGGCGTCGCCCCGCACCACCACCTGGTCGTACGAGCCGGGCGGCGCCCATCCCGAGTACTCCAGGCCCAGGTCGTACTGGTCGGAGAAGAAGTAGGGGACGCGGTCGTAGACGACGTCCTGGCCGAGCATGGCGCGGGCGGCGGCCGGGCCGCCGTTGAGGGCGTTGGCCCAGTGCTCGACCCGTACCCGCTCCACGGAGAGCGTGCCGCCCCAGCCGGTGAGCGGAAAGGCCGCCACGTCCCCGGCGGCGAAGATGTCCGGGTCGGAGGTGCGCAGCGAGGCGTCCACGGCGATGCCGCCGCCCTCGGACCGGGAGGCGAGGGTGAGCCCGGCGGCCTCGGCGAGGGAGGTGCGCGGGGCGGCGCCGATCGCGGCCAGGACGTCGTGCGCGGGGTGCTCCTCGCCGTCGTCCGTACGGGCCGACAGGACCATGCCGTCCTGCCCGGTGATCTCGGTGAGCCGGGCGCCGAAGTGGAACCGTACGCCGTGGTCCCGGTGGAGATCGGTGAACAGCTGGCCCAGCTCGGGGCCGATGACCTGGTGCAGCGGCGTCGCCTCCGCCTCCACCACCGTGACCTCGGCGCCGTATCCGCGCGCCGCCGCCGCGACCTCCAGGCCGATCCAGCCCGCGCCCGCGATCACCAGATGGCCGTTGTCCCGGCCGAGGGCGGCGAGGACCTGGCGCAGCCGGTCCGCGTGGGCGAGCCGGCGCAGATGGTGGACGCCCGCCAGGTCCGTGCCGGGGATGTCGAGCCGGCGCGGTTCGGCGCCGGTGGCCAGCAGCAGCTTGTCGTACCGCAGGGAGGTGCCGTCGCCGAGGAGGACACACCGGGCGTCCCGGTCGATGGCGGTGACGGCCTGGCCGAGATGCAGCTCGACCTGCGCCCCCGCGTACCAGGCGGGCTCCTGGGCGAAGACGCTGCCGCGCTCCTCGCCGCCGGTCAGATAGCCCTTGGACAGCGGCGGACGTTCGTAGGGGTGGTCGCGCTCGTCACCGATCAGGATCACCCGGCCGGTGAACCCCTCCGCGCGCAGGGTTTCCGCGGCCTTCGCCCCGGCCAGCCCTCCGCCGACGATGACAAATGTCCGATGTGCGTCGACCACTTGATGCCTCCTCTTCGCGCTGCCGCCATCTGCGAGCGTCCCGTACCGAGCCTGACGGCGAAAGGGGGAGCGCTCCTCGGGCCTGCCTCACGGTCGGGATCCCACCGTGATCCGGCTCCTCTGGTATATGCCCGTATCCGGGGCCGTGAGGCATGAGGGGCGCCTGCGGCTCATGCCCGGCGGCCCGGTGTGCCACGGTGTTCGGCTGGTGTCCGCCGGTCAGACGCGGTTCGTGAGCCCTCTGTGCAGGGAGCGGGCCGCCGCGTCCGTGAAGGAGGCGATCTGGTCGACGATGACGCGTTTGCGTGCCCGGTCGTCGCCGGCCGTGTCGAACAGGGCGCGGAACTGCGGGTCGAGCCCCTCGGGCGCGCGGGCCGTGAGCGCCTCGGCCAGCTCGGCGAGGACGACGCGCTGGTCGGCCCGGAGCTTCTCCTGTTCCGCGCGCTGCATCACGTAACGGTCCGCGACGGCCTTGAGGACCGCGCACTCGTGCCGGGCGGCGCGCGGAACGACCAGTTCGGCGGCGTACCGGGTGAGCGGGCCCGTCCCGTACCGCTGTCTGGTCGCCCGCTCGGCGGCCTCGCAGAACCGGCCGATGAGCTGGCTGGTGGCGTCCTTGAGACGGGACTGCGCGAGGGCGGAGCCGTCGTAGCGGTGCGGCCACCACTCCTGTGCCATGAGCCGGTCGAGCGCGGCGGCCAGCTCCCGCGGATCGGTCCCGGCCGGTACGTAGCGGCCGATCGCGACCGTCCAGATCTCGTCCCGTTCGGTCGCGGAGGAGAGCGCCGAGGGGTCGACATGGCCGGCGTGCAGGGCGTCCTCGAAGTCGTGGACGGAGTAGGCGACATCGTCGGACCAGTCCATGACCTGCGCCTCGAAGCAGGTGCGGTCCGCCGGCGCGCCCTTGCGGGCCCAGTCGAAGACGGGCAGGTCGTCCTCGTACACCCCGAACTTCACCGAGCCGGGCTCGGTGGGGTGGGCGCCGCGCGGCCACGGGTACTTGGTGGCGGCGTCCAGGGCGGCGCGGGTGAGGTTGAGGCCGACGCTGACGAGGTCGCCGCCCTCCGGAGGCCGGACGAAGCGTTTCGGCTCGATCCGGGTCAGCAGGCGGAGCGACTGCGCGTTGCCCTCGAAGCCGCCGCAGTCGGCGGCGAATTCGTTGAGCACCTGCTCGCCGTTGTGACCGAAGGGCGGATGGCCCATGTCGTGGGAGAGGCACGCGGCCTCGACGAGATCCGGGTCGCAGCCGAGGGCGGCGCCCAGCTCGCGTCCCACCTGGGCGCACTCCAGGGAGTGGGTGAGTCTGGTGCGGGGGCTGGCGTCCCACTCCCGGCTCCACGAACCGGGCGTCACGACCTGTGTCTTGCCCGCGAGCCTGCGCAGCGCGGCGGAGTGCAGCACACGGGCGCGGTCGCGCTGGAACGCGGTGCGGCCGGGACGCTTGTCGGGCTCGGCGGCCCAGCGCTCGGTGGATGCGTCGTCGTACGAGATGCCTGCCATGCACCGACCGTAACCGGAACGGGCGGATTGGGGCGTACGGGGGTGACGGGCGGCGAGGGGCGGTTCTTCGTGTCTCGCCTCTCGCCTTTTGTGTCGCGCCTTTCGTGTTCCGTGTCTCGCGTCTCGCCTTGCGTTTTTGGTGCTCGGTGCTTGGCGCTTCAGACGGCGGCGAGCTGGTGGCGGGCCGTCGTGCCGTACGACTCCGGCGCCGACGCCAGCGCCGCCTCGTAGCGGAGGAGCAGCAGCCGGGCCAGCGCCGGATGCGCGCCGAGCGGCGCGGCGGCGATCCAGGGCGCGGCGGCGGCCGAGCGGGCGGCGAAGTGACCAGGGGCGGTGAAGTACGAGGCGACGGCGGTGCGGTGACGGCCCCGGGCGGCGAGGGCGCGCAGCGCCTCGGGGACGGTGGGCGAGGCGGCGGAGGCGTACGCGGGGGCGACGAGCACACCGCCGAGACGCTCGCTGAGCAGCGCGGCGGTGTGCCGGGTGTCGGCGGCGGACTCGGGGTCGCGGGAACCGGCGGCGGCCAGCACGACACCGGCGTCGCCGGGGAGGCGGGGCAGGTCGTGGGGCAGGTCGTGGGACGCGCCGTCGGTGGGCCAGCCCGCTTCGACGAGACGCTCGTACAACGCCTCCACCAGCAGCGGATGCGGTCCCAGCGGGGCGGCGATCCGGGTCTCCAGGCGGGGAGCGGCAGCGGCGGCGAACGCCGGCAGGTCGCGCTTGATGTGCACGCCACGGCTGAGCAGCAGGGGTACGAGGACGGCGCGGCCGGAGCCGAGGGCAGCGAGGGTGTCGGGCAGGGCGGGGGCGTTGATCTCGATGTGGCCGAGCCGTACGTCCAGGCCGGGACGCAGCTCACGGACCCGGTCGAGGAGCGTGGTGACGGTACGCAGGGTGCGCGGGTCGCGGCTGCCGTGGGCGACGACGACGAGCGCGGGGGTGTCGCTGTGCATGTTCCGGCGGGTTCCGTTCCGTGCGACGTGGCTGAGCTGGTGGCCGAGCTGGGCGGTGATACGGGTGAACAGCTGCCCGGCGCTGACGAGTGGGGGCGCGTCGGCGGGCGGGAGCGCGTCGGCGGGGACGGGGAGGTCTGCGGGGACGGGCGGACCTGTGGGGACGGGCGGACCTGCGGGCAGGGGGCCGGAGCGTTCCGGAGGCGCCGGCCGCGCCCGCGGCTCGGGGTGTGCCCGTAACCCGGGGTGTGCGGGTGGCATGTGGTCGTGCGCCGACTCCGTCATGGGTCCGATCCTGCCGGGCGCTGATTGCCGGGCCGTTGCGCGGTGGTGACGGGTCTTTTCCCTCACCTCACTGCCGGTCGGGGGGCACTGTCAGACCCGTCACTTAGAGTGAGGGAAGTTCGGGGCCGGAACATGATCGGGCGAGGGGGAGATGAACTGATCGGCGGCTCCGGTCGTCGTACAGGACGGGACGTACAGAAGGGGACGGGCCGCGGGGGACGGGTCGCACGGGTGCGAGTCGTACCGGCCGGGCCGCCATCGCACAGCCAGGGGGGACACAGACACATGCCACTGCCCAAGCCGCCGCGCCCGCGCGCGTCACGGCGGATCAGGCTGCCGCTGCCGCTGCGGCCACGGCGACCGGGTGAGCCGCGCCTGTGGCGCACCCGGCGCGGGCAGCGCCGGATCGCGCAGGCCGTGATGCTCGGCTGCGTGCTCGCGCTGCTGCCCGCGACCTGGCTCCACGCGGTCGCCGACAGCCGTATCCGTACGGTCGCTGACGTGCCGGCCCGCGATGTCGCCGTGGTCTTCGGCGCCGGACTGCTCTCCGGCCGGCCGACGCCGTATCTCGCGCACCGCCTCGACGCGGCGGCCGAGCTGTATCGCGCGGGCAAGGTGAAGGTCGTGCTCGTCACCGGGGACAACAGCCGCGTGGAGTACGACGAGCCGGACGCCATGCGGACGTACCTCGTCCGGCGCGGGGTGCCGGACGGGCAGATCGTCAGCGACTACGCCGGTTTCGACACCTGGGATTCCTGCGTCCGGGCCAAGCGAATATTCGGGGTCGGACGGGCGGTGCTGGTGACGCAGGGTTTCCACATACGGCGCGCGGTGGCGCTGTGCCGCGCGGCGGGGGTCGAGTCGTACGGCGTCGGGGTCGCCGAGCCGCACGACGCGACCTGGTACTACGGCGGGGTACGGGAGATGTTCGCGTCGGGGAAGGCGGCGGCCGATGCCGTGGTCCGCCGTGACCCCACGTTCCTCGGTCCGGCCGAACCGGGGGTGACGGAGGCGCTGGCGACGCACGGAAGGGAAGGCGCGGGACCGTGATCGTCCGCCTTCTCCAGCGCCGTGCTCACGGCGCGGTGGTCTCCTCGGCGACCCACGCCAGATAGGCGGCGCTGCCCCGCACCACGGGCATGGCGATGATCTCCGGGGTGTCGTAGTCGTGGGCGCCCTTCAGATGGGTCTCCAGCGCCTCGTAGCGCGCGGCGGTGGTCTTGAAGAGGATCTGCCACTCCTCGGTGATCTCGATCGCGCTCCGCCAGCGGTAGACGGAGGTGACCGGCGCGGAGATCTGCGCGCACGCGGCGAGTCTGGCCTCGATCACGCCCCGGGCGAGTTCCTCCGCCTTTTCGGCGCTGTCGGTCGTCGTCAGCACGGTGAGACACGTGGCGTCGGTCATGGAGGGGGCTCCTTCGTACGGAGGGGACGGGAGAGGAGGGGAGGGAGAGGACAGGAGAGGCGGTCCGGCGACGGCCCCGGCGGCCGACCCCACAGCACCGTACGGCCCCGCCCGCCCCTCTCCGCGCACCGGCGGCCCCTCCCCCAGGCTCAAGCGGCGTACGGGCGTACGGACTTGGCGTCCCGCAGCGCCAGTGCCCACCAGGCGAGCCGGTCGAGCATCGTCCGGGCGGCCGTGTCGCAGCCGACGGGGTCCTTGGGCCGGCCCTCGTCGTCGAAGCCCTCCCCCACATGAGGGAAGGAGACGGTGTCCCGGACCGTGACGGCGTGCAGCTCGGCGAAGACCTGGCGCAGTTGCTCGACGGCGCGCAGTCCGCCGGAGATCCCGCCGTAGGAGACGAAACCGACGGGCTTGGCCTGCCATTCGCCGAAGTGCCAGTCGATCAGTGACTTGATGACGGCGGGGAACGAGTGGTTGTACTCGGGAGTCAGGACGACGAAGGCGTCGGCGGTGGCCAGCCGGGAGGTGACCTTGACGAGTTCGGCCCTGACCTCGGGGCCGGGGCTGAAGGAGAGGGCGGTCGGCAGGTCCGTGTCGGCGAGATCGATCAGATCGGTGGTGAAGTCGGTGCGCTCGGCGGCGCGCGAGAGGAACCAGTCGGCGACGACCGGCCCGAAGCGGCCCTCGCGGTTGCTGCCGAGGATGACGGCGAGCTTCAGCGGTTCGGCTGTGGCGGCTACGGCGACGGTGCTGATGCCGGTGCCGGTGCTGATGCCGGTGCTGATGCCGGTGCCGGTGCTGATGCCGACGACGGGCGTCGGACCGGCGTCGTTCGAAGCGGTGGATTCGGCGTCGATCCGGGCGGGTTCAGGTGTCATGGTGTTCATGGAGGGAGCTTCTTACCTCAAGCGGGATTGAGGTCAAGCCGGTCGTCTCCGGCCCCGCCGCGCACCTCATACGGTGGTGGCATGACGACTTCCGCGCCGCATCCCGTCCCCCGTACCGCGCCCGACCTGCTGGTCGAGGTCGACGAGCATCCCGCCACCGCGGCCGAACTCGGGCAGCGCGTCATGAACACGTACGGACACTTCTCCGCCCTCCAGGTCAGGGGCGGCCGGGTGCGCGGGCTGGCGAAGCACCTCGCGCGGCTGGACGGGGCGAGCCGGGAGCTGTTCGGTGCCGGGCTGGACGGCGAGCGGGTGCGGTCGGCGCTGCGGCACGCGCTCGGTGACGTGCGGGACGCGTCGGCCCGCGTGTACGCGCACGAACGGGCGGGTGCCGACGGCATCGCGCTGATGGTGACCGTGCGGCCGCCCGTCGTGCGGGACGAGCGGGCGGTGAGCCTGATGTCCGTCCCGTACCAGCGCCCGGTCGCGCACCTCAAACACCTGGGCGGCTTCGCCCAGATCCACTACGGCCGGGTCGCGGAGCGCGCGGGCTTCGACGACGCGCTGCTCACCGGGCCGGGCGGTGTCGTGTCGGAGGGCGCCATCAGCAACATCGCCTTCTGGGACGGCGACACCGTCGTCTGGCCGGACGCGCCCGCCCTGACCGGCATCACCATGGCCCTGCTGGAGACGCACCTCCCGGCTGCCGGGCTCACCTCGGTCCGCCGCGAGGTGACCCTCGCCGACCTGCCCCGCTACCGGGCCGCCTTCGTCACCAACTCGCTCGGCATCTCCGCCGTCTCCCGGATCGACGACACGGTCCTCCCGGGTGACGCGGCGCTCCTCAAGACGGTGCGGGAGGTGTACGACGGGGTGGCGTGGGAGCGGATCTGACCCGTCGTACACCTCCACTCCCCTGCCCTCCGAACGCTGCCCCGCCTCACCCGTTCGGCACGGGACGGCGCACGACATCGGACGAGGCCGGCATCTCCGCTGTGACCTGTGGTGATGCCGGCCGGTGCGGGCCGCGCGCGGTCCTCCGCCACGGAATCTGATCCTCCATCAGCAGGCGTGCACGGCGCCGGGCGCCTTATCTCGGAAGTGACGCACCCGACGCGCCGGCCGCATCCACCGCGGCCCCCGCGCCTGCCCCGGAGGATCACCATGGGCCGCCCCACTGTCCGCCTGCTCACCGGTACCGCGCTGGCGGTCGCCTCACTCGGGCTGTCCGCCGCGAGCGCCACCGCGGCGTTCGCCGGGGACGGCGAGCGGGGGGAGTACGGACGGGGGGACCACGAGCGGGGAGGGTACGAGCGCGGGGACCACGACCGGGGCGGCTCCGGCCGGCTGGAGCTGTCCCCGAGGAACGTACGCCCCGGCACCGTGGTGACCGTGTCCACCGGCGCCTGCGGCCATGACGGCCACGGCAGGGGCGAGGCGTGGTCCCTCGGCGTCCAGAACTTCCGGCTGGACCCGCGCCACGACAAGGAGCGCGCGGTCGGGGAGCTGCGGGTGCCGGACGACGTGCGGCCGGGCGACCACGAGGTCCGCGTGCGGTGCGACAACGGCCGGGAGGCCACCGGCGAGCTGTACGTGGAGCACCGCGGCCCGAGCGGTCACGTACGGACCGGGGTCGGCGGCAGCGTCGGCCGCGACACCACCCAGATCGCGGCGGGCGTGGCCGTTCTGGCCACCGCCGCCGTCGGCGGGACCTGGCTCCTGCGCCGCCGGGCGAGCGGCGCGCAGGCAGGCTGACGGGCGGTCCCCACCGCCCGGGTTCCGCCCCGCGTCCCCGTCCCCGTCATGCTCATCGCTGACGGGGGCGGGGAACTTCGTACCTCCCTCATTCCGGAGGCCCGCCCCATGACCACCGAGGCCACCCAGGCCACCGACGCCGCCAAGGCCGCGCCCCGGCGCCACGGCTGGTTCGTCGTCCTCGCGCTCTGCGTGGGTGCCTGGCTCGTCCACAACGGCTTCCAGCCCGTCACGCCGCCCATGCCGTCGGCCGCCGAGGCGTTCGCGGCCGGTCCCGGGCACTACACGGAGGCCGCCGCCGACCCGCTGCCGCCCGCGGCGCCGGTCGCCGTGCGCATCCCCGGCATCGAGGTCGACGCGCCGGTCCTGGGGCTCGGGCTCGCGCGGGACGGCAGCCTCGACGTGCCTCCGGCCGGGAACGGCAACGTCGTCAGCTGGTACAAGGACGGCGCTGCCCCCGGCGCCAAGGGCACGGCCATCGTCGCCGGGCATGTCGACAACGCGCGCGGACCGGCCGTCTTCTACGCCCTGGGCACGCTCAAGAAGGGCCAGCGCGTCGAGGTGGCCCGCTCGGACGGCCGTACCGCCGTCTTCACCGTCGATGCCGTCGAGGTGTACGAGAACGCCGATTTCCCCGACGACAAGGTCTACGGGAACACGGACCGGGCGGAACTGCGGGTGATCACCTGCGGCGGCGGCTTCTCCGCCAAGACGGGCTACCAGGGCAACGTCGTCGCGTACGCCCATCTCATCGGCGTGAAGTAGCTCTGGAGGGTGGGGCGTTCACCACCCGGGACACCCCTGTCAGCTGGATGGTCCGCCCGGCCGCGCCTTCCTACCGGGCGGGTGCGCACGTTCCACAGCGGCGTCGGTGATCTCGGCACCGGCATCGGCTATCTGGTGTGGCCCGCCGTGTCGGCCGACGGGCGGACGGCCGTCTCCGTCTCCGTACACAGCAGGCCCGGCGACGAGGGCACCGCCGTCCGGCAGCTCAAGGGGGTCACCGACCTGGTCGATCACGCCTTCTGCGCCGAGCGCCGGGACCGCTGACCACTGACCACTGACTGCGGCCCGTCGGGCCGTCAGGCCGTCCACTGGTCGAACGCGAGCTTCGCTACCAGCGAGAAGACCACCACCAGCAGCACGCCGCGCACGAACTCGCTGCCCTTCCTGAGCGCCATCCGCGCGCCGAACATCCCGCCCGCCAGGTTGAACACCGCCATCACTCCGGCGAGCTGCCACAGCACCGTCCCCTGGTAGGCGAACATCGCCAGCGCCCCGACGTTGGTGCACACGTTCACGATCTTCGCGGTGGCCGAGGCCCGTACGAGATCGAGGTGGAGTACGGCGGTGAGGGCCAGCACGAGGAACGTGCCCGTGCCGGGTCCGAAGAGGCCGTCGTAGAAGCCGATCCCGCCGCCGACCAGCACGATCGCGGAGACGGTACGGGCGCGGCCGACCGGTTCGCCCGTCTGTGACCTGCCGAAGGCCGGCCGGAACATCACGAAGGCCGCGACCCCGAGCAGCACCACCATGATCACGGGGCGCAGCACCTCGCTGCTGATCCCCGCCGCGAAGAACGCGCCGGTCATCGACCCCGCGAGCGCCATGAGCCCGATCCGTACGGCGGTCCCCACCTCGACCGGCGCCTTGCGTACGTAGGTGATGGCGGCGCCCGTCGTGCCGACGAGGGCCACCGCCTTGTTCGTACCGAGGATGTGCGCGGCCGGCATGTGCGGCAGTCCGAGGAGCAGCGCGGGCAGCAGAAGCAGCCCTCCCCCGCCGACCACGGCGTCGATCCACCCCGCCGCCGCGGCGGCGACACAGAGAACGACGAGCATGGTCAGCGATATGTCGGGCATGATCGTGACCCTATGGACGGGATAAGTGCCCTGTCCATCGATGTTCGTCGGTCACCGGTGGAGTTGAGCAAGTTCAGAGGTTGGCCACCGGGCCCGCGCTCTCCCTCCCCTCCCGCGCTCCCCCTCCCGCTCCCCCTCACACCCGCGCCGCCGCCGCGCTGAGCGCAGCGTTCCGCGCGGGAAACGGCGGCGATGCGGACGGTTAACAGCCGCCGCGCAGGCTTCCCGGTATGACTCCCGAGACGTCCACCCCCACGATCGTCGTCGTCGGCCACGGCATGGTCGGCCAGCGGTTCCTGGAGGCTCTCGCCGAGCGGGGCGTGACCTCGCGGGCGCGCGTCGTGGTGCTCTGCGAGGAGCCCAGGCCCGCCTACGACCGGGTCCGGCTGACCTCGTACTTCTCCGGCGCCACCCCCGACGATCTCGCGCTGGTGCCGCCCGGCTTCCTGGCCGCGCACTCCATCGAGCTGCGCCTCGGCGACCCCGCTGAGTCCATCGACCGCGCCGCGCGCACGGTCACCTCGCGCGCCGGGGTCACCTTCGGCTACGACACGCTCGTGCTGGCCACCGGCTCGTACCCCTTCGTGCCGCCGGTGCCCGGCAGGGACGCGACCGGCTGTTTCGTCTACCGCACGATCGAGGATCTCCTCGCGATCGAGGAGTACGCGAGGACGGCGCGCACCGGCGCGGTCGTCGGGGGCGGGCTGCTCGGGCTGGAGGCGGCGGGCGCGCTCAAGGGGCTCGGGCTAGACACGCACATCGTGGAGTTCGCGCCCCGGCTGATGCCCGTCCAGGTCGACGAGGGCGGTGGGGCGGCCCTGCTGCGCACCGTCGAGTCGATGGGGCTGGGCGTGCGTACGGGCGTGGGCACCAGCGCGGTGACGGCGGACTCCGAGGGGAACGTCACCGGGATGACGCTGTCGGACGGTTCGTCGCTCGCCACCGATCTCGTCGTCTTCTCGGCCGGGGTGCGCCCCCGCGACCGGCTCGCGCGGGACGCGGGGCTGGCCGTCGGCGAGCGGGGCGGCGTAGTGGTCGACGCGTGGTGCCGTACCTCGGATCCTGCCGTGTACGCGATCGGCGAGTGCGCGCTCGCGGCGGACGGGCGGGTGTACGGGCTGGTAGCGCCCGGGTACGAGATGGCGGTCACGGTCGCCGACGTGCTGGCGGACGCCCCCCGCGAGGAGTGCGGCTTCACCGGCGCCGATCTCTCCACCAAGCTCAAGCTGCTCGGCGTGGACGTCGCCTCGTTCGGTGACGCGCACGGAGCGGCGCCCGGCTCGCTCGGTGTCGTCTACTCCGACGCGCGCGCCGGTGTCTACAAGAAGCTGGTCGTGGGCCGGGACGGCACCCTGCTCGGCGGTGTCCTGGTCGGTGACGCCGACCTGTACGGGATGCTGCGGCCGCTGACCGGCTCCGTACCGCCCGTCTCCCCCGAGCGGTTGGTGCTGCCGGCCGGCATCGGGGCGCCACCGGCGCTCGGTCCGGACGCGCTGCCCGACGACGCGGTGATCTGTAGCTGTCACCACGTCACCAAGGGTGCCGTCCAGGCGTGTTCCTCGCTTCCGGAGGTGAAGAGGTGCACCAAGGCGGGTACCGGGTGCGGGAGTTGTGTCCGGACCATCGGCCAGTTGCTCGCCGCGAACGGCAACGGCCCCGCCGACCGGGGGCTGTGCGGCTGTTTCCCTTACACCCGGAGCGAGTTGTACGAGATCGTGCGCACCCTGCGCGTCACCTCGTACGCCGAGCTGCTCGACTCGCACGGCCGCGAGGGGGCCAGGGGCGGTGACGGCTGCGAGATCTGCAAGCCGACGGTCGGTTCGATCATCGCGTCGCTCGCGCCGGGGCTCGGGGTGAGCGGCTATGTGCTGGACGGTGAGCAGGCGGCGCTCCAGGACACCAACGACCACTTCCTGGCCAACATCCAGCGCAACGGCTCGTACTCGATCGTGCCGCGCATCCCCGGCGGTGAGATCACCCCGGAGAAGCTGATCGTGATCGGCGAGGTGGCGCGGGACTTCGGGCTGTACACGAAGATCACCGGCGGTCAGCGCATCGACCTGTTCGGCGCCCGGGTGGACCAGCTGCCGCTGATCTGGACCCGGCTGGTGGACGCGGGCTTCGAATCGGGGCACGCGTACGGCAAGTCGCTCCGTACGGTCAAGTCCTGCGTGGGGCGGACCTGGTGCCGCTACGGCGTGCAGGACTCGGTGAAGATGGCCATCGATCTGGAGCTGCGCTACCGGGGCCTGCGCTCCCCGCACAAGCTGAAATCCGCCGTGTCGGGGTGTGCGCGGGAGTGCGCGGAGGCGCGCGGCAAGGACTTCGGGATCATCGCCACGGCCAACGGCTGGAACCTGTACGTGGGCGGCAACGGCGGCGCGGACCCGCGCCACGCCGACCTGCTCGCGCAGGACCTCGACGACGCCGGACTGGTGCGGCTGATCGACCGGTTCCTGATGTTCTACATCCGGACGGCGGACCGGCTGGAGCGCACGTCCGCCTGGCTGGGGCGGATCGAGGGCGGGCTCGACCACGTACGGGACGTGGTGGTGCGCGACTCGCTCGGGCTCTGCGCGGAGCTGGAGGCGCTGATGGCCGCGCATGTGGCCGGCTACCGCGACGAGTGGGCCGAGACGATCAACGACCCGGAGCGGCTGCGGCGTTTCGTGTCGTTCGTGAACGCGCCCGACGCGCCGGATCCGTCGGTGAAGTTCGTACCGGAACGCGACCAGGTCAAGCCGGACCTGGTCTTCCTCACCCTGGAAGGGGCGAACGCCCGATGAGCACGCCGGAGATGAGCACGCCGGAGATGAGCACGCTGGAGATCCTGATCCGCGACGGCGAGTGGTTCGCGGTCTGCGAGACGTCCGCGCTCACCCCCGGCCGGGGTGTGGCCGTCCTGCTGCCCGACGGCCGCCAGGCGGCGGTGTTCCTGGACCGCTCGGGCTTGCCGTACGCGATCTCCAACCGGGATCCGTTCTCCGGCGCGTACGTCCTCTCCCGGGGGCTGACCGGCACCCACGAGGGGCGGTTCTTCGTGGCCTCCCCGCTGCTGAAGCAGCGCTTCGACCTGACCACGGGCCGGTGCCTGGACGACGACGAGGCCGCCGTCCGGGCGTACCGGGCCCGGGTGCGCGTACCGGTGCCGGTGCCGGTGCCGGTACGGGAGCCCGCTACGAGGTAGTGCAGGCGGCGCCGTTGAGGGTGAAAGCGGCCGGGGCCGGGTTGGCGCCGCTCCAGGCGCCGTTGAAGCCGAAGTCGACCGAACCGCCGGCCGCGATGGCCGCGTTGTGGGAGGCGTTGACGGCGGTGACCTGGGTGCCGGACTGGGTGACGGTGGCGTTCCACGCCGAGGAGACGCTCTGGCCCGAGGGCCAGGTCCAGCGCACGGTCCAGCCGCTGACGGGGGACGTCCCGGTGTTGCGGACCGTCACATTGGCGGTGAAGCCGGTGTTCCACTGGCTCTGGACGCCATAGGTCACGGCGCAGCCGGTGGTGGGCGTACCGCCGCCTCCGCCCCCGCTGTCGCCGGTCCAGCCGAGGGCCTCGGCGATGCCGTAGTAGGCCGGCTTGGGCTGGAAGTTCTCGTCGTACGGGGTGGCCGCGCCCTGGCCGGGGAAGACGTCCGGGATCCAGGAGTCCGCGTCGGTGAAGCCCCAGGCGGTGACGCCCGCGCAGCGCGTGACGGCGAGGCAGGCGTTGGTGACGGCCTTGAACTCGTCCTTCTGCTGGGCGAGTTTGGCGTCGGTGGCGGGCAGCGTCATCCGGATGTCGAGTTCGGTGATCGCGACGTCCACGCCGAGGTCGGCGAAGCGCTGGAGGTTGGCCTGGAGCGTGGACGGCACCTGACCGAGGATCAGATGGCCCTGGAAGCCGACGCCGTCGATGGGGACGCCCTGCGCCTTGAGCCGTTGGACCAGGGAGTACATGCCGTTGCTCTTGGCGCCGGTGCCGTCGGTGTTGTAGTCGTTGATGTAGAGCTTGGCGGCGGGGTCGGCGGCGCGCGCGGAGCGGAAGGCGTCGGCGATGTAGGACTCGCCGAGCTGGGTGTAGAACTTGCTGGCCCGCATCGTGCCGTCTTCGTTGAGCGGCTCGTTGACGACGTCCCAGTGGTCGATGCGCCCCTTGTAGCGGGCGGCCTCGGTGGTGACGTGCTCGTTCATGATGGTGCGCAGCTCGGTGTCGCTGAAGGTGCCGTCGGCCAGCCAGTTGGGCATCTGGCTGTGCCAGACGAGGGTGTGGCCGCGGACCTTCTGGCCGTTGGCCTCGGCGAAGCTCACCACACGGTCGGCGCCCGACCAGCTGAAGCTGCCGCGGGTCGGCTCGACCGAGCCCCACTTCATCTCGTTGCCGGGGGTGATGGAGTTGAACTGGGCGCCGGTGATGCTCCCGTACGTGCCGGTCAGCTTCGACGCGGTGACGGCGGTGCCGTAGTACCGGCCCTTGGCGGTGGCGAGGTCGCGCAGTACGGGGTCGGCCGCGTGCGCGGGGGCGGCGAGGCCGACCATCGCGACGGCCAGGGCGGTCAGAGCGGTCAGGGCGGTGGCGGCCCGGGGAACAACGGCCCGGGGTAAGGCACGGAGTTTCGCGGTTCTCATTGCGGCTCCTGCTTATTTCGGAAAATTTCCCGGAAGTTTCGAGAACGCTCGGTTCGGAAGGTAGAGGCGGTGCGCGCGTTCGTCAACGGAGCCGAACGAAAGTGGCACGTGCCGCGGTGGCACGTGCCGACTTCAGGACTCCGCGGGCCCGGCCGGATCCGGACGAGAAGTTCTAGGAAGCGGGCCTTCCGTTGCGGGCGTAGAGCCCGTCGGCGCGGACGCCGCCCCGTAACAGCGCGCCGCCCAGCGGGGTGAGGGTGTGCAGGACGGCGTTGCCGTGCCGGAGCGTGCTGATCAGGCCCGCCTCGCGCAGGACGCACGCGTGCTGGCTGGCGGAGGCGAGGGACACCCCGGTCCTGCGGGCCAGTTCACTGGTCGTACAGCCGTGCTCGATGGCGCGCAGGACGGCCGAGCGGGTGTGGCCGACGAGCCGCCCGAGCGAGGGGCCCGCGCGCTCGGTGGCGGCGGGCGGCTCGCAGTGGGTGACGGGATAGACGAGAACCGGCGCCAGCGCCGGATCGCGGTAGACCACCGGGGTGGTGCGGCAGAAGAACGACGGCTGGAGCAGCAACCCCCGCCCCTCCAGCCGCAGTTCGCGCTCGACCGGGTAGTCCGCCTCCAGCACGGGGCCGCGCCAGCGCACCATCGGCGGCAGCGAGGAGAGCAGCTCGTCCGAGCCGCCGTCGAGCAGCGCCCGGCCGCGCAGCGCGCGGTCCGCCTCGACTCTGGTGCGGACATGGGCCCAGTACGGCTCGACGGCCGCCCGGTGGTACGTACGCACCGCCTCCACGAGCCGGCCGAGGCGGCCGGGCCCGCCGTCGGCGAAGGTGGCCAGCCGGCCGCCGGGGTCCTTGCGTACGGACCTGGCCCCGCCCGCGCTCAGCAGCGCCAGCTCGCCGCGGACGCGGTCGGCCCCGGTGGCGCGCAGGGCTTCCAGGCCCGCCTCCAGACCGAGGCGCCCCTGGACGGGGGTCAGGAAATCCGGGAAATAGCCGCGCTGCGGAACGAGCGCCGAGAGCAGGCTTGTTTCACCATTCAACCGGCTACGCGCCTCCGTACGCCATTCCCCATAGGCAAGCGGAGCGCGCCGATCCCTTATTCGGTGAAAGCTGAGAATCGTTTCCCACAGCGGGTCGGGCCCGGCGGCCATCCGGACCCGCGCGAGATCCTTCTCCGTGAAATGAATACGCAGCATGAAATCCCCACCTGTTGCCACCACAATCTCCCCATCACTGAGTATGCATGCCATCACCGGCTGTTACCACGGTGTTTCGGCCACAGTTGAAACCCCTCGCGGGGACGGGGTGCCGGGCTAAATGCTGTACCGCGTCGGGCATGAAACCTGAACCACCGAATAGGCGCAGTGAAGGCCGTGGGGGGCTTTGCTCGCTCGGCGGCGGTCGGTCCAGGTGCGGCTCCATGCCCGGCTCGCGTAATGGAGTGCGGCCGGTGGGTGGGGATCCGCCGGCCGCACTCCCCGCGGTTCATTTCCGGACCGCGGAAAAATTGCGCGTGCCCGTCGCGCGTCCATCGCATGCCCGTCGCGCGTCCATCGCGTGCCCGTCGCGTGCCCGTCGCGCGCCCATGACGAAGGGGCGGACGCCTCCGCACAAGGCATCCGCCCCTTCTCTGTGCCCCGGGTCCTTCCGGTGGCTCCGGCGAGGGTCAGGGATGGACCCGCCGCAAGGACCCGGTGTCCTGACGCGCCCCTAGCGCGAGTCGCTGCCGCCCGGACCGGCGGCCGCGCGGCCCGCCTCCAGCCGTGCCACCGGGATCCGGAACGGGGAGCAGGAGACGTAGTCGAGCCCCACCTCGTGGAAGAAGTGCACCGACTCCGGGTCGCCGCCGTGCTCGCCGCAGACGCCCAGTTTCAGTCCGGGCCGGGTGGCGCGGCCCGCCTCGGCCGCGCTGCGCACGAGCGCGCCGACGCCGTCCCGGTCGATGGTCTCGAACGGCGAGACCCCGAAGATGCCCTTCTCCAGGTACGCGGTGAAGAAGCTCGCCTCCACGTCGTCGCGGGAGAAGCCCCAGACGGTCTGCGTGAGGTCGTTCGTGCCGAAGGAGAAGAACTCCGCCGCCTCCGCGATCTGTCCGGCGGTCAGCGCGGCGCGCGGCAGCTCGATCATCGTCCCGAGCGCCAGCTTGAGCCGGGTGCCGGTGGCCCGCTCGACCTCGGCGATGACCCGCTCGGCCTCGTCCCGCACGATCTCCAGCTCCTGCACCGTACCGACCAGCGGGATCATGATCTCGGCGCGCGGGTCGCCCTTGGCGTCGAGGCGCGCGGCGCTCGCCTCCGCGATGGCCCGTACCTGCATGGCGAAGAGGCCGGGGATGACCAGACCGAGCCGGACCCCGCGCAGGCCCAGCATCGGGTTCTGCTCATGGAGCTTGTGGACGGCCTGGAGGAGGCGCAGATCGTTCTCGTTGTGGTCCTTGCGCGCCTCGGCGAGAGCGACCCGTACCGACAGCTCCGTGATGTCGGGCAGGAACTCGTGCAGCGGCGGGTCGAGCAGCCGGACCGTGACCGGCAGTCCGTCCATCGCCTCGAACAGCTCGGTGAAGTCCTTCTTCTGGAGCGGCAGCAGCTCCCCCAGCGCCTGTTCGCGCTCCTCGTCGGTGTCGGCGAGGATCAGCTTCTCGACCATCGTGCGGCGTTCGCCGAGGAACATGTGCTCCGTACGGCACAGCCCGATGCCCTGCGCGCCGAACCGGCGGGCGCGCAGGGCGTCCTCGGCGTTGTCGGCGTTGGCGCGCACCCGCAGCCGGCGGCGGCGGTCCGCGTACGCCATCATCCGGTGGACGGCGCCGACCAGTTCGTCGGCCTCCTCGGCGCCCGCGTGCATCCGGCCCTCGAAGTACTCGACCACGGGCGACGGGACGACCGGGACCTCGCCGAGGTAGACCTTGCCGGTCGAGCCGTCGATGGACAGGACGTCGCCCTCCTCGATGACGGTCGAACCCACCGTCAGCCGACGCGCCTTGGTGTCGACCTCCAGCTCCTCGGCGCCGCAGACACAGGTCTTGCCCATGCCGCGCGCCACGACGGCCGCGTGCGAGGTCTTGCCGCCGCGCGAGGTCAGGATGGCCTCGGCGGCGATCATGCCGTCCAGGTCGTCGGGGTTGGTCTCGCGGCGGACGAGGATGACCTTCTCGCCGGACCGGGACCACTTGATCGCGGTGTACGAGTCGAAGACGGCCTTGCCGACGGCGGCGCCCGGCGAGGCGGCGATGCCCCGCCCCAGCAGCTCGCGCTTGGCGTCGTCGTCGAACCGGGGGAACATCAGCTGCGCCAGCTGCGCGCCGGTGACGCGCTGGAGCGCCTCGGCCTCGTCGATCAGCCCCTGGTCGACGAGTTGGGTGGCGATCCGGAAGGCGGCGCCGGCCGTGCGCTTGCCGACGCGGGTCTGGAGCATCCAGAGCCGGCCGCGCTCGATGGTGAACTCGATGTCGCACAGGTCCCGGTAGTGCGTCTCCAGGGTCTCCATGATGGACAGCAGCTGGTCGTACGACTTCTTGTCGATGGTCTCCAGCTCGGCGAGCGCCACGGTGTTGCGGATGCCGGCGACGACGTCCTCGCCCTGGGCGTTCTGGAGGTAGTCCCCGTACACGCCCTGATGGCCGCTGGCGGGGTCACGGGTGAAGGCGACGCCCGTACCGGAGTCGGGGCCGAGGTTGCCGAAGACCATGGAACAGATGGTGACGGCGGTGCCGAGGTCGCCGGGGATGCGCTCCTGCCGGCGGTAGAGCTTGGCGCGGTCGGTGTTCCAGGACTCGAAGACGGAGTGGATCGCGAGATCCATCTGTTCGCGCGGGTCCTGCGGGAAGTCGCGGCCGGTCTCCTCGGAGACGATCCTCTTGAACCGCTTGACCAGCTTCTTGAGGTCCGCGACCTCCAGCTCCACGTCGGTGGCGGCGCCCTTGGCCCGCTTGGCCTCCTCCAGCGCCTCCTCGAAGCGCTCGCCGGCCACCCCGAGGACCGTTCTGCCGAACATCTGGATGAGCCGGCGGTACGAGTCCCAGGCGAAGCGCTCGTCCCCGGCCTGCGCGGCGAGCCCGGCCACCGAGGCGTCGGAGAGCCCCACGTTGAGGACGGTGTCCATCATGCCCGGCATGGAGAACTTGGCGCCGGAGCGTACGGAGACCAGCAGCGGGTCCTCCGCCCTGCCGAGCTTCTTGGCCATCCGCTGTTCGAGGGCGTCGAGGTGCGCGCCGACCTCGTCGCGCAGGCCCGCCGGTTCGCTGCCGCTGTCGAGGTAGATGTTGCACGCCTCGGTGGTGATGGTGAAGCCCGGAGGGACGGGCAGGCCGAGGTTGGTCATCTCCGCGAGGTTGGCGCCCTTGCCGCCGAGGAGGTGCTTCAGATCCTTGTTGCCCTCCGTGAAGTCATAGACGTACTTCTCGGAGGTGGCTGCGTGGGGACCGCTGTTTTCCGACACGGGTCTCGACTCCTCGACGACGCGGTGGCTGCCCTGACGGCGAGGAACATACCCAGATCGAAGGCGGCTCGGTACGGCCACTTGACTGTCATGCGGCTGGGACCACCCGTCCGCCAGCGGATCGAAAGGACGGAGCACGCGGTCGTCGGCGGCGGCCCCTCTTCACCCCTCGAAGCGGCCATGACCCACCCATGACAGAAGCCGCTCATTCGAGCGGGGACAACGACGTCTGAGTTCAGGAATTGAACACAGAAGGGGTGGCACGCAGTGCCACCCCTTTCAGAGATGCAGCCTCGCCGCAGCCGCCCCGGAATCGCTCATCTGAGCTTCACCAGGATCAAACGTGGCGAGAATCACGCCCGTCCGGCACCCGTCCGGCGCAGTCGCGGAGCATCCCGAGGTCCACGTCCTCCAGGCTCCGCGCGAAGTACCGCCCGCTCCCCGGACCGACCGGCAGCAGCGACGGCACCACCAGCACCGGGCACCCCGCCGCCTCGGCGGACGCGGTGCCGTCGGGCGAGTCCTCCACCGCGACGCACGCGCCGGGCGCGGCCCCGAACCGGCCGGCGGCGGCGCGGTACGGATCGGGGTGCGGCTTGGTCCGTACGGTGTCGTCGGCCGAGAGCGTGAAGGCGAACGGGACATCGGCGAGCGAACCGCCGACCACCGAGTCCACCACGGTCCTCGGTGACGCGCTGACCAGCGCGAACGGCACCCGCGCCCGCTCCAGTTCGGCCAGCAGCCGACGGGCGCCGGGGCGCGGCGGGGCCCCGGCCGCCACCCGCAGGAAGAAGGATGCGGCCAGCTCGGCGGCCACCTTCTCCCGGTCGGCCGCGCCCGTGACCCGGATCAGATGAGCGGCCGTGTCGGCGACGGCGCGGCCGACGACCTCCGGCGCGTCCGCGTCGGTGAGCCGGTGGCCGAGACCGGCCGCGACCTCCTCGGCGGTCTCCCACCAGAGCACCTCGGTGTCCACCAGGGTGCCGTCCATGTCGAAGAGGACGGCGGCCGGGGACGCGTGCGGCCCCGGCGGCGCGGGGGCGCTCACGCGTCCCCGCCGGCGGCCGGCACCACCAGCACCGGCCGGGGCGCCGGCTCGACCCGCGCCCGCACCCCCGGCACCAGCTCACCGGCGTCCCGCGACGGCACGTCGCTGTGGACGGAGCCGCCGCCCGGCAGATCGAGCAGCACCCGGGTGACCGAGCCGAAGAAGGACGCGGAGACGACCGTGGCGCTGCCGGCCGGATCGGGGGTGGCCACCACGTTCTCCGGCCGGATCAGCACCTCCACCTCGCCGGCCGCCGGGATCTCGCCGTCCACGGGCAGGGTGCGCCCCGCGACCTCGATCCGGCCGCCGTCCGCGCGCCGGCCCGGCAGCCGGTTCATCGTGCCGACGAACTCGGCGACGAAGGCGGTGGCGGGCCGCTCGTACAACTCGGCGGGCGGCGCGCACTGTTCGAGCCGGCCCGCGTTGAGCACGGCCACCCGGTCGGCCATGGAGAGCGCCTCCTCCTGGTCGTGGGTGACGAAGATCGTGGTGATCCCCAGCGAGAGCTGGAGCCGCCGGATCTCCTCGCGCAGCGTGAGGCGGACCTTGGCATCGAGTGCCGAGAGCGGCTCGTCGAGCAGCAGGACGCGTGGGCGCAGCGCCAGCGCGCGGGCGAGCGCGACGCGCTGCTGCTGGCCGCCGGACATCTGGTGCGGGAAGCGGCCGCCGTGCTCGGGCAGGCCGACGAGTTCGAGGAGTTCGGCCGCGCGCGCGTGCCGCTCGGCGGCCGGCACCTTGCGTACCCGCAGCCCGAAGGCGACGTTGTCGCGGGCGTTGAGGTGCGGGAAGAGGCTGTAGGACTGGAAGACCATGCCCGCGTCGCGCCGGTTGGCCGGTACGAGGGTGATGTCCTCGCCGTCCACCAGCACCTCGCCCGAGTCCGGCTGCTCGAAGCCCGCGAGGACCCGCAGCGCGGTGGTCTTGCCGCAGCCGGAGGGGCCGAGCAGGGCGAGCAGTTCGCCGGGCCTGGCCGTCAGGTCCAGGCCGTCGAGGGCGACCGTGGGCCCGAAGGCCCGGCGCAGGGACCGGAATTCGACCAGGGCGCCGGTGGCGCCGGTCTCCTCCGGCCGCTGCGCGGTCGTGGTGGAGGTGGATGACATGGGGCGGCTACTCCTTGCCGGGAACGGAGGGGGCGGGCGGGGCGGGGGTCGCCGCGACGGCGCGGGTGCCGGCGCGCGACAGGGCCAGCAGCAGCGCCCAGGTGATCAGCAGGCTGAGCAGGGAGACCGCCACCGACATCCGCGCCTCGGCGCCCGAGACGGACACGATCCACACGGCGAACGGCCGGAAGCCGAGCAGCGAGGCGATCGTGTACTCGCCGAGCACCAGCGCCAGGGTGAGGAAGGAGGCGCCGGCCAGCGAGGAGCGCAGATTGGGCAGGATGACCCGCCAGAGCACCTGGAGGCGGCTCGCCCCGCAGTTGCGCGCGGCCTCCACCAGGGTCGGTACGTCGATGGCGCGCAGCCCGGCGTCCAGCGACCGGTAGACGAACGGCAGCGCGAGCACCGTGTAGGCGAGGACGAGGATCACCGGGAACGACTCGTTCTGCACGGCCAGGAACGTCTGGTAGAGCGGGGTGCGGGAGAGATGGTCCGGCCCCCAGCGCAGCACCGTGGTGAGACCGGTGACCAGGGCGATCGGCGGTACGACCAGCGGCATCATGCAGACGATCTCGACCACGGGCCGCAGCCTCGGCGCCCCCAGCCGTACCGCCACCAGCGCGGGTACGGCGAGGAGCAGGGCGAGCACGATGGTCGCGGCGGCCAGTCCGAGCGAGAGCAGCAGGCTCCGGACGAAGCCGTCGGCGGAGAGGATCCCGGTGTACGCGGCGAAGGAGAAGCCCTGGTTCGGGATGTGCACGGTGAACACGAACGAGGACAGCAGCGGTACGACGAAGTAGATCCCGGCCAGGGCCAGTACGGCGCCGCGCCAGACGCGGGGGCGGCGACGGCCCCGCGCGGGCGCCCCGCCCGGCGCCCGCCGGGGAGCCGTTTCGGGCGCGGCGGAGGCGGTCGGGGTCAGTGCAGCCATCGGGAACTCCGTCGCTGGAGGGGCAGATAGACCGCCATCACCAGTCCGGCGATCACGATCATGTCGAGGCTCAGCGCGAGCGCCACGTTCTCCTGGCCGACCAGGACGTTGCCGGAGAGCGCGTCCGCGATCTTCAGGGTGACCAGCGGGACGGACCCGCCGACCAGGGCGGCGGCGGTGGCGTGCGCGGCGAAGGCGCTGCCGAACAGCAGCACGAACCCGCCGAGCAGCGAGGGCGCGAGGACCGGCACTCCGACATGGCGCCAGAACTGCCAGGAGGTGGCCCCGGCGTTCTGCGCGGCCTCGCGCCACTGCGGGCGCAGCCCGTCGAGCGCCGGGATGATGACGAGCACCATCAGCGGCACCAGGAAGTAGAGGTAGATGACGGCGAGTCCGGTGAAGGAGTAGAGGTTCCAGCCGAGGCTGTCGAGCCGGCCGAGCCTGGTGACCACTCCGGAGATGCCGAGCGTGGCGACGAACGCGAACGCGAGCGGGATCCCGCCGAAGTTGGCGAGCACACCGGAGGCGGTGAGCACCGCGTTGCGCAGCGCCCCGCCGCGCGCGGTGACGACGGCCTGGGCGATCAGCACCCCGAGGAGGGTGCCGATCACGGCGGTCAGCGCGGAGAGCTGGACGCTGCCGACGAGGGAGGTGAGGTAGGGGCCCTGGAGCGAGCGCTGGAGGTGTTCCCCGGTCACGGCGGTGGCGCCGGTCGCCGGGTCGTCGCGGGTCAGCGCCCCGTACAGCAGGGCGCCGACCGGCAGTCCGAAGCACACTCCGGCGAAGACGAGCAGCGGGAGGGCGCCGAGCCAGACGCGCGACGCCCCGGGCCGCTTGCGGGCGGGCCCGGCCGCAGGGCTCTCGGCGGGCTTCTCGGCGGGCTTCGTGGTGGGAGCGGCTGTCATCAGGAGACGGCCTTGTCCCAGTTCTCGGCGAGGTCCGCGTTGGCCTTGTCCAGCTCCTCGGAGGTCGGGAACGTCGGGGTCCCCTCGACGGCGGGCAGCTTGGTGACGAAGGTCTTGTCGGCGGTGCCTTCCGTGGTCATGGAGGGCAGCAGTACGGGGCGGGCGTACCCCTTCAGCCAGAGGTTCTGGCCCTCGGTGCTGTAGAGGAACTCCATCCACAGGCGGGCGGCGGCCGGGTGGGGCGCCTCCTTGTTGATGGCCTGCGAGTAGTACTGCGCGTACACGCCGTCGGCCGGGACGGCGACCTTCCAGTCGACGCCCTTGCTCTTGAACTGGTCGGCGTAACCGGCGTTGAGGTAGTCCCAGTCGATGCTGATGGGCGTCTCGCCCTTCTCGACGGTGGCCGGGGTGGACTCGACGGGGATGAAGTTGCCGCTCTTCTTCAGCTTGCCGAAGAAGTCGATGCCGGGCTGGATGTCCCCGAAGGAGCCCTTGTTGGCGAGGGACGCCGCGTACACCCCGCCGAAGGCCGAACCCGCCTTGGTGGGATTGCCGTTGAGCGCCACCTTGCCCTTGTACTCGGGCTTGAGGAGATCGGCGAAGGTCTCCGGACAGGTCTTGATCCGGCCGGCGTCGCAGCCGATGGAGACGTAGCCGCCGTAGTCGTTGAACCAGAGCCCGTCCTTCTCCTTCTGGGAGTCCGGGATCTTGTCCCACGCCTCGACCTTGTACGGCGCGAAGAGCTTCTCGGCGGCGCCGCTGCGGGCGAAGGAGATGCCGAGGTCGAGGACGTCGGGGGCGCGCTTCTGTCCCTTGCGGGACTTGACGGCGGATATCTCGTCGGAGCTGGAGGCGTCGGGGTTCTCGACGCTGACCTTGACCTTGTACTTGGCCTCGAACGCCTTGATGACCTCGCCGTAGTTGGCCCAGTCCGGCGGCAGCGCGATGGCGTTGAGGGTGCCCTCCTTCTCGGCGGCGGCGACCAGCTCCTTCAGCCCGCCGAGATCGGCGGCCGAGGTCGCGGTGGCGGCGGACGAGGCGTCCTCCTCGGGCGCGGCGCCACAGGCGGAGAGGGTGGTGAGGGCGGCGGTGCCGAGTGCCAGGGCGGCGACGAGTCTGCCGTTGGCACGGAAGCGGTTTCGGGTCACGCGGTGTCTCCCGGAGGCGAAGTAGGGGCGCCGGCGGGGCCCCGAAGAAGAAACTTGTTCATACAAGCTGGCATCAGTTCGCCCGACTCAGGTGTCCGGGTAGTTAACGCCTGATGTCCGTCACCGCACGACAGGGGGAAGACAAAAGCACCCACAAACCCCTGATCAACACGGCACGTTGGAGAGTATCCGCGATCGACAGGGCGTACAAGGGGGGCTACAACGGGTGTCCGGGGGCGACTCGCTGTGTGGTTACAGTGAAGGGCAAGTCATCGACGATTCGGTACACCTGCGCACAGTTCAGGACTTGCGCAAGGATGGACCCATGAGGGATGCGAGGGGGCCGCAGTGAGCGGTTCGCGCTATCTGGAGATCGCGGAGGCGCTGCGCCGGTCGATCCTGAGCGGCGAGTATCCGGTGGGCGCCCGGCTGCCCTCGGAGAGCGATCTCGCCGCCCGCTGGTCCGTCTCGCGCGGCACGGTGCGCCAGGCCGTGGGGCTGCTCGCCTCGGACGGTCTGATCGGCTCCCGGCAGGGGGCGCGGCGGGTGGTCCTGCGCCAGGAGCGCCGTCACAGCTTCGAGCAGCTCAACAGCTTCGCCCAGTGGGCGCAGGCCATGGGGTGCGAGGTGGCGAGCCGCATCCTCAGCCGTACGAGCAGGCCCGCGACGGCGGAGGAGTCCTCCCGGCTGGGGGTGGCCCCCGGCAGCGAGGTGCTGTACGTGGTGCGGCTGCGCCGGCTGGACGGCGAGCCGGTGATGGTCGAGCGGACCGCGTACACGCAGTGGGTGGCGCCCGTGGTGCGCGCGCTGCCCGACGACGTCGTGTCGATCATGGACAGCCTCGCCGAGCACGCGGGGGTGGTGGCCCACTACGGCGAGCACCTCATCGACGCGGTCGCTGCGGGCAGCGAGGACGCCCGGCTGCTGCGGGTGCGCCGGGGCAGCCCGCTGCTGCGCCAGCGCCATCTGACGAACACGGCGGCGGGCCGGCCCATCGAGTGGACGGACGACCGCTACCGGGCGGGCAGCGTCGCGTTCGGCGTGAGCAACTCGGCGTCGGCGACGCCGCTGGCCCGCCGGGCGGGCCCGGACGTGACGGAGCGCGCGGGCCGGGGGTGACGGCGGTCGGCGCCCTCGGCGGACTGTCAGCCGCTGCCGGGCGCCGTAAGCCGCCGCCGTCAGCCGTCAGCCGTCAGCCGCCGGAGGTGTCCAGCTCCGCGTCGGCGCCGATGCCCGCGCAGTCGTACGGGTCCTTCAGCCAGCCGTCCGGCAGCGCCACCCGGTTGTTGCCCGAGGTGCGCCCGCGCGGTCCGTCCGCGCCGACCGGCCACGGCTGGTCCAGATCGAGTCCGGCCATCAGCTCGTCCAGCTCGGCGAGCGACGAGGTGATCGCCAGCTGCTTGCGGAGCGTCGAACCGACCGAGAAGCCCTTCAGGTACCAGGCCACGTGCTTGCGGAAGTCGATCACCCCGCGGGCCTCGTCCCCGATCCACTCCCCCAGCAGCTGCGCGTGGCGCCGCATGACGGCCGCGACCTCGCGCAGCGTCGGCGCCGCCACCGTCCCCGTCCCCTCGAAGGCGGCGACCAGATCGCCGAACAGCCAGGGCCTGCCCAGGCAGCCGCGCCCCACGACCACTCCGTCGCAGCCGGTCGCGCGCACCATCCGCAGGGCGTCTTCCGCCGACCAGATGTCGCCGTTGCCGAGCACCGGGATCTCCGGGACGTGCTCCTTGAGGCGTGCGATGGCATCCCAGTCGGCGGTGCCGCCGTAGTGCTGGGCGGCGGTCCTGCCGTGCAGCGCGATCGCCGTCACCCCCTCCTCGACCGCGATCCGGCCGGCGTCGAGCGAGGTGAGGTGGTCGTCGTCGATGCCCTTGCGCATCTTCATGGTGACCGGCAGGTCCCCGGCGTTCGACACGGCCTCGCGCAGGATCGCCCGCAGCAGCGGCCGCTTGTACGGGAGGGCCGAGCCGCCGCCCCTGCGGGTCACCTTGGGCACCGGGCAGCCGAAGTTCAGGTCGATGTGGTCGGCGAGGTCCTCGTCCACGATCATGCGCACGGCCTTGCCGACGGTGACCGGGTCCACCCCGTACAGCTGGATCGAGCGCGGGGTCTCGGTCGCGTCGAAGTGGATGAGCTGCATGGTCTTCTCGTTGCGCTCGACCAGCGCCCGCGTGGTGATCATCTCGCTGACGAACAGACCCTTGCCACCACTGAACTCCCTGCACAGCGTCCGGAAGGGGGCGTTGGTGATCCCGGCCATGGGCGCGAGCACCACCGGAGGCTGGACGGTGTACGGGCCGATGGCGAGCGGGGCGGCCGGGAGTGTGGCGGCCGGGAACGGAGCGGTCATGCGGCCATTGTCTCTCACGCGAGAAGTTGTTAGTTAGTCGTACTATCGACGCATGCCCGAGCTGAGCCATCGACGGAAGCTACTGGTGCTGGCGATCTGCTGCATGAGCCTGCTCATCGTCAGCCTCGACAACACCATCCTCAACGTCGCCCTGCCGTCCATGCAGAGAGAGCTGCACGCCTCCGTCTCCGGGCTGCAATGGACCATCGACGCGTACACGCTCGTGCTCGCCTCCCTGCTGATGCTCTCGGGCTCCACGGCCGACCGGATCGGCCGGCGCCGGGTCTTCAAGACCGGTCTCGTCCTCTTCACGCTCGGCTCGGCGCTCTGCTCCGTCGCGCCGAACCTCGAATCGCTCGTCGCCTTCCGGATGATGCAGGCCGTCGGCGGTTCGATGCTCAACCCCGTCGCGATGTCGATCATCACCAACACCTTCACGGGACCGCGCGAGCGCGCCCGCGCCATCGGCGTCTGGGGCGGTGTGGTGGGCATCTCGATGGCGGCGGGACCGCTGATCGGCGGGCTGCTGGTGGACTCCGTCGGCTGGCGGTCGATCTTCTGGATCAATCTGCCGATCGGGGTCGCGGCCCTGCTGCTGACCTGGCGCTACGTCCCGGAGTCCCGCGCCCCCAAGCCCCGCCGCCCCGACCCCGTGGGCCAGCTGCTGGTCATCGGGGTGCTGGGCGCGCTGACCTACGCGATCATCGAGGCGCCGTCGGCGGGACTGACGTCACCGCTGATCGTGTCCTTCGCCACCGTCGCCGTGCTCTGTCTCGTCGGGCTCCTCGTGTACGAGCCGAGGCGCCCGGAGCCCCTGATCGACCTGCGCTTCTTCCGCAGCGCGCCGTTCAGCGGGGCGACCGTCATCGCCGTGTCCGCCTTCGCGGCGCTGGGCGGATTCCTCTTCCTCAACACGCTCTACCTCCAGAACGTGCGGGGGCTCTCCGCGCTGCACGCCGGGCTCTACATGCTCCCGATGGCCGCCATGACGTTCGTCTGCGCGCCGCTCTCCGGCCGGCTGGTCGGCAACCGCGGCCCGCGGCTGCCCCTGCTGATCGCCGGGGTCGCGATGACGGCGAGCGGCGTCCTGTTCGCCGCGTTCGACGCGGAGCGGACCATGACGCTGATGTTCACCGGCTATGTGCTGTTCGGCCTCGGCTTCGGCATGGTCAACGCCCCCATCACCAACACCGCCGTCTCCGGCATGCCCCGCTCCCAGGCGGGCGTCGCCGCCGCCGTCGCGTCCACCAGCCGCCAGATCGGCCAGACGCTGGGCGTCGCGGTGATCGGCGCGGTGCTGGCGGGCGGGGCGGCGGGCATGGTCGGCTCGGCCTCGTACCGTACGGGGTTCACCGACGCCAGCCACCCGGCCTGGTGGATCATCACGGCCTGCGGTGCGAGCGTCCTGCTGGTCGGCGCGCTGACCAGCGGCTCCTGGGCGGGCCGCACGGCACGGGACACGGCGCGGCTGCTGGAGCCCGCGAACGCCGCGGCTCAGCCCCCGGCGCCGACCGGCAGCGGCAGCAGGGCGGGCAGCGGATCCGGACCGGGATCCGGACCCGGACCGGAGGCGGGTCCGGGCTCCGACAGCAGCGCCTGAAGCCGCTCCAGCCGGATCCGGGAGTCGTCGTCCGCCGGTACGTAGGTGACCAGCCGGGGCCCGGCGGCGGGCCCCAGCCAGAGGTTGGTGTGGATCAGATCGAGCCGGCCGACCCGGGAGTTGAGGAACCTCTTCGTCCGGTCCCCGGTGGGCGCCACCACCTCGTGCTGCTCCCAGACCTCCCGGAACTCGGGCGAGGCCGCCCGCAACCGTCCCAGCAGCGTCTTCCAGGGCGGCTCCGCGAGATGCTCGGCCATGGCGGCCCGGAACTTGCCGGCCATCGCCCGGCAGGTCTCCTCCGGGTCACCGAGCCCGGCGCGCCACTCGTCGTTGGTGAAGGCGAGCCACAAGCAGTTGCGGTCCTCGGGCGGCAGCGCGTCCAGGTCGCACAGGAGACCGCTGTAGCTGCGGTTGTACGCGAGCATGTCGTACCGGCTGTTCTGCACACAGGCCGGGAACGGCTCCAGCGCCTCCAGCATCTGCCGCACCGCCGGTGTGATGGTCGGGCAGGGCGTCCCGGGGGCCGGGTCGACGGCCGCCGCGAGGGCGAAGAGGTGCGCGCGCTCGCCGCTGTCGAGCTGGAGAGCGCGGGCGAGGGCGTCGAGGACCTGCGGGGACACCTGGATGGGCCGGGCCTGCTCCAGCCACGTGTACCAGGTCACGCCCACGGCCGACAGCTGGGCGACCTCCTCGCGCCGCAGCCCGGGCGTACGCCGCCGCCTGCCCCGTTCCAGCCCGACCTGCTCGGGCGTGATGCGCTCGCGGCGGCTGCGCAGAAAACCCGCGAGCTCGTGCCGCCGGATGTCCGTCTCCTGGCCGGCCTGCGCGCCGGTCCGCGCGAATGTGCTCATTCCTCCAGGATGCCGCAGCCCCGACCCCATGACCAGGTACGCCCAGTACCAGGATAATGACGCCGGAGTACCACGACACGACCGCGTCCTTCCGGACACCGTCCCCCCGGGGCCCGGTCGGCGGCACCAGTCGGCGGGACGTGGTCGGAAATCCGCTGGCCGCAGGGGCATATCCGCTGGTGAAGTGGGTGTCATGACAACACTCAAGGACCAGGCCCTGCTGTTCCGCTCGCTGCACGTCCCCGGCAGGCCCCTCGTCCTGCCCAATGCCTGGGACGCCGCCTCGGCCCGGCTCGTCGAGGACGCCGGCGCCGCCGCCATCGCCACCAGCAGCGCGGGGGTGGCCTGGGCGCTCGGGTACGGGGACGGCGACCGGGTGGACCGGGCGGGCGCGCTGGACGCGCTGGCGCGGATCTCGGCCACGGTCCGTGCGCCGGTCACCGCCGACATCGAGAGCGGCTTCGGCGCCACCGCCGGGGAGGTGGCCGACACCGTACGGGGCGTGCTCGACGCCGGGGCCGTCGGCGTCAACCTGGAGGACTCGCTCCGCACCGGCCCCGAGCCGCTGCGGCCCGTCGCCGAACAGGCCGAGCGGATCGCCGCCGCCCGCGCCGCCGCCGACGCCGCCGGGGTGCCGCTGTACCTCAACGCCCGGATCGACACCCACCGGCTGCCGCCCGGGGACCCGGCCGGCCGGATCAAGGAGACCCTGGCCAGGGCCGCCGCCTATCTGGCTGCGGGCGCGGACGGGGTGTTCGTGCTCGGCGCCTTCGACCGGGCGACCGTGTCGGCCCTGGTGACCGGCGTCGCGGCGCCCCTGAACGTACTGGCGGGACCCGGCTCGCTGCCCGTGTCCGTCCTGGCGGAGCTGGGGGTCGCCCGGATCAGCGCCGGTTCGTCGATCGCCGAGGCCGCCTACGGCCTCGCCGCGCGCGCCGCACGTGAACTGCTCACCGACGGCACCTGCGCGGCTCTGGAGGGCGGACTCGACTACGGCGCGTTCAACGCGCTGATGCTCGACCGTCCGGCGACCTGAGGCAGAGGCTGCGACACGGCTTGAGACGCGACCTGAGGCACGGACCCGGCGGGACGCCTCCTCCTACGCCGGGTCCGTCCCCGGGGCGGTCCCCGAGCTGCTGTCCCGCACCACCAGTTCGGGCGTCAGCAGGACCCGTTCCAGCTCCGCCGCCGGATCCTTGAGACGCGCGAGGAGCAGGCGGGTGCAGGCCCGGCCCGCCTCCGCCAGCGGCTGCCGGAGCGAGGAGAGGCTCGGGGAGAGCAGCGCGGCGGCGGCGGAGTCGTCGAATCCGACGACGGCGACGTCCCGCCCCGGCGACACCCCGGCGGCGAGCAGCGCCCGGTAGCAGCCGAGGGCGAGGGTGTCGCTCGCCGCCACCACGGCGGTGACGCCCAGCGGAAGCAGCTCCCCGACGGCCTCGCGCGCGGCGTCGACGTTGTTCCGGGAGCCGGCCCGCAGACCGCGTACGGACAGCCCGTGCCGACCCATCGCCTCCCGCCAGCCCCGCGCCCGGTCGTCGCCCACGCCGGAGCCCTTCGGCCAGCCGAGGAAGGCGATCCTGCGGTGCCCGAGGGCGACGAGGTGGTCGACGGCGGCGCCGGTGCCGTGCGCCCCGTCGACGTCCACCCAGTCCCCCGCCTCTCGGGCCCGCCAGGGGCGGCCGAAGGAGACGTAGGGGATGCCGCGCTTGCGCAGCCAGTCGGGGCGGGGGTCGGCCCGGTAGGTGTTGCTCAGGACGAAGGCGTCGACCGACCGTTCGCGTAACAGCTCGGCGTAGGCGGCGGGTTCGTCCTCGACCTCGGCGGGCACGGCGAACAGCATGACGCGGTAGCCGGCCTGGTCCGCCGAGTCCGAGAGGGCGTGCAGGAAGCTCTCCAGGACGAGCCCGGACACCCCGTCGCGCGTGGCCCGGACTCCGTAACCGATCAGCAGGCTCGACTGGGTGCGCAGCAGACGCGCGGCCTGGTGGGGCCGGTAGTCCATCTCCTCTATCGCCCTGCGGACCCGCTCCAGGGTCCGGGGGGCCAGCAGATCGGGCGAGTTGAGGGCGTTGGACACCGTCTGGGGCGACACTCCGGCCCGTTGGGCGACCAGGGCGAGCGTCGCGGGCTTTTCCTTGGGTCCGCCGGACGGGGTCGTACGTGCCATCGGCCGCCTCCATTTCCACTGTGTCAGCTGAACGCTGATGCCGCGTCAGTCGATTCGAACGTTTCATGTCCCACTCGGCACATAAGATCATCCTTGGTGGGCCGGGTGGAGTGCCACAGACTTCCGAAGGAGAGCGCGGTCCGACGGTCCGACGGCCAGGGACGCATCGGCCCGGGGGCGGAGGGGGCGACGGGCGGATACGCCTGGATCATCGCCGGGACGTCGCGCAACGAGTGAGCCGGGCGGCGCTCAGACTATTGCGGGGTAGTGAATGTACCAGGATAAAGAGACTCTGGTACCAGGCTGGGTGATGCGTAATCGTCGGTGGGGTGAGTAGAACATTCGCGTCCCCCCGGAAGACCTCCCCCGCCGGCTCCGCTCCCACCGCCGGACCGCCCGTCGTCCATGACCACGGTTCCGTCCTCGGGGCGCTCGGCCTCTTCACCGTGCTGCTCGGCGCGGCGCTCCCCCTGATCGACTTCTTCATCGTCAACGTCGCCCTGCCGACGATCGACCACGACCTGGCCGCGGGTCCCGCGCTGCTGGAGCTGGTGGTCGCCGGGTACGGGCTGGCGTACGCCGTGCTGCTCGTCCTCGGCGGAAGACTCGGCGACACCTTCGGGCGGCGACGGCTGTTCCTTGTCGGCATGGCCGCCTTCGGGCTGACCTCGCTCGCCTGTGGACTCGCGCCGACCGCCTGGACCCTGGTCGGGGCGCGGGTCGCGCAGGGCGGCGCCGCGGCGCTGATGCTGCCGCAGGTGCTGGCCACCATCCAGGCCGCGACCGCGGGCCAGCGCCGGGCGAAGGCGCTCAGCCTGTACGGGGCGACGGCCGGCCTGGCGATGGTGGCGGGGCAGATCCTGGGCGGGGTGCTCGTCGCGGCCGATATCGCGGGGAGCGGCTGGCGGGCCATCTTCCTGGTCAATGTGCCGGTCGCGCTGGCCGGGCTGTTCCTGGCGGTCCGCTCGGTGCCCGAGACGCGTTCGGACCGGCCGGCGCCCGTGGACGTGCCGGGAACCCTGCTGCTGGCCGTCAGCCTGGTGACGCTGCTGGCGCCGCTCACCGAGGGCCGGGCGGCCGGGTGGCCGCTGTGGACCTGGGTGTCGCTGGCGGCCTTCCCGGTCGCGGCGTACGCCTTCCTGCGGGTCGAGCGGCGGGCCGACCGGGAGGGGCGGACGCCGCTGGTGCCGCCGAGCCTGTTCGCGCTGGTCACGCTCCGGCGCGGGCTGGCGCTGCTGGTGCCGTTCGGGATCAGCTTCGGCGGGTTCATGTTCGTGATCGCCGTGGCGCTCCAGCAGGGCCTGCGTATGGGGGCGATCACCGCCGGAATGGCGCTGGTGCCGATGGCCGTGGCGTTCTTCGCCGCCTCGCTGGCCGGGCCCCGGCTGATCCGGCGGTACGGCAGCCTGCTGGTGACGGCGGGCGCGGTCGTCCAGGCGGTCGGGGTCGCGCTGCTGGTGCTCGCCGTCCGGCACGGCTGGCCCGCGCTCACCTCGCTCGACCTGCTGCCGGGCGTCGCGCTGGCCGGTCTGGGCCAGGGCTTCCAGCTGCCGGTCATCGTGCGGATCGTGCTCTCCGACATCCCGGCCGAACGGGCGGGAGTGGGCGGTGGCGTCATGGTCACGGCGCAGCAGTCGGCGCTGGCGCTCGGGGTGGCGACGCTGGGCTCGCTCTTCCTGAGCCTGACGACGTCCATGGGGATGGGCGACGCGCTGACGATCACACTGCTGGTGCAGCTGGGGCTGGTCGTGCTGACGGGGCTGCTGAGTCTGCGGCTGCCGCGCGCGATCGGCTGAGCCGACCGGCGAGACGATCGCCGACGCCGACGGGCCCGGACCACCGAGGTGGTCCGGGCCCGTCGTCCGCTCTGTTCCTGCCCGCGTCAGTCCTGGGTGGCGGCCTGCTGACCGTCCTGGCCGGATCCGCTCTGACCGGCGGCGCGCTCGCGCATCTTGCGCAGGAGTTCCTGCTTCTGGTCGGCGGAGACCTTGCGGTTGGCGTCGCGGGCGGGGGCGCTGGACTGCGGGTCCGTGCGCCCGGTCTTGGTGCGCTGACCGCCCACGCCGAGAAGGTTGTTGCGGCTCTTTGCCACGGGGTTCTCCCGAAGTGATGAGAAGTGATCTGCGGAATCGTCGGTGGGGGGCGGGCTGTCGCCGCCGCGCTCTCACTCGTAGATCTGGAAGAACATACGGCTGACGCTACCACCGGGCGGGGCCCGGGACGCAACGCGTTTTCCGGCGACGGACACCTGACGAGTGACAGATATTGAAATCTGTCACTCGTCATGCCATGGTTGATCGTGTCACTCCCGATCCATCCGCGATTCGCACGGAGGAATCCGCCATGACCACCCTCCCCACCCGCGCCCTCGGCTCCACGGGCCTCCGGTCCGCCGCGCTCGGCCTCGGCTGTATGGGCATGTCCGGTGCGTACGGGGCCGGCGACGACCGCGGCGAGTCCGTCGCCACGATCCACGCCGCGCTCGACGCCGGCATCACCCTGATCGACACCGGCGACTTCTACGGCATGGGCCACAACGAGCTGCTGATCAACGAGGCCCTGCGCACCGCGTCCCCGGCGGCGCGCGAACGGGCCGTCGTCAGCGTCAAGTTCGGCGCCCTGCGCGACCCGGACGACGGGTGGGGCGGGCTCGACGGACGTCCCGCGGCCGTGAAGAACTTCGCCGCGTACTCCCTCCGGCGGCTGGGCGTGGACCACATCGACATCTACCGGCCCTCGCGGCTCGACCCGGACGTGCCGATCGAGGAGACGGTCGGCGCCGTCGCGGAGCTGGTCCAGGCCGGATACGTCCGGCACATCGGGCTCTCGGAGGTCGGCGCGGAGACCATCCGCCGGGCCGCCGCCACGGCCCCGATCTGCGATCTCCAGATCGAGTACGCCCTGATCTCACGCGGTATCGAGGCCGACATCCTGCCGACGCTCCGCGAGCTGGGCATCGGCGTCACCGCGTACGGGGTGCTGTCGCGCGGACTCATCGGCGGGCACTTCACCGGCGACCAGAAGCTGGCCGCCGACGATTTCCGGGCGATCAGCCCGCGCTTCCAGGGGGAGAACCTCCGGCACAACCTCACGCTGGTCGAGTCGCTGCGCAAGATCGCCGAGCAGAAGGGCGTGACGGTCGCGCAGATCGCCATCGCCTGGGTGCTGTCCCGGGGCGAGGACATCGTGCCGCTCGTCGGCGCCCGCAGCCGCGGGCGGCTGACCGAGGCCCTCGGCGCCCTGGACGTCACGCTGGACGACGGGGATCTCGCCGCCATCGAGCGCGCCGTCCCCGCCGACGCCGCCGCCGGGGAGCGCTACCCGAGCCCCCAGATGGCGATGCTGGACAGCGAGCGCTGACGGGCGCCCGGCGGCGGGAGGCGGTCGGCACGGACCGGTCGGCCTGACAGGTACCGTCATCTGTCATACGCGTCCCGCCGACGGCACCACCGCCCTCCGGCGCCGTACGAGCCATGAAAGGGCTGGCCTCATGAGCACCGAGCCCCTGACCGCCGAGCGCATCCTCGAAGCCACCGAGGAGGTGCTGCGGCGCTACGGTCCCGCGAAGGCGACGGTCGTCGATGTGGCACGGGTGCTCGGCGTCAGCCACGGCAGTGTCTACCGGCACTTCCGTACGAAGGCGGCTCTGCGCGAGGCGGTCACCAAGCAGTGGCTGAGCCGCACGGAAACAGCCCTCGCCCAGGTCATCAGCGACGACGAGCGGGAGTCGGGGCCGGCGAAGCTGCGGGAGTGGCTGCTGACGCTGTTCGCCGCCAAGCGGCACAAGGCGGGAGACGATCCGGAGCTGTTCGCCACGTTCTCCGTGCTCGCCCACGAGAGCAGCGGCGTGGTCGACGCGCATCTGGCGGAGCTGGCGGCGCAGCTCACCCTCATCATCGAAGAGGGCGTACGGGCGGGGCGCTTCGTCGCGGAGGACCCGGCGAGCAGCGCCGGGGCGGTGTTCGCCGCGACGGCCCGCTTCCATGACCCGGCCTATGCGGCGGAGTGGAGCAAGCCCACGATCGACGCGGAGTTCGACGCCGTGTCGGAGCTGCTGCTGCGCGGCCTGCGGGCCTGACCGGCCCCGACCGGCCCCGACCCTGCCCGCGGGATCGGACCCGGTCCGGCTCGGTCCCGGCCGGGCGCTCAGCCCGCCGTCGGGTCCACCGTCGCCTGGTGGGCGTCGGTGAGGTGTTCCTCGGCCTTGAGCCAGGGCAGGAACTGCGCGCTCTTGCGCCAGCCGCAGGTGTCGCAGACCAACGACCGCTGCACACCGGCCTTCTGGACGCGTACGACGTGTTCGCGTCCGTGCTGGTCCCATCGGGTGACCTTGCTGGTGGTCGTGGACGGCATGATCCGTGTCTCCCTCGTAGGCCGGGGCCCAGTGTGCCGTACGGACAACATCAACAGATCAGATCCCCCAAGGGAGTTGAAGAGGCCGGGATGGCCCCCGGCACGAGGAAGGCCCCCGGTTCCGTGTCGGAACGGAACCGGGGGCCTTCCCGTGTGCCGGTGGGGCACCGCCTCGTCTGCCGGTTCAGCAGCCGATCAGGCGGCCGCCCAGGTAGCTCTGGATCTGGTCCAGCGAGACGCGCTCCTGCTTCATCGTGTCGCGCTCGCGCACGGTCACCGCGTTGTCGTCCAGGGTGTCGAAGTCGACCGTGACGCAGAACGGCGTGCCGATCTCGTCCTGGCGGCGGTAGCGGCGGCCGATGGCGCCCGCGTCGTCGAACTCGATGTTCCAGTTGCGCCGCAGGTCCGTCGCGAGGCCCTTCGCCTTCGGCGAGAGCTGCGGGTTGCGGGAGAGCGGCAGGACGGCCACCTTGACCGGCGCGAGGCGCGGGTCGAGGCGCATCACGACACGCTTCTCCATCACGCCCTTGGCGTTGGGCGCCTCGTCCTCGTTGTACGCGTCGAGGAGGAAGGCGAGCATCGCGCGGCCGACACCGGCGGCGGGCTCGATGACGTACGGGGTCCAGCGCTCGCCGGCCTCCTGGTCGAAGTACGACAGGTCGTGGCCGGACGCCTTGGAGTGCGCCGAGAGGTCGTAGTCGGTGCGGTTGGCGACACCCTCCAGCTCGCCCCACTCGCTGCCGCCGAACTGGAAGCGGTACTCGATGTCGGCGGTGCGCTTGGAGTAGTGCGAGAGCTTCTCGGCCGGGTGGTCGTACCAGCGCATGTTCTCCTCACGGAGGCCCAGGTCGCGGTACCAGTTCCAGCGCTGCTCCATCCAGTATTCCTGCCACTGCTCGTCCTCGCCCGGCTTGACGAAGAACTCCATCTCCATCTGCTCGAACTCGCGCGTGCGGAAGATGAAGTTGCCCGGAGTGATCTCGTTCCGGAAGGACTTGCCCATCTGCGCGATGCCGAACGGCGGCTTCTTGCGGGACGTCTGCTGCACCTGGGCGAAGTTGGTGAAAATGCCCTGCGCGGTCTCGGGCCGCAGATACGCGACGGACCCGGAGTCCTGCGTCGGGCCGAGGTGCGTGGAGAGCAGCCCGGAGAACTGCTTGGGCTCGGTGAAGGTGCCCTTGTTTCCACAGTTGGGGCAGTTGAGGTCGGTGAGGCCGTTCTCGGGGGCCTTGCCGTGCTTGGCCTCGTACGCCTCTTCCAGGTGGTCGGCGCGGAAACGCTTGTGACAGGAGGTGCACTCGGTGAGCGGGTCGGTGAAGGTCGCGACGTGGCCCGACGCTTCCCAGACCTCGGTGGCGAGGATCACCGATGAGTCGATACCGACAACGTCCTCGCGCGAGGTGACCATGTAACGCCACCACTGACGCTTGAGGTTCTCCTTCAGCTCGACTCCGAGCGGCCCGTAGTCCCAGGCGGCGCGCTGGCCACCGTAGATCTCACTGCACGGGTAGACGAAGCCACGGCGCTTGCTCAGGTTGACGATGCTGTCGATCTTGTCGGCGGCCACGGTGCTCTCTTCATTACGACGACGACGAACGGCGAATGACTCAGATTAGCGGCGGGCGCACCCCTTCGATCAAATCGGTGCTGGGTATCGGACATCCCGCCCACTTCACAAGCCATTCCCGACCTGTTGTTGACAATCGTTTCCACTTTTGTTGAAAATGACTGTCATGAACGTACGACGCCTGATACCCACCGCCACCATCGCCGGAGCTGTCGCGCTCGGGATGGTGGCCCTGTCCGCCTGCTCCTCCTCCGACGCCGCCACGAAGAGCGGGGGGAAGCTCGCGGTGACCGCGTCGTTCTACCCCATGCAGTTCCTGGCCCAGGAGATAGGCGGCGACCATGTCTCCGTCACCACTCTCACCAAGCCCGGCGTGGAGCCGCACGACCTGGAGCTGAAGCCCCGGCAGACCGCCCAGCTCGGCGAAGCCGATGTGATCGTCTACCTCAAGGGCATCCAGCCCGCCGTGGACAAGGCCATCGCCCAGTCCGGTGTGCAGAACACCGTCGACGCGACCACCCTGACCACGATGGAGAAGCACGGCACCGAGGCCGGGCACGCGCACGGCGACGACGACCACGCCGACGAGGAGACCCACGCCGCCGAGGACGAGGAAGCCTCCGCCGACGGCAACGACCCGCACATCTGGCTCGACCCGGTGAAGTTCGCCGAGGTCGCCAAGGGGGTCGGCGCCGCCCTGGAGAAGGCCGACCCGGACCACGCCGCCGCGTACAAGAAGAACACCGCCGCCCTGGTCACCAGGCTCGACGGGCTGAACACCGCGTTCGAGCAGGGTCTCGCCGACACCTCCACCAAGACCTTCATCACCACCCACGCCGCCTTCGGCTACCTCGCCGAGCGCTACGGCCTGGAGCAGGAGGCCATCGCCGGCATCGACCCCGAGGCCGAGCCGAGCCCCGCCCGGGTCAAGGAACTGGAGACCATCGCGAAGCGCGACAAGGTCAGCACCGTATTCTTCGAGACGCTCGCCAGCGACAAGACCGCCAAGACCCTCGCCGGGGACTCAGGACTGAAGACCGACGTCCTGGACCCGCTGGAGGGAATTACGGACAAGTCGAAGGGCGCTGACTACGTCGAGGTCATGCGGTCGAACCTCGCGGCACTGCGAAAGGCGCTCGGCGCGAAGTGAATCTGACAGCGGCATCGGAGGCGCCCGGCATGGCGACGGCGAAGAGCGAACACGCCCCGGAAGCGGTGGAGCGCGACCACGCCCCACAGACGGTGGAACCCCAGGAGCCCGGTCCGCGCCCGGCGCCGGTCATCTCGCTGCGCGGCGCCACCGCCACGCTCGGCGCGCGCCCCGTGCTGCGCGGCATCGACCTCACCGTGCGCCCCGGTGAGGTCGTCGCGCTGCTCGGCGCCAACGGCTCCGGCAAGTCCACCGCCGTGCGCTCGGTGATCGGCCAGGTGCCGCTGGCGAGCGGCGAGATCGCGCTGTTCGGCACCCCGCTGCGGCGCTTTCGCGACTGGGCCCGCGTCGGCTACGTACCGCAGCGCACCACGGCAGCGAGCGGGGTGCCCGCGACCGTACGCGAGGTCGTCTCCTCCGGCCGGCTCTCCCGTACACGCCTGGGATGGCCCTCCAAGGCCGATCGGGCGGCCGTCCAGCGTGCCATCGAGCTGGTGGGCCTGGCCGACCGCGCCAAGGACTCCGTGGGCGCCCTGTCGGGCGGCCAGCACCAGCGCGTGCTGATAGCCAGGGCGCTCGCCGCCGAACCCGAGCTGCTGATCATGGACGAGCCGATGGCGGGCGTCGACCTGGCCAGCCAGGAGATCCTCGCGGCGACCCTGCGCGAGCAGGTGGCGGCCGGTACGACCGTCCTGCTGGTCCTGCACGAGCTGGGCCCGCTGGAGCCGCTCATCGACCGGGCGGTGGTGCTGCGCGACGGCTGTGTGACCCACGACGGTCCGCCGCCCAGGGCCGTCGGCCGGCACGCCCCGCCCGGCCACGGCCCCGAGCCCTTGACCGATTCGAGCTGTCACCCCCACGCGGCCGGCGAGCCGCTCCGTACCGGACTGCTGAGCTGACCATGGAAATACTTCAGACCCCCTTCATGCAGCGGGCGCTGATAGCGGCCGTCCTGGTCGGCATCACCGCCCCCGCCGTCGGCATCTACCTCGTCCAGCGCCGCCAGGCGCTGATGGGCGACGGCATCGGCCACGTCGCGATGACCGGGGTCGGGCTCGGCTTCCTGCTCTCCTGGAGCCCCGTGTGGGTGGCCACGCTGGTCTCGGTGGCCGGCGCCGTCACGATGGAGCTGATCAGGGCGTACGGCCGCACCCGCGGCGACATCGCGCTCGCGATGCTCTTCTACGGCGGCATGGCGGGCGGCGTCCTGCTGATCAACCTCGCGCCGAACGGCTCCAACGCCAACCTCAGCACCTATCTCTTCGGCTCCCTGTCGACGGTCTCGCCCTCCGACGTGACCGCGATCTCGCTGCTGGCCGCCTTCGTGATGCTGGTGACGGTGGGACTGCGCAGGCAGCTCTTCGCGGTGAGCCAGGACGAGGAGTTCGCCCGGGTCACCGGGCTGCCGGTGCGCACCCTGAACCTGCTGATCGCCGTGACGGCCGCGGTGACCGTGACCGTCGCCATGCGGGTCGTGGGGCTGCTGCTGGTCAGCGCGCTGATGGTGGTGCCGGTGGCGGCGGCGCAGCAGATCACCCGGTCCTTCGTGGTGACCTTCGTACTCGCCGTCGTGATCGGTACGGCCGTGACGCTGGCCGGTACGGTCACCTCGTACTACCAGGACGTACCCCCCGGCGCGACGATCGTGCTCATCGCCATCGGCGTCTTCGTGCTGCTGACCGCGCTCGCCGCGCCGCTGGCCGCGCGACGGGCCCGCGCGCTGCGGGCGGCGGGCCACCCGCCGGACGTGGACGTACCGGCCGCGCGGCGACCCACGGACGAGGTAACGGTCTGAGCGCGAGCTGGCACAATGGCCCGACGTAAGCGGGTAACGCCCGACGGATGACGACGGGCAGAGGCAAGGAGGCACCTGTGACGACTGCGCCCAGCAGTGGATCGAGCGCGGCCCCCGTCCGCGGCCGATCGACCCGTCAGCGTGCCGCGGTGGCGGCGGCGCTCGACGAGGTGGACGAGTTCCGCAGTGCGCAGGAGCTTCACGACATGCTCAAGCACCGCGGCGACTCGGTCGGTCTGACCACGGTCTACCGCACCCTCCAGTCCCTCGCCGACGCCGGCGAGGTCGACGTACTGCGCACGAACGACGGCGAGTCGGTCTACCGGCGCTGCTCGACCGGCGACCACCATCACCATCTGGTCTGCCGGGTCTGCGGGAAGGCCGTCGAGGTCGAGGGCCCCGCGGTGGAGCAGTGGGCCGAGACGGTCGCCGCGCAGCACGGCTACGTGGCAGTGGCCCACACGGTGGAGATCTTCGGCACGTGCGCGGAGTGCGCGGAGAGAGCCGCGAAGAACTGACGCTGCTCTCGCTTCGCCGGACGGCCGGCCGATGTCAGGCCCGGCCCGTCCGGCGATACGAGGAGACGGCGCCGCTCAGCCCCGCGGAGCCTCCGAAGGCGGCTCAGCCCGCTCCTCCAGCTCGTCCTGCTCCGCCACGTCCCCCTGGGAGTCCTCGTTGGGCAGCGCGCCGCCGAAGCGGCGGTCGCGGGAGGCGTACTCCAGGCACGCCCGCCACAGATCGCGCCGGTCGAAGTCGGGCCACAGCACGTCCTGGAAGACCATCTCGGCGTAACTGCTCTGCCAGAGCAGGTAGTTGGACGTACGCTGCTCACCGCTCGGCCGTAGGAAGACATCCACGTCCGGCATGTCCGGGTAGTAGAGGTACTTGGCGAACGTCTTCTCGTTGACCTTGGACGGGTCGAGCTTGCCGGCCGCGACATCGGCGGCGAGCGCCTGCGCCGCGTCCGCGATCTCAGCGCGGCCGCCGTAGTTGACGCAGAAGTAGAGCGTCATGGCGTCGTTGTCCTTGGTCTGCTCCTGCGCGACCTGAAGCTCCTGGACGACGGACTTCCACATCTTGGGCATCCGGCCGACCCAGCGGATCCGGATCCCCAGCTCGTTCATCTCGTCGCGGCGGCGCCGGATGACATCGCGGTTGAAGTTCATCAGGAAGCGCACCTCGTCGGGCGTCCGCTTCCAGTTCTCGGTGGAGAACGCGTACAGGGACAGGTTCTTGACGCCCATCTCCAGGCAGCCCTTGAGCACGTCGAGGACGACGCCCTCGCCCACCTTGTGCCCCTCGGTGCGCGGCAGCCCGCGCTCCTTGGCCCAGCGTCCGTTGCCGTCCATGACGACGGCCACGTGCTTGGGCACCAGCTCGCTCTGGATCCTCGGCGGAACAGCGCCGGAGGGATGCGGTTCCGGCGTCTTGTACTCGCGGCGGGAACGCCCCAGGATTCCGCGTCGTGCCATGCGCTTCTCGTCTCCTAGTTCTTCTCTACGTATCTGAGTGAGCGCAGGCCGCGCTCCAGATGCCAGTGCAGATAGGCGGACACCAGCCCGCTGCCCTCCCTGACATGTCGCGCCTCGCACGCGTCGGCCGTCTGCCAGTCCCCCGTCAGCAGCGCGCTGAGCAGTCCGACGGCCTCAGCAGAGGGTACGACGCTGCCGGGCACCCGGCAGTCCCCGCACACGACCCCGCCCGCCCCGACCGAGAAGAAGCGGTTGGGGCCCTGGAGCCCGCACTTCGCGCAGTCGTCGAAGCTGGGCGCGTACCCGTTGACGGCCAGCGAGCGCAGCAGAAAGGCGTCCAGGATCAGATGCGGCGCGTGCTCCCCGCGCGCCAGGGTGCGCAGGCCGCCGACGAGCAGCAGATACTGCTGCACGGCCGGCTCGCCCTCGTGATCGGTGAATCGTTCCGCCGTCTCCAGCATGGCGGTGCCCGCGGTGTAGCGGGCGTAGTCGGTCACGATGCCGCCACCGTACGGAGCGATGGTCTCGCCCTGGGTGCACAGCGGCAGCCCCCGTCCGATCAGCTCGCTCCCCCGCGCGAAGAACTGCACGTCGACGTGGGAGAACGGCTCCAGCCGCGCCCCGAACTTGGACTTCGTCCGCCGCACCCCCCGGGCGACGGCGCGGACACGGCCATGGCCGCGGGTCAGAAGCGTGATGATGCGGTCGGCCTCACCGAGCTTCTGAGTGCGCAGTACGACGCCGTCGTCCCGGAACAGACTCATGGGCTTCATTGTCCCGCACCCGCGCCCGCACCCGCGCCGCGCGGCGGTCCCCGGCCGCCCCGCCGCTCACGAGAAGGTGCCCGCCGCCGCCAGCAGCCGCTCCGTGTCGTCCGCCCGCAGCTGGAGCGCGCCGCCGACCGTGGACAGCACCTCGCGCTCCGGTGGGCTGTAGGCGCCGTCGGCCAGGGCGATCCGGGCGCCCTGGAGGAGGATCGACTCCCGGCCGGCCGGTGCCAGGTGGGGGGCGAGCGGCTCCAGCGCTTCGTGCAGCTCGATGGCGAGCGCCGCGCCGCACGGGCCCGGCTCGACGATGAACCGGCCGGTGTCCGCGGCGAGCGCCTCGACCAGGTCCGTCAGCCGGTCCTCCGTGCAGTCCTCGAATCCGGCCGCGCGTACGGTCAGGACGGCGGTCTCCCTGACCGTACGGGACGAGGTGCCGCCGGCCGCGAGGACCGCGAGGGCGACCGTGTGGACGGCGTCGCGCAGCATCGCGGAGAAGCGGATCGTGGTGGGGTGGTCCAGGACGTCCATGCCGAAGTGGGCGTGGCAGGCCGCGCATTCGACCACCGGTCCGGCGACGCCGCGCGGGAGCAGCGGGATACCGAGGACGGTGAACCGGCGACGGCCCGTGCGGCGGCGGTAGTTGCGGTCGCCACCGCAGTCGGGGCAGAAGAACTCCCCGTCACCGACGGTGTTCCACGACGTGCGAATGCCGCAGACGCGCATTTTCCGGCCGCTTGATCGTTGGGTTGGCAGCACGTCGCGCACCTCCGTAACGCTCCGGCATCATTGCCGCGTTGACGTGATGTTAGCCACATCTTCGGCGTGGCGTCAGCACCATGGCGTCAGTTCGCCACGACATGGCTGAACCCCGCCCACCGAAGTGGCGGGCGGGGCTCGTGTGGTCCGGGGTAAAGCCTCAGGTCAGCGGGTCGCCCGGTTCACCGCGGAGATGACGGCCTTCAGCGACGCACGCGTGGTGTTCGCGTCGATTCCGATCCCCCACAGGACCTTGCCGTCGATCGCGCACTCGATGTACGAGGCGGCCTGGGAGCTCGCGCCCTCGCTCATCGTGTGCTCCTGGTAGTCCAGCAGCCTGGCGTCCACCCCGACCTCGGCCAGCGCCTCGAAGAAGGCCGAGATCGGACCGTTGCCGGTGCCGCTCAGCGTCGTCTCCTCGCCGTCCACCGCGGCCTGCACGGTCAGCGTGTCGCGGCCGTCCGTGTCGGTCGTGGTCTGGCCGGAGCGCAGCTGGAGCCGGCCCCAGGCGTTGTCCGGGTTGGGCAGGTACTCGTCCTGGAAGGCCGACCAGATCTGGCCGGGCGTGACCTCGCCGCCCTCGGCGTCGGTCTTGGCCTGGATGATGCGGGAGAACTCGATCTGCATCCGGCGCGGCAGGTCCAGCTTGTGGTCGTTCTTCAGGACGTACGCGATCCCGCCCTTGCCGGACTGCGAGTTGACCCGGATGACCGCCTCGTAGGACCGGCCGACGTCCTTCGGGTCGATCGGCAGGTACGGCACGGCCCACTCGATCTCGTCGACGGTCCTGCCCCGCTCGGCGGCGTCGGCCTCCCGCGCGTCGAAGCCCTTCTTGATGGCGTCCTGGTGGGAGCCGGAGAAGGACGTGTAGACCAGATCGCCCGCGTAGGGGTGGCGCGGGTGGATCTCCATCTGGTTGCAGTACTCGCTGGTACGACGGATCTCGTCGATCTGCGAGAAGTCGATCTGCGGGTCGACGCCCTGCGAGAAGAGGTTCATGCCCAGCGTCACCAGGTCGACGTTGCCGGTGCGCTCGCCCTGGCCGAACAGGCAGCCCTCGACACGGTCGGCACCGGCCATCAGCGCCAGCTCGGCGGCGGCCACGGCCGTGCCCCGGTCGTTGTGCGGGTGCACGGACAGGCAGACGTGCTCGCGGCGGGAGAGGTTGCGCGACATCCACTCGAAGCGGTCCGCGTGCGTGGATGGCGTGGACCGCTCCACCGTGGCGGGCAGGTTGAGGATGATCTCGCGGCCGGCCTCGGGCTGCCAGACGTCCATGACGGCCTCGCAGACCTCCAGCGCGAAGTCCAGCTCGGTGTCGGTGAAGATCTCCGGGCTGTACTGGTAGCCGAAGGTCGTCTCCGGGCCGAGGATCTTCTCCGCGTACTCCATCACCAGCCGGGTGCCGTCCACGGCGATCTGCTTGACCTGCTCGCGCGTGCCGCGGAAGACGACCCGGCGGAAGGTGGGGGCGGTGGCGTTGTAGAGGTGCACGGTGGCGCGGTGGGCGCCGCGCAGCGCCTCGACGGTGCGCTCGATCAGCTCCTCGCGGGCCTGGGTCAGGACGGAGATCGTCACGTCCTCGGGGATCGCGCCCTCTTCGATGATCGACCGCACGAAGGCGAAGTCGGTCTCGCCGGAGGCCGGGAAGCCGACCTCGATCTCCTTGTAGCCCATGCGCACCAGCAGGTCGAACATCTCGCGCTTGCGGGCCGGCGACATCGGGTCGATCAGAGCCTGGTTGCCGTCGCGCAGATCGGTGGAGAGCCAGCGGGGGGCGGTGGTGATCCGGTTTTCCGGCCAGCCGCGGTCGGGGATGGCGACGGCCTCGTACGGGCCGTACTTGTGGATCGGCATCCCGGAGGGCTTCTGGGTGTGGGTCGCGTTGGTGACGGGCGTGGGGCGGCCTACGGAAGAATCAGACATTGCGTGGGGCTCCTCGTACTGTCCGCTGGAACGGCCGACGGGGCGTGATCACCGCAACGCCAAACTCCGCGGGGAGGGGGTCGGCCTACGACTACAGGCCCTCGCCGCGGCAGCTAAGGAGAAGCAGCCCGAAACGCATGATGCTCAGTAGCGTAACCGAGGCGTCCGGTCCGCGCGGGCCCGTATCAGCATGCGGGACCGGCCGCCGCGAGCCGGGCGCGGCCCTCTGTACGGAGAGTGAGGTCTTAACCGTCCAGGGGCGACGGATCACTCTATTTCAGCAACCTTGGTCGCAATGGGTGACAGGGATTCCACGGAGTGCCACATTGGTTGCCATGGACGCCATCTCTCCCGTCACCGCTCCCGTTTTCTGCGCCATCGTGCCGCCGCACGTACTCGACAAGCTCGCGCAGGCCGAGGATCCCGCGATCTCCGGGCCCGCCCGCCGCACCCTGGAGGCGGACTCGGCGCAGCGCACCCGCCGCCGGCTGACGGCGGTCGGCCCGCGGGTGCTCACCGAGTCCGCCGGGCAGGACCCGGCCGCCACCGGAAAGCCCGACCGCACGATCCACGACTGTGAGCACGGCACCGCGCTGCCGGGCAAGAAGGTCCGCGGCGAGGGCGACCAGCCCGGCCAGGACGCCACGGTCAACCGCGCGTACGCCGGGCTCGGCGCCACCTTCGAGCTGCTGCTGAGCGCGTACGCACGTGACTCGCTGGACGGCGCCGGGCTGCCGCTGATCGCCAGCGTGCACTACGACCGGGACTACAACAACGCCTTCTGGGACGGCGAGCAGATGGTGTTCGGGGACGGTGACGGGGAGGTCTTCCTCGACTTCACCATCCCGGTCGACGTGATCGGCCACGAGCTGACCCACGGCCTCACCCAGTACACGGCCAATCTCGCCTACTACGGCCAGTCCGGCGCGCTCAACGAGTCGGTGTCGGACGTCTTCGGCGTGCTGGTCAAGCAGTTCACCCTGGACCAGACCGCCGAACAGGCCGACTGGCTGATCGGCGAGGGCCTGCTCGCCCCGGGCGTCAGCGGGGTCGCCCTGCGCTCCATGAAGGCCCCGGGCACGGCGTACGACGACGACGTGCTCGGCAAGGATCCGCAGCCCGCCACGATGAAGGACTACGTACGGACGAGCCGTGACAACGGCGGGGTCCACATCAACTCCGGCATCCCGAACCACGCGTTCTATCTGTTCGCCACCCAGCTGGGCGGAAAGGCGTGGGAGCGGGCGGGCCAGGTCTGGTTCGACGTGCTGACCGGCGGCGAGCTGGAGATCGACGCGGACTTCGCCGACTTCGCCCGGCTGACGCTCGCGGCGGCGCGGGCGCGCTTCGGTGACGCGGCGGAGCTGGAGGCCGTGACCAAGGCGTGGTCCCAGGTCGGGGTGGCCACGGCGTAACGCGGACGGCCGACGGCACGGCCCACGGCACGGGCGGCGGCTACCGCCGCCGCCCTTCACGTACTAGAACAGGACCATGCGTATCCAAGTACGGCGCACAGGCGGTTTCGCGGGCATCGAGCGCAGGTCGGAGGTCGACACGACGGATCTGCCCGACGCCGAGGTCTGGCGGGAGCTGGCCGAACGGGCGGAGGCGGACAGCCAGGCCGCCCCGCCCTCGGGTGTGCCGGACGGCTTCAGCTACCGGATCACGATCGACGAGCACACGTTCCACTGCGCCGACCCCCGGCTGACCGACGCCCAGCGCGCGCTGATCTCCCGGGTGCTCAAGGAAGGCGCGTAGGACCCGGAGGGCGCCGCCGCGGGGCCCGGAGGAGCGCCGCCGGGCCCTGAAGAACCGGTCAGGAACGGTCAGGAACGGTCAGAACCCCAGCTTGCGCAGCTGCTTGGGATCGCGCTGCCAGTCCTTGGCGACCTTGACGTGCAGGTCCAGGAAGACCGGCGTCCCCAGGAGCGCTTCGATGTGCTTGCGGGACTTCGTCCCGACCTCCTTGAGGCGCTTGCCCTTGGGGCCGATGATGATGCCCTTCTGGCTGGGCCGCTCGATATAGACGTTCGCGTGGATGTCGAGCAGCGGCCGGTCCGCCGGGCGGTCCTCGCGCGGGAGCATCTCCTCGACCACGACCGCGATCGAGTGCGGCAGCTCGTCCCGTACGCCCTCCAGCGCCGCCTCGCGGATCAGCTCGGCCACCATGACCTGCTCCGGCTCGTCGGTGAGGTCGCCCTCCGGGTAGAGCGGCGGGCTCTGCGGGAGCAGCGGGACCAGCAGGTCCGCGAGCAGACCGACCTGCTGGTCGCCGACGGCGGAGACGGGGACGATCTCGGCCCACTCCATGCCGAGTTCCCTGCCGATCTGGTCGATCGCGATGAGCTGCTCAGCCAGGGTCTTGGAGTCGACCAGGTCCGTCTTGGTGACGACGGCGATCTTCGGCGTCTTCTTGATCGCGGCCAGTTCCTTGATGATGAACCGGTCGCCGGGGCCGAGCTTCTCGTTCGCGGGCAGGCAGAAGCCGATCACGTCGACCTCGGCCCAGGTCGTCCGCACGACATCGTTCAGCCGCTCACCGAGCAGCGTGCGCGGCTTGTGGAGGCCCGGGGTGTCGACCAGGATCAGCTGCGCCTCGGGCCGGTGCACGATGCCCCGGACGGTGTGCCGCGTGGTCTGCGGCCGGTTCGAGGTGATGGCCACCTTCTGGCCGACCAGAGCGTTCGTGAGGGTGGACTTGCCCGCGTTCGGGCGACCGACGAAGCAGGCGAAGCCGGCCCGGTGGGGGGCTTCGGCTGTCTCGGGAGAAGTCTCGGGAGAGGAGGTACGAGCGCTCATGGCGCCCATTCTCCCCGATCGTTTACCCGCCGCCTACCAGCCGACCGCCCCGGGCCGCCGCAGGGCCGCCGTGCGACCGCCGCCGGCCGCAGGGCCGCCGCCCCTCAGCCGGCCGTGACCGTGACCGTCAGGCTGCCGTCCGGGCCCGCCACCAGGACCGGTGTGCCGGGGCCGCCGAGATCGCGTACGGCCGCGCGGTCCTCGTCCGAAGCGCCGGACTCGGCGGTGACGACGGCGGCCGCCTCCAGCGAGGTGGCGCCGCTGGCGACGGCCATGGCGACGGCGGTGCGCAGCGCGCTGAGCTTGAGGGAGTCCAGCTCCACGGTGCCCGCGACATACGTACGTCCGGTCTCGTCCCGTACGGCCGCACCCTCCGGTACGCCGTTGCGGGCGCGGGCGCTGCGGGCGAGGGTGATGATCTTGCGGTCCTCGGGGTCGAGGCCGGTGGCGGGGTCGGTGCTCTGCGTCATGTGCCGAGCATAGGCAGGCCGTGCGGCGGCCCCGCGGAGGGCCCACGTGTACGGGAGATCAGCCCGCGACCGGGTACATCGAGCCGCGCCGGCCCTCCGGCGAGGCCAGCCAGGCCAGCTTGGCCGCCGTGTCCGCCTCGGGCAGCGCGTTGTGCAGGACGACGGTGAGGTCGGGCCTGGCCGGGATCCGCAGCTGGGTCGACTCCAGGAACAGCGTGCCGACGACGGGGTGCTCCAGCTCCTTGGGGACCGGTCCGGCCGGCTGGACGTCCCGCCGCTCCCAGAGCCGGGCGAACTCCGTCCGAGCACGCCGCGCGGAACTGGGCGACCATCTCCGGCGCCACCCCGGCCCAGTGCGCGGCCCGGGTGCGGTAGACGGGGTCGGTGAAGAAGGCGATCAGGCAGTTCTGGGGCATCTCCGGGCGCATACCGAGCACGCTGGTGGCCGCGTCGTTGTACATGACGACGTTCCAGTACGTGTCCAGAATGTTCGCCGGGAACGGCATCCAGGCGTCGATCAGCCGCCGCAGCCCGTGGCACATGCCGAGCGCCGAGGGGTCCGCCCGCGGCGGGGGCGGGTTCAGCCCGGCGAGGGCGTAGAGATGGCGCAGTTCCGCGCTGTTGAGCCGGAGCACGCGCGCCACCGAGTCCAGGACCTGCGGCGATACGGTGATGTCCCGGCCCTGCTCCAGCCACTGGTACCAGGAGGCGCCGACGCCCGCGAGGACGGCCACCTCCTCACGGTGCAGCCCGGGGGTACGGCGCCGGCCGCCCCCGTCGGGCAGGCCGGCCTCGCCCGGGGAGCAGGGGCTCGCGACGGGGCTGGTCACGACCACCCAGCAGGTCGGGATGACCATCGACATTCCGCTGCTGGGGGTGCCGGCGATCGACGCTTCGATCGTCGTGGCGGCGGCGCTGCTGGTGGCGGTGGGGCTGCGCCGTCAGGGCCGGTCGAGCCGGAGGCGCTCCGCCTTCGGCAGGCCCGCCACCACCAGGTCGTACGAGTCCTCGATCAGCTCGCGCACCATCCGGGCGGGCAGCCCGCCGACCGTCACCGTGTTCCAGTGGCGCTTGTTGAGGTGCCAGCCCGGGACGATCGCAGGGTGGGTCTCCCGCAGTCGGATCGCGTCGTCGGGGTCGCACTTGAGGGAGATTTTCAGCGGCCGTTCTTCCGGGGCGCAGAAGGCGAAGATCTTGCCGCCGACCTTGAAGACCGTGAGTCCCGGGTTGCGCGGGAACGGGACCTCCTCGGAGGTCCCGTTGAGCCCGAGGCAGTACGCGCGCACCGCCGTCGCCGTCAGTGCGCCGCCCGTCATGACGCCGCGGCCTCCTCGCGCACCGGCTCGGCCAGGACCGTGACGATCTTGTTGCGGCGGCCGGCCGGGGATTCGGCGGTCAGCCGCAGCGTCCGGCCGTCGGGGAGGGCGACCTCGGCGCTGGCCCCGGCGATCGGGACCCGGCCCAGCGCCTTCGCCAGCAGCCCGCCGACCGTCTCGACGTCCTCGTCGTCGTACTCGTCGAGTCCGAACAGGTCGCCGAGGTCACCGATGTCCAGCCGGGCCGTGACCCGGTAGGAGCCGTCGCCCAGCTCCTCCACGGGCGGCAGCTCGCGGTCGTACTCGTCGGTGATCTCGCCGACGATCTCCTCCAGGATGTCCTCGATCGTGACGATGCCCGCCGTGCCGCCGTACTCGTCGATGACGACGGCGACATGGCTGCGCTCCTGCTGCATCTCGCGCAGCAGGTCGCCCGCGTTCTTCGTGTCGGGCACGAAGGCGGCGGGGCGCATCGCCGTGGAGACCAGGTCGGCCTCGGAGTCGCGGTTGATGTGCGTCTTGCGCGCCAGGTCCTTGAGGTAGACGATGCCGACGATGTCGTCCTCGTTCTCCCCGGTGACGGGGATGCGCGAGAAGCCCGAGCGCAGCGCGAGCGTGAGCGCCTGACGGATCGTCTTGGAGCGCTCGATGGCGACCAGGTCCGTGCGCGGGACCATGACCTCCCGTACGAGCGTGTCGCCCAGCTCGAAGACGGAGTGCACCATCCGGCGCTCGTCGTCCTCGATGAGGGACTCGGCCTCGGCGAGGTCGACCATCGCGCGCAGTTCGGCCTCGCTGGCGAACGGGCCCTTGCGGAAGCCCTTCCCGGGGGTCAGCGCGTTGCCGAGGAGGATCAGCAGCTGCGGGACGGGGCCCATCACGCGGGCCAGCGGCAGCAGGACGTACGCGGAGGCCGTGGCCGTGTTCAGCGGGTGCTGGCGGCCGATGGTGCGCGGCGAGACGCCTACCGCGACATAGGAGACGAGGACCATCACACAGATGGCGACGAGGAGCGCCGCCCAGGTCTCCCGGAACTCCTCCAGGCAGACATAGGTGACCAGCACCCCGGCCGCCATCTCGCAGGCGACCCGCACCAGCAGGGCCACGTTCAGATAGCGGGTCGGGTCGGCGGCGACCTGCGCGAGCTTCGCCGCGCCCCGGCGGCCCGAGCGCACCGCCTCGGCGGCCCGGAAGCTGGAGACGCGGGCGAGGCCCGCCTCGGCGGACGCCGCCAGCCAGGCGACGACGACCAGGGCGACCGCGCCGGCGATCAGTTGCGCGGTCACGAGACGGTCGGCGCGGGGGACGGACCCGTCAGCCCCTGTTCGGCCCGCCAGCCGTCCACGATCGCGGCCTGGAGCCCGAACATCTCGGCCTTCTCCTCGGGCACTTCGTGGTCGTAGCCGAGCAGGTGCAGGACGCCGTGCACGGTGAGCAGTTGCAGCTCCTCGTCCATGGTGTGCTGCGTCGGGGCCTCCTCGCCCTGCTGCTTCGCCACCTCCGGGCAGAGCACGATGTCACCGAGGAGCCCCTGCGGGGGCTCCTCGTCGTCCTTGACCGGCGGACGCAGCTCGTCCATCGGGAAGGACATGACATCGGTGGGGCCCGGCAGATCCATCCACTGGATGTGCAGTTGCTCCATCGCCGCGTCGTCCACCACGATCACCGAGAGTTCGGAGAGGGGGTGGATACGCATCCTGGTGAGCGCGTAGCGGGCGATGTCGAGGATCGCCTGCTCGTCGACCTCGGTACCTGACTCGTTGTTGACGTCGATCGACATGGTGCGCTGCTGCTCTACTTCCCGTTTTCGTTGTCGTACCGCTCGTACGCGTCGACGATACGGCCGACGAGCTTGTGCCGTACGACATCCTGGGACGTGAGCCGGGAGAAATGCACATCCTCCACACCGTCCAGGATGTCCTGGACCTGGCGCAGACCGCTCTTGGTGCCGCCCGGCAGGTCGACCTGGGTGACGTCGCCGGTGATGACGATCTTCGAGTCGAAGCCGAGCCGCGTCAGGAACATCTTCATCTGTTCCGTGCTGGTGTTCTGCGCCTCGTCCAGGATGATGAAGGCGTCGTTCAGCGTCCGGCCGCGCATGTAGGCCAGCGGCGCGACCTCGATCGTGCCCGCCGCCATCAGCCGGGGGATCGAGTCGGGGTCGAGCATGTCGTGCAGCGCGTCGTAGAGCGGGCGCAGATACGGGTCGATCTTCTCGTACAGCGTGCCGGGCAGGAAGCCGAGCCGCTCCCCCGCCTCGACGGCGGGCCGGGTCAGGATGATCCGGCTGACCTGCTTGGACTGGAGCGCCTGGACCGCCTTGGCCATGGCGAGGTACGTCTTGCCCGTACCGGCGGGGCCGATGCCGAAGACGATCGTGTGCTTGTCGATCGCGTCGACGTACCGCTTCTGGTTGAGCGTCTTGGGGCGGATCGTCCGGCCACGGCTGGAAAGGATGTTCTGCGTGAGCACGTCGGCGGGGGTCTCGGGACCGTCCGCACCGCCGTTCTCGCTCGCCCTGAGCATGGCAATGGAACGTTCCACCGCGTCCTCCGTCATCGGCTGACCGGTGCGGAGCACCAGCATCATCTCGTCGAACAGGCGCTGGACGAGCGCGACGTCCGCCGCGCCGCCCGCCGCGCTGATCTCGTTTCCCCGGACATGGATGTCCACCTCGGGGAACGCCTTCTCGACCACACGGAGCAGGGCGTCGCCCGATCCGAGGACCATCACCATGGGGTGTTTGGCCGGAACGGTGAACCGGGCGTGGGCCTGCCCCGGCGCGGGGGTCCGGACTGTGGGTGTCTGAGTCATGGGCCGGCGCTGTGGCCTGCACATACCTCCCGTTGCAGGGTTCTCGCTGCTCGACAACCTCTGGGCTACCAGCGTACGACTCCGCACTGACAGCGCCCCAGTGCTTTTCCTTGCGCCCTGGGCGAAGCGCCCACCGGTTTTAGGGGCGCGCGGTCCGGCGGGCTCCCCCGGTCAGGCCGAACGGCCGAATCCGATCGTCGGTACGGCCCTGCGCAGCGGCCACGGCCGGGTCGGCGCGGGCAGCAGGTCCGCCAGGAAGCCGTAGCGCCGCAGGGCCGCCGGGTCCTGGTCGGAGCAGCCGTGCACATAGCTCCACCAGGCGGCGACCTCCACCCAGCCGGGCGCGGACAGCGACCCGCCGAATTCCTGCACGGAGAGCGCGGCGGTCAGCCCGGCGAAGGCCAGCCGGTCGGCGAGGGGCCAGCCGGCGAGGGTACCGGTGACGAATCCGGCCACGAAGACATCGCCCGCGCCCGTCGGGTCCATGGCCTCCACCGCGATCGCCGGGACCTCGGCGGTCTCGCCCGTGGAGCCGTCCACCGCGTACGCGCCCTCCGAGCCCAGGGTGACCACGGCGACCGGCACCCGCTCCGCGAGCAGCCGGGCGGCCGCCCTGGGGCAGTCGGCGCCGGTGTAGCGCATCGCCTCCTCGGCGTTGGGCAGGAACGCCTCGCAGTGCTCCAGGTCCGCCAGCCCCGCCAGGTCCCAGCGGCCCGTCTCGTCCCACCCGACATCGGCGAAGATCCGGGTCCCGAGCCCCGCCGACCGGGCGATCCACTCGTCGCGGCGCCCCGGTGCCAGCGCGGCGACGGCGGCACGCGCGCGGGGCGGGCACTCGGGCAGGGCGCCCTCGGGCGGCGGCGCCTCGTGGCCGTGCGAGACCATCGTGCGCTCGCCCTCGTACGCCATGGAGACGGTGACGGGCGAGTGCCAGCCGGCGACCGTGCGCGACCGGGACAGGTCGATGCCCTCGCCCTGCGCGAGCGCGTCCCAGCAGTACTCGCCGTAGTGGTCGTCGCCGAAGGCGGCGGAGAGCGAGGTGCGCAGTCCGAGCCGGGCCAGGGCGGTCGCCATGTTGGCGATCCCGCCGGGGCTCGACCCCATGCCGCGCGCCCAGGACTCGGTACCGCGCACAGGGGCGCTGTCCAGGCCGGTGAAGACGATGTCGAGGAAGACCGTGCCCGTCAGATAGACGTCGCACTCCGGATCGTCGGGCCTGCGCAGTCCCTCCAGCGGGTCGACATGGGCGGTGTGGTCCAGCGGGTCTCCGTTGGGTGTGATCACGGCGGGCTCCCGATCGCGTGCGGATCCCGACAGTCTGCCCGATCCGCCGGCCGGATCGGATCCGCGGCGTCCGCGCCGCGGCGGCGGGAGCCGCTCCGCAGCCGCCGCGGAACAGCCGCGGAGCCGCTACGGAGCGGTTCGGAGGGCTTCCGCCGCGCCCGGTCAGCGGGCGCGCTTGGGCAGCGGCACCCGTACGAGATCGGCCGCGATCGTCAGTTCGCCCTCGAACCCGGCCGCGCGGGCCTGCCGTTCGAACGCGGTGGGGTCGCCGTACCGCTGCGAGAAGTGCGTCAGCACCAGATGCGCCACGCCCGCGTCCCTGGCCGCCCGCGCGGCCTGGCCCGCCGTCAGATGTCCGTGGTCGGTCGCCAGCCGTTCGTCCTCGTCCAGGAACGTGGACTCGATGACCAGCAGATCGCACCCCTCGGCCAGCGCGTGCACCCCGTCGCAGAGCCGGGTGTCCATCACGAACGCGAACCGCTGCCCCGCACGCACCTCGCTGACCTCCTCCAGCCTGACCCCGTTCAGCACGCCCTCGCGCTGGAGCCGGCCGACATCGGGCCCGGCGATCCCGTGCGCTGCCAGCCGCGCCGGGTCCATCCGGCGCCCGTCGGGCTCCACGAGGCGGTAGCCGTAGGACTCGACGGGGTGGGAGAGCCGGTGCGTCTGAAGGGTGTACGAGGGGGTCAGCGCGAGCACGCCGTCGTGGCGCACCGGAGCCTCGGTCAGCGCGACGGACTCGCGGTAGGCCGTGGCGTACCGCAGCCGTTCGAAGAAACGCTGTCCGCTGGCCGGGTAGTGGGCGGTGATCTCGTGGGGCACCCGGTCGAGGTTGATGCGCTGGATGACCCCGGCGAGCCCCAGCGAGTGGTCGCCGTGGAAGTGCGTGACGCAGATGCGGTTGATGTCGTGCGCGGCGACTCCCGCGCGCAGCATCTGGCGCTGGGTGCCCTCGCCCGGGTCGAAGAGCAGTCCCTCGCCGTCCCAGCGGAGCAGATACCCGTTGTGGTTGCGGTGGCGGGTGGGCACCTGGCTGGCGGTGCCCAGTACGACCAGTTCCCGTACGGACAAGACCGCTACCCGGGGGGCCAGTTGAGGCCGCGTCCGCCCAGGACGTGGGCGTGTGCGTGGAAGACGGTCTGGCCCGCGCCGGAGCCGGTGTTGAACACGACCCGGTAGCCGCTCCCGTCGGTGCCCTCCTCGGCCGCGACGGCGGCGGCCTCGCGCAGCACATCGGCGGCGATTCCCGGCTCGGCGGCGGCGAGGCTGCCCGCGTCCGGGTAGTGCGCCTTGGGGATGACCAGTACGTGGCTGGGGGCCTGCGGGTTTATGTCGCGGAAGGCGACGGTCGTGTCCGTCGTGCGGACGACCGCGGCCGGTACGTCCCCCGAGACGATCTTGCAGAACAGGCAGTCGGCCTGTGGTTCTCCCGCCATGGCGCGGGCCTCCTCGACTCGGCGCGGCTGACGACGCGGCTGATGATCGATTCCGTACGGAGGCATGCTATCCGGCGGGCCACCCGCCGTGCGGTGACCTTCGCGGGTCAGGACCAGCGGCCCGTGCGGGCCATCACCACGGCGGTGGCGACCGTTCCGGCGGTCGAGGTGCGCAGGACCGTGCTGCCGAGGTAGTACGAGCGCGCGCCGGCCGAGGCGAAGGCCGTCAGCTCCTCGGGGGACACGCCGCCCTCGGGCCCGACGACCAGCACGACCGAGCCCTCGGTGGGCAGTTCGGCCACGGCCAGCGGCTCGCTGCCCGCCTCGTGGTCCTGGTGCAGTACGGCGGCGAAGTCCGCCGTCGCCAGCAGCGCGGCGACCTGCTTCGTGCTCATCGCGTCCGCGACCTCGGGGAACCGCACCCGCCGCGACTGCTTGCCCGCCTCCCGCGCGGTGGCCCGCCACTTGGCGAGCGCCTTGGCGCCCCGGTCGCCCTTCCACTGCGTGATGCAGCGGGAGGCGGCCCACGGGACGATCGCGTCGACGCCGGTCTCCGTCATGGTCTCGACGGCGAGTTCGCCCCGGTCGCCCTTGGGCAGTGCCTGGACGACGGTGATGCGCGGGCTCTCCGGCTCCGCCTCGGACACCGAGCCGAGCTGGACGATCAGCCGGTCCTTGCCCTCGCTGTCCAGCACCACGCAGTCGGCCCAGAGCCCGTTGCCGTTCGTCAGGACGACGTCCTCGCCGGCCCGCATCCGCTTCACCGAGACGGCGTGCCGTCCCTCCGGGCCGTCCACGACGAACCGGCCGCCGGGTCCGGCAGCGAAGTCGTCGACCAGGAAGACGGGAGCGGTCACGAGCCGTCCTTCGGGTCGCTCGTCAACGAGGCGCGGGTCTCTTCGAGTTCCGCGTGCAGCAGCTCGACCAGCTCGCCGGCGGGCAGTTCGCGGGCCATCCGGTGGCCCTGTCCAGCCCACAGCGCCATGCCCTGCGCGTCGCCCACCCGGGCGGCGGCCTTGCGCAGCCCGGAGGTGAGGTGGTGGATCTCCGGATAGGCGGCGGGCGCGTACGGACCGTGCTCGCGCATGAAGCGGTTGACGAGTCCGCGGGCGGGGCGGCCGGAGAACGCGCGGGTCAGTTCCGTCCGTACGAACAGCGGGTTGGTCATGGCCTGTTTGTGCAGCGCGTTGGCGCCGGACTCGGGGCACACCAGGAACGCCGTGCCGAGCTGCGCGGAGTCCGCGCCCGCCGCGAGCACCGCCGCGATCTGGCCACCGCGCATGAGTCCGCCGGCCGCGATGACCGGGATCTGTACGGTCTCCCTGACCTGCGCCACCAGCGACAGCAGCCCGAGGCCCGCGCCGTCGGTGGCCGGATCGTCGCGGTGCGTTCCCTGGTGGCCGCCCGCTTCGATGCCCTGGACGCAGACGGCGTCGGCGCCGGACCACTGCGCGGTCTGGGCCTCCTCGGGGGTGGTGACCGTGACGACGGTGACCGTGCCGACCTTGGCGAACGCGTCCAGGGTGGTCCTGGTCGGACAGCCGAAGGTGAACGAGACGACCGGCACCGGGTCGTCCAGCAGGATCGCCAGCTTCGCCTCGTAACCGTCGTCCCGGCCGGAGTCGGGGTCGCCGAGCGGCGTCTCGTACCAGGTGGCCTCACCGGCGAGCTGGTTGCGGTAGACCTCGACGGCCGCGTGGTCCGCGTAGTTCGGCTGCGGCATGAAGAGGTTGACGCCGAAGGGTCTGGCGGTGAGTCCGCGCAGCTGTTTGATCTCTTCGTACAGACCGTCCACCGTTTTGTACCCGGCGGCGAGGAACCCCAGACCGCCGGCCTCGCAGACGGCCGCGGCCAGCTGCGGGCAGGACGCGCCACCCGCCATGGGGGCCTGCACGATCGGATACCGGCAGAGATCGGTCAGTACGGAGGACATGCAGGCATCGTGCCATGTCCTCTGTGACAGCTCCGAATCGGTGTCGCGTCAGCTGTGTGACAGAGAGGGCGACGGACGCGGGAGGGGCCCAGGGGAAGATCCCCTGGGCCCCTCCCGGCGATCAAACGCCTACCGCCCGTTGAACGCGTCCTTGAGGCGCGAGAACAGCCCCTGCTGCCCCGGCTGACGGTGCTGTCCCGGGGGCCGACCCCCGGACCCCCGGCCGGCAGGACCCGCCTACCGCCCGTTGAACGCGTCCTTGAGGCGCGAGAACAGCCCCTGCTGTCCAGGCTGGAACTGCCCCGTGGGCCGTTCCTCACCCCGCAGCTTCGCCAGCTCGCGCAGCAGCCGTTCCTGCTCGGGGTCGAGCTTGGACGGGGTCATCACCTCGACGTGCACGATCAGGTCGCCCCGGCCGCCGCCGCGCAGATGCGTGATGCCGCGCCCGTGCAGCGGGATCGACTGGCCGGACTGGGTGCCTGGACGTACGTCGATGTCCTCCACGCCGTCCAGCGTCTCCAGCGGGCACTTCGTGCCCAGAGACGCCGCCGTCATGGGCACCGTGACCGTGCAGTGCAGGTCGTCGCCGCGCCGTTGGAACATCGCGTGCGCCAACTCGTGGATCTCGACGTAGAGATCGCCCGCGGGGCCGCCGCCGGGGCCGACCTCGCCCTCGCCGGCGAGCTGGATGCGGGTGCCGTTGTCGACACCGGCCGGGATCTTGACCGTGAGCGTACGGCGCGACCGGATGCGTCCGTCGCCCGCGCACTCGGGGCACGGCGTCGGTACGACCGTGCCGAAGCCCTGGCACTGCGGGCAGGGCCGCGAGGTCATGACCTGGCCCAGGAAGGACCGGGTGACCTGCGAGACCTCGCCACGGCCCCGGCACATGTCACAGGTCTGGGCGGAGGTGCCGGGTGCGGCGCCCTCCCCCGAGCACGTCGTACAGACGACGGCCGTGTCGACCTGGATGTCCTTGGTCGTGCCGAAGGCCGCCTCGTTGAGGTCGATCTCCAGCCGGATCATGGCGTCCTGGCCGCGCCGCGTGCGCGAGCGCGGGCCGCGCTGCGACGCCGTGCCGAAGAACGCGTCCATGATGTCGGAGAAGTTGCCGAAGCCGCCGGCGCCGAAGCCACCGGCGCCGCCTCCCCCGCCGCTGGCCGAGAGGGGGTCGCCGCCGAGGTCGTAGACCTGCTTCTTCTGCGGGTCCGACAACACCTCGTAGGCGGCGTTGATTTCCTTGAAGCGTTCCTGCGTCTTGGGATCGGGGTTGACATCCGGGTGCAGCTCGCGGGCGAGCCGCCGGAATGCCTTCTTGATCTCGTCCTGTGAAGCGTCGCGGCGCACGCCGAGTACGGCGTAGTAGTCCGTGGCCACTTACGACTCCGCCAGGATCTGTCCGACGTAACGTGCCACTGCGCGTACCGCTCCCATCGTTCCGGGGTAGTCCATGCGGGTCGGTCCGACCACGCCGAGTTTTGCGACTGCCTCGTCGCCCGAACCGTAGCCGACCGCGACGACGGACGTGGAGTTGAGGCCCTCATGGGCGTTCTCGTGCCCGATACGTACGGTCATGCCCGGGTCGGCCGCCTCGCCGAGCAGCTTGAGGAGCACCACATGCTCCTCCAACGCCTCCAGCACCGGCCGGATGGTCAGAGGGAAGTCGTGTCCGAAGCGGGTGATGTTGGCGGTGCCGCCGATCATCAGCCGCTCCTCGGTCTCCTCGACCAGGGTTTCGAGCAGGATCGCGAGCACCGTGGAGACGGTCCCGCGGTCCTCCTGCTCGAACGAGTCGGGCAGGTCCTGCACCAGCTGCGGGACGTCCGCGAAGCGGCGGCCGACGATCCGGCTGTTGAGCCGGGCCCGCAGATCCGCCAGCGAGGTCTCGCCGAAGGGCGCGGGACAGTCGACCATGCGCTGCTCGACCCGTCCGGTGTCCGTGATCAGGACGAGCATCAGCCGGGCGGGCGCGAGCGCCAGCAGTTCCACGTGCCGCACCGTCGAACGGGTCAGCGAGGGGTACTGGACGACGGCGACCTGCCGGGTCAGCTGCGCCAGCAGCCGCACCGTACGGCCCACGACGTCGTCGAGGTCGACGGCGCCGTCCAGCAGGTTCTGGATGGCGCGGCGCTCGGGCAGCGACAGGGGCTTGACCCCGGCCAGCCGGTCGACGAAGAGCCGGTAGCCCTTGTCGGTCGGGATGCGCCCGGCGCTGGTGTGCGGCTGAGCGATGAAGCCCTCGTCCTCCAGCACCGCCATGTCGTTGCGGACGGTGGCGGGAGAGACGCCGAGCTTGTGCCGCTCGGTGAGCGCCTTGGAGCCGACGGGCTCCTCGGTGCCGACGTAGTCCTGGACGATCGCGCGCAGCACCTCAAGCCTGCGTTCGCTGAGCATGCGGCACACCTCCAGCTGTCGTCCGTCGCAATCCGCCTGGCATCTGCTTGGCACTCGCTCACGGGGAGTGCCAGTACTCCCCGTGTCAGTGTACGGCCGTGGGGCACACCCCTAGCAAGGCAGCCGACCACGCTACCTCGCCGGGTCCCGCCCCCGCGGACCCGGCGGCTGCCGGGAGCCTCCCGTAGCGTCCCTGTATGGACGTCGATGGGAACGAGCGCGGGTGGGAGCGGCTGGCTCCCGGAGTGAGCCGGCGGCGGCTGCCGGGGTGGGACGCGACGGTCGGGCTGGTGGCCGGGAACAGCGGCGCCCTGCTGTTCGACACGGGATCCTCGGTCCGGGAGGGCGCGGAACTCCGGTCGGCGGCGCGGGCGCTGCTCGGCGGGGACCGCGTGACGCATATCGCACTGAGCCATCCGCACTTCGACCATGTCTTCGGCACGGCGGCGTTCGCGGGCGCCGAGGTGTACGGCGCGGTGGGGATGGCGGAGCTGCTGGCGGCGGACCGTACGCCGCTGTACGAGGACGCTGTGCGGGAGGGGCTCGCGGCGGCCGAGGCGGCCGAGGCGGTGGACCTCCTGGTGGCGCCCCGGCACGCGGTGTCCGGGGAGGTGACGATCGGCCTGGGGGACGGCGGGGGCGGGGAGGCCGTCGGCGACGTCCTGCTGGCGCGTGTCGGCCCCGGCCACAGCGCGCACGATCTGGCGCTGGTGGTGCCGGGCTCCCCCCGCGTCGTGTTCTGCGGCGATCTGGTCGAGGAGTCGGGGGAGCCCCAGGCGGGCCCGGACGCGGTCCCCGCCCGCTGGCCGGCCGCGCTGGACCGGCTGCTGGCGCTGGGCGGCCCGGACGCGGTGTACGTACCGGGGCACGGGGCGGTGGTGGACGCGGCGTTCGTCAGGGCGCAACGGGACGCGCTGGCGGCGCGTTTCGGCGTGTCGTAGCCCTCGCGGGCCGTCCGGTTTATCGTCTTGCGAATGCGCAGCTACAGCCCCGATCTGACCCCGCCGTGGAAGAAGAGGTCCACGCCCGCGCCGGAGGTGCCCGCCGAACCGGACCTGGTGGTCGAGGAGGTGTCGACGGGCTTCTGCGGCGCGGTGATCCGCTGTGAGAAGACCGCGGAGGGCCCGACGGTCACTCTTGAGGACCGCTTCTCCAAACACCGGGTTTTCCCGCTGGTGCCCGGCGGTTTCCTGCTGGAGGGCCGGGTGGTGACCCTGGTACGCCCCTCGGCAGCCGGACCGGCCAGGCCCGCCCGTACGGCCTCGGGCTCGGTCGCCGTCCCGGGCGCCCGGGCGCGGGTCGCCAGGGCGGGGCGCGTCTATGTGGAGGGGCGGCACGACGCGGAGCTGGTCGAGAAGGTCTGGGGCGACGACCTGCGCGTCGAGGGGGTGGTCGTGGAGTACCTCGGCGGCATCGACGATCTCCCCGCCGTCGTCGCCGAGTTCGCCCCGGCGCCGGACGCGCGTCTGGGCGTGCTGGTCGACCATCTCGTCCCCGGCTCGAAGGAGTCCCGCATCGCGGCGTCGGTGACGGGCGCGGACGTCCTGGTGGTGGGCCACCCGTACATCGACGTCTGGGAGGCCGTGAAGCCGTCCTCGGTGGGCATCGGGGCGTGGCCGAGGGTGCCGAGGGGCGAGGACTGGAAGACGGGCGTGTGCCGGGCGCTGGGCTGGCCCGAGAACACGGGCGCGGCCTGGCAGCACATCCTGTCGAAGGTGCACTCCTACAAGGACCTGGAACCGGCGCTGCTGGGGCGGGTGGAGGAGCTGATCGACTTCGTCACGGCCGGTGGTGACGTCTGACCGCCGGGGAAAGGTCCCGGACGTGCCGTGAACACCGCCCCAGGGGGCTTGGCCGCCGAGTCAGTCCACCAGGTCCCTGACGACCGCGTCCGCCAGCAGCCGCCCCTTCAGCGTCAGCACCGCGCGGCCCTCCGCGTAAGGACCGGTCTCCAGGAGGCCGTCCCTTACCGCGCGGTCGGCCGCCGCCGCTCCGGCGGGCTTCAGCAGGGACAGTTCGCAGCCGTCCCGGAGCCGCAGCTCCAGCAGGACGCGCTCCACGCGACGGTCCTCGTCGGCGAGGATCTCGCGGCCGGCGCCGGGTGAGCGGCCCTCCGCGAGCGCCTGGGCGTACGCACCGGGGTGTTTCACGTTCCACCAGCGCACGCCGCCCACGTGGCTGTGGGCGCCGGGGCCCGCGCCCCACCAGTCGGCGCCGCGCCAGTACAGCTCGTTGTGGAGGCAGCGGGCGGCCTCGGAGGTGGCCCAGTTGGACACCTCGTACCAGGAGAAGCCCGCCTCGGAGAGCGCGCGGTCCGCGATCAGATAGCGGTCGGCGTGCTCGTCGTCGTCCGTCATCGGGACCTCGCCGCGCCGGATGCGCCGGGCCAGCTGGGTGCCCTCCTCGACGATCAGCGCGTACGCCGAGATGTGGTCGGGGCCGGCCCCGAGCGCCGCAGCGAGGGTTTCGCGCCAGTCGTCGTCGCTCTCGCCGGGCGTGCCGTAGATCAGGTCGAGGTTGACGTGTTCGAACCCGGCCGCGCGCGCCTCCGCCACGCACGCCTCGGGGCGTCCGGGGGTGTGCGTACGGTCCAGCACCTTCAGCACGTGCTGCTTCGCGCTCTGCATCCCGAAGGAGATCCGGTTGAAGCCGCCCTCCCGCAGGGCCGCCAGATAGGCCGGATCGACCGATTCCGGATTCGCCTCGGTGGTGATCTCGGCATCGTCCGCGAGCCCGAACTCGTCCCGGATCGTCCCCAGCATCCGTACGAGATCCCCGGCGGCGAGCAGCGTGGGGGTGCCGCCGCCGACGAATACGGTACGGACCGGCCGGGGGTCGTCGCCCAGCACCTTCCTGGCCAGCCGGACCTCGTCGGCCAGGGTCTCGGCGTAGTTGTCGCGGGAGGCCAGGACACCGCCGGAACCGCGCAGCTCGGTCGCCGTGTACGTATTGAAGTCGCAGTAGCCGCAGCGGGTCGCGCAGTACGGAACGTGCAGGTAGAAGCCGAGGGGCCGGTCCGCCGCGCCCGCCAGCGCGTGCGGGGGCAGCGCGCCGGTCTCGGGCATGGGGTCACCGTCGGGCAGTGCGGAAGGCATGTCCCCAGTGTCCCGTACGGGAGCGGTGTCCGGCGCCGCCGGGCGCACAGACGTACGGGAGCCCGGGGCCCGTACGGGAACCCCGGGCCCGTACGGGAGCCCAGGGACTGCACGGAAACCTCGGGCCCGTACGGGAACCCCGCGCCGGAACCCCGGGCCCTCACTCCGCCTGGAGCACCAGCAGCGCCAGATCGTCCCCCGGCGGCGTCTCGGCGAACTCGTGCACCGCACGCCGTATCCGCTCCGCCACGCCCTGTGCCGTCATCCCCACGCACTCCGCCAGGGCCCGCGCGAGCCCGTCGCCGTCGTCCAGCATCCGGCGGCCGGAGCGGCGCTCGGTGACACCGTCGGTGACGCAGAGCAGGGTGTCGCCGGGCTCCAGGTCGAAGGTGCTGCTCTCGTACGCGACCTTGTCGACCACCCCGAGGAGCAGTTGGGGCTCGGCCGCCGCCCGTACGGTGCCGTCGGGCCTCAGCAGCAGCGGCAGCGGATGGCCGGCGCTGGCGAGGGTGCAGCGGATGCCGCCGCCCTCGCCCGGCAGGGGCATCAGCTCGCCGTACAGCAGCGAGAGGAAACGGGCCTGGCCGCCCTCGGCGGGGCCGCCGGGCGCGGTCGGCTGTCCGGCGCCGGGGCCCGCCCCCACGGCGCTCACACCGCCCGCGGCGGCCATCAGGGACGCCGATTCCGCCGCCTCCGTCGCGTCGTCGAGGAGCAGCCGGTTGAGGCGGTCGAGCACGGCGCCGACGCGGTAGCCCTCGCGGGCCAGCAGCCGCAGCCAGGGGCGGGCGAGGCCGGTGACGACGGCGGCCTCGGGGCCGCTGCCCTGGACGTCGCCGAGCATGAAGCACCAGCGGTCGCCCGGCGGGCACGGGAAGACGTCGTAGAAGTCGCCGCCCGCGAGGCCGTCGTCGCTCGGCTCGTACACCAGGGAGCTGGCGACTCCGGGGATCCTCGCCACCTGGCTGGGCAGCAGTCCGCGTTGCAGGACGCGGCTGATGGTGACCTGGCGCGTGTAGCGGCGGGCCGCGCCGATCGCGAGGGCGACGCGGCGCGCGAAGTCCTCGACGAGCGCGGCGACTTCGTCGGGGACGGTGGTCTGGCCCGGCCTGCCGAGCAGCAACGTGCCGAGGGCGCGTCCGTTGGCGACCAGCCGGCAGGCGAGGGCGGCGCCGTCCCCGGGGCGGCCTTCGGGGCCGCAGTCGGGCCAGGGCACCTGCACCGGCTCGCCCCTGGGCGGATCCGGCAGCCGCAGCGGTTCCTTCTCCAGGGCGGCGCGCAGGGGCTCGATCCGGGACTCGTCGGCGTGCCAGACGCGGGCGAGCCGGGGCGGGGCGCCGGAGTGGCCGTTCTCCCCGTCGAGCCAGACCGCGCACCACTCCGCGAGCCTGGGCACGAGGAGCTGGGTGGAGAGCGCAGCGACGAGTTCCTCGTCGAGCTGTCCCGCGAGCAGTTCGGACGCCTCGGCGAGGAAGGAGAGGGCGCCCCGGCCCGCCCATTCCGGGGCGTCGCGTACCGGGCGCCGGGTGGCGGGCGCGAGGATCTCGGCGGCGCGCAGTCCCCGGCGCAGCGCGGGCTCGGCCGGCTGGCCGGGTCCCGCGTCGCGGCCTTCGAGCGGCAGCCTGGCCCAGACGGTCTTGAGGCCCGAGCGGTAGGTGATGCCCCAGCGTTCCGCGAGGGCGGCGACGAGTTGCAGTCCCCTGCCGTACTCGGGGATGCCGGACGGCATCCGTTCGCGGACGTCGTCGTCCTCGTCGTCGTCGCCGCGCACGGCACGGGCGGGATGGTGGTCGGAGACTTCCAGGACGAGCGCGGCAGGCTCCTCGCCCTCCCCGGAGGCGCTCTCGGCCGGTGCCTCCAGGCGGCAGAGCAACTCGACGGTGGTCCCGGCGTGCACGACCGCGTTGGTGACGAGTTCGTCGACGATCAGCACCGCGTCGTCAGCGAGCAGATCGGTGCTGTGCCGGCCGGGCGAGCAGCTCTCGTCCCCGTGGCAGAAGGTGCAGGTGGCGAGCAGCCCGAGGCTGGTCCAGTCGGCGAGCGCCGCGCGCGCGAAGCGGCGGGCGGCGGACGGGGCGAGCGGGTTGCCGGGCAGACTGGTGTGAGAGGTGGACCGCGCGCCCCCGCGTAACGGCACCTGGGGCGCCGGAAGGTGAAGGGTCTCGCGCGGAATCGGAATGGGCCCCACTGCGGCTCCTGATCCGGTTCTGGCGTTGTGCCGCTTACGATCCCGACAGCGTGACAGAAGGAACGCGTTCCCATCCGCGGAGTCGGGGAAGTCGGGTCAGATTTGTCCCAAGCATTGACATCGGGACGAACCGCGGGATCAGGGACAACGTTCGCGCCACAACACGCGCCCAAACCAGCCGAACGGCGTGCGGAACCGCTCCGAACAGAGCATTCTTGCCTGCCTGGCCGAAACACAGGGGCCGGACAAGGAGTACGGAATGAGCAGGACAACAGTCACCACGGAGCGCGCGAGCATCCTGCTCGTCGATGACATGGAGGACAACCTCGTCGCGCTCGAAGCGGTGCTGGCCTCGCTGGACGAGCCGCTCGTGCGGGCCCGTTCGGGCGAGGAGGCGGTACGGGCGCTGCTGCGGGAGCCGTTCGCGGTGGTGCTGCTGGATGTCCGCATGCCCGGCATGGACGGTTTCGAGACCGCCTACCGGATCAAGCGGCTCGACCGGTCCAAGGACATCCCGATCATCTTCCTGAACGGGCCGGAGTCCGACAGCGGTTATGCCTTCCGGGGGTACGCGACGGGCGCGGCGGACTTCCTGACCAAGCCGTTCGACCCCTGGATGCTGCGCGCCAAGGTCAGCGTCTTCCTCGATCTGCACCGCAAGAAGCGCGAGTTGGAGCGCGCGCTGACGCGTGAGCAGCAGCATCTGGGGGACATCGCGGGGCGGCTGTCGTCGATCGAGGACGCGCTGCGGAGCACCGCGCCGAACGATCTCGCCGTGCTGGGACCGCAGTTGGCCCGGATAGAGGACACGCTGGGGGAACTGCGGCGCGGACGGGGGCGCTGAGGGGCGGGACACCGAGAGGGCGGGCGCTCGGAGCGGGCAGGGGCGCGGGCGAGGGGGACGTCACGCGGTCACGCTCCCCCGCCCGCGCCGGGCGCTCACGCCTCCCGGGAGCCCTCGTACATCTCCTCGATCAGGGCCTTGTACTCGCGCTCCACGACCGGCCTCTTCAGCTTGAGGCTCGGGGTCAGCTCGCCGTGCTCGATGTCCAGGTCGCGCGGGAGCAGCCGGAACTTCTTGACGGTCTGCCAGCGCTGGAGGCCCTCGTTGAGCCGCTTCACGTAGCCGTCGATGAGCCGCTCGGCCGCCGCGGAACCGACCACGTCGGCGTACGGCTTGCCCTCCATGCCGTTCTCGGCGGCCCAGCCGAGGATGGTCGGTTCGTCGAGCGAGATCAGCGCCGTGCAGAAGTTCCGGTCCGCGCCGTGCACCAGGATGTTGGAGACGAACGGGCACACGGCCTTGAACTGGCCCTCGACCTCGGCCGGCGCGATGTACTTGCCGCCGGACGTCTTGATCAGGTCCTTCTTGCGGTCGGTGATCCGCAGGAAGCCGTCGACCGACAGCTCGCCGATGTCGCCGGTGTGGAACCAGCCGTCGGACTCCAGGACCTCCGCCGTCTTCTCGGGCAGCCCGTGATATCCGGCCATGACCCCCGGGCCGCGCAGCAGGATCTCGCCGTCGTCGGCGATCCGCACCTCGGTGCCGGGCAGGGGCTTGCCGACCGTGCCGGTGCGGTACGCCTCGCCCGGGTTGACGAAGCTGGCCGCGCTGGTCTCGGTCAGCCCGTACCCCTCCAGGATGTGGATCCCGGCGCCGGAGAAGAAGTAGCCGATGTCGGGGGCCAGGGCGGCCGATCCGGAGATCGCCGCGCGCAGCCGGCCGCCGAACGCCTCGCGCAGCTTGGCGTAGACGAGCGCGTCGGCGGCCCGGTGCTTGGCGCCGAGGGCGAACGGTACGGACTTGGTCCCGGTACGGCGGAAGTTGTCCTGGGAGACCTTGGCGTACTCACGGGAGACGCCGGCCGCCCACTGGAAGATCTTGTACTTGGCGCCGCCGCCGGCCCGCGCCTTGGCCGCGACCCCGTTGTAGACCTTCTCGAAGATCCTCGGCACGGCCGCCATGTAGGTCGGGCGGACCACCGGCAGATTCTCGATGATCTTGTCGACGCGGCCGTCCACGGCGGTGACGTGGCCGACCTCGATCTGGCCGGAAGTGAGCACCTTGCCGAAGACGTGGGCGAGCGGCAGCCACAGGTACTGGACGTCGTCCTTGTGGACCAGGCCGGTGGCGGCGATGGCCTTGGCCATGTACGACCAGCTGTCGTGCGGCAGCCGCACCCCCTTGGGGCGGCCGGTGGTGCCGGAGGTGTAGATCAGGGTGGCGAGCTGGGGGGCCTCGATCGCCCCGACGCGCTCCTTGACGACCTCGGGGTGCTCGGTCAGGTACGCCGTGCCGCGCGCCTCCAGATCCGCGAGCGAGAGCACCCAGCCCTCCGGGTCGCCCTCGGCGGGCAGCGCGTCGGCCGTCTCGATCACCACGACATGGGCGAGGTCGGGCAGCTCGGCCCGGTTCTCGCGCGCCTTCGCCAGCTGGGCCGCGTCCTCGGCGATCAGCACCCGGCTGCCCGAGTCGGCGAGGATGTACGCGGACTCCTCGGTGTTGGTCGACGGGTAGACGGTGGTGGTCGCCGCGCCCGCGCACATCACCCCGAGGTCGGCGAGGATCCACTCGACGCGGGTGGCGGAGGCGAGCGCGACGCGCTCCTCGGGCCGTACGCCCAGGGCGATCAGGCCGGCGGCCACCGCGTACACCCGCTCGGCCGCCTGGGCCCAGCTCAGCGAGCGCCAGTCGTCGGGCCCCTCGCCCGAGGCCGGGGGCACCGGATAGCGGTAGGCCTCCGCGTCCGGCGTGGCCGCCACCCGCTCAATGAAGAGGGTCGCCACGGAGGGCGGCCGGTTCTCGATCAAGGTCTGTGTGTCGCTCACGACATCCTCCGGGCCCGGCAGCGCTGCATGACTGGATTGTGTGACTGGCGAGTAACTAACTGGCGAGTAACTATGCTCCGCGATCAGACTAGAGGCCACCCGGCCGGTGCGTAAGAGGCCGGGTGACGCCGGATTCGCGCGCGGCCCCTCGCGCCCGTACCGCGACGGGCCCCCGCGTCACCGCGTGGGGCCCGTCGCGTGCCGCGCTTCCCGTCACCCGCGACGCGCGTCCGGCTACTTCTTCGCCTTGCCGCCGGACTCGTCGCTGGAGAGCACGGCGATGAACGCCTCCTGGGGGACCTCCACGCTGCCGACCATCTTCATGCGCTTCTTGCCCTCCTTCTGCTTCTCCAGCAGCTTCCGCTTCCGGGAGATGTCACCGCCGTAGCACTTGGCGAGGACGTCCTTGCGGATGGCGCGGATCGTCTCGCGGGCGATGACCCGGGAGCCGATGGCGGCCTGGATGGGCACCTCGAACGCCTGGCGCGGGATCAGCCCGCGCAGCGTGGCGACGAGCCGCACCCCGTAGGCGTACGCCTGGTCCCGGTGGGTGATCGCGGAGAAGGCGTCGACCTTGTCGCCGTGCAGCAGGATGTCGACCTTGACGAGGTTGGCGGTCTGCTCGCCGGTGGGCTCGTAGTCGAGCGAGGCGTAGCCCCGGGTCTTGGACTTCAGCTGGTCGAAGAAGTCGAAGACGATCTCGGCGAGCGGCAGCGTGTAGCGGATCTCCACGCGGTCCTCGGAGAGGTAGTCCATCCCGAGCAGGGTGCCGCGGCGGGCCTGGCACAGCTCCATGATCGAGCCGATGAACTCGCTCGGCGCCAGGATCGTGGCCCGTACGACCGGCTCGTGCACCGAGTCGATCTTGCCCTCGGGGAACTCGCTCGGGTTGGTGACGGTGTGCTCGCTGCCGTCCTCCATCAGGACGCGGTAGACCACGTTGGGGGCGGTGGCGATCAGTTCGAGCCCGAACTCGCGCTCCAGCCGCTCCCGGATCACGTCGAGGTGCAGCAGGCCGAGGAAGCCGACGCGGAAGCCGAAGCCGAGGGCGGCGGAGGTCTCCGGCTCGTAGACCAGCGCCGCGTCGTTGAGCTGGAGCTTGTCGAGGGCGTCGCGCAGCTCGGGGTAGTCCGAGCCGTCCAGCGGGTAGAGGCCGGAGAACACCATCGGCTTGGGGTCCTTGTAGCCGCCGAGCGCCTCGGTCGCGCCCTTGTTGAGGGTGGTGATCGTGTCACCGACCTTCGACTGACGGACGTCCTTCACGCCGGTGATGATGTAGCCCACCTCGCCGACGCCGATGCCGTCGGCCGGGGTCATCTCCGGGGACGAGACACCGATCTCCAGCAGCTCGTGGGTGGCGCCGGTGGACATCATCCGGATGCGCTCGCGCTTGTTGAGCTGGCCGTCGATCACACGGACGTAGGTGACGACACCCCGGTACGAGTCGTAGACGGAGTCGAAGATCATCGCGCGGGCGGGGGCGTCCTTGACGCCGACCGGCGCCGGCACGTCCCGCACCACGCGGTCGAGCAGCGCGTCCACGCCGACACCGGTCTTCGCTGAGACCTTGAGGACGTCCTCCGGCTGGCAGCCGATGAGGTTCGCCAGCTCCTCGGAGAACTTCTCGGGCTGGGCGGCCGGGAGGTCGATCTTGTTGAGCACCGGGACGATGGTCAGGTCGTTCTCCATCGCCAGATACAGGTTGGCGAGGGTCTGCGCCTCGATGCCCTGGGCGGCGTCGACCAGCAGGACCGTGCCTTCGCAGGCGGCCAGCGAACGGGACACCTCGTAGGTGAAGTCCACGTGGCCGGGCGTGTCGATCATGTTGAGGACATGGGTCCTGCCCTGGTCCTCGCCCGTGAGCGGCGCCCAGGGCAACCGGACCGCCTGGGACTTGATCGTGATGCCGCGCTCGCGCTCGATGTCCATGCGGTCGAGATACTGGGCGCGCATCTGCCGCTGATCGACCACACCGGTCAGCTGGAGCATCCGGTCGGCGAGCGTCGACTTGCCGTGGTCGATGTGCGCGATGATGCAGAAGTTACGGAGCAGCGCCGGGTCCGTGCGGCTGGGCTCGGGCACGTGGCTGGGGGTCGCGGGCACGCAGGGTCCTGATTCTTGAGACGCGCGGCGTCTCGTCTCGGGTGGACTCGGATCGATACGTAGGTTCCATGGTCCCACGGGTGCGGGACTGCGCCCGGTTTGGGCCGGTCGGAGGGTCGCTGGTACCGTGGACAGCTGTGTCTCGTGCCGTCTTGGGCGCGGGGCCTGCTTCAGACAGCGTTTTACGGAATCACCGAACCTGAGAAGGCTCTTAACGTGGCGAACATCAAGTCCCAGATCAAGCGGAACAAGACGAACGAGAAGGCTCGCCTGCGCAACAAGGCGGTCAAGTCGTCGCTGAAGACCGCGATCCGCAAGGCCCGCGAGGCCACGGCCGCCGGTGACGTCGAGAAGGCCTCCGTGGCCACTCGCGAGGCGTCCCGCCAGCTCGACAAGGCCGTCTCGAAGGGTGTCATCCACAAGAACGCCGCCGCCAACAAGAAGTCGGCGCTGGCCTCCAAGGTTGCCTCCCTCCAGGGCTGAGCCCACTCTGTCTTGATCTGATCGCCGGAAGGGACTCAGCGGGCCCTCTCTACCGCTCCCGGCCGCGATCCCCCGAGCTCGCACGCGACTGCGTTCGCCACGCGGGTGCGAGTTCACCAGCTTTCACACCGAAGGCCCCGGTCACCGTCCTGGGAAGGACGGCACCGGGGCCTTCGGCCGTGCTGCGGGGCGTCGGGGGCGGCTGTGGCGCGTACGGCTCCCGGGTGCGGCGGGCCGGGGTCGGCCCCGGCCGGGAGCCCGGCGCGCTCGGCTGACGGCTAGCGGTTCGCGCGGGCGGCGCGGGCGATCGCGACGACGGCCTTCTCCAGCGCGTACTCGGGGTCATCGCCGCCGCCCTTGACGCCCGCGTCGGCCTCGGCGACTGCGCGCAGCGCCGTCGCGACCCCGTCCGGGGTCCAGCCGCGCATCTGCTGGCGCACCCGGTCGATCTTCCACGGCGGCATGCCCAGCTCGCGGGCGAGATCGGCGGGCCGGCCGCCGCGCGCCGAGGAGAGCTTGCCGATGGCCCGTACGCCCTGGGCCAGGGCGCTGGTGATCAGTACGGGAGCCACACCGGTCGACAGCGACCAGCGGAGCGCTTCGAGGGCCTCGGCGGCCCGGCCCTCCACGGCGCGGTCGGCGACATTGAAGCTGGACGCCTCGGCGCGGCCCGTGTAGTAGCGCCCGACGACCGCCTCGTCGATGGTGCCCTCGACGTCCGCGGCGAGCTGGGAGACGGCGCTCGCCAGCTCCCGCAGATCGCTGCCGATCGCGTCGACCAGCGCCTGGCACGCCTCGGGCGTGGCCGAGCGGCCCACCGCGCGGAACTCCGAGCGGACGAAGGTGAGCCGCTCCGCCGGCTTGGTCGTCTTCGGGCAGGGCACCTCGCGGGCGCCCGCCTTGCGGGCGGCGTCCAGCAGGCCCTTGCCCTTGGCCCCTCCCGCGTGCAGCAGGACGAGGGTGATCTCCTCGGCCGGCGCGTCCAGGTACGCCTTGACGTCCTTGATCGTGTCGGCGGAGAGGTCGTGCGCGTTCCGTACGACGACGACCTTGCGCTCGGCGAAGAGCGACGGGCTGGTCAGCTCGGCAAGGGTGCCGGGCTGGAGCTGGTCGGAGCTGAGGTCGCGCACGTCGGTGTCGGGGTCGGAGGCGCGGGCCGCCGCCACCACCTGCTGCACGGCGCGGTCGAGCAGCAGGTCCTCCTGGCCCACGGCGAGGGTGAGCGGGGCGAGCGGATCGTCGGTGGAAGCTTTTCTGGTGGCCATCGCGGTCCAGCATCGCACGGCCCACCGACACTCCGCCGACGGCCGGTGCCCTCGGCGGGACCCCGGCTACGGCGCTTCCCGCCAGCCCTCCCAGTCGGCCACGAAGGCGTCCAGCGCGGCGGCGTCGAGCCGCGCCTCGGGGTCCTCGACGACCACCAGCCACTGGGCGTCCTCGGCGTCGTCCTCACCGGCCAGGGCGTCGCGTACCAACCGGGGTTCCTCGGTCACCGCGAACCGCTCGCCGAGGGACCGCGCGACCTCCTCCGCGGCGTCGCGGTCGGGCAGCACCAGTACGTGTCTCACATCGCTCACGGCCGCATTCTTCCAGCCGGCCGGGGCCGTCAGCTCTTGGGGATGATCTGGATGTCCATCTCGATCTTGATGCTGGAGCCGACGACGGCGATGCCACGGGCCAGCATGGACTGCCAGTTGACGGTGTAGTCCTCGCGGTGCAGTTCGGTGGTGGCGCGGACGGCGGCGCGGGTCTCGCCCTCCATGCCGTTGCCTATGCCGAGGTACTGGGCGTCGAGGGTGACCGTACGGGTGACGCCGTGGAGCGTGAGGGCGCCGGCGATCGCCCAGTTGTTGCCGCCCCGGTGGACGAAGCGGTCGCTGTAGAACTCCAGCGTCGGGAAGTTGTCCACGTCGAGGAAGTCGGCGGAGCGCAGATGGTCGTCGCGCATCCGCACACTGGTGTCGATCGACGCGGCGCCGATGACGACGTGCATGGCCGACTGCTCCATCGTCTCGCCGATCCGGATCGCCCCGGCGAAGTTGTCGAAGCGGCCGTGGACCCGGGCGAGCCCGATGTGGCGGGCGATGAAGCCGATCCGGGAATGGGCCGGCTCGATCTCCCAGTCTCCCGGAGTGGGCAGCGGGAGCGAGGGGGCCACCTGGAGGGTGATGTCGCCGAGCCCGGTGTGCTCGCCGCTGTCGACGACCGACGCGTTGCCCCGGTACGGGGTGAAGCTCTCGGCCGAGATGGCCAGCCGGTACTCCCCGAAGGGCACCATCGCGACCAGCGTGCCGAACGGATCGGTCTCGCCGGTCACCACCTTCCGGCCGTTGCTGTCGCTCACCGTGAACTCGGCCTGCGCGATGGGTGCGTTGACCGGGTCGAGGACCCGGCAGGTGAGCAGACCGGCACCGGACGGCACGGAGAGTCCGGCAAGCGGGTTGTTTCTCGGATGAGCGGCCGTCCGTCGGCCGAGAAGGCGGCTGATCATGGTGTGCGTACCCCTGTGCGGTCGGGCTCTGCGGGGCCGCGCAGGCGAGCGACGTCCTCGTCGCGGCGGCAGCCCATAACGAAAAGGCATTCGATCACCCTTGTGGCGTTCGGGGCAAACAAACCGAGAGGTTTTGGACCTTCTGTTACATGCCGTTACGGACCCGCCGCCGGGGTCCCCGCGTCGCGCGGCACCGCCCGCAGACCGGCCCCCGCTCCCACCACCGCGATCGGCCCGTCCGTGTCCGTCCGCAGCACCGCGGCTCCCCCGGCCCGCAGCGCGCCGACCGTGACGGGCGAGGGATGGCCGTACGTGTTGTCCCGCCCGGCGGAGATCAGGGCGAGCCGGGGGCGTACGGCGCTCAGCAGCGCCGGGTGCTGGTGACGGGAGCCGTGGTGGGCGACCTTGAGGACGTCGACCGGCGGCAGCGCCGGGTACGCGCGCAGCAGGCCGCGCTGCGCGGGCGGCTCCAGATCGCCGAGGAGCAGCGCCGTCGGGCCCCGGGAGATCCGTACGAGCAGGGCGACGCTGGAGTCGTTCGGCCCGGCGGCCGGCCCCGTCCCGGGCCCCGGCCACAGGACCCACCAGCTGAGCGGCCCACTGCGGCGCCGCTCCCCCGGCTCCGCCCTGACGACCGGCACCCGCGCGCCGGCCGCCGCCGCGCGGACGAACGCGGCCTGATCCGGTGGCTCCTCGAAGGCCGTCGTCTGGATCACGCCGACCGATCTGCCGCGCAGCACACCGGGCAGCCCCGCGACATGGTCGGCGTGGAAGTGGGTGATCAGCAGCAACGGCACGCGCGTGACGCCGAGGTCGCGCAGACAGCGGTCGGCGGGCCCGGGATCGGGACCGGCGTCCACGACGACGGCCGTGCCGTCGCCCGCCGCGAGCACGGTGGCGTCGCCCTGGCCGACGTCGCACATCGCGAGCGACCAGCCGGGCGGCGGCCAGCCGCTGACGATCCGGCCGATCGGCGCGGGCCGCACCACCGCGAGCAGCAACAGCACGGCGCACCCGGCGGCCGTCCAGGGACGGCGGGCGATCCTCCGCGCGGCAAGCAGGACGAGCGCGGTCACCACGGCGAGCAGCAGCCCGCCCCACCAGCCGCCCGGCCAGGTGATCTCCGCGCCGGGCAGGGCGGCGCCGCCCCTGGCCACGGATCCGATCCAGCCGGCGGGCCAGCCCGCGACCCGGGCCAGTACCTCGGCCACGGGCATCGCCAGAGGCGCGACGGCGAGCGCGGCGAAGCCGAGGACGGTGGCGGGAGCGACCGCCAGCTCGGCGAGGAGGTTGCACGGGACGGCCACCAGCCCGACCCTGGCCGCGAACACGGCGACCACGGGCGCGCACACGGCCTGCGCCGCACCGGCGGCGGCCAGCACCTCGGCGAGCCTCGGCGGCACCCCGCGCCGGATCAGGGCGGCGCTCCACCGGGGCCCGATGGTGAGCAGGGCGCCGGTGGCCAGGACGGAGAGGAGGAATCCGTAACTGCGGGCCAGCCAGGGGTCGTACAGCACCAGCAGCAGGACGGCGGCGGCCAGCGCGGGCAGCAGTGTCCTGCGGCGGCCCGTGCCGATGGCGAGCAGGGTGATCAGCCCGCAGGCGGCGGCCCGCAGCACACTGGCCTCGGGGCGGCAGACGACCACGAACGCGAGAGTGAGCGCCCCGCCCAGCAGCGCCGTCGTGCGCAGCGAGATCCCCAGGCGCGGTGCGAGGCCGCGCCGTTCGGCTCGCCCGGCCAGGCCGGGCGGCCCGATCAGCAGAGCCAGCACGATGGTCAGGTTGCTGCCGGAGACCGCCATCAGGTGCAGCAGATCGGTCGCCGCGAACGCCCCGTGCAGTTCGGGCTCCACCCGCGAGGTGTCGCCGACGACCAGTCCAGGCAGCAGGGCGCGCGCATCGGGCGGCAGACCCTCCGTCGCCTCGCGCAGCCCGGCCCGCAACACCCCTGCGGTGCGCTGGACCCGGGTCGGCGGGCCGGTGATCCTCGGCGGCCCCTTTCCCTCGACGCGGAGCGCGGCGGCGTAGCGGTCGTCCGCGTACGACGGCGGTGAGAGCCGTCCGGCCAGCGCCAGCCGGGTGGAGGGCAGCAGCCGCTGCCAGCGGTCGGCGTCCGCACCGGGAGCGACGATCAGCAGGACGGGAGTACGGACGGTGGCGCTCCGGCCGTCGGACGGCATCACCCGCACGAGGTCCGCGTCGATCACGAAGCCCGCCTCGGCCGGCCGGTCGCCGCGCGCTCTGGGGCGCGTGGGCCGGGGATCGGAGGTGACGCTCACCTCGGCGGTGACCCGGGCGTACCGCTCCGCCAGCACGGGGACCGGCCCCCGGCGCAGATCCGCGCCGTGCAGTCCGGCGGAGGCCGCTCCGGCCGCCGCGCACAGCAACGCTCCGGCGGCGGCCACCCTGCCCGGTCGGGGGCCGCGCGCGGCCCCCGACCGGGCCAGGAGCAGCCCCGCGCCCGCCGCGCAGAGCAGCACACCGGCGACGGTCCAGCGCCCCGGGGCGCCCAGGGCCAGAGCCGCCGCGCCCCACGCGGCCAGGGCGAGCGGGATGAGCCGGAGGTCGGCCGGGCCTTCCTGGCGGGGGTTGGACGATCCGAGGCGGTGGCCGGCCGCCGCGTGGACGGCGGGCCGTGTCATGGCCTCACCAGAGGCTGGAGATCGGCGAATCTGCGGTCGCCGATGCCGCTGACCTCGCGTAGTTCGTCCACGGACCGGAAGCCGCCGTGCTGGGTGCGGTAGTCGACGATGCGCTGGGCCAGGACGGGGCCGACGCCGGGGAGCGTGTCGAACTGCTCCAGCGTGGCCGTGTTGAGGCTCAGCGGTCCCCCGGCCGCGTCCCCGCCCCCGGCCGCTCCCACCATCCCGCCGGCACCCACGGCGCCGCCGCCCGCACCGGCCGGGGCCGGGTCGGACGGCGCCTGGCCGTCCACGACCAGTTGTTCCCCGTCCACCAGCACCCGCGCCCGGTTCAGCCAGGTCAGGTCCGTGCCGGGCTTGGCTCCGCCCGCCGCGTGCAGGGCGTCGGCGACCCGCGAGCCCGGCGGCAGCCGCAGCACCCCGGGCCGCCGCACCTCGCCGCCGACGTCCACCACGACCCGGGCCGCCTCCGCCGATGGCCCGGCCGTCTGCTGCTGCTGCGGCGGCGGCGGCAGCGCGAGCGGCCCGGGTCCTTCCGGTACGGGCCGCGAAGGGACACCGGACGCCGGGACCGCGGCGCCGACCGTCTCCGGTGCGCTCACGGACTGCGGCCTGGCACTCCAGAAGTGCTGGGCGGCGAGCATCGCCGCCACGACCAGCACCACCGCCAGCGCACCGAGCGTCTTCGGCTCAAGGCCGCATCTGAGCTGGACCCACATCGGCAGCCGATCACGCAGCGCCGAGGCCACCGCCCACCCGCGCCCCCGGGCCTCCCCCCGGGCCTCGGCCGGGACACCGCCCACCCGCTCGTCCTGCTCGGGCTCCTTGACCGCGGCGCCGGCGAAGAGAGCCTCCGCCCGCCGCCGTGCCTCCGCCGGAGACGGCGGAGACAGAGGCGAGGCGGCGGGCGGAGCAGGCGCGGGAGGCGGGACCCGCGCCGGGTCCGGACCGGGGGCCGAACCCGGGGTCGGACCTGGGTCCGGACCCGGAGCCACCCCGGAAGACGAGCCGCCGGAGCCTTCCGCGCGGGACGGCGTCGGCGCCCGGCGGGTGCGTACGCGACCGAGGAGGGACCGGTCACGGCGGGCTCGGCCATGACGGGCACGGCCGTCGGAGCCGGGCGCCCGGCCCGGACCACTGGTTACGGAGCGTGTGCGAAGTGCCATGCCACCAGACGGTAGGCACATCCACCCATCTCCGCCGAGCGGGCCCACATTCCGTGGAAAACACGTCGGTTGTGGATAACTCGGCCACCCGATCGGGCGGCTTGGCGGGCCGCCGGGTCAGCGCGGCGAGATCACGGCCCCCAGGAGCCCCGGCCCCGTGTGAGCGCCGATCACCGCCCCCACCTCGCTCAGGTGCAGGTCCCCCAGGCCGGGCACCCGCTCACGCAGTCGCTCGGCGAGCGCCGTGGCCCGGTCCGGGGCCGCCAAGTGGTGCACCGCGATGTCCACCGGGCTGGTACCGGCGCGCTCGGCGACGATCTCCTCCAGCCGCGCGACGGCCTTCGAAGCCGTACGCACCTTCTCCAGCAGCTCGATGCGCCCGCCGTCCAGTTGCAGCAGCGGCTTCACTGCCAGCGCCGATCCCAACAGCGCCTGGGCGGTACCGATACGGCCGCCCCTGCGCAGATAGTCCAAGGTGTCGACATAGAAATACGCGGATGTGCCGGCGGCCCGCTTCTCGGCGGCGGCCACCGCCTCGTCCGGCGTGCCGTCCCCCTCCACCACCTCGGCGGCGGCCAGCGCGCAGAACCCAAGCGCCATCGCCACCATCCCGGTGTCCACCACCCGTACCGGCACGGGAGCGTCCTTCGCGGCCAGCACGGCGGCGTCGTACGTCCCGGAGAACTCCGCCGACAGATGCAGCGAGACGATCGCGGTCGCGCCGGCCTCGGCCGCTTCGCGGTACGCGGCGGCGAAGACCTCGGGACTCGGTCGTGACGTGGTCACCGAACGTCGCTTCTGGAGCGCGAGGGCCAGCGAGCGGGCCGAGATCTCGGTGCCCTCCTCGAAGGCGCGGTCACCGAGCACGACCGTCAGCGGTACCGATGTGATGCCGTGCCGTTCCATCGCCTGGGGCGGCAGGTAGGCCGTGGAATCGGTGATGATCGCGACATGGCGGGACATGAGCCGGAGGTTACCCGTCGGCGTCGCCACCCGGCAGCCCGCCCCCGTCCCAAAGATCGATCCCAGCTCGCGCACGCCCTCACCGCCGGTCCACACCCGGTGTCGGTATCACGCCCGGCGCCGCAGGCGCGTCCGCGGCGTCACGTCGTCCTCGGTGTCAGTTCATCCCCGTCATCCGGATCATCCGTAGCGCCGGTTCACCCACGGTGTCAGTTCGTCGTCTCCGGCCTGGGCTGCTGCCTGTTCGGCTTCTGCCAGGGGTACGTGGTCCACCGCCGGGTGGGCGGGTCCAGGGCCCGGTCCCCCGCCTCGGCGGCGGCCGGCGCGCCCCACTCGGCTCCGGTCGCCCGTCGCGGCTCCGACGGCCTGCCCGGCCGCTCCGCCCCCTGGCCCTGACTCTGGCTCTGTCCCCGTCCCTCTCCCTGACCCGGCTCGGACTCCTGCGACCAGTGCCGCAGCGCGCCCGACTCCAGGTCGATCTCCGAGCTGAGCGACGACAGGTCGTCCTCCGCGAACTTCCGCGCCCGGTCCCGCGCCGCCCAGCGCAGTGAATCCGCCGAGCGCGTGATCCGGTCGGTGCGCTCGCGCAGCTCGGCGAGCCGCTGGGAGACCATGGTCCGGTCCGGGTCCCGCTCCAGGTGCCGCAGCTCGTCGTCCAGCTCACGGCCGTGCGCGCTCAGCCGCCGGAACAGACCTATCGACTCCGACAGCGAGGCGTCCTCGCCGACCGCCGCCTCCAGCGCGTCCTGCGTGGCCCGCATCGAGGTGCGCAGCCTGAGCCGGAGCTGAGCCAGCTCGGCGCCCATCCCCACCTGCCCGAAGCTTCTCGCCCGCAGCGTGGTGTCCTCCACCGTGCGGCGCGCCTGGTTGATCGTCCGGTCCACACCGCGCTTGGCGGCGCCGATCGCCTTGACGCCCGCGTACACCCCCAGCGCCATGAACACGACGAAGAGAAGCGTGATGATCGTGATCGCGGCTTGCATGGACGCCCCTTCTCCGTCGGTCAGGTCCTGCGGCGGCCGTGGCAGGGCCCCAGTCGCTCCCTCCACCGTAAACCGAACGGGCAGGCCGTGGGTCCCGTCGGAACCCCCAACCTGCCCGTAGGGGAAAGCCCTGTGCCGGAGAGCCCACACAGGGTGCCGGAGAGCCCACAGGCCCCCGGTCCCCGCTACGCCGGAACGATGTTCACCAGCTTCGGCGCCCGCACGATCACCTTCCGGATCCCCGCACCGCCCAGCGCAGCGACCACACCCGCGTCACCCAGCGCCAGCGCCTCCAGCTCCTCGTCCGTGATCGACGGGGAGACCTCCAGCCGGGCCTTGACCTTGCCCTTGACCTGCACCACACAGGTCACGGTCTCGTCCACGACGTACGCCGGGTCCGCGACCGGGAAGTCCTGGTGCACGACCGATTCGGTGTGGCCCAGCCTGCGCCACAGCTCCTCGGCGATGTGCGGGGCCAGCGGCGCGATCAGCAGCACCAGCGGCTCGGCGACCGACCGAGCGAGCGGACCGCCCGTCTTGGTCAGCTGGTTGTTCAGCTCGGTGACCTTGGCGATGGCCGTGTTGAAGCGCAGCGCCGTCATGTCGTGCCCGACTCCGTCGATCGCCTTGTGCAGCGCGCGCAGCGTCTCCTCGTCCGGCTCGGCGTCCGCGACGGTGACCTCGCCGGTCGCCTCGTCGATCACATTGCGCCACAGCCGCTGGAGCAGCCGGTACTGGCCGACCACGGCGCGGGTGTCCCACGGCCGCGAGACGTCCAGCGGGCCCATCGCCATCTCGTACAGCCGCAGCGTGTCCGCGCCGTACTCGGCGAAGATCTCGTCCGGAGTGACCGCGTTCTTCAGGGACTTGCCCATCTTGCCCAGGACACGGCTGACCTTCTCGCCCCCGTACCAGTAGCCGCCGTCCCGCTCCTCGACGTCGGCCGCCGGTACCGCGATGCCACGGCTGTCGCGGTAGACGAATGCCTGGATCATGCCCTGGTTGTACAGCTTGTGGAACGGCTCGACCGAGGAGATGTGTCCCAGGTCGAAGAGCACCTTGGACCAGAACCGCGCGTACAGCAGGTGCAGTACGGCATGCTCGGCGCCGCCCACGTACAGGTCGACGCCGCCGTGCGGCTGCCCCTCGCGCGGGCCCATCCAGTACTGCTCGATGGCCGGGTCGACCAGCTTCTCGCTGTTGTGCGGGTCCAGGTAGCGCAGCTCGTACCAGCAGGAACCGGCCCAGTTCGGCATGGTGTTGGTCTCGCGGCGGTAGCGCTTGACGCCCTCGCCCAGGCCCAGGTCCAGCTCGACGTTCACCCAGTCCGCGTTCCGCGACAGCGGCGTCTCCGGCTGCGTGTCGGCGTCGTCCGGGTCGAAGGTGCGCGGCGAGTAGTCGTCGACCTCCGGCAGCTCCAGCGGCAGCATCGACTCGGGCAGCGCGTGCGCGGTGCCGTCCTCGTCGTAGACGATCGGGAAGGGCTCGCCCCAGTAGCGCTGACGGCTGAACAGCCAGTCGCGCAGCCGGAAGTTGACGGTGCCCTCACCGATGCCGCGGCCGGCCAGCCAGTCGGTGATCAGCGCCTTCGCCTCGACGACGCCCAGGCCGTCCAGCGAGATGCCGGCGGCCTCGGACGCCGAGTTGACCAGCTTCGCGTCGTACGAGGAGAACGCGTCGTCCCACGTCGACGGGTCCGTGCTCCGCCCGTCCGAGGGCTCCACCACACAGCGCATCGGCAGCTCGAAGGCGCGCGCGAACGCGAAGTCGCGGCCGTCGTGCGCCGGGACGGCCATGATCGCGCCCGTCCCGTACCCCATCAGTACGTAGTCGGCGATGAAGACCGGTACCGGCTCGCCGCTGACCGGGTTGGTCGCGTACGCGCCCGTGAAGACGCCGGTCTTGTCCTTGGCCTCGGCCTGCCGCTCGACGTCGGACTTCGACGCGGCCTGCTTGCGGTACGCGTCGACGGCCTCGGCGGGGGTCGCGTGGCCGCCCGTCCACACCTCGTGCGTGGCCTCCGGCCAGGCGGCCGGAACGATCGACTCGACCAGCTCGTGTTCCGGCGCCAGCACCATGTACGTGGCGCCGAACAGGGTGTCCTGACGCGTCGTGAAGACCGTGATCGCGCCCGCGTCACCGACCTCGAAGTCGACGCGCGCGCCCTCGCTGCGGCCGATCCAGTTGCGCTGCTGGAGCTTGATGGCCTCCGGCCAGTCCAGCGCGTCCAGGTCGTTGATCAGCCGGTCCGCGTAGGCGGTGATGCGCATGTTCCACTGACGCAGCTTCGCCTTGAAGACGGGGAAGTTGCCGCGCTCGGAGCGGCCGTCGGCGGTGACCTCCTCGTTGGCCAGGACGGTGCCGAGGCCGGGGGCCCAGTTGACGGGCGCGTCGGAGGCGTACGCCAGCCGGTATCCGCCCAACACGTCGGCGCGCTCGGCGGCGCTCAGCTCATTCCAGGGGCGCCCGTCGGGGGTCGCGCGCTCCCCGCTCTCGAACTGCGCCACCAGGGTGTCGATGGGGCGGGCCTTGTCGGCGTCCTTGTCGTACCAGGAGTTGAAGATCTGGACGAAGATCCACTGGGTCCACTTGTAGTAGTCCGGGTCGATCGTCGCGAAGGAGCGGCGCTTGTCGTGGCCCAGGCCCAGCCGGCGCAGCTGGACCTTCATGTTCTCCATGTTGGCCTCGGTGGAGGCCCGGGGATGCGTGCCGGTCTGGACCGCGTACTGCTCGGCGGGCAGGCCGAAGGCGTCGAAGCCGAGGGTGTGCAGGACGTTGTGCCCGGTCATGCGCTGGTGGCGGGCGAACACGTCGGTGGCGATGTAGCCCAGCGGATGTCCCACGTGGAGCCCGCTGCCGGACGGGTAGGGGAACATGTCCATGATGAATTTCTTGGGCTTCGCCGCCAGCTCGGGGTCGCCGGACAGCTCACCCGTGGGGTTCGGTGCCTCGTACGTGCCGTCGGCGTCCCAGAAGCCCTGCCAGCGCGCCTCGATGTCGGCGGCCATGGCGGAGGTGTAGCGGTGCGGCGCCACCGGCTCGGCGGCGGCGGGGTTGGTCTCGCTCATGTTCTCTGAAGCTCCATCGGTCGTCTCTGCCAGCGGACTCGGCTGTGCCGTTCAGCGAATGACCGTGCTCGTCGGTGAACCACGTTCGTCGGTGAACGAAAAAGGCCCCTCACACAGGAGGGACCGCCGCGCCGATTCCGACCGGATCTCTCATCCGTCGGGACTGATCAGCGCGGCCCGCTAAGCAGAAGGCGTACGGCACGCATGGCGCCAGGGTACCGCAGCGCCCGGACAGCGCGCACGGACACATCGCCCGCCATCGGGCCCGCCACCGGGCTCGGCGCCGGGCCCGGTGGCGGCCCGATCACGGCCCCGTGGAAGGCCGCGATCTCCGGCCTCGGTGAACGCGTGCAAAGAAGAACGGACAAGAAGCGAACAAGGAGCGGCCCGCGACCGTACAACCGGTCGCGGGAGCGAACAAGAGGGTGCAGGAGCAGGGAGAGGATGGGGAGAGAATGCGGAGAATCCGCGCCAGGAGGGGTCAAGAGGTTGACAGACGACGTTGAGAGAAACTGCCGGACGGTCCCATCGGGCCACGGAGGGGGCGTCGGGGCATCCGCCTTACTGCGCGTATCGCCTCGATCCGGGCAACTCAGGAGTCGGATAACTCACCTTCACTCGACTAAACCCGCAAACCGAGTGCTGCCTGGTATGGCTCCACTTAGCATGCCGCAACGGGACCGCTTTCCCGAGCCCTTCGGAGTTGCCCCCCTATGAACCCTCTTCGCACGCTTGGCCCGTCGCTCAGCTCGGACGTCGGCAAAAGCCGGCAGATCTCCGGCCTGGCGACGGTCGCCGCGCTGGTACTGGTACCCCTGCTCGCCGTCGTGGGAGGCGACGCCTTCCGCGCCTTCATCGACTTCGGCGCCGGTGTGCTGTCACTGCTGTCGCTGTCAGGGGCAGTCGTCTGGGGTCTGATCGCCACCGACAGGCTGCTGCTCTCACCGCGCCACCGTCTGGTCGCCCAGGGAGTCCACCGGGCCACCGCCGTCGCCTCACTCGGCTTCCTCCTGCTGCATGTGAGCATCAAGATCTCGCTCGGCAAAGTGGCCCTGATCGGTGCCCTGTTGCCGTTCGGCCTCGGCATCACCGGTACGAACGGACTCATCGGCTTCGGCTCGATGGCCGGGCTGCTGATGATCGTCGCCGCCACCACCGGCGCCATGCGCAGCGTCTTCTCGCTGCCCGGCAAATTCGCCTACAAGTGGCGGGCCATCCACATGGTGGCCTATCCCGCCTGGTGTTTCGCCATGGTGCACGGGCTGTTCACGGGCCGTCCCGCCGCCACCTACGTCACGGTCATGTACTCGACCGTCATGGTCGGCGTGGCCTGTGTCGTCTCGCTGCGGCTGCTGCCCGACGAGACCCAGCGCCGCTTCGCCGAGCGGTTCGTCTCGCTGACGGGCGCCGACACCGAATCACGGGAGTCCAAGGCGACGCGCCGCGACCTGCTGGCCGATCCCCTGCCCGGCGCCACGGGCATCCCGCCGCAGCGCGAGTACCAGCCGAGGCGGGAGCGCGAGTCCGCCGTCTCCACGCCGTCCAGAGGAGCGCCCCTCGACGCGCCCCGCACCCCGCCGCGCCTCCCCGCGCCGTCGCCGCCGCTGTACGAGGCGACGCGGCCGATGGCCGATCCGCTGCCCTCCCCCGCCGCCGACCCCATGGCCGACACCTTCATCGCGCCGCGCGGCGGTGAGCCGTTCGGGGGCCGGCCGTTCGGGGGCCAGGCCTTCGCGGGCCCGGAGTTCGACGGCAACGCGGATTCCGGTACGGGGCTGTCCGCCGGCTACCGCGCGATGTCGCAGAGCGCCGAAGCGACCACCCGGATGCCGGTCACGCCCGACGCCCCGGACCGCTCGCGCCGGGGCGCCCCGCCGAGCGGCGGGATACCCCTCGCCGAGCGCGTCCTCATGACCGACGAGATCCCCATCATCCAGGACGAGCCCGCCGGCCGGGGCGGCTCCTGGCCCGCCCCGATGCCCCCACCGCCCGGCCAGGCGTTCGCCCAGCCCGCACAGCCCCCGCAGCCCGCCCCGACGCCGTACGACACCGGCGCAGTCCCCACGTACGGCACCAGCGCGAACCCGGCGTACGGAGCGGGCGCGAACCCGCAGCCGTACGACACCGGCGCCACCCCCCAGTACGACCCGGCGGCGGGCCAGTCGTACGACCGGGGCAGGCCGCCCCCGTACGACCCCGACGCCCCCGAGCCGTACGAGCCGGGCCCCCTCCCGCAGTACGACACGGGCGCCACCCCCCAGTACGACCCCGCCGCCCCCTACGGGCCCGGCGGCGCGTCCCCCTACGGCCCCACCGGTGCCTCGCCCTACGGCACGACCCCGCCCCCCTCGTACGACACCGGTCCGCTGCCCCCGTACACCCCCGGCACCGCCGCTCCCTACGACACCGGCGCGGTCCCCGCCTACGACGGCGGCGGCTACGGCGGTCAGGGCCAGGCCATGCCCGATCCGTACGCGCAGCAGTCCGCATACGACGCGACCAACCCCGCTCCCGGTCCCGTCTACCAGCCCCCGGCCGGGGAACCCTGGAACGCACCCGCAGGAGACCGACCGTGAATGCGCCTCTCCCCGATGTCCCCGAAGTCCGTGTCGTCGGCCTGCCCCAGCTGACGCAGGGCTTCGACCTGGTCGAACGCCTTGATCTCCCCATGCATCTCAAGGTGCACGGCCCGCTCGAAGCCATGACCGGCGAGCGGCTCGCCCAGCTGGCCGAGAACATATCCCTGACCGGCCGCGGCGGCGCCGGCTTCCCGTTCCACCGGAAGCTGCGCGCCGTCGCCAAGTCCGCGATCCGTCGCGGGGTACGGCCGGTCGTCGTCGTCAACGGCAGTGAGGGCGAACCTCCGTGCCGCAAAGACACCGTGATGCTCAACCGCGCCCCGCACCTCATCCTCGACGGCGCGCTGCTGGCCGCCGAGGCGCTCGGCGCGCGCACGCTGATCATCGCGGTCACCCGTAACTCCACCGAGGTGTCGATCCGCGCCGCGCTCGCCGAGCGCGGGCTGTCCGACCGGCGCGGCCAGGCGCTGCGGGCCAAGGTGGTCCGTACGCCCGAGCGCATGGTCTCGGGCGAGGCGTCCTCCGTGATCCGCGCGATCGGCGGCGGCCCCGCCAAGCCGCCCGGCCGCCGTGAGCGCGCCGCCGAGTCGGGCGTCGGCGGCCTGCCGACCCTGCTGTCCAACGCCGAGACGTTCGCCCAGCTGGCCGTCGGCGCGCGGATCGGCGCGCGCCGCTATACGCACACGGGTCTTGAGGACGAGCCCGGTACGGTCATGCTGACGCTCTCGGGAGCGGTCGCCCGCCCCATGGTCATCGAGGCGCCGACAGGTGTCCCGCTGCGGTACATCCTTCAGATGGCCGGTGCCCCGCCGATGCCGCAGGGCGTGCTGACCGGCGGGTACCACGGCGACTGGATGGACGCCGTCTCCGCCCACGAGGCCGTCATCTCGAAGAAGTCCTTCAAGTCCCTGGGCGGCGCGCTGGGCGCCGGCGCGATCCTGCCGATCGGACCCGAGACCTGCCCGCTGGGCGAGGCACTGCGGGTCGCCAACTGGCTGGCGGCCGAGAGCGCCGGTCAGTGCGGCCCGTGCAAGCTCGGCCTGCCCGCCGCCGCCGGCGGTCTCGCCGATGTGATCAACGGCGGTGGCCAGGCTTCACTGGAGGCGCTGCGCGCGGTCATCCAGGCGGTCAAGGCGCGCGGCGCCTGCCAGCACCCGGACGGCTCGGCGCGCTTCTTCAACTCCACCCTGGCGGCGTTCACCGACGATCTCGCCGCGCATGTGCTGAACGGTGGCTGCGGGCGCGAGACGACCGGTGTGCTGCCGCTGCCGGGCGAGGGCTACCAGGACCTGGTGGAGTCCATACCCAGCGGCGGGAAGCTGGCGATCGACTGGACGCTCTGCGAGGGCCACGGCCTGTGCGCCGACATCCTTCCCGAGCTGTTCCGGATGAGCCCGGACGGCTTCCCCACGCCGGCCAAGGCGGACGTCCCGATGCACCTCCAGGGCGCCGCCCAGCGCGCGGTGCGCAGGTGCCCGCAGCTCGCGCTCCGGCTGGAGCAGGCGCCGCCGTCGCAGCCCAAGGTGGAGAAGGCCCCCTCCCGCGCGGCGCTGCCGCCGGGCGGAGGCGGCAGCCGCCGCAAGGCGCTCGGCCCCGGGCGGGGTTGAGGGCCTGCCATCTCCGGCCGGGCGGGCCCCACGCGGGGGCCCGCCCGGCAGCACGCCTCCCCGGGCGTACGACAAGAAGCGGGCCATCCGGATTCGGATGGCCCGCTTCTTGTCGTACTGAACCTGTGGAGCTAAGGAGAATTGAACTCCTGACCTCCTGCATGCCATGCAGGCGCTCTACCAACTGAGCTATAGCCCCTCGCGAAGCGCCACCGGGGTTTCCCTCGGCGACATCGCCAACTTTAACGGTCCCGCTGCCCACCACCAAATCGATTCCGGACGGGGGGCTGCGGCGTACGGGAAGGGGACGGCGACGTACGGGGAGGGACGGCGGCGTGCGGCGGCTCAGGCCGTGGCGAACGAGTAGAACCGCTTGAGGGTGCAGTGCTCCTCGACCAGCCGTCCGTAGATCGGCTCGCCCTCCAGCTCGCGGTACGTCTCGATGGGGTCGCCTTTTATGATCAGCGCCCGCGCGCACTCCTCGCACCAGTACTGGTAGTCGGCGTTGACCGGGTCCATGTCACGGACGATCGGCGTACCACTGCCGCACCAGTCGCATTTACGCCTGTGGGCACCCATCAGTCAGCTCCAGCTCCCGGTCCGGTTCTTCGCCCCCCTCCGGCCGTCCGATTCTGTCACGTCAACGACCTGCGGACAGCCTGAAATGGCCTGCCTGTAAGGGCTCGTACCGGACGTCCGGAGGGCAGGCCCTGATCGGGACCGGTGAAACCGGCCGGGGCTCCCAAGATCACTCTGCCCGCCCGCGGCAGGGCGCACACCCGACAAAAAATCCCGCCCCCAGCAGGGGACGGGATTCGATGTATGAAGCTGATTACCGGTTGTGGAGCTAAGGAGAATTGAACTCCTGACCTCCTGCATGCCATGCAGGCGCTCTACCAACTGAGCTATAGCCCCGCGTGTTCCCCGCGCTCCGCGCTGCGAACAAGAAGAACTTTAGCCTGCGACCTGCCCGAAAGCGAAATCCGGTCCGGCCATCCCCCGGGGCCGCTCAGTCGTCGTCGCCGAGGACCGGCTCCGGGAGGGTGCCGGCGTTGTGTTCCAGGAGGCGCCAGCCGCGCGCGCCCTCTCCCAGGACCGACCAGCAGCAGTTGGACAGCCCGCCGAGCCCTTCCCAGTGGTACGCCTCCAGCCCCAGCAGCCGGCCGATGGTCGTACGGATCGTGCCGCCGTGGCTGACCACGACGAGCGTGCCGCCGTCGGGCAGCCCGTCGGCGTGCCGGAGCACCACGGGCGCCGCGCGGTCCGCGACCTCGGTCTCCAGCTCGCCGCCGCCGCGCCGCACGGACTCGCCGCGCTTCCACGCCGCGTACTGGTCGCCGAACCGTCCGATGATCTCCTCGTGGGTCAGGCCCTGCCAGGCCCCCGCGAAGGTCTCGCGGAGCCCGGCGTCGTACGTGACGCCGAGGCCGGTGACCGAGGCCAGCTCACCGGCGGTGGCGACGGCCCGCCGGAGGTCGGACGCGACGATCGTGTCCGGCTTCAGGGAGGCCAGCAGCCGCGCCGAGCGCTGGGCCTGGGAGACGCCCTCGGGGGTCAGCTCGATGTCCGTGGAGCCCTGGAAGCGGCGCTCCAGGTTCCACGCCGTCTGGCCGTGGCGCCACAGGACGATACGGCGGTCCCTGCCGCCCTGCGCGCCGTTCAGCTCAACTCACCGTCCACGTCACCGGCGACCCCGGCGTGATCGCCGCCGGCGTCGGCGTGCTCCTGGGCCTTGCCGCGGGTCTTGACGGCGTCCTCGGGCAGCGGCAGCTCGGGGCAGTCCTTCCAGAGCCGCTCCAGGGCGTAGAAGACACGCTCCTCGCTGTGCTGTACGTGGATGACGATGTCCACGTAGTCCAGGAGGATCCAGCGCGCGTCGCGGTCGCCCTCGCGGCGCACCGGCTTGGCGCCCAGCTCCTTCTGGAGCCGCTCCTCGATCTCGTCGACGATCGACTTGACCTGGCGGTCGTTGGGCGCGGAGGCGAGCAGGAAGGCGTCCGTGATGGACAGCACGTCGCTGACGTCGTACGCGATGATGTCGTGGGCGAGCCGGTCCGCCGCGGCCTGGGCCGCGGCGTTGACGAGCTGAAGGGAACGATCAGTAGCGGTCACTTGCAGGCTTTCGTAGACGGTTTGTGGAGACGTCCAGGATCTCACGGACCACCGACAGCCCGCGCTGCCCGCCGACGGGCGGGGAATGGCCCCGCCCGTCGCGGCTCCGGGCCGCACTAATTGATCTTGTAGTCCTGGCCGAGGACGACGGAGACATCGGCGTTCACCGCCGCCTTGCCCTTCGCCACGGCGCTCGTCGGCAGGCCGAGGGTCTTGGCGACCTCTTCCGCCTCCGCCTTCTTCGCCGCGTCACCGTAGGTGACGCTTGACGACGTCACCGCCTCGGCCGTACCCGCGTCCACGAAGCCGTAGCCGCCGTTGACCAGCGAGATACGGGCGGACTCCGCAGCGTCCTGGTCGCCGCTGGCGTTCTTCACGCCGACCCGGACCGCCGCGCCCTGTTCGGGGGCGCTGACGGAACCGCCGAGGATGTCCTTCACCACGCTGTCGGCGGTCTGCTCGCTGAGCGTGCCGTTCTCCTGGACGGGCAGGAGCGTCGTCTTGTAGTCACCCACCTTGGCGTGCTCGGCGAGCTTGGCGAGGGCGGCGCCGAGGTCCTTCTCCGACAGCGAGGGATCGAGGATCTGTCCCAGCGTCTCCACCGTGACGGTCGCCGACTTCGGATCGTCGGAGACCTTGCGCAGCGCGCCCTGGAGGACCTGCCCGAACCGTTCGAGCTGCTTGGCCTCGGCCTCGTCGGGGGCCCGGTAGGTGGCGTAGGCGACCGCCATCTTCCCGCTGAGGGTCTGCTGGGAGCCCTTCTTCACCAGCGGGTCGTCGCCCTTCTTGGCGCCGGGCACCTCGATGTCCGTGTCCACGTCGATGCCGCCGACCAGCTCGACGAGAGTGTCCAGATAGGGCGTGTCCAGCCGCCAGGTGCCGGAGATCGTGGTGCCCAGCAGCGTGCCGAGGGAATCGCGGGTGGTGTCGGAGCCGTCCTCGTCCACGGACTTGCCGAGCGTCGTGGAGGCTCCCTCGTCGTCGGCGACGGCGAGGGAGTTGGGCAGCAGGACGGTGGTGCCCTTGCCGGTCGTGGAGTTGTTGACCAGCAGCGCCGTGGAGGTGCCCTTCTGCTTCGTGCTGCGCAGGTGCACGACGATGACATCGCGCTTCTGGGGCCCCGATGCGGTACTCGCCCTCTCCTCGGACGAGGAGAGGCCGGGCAGCATGCCGGCCCACCAGAGGTAGCCCACGCCGCCGCTGACCACCAGGACGAGCGCGACGACCAGGGCCACGACGCGGCTGCGGCCCCGGCGCTTGGCCTCCTCGCGGCGCTCGGAGCGGCTCTCGGTGAACTTGAGCCAGTCGATGACGTCTTCGGAGTCCTCGTTCGGCTCTTCTATGAAGGAGAACTGCTCGGTCTTGTAGTCACGTTCGTCGGCGTCGGGCCGCCGCTGGCCGGGTACGGCGGCCTCGGGCGCCCTGCCCCGCTCGGACGGAGCGGTCGGGGGGGCCTGTGCGGCCTGTACGGCTTGCGCGGGCGGAGCGGCCGCCTCGGGCACGGTCTGCTGCGGGGCCTGCTGCTGGGGAATGTTCCACTGCTGCTGTTGCTGCTGTTGCTGCTGCTGATCCTGCTGCTGCCGCTCGGTGTCGACGCCGACAGGCTGCTGGCCGCCCGTGTCATAGCCGTAGCCGTCGTATCCGTACCCCTGTTGCTGCGGCTGTTGCTGTTGTTGCTGCTGCGCGTACGGGTCGTACTGCTGCTGCGGTTGCTGCGTCTGATCCTGCTGGGCGTACGGGTCGTAGCCGTACCCCTGCTGTTGTTGCTGCGGCTGCCCGTAGGAGTCGTACTGCTGCTGGGGCTGGTTCTGCTGAGGCTGGTTCTGCTGGGGCTGCTGATACACCGGCTGCCCGTACTCGTCGTAACCGACGATGGGGGGCTGCGCGTAATACGGGTCGTACGGATCGTACGGCTGCTGTCGGTCGTTCACCGGTGCCCCTCTCCGTGGCTCATTCGCCGCGGTACAACTGCCGCTTGTCGATATAGCGCACGACACCGTCCGGCACCAGGTACCAGACCGGATCGCCCTTGGCGACCCGGCCCCGGCAGTCGGTCGACGAGATCGCCAGCGCGGGGACCTCCACCAGGGAGACCCCGCCCTTGGGCAGTCCGTCGTCCGTCAGATCGTGGCCCGGCCGGGTGACTCCGATGAAGTGGGCGAGCGAGAACAGCTCCTCGTGATCGCGCCAGCTCAGGATCTGGGAGAGCGCGTCGGCGCCGGTGATGAAGAAGAGGTCCGCGTCGTCGTTGAGATCCCGCAGATCCCGCAGCGTGTCGATCGTGTACGTGGCACCGCCCCGGTCGATGTCGATGCGGCTCACCGAGAACTGCGGGTTCGACGCCGTGGCGATGACCGTCATCAGATAACGGTCCTCGGGCGGGGACACCGCGCGCTGACTCTTCTGCCACGGCTGCCCGGTCGGCACGAACACCACCTCGTCGAGGTGGAACAGGGCCGCCACTTCACTGGCCGCCACGAGGTGCCCGTGGTGGATCGGGTCGAAAGTCCCGCCCATGACGCCGAGTCGGCGCTTACCGCGGCCTGATCCGGTGTCGGGAACGGGGACGGGGCCGGTGGACGCCTGCTGCTCTCCCATGCGTCCACAGCCTACTGGCACCGGATCGCGACGCCGCGTCAGCGGTCGCGGTTGAAGCGGGTGGTGATCCAGAGCAGCAGGAGCAGCGCGAACAGGGCGCCGCCACCGATCAGGGCCGGGTTGAGGCTTTCGTGATTGCCGCCCTCGCCTCCCTCGGCGAGCATGACCAGGTTGGCGGCGGTGCCGGTGAGGCTCATCTTCTGCGGGCCCTTTTCCTCGGGGATCGTGGGGAAGTCGGAGCGGAGACTTCGGGCACATCGTATGCGGGGGTTCCGGGCACGCTCACGCCGACTCAGTCGTTGTGATCGTTGTCGCGGTATCCGCGCAGCAGGAACCAGGCGAGGAAGACCGCGCCGACCAGGCAGACGACCAGCACGATCGGCACCGTACGGCCCGGTCCCTGCTGATCGGACGCGGCGGCGAGCAGGGTGATGGTTTCCGGCATGTGGGTGGTGCTCCTCGGTCTTTTCCGGCTGGAGCCTGTCTCCAGGGCCCGGGGTCGTTTCCCCGGGGACTCAGCCACGGCCCCCGCCACACGGTAGCGCCAACATCTAGGGTGGAGGCCGTCAGGGGGACGAGCTTCGACTCGTACGAACAGGGGATATCCATGACAGATGACAGTCGCGAGGCGGCCGGCGGCGAGGCGGCCGGCCACGAGAACGTGCCGAGCAGGCAGCGCAAGCGCTTCCCCGGTATTTCCTCCCGGGCGTACGAACACCCCGCGGACCGCTCGGCGCTGGTCGCCCTGCGCAAGCTCAGCGGGTTCGACACGGTCTTCAAGGCGCTCAGCGGGCTGCTGCCCGAGCGGAGCCTGCGGCTGCTCTTCCTCTCCGACTCGGTGCGGGTGAGCGACGCGCAGTTCACGCATCTGCACGCGATGCTGCTGGACGCCTGCTACATCCTGGACCTGGAGAAGGTCCCCACCATGTACGTGGCGCAGGACCCGAAGCCCAACGCGATGTGTATCGGTCTGGACGAGCCGATCATCGTGGTCACCACGGGGCTGGTGGAGCTGCTCGACGAGGAGGAGATGCGGGCCGTCGTGGGCCACGAGGTGGGCCACGCGCTCTCGGGTCACTCCGTCTACCGGACGATACTGCTCTTCCTCACCGGTCTCGCGCTCAAGGTCGCCTGGATCCCGCTGGGCAATGTCGCGATCATGGCGATCGTGACGGCGCTGCGCGAGTGGTTCCGCAAGTCGGAGCTGTCGGCGGACCGGGCCGGGCTGCTGGTCGGGCAGGACATACGGGCGTCGATGCGCGGTCTGATGAAGATCGCCGGTGGCAACCATCTGCACGAGATGAACGTGGACGCGTTCCTGGCGCAGGCCGAGGAGTACGAGGCGGGCGGCGATCTGCGCGACTCGGTGCTCAAGATCCTCAACGTGCTGCCGCGCACGCACCCGTTCACCACCGTGCGGGCCGCCGAGCTGAAGAAGTGGTCCGAGAGCCGCGACTTCCAGCGGATCATGGACGGCCACTACCCGCGCCGCGCGGAGGACAAGGACGCCTCGGTCACGGACTCCTTCCGCGACTCCGCCTCGCACTACGCGGACACGGTCCGCGGCAGCAAGGACCCGCTGATGAAGCTGGTCGGCGACATCGCGGGCGGCGCGGGCGACCTGGGCGGCAAGCTGCGCGACAAGTTCACGGGAGGCGGCGGCTCGGGCAGCGGCTCGGGCGGCAACCGCGCCTCGGACGACGGCGACACCGGAAGCGGCAGCGGCGGCAGCGGTACGGACGAGGGGCCGGGCAAGCCCTGACCCTCCCCCACCCCTGAGCGGGGGCGGGAGCGGTCCCGGCCGGTCGTCAGCCGGCCGGACCGCTCCCCGGCCCCCTCCCCGGCCCGGTCGGCTCCGCCAGCGGGGACAGCGTGCCGCACAGGGCGGGCGCCACCGGTCCCGTCGTGTACGGGTCGGTCGCGGCCGGGTTGTGCGGCTTCGCCCGTTCGCCCGCCAGCAGCGGGCGCAGCGCCCTGGGCACGTCGGCCGAGCAGGACTGGGGGCCCGCCTGGGACGAGCTGCTCAGCAGCGCCGCCTGATGCCGGGGCAGATCGTCCACGGTGAACCGGAAGCGCAGTTCGCGCCGCACGGTGAACAGCGAGGCGTCCGCCGCGGGCCGGGCGGTGGACCCGGCCGGCCGCAGCGCGTAGACGAAGACGTGGTCGGAGGTCACCTCCAGCGTCCCGGGCGCCGTCTCCTCGTACCGCAGCGAGCCGCGCACCCGCACCTGGCTGTCGGCGAGCGCCACCTTCCCCGGGTCGAAGCGCACGAGCCAGCCGATCGGATCGTGTCGCCCGTCGTCGGCCGGATCGGTGAAGCTGCGGTCGAACTGCCCCTGCTGCTCGGGGTCGAGCAGCACCCGCACGGGTCGTACCGTACGGCCCATCAGGACGTCCGGGTCGAGCGACGAGGCCACGAGGTAGTCCTTGACGACGGCCAGCGCGGCCACCACCTGCCCCTCGGCGAAGTCCCCGGTGGGGCGGGCGCCGGGCACGGTGATCCCCTCGGCCCCCACCCGGAACCGGGCGGCGGGGCTGCGCGCGAGCAGGTCGGCGGGGGCGCCTCCCGGCACCCGTCCCTCGGGCGCCAGCGGGATCACCGAGATACGCGCCTGCTCGGCGGCGCGGATCGGCGGCGGCCGGTAGGGGTTGCGCAGGCCCAGATAGACGGCCGTGCCGAAGGAGAGCACCAGGACCAGCAGGAGCAGCAGAAGCTGTCTGGGGCCGTTCCTGAAGCGCCTTCTGCCCCCGCCGCCCAGCCCCTTGCCCGGCGGCCCCGGCGACAGGTGCGGCGGGAGCTTGCGTACGGCGTGGGAGTGGTCGGTCATCCGCTCGCGCGCGGAGAACTCCTGGAGGCGGGCAGCGCGAATGAACGACTCGTCGAAGACGACGGAGCGGTACTCGTCGTCGTCGGCGCCCGGGGGCCCGTCGGGTTCCCCTTCGGGTGGGTCTCGGTGCCCTGCCATACCTTGAGGGTAGGTCGAAGGGGTCGAACGTAAACGCCGGAGAAGTCGGCAGCTTCCGGTTGGCCCGCACTCACCCGTTCAGGTCGCGCGGCGGCTACGGGAACCCGTGGAGACCCGGGAAGCCGCTGATGGATCCACGGAGTACGCGGGACGGCTCCACGGGGTGCGCGGTACGGATCTACGGGGAACGCGGCACGGCCGACGCCTGCGCCGAGTGGGGTGCCTCGACGGACGGCGTGATCTGCCCCGGCTTGTCGATCCCGGTGGTGGCGGGCTGCGGCACCTGGCCGTCGCGACTGCTCGCGCCGCCCCGGTAGACGGCGGTGAAGGCCAGCGCGACCATGCCGATGCCCATCAGCAGGGCGAGCAGCCACGCGACGGGGCGGTGCCAGCGGGCGGTGCCCCGGTAGGGCCGCAGGGTGCCGCCGTGGCGCCCGTAGGGGCCGGCGCTCCCGTCGGGGTCATCGGGGTCGTAGCCGCCCTCGTAGCCGTACTCGGGGCCGTACGCGCCGTCGCGGCCGTACAGCTCGTCGTACTGGTCGTCGTCGTGGGGGCCGCCGCCGGATCTCGCGCGGGCGGCCTCGGCCTCGGCGCGCGCCTGGGCGGCGGCGAGCAGCCGCTCGACGGCGGAGGGTTCGTGGATGGTGGCGGATCTGACGAAGTCCTCGTCGAATACCACGGAGGCGAAGTCCTTGTCCGCGCCTCCGCGGTCGTCGTCGGGCTCGCGGCCGTCAGGAAACGGCCTGCCCCCCACGTCGTCCGGCACATCATCAGAGTAGACCGGGCAGGGCGTTTTGGGCAGGCGGAGTCGGAACTCTCCGGGCTTGGCGTTCGTCACACGGGTCCGGTGTTCCTCATCCGAAACCCGTGTCCCGTCTGCCCCGGCGCCACCGGAAACGGCCCGGCGGGCCGGCGCCCGACCCGCCGGGCGGACGCGCTACCGGACGTGCCCGTCGCCGGTGACGATGTACTTCGTGGACGTCAGCTCGGGCAGCCCCATCGGACCCCGCGCGTGCAGCTTCTGGGTCGAGATCCCGATCTCGGCCCCGAAGCCGAACTGGCCGCCGTCGGTGAACCGGGTGGACGCGTTCACGGCGACCGTCGTGGAATCGACCAACTGGGTGAACCTGCGGGCTGCGGCCTGCGAAGTGGTGACGATCGCCTCGGTGTGGCCGGACGACCAGAGCCGGATGTGCGCGACGGCCGCGTCCAGCGAGTCGACGACCGCGGCGGCGATGTCGTACGACAGGTACTCGTTCTCCCAGTCCTCCTCGGTCGCCGGTACGACCGTCGCCTTCGTGCCCGCCGCGTACGCGAGCACCCGCTCGTCCCCGTGCACCGTCACCCCGGCCTCCGCGAGGGCGTCCAGCGCGCGCGGCAGGAACGCGGCGGCGCTGTCCTGGTGGACGAGGAGCGTCTCGGCGGCGTTGCAGACGCTGGGCCGCTGGGCCTTGGAGTTGATCAGGATGTCGACGGCCATGTCGAGATCGGTGTCGGCGTCCACGTACACATGGCAGTTGCCGGTGCCGGTCTCGATGACGGGGACGGTGGATCCCTCGACGACCGTACGGATCAGGGAGGCGCCGCCGCGCGGGATCAGTACGTCGACCAGTCCGCGTGCCCGCATCAGCTCCTGTACGGCGTCCCGGCCCTCGCCGGGGACCAGCTGAACGGCGTCGGCGGGCAGTCCCGCGCCGCCGACCGCGTCGCGCACCACCCGGACGAGCGCGGTGTTGGAGGCGATGGCGGACGAGGAGCCGCGCAGCAGTACGGCGTTGCCCGACTTGAGGCAGAGGGCGGCGGCGTCCACGGTGACGTTGGGGCGGGCCTCGTAGATGATCCCGACCACGCCGAGCGGCACCCGCACCTGGCGCAGGTCGATCCCGTTCGGCAGCGTCGAACCGCGGACGACCTCGCCGACCGGGTCGGGCAGGGCGGCCACGTCCCTTACGTCGGCGGCCATGGCCCTGATCCGCTCCGGGGTCAGGGTCAGCCGGTCGATGACCGACTCGGCGGTGCCGGCCTCGCGGGCCCGCGCGACGTCCTCGGCGTTGGCCGTGACGATCTCGTGGGTACGGACCTCCAGCGCGTCGGCGATCGCCAGCAGCGCGTCGTCCTTGGCCGCGCGCGGCAGCGGCGCGATATCGGCGGCCGCGGCGCGGGACCGGTAGGCGGCCCTGGCGACCGGGGTGAGGTTGTCGTACGGCGAGAGCGAGGTCATGCCCGCAGGGTAATGCGCGCCCTGCGGGCATTCGGCACGTATTCCGCACTGCGAGACGGAGCGGTGGCCGGACCGGTCACCGCTCCGGCCGTCGTACGGTCGCGCGGCGGGCTCTCAGAACGGATGGACCCCGGCGCCCGCCGCCGGCGGCGGACCGTATCCCTCCGCGATGCGCAGGTGGTAGGTCTCCCGGTCGATGACCTCCAGGCCGACGATCTCCCACGGCGGCAGCTTCGCGGTGGAGCGGTGCTCGCCCCAGAGCCGCAGCGCCACCGCGGCGGCGTCGTGCAGGTCCCGGGCCTCCTCCCAGTAGCGGATCTCCGCGTGGTCGTTGGCGTATCTGCTGGTCAGCAGGAAGGGATGGTCATGGGCGAGCTGTTCGAGACCGCGTCTGACCTCCGTCAGCGGCGCTTCCCGGCCCGAGACGCTGAGCGTGATGTGCCACAGCTTCGACACCGGGCGCCCCTTCCCGGACACGTCCGTCGTCGATGCCGCCTCCCCTTGCCGCTCCTCGGCCCGCCGCTCCTCGGCCCGCCGCTCCTCGGCCCGCCGTTCCTCGGCCGCGTCGGCGGTTCTGGCGGTGTCGTCGAAGGCGTCCCCCGCTTCGACGCTGGTCAGGGCTCGTTTCTCGCCCGTCGTCCGCCGGGCCTGGGCGCCGCCACCGGTCCCTCGGGGCACCGCCCCCGGGCGCGCTCGTCTCACCAGCGGCCTCCTGTTGTTGCGTCGTCGTGCTGTTCCCCGCCTGTACCCCTGGGACAAAGTTGACCAGTCCCGGGCGGAACGTGGGGCCGTTTTGGTAAAGGTGCCTGCCCGGAGTCCGGACTTTCAGCCCTTTCAGGGGCGGGTCAGGGATGCAGGATGACCAAATCGTCTCTGTGTACGACCTCGCGCTCGTAGGCGGGGCCGAGTTCGCGCGCCAGTTCTCTGGTCGATCGTCCCAGCAGCTGGGGGATCTCCTTGGCGTCGAAGTTGACCAGCCCGCGCGCGACCGGGCGGCCCACCGGATCCCGCAGCTCGACCGGGTCGCCCGCGCTGAACTCGCCCTCGACGGCGGCGATTCCGGCCGGCAGCAGCGAGGTGCGCCGCTCCACCACGGCCCGTACGGCGCCGTCGTCCAGGGTGAGCGCGCCCAGCGGGGTGGAGGCGTGCGCCAGCCACAGCAGCCGGCCCGCCGAGCGGCGTCCCGTGGAGTGGAAGTACGTGCCGGTGTCACGGCCCGCGAGGGCGTCGGCGGCCCGGCTGGCGGAGGTCAGCACCACCGGGATACCGGCCTCGGCGGCGATCCTGGCGGCCTCCACCTTGGTGACCATGCCGCCGGTGCCGAGTCCCGCCTTGCCGGTGCTGCCGATGGAGACACCGGCCAGGTTCTCGGGGCCGCGCACCTCGGCGATCCGGGAGGCGCCGGGCCTGCTGGGGTCGCCGTCGTAGAGCCCGTCGACGTCGGAGAGCAGCACGAGGAGATCGGCGCGGACGAGATGGGCGACGAGGGCGGCCAGCCGGTCGTTGTCGCCGAAGCGGATCTCGGCGGTGGCGACGGTGTCGTTCTCGTTGACGACCGGCACGGCGCCCATGCCGAGGAGCTGGTCGAGGGTGCGGTAGGCGTTGCGGTACGAGGCCCGGCGGCTGGTGTCGTCCGTGGTGAGGAGCACCTGCCCGACGCGTACGCCGTACCGGGCGAAGGAGGCCGTGTACCGGGCGACCAGCAGCCCCTGCCCCACGCTGGCCGCGGCCTGCTGGCGGGCCAGGTCACGGGGGCGGCGGGACAGCCCCAGCGGGGCGAGTCCGGCGGCGATGGCGCCGGACGACACGAGCACGACCTCCCGCTCGTCGTCCCCGCCCGCCGCGTGCGCCCGGCCCCGCACGGTGGCGAGCGCGTCGACCAGGGCGTCCACCCGGTCCGCGTCGAGTCCTCCGGAGGCGGTGGTGAGCGAGGAGGAACCGACCTTGACGACGATCCTGCGGGCCTGTGCCACCGCGTCCTGCCGTGCCGCTGCCACCGTACTCAGCCTCTGCTCTCGCGCTCTCGTACGCCCGTACCGCTGCCGGGCGGGCCTTTTCCCGGCTTCCGGCCCGGTCAGCGTACGCGGACCGGACCGCGCGGGGGTGGTCCATTTCACTGGATGGGACACGCGTGAGGTGCCTCTCGCGGGTCAAACGCACGTCAAACACGCGTCAACAGACCAACCGGGCCGCCACGGCAGCGGTCTGACAGGTGTAACAACAGTCGGGATACATCGCCCGTTCCCCCCGGCGCTACGCTGGCCGGAACGGCGCCCGCGTACTTCGCCGATGACGGCGACTCCCTCGACTCGAAACACCCTGAGACCACACACGAGATGGGCCATCCGTACATGCCAGTAAAAGTGAGTGTCGTCATTCCGGTCTACAACCCGGGAAAGTACATCGACCCCTGTGTGGATTCACTGCTGGCCCAGACTCTGCCGGCCGAGGATTTCGAAGTGCTTTTCGTCGATGACGGCTCGACGGACGACACCCCGGCCCGGCTGGACAAACTCTCCGACGAACATCCGCACTTCCGCGCGATCCACATCCCCAACTCGGGCTGGCCCGGAAAGCCCCGGAACATCGGGGTCGCGGAGGCCGCGGGCGAGTACGTCCACTTCCTCGACCAGGACGATCACCTGGCCTCCGACGCGCTGCGCCGGCTGTACGAGATGGGCCACCGCAATGGCTCGGACATCGTCATCGGAAAGGTCGCTTCCAATTTCCGCGGCGTTCCGCACGGTGTTTTCAGGACGACCCGCGAGAAATGCGATCTGACGAACGCGCCGCTGTACGACAGCCTCACCCCGCACAAGATGTTCCGTACGGAGTTCCTCCGCGAGAACGGCATCGCCTACCCCGAGGGCAAGCGGCGGCTGGAGGACCAGCTGTACATGATGCAGGCGTATTTCCCCGCCAAGGTCGTCTCCATCCTGGGGAATTACACCTGCTACTACTACTCGAAGCGGGACGACGGCCAGAACGCCGGATCGGCGCGGATCGTGCCCTCCGGGTACTACGGAAACCTCCGCGAGGTCCTCGAAGTCGTCGAGAACAACACTGAACCGGGTGAATTCCGGGACCGGTTGCTGCGCCGCTTCTACCGGGTCGAAATGCTCGCACGGCTGAGCGAACCGTCGGTTCTCGGCTACACGCCGGAGTACCTCGACGAGATGTGCGACGCCGTGGGACCGCTGGCGCGCGACTTCATGCACGACGGCGTGCACGACGGGCTCGGCGCGCTGACCCGGCTGCGCTCCACCCTGCTGCGCGCCGACGACCGCGAGGGGCTGCTGAAGGCCGCCGCCTTCGCCAAGTCCGTGACGGGCGTGGCCCGTCTGGAGGACTTCGTCTGGGAGCCCGACGGCAGGATCGCGCTCACCGTCACCGGCCGGCTGGTCCACGGCGAGGACCGGCGCCCGCTGCGCTTCGTCCGCCGCGACGGCCGCTACTTCCTGCACCCGGAGATCACCGAAGGGGTGCTGCCGGACGGCGAACTCCTCGATGTGACCGACGACATGGACGAGTTCAAGGGCGAGATGTCGCTGCGCAACCGGGAGACGGCCGTCGAGTGGCCGTGCCCCGCCGAGTTCACCGTGAAGATCGAGAAGGTCGCCAAGCCGGAGCGGGAGCCGCGATCGGCGGAGGAGCCGAAGGAGAAGGAGGACGTGTACGAGGTCGTCCTGCGCGGCACCGGCCGGGTCACCAGCGAGGCGGTCAAGGGCAGGGGCCGGGTCTCGCGCGGCTTCTGGGACGTCTGGGTGCCGCTGCGCGGCCTCGGGCTCGTGCGCAAGGCCAGGCTCGGCGCCGACCGGGCGCCGCAGGTGGACGCCAAGTGCCTGCCGGCCCTGCTCGGTACGCCCGGCCGGCCGGTCATCCCGTACTTCACCGACCCGTACGGCAACCTCACCCTCGACGTCGCGGGCCGCGGCAAGAAGCTGGCCCCCTATCTGGCGGACCGCCCCGTCTTCCGGATGCCGGGCGGCCGGTCCGAGCTGCGTCTCGACGTGTTCACCGGCACCGCCTCCGGCTCCCACCCGGTCGAGCTGGTGCTGACCGCCGCGGACGGCACCTCCAGGACCGCCCCCGCCACGCTGCGCCCCGACCACGGCAGGGCCCATCTCGATGTGCCCCCGCGCGTCCCGGGGCTGCCGGTGGGCCCCGCGCGGCTCTCCGTGCGGCTGGACGGCGAGAAGGCCCCGGAGCTGGACCTGTGCGAGGTGCCCGTCGCCGAGGGCGGCCGGATCCGGCTGGACCGCAGCGATCTGCCCCAGGTCGATCCGCTGCTCGTCCGGGTGGTGACGGTGCAGCGCCGCCGGGCGTCCGTACGCAGGGTGCTCCGCTCCGTCGGCGGCCCGATCGTGCGCCGGCTGCCGCCGGCCACGCGCAAGAAGGTGCGGCGGCTCGCGGCCCGTCTCTGACGGACGCCGACCTCCCGTAGCGAGTCCCCGTGACAGAACAAGGATGTGATCAGATGCGACCGCTTTCGATCGAAGGCGCCTGGGTGTATGAGCCGAAGGTCTTCCCGGACAGCCGTGGCAGCTTCCACGAGTGGTTCGGGGCGGAGGGCTTCGCCAAGTCCGTCGGTCATCCGCTGAACCTCGCCCAGGCGAACTGCTCCGTGTCCAGCCGCGGCACGCTGCGCGGCGTCCACTACGCCGATGTGCCGCCCAGCCAGGCCAAGTACGTGAAGTGCGTGCGCGGTGCGGTGCTCGACGTGGTCGTGGACATCCGGGTCGGCTCTCCGACGTACCGGCGCTGGGAGGCCGTCAGGCTGGACGACGTGGACCACCGGGCGGTCTATCTCGCGGAGGGTCTCGGACACTCCTTCATGGCGCTGACCGATGACGCGACGGTGGTCTACCTCTGCTCCGAGGGGTACGCCCCGCAGCGCGAGCACGGCGTCGATCCGCTGGACCCGGCGCTCTCCATCGAGTGGCCGGCGGACATCACCCCGCTGCTGTCCGACAAGGACGCGGCCGCCCCGACGCTCGCCGAGGCCGAGGCCAAGGGCCTGCTGCCGTCGTACGAGAACTGCCGGGCGTACTACGCGGAGCTGGCCGCGCGCGGCTGAACCGCCCCTGAGCACGCCGAAGGGCCCGCGCGATCGCATCGGATCGCGCGGGCCCTTCGCGTGCTGCGGGGAAGGCGGGCGGCGTCAGCCCGTGATCGCCTCGATCTGCCTGCGCAGCGGCACGAAGGCCGAGCGCGAGCGGCGCAGGTTGCGGGCCCGGACCAGGCCGGGCCAGAAGCCGGCGCCGAGCAGCGCCTCGGGCCGCACGGCGTTCTTGCGGACGAGCACCTCCTCGGGCACGTCCTGCGGGTCGGGGACGACGTACTCCTCGATGATCTCGTCGTACGCGTTCTTCAGCACCGTCGACTCGGAGTTGGCGCCGAAGACGGCCACCACTCCGGTCGGCGCGGTGTCCACGTCGACCACCAGCAGGTCGGGGCGGTAGCGGCGCAGCACCTGGGCGACCTTGTAGACGTCGCCGGCCCAGAACTTGGTGTGCCGGTCGCGGGCGGCCTCGTCCACGTCACGCGGCAGCATGTCGTCCAGGATGATCACGCTGGACCAGCGGGAGTGCTTCTCGACGTTCATGAAGTCGCGCAGCGCGTATTCGAAGAGGTGCATGCCGTCGATGAAGGCCAGCTCCAGCTTCGGCTCGCCGCCGAAGAGGTTGACCGGGTCGCGGCGGGCCAGCGCGCGGAACGGATTCCGGCCGTTGCGCAGATGGATCAGCGGGTCCTTGCGCGCGAAGAAGTCGTCGCTGGTGGCCTTGACCAGATGGACGTCGCAGCTGATGTCCGTGACCACCCGGAAAGCCGGGTCGACGGCCACCGAGGGAACCCGGGACAGTGCCAGGCTGCGCCCGTCATTGACCCCGATTTCCAGATAAGTGCGGGGTTTGTACACACGGTGCATATGGCGCAGGAAGCCGTGGCGATCCACGTAAGGGGCCCTTCACTGAGAATCAACAACCAGGGATTGATTCTCAGTGAACTTAGTGGGAAAAAGCCCCCTACGTAAACATCTACTGGCCAGTAACACCCGTTTGGCGCTGGGCTGTCAGCAGTTCGGGGAACGCCTCGGCGAGTGCCGAGCGCCAGTCCCTGATGGGGTCGATGCCGGCGGCCTTCCACGCGTCGTGCGCCAGCACGCTGTACGCGGGCCGGGGGGCGGGGCGGACGAACGCCGCGCTGGTCGTCGGACGGACCCGCTCCGGATCCGCGCCCAGCAGCCGGAAGATCTCCCGGGTGAAGCCGAACCAGCTGGTCTCGCCGCCGCTGGTGCCGTGGTAGACGCCGGGCTCGGCCGTCCCCGCGAGCGCCGCCCGGCCCAACCGGACCAGCCGGTCGGCGAGATCGGCCGTCCACGTGGGCTGGCCGCGCTGGTCGTCCACCACGTCCAGGGTGTCCTTGACGGACTCCAGCTTGATCATCGTACGGACGAAGTTGCCGCCGCCCGCTCCGTACAGCCACGCCGTACGGACGACATAGCCGCGCTCCGGCAGCGTGTCGAGCACCGCGCGCTCCCCCGCCAGCTTGGTGCGCCCGTAGGCGCTGTGCGGGCCGGTGGGGGCGTCCTCCGGGTACGGGGTGCCCGCGTCGCCGGGGAAGACGTAGTCCGTGGAGATCTGGAGCAGCACGGCCCCCGACTCCCGGCACGCCTCGGCGAGGACCCGCGGCCCGGTGCCGTTGACGGCGAGCGCCTCGGGCTCCCTGGCCTCCGCGTCGTCCACGGCGGTCCAGGCGGCGCAGTTGACCACCACGGCGGGCGCGTGGGCGTGGAAGGCCGCGCGCACGGCGGCCGGGTCGGTGATGTCCAGCGCGGCCCGGTCGAGACCGGTCGCGCGCTGCCCCTCGGCGGCGAGCCGGGCGAGCAGGTCCTGCCCGAGCATGCCGCCGGATCCGGTGACCAGCCAGGCGCTCACAGCGCGGCCCGGCCCTTCAGCGGCTCCCACCAGGCGCGGTTGTCGCGGTACCACTCCACGGTCTCGGCGAGGCCCGTGGCGAAGTCCTTGCGCGGCTCGTACCCCAGCTCGTCGCGGATCTTGGCGCAGTCCACGGAGTAGCGGCGGTCGTGGCCCTTGCGGTCGGTGACGTACTCGACGCTGGTGTCCCAGTCGGCTCCGCACGCCTCCAGCAGCAGCCCGGTCAGCTCCTTGTTGGACAGCTCGGTGCCGCCGCCGATGTTGTAGACCTGGCCGGGCCGGCCCTTCGTACGGACCAGTTCGATGCCCTGGACGTGGTCGTCGATGTGCAGCCAGTCGCGGACGTTCCCGCCGTCCCCGTACAGCGGGACCTTCTCGCCGTCCAGCAGGTTGGTGATGAACAGCGGGATGACCTTCTCGGGGAAGTGGTGATGCCCGTAATTGTTGGAGCAGCGGGTCACCCGCACGTCGAGGCCGTGGGTGCGGTGGTACGAGAGGGCGATCAGGTCGCTGGACGCCTTGGCCGCCGAATACGGCGAGTTGGGCGCCAGCGGATCGGTCTCCGGCCACGACCCGTCGTCGATCGAGCCGTACACCTCGTCGGTGGAGATGTGCACGAAGGTACGGACCCCGGCGCGGTGGGCGGCGTCGATCAGGGTGTGCGTGCCCACGACGTTGGTACGGACGAACTCCGCGCCGCCGTCGATGGAGCGGTCCACGTGCGACTCCGCGGCGAAGTGCACCACCTGGTCGTGCTCGGCCATCAGCTCGCCGACGAGTTCCGCGTCGCAGATGTCGCCCTGGACGAAGGCGAATCCGGGGTGGTCGCGCACCTCGTCGAGGTTGGCCGGGTTGCCCGCGTAGGTCAGGCTGTCGAGGACGGTGATCCGGACGTCCCCGGGCCCCTGGGGCCCGAGCAGCGTACGGACGTAGTGCGAGCCGATGAAGCCCGCACCTCCGGTCACCAGAATCCTGTCGGTCATGAGGAGATCTGCACCTTGCTGTGGTCGCCGAGGACGAGTCGGTGGGCGGACGGGGTACGGGGCGCGGGGGTGATCTCGACGTCCCGGCCGATCAGCGACGCCTGCACCCGGCGTACGCCGGTGATGGAGGAGCCGCGCAGGATGATGGAGTACTCGATCTCGCTGTCCTCGATCCTGCACCCTTCCGAGACGGACGTGAAGGGCCCGACATAGGCGTTGTGGACCACTGTGTCCGCGCCGATGATCGCGGGACCGACGATACGGCTGCCGGTGACCCGGGCGCCCGCCTCGATCCTGACCCGCCCTATGATCTCGGTCGCCTCGTCCACGCTGCCGTCGCGGCAGGGCTCCACGGTCTCCAGCACCGAGCGGTTGACCTCCAGCATGTCGGTGACGTTGCCGGTGTCCTTCCAGTACCCGGAGATGGTGGTGGAGCGCACGTCGCGCCGCTGGTCGATCAGCCACTGGATGGCGTGCGTGATCTCCAACTCGCCGCGCCAGGAGGGCTCGATGGCGCGCACGGCCTCATGGACGGCCGGGGTGAAGAGGTAGACACCGACGAGCGCGAGATCGCTCTTGGGCTCGGCCGGCTTCTCCTCCAGGGCCACCACCCTTCCCTCGTCGTCGAGTTCGGCGACGCCGAAGGAGGTCGGGTTGGGTACCTTCGTCAGCAGGATCTGCGCGTCGGGCCGCTCCTCGCGGAAGCCGTCCACCAGACCGCTGATACCGCCGACGATGAAGTTGTCCCCGAGATACATCACGAAGTCGTCGTCGCCGAGGAAGTCTCTGGCGATGAGGACGGCGTGGGCGAGACCGAGCGGGGCGTCCTGCTGGAGGTAGGTGACCTTTATGCCGAACCGGGAGCCGTCGCCGACGGCCTCCTTGATCTCCTCAGCGGTGTCCCCGACGATGACACCGACCTCCGTGATGCCCGCCTCGGCGATGGACTCCAGGCCGTAGAAGAGCACCGGCTTGTTCGCCACGGGGACGAGCTGTTTCGCGGAGGTGTGCGTGATCGGGCGCAGGCGGGTCCCCGCCCCGCCGGACAGTACGAGTGCCTTCACGATCCCCATCCCATACTGATCTCGATGCCGACCGGGCTTCGCCCGACCAGTCCGATTTTACCCACCATCTCCTTTAAGAGCCGCTGTTGGCCGTCTTGCGCGGGTGAACCGGGGGCGCATTGAAGTGCGCTCCGGGGTCACCGCGCGCGGTCGAGCGCCGGTCCGGTACCACCGGCGGTTCCGGCGGTGGTCCTCTTGTCCTGTCAGGTGCCCGTCCGGGCCGCGCCCATGCGGCCCGGACAGGACGCGCTCACGCGGTGCGGTTGCGCGGCAGCGCTATGGCCCGCGCCTGGGCGCGCAACCGGCGCGCCACTCTGCGCGCCAGCGAGTTGCGCCGGCGTACGACCTCGGGCGGGTCGATGCGCTGTAGTCCCGGCTTGCCCAGCCAGTCGGGCACGGTCACCTCGTACGCCGCCGTCCCTATGCCGGAGGACCGGTCCTCGAAGTGCGGGAAGACGAGATGGGGGGTACGGTCCCGGCCGCGCTGGACGACCTCGGGCACGGTCTCCGCCTTGACGAAGGCCAGCATGTCCGCCAGCAGATCGAGCCGGCCCAGGGCGACGCACTCCAGGCGCAGCCGCTCGGCGACCTTGATGCGCCGGGCGACGCCGGGGGTCCAGTAGCGCTCCATCAGCGGCGCCGCCAGCTCCAGTTTGTGCTTCTGTATCTTCTTCGGCTGCTTCAGGACGCCGTGTCCGAACTGCTGGATCAGTCCGACCGTGAAAGGTCTGACCATCAGCCGGTCCCGCTTGGGACCGGCCGGTACGAGTTCGGTGATGAGCGCCATCAGAGCGCCCGCAGAATCGAACCGCAGCGTATAACTGCCGCTCTTGGTCACGTGTTTGCCGTCGTCCCGGCCGACCAGGTAATAGCAGGTGTAGTCGGCGATGACCGAGACGCCCTTGCCCCGGATGTACGCCTCCATGGTGAAGAGCGCGTCCTCACCGGTCTTCAGCCCCTCGTCGAAGCGCAGATTCAGCCGCTCTATGAGCGCGCGCCGGAAGAGTTTCTGCGCGCTCAGCGTGTAGATCACCTGCGAGTCGTAGATGTCGACCCGGTCGGCGGTGCGGCGCCACATCGACTTGGGCGCGCCTCTGTTCACTCCCTCGACCTTGCCGAGCACCACGTCCGTACCGGCGCGGTCGGCCATGGCGACCATGCGCTCCAGGGATTCCTCGGCGAAGTAGTCGTCCGCGTCGAGGAAGAAGATATAGCGCCCCCGGGCCATACCTATGCCCACATTGCGCGGCCCGCTGGGGCCGCCCGAATTGGCCTGACGTACCACCCTGGTCGGGATGGCCGTCCGTGCCGCGAATTCCTCCAGATATTCCCCCGTGCCGTCGGTCGAGCCGTCGTCGATGGCGACGATCTCGATACGGTCGGCACCCAGGGTCTGGGCTTCGACCGATTCCAGGCAGCGGATCAAGTAGGGCATTGCTTCATATGCCCCGACGATCACACTCACATCAGGAACAGACTTATTGTTCATCGGAAAGGAAGACAAGTTGTGGCGAATGTTGGTTGTCTTCCCACGTTGACCATTCTCTGTGACTGCCATCACATGGCCCTGACGCCGCGTCGATCCACGGCCCTCCCGGGGGCGGAAAGCGAAAGGCCCGGCGGGGCGCCGCTGAGGCGCCCCGCCGGGCCTGCCGTACCGTCCTTGGCCGTCCCCCTCGGGGACCGGCCGGGCCGGGCTATCCGCGTACCGGTGAGTCCAGGTCGTTGACCTCGGGCTCGGCCGACGGCGCGGAGTCGTCCGGCGGCGCCGCGCCCTCGGGCTCGGTGAGGCGCTGCTCGACGCTCTCGTTGCGGGCCGTGGCCTTCTCGGCCAGGTCCCGGGTCGCCGCGTTGAACTGCTCCATCGACGTCGGCTCGTCGGGTCCCAGCAGATACCGCTTCAGCTCGGTACGGTCCCGCGCCTGCCGGTCGGCGGCCGGGTCGGCGACCGCCGTGAGCAACTCGTCCAGCTCCACCGCGCTGTTGGAGAGGACCACGGCGGCCCGTACGGCGGTGTTCTGCCGCTTGAACTCCTCCACGCCCAGCTGGGCCGAGTCGGTGACCGCGTACGGCTTGCCGCTCGCGATGAAGTCCGAGACCACGCTGGAGATGTCGGAGACCATGGCGTCCGACTGGTTGAAGCAGTCGTACAGCTTCGGCTCGGGACCGGTGACGACCCGGTGCTCCCAGTAGCCGAAGGACCGCCAGAAGGCGTCGTTCCACTCGCCGCGCAGCCGCTTCGCCTCGTCCAGCCCGCGCTGGTCGGCGAGGGAGGTGCGCGACCGCTCCGCCTCGTCGCCGCCGACGCGGGCCGGTGCGTCCAGCTCCGCGAGACGGGCTTCGATCCGGGCCAGTTCGGCGCGCGCGGCGCTCTGCTCGCTCCGTACCGCCTCGGCCGCCTCGGTCCAGCGCGGCTCGGTCTGCCGCGCGGCCGTGGCCTCGGCGAGCATGGCCGTGACGCGCTCGTGGACGTCCTTGGCCTTGCGGTCACGGATGCCGGTGAACGGGTGCGGCTTGTAGATGACCCGGACCGGGCGCTCGGCCGCCAGCAGCCGCCGGACGATGTTCTCGCCGGCCAGCAGCAGCGAGGTGTTGCCGGGGTTGTCGTCCCAGCCCTCCCAGGTGGGCGCGTACAGAACCGTGGGAATCGGGTTCTTCGGCGTACCGCTCCACAGCTGGATCGGCGCCAGCTGCGGGCGCCCCACCTCGACGATGTCCTCGTCGCGCACCCCGACGTCGGCCAGCGCGTAACGGTCGCGGCCGGCCCGGCCCGCGGTCCACACCTCGTCGTACGCCTTGCTGTACGGGTTGACGCTGGCGAGCTTGTCGCTGTCGCCGTGGCCGATGAAGACGTGCTTCATGGTGGGCACGCGCAGCAGGTGGATGTTCTTGCCGACATTGGCCGCGTACAGCGCCACCCGGACCGTGGAGAGGTCCATGTTCATCAGATGCGTCCCGCCGGGGACACAGATGACCGGTACCGCGGTCGGGGCGAGCTGGGAGGCGATCCCGCGCTCACGCAGGATGATCAGCGGCTTCCCGTCGATCTGCTCCATGGTCTCCAGCCACATGTTGACCTGGTAGGCCGACTCCTTGGACCCGGAGAAGTAGAGCACCACGGTGGGCTGATAGCCGCGCAGCCAGTCGTCCACGGCGGCGAGCACGGTGGCCGCCGCCGGCACGCGCCGGCGACGGCGCAGGTTCAGGGCGAGGGCGGCGACGTAGAGCAGACCGAGGCCGAGCGTGAGGCCCACGCCCAGGTAGCCGTAGAGGTAGTCGCCGGTCCACGCGGCGACGATCAGACCGGCCACCGCGGGAAGGTCGAGGTGGAGCATCTTCTCGCCCGAGCGGCGCAGCAGCCTGGCCGGCGGGGCGTCGGGGATGCGCAGGGCGCTCAGGTCGACGTTGCGGGTGGCGACCGGCATGGTGCGGCGCAGCCGGATCAGGGTCACCAGCGCGCCGTGGAAGACCTGGAGCGCGTAGAAGACCAGGAAGCCGCCGAGCATGACGTAGAAGATGATGCGGTCGGCGAGGTCGAGCCGCGCCACGAGCAGGATCAGCAGCAGCTGACGCACGAGGAAGCGGATCGACAGACCGGCTCGGACCTTCTGGAGCCGGTTGACCAGGTAACTGCCACGCATATGCAGAAAACGGTCGGCTGCGTAGGTCACAGCCGCGGCCACGGCGAAGAAGCCGAGATTCGGAATCAGTGCGGCGAGCAGCACGCACGGATAGCCCAGCCCCAGCAGGACTGCCGCGGCCAGCTCGGACCGGCTGCCCACGCGGGCCAGTCGAATGGCGGTCGAAATCACGAAGAACCTGCTCCAGAGGAGTGCCGGTTTATTTCACATTTGACGGAAATTGTGAAGGTGGGGCTTCACGCATTCGGGCCTCCGCGATACGCCGGAAGGCGATCACAGAGGCCCGAATCATGCAAGTTGTGGAAAATTATTACACATCTTCCTGACGGTCCAGTACGGCGGCCAGCGCCTGCTCGAAATCGGAGGCCTCGGAGGCTCCGCGTGTCGGGTCCTGCTGGCGTACGTCGATCACGTGGCCGGTCAGCTCGGAGAGCAGTACGTCCAGGGAGGTCCTGGCGACCGCCTCGGAGGAGAGCAGCGAGCCCTCGGGCTCCTGACCGAACGCCTTGGTGCGCATGGGCGTCGCGGTGCGCTCGGGGTTGACGCAGTTGACGCGGATCCCCTCGCCGGCCCATTCGTCCGAGAGCGCCTGGGTGAGGTTCACCATGGCCGCCTTCGTGGACGAGTAGAGACTGTACTCGGCGCGGCCCCGGGTGTAGCTGCTGGAGGTGTAGAGCAGCAGCTGGCCCTTGGTCTCCACCAGGTACTTGTACGAGGCGCGCGCGATCTGCACCGGGGCCAGGTAGTTGACGTTCAGCGCTTCCTGGATGGTGGTGTTGTCGGTCTCGGCCAGCTTGCCGATGCGCAGCACGCCCGCGGTGTTGATCACGTAGTCGATACGGCCGGTCTCGCCGTAGGCGCGGGACAGCGCGTCGTCGACGTGCTCCGGGTTCTCCACGTGCGTGCCGGTGGTGGAGCGGCCCAGCGCGTAAACCTTGGCGCCGTACGCCTCGGCGAGCTGGGCGATGTCGGCGCCGATGCCGTAGGAACCGCCGAAGACCACCAGCGTCTTGTCGGCCAGCAGCTCGCGGTAGGCGTCCTCGGAGACCTGCTGCGGAGCGGCGGTGGAGGCCAGCTGGAAGAGCTTGTCGGCGATGAAGACGTCGACCGGCTGCGTCACCTTCATGTTGTACTCGTCGCCCGCGACGACGTAGATCGGCACGTCGGGCAGGTACTTGAGGACCACGGAGCAGTCGTCGGTGGCCTGGAAGTTGGGGTCCTCCGCCGCGACCTCGTACGCCCTGCGGACGGTGGAGAGCTTGAACGCCTGCGGGGTCTGGCCGCGCCGCAGCCGGGAGCGGTCGGGCACGTCGGTGATGAACTCGCCGTCGCCGCCGTGCGTGCGGGTCACGATGATGGTGTCGGCGGACGGGATCGCCACGTCCACGGCCTGGTAGCGGCCGAGCGCGTCCACGCAGTCCTTGATCACGCGCTGGGACAGCAGCGGGCGTACGGCGTCGTGGAACAGGACGTTGCGGTCCTCGCCCTGCGCCAGCCCCTCGCCCAGGGCGGCGATGGCGCGCTCGGTGGTCTCGTTCCGCGTCGCGCCGCCCTCGATGACCCGGCTGACCTTGGTCAGTCCGGCCTTGGCGACGATCTTCTCCACGTCGGGCACGTAACCCGGCGCCATGAGCACGATGATGTCGTCGATCGAGTCGCTCTGCTCGAAGATCCACAGCGTGTGCTCGATGACGGCCTTCCCCGCGATCTTCAACAGCTGCTTCGGGATCGACAGACCCACACGCTGACCTGTACCGCCCGCCAGGACGACGGCGGTGGTGCGGGGCTTCGCGGGCGACGCGGAAGTTGCAGACACAGGACTGACCTACCTTGCGGGCTCAGAGGATGTAGCGATGGTCCCACCCGTGGCAATCCTCTCGCAAGGCGGACCACGGCCGGGTGTCACCGGTGCGCAACCCCTGATTCACCTGCGACGACGAGTGCACCCGTGGGACGTGGAGCGGGGTCGCCCGTGAAGGACACCACATAAGTTTCACTTACGAGCACGGGGGGTCGCACATGAGAGGTGACGCGGTGGGGCCGCACGGTCACCCGGTGCGACAACGGGCGGTCACGGCACGTGCCATGACCGCCCGCGGCCGACCTCGGAAGCCTCGGTTCCGCAAGCCGCGGCCCCGGAGGAGCGACGGATCAGAAGGGCCGGAACGCGTCGTACTCCTGCTGCGACTCGTCGCGCTCGGCGTCCCGGTCCCGGCGGCGCTGCGCCGCGGGACGGGGCTCCTCCAGCCGGTGGTCCTCGCCGCGGCGGCCGAGCATCTCGGCGCCCGCCATCATCGTCGGCTCCCAGTCGAAGACGACCGCGTCCTCCTCGGGACCGATGGCCACGCCGTCGCCGGCGCGCGCGCCGGCCTTCATCAGCCGGTCCTCGACCCCGAGCCGGCTCAGCCGGTCCGCGAGATAGCCGACCGCCTCGTCGTTGCTGAAGTCGGTCTGCCGGACCCAGCGTTCGGGCTTCTCGCCCCGTACGCGGTAGATGCCGTCCTCCTCCAGCGCGACGGAGAAGCCGGCGTCGTCGACGGCCTTCGGGCGGATGACGATGCGGGTCGCCTCCTCCTTCGGCTTGTCGGCACGGGACTTGGCGACGATCTCGGCGAGCGCGAAGGACATCTCCTTGAGCCCCATGTGGGCCACGGCGGACACTTCGAGCACCTGGTAACCGCGCTGCTCCAGGTCGGGCCGGATCATCTCGGCGAGATCCTTGCCGTCCGGGATGTCGATCTTGTTGAGGACGACGACGCGCGGCCGGTTGTCGAGCCCGCCGTACTGCGTCAGCTCCTCCTCGATCACATCGAGGTCGGTGAGCGGGTCCCGGTCGGACTCCAGCGTGGCCGTGTCCAGGACGTGCACGAGGACGGAGCAGCGTTCGACGTGGCGCAGGAACTCCAGGCCCAGGCCGCGGCCCTGGCTGGCGCCCGGGATGAGACCGGGGACGTCCGCGATGGTGTAGACGGTCGAACCGGCGGTGACCACACCCAGGTTGGGCACGAGGGTGGTGAACGGGTAGTCCGCGATCTTGGGCTTGGCCGCCGAGAGGACGGAGATCAGCGACGACTTCCCGGCGCTCGGGTAGCCGACGAGCGCCACGTCGGCGACCGTCTTCAGCTCCAGGACGACGTCCCCGCCCCGGCCGGGCTCGCCGAGCAGCGCGAAGCCGGGCGCCTTGCGGCGGGCCGAGGCCAGTGCCGCGTTGCCCAGACCGCCCCGGCCGCCGTCGGCGGCGACGTAGGTGGTGCCCTCCCCGACCAGGTCGGCGAGGACGTTGCCGCGCTTGTCGAGGACGACGGTGCCGTCGGGCACCGGCAGGACCAGGTCCTGGCCGTCCTTGCCCGAGCGGTTGCCGCCCTCGCCCGGCTTGCCGTTGGTGGCCTTGCGGTGCGGCGAGTGGTGGTAGTCGAGCAGCGTGGTCACGGACTGGTCGACGACGAGGATGACATCCCCGCCCCGGCCACCGTTGCCGCCGTCGGGGCCGCCGAGCGGCTTGAACTTCTCACGGTGTACGGAGGCGCAGCCGTGGCCTCCGTTACCCGCGGCGACATGCAGCTCGACGCGGTCCACGAAGGTGGTCATGGGGATTGCCTCCAGTACATACGGAAATGTCTTACGTGAGAACACGCGAAGGGCGGACCCGCTTCCCGTCTCCGGGAAGTGAGGTCCGCCCTCGCGAAGAAAACCGTTCTACAGCGTGCCTATGCCGGAATGGCTCAGGCGACCGGAACGATGTTCACGACCTTGCGGCCACGGCTGGTGCCGAACTCCACCGCGCCGGGGTTCAGCGCGAACAGCGTGTCGTCGCCGCCACGGCCGACGCCGGAACCGGGGTGGAAGTGCGTGCCGCGCTGGCGGACCAGGATCTCACCGGCGTTGACGACCTGACCGCCGAAGCGCTTCACGCCGAGCCGCTGAGCATTGGAATCGCGCCCGTTCCGAGTGGACGATGCGCCCTTCTTGTGTGCCATGTCTCCTCAGTCCCTTACTTCGCAGCCGCGGGGATGCCGGTGACCTTGATCGCCGTGTACTGCTGGCGGTGGCCCTGGCGACGGCGGTAGCCCGTCTTGTTCTTGTAGCGAAGGATGTCGATCTTCGCGCCCTTGTGGTGGTCCACGATCTCGGCCGTGACCTTGATGCCGTCCAGCACCCACGGGTCGCTGGTGACGGCGTCGCCGTCGACCACGAGCAGGGTCGAGAGCTCGACCGTGTCGCCAACCTTGGCGGTGGGAATCTTGTCAACCTCAACGATGTCGCCGACAGCAACCTTGTGCTGGCGGCCACCGCTGCGCACGATGGCGTACACGCGGATCTCACTCTCGCTCGGAACGGAAACCCCTGATGCCAGCCGCTCACACGGCCCGGGGGCCGTGACGATCCGGAAAGGACGAGCGGCCTCTTCCAACCGCGCCGAAAGGCGCCGGGAAGGTAGGTGCTCAGGGGTAGGCGCGCATACAAACACGCCGACGCTCAACAATACGGACCGCTCTCCGGGGGGTCAAACCGGGTCCGGCGGACCGGGACAGCGCGGTGCCCCGCACCGGAGTTCCGTCACTCCGGTACGGGGCACCGTCCGCTCATCGGCGGGCCTGCCGGGACTCAGTCCTCGGCCGGCGCCGACACTCCGCGCGGCGACTGCTGCTCGGCCGCCGCGGTCTTCTTCGTCGTCGACTTGGCCGTGGTCTTCTTGGCCGTCGTCTTCTTCGCCGTGGTCTTCTTGGCGACCGTCTTCTTGGCCACCGCCTTCTTCGCGGGGGCCTTCTTGGCGGGCGCCTTCTTCGCCGTCTTGGCCGTCTTGGCCGTCTTGCGGACCGCCTTCCTGGCCGGAGCGGACTCCTCCTCGGCGGCGGAACCGTCCGCTACGGCGGCGGTGTCCGCGGCCGGCTCGTCGGCCCGCACGGGCTCCACCGGCGCGGCGGCCGGCTCAGCCGGCTCGACCACGACGACCGCCGCGTCCTCGGCGCCCGACGGCGAACCGGCGGGGGCGGTGGCCTTACGGGTCGCCCGGCGGCGCGCACGCGGCGGGGCGGCGACCGGCGCCTCCTCGACGGCGGGCGCCTCGGCCGCGACCGGCGCGGCCACGGCCGCCTCGGTCACGGACACCGGCTCGCTCTCGGCGGGCGTCGTGGGCAGGACCACCTCGGCGTCCGCCGTGTCCACGGCCTTCGGCGAACCGGCCGGGGCCGACGCCTTACGGGTGGCACGGCGCCGCGTACGGCCCTTGGGGGCCGCCTCGGGCACCTCGGGCTCGACGGCCTGGGCGGCCGCCGGAGCGGACACCTCGGCCTGCGCGGCATCGGCCGGCGCCTCGGTCACGGTCTCGGCCACCAGCGGCTCCACCGGCGCCGCCTCGGCCTGCCCGGCCTCGGCGGTCCCGGTGCCGCGCGGCGACCCGGCGGGGGCCGACGCCTTGCGCGACGCCCGGCGCCGCGACCGGCCCCGTACGGCGGCCTCCGCCTCAGCGACGCTGCTGTACAGCTCCTCGTCGGGGACGAACTCCGGCTCGGCGAGCGCGACCGGGGCGGCCACCTCCGCCGCGACCTCGGCCTCGGACTCGGTCTCCGTGCCCGCCGTCTCGTGGTCGTGCTCGTGCTCCGTACCCGAAGCGCCGCCGCGACCGCGCTTCTTGGCGCGCTTGCCGTTGCCGCCACCGGCAGCCGTGGGCTGCTCCATGTGGACGATCACGCCGCGGCCGTTGCAGTGGACGCAGGTCTCGGAGAACGACTCCAGCAGACCCTGGCCGACCCGCTTACGGGTCATCTGGACGAGCCCCAGCGAGGTCACCTCGGCGACCTGGTGCTTCGTACGGTCCCGGCCCAGGCACTCCAGCAGCCGTCGCAGCACCAGATCCCGGTTGGACTCCAGCACCATGTCGATGAAGTCGATGACGACGATGCCGCCCAGGTCGCGCAGGCGCAGCTGACGGACGATCTCCTCGGCCGCCTCCAGGTTGTTCCTGGTGACCGTCTCTTCGAGGTTGCCGCCCTGACCGGTGAACTTCCCGGTGTTGACGTCGACCACGATCATGGCCTCGGTCTTGTCGATGACCAGCGAACCGCCGCTCGGCAGCCAGACCTTGCGGTCCAGCGCCTTCATCAGCTGCTCGTCGATGCGGTACGTCGCGAAGACGTCGACCTCGCTGGTCCAGCGCGACAGCCGGTCGGAGAGGTCCGGCGCGACATGCGCGACATAGCCGCTGATGGTCTGCCACGCGTCGTCACCGCTGACGATGACCTTCGAGAAGTCCTCGTTGAAGATGTCGCGGACGACCCGGACGGTCATGTCGGGCTCACCGTAGAGAAGGGTCGGCGCGTTGCCGCTCTTCGCCTTCTTCTTGATGTCCTCCCACTGCGCCTGGAGCCGCTCGACATCGCGGCGCAGCTCGTCCTCGCTGGCGCCCTCGGCGGCCGTACGGACGATGACGCCCGCGTCCTCGGGGACGATCTTTTTGAGGATGGTCTTCAGCCGGGCCCGCTCGGTGTCGGGCAGCTTGCGGCTGATGCCGGTCATCGAGCCCTCGGGCACGTACACGAGGTAGCGGCCGGGCAGCGAGACCTGGCTGGTCAGCCGGGCTCCCTTGTGACCGATCGGGTCCTTCGTCACCTGGACGAGCACCGACTGGCCGGACTTGAGCGCGGTCTCGATGCGGCGCGGGCCGTTGGCCATGCCGAGCGCCTCGAAGTTGACCTCACCGGCGTACAGGACGGCGTTGCGTCCCTTGCCGATGTCGACGAAGGCGGCCTCCATGGAAGGCAGTACGTTCTGCACCTTGCCCAGGTAGACGTTGCCGACGTAGCTGGTGGCCTGCTCCTTGTTGACGTAGTGCTCGACGAGCACGTTGTCCTCGAGGACGCCGATCTGGGTGCGCTCGCCGCTCTGGCGGACGACCATCACCCGCTCGACGGCCTCGCGGCGGGCCAGGAACTCCGCCTCGGTGATGATCGGCACCCGGCGGCGGCCCTGCTCGCGGCCTTCGCGGCGGCGCTGCTTCTTGGCTTCGAGACGGGTCGAGCCCTTGATGGACTGCACCTCGTCAACGCCGGTGCCCGGCTCGCGCTCGGTGGATTCCTTGGCGCGCCGCTCACGCGGCTCGCGGACCTTGACGACCGTACGCTCCGGGTCGTCCCCGTTCGAGCCGGAACCGGAGCCGGCCTCGGCGTCGGTGCCGCTGTCGCCGCTGCGACGGCGCCTGCGCCGACGGCGGCGGCTGCTGGAGGAGCCGCCACCGGAGCCGGCCTCGGCGTCGTCGTGGTCGTCCTCGTCGGCCGACGCGTGGTCGCGCTGGTCGTCGCTGTGGTCCTCGCGGTGGTCGTCCCGCTCGGCGTCGCCGTCGTCGGAACGCTCGGCGGACTCCTCGTGCCGGTCGGCGGAGTCGTCGCGCTGGTCGTCGCGGTCGGTGTCCTCCGCCGACTCGCCCCGGCGACGGCGACGGCCGCCCCGGCGACGGCGGCGCGAGGGACGGTCCTCGTACTCGTCGGAGTCGTCGCCCTCGGCGGGCCGCTCCACCTCGGTGGCGGCCTCGGTGACGTCGGTGGTGTCCGTGGCGTCGGGTCGGTCCGCGCTCTCGCGCGGCGGCTGGGCGACGGTCCGCTCGGCCTCGGCGGGCTCCGCCGGGGCCTCGCCGCGACGGCGGCGCCTGCTGCGCCGGCCCGAGGGCTCGGGCGCGGCGGCCTGCTCGGGCGCGGCCACGGCCTCGGGGGCGGTGACCGCCTCGGTGGCGGTCTCGTCCTCGTCCTCGTCGGCCTGTCCGTAACCGGCGGCGGCCATGGCGGCGGCCGTCTCCGGGGTCTGGAACATCGGCTCGGTGAAGACGGGGGCCTGGAAGACGGCGACGGCGGGGCGTGCGGCACGGCGGCGCGAGCGCTCGGGAGCCTCGGTCCGCTCTTCCTTCCTGGTGGCCCTGCCGGTGTCCTTCGCGCGCTTCTCCGTGGCGGGCTCGGGCGCGGCGGCGGGGGCCTGCTCGGCCGTGGCGGGGGAAGCGGCGGCGGGCGCGGCCGCCGGGGCGGTGGCCCTGCGGCGCGTACGGCCCCGGGTGGCGGCCTTCTCGGCGGCCTGGACCTGCTCCTCGTCCGCGGCGATCCGGGTGACGGTATCGGCCGGCGGGCTCTCGCCACCGGCTGTCCTGTCGCTCTCCACGGCCTCCGGCGCACCGGCGGGCGCGGTGGCCCTGCGGGTGGCGCGGCGACGGGCACGCGGCGCGGTGGCGCTCTCCTCGGCCGGGCTCTCCTCGGCGGCGGGCGCGGCGGGCGCCTCGGCGGCCTGCACCGGCTCGGCGATGATCTCGGCGGCGGCCTCGGAGACGGTGGTCCCGGGCGCGGCGGCCTTACGGGTGGCACGGCGACGCGCACGCGGCGCGGCGACCGGCTCCTCGGCGGCAGCGGGCTCAGCGGCGGCGGGGGCCTCGGCCACCGGCTCCGGAGCGGAGGTCTCGGCGGCGACCGGCTCGGGCGCCGCGGTCTTACGGGTGGCGCGGCGACGCGCACGCGGCGCGGCCACCGGCTCCTCGGCGGCAGCCGGCTCAGCGGCGGCGGGGGCCTCGGAAGCGGCCCCGGCTTCGGCGGCGGCCGGCTCGGGCGCGGCGGTCTTACGGGTGGCGCGACGACGCGCACGCGGCGCGGCCACGGGCTCCTCGGCGGCAGCGGGCTCAGCGGCGGCCCGGTCCTGCGACGCGCCGGTCTCCGCGGCCGGTGTGACCTTCTCCGTCACGCTCCCGGGGTCCCTGACCTCGGCGGCGGCGGCCGGCGGACCGGCCGGGCGGGACGCCGCGCGGCGCCTGCGGCGCGGCGGCAGCGTATCGCTGGGTGAGTTGTTCTCTTCGTTGGTGTGGGTGTTCCCGGGGGTGCCGGGTTCGGTGGACTCAAGCATGCGGGCGGTTCTCCCGTCACGCTCCCGGGCGCCGCGCCTGATTCCGGTCCGGCCGCGGCCCGCGCAGTGCGCGAATGCCGCCGTCCGGGGCGCGGGCGCCGCACGGGAGCTGTATGTCTGTGGGTCGCCGGTTCCCTACGCGATGTACGCACGGCCTGGCGAAAGTCTTCTGGTCAGTGCGCCGCCCGACCTCGGTGGCTCCCGAGTCCTGGGGCTGCGCTACAACGACCGCTCCTACGCGGAACCTGCACCTTCAGGCGCCTTCGCGGCGGCGGATCCGGCGGCCTCGGTTGGGGCGGGCCGGTCTGCCTCGCGGTCGGGCGCGAGCGGGTCGGTCACCGTGCCGCTCTCCTCGTCGAAGAGCCCCTGCGCCAGCCTGGTCACCGCTGCGGGGACCGGCGGCGCCAGGTCGGCCACAGCTCGGAGACCGGACAGGACGTCGTCGGGTCGGACGGCAGGTGTTACGTGCCGAACCACCAGCCGCAGTATCGCACAGGGCTCGTCCCCGGGCCTATCAGGCTGTGGACGGGCCGGCTGCGGGTCGACCTCCAGGCCGGCCACGGCGCCGCGCGCGTCGAAGGTGCGCAGACCGTTCTTGCCCCGGCGCTGCACCTCCACCGACTCGGCGGCGAGGAACGCGGACACGGCGTGTCCGGCCGCCGCCTCCGTGACGCCTTCCAGCCTCAGCTCCCACACGGAAGCGGTCAGCCGGTCGGCGAGTCCCGACGTGCGGGCCTCGACGGCGTCGATGATGTCGAGGCCCGTGGGGAGCGACTCGTCGAGCAGCTCGCGCAGCTTGTCCGGGTCACGCGCCTCCACGAGGGCGATCTCCAGGAACTCGGCCTCGCTGCCCGTGCCGGTGGGGGCGGCATTGGCGTACGACACCTTCGGATGCGGAGTGAACCCCGCCGAGTACGCCATGGGCACCTCGGCGCGGCGCAGCGCCCGCTCGAAAGCGCGCTGGAAGTCACGGTGACTGGTGAACCGGAGGCGGCCACGCTTGGTGTAACGCAGTCGGATGCGCTGCACCGCCGGTGCGGGCGGCGGGCCTTCGGGCTGTCGCTTGCCCAGTGGTTCTTCTCCTCGGTGCGAGCGGTACGCGGTGACGCGCCGCCCTTGGACGTGGGGGCTACCCCCGGATCCCGGCTCACCCCCGCGCGAGGCGGGGAGATCTCGGGTGCGGGTGCCGCGCCGGGGACGATCGTTGTACTACCCAGAGTACGCGCACGGCCGCCCGGCGGTTCCACAGGCTCGTACGGACGTGCTCCCGGCTCCTACCCGCCCGTCCCGACCCAGAACCGCAGTTTCCCGCCCCGTTCGTCCTCCAGCACCCCGCCGGCCGCCTCGATGACCTTCCGCGACGCCTCATTGGTGGTGTCGCAGGTGACGAGCGCGGAGTCGATCCCGATCCCCCGCGCCACCGGCAGCGCCGCGATCAGCATCGCGGTGGCGTGCCCGCGCCGGCGCGCGGTGGGCCGCACGGCGTAGCCGATGTGGCCGCCCAGCTCCCGCAGGAACGGGTTGAGCCGGTGTCTGATCGCCAGCCGCCCGAGGAAGGTGTCGCCCTCCACGTACCAGAGAGTCGTGTTGGGCACCCACCCCTCGATGCGCGGCGTCTCCTCCAGGGGCTCGGCGTTCAGCCGCTCCACGTACGTCGCGAAGACCTCGGGCAGATGCCAGGTCGCGCCGTACTGCTCCATCTCGTGGAGGAGCAGCGAGCGTTCCCCGGCGTCCTCCTCGGTGAACTCCTTCATCGCGTCGAGGAATGAGGCGTGGACCCGGACGTCGGGAGCGATGAATCGAGGCATCGCACCATTGTGCGCCCGGCGCTACTTGACGACGGTGAGCGGCAGCAGCTTCTTGCCCGTGGGGCCGATCTGAATAGACGTGTCCATCTGCGGGCACACGCCGCAGTCGAAGCACGGTGTCCAGCGGCAGTCCTCGACCTCGGTCTCGTCGAGCGAGTCCTGCCAGTCCTCCCAGAGCCAGTCCTTGTCGAGGCCCGAGTCCAGGTGGTCCCAGGGCAGGACCTCCTCGTAGGTGCGCTCGCGCGTCGTGTACCAGTCGACGTCCAGGCCGACGGCCGGCAGTTCCTTGGCGGCGCAGGCCATCCAGCGGTCGTACGAGAAGTGCTCGCGCCAGCCGTCGAAGCGGCCGCCGTCCTCGTAGACGGCGCGGATGACGGCGCCGATCCGCCGGTCGCCCCGGGAGAGGAGACCTTCGACGATGCCGGGTTTGCCGTCGTGGTAGCGGAAGCCGATCGAGCGGCCGTACTTCTTGTCGCCGCGGATCTTGTCGCGGAGCTTGGTCAGCCGGGCGTCGGTCTCCTCGGCGCTGAGCTGCGGGGCCCATTGGAAGGGGGTGTGCGGCTTGGGTACGAAGCCGCCGATGGAGACCGTGCAGCGGATGTCGTTCTGGCCGGAGACCTTGCGGCCCTCGGCGATCACCTTCACGGCCATGTCGCCGATCTGGAGGACGTCCTCGTCGGTCTCGGTGGGCAGACCGCACATGAAGTACAGCTTCACCTGCCGCCAGCCGTTGCCGTAGGCCGTGGAGACCGTACGGATCAGGTCCTCCTCCGACACCATCTTGTTGATGACCTTGCGCAGCCGCTCGGAGCCGCCCTCGGGGGCGAAGGTCAGACCGGACCTGCGGCCGTTCCTGGTCAGCTCGTTGGCGAGGTCGACGTTGAAGGCGTCCACGCGGGTGGAGGGGAGGGAGAGGCCGATCTTGTCCGCCTCGTAGCGGTCGGCGAGACCCTTGGCGACGTCACCGATCTCGCTGTGGTCGGCGGAGGACAGCGAGAGCAGCCCGACCTCCTCGAAGCCGGTCGCCTTCAGCCCCTTCTCGACCATGTCGCCGATCCCGGTGATGGAGCGCTCGCGCACCGGCCGGGTGATCATGCCGGCCTGGCAGAAGCGGCAGCCCCGGGTGCAGCCGCGGAAGATCTCCACGGACATCCGCTCGTGGACGGTCTCGGCGAGCGGGACGAGCGGCTGCTTCGGGTAGGGCCACTCGTCCAGGTCCATGACGGTGTGCTTGGACACCCGCCACGGGACACCGCTCCGGTTGGGTACGACGCGGGCGATCCGGCCGTCAGCGAGGTACTCGACGTCGTAGAAGCCGGGGACGTACACCCCGCCGGTCTTCGCCAGCCGGAAGAGGACCTCCTCGCGCCCGCCGGGGCGGCCCTCCGCCTTCCAGGCGCGGACGATCTCGGTGATCTCCAGGACGGCCTGCTCACCGTCGCCGATGACCACGCAGTCGACGAACTCAGCGATCGGCTCGGGGTTGAAGGCGGCGTGGCCGCCCGCGAGCACGATGGGGTGGTCGACGGTACGGTCCCGGGCCGTCAGCGGGATGCCCGCGAGGTCCAGGGCCGTGAGCATGTTGGTGTAGCCCAGCTCGGTGGAGAAGCTCAGCCCGAAGATGTCGAACGCGCCCACCGGACGGTGCGAATCCACGGTGAACTGGGGGACCTTGTGCTCCCGCATCAGCTCTTCGAGGTCCGGCCAGACGCTGTAGGTGCGCTCCGCGAGGACGCCGGGGCGCTCGTTGAGCACCTCGTAAAGGATCATGACGCCCTGGTTGGGCAGTCCGACCTCGTAGGCGTCGGGGTACATCAGCGCCCAGTGGACGTCGCAGTCGTCCCACTCCTTGACCGTGGAGTTGAGTTCACCGCCGACGTATTGGATCGGCTTCTGCACATGCGGGAGCAGGGCTTCGAGCTGTGGGAAGACCGATGCGGCAGCAGACATCTCGCGACTTTCGTGGGCTGGCGGGGATGACCATCCAGACTACCCCGGTGGTCACCCGTCCAGCGCCGCCCGGAGTTTACGGGCGGACGCCTTCGACCAGAGCCGCGGAAGCTCCCGCTCAAGCCGCTCGGCCCGCGCCGCCTCCTCGCCGTGGAGCAGTCCCCAGGTGAACGCGGACTCGCCCGCCGCGTGCGCCTGGAGCGCCAGCTCCCGCAGGGCCTCGCGGGCCACCACGCTGTCCTGGTGGTCGCCGAGCAGGGTCTGTACGGCCTTCATCCGCTCGGCGAACCGCCCGGCGGGCCTGCCGAGGGCGGGCCGCGCCGCCTCGGCCGCGTATCTGGCGCGCTTGGCCGCCTTGCGCGCGTGGTGCAGCGCGAGGTCCCGCTCCCGGCCCGGCGGGAGCGCCAGCGCGCGGCCGACGCGGCCGGCCAGCCGGGCGTGCACCTTGCGGACGCGTCCCGGCAGCGCCTGCCGGGCGGGCGCCCCTGCGGCGGGGCGCAGCGGGGGTTCGGCCAGGAGGGCGTCGAGCAGGGCGAGATACCGCCCGCTGTCCAGTACGGCGAGGGTCCGCTCGCGCGCGCCGGCCCGCCGGACGCTCTCCCAGCTCCGGAGCCGGGCGCGCACCGGGCCGAGGAGCAGGTCGGCGGGGAGCGCGTCGATACGGGTGCGCAGCCGCCGGGAGAGGACTTCGTGGTCGCGGTCGACGCCCAGCTCCGCCGCGAGCCACTTCAGCTCCCCGGCGACGGGATCGGTGACCGACCGGTCGAGGAACGCGCGGTACGTACGGAACGCGGAGCGCAGCCGGCGGGTGGCGACGCGCATCTGATGCACGGAGTCCGGCAGGCCGCGGCGTACGCCGGGGTCGTGGGCGACGACCGCGTCGGCCTGCTCCCGCAGATACGCGAGCACATGGTCCCCGGCACTGACCGCGACGGCCGCCGCGGGCTCCCCCACCACCGGCTCCCCGGTGGCCGTACGCGTGCGCGCCAGCGCCCGGACCGCCGTCGGCGCCGGGGCGGTGCGCCGCAGCCCGGCCCGGCGCAGTCTCTTCTCGACCGCGTCCAGGAGCGCGGGCCCGGCGCCCGGGCCGCGTGCCACCCCGACCTCGGTCCACTCGGCGGTGGAGCCGCCCGCGCCGAGCCGTCGGGCCCGTACGGTGTCCACGCTCACCTCGGCGGCCAGCGCGTTCTTCGCGTCGAACAGCCGGGTGGTGTCCCGGGAGGAGCGCAGCCGCAGGACCGGGATCAGCTCGGCGTCCCGGGTGCGGGAGCGGACCAGCGCGGCCAGCTCGGCCGGGACGGTGTCGCTGAGCGGCATCCCGATCCCGTCGCGGGCACCGGCCGCCGCGGGGACGGGGAGTTCCAGCCGCCAGCCCGGAGCGCCGCCGCCGGGCCGCCTGCACAGGGTGAGGGAGGCGGCGGCCAGCCGCAGATCGGCGGTGTCGTAGTGGACCGCGTCGCGTTCCACGACGCCCTGCGGCAGAACGGCCGCGACGCCGCCGGCCCCGGTCAGGTCGGGGAGGGCGGCGTCGCGGCCGGGGCTTTCGTACGTCCGCTCGATCTCGCGTTCGGTGTCGCCCATGGGACGAACCTAACCGGCGGAACCGCCACTTTCCACCGGCTTCATGCCGTTATGGGCCGTTGCACCCGGATCGACTGGAGCAGCCCGATCGCTATCCAGACGGCGAACATCGATGTTCCGCCGTACGACACGAACGGCAGCGGCAGACCGGCCACCGGCATGATGCCGAGCGTCATCCCGATGTTCTCGAACGACTGGAACGCGAACCAGGCGATGATCCCGGCGGCCACGATCGTCCCGTACAGCTCGGTGGTCTCGCGGGCGATCCGGCAGGCGCGCCACAGGACCACGCCGAGCAGCACCAGGATCAGTCCCGCGCCCAGGAAGCCCAGTTCCTCGCCCGCGACGGTGAAGACGAAGTCGGTCTGCTGCTCGGGCACGAACTGTCCGGTGGTCTGCGAGCCCTGGAAGAGGCCGGTGCCGGTCAGTCCACCCGAGCCGATCGCGATCCGTGCCTGGTTGGTGTTGTAGCCGACGCCCGCCGGGTCGAGGCTCGGGTTGGCGAAGGCGGCGAACCGGTTGATCTGGTACTCGTCGAGCACGCCGAGCGCGGCGACGGCGATCGCGCCGACGACACCCGCGCCGACCAGGCCGAGGATCCAGCGGTTGGAGGCGCCGGAGGCGAGCAGTACCCCGAGCACGATGACGGCCATGACCATCACCGAGCCGAGGTCCGGCATCAGCATGACGATCGCCATCGGGATGACCGCGAGGCCCAGCGATTTCGCGACCGTGCCGTGGTCGGGATGGAGCTGGTCGCCTGCGTCCACCCGGGCGGCCAGCATCATCGCCATCACCAGGATGATGGTGATCTTCGTGAACTCGGACGGCTGGATGGTGAAGCCGCCGCCGACCACGATCCACGAGTGCGCGCCGTTGATGGTCGCCCCGAGCGGGGTGAGGACCAGCAGGACGAGCAGCACGGAGAATCCGTACAGCACCGGCACCGCGCCGCGCAGGGTGCGGTGGCCCAGCCAGACCGTGGCGATCATCAGCGCCATGCCGATGCCGGTGTTGAGCAGATGGCGGAAGAGGAAGTAGTACGGGTCGCCCTGGTTCAGCGCCGTGCGGTTGCGGGTGGCGGACCAGACCAGCAGCGAGCCGAGCACCGACAGCGCCAGTGCCGAGAAGAGGAGCGGCCAGTCGAGCCGGCGCACCATCGAGTCACGGGCCGCGAGCCGTGCCCACGCGCCGCGCTCCGGGCCGTAGCCGGAGACCGAGAAGCCACTTGTGCCGGCCATCGCTCAGTCCCTCCGGCCGACGCCGGCGGGCGGGCCCGCGAGTACCGGCTCGCCGGCGGGGAGTTCCTTCTCCGGCTCGAACGGCTTGATCTGCGGGGCGTCGATCGATCCGTCGGGCTGGATCTTGGGCAGGGCCTTGGCGGGCGTGGGCATGAGCGCCTTCTTCATGTCCTGGTTGCCCTCCTTGTCCAGTCCGTACATCGCCTCGTAGATCTTGCGGACGGCCGGTCCTGAGGCGCCGGATCCGGTACCACCCTGGGAGATCGTCATCACGATCGTGTAGTCCTTGGTGTACGAGGCGAACCACGAGGTCGTCTGCTTGCCGTAGACCTCGGCCGTGCCCGTCTTGGCGTGCATCGGGATCTTGTCCTGCGGCCAGCCACCGAACCGCCAGGCGGCCGAGCCGGTGGTCGCGACTCCCGCGAGGGCCTTGTCTATGTCGTCGCGCGTCGCCCGGTCCATGGGCAGCTTGCCGTGGGACTTCGGGGCGATCTCCTCGACCCGCTTGCCGTCGGCGCTGACGACGGCCTTGCCGACGGTGGGGTTGTAGAGGGTGCCGCCGTTGGAGATCGCGGAGTAGATCGTGGCCATCTGGATCGGGGTGACGAGGGTGTCGCCCTGGCCGATGGAGTAGTTGACGGAGTCACCGGCGCGCATCAGGTTGCCTTCGAGGCAGCCCTCGTAGGCGAGCTGTTCGACGTAGGTGCCGCCCTTCTTGCCCTGCTTGCACCAGCCGCTCTTGTTGGCCTCCCAGAAGTTCTGCTTCCACTGGCGGTCCGGGACGCGTCCGCTGACCTCGTTGGGGAGGTCGATGCCGGTCTCCTTGCCGAGGCCGAACTGGTGGGCGGTCTTGTAGAACCAGTTGTTGGCCGACTTCTTGGGCTTGGTGCCGCCGTCCTTCTGCCACTCCTTGTGCGCCAGACCGTAGAAGACGGTGTCGCAGGAGACTTCGAGGGCCTTGCCGAGGGTGATGGAGCCGTACCCCTTGGACTCGAAGTTCTGGAATACCTGGCTGCCCACGCTGTACGAGCTGGGGCAGGGGTAGTTGCCGTTGAAGGGGTATCCGGCGTTGACGGCGGCGGTCGAGGAGATGACCTTGAAGATCGAGCCGGGGGCGGCCTGGCCCTGGATGGCCCGGTTGAGCAGCGGGAAGTTGGACTTCTTGCCGGTGAGCTTGGCGTAGTCCTTGGCGGAGATCCCGCCGACCCAGGAGTTGGGGTCGTACGTGGGCTGGGAGGCCATCGAGACGACCCGGCCGGTCTTCGCCTCCATGACGACGACGGCGCCGGAGTCGGCCTTGTAGTTGACGCCCGTGTTGCGGTCCAGCTCCTTGCGGGCGGCCTTCATCGCCTCGTTCAGCTCGTACTCGGCGACGGCCTGCACACGGGCGTCTATCGAGGTGACGACATTGGCTCCGGGCTCGGCCTTGTCGCTCTGGGCCTCGCCGATGACACGGCCGAGGTTGTCGACCTCGTAGCGGGTGACACCGGCCTTGCCGCGCAGCTGCTTGTCGTACGTGCGCTCCAGGCCGGAGCGGCCGACCTGGTCGGAGCGCAGGTAGGGCGAGTCGGTGTCCTGGGCCTTGGCGATCTCGTCGTCGGTGACGGGCGAGAGATACCCGAGGACCTGCGAGGTGTTGGCCAGTCCGGGCGCCGGGTAGCGGCGTACGGCGGTGGGCTCGGCGGTGATGCCGGGGAAGTCCTCGGCGCGCTCGCGGATCTGGAGGGCCTGCTGGGTGGTGGCCTCGTCGGTGACGGGGATCGGCTGGTAGGGCGAGCCGTTCCAGCAGGGCTTGGGAGTCTTCGAGTCGCAGAGCCTGACCTTGTTGACGACCTCGTCGGGCTTCATCCCGAGGACCTCGGCGAGCCGGGTCAGTACGGCCTTGCCGTCGTCCCTCATCTTCATGAGGTCGGTGCGGCTGGCGGACACCACGAGACGGGTCTCGTTGTCGGCGAGCGGGATCCCCCGGTTGTCGAGGATGGAGCCGCGCACTGCGGGCTGGACGACCTGCTGCACGTGGTTGTTCTTGGCCTCGTCGGTGTACTCCTGGCCGTTGCGCACCTGGAGGTACCACAGGCGCCCGCCGAGCGTGAGGAGCAGCGAGAAGACGAGGACCTGGATGGCGATGAGCCGGATCTGGACGCGCGGGGTCCGGCCGGTCTCGGGGATATTGCTCATGGCTGCGAAGCGCCCCTCGTCGGAAGGGTGGTGGCGGGCGAGGGATGCGGTGCGCTCACACGCGGTGTGCTCACAGGCGCTTGACCCCCTTGATGCGGCCGGCGCGCGCGGCGCGGTTACGGGCCGCCTTGAGCCGCAGTCCGCCGCGCTGGCCGCCGATCCGCAGACCGGTGCCGCTGGTGATCCAGCCCGCGGCGACATCGCTGCCGCCGCTGCTGCCGGACTCGGCGAGCGGATCGTTGTCGGCGCGTCTGGCCAGCCACATCACCAGCGGGACGGTGAACGGCGCGAGCAGCAGATCGTAGACGGCGGCGGTGAACAGCAGTCCGGCCAGGCCGACATGGCGGGCCGCGGTGTCACCGACGAGGGCGCCCACGCCCGCGTAGAGCAGCGTCGAGCCGAGGGCGGCAGCGACGACGGCGGCCATCGGGACGAACGCCGAGCGCAGCTGGCCCTTCTCGGGGCGTACGAGACCGGCGAGGTAGCCGATCACACAGAGCACGAGGGCGTAGCGTCCCGCGGCGTGGTCGGCGGGCGGGGCGAGGTCGGACAGCAGCCCCGCGCCGAAGCCGATGAGCGCGCCGCTGACATGCCCGTACACGAAGGCCAGGGCGAGCACGACCAGGAGCACCAGGTCGGGCACGGCGCCGGGGAGCTGGAGCCGGGCGAGGACGGACACCTGGATCACCAGGGCGACCACGACCAGCGTGACCGAGAGCAGAATCCGGTTGAAGCGCATGGGGATCAGCTCTATTCCTGCTCGTCTGCCGGGCCGTCGCCGTCCGCCCGGCCATCACCGTCGCCGGGTGCCTGCGCGTCGGGTCGGCCATTGGTCCGGCCGTCGGCGACGGCGGGTGCGGGTGTGTCGCCGGTGACGGCTCCGACGGCCTCGGGGTCGGCCTCGCCGTTGGGGTTCAGCTCGGCGTTGCCGTTCGGGGACGGGGTGACCGTGACGGTGACGGTGGGCGTGGGGGTGGGCTTGGACTTGGGGGGCAGCACCGTGTCCCGCGGGTCCTGCCGGGGCGCCTCCACGACGACGCCGACGATGTCGAGCTTGGTGAAGCCGACGAAGGGCCGTACGGAGAGGGTACGGGTCAGATCGCCGCCGGACGGGTCCACCCGGACGACCTCGCCGACCGGGACGCCGGGCACGAAGGGTCTGTCCTTGCTGGATCCGAAGGTGACCAGCCGGTCGCCCTTCTTGATCTTGGCCTTGCCGTTGAGGAGCTGCACGGAGAGCGGCCGGTCGCCCTGTCCGGTGGCGAAGCCCAGCTCGTCGTTGCCCTCCATCCGCGTACCGACCGTGAAGCCCGGGTCGTTGGCGAGCAGGACGGTCGCGGTGTTCGGGCCGACGGTGGTGACGCGGCCGACGAGTCCTTCGCCGTTGATGACGGTCATGTCGCGCTTGACGCCGTCGTTGCGGCCCATGTCGAGGGTGACCGTCCAGGAGAAGCCCTGGGCCGCTCCTATGGCGATGACCTGGGCGCCCTTGATGCCGTACTGGCCGGCGCCGGCCGCCTTGAGCATCTTGTCCAGCTCGCGCACCCGGCTGCGGTTGCGGTCGTCGCTGCCGAGCCGCTGCTTCAGCGCGGTGTTCTCCCGCTGGAGAGCGGCGATGCGGTCGTGGCGCGCGCCGGAGTCCCGTACGGCTCCTATGGCGTTGCCGACCGGGTTGACCGCGGACGCGACCCCGTTCTCCACCGGTCCGAAGACCGTCGCGGCGGCCTGCCGCGCACCGTCGACCGGGGATTCCTCACCACCGCGGATGTCCACGGTGATCAGGGCGAACGCGATGGCGATCAGCAGCACCAAGAGCAGACGGCTCTCTCGTGTGTCCCTCACGTGCGGCGGCCGTGCCTTCCTCGTAGGAATGATTCTGCCTGTGTACCAACGATCCGCCGCACCCGAAGTCGCCCCGCCCTCGGCTACCGGCGGGGCTGCGCGTCCAGCACCTGCTGGAGCGCCTCGAACTCCTCGACGCACTTGCCGGATCCGAGGGCGACGGAGTCCAGCGGATCCTCGGCGATGTGGATGGGCATCCCGGTCTCCCGGCGCAGCCGCTCGTCCAGACCGCGCAGCAGGGCGCCGCCGCCGGTGAGCACGATCCCGCGGTCCATCACATCGCCGGACAGCTCGGGCGGGCACTTGTCGAGCGTGGTCTTCACCGCGTCGACGATCGCGTTGACCGGCTCCTCGATGGCCTTGCGGACCTCGGCGGCGGAGATGACGACGGTCTTCGGGAGACCGGAGACCAGGTCACGGCCGCGGATCTCGGTGTGCTCGTCCTTGTCCAGGTCGTACGCGGACCCGATGGTGATCTTGATGCTCTCGGCGGTCCGCTCGCCCAGGAGGAGTGAGTACTCCTTCTTGACGTGCTGGATGATCGCGTTGTCCAGCTCGTCGCCGGCCACCCGGATGGACTGCGCCGTGACGATGCCGCCGAGCGAGATCACCGCGACCTCGGTGGTGCCGCCGCCGATGTCGACGACCATGTTGCCGGTCGCCTCGTGGACGGGGAGGCCGGAGCCGATGGCGGCGGCCATGGGCTCCTCGATGATGTGTACCTGGCGCGCGCCGGCCTGGGTGGACGCCTCGATGACGGCGCGGCGCTCGACTCCGGTGATGCCCGAGGGCACGCAGACGACGACGCGGGGGCGGGCGAGGTAGCGGCGCTTGTGGATCTTCAGGATGAAGTAGCGCAGCATCCGCTCGGTGATTTCGAAGTCGGCGATCACGCCGTCCTTCAGCGGTCGGACGGCGACGATATTGCCGGGCGTCCGGCCGATCATCTTCTTCGCCTCGGAGCCGACCGCGAGAATGCCGCCCGTGTTGGTGTTGATCGCGACCACGGACGGCTCGTTGAGCACGATGCCCCGGCCCCTGACGTACACCAGCGTGTTGGCGGTCCCGAGGTCGACAGCCATGTCACGGCCGATGAACGACATGTTGTTCCCCATGAGGATGCGTCTGGCCTTCCCAAGCGTTGATGGCTTTTCAGGATGGCGAGGTGGGTGCTTTGGCGTGGAGGTTTCCATCGTAGTGCCGCCGGAAGGGCGGCGGCGCGCTGGCCCACCTCAATAAGGGTGACGATGTGTCGGACCGATGCGTTCCCGGAAGTGGCCTAGATATGCCCAAAGGCGACCGAATTCCTTCGGTCGCCCCAGGTCATCAGCTCCGTTTGGCTGACAGTTGGTCAGGAAAGTCCGGGGAAGAAGATTTTAAGTTCCCGAATGGCGGACTCCTCGGAGTCCGAGGCGTGAATCAGGTTCTCCCGGACGATGGTGCCGAAATCCCCCCGGATGGACCCGGGGGCTGCGGCGATCGGGTCAGTCGGACCGGAGAGCGCGCGTACGCCCTCGATGACCCGCTCGCCGTCCACGACGAGCGCGACCACGGGGCCCGAGGCCATGAACTCGACGAGCGGCTCGTAGAAGGGCTTGCCCTTGTGCTCGCCGTAGTGCTGCTCCAGCGTGTCCTGGTCGAGCGTGCGCAGCTCCAGCGCGCTGATGGTCCAGCCCGCCTTGCGCTCGATACGGCCGATGATCTCGCCCACGAGTCCGCGACGGACAGCGTCCGGCTTGAGAAGGACGAGAGTGCGCTGGGTCATGTGTGCGGCTCCTTGCAGCCAAAAGAGTGCGGTGGGCTGAGATTACCGGGCCCCCCGCGCCGGGCCCGACCCGCCCCGGACCCCGGCCTACGCCGCCCCCGCCCCGGTCTCCGCCTGCGCCGCCCAGCGGGCCTTGGCCTCGTCGATCCTGCGGCCGTAATGGACCGACGCCCACCAGAGCGCCGCGAAGATCAGGCCGAGCACGAACATCGCGGGAACCACGAAGCCGCCGGCGATCAGCAGGATCTGGAACGCCCAGCCGAGCTGTACGCCACCGGGGCGGGTGATCATCCCGCAGAGCAGTACGGAGAGCAGCATTCCGACGCCGCAGACCGTCCACACCGTGCCCATCGACAGGCCGTCCGACTTCATGGCGACCAGACCGGCGAAGCCGATCACGAAGAACTCACCGATCAGGGTGGACGCGCAGAGCGTTCGCATGGGATTCAGCCCCTCTTCAGCAGCAGCCGGGCCTCGCCGACCGTAATGACCGAGCCGGTCACCAGCACACCCGCACCGGCGAACTCGGATTCCTCCTCGGCCAGCGTGATCGCCGCCTCCAGCGCGTCGTCGAGACGCGCCTCCACCTGGACGCGGTCGTCACCGAAGACCTCGACGGCGACGGCGGCCAGCTCGTCCACGTCCATCGCGCGATGGCTGGAGTTCTGCGTGACCACCAGCTCCGTACAGATCGGCTCCAGCGCTTCGAGCACCCCGCGCACGTCCTTCTTGCCCAGGGAGCCGAGCACACCGATCAGCCGGCTGAAGCCGAAGGACTCGGTGACGGCGGCGGCCGCCGCCCGCGCGCCCGCCGGGTTGTGCGCGGCGTCCAGCACCACCGTCGGCGAGCGCCGGACGACTTCGAGACGGCCGGGCGAGGAGACCGCGGCGAACGCCTTGCGGACGGTGTCCATGTCCAGCGGGCGGGCCTGCTCGGCGCCGATGCCGAAGAACGCCTCCACGGCGGCGAGCGCCACCGCCGCGTTCTGCGCCTGGTGCGCGCCGTACAGCGGCAGGAAGACCTGCTCGTACTCACCGCCGAGGCCGCGCAGGGTCAGCAGCTGGCCGCCGACCGCGATCTCGCGCGCGACCACGCCGAACTCCATGCCCGCGCGGGCCACCGTCGCGTCCACGTCGACGGCCCTCTTGAGCAGGACCTGCGCGGCGTCCACCGGCTGCTGCGCCAGGATCACCGTCGAGCCCCGCTTGATGATCCCGGACTTCTCCCCGGCGATCTCCCCCGGAGTGGAGCCGAGCCGGTCCGTGTGGTCCAGGTCGATCGGGGTGATGACGGCGACCGAGGCGTCGATGACATTCGTCGCGTCCCAGCCGCCGCCCATGCCGACCTCGACCACCGCGACATCCACCGGCGCGTCGGCGAACGCCGCGTACGCCATGCCGGTCAGTACCTCGAAGTAGGAGAGCCGGTGCTCCTGCGCCGCGTCGACCATCTCCACGTACGGCTTGATGTCCGCGTACGTCTCGATGAACCGCTCGGCGGAGATCGGGGCGCCGTCCAGACTGATCCGCTCGGTGAGCGACTGGATGTGCGGGCTGGTGTAGCGGCCGGTGCGCAGCTCGAACGCGCTGAGCAGCGCCTCGATCATGCGGGCGGTGGACGTCTTGCCGTTCGTCCCCGTGATGTGGATCGACGGATAGGCGTGCTGGGGCTCCCCCAGCACATCCATCAGCGCGGCGATCCGCACGAGGGAAGGGTCGAGCTTCGTCTCGCCCCAGCGCTCCGCGAGCTGCTGCTCGACGGCGCGCAGCGCCTTGTCCACCTCCGGGTTCTCGGGGCGGCCCGGCACGTCGTCACCGGCGGACGGGCCCGCCTGGGCGCGCAGGGTGCGGCTGCCGGCCTCGATCACCGCGAGGTCGGGGTCTCGGTCGGTCGCGGCGGCGACGATCTCGTCGAAATCGTCGGGCTCGCCGGGCTGGTCGGAAGGACGGTGCTCACTCACGCCCCCAGTCTACGGAGCGCCACCGACAGCGGTCCCGGCGCGCCCCGGTCCGTAACCGGGGACGGCCCCCGACCAGTGGTCGGGGGCCGTGCCGGGTACGGGAGGCGTCAGCCCTGGGGCAGGGCGGCCACCTGTGCGGTGATGCGCTCGATGTCGGCCTCCGCCTTGGAGAGCCGGCCGCGGATCTTGTCGACGACGTTGTCCGGGGCCTTGGCGAGGAACGCCTCGTTGCCGAGCTTCGCGAGGGCCTGGGCCTTCTCCTTCTCGGCGGCGGCCAGGTCCTTGGTCAGCCGCTTGCGCTCCGCCTCGACGTCGATCGTGCCGGAGAGGTCCAGCTCCACCGTGGCGCCCGCGACCGGCAGGGTCGCCGTCGCGTGGAAGCCGTCCTCGGCGGGCTGGAGCCGCAGCACCTGGCGGATGGCCGCCTCGTGCGCGGCGAGCGCGGTGCCCGACAGGTCGAGCCGGGCCGGGACCTTCTGCCCCGGCTGGAGGCCCTGGTCGGACCGGAAGCGGCGGACCTCGGTGATGACCTGCTGGAGGTTCCCGATCTCGCGCTCGGCCGCCGCGTCCCGGAAGCCACTGTCCGCCGGCCAGTCGGCGATGACGACCGACTCCCGGCCGGTGAGCGTGGTCCAGAGCGTCTCGGTGACGAACGGGATGACCGGGTGGAGGAGGCGCAGGGTGACGTCGAGGACCTCGCCGAGGACCCGTCCGGAGACCTTCGCGGGCTCGCCGCCCGCGAAGAACGAGGTCTTGGACAGCTCCACGTACCAGTCGAAGACCTCGTCCCAGGCGAAGTGGAAGAGGGTGTCGGAGAGCTTCGCGAACTGGTAGTCCTCGTAGTACGCGTCGACCTCCGCGACCACGGAGTTCAGCCGGGAGAGGATCCACCGGTCGCTCGCGGACATCTCGGCCGCGTCGGGCAGCTCGCCCTCGACGGTCGCGCCGTTCATCATCGCGAAGCGCGTGGCGTTCCAGATCTTGTTGGCGAAGTTGCGGGAGCCCTGGACCCAGTCCTCGCCGATCGGCACGTCGACACCGGGGTTGGCGCCGCGCGCCAGGGTGAAGCGGACCGCGTCCGAGCCGTACGTGTCCATCCAGTCCAGCGGATTGACCGCGTTTCCGAAGGACTTCGACATCTTCTTGCCGAACTGGTCGCGGACCATGCCGTGCAGCACGATCGTGTGGAACGGCGGGGTGCCGTCCATCGCGTACAGGCCGAACATCATCATCCGGGCGACCCAGAAGAAGAGGATGTCGTAGCCGGTGACGAGGACCGAGTTCGGATAGAACTTCTCGACGCTCTCGGTCTGTTCGGGCCAGCCCAGCGTGGAGAACGGCCACAGCCCGGACGAGAACCAGGTGTCCAGGACGTCCGTGTCCTGCGTCCAGCCCTCGCCGGTCGGCGCCTCGTCGTCGGGGCCGACGCAGACGACCTCGCCGTTCGGCCCGTACCAGACGGGGATGCGGTGGCCCCACCACAGCTGGCGCGAGATGCACCAGTCGCGGAGGTTGTCGACCCAGCCGAAGTAGCGGGGCTCCATCTCCGCCGGGTGGATCTTGACCTGCCCGTCGCGGACGACGTCACCGGCGGCCTTGGCCAGCGGCTCGACCTTGACCCACCACTGGAGCGACAGCCGGGGCTCGATGGTCGTCTTGCAGCGCGAGCAGTGCCCGACGGAGTGCGTGTACGGGCGCTTCTCGGCGACGATGCGGCCCTCGGCGCGCAGCGCGGCGACGATGGCGGAGCGCGCCTCCATCCGGTCGAGCCCCTCGAAGGGGCCGGGGACGGTGATCACGGCGCGCTCGTCCATGACCGTGATGTTCGGCAGGTCGTGACGGCGGCCGATCTCGAAGTCGTTCGGGTCGTGCGCGGGGGTCACCTTGACCGCGCCGGTGCCGAACTCCGGGTCGACGTGCTCGTCCGCGACGACCGGGATCGTACGGTCGGTGAGCGGCAGCCTGATCTGCTTGCCGATGAGGTGCGCGTACCGCTCGTCGTCGGGGTGGACGGCGACGGCCGTGTCACCGAGCATCGTCTCGGCGCGGGTGGTCGCGACGACGACGGAGTCCTCGCCGTCGCCGTACTTCAGCGAGACCAGCTCGCCGTCGTCGTCCTGGTACTCGACCTCGATGTCGGAGATCGCGGTCAGACAGCGCGGGCACCAGTTGATGATGCGCTCGGCGCGGTAGATCAGCTCGTCGTCGTAGAGCTTCTTGAAGATGGTCTGGACGGCCTTGGACAGCCCCTCGTCCATCGTGAAGCGCTCGCGCGACCAGTCGACGCCGTCCCCGAGCCGCCGCATCTGCCCGGAGATCTGGCCGCCGGACTCGTCCTTCCACTGCCAGACGCGCTCGACGAACGCCTCGCGCCCCAGGTCGTGGCGGGACTTGCCCTCCTTGGCCAGCTCCCGCTCGACGACGTTCTGGGTGGCGATGCCGGCGTGGTCCATGCCGGGCTGCCACAGCGTCTCGTACCCCTGCATGCGCTTGCGGCGGGTCAGGGCGTCGATCAGGGTGTGCTCGAAGGCGTGCCCGAGGTGCAGGCTGCCCGTGACGTTCGGCGGCGGGATGACGACGGTGTACGGCTCTTTGTCGCTCTTCGCGTCGGCCGCGAAGTAACCGCGCTCTACCCAGCGCTCGTACAGCTTCCCCTCTACCTCGGCCGGAACGTACTGGGTCGGCAGTTCGGGGTTGCTGGCTGGCTGCTGCTGAGTGTTCTCGGTCACGGGGCTCAGTTTAGAGGTGTCACAGGCGTGTATTGAAACGGGTTGTTCCGTAACGGTGCGGCCCCCGACGCCCCTGATCGCTCTCCCTTACGTCAGGATGTTCGAAACGTATAAACATCTAACAGGGGACCGCACACATGAGCTACAACCAGCCGGGCCCGTACGGAGGGCAGCAGCCGCAGCAGCCCGGACCGTACGGCCAGCCGGGCCCTTACGGCCAGCAGCCGCAGGGCCAGCCGCAGCCCGGCTACGGTTACCCGCCGCAGGCCCCGCAGGCACCCCAGGGCGTCCCGCCGCAGCAGCCTCCGCCGCCCCCGGGCTACGGCTACCCGCAGCAGCCGGGCCAGCCCGCCGGTCCCTACGGCCAGCAGCCGCCCCAGCAGCCCCCGTACGGCCAGCAGCCGCAGTGGGGCGGCGGCGCCTACCCGCCGCCCCCGCAGAACGCCCCGAAGAAGAAGACGGGCCTGATCGTCGGTGTGGCCGTGGTGGCGCTCGCGGTGATCGCGGGCGGGGCGTACTTCCTCACGTCGGGCGGCGCGAGCAACAGCGATGTCGCGGACGACACGAAGGGCTACCAGCTGACGCCCGCGGCGTCGGTGGACGACTACAAGCGCCCCCAGGAGCCCATCAGCAGCAAGCTGACCGGCGCCAAGAAGACGGAGGTCGAGGAGAAGGGCGTCAAGAACCCCACCCAGGTGGCCACCCAGTACACGGCCGGCACCGAGGCCACCGCGAAGTCCGTCTCGCTACAGGGCTGGTGGGGAGAGGTGGACGACCCGGCGACGGTCATCGACAACTCCTTCAACGGCGTCGCCGACGAGGAGCCGACCACCGACATCAAGGCCGAGCTGGTCGGCACCGCCAAGCTGGTCACCCCGGACGGCTTCGAGGGCGCGCTGATGAAGTGCCAGAACATCAGGTTCACCAACCCGAAGGGCGACGGGACCATGGCGAAGGGCCCGAAGGAGTACGAGGTCCCCACCTGCATCTGGGCCGACTACTCCACGGTCGGTGTGGTCACGGCCGCCGACGTGGCGGGGCTCCTCACCGGCAAGGCCGTCACGTCCCAGGAAGACACCGCCGCGCTCGCCGCCAAGCTCTACAACTCCTCCCGCACCAAGGTCTGATCCTCGCGCGGTCAGCGCACAGGGGCGCCCGGCCAGTCCAACTGGCCGGGCGCCCCTGTGTCGTGCGTACCCGCGACCGCTACGCGGACTTCTCGTGGCGGCCGTCGTTCTTCACGATGCGCGGCTCGCGCGGCACCAGCGTCGGGTTCACGTTGTCGCGGACGACCTCCGCCGTGATGACGACCCGGGCGACGTCCTTGCGGGACGGCACCTCGTACATCACCGACTGGAGGACCTCTTCGAGGATGGCGCGCAGCCCGCGCGCCCCGGTGCCGCGCAGGATCGCCTGGTCGGCGATGGCCTCCAGCGCCGGACGGTCGAACTCCAGCTCCACACCGTCGATTTCGAAGAGGCGCTGGTACTGCTTGACCAGCGCGTTGCGCGGCTCGACCAGGATCTGGAGCAGCGCCTCGCGGTCGAGGTTGTGGACCGAGGTGAGGACGGGCAGCCGGCCGATGAACTCGGGGATCATCCCGAACTTCACCAGGTCCTCCGGCATGACCTCCTGGAACTGGTCGCTCTCCTCGACCTCGCGCTTGGAGCGGATCGTGGCACCGAAGCCGATGCCCTTCGCGCCCGCGCGGGACTCGATGATCTTCTCCAGACCGGAGAAGGCGCCGCCCACGATGAACAGGACGTTCGTCGTGTCGATCTGGATGAACTCCTGGTGCGGGTGTTTCCGGCCGCCCTGCGGGGGGACCGAGGCCGTGGTGCCTTCCAGGATCTTCAGCAGCGCCTGCTGGACGCCCTCGCCGGAGACATCGCGGGTGATCGACGGGTTCTCGCTCTTGCGGGCGACCTTGTCGATCTCGTCGATGTAGATGATCCCGGTCTCGGCCTTCTTGACGTCGTAGTCCGCCGCCTGGATCAGCTTCAGCAGGATGTTCTCGACGTCCTCGCCGACATAGCCGGCCTCCGTGAGCGCCGTCGCGTCGGCGATGGCGAACGGTACGTTCAGCATGCGCGCCAGTGTCTGCGCGAGGAGCGTCTTGCCCGAGCCGGTGGGGCCGAGCAGCAGAATGTTGGACTTGGCCAGCTCGATCGCGTCCTCGCGACCCGCGCCACCGCCGTTCTCACCGGCCTGGACGCGCTTGTAGTGGTTGTAGACAGCCACCGAGAGGGCCTTCTTCGCGGGCTCCTGCCCGACGACGTATCCCTCCAGGAACTCGTAGATCTCGCGCGGCTTGGGAAGTTCCTCCCACCGCACCTCGGAGGTCTCCGCGAGTTCTTCCTCGATGATCTCATTGCAGAGATCGATGCACTCGTCGCAGATGTAGACACCGGGACCTGCGATGAGCTTCTTCACCTGCTTCTGGCTCTTCCCGCAGAACGAGCACTTGAGCAGGTCGCCGCCATCACCGATGCGTGCCACGAGGTGCTTCCCCTTCGCCTGGGAGCAGCTTGGTTCAGCGGCTCCTGTGCCTCATATCCGACGGTACCTTGCCCGGGCCCCCGTTCGGGCCCCCCTTGGCACGGTTCGCATGGTCGCGGAATGTCCGCGGCGACCGGTGCGAGTCCGCGCCAAGGGCGCCGGGTGTGTCAGGCGGCCGCTGCGGCTGCCGTCGTCTTGCGGGTCGACACGATCTGGTCGACCAGGCCGTACGCGAGCGCGTCGTCGGCCGTGAGGATCTTGTCGCGCTCGATGTCGTCGCGGACCTTCTCGATCGGCGTGGTGGAGTGCCGGGCGAGCATCTCCTCCAGCTGCGAGCGCATCCGGAGGATCTCGTTGGCCGCGATCTCCAGGTCGGAGAGCTGCTCACGGCCGGTCTGGCTGGACGGCTGGTGGATCAGCACGCGTGCGTTGGGCAGTGCCAGCCGCTTGCCGGGGGTACCGGCGGCGAGCAGGACGGCGGCGGCCGAGGCCGCCTGGCCCATGCAGACGGTCTGGATGTCGGGCTTCACGAACTGCATCGTGTCGTAGATGGCCGTGAGGGCCGTCATCGAGCCGCCGGGGCTGTTGATGTAGATCGAGATGTCACGGTCGGGGTCCATCGACTCCAGGCACAGCAGCTGCGCCATGACGTCGTTGGCGGACGCGTCGTCGATCTGCACACCGAGGAAGATGACGCGCTCCTCGAAGAGCTTCGCGTACGGGTCGTACTCGCGCACACCCTGCGAGGTGCGCTCCACGAAACGCGGCACGACGTAACGGTTGTCCACCTGCGGGCCGGAGTAGAGGCCGCTCGCGGAGTAGTTGTTCATGGGAGTGTTCACCATCCTGTGGCGTTCGAGTGGGCTGGGCGGGCTGATGCGGGGCGGCTGTACGTGGGTACGTCAGGCCCCGGTACCGCCGCCGCCCGGAACGCCCGAAGCAGCGGAGATGATCTCGTCGATCAGGCCGTAGTCCTTGGCCTCTTCCACGGTGAACCACTTGTCGCGGTCGCCGTCCCGGATGATCGTTTCCACGCTCTGGCCGGAGTGGTGTGCCGTGATCTCGGCCATCCGCTTCTTCGTACGGAGCAGGTACTCGGCCTGGATCTTGATGTCCGAGGCCGTACCGCCGATACCGGCGGAGCCCTGGTGCATCAGGATGTCGGTGTTGGGCAGCGCGAAGCGCTTGCCCGAGGTGCCGCCGGTCAGCAGGAACTGGCCCATGGAGGCCGCCATGCCCATACCGATGGTGACGACGTCGTTCGGGATGTACTGCATGGTGTCGTAGACGGCCATGCCGGCCGTGACGGAACCACCGGGGCTGTTGATGTAGAGGTAGATGTCCTTGTCGGGCTCGGCCGCGAGAAGGAGGAGCTGCGCCGTGATCTTGTTGGCGATGTCGTCGTCGACCTGCTGGCCGAGGAAGATGATCCGCTCTCCGAGCAGTCGGCTGTAGACCTGGTCGCCGAGGCCACCACCGAGGGACGGCTCACCGGCGGCGTAAGGCATCAGATTCGTCACGTATACACCTGCTCGTCTCTGACGGCTTTGGCCGTCTCAGCGTCTTCGTACCGGGGACGGGAGACTCCCCTGCCCTCGTATTCATGGACCCTAACGCGCTGGTCGGCGGGCGCCATCCCGCTTCCGTTGCTGTTCGCTGGGAGCGCAAGGTAGTTGAGGCCGCGTACGGGCCTCCGGCGCCCTCCCGGGGTCCCCGGAGGGGGCGGGCCGGGACAGGTCGGGCCCCGGGCGCGTGGTCGCGTCCGGGGCCCGTCCAGTCATGAGGAGCGGGACGCTCAGGCTCCGGCCTTCTCGTCCTTGGCCTCGTCCGTCTTGGCCTCGTCCTTGTCGGCGGCGGCCGGCTCGGCGGCTTCGGCGGCGGGGGCGTCCGCGGAGACCTCGGGGGCCTCGTCTGTGTCGTCCTCGTCGTCCAGCTCGACCGGGTTGCCGTTGGTGTCGGTCACCTTGGCGGCCTCGACCACCACGGCGAGCGCCTTGCCGCGGGCGACCTCGCCGACGAGCATCGGCACCTGGCCGCCCTCGACGACCGCCTGGGCGAACTGGTCGGGGGACATGCCGGAGGACTGCGCGCGCCGCATGAGGTGCTCGGTGAGCTCCTCCTGGTTGACGTTCAGCTTCTCCTTGTTGACCAGCTCGTCGAGGATGAACTGGGTCTTGATGCCCTTCTCGGCCTGCTCCTTGGTCTCGGCGTCGAACTCTTCCTCGGTCTTGCCCTGGATCTCCAGGTACTTGGCGAGGTCGAGGCCCATCTGACCGAGCTGGTGGTGCTCCAGGTTGTGCTTGCGGGTGTTGATCTCCTCCGCGAGGAGCTTCTCGGGGATCGGCACCTCGGCCAGCTGGAGCAGCGCGTCGAGGACGCGCTCCTGGGCCTGCGTGGCCTGCTCGTACTGCTTGCTGCTCTCAAGGCGCTTGCGGCTGTCGGCCTTGAGCTCGTCGAGGGTGTCGAACTCGCTCGCCAGCTGGGCGAACTCGTCGTCCAGCGCGGGCAGCTCGCGGGCGGCGACCTGGGTGACCTTGACGGTGACCTCGGACTCCTTGCCCTCGGCGGCGCCGCCCTTCAGCTCGGAGGTGAAGGTGGCCTCGCCGCCGGCCTCCAGGCCGGTGACGGCCTCGTCGATGCCGTCCAGCAGGTCGCCGGAGCCGATGGTGTACTGCACGCCTTCGGCGACACCGTCGGGCAGGACCTCGCCGTCGACCTTGGCCTCCAGGTCGATCGTCACGACGTCGCCGTCGGCGGCGGCGCGCTCGACCGGGTTGGTCGAGGCGAAGCGGTCACGGAGCTGCTCGACCGACTTCTCGATGTCCTCGTCGCTGACCTCGATGGGGTCGACGGTGACCTCGATGCCGGAGTAGTCCGGGATCTCGATGACCGGGCGGACGTCGACCTCGGCGGTGAAGGAGAGCAGTTCGCCGTCCTTCAGCTCCGTGATGTCGACATCGGGCTGGCCGAGGACGTTGATCTCACCCTCGTTGACCGCTTCGGTGTAGAACTTCGGGAGGGCGTCGTTGACGGCCTCCTCCAGCACAGCACCACGGCCGAACCGCTGGTCGATGACCCGGGCCGGGATCTTGCCCTTACGGAAGCCCTTCACCGTGACCTGCTGGTTGATCTTCTTGTACGCCGCGTCGAGGCTGTCCTTGAGCTCCTCGAAGGGCACCTCGACTGTGAGCCGAACCCGAGTCGGGTTCAGGGTCTCCACGGCGCTCTTCACGGTTCGGTCTCCTTGGTGGCTGATTCTTGGGTTCTGCTGTGTCCGCCGCACTGCGGCGGCCCCAGCGGATCGGCCCGGTTCTTCAGAGACTCTGCAGACACACGGGCACGCAGCTTGCATAGTAACCGCAAGCGGGAACGGCCCCACAATGTGATCTTGCGATGCGATCTTGAAAGAGATGGTCGGGGTGGCCGGATTCGAACCGACGACCTTCCGCTCCCAAAGCGGACGCGCTACCAAGCTGCGCCACACCCCGTCGGTGCGACACGTAGGGTACATGCCCGCGGGCTCGGCGGCGCCATCTTTGACCAGCGCTTTGCGGGTGTGCGCCGAACGGCCCGGACCCGCTACGATGTTGTCCGCGCCGCACTCGCATCACCCGCGGCGCGTTCCGTGCGGGCGTAGCTCAATGGTAGAGCCCTAGTCTTCCAAACTAGCTACGCGGGTTCGATTCCCGTCGCCCGCTCCACGGCCTGCGGCCCGCCTCGTTGGATCTCTCCACGAGGCGGGCCGGAGTCGTTTGTGCCGCCGGCCGGATCGAGCGGCCGGTCAGAAGCTGATCTGGTTGATGGTCTCGGCTATCGAGTTCAGGAACCTCTGCACCGACGGCGCGATGTTGGTGGAGGCGAGGAAGAAGCCGAAGAGGATCGCGACGATCGCCGGCCCCGCCTTGATCGAGCCACCGCGGATCAGCACGACGAGAATGACCGCCAACAGAAGCACCACAGACAGTGAAATGGCCACTACTGATCACACCCTCGGTCGGTCCGCCTAGCCCAGCCCCACGGGGAGACCCGGAGGGTACGGCGTCGTACACCCCGGCAATCCCGCTCGGACCATCGTGCCATCAACATCCCCGCAGGTGTTGCCCCGTGACGATTCCTCGCCGTCGGATTCGCGCCAATCGCACGCCCGGCGCGCCGGGCCGCACGCACGGCCGGCCTGCGGGGACCCGCGCGGGCCCACCGGGGTCACACATCAATGCGGACGCGAATTCGATTGAACCGTTCCTTTGTGCGCACAGCTTATTCACAAGCTATTCCAGCAAGCGCCACAGAGCGGCCCACAGGGAATTAACAGAGAGTTGCACCACAGGGCAAGACTGAGCGATATGCACCATTTAACACCGATTAATTGGCGCATATCGCCTGGTTGTCGGCGGTTTCAGTTGCAAATGCGCCACGCGGTCGACGTGTTTTACGAATTACCTCGGACACGGTTAGCGTGTGGTGATGCCCCAGGCGCCGAATGGATACGCGAGGCCCTTGGTCGATCAGGTCGAGGAGCCTGGACCGACCACCGGAACCACCCCTGCGGCGGTGGCCGACACGCCGGTACCGACCCGGCGACCACCGGCCACACCTGCGGCGGAGCGCCCCGTCGCGCCCACCAAGCGGGACGCGTTCTTCGACAACGCCAAGTTCCTGGCGATCGTGCTGGTCGCGGTGGCGCACGCCTGGGAGCCGGTCATGGCCGGCAGCCGCACCACGAAGGCGCTCTATCTGCTCGTCTACGCCTTCCACATGCCGGCCTTCATCGTCATCTCCGGCTACTTCTCCCGGAGCTTCACCGCCAAGCCCCGTCAGCTCCAGCGGCTGCTGTCGACAGTCGTCGTGCCGTACGTGGTCTTCGAGGTGGCGTACTCCCTCTTCAAGCGGTACGCGGACAACACCCCCGACCATCCGATCAGCCTGCTCGACCCTTGGTATCTCACCTGGTTCCTGGCCGCGTTGTTCATCTGGCGGCTGACCACACCGATCTGGCTGACGCTGCGTCATCCGCTCGCGGTCGCGCTCGTCGTCGCGGCGCTCGCCTCGCTCACCCCGAGCATCGGCGAGGATCTCGGACTCCAGCGGGTGCTCCAGTTCGCGCCGTACTTCGTCCTGGGGCTGTGCCTCAAGCCCGAGCACTTCCAGCTCGTGCGGCGCCGCGAGGTGCGGCTGCTGGCGCTGCCGGTGCTCGTCGGCGCGGCGGCGTTCGCGTACTGGGCCGCGACCCATATGCGGACCGCCTGGCTCTACCACCACACCAGCGCGCAGGAGCTGGACTCGCCCTGGTGGGTGGGGCCCGTGATGACCTTCGCGCTCTTCGGCTGCTCGCTGCTGCTGACCGCCGCGTTCCTGTCCTGGGTGCCGAGCCGCCGGACCTGGTTCACCGCGCTGGGGGCGGGGACGATCTGCGGCTATCTGCTGCACGGATTCGTGATCAAGGGCGCCGTGTACGCGGGCCTGTTCGACGACTACCCGTGGCTGCTGAGCCCCGGCGGAAGGATCGCGGTGACGGTCGTGGCCGCGGTCGCGGTGACGGCGCTGTGCACCGCGCCGGTGCGGCGGCTGCTGCGGTGCGTCACCGAGCCCGAGCTGAAGTGGGCGTTCCGCCGGTCCGGACCGCCAGGGGATCCATCGCCCCGTACATGACAAATATTCCCCTTCAGCGCCCCTCGGTAAAGCCTCATCAGGCCGGGGGGCGCTCGCGTGCGCCCAGAGGGTCCGTCACCTTCGTGACCCATGTCTCAACGGGCGGTAACCGGCCCCGCGCACAGGCTTGTTGATCACCCGTGGACCTGGGGCGGAGCCCGCGCCGGACGGGAATCTGACAGTTACTCAGTAAACCATTTGGTAAACTAATTACTGACGATTCCTTGACGCTCCTTTGACTCGATGATGGAGGAACGATCCCATCGGACACGCAGAGACCCTCATAGCGATGGGCGGCGCTTTCCTCGCCGCCGCCGTACTCGCCCGCTTGGGAAGCCGAATCGGGCTGCCCACTATTCCCCTGTTCATCCTGGCCGGGATCCTCCTCGGCCCGCACACCCCCGGCATCGTGCTGGTCAAGGACCCGCACGAGCTGGAGATGCTCTCCGCGCTCGGCCTGGTCCTGCTGCTCTTCTACCTCGGCCTGGAATTCCATCTGGACGACCTCAAAGAGGGCGGCCGGAAGATGGCCCTCGCCGGAGGCGCGTACCTGCTGCTGAACGTGGGCGCGGGTCTCGGCTTCGGGTTCGCGATGGGATGGGGCACGTCGGAGGCGCTGGTCCTGGCCGGTGTGCTCGGCATCTCCTCGTCCGCGATCGTCACCAAGGTCCTGGTCGACATGGGACGGATCGGCAATCCCGAGACCAAGCCCATCCTCGGGATCATCGTCGTCGAGGACATCTTCCTGGCGCTCTACCTCGCCGCGCTCCAGCCGATCCTGTCCGGTGCGGACAGCGCCCAGGCCGCGCTCGTGGACGGCGGAAAGGCGTTCGGCTTCCTGCTGCTGCTGGCGCTCGCCGCCCGGTTCGGTACGAAGGTGATCAGCCGGTTCATCAACACCAGGGACGACGAGCTGCTCGTCATCTCCTTCCTCGGGGCCGCCGTGCTGGTGGCCGGTGTCTCCGAGTGGTTCGGGGTGGCCGACGCCATCGGCGCGTTCATGGTCGGTCTGATGCTCGGCGCGACGACCTCCGGCGACCGGATCAGGGAACTCGTCCACCCGCTGCGGGACGCGTTCGGCGCGATCTTCTTCTTCTCCTTCGGCCTGTCGATCAACCCGGGCGATCTGCCGTCGGTGGTCTGGCCCGTACTCATCGCCGTCGTCCTGACCGTGGTGATGAACGTCGGAGCCGGGCTGGCCGCGGCCAAGATCTTCGGCTTCGGCGCTGGACCCGCGGCCAATATCTCGACCACGCTGCTGGCGCGCGGTGAGTTCGCGCTGATCCTCGCGACGATGGCGGCGGGAGCCGGGCTGGACAGCAGGCTCGCCCCCTTCATCGCCGGATACGTCCTGGTCCTCGCGGTCCTCGGGCCGCTCGCGGCCGGCCGGTCGCACTGGCTGGCCCGGATCCTCCCGGGCGGCCGGACCGGAAAGGGCGGCGCCGATGGTGGTGCCGGTGGAGCCGGTGGCGGCGCGGACGGTCCCGAGGGGGACGGTGCGAAGGCCGCCGAGGGCACCGGCACACCGAAGAACACGGAGGCGTCCGTGACGAGCTGACTCCCGATGCTCTTATCCCGCACCCGCCGCGCCCGTCCCCGTAACCGTCCCTTCCGCCCGCGGACTCCCGCACCGCCAACCCGCACCCCGCCCCGTCGGCCGACCCGGCCGACGGGGCGAATCGCGTGTCAGGCCTCGCGGCAGATCAGCAGCAGCGCCCGGTCGTCGTTGACGTCCTTGGCCACCGCCTCGATCAGATGCCAGGCCGCGCCCTCGAAGCCGGGCACCACATAGCGGTCCGCCTCGCCGGTGAGCCGGTCGATGCCCTCGGAGATGTCCCGCCCCGGCGCCTCGACCAGACCGTCCGTGAAGAGCATCAGGACGTCGCCGGGGCGCAGCGAGCCCTTCGCCGGGTCGAACTGGGCCTTGTCGTACACCCCGAGCAGCGGGCCCTCCCCCGACTTCTCCTCCCAGCGCCCGCTGCCCGCGTGCAACTGGAGCGCGGGCAGGTGGCCCGCCGAGAGCAGCTCGTAGTCGCCGGATTCGAGGTCGAGCACGAGGTGGATGGAGGTGGCGAAGCCCTCGTCCCAGTCCTGCCGGAGCAGATAGCCGTTGGCCGCGGGCAGGAAGCCGTGCGGCGGGAGCGAGCCGAGGAGCCCGCCGAAGGCGCCGGACAGCAGCAGCGCCCGGGAGCCGGCGTCCATGCCCTTGCCGGAGACATCGGTGAGGACGACCTCCAGGGAGCGTCCGCCGTTCGTCCTGGCGGCCACCACGAAGTCGCCGGAGAAGGACTGGCCGCCGGCCGGGCGCAGCGCCATCTCGTGGTGCCAGCCCTTGGGGAGCAGGGGCAGGGCGCTCTGGACGCGGATGCGTTCGCGCAGGTCGAAGAGCATCGTGCCGCCGCGCCGCCAGGGCACCCCGACCCGGGCTCTGAACTGGGCGATCAGCAGTCCGAAGAGACCGCAGGCGGCGACCACGAGCACCGTGCCGGGGGTGACCCTGGCCGGGCCGTCCGGGTAGGGGCCGAGGACCACCGACTCGACGATCAGGGCGGCGGCCGCCGCGGCGTACAGGCTGAGCAGGCTGGAGGGGCGCAGGAGGAGCCCGCCGGCCACGATCGGCAGGACGAGCGCCGAGGGCGCGAACCAGACGGGGACCGCGATGGTGGCGAGGGCGATGGCCGGGATGGTGAGCATCAGCCCGACGAGCGCGATCCAGTCCGAGCCGTCGCCCCTGAAGTAGTCGACGCCGGATTTGCGCACGCCGGTGCGGACCCGGTGCAGCTTCTTGCGCATCCGGGCCGAGTACGAATCCGCTCGCGCGACACCGGCCATTGTTGTGGACCCTATCGATCCGCCCGGCCGGCGTGCAGGGGGACCCCTGTGACATTGCGTTCGAAATCGGGTCGCCCGGTTGTCGTACCCCTGGTACTGATGGCATATGACTACGGAACTTCGGGTGTTGCGCCCGGCCGAATGGGACCGCTGGTTCGGGGCGTTGGAGCTGGCGTTCGGCGGTGTGCCCGAGACGGACGCGGAGCGGGCGCTGTGGCGGGACCTGACCGAGTTCGAGCGGGCGCTCGGCGTCTGGGACGGCGAGGAGTGCGTCGGTACGGCCGGCGCCTTCAGCTTCCGGCTCTCGGTGCCCGGCGGCGCTACGGTGCCCGCGGCGGGCGTGACGATGGTGAGCGTGGCGGCGACGCACCGGCGGCGCGGGGTGCTGACGTCGATGATGCGGCGCCAGCTGGACGACATCCGTACGTGGGGCGATCCGCTCGCCGTGTTGACGGCGTCCGAGCCGGAGATCTACGGACGGTTCGGGTACGGCGTCGGGGCCCAGCAGCTCACGGCGCGGATCGACACCTCGCGGGTGCGCGTCGAGGCGTCCGCCGTTCCGGACGCGGCCGACGGGTCCCACGAGGTACGTCTGCGCCGGGTGAAGCCGGACGACCCGGCCGTACGGGACGCGTGCGAGGCCGTCTACGCCGCGCAGGTCGCCGGGCGGCCGGGGATGACCGCGCGGCGGCCGGGCTGGGAGCGGCTGCCCGTCCTCGACGGCGAGCAGGCCAAGGACGGCGCCTCACCGCTCCAGTGCGTGCTGGCGGAGCGGCACGGCGAGGTGGTCGGGTTCACGCTGTACCGCAGCAGGCCCGAGTGGGACATGGCGGGGCCCAAGGGCACGATCGAGCTGCGGGATCTGTACGCGCGGGATCCGGCGGCGTACGCCTCGCTCTGGCGCTTCCTGTTCTCGATCGATCTCACGTCGACCGTCCTGGCGGACAACCGGCCCCCGGACGACCCGTTCCAGTATCTGGTCTCGGACGTGCGCCGGTGCGGGCTGCGGCTGCGGGATTCGCTGTATCTGCGGCCGGTGGAGGTGGGGGCCGCGCTGGAGGCCCGTACGTACCGCGCCCCGGTGGATGTGGTCCTCGCGGTCGAGGACGCCTTCTGCCCGTGGAACGAGGGGAGCTGGCGGCTGAGCGGCGACGCCAAGGGCGCGTCCTGCGAGCGCACCGGCGATCAGCCCGATCTGGCGCTCGGGGTACGGGAGTTGGGCGCCGTCTATCTGGGCGGGACCTCGCTGGCCGCGCTGGCGCGCGCGGGACGGGTGCGGGAGGTGCGCACGGGCGCGCTGGCGGAGGCGTCCACGGCCTTCGGTTCCGAGGTCGCGCCGTGGCTGCCGCACGGATTCTGATGTCGCGGGGCTTTCGCAACAGGGCCTAGGAGGGCTGGCAGCCGGGGCACCAGAAGAGGTTGCGGGCGGCGAGGGTCTCGGTGCGGATCTCGCCGCCGCAGAGCAGGCAGGCCATCCGTGCCCGGCGGTAGACGTAGACCTCGCCGCCGTGGTCGTCCACGCGCGGCGGGCGGCCCATGGCCTCGGGGGTGTGCTCGGGGCGGACGGTGTCGATGCGGTTGTGCCGTACGCCCTCGCGCATCAGCGCGACCAGGTCCGCCCAGATCGCGTCCCACTCGCGGCGGGTGAGGTCCCGGCCCGCGCGGTACGGGTCGATGCCGTGCCGGAAGAGGACCTCGGCGCGGTAGACGTTGCCGACGCCCGCGATGACCTTCTGGTCCATGAGCAGCGCGGCGACGGTCGTACGGGAGCGGGAGATCCGCGCCCACGCCCGCTCGCCGTCGTCGCCGGTGCCGTCGTCGCGGACGCGCAGCGGGTCGGGGCCGAGCCGGTCGTGTATCGCCTGCTTCTCGGGCGCGGTGATCAGGGCGCAGGTGGTGGGGCCGCGCAGATCCATGTACGCGGCCGGGGAGACGAGCCGGAGCCGGACGGTGTCGGTGGGCGGCGGGGCGATCGCGCCGCCGAAGCCGACCTTGCCGAAGAGGCCGAGGTGGATGTGGACCCAGCCGGTGTCCTGGAAGCCCAGGAAGAGGTGTTTGCCGTGGGCGTCCACCGCGTCGAGGACCCGGCCGTCGAGCAGCGCGGCGCTGTCGGAGAACTTGCCCTGCGGGCTGCTGACCCGGACGGGCCGGCCGCCGAAGCGGGCGAGATGGTCCTCGGCGAGGCGGTGGATCGTATGCCCCTCGGGCACGAGGTCCTGCCTTTCTGACGTGGGTCCCGGCATGGCTGTGCCGCCGGACTCCCGTCACAGGTGCGGGGCCCGGCGGCACGGACGTGTCAGTTCTCCGGCTGGGGGTGGTGGGCCGGTACGGGCGGCAGCTCGTGGGTCGTCTCGTACTCGGCGAGCATCGCGATACGGCGCGCGTGGCGCTCCTCGCCCGAGTAGGGCGTGGCGAGGAAGATCTCGACGAACTTGACCGCCTCTTCCCTGGTGTGCATCCGGCCGCCGACCGAGATGACGTTCGCGTCGTTGTGCTCGCGGCCGAGCGCCGCCGTCTGCTCGCTCCAGGCGAGGACGGCCCGTACGCCCTTGACCTTGTTCGCGGCGATCTGCTCGCCGTTGCCGGAGCCGCCGATCACGACGCCGAGGGCGTCCGGGTCCGCGGCCGTGCGCTCCGCGGCGCGCAGGCAGAACGGCGGGTAGTCGTCCTGGGCGTCATAGATGTGGGGTCCGCAGTCGACGGGCTCGTGGCCGTGGGCCGTGAGCCACTCGACGAGGTGGTTCTTGAGTTCGTAGCCGGCATGGTCGGAACCGAGGTACACGCGCATGCGTGAAGTGTGGCACGCGTGGTGTGGCGGGGGCTCCGTTGGGTAGCGGTGCGCGAGGTCAACCCGCCATTACGGCGCAGTGGCCCCAGGGTAAAGATACGGAATTGCCACTTCCACTATCCGGGGGCCGAGCGCTTAAATGCCGGGACTCGTCATTCGAGTGGACCGTAGACGTAAGGATTTACGCATGAGCTCCCTGCCGTCCCCCACGAAGGAAGGCGGAATCCCCGGCGAGCCTGGGAATCCACAGCCCTCCTCCGACGGCCTGCAAGCCGGTCTCAAGAACCGTCATCTGTCGATGATCGCGATCGGCGGCGTCATCGGCGCCGGTCTGTTCGTCGGCTCGGCCTCCGGGATCGCCGCCGCGGGCCCCGCCATCCTCCTCTCGTACGCGCTGGTCGGCCTGATGGTCGTACTGGTCATGCGCATGCTGGGCGAGATGGCCGCGGCACGGCCCAGTTCCGGCTCCTTCTCCGCCTACGCCGACCAGGCGCTGGGCCGTTGGGCCGGGTTCTCGATCGGGTGGCTCTACTGGTTCTTCTGGGTGGTGGTGCTCGCGGTCGAGGCGACGGCCGGCGCGCAGATCCTGGAGGGCTGGATACCGGCCGTACCGCAGTGGGCCTGGGCGTTGATCGTGATGGTCGTGCTGACGGCGACCAACCTCGTGTCCGTGTCCTCGTTCGGCGAGTTCGAGTTCTGGTTCGCCGGCATCAAGGTGGTGGCGATCGGCGGATTCGTCGTCATCGGGCTGCTGGCCGTCTTCGGCGTCCTGCCCGGCTCCGACAACCCCGGCGCGGGCTTCGGGCATCTCACGGACGCGGGCGGGTTCTTCCCCAAGGGGCCGGGCGCGATCCTCACCGGTGTGCTGATGGTCGTCTTCTCGTTCATGGGCAGTGAGATCGTCACGCTCGCCGCCGGTGAGTCGTCGAACCCGCAGCGGGCCGTCGCCAAGGCCACCAACAGCGTGATCTGGCGCATCGCCGTCTTCTACCTGGGCTCGGTCTTCGTCGTCCTGACGCTGCTCCCCTGGAACGACGCGTCGATCACCAAGGACGGCTCGTACGTCGCGGCGCTGAACTCGATCGGCATCCCGCACGCCGGCCAGGTCATGAACGTCATCGTGCTGACGGCCGTGCTCTCCTGTCTGAACTCCGGTCTCTACACGGCGTCCCGGATGGCCTTCTCGCTCGGCCGGCGCGGTGACGCGCCCCGGGCCTTCGGCCGGGTGACCAGGCGCGGCGTGCCGCAGGCGGCGATCCTGTCGTCCGTCCTCTTCGGCTTCGTGGCCGTCTTCTTCAACTACCAGTGGCCCGACACGGTCTTCGCGTTCCTGCTGAACTCGTCGGGCGCGGTGGCCCTCTTCGTCTGGCTGGTCATCTGCTTCACCCAGCTGCGGATGCGCGGGATCATCCTGCGCGAGTCGCCGGAGAAGCTGGTCGTGCGGATGTGGCTGTTCCCGTATCTGACCTGGGCGACGATCGCGATGATCTCCTTCGTCCTGGTCTACATGCTCACCGATGACGCGGCGCGCGAGCAGGTGCTGCTGTCCCTGCTGGTGGCGGCGCTGGTCGTGGCGATCGCCCTGGTCCGGGACTTCCGCGAGCGCCGGGCGGGAGCGACGGCCCGAGCCCAGGCGCCGGGGCCGGACCCGGTGGAGGCGGAACCGGAGACCGACGAGGTCGTCAAGGGCTGACGACCCCCCGTCGTACGACGCGAAGAGGCTCCGCCCGCCACTCACGACGAGTGGTGGGCGGAGCCTCTTCGTACGTGTACGGCCCTGGGCCGCGATCCCGTCAGCCCCGGCGGCCGAGGAGCTTCCAGGTGGTGGGCAGCGCGCCCATGGCGAGGGCGGCCTTGAGCGCGTCACCGAGCAGGAAGGGCACCAGCCCGGCGGCCACGGCGGCGCTCAGCGACATGCCGGTGGACAGCGCCAGGTAGGGGACGCCGACGGCGTAGATGACCGCGGAGCCGAGGACCATCGTGCCCGCCGTACGGAGTACGGAGCGGTCGCCGCCCCTGCGGGCCAGCGCGCCGACCACGGTGGCGGCGAGCAGCATGCCGAGGACGTAGCCGAAGGAGGCGCCGCCCGCACCGGAGGACCCGGCGGCGAACCACGGCACCCCGGCCATCCCGACCAGCGCGTACAGCGCCAGGGAGAGGAAGCCGCGGCGGGCGCCCAGACCGGCGCCGACCAGCAGCGCCGCGAAGGTCTGACCGGTGACCGCGACCGGGGAGCCGGGGACCGGGACGGCGATCTGCGCCGCCAGCCCGGTGAGCGCCGCGCCGCCGAGGACCAGGGCGATGTCGCGGGTGCGGGTGGCGGGGAGGAGATCGGCGAGGACCGCTCCGGTACGGGGGGCTGCGGCAGCAGTACTCATGGGGACTCCGCGGTCGTCAGGGTCGTCAGGGCGTTCGGGACAGCTCGACGTTAGCCCAGCCGTCGGGGGGCCAACACCGTCAGACGCCGACAAAGCGGTGGTCGGAGCGTTGTCGGGGGTGCCACATGCGGCCGGGGCCGCGCCGGACGCGCCGGGCGCGCCGGGCGCCGTCTTGCTGCTAGCGTGCAGTTGCATAAGATGTGCAATAAGAGGCCGGAGGGCTCGGACACATGGCCACGTACACGCTTCCTGAACTTCCCTACGACTACGCGGCGCTCGAACCCGTCATCAACCCGCAGATCATCGAGCTGCACCACGACAAACACCACGCGGCGTACGTCAAGGGCGCCAACGACACCTTGGAACAGCTCGCGGAGGCGCGTGACAAGGACGCGTGGGGAGCCGTCAACGGCCTGGAGAAGAACCTCGCGTTCCATCTCTCCGGCCACATCCTGCACTCGATCTACTGGCACAACATGACCGGTGACGGCGGCGGCGAGCCGCTCGCGGCGGACGGCGTCGGCGAGCTGGCGGACGCCATCGCCGCCTCCTTCGGCTCCTTCGCGGGCTTCAAGGCGCAGCTGACCAAGGCCGCCGCGACCACGCAGGGCTCGGGCTGGGGCGTGCTCGCGTACGAGCCGGTCAGCGCCCGGCTGATCGTCGAGCAGATCTACGACCACCAGGGCAACGTCGGCCAGGGCTCGGTGCCGATCCTGGTCTTCGACGCCTGGGAGCACGCCTTCTACCTCCAGTACAAGAACCAGAAGGTCGACTTCATCGAGGCGATGTGGAAGGTCGTGAACTGGCAGGACGTGGCGAAGCGGTACGCGTCCGCCAAGGAGCGCGCCCACAGCCTGCTGCTGGCCCCCTGACCGGGCCCCCCGAACGTCCTGCCTCGTGATCGTCTTCTCAACCTTCACCGGCGGACGGAATGACGAAGGGCCCCCGCGAGGACAGGACTCGCGGGGGCCCTTCCGCCCGTTACGGGCCGACCGGGCATAAGGGACCGGCCGTCAGTCGAAGACCGGGCCCTGCGTGCGGGTCCGCTTGATCTCGTAGAAGCCGGGGATCGACGCCACCATCAGGGTGCCGTCCCAGAGCTTCGCGGCCTCCTCGCCCTTGGGCGCCGGGGTGACCACCGGGCCGAAGAAGGCGATCTGCTCGCCGTTCGCCCCCGGGACGGCGATGACCGGGGTGCCGACCTCCTGGCCGACCTTGTCGATGCCTTCCTTGTGGGAGGCGCGCAGCTCGGTGTCGTAGGTGTCGGAATCGGCGTACTCGATCAGGTCGGCGGGCAGCCCGACGTCTTCCAGGGCGCCGGCGATCGCCTCGCGGGTCGCACCCTGCCCCTGGTTGTGGAAGCGGGTGCCGAGCGCGGTGTAGAGCTTGCCGACGACCTCGTCGCCGTACTTCTCCCGCGCCGCGATGACCACGCGGACCGGCCACCAGGACTTGCCGCCCGGGAGCATGTTCTCCCGGTACTCCTCGGGCAGCTGGTCCAGCTTGTCCTCGTTCAGCACCCCGAGGCTCATGACGTGCCAGCGCACCTCGATGTCACGGACCTTCTCCACCTCCAGCACCCAGCGCGAGGTCATCCAGGCCCAGGGGCAGAGCGGGTCGAACCAGAAATCCACGGGGGTCTTCTCGGACATGTCTCTCCTCAGCAGAGCTGCCCCGGATCAGGGCTGCGAACACACCTCACCGGGCAAACGCCGCACGCCGCCGGGGACATTCCCGCGCCCCGCGCGCGACGGCCCGTGCGAGGATCGTTTTCCATTCGAACGAGCCGCGAAGGCGAGCCGAGAAGGAGTGACCGTGCCCGGTGAGAACCTGTCCCGTGACGAGGCCCGTGAGCGGGCCGGCCTGCTGTCCGTAGACGGGTACGAGGTCTACCTCGACCTGCGGTCGGCGGTCGGCGACGCGCCGGCCGGTGACGTCGCGGACGACGGCCCCCGGACGTTCCGTTCGGTGACGACGATCAGGTTCCGCTGCGCGGATCCGGGCGCCGCCACCTTCGCCGATCTGATCGCGCCGAGCGTGACCGCCGTGACGCTGAACGGGACCGGCCTCGACCCGGCCGCCGTCTTCGACGGCTCGCGCATCGCGCTGGAGGAGCTGCGCGCGGAGAACGTCCTGGTCGTGGACGCGCAGTGCGCCTACAGCCGGACCGGCGAGGGCATGCACCGCTTCGTCGACCCGGAGGACGGCGAGGTCTACCTCTACACGCAGTACGAGCCGGCCGACGCCCGCCGGGTCTTCGCCAACTTCGAGCAGCCGGACCTGAAGGCCCCGTACCGCTTCGAGGTGAGCGCGCCCGAGGGCTGGACGGTGTGGAGCAACGGCGCGGGGACCCCGGTCGACGGCGGCTGGCGGTTCGCGGAGACGAAGCCGATCTCGACGTACATCACGGCCGTCGTCGCCGGTCCCTACCACTACGTGACCGACTCCTACCGCCGTACGTTCGACGACGGCACGGTCCTGGAGATCCCCCTCGGCGCGATGTGCCGCAAGGGGCTGGCCCGGCACTTCGACGCGGACGACGTCTTCCTGGTCACCAAGCAGGGGCTGGACTTCTTCCACGACAACTTCGACTACCCGTACCCGTTCGGGAAGTACGACCAGGCGTTCGTGCCCGAGTACAACCTCGGCGCGATGGAGAACCCCGGGCTGGTGACCTTCCGCGAGGAGTACATCTACCGGGGCCAGGTCACGCAGGCCGCGCTGGAGCGGCGGGCGAACACGCTCCTGCACGAGATGGCGCACATGTGGTTCGGCGACCTGGTCACCATGGAGTGGTGGGACGACCTGTGGCTGAAGGAGTCCTTCGCGGACTTCATGGGGGTCTTCGCGCTCGTGGAGGCGACGCGCTTCACCGGCGCCTGGACCACCTTCGCCAACAACCGCAAGTCCTGGGCCTACCGCGCTGACCAGCTGCCGTCCACCCACCCGATCACGGCCGACATCCGTGATCTGGAGGACGCCAAGCTGAACTTCGACGGCATCACGTACGCCAAGGGCGCCTCGGTGCTCAAGCAACTCGTCGCGTACGTCGGCCGGGACGCGTTCCTGGCGGGCGCCCGCAGCTACTTCAAGCGCAACGCGTACGGGAACACCCGGCTGGGGGATCTGCTCTCCGTGCTGGAGGAGACGTCCGGGCGCGATCTGACGGCCTGGTCGCGGTCCTGGCTGGAGACGGCCGGGCTCAACTCGCTGACCCCGCAGGTCATGTACGACGCGGACGGCCGCGTCACCGAGCTGGCCGTCATCCAGGAGGCCGCCGCCTCCCATCCGACGCTGCGGCCGCACCGGGTCGCCGTCGGGCTCTACCGGCGGCTGCCCGACGGCGGTCTCGAACGGTTCGCGCGCGCGGAGACGGACGTCGAGGGGCCGCGTACGGTCGTCAAGGAGCTGACCGGGGCCGAGCGTCCCGACCTCGTGCTCGTCAACGACGACGACCTGACGTACTGCAAGATCCGCTTCGACCCGGCGTCGCTGGACACCCTGCGCGACCGTCTCGGTGATCTCTCCGACCCGTTGGCGCGCGCCCTGTGCTGGTCGGCGATGTGGAACCTGACCCGGGACGCGCTCATGCCCGCCCGGGACTTCGTCACGCTCGTCCTCACCCACGCGGGCCGCGAGAGCGACATCGGCGTCCTCCAGATGCTGCACGCGTGGGCCCGCTCGGCGCTCACCCACTACGCCGCGCCCGACTGGCGCGAGGAGGGCGGGCGGCTGCTCGCCGAGGGCGCGCTGCGCGAGCTGCGGTACGCGGAGCCCGGCAGCGAGCACCAGCTGACGTGGGCCCGCTTCTTCGCCTCGGTCGCGGCCTCGGAGGCGGACTTGCAGCTGCTGCGCGGGCTGCTGGACGGTACGGCGAAGATCGACGGGCTGGCCGTCGACCAGGAGCTGCGCTGGTCCTTCCTGGAGCCGCTGGCCGCGCACGGACGGGCCGACGAGAGCGTCATCGGCGCCGAACTGGCCCGCGACGACACGGCGTCGGGCAAGCGCCACGAGGTGCGCTGCATGGCGGCCCGGCCGTCGGCCGCGGTCAAGGCGCAGGTCTGGGCGCAGGTCGTCGAATCGGACGCGCTGTCGAACGCGCTGGTCGGCGCGGCCATCGGTGGCTTCGTCCAGCCGAGCCAGCGCGAGCTGATCGCGCCGTACGCCACCCGGTACTTCGAGGCGATCGAGCGGGTGTGGTCGGAGCGGTCGATCCAGATCGGCATCGATGTGGTGCGCGGTCTGTTCCCGGGGCTCCAGGACGGCCGCGGTGCGCTGGAGGCGGCCGAGAGCTGGCTCGAAACGCACCGGAACGCGGCGCCCGCGCTGCGCAGGCTGGTGCTGGAGGCGGCCGACGACCTGGCGCGGGGGCTGCGGGGACAGGAGTGCGACGCGGCGAGCCGTTAGGCCCTGTCCGGAGGTCCTGTCCGGAGGCCCTGCCGGCTCGCCGTCCGGGCCTAAAGACGGGCTGTGTGATCGGCAGTCGAACGCCCTTACTTTAGTACGAGCTTGTCCGGTTTTGTCGATGAATCGGTTACAGGGGTTGAGGAGTGGTGGAGGCGGGGCAGATCCCGGGGCATGAAGAACAACACCCCGGTCTCCCTCCGCCCCCTCGGCCTCCCGCTCCCCCTCAGCCGTCTCTCCGACGACGCGAGCGGCCGGGTGCTCTCGCTCGCGCAGTTGCGCGCCTACGGTGTCCCGGCCGGCCGGGCGGCCGCCCTGTGCCGGCCCGGTGGCTCCTGGCAGCATCTGCTGCCTGGCGTCTATCTGCTGCACACGGGAACCCCGACCGCCGAGGAGCGGCTGCGCGGGGTGCTGCTGTACGCGGGGCGGCCCGGCGCCGCGAGCGGCCGGGACGTCCCGGCGCAGCCGGGCCCGCGCCCCTCGTCCGACGCCCCGGAGGGCGGCGGCCGGGCGTCGTCGGCCCCGTACGGCTCGGCGATGATCACGGGGCTGGCCGCGCTGGCGCTGCACGGCTTCACCGAGTCCGCTCCCCCGCCCGTCTCGGTGGAGCGGATCGACGTGCTCGTACCGCGCACCCGGCGGCTGCGGTCGGCGGGGTACGCCCGGCTGATCCGCGCGCACGCCCTGCCCCGGCCCGAGCTGATCGGCGATCTGCCGGTGGCGCCCGTCGCGCGCGCGGTCGCGGACGCGGTGGCGCAGCTGTCCGACGCGGACTCGGTGGTGGCGCTGCTGACCGAGGCGGTACGGGACGGGCACTGCGAGCCGGCCGTGGTGGTGCGGGAGTTGAACCAGTCGGGGCTGCTGGTGCGCCAGTACGTGGTCGACGCGGTGGACGCCCTGCTGGCGGAGGGCCGCAGCCTGGCCGAGGGGCGGCTGTACGAGCTGGTGCGGACGTACGGTCTGGCGGAGCCGCTGTGGAACGTGGATCTGCGGCTGCCGGACGGGCCGCGGCTGGGCGCGGTGGACGCCTACTGGCCCGAGCGGTCGGTGGCGGTCGAGCTGGACACCCGCGCGCCCCGGCAGTCCGGCCGGTGGGACGAGGCGGAGGACGACGAGCAGTGGTCGGCCGCCGTGCGCAAGCGCGAGCATCTGGAGCGCCTGGGCATCACGGTCGTCCATCTGACCCCGAGGAAGCTGCGGGAGTCGCTCGAACAGCAGGCGACGGTGGTGCGGACGGCGCTGCTGGCGGCGGACGACCGCGATCCGGCGGCGCGCGTGGTGGTCCTGCCGAGATGACCCGGGCGGGATGCGGGCGGCATTCGTACGGCCGCCCGCACCTGAGCACCGGTCGGGTCAGCCGCAGAACTCCGCCTCGACGGTGGACCTGGCGTCGCCCGTCCAGTCGCCGTTGAGGTTCATGGACAGCGCGTGCTTGCCGTCCCCGGTGACGGAGGAGCTGGACGACGATCCGTGGATGCCTCCGTTGTGGCCCCAGACCACCGTGCCGCAGGAGAGCGTGTCCTTGCTCAGCCCCAGGCCGTAGCCGAAGCCGGGCGGGGTGCCGTCGCCGAGGGGCACCGTCGTCATCATCTCCTTGAGCTGCTTGTCCGGCAGCAGCGCGCCCTTGAGGAGCGCGCCGTAGAAGCGGTTCAGATCGGCCGGGTTGGAGATCATCGCGCCGGCCGAGCCCGCCGCCGACGGGTTCAGTTCGGTGACGTCGTGGATGGGGGCGGTGGCGGAGTCCACGCCGAGCTTCGAGTAGGCGCGGCCCGCCGGCCGGGGCATGGCGGGGTCGGTGGTCGGCACGCTGGTCGCGCGCAGGCCGAGCGGGCGCAGGATGCGGCGCTCGATCTCGTTGCCGTAGGTGCGGCCGGTGACCTTCTCGACGATCATTCCGGCGAGGATGTAGTTGGTGTTGGAGTAGTTCCAGCCGGTCCCCGGCTCGAAGTCGGGCGCGTGGGCGGTGGCGAGCGCGACCAGTTGGCGCGGGGTCCAGGTGTCGTAGCGGTGCTCGAAGAAGCCGTCGCCGAAGACCTGGTCCACGAACCCGGGATCGCTGGTGTAGTTGTAGATGCCGCTGGTGTGGTTGAGGAGCTGACGGACCGTGATCCGCCGCCCGTCGTTGCCGTGGCCGCGCACCACGCCCGGCAGGTACGAGTCGACCGTGGCGTCCAGGTCGAGGCGGCGCTCGGCCTCCAGTTGGAGCAGGACGGTGGCGACGAACGTCTTGGTGATGGAGCCGACGCGGTAGCGGTCCTGGGCGCCGCGTTCGCGCCCGGTCGTACGGTCGGCGACGCCCGCGGTCGCGCGCCAGGTGCCCTTGCGGTCCTCGACCTGGGCTGTCACCCCCGGCACGCCCTCGGCCACCAGCGCGTCGAGCGCCTTCCCGGTGGCCTGGTGGCCCGCTGAGGCGCTGTGGCCCGCTCCCCCGGCCTCCGGCGCCTGGGCCGCGACGGCGGGAGTGACGAGCGCGGTGCCCGCGAGGGCCGCCACCACCAGCCCCACCAGTGCCGCCGTACGTGCCGTTCCCGTACGTGCCGTTCCCGTACGTGCTGCCATGCGAACTCCCCTGTGTGCGGCGTGCGGTGCGGTCCGCGATTCGGTCTGCGGAATCGGTCCGCGATGCGATGGGACGGACTCCGGCGCCGCGGCCGGGGTTGCCCGGTTCCGGAAGGTTGATCGGCTTTCGGCCGTTCGGGGAGCCGGGGACGGCTGGCGCGATCTCGCCGTCCGACGGCGGGCCACGGGGCCGATTCCGGGCTGTTTTGGCCGGGTTGGTTCCCAGTGGCGCGAGTCTCGCCGTGGCGGATCTCCGCCATGACCGTATCCCGTTCCCGACAGCCCTCCACAAAGCCCCTGTTGGTAGGAAAAGCTGATCGGTCAGCCGGTACCGAAATCCGGACTGTCTCTTCACCGAACAGGATGCTGATGACCTCCGAATCCGAGAGCTCCATATCCGGGCCGAGACGCGTGGCCAGGGTGACGGCCGCGGCCGGCCTGGTGGCAGCGCTGATCGCCTCCGGTGCGGCGCCCGCGTTCTCCGCCACGCACGCCGACACCCCGGCGGTTCCCGCGCCCGTGAAATCGTCGGCCGACCCCGGCAGACTCGACACGGCCGACGCGGATCTGCTCGCCAAGGCCAAGGCCGAGGGCGAGAAGAACGTCACCATGATGGTCGCCACCGCCCCCGGGGCGACCAAGCAGGTCGCTGGCCAACTGGACGCCGTCGAGGGCTCCGTGGTCGGCAAGACGTACGACAAGCTCGGTTACGTACGGGCCACGCTCCCCACCGCCAAGGCGGAGGCCGCGATCCTGGCGGCCCAGAAGCTCTCCTCGGTCCAGGGCGTCGATCTCCAGCAGGAGATCATGCTGGACGACCCGACGCCCGAGGCGGACACCGTCCGGGGCGCGAAGAGTTCCGCGGCCAAGAAGAACCCGGGCGTGAAGCCGTACCCGGCGCCGGACAGGAAGACCCCGGCGAAGAACCCGTACAACCCGTCCTTCGAGACCGGCGCGGTGGACTTCGTCAAGAAGAACTCCAAGGCGGACGGCCGCGGCATCACCATCGGCGTCCTGGACTCCGGGGTGGACCTGGCCCACCCGGCGCTCCAGAAGACCAGCACCGGCGAGCGCAAGATCGTCGACTGGGTGACCGCCACCGACCCGGTCTCCGACGGGGACGGCACCTGGCTGCGGATGAACTCGGCGGTGACCGGGCCGGTCTTCACGGCGTCCGGCCGCACGTGGAAGGCGCCCGCGGGCTCGTACAAGTTCACCACCTTCGCCGAATCCGCCACCCTGGGCGGCGAGATGGCCGGTGACCTCAACCGCAATGGCACCACCACCGATGTCTGGGGCGTGCTCTACGACCCGGCCACGGGGACCGTCCGGGTGGACCTGGACAACAACGGGGACTTCACCGACGACGTACCGATGAAGCCGTACAAGGACGGCTTCCAGGTCGGCTACTTCGGTGAGCAGGACCCGTCCGCACAGGTCGCCACGCGCATCCCCTTCACCGTCGAGGTCCGCAAGGACGTCGTCTACAACGCGGCCGGAGCGAAGTCCGACTACGTCAGCATCGGCGTGGTCGAGGGCGCGCACGGCACCCACGTCGCCGGTATCACCGCCGCCAACGGCCTCTTCGGCGGCAAGATGAACGGCGCCGCCCCCGGCGCCAAGATCGTCTCCTCGCGCGCCTGCACCTGGAGCGGCGGCTGCACCAACATCGCGCTGACCGAGGGCATGATCGACCTCGTCGTCAACCGCGGGGTCGACATCGTCAACATGTCGATCGGCGGCCTGCCGACCCTCAACGACGGCAACAACGCCCGCGCGCAGCTGTACACGCGGCTCATCGACACCTACGGCGTCCAGCTGGTGATCTCGGCGGGCAACGAGGGCCCCGGCCTCAACACCATCGGTGACCCGGGCCTCGCCGACAAGGTCGTCTCGGTCGGCGCCTCGATCTCCAAGGAGACCTGGGCCGCCAACTACGGCTCCGGCGTGACCAAGAAGTACTCGATGCTGCCGTTCTCCTCGCGCGGTCCCCGCGAGGACGGCGGCTTCACGCCGACCATCACCGGCCCCGGCGCCGCCATCAACACCACGCCGACCTGGCAGCCCGGCGGACCGGTCGCCGAAGCCGGCTACCAGCTGCCCGCCGGCTACTCCATGCTCCAGGGCACCTCGATGTCCTCGCCGCAGGTCGCGGGCGCGAGCGCGCTGCTGCTCTCCGCCGCCAAGCAGAAGAAGATCAGCCTCACCCCGGCGCGGCTGCGGACGGCGCTCACCAGCACCGCCACCAAGATCCCCGGCGTCCAGGCGCACGAGCAGGGCTCCGGTCTGATCGACATCGTGGACGCGTGGAAGGCCATCCAGCGGGCCGCCGGCACCGACGCCAACGAGTTCGACGTCAAGGCGCCGGTCAGCACCACGCTCGATGAGTACCTGAAGATCCCGGGCTTCGGCACGGGCCTGTACGACCGCGAGGGCGGCCTGAAGGCCGGCCAGAGCCGTACGTACGACGTCGTCGTCACCCGCACCACGGGCAAGGCCGGCGCCGTGGAGCACCGGCTGAACTGGAAGTACAACGACGGCACCTACAAGCTGCTCGGCAGCGGCAAGGTCAAGCTGCCGCTGAACCGGCCGGTGACCGTGAAGGTCCAGGCGAAGCCCGGTTCCGCCGGGGTGCACAGCGCGATCCTGGAGGTCGACGACCCCCGTACGCAGGGCGTGGACAAGCAGATCCTCGCCACCGTGGTCGTCGCGAAGCAGCTGGCGAAGCCGTCGTACGCGTTCTCCGAGAAGAACTCGGTGCAGCGCAACAGCTCGAAGTCCTACTTCATCACCGTCCCGGAGGGCGCGAAGACCCTGGAGGTGGCGCTCGGCGGGCTCGCCAAGGACAGCCAGACCCGGTTCATCACGCTCCACCCGTACGGCAAGCAGATCGAGAACAGCTCGACGGTCAACTGCTACCCGAACTACCCCAACCCGGCCAACACCTGCCGTCCGGACGTCCGCTCGTACCAGGACCCGCTGCCGGGTGTCTGGGAGGTCGAGGTCGAGTCGCGCCGTACGTCGCCGCTGCTGGACAACCCGTACACGCTGGAGGTGTCGGTCCTGGGCACCGCCTTCGACCCGGCGGTCACCACGCTGCCCGAGGCGAAGATCGGCACTCCCTCGCCGGTCTCCTGGAACGTGACCAACAGCTTCGCCGCCATCGACGGCACGCTGGCCGGCGGCTCGCTGGGCTCGGCGAAGGTCGCCCGTCCGACGATCGCCGACGGTGAGGAGCAGGAGTCCACGGTCACCATCGGCGCGGGCGTCGAGCGGCTGGACATCACCATCGGCAACACCGCCGACCAGGGCGCCGACCTGGACCTCTACGTCGTGCGGAACGGGGTCGTGGTCGGCCAGTCCACCACGGCCACCTCGGACGAGCGGGTCACCCTGGCCAACCCGGCCGCCGGTACGTACACGATCGTCGTCGACGCCTACTCGGTCCCGGCCGGGTCGACGGCGTACGACTACCGGGACGTGTACTACTCGGCGTCGCTCGGCACGGTCACGACCGAAGCGAAGCCGGTGAAGATCGCGAACGGCGGCACGGCGGAGGTCTCGGCCGAGATCGTGGTGAACAGCGCGGCCCCGGCGGGCCGGCAGTTCTTCGGCGAGGTCAAGCTGCTGAACGCGCGCGGTACGGCCGCGGGCACCGGCAGCGTGATCATCGAGAGCGTCACGCCGTAACCGTACATAACAGTCGGTAACGGCATGTCGTGATCGGGGCGGGCGTCCCTCGGGGCGCCCGCCCTTCCGCGTCCCGGCCCTTGGACAATGGATTGGACAAGCGGACCGGGGACAGACGCATGATGATGGAACGTGGTCCCGGGACAGGGACGGGCACAGCCGTGAACGAAGGAGCCTCAGTGAAGGTCGGAATCGTCGGAGCCACCGGTCAGGTCGGCACGGTCATGCGCAGCATCCTGGCCGAGCGCGGCTTCCCCGTGGCCGAGCTGCGGCTGTTCGCGTCCGCCCGCTCCGCGGGCTCGGTCATCGAGTGGCAGGACCGCGCGATCACGGTCGAGGACGCGTCGACGGCCGACTACACGGGCCTCGACATCGTGCTCTTCTCTGCCGGTGGCGCCACCTCGAAGGTGCTCGCCGAGAAGGTCGCGGCCCAGGGCGCCGTCGTGATCGACAACTCCTCCGCCTGGCGGCGCGACCCCGAGGTGCCGCTGGTCGTCTCCGAGGTCAACCCGCACGCGATCGCGAACCGCCCCAAGGGCATCATCGCCAACCCGAACTGCACCACGATGGCCGCCATGCCGGTGCTGCGCCCGCTGCACGACGAGGCGGAGCTGACGGCCCTGGTCGCCACCACCTACCAGGCCGTGTCGGGCTCGGGCCTGGCCGGCGTCGCCGAGCTGCACGGCCAGGCGCAGAAGGTCGTGGCCGAGGCGGACCGGCTCACGCACGACGGCGGGGCCGTCGACTTCCCGGAGCCGGCCGTCTACAAGCGGCCCATCGCCTTCAACGTGCTGCCGCTCGCCGGTTCCGTCGTGGACGACGGCTCGTTCGAGACGGACGAGGAGCAGAAGCTCCGCAACGAGTCCCGCAAGATCCTGGAGATCCCCGGCCTGAAGGTCTCCGGCACCTGTGTCCGCGTGCCGGTCTTCACCGGTCACTCGCTCCAGGTCAACGCCCGCTTCGCCCGCCCGATCAGCGTGGAGCGCGCGTACGAGCTGCTGAAGGACGCGCCGGGCGTGGAGCTGTCCGAGATCCCGACGCCGCTCCAGGCCGCGGGCAAGGACGTCTCGTACGTGGGCCGGATCAGGAACGACGAGACGGCCGAGAACAGCCTCGCCCTCTTCGTCTCCGGCGACAACCTGCGCAAGGGCGCGGCGCTGAACGCCGTCCAGATCGCGGAGCTGGTGGCGGCGGAGCTGACGGCCTGAGGCGGTAGGCCACCGGGGCGGGGCCCCTGGGACTCTCGTGCGTCACGGTCTGTACGTACGGTCCGCGCCTACGTCACGGTCTGTGCGTACGATCCGCGCGTACGTCACGGTCTGTACGCGCGTGAGCCCCGCCCCGTCTCCGCTCTCCCCGCCGCCAGGCCCGCCCCGAGCGCGAGCGCGGCGAGGGTGCCGCCGAGCCAGAGCGCCCCGGCGACCTCGAAGCGGTCCGCGGCCCGGCCCCCGGCCAGCGCGCCCAGGGCGATCGCCGCGTTGAATATCCCGGCGAAGAGCGCGGAGCCCGCCTCGCGGTGCGCGGGCACGGCGGCCATCAGCCAGTTCTGCGCGCTGACGGAGACACCGCCGTACGCCAGCCCCCAGACGACGAGCAGCGCCACCGTGGCCGGGAGCGAGCCCCCGGCGGGCACGGTCAGCAGGACGGCCCCGGCCAGGACGGCCGAGACGGTCAGCAGCGCCCGGCGCGGCGTACGGGCGGCGACCGCGCCGCCCAGGAAGTTCCCGGCCACGCCCGCGATCCCGTACACCAGCAGCAGCACGCCGACCGTCCCGGGACGGATCGCGGGCACCCGCTCCAGGGCGGGCCGTACGTAGGTGTACGCGGCGAAGTGCCCGGTGACCAGCAGCGCGACCGCGAGCATCCCGGCCCGCAGGGCGGGGAGCCGCAGCAGCCCGGCGATCTCGGCGGGACGCACGGCACCGCGCGGGGGCAGCGGCGGCAGCAGGGCGGCGAGCAGCGCGGCGACCGCCAGCGCGAGCCCCGCCAGCGCGGCGAACGCCCAGCGCCAGCCGGCCAGGGCGCCCATCAGCGTCCCGGCCGGCACGCCGAGCACCGACGCCAGGGCGATCCCGCTGAAGATCACGGCGGTGGCGCGCCCGGCCTGCTCGCCGCGTACGAGCCGGACGCCCAGCCCCGCCGCGACCGCCCACACGCCCCCGATGCAGACCCCGACCAGCGACCGCGCCGCCAGCAGCACGCCGAAGGTGGGCGCGAGCGCGGCCAGCAGATTGGCCCCGGCCAGCAGCGCCAGCAGCGCGCCGAGCACGCTCCGCCGGTCCGCGCCGCGCACGGCGACGGGCAGTACGAGCGCGGCGAGGGCGGCGACCACGCCGGGCAGGGTGACGGTGAGCCCGGCCGTACCGTCGCTGAGGCGCAGCCCGTCGCCCAGCGCGGTGAGCAGGCCGACCGGCAGCATCTCGGTGGTGACCACGGTGAACGTCGCTGCGGCGAGGGCGAGCACGGCGGGCGCCAACGCGCCCCGCTCCGGGGGCTGTTCGATTATTTGTTCCATAGGGCACAGCCTTCGCCGGACGGCGGCCGGGAACAACGGCCGCGACCTCACGCTTCGGCGAACCGCGCCCCTCGCGCCGGGCCGCCCGACCGTAGGCGGAGGTCAGAGCCCCAGATGCCGGCGGAGCGCCGTGTCGATCTCGGCCATGCGCTGGCGCGGTACGGAGCCGACCCGGCCGTTGAGCCGGTCCGGGGTGATGGCCCGTACCTGCTCGCACTGGACTTTGGAGTCCTTGGCCAGCCCGCATTCGTCCGCGCCGAGAAAGACCTGGAAGGTCAGAACGCGCGAGGTGTTCGAGTAGGAACCTCATAGCTACTTGGCTGGCCACCTCAATAGCCACTTGGACAGCCACGCGAATAGCTACCTGGATAGCCACCTCATCGCACCGGCCCCGCGTGGAAGGATGAACCCAAACGTCACAGACCGAGGACATACCGAGGAGATGACCGCGTGCCCGGCACCAATCTGACCCGCGAAGAGGCGCAGCAGCGGGCGAAGCTGCTCACCGTGGATTCGTACGAGATCGACCTCGACCTCTCCGGAGCGCAGGAGGGGGGCACCTTCCGGTCCGCGGCCACCGTGCGCTTCCGGAGCGCGGAGGCCGGGGCCGGGACGTTCATCGACCTGGTGGCTCCCGCCGTGCACGAGGTCGTGCTGAACGGGACCGCGCTGGACGCCGCCGCCGTCTTCAAGGACTCGCGGATCGCGCTGGACGGGCTGCACGAGGGCGACAACGAGCTGACGGTCGTCGCGGAGTGCGCGTACACGAACACGGGTGAGGGGCTGCACCGCTTCGTCGACCCGGTCGACCAGCAGGCTTATCTCTACACGCAGTTCGAGGTGCCGGACGCGCGGCGCGTCTTCGCGTCGTTCGAGCAGCCGGACCTGAAGGCGACCTTCCAGTTCACCGTGAAGGCCCCCGACGGCTGGACCGTCGTCTCGAACTCGCCGACGCCCGAGCCGAGCGACCACACCTGGGTATTCGAGCCGACGCCGCGCATCTCGTCGTACATCACCGCGCTGATCGTCGGCCCGTACCACTCGGTGCACAGCTCGTACGAGAAGGACGGGCAGTCGGTGCCGCTCGGTATCTACTGCCGGCCCTCGCTCGCCGAGTACCTCGACTCGGACGCGATCTTCGAGGTCACGCGGCAGGGCTTCGACTGGTTCCAGGAGAAGTTCGCGTACGACTACCCCTTCGCCAAGTACGACCAGCTGTTCGTGCCGGAGTTCAACGCGGGCGCGATGGAGAACGCGGGCGCGGTGACCATCCGCGACCAGTACGTCTTCCGTTCGAAGGTGACGGACGCGGCGTACGAGACGCGGGCCGAGACGATCCTGCACGAGCTGGCGCACATGTGGTTCGGCGACCTGGTCACCATGGAGTGGTGGAACGACCTGTGGCTGAACGAGTCGTTCGCCACGTACACGTCGATCGCCTGCCTGGCGTACGCGCCGGAGTCCCGGTGGCCGCATTCGTGGACGACGTTCGCCAACTCGATGAAGACCTGGGCCTACCGGCAGGACCAGCTGCCCTCCACGCACCCGATCATGGCGGAGATCCGTGACCTGGACGACGTGCTGGTCAACTTCGACGGCATCACGTACGCCAAGGGCGCCTCGGTACTGAAGCAGCTCGTCGCGTACGTCGGCCAGGACGAGTTCTTCAAGGGCGTGCAGGCGTACTTCAAGGCGCACGCGTTCGGCAACACGCGCCTGTCGGATCTGCTGGGCGCGCTGGAGGAGACCTCCGGGCGTGACCTGAAGACCTGGTCGAAGTCGTGGCTGGAGACGGCCGGCATCAACATCCTGCGCCCGGAGATCGAGCTGGACGACGCGGGTCATGTGACGTCCCTGGCCGTGCTCCAGGAGGCCCCGGCGCTGCCGGAGGGCGCGAAGGGCTCCCCCGTCCTGCGTCCGCACCGGATCGCGGTCGGCTGCTACGACCTGGACGGCGACGGCAAGCTGGTCCGTACGAGCCGGATCGAGCTGGACGTGGACGGCGCGCGCACGGAGGTGCCGTTCCCGGCGAACACCCCGCGCCCGGCGGTCATCCTCCTCAACGACGACGACCTGTCGTACGCGAAGGTCCGGCTGGACGAGGAGTCGCTGCGGGTCGTCACCGAACACCTCGGCGACTTCGCCGAGTCGCTGCCGCGCGCGCTGTCCTGGGCCTCGGCGTGGGACATGACGCGCGACGGCGAACTGGCCACGCGCGACTACCTGGAGCTGGTGCTGTCCGGCATCGCCAAGGAGTCGGACATCGGCGTCGTCCAGTCCCTGCACCGCCAGGTGAAGCTGGCGCTCGACCTGTACGCCGCGCCCGCGTGGCGCGAGGCCGGGCTGACCCGGTGGACGGACGCCACGCTGGCCCACCTCCGGGTGGCCGAGCCGGGCAGCGACCACCAGCTGGCGTGGGCAAGGGCGTTCGCCGTGACCGCGCGCACCCCGCAGCAGCTCGACCTGTTGCAGGGGCTGCTGGACGGTACGGAGACGGTCGAGGGCCTGGCCGTCGACACCGAGTTGCGCTGGGCGTTCGTCCAGCGGCTGGCGGCGGTGGGCCTGCACGACGAGGAGGAGATCACCGCCGAGTACGAGCGCGACCGCACGGCCGCCGGCGAACGCCACGCGGCGGCCGCCCGCTCGGCCCGCCCGCTGGCCGAGGCCAAGGCGGAGGCGTGGGCGTCGGTGGTGGAGAGCGACAAGCTGCCCAACTCCCTCCAGGAGGCGGTGATCGGCGGCTTCGTCCAGACCGACCAGCGCGAGCTGCTCGCCCCGTACACGGAGAAGTACTTCGCGGCGGTCGAGGGCGTCTGGGAGTCCCGCTCCCACGAGATGGCCCAGCAGGTCGCGGTCGGCCTCTACCCGGCCCTCCAGGTCTCGCGGGAGACGCTGGAAGCGACGGACGCCTGGCTCGCCTCGGCGGGCCCGAACGCGGCGCTGCGCCGCCTGCTCTCGGAGTCGCGCGCGGGCGTGGAGCGCGCGCTGCGAGCACAGGAGGCGGACGAGGCGGCGGGCGCGGCGTAGCCGCGGGGTCTTTGGTCCTGGGCTGAGCCCGGCGACGACCTGCGGGTGGTCGCCGGGCTCAGCCGCGTTGCGGGCGGGGACGTGTACGGGTGGTACCGGGTCAGGGCCGGTGGTGCGAGTGCGGGTCGTCGCCGGGTGCCCCTCCCCTGCCGGTCACAACCCCGGGCCGCGCCGAGTCACTACCGCGCCCGATCGCGACGGCTATGGCGAGGATCCCGAGGACGGCGCCCAAGGTGACGGCAAGGGCTTCGAGCCGCCTCACGGGGCGGGCCGGTGCGGGTGACGGGCCATCTCCACATTGCGGTCGCTGACACGGGACAGGTCCCCGGAACGCCGGGCCTCCTCCCGCCGCGCGCGCAGCCCCGCGCACACGACGCATCCGGCTACCGGGACCGGCTCCGGTACGGGAAGCCCGAGCCGGGGCGCGTCGTCCATGGTCCTCTGCGAGCCGCTCACGAGCTCTCCCCGGCCTCGGTGGCCATGGACTGCTCGTGCCAGGTGTCGTAAGCGTCGTCGAAGAGCCGCACGAAGCGCCGGTCAGCGCCGTCCCTGACTTCCCCGAGCATTGTGTGCCGCGCGTACTCCCAGGCCGACCGGTTCTCCGGATGCCGCATGAAGTCTGCCGCCACTCGTCGCATGGCACCGGGGGCGACGATCCGGGTGCGGTGCTGAAGGGACCAGAGAAGTAACCAGCGGTGGCAGTGGAGTTGGTGGGTACGCTCCTCAGCTGCGAATGCGGCCAACGATGCCCACATAACGGCGAGCGCCGGATGCTGCTCCTGATCGGCCATGAGCCGCGCGTGCATCTCGCCGGTGGTCAGCCGACAGCGCTGGCGATGCCGCCGTACGCCGAGCGCGATGTGCACGACACCGACCGCCGAGGCGGTGAACAACGCGGTGGATACGGCGGGGACAAGGGACTTCATGCGGGACCTTCTGTGGGTGAGACGTGTGGTGCGGGACGTGGCCGTGTATGTCGGCGTCGAGTGCGACGAAACGGCCACCACCGGCGCGGCTTTCGCGCCGTAGCGCCGCAGCGGACGGCCCCGGAGTCCGGGAACGCCGTCGGTACGGCGGTGAGGGTGTAGCGGCCGGAACCGTCCGCCGTGCTGACCGTCAGCCGGTCACCGCACACCAGCCGCCGCCGGGCCGCGTCCTGCTGCCCGTGGTCGTCACCCCAGGCCCGCAACGCCGAAGGAGCGTGCGGCACATGGGCCGCCACGGGCACGAGCACCGGCCCGGAGTACACCGCCCACGCCGTGTACGGGTCAGGGTCGAGCCCGTCGGCGATCCGGTGCGCCTGACCCCGCAGCCACTGGAGGGTGCCCTCCGGTGTGTACGTCCGGCGCGCCCCCAACACCACCCGCACCACGGTCCCGTTCACCGGCCCTTCGGCCACGACGGTCGACACGTAGACGCGCCCGTTCACCGTTCCGAGCTTCCTGGAGCAGGGCCCGTGATACCGACATGCGACGATCTGTTGGCCACGCTACTCGCCGGTGGACCCCCAAACTCCCCGCCGCACCGTTGCCCCTGGACTACCCAGATACGCGCGCCCGTCTCCTGCTCAATGTGCTGCCGCATGGCATCCTGAAGGCCAGGCAGCCGAGCGAAGTGCCAGAGCGAGGGGACGATAATGTCCTTCACTTCGTGGCATTTCAAGGCGTCGAGCATCACGTAGAAGGCAGACTCCGAACACCAGATGTTCTCCGTGAACATCTGGTCGAGCGTGAAGCCTTCACGCTGCGCGTACGCGGCGAGTTCCTGTTTGACACGCTTGGATTCATCGTCCGTCTCGTCACTGCTCACGACGCGCATGTAGCCGTAAATCGCAGGCCGCATGAAGTTCCCTCCTGGCGATGGAAGATCGACATGGCAGCTGACTTTGCGTACGGCGCCATGGGACCGACTTAACGGCCAGAAAAGCCCCTTGAGCTGGAAAAACCCAGAGCAAAAGCGAGGTGGAAATGACGCATAAATGAGGCACTGGAGGGCCTGACCTGGGAAAACAGGCCCTGTCTGGCTATGGTTGGCAGTCCCCTGATCCCGGGAGGGAAGAACGATGACGGCCAAGCGCGTGCGGCTCGCTCAGCGCCGTAAATCTGCGGGCTACAGCCAAGAGAAGCTCGCCGAACGGCTGGGCGTCGAGCGCTCAACGGTCGCACGCTGGGAGACGGCCGAGAGTGAACCTCAGCCATGGGCGCGTCCCAAGCTTGCCGCAGCACTGAAGGTGACGGTTGAGGAGTTGCAGTCACTGTTAGATGACGTATCGGTCGTTCAGACCAAGCCGAGTGAGCGCATGAACTACGTTCTCGAACACCCCTCGTCCGTGGACTTGGTGGCGGTCGCCCTTTTGCACGAACGGATCTGCCAGCTTGACGAGCAGTACGATCGAGCGCCCTCGACAGCGCTGATGGGACCCGCCGGTCAGATCCACGGGCAGGTGAAGTTCCTTCGGGAGAACACAACCCGCCCCCGTGTACGAAAAGCTCTCTTTGAGGTCGAAGCCGAGTCGGCCACGTTCATGGGGCAGCTTGTCTGGGACGTGAGCCAGAGGCGCGATCATGAAGCGCCTGTCGTTTATCTGGATGCAGCAGTGACGGCAGCCCGCCAGGCACACGATCCGTACACGGAGGCGTACGCGACTCTGCGAAAGAGTTTCGTCGCGCTCTACGGCGAGAGGAATCCCCTCAGAGGCGCGTCTTTGGCAGGACGCGCGGCCGAAGTCGCCCGACATGTCAGCCCTTCTCTCACCGGGCTGAGCTTGCTTCACGTAGCCGAAGGCTCCGCTATGACCGGCGACCTCAAGTCATGTGAGGAGGCTCTGACGAAGGCGGAGGAACAGCTCAACCGGGTCGGCACCGACGACATGGCTGCCGACTACTACACGATTAACGAGTTCAGTCGCTTGTCCGGGTCGTGCTACCTCTTCTTGAACCTGCCCGAGCGGGCGGAGCCCATTCTACGCAAGACGGCCAGGGCGCTCGTGGCGAAGCAGAAGAGCCAGGCCATCGTGCTCGGGAATCTCACCTTGTCGCTGATCCGCCAGCGCAAACTGGACGAGGCGACAGTCGCCATACATCGCACGATCGACGCCGTGGAGCTGACCCGCGGTGGGGGCGGTCTCAACCTGGCTTTCGCCGCTTGTCGAGAGCTTCGAGAGTGGCGGCACGAACCGTGGGCCCAGGACATCAACGATCGCCTACTGGCCCTCATGACGGCCATCTAGTAATAGTGGTGAAACGTGACGAACATCGACCAGGCCAAGGAAAACGTTCGCGACCAGGTGTGGCGCCAACTCGAACGTGAGGGAGCGGTACCGGAAGGCTCCTACGGCAAGATCCCCGGCTTCTACGGCGCTGAGGCGACCGCCGACCGACTGGCGGAGTTGGATGAGTGGAAGCGCGCCCGGACGATCAAGGCAAATCCCGACTGGGCACAGCTTCCGATCCGCACGCGAGCGCTCCGGGACGGCAAGTTGCTTTACATGGCAGTCCCGAGGATGGCGAGCCTTCGACCGTTCTTCCTGCTTGATCCGGAGGCACTTGAGCTGCCGGTCGAGCAGGCCGCGGAGAAGAGGGGTGCCGCGCAGGCGGCTCGCCGTGTCGGAGTCGAGGACATGAACCCCATCGATGTCGTGATCTGCGGCAGCGTGGCCGTTAACCGTTCCGGTGCGCGCATCGGAAAAGGCGCTGGGTACTCCGACCTGGAGGTGGCGCTCCTCATCGAGGCGGGCCTCGTGACGGAGGAAACAGTCATCGTCGCGCCTGTCCATCAGTTGCAGGTCATCGACGGGGAGATCCCCGAGACAGAGCATGACTTCCGTGTCGACCTCATCGTCACGCCGGACGAAGTGATCGAGTGCCCCAACCCTCGCCGACCACAAGGACTTGTCTGGAGCGACCTCGCACCGGAGAAAATTGAGGCGATCCCGGTGTTGGCTGCGCAGGTGCGTGCTCGGCAGGGGACACGCAGCTTTCGCAGGTGAAGGGCCACGGTATCGGCGAACGCCTTCGCCGCCTTCGTACAGGCCGCCCGGACGGGAACAGGCACCTCGGCACCTCGTCCCCTTCTCCGGCATGAAAGGTGAGTTGCCGTACCCACCTCTGCGCCGAGCTGCGAGGCGGACATGGCTGTCGGACTCCGCTTCCACGGCGCCGTCGGCCCCTTCGACCGTGCCCTGACCGGATTTCGCGGCTGTCATCGGCACCGCCGGGGCGGCGGTGTTTGCCCGTGATTCGTATGCTCCCAGGCCATGACCGTGGTGAAGCGCATGAAGCGGGTCGTCGGCGCCGTTGTCGGTTCGGCCGTGGGGGACGCGCTGGGTGGGCCCTTCGAGTTCGGGCCGTCAGGAGCGTTCTCCGCGCGGTTCCCGGTGGCCGGGGCCGGGGCCGGTGGGGAGATGGCCGGGGGCGGGGGCTGGGATCCCGGGGAGGCCACCGACGATACGCAGATGGCGGTCCTGGTCGGGGAGTCGCTGCTGGAGCGGGGCGGGCTGGATCTGCCGGACATCTTCGGGCGCTTCCAGCGGTGGGCGGTGTCCGAGCCCAAGGACATCGGTCTCCAGACCGAGGACGTGCTGACCAACGGCTCGCCCTGGGACCTCGCCGCCGCGGTTCACTTCCAGGTCAACCGGCACGCGGCGGGCAACGGCTCGTTGATGCGGGCGTCGACGTCGGCGGTGTACTTCGCGCCGGGCGGGCGGCGCGTCACCATGGACGCGGCCAGGCGCGTCGCCGCGCTCACGCACGGCGACCGGGCCGCCTGGGAAGGCACCGCCGTCTTCCATGAACTCGTCCGCGTCGCGCTGGACGGGGCCGAGCCGCTCGCCGCGCTGCCGGACATCCTGGGCGCCGTCCACCCGGATCATCGCGCGCGGTACGCCACGGTCCTCGCGCCGGACTGGCATCCGGGGCTGGCGACCGAGTTCAACGGCGCCGTGTGGCCCTGTCTGGGCTCCGCCGTCTGGGCGCTGCGCACGACGGAGAGTTACGAGGACGCCGTACGGGCCGCGATCGATCTCGGCGGGGACACGGACACGGTGGCGGCGGTCACCGGAGGGCTCGCGGGGGCTCGGTACGGGCTGGACGCGATCCCCGGCCGCTGGACCGGGCCGTTGCATGTGCCGCTGCCCGGCTCCGGGGCCCGGGTGCTGCGGCTGCCGGAGCTGCTGGACCTCGCGCGACGTCTCGGCGGCTCGCACGGTCCCGGGCAGGCCGCTTGAGCTGGTTGTTGGTGCGATCCAACGCGTTTTCATGGAACCGAAGTTGTGAGACAGAACCCAGACATTTACGGGATCATTTCAGGATCGACTCGGCCCTAGTGTGATCGGTGTCAGCAGGAAACACCGCAACCGACAATCGCTGGAGATCAAGATGCGTTCGCGTCTCGCCGCCCGTTCCGCCCGTCTCGTCCTGGCCGCCGCGGCCGTAACGGCCCTCGCCGCCACCACCACGGCCTGTGACCCCGACGACATCGACGCCGCCGCCACCTCCTCCGCCTCCGCCGCCACCTCCGCCGACAGCGACGGCGGCTCCTCCAAGGGCGGCTCCGGCTCCAGCGATTCCACCTCGGGCGGCTCCGGCTCCACCACCGACGACGCCAAGAAGGACGGCTACGGCCAGTCCTGCGGCACCAACGACCTGGACTTCACGGCCACTTCGGAGACCCAGGCCGGCGGCTACTACCTCATCACCGCCAAGGCCAAGTCCGGAATCACCTGCTACCTGGACGTCAACACGCCTAGCGTGTCCTTCGGCTCCAAGCCCGAGGGCGTCGCCTCCCCCGTCGGTCAGGGCGGCGAAGACCCCATCAAGCTGAGCGGCTCCACCGTCGCCTACACCGGCGTCAGCCCCAAGAGCACCAACACGAACGACGGCGTGGAGTTCGGCTTCCTCATCATCGCCGTCACCGAAGAGGACGAGAACCCCGCCGAGGTCAAGCTCCCCGACACCGCCACCGTCGAGAAGCCCCTCGTCACCAACTGGAGCACCACCGTCTCCGGTGCCGTTCCGCGCATCGTCTGACACTCCACGCCGAGCAGCCGCCCCACTCCACGAAGCGACCGGCGCCCCGAGCGCGGTCGGCGGCGTCGGGGTCAGGGGCGGATCGGCGTTTGCCCCCCCCTGAAGGTCACGGTCCGCGCGGGCGTCAGCCCCGGCCGTCGCGTTCGACACCCAGTTCAACTCCCCCTACGGGGTATGTGAGATGGTCCCGCCGTGAACCAGCTTCGTACCACTGACCCCACCAAGCTCGGCCACCACACCATTCTCGGGCGTATCGGCGCCGGAGGTATGGGGCAGGTGTACCTCGGACGTTCGCCAGGGGGCCGGCTGCTCGCGCTGAAGGTCGTCAGGGACGATTTCGCCCAGTCCGCCGACGTACTGACCCGCTTCCGCCGCGAGGTCGAGACGGTCGGCAGGGTGCGCAGCGCCTATACGGCGGCCCTGGTGGATTACGACGTCACCTCCAAGCCGTACTGGCTGGCGACCGAGTACGTGTCCGGCCCCACGCTCGGCGCGGCCGTGCCGACGGCGGAGGGACTGCCGGCGGAAGGGCTGCCGGCGGAGGTGTGCCTGCTGCTGTTCGCGGCGCTGGCTGAGGCGCTGGCGGATGTGCACGCGCGCGGGGTCAGCCACCGCGACCTGAAACCCCAGAACATCATCCTGTCGTCCGTCGGTCCGCGGCTGATCGACTTCGGCATCGCGCGCGCCACGGACCACACCGTGCTGACCCAGGCCGGGCAGACGGTGGGCAGCCTCGGCTACACCGCGCCCGAAGCGATGACCGAAGGGCCGGTCGGGCCCGCGGCGGACATGTTCGCGCTCGGGGCCACGATGGCGTACGCGGCGACCGGGCGGGCGCCGTTCGGTTCGACCATGGCGTCGGTGGTGTACCGCAGCATGAGGGGCGAGACCGACCTCACCGGCGTCGACAGCCGGGTCGCTGAGCTGATCACGTCGTGCGTCAGCACGGATCCCGCTCTCCGGCCGGACCCGGCGGAGATCATCCGGCGGTGCGACGTCCGGACCTCGCTCACCGAGAACCCGGTGTACCGGGCGCTGGTGGCACAGGCGGAGACCCCCGTTCCCGATCCGACGCGAGCGGCGGCGGACGCCACGCTCATGGACGCCACGCTCGCCGACGCTCGGACGGCCCCCCGAACAGCTCCTATGACGGCGCTGGCCCCGGCGCCGGACTCCGCCGCGCATACGGGTACGGGTACGGGGACAGCGGGTTCCCCGCCCGGACGCGACCGGCGCCGGACCTTCCGGTGGGCGGCCGCTGCGGTCGCCGTGCTCGTCGTCGCGGGCTCGCTGACGGCCGTCGGCCTGCTCAGGGATTCGGACACGTCCAAGACCCCCAAGGGGTCCGGCACCTCCCACTCGCAGCTCCCGGATCCGCCCCCGGCGTCCGGTGATCCGGCGGCCGAGGAACCGGCTCCCGAGGAACCGGCGCCGGCCGAGGGGGCGTTGACGGGGATGAACGACACGTGCGCGCACATCGCCAACTCCGATCCGCAGGACGGCAGCGTGCTCCAGGTGTGGACCTGCAACGGCACCGAGGCCCAGCGCTGGCAGATGACGGAGGACGGCCGGCTCCAGGCCCTGGGCAAGTGCATGGACGTCGAGTGGAGCGGCACGGAGAACGGCACGCCCGTACGGCTGTGGGAGTGCAACACGTCCGACGCGCAGAAGTGGGAGCCGCAGCCGGACGGAACCCTCAGGAACACGGGCTCAGGACGGTGCCTGGACATCCCCTCGGGCAACACCGAGAACGGCACGGAGCTGGCGATCTGGGACTGCATGGGCAACGACAACCAGATCTGGCGGCTGCCCGGCTGACGCCCCGCGTCCGGATACGCGAAAAGCACCGCTCGCACCCAGGGCGCGGGCGGTGCTCAGCAAGACGGGTGGGTCAGGCGTGCCCGTGGTCCTGCTTGCGCGACTTGTCGAGGAGCATGACCAGACCGGCGATGACGCCGAAGATCACCAGGGGCGCCACGACGTACAGCCCCAGCGTCTCGCCGACGCTCAGGCCCGGGCCCGGGTCGTCGCCGTCGTCGCGGGTCAGCGCGAGCGCCGGGGACGTCATGAGCAGCATCATCAGCGTCGTACCGGCCGTCAGGGCGCCGGCGCGCAGAGCGTTCTTCTTGTCCACGGTGCAAACGTAGCGAATGGCCGGGCGGGCCGCGCGGCCGGGGTGACCCTAGCGGGGCCGCGGGCGTCAGTGCGGGTGCAGGACCTCCATCAGGCGGTGCAGCCGGGGCGAGACGGTGAGCTGGTCCAGGGTGACCGGGCGGCCGGCCGCGTCGGCGACGGGCAGGCGCCAGTTGGGGTACTGGTCCCAGGTGCCGGGCAGATTCTGCGGGCGCCGGTCGCCGACCGTGTCGGGGAGCCAGACGCCGATCATCCGGGCCGGGGTGCGCGACAGGAAGCGGTAGACGGCGCGGATGTCCTCCTCCTCGCTGCCGTCGCCCTCGGGGAGCAGCCCCAGCCGGGTGAGCGCGCCGAGCCACTCGGCGACCTCGGCGCGGTCCTCCGCCTGCTCCCGCTCCAGCGGGCGGCCGAGCAGCCCGAGCCGGTGGCGCAGCTCCACGTGCTCGCCGGTGAGCCGGGCGGCCGTGGAGGGCAGGTCGTGGGTGGTGGCGGTGGCCACGCATCCGGCGCGCCAGGCGCCGGGCTCCAGCGGGCGGCCCGTGCCCTGCCAGTCGCGCTCGAACCAGAGGACGGAGGTGCCGAGGACTCCGCGCCGCTCCAGCGCCTCGCGTACGCCGGGCTCGACGGTGCCCAGGTCCTCCCCTATGACGACGGCGCCCGCGCGGTGGGCCTCCAGGGCGAGGACGGCGAGCATCGCCTCCGCGTCGTACCGGACGTACGTCCCGCTGGTGGCCCGCTGCCCCTCGGGGACCCACCAGAGGCGGAACAGGCCCATCACATGGTCGATCCTGAGCGCGCCCGCGTGCCGCAGCAGGCTCTTGAGCAGGTCGCGGTACGGGGCGTAGCCGGACGCGGCCAGCGTGTCGGGGCGCCACGGGGGCAGCCCCCAGTCCTGGCCGAGCGCGTTGAAGGCGTCGGGCGGGGCGCCGACCGACATCCCGGCGGCGAAGGCGTCCCGGCGCGCCCAGGCGTCGGCGCCCTCGGGGTGGACGCCGACGGCGAGGTCGTGGACGATCCCGACGGCCATGCCGGCGTCCCGGGCGGCCCGGGAGGCGCCCGCCAGCTGTTCGTCGGTGAGCCAGGCGAGCCGGGAGTGGAAGTCGACGCGGTCGCGCAGCAGCCGCCGGGCCTCGGCGGTCTCCGGGGAGCGCGGGTCGCGCAGCCCGGCGGGCCACTGGGACCAGCGCGGGCCGTGCGTCTCGGCGAGGGCGCACCAGGTGGCGTGGTCCTCCAGGGCCGTACCCCGGTCCGCCAGGAAGTCGCAGTAGGCGGCGCGGCGGCCGGGGCCGAGCGGGACGGTGTCGAGGATCTCCAGGGCCGCGCGCTTCAGCTCCCAGACGGCGTCCCGGTCGATCAGGGCGTCCTCTTCGAGGACCGCGGCCCGCAGCGCCGCCGCCCGCTCCACGAGCGCGTCGAGCCGCTGCCGGTCGGCGCCGCGCACGTACGCGTACTCCGGTACGTCCTCGATCCGCAGGTGGACAGGGTCGGGGAAGCTCCGCGAGGACGGGCGGTAGGGGGAGGGGTCGGTCGGGGTGCCCGGCACGGCGGCGTGCAGCGGGTTGATCTGCACGAAGCCCGCGCCGAGGGCGCGGCCCGACCAGCCGGCGAGTTCGGCCAGGTCACCGAGGTCGCCCATGCCCCAGGAGCGGGCCGACAGGAGTGAGTAGAGCTGGACCAGGAAGCCGTGGGTGCGGGCGGGCGGCCGCGGGACCCGGGCGGGCGCGCGGACGAGCGTGGCCCGCCCCTCGCGGCCGTCGGGGGCCTCGGCGGCCAGCAGATGGACACCGAGCGGCAGCCGCGCCCATACGGCGGGGTCGGCGGGGGCCGTGCGCGGCAGCTCGACCGACTCGCCCCGCTCCGTCTCCACCCGCAGCGTCGTGCCGGGCGGCAGTGCGGCGAGGGCAGGCGGCAGGGCGGCGGCCTCGCCACCGTCCTCGGCGGTCATGACGACCACCGTCGGCGGCAGCAGACGGCTCGCGGCGGCGGACTCGGCGCGGCTCAGCGCGTCGTCCACCGCCGCGGGGCTGGACGCGTCGACGTCCAGGGCGGCGAGCACGGAGACGACCGTGTCGTCGGAGACCGGGACGGTGACGCCCGGGGAGGGTGAGTACGCGGTGGCGACACCGTGCAGCTCGGCGAGCCTGGCCAAGCCCATGCGAACTCCTGTTCAGACTCCTGGGGACTCCGTGCCGCCCGCGGTGCCGGGCGCGGTCGGCTCGCTGGTCAGCGGCGCGGTGTCGGCGAGCGGGGGCTCGCTGGTGAGGGGGGCTGCGTCGGCGAGCGGGGGCTCGCTGGTCAGAGGTCCCGCACCGGCGTCCGCGAGCGGAGGCTCGCTGGTCAGCGGTGCGGGCTCCGCCTGTTTGGACAGGGCCGAGAGAAGAAGCTGTGCGGATGCCGCCATGATGGCGCCTCCCATGGAAGGGGAACAGGTCACTGCCAGCCCTACCCAGCGGGCATGACCACAGACGTGTACAGCCGGTAAACGTGCGTCGAGTCACGATCTGTTCCCCGCACGACCCCGACAGGACCCTTGTTCGGGCCCGTAGGGGAGCGACAGCTCCTGAGTATCACAACGGGCAAATCCGACACAATGGCCACGCGCATTGACACCCTCACCACAGGGGTGGTGGGCTCGGGGCCGCTCGGCCGGATCGCCTGGCTCCAGCCAGGCAGCAGGAGGGGAGCCAGGCATGCAGTTCGGGCACGGGAAGCGGACGGCGACCGCGGTGGCCGCGGCCGTGATCGGTGGTCTGCTCGGCACGGCGCCCCACGCGCTGGCCGCCCCGCAGGAGCCGGTGTCCCCTTCGGCCACCACGCCCGACCGCGCCGACCGGTCGCCCCTGCCCCCGGTCTGGCCCCGGCCGCAGAGCATCAAGGCAGCGGGGCAGAGCGTGCGGCTCGGCGACGAGGTGACCGTCGTCGCGGGCGCGGGAGCCGACGCGTACGCCGTGCGGGAGCTGACGGACGTCCTGCGCGCGGCCGGTGTCCGTACCGTACGCACCACCTCGGCGCCCGGCGCTCCGGCCGGTTCCGCGCCGGTGATACTCGCCGGCGGCTCCGGCGCGCGCGACGCGCTGCGCGCCCTGCGCGCGCCCGACCGCAGCGACCTGCCCCCCGGCGGCTACCGGATCGCCGTGGGCGCCGTGGACGGCCGCGACACCATCGCCCTGGACGGCGTCGGCGACGACGGCCTCTTCCACGCCACGCAGACGCTGCGCCAGCTGATCGTCCGCGCGGGGTCGGCGGGCGCGGGGGCGGCGAGCGTTCCCGGTGTCACGGTGCGCGACTGGCCCGGCACGGCCTTACGCGGCACGACGGAGGGGTTCTACGGGCAGCCCTGGACCCAGGCGCAGCGGCTCGCGCAGCTCGACTTCATGGGCCGCACCAAGCAGAACCGCTTCCTGTACGCGCCCGGCGACGACCCGTACCGGCAGGCGCGCTGGCGCGATCCGTACCCCGCCGAGCAGCGCGCCGACTTCCGCGCGCTGGCCGACCGCGCCCGGCGCAACCATGTGACGCTCGCCTGGGCCGTCTCCCCCGCCCAGGCCATGTGCCTCAGCTCCGAAACGGACGTCAAGGCGCTCAACCGCAAGATCGACGCGATGTGGGCGCTGGGCGTGCGCGCCTTCCAGCTCCAGTTCCAGGATGTCAGCTACGAGGAGTGGCACTGCGGCCAGGACGCGAACATCTACGGCTCGGGACCCGCGGCCGCGGCCAAGGCGCAGGCCGCGGTGGCCAACGCGGTGGCGGCGCATCTGGCGGAGCGGCACACGGGCGCCGAGCCGCTGACCGTGATGCCGACCGAGTACTACCAGGACGGCGCGACGGAGTACCGTTCCGCGCTCGCCGGCTCGCTCGACGCGGGCGTGCAGGTGGCGTGGACCGGAGTGGGGGTCGTACCGCGCACGATCACGGGCCGGGAGCTGATGGGGGCGCGCGACGCCTTCAAGCGCCCCCTGGTGACCATGGACAACTATCCGGTCAACGACTACGAGCAGGGCCGCATCTTCCTCGGTCCGTACACCGGCCGCGAGCCGGCCGTCGCCTCCGGCTCCGTGGCGCTGCTCGCCAACGCCATGGGGCAGGCGTCCGTGTCCCGTATCCCGCTGTTCACAGCGGCGGACTTCGCCTGGAATCCGCGCGGCTACGAGCCCCGGGAGTCGTGGCAGGCCGCGATAGACGATCTGGCGGGACCGGACGGCAAGGCGCGCGAGGCGCTGCGGGCGCTCGCCGGGAACGACGCGTCGTCGATCCTCGACCCGTCGGAGTCCGCGTATCTGAAGCCGCTGCTCACGGAGTTCTGGCGGGCCCGCGCGACCACGGACACGAAGGCCAGGAGCGCGGCGGCGACCAGGCTCAGGGCCGCCTTCACCGTGATGCGCGAGGCTCCCGAGCGGCTCTCGGAGACGGCAGGGGGCGGGCTGGACGAGGAGATCGGGCCGTGGCTGGACCAGCTGGCGCGGTACGGCAGGGCGGGTGAGCTGGCCGTGGACATGCTGAGCGCCCAGGACAAGGGCGACGGAGCGGCCGCCTGGCGGGACTCGCTGAGGCTGGAGCCGCTGCGCGAGGCCGCCTCGGCGAGCCGGGTCACGGTCGGCAAGGGCGTGCTGGGGCCGTTCCTGGACCGGGCCGTCAAGGAGTCGGCGGAGTGGACGGGCACGGACCGGGTCAAGGAGCAGAGCGTCACCAAGGAGAGCGGCGCGAGCGGCCGGACGTTCACCGTCAGCCTGGGCAGGCCCCGGCCCGTGGAGGCGCTGAACACGATGACCGCGCCCGGTACGGGCACGGGTGCGACGGTCGAGGCGCATGTGCCGGGCCAGGGCTGGCGGGCGCTGGGGAAGGTCGCGGCGAGCGGCTGGACGGAGTCGGACGCGAAGGGGCTGCGGGTCGACGCGGTACGGCTCGTGTGGTCCGGGGCGCCGGGCCCGGGGACTGGCGCCGTGGCGGCCGCGCCCTCGCTGCTGCGGGTCGTTCCCTGGTTCGCCGACGACCCGAAGGCGCGGCTGGACCTGAACCGCAGCGAGACGGACGCCCAGATCGGCGGGAAGCCCGCGAAGGTCGAGGCGCGGCTCGCCGCCTCGCGCCCCACCGAGGTGAAGGGCGCGCTCACCGCGAAGGCGCCGTCCGGCATCCGGGTGAGGGTGCCCAAGGAGACGACCGTGCCGCGCGGCTCCCGTACGAAGGTTCCACTGGAGATCAGCGTCCCCAAGGGCACTCCGGCCGGCGTCTACGAGGTGCCGCTCGCCTTCGCCGGTGAGGAGCGCACACTGACCGTACGCGCCTCCCCCGCCACCAGTGGTCCCGATCTCGCCCGTACCGCCACCGCCTCGTCCTCGGGCGACGAGACCCCCGACTTCCCGGCCTCCGCCGTGCTGGACGGCGATCCGGAGACGCGCTGGTCCTCGCCGGCCGAGGACGGCGCCTGGGTGCAGCTGGAGCTGGCACGGCCGGAGCGGGTCGGCCGGGTGGTACTCCGCTGGCAGGACGCGTACGCGAGCCGCTACCGCGTCCAGGTCTCCTCCGACGGCCGCACCTGGCGTACGGCGGCGACCGTCAACGACGGCAGGGGCGGGCGGGAGACGGTCGGCATGGACGCGAAGGACACCCGGTTCGTACGCGTCCAGGGGGACGAGCGCGGGACCCGGTTCGGGTACTCACTGTTCTCGGTGGAGGCGTACGCGGTGGCGAAGTGACGGCGTACGCCGTCCGACGTCGTACGCCTCCCCGGAGAGCGCGGCCTACGCCGAGATGCCGTCGATCCGTGCCACCGCGTCCTCCGCTCCGTACGGTTGGAGATACGGCATCCAGCGCGGGTCGCGGTGGCCGGTGCCGATGATCCGCCAGGCCAGCCCGGACGGCGGGGCCGGCTGGTGGTTGAGCCGCCACCCCAGCTCCCGCAGATGCCGGTCGGCCTTGACGTGGTTGCAGCGGCGGCAGGCGGCCACCACGTTGTCCCACCGGTGCTGGCCGCCCCGGCTGCGCGGAATGACGTGGTCGACGCTGGTGGCGACACCACCGCAGTACATGCAGCGTCCGCCGTCGCGGGCGAAGAGGGCGCGGCGCGTCAGCGGAACGGGCCCCCGGTAGGGGACCCGTACGAAACGCTTCAGCCGTACGACGCTGGGTGCTGGGATGACACGGGTCTCGCTGTGCATGAAGGCGCCGGATTCCTCTAGACAGAGGGCCTTGTTCTCCAGAACGAGGACGAGCGCGCGGCGGAGCGGTACGACGCCGAGGGGCTCGTACGACGCGTTGAGGACCAGGACATGCGGCACGGATGCCTCCTTGTACGCCGGCGGCACGTGGCTTCGTGCCGTGACGATCTGCTCCAGTCTCTCCTTACGCCAGGTCGAAACGCCACCACGTCCAGGTAACGGGCTCGGAGTGTTTTCGACCACACGGCGTCGGCGGGGGCGGCACAGGACCCGTACAGCTCTTGCACGAGGCGCACGTGAGGAGTGTCTCTCCGGAGCCGCACAGCACCGGTGGGCCCGCGCTGCCCCGTTAGTGTGGTTGACCCGCCCGGCGATATCTGGAGGTTTCCGTCGTGTCCTGGTCAGCCCTGCCGGCCGCCGCAGACCCGCCGTCCGACACCGTCACGCTGGACGAGGCCGCAGGCCGGGCGACGGAGGCGGCGAGCTGGGTGGAGCAGAACTGGGCCACCTGGCTGAGCGTCGGCCTGCGCATGGTGCTGATCCTGGTGATCGCGCTCGTGCTGCGCCATGTGATCCGGCGCGCGCTGACCAAGCTCATAGAGCGGATGAACCGCAGCGTCCAGACGGTCGAGGGCTCCGCGCTCGGCGGGCTGCTGGTCAACGCGGAACGGCGCCGTCAGCGCTCCGAGGCGATCGGCTCGGTGCTCCGCTCGGTCACGTCGTTCCTGATCCTGGGCACGGCGGCGCTGATGATGCTCGGCGCTCTCAACATCAATCTGGCCCCGCTGCTGGCCTCCGCCGGGGTCGCCGGGGTGGCGCTGGGCTTCGGCGCGCGCAATCTCGTCACGGACTTCCTCTCCGGCGTGTTCATGATCCTGGAGGACCAGTACGGGGTCGGGGACACCATCGACGCGGGCGTCGCCTCGGGCGAGGTGATCGAGGTGGGACTGCGGGTCACGAAGCTGCGCGGCGAGCACGGTGAGATCTGGTACGTGCGCAACGGCGAGGTCAAGCGGATCGGCAACCTCAGCCAGGGCTGGGCCACGGCCGGCGTCGACGTGGTGGTCAACCCGTCGGAGGACCTGGAGCGGGTCCGTGCGGTCCTCGACGAGGTCGCCGGGAGGATCGCGAAGGACGACCCGTGGAACGAGCGGCTGTGGGGCCCGGTCGAGGTGCTCGGCCTGGACTCCGTACTTCTGGACTCGGTGACGGTGCGGCTGTCGGCGAAGACGATGCCGGGCCAGTCGACGGCGGTGGAGCGCGAGCTGCGCTGGCGCGTCAAGCGCGCCTTCGACGAGGCGGGCATCCGCATCATCGGGGCCGCCCCCGCCGGGCCGGGCGACGCGCCCGCGACGGACCCCTCGGCCGGAGTCTCAGCGCCCTCGGCGCTGGCCAGCCCGACGTCCCCGCAGTCGCTGGCGGCGGCGCCGATACCGCCGGGCCCGAACCTCGCGAAGTAGCGTCACCGGCGGCTTTGGCTCTCACTCCCTTCTGTGCCCCGGCCGGGGTCTTGACGCCGTCCGGGGCACGGGCCTACGTTGCGCGGTGACTGACAGGAAACCTTCCTGACAGTCCCGCCGAGCGAGTGGCCGAAAGGCAGGTGGCACCACCGCCGTGACCGCCGAATCCGGCTCTCCCGCCCCGTCCGCCACTCCGCCGACCGCTCCGTCCGCCGCTCCGCCGACCGCTCCGTCCGCCGCTCCGTCCGCCGCTCCGTCGCCGGGGACCCCGCGCGTCCTGCGGGCGATGAACGACCGCGCCGTGCTGGATCTGCTGCTGGCCCACGGGCCGCTCTCCCGGACGCGTACGGGTCAGCTGACCGGCCTGTCGAAGCCCACCGTCTCGCAGTTGCTCTCCCGGCTGGAAGCCGCCGGACTCGTCGTCGCCACCGGCACCACCGAGGGCGGGCCGGGCCCGGGCGCGCGCCTGTACGCGGTCAACGCGCGCGCCGCGTACGCCGCCGGGCTGGATGTGACCCCGCGGCGGATCCTCGCCGCCGTCGCCGACCTCACCGGCACCGTCGTCGGGGAGTACGAACTGCTCACGCCGGAGCGCCGCGCCGACAGCGCCGTACGGCAGGTGACGCGGGCGCTGGACGGCGCAGTGCGGGCCGCCGGGCTGGCCCACGCCGACCTGCGCCGGGTGGTGATCGGCACGCCGGGCGCGTTCGACCCGGCCACCGGGCAGCTGCGGTACGCGGCCCATCTGCCCGGCTGGCACTCCGCCGCGCTGCTGGACGAGCTGACGGCGGCGCTGCCGGTGCCCGTCGAGTACGAGAACGACGTCAACCTCGCTGCCGTCGCCGAGCGACGGCTCGGGGCGGCGCGCGGGAAACAGGACTTCGTCCTGCTGTGGAACGAACAGGGCCTCGGCGCCGCCCTGTTCATCGGCGGGCAGCTGCACCGGGGCTTCACCGGCGGCGCGGGTGAGGTCGGCTTCCTGCCGGTTCCCGGCACGGCGCTGGTACGCAAGGCGGCCAGGGCGAACAGCGGCGGCTTCCAGGAGCTGGCGGGCGCCCCGTCCGTACCGAGGCTCGCCCGGGCCCTGGGCATCGACGTCCCGGAACAGCATCCGGAACGGCCGCACGCCGAGGCCGCGGCCCGGCTGCTGGCGCGCGCCGCCGCGGGACACACGGGCGCCGGACACTCCGGACGTACGGACGACGAACGCGCCGGGCGTACGGACGCCGGGCGCGCGGACGACGAGCACGCCCAGGACGGCCGGTTCGCCGAGCTGCTGCGGCTGTACGCGCAGCGCCTCGCCACCGGTCTCGCCTCGGTGACCGCCGTCCTCGACCCCGAACTGATCGTCCTCACGGGCGGGGTGACCGCCGCGGGCGGCGAGCCGCTGCGCGCACTCGTCGAACGGGAACTGGCCGAACTGGCCGCTTCCCGGCCCCGGCTCGTCCTCGGCGAGGTCCAGCGCCGGCCCGTCCTGCGGGGCGCGCTGGAAAGCGCCCTGGCGACCACACGCGACGAGGTGTTCGACACCTCCTCCCGCTGACCGGGCACCGCACGGCGGAGGCCCCCCACACGCTCACCGCACGACAGACGCGTCGCACGACAGGCGCACCGCACGACACCGACCAGAGTGAAGGGCCAAGAACCATGAAGCTCGCCGTGGTGGGCGGAGGATCCACCTACACACCCGAACTCATCGACGGATTCGCCCGGTTGCGCGACACCCTGCCGATCGGTGAACTCGTCCTGGTCGACCCGGCGGCCGACCGGCTCGACCTGGTCGGGGGGCTGGCGCGGCGGATCTTCGCCAAACAGGGCCACCCCGGCCGTATCACCACCACCTCCGACCTGGACGCGGGTGTCGCCGACGCGGACGCGGTGCTGCTCCAGCTGCGCGTCGGCGGGCAGGCGGCCCGGCTCCAGGACGAGACCTGGCCGCTGGAGTGCGGCTGCGTCGGCCAGGAGACGACCGGCGCGGGCGGGCTCGCCAAGGCCCTGCGCACGGTGCCGGTGGTGCTGGACATCGCGGAGCGGATCCGGCGCGCCAGCCCGAACGCCTGGATCATCGACTTCACCAACCCGGTGGGGATCGTGACCCGGGCGCTGCTCGGGGCCGGGCACCGGGCCGTCGGGCTGTGCAATGTCGCGATCGGCTTCCAGCGCAAGTTCGCGCGGCTGCTGGACGTCGCGCCCGCCGACGTGCACCTGGAGCATGTGGGGCTGAACCATCTGACCTGGGAGCGGGGCGTACGGCTGGGCGGCCCCGAGGGCCCCGACCTGCTGCCCGGACTGCTGGCCGGGCACGCCGACGCGATCGCGGCGGATCTGCGGCTGCCGCGCGCGCTGCTCGACCGGCTCGGGGTGGTGCCCTCGTACTATCTGCGCTACTTCTACACGCACGACGAGGTCGTGCGGGAGCTGGCGACCAAGCCGTCCCGGGCCTCCGAGGTGGCCGAGATGGAGAAGCGGCTGCTGGAGATGTACGGCGATCCCGCGCTGGACGAGAAGCCCGAGCTGCTGGCGCGGCGCGGCGGCGCGTTCTACTCGGAGGCCGCGGTCGATCTGGCGGCGGCGCTGCTGCGCGGCGGGGGCAGTCCCTTCCAGGTGGTGAACACGTACAACAACGGCACGCTGCCGTTCCTCGCGGACGACGCGGTGATCGAGGTGCAGGCCCGGGTGGGCACCTCGGGTGCGGTGCCGCTGGCGGTGCCCCGGCTGGAGCCGCTGTACGCGGGGCTGGTCGCCCAGGTCACGGCGTACGAGGATCTCGCGCTGGAGGCAGCGCTGCACGGCGGCAGGGACCGGGTCTTCGCGGCCCTGCTGGCCCACCCCCTGATCGGCCAGTTCGAGAGCGCCGAGGCGCTCACCGACAAGCTGATCGCGCACAACAGGGAGCACTTGGCGTGGGCGTGAGCGCGCGGGCGTACGGAGGCGGCGGGGACGGCGGCGCCGTGGGCGGGGAGCCGGCGGCGGGGCGCGGGAGCGTGCTGGCCGTCGACGCGGGGAACAGCAAGACCGATGTGGCCGTGATCGGCCCCGACGGTTCGGTGCTCGGCACGGCTCGCGGGGGCGGCTTCCAGCCGCCGGCCGTGGGGATCGAGGCGGCGCTCGACACGCTGGAGAGCGCGGTCGCGGAAGCGGCCTCGGCGGCCGGGCTGCCCGCGCGGGACCTGGCCGATCAGGTGTCCGCGTGTCTGGCCAACGCCGATCTTCCCTCCGAGGAGCGGGAGTTGGCGCAGGCGGTACGGGCGCGGGGATGGGGCCGTACCGCGGAGGTGCGCAACGACACCTTCGCGGTGCTGCGGGCCGGGCTGCCGAGCGGCGCTCCGCCCCGGGGCGTGGCGGTGGTGTGCGGCGCGGGTATCAACTGCGCGGGGCTGCTGCCGGACGGCCGTACCGCGCGGTTTCCCGCGGTGGGGCGTATCTCCGGTGACTGGGGCGGCGGTTCGGGGCTCTCGGAGGAGGCGCTGTGGCTGGCGGCGCGGGCGGAGGACGGACGGGGCGAGCCGACGGAGCTGACGCGGACGCTGCCGGGGCACTTCGGTCTGGGCTCGATGTACGAGCTGATCGAGGCGCTGCACCTCGGCCGTATCCCGTTCGCCAGCCGGTACGAGCTGACGCCGGTGCTGTTCGAGACCTGCGCGGCGGGCGACGCGGTGGCCGCCTCGGTGGTCGACCGGCTGGCCGAGGAGGTCGCCCTGCTGGCGACGGTCGCGCTCGGCAGGCTGGGACTGCTCGACGAGGTGACGCCGGTGGTGCTGGGCGGCAGTGTGCTGGCGGCCCGCCACCCCCGGCTGGACGGACGGATCCTCGAACTGATGGCGGCCGGGGCGCCGAAGGCGGTGGTCGAGGTGGTGACGGCGCCGCCGGTGCTGGGCGCGGCCCTGCTCGGTCTGGACCGGGTGGGGGCGAACGCGCGGGCCCATACCCGGCTGGCCGCGCATTACGCGTGATTCAGGGGGTAATCAGGGCTGAGGAAGGGGAGGTTCATCCATGCGCGTAAGAACTCCCCGGCGGGGGAACCGATCATGGTGCCCCGGCGTATTCATGGTAGGGGAGAGCGGGGCGGGCATGGCGGATGTGATAGGTACAAGATCCCGTCAAGCCTGATGTGGTTGGCGGTCATTGCGGTCATACTGCTGCCCGGGAGTTTTCCCCCGACCCGCAGAAGGCGGGCCGTCGTCAGATGACCGAGGGGGAGGCCACGTGACATACCCGTCGAATGTGCGCACCGCGCCGCCGTCGGCGCCGGGCCGCACGCCCACGCGGTCGTCGCCGGCCGCCGGACCCTCCCCGGAGGAGCCGCCGGCGCGCGCAGCGGCGTGGACGGAGACCACCGAGCGGCTGCGCGCGGCGGCGGGGACGGAGCCGGGCCGGCTGCGGATCATCGGCGCGGCCCTGGCCCTGCTGGTCGTGGCGTTCGGCGCGGTGACGGCGTGGGAGGTCTCCGACCGGTACGCCGCCGCCCATGACGTGGTCAACAGCAGTCAGCAGCTGAGCGCGGACGCCGCCGGCATCTACAGCTCGCTGGCCGACGCCGACACGGCAGCGGCGAGCGCCTTCCTGTCGGGCGCGCCGGAGCCGGTGAAGCTCCGCGAGGACTACGCCGAATACATCCGGACGGCGTCGGAGCTGCTGATCAAGGCGGCCACCCACACGGACAGTTCCGGCGCGTCGGGCACGGCCATCAAGAGCCTCAACGAGGGGCTTCCGGTCTACACCGGTCTGATCGAGCAGGCCCGCGCCTACAACCGGCAGGGCCTGCCGCTGGGCGCGGCCTATCTGCGGTACGCGAACGAGCGGATGACCGAGGATCTGCTGCCCCAGGCCAAGAAGCTGTACGACGCGGAGACGGGCCGGCTCGCCGCGGACAACGACAGGGCGCGGCAGTGGCCGTACGCGTCGACCGTGCTCGCCGTGGCGGTGCTCGGCTTCCTCTTCTGGACCCAGCGGCGCAACTACCGGCGGACGAACCGGGTCTTCAACCTGGGGCTGGTCTGCGCCACGGCCGCCTCGCTGGTCCTGCTGGTCTGGCTGGGGGTCGGGCAGTCCCTCGCCCGGGGCGATCTCAACAGCGCGCAGACCCAGGGCCAGGCGTCGCTGAAGGAGCTGAACGACGCGCGGATCGAGTCGCTCAAGGCGCGGGCCAATGAGAACCTCACGATGGTCTCGCTGGGCGCGGTCATCGAGAAGGACGACAGGACCGGCGAGGACGAGGACAAGTACGAGAAGGACTACCAGACGGCCATGGGCGAGCTGGGCCGCGCGCTCGCCCGGGCGGACAAGCTCGCCGACGGCGGCTCCGTCGGCAGGCAGGTGGACGCGGCGCGTGCCGCGTACGGGCAGTGGCAGGGTCGCCACCAGGAGGCCCGCGCGTCCGACGCGGCCGGGGACTACCGGGCGGCGGTGGCGAAGGTCATCGGCGACGAGGGGTCGACGGGCCAGTCCTTCAACCGGGTGAAGCAGGCGCTGGACGACTCGCTCGGCGACAAGCAGGAGGACTTCGAGCGATTCGCCGAGGACGGGAAGAGCTGGCTGGACGGTCTGGCGATCGGGGCCGGCGTGCTCGCGCTGGTGGCGGCGGCCGGGGCGGTTCTGGGTATCGGCCGCAGGCTTTCGGAATACCGGTGAGAGGGGGAGTGATGACATCCATGGACAGGCTCCGCCGTTTCCGCGGGCTCCACCCGTCCGGCAGGTTCCGCGGCTGGGGCGGGGTCATGGCGATGGTGGCCGCCTGTGTGCTGACGGGTTCGCTGACGCTGCTCCCGCTGTCCCATTCCGTGGGGGAGGATCCCGCGGACTCCGCTCAGCAGCGGATCTCCACCGCCGTGCCCGTGGTGGCCGAGGACTGCGATCTGCTGGAGAGCTCGGTCCAGCCGTCGGGCGTGGACGGCGAGGCCATCAAGAGGATCAAAGCGCGGAAGGTGCCCAAGCTGGTGGTCGGCATCGACCAGAACAGCTACGGGTGGGGCTACCGCAATCCGCTCACGAAGGAGCTGGAAGGCTTCGACATCGACCTCGTCCACGCCATCGCCGAGGAGATATTCGGCGACCCGGACGCCGTCACCTACCGTGCGGTCACCACCAGTCAGCGGATCCCCGCGCTCAAGAAGGAGGAGGGGAAGGACGGGGCCGTCGATCTGGTCGTCAGGACGATGTCGATCGACTGCCAGCGCAAGAAGGAAGTCCTCTTCTCCACGGCCTACTTCGAGACGGGCCTGCAACTGCTCGCCCCCAAGGGTTCGGCCATCAAGGGGTACGACGAGTCCCTCCGGGGCAAGCGTGTCTGCTCGGCGAGCGGGTCGAGCGCGGACAGCAAGCTGCGGGCGGAGAGTTTCGGCGCCAAGAGGGTGTCGGTCCCCAACCAGCTGGACTGCCTGGTCAGGCTCCAGTTGGACGAGGCCGACGCGATAATGACGGACAATTCGCTCGCGGCCGGGCTGATGGCGCAGGACCCGGCGATCGAGCGGGTCGGGGCCCAGCTCCCGAAGGAGTACTACGGCATCGCCGCCAAGAACGGCAACACGGATCTGATCGCCCGGGTGAACAAGGTACTGAAGGACTACAGCGCGGGCGGCGACGACAGCCGCTGGACGCGCTCGTACAAGAAGTGGCTGGCGAAGGGGCTGCCCGGCCTCACAGGACCGCCGACGGCCCGGTAGGCGGCACCGGGGCCGGGCGGCACCGGTGACCGGCGGGCCCCGGCGACCCGCGGGACCGGGTGGACACGAGAAGCGGAGAGGTGATCGATGGGCGGCACGGGCTCCTTCCCCGACTCGACGGGGAGGCCACCGGGACCGGCGATGGACCGGGACGAGGTGGACCGGGCTCTGGCGCGCCTGGAAGCGGAGTACGAGGCGATCGAGACCTCGCTGCTCGCCCTTCAGGACCACGCGGGCCGCAGACTCCTCGAAGGCGCCGAGCTGACCGGGGTCACCAAGGACCGCTGGGCCACCGCCGAGCGCTCGATCGCCCTGCTGTGGACGTACTTCGACGCCTATACGGCGGCGCTGACCGGCGCCAGGGAGAGCCGGGCCAGGCGGCGCTGGCCGAGCCGGGACGATCTCGCGGAGCTGACGGAGACCCTGCGCGGGCGCGGAGTCACCGTGGCCGGGGGCGCGGCGCCGGCCGCCCTCGGCGGTCCCGCGCGGCTCTCCGAGCACCTCACCCTCGCCGAACTCGTCTCCAGGATGAACGAGCTGTACGCGTCCTCGCTGGACATGGTGGTGGCCGCGGACTCCGTGTGGTCCGCGCTGCCCGCCAGGATCGACCTGCTCGCGGCGGAGCTGCGGCGCACGCTCTCGCTGGCGCACTCGGTGGGCGTGCGGCCCGGGGAGCATCCGGCGGGTGACGACCTGGAGTCGATCACGCACGAGCTGACCACGCTGCGCGCGCAGGTGGTCTCCGATCCACTGGCGTTCTGGCGCCCCGCGCCGGGGAGTTCGGCCCCGGGCGGCGGCCGGCCCGACACCGAGCGCTACGACCGGGCGGCGCGCGCCCTGGAGGACGTGCGGCGGGAGATCGAGGCGGTGCTGCGGGTGCGCCAGGACTCGGAGGAGCGGCTGATGCGGCTGCGCGACGTCCTGTCGCGCGCCGACCGCACGCTCACCGAGGCCAGGTCGGCGCGCGGCGAGGTGCTGGCGAAGATCGCGGCCTCCGAGGTGCCGGCCGTCAGCGGTCCGCCGACCGTGCTCCAGGAGCGGCTCTCGACCGCCGCCGAGTACCGCAGGCACGCCCAGTGGAACCGGCTCTCGCCGCTCCTGGAGTCGCTGGAGCGCGACGCCGAGGACGAACTGCTGCGGGCCCGCGAGTCCTTGACCGCCGTGACGGCGCCGCTCGCGGTCCGCGCCGAGCTGCGCGGCCGGCTCGACGCGTACAAGGCGAAGGTCGCCCGGCACGGGATGGCGGAGGACCCGGTGCTGATCGAGCGGTACGACGCGGCGCGCCGGATGCTGTGGAGCGCGCCCTGCGATCTGCGCGTGGCCGAGCAGGCGGTGCTGCGCTACCAGCGGGCGGCGGCGGAGATCCTGGTCCCGCGCGGGCCGGAAGCGACCGGCCGCGGGGGTGAGCGGTGAGCGCCCCGGCGGACAGCGAGGCGGCGGCGGGCCGCGCGGGCACGGCACGAAGAACAGAGAGTGAACGGGGGGACAGATGAGCAACGGGACGGGTACATGCCAGCGCCCCGGCTGTGAGGGCTCGTACGAGGACATGGGCGGCGGTGAGCTGTACTGCGACACCTGCGGTCTGGCCCCCGTCGTCGCGCCCGACGGGACGCTGACCTCGCCGGCCACCGGGATGACCGCCGGCGGGGCCGGCCGGGGCAGCGGCTCGGGCCGGTCACCCGGCTCCGGTCGTGGCTCCGGCGGCGTCCCGGACGGCCGTTCGGGCAGCGGTGACTCCTCGCGCTCCTCGTCCCGCGCGTCCTCCCGGGCCTCCTCGCGCTCCTCCACCTCCCGGCGCTCGGTCTCGGGACGGCTCTCGCGGGCGCTGTCCGGGGAGCTGTCGTCCCGCTCGGTGTCGGTGCGCAGCTCCGGTGCCTCGACGAGTTCGTCGGGGCGCAACCGGCTGGGCGCGGGGCTGGTGACCGTACCGGACGTGCCACGGCCGGATCCGGGTGCGGCCGTGATGGCGAACGCGGAGGTGCCGGAGCGCAAGCGGTACTGCTCGCGCTCCGACTGCGGGGCGCCGGTGGGCCGGGCGCGCGGCGAGCGGCCCGGCCGCACGGAGGGGTTCTGCACGAAGTGCGGCCACCCGTACTCGTTCGTGCCGAAGCTGCACGAGGGCGACATCGTGCACGGGCAGTACGAGGTGATGGGGTGTCTGGCCCACGGCGGGCTCGGCTGGATCTATCTCGCCGTGGACCGTGCCGTCTCGGACCGCTGGGTGGTCCTCAAGGGCCTGCTGGACACCGGTGACCAGGACGCCATGGAGGCGGCCATCTCCGAGCGGCGCTTCCTCGCGGAGATCGAGCACTCCAACATCGTCCGTATCTACAACTTCGTGGAACACCTCGACCAGCGGACCGGCTCCATGGACGGCTACATCGTCATGGAGTACGTGGGCGGCAAGTCGCTCAAGGAGATCGCCAACGAGCGGCGCACCCCGTCCGGCCGACGCGACCCGCTGCCGGTCGAGCAGGCGTGCGCGTACGGGATCGAGGCGCTGGAGGCGCTCGGCCATCTGCACAGCAGGAACCTGGTGTACTGCGACTTCAAGGTCGACAACGCGATCCAGACGGAGAATCAGCTCAAGCTCATAGACATGGGCGCGGTCTGCCGGATGGACGACGACGAGGCGGCGATCTACGGGACCGTCGGCTATCAGGCGCCGGAAGTCGCCGAGGTGGGCCCATCGGTGGCCTCGGACCTGTATACGGTCGCGCGCACGCTGGCGGTGCTGACCTTCGACTTCCAGGGCTACACGAACGTGTACGTGGACTCGCTGCCCGACCCGGCCAACATCGAGGTCTTCCACCGGTACGAGTCGTTCTACCGGCTGCTGGTGCGGGCGACGGACCCCGATCCGGCCCGGCGGTTCTCCTCGGCGGCGGAGATGGCCGAGCAGCTGATGGGCGTGTTGCGGGAGGTCGTGGCGCTCCAGTCGGGCCGTCCGCGTCCCGCGCTGTCGACGCTGTTCGGTCCCGAGCTGCGGGTCACCGACACCGAACTGTTCGCGGAGCTGACGGAGGACGTCTCGCGGCTGGGCGCGCGGGCGAAGCCGGCCGGCGGCAGACCGGGGTGGCGGACGAGACCGGCCGTCGCGGGGTCCGCGCCGGCCGCGCTCACCGGGGCGGGCGCGGTGGCGCTTCCGGCGCCGGGGGCGCGGCCCGGGGTTCCGGGCGCCGGCGGCCTCGATCCGGCGGCCGTGCCCTACCCGCCGGGGCAGGCGCCCGCGCCGGGCGGCGTGCCGGCGCCGCGCACCGGGGGCCTGCCGGCCGCCCCGGTCCCCGACAGCGGTGTGCCGGTGGGCGGGGCGGGCGGGCCGCGGCTCGCGGCGCTCGACGCGCGGGCGACCGCGCTGGCCCTGCCCGTACCGAGAGTGGATCCGAACGATCCGAACGCCGGTTTCCTCGCGGGGCTGATGGCCTCCGCGCCCGCCGAGCTGATCGTCGCGCTGGCGTCCGCCCCCGCCGATTCGGTGGAGCGGGGGCTGCGCGAGCTGCGCGCCCGGCTGGAGATGGGCGAACCGGCCGTCGCGGCCGAGGTGCTGCACTCCCTGGAGGAGCGGAGCGCCGACGACTGGCGGGTGGTCTGGTACCGGGGTGTCGCCTCGCTGGCGACGGGCGACCACGACATCGCGGCGGTCTCCTTCGACGCCGTGTACGACGCGTTCCCCGGCGAGCCGGCTCCCAAGCTGGCGCTGGGCGTCTGCGCCGAGGTGCTCGGTCAGCTGGACAACGCCGCCGAGTACTACCGCCTGGTCTGGGCGACGGATCCGAGCTATGTCAGCGCCGCGTTCGGGCTGGCCCGGGTGCGGCTCGCCGCGGGTGACCGGGTCGGCGCCGTACGCACCCTGGAGTCCGTGCCCGAGGCGTCGATCCACTACACGGCGGCCCGGGTGGCGGCCGTACGGGCGCGGCTGCGGCAGCGCGGCGTTCCGTCGTCCGCAGCCCCCGCCTCCTTCTCCCCTGGTACGCCGCCGGAACCGACGCTGATAGACGATCTGACGGCGGCGGCCCACCAGGTCGCCGCGCTCCGGCAGTTCGATCTGGACGCGGTGCGGCGCGAGCGGCTGTCGACGGAGGTACTGGGCACGGCGCTGGACTGGGTACTCTCCGGTAGTCCCGGGGTGCGGCCCGCGCAGGCCGCACTGCTCGGCAGTGAACTGGACGAACGCGGACTGCGCTTCGGACTGGAACGCTCGTACCGGGTGCTTGCCCGGCTCGCTCAGCGCGGCGAGGAGAGGATCGAACTGGTGGAGCGGGCCAACCGTTTCCGCCCCCGGACGTGGGTGTGATTGATGTCCCAGAACCACGGGTCGGCCGCGGTGCCGACCTGCCCCGGCTGCACGGAGCCGCTGGAGTCCGGCGATCTGTTCTGCGGAGTGTGCGGATATGACCTGTCGGCCGTCCCGCCGCGTCCCGATGACCATCCCACCCTGGTCATGAACAGCCCGGCACAGCCGGTACGGCAGGGGCGGCCGGAGCAGCCTGCCGCGCCGCCCGCCGGAGCGCACTGGCCGGCGGCCACCGGGAAGGACGGCTCGGGCACGCCCGTGTCCGCCCATCTGCCGGACGAGGTACCGGGACTGGACTCGGACGGGACCCGGATCGGGGCCCACGCCGGTGACTTCGAGCTGCCCGCGCCGGCGGCGCCACGGCCCGCCGTGTCCCCGGACCGGGCTCCGGATCGCGGGACGGCCCCCGCGTCGGCCGATCCGCGTACCGCCGCCCCCGGGACGGCGTCCCCGGCCGGCTCCAAGCTCTGTGTCGCCTGCCGCGCCGGGCATGTCGACCCGGACGGTTACTGCGAGAACTGCGGGCACGCCCAGCCGCGCGAACGCGACCACGTCGAGCGGGAGCTCGGCGCGGTGGCCGCCGTGAGCGACCGGGGGCTTCGCCACCACCGCAACGAGGACGCGTTCGCCGTGTCGACCGCCGCGCTGCCGGACGGCTCGCCCGCCGTGGTCGCCGTGGTCTGCGACGGCGTCTCGTCGGCGACGCGCCCGGACGAGGCGTCCGCCGCCGCCGCCGCGGCGGCCAACGAGTATCTGCTCGCCGCCCTGGAGCGGGGTACGCATCCGCAGCAGGCGATGCACGAGTCGATCCTCGCCGCCGCCGAGTCGGTCAACTCCCTGGCCACGGTCCGCCCCGGCACCCCCGAGCACGACCCGCACCGCCACCAGAACGCCCCGGCCTGCACGATCGTCAGCGCCGTGGTGGCGAACGGGCTGCTGGTGGTCGGCTGGATCGGGGACAGCAGGGTGTACTGGGTGCCGGACGACCGCGAGGGCCCGCCCGCCCGGCTCACCGAGGACGACTCGTGGGCCGCGCAGATGGTGGCCGCGGGGCTGATGAACGAGGCGGAGGCGTACGCGGACGAGCGGGCGCACGCCATCACGGGCTGGCTCGGCGCCGACGCGTACGAACTGGAGCCGCACACCGCGTCGTTCAAGCCGGACCGCCCCGGTGTCGTGCTGGTCTGCACGGACGGTCTGTGGAATTACGCGGAAGGGGTGGACGAGATGGCGCGCGCCCTGCCCGCCGACGCGGCGCGCCGCCCGCTGCACGCGGCCCAGGTCCTGGTCGGGCACGCGCTCGACGGCGGGGGCCACGACAACGTAACAGTGGCGGTGCTGCCGTTCGCCGTCGAGCCGCGAGGGGCAGGATCCGACCGCCGCACGCCGTGAGCGGCGCCCGGGGCCCGTTCCACCGAAATTCCGTCACGTGTCTCCGCTGTGTGGAGCGTCAAGGAGCCGATACAGATGGCGAACTTCTCGAAATCGAGCGTGCCGCGGTTCTCCGTGGACGTGTACCAGAACGAGTATCTGCCGGAGGGCGGGCGCGAGGTCAACGCGATCGTCACGGTGACCTCCACGGGCGGCGGGACCACCGGTGGGGTGCCGCTGACGGGAGCCTCCCCCGCCGCGAACACCGCGCCGGGCGGCGGCCCGAACGCCGCCGTGGTGATCATGGTCGACTGTTCGGGCTCGATGGACTACCCGCCGACGAAGATGCGCAACGCGCGCGACGCCACGGCCGCGGCCGTCGACACCCTGCGCGACGGGGTCGCCTTCGCGATCGTCGCCGGTACGCATGTGGCACGGGAGGTCTACCCGCGCAACGGCGGGCTCGCGGTCGCCGACGGGCGGACCAGAGCCCAGGCCAAGGACGCCCTGCGGCGGCTCAGCGCGGGCGGCGGTACGGCGATCGGCACCTGGCTGCGGCTGACCGACCGGCTGCTGGCCTCGGCCGATGTCGCCATCCGGCACGGGATCCTGCTGACCGACGGCCGCAACGAGCACGAGTCGGCGGAGGACCTGAGGGCCGCGCTGGACGCGTGCGCGGGCCGGTTCACCTGTGACGCCCGGGGGGTCGGCACGGACTGGGAGGTCAAGGAGGTCACCGCGATCGCCTCGGCGCTGCTCGGCAGCGCCGACATCGTGGCCGATCCGGCGGGCCTGGCCGAGGACTTCACCCGCATGATGGAGAACGCGATGGGCAAGGAGGTCGCGGATGTGGCGCTGCGGATGTGGACGCCGGTCGGGGTGGAGATCGGCTTCGTCAAGCAGGTGGCGCCCACGGTCGAGGAGCTGACGCAGCGGCGCACGGAGGCGGGGCCGCGCGCCGGGGACTACCCGACCGGTTCCTGGGGCGACGAGTCCCGCGACTACCACGTCTGTGTACGGGTCCCCGAGGCCGGCATCGGCCGGGAGATGCTCGCCGCGCGGATCTCGCTGATCCTGCCGGCGGCGGGAGACGGCCCGCCCGAGGTGCTGTCGCAGGGGCTGGTGCGGGCGGTGTGGACGGACGACCTGTCCGCGTCCACCACCATCAACCCGCAGGTCGCGCACTACACGGGCCAGGCCGAACTCGCGCAGGTCATTCAACAGGGCCTCAATGCCCGTAAGTCGGGCGATTTCGATGGCGCGACCGCGAAACTGGGCCGTGCCGTGCAGCTCGCCGCCTCCTCGGGGAACGCGGATACCGCGAAATTGCTTTCGAAGGTGGTGGACGTCGTCGACGCGGCGACGGGTACTGTGCGACTGAAGGCGAAAGTCGCGGATGCGGACGAGATGACCCTGGAAACACGGTCGACGAAGACCGTCCGCGTCAAGAAGTAGCCGGCAGCAGCCGGCGACAGCAGCGAAGAACGACGGCCTCCGGGCCGGACGAGGAGAGGGGGAAGCGCCGACATGCCGACCTGCCCGAACGGACACCAGTCGGGTTCCGAAGACTGGTGCGAGGTCTGCGGCCATCGCATGGCCGGTCCTGGCGCTCCCGCGGGCGCCGTACCGCAGCCTCCCCCGCCGCCCCCCGCACCCGGCTACGGCTATCCGCCGGGCCCCGGCGCCGGACCGGGCGCCACCGCCCAGGCAGAGCTGTGCCCGCAGTGCCGCACCCCGCGCGAGCCGATGGCTCCGTTCTGCGAGGAGTGCCGCTGGAACTTCCTGACGAACACGGCGACCTCGTACACCCCGCTGGCCCCCCAGCACTCGACGCCCGGTGGCGCGCGCCCCGGCGGCGCGCCCGGCGGCCCCGTACCCGGGCTGAATCTGCCGCCCGGGTTCCAGGCGCAGCAGCAGCCGCCCCGGCCGGCCGATCCGTACGAGTACCAGGGTTCGCGCCCGTCCCAGCTGAACCGGTCCGCCGAGCCGCTGGCCGCCGAGCCGGTCTCGGAGCAGGACCCGCGTGGGCAGGGGCCGCACGGTCAGGGACCGCACGGACAGGGACCGCACAGTCAGGACCCGCACCGGCAGGGCCCGCCTCCGCCTCCGCCGTACCAGCAGCAGGCGGGTCCGCCGGCCCCGCCGGCGTTCCAGCAGCCCCCGGCCCCGCTCGCCCCGGCGCGGCCCCGGACGGGCGAGGACGACTGGATGCTGCCGCCGCCCGGCTCGGCGCAGGCCCCGGCGCCGTACCAGTCCCAGCAGCACCAGTCGCCGCAGGGATCCCAGCAGGGCTCGGCCCAGGGCCCGCCGCAGGGCGCGCAGCAGTCCGGGCCTCCGCAGCCGTACCGGCCGCTGTCGCCGGTGAGCTGGACGGCGGTTATCGGACCTGACCGTGACTACTTCATGGCGATGATGCAGCGCAGCGGCCCGGAGGCGACCGGGCTGAACCTGCCGGCGTACTCCCCCGAGCAGCGCCTCCAGCTGTCCGGCAGCCAGATCGCGATCGGCCGTCGTCGGCACTCCACCGGCGAGTCCCCCGAGATCGACCTGTCCGTACCGCCGGAGGACCCGGGCGTCTCGCACCAGCACGCGGTCCTGGTCCACCAGCCGGACGGCAGCTGGTCGGTGGTCGACCAGAACTCCACGAACGGCACCACGCTGAACGGCGCGGAGGACCCGATACAGCCCTATGTCCCCGTCCCGCTCAAGGACGGCGACCGGGTCCATGTCGGCGCCTGGACGACGATCACCATCCGGCGCGACTAACCGCTGTCCGGGCCGTGGTCGCTCAGGGACCAGGTGTACGGTCCCGTCGGGTCGTCCAGCCACGCCCACTGCCGGTCGCCGACGACGGTGACGCCGAACCGCTCCCGGCCCGGATGGCGCTCGCGCTCCCAGAGGGCGAGCGCCTCGTGCGGGTCGAGGCTGTTCGCGGTCAGGGTCAGCAGGAAACGGAAGAGTTCGTTCCCGCTGGCCAGTCCGGGTCTTCCGCTCAAGGCCCGCCGTACGCCCGGCTCGGCCTCGGGCACGCCCCGCAGCGGTACGAAGTAGGCGGCGGTGTGCAGGAAGTGCCCCTCCGCGCACGGGACGCCCCCGGCGCCGTCCCGGCCTCCTTCACCGACCCCGCCTCCCCCGCCGTCCCGCCCGACCTCGCCGCCGACCCGCAGCGCGATCAGGCCGGTGGCGAGCGGGGCCAGGATCCGGGCGCCCGGCCGGCACTGCGCGAGCCAGCTGACCGGCACCGACGGCAGGGTGCAGGTCGCGATGATCCGGTCGAAGGGGGCCCGGCCGGGGCAGCCCCGCGCGCCGTCGCCGGTGATCACGGTGGGCCGGAAGCCGGCCGTCGCGAGATGGGCGCGGGCGGACTCGGTGATCTCCGGGTCCAGATCGACGGTGGTGACCTGGTCGTCGCCCAGCCGGTGGGCGAGCAGCGCCGCGTTGTAGCCGCTGCCCGCGCCGATCTCCAGGACCCGGTCCCCGTCCCGTACGTCCAGTTCCGCCAGCATGGTGGCCATCAGCGAGGGCTGGCTGCTGGACGAGATCAGCTCGCCGTCGCGCACCCGGATCGCGAGCGGCCCGTCCGCGTAAGCACCCCGCAGCCAGCGCGCCCGCCGCGCGGGCTCGGGGTCGCCGCTCCAGAGCCGGTCGTAGCCGCCGGGACGGCCGACGAAGTAGTACGGCACGAACACGTGGCGCGGCACCTCTTCGAACGCCGACCGCCAGGCCGGATCGTCGAGCGCGCCGGTCGCCGCGATCTCCGCGACCAGCGCGGCGCGCGCCTCGGCGGCGGCCGGGTCGTCAGGACCGTACGGATCGTACCGGTGTGCGCCCATATATCCACTGTCCTGGGTCGGCGGCCGGAACGCGACCACGCGGGGCCGGGTGTCCGGCCCCGCCCGCGGCCGTCGTCCTAGGTCCGGAGTCCTCGGCCGGTGCGTCTGAGACCATGGACAGGTGAATGACATTCCGCGCGACACGCTTCAGGAGCAGACCTTCTACGAGCAGGTCGGCGGCGAGGAGACCTTCCGGCGCCTGGTCCACCGCTTCTACCAGGGGGTCGCGGAGGATCCGCTGCTGCGGCCGATGTACCCGGAGGCCGATCTGGGGCCGGCCGAGGAGCGCTTCGCGCTCTTCCTGATGCAGTACTGGGGCGGTCCGCGCACCTACAGCGACCACCGGGGCCACCCCCGGCTGCGGATGCGGCACGCGCCGTTCAAGGTGGACAGCGCCGCGCACGACGCTTGGCTCGGCCATATGCGGGTGGCGGTGGACGAGGAGGAGCTGTCCGAGAAGCACCGGACGCAGCTCTGGAACTACCTCACCTACGCGGCGGCCTCCATGGTGAACACCGAGGGCTGAGCCGCCCCCGGCCCCCGTGGAGATCCGCCGTGGAGGGTCCGCCGTCAGGCCGGGGTGACGGTGAGCCCGCCGAGTCCGGCGTGCCGTACCGCGATCGACCCGTACGGGGTGCGCAGCCGCAGCCAGCCGCCGCACTCCAGCAGCGCCAGCGGCTGCGCGGGCGGCGCGGCGCCGGCCGGCATGCTCGCCCGTACCGGCCGCAGGAAGCCCAGCGACTGGGCCGCGTGCACGGCGCGCAGCGGCAGACCGGTGTCGCCCAGCGTCCGTGACCAGATCTCGCGGCCGATCCGGTCGCGCTCGGCCCGGGTCCTGGTCTCCGGCGTCAGCCGCTCGTCGCGGGCCCGGAACTCGGCGACGGCGGCGGCCAGCGCGCCCCGCACCGTCTCCTCGCCCGGCAGCCCCGCCCGTTGCCGCCAGCCGCCGCGCGGCGGCAGCACCCCGGCCCACGGGGGGCCGGTGACGGCCGCGGGCACGACCGCGCTGCCCGTCCGCTCGTCGATCGTTTCGAGAAGTTCCCCGGCGGAGACCGTGACGTCCAGCGGCCGCGGCACGGGCCCGCTGAGCCTGGCCGTGCGGATGGCCAGCACCTCGAAGGACGCGGGCCGGCCGAACACGGCGAGCGCGGGCGCGCCGCCGGCCGCCTGGAGCCGGACCGCGGCGGCGCGGTCGTAGTGGATCAGCCGGGCGAGGAAGGCGCCGAGGTCGGCGGCCTCCCTCGCGTCGGCGAACTCCAGTGACTGCACGGACGCCGTCATGCCGCGAGAGCACCCTTTTCGTCGTCCATGTAGTGCAGGAGGTAGGACTTCTCCTCGGCGGTGATCCGCCGGGGTCTGGCCGCCTCCAGGTCGTACGGGACGACGACCGTCGAGGCCCGCACGTACACCTGGTCCCCGTCCTTGATCTCGTACGCGATCGTCAGCGACGCGGCGTTGATCTTCGTCACCCAGGACTCGATGGCCACCGGCTCGTGCCGGTGGACCAGCGGCCGCTTGTAGTCGATCTCGTGCCGGGCGACCACGGAGCCGCCGGAGAAGGACGGCGAGCCGTCCCCCGGCGCCAGCCGGAACATGAAGTCGATGCGGGCCTCTTCGAGGTAGCTGATGAAGACCGCGTTGTTGACGTGCCCGAAGGCGTCCATGTCCGACCAGCGCAGCGGACAGCTGTAGATGTGACGGGCCATCCGACTCAGCCTCGCGTGAGCTTCTTGTAGGTGGCGCGGTGCGGGCGCGCGGCGTCGGCGCCGAGCCGCTCGACCTTGTTCTTCTCGTACGAGTCGTAGTTGCCCTCGAACCAGAACCACCGGGAGTCGCCCTCGTACGCCAGGATGTGCGTGGCGACGCGGTCGAGGAACCACCGGTCGTGGGAGACGACCACGGCCGCGCCCGGGAACTCCAGCAGCGCGTTCTCCAGCGACGACAGGGTCTCGACGTCGAGGTCGTTGGTGGGCTCGTCGAGGAGCAGCAGGTTGCCGCCCTGCTTGAGGGTCAGCGCCAGGTTGAGGCGGTTGCGCTCACCACCGGAGAGGACGCCGGCCGGCTTCTGCTGGTCCGGGCCCTTGAAGCCGAAGGCGGAGACGTAGGCGCGCGAGGGCATTTCGACGTGGCCGACGTTGATGTAGTCCAGCTCGTCCGAGACGACGGCCCACAGCGACTTCTTCGGGTCGATGTTGCCGCGGCCCTGGTCGACGTAGCTGATCTTGACGGTGTCGCCGACCTTGATGGTGCCGGAATCCGGCTCCTCGAAGCCCTGGATCATCTTGAACAGGGTCGTCTTGCCCGCGCCGTTCGGGCCGATGACACCGACGATGCCGTTGCGGGGCAGCGAGAACGACAGGTCGTCGATGAGGACCTTGTCGCCGAACGCCTTGGACAGGTGCTCCACCTCGACGACGACGCTGCCGAGCCGGGGGCCCGGCGGGATCTGGATCTCCTCGAAGTCCAGCTTCCGCATCTTGTCCGCCTCGGCGGCCATCTCCTCGTAACGGGCGAGCCTGGCCTTGGACTTGGCCTGGCGCCCCTTCGCGTTGGAGCGGACCCATTCCAGCTCGTCCTTGAGCCTCTTCGCCCGCTTGACGTCCTTCTGGCCCTCGACCTTGAGACGGGTCTGCTTGGTCTCCAGGTACTTGGAGTAGTTGCCCTCGTAGCCGTGGAGACGGCCGCGGTCGACCTCGCAGATCCATCCGGCGACGTTGTCGAGGAAGTACCGGTCGTGGGTGACGGCGACGATGGTGCCGGGGTACTTGGCGAGGTGCTGCTCCAGCCACTGCACGGACTCGGCGTCCAGGTGGTTGGTGGGCTCGTCGAGAAGCAGCAGGTCGGGCGCTTCGAGGAGCAGCTTGCACAGGGCCACGCGGCGGCGCTCACCACCGGAGAGGTTGGTGACGGGCCAGTCGCCGGGGGGGCAGCCGAGCGCGTCCATGGCCTGTTCGAGCTGGGTGTCCAGGTCCCACGCGTTGGCGTGGTCGAGGTCCTCCTGGAGCTTGCCCATCTCCTCCATGAGGGCGTCCGAGTAGTCGGTCGCCATCAGCTCGGCCACTTCGTTGAAGCGGTTGAGCTTGCCCATGATCTCGGCGGCGCCGTCCTGGACGTTCTGGAGCACCGTCTTGGACTCGTCGAGCTCCGGCTCCTGGAGGAGCATGCCGACGGTGTAGCCCGGGGAGAGGAACGCGTCACCGTTGGACGGCTGCTCCAGACCGGCCATGATCTTCAGGATGGTGGACTTTCCCGCGCCGTTGGGTCCCACCACACCGATCTTCGCGCCCGGCAAGAAGCTCTGCGTCACGTCATCGAGGATGACCTTGTCGCCGTGCGCCTTACGCGCCTTGCGCATCGTGTAGATGTACTCAGCCAAGAGAAACCGTCCGGCAATCGAGAAGGGCCAATGTGCGGCTCCGCCGCGTGAGGGCAGATACACCCCATCTTGCCTGACGTCCATCCCCCGATGGAAACCAGTAGCGGCCCTGGGGCCGCCCCGGGACGGCCCCAGGGGCGCTTCCCGGCCACTGCGCGAGCGCTCGCCGGTTCGGCCGGGAAGCGGCGGGGCCCCCGGTGCGCCGATGCGCTCCGGGGGCCCCGCCTGCGCCGTGTCACTGGGCGCGGTGACTCACTGACTCTGTGTCCGTGCCGCTCGCGGTGTCCGCGGGCCGTTCTCCGGCCGCGGGATCACTCTCCGGCGGCGGAATTCTTCTTCCTGCGGAGGAGGAAGACGGAGCCGCCGCCGAGGACGACGAGGACGATCGCGACGCCCGCGATGACCGGGGTGGCGCTGGAGGAGCCGGTCTCGGCCAGGTCGCCCGTGACGGCGCCGCTGTCGGCGTCGAGGCTTTCGACGGAGCCCTGGGAGGAGCCGCCCGCGGAGGCCGGGAGGGGCTGCGAGGACGCCTGCTGGGTGACCACCTCGGTGGTGCCCGTCGTCTCACAGTCCAGGACGCCGCTGAAGGTACGCGAGAACCCGCCGGGGCCGGTGACGATGAGGCTGTACGCCTCGTCCTCGGCGACCGGGACGGTCACGGTCGTGGAACCGCCGGGCACGACGGAGTGCTGGGCGCCGGCCAGTTCGAAGGTGAAGACCTCGTCGCCCTGGTTCGTCGCGGTGACGTCGACGCCGCCCTTGGCGCAGTTCCGCTGCGCCGTGACCGAGGGGATCGGTCCCTCCTTGGCCCAGTTCGCGGTGGCCGTGGCGGAGACGGTGGAGTCGCTGGAGCCGGCCAGGATCTGCGTCTGGCTCTTGGTCACACCGGCGAAGGCCCGGCCGACCGGCACCGAGGTGGTGGCCTGCACGCCGAGCGAGGCGCTGCCGTCGGCGGTGTCCTCCGGCACGTCGAAGTACAGCTCCGTGCCGTTGACGGCCGTGGTGACCGGCTCGCCGTCCTTGTCGGTGATCTCGATACCGCTGGCCGCGGCGTCGGCGGGCGGGGTCACCGCGACGCCGGTGGCGTCCGTACGGACCGTGACGGGACCGAGCCGCTCGCCCGGCTTCCCGGAGACAGCGCCGGGCTCCAGGGTGAGCGACGCCCTGGGCTCGGCGGAGTTCTGCGCGCTCTTCTCCAGCCAGTCGGCGAGCTTCTCGGCGGCGGGGTCGCTCGCGTCGACGTCCGCGCCGTCCGAGTAGCGCCAGATCGCCACCTGCGTGCCCGCCGCGGCCGTCTTCTCGGTGAGCGGCCCGGTGCCCGCGCTCTTGGCCAGGGCCGCGAGGTCGTCGATCTGCGGGTACGAGTGCTCCAGGATCCAACGGATCCGGCCGGCGTCCTTGTTGGCGCCGAGCGAGGTCTGGTCCCAGGGGGTCTCCAGGTACTTGGCCTGGTCCTGTGTCGGGTTGTGGATGTCGATGCAGTACGTCTTGAGCTTCCCGCCGCCGTCGACGGTCATCTCGAACAGCCCGGCGGCCAGCTGCTGGTCCTTGCCGTCCGCGTGGAGCACGGCGCCGTCGAAGGTCTTCAGCCCGTCGAGGGTGGCGGCGGCGCCGCCCGCGTGGAGCGGGACCTCGTCGGCGGCGGCGGATCCGGCGCCCGCCAGCGATCCCATCGCCACCAGACCCGAGACGAGGACCGCGGCGGCGAGACGGGCGGCGCCTCGCTTCCGTACGGATGACGCAGATATCGCAGAAAACACAGAATTCCCCTTCGGGCGAGGTCTCTCGCGTACGAACGCGTGGGGGGTGGGCCTCGCCAGCAGACTCAAGTGCCCCGTGAGTACTCGCGAATCCTATGGACGGGAAGAAGCGCAGATCGCCGCCCATGCGTCCAGATAACCGTTCCGAATCGCAATCGTTATCGATCTCCTGACAGCTCTCTGGAATAGAGCCCCGAATATCGACAAGTCTCCATAACTCCCGCTCAGCCGGGGCCAGTCGACGCGCCACCGGCCGCGAGCACCCCGGCCGGCCCGAGGTCGGGAGGCCCGCCCGGATCCGCCTCCGGGGAGCCGCCCGGCAGCCCTGTCGGCAGCTCGGCCGGCACCTCGGCAGGCAGCCCGTCCGGCACCTCGGCGGGCAGTCCGGCGGGCAGTCCGGCCGAGGGCTCCGGGCCGGACGCACTCGCCACCCGGGCCGCCCCCTGGCCCTGCGTCGCCCACTCGTGACCCTCCGTCAGAACGACGGACTTCCTGGTCGCGCGTCTGAACGCCGAGGTCCCGCGCGTCAGGTCGTGGCCGACCGCCACCGCGTCGATGTCCACCGACGTCCAGCGCCGACCGTCCTTCTCCTCCTCCCGCACCCGCAGCCGGCCGTGCACCACCAACGGCTCACCGACCGCCACCGAGGCCGCCAGATTCGCCCCCAGCGCCCGCCACGCCCACACCGTGTAGAAGCTCGCCGGCCCGTCCGCCCAGTCGCCGCGCCGTCGGTCCCAGCGGCGCGGGGACACCGCGAACCTGAACCGCGCCACCCCGCCCGTGGCCGTCTCCCGGAATTCCACCCCTGTGGCGACATTCCCCACCACCGTTACCACCGTGTCGTTCATCACCGCGCCTTCCGTCCGGCCGCATGGGGGATCTCCCATGGCTTCTCCATGGGAGATCCCGGGTCGATCCCCTGGCTGATCCATGGCTGATCCATGACTCATGCTGGACCGGACGGAAAGAATGCGCTGACGCCTGTGGATTACCTGTCAGTTGTGGATATCCCGCTCACCCGCCCGTGCGGGAAACCGTCACGTACTGCTCGCGCACTTCCCGGTAGCGCATCAGCTCCGCCGAGATCGGGTCGAGCACCCGCGCCCGCCCACAGCCCGCAGCCGCCTCGCGCAACCGCCGTTCGGCGTCCTGCCCGTACCGCCGCGCGGGCCCCTTGGCAGCGGCTCCGCAGGCCCATTCCACGAACGGCCCGCCGATGATCCCCGCGAGCATCACGAATACGGGCGGGAGCAGCCCCGGCTCCAGCACGCCGGCGATCTGCCCCACCAGCCACAGCGCGCCGAAGAACTGAAGCACCGTCATGGCCGCCTGCGCCAGCACGGCGGCGGGCCACCAGGCCGGACGCGGCGGCCTGCCGCTGGGGCCCGCCGTGACCGCCAGGTCGTCCAGGGCCTCGGGCAGCCCCTCCGCCCCCCGTACGGCCGCCTCGCGCACCGCGTGCGCCCAGGGCGCGGGCAGCCCGGCGGACGCCTCCTCCACCACCGTGCGTACGGCCTGCTCGACGCGCTGGCGCGCCGTCACCTCCTCCTCGACGACCGCCGGGGCCTGCGGGGGCTCGCAGCCGGGCGTGCGCTTGCTCTCGTACCAGCGCCACAGCCGCAGCCAGGGCGTCCCGCACGCGCGCCCGGCGTTCCTGCGCCACTCGCGCTCCGCCGCCTCCCCCGCCGCCACCGCGCCGACCGCCCAGGCCAGCCGGTCAGCGAACTGCTCGCGGGCGCGCTCCCCGAGCCCGGCGCGCCCCTCCGCGACGTAAGCGGACCGCAGCCGCAGGGCAGCGCCGTCCACATCGGCCGACAGCCGCCGCGCCGCCGCGCTCCGGTCCTGTACGAAGTGGCCGAGCAGCTCGCGCAGTTCGCCGACGCCCTGGCCGGTGAGCGCGGAGAGCGCGAGCACCGTGGCCCCGGGCTCGCCGTGTTCGCCGAGGGCCATCCCGTCCTCGTCCAGCAGCCGGCGCAGATCGTCGAGCACCTGGTCGGCGGCGTCGCCGGGGAGCCGGTCGACCTGGTTGAGCACCACGAAGGTGACCTCGGCGTGCCCGGCCAGCGGGCGCAGATAGCGCTCGTGCAGGGCGGCGTCCGCGTACTTCTCGGGGTCGACGACCCAGATGACGGCGTCCACGAGCGCGAGCACGCGGTCCACCTGTTCCCGGTGGCGGACCATCGCCGAGTCGTGGTCGGGCAGATCCACCAGGACCAGACCGTGCAGCTCCTCGTCGCCGTCGCCCCCCGCCAGCGGCCTGCGCCGCAGCCGCCCGGGGATGGCGAGCCGGTCGAGCAGGCCGGCGGCGCCGTCCGACCACATGCAGGCGATGGGGGCGGAGGTGGTGGGCCTGCGCAGCCCGGTCTCCGAGATCGGCACCCCGGCGAGCGCGTTGAACAGCGTCGACTTGCCGCTGCCGGTCGCGCCCGCGATCGCGACGACGGTGTGGCGCGAGGACAGCCGTTGCCGCGCGGACGCCTCGTCCAGCACCCGGCCCGCCTCGGCGAGCACGGCTCCCTCGACCCGGGTCCTGGACAGCCCGACCAGCTCGCCGAGGGCGTCCAGCCGCCTGCGCAGCGCCCCGCCGTAGGCGCTTCCGATGGGCGTGTGCGCCCCGCTCCCGTCGACGCCGTCGACGCCCTCGATCCCGTCGAGGGCGGAGCCGGACGGTGCGGCCGGGGAGCCGTCCCGCGCGCCGGTGAGGCCGTCCACGCCGTCGGGACGGCCTCCGACGGCCGCGGCCGCCCCCGTGGCGTCCGGCAGGGGGACGAGGCCGTCCAGGGCCTCCGGCGCGTCCAGGGCGCCGAGGGTGCTCCGCCCGGCGGCGCGCCGGGCGATGAGCCCGTCGTCCCAGCCGCCGCGGGGGGCCGGGGGCGGGACGGTCTCCCGCGCCTCATCCGTACCGGCTCCACCCTGGGCGGCAGCATCTTGGGCAGCGCCCTCGGAAGCATCGGCTCCGTGAGCCGCCTGGCCCTCCCGGCCCGCTTCAAGACCTTCAGGACTCACGGCACCCTCAGCAGCACCGCTCGCACCAGCCACACCAGACACACCAGACACACCAGCACCAGTCGCATCGCTCACACCGGTCGAATCAACGGTCTCGATCGTCCTGGTCGTCCCGGTCGTCTCGGTCGCCTCGGTCGCCTCGGTCGCCTCAGTCGTCTTGGACACGTCGGTCACCTCTCCTTCTGCAGTAGGGACAGGGCCGCGATCAACTCGGCCTGCGGCTCCGGACTCACCTCAAGGGCGTCGAGGGGCGCGATGCGCCGGTCGCGCTCCCCGTGCAGTACGCGTTCGACGTACGTGGTCACCAGCTCGCCGCCCCGGTCGCGCAGCCGCAGCGCGCTCTGCGCCCCGATCCGCTCCGCGAGCCGCTCCCCCGCGAGCCGGGCGCGCCGGCCGCCGAGCAGCGCGGCCGCGAGGAGCGCGGCCACGGCCTCCGGCTCGGGCGCCGCGCCGCGTTCGAGCTGCCGTACCTCCTCCTCGGCCAGCTCCTCCAGGACGCGGCGCCAGCGGCGTACCGCCATCCCGATCCGTTCCGTCGCCTCCCCGTCCGGCGCGGGCACGGGCAGCGCACCGGCGGCCGGTTCGCGCCGCCAGCTCTCCTCCACCCGCTCGTCGGCGGCGGCCACCGCGCACTGAAGGAGCGCGCCCAGGCTCTCCACCAGCGAGTCGAGCAGTTCCCTGGCCGAGCTGTCGCGCGGATAGCCACGCCACCGGGTGCGGGCGTCGCCGGCCAGCACCGCGCCCCGCTGGAGCTGGCGGCGCACCCGCTCGCCCTCGGCCGCGTACGCGTCCTCCACCGCGCCCGTCAGCCGTACGGCGGCGGCGTACTGCGCGGCCACCGCCCCCGCCAGCTCCGGCATCCGGGCGTTCAGCGAGTCGACCACCCCGGCGGCGGTACGCACCAGGGCCTGCTGCCGGGCGGCCGGATCCTGTACGCGGTGCGCGAGCCAGCCGAGCAGCGGGGCGACGGCCGTGGTGGGCAGCAGTCCGCGTCCGCCGCCGGCCGACTCGGGCAGCTCGGGGATGGTGAACCTCGGTACGTCGCCGAGTCCGGCCCGCGTCAGCAGCGCGCCGTACTGCCGGGAGACCTCGTCGATCACCTGGTGCGGCACCCGGTCGAGCACGGTCACCAGCGACGCGTCGTACTCCTTCGCGGTACGGAGCAGATGCCACGGCACGGCGTCCGCGTACCGCGAGGCGGTGGTCACCATCACCCACACATCGGCCGCGCAGATCAACTCGGCGGCCAGCAGCCGGTTCTCCACCACGAGCGAGTCGATGTCGGGCGCGTCGAGCAGCGCGAGCCCCCGGGGCAGCGATGGGGCGGTGTCGATGCGCAGCGCGTCGCGCTCCAGCGGCTCCGTACCGTCACCGCCGCCCGCCGGGTCGTCCTCCTGGTGCGGCAGCCAGACACGGGTGAGGTCCGGCAGCACCCGCATCCCGGCGAACCAGTGGTGATCATCGGGATGGCACACCAGTACGGGGGTACGTGTAGTGGGGCGCAGCACACCCGCCTCACTGACCCGCCGTCCCACAAGGGAGTTGACCAGCGTGGACTTCCCGGCCCCCGTGGATCCGCCCACCACCACGAGCAGTGGTGCTTCGGGATCCCTGAGCCTCGGCAGCAGATAGTCGTCCAGCTGCGCCAGCAGCTCGGCCCGCGACTGCCGGGCCCGCGGCGCTCCCGCGAGGGGCAGCGGAAGACGCACGGCGGCGACACGGTCGCGGAGTGCGGAAAGTGCGTCGATCAGCTGGGGCCGTACATCCAAGGTCACCACATGTGAAGAATGCCCAACTTTGGAGTCTTTTTGAAGCGTATAGACCCCTCTGCGCGCCGATTACGCTTCGGGACAGACGGGACGAGTGGGGCACAGGCATAACGAGTGCACAACACCCGGTGCGTCGGAGGCCAAAAGCGATGCGTGAATCCCACCTGCCTGCGATTATCGGTTCGCTTCACTGAACCTCCACAACGTGCCACGCACGTGAAGCAACCGGGGCAGGGTGATCGGAGCCCTATCCTTGTCCCGGCAAGGTCACGGAACCCCCTGCGGGCTCCGTGGCACCAAGGCAACCACCGGCCCCCGTAGCTCAGTGGATAGAGCAGGTGCCTTCTAAGCACTTGGCCGCAGGTTCGAGTCCTGCCGGGGGCGCTTTCTACGCGCGTGCACAGCCCTCCCCAGAGGAGGGCTTTCGCATGAGGTCAAGGAACGGTAGCGAAGCCGACGTAGCGACGACGTAAGGACGCACCGCCCGCCATTTCGCGCCGGGGCGCGCCCGCGCGCGGTCCACCGCACACCACTCACTTCGCGCCGGTCACCGCGCGATATTCGGCCACGCCGCCACTCATTCAACCCATTTGCCGGGATTTTCGGCATGCGCAACGGGGGGTTGACCATTCATCGAAGTGCCCCTACTTTTCTCGCAACCCGCTGGTACATCGATTAACCAACACTGGTTGACGTCCTCTGGTTGGAGACATCCCGCTGTGCGCTCATCCCTGAGTCGGCGTGGCTTCCTCGCCGCAGGTTCCGGCATCGCCGCCGCCACCGCCCTGCCCGCCCTGTCCGGCTGCTCCTCCATCGCCGCGGCCGATTCCGATCCCGACACCCTGCTCGTCCACACCCAGCTCGGCACCACCGCGCCCGGCTCGGCCACCTACACCGCCGTGGTGGACCTCTTCGAGAAGGAGAATCCGGGGCTCGGAGTCAAGAACCTCGTCAACGGGGACGACCTCGCCCAGGTGTACGAGACCTCCCGGCTGGCCCGCAAAGAACCCGACGTGGTCATGGTCAATCTGTACGACAAGACGCTGGCCTGGACCGATGTCGGAGCGACGGTCGACGTCAAGGGGTATCTCGACGACTGGGGGCTGCGGAAACGGGTGGTGCCCGCCGCGCTGGAGGCGTGGACCGACGGGAAGGGGCGACTGCGCGCCTTCCCGTACTTCGCCACCAACTGGCCCGTGGCCTTCAACACGACCCTGCTGGACCGGGCCGGGGTGGGCGCTGTGCCGACCACCGGGGACGAACTCATCGGGGCGGCGCGCAAGTTGCGCGCCAAGGGCATCGCCCCCGTCACCGTCGGCGGCAACGACTGGACGGGGCAGAAGCTGCTCGCCCAGATCATCCAGACCTTCCTCACCCAGGAGGAGGCCCAGCAGGTCTACGCGACCGGCGACTTCGGCGGCAGGGGCGCCCGCGAGGGCATCGAGTACTTCGTCTCCCTGCGCGACGCCGGGGTCTTCGCCGACAAGGCGCAGGGGCTCACCTCCGACTCGATGACCACGCAGTACAACACCCAGGCCGCCGCGATGGAGTCCGCGATGTCCTCGGCGCTCGCGAAGGTGCCGGCCGGGGTCGCGGCGCGTACCGAGGTCGGCGGCTGGCCGCTCGCGCCCGGCGCCGCCCACGACAAACCGACGATCATGCGCTCGTTCACGCTCATCGGCTTCTGGATCAGCCCGAACGGCACGAAGAAGCTGCCCGCCGTGGAGAAGTTCCTGCGCTTCATGTACCGGCCCGACGTGGTCTCCCGCTTCATCACCGAGAGCGGCCGGGACATGGCGCTGGTGACGGACACGGTCAGCAAGGACTTCCCGCTGGTGGCCGAGGCGCAGCGGCTCGGCGACAGCGTCGGTCAGGTGCTGCTGCCCGATCTGTACGTACCCCCGGCGGCCTCCCAGCCGCTGATCACGGCGACCAGCACCGCCTTCACCCGGGGAACGAGCGCGGCCTCCGTGCGCTCCGTCCTCGAATCCGCGTACCGCGGGGCCTGAATCCCTCGCCCGAGCCTTTCGAAAGTCATGCCATGACGATGCTCTCGTCCACCCCGGGCGGCACCAAGGCCCACCGGGCACCCACCCGCCCGTCCCCCGCACCCGCCGCCCGCGAACGCCGGAACCGGGGCGGGGTCATCCTCGCCGTCCCGGCGCTGGTCTGGTACCTGGTCTTCATGGTCGGCCCGCTGGTCGCCATCTTCGTCATCGCGGCCCTGCACTGGCCCGGCATGCTCCAGCCGGTCTCCTTCGCCGGCTTCGGCAATGTCCGTACGGTCCTCGCCGACCCGGTCTTCCGGGAGGCCGTGACCAACACGGCCGTCCAGCTGGCCGTCGCGGTGCCCGTGATGATCGTGGGCGCCTACATGCTGGGCTACTACGTCGCGCAGAACCCGCCGGGCCACCGCGCGCTGCGCTATCTCCTCTTCATCCCCGGACTGATCTCGACGCCCGCCAAGGCGATGGTGTTCTACGCGGTCCTCTCCCCGGACGGGCTGTTCAACGGGGCGCTGGAGAAGGTCGGTCTGGGCTCGCTCGCCGACGCCTGGCTGGCCTCGCCCTCCACCGCGCTGCTCTGTCTGATCGTGGTGGACGTGTGGAGCGGCATCGGCTTCACCGCGGTGCTGTTCGCGGCGCGCCTCGGCAGCGTGCCGGACGAGATCGGTGAGGCCGCGCAGCTCGACGGCGCGGGGCACTGGCGCACGATGTGGCGCATCCACTTCCCCGTCATCCGGGACTTCGTGGGCGTCGTGACGATGCTTCAGTTCCTGTGGACACTGTTCGGCTCCGCCCAGAACGTACTGCTGCTCACCCAGGGCGGTCCCGGAAGCTCGTCGACAACGTTGTCCTTCCTCGTCTACCAGAAGGCGTTCATCGCGGCGGACCTCGGCTACAGCCAGACCGTCGGCGTGATCCTCTTCCTGGTCGGGCTGGCCGGTCTGCTCACCATCCGCCGTGTCTTCCGCCAGAACTACTGACCAGCACCCCTGACCAGAACCACCGACCAGAGAAGCCGGCCAGAAATGCCGGCCAGAAATGCCGAACCGATCCGCAGATCCGGAGCCAGTGCCATGAAACTCGGAAAGTCCTGGCTGCCCGCGCACGTCTTCGCGTGGCTGTACGCGGTGCTGCTGGTGGTCCCCCTCTACTACCTGCTGGTCTCGGCGTTCAAGACGAACGACCAGATCTTCGGCAGCCCGTTCGCGCTGCCCACCTCCCCCTCCTTCGGCAACTTCGGCGAGGCGTTCTCCTCCGCCGACCTGGGCCTGGCCGTCGTCAACTCGGCCCTCGTCACGGTGCTCGCGCTGGCCCTGACGCTGGCGCTCGCCATTCCCGCGGCCTTCGCGATCGCCCGCGCGGAAGGTCCGCTGGGCGCGCTGGTGGAGCGGGTGTTCTCGCTCGGGTTCCTGGTGCCGACGTTCGCCGCGCTCTTCCCGACGTTCCTGCTCTCCGCCGCCACGGGGCTGTTCCACACCCGCGCCTTCATGGTGCTGTTCCTCCCCGCCACGGCGATGCCTCTCTCCGTCGTCATCCTCGTCCAGTTCATGCGGACCATCCCGCGCGAGATGGAGGAGGCCGCGCGGCTCGACGGCGCGTCCACGTTCGCGGTGCTGCGGCACATCTACACCCCGATGTGCATGCCGGGCATCGCGACCGTACTGCTGCTGAACTTCCTGACCTTCTGGAACGAGTACCTCTACTCGCTCGTGATCATCGGCCCCGACCCCGCGCAGCGCACGGTGCAGGTGGCGCTGCCCACCCTCAAGTCCCTGACGGGGACCGACTACGGGATCCTGACCGCCGGTACGGTATTGACACTGGTGCCGGTCTGGATCGTCTACACCGTGCTCCAGAAGCGGATGCAGCAGGCTCTCGTCAGTGGCGCGGTGAAAATGTGACCCAGAATCCCCAAAGGGCCCCCCGTCAGCGGGACGCCCCTCCCGCCAGGGAGCGCCCCACGATCAAGGCCGTGGCCGCAGCGGCCGGGGTGTCCACGGCCGCGGTCTCCCAGACGGTCAACGGCACCGGCCGGATCGCCGAGGCGACCCGGCGCCGCGTCCTCGACGCCGCCGCCGAGCTGGGCTGGTCCCCGAGCGCGTCCGCGACGGCGCTGCGCCGGGCCCGCACCCGTACGCTCGCGCTCGTCGTGCGCCGTCCGACCGATGTGCTCGGCGCTGACCCGCACTTCAGCGAACTCATCACCGGTCTGGAGGGCGAACTCGCGCCGCGCGGCTACGGTCTGCTGCTCCATCTCGTCGCGGACATGGCGCAGGAGAGCGCGCTGTACGAACGGCTGGTCGCCGAGGGCCGGATCGACGGGGCCGTGCTGACCGACGCGCGCGCCGACGATCCGCGCCCGCCGCTGCTGCGCGGGCTCGGGCTGCCGGCCGTGCTGCTGAGCGCGCCCGACGACACCTCACCGGTTCCGAACGTGGGGCTCGGGCAGCAGGGCGCCGGGGTCCGCGAAGCCGTCGCGCACCTGCTGGAGCTGGGCCACCGGCGGATCGCCTATGTCACGGGTCCCGCCGAGCTGACGCACACCCGGCTGCGCCGCGCGGCCTTCGAGGACGCGCTCACGGAGGCCGGGGTACGGCCCGTCGCCGTACGGGAGACCGACTTCACCGAGGCGGCCGCGGTCGCCGCCACCGAGGAGCTGCTGGCGCTGCGCGAGCGGCCGACGGCCGTCGTGTACTCCAACGACTCGATGGCCGTGTGCGGGATCGGCACCGCCCAGCGCGCCGGGCTGCGGGTGCCGCACGACCTGTCCGTCATCGGGTACGACAACCTGCCGCTCGGCCGCTGGCTGCACCCCCGGCTGACCACCGTCGACCAGCAGGTGCAGGCCGTCGGCGCCGCCGCCGCGCGCACCCTGCTGGCCGAGTGCGGGGAGGACGTACCGGCGCCGGTCCTGGACGGCCGGCCCCGGCTGGTCGTACGGGAGACCACGGGGCCAGCGCCGGCCGCGTCCTGACCGTCCCTCCCTCCTCCTCACCTCCCCCTCCGCCTCCGCCTCCCCCTCCCCCCACCATCTCGCCCCCGCACACCGACAGAGATTCAGGGACTCGCCATGCGACGCCACAGCGCCCAGCTCACCCACGACTCCGCCGTTCTGCCCTGGCTCGGCGCCAACTTCTGGTCCCGCGGCGGCGGTCCGCTGATGTGGCGGGACTACCAGCCGAAGACGGTCCGCGAGGAGCTGGCCGTCCTGCGCGAACACGGCCTGACGATGACCCGGTCCTTCTTCTACTGGCCGGACTTCCACCCCGAACCGCACCGGATCGACGAGGAGCTGTGCGACCGCTTCCGGGACTTCCTCGACGCCCACACCGAGGCCGGGATGGGCACGATCCCCACCTTCATCGTCGGCCACATGTCCGGGGAGAACTGGGACCCGGCGTGGCGCGGTGGCCGGGATCTGTACGAGGACGTCTGGCTCGTCGGCCGGCAGGCCTGGTTCGTCTCGCAGATGACCCGCCGCTTCAAGGACCATCCCGCCGTCACCGGCTGGCTGATCACCAACGAGATGCCGGGATACGGCCGTATCTACCAGGTCGACCCGCCCTCCTCCGATGTCGTCACCGCCTGGGCGCAGTTCATGTGCGACGCGGTGCGCGCGGCGGGCGGTACGCAGCCGGTGTCGCTGGGCGACGGCGCGTGGGGCATCGAGGTGACCGGCCGGGACAACGGCTTCTCGCTGCGCGACACCGCCGAGTACGTCGACTTCGTCGGACCGCACGTGTACCGCTCGGACACGGACCGGCCGCGCCAGCACTACCGCGCCGCCTTCGAGTGCGAACTCGCCGCCGTCACCGGGCAGCCGGTCGTGCTGGAGGAGTTCGGCCTCTCCACCGACACGGTCTCGGCCGCGAACGCGGGGATCTTCTACCGGCAGACGCTCCACAACTCGCTGCTCGGCGGCGCCACCGGCTGGATCGCCTGGAACAACACGGACTACGACGACCTGTGGGACCGCTCGCCCTACGACCACCATCCCTTCGAGATGCACTTCGGCATCACCGATCACGCCGGACGGCCGAAGGAGCCGCTGCGCGAGCTGGCCGCCTTCGCCGAGGTGCTGGAGCGGGTCGACTTCGCGCGCTGCCGCCGTACCGACGCCGACGCGGCGCTGGTGGTGCCCGCGTTCCTGGAGCGCGGCTACCCCTACAGCCGGCCCGCCGACCGCCCGCTGATCTTCACCTCGCTGCATCAGGGGTACGTGGCCGCGCGCGGCGCCGATCTGCCCGTCGCCCTCGCCCGCGAGGCGGACGGGCTGCCCGACGACGCGTCGCTGTATCTGCTGCCCTCGACCCGGCAGCTGACCACGCGCACCCGGCGCGAGCTGGAGCGGCGGGCGCGGGAGGGCGCGACGGTGTATCTGTCGTTCTGCTCCGGTGAGCACCCGACGACGCGCGGCCCGTGGTTCCACGATCTCGACGGGCTGTTCGGGGTGGAGCTCCAGCTCTCGTACGGGGTGGCCGAGCCCATCGAGGACGATGTGCTGGAGATGACGTTCGCCGAGGACTTCGGGTCCATCGCTGCGGGCGAGACGCTGCGCTTCCCCGTCGCGGGGAACGAGGACAGCCGCGCCTATCTGCCGGTCGTCCCGGACGGGGCGCGGGTCGTCGCCACCGACGCGCACGGCCGTCCGGCGCTGCTGGTGCACGAGACGGGCCGGGGCCGTACGGTCCTCGCCACGTATCCGCTGGAGCACATGGCGGCCCGCACGTCCCGCGTCAACCCGGAGGAGACCCACCGGCTGTACGCGGCGCTCGCGCGGATCGCGGGCGCGGCGCGGCCGGTGACCGTCGACACGCCGTACGTCTCGGCGGACACGCTGGTACGGGAGGACGGGAAGCGGTTCGTCTGGCTGGTGAGCCAGGCGGACGAGGAGCTGACCGTGCGCCCCGAGGCCGACGGCGAACTGCGCGAGCTGCGCGGCGGGGAGCCCGTGGGGGACGTGGTCATCGCCCCGTACGGGGTGCGCGTGCTCGAACTGGGCTGACCGCACGCGTGTCCCGACCCCTGCCGTGACCCGCCGTGACCCGCCGTGACCCCGCCGTGGCCTGCCCCGGTCCGTCCTCGGTGCCCTGCCCCGACCACCGTTCCGTCGAGGGGATCCCTTCCCATGTCCCAGCCCCAGCCCCAGCCCCAGCCCCGGTACCGGGACCCGGCCGCGCCCGTCGCCGACCGGGTGCGCGATCTGCTCTCCCGGATGACGCTCACTGAGAAGGTGGGCCAGGTCAACCAGCGCATGTACGGCTGGGAGGCGTACGAGCGCACGCCCTCCGGCCACCGCCTCACCGAGGCGTTCCGCGCCGAGGTCGCCGCGTACGACGGCATGGGCGCGCTCTACGGGCTCCAGCGGGCCGACCCGTGGTCGGGGGTGACGTGCGGGACGGGTATCGGCGCGGCCGACGGCGCCCGGGTGTCCGACGCGGTGCAGCGGCACGTCGTGGAGCACACCCGGCTCGGCATCCCGGTCCTGATGGTGGAGGAGATGCCGCACGGCCACCAGGCGCTGGACTCCACGGTGCTGCCGGTGAACCTGGCGGTGGGCGCGACCTGGGACCCGGGGCTGTACGAGGAGGCGGCGGCGCTCGCGGCGGCCCAGCTGCGGGCGCGCGGCGGCCATGTGGCGCTGGTGTCCGCGCTGGATCTCGTCCGGGACCCGCGCTGGGGGCGGGCGGAGGAGTGCTTCGGCGAGGATCCGTATCTGGCGGCCCGGTTCACCGAGGCGCTGGTGCGCGGTGCGCAGGGGCCCGGGGACGGGCGCGGGCGCGGGCCCGTGTCGTACGGCGCGGACCGGGCGGCGGTGGTCCTGAAGCACTTCGCGGGCCAGGGCGCCACGGTGGGCGGCCGCAACAGCGCGGCCACCGAACTCGGCCTCCGCGAGCTGCACGAGATCCACCTCCCGGCCGCGCTGGCGGGGGTGCGGGCCGGGGCGGCGGGCGTCATGGCGGCGTACAACGAGTTCGACGGCGTGCCGTGCGCGGCCAATCGTGAGCTGCTGACCGGACTCCTGCGTGAGCGCTGGGGTTTCACCGGTCTGGTGATGGCGGACGGTCAGGCGCTCGACCGGCTGACCCGGCTCGCCGGGGATCCGGTGGCGGCGGGGGCGCTCGCCCTGGAGGCGGGGACGGATCTGAGCCTGTGGGACGACAGCTTTCCCCGGCTGGCCGAGGCCGTGCGGCGCGGGCTGGTGCGCGAGAGCGTGCTGGACGCGGCGGTCGGCCGGGTGCTCGCGCTCAAGTTCCGGCTCGGCCTGTTCGAGCGGCCGTACACCGGCGAGCGGGAAAGTCCGTCCGGGCTGGTGGAGTTGAGTGTGCGGATCGCCCGGGAGTCGGTGGTGCTGCTGCGGCACGACGGGGCCACGCTGCCCCTGACGGAGCGCGCCCGCAAGGTCGCCGTCATCGGCCCGAACGCCGATTCCGTGCCGCAGCAGATCGGCGACTACACCGCGCCCCAGCCCCCGGGGAGCGGGGTCACCGTGCTGGACGGGATCAGGGCGGCGGCGCCGGAGGACGGCGAGGTCGCGTACGCGCGCGGCTGCGAACTCGTCGGCGGTGACCCGTCCGGCATCCCGGCGGCGGTCGCGCTGGCCGCCGCCTCCGATGTGGCGGTGCTGGTGCTGGGCGGGTCGAGCGCGCGGGAGTCCGGTACCCGCTTCGACTCCAACGGCGCTGCGGTCGTCAGCTCCGCCCGTCCGGCGGACATGACCTGCGGGGAGGGTGTCGACCTCGCCGAACTACGGCTCCCCGACGGCCAGTCGGCGCTGCTGAGCGCGGTGGCGGCGACCGGGACGCCGGTCGTCGTGGTGCTGGTGCAGGGCCGCCCGCACGCCGTCGCCGAGGACCTCGCCGCGCGGGCGGGGGCCGTGCTCAGCGCCTGGTATCCGGGGCCCTGGGGCGGGCGCGCGGTCGGCGAGGTGCTCTTCGGCGCCGCCGAACCCGTGGGGCGGCTGCCCGTCTCCGTACCGCGCTCGGCGGCGCAGCTGCCCGTGTTCTACAACGGGAAGGACCACGGCTACCGGGGGTACGCCGACCAGCCGGCCACCGCGCGGCACGCGTTCGGCCACGGGCTGTCCTACACGACGGTCGAGTACGGCGCGCCCCGGCTCTCCCGGTCGTCGGTCGCCGTCTCGGCGTCGGGCGGGATCCCGGAGCTGACCTGCGTGGTGGAGGTCGCCAACACCGGGGCGCGGCCGGTGCGCGAGATGGTGCAGCTGTACGTGCGCCGTGTCCTGGGCGGCTCGTCGTGGCCGCGCGTGCGCGAGCTGCGCGGGTTCGACCGGATCGACCTGGCGCCGGGTGAGCGCGCCGAGGTGTCCTTCACCGTCGGTACGCGGACCCTGGCGTCGGTCACGCGCTCCCTGGAACGGGCCGTGGAACCGGGGACGTTCGAGATCGGGACGGGCCCCTCGTCGGACCGGACGCTCGGGGTGCGGCTGACGGTGGATCCGGAGCCGGGACGGGCCTGACGGGCGGTCTGACGGGCGGCCGGTCCGGCGGTCTGACGGGCGGCCGGTCCGGGGGCCGGTCGGGCCCGTACGCCCGTCCCGCTCTTTTGAGTCGCACGACACATCTTTTGACGGTTCATAAGAAAGTTTACGAGATTCGCACCGAACCTATGGACAGTCCCCATGGGGCGCCCTAGTGTCTCGGCCCATCGGGCAAGTGTTTCGTCGCGGTAACACCACGACCGCCCGGCGGCATCCGTACACCCACCTCTTTGTACGTCTCCCCCCACGGCCGGGCCTCGCGCCCGTGCCAGGCGTTGCGCGTCTACCGGAGTCCCGCCCGCGTGATCCGCGCGGTCGCGGTCGCAGCTGAAGGGAAGCGATATGAAGATCCGTACGTTCATCGCCACCACGTCACTGGCGTCGCTGGTTGTCTCGGGCGGGCTGGTGGCCCTCGCCGGCTCCGCACAGGCCGCGCTCACCACCACCTGCGTGGGTGACGGCGGGGCCGTCACCGTCAACACCGACCTGGTGGTTCCGGCCGGTAAGTCGTGCACCCTGACCGGCACCAAGGTCAAGGGCACCGTGACGGTGGAGGCGGGGGCCGATCTCGTGGCCGCCGGTGCCACGTTCAGCGGGGCGGTCGAGGTGGGCGCCGACGCGTATCTGGACCTCACCGACACCACCGTCAAGGGCGCCCTCAACGCCCGGTCCGCCTTCGGTACGCACCTGGAGGAGACCACCGTCAAGGGCGGGATCAGCGCTCAGCGGGGCTTCGTGTACGCGGTCGACTCGACGCTCGCCGGGGCCGTCAAGGGCGAGTCGGGCGAGCTGTACGTCTCCGGCAGCACCCTCTCCGGCTCCCTCACCGGCGAGAATAACCAGTACACCGACGTGTACGACTCCACCGTCAAGGGCGCCCTCACCGTCAGCGGGAACACCCTCGGCGGCATCCTGTGCGCCAGCGAGGTGTACGGCGACACCGTGTACAAGGCCAACAAGGACACGCTCCAGCTCGGCGGCGAGGGGCTGCTCGGCTCCTGCCGCGGCGCCAGCTATCTGGGCGGCGATCTCGCGGTCACCGGCAACACCGCGAACGCCGTGCTGGACAACACGATCGTCCGGGGCGGGCTCACCGCCACCGGCAACACCCCGGTCCTCAAGGTCGGCGACCTGGCGCGGGTGCGTGGCACCACGACCGGGGAGACGGCGGCGGCCGGGGCCTCGTCCGCCCGCAGCGCCAGGGCCGCCGTCCAGGACCGCGGGAGCGAGCTGGCCGCGAAGGCCGAGGAGCGCGCGGCCGAGGCACGGGCGGACGCCAGCGCCGCCGGCAAGTCCCGCCTGTAGGGCGGCCGTTCCGCAGTCCGGCCCGCACGCCCCCAGCGCCCTGAAGTCATGGAGTCCCGCACTCCCCCGGGCCCTTCGACGGGCCCTCTCCCCCGCACCTCTTCACACCTCATTCCTCAAGGAGTGACCGTGGGTCCTTCGCACAAGTCCTTCGACCGCAGGGACTTCCTGCGGGCCACCGCAGGCACCACCGTGGCGCTCGCCGCCGCCTCGGTCACCGGTGTCGCGGCGGCCACCTCCGCCGCCGCCGCGACCGGCGCGCTGTCCATCCCCAAGGACCGCATCGGCATCCAGCTCTACAGCATCCGCGACAAGGTCAGCGCGCTGGGCTTCGCCGTCGTGCTGACAGAGCTGGCGCGGATCGGCTACCGCGAGATCGAGTTCGCCGGATACACCCAGAACACCTCCATCCTGGGCCGGCAGATCACCCTCCCGGAGATCCGGCGGATCCTCGACGACAACGGGCTCAGCGCGGTGGGCAGCCATGTCGGGATCGGCAATCTGCGCTCCAACCTCCAGGGCGAGCTGGACGCCGCCCAGATCCTCGGCATGCCGCACATCGGTACGGCCAACGCCCCCTCCAACAGCAATACGGTGGCGGGCTATCTCGCCGCCGCCGAGGAGTTCAACACCTGGGGCGCGGCGGCCACCGCCCGCGGCCTCAAGCTCTACCAGCACAACCACGCGGGCGAGTTCGCCTTCGCCACCGACCAGCCGTCCGTGCGGCTGTACGACGTGTTCCTCAAGAACACCGATCCGCGCCACGTGTACCTGGAGCTGGACATCTACTGGGCGTACGTCGGCCAGTACCGCTACCCCGGCTTCGATCCGGCCGCCTACGTCCGTAACCAGCCCTACCGCTACCCGCTGTTCCACATGAAGGACGGCGACACCAACCCGTCCAACGCCAACGGCTACGACATCGTGGAGTTCGGCGCGGGCGACCTGCCGTACGAGAGGTTCATCCGCGACATCGGACCCCGCGCCGCCCACCTCGGCATCTGGGAGCAGGACACGGCGCCCGGCACCCTGCCCGATCCGCCCGGCTCGCTGGGCGCGGCGCAGCGCAGCTACACGGCGCTGAAGGGGCTGCTCGGATGAGGAGACGCAGCCCGGTACGCCGCACCCTGAGACGGCTGATCACCGGAGCCCTCCTGCTGGCGCTGCCCGCGCTGGGCGGAGTGGTCGCCGTCGCGCCCGCCGCGCAGGCCCACGAGGGCCATGAACACGCCCTGGACTGGGCCAATTACGAGAAGGTCACCCTCACCAAGGACACCGGCGAGCCCATCGACCTCGCCGTCCTGCCCGACAGCCGGGTCCTGCACACGGCCCGCAACGGCGATCTGCGGCTGACCGACCCCGGCAGTGGTGTGACGAAGATCGTCAACCACGTCAACGTGTACCAGAACTCCGAGATGGGCCTCCAGACCGTCACCCTGGACCCGGACTTCGCCACCAACAAGTGGGTCTACCTCTACTACTCGCCGCCGCTGAACACCCCGGCCGGCTCGGCTCCGCTCCAGCTGCCCGCCGGGCAGGACGACTCGTACTGGGAGCGCTGGGAGGGGCACGAGAGCCTCACCCGCTTCAAGTGGACGGGCGACGAACTCGACCTGTCCACCGCCCAGGAGATCATCCGGATCCCCTCCAACCGCGGCCAGTGCTGCCATGTCGCCGGTGACGTGGACTTCGACGCTGACGGCAATCTCTACTTGTCGACGGGCGGCAACACCCCGGCGTCCGGGCCCAACGTCAACGGCTACACCCCGATCAACGACGCGCCGACCTACAACCCGGGGCTGGACGAGCGCCGGGGCGCCGGCAACACCAACGACCTGCGCGGCAAGATCCTGCGCATCAAGGTCGGCGAGGACGGGAGCTACTCGGTCCCGGAGGGGAACCTCTTCGCGCCGGGTACCGCCAAGACCCGGCCCGAGATCTTCGTGATGGGTCTGCGCAACCCCTTCCGGATGACGGTCGACCGGGAGACCGGCGCCGTGATGTGGGGCGACTACGGGCCGGACGCCGGTACGGCGGATCCGGACCGGGGGCCGATGGGGTACGTCGAGTGGCAGACCACGACCAAGCCCATGAACAGCGGCTGGCCGTTCTGCGCGGGCGACAACTCGCATCCGTACCGTGACTTCGACTTCGCGACGCTCACCCCGGGTCCGGCCTTCGACTGCGCCGCGCCGGTCAACGACTCGCGCTGGAACACCGGGCTCTCCGAGCTGCCGCCGTCCGTACCGGCGACGCTCTGGTACGGCGACCGCGACACCGACCAGCCCTGGCCCGAGCTGACCGCCTTCCGCGGTCCGGGCGGGCCCGGCGGACAGGCGCCGATGGCGGGTCCCGTCTACCACTACGACGCGGACAATCCCGCTCCGGGCAAGTTCCCCGCCTACTGGGACGGCAAGGCGTTCTTCGGCGAGTTCTCCCAGGACTACGTGGCCGCCTTCACCCTGGCGGGCCCGGACGGTCCGGTGACCAAGCTGGAGAACGTGCTGCCCAACAGCGAGCGGTCCGAGAACGGCATCCCGCCCTGGGACAACCCGATGGACCTGGAGTTCGGCCCGGACGGCGCGCTGTACGTGCTGGACTACGGCGACGGCTTCTTCCGGCAGAACCCCGACGCCGGCCTCTACCGGATCGACTACGCGGAGGGCAACAAGGCGCCCACCGCCGTGATCAAGGCCGATCCGACCTCCGGGCAGGCCCCGCTGACGGTCTCCTTCGACGCCACCGCGTCCACCGATCCGGAGGGCGGCGAACTCACCTATCAGTGGGATCTCGACGGGGACGGCGTCTTCGACGCCACCGGTCCGCGTGCCACCCGCACCTATCCGGACAACGGCCAGTTCCAGGCCCGGCTGAAGGTCACCGACCCGCAGGGCAAGACCGGGCTGACCAGCCGCCAGATCACGGTCGGCAACACCGCGCCGACCGTGGCGATCACCTCGCCGCCCGACGGTGGCTTCTTCAACTGGGGCGACGCCGTACCGTACGGGGTCGACATCGAGGACGCCGAGGACGGCAAGGACGTCGACTGCGCCAAGGTCGCCTGGACCTTCGGCCTGGGCCACAACCAGCACGGCCACCCGGTCAACAGCGGCACCGGCTGCACGGGCGCGGTCGTGACCCCGACCGACGCGGGGCACGGGGACACCGAGAACGTCTTCGGCGTCCTCGGCATCGCCTACACCGACAAGGGCGCGGGCGGCGTGCCGCCGGCCACCGGTGACGCGCAGGTGATCCTCAACCCGGCCCTCATGCAGGCCGAGCACTACGACTCCGAGCAGGGGGTCACGGTCACCGACGACGCCACGGCGTCCGGGCAGCGGAAGGTGACGTCCTTCGACGCCGGGGACTGGATCGCCTACGACCCGGTCTCGTTCGCGGGCATCGACGGGGTGCGGACCCGCGCGAGCGGAGCCGGGACCCTGGCGCTGCGCTGGAACGCGGCGGACGCCGAGCCCTTCGCGACCGTCTCCGTACCGGCGGGCGAGGGATGGCGATCCGTCGACACCACCTTCGACAAGGCCCCTTCGGGGACCGGCGAGCTGTTCGTCACCTCCTCGGGCGGGGTCGAGCTGGACTCCCTGACCTTCCTGGGGCCGGGAGTCGCTGACAGGACGCCGCCGAAGGTGACCGCCACGCTGAACCCGCCACGCCCCAACGGTGACAACGGCTGGTACACCAGCAATGTGACGCTCAACGTCACCGCGACCGACAACGGCACGGTCAGCAGCCGTCAGTACTCGGTCAACGGCGGTACCACCTGGCTGTCGGCCAACTCCGCCGTCAGCCTCGCCGCGGAGGGCGCCACCACCGTCCTCTACCGCGCGACCGACAGCGGCGGCAATGTCTCCGAGACCGGCAGCCTGACGGTACGGATCGACAAATCCGGTCCCGCGGTGACGGTCACCGGACTGGACGAGGACGGCGCGTACGGCGACTCGAAGCGGCCGACGCCGGTGGTCACGGCCACCGACGCGGTCTCCGGAGGCGCCACGGCGACCGCCGCCCTGGACGGCGCGGCGCTCGTCTCCGGCCAGCCCCTGGAACTGTGGCGGCTCCCGCTGGGCGGCCACGAGCTGAAGGTGACGGCGCGCGACCGGGCCGGCAACACCACGGCGAAGACGGTGCGTTTCACCACCCGTACCTCCTTCGACGACCTCGACGCGCTGCTGCCCCGGCTGCGCGCGGACGGTCTGGTGTCGGCGCAGGGCCTTCAGCGCCTGACGCTCCGGCTCGCCCAGGCACGCGAGCACGCCGAGGCCGGGCGGACCAGCCGGGCGGCGGCGGTGCTGGACTCGTTCGCCGAGTCCGCCGGTGAACCGTCGCTGGTGCCGGACCGGGCGGCGGGCGCGGCGCTCGCCCGGGACGCACGGGCCGTGAGGGGGGATCTGACCGGCTGACCTCCCCCAGGTGAAAGGGAGTTGCCGTCCCACGCGCTGGTGGTGGGGCGGCAACTCCATGACCGCCGAACTTTTGGCGGTGACAGCGAAAGTTGCGTACGGTCGCACGGTAAGGGCCTGTTGTCGAATGGGCGTTCCGAGGATCGAGGAAGTGAGCCCATGAGCGTTCCGTACCGCGTCATGAGTCTGCTGCGCGACAACGGCCCGCTGTCCCGCGCCCAGTTGTCCGACCGGCTGGAGATACCGCGGCCGAGGTTACTGGCCGAACTGGACCGCATGGTGGCCGCAGGCAAGGTGCTGGAGGCGGGTCCTGCCGCCTCGCGCGGCGGCCGGCGCTCCACCCTCGTACAGCTGGACCCGGGGCTGCGGTTCGCCGCCGTCGACCTCGGCGCCAGTTCGCTCGACATCGAGATCACCGACGGCGGCCTGGAGCCCGTGGCCTCCTACTCGGAGGCGGCCGACATCCGCTCGGGCCCGGTGGCCGTGCTGGACCGGGTCAGCGAGATCCTCCACAAACTGGCGGCCCAGGGTCACTACACGCGGCTGGACGCCATCGGCATCGGCCTTCCCGGTCCGGTCAGCTTCCGCGACGGCGTGCCCGTCTCCCCGCCGATCATGGTGGGGTGGAACCGCTACCCGGTACGCGACACCCTCGCCAGGGAACACGGCTGCCCGGTGGTCGTCGACAACGACGTCAACGTGATGGCCCTCGGGGAGCGGCACAGCGGGATCGCCAGGACCGTCGACCATCTGCTCTTCGTCAAGATCGGCAGCGGGATCGGCTCGGGCATGCAGCACCACGGCCGTATCTACCGGGGCGCGGAAGGCTGCGCCGGCGACATCGGCCACATACAGATCGAGGCCGACGGCCCCGTCTGCACCTGTGGCAACACCGGCTGTCTGGAGGCTTACTTCGGCGGGGTCGCGCTGGCCAGGGACGCGACCGCCGCCGCGCGCTCCGGGGAGTCGCCCGCGCTGGCCGAGCGGCTGGCCGAACGAGGGGCGCTGACCGCCGTGGACGTCGCGGAGTGCGCCACGGCCGGGGACACCGCCTCCGTCACCCTGATCCGCCGGGGCGGCCACCGGGTCGGACAGGTCCTCGCCACGCTGGTCAGCTTCATGAATCCGTCGATGATCGTGATCGGCGGCGGGCTGGCCGGGCTGGGCTATGTCCTCCTCTCCGAGATCCGCAGCGTCGTCTACAAGCGGTCACTGCCGCTGGCCACCGGCAACCTCCCGATCGTCATGTCCGAACTCGGCCCCCGCGCGGGCGTGGTCGGAGCGGCGCTGCTGGCCAGCGAGCTGAGCTACGGCGGGCAGTCGGTCGCGTCGGGCGCGCCGGGTCACGGCTGACCGCCCGAGCGGCTGAACTCCTCAACTCCTGAGTGCCTGAACGGCTGAGTGCTGAGCGGGTCCGGCGCGCGTGCCGGTCGTATCGTCGGAGGGGTGGTGGGTCGCCCCGGGGGACACGAGGGGGACCTCACGCGCGCGCCGGTGCGGGCGGCGGTACGCCCCTGGTGGTGGGTGGTCGCTGCCGTACTCGTGGCGCTCGCCGTGGCCGTCGCCGTCACCCGGCGTCACGAGCTGGTGTCCGCCGTCCGGCTGATCGGCGAGGTCCGTCCGTACCGCCTGCTGGTGGCCGCCGTCTGCGAGGCGGCCTCCCTGCTCTGTCTCGCGGCGCTCCAGCGGTGGCTGCTGCGCGCCGGAGGCGCCCGGGTACGGCTGCGCGCCATGGCCGCTCTCGTGCTGGCGGGCAACGCCATCGCGGGCGCGCTGCCCGGCGGGGCCGCGTTCGCCGCCGCGTGGGTCTTCCGGCGGCTGCGCCGCAGGGGCGTGGAGCAGGTGCTCGCGGGCGCGGTGCTCGCGGTCGCGGGGACGCTGTCGGCGCTGAGCCTCTTCGTCCTGCTGGTGGCCGGGGTGCTGGTGGCCGGTTCCTCGGGTCCCGCGTCGGGGCTGCGGGGCGCGGTCGTCGCCCTGGCGGTGGCCGCGCTGGTGGTGGCGGGCGTGGCGGTGGGCCTGTCGCGTTTCCCCCGGGTGCGCCGCCGGGCCTGGCGCGGCTGGCGGCGGCTGGGGCTGCGCTCGCGGCGGCTCTGGGACGTCGAGCAGGCGCTGTCCCGGCTGGGCCGCCATGTCCGGGCCACCCGGCCGGGTCCGCGCCCCTGGCTGCGGCCGGCCGCGCTGGCGGTACTCAACTGGGGTTTCGACCTGGCGTGCCTGGTCACGTGCGTGTGGAGTCTGGGGATCGGCGTCCCCTGGCACGGGATCCTCGCGGCCTACGCGCTGACGCAGTTCGCGGGGAGTCTGCGGCTGACGCCCGGCGGACTCGGCGTGGTCGAGACGAGCCTCACGGCCCTGCTGGTGGTGTACGGGCTGAGCACGGAGCAGGCGATCGCCGTCACGCTCCTGTACCGGGTGGTGAGTTACTGGGCGCTCCAGCCGGTCGGCTGGGCGTGCGGGCTGGGGCTGACGCTGGCCGACCGGCGCGGCACGCCGGACAGCGATCACGCCGCATAGTGGTCACGCCGGACAGCGGTCAAATCCTCCCAAGATGCTCAAAACGCCAAGCTATGGCTACTCTTTAGTCGGTGGCTCGATCAGACAACAGGATCGCGATCGTCGCACGCGACAGGCCGGACCGGTGAGCACTCCCCCTCCGGCGCCTCCGGGCCGCCGCTCGACCGGCCCACCCGGCCGCCGTCGACGCCTCCGGGCCCGAGCCGAGGCCCTCCTCCCACAGGAAGAGGAATCGAAACATGAAGCCCAACCGCATCCGCACCACCCTCGTCGCCGCAGCCGTGGCGGCAGCGCTCCCGGTCACCCTGGGGGCCATGGCACCCCAGGCGCTCGCGGCCACGCCGACACCCAGCACGCCGCCCAGCGCCGCCGCCAGCACCTCACCGTCCCCCTCGCCGTCCACCAGCGGGTCGACGGCGCCCGCGCCGTTCGGCCCCGACTGCTCCTCGGTACCGAAGACGGGCAGCGGAAGCCTGAAGGACATGGCGAAGGAGAAGGTGGCCACCGCCGCTTCGCACAACCCGCAACTCGCCACGCTGGTCACCGCCCTGAAGAAGGCCGGACTGACCGACACGCTCGACACGTCCAAGAACATCACCGTGTTCGCACCGACCAACGCGGCGTTCGAGAAGGTACCGAAGGACCAGCTCGCCAAGTTGCTGGCCGACAAGGCCGAGCTGGCCAAGGTCCTGAAGTACCACGTCGTGGACAAGACGGTCACCCCCAACGAGCTGCCGAAGGGGACCTTCAAGACCCTGGAGGGCACCGACCTCACCACCTCGGGCTCCGGCACGACGTTCAAGGTGAACGACACCGCGAACATCACCTGCGGCGACATCAGGACGTCCAACGCCACGGTGTATCTGGTCGACTCGGTACTGATGCCGAAGTAGCCCAGGCCAGGCCCACACCGGACCGGCCCGTCGCCGCCCGCACCGGAATAACTTCCGGCGCGGGCGGCGACTCGTTCCCCGGAAGCGCCCGGAAAAACAGATTGAGACTTATTCGATTTCCGCGCATGGCCCCCATCGCCGGGGGCACACGGCTGCTCGGAGGTTGATAAGAATGGTTCCCCTGATAGTTGTTCTTCTGCTCGCCCTGCTCCTCTTCGGTGTCGGTTTCGCCGTCAAGGCGCTCTGGTGGATCGCCGTGATCGTGCTGGTCATCTGGCTGCTGGGCTTCGTACTGCGCCCCGCCGCCAGTGGCGGAAAGCGTGGCCGGTGGTACCGGTGGTAGAGAGAGCCGGCGAAAAGAGGCGCTGAACAGCGCGCATATCGTAGATGCGATGAGGGCCCGAACGAACATCGTCCGGGCCCTCATCGCGTATCCGATTGGATAAGCATGTCCCGATGCGGATAATTTCCCTGTGGCAAAGGTCTCCCGGCATCCCCCGGACTCACGGCGAACCCGCCACAGCACGCGGCCGACGCGCGCCACCCCCGTGCACACCGGCCCCGCACAGGTCCCGGGGCGCGGAGCCACCGTCACCCTGAACTGCACTTGTCACGGTGAGCGATGGTGTGCGTACATGGAGTGGCGTACGACTCCGAGGGGATGGCGGGGGTGGTCAGCCGTGGGGGAAGTGTCAGGTTCCTTGCTCAACAGGTCGGCGCTGTCGGTGAGCGCGACGCGGGAGGACGTGGTGGACGCGCCGCATCCGCCGGGCCGGCCCATCCGGGGCGTACGGGAGGTGACGGCGGCCCTGACCGCGCTGGTGCGCTCCGCCCGCAGGGAGATGCTGATCTTCGACGATCCGGGCAGCTGCCCGGGGCAGTGTGTGCCGGAGGAGTTCGCCGAGTTCGCGGGCGCGTGCGTGCGGGCGGCCGGTGACCACGTATGGCTCGACAGCGGGCCCGGCACGGCGGCCGGCTCGACAGCGGGCAGGGGCCGGCGGCGCCGCTCCCCCTCGATCGGCGTGCGCAGGATCGTGCCCCGGCACGCGCTGGCCGCGCTCCCGCACTCCGTTCCCCGTCAACTCCCCGGCCGGGCACGGCAGACCGAGTCCATCCCGTTCAAGATGATCCTGGTGGACCGCTGCGTCGCCGCGGTTCCCCTCGATCTCCAACTGCACTACCACGGCCTGTTGTTGATCCGCGATCCCGTGGTCGTGCGGGCTCTGGCGCGCACCCATGAGACCTGGTGGGAGACGGGCGAGGAGCTGCCCACGGCCGGGACCCGCACCCCGGGCGGCCTGTCGGCGCGATTACGGCCCGTGCTGGAAGCCATGGTGGCCGGGCTCACCGACGAGACCGCGGCGACGCGGCTGGGCCTGTCGAGCCGTACGTACAGCCGCCGGGTGGGCGAGGTGCTCACGGCCCTCGGCACGACGAGCCGCTTCCGCGCGGGTGCGGAAGCGGCTCGTCGGGGCTGGATCTGAGCCGGAATACGGCCTACGACACGATGTCCTTGCGGGAGAACCCCCGGAAGGCCAGGGCGAACAGCACCACGGCGTACGTCACCGAGATGGCCGTGCCCTTCAGCATGCCGCCCCACTCCAGCTGCGGCTGGAGGGCGTCCGCCCACGCGAACTGCCAGTGCGCGGGCAGGAAGTCCCGCCAGGAGCCGAGCGCCGTCACGGCGTCCAGGACATTGCCGATGATCGTCAGCCCGACCGCGCCGCCGACCGCGCCCAGCGGGGCGTCGGTCCTGGTCGACAGCCAGAAGGCGAGCGCGGCGGTGACCAGTTGGGAGACGAAGATGAACGCGACGACGAGCGCCAGCCTCGGCAGTGCGTCGGACGCGGCCAGGGAGCCGCCGGTCGGCAGCTCCAGCGGCCCCCACCCGTAAGCGGCGGTACCGGCCGCCAGCCCGACCAGCGGCAGCAGGAGCATCGCCGCCGCGCTCATCCCGAGCGCGACCGCCAACTTGCTCCACAGCAGCCGGTATCGGGGGACGGGAGCGGCGAGGAGATAGCGCAGCGAGGACCAGCTCGCCTCGGAGGCCACCGTGTCCCCGAAGAACAGCGCGACGGGCACCACCAGCAGAAAGCCGGCCGAGACGAACAGGCAGGTGGCCGCGAAGTTGGCGCCGGAGGCCGTGGCGGTGTCCATCAGGGTCACCCGGCCGCTCTCGGAGCCGCCCGGTGTGCCGCCGATGGCGAACGCCACGATCAGCACGAAAGGCAGCGCGGCCAGCATGATCCCCATCGCCAGCGTCCGCCTGCGCCGCAACTGCCGCAGCGCCTCGACCCGGAGCGGCAGGGTGCGCCGGGCCCGGTAGCCGGGGGCCGTTTCGATCAGCGCGCTCATGCGGAGCCTCCGGAGATCAGGGTGAGGAACGCGTCCTCCAGGCGGCGGTGGGGTCCGACCCCGGTGAGCGGGACATCCAGCCGTATCAACTCGGTGACCAGGGTGGTGGTGCTCGCGCCGTCGAGCCGTACGAGCAGCCCGGGGCCGCCGTCCGCGCGGACGGCCGAGCCGATGCCGGGCAGCGCGGCGATCTTCTCGATCACGGGCTCCGGCACCTCCTCGGCGGTGGTGACGAGCAGCGAGTCACCCGATCCGGTGATCTCCTCGACCGGTCCCGCCTGCACGAGCTGACCGCGGCGCATGACCACCAGATGCGTACAGGACTGCTCGACCTCGGAGAGGAGGTGGCTGGAGACGATGACCGTCCTGCCGCCCGCCGCGTAACGGATCATCACATCCCGCATCTCGCGGATCTGCGGCGGGTCGAGACCGTTGGTCGGCTCGTCGAGGATCAGCAGATCCGGCATGCCGAGCATCGCCTGGGCGATGGCGAGGCGCTGCCGCATCCCCTGCGAGTAGGTGCGTACGGCCCGCGCGAGCGCGTCGCCGAGCCCGGCGATCTCCAGCGCCTCCTCGATGCGGGAGTCCTCGGCGGGGCGGCCGGTGGCCTGCCAGTACAGCTCCAGGTTGGCCCGTCCCGACAGATGCGGCAGGAAGCCGGCGCCCTCCACGAACGCGCCGACCCGGGAGAGCACCGGGGCGCCCGGCCTGATGGCGTGGCCGAAGACCCTGATCTCACCGGCGTCCGGGGCGATCAGTCCCATCAGCATGCGCAGGGTGGTGGTCTTCCCGGCGCCGTTCGGACCGAGCAGCCCGAGCACCTGTCCCTTCTCCACCTGGAAGGAGAGATCACGGACCGCGTACCGGTCGGAGGACTTGGCGTACCGCTTCGTCAGACCCTCGATCCGCAGCGGCACACCGGCCAGTTCGGGGTCGGGCGCCGGCGTGCCGCCGCGGCGGCGGGCGGTGAGCAGCAGCCCGGCCGCGATCAGTACGCCGATGGCGGGCAGCCCCCACGTCCACCAGGGCAGCGCCGCGGACCCGCTGGTGAGCGCGGGCACGGTCGGTACGGTCAGCGGTCCTTCGAGGGAGACCTTGTACGTGGCGGGGTCGGCCGGTGAGGCGTAGCCGAGGTCGGTGGCGGCGAGGACGAGCCGCAGCCGGTGTCCGGGGACCAGCTGATGGTCCACGGCGGGCAGGGTCAGCTCCACGGTCCTGCCCTTTTCGGCGCCCTCGACCCTGATGGGTGCGACGAGTTGCGACGGCAGCACGTTCCGGCTGCCGTCGGGGCCGACGTCGTACACCTTGGCGAACAGCACCGCGTCGCCGCCGCTGGAGGTGACGGTGGCGCGGACGGTCGGTGTACCGGTGATGCGCAGCGACCGGTCGAGCGGCGCGGAGTCGAAGGCGGCGTTCTGTCCGGGGAAGTCGAGCGAGAGCCCGACCCCGAACGTGGACAGCTGGGAGAGTCCGCCGCCGACGCCCGGAACGGCGGAGATGGCGGGCGGGCTCGCGCCCGCCGGATTCTCGAAGGTCTTGGTGCCGCCGCTGAGCGGAACGTCGGTGGTGCCGCTCTCCAGACCCGGGTAGCTGTCGCTGCCGGCGCCCCTGATCTGGGCCCTGCCGTCGGTGGAGTCGACGCCTCCGGTCCTGGTGACCCGGAACGCCGGACCGGTGTCCGCGCTCTTGTCGTCCTTGAGATAGCGGTCGAACCAGGAGGAGACCCGGTTCAGCACCCGGCCGCCCTCCATGTCGCCGCCGTCGTGCCCGCCCGCGATCCAGTCGACGTCGACCGGTGCGCCGTTGGCGCGGATCGCCTTCTCCATGGCGTCGGCCTGGCCGAGCGGGAAGAGCGAGTCGGTCTGGCCCTGGAAGATCATCGTGGGCACGTCGATACGGTCGGCAACGGCGGACGGACTGCGCTCCTCCAGCAGGGTGCGGGCGGCCGCGTCCGGGGTGCCGGAGACGGCGACCCGCTGGTACATCGCGCACAGCGCCTTCTCGAAGGTCCCGCAGCCGCCTCCGGTGGAGAAGAAGATCCCGGCCCAGAGCTTCTTGAAGACGTCGTCGGGGAAGAGCGCGTCGGCGAGGTTCCAGTACGTGATCTGCGGGGCGATCGCGTCGACCCGCTTGTCGTACCCGGCGGCGAGCAGCGAGATGGCCCCGCCGTACGAGGCGCCCGTGATCCCGACCCGGGGGTCGCCCTTCGCGTCGAGCTGGACCTCGGGGCGCTTCGCGAGCCAGTCGATCAGCCGGGACACGTCCTTGACCTCGTGGTCCGGGTCGTTGAGCCCGATCCGGCCGGTCGACTTCCCGAAGCCGCGCGCCGACCAGGTCAGCACCGCGTACCCGTCGCGCGCGAGCTTCTCGGCCTGGTCCCGTACGTCGGCCTTGCTGCCGCCGAAGCCGTGCCCGATCAGCACGGCGGGCCGGCGCCCGCCGCCGCCGGAGGTGAAGTACGAGGTGTCGATCCGGGCACCCGGCATCGCCATCACCCGGTCCTCCCGGTGCACGGCGGGCGCGCTGTCCGACGCGACGGCGGTCCAGGTGCCTGCTCCGACCAGCACGGCGACGGCGGCCACCACGGCCGGCCATCGCGCGCGCAGCCAGGACCGGCGGGGGGTTGGGGTCTCCATCCTTGAACCCTAAACGGCCTGGGAAACGAACCGCCGTGCCTCCGGTCGGAACTCGACGGCATCCTTGAGGAGTACGGCCGGCCGACGGCATACAGCAGACGCGGTACGGCTCGGGTGGCCGGACACCCCTTGTCAGGGGGGTGACCCTGACAAGGGGGTACCCACGACAGGAGGGTGGCGCGCACCCGCACCCGTCGGTCACCGCCCCCCGTAGCGGGTGCCCGTCCCGCTCACCCGTCGATCAGCATCCGCCATCCCGGCGCGTAATTCCCGTGCAGGATCAGCGACGCGGCACCCACCGCGCCGACCGTGTCCCCGATCACGCTCCGCTCGATGGCGATGTTCCGCTTGCCATGCCCGACGGAGGTGCTGTTGACGGCCGCGTCGATCTCCTCGCACAGGATGGGTTCGATCCCGCGCAGCGCCTCCCCGCCGAGCACCACGGAACCGACGTCGAGCAGGCTGACCGCGCCCCGGGTGGCCTGGCCGAGGCGCCGGGCGGCGCGGCGTACGGCGTCGGTCGCGGCGGGGTCGCCCGCCCGTACCGCGCGCCGCAGCAGCTTCCAGTCACGGTGCAGGTCGGCCGGGTCGCCGGTGAGGCCGAGGGATACGCCGGTGCCCGCGCCCTGCCGGGCCAGCAGGTCCTCGATGATGGCGGCGGGGTTGCAGTACGGGCCGAGGCAGCCCGTACTGCCGCAGTGGCAGACCCGGTCGCCCGGTTCGACGGACATGTGGCCGAACTCCCCCGCGTTGCCGGAATCGCCGTGCAGCACGGTGTTGTTGAGGACGACTCCGGAGCCGATGCCGGTGCCCAGGTAGATGAAGAAGAAGCTGCCCGCCCGCCGTCTGCCGCCGATCCAGCGCTCACCGATGGCGGCGGCCGTGGCGTCGTTGTCCAGCGCGACCGGCATGCCGGTCGCCTTCCCGAACATCTCCAGCAGGGGCACGTACTCCCAGCCGGGCAGATTGGGCGGGGCGATCACGGCGCCCGCGCGGCCGTCGATCGGGCCGGGGGCGGCGATGCCGGTGCCGAGCAGCCGGGCGGGGTCGATCTCGGCGCGGGCGGTGAGCCGGCGGGCGGCCCGTACCGCCTGGTCGACCACCACCTCCGGGTCGCGGGGGTCGGTGAGCCGGACCCTTCTGCTGATCAGCACCTCCCCGACCAGGTCGACCACGACGACCATGGCCGAGTCGGGGTCCAGATGGATCCCGACGGCGTAGGCGCCGTCGGCGCGCGGGGACAGGAGCGTACGGCGCTTGCCTCCACTGGAGGGGGCGTGCCCGGACTCGGACACGAGACCGGCGTCGAGCAGCCTGCGGACCACATTGGAGACGGTCTGGGCGGTGAGGCCCGTGAGAGGTGCGAGTTCGACCCGGCTGACGGGCCCGCTGGTGCGGATCGCGTCGAGCACGACCGCCTGGTTGTAGTCCCCCACTCGCGGGAGGTTCGTCCCGCCCTGCGTCACGTCGTGTCGCCTCCTCTGCCCTGGCCCGCGAGGGTGGTTCGCTGGTCGGGGCGGTGGGATCCCGGCCGTCGCGCACGGCCTGTCGGCTGTGCGGCGACCGTCCGGCGATCCGGAATCGTGACCGAAGTTTACATGGCCGAAGCGTTGACTTAATCAATCCATTGGATTTAGCTGAGCGTCAGCAGGCCAGGGCAAAAACGCCCGGATAGGGGACCATATCCGCTTTGCGCGGGATGAGCTATTCCCTGCCTCTTCGGGCTTCGATCGGGTTCTTCGTCGGAGGATCTACTGTGCGTACCAGACTTCTCGCAGCCGTCAGCGTCACGGCCGCGATCGCCATCACGGCGGCAGGCTGTGGGACCGGCTCGTCCTCCGGGAGTTCGAGCAAGACGATCAAGGTCGTCTATCAGCAGCAGCTCAACAACAGCAACAAGGTCCAGGCGACCTTCCTGGCCCCCATGGTGAAGCGGTTCGAGAAGGAGAACCCGGGCACCACCGTCAAGCTGGTCCCGGTCACCGCCTCCTCCAACGACTACTACACCAAGCTCCAGCTCATGATGCGCTCGCCCTCGACCGCGCCCGATCTCGTGTACGAGGACACCGCGACGATCAACTCCGACATCGCCAGTGGCTACCTCAAGCCGCTCGACGACTACCTGGACAAGTGGTCGGACTGGTCGCAGTTCGCGGACGCGTCCAAGGCCGCCGTGAAGGCCGCCGACGGCAAGACGTACGGCGTACCGGACAACACGGACACCCGCGGCATCTGGTACAACAAGAAGATCCTCGCGAAGGCCGGGATCTCCGTCCCCTGGCAGCCCAAGACCTGGGCCGACGTCCTCGACGCGGCCAAGAAGATCAAGGCGTCCGACCCCTCGATCACCCCGTTCAACATCTACACGGGCACGGCGGGCGGCGAGCAGTCCACCATGCAGGGCTTCGAGATGCTGCTGTACGGCACGAAGGCCGGCGGTGACGCGCTGTACGACAGCGGACAGAAGAAGTGGGTCGTCGGAAGCCAGGGCTTCAAGGACTCGCTCCAGTTCATCAAGGACGTGTACGGCCAGAAGCTCGGCCCCTCCGTCGAGCAGGCGCTCGGCGCGAACATCGGCGCCGCCGTCGGCACGGAGATGATCCCGGCCGGCAAGCTCGCCATGGACATCGACGGCTCCTGGATGCCGAACAACTGGATCCGCACCGGCAGCAAACCGTGGCCCGAATGGCAGTCCACGATGGCCACCGCCGCGATGCCCACCCAGAACGGGCAGGCCCCCGGCAGGGTGAGCATGTCCGGCGGCTGGGCCTGGTCCGTCCCGTCGAAGGCGTCCAACCCCGATCTCGCCTTCAAGTTCGTCCAGTTCCTGGAGACCAAGGACGCCTCGGCCCGGTGGAACGCCGCGAACGCGACCATCGCCGTACGCAAGGACGTGGCCGACGACCCGACGTACCTGAAGGCGCTGCCGACCAACAAGTTCTTCACCTCACTGGTCGCCGACACCCACTACCGGCCCGCCCTGCCCGCCTACACCCAGGTCTCCACCGCCATCCAGAAGGCCATGGAGTCGGTGACGACCGGTCAGGCGAGCGTGGACCAGGCGGCCTCCACGTTCGACAACGATGTCAAGTCCGCGGTCGGCGCGGACAACACGGTCAAGGGTTCGTAGTGAGCGGCCCCACCACCACCCTGGACGGCGGCGGCCGGAAGCCCGGCGCCGCCGACGCCCCCGGCGATCCGGGCGGCCCCGGCCGCCGGGGCGCCGGGCGCGCAGGCCGCCGTCGCCCCGTATCCCCCGCCACCCAGGGCCTGTTGCGCGGTCTGCCGCTGCTGCCCTCCGCCGTCCTGCTGGCGGTCTTCCTGGCCGGGCCGATCGGGTACTGCGTCTACTACGCGTTCACGAACATGCAGTTGACGGGCTCGTCGGCCACCGACTTCGTCGGCTTCGACAACTTCACCCGGGCCTTCGGCGACCCCGACTTCCTCAACGCCGTATGGCTGACCTTCGTGTTCGTCATCGGCTCCGCCGTCATCGGGCAGAACACGCTCGGGCTGGCGCTCGCCGTGATGATGGAGAAGGCGTCCAAGCCGGTCAGGTCGATCGTCAGCCTGGTCGTCATCGCCGCCTGGGTGCTGCCCGAAGTCGTCGCGGGCTACCTGATGTACGCGTTCTTCTTCCAGCAGGGATCGCTCAACGCGATCCTGGACGCGCTGCACCTGCCGCAGCAGAACTGGCTCTACACCCTGCCGATCCTGGCCGCCTGCTTCGCCAACATCTGGCGCGGTACGGCGTTCTCGATGATGGTCTACTCGGCCGCCCTCAACGACGTGCCCCAGGAGCTGATCGAGGCCGCCGAGATGGACGGCGCCGGTCCCTGGCAGCGGCTGTGGCGGGTCACCCTGCCGGTCATCCGCCGCTCCATCATGACCAACCTGATGCTGATCACCCTCCAGACCCTCTCGGTCTTCGGGCTGATCTACACCATGACCAGGGGCGGCCCCGGCAACAAGAGCCAGACGCTGCCCATCTTCATGTACCAGCAGGCGTTCCAGAACAGCCTGATCGGCTACGGGACCGCCATCGCGCTGGTGCTGCTGCTGGTCGGCGCGCTCTTCTCCACCGTCTACATCCGGCTGCTGAAACTGGAGGAGGACTGATGGCCGCGACCACCACCCCCGCCACCGCCACCGCTCGAAGCGTCCCGACCGCGCCGTCCGCGCGGGGCGGCGCCCGCTCGGGACGCGCCCGCACCAGCCGGATCGGCGTCAACATCGCGCTGCTGCTGATCTCGGTGGTGTACGTCGTCCCGCTGCTCTGGATGCTGCTGGCCTCGGTCAACGCGCACGCCAGCTTCCGGCTCTCGCTGCCCGACCCGTTCACGCTCGACAACTTCGGCAAGATCCTCAACGTCGACACGACCTACCGGCCGATGCTCAACGGGCTGATCCTGTGCGGCGGCGCGACCTTCCTGACCGTGGCGCTGTCGATCCTGGCGGCCTACCCGCTCTCCCGCTACCGCTCGAAGCTGCGCAAGCCGTTCCTCTACACGATCCTGTTCTCGACCGGCCTGCCGATCACGGCGGTCATGATCCCGGTCTACAGCATGTTCGTGCAGGTCAACCTGATCGACTCGATGGCCGGCACCACGCTCTTCCTGGCCGCATCGTCGCTCCCGTTCGGCATCTGGCTGATGAAGAACTTCATGGACGGCGTGCCGATCGTGCTGGAGGAGGCCGCCAGGATCGACGGCGCGGGCTCGATGCAGGTGCTGTGGCGGGTCGTGCTGCCGCTGATGTGGCCGGGCGTCATCGTCGTCACGATCTTCACGTTCATCGGTATGTGGGGGAACTTCTTCGTCCCCTTCATCCTGCTGCTCGACCCGGAGAAGCTGCCGGCCTCGGTCAGCGTCTTCAACTTCCTCAGCGCGCACGACCAGACGCAGTACGGCCAGCTCTCGGCGTTCTCGATCATCTACTCGATCCCCGTCGTGCTGCTCTACCTGCTGCTGGCGCGCAAGCTCGGCGGCGGCTTCGCGCTGGGCGGGGCGCTGAAGGGCTGACGCCCGCGCGCTCCCTCCCCTCCGCTCTCCCCTCGGCTTCCCTCCCCTCTCCGCAGCTGCCCCCGGATTCTGACTTCCTCTTCTGGAGAACCACCCATGCACAACGACCGCGAAGTGATCGAGCAGCGGCTCGACCGCGTGCTGAACCAGCGTCTACGGCCCGCCGTCCACGCCCGTGCCGTCCCTCTTGAGGTCGAGATCTGGAACGTGCCGGGCGAGCCCGTCCCGGTCGCCGAGGGCCTGGCCGCCGAGTTCGGGCCCGCCCGGGTCGGCGACCACTGGGGCCCCGCCTGGTCGACCAGCTGGTTCAAGGTCTCGGGTACGGTCCCGGCCGAGTGGGCCGGGCTGCCCGTGGAGGCCGTACTCGACCTGGGCTTCGGCACGACGGAGCCGGGCTTCTCCACCGAGGGGCTGGTCTACCGGCCCGACGGGACACCGGTGAAGGCGCTCAACCCCCGTAACACCTGGCTGCCCGTGAGCGCGAGCGCCGAGGGCGGCGAGGAGTTCGTACGGTTCATCGAGGCCGCGGCCAACCCGGTCGTCATGCACAGCGGCCCGGGACAGCTGTCGTTCGGCCCGACACCGGTCGGCGGCCGGGCGGCCTGGCTGGGCGAGGAGCACGGCGCGACCCCGGCGGGCGAGCCGCTGTACCGGCTGCGCCGGATGGACCTCGCCGTCTTCGACGCGACGGTCTTCGAACTCGTCCAGGACCTCGATGTCCTCGGCCAGCTGATGCGTGAGCTGCCCACCGACACCCCGCGCCGCTGGCAGCTCCTCAAGGCCGTCGAGCAGGCGCTGGACGCGATCGACCTCCAGGACATCAGCGGCAGCGCCGCCGCCGCGCGCGAGGCGCTCGCCCCGGCCCTGGCCGCGCCCGCCGTCGCGAGCGCGCACCGTATCTCCGCCGTCGGCCACGCCCATATCGACACGGCCTGGCTGTGGCCGCTGCGCGAGACGGTCCGCAAGGTCGCCCGTACGGTCTCCAGCGTCACCCAGCTGATGGACGACCATCCGGAGTTCAAGTTCGTGATGTCCCAGGCCCAGCAGCTGGCCTGGCTGAAGGAACACCGCCCCGAGGTGTACGCGCGGGCCCAGGAGAAGGCGCGGACCGGCCAGTTCCTGCCCACGGGCAGCCTCTGGGTCGAGCCGGACACGAACATCACCGGCGGCGAGGCGCTGGCCCGCCAGTTCGTCCACGGAAAGCGCTTCTACCTCGACGAGTTCGGCGTCGAGACCGAGGAGATGTGGCTGCCGGACACCTTCGGCTACAACGCGGCGCTGCCGCAGCTGATGAAGCTCGCCGGGGTGAAGTGGTTCCTGACCCAGAAGATCTCCTGGAACACCACCAACAAGTTCCCGCACCACACCTTCCGCTGGGAGGGCATCGACGGCACCCGGATCTTCAGCCACTTCCCGCCCGTCGACACGTACAACAGCGATCTGTCCGGCGCCGAGGTCGCGCACAGCGTCAGGAACTTCCAGGACAAGGGCGCCACCAACCGCTCGATGATCCCGTTCGGTTACGGGGACGGCGGCGGCGGTCCCACCCGCGAGATGGTGGCCCGCGCGAACCGTCTCGGCGACCTGGAGGGCTCGGCGCGGATCGCGATCGAGAAGCCGGCGGACTTCTTCACCCAGGCGGAGGCGGACTATCCGGACGCCCCGGTGTGGGTCGGCGAGCTGTACCTGGAGTTCCACCGGGGCACGCTCACCAGCCAGTTGGCGGGCAAGCAGGGCAACCGCCGCAGCGAGCACCTGTTGCGCGAGGCGGAGCTGTGGGCGGCGACGGCGGCGGCGCGGGGCGGTTTCGACTACCCGTACGAGCGGCTGGACCGCATCTGGAAGACCGTCCTGCTGCACCAGTTCCACGACATCCTGCCGGGCACGTCGATCGCCTGGGTGCACCGCGAGGCGGAGGAGACGTACGCCGGGCTCGCCCGCGAGCTGGGCGAGGTGATCGCGGACGCGCAGCGGGCCCTGGCCGGTCCGGCGACGGGCGACGGCCAGGTGGTCTTCAACGCGGCGCCGCACGCGCGCGGCGGCGTACCGGCGCTGGGCGGTACGGTCCGCGCGGCGACGGCAGCGGCGGCCGTCACCCCCGTGGCCGACGGCACGGACCTGATCCTGGACAACGGCCTGGTACGGGTGGTGATCGACGCCCGCGGCCTGATCACCTCGGCGTACGACCTGACGGCGGGCCGCGAGGCGCTGGCCCCGGGCACGACGGCCAACCTCCTCCAGCTGCACCAGGACTTCCCGAACGAGTGGGACGCGTGGGACATCGACGCGTTCTACCGCAACTCCGTCCGCGACCTGACGGAGGCGGAGGAGGTCACGGCGACGGCGGACGGAGTGCGCGTGATCCGCGGCTTCGGCGCGTCCCGGATCTCCCAGACGCTGACGCTGCGCGAGGGCGCGCGCCGGCTCGACATCGACAACGTCATCGACTGGCACGAGAAGGAGAAGCTGCTCAAGGTCGCCTTCCCGCTGGACGTACGGGCCGCGCACTCCACGGCCGAGATCCCGTACGGCCACATCGAGCGCCCGACGCACACCAACACCAGCTGGGACGCGGCGAAGTTCGAGATCTGCGCGCACCGCTTCCTGCACGTCGGCGAGCGCGGCTGGGGCGCGGCGCTGGTCAACGACTCGACGTACGGCCACGACGTCACCCGTGACGTGCGCGCCGACGGCGGTACGACCACCACCGTCCGCCTCTCCCTCCTGCGCGCCCCGCTCTTCCCCGACCCCGACACGGACCAGGGCCGCCACCGGCTGCGCTACGGCTTCGTCATCGGCGCCGAGGTCGCGGACGCGGTACGGGAGGGCTACCACCTCAACCTCCCGGAGCGCGCGGTCCCGGGCTCGGCGGAGGTGGCCCCGCTGGTCGCGCTCGACTCGGAGGCGGTGGTGGTCGAGGCGGTCAAGCTGGCCGACGACCGCTCGGGCGACATCGTGGTCCGCCTCTACGAGTCCCACGGAGCACGCGCCACGGCGACCCTCACCCCGGGCTTCGCCCTGGCGGGCGCGCGGGTCACCGACCTGCTGGAGCGGGAGCTGCCGGACGAGACGGCGGCGGACTTCCGGCCGGGCCCGGAGGCATCGGTCCGCCTCACGCTCCGCCCGTTCCAGATCCTGACCCTGCGCCTGACGCCGGGAACACCTTCCTGACGCGCCGCACCCCTCCGAACCGCCACCGAACCGCCACCGCCCCGCCGCGCGCCGCACCGCGCGACGGGGCGGTGGCAAGGGCGGTGGCAGGGGCAATGGCAGTGCGCCTCCGCGGGCTCGGACCAGCACGCACCACCCGGCCGACGGACCGACCGGACCGACCGGACCGAACCGATCCGCCGCCGATTACCGTCGCGGCCTCCCCCTCGGCCAGGATGGGCCGCATGACCGAGATCCAGACACCCCGCCTCCTCCTCCGCCGCTGGCGCGAGGAGGACCTCGTACCCATGGCCGAGATCCACGCGGACCCGGAGGTCATGCGGTGGATCGACGACGGCTCGGTGCGCGGCCTCGACCGGACGGCGGAGGACATCGAGCGGTGGGAGGAGGAGTGGGACGAGGAGGGCTTCGGCCTCTTCGCCGTCGAACTGCTCGCCTCGGGCGAACTGGCCGGGTTCGCGGGACTCTCCGTACCCGAGTTCCTGCCGGAGGTCCTGCCGGACGTGGAGATCGGCTGGCGCCTCGGCCAACCGTTCTGGGGCCAGGGCTACGCCTCGGAGGCGGCGCACGCGGCACTGGAGTTCGCGCTCCAGGACCGGGGCCTGGAACGGGTGATCAGCATCAGCCGCCCCGGAAACGAAGCGTCCGAGAACGTGATGCGCAAGCTCGGCATGACCCTGGAACGCGACACGGTCCACCCGGTCCACGGCTTCGCCCTGCACGTCCACGCCATCGACCTGACGGAATTCGCGGCCTGAGTCACGGGGCCCGCCCGATCGGCCCGATCAGGCGGGTAACACTCCGGCCGCCACCGCCACCGCCACCGCCGGGTACTCCGTCTCCTCGGGGAGCAGCGCCGCCGCCGCATCCATGTCCCCCTCCCGTACGGCAGCGTGCACCCGGTGCGCGAGCGGTGTCACGTCCCGTACGGACACGGTCCACTCGTCCGCGTACCGCCGCGCCGCCTCGCCCGTCAGGCCCAGTTGGAGCGAGCGGAAGGGCAGCGGATTGAGGTGGAGGTCGCGTTCCGGATCCCACTGCACCCGCGCCGGGGCCTGCCTCAACTCCCGCTTCCAGGAAGCCCGGTCGGCGTGGACCGAGGGCGCGTAGTGGGAGAGGCAGGCGTTCCGCAGCGCCCAGTCGAAGCCGGGGCGGCTGATCTCCACGGCCAGGACGGTCGTCTGGCCTTCCTTGGTGCCCCAGCCGCTGCGGTACATCATCCACAGGAACGAGGGCTTGATCCACGTCATGCGGTCCCGCTTCCACGCGGCGGGGAAGCGGCCGTCGCGGGCGGCGGGGATGCCTATCTCGGGCGGGTAGGCCTGGTAGACGGTGAGGGTGGACCCGGTGTGGAGTGCGCGGATCCGGTGCTTCGGTTCTGACATGGCCCCAGGGTGCTGCCGGCCGTGCCCGTCCGCCAGCGATTAACGGCCCGGCGCTCCCCGTCCGGGGCGCCGGGCCGTCAGTGCGTCACGCCGTCACGCCGTCAGTGCGTCACGCCGTCACGGGCAGCCGGTCGGTCACTCGACCACCAGGTCGACCTGGATGTTGCCGCGCGTCGCCTTCGAGTACGGGCAGACCTGGTGGGCCTGCTTGACGAGGAGGTCGCCGGTCTCGCCCGTGAGCGAGTCCGGCAGCTCCACGCGCAGGGTGACGGCGAGGCCGAAGCTCTCGCCGTCCTTGCCGATGCCGACCTCGGCCGTCACCGAGACCTCGCTGGTGTCGACCTTCGCCTGGCGGCCGACCAGGCCGAGCGCGCTGGCGAAGCACGCGGCGTATCCGGCGGCGAAGAGCTGCTCCGGGTTGGTGCCCTCGCCGTTGCCGCCCAGCGCCGGCGGCATGGCCAGCGGAAGGTCCAGCTGTCCGTCGGAGCTGACGGCCCGTCCCTCGCGGCCGTTGGCAGTGGCCACAGCGGTGTACAGCGCGTCCATCGAAACCATCCCTCTCATCCGGGTCGGGCGGTGTGCTCCGCCGTCATGAAGAATAACATCACACAATTAAATTGTGCGCAACTGAATTGTGTCCGGCGAGCTATCCTGAGTCCATGACCGCCACACCGACGACGCCGCCGTCACCCCCCGACGAGGACTTCCTCCGCCTGGACCAGCAGATCTGCTTCTCCCTGCACGCCGCGTCGCGCGCGTTCGGCGGCGTCTACCGCGTACTCCTCAAGGACCTCGGGCTCACCTACCCCCAGTACCTGGTCATGCTGGTGCTGTGGGAGCGCGGCCCGCTCCCCGTGAAGGACCTGGGCGAGGCGTTGCGGCTCGACTCGGGGACCCTGTCTCCCCTGCTCAAGCGGCTGGAGGCGGCCGGACTGCTGCGCCGCGAGCGCAGCACGCGCGACGAGCGGTCGGTCCACATCCACCTCACGGAGGAGGGCACGGCGCTGCGCGAGCGCGCCCGGTCCGTACCGCGCCGTATCGCGGCGGCCACCGGGTGCGATCTCCAGGAGATCAACGATCTGCGCGCCCGTCTCGACGCGCTCACCCGCAGGCTGGACGAGGCGGACCTCACCTCCTCCGTACCGAGCTGACCCGCCGCTCACGGTGTCGCGCCCGGTCCAGGCGCCGGACCGGGCGCCGGACCGGACGCTGAGCAGCGCGCTCCCTCGGCCGGAGGGGGGCTGCTACTTCCCCGTTTCGAGGTCCTTCACGGGCGCCTCCGACGCGTTCGCCTTCACCGAGGCGATGCCCTTCTCGGCCGACGCCTTGCTGTTGTACGCCTCGCCGACGGCGATGATCTCGCCGTTGCCGGCCTTGAGGCGGAAGCGGTGCTTGCCGGCCTTGTCCTGGTACAGCTCGAAGTGGCCTGCCATTGGGTCATCCCTTTCTCGTACGGACCCCCTGCCATATAAACCACCCGCAGCGAGGGACCGCCTCGATCTGTGGGCCCGTCCGTGGCTCTGCTTCACCCCATTGCCCGCACGCGGGCCACCGCCGGACCGCCGCGCCCGCATCAGGTCAGCGAGATCTCCGGGTCGTACAGGTCCAGCCAGAGCGCGAGGTCCAGCGTGCGTTCCATGCCGCGCCGGGAGGCGGTGCTGTTCTGCGGGGTGTCGCGTTCCGTGACGTGCTTGACCCTGGCCGCGTCCACCAGGTCGAAGACCCGGTGCGAGGGGTCGGCGAGCAGTTCCCTGGTCTGCTCCCGAAGGGCGGCGGCGTACCGGGGGTCCTGTGTCGAGGGGTACGGGCTCTTCTCGCGGTCGTACACCGACTGCGGCAGCACGTCGGCCGTCGCCTCGCGCAGCAGACTCTTCTCCCGGCCGTCGAAGGACTTGACGGACCACGGGGCGTTGTACACGTACTCGACCAGCCGGTGGTCGCAGAACGGCACCCGCACCTCCAGGCCCACCGCCATGCTGGCGCGGTCCTTGCGGTCCAGCAGCACCTGGACGAAGCGGGTCAGGTGGAGGTGGCAGATCTTCCGCATCCCGTACTCGAAGTCGCTCTCGCCGCTCAGCCGCCCGATGCCGGCGACGGCCGCCGCGTAGCTGTCGCGGCGGAAGGCCGGCAGGTCCATCCTCCGGCGCAGCTCCGGGTGCAGCACCCCCACGTCGTCGCCGAAGTGCTCGTCGAAGTGGACGAGCCAGGGGAACGTGTCGGCCTTCCTGGCGGCCTCGTCGAAGAACTGGAAGTAGCCGCCGAAGATCTCGTCCGCCGACTCCCCCGAGAGCGCGACGGTCGAGTGCTCCCGGACCGCCTTGAAGAGCAGGAAGAGGGAGGAGTCCATGTCCCCGAGCCCCATGGGGAGGTCGCGGGCCGTGATCATCCTCCGGCGCACCTCGGGGTCGGCGAGGGCGAGGGAGTCGAGCAGGATGTCCTGGTGCTCCGTGCCCGAGGCGCGTACGACGTCGTGGACGAAGGGGGTGTCGGTGGTGGCGCGGAAGTCGTCGGCGACGAAGTGCTCCGTCCGGCCGACGAAGTCGACGGAGAAGCTGCGTACGGTCTCCCCGGTCCCGGCCAGCTGCCGCGCGGCCAGCGCCGTCATGGCGGAGGAGTCGAGCCCGCCGGACAGCAGGGTGCAGCGCGGCACGTCGGCCACCAGCTGGCGGCGCACGATGTCGTCGAGGAGGGTCCGGACGTGCGCGATCGAGGTGGCCCGGTCGTCCGGGTGGGCCCGGGTCTCCAGGGACCAGTAGACGCGTCGGCGCAGGCCGTCGCGGTCGACGGTGACGACGGTGCCGGGCTCGACCTCGTGCATCCCGTCCCACACCCCGTGGCCGGGCGTTTTGACGAAGGCGAACAGTTCGCGCAGGCCGTCGAGGCGGACGCGGGCACGGGCGAGCGGGTTGGCGAGGATCGCCTTGGGCTCGGAGCCGAACAGCACGCCGTCGGCGGTCCGATAGTAGGAGAATGGCTTGATTCCCATCCGGTCCCGGACCATCACCAGCTTGCGGTGCCGGCCGTCCCAGATCGCGAACGCGTACATCCCGTTCAGCCGTTCGGGCAGCGCCTCGCCCCACTCCAGATAGCCGCGCAGGACGACTTCCGTATCGGAGTCGGTACGGAACCGGTGGCCCCTGCCGGTGAGTTCGCTGCGCAGCTCGGTGAAGTTGTACGTCTCGCCGGAGTAGACGAGCGCGAGGGTGCCCTCGGGGGTGTCGAGCGTCATCGGCTGCCGTCCGCCGGGCAGGTCGATGACGGCGAGCCGGCGGTGGCCGAGCGCGACGGGGCCGTCGGTCCAGGTCCCGCGGTCGTCGGGGCCGCGGCAGGACATCGTCTCCGTCATCGCGTCCAGCGTGTGGGACGCGGATCGCAGGTCGCGGTCGAAGGAGACCCAGCCGGTGATGCCACACATGTGTGTCCTCCTGCTTCCGACCCAGACCGAGCGCAGGTCAGAGGCCATGGACAGGAAATGGATCCACGACAGGACGGGGCAACGGGCCGGATCAGTCGTATCCAGCGTCTATTGAGCGAACGCGCGTCGTACGGCCGCGAGCCACGGTCGCGAGCTGAGGCGGCGCGGTGCGACGTGCGAACGGTCAACGCCCCGATGACGCCGACGGTTACGCGGCCCGCCGATTTCGGCCGACTTCCCGGCGCGGGAACGTGCGTTCCCGCGCGGCCGGACAGCACGGCGGCCCGTACAGCACCAAGTGCCGTACGGGCCGCGGGCGAGGAGGAACGGAGGGCGAGCGGAGGCAGAAAGCCGTCCCCCGGGGATCCCCCGGTGGTCCCCCGGGGGTGCTCAGTGGTTGCGCGGGAAGCCCAGGTCGACCCCGGCGGGCGCGTCGGACGGGTCGGGCCAGCGGGTGGTGACGACCTTGCCCCGGGTGTAGAAGTGCACGCCGTCGTTGCCGTAGATGTGGTGGTCCCCGAAGAGGGAGTCCTTCCAGCCGCCGAAGGAGTGGTAGCCGACGGGGACGGGGATCGGCACGTTCACGCCGACCATGCCGGCCTCGATCTCCAGTTGGAAGCGGCGGGCGGCGCCGCCGTCGCGGGTGAAGATGGCCGTACCGTTGCCGAACGGCGAGGCGTTGATCAGATCGACGCCCTCCTCGTACGTCTCCGTACGGAGCACGCAGAGCACCGGGCCGAAGATCTCGTCGCGGTAGGCGTCGGAGTCGGTGGAGACCTTGTCCAGCAGGGACAGGCCGATCCAGTGGCCGTCCTCGTGGCCCTCGACCGTGTATCCCGTGCCGTCCAGGACGACTTCGGCGCCCTGGGCCGCAGCGCCGGTGACATACCCGGCGACCTTGTCGCGGTGGGCCTTGGTGATGAGCGGGCCCATCTCGGAGGCGGGGTCGCTGCCGGGGCCGATCTTGATCTTCTCCGCGCGCTCGCGGATCTTGGCGACCAGTTCGTCGGCGACGGCGCCGACCGCCACCACCGCCGAGATCGCCATGCAGCGCTCCCCCGCCGAGCCGTACGCCGCCGAGACCGCCGCGTCCGCCGCCGCGTCGAGGTCGGCGTCCGGCAGGACCAGCATGTGGTTCTTGGCGCCGCCGAGGGCCTGCACGCGCTTGCCGTTGGCCGAGGCCGTCGTGTGGATGTAGCGGGCGATCGGCGTGGAGCCGACGAAGGAGACCGCCGCCACGTCCGGGTGCGCGAGCAGCGCGTCCACCGCGACCTTGTCGCCGTGCACGACGTTGAGCACGCCGTCGGGCAGTCCGGCCTCCGACGCCAGCTCCGCCAGCAGGTTGGCCGCCGACGGGTCCTTCTCGCTGGGCTTGAGTACGAAGGTGTTCCCGCACGCGACGGCCAGCGGGAACATCCACATCGGCACCATCGCCGGGAAGTTGAACGGCGTGATGCCGGCGACGACGCCCAGCGGCTGGCGGATCGAGGAGACATCGACCCGGCTGGAGACCTGGGTGGACAGCTCTCCCTTGAGCTGGGTGGTGATCCCGCAGGCCAGCTCGACGATTTCGAGGCCGCGCGCGACCTCGCCCAGCGCGTCCGAGTGCACCTTGCCGTGCTCGGCGGTGATCAGCGCGGCGATGTCGTCACGGCGCGCGTCGAGCAGCGCGCGGTAGCGGAAGAGGACCGCCGTGCGCTGGGCGAGGGACGAGGTGCCCCAGGTCGCGTACGCGGCCTTCGCCGCGGAGACCGCGCTGTCCACCTCCTCGGTGGAGGCGAGGGCGACCTGGGTGGTGACCGCGCCCGTCGCCGGGTCGGTGACCGGCCCCCAGTTGCCCGACGCGCCCTCGACGCTCTTGCCACCGATCCAGTGATTGACGGTCTTCATTCTTCTTCTCCCTCACAGATGGCGGCGACGGGCTGCGGCGAACCGTTCGTACTCCTCGCGGGCCGAGACGGCGGGCGTACGGGTCGCGGTCTCGGCCACGGGAACATCCCACCACGCCTGGGCCGGCGGGACGCCCGACACTGTGTCTGCCGTTTCGGTCTCCACGTAGACACATGTGGGGGCGTCGGAGGCGCGCGCCCGCGTCAGGGCTTCGCGCAGGTCATCGACGGTCCTGGCGCGGATCATCCGCATGCCGAGCGAGGCGGCGTTGGCCGCGAGGTCGACGGGCAGCGGGGCGCCGGTGTACGTGGCGTCGGCGGCGCGGAACCGGTAGGCCGTGCCGAAGCGTTCGGCGCCGACCGACTCGGACAGGCCGCCGATGCTGGCGTAGCCGTGGTTCTGGAGGATCACGACATTGACCGGCAGTCCTTCCTGGACCGCCGTGACGATCTCGGTGGGGTTCATCAGATACGTACCGTCGCCGACGAGCGCCCAGACCGGCCGGTCCGGGGCCGCGAGCTGGACCCCGATGGCCGCCGGGATCTCGTATCCCATGCAGGAGTAGCCGTATTCGACGTGGTACTGGTCGCGCGAGCGGGCCCGCCACAGCTTGTGGAGATCGCCCGGGAGCGATCCGGCGGCGTTGATGAGGATGTCCTCGTCGGTGACGAGTCCGTCGAGGACCCCGAGGACCTGTGCCTGGGTGGGGCGTCCGGAACCCCCGTCGCCGTCCCGGTCCTTCTCCCGATCCTTCTCCCGGTCCTTCTCCCGGTCCTTCTCCCCGTCCCTCTTCCTGCCCTTCTCCTCGTCCGCCGTGCCCTTCTCCGCTCCGGCGAACGCGGCCCGCACGCGCTCTTCCCAACGGGCCTTGCCCTCGCGGAATTCGGCGGTGTAGGCGGGGTCGACACGGTGGCCGGCGAGTCCGGCGGTGAGCTGCTCCAAGGCGGTACGGGCGTCCGCCACCAGAGGGTGGGCGGCGAGTTTGTGGGCGTCGAAGCCGGTGACGTTCAGGTTGAGGAAGCGGACGGCGGGATGCTGGAAGAGCGTGGCGGAGGCGGTCGAGAAGTCGGACCAGCGCGTGCCGACGCCGATCACCAGGTCCGCCGTCCTGGCCAGGTCGTCAGCGGTGGCGGTGCCGGTGTGGCCGATGCCGCCGACATCGGCGGGATGGTCGTGACGCAGGGACCCCTTTCCCGCCTGGGTGGAGGCGACCGGAAGGCCGGTCGCCTCGGCGAACGCGGCCAGCGCCTCCTCGGCCGCGCTGTAGTGGACTCCGCCGCCCGCGACGAGCAGGGGGCGGCGCGCTTCCCGTACCAGCCGTACCGCGTCGGCGAGTTCGTCAGGGTCCGGGGCCTGCCGCCGGACCCGCCAGACCCGCTCGGCGAAGAACTCCTCCGGCCAGTCGTACGCCTCCGCCTGCACGTCCTGCGGCAGGGCGAGGGTGACGGCGCCGGTCTCGGCCGGGTCGCTGAGCACGCGCATCGCGGCCAGCGCGGCCGGGATCAGCGCCTCGGGACGGGTGACGCGGTCGAAGTACGCGGAGACGGGCCGCAGCGCGTCGTTGACGGACACGTCCCCGGCGGAACGCACTTCGAGCTGCTGAAGCACCGGATCGGCGGGGCGGGTGGCGAAGGTGTCACCGGGGAGCAGCAGCACGGGGAGGCGGTTGACGGTGGCGAGCGCGGCGCCGGTGACGAGGTTGGTGGCGCCGGGGCCGATGGAGGTGGTCACGGCGTGGGCGGAGAGCCGGTTGCTCTGGCGGGCGTAGCCGACGGCCGCGTGGACCATGGACTGTTCGTTGCGTCCCTGCAAGTACCGCATGTCGTCGGCGGCCTCCACAAGGGCTTGGCCGATACCCGCCACGTTGCCGTGCCCGAAGATGCCCCAGGTGGCGTTGATCAGCCGCTGTCTGCGGCCGTCGCGCTCGGTGTACTGCCGGGAGAGGAAGCGGATCAGCGCCTGGGCGACGGTGAGGCGGCGCGTGGTCGGGCGGGTGGCCGGGCGGGTGCCCTCGACGGTGGCGGTGCCGGGGCCAGCGGGGTCGGCAGGGCCGGGGCCGGTGTCGGCGGTCATCGCGCGCTCGCCTCCGCTCCGTACAACGGCAGCCTCGGATCGACGGCGAGCGCGGGCCAGGTGTCCCTGATCCAGCCGTGCTCGGGATGGTCCCGGATCAGCCACTCCCGGGACCGCCCGGGGCCCGCCATCACGTTGAGGTAGTACATGTCGCGGCCGGGCGGGGCGATGGACGGGCCGTGCCAGCCGTCCGGGATGAGGACGGTGTCACCCGTACGGACCTCGGCGAGGACGTCCGTGCCGCCGGGGCGGGACGGCGAGACGCGGTGGTAGCCGACGCCGCCGTCCTCGATCTCGAAGTAGTAGATCTCCTCCAGCTCGGACTCGACGCCGGGGTGGTGCTCGTCGTGCTTGTGCGGCGGGTACGAGGACCAGTTGCCGCCGGGGGTCAGCACCTCGACCGCGATGAGCCGGTCGCACTCGAAGACTCCGGCCGCGCCGAAGTTGTTGACCTGCCGGGAGCAGTCGCCCGCGCCCCGCAGCTCGACGGGAACCTCCGGCGCGGGGCCGTAGCGAGCGGGGAGCTTTCGCTCGCACTTCGCTCCTGCCAGGGCGAAACGGCCTCCCGCGCCGGAGGCGATCTGTGCATGGGCGTCGCGCGGTAGATAGGCGAAGTCGGTGACTCCGCCGAAAACGCTTTCCCTGCCCAGCAGTTCAAAGGATTCACCTTGGGTGTGCACCGTGCAACCACCGGTGAGCGGAAGCACGATCCACTCACTGTCCCCCGTGTCCAGCGAGTGGTCGGCACCGGGGGCGAGTTCCAGCACGCGCAGGCTGCTGTGCGACCAGCCGGCCCGTGCGGGGTCGATGTCGAGCGCGTAGGGCCCGGCGGCGGAGGCGCCTGCGGGCACGTACCCCTCGTACGGTTTCCCGTCGTACGGCTTCCCCCCGTACTTCCCCTCGTACGGCTTCTGGTTCTGTCGGTCGGTTGTCATGAGGTCTCCGTACCCTTCAGAGCAGTCCCACTGCCGTGTCGACTGCCCCGGCCACGTCCCCGTCCGCCGGATAGAGCAGTGAGCGGCCCACGACGAGCCCCTGGACGGTGGGCAGCCGCAGCGCCGTGCGCCATTTCTCGTACGCGCCTTCCTGGTCGTCCCCGATCTCGCCGCCCAGCAGGACGGCCGGCAGGGTCGAGGTCTCCATCACCCGCGCCATATCGTCGGGGTCCCGGGTGACGGGAACCTTCAGCCAGGTGTACGCCGAGGTGCCGCCGAGCCCCGAGGCGACGGCGATCGAACGCGTCACGGCCTCCGCGCTCAGGTCGGTACGGAGGCGGCCCTCGACGCGGCGGCACAGGAACGGCTCGACGAAGAGCGGCAGCCGGCGCTCCGCCATGGCGTCGACGGCGCGGGCCGCCGTGTGGAGGGTGTCGAGGGAGCCGGGGTCGTCGTAGTCGATACGGAGCAGCAGTTTGCCCGCGTCGAAGCCGAGCCGGGCGAGGTCTTCGGGGCGGTGTCCGGTGAACCTGTCGTCCAGTTCGAAGGAGGCGCCGGCGAGGCCGCCCCGGTTCATGGAGCCGACGACGACGCGGTCCTCCAGAGCGCCGAGGAGCAGCAGGTCGTCGAGGATGTCGGCGGTGGCCAGGACGCCGTCGACGCCGGGGCGCGACAGGGCCAGGCAGAGCCGCTCCAGCAGGTCGTGACGGTTGGCCATGGCCAGCGGGCTGTCGCCGACGGCGAGGGCGCCGCGCGCCGGGTGGTCGGCGGCGATGATCATCAAACGGCCGGTGGACCCGCCGGTGGAACGCAGCAGGGGCCGCCGGACGCGGCGGGCGGCGGCCTCGGCGACCGCCTCGGGGTGGTGGGCCCGGAGCCGGACCAGCTCGGTCACGTCGACGCGGCTCACCGGAGGCTCCCGGTGTCCTGCTCCGGGACGCGGCCGGCCGCGAGGACTTCGGCGACCTCACTGTCGTACGGCATGGCGGAGGAGCAGGCGAGCCGGCCGGCGACGAGGGCGCCCGCCGCGTTGGCGTACCGCATGAGGCGCTCCAGCTCCCAGCCGGCGAGCAGCCCGTGGCAGAGGGCGCCGCCGAACGCGTCCCCGGCGCCGAGTCCGTTGACGACCTCGACGGGTACGGGCGGCACTTCGGCCCGTGTGCCGTCCCGGTGGAGGGCGAGCACACCCTTGGGGCCCTGTTTGACCACGGCCAGCTCCACCCCGGCGGCCAGCAGCGCCCGCGCGGCGGCTTCGGGGTCGCGCTCGCCGACGGCCACCTCGCACTCGTCCAGGTTTCCGACGGCGACGGTGGCGTGCCGCAGGGCCCGCGCGTACAGCTCGCGCGGGTCGGGGGTGTCAGGACCGGCGCCGGTGGGGGTGGGATCTGTGGGGGGCGATGTACCGGCGGGATCGGCCGTGGGGGCGGGCCGTTCGGGCCAGAACATCGGGCGCCAGTCGAGGTCGAAGACGGTGATCCCGGATTTGGCGCGCGCCTCCAGGGCGGCGAACGTGGCGGAGCGGCTGGGTTCCACGCAGAGGCCGGTACCGGTCATCCAGAAGATCCGGGCCGACCTGATCGCGTCGAAGTCCAGTTCGTGCGGGTGGATCTCCAGGTCGGGGGCCTTGGGCTGCCGGTAGAAGTAGAGCGGGAAGTCGTCCGGGGGAAAGACCTCGCAGAAGGTGACCGGGGTCGGATACCGCTCGACGCCGGTCACCCAGCGGTCGTCGACCTCGAACTCGCCCAGCGCCTGGTGGACGTACTCGCCGAAGGCGTCCTGGCCGGTACGGCTGATGACGGCGGCCCGGCGCCCCAGCCTGGCGGACGCCACGGCGACGTTCGTCGCGGAGCCGCCGAGGAACTTGCCGAAGGTCTCGACCTGGGCCAGCGGCACCCCGATCCGCAAGGGATAGAGGTCGACGCCGATCCGCCCCATGGTGATCACGTCGTACGGCGCAGACATACGTGTCCCTTCGGATTCGACGGCCGGCCCCTGACCCGGACCGGGGTCCGGTACAACCGCGCACGGTCCGGTGCCGACGCCAGTGCCGGTGCTGTTGCCGACGCCAGTGCCAGTGCCGGGCACAACCTTGCTGCTCCCGCCGGAGCCCTGTCAACATTTTGTCCTTACATCCGGACGAAGGCTTGACACTCTTTCCGGACGGCCGGAAAGCTGACCGGTATGACGTCCTCCGTGCCCACGTTGAGCCGTATCCGGGTCGGGTCGGCCCCCGACTCCTGGGGTGTGTGGTTTCCCGACGACCCCCAGCAGGTCCCCTGGCAGCGCTTCCTCGACGAGGTCGCCGAGGCCGGTTACGAGTGGATCGAGCTGGGCCCCTACGGCTATCTGCCGTCCGACCCCGAGCAGTTGCGCGAGGAGACCGCCCGGCGCGGGCTGAAGGTCTCCGCCGGAACGGTCTTCACCGGGCTGCACCACGGGCCCGCCGTCTGGGAGAAGACCTGGGAGCACGTCGCGGACATCGCCGCGCTCACCCGGGCGATGGGCGCGGAGCATCTGGTGGTGATCCCGTCCTTCTGGCGGGACGACAAGAGCGGCGAGGTCCTGGAGGACCGCACGCTCACCGCTGAGCAGTGGCGTGATCTGACGGTCCAGACCGAGCGACTCGGCCGCGAGGTCCGGGACCGGTACGGGCTGGGCATCGTCGTCCACCCGCATGCCGACACCCATATCGACAGCGAGGAGAACGTCAGCCGTTTCCTCGACGCGACCGATCCCGAGCTGGTCTCGCTCTGTCTGGACACCGGGCACTACGCCTACTGCGGCGGCGACAGCGTCAAGCTGATCGAGACCTACGGGGAACGGATCGGCTACCTCCATCTCAAGCAGGTGGACCCGGAGATCCTGGCGGATGTCGTGGCCGACGAGGTGCCGTTCGGACCGGCCGTCGGGCGCGGCGTGATGTGCGAGCCGCCGGCCGGGGTTCCCGCGCTGGAGCCGGTCCTGGCGGCGGCGCAGCGGCTGGACGTGGATCTGTTCGCCATCGTCGAGCAGGACATGTATCCCTGCCCGCCCGACAAGCCGCTGCCCATCGCCACCCGCACCCGCCGCTTCCTGCGCGGCTGCGGCGCGTAACGGCGGCTGCCCTCCACCCGCCGCCCGGACGGGACCGCGCGGGCGGCGCCCCGTACGGTACGGAGCGCTGCCCCGTACCGTACGGCGCCCGTCCCGCGCCTGGTCCGCACTGTCGGACCGGCGTCTTCAGACCCCGGCCGTCGGATCTCCCGTCGTCAGACGCCCGCCCGGTCACGGTCGGAGTCCCGGCCGGAGTCCTGGCCGGAGTCCTGGCCGGAGTCCTGGCCGGAGTCCTGATCCGGTGCGCGGACCGCAGGGTCCTCGTGCCCCTCGGGGGCGGGCTTCGACTCGCCCTCGCTCAGGCCGAACCGGTCGTGGAAGCGGCGCAGCGGCCCCGGCGCCCACCAGGTCGCCTTCCCCGTCAGCTTCATCACGGAGGGGACCAGCAGGCTGCGGACCACCATCGCGTCCATGAGTACGGCCAGGGCGAGTCCGAGGCCCAGCATCTTGGTGTTGGTCACCCGTGAGGTGCCTATCGCCACCATGACGACGGCGAGGATCACTGCGGCGGCGGTGATCAGTCCCCCGGTCTTGCGGACCCCGAAGGCCACCGCGTCCTCGTGGTCGCCGCTTCGCTCGTACTCCTCCTTGATCCGGGAGAGCAGGAAGACCCCGTAGTCCATGGAGAGTCCGAAGGCGACACAGAACATCACGACCGGCACGGTCGTCTCGATGTCTCCGGTGGAGGTGAAGCCGAGCAGTCCGGAGAGGTGGCCGTCCTGGAAGACCCAGACCATGGCGCCGAACATGGCGGTGAGACTCAGCGCGTTGAGCACGACCGCCTGGATCGGTATCAGCACGCTGCCGGTGAGCAGGAAGACCAGCACCAGGGTGACCACCATGATGATGGCCAGCGCCCAGGGCAGCCGGTCGGCGATGGCGCCCTTGGAGTCGACCAGCATGGCGGCGGTGCCGGTCACCGAGGTGTCGAACGGGGCGGGTTCCGCCCGGATGTCCCGGACGAGCTGCTGGGTGTCCGGTCCGACCGCCTCTCCCTTCGGCAGCACGGTGAAGTATCCGTGCGCGCCGGAGGTGACCGGCCCGTCGACCCGGAGCACATCCGGCAGGGCCGCTATCCGGGCGCGGTAGTCGGCGTACTGGGAGTCGGTGGCCGCGCCCTCCGTGAACACTTCCAGTCCGCCGCCGGGGTTGCCGGGGAAGCCGTCCCGGATCTCTTCCTGAACCATCCGGGAGTCGGCGCTCGCGGGAAGCTGCCGGTAGTCGGCGGTGCCGAACCTGGCCCCGAGGAAGGGCAGTCCGAGCAGGACGAGGACGGCGGTCGTGCCGAGGGCGAAGAACGGGGCCCTGCGCATCACGAGTTTGGCCATGCGCCCCCAGCCGGCCCCCTCCTCGACGGACTCGGACGGCTCCGTCGCCGCTGATGTGCGCCGTCCGCGGCGCAGCAGCTGACGCAGGTCCAGGGCGTTGACCCGGGGGCCCAGCAGCATCAGCGCGGCCGGCAGCAGAATCAGGGCGGCCGCCGCGGCCAGCAGGACCACCGCTATCCCGGCGTAGGCGAAGGAGCGCAGGAAGTACTGAGGGAAGACCATCATCGCGGCCAGCGACACCGCCACGGTCAGCGCCGAGAACAGCACCGTGCGCCCGGCGGTGCGCAGCGTGGTCCCCAGGGCGTCCCGCACCTCCGCGCCCCCGGCCAGCTCCTCGCGGAATCTGCGCACGATGAACAGGGCGTAGTCGATGGCCAGTCCGAGTCCGAGGGCCGTGGTGAGGTTCTGCGCGAAGATCGAGACATCGGTGAATTCGGTGAGCCCGCGCAGCACCGCGTTCGTCCCCAGGATGGCGACGATGCCGACGCCCAGGGGCAGCAGGGCGGCGATCGCGCTGCCGAAGACCATCACCAGCAGGACCAGCGTGACCGGCAGAGCGATCATCTCGGCCCGCAGCAGGTCCTCCTGGATGATCTCCTGCATATCGTGCTGGACGGCGATGGGACCGCCGACCGCGACCTCCAGCGACCCTTGTGTGCCGCTGAATTCGGGGGCTATCCGGTCCAGGACCGCCGCAGCGTCCTTCTCGTCGCCCTGGATCCTCGCCGCGATCAGTGCTTCCCGCCCGTCCTCGGCGCGCAGCGCGGGAGCCTTGGTCTGCCAGTAGGACCCGACTCCGGTGATGCCCTTCTCGGCCGCGAGCCGCGCGGTGAGCCGCTCGGCCTCGGCGGCCACGGCGGGGTCGTCGACGCTCCGGCTTCCGCTGTCGACCAGGAGCAGCAGATTGGGCTGGGAGGCGGGGAACTCACGTTCCAGGGCCTGGGTCGCGTAGGTCGACTCGGCGTCCGGATCCGCCCAGCCTCCGCTGCCCATGCGATCGGCGACGCCGCTTCCCGCGAACACGGCGAGAGCCGTGATGACCAGGGTGACCAGCAGGGAAAGCCTCGGGCGCGCGGTGACGAACCGGGTCCAGCCCCCTAGACGTGACCCCGTGTTGACTTCGGACATCGTGCGGTGTCCCCTTCACCGTGACCCGTTGCGCGGGTCGGCCATTGTCATAGAATTGAAAACACGAGCGACCGCTCGCATAACAAGAATGCGAGTGACCACTCGTATTTGTCAACCGATCCAGGAAAGCCGGGGACCGACATGCCGGAGGAGAAGAGCGGCGGCGACACATCGACGGTCAAACCGCGCCGCCGCCAGGCACGCGGTGAGCGCCGGATCGCCCAGCTCCTGGAAGCCGCCGCCAACGTCTTCTGCACCACCGGCTACGCGGCGGCGAGCACCAACTCCATCGCCCGGGAGGCGGGCGTCTCCCCCGGCACGCTCTACCAGTTCTTCCCGAACAAGGAAGCCATCGCCATCGAGCTGGGCGATCACCTCGTCACGCGCTGGCACACCACCTACGGGGAAGCGCTCACGCAGGCCCATCTGGAACTGCCCCTGGGCGAGCTGCTGGACGCGGTCCTCGACCCACTGATCCAGTTCAACCTCGAGAACCCGGCGTTCGCCGTCCTGATGCAGGGCTCCGACATCCCCGGCAAAGTCACGCTGGAGCACGAGAATCTGCACACCTCCGCGCTCGCGCGGGTCGGGGAGATCCTCAGCGGCCATCTCCCCGACGCCGAGGAGGCCGACGTCAGCCGGATCGCGCGGATGACGTTCTCCATCTTCAAGGGCGGACTGAGCCTGATCCTCGCCGCCGGACCCGAGGAGCGGGACGCGTACAGCGCCGAGCTGAAAACGGTCCTGCACCGCTACCTCGACCCGCTCATCGGATGCCCCTGAGGCCCCGGCCGAACAGCGACGGAACAACGGCGGATCGACCAAGAGACTGGCGCGGGACGACGACGGGGCGGACGGACTCCCGGGATTCGATTCCATACCCCCTAGGGGTACAGTCGGGGATGCGTCAGGGAATCACGGCATCCGTACGCCCCTGACGAACCATGGAAGGCGCCCCAAACGCGCCAAAATCCCCGACGAGGAGAACGCCATGACCGCCGAGACGAAGAGCCAGACCGCCGAGGCCGCCGGTTCCTGCTGCTCCCCCACCGGCTCCTGCCACGATGCCGCCACGACCGACGACCGGACGGGCGGGATCACCACGGTCTACCAGGTCACCGGCATGACCTGCGGCCACTGCGAGGGAGCCGTCACCGGCGAGATCTCCGGCATCGAGGGCGTCGTCTCCGTCCAGGCCGTGGCCGCGACCGGCGAGGTGACCGTCGTGTCACAGGCACCGCTGGACGAGGCCGCCGTGCGCGCCGCCGTGGACGAGGCGGGGTACGAGCTGACGGCCCGGTCCTGACCCGACCGCGCGATCCCAGGTCAAGCCCGGCCTACCCCTCCGTTAACCTGGTTACCACCTTGTTCCACCTTCGGTCCTCCACATGACCCACAAGTCCTTCACAAGGAGATCTAGATCACATAGATTGTGGGGTAACCATTAGGCCATCTCGCGTGTCTAAGAGGACGATGCCAGAAGAACGTCTTGGGGGACGTTCGATGGGATCGCAGGGGATGTCTTGGGGGACATCCCAGGCAAGCGATTGGCCGGGGCACGTGCACGGGGAGCTTTGAGCGGCCCTCCCGTACGTACCCCGGTCCGACCGCGCGAGTAGCCGTTCTGGTTACGGCAGACGCCCGGCCCGGATCCCGTGGGGGGAATCCGCTCCGGGGATATGGAAAGCGCCCCGCTCGCCGACCCGTGGGGGGATCGGTGGGCGGGGCGCTTTTCGCCGTCCACGGCGAGGTGCGACCGTACGACGGGGGGCGACCCAGGGCCGGCCGCGCGGAGCGCGACCGGCATCAGCTCGGTGTCAGCGGCCTTCGACCGGCACGAAGTCGCGCAGGACCTCGCCGGTGTAGATCTGGCGCGGGCGGCCGATGCGGGAGCCGGGCTCCTTGATCATCTCGTGCCACTGGGCGATCCAGCCGGGCAGCCGGCCGAGCGCGAACAGCACGGTGAACATCTCGGTCGGGAAGCCCATCGCCCGGTAGATCAGACCGGTGTAGAAGTCCACGTTCGGGTAGAGCTTGCGCTCGACGAAGTAGTCGTCGGCCAGCGCGTGCTCTTCGAGCTTGAGCGCGATGTCGAGCAGCTCGTCGGACTTGCCGAGCGCCGAGAGGACATCGTGCGCCGCCGCCTTGATGATCTTCGCCCGGGGGTCGAAGTTCTTGTAGACGCGGTGCCCGAAGCCCATGAGCTTCACGCCGTCTTCCTTGTTCTTCACCTTGCGGATGAAGGTGTCGACATCGCCGCCGGACGCCTGGATGCCTTCGAGCATCTCCAGCACCGACTGGTTGGCGCCACCGTGCAGCGGGCCCCACAGGGCGCTGATGCCGGCGGAGATCGAGGCGAACATGTTCGCCTGCGAGGAGCCGACCAGCCGCACGGTGGAGGTCGAACAGTTCTGCTCGTGGTCCGCGTGCAGGATGAGCAGCTTGTCGAGCGCGGAGACCACGACCGGGTCCGGCTCGTACTCCTGCGCGGGGACCGAGAAGGTCATCCGCAGGAAGTTCTCCACGTACCCGAGGTCGTTGCGCGGGTAGACGAAGGGGTGGCCGATCGACTTCTTGTACGCGTACGCCGCGATCGTCGGCAGCTTGGCGAGCAGCCGGATCGTGGAGAGATGACGCTGCTTCTCGTCGAACGGGTTGTGACTGTCCTGGTAGAACGTCGAGAGCGCGCTGACCACGGAGGACAGCATCGCCATCGGGTGGGCGTCGCGCGGGAAGCCGTCGTAGAACCGCTTGACGTCCTCGTGCAGCAGCGTGTGCTGGGTGATCTCGTTCTTGAACGTGGCCAGCTCGTCGACCGTCGGCAGCTCGCCGTTGATCAGCAGATACGCCACCTCGACGAAGCTGGAGGACTCCGCCAGCTGCTCGATCGGGTAGCCGCGATAACGCAGGATGCCCTGTTCGCCGTCGAGATAGGTGATCGCGGACTTGTAGGCGGCGGTATTGCCGTAGCCACTGTCCAGAGTCACCAGACCGGTCTGAGAACGGAGCTTCCCGATGTCGAAGCCCGTATCGCCGACGGTGCTGTCGATCACCGGATAGGTGTACTCGCCGTCGCCGTACCGCAGTACTACCGCGTTGTCGCGTTTCTCGCTCACGTCATCCCTCACCGACGTAGTGCCTCTTCTTCGAGGTGCCCTGACTGTCTCTACCATCCCCCATTTGGCTCAGGAGAGTGCACTCGGGGTCGGCCATTAGGCCTTTTGGCGGCACTCAGTGCCGCCAACCTGCTCATCCTGCCCCGTTCGCCCCAGTTGTGGGAAGTCACGGTGCCGAAAGTCCCATGAGCCTGTGGTCGAGAGCCGTGCAGCGCCTACCCGCCGAAACGGTACGTACCGCCTGGCCTATGGCTTTTCTGGAGCCGACCAGGACAACGAGCTTCTTGGCGCGGGTCACCGCCGTGTAGAGCAGGTTGCGCTGGAGCATCATCCAGGCGCCGGTGGTGACCGGGATGACCACGGCCGGGTACTCGCTGCCCTGGGAGCGGTGAATGGTCACGGCGTACGCGTGGGCCAGCTCGTCCAGCTCGTCGAAGTCGTACGGCACCTCCTCGTCCTCGTCCGTCAGCACCGTCAGCCGCTGGTCGTCGGTGTTGAGCGCGGTGACGACACCCACCGTGCCGTTGAAGACCCCGTTCTCCCCCTTCTCATAGTTGTTGCGGATCTGGGTGACCTTGTCGCCGACGCGGAAGACCCGGCCGCCGAGCCGCTTCTCGGGGAGGTCGGGTCTGCCGGGGGTGATGGCCTGCTGGAGCAGCCCGTTGAGCGCGCCCGCGCCGGCCGGCCCCCGGTGCATCGGCGCCAGGACCTGGACGTCACGGCGCGGGTCCAGACCGAATTTGGCGGGAATCCGCCGCGCGGCGACATCGACCGTGACCCGCCCGGCGTCCTCCGTCTCGTCCTCCACGAACAGGAAGAAGTCCGAGAGTCCCTCGGTGAGGGGATGCACCCCGGAGTTGATGCGGTGCGCGTTGGTCACCACCCCGGACTGCTGCGCCTGCCGGAAGATCCGGGTGAGTCTGACCCTCGGCACCGGGCCGCCCTCGGCGAGCAGATCGCGCAGCACCTCGCCCGCCCCGACCGACGGAAGCTGGTCGACGTCCCCGACCAGAAGCAGATGCGCACCCGGTGCCACCGCCTTGACCAGCTTGTTGGCCAGCAGCAGATCCAGCATCGACGCCTCGTCGACCACCACCAGATCGGCGTCCAGCGGCCGGTCCCTGTCGTACGCGGCGTCTCCGCCCGGCCGCAGCTCCAGCAGCCGGTGGACGGTGGACGCCTCCGCTCCGGTCAGCTCGGCCAGCCGCTTGGCCGCCCGCCCGGTGGGGGCCGCCAGGACGACCTTGGCCTTCTTGGCCCGCGCCAGCTCGACGATCGAACGGACCGTGAAGGACTTTCCGCAGCCGGGGCCGCCGGTCAGCACGGCGACCTTCTCGGTGAGCGCGAGCCGCACCGCATCCCGCTGCTCGGGAGCCAGCTCAGCGCCCGTGCGCCCCGCCAGCCAGCTCAGCGCCTTGTCCCAGGCCACGTCCCGGAAGGCCGGCATCCGGTCCTCGCCGGTGCGCAGCAGCCGCAGCACCTGGGCGGAGAGCGACAGCTCCGCCCGATGGAACGGAACCAGGTAGACGGCGGTGACCTGCTCGACTCCGTCCGGTCCCGGGACCTTCTCCTTGACGACCCCCTCGTCCTCGGCCGCCAGCTCGGCGAGGCACTCGATGACCAGACCCATGTCCACCTGGAGCAGCTTGACCGCGTCCGAGATGAGCTGCTCCTCGGGGAGGTAGCAGTGCCCCTGGTCGGTGGATTGCGACAGCGCGTACTGAAGTCCCGCCTTGACGCGCTCCGGACTGTCGTGCGGGATACCTACGGCCTGGGCGATCCGGTCGGCGGTGAGGAATCCGATGCCCCAGACCTCGGCCGCGAGCCGGTACGGCTCGCCCTTGACGACCGAGATCGAGCCGTCCCCGTACTTCTTGTAGATGCGCACGGCGATGGAGGTGGAGACGCCGACTCCCTGGAGGAAGATCATCACTTCTTTGATGGCCTTCTGTTCCTCCCAGGCGGCTCCGATCATTTTGGTCCGCTTGGGGCCGAGACCGGGGACCTCCACGAGCCGCTTCGGCTCGTTCTCGATGATGTCGAGGGTGTCGACGCCGAAGTGGGTGGTGATCCGGTCGGCCATCACCGGACCGATCCCCTTGATGAGCCCCGAGCCGAGGTAGCGGCGGATGCCCTGGATCGTGGCGGGCAGGACCGTGGTGTAGTTCTCCACCGTGAACTGCTTGCCGTACTGGGGATGCGATCCCCAGCGCCCCTCCATGCGCAGCGACTCGCCGGGCTGCGCGCCGAGCAGTGAGCCGACCACGGTGAGGAGATCTCCGCCACGGCCGGTGTCGACCCGGGCGACCGTGTACCCGTTCTCCTCGTTGGCGTAGGTGATGCGCTCAAGGACGGCTTCGAGCACGGCCATCGCTGGATTGGACATGCTCAGACGCTACCGCCCGGCTCCGACATCACGGCGGGCCTGTGGACAACTCCGGCTCCGCACGGGGCGGGTGCGGCGCCGCCCGCGCACTGATCGGGGCCCGGTCCGCCGGACCGGGCCCCGCACGCTCCCCCCTCCAACAGAGCCTTCCAATCCCCCCGGATTCATCCCCCGAAAGCCCTGTTGACGTATACGACTCACGTCACCCCGGAAGGGTTGCACGGTTCCGCAGAGTTATTTTTTTCGTCCGCCGCAGGGGCTCGCGCGGACGGCCGGCGCCATCAGCGCGGCTACCGCGCACAGGGCTCCGGAGCCCACCCACACCGGGTCGTACGTGCCGAAGACGTCCCGTACGAGGCCGCCGAGACCGGCCATCAGACCGGCGCCGATCTGGTGCGCGGCGCTGACCCAGCCGAAGACGATCGCGCTGTCCGCGCCGTAGCGCTCCCGGCAGAGCGCGATGACCGGCGGCACGGTCGCGACGTCGAGCACCCCGAAGAAGACCGCGAACAGCACCAGGGAGGCACCGGCCGTGCCGCTCATCAGCGCGGGCAGCAGCACGAGGGAGAGTCCGCGCAGGACGAAGCAGCCCGCGAGAAGCCGTCTCGGGTCGCACCGGTCGGTCAGCCAGCCGGAACCGACCGTTCCGACGATGTTGAAGACACCGATCAGAGCGAGCAGGGTGGAGGCGGTGGTCGCGGACATGCCGTGGTCGTGCGCGGCCGGTACGAAGTGGCTCCACAGGATGCCGTTGGTGGAGGCGCCGCACACCGCGAAGACCCCGGCGAGCAGCCAGAACGGGGCCGTCCGCGCGGCACCGAGCAGCACGCGTACGGTACGGCGGCCCGCGCCCCGGGGCGGCGCCGGGCGCGGTACGAACTCCGTCCCGCCGTAAGGCTTCAGCCCGGCGTCCGCCGGGTGGTCGCGCAGGAGCAGCAGCGCCAGCGGCAGTACGGCAAGCGCGGCGAGCGCCGCCGTCACCAGGGCCGGGCGCCAGCCGTGCCGTTCGGTGACCCAGGAGAGCACCGGGAGGAAGACGAACTGTCCGAAGACCCCGGCCGCGGTGAGCACACCGGTGACCAGGCCGCGTGCCCGGACGAACCAGCGCTGGCTGACCGTCGCCGCGAACGTCGCCGCCGTCGCGCCGCTGCCGAGGCCGACGAACAGCCCCCAGCAGAGCACGAACTGCCAGGACGCGGTCATGACGGTGGTCAGCAGCGCGCCCGTAGCGACCAGCCCCAGGGCCACCGAAGCGACATGGCGCAGCCCGAACCGGTCCATCAGCGCCGCGGCGAACGGGGCGGTCAGCCCGTACAGCACCATGTTCACGGAGACGGCGACACCCACGGTGGCGCGCGACCAGCCGAATGTGGTGTGGAGGGGGCCGACCAGCACTCCGGACAGGGTGGTGAGCGCGCCGGCCACGACGATCGCGAGCGCGGCGCTGCCGGCGACCCACCAGGCGGGATGCACGCGCGCGTGGGGCGCTTCCCGGGACGCGGTGGGTCGACGGGGTCCGGCCGGTGTCCTCGTGGTGGGGAGCATGTCCCGACCGTGCGGTAACCGCTCCTTCCGATCGAGTTGCCCGATGGCCAGGACGGGCAAGATTCGGGCCATGGCCGCTTTTCCCGCGCACGACCGCGCTCCCGACCGCCACCGTGTCGCCGTTCTCGTCCGCCCCGGTCTGCTCCCGATCGAGCTGGGCATCGTCCACCAGCTGTTCGGCCGGGCCGAGTCCGCCGCGGGCGCACCGCTGTACACGGTCCTGACCTGCACACTCGTCCCGGGTGCCGTCCGGACGGCCGCTGATGTCACCATCAATGTGGAGCACGGGCCCGAGCTGCTGTCCGAGGCGGATACGGTGATCGTGACGGCTTCCGACGAGGACTACACCCCGGCGGACGGCAGGCTGAGCCCGCCGCTCGCCGCCGCGCTGGCCGGGATCCGGGGCGGCGCCCGGCTCGCGTCCATCTGTACCGGCTCGTTCGTCCTGGCGGCGGCCGGGCTGCTCAAGGGACGGCGGGCGACGACGCACTGGAAGTCGTGCGACCGGTTCCGGGAGCTGCATCCCGACGTACGTCTCGATCCCGACGTCCTCTTTACGGAGGACGGCGACATCCTCACCTCCGCGGGCGTCGCCTCCGGGGTCGATCTGTGTCTGCACATGATCCGTTCCGACCACGGGGTGGCGGTCGCGAACGCGGTGGCCCGTACGACGGTCGTACCGCCGCACCGGGACGGCGGCCAGGCCCAGTACATCCGCCGCCCGGTGCCCGAGCCCGCGGTGTCCTCCACGGGCGCGGCCAGGGCCTGGGCGCTGGACCATCTGGAACAGCCGCTGCCACTGCGGGAGCTGGCCGCGCTGGAGTCCATGAGCGTCCGCACGTTCACCCGGCGCTTCCGGGAGGAGGTCGGGCTCTCCCCCGCGCAGTGGCTGATCCGTCAGCGCGTGGAACGCGCCCGCCAACTGCTGGAGGAGAGCGACCTCCCGGTCGACCGCGTGGCCGCCAACGCGGGTTTCGGCACGGTGGTCTCGCTGCGCCACCATCTCCGGACGGTGACGGGGGTGACCCCGACGGCGTACCGGAGGACGTTCGGCGGCCCCGGCCCTACAGCGCGTGGGCGAGATACCGCCGGGTGACCTCCGTGAGCAGTTCGACGCCGTCCCCCGCCCAGAGGTCGTCGTTGAACAGCTCCACCTCGATGGCGCCCGTGTAGCCCGCCGCGTCGACCCGTTCCCGCCAGGCGCGCATGTCGATCGCGCCGTCGCCGATCTGGCCGCGGCCGTTCAGCACCCCGGCCGGAAGCGGGGTGATCCAGTCGGCCAGCTGGAAGGTGAAGATCCGCTCCGCCGCGCGCGCGACGGCCGCGGGGGCCCGGTCGTCCCACCAGATGTGGTAGGTGTCCACGGCCACCCCGACCTGGTCGGCGGGGAAGCGTTCCGCCAGGTCGAGCGCCTGGTCGAGGGTGGAGACCACACAGCGGTCGGACGCGAACATCGGGTGCAGCGGCTCGATCGCCAGCCTGACGCCCTGCCGCGCCCCGTACGGCGCCAGCTCGGCCAACGCGTCCGCGATGCGCTCACGGGCCCCGTGCAGGTCCTTGTCGCCCTCGGGAAGGCCCCCGGAGACCAGCACCAGAGTGTCCGTGCCGAGCGCGGCCGCCTCGTCGATGGCGGCGCGGTTGTCGTCGAGCGCCTCCTTACGGAGGGTGGGATCGACGGCGGTCAGGAACCCGCCCCGGCACAGCGTGGTGACCGTGAGGCCCGCGTCGCGCACGAGCCGGGCCGCGGCCTCGACTCCGTACGCCCGGACGGGTTCGCGCCACAGTCCGACGCCCGGTACGCCGAGGCGTACGCAGGTCTCGGTCAGCTCGGGCAGCGACAGCTGCTTGACGGTCATCTGGTTGATGCTGAAGCGCGTCAGGTCGCCCGCGATATCGGTCACTGGTCGACTCCGTACACGGTGAGCAGGGACGTCATCCGGGTCGTGGCCAGCGCCGGGTCGGGGAACAGGCCGAGGCCGTCGGCCAGTTCGTACGCCCGCGCGAGATGCGGCAGGGAGCGGGCCGACTGGAGGCCGCCGACCATGGTGAAGTGGTCCTGGTGGCCGGCCAGCCAGGCGAGGAACACCACGCCCGTCTTGTAGAAGCGCGTGGGCGTCTTGAAGAGGTGCCGGGACAGCTCGACGGTGGGGTCGAGGAGGGCGCGGAAGCCCTTCGTGTCGCCCGTGTCCAGGACCCGTACGGCTTCGGCCGCCAGCGGCCCCAGCGGGTCGAAGATGCCGAGCAGCGCGTGGCTGAAGCCCTGCTCGTCGCCCGCGATCAGTTCGGGATAGTTGAAGTCATCACCGGTGTAGCAGCGCACGCCCTTCGGCAGCCGCCGGCGCAGCGCGATCTCACGGTCCGCGTCGAGCAGCGAGATCTTGATGCCGTCGACCTTGTCGGGGTGTTCGGAGATGACCTGGAGGAACGTCTCGGTGGCCGCGTCGAGATCCGCGCTGCCCCAGTAACTGTCCAGCGCCGGGTCGAACATCGGGCCGAGCCAGTGCAGAACGACCGGTTCCGAGGACTGCCGCAGCAGGTGGGCGTAGAGGCCGAGGTAGTCGTCCGGGGTCGTCGCGGCGGCGGCGAGGGCGCGGGAGGCCATCAGGATGGCCTGCGAGCCGCTCTCCTCCACGAGGGACAGCTGCTCCTCGTACGCGGCGCGGACGTCGGCCAGGGAGTGCGTTCCCGGGGCCAGCTGGTCGGTGCCCACACCGCAGGCGATCCGGCCGCCGACCGCCTTCGCCTCGGCGGCGGAGCGGCGGATCAGCTCGGCGGCGCCCGCCCAGTCCAGGCCCATCCCGCGCTGCGCGGTGTCCATGGCCTCGGCGACCCCGAGACCGTGCGACCACAGGTGCCTGCGGAAGGCGAGGGTGGCGTCCCAGTCGACGGCGGCGGGCGCGTCAGGGCTGATGTCGGCGTACGGGTCGGCGACCACGTGGGCGGCGGAGAAGACCGTACGGGAGGCGAGCGGCGCACCGCCCGTGCCGAACCGGGCCGGCTCGGCACGGGGGGTGTACGCGCGCGTGCCGCCGCCCGGGGAAGGCAGCCGGAGGGCGGTCACAGCGTCAGCTCCGGCACGTCGAAGCGGCGGCCCTCCACCGAGGAGCGCAGCCCCAGCTCGGCCAGCTGGACGCCGCGCGCGCCCGCGAGAAGGTCCCACTGGTAGGGCTCGTCGAGCACGACATGGCGCAGGAACAGCTCCCACTGCGCCTTGAAGCCGTTGTCGAACTCGGTGTTGTCCGGCACTTCCTGCCACTGGTCGCGGAAGGACTCGGTGACGGGCAGATCGGGGTTCCAGACCGGCTTGGGTGTGGCGCTGCGGTGCTGGACGCGGCAGTTGCGCAGCCCGGCGACGGCGGATCCGTGGGTGCCGTCGACCTGGAACTCGACCAGCTCGTCGCGGTTGACGCGGACGGCCCAGGAGGAGTTGATCTGGGCGACGGCGCCGCCGTCCAGTTCGAAGATCCCGTACGCCGCGTCGTCCGCCGTCGCGGCGTACGGCTTGCCCTGCTCGTCCCAGCGCCGCGGAATGTGCGTGGTGACGTGCGCCTGGACGCTCAGGACCCGCCCGAACAGCTCGTGCAGGACGTACTCCCAGTGCGGGAACATGTCGACGACGATGCCGCCGCCGTCCTCCGAACGGTAGTTCCAGGAGGGGCGCTGCGCGTCCTGCCAGTCGCCCTCGAAGACCCAGTAGCCGAACTCTCCCCGTACGGAGAGGATCTCGCCGAAGAAGCCACCGTCGATGAGGCGCTTGAGCTTGAGCAGGCCCGGCAGGAAGATCTTGTCCTGTACGACGCCGTGCTTGATCCCGGCGGTGCGGGCCAACCGGGCCAGCTGGAGGGCGCCTTCGAGGTCGGTCGCGGTCGGCTTCTCGGTGTAGATGTGCTTTCCGGCGTCGATCGCCTTCTTGATGGCTTCGACGCGGGCCGAGGTGACCTGCGCGTCGAAGTAGATGTCGATCGTGTCGTCCGCCAGGACGGCGTCCAGGTCGGTGGACCATTCGGTCAGACCGTGGCGCTCGGCGATCTCCTTGAGGGCGTGGTCGCGGCGGCCGATGAGGACGGGCTCGGGCCAGAGCACCTCGCCACCGCCGAGATCCACTCCGCCTTGTTCGCGGATCGCGAGGACGGAACGGAGCAGATGCTGCCGGTATCCCATCCGTCCCGTGACGCCGTTCATGGCGATCCGCACTGTCCTTCGTGTCACGAAAATCCCTCCATACAGCCGTAGCAAGCGCTTTCTATTCGGTAAGAAGCTAGCCTGCGACAGCGGCCCGGACAAGTGCCGCGCCGCGATCTCCCTCTCGATCCCACCCGTACCCCCTCGGAACCACCTCGGAGGAAAGCGATGACAGTCACGCTGGCGGATGTGGCGGCCCGCGCCCGGGTCTCACCGGCCACCGTCTCCCGCGTGCTGAACGGGAACTATCCGGTCGCCGCCACCACCCGCGAGCGCGTCCTGCGGGCCGTGGACGAGCTGGACTACGTGCTGAACGGGCCCGCCAGCTCGCTCGCCGCCGCCACCTCCGACCTGGTGGGCGTCCTCGTCAACGACATCGCCGACCCGTTCTTCGGGATCATGGCCGGGGCGGCGCAGACCGAGATCGGCGGGCAGGAGGGGACCGGGCGGGCGGGCGGCGAGAAGCTCGCCGTCGTCTGCAACACGGGCGGATCACCCGAACGTGAACTGACGTATCTGACCCTGCTCCAGCGGCAGCGGGCGGCGGCCGTCGTCCTGACCGGCGGGGCGCTCGAAGACCCGCGGCACATCGCCGCGATGACGGCGAAGCTGGCGAAACTCGCGGACGCGGGGACCCGGGTGGTGCTGTGCGGGCGCCCGCCGCTGCCGGGGAGCGAGGCGATCGTCGCCTCGCTGGCCTTCGACAACCGGGGTGGCGGGCAGCGGCTGACGGAGCATCTGCTCGCGCTGGGGCACCGGACGATCGGCTACGTGGCGGGCCCGGTGGAGCGGACGACGACCCGGCACCGGCTGGAGGGACACCGAGCGGCGCTGCGGGCGGCGGGACTGGACGACGGCGGGACGGGCACGGACGGGCGGGAGTCGCTCACGGTGCATGGTCCGTACAGCCGCCGTTCCGGGTACGAGGCGACGCTGGAGCTGCTGCGGCGGGCGCCGGACCTGACGGCCGTGGTCGCCGCCAACGACACGGTGGCGCTGGGGGCGTGCGCGGCGGTGCGTGACAAGGGGCTGCGCATCCCGGAGGACATCTCGGTGGCGGGCTTCGACGATCTGCCGTTCTCGGTGGACGCGACCCCGGCCCTGACGACCGTACGACTGCCCCTGCACGAGGCGGGGGCGCGGGCCGGCCGGCTGGCGATGGGCACGGAGACCCCGCCGCCGGGCGGGATCGCGACGATCGCGGCGGAGCTGATGGCGCGGGCGTCCACGGCGCCGCCGAGGACCGGCTGAGCCCGGCCGGGCTCGGTTCCGGGGCCGGGGATTTGGCGAGTTGACGCCAAGGGACCGATTTGCCCTTGTCGGGTGTCGGCGGGGCGCCGTAGCGTTGACTCAGTCAAAGGAAAATCCAGGAAGAGGCCGGGGGAGATCATGGCCGTTCAGGAAGTCCGCGCGTTCAACCGCTTCTACACGAATCTCATCGGGGCGCTCGACTACAGCAAGCACCTCTACACGCCGTACACGCTCACCGAGTCGCGGGTGCTGTACGAGCTGGCGCACGCCGCGCGCACGGACGCCGCGGACCTGCGCGCCGAGCTGTCGCTCGACGCCGGATATCTGAGCCGGCTGCTGACCAAGTTCGAGCGGGACGGCCTGGTCGGACGCGCGCCGTCCGAGCAGGACGCACGGCGTCAGCGGATCACGCTGACGCCACAGGGCCGCGAGGCCGCGGCGCTGCTCGACGAGCGGTCGCGGGACGCCGTCGGCTCGCTGCTCGACCGGGTCGAGCCGGCCCGGCGGCCCCAGCTCACGGACGCGATGCGGACCGTGCGCGACCTCCTCGAAGGCGACCAGGCCCCGATGTCCCGGCGCGGCGGGCCGGTGCTGCGGGAGCCGGTGCCGGGCGAGCTGGGCTGGATGGTGCAGCGGCACGGCACGGTGTACGCGGCGGAGTACGGCTGGAACACCGAGTTCGAGGGTCTTGTCGCCCGGATCGTCGCGGACTTCGCACAGCACCACGACCCGCGGCTGGAGCGCGCCTGGATCGCCGAGCTGGACGGCAGACCGGTGGGGTCGGTGATGTGCGTGCGGGACGACGCCACGGGCGCGGACACGGCCCCGGACAGGCGCGCGGACACCGGAGCGGGCGGCGCCACCGGTTCGGAGGCGGAGACGGGTGCTTCGGAGATACGGGGGAAGACGCCCGGCACCGCGCGGCTGCGGCTGCTGCTGGTCGAGCCCGAGGCCAGGGGGCATGGTCTCGGGGAGCGGCTGATCGGGACGGTGGTGGATTTCGCCCGGCAAGCGGGGTACCGGGAGGTGACGTTGTGGACCAATGACGTCCTGACCACAGCCCGTGCCCTCTACGAGCGCGCCGGATTCACCCTCGTCTCCGAGCATCCTCATCACTCCTACGGCGCCGAACTGATAGGCCAGGACTGGCGGCTCCCTCTTCAGGAGCCGGCCGTACCCCAGGAAGGAACAGCACCATGAAGTTCGCCTTCTCCACTCTCGGAGTACCGGGTCTGCCCATACCCGAGGTGGTCGCGCTCGCCGCCGCGAACGGTTTCCAGGGGGTGGAGCTGCGGGCCCATCCGGAGGAGCCCGTGCACCGGGGCCTGGGAAGGCGTGACCGGGCGGCCGTGGTCGACGAGTTCAGGCGCGCCGATGTCGAGATCCTGGGGATAGCCGGGTACCCGCGGGTGGCGAGCGCGGAGGTGGACGAGGAGCAGCTGCGCCAGGAGCTGGACGACTTGCTGTCGTTGGCGCGGGATCTGGGCGCGCCCTACCTCCGGGTCTTCCCGGGCGGCGGTGACCAGCCGGCGGCGGAGGCCGACGCGACGGCCGCGCGGCGGCTGGCAGCGGCGGCGGAGACGGCGGCGGACTCCGGTGTACGGATTCTGCTGGAGACGCACGACTCGCACCGCACGGGCAGGGACGCGGCCCGCGTGGTGGGGTTGGTCGGGCACCAGTGGGTGGGGGCGCTCTGGGATGTGATGCACACCTGGCTGGGCGGCGAGGACCCGGTCACCACGCACTCCGTGCTCGCCCCGCACCTGGGCTATGTCCAGGTGAAGGACATCGCCTCGGCGCAGGACACCACGCCGCTCGCCCTGGGTGCCGGGGTGCTGCCGCTGGGCAAGTGCCTCGCGCTGCTCGACGACGACAGCTGGGTCTGCTGGGAGTACGAGAAGCGCTGGTATCCGCAGGCGGAGGATCTGCCGGGGCTGCTGGCAGCGGGGCGGGTCCATCTGGAGGGGCTGGCCGGCGGGCACGGCTGAGAGAGCGCCGCCCGGGAAGGGCGCCGGTTGGGAGAGCGCCGGTTGGGCGGCGTCTGTCGGCGCCTTTCAGACGGGTCGTCGGGTTCGGAGGGGACGCCGGAGCAGGTCGGCGGGACGGGCGCCGCGCGGGCCTACCGGCGCGGGGGCCGCGGGAGGTGACACATCGAGTGCCGGGACGGATCCGCCGCCGGTGGTGGCGCGCGGACCGCCGCGTGAGAGCGAGGTGAGCGCCACTCCCCCGACCAGCAGCGCCGCCGCGCACCAGCGCGCCGGGCTGATCGACTCACCCAGCAGCAGGGCCGCCGAGGACATCCCGAAGACCGGCACGAGGAGCGAGAAGGGCGCCACGGACGAGGCCGGGTAGCGGCGCAGCAGAAAGCCCCAGACGCCGAAGCCGAAGACGGTCGTGACCCAGGCGACGTACACGATGACACCGGCACCGGTGGCGTCCAGCGCGCGTAGCGCGGCCAGATCGGCGGCCGGGCCCTCGAAGAGCAGCGAGAGGCCGAGCAGCGGCACTACGGGGACGGTCGACACCCACACCATGAAGTTCAGGGAGTCCGCCGGGGACGCCTTGCGGGTGAGCACGTTGGAGACGCCCCAGCACGCCGCGGCGGCGACGACCAGCGCGAAGGCGAGCAGCGGCCCTGAGGCGCCTTCGTCCACCGCAGCGACGGCGATACCGGTGAGCGCGACGCCCATGCCCAGCAGCCGTACCCGCCCCGGCCGCTCACCGAGGAAGAGCGTGGCGAACAGCGCGGTGAAGACTGCCTGGATCTGGAGGACGAGCGACGACAGACCGGCCGGCATGCCCCGGTCCATACCGACGAAGAGCAGCCCGAACTTCGCGACGCCGAGCGCGAGGCCGACCCCCACCACCCACTTCCAGGCGACCTTCGGCCGCCCCACGAAGAAGACGGCGGGCAGCACCGCCACCAGGAAGCGCAGCGCGGAGAAGAGAAGCGGCGGAAAGTGCCCGAGGCCGATCTCGATGACAACGAAGTTCACGCCCCACAGGGCGGCGACCAGAACGGCGAGAGCGATATGTGTCGTGCGCATACGGAGAGCCTCACCGAGCCGAACCATTTAGCACCAGCGCGAATCTCTTCATGGTTGAATTCAGCACCGCTTACGAGTGCGCGAGATCGCCCCTCGATCCCCGCGCTGTCGCGCCCGCACGATCACGAACCCAGGGGGAACCCATGCTCGATCTGGCCCGGCTGCGCGCGCTGCACGCGGTCTCCGTCCACGGTTCCGTCGCGGCCGCCGCCGCCTTCCTCGGCTACACCCCCTCGGCCGTCTCCCAGCAGATCACCAAGTTGGAACGGGAGACGCGCACCACCCTGCTGGAGCGGCGCGGCCGGGGCGTGGCGCTCACCGAGGAGGCGCGCCATCTCGCCGCCACCGCCGAGGAGTTGCTCGCCATCGTGGAGCGCGCCGAGACCACCCTTGAGGAGCGCCGGGGGCAGCCGACCGGGCAGCTCACCGTCGGAGCCTTCGCCTCCTCGGCCCGTGGCCTGCTCCCGGGCGTGCTGGCCGAGCTGGCCGCACTGCACCCCACCCTCGACGTGCGGTTGCGGGAGATCGATCCGCACCTCTCGATCGACCTGGTGGCACGCGGCGCGATCGACCTGGCGGTCGCGCACGACTGGGACATCGCCCCGCTGCCCGCCCCCGAGGGGGTGGAGCAGGCGTTCATCGGTGACGATCTGTGCGACGTACTGGTCCCGGCCGCACACCCGCTGGCGGCGCGGTCCTCGATCAGCAGGCAGGACCTGGGCGGACAGCGCTGGATCTGCCAGCCGCCGGGGACGGTCTGCCACGACTGGCTGGTCCGTACGTTGCGCGCGGCCGGCTGGGAGCCGGACCTCGCCCACCAGGCCGAGGAGTGCCACACCCAGCTGGCGCTGATCGCGGCGGGACTCGGGATCGCCATGATGCCGCGCCTGGGCCGGGGTCCGCTGCCCGAAGGGGTGCGGGCCGTCGCCCTCGATCCGGTGCCGGTGCGGCGGCTGTACGCCCTGTGGCGCACGGGCGCGGCCAGGCGCCCGGCCGTCACCGCGGCCGTGGAAACACTGCGGCGGCACTGGCCGGCGGTCGCGGTCACGTCGGCGTAGACCGCCCGGGGCCGACGTCCCGACGACCGCGCATCCCGCCCGCACCTCGCCCGCACTCCCCCGCACTCCGGCGGCGCGTCCCTTGACTGGTAATTACTTTCCGGATATCCGTAAATCCTGGAAGTTTTCTTCACTTCCCTCGCGCCACATGGCCGGAAGGAGCACCAGTGCACGACCGGACCATCTCCAGACGCACCCTCCTCACCGCGACCGCCGTGGCGGCGGCCGCCGTCTGCGCCACGCCGCTGCCCGCACACGCCCGGCCCGGCCCCAAACCCCCCGGCCGGTACCCAGACCGGCTCCGGCGGCTCGTCTCCCGTATGAGCCTGGAGGAGAAGGTGGGCCAGCTCTTCGTGACGCGGGTGTACGGGCACTCCGCCACCGACCCCGACCGCGCCGACGCCGACACCAACCTCGCCGAGACCGGGGTCCGCACAGCGGCCGAGCTGATCTCCACGTACCACGTCGGCGGCATCATCTACTTCGCCTGGGCGCACAACACCCGTGACCCGCACCAGATCGCCTCGCTCTCCCGGGGCATCCAGCGCGCGGCCATGGCCCAGCGCGTCCCCGTGCCCCTGCTGATCTCCACCGACCAGGAGCACGGCGCCGTCGCCCGGATCGGGAAGCCGGCCACCCTGCTGCCGGGCGCGATGGCGCTCGGCGCGTCGCGCTCGCCCGACGACGCGCGCGAGGCCGCGCGGATCGCCGGGGCGGAGCTGGCCGCCATGGGCGTCAACCAGAACTACGCGCCCGACGCGGACGTCAACGTCAACCCGGCCAACCCCGTCATCGGCGTACGGTCCTTCGGGGCCGATCCGGGGGCCGTGGCCGGTCTGGTCACCGCGCAGATCAAGGGCTACCAGGGCGCGGGAATCGCCACCGCGGCCAAGCACTTCCCGGGCCACGGCGACACGACCGACGACAGCCATTACGCGCTGCCGACCATCCACCACACCCGCGAGCAGTGGACCGCGCTGGACGCCCCGCCGTTCCGGGCCGCGATCGCCGCCGGAGTCAGCTCGATCATGACGGCGCACATCGTCGTCCCCGCGCTCGACCCGAGCGAGGACCCGGCGACGCTCTCGCACCCCATCGTCACCGGCGTCCTGCGTGAACAGCTCGGCTACGACGGCGTGGTGATCACCGACGCGCTCGACATGAAGGGCGTCCGGCAGAAGTACGGTGACGCCCGGGTGCCCGTCCTCGCGCTCAAGGCGGGCGTCGATCAACTGCTCAACCCGCCGGACCTCCGGCTCGCCCGGGACGCCGTGCTGGCCGCCGTCAGGAGCGGCGAGCTGAGCGAGCGGCGGATCGAGGAGTCCGTGCTGCGGATCCTCGCGCTCAAGGACCGGCTGGGGCTGTTCCGCGATCCGTACGTCCCGCGCGGGAGCGTGGACCGTACGGTCGGCGTCCCGGCGCATCTGGCCGCCGCCGACCGGATCGCGGAGGCGACCACCACCCTGCTGGTCAACGAGCGCGGACTGCTGCCCCTGAGCCGGAGCCGGGAGCGGAATCTGCTGGTCGTCGGCGCCGACGCGGCCTCCCCCTCGGGCTCCACCGGGCCGCCGGTCACCGTACTGGCCACCGCCCTGACCGAGTTGGGCTTCACCGTCACCGCGCTGGCCACCGGTACGGCGCCCGACTCGGCGCGGATCGACGCGGCGGTGGCGGGGGCGCGCGGCAAGGACGCGGTGATCGTGGCCACGTACAACGTCTCGGCGACCGGTTCGCAGCGGACGCTGGTGAGCGCGCTGGCCGCGACCGGTGTGCCGGTCGTGACGCTGGCCGTCCGCAACCCCTATGACATCGCCCAGTTGTCCGGGGTCACGGCGTCCCTCGCCGCGTACTCCTGGACGGACGTGGAGGTACGGGCGGCGGCCCGGGTCATCGCGGGCCGGGCCCGGCCTCGGGGCCGGCTGCCGGTTCCGGTACAGCACGCGGACGATCCGGCACGGGTGCTGTACCCGATCGGACACGGGCTGACCTACTGAGGCCGAGACGCTCCGGCAGAACGGCCGGCCGAACAGCCGGCAGAACCGTCAGAACCGTCAGAACCGTCAGAACAGATGACGGTGCCCGCCGTCCGCCCGCTCATGACGAGCGGCGGACGGCGGACGGCGGGCACCCTCACGCACCGGTCACGGCCGCAGCGTGTGCCGCCGGTCCAGCTTCTGCTTGTCCAGCTCGGCGTCGAACTTCGCCAGTGGCTTCGCCTTCGCCTCGTCCTTCCGCACGGCGGCGGGAGCGACACCCGCCCACTCCAGGATCCGGGCCGTCGCCTTCGCCTGCTGCTCGGGGACCAGACCCGCGACATTGGCCCCGTGGTTGGCGCCCGGCGCGACATACACATAGCTGTCGCGCGCGCCGCGGCCCAGCCGGAAGGGCTCGGCACCCCACGGGTCGTTCTGGCCGTACACGAACAGCATCTGGTTCGCCTGGTGGCGTACCCAGTTGTCGATGTCCCGCATCGCCCACGGGTCGAACTTCATCGGGATCTCGCGCGGCACGAAGTTGCGCGGCGACAGGTAGCCGTACCGGCTCAGCTTGCCCAGGTGCGGCAGCTTGATGGTGGGAGAGCCGAGCTGCGTACCGGCCTGGTAGTAGTACGGGGTGTACGTGGCCAGGCTCTGGTCCGTCGGCGCGGAGAAGCCGGAGACCGCGTCGACGATGTCGTAGATCTCCTGGTCGGAGGCGGTACCGGCCGTCGGGATGCTGTCGCAGTCGGAGGCCAGGCCGTACTGCCAGAACGCCCAGACGAAGTCCAGCACCACGGCCTCGTAGGCCTTGTCGAGCGTGCCGATGGTGTTGAAGGTGGCGCCCTCGGCCGCCGCCCACTCCTCGTACTTCTTCTCCAGCGGCTCGCGGCGTACCAGCGCCTCGCGCTGCACGGCGTTGAGCCTGTCGCGGCACTCCTTGGTGCCGACCCGCTCGAAGAACCGGTCGTACGCCGAGTCCTCGTCGTTCACCACGTCGTTGGGCGCGACGTACGCCACCACGCCGTCCATGTCGCGCGGGTAGAAGCGCTCGTAGTAGGTGGCGGTCATGCCGCCCTTGGAGCCGCCGGTGGCGAGCCAGTTCTTGGTGTAGATCTTCTTCAGCGCGGTGAAGACGCGGTGCTGGTCGCTGGCCGCCTGCCAGATGTCCAGCTTCGACCAGTCGGCCGGCTGCGGACGGGACGGGGTGAAGAAGCGGTACTCCAGCGACACCTGGTTGCCGTCGACGATCCGGGTCGGCTCACTGCGGCTGGGGTTGGTGGAGACGTTGTAGCCGCTGGTGAAGAAGACCGTGGGGCGGCTGGTGTCCTTGTGGAGCAGCGTGATGCGCTGCTGGAAGGTGCCCTTGGAGGGGCGCCGGTGGTCGACCGGCTGCGTGTAGTTGAGAACGAAGTAGCGGTAGCCGTCGTACGGCTTCTCCTGAATCAGACTCATCCCCGGGACAGCGAGGATCCGGTCCTTGATATCGGTGGTGTCGGTGGCGGCCTGCTGGTCCGCACTCCGATCGGCGGCGGTGGCCGCACCGGCGGTGGCCACCGTGCCTATGATCAGCACGAGCGACAGCACCCATCTCAGCGCCTTGCGCATTCACGCTCCCTGTGTTCATGACAGACGCCGTGAACCTAACCGGGCGACCAGGGGGACCGCCAGCCCCCAGGGCCGTTGGAGCGCATTTCTCGACAGGTCCCGCCAGAGGTCCCGGCGGAGGTCTCCGCACAGGTATCCGCGCAGGTCTCAGCAGAGTATCCAGCCGGTCGAGGCGGACTTCCCCGACACCGAACCGGTCGCCCGCACACACCGGTTCAGGGCATGCACCGTGACCGGACCCGACTGCCGCGTGTACTTGCCGCTGTCCACCACCGGGTTGCCGCCTCGCGGTTGGAGGCTGATCGACATGGAGCGCTTCTTGCCCGGTTTCGTGGCGACGGTGATCGCGCAGGCGTAGTCACGGCCCTTGTAGATCCGCACTTCGCCGGTGGCGAACGGTACGGTCCGCAGCGGCCGTCCCGAACAGACGGAGGCCGCGCGGGCGGCCGGAGCACCGGGGTCGATCACCAGGGCGCCCATGGCGGTCAGGATCGCGAGAGCGTACGCCAGCGCCCTCTTGCCCACGGACCCCGCCCCGGCCACCACCCCAGCCCAACCGAACAAGGTTCCCCCTTTGGCGATCTTTGCGTACATGCGTACGACGCCTGTGGTCCGGGGATGGTTGCGGTACTCCCCCGCGCGCTACGGCATCCGGCGCCCACACGCCCGCCGTCTCACAGCACCACAGCCGCCGCTTCTTCCTCGCCCTCGCCCTCGCCCTCGCCGATGAAGCTGCGCCACAGCGTGGCGTATCTGCCGTCCAGCGCGAGCAGTTCCTCGTGCGTACCGTCCTCGACGACCCGCCCGTGGTCCATCACGACCACTCGGTCCGCGCGCGCCGCGGTCGTCAGCCGGTGCGCGACGACCAAGGTGGTACGGCGGCCGGCCAGCCGGTCGGTGGCCTGGTTGACCAGCGCCTCGGTCGCCAGGTCCAGCGCCGCCGTCGCCTCGTCGAGCAGCAGTACGTCCGGATCGACCAGCTCGGCTCGGGCCAGGGCGATCAACTGGCGCTGTCCCGCCGAGAGGTTACGGCCGCGCTCGGCGACCTCGTGCAGATAGCCGCCGTCGAGCGTGGCGATCATCTCGTGCGCGCCGACCGTCCGCGCCGCCGCCTCCACCCGCGCGTCGCTCGCCTCGGGACGCCCGTACGCGATGGCGTCCCGGACCGTGCCGGCGAAGAGGTACGGCTCCTGCGGTACGACGCCGAGCCGGTGGCGGTACGCCGCGAGGTCCAGCTCGCGCAGGTCCGTACCGTCCGCCCGCACCCGGCCGCCGGTCGGGTCGTAGTACCGCGCGACCAGTTTGACGAGGGTGGACTTGCCCGCGCCGGTCTCGCCGACGAAGGCGACGGTCTGGCCGGCCTCGATCCGCAGGTCGATCCCGGTGAGCGCCGCCTGTTCCGGCTGCGCAGTCTGCCCTGCCCGCTCTGTCCGCCCTGCCGGTGCCAGCTGTTCCGGCTGCCCGGCGCCCGCGCCCGCTTCGCCCGCTTCGCCCGCGTCACTTCCGTACGCGAAGTGCACGTCCTCGAAGACGATCTCGCCGCGCAGCGAGCGCACGTCCAGCGGCTTCTTCGCCGCACCGGTCGATGTCGGCTCGCGCAGCAGTTCCTGGACGCGGCCGAGCGAGACGGTCGCCTGCTGGTAGCCGTCGAAGACCTGGGAGAGCTGCTGCACGGGCGCGAAGAACAGGTCGATGTAGAGGAGGTAAGCCACCAGCGCGCCGGTCGTCAGCGTGCCCGCCTCCACCCGTCCCGCGCCGACGATCAGCACGGCGGCGGCGGCCACCGAGGACAGCAGCTGGACGAAGGGGAAGTAGACCGAGATCAGCCACTGGCCGCGCACCCGCGCCGTGCGGTAGTGGTCGCTGCGCGCGGCGAAGCGCGCGGCGCCGTCCTTCTCGCGCCGGAACGCCTGGACGATCCGCAGCCCGGAGACGGACTCCTGGAGATCGGCGTTGACCGCGCCGACGCGCTCGCGGGCCAGCTCGTACGCCTGGACGCTCTTGCGGCGGAAGAAGACCGTACCGATGATCAGCACGGGCAGTGTCGCGAAGACGACCAGGGCCAGTTGTACGTCGATGACCACCAGCACCACCAGGATGCCGGCGAAGGTCACGACGGAGACGAACGCGGTGACGAGACCGGTCTGGAGGAACGTCGACAGCGCGTCGATGTCGGTCGTCATCCGCGTCATGATGCGGCCGGTCAGCTCGCGCTCGTAGTAGTCGAGTCCGAGCCGCTGGAGCTGCGCGAAGATCTTGAGCCGCAGCGAGTAGAGGACGCGCTCACCGGTCCGGCCGGTCTTGCGCGTCTCGCCGATCTGCGCGGCCCACTGGACGAGCACGACGAGCAGTCCCAGGGCGGAAGCCGCCCACACCGCGCCGAGCGCGAGGCGCTCCACGCCCTCGTCGATGCCGTGCCGGATGAGGACCGGCAGCAGCAGGCCCATGCCCGCGTCGACGGCGACGAGCGCCAGGCTGACCAGCAGCGGCAGCCCGAAACCGCGCAGCAGCCTGCGCAGCCCGTACGACTCCTCGGCGGCGACCGCGCGTTGCTCGTCGACGCCGGGGGTGTCGGTGGCCGGTGGCAGCGCCTCGACCAGAGCGAGCATTTCGGGGGTGGCTCCGGAAGTGGCGGACCCGGAGGCGGCGGACCCGGAGGCGGCGGATCCAGAAGTGGCGCCGGGTGCGGCGGAGTCGTCGGTGCGTCGCTCGCCGCGACATCGCTCGTCGCGTACCCACAGCGCCGGGGTCACCCCGCGTTCGGCGTCGAACTCCGCGTCTATCTCCTGCTGGAGCGCGCGGGCCTCCGCCGCCGACTCCTCGGCCGCGTCGCCGACCGACGGCGCGGTCAGGACCGGGGTGTGGCCCGGCGAGACGCCGCCCAGCTCGTCCGGTTCGGTCAGCAGCCGCCGGTAGAGGGCGGACCGCTCCTGGAGTTCGTCGTGCGTCCCGATGTCGGCGAGCCGCCCGCCGTCCAGTACGGCGATACGGTCGGCCAGGCCGAGCGTGGAGCGGCGGTGGGCGATGAGCAGGGTCGTACGCCCGGCCATCACCGCGCGCAGGGCGTCGTGGATCTCGTGCTCCACCCGGGAGTCGACGGCGGAGGTCGCGTCGTCCAGCACGAGGAGCCGGGGGTCGGTGAGGATCGCGCGCGCCAGGGCGATGCGCTGGCGCTGCCCGCCGGAGAGTGTGAGGCCGTGCTCACCGACCGAGGTGTCGTACCCGTCGGGCAGGTCGGTGATGAACTCGTGCGCGCGTGCGGCGCGGGTCGCGCGGAAGATCTCCTCCTCGGTGGCGTCCGGCTTTCCGTAGGCGATGTTGGCGCGAACGGTGTCGGAGAAGAGGAAGCTGTCCTCCGGTACGAGTCCGATGGCGGCGCGCAGCGAGTGGAGGGTCAGCTCGCGCACGTCGTGGCCGCCGACGAGGACGGCGCCGCGCGAGACGTCGTAGAAGCGGGGCAGCAGGAGGGAGACGGTGGACTTGCCGCTGCCGGAGGCACCGACGACGGCGACGGTCTCGCCGGGGCTCATCTCCAGCGAGAAGCCGTCGAGCACGGGCCGGCCGTCCTCGTACGCGAACGACACGTCGTCGAACTCGACCGACGCCTCGGCGTCCGCCGGCAGCTCCTTCGTACCGTCCTGGAGGGTGGGCTCGGTGTCGATCAGCTCCAGCACCCGTTCCACTCCGGCGCGCGCCTGCTGGCCGACGGTCAGGACCATGGCGAGCATCCGGACCGGGCCGACGAGCTGGGCCAGATAGGTGGAGAAGGCGACGAAGGTGCCGAGCGTGATCTGTCCCCGGGTCGCCAGCCAGCCGCCGAGCGCCAGCATCGCGACCTGGCCGAGCGCGGGTACGGCCTGGAGTGCCGGGGTGTAGCGGGAGTTGAGCCTGATGGTGCGCAGCCGGGCCGCGAAGAGTTCCCGGCCGGCCGTGCGGAGCTTGCCGGTCTCCTGCTCCTCCTGCCCGAAGCCCTTGACGACCCGGACTCCGGAGACCGCGCCGTCCACGACCCCGGCGACGGCGGCGGCCTGCGCCTGCGCGTACCAGGTGGCGGGGTGCAGCTTGGCGCGGCTGCGGCGGGCGATGAACCAGACGGCGGGGGCGACGGCCAGGGCGACCAGGGTCAGCGGCGGCGAGAGCCACGCCATGATCCCCAGGGAGATCACGAACAGCAGGACGTTGCCGATGGTCATCGGCAACATGAAGAGCAGGCTCTGGATGAGCTGGAGGTCGCTGGTGGCGCGGCCGATGACCTGCCCGGTGGACAGGGTGTCCTGGCGCCGGCCGTCGAGGCGGCCGATCGTCTCGTACATCTGCGTACGGAGGTCGTGCTGTACGTCGAGGGCGAGCCGGCCGCCGTAGTAGCGGCGGACGTAGGCCGCCGCGTAGACGGCGAGGGCGGCGACGACCAGCAGGCCGGTCCAGACGAGGAGGGAGCGGCTGCCGTCCCCGATCACGTCGTCGATGACGACCTTGGTGATCAGCGGTACGAGGGCCATCACCGCCATACCGGCGAGCGAGGAGCCGAGGGCGAGCATCACATTGCGCCGGTATCGCCACGCGTATCCGGTCAGCCGTCGTGCCCAGCCCTCTTCGCCCGCCGCCACTGATGCCTCCTGATCGTCCGGACCGATCGCCCTGATCTGCCGGAAGGCACCAACGCGGGGAGCTGCGGATTTCATCCCTCCGCAACAAATGCCGTCCTCCGGTCCTAGGACCACGGGCCCTGCGGCCCGGACGCGAGGAGGCTTACGCGGCGGGCCGCTCCGGGGTGGCCGGCATGGACTCGTACGTGGCCGACGGCGTGACCTGGACCGTGGTGGCGGTCTTGGCGGCGGTCGGGTCGAGGCCCTTGTGGACCGCCTTGGCGACGGCCTGGATGGTGTTGACGCCGTCGTTCATCGTCTTGTTGTCGTGGGTGAGCACGGAGAGCGTGTAGTCGTGGCCCTTGCCGGTGAACGCGCCGATGCTGTGCACGCGCCAGCCGTGGGTGGAGCGCTGGAGCCAGCCGTTCTTGAGGTGGACCTTGGCGCTGGTGGGGGCGCCGGCCGGGACGCCCCAGCGCTGGGAGGAGACGACCTTGTTCATCCGGTCCAGCATGTAGGCGCGCGACGCGTCGGTCAGGACGGTGTTCTTGGCGGTCACCAGGCCGAGCAGCTGCTTCTCGTCGTCGGCGGTGATCTGGGTCAGCCCCCAGTAGCCGCCGGTCCCGGGGACGGTGCGGGTCATCTTCGCGGCCTTGAGGAAGCCCTTGACCTTGGTGAGGCCCAACTGCTTCCAGAGCGTGCTGGTCGACGTGTTGTCCGACTTCGTGATCATCGCCGTGACGAGGCTCTTCTCACGCGTCGTGAGGGCCCGCTTCGTCTTCTGCGCGTCCCAGAGCAGCGTCGCGAGGACGGTGACCTTGACCACACTCGCCGAGTCGAACTGCTGCGTGGCGCGCAGCGTGCAGCGCGTATTGGTCGTGCGGTCGTGCAGGGAGAGCGCGGTGGTGGCCTTCCGGCCCTTGAGCGCGGCGGTGATGTCCTTGGTCAGCTTGGCGCCGAGTCCCGCCCTGTCCGAGGTGCAGACAACGGCCGGAGCCGCGGCGGCGGCCGGTGCCGCTGCCGCGAACAGCGGTACGAGCACGGCACCGGCGAGGGCAGCCGAGAGCACGCCCCGGGCACGCCGGGGTATTCGCTGGTGAGTCATGAAGGAATCCCGCCCCTGCTACGTCTGCCGCACGAGTACGCCTGCCGCTACGGGCACGGCTTGTGCGCTCCGGCGGCGCACTCGCAGACATGATGCATGGGGAGGGGTAAAAGGTTGTATGGCGCCGAACACAATGCCGGATATGTCACGGAACCTGCCGCTGGACCTGCCCGGTGACAGGTAGAGCGCGGCAGCCCCGGACACCGGTCAGCCGGGACAGCAGAGAGTCGGCCAGGCGTCAGCCGGGGACAGCAGAGGGTCGGCCAGGCGTCAGCCGGGGATCACTCGCCGGTCGGATGTGTCGGAGCCACCGTCCAGATGTGTCGGAGCGAACATCTTGAGCAGGGCGGGAAGCACCACGACCGAGGGTCCGGGCGCCGCCAGCGCCTTGGCGAGATCGTCGCGCAGGCCCTCCGGAGTCGTACGGGCGGCCGGGACGCCGAAGGACTCGGCGAGCGCCACGAAGTCCGGCCGCGACAGCTCGGTGGTCCCGGCTGCGGAGGACTCGCCGAAGGCGTCGGTCATGTACTCGCGCAGGATGCCGTAGCCGCCGTCGTCCACGATCAGCCAGGTGACCGGCAGGTCGTACTGGCGGGCGGTGGCCAGCTCCGCGATCGAGTACATCGCGCCGCCGTCGCCCGAGACGGCGAGGACCGGCTTCGTACGGTCGGCCGCGGCGGCGCCGAGCGCGGCCGGGAAGCCGTAGCCGAGGCCGCCGGCGCCCTGGCCCGAGTGCATCGGCCCCGGCCAGGCCGACCAGGCCCAGTAGGCGAGGATCGTCATGTCCCAGAAGCTGGGGGACGCGGCGGGCAGCGCCTCGCGGACCGAGGCGAGCACCCGCTGCTCCAGCGCGAGGTCCTGGGCCTCGATCCGCTCCCGTACCTTCGCCAGTACCGTACGGACGGACGCGGCGGCGGCCGGGTCGTGCCGCTCCTCGACCGACTCCAGCAGCGCGGAGAGCGCGTTCCGCGCGTCGGCGTGGATGCCGAGGGCGGGGTGGTTGGACTCCAGCTTGCCGAGGTCCGCCTCGATCTGGATCACCCGGCCGCGCGGGCGGAAGGTGTGGTAGTTCGAGGAGAGTTCGCCGAGGCCGGAGCCGACCACCAGCAGGACGTCGGCGTCCTCCAGGAAGTCGGTGGTGTGCCGGTCCTCCAGCCAGGACCGGAGCGACAGCGGGTGTTCCCAGGGGAAGGCGCCCTTGCCGCCGAAGGTGGTGACGACCGGCGCGTCCAGCTTCTCGGCGAGCGCGCGGAGCTTGCCGGACGCGTCGGACCGTACGACCCCGCCGCCCGCGACGATCACCGGACGCGCGGCGTGCGACAGCGCGTGCGCAGCGACGGCGGTCAGTTCGGGGCGGGGCAGCAGCTCGCGCGGGGTGGCGTCCATCGCGGTGACGGGCGGCAGGGAGGTCCCGGCGAGCAGCACGTCCTGCGGGATCTCCACCCAGACCGGCCCGTGCGGGGCGGTGAGCGCGGACTCCCAGGCGGCGGCGATCGCGGACGGGATCTGCGAGGCGGTACGGACCGGGTGGACGGATTTGACGATGTCCCGGAAGGACGCCTGCTGGTCGCGGAGTTCATGCAGGTAGCCGTGGCGTCCGCCACCGAGTCCGGCCACCGGGACCTGGCTCGCGATGGCGAGGACGGGGGCCGAGGCCGCCGCCGACTCCTGGAGCGCGGCGAGGGCGGTGAGCGCGCCGGGACCGGTGGAGAGCAGCAGCGGCGCGACCTCGCCGGTGATCCGGCCGTACGCGTCGGCGGCGAACCCCGCGTTGTTCTCGACGCGCAGGCCGACGTAGTCGAGGGAGGAGCGGCGCAGCGCGTCGAACATGCCGAGCGCGTGCTGTCCCGGCAGCCCGAAGACGGTGGTGGCGCCGAGGCCGTAGAGCGTCTCGACGACGAGATCGCCCCCGTTGCGCCCGGGGGGCGGATTGAGCGCGGCGGCGGTCTGCTCGGGGGTGAGGGGCGGGATGTCGTGGTCGTGGTCGTGCATTTACGCCGCTGTCCTTCCGTCGGCGCTCTCGCGGCCGTCGGCGCTTTCGCGGCCGGCCGCGATCTGGCGGGACATGATCGTCGTCAGCTCGTACGCCGTGTGGGAGGCGGCCACCGAGGTGATCTCCGCGTGATCGTACGCGGGCGCGACCTCCACGACGTCCGCCGAGACGAGGTGGCAGGAGGCCAGCCCCCGCAGGATCTCCAACAGCTCGCGCGAGGTCAGGCCACCGGCCTCGGGGGTGCCGGTGCCGGGCGCGTGCGCCGGGTCCAGCACGTCGATGTCGATGGAGATGTACAGCGGGCGGTCCCCGATGCGCTGCCGCAGTTGGTCGGTCACCTCGTCCACGCCCCGGCGCATGACGTCCGCCGAGGTGACGATCCCGAACCCCATCTTCGCGTCGTCGTCCAGGTCCTGCTTCCCGTACAGCGGACCGCGCGTACCCACGTGGGACAGGGCCTCCGTGTCGAGAACGCCCTCCTCGACGGCCCGGCGGAAGGGGGTGCCGTGGGTGTACTCGGCGCCGAAGTAGGTGTCCCAGGTGTCCAGATGGGCGTCGAAGTGGAGCAGCGCGACCGGTCCGTGCCGCTTCGCGACCGAACGCAGCAGCGGAAGGGCGATCGTGTGATCGCCGCCGAGGGTCATCAGCCGGGCGCCGGTCCCGAGCAGCTCGTCGGCCGCCCCCTCGATGGTGTCGACGGCCTCCCCTATGTGGAACGGGTTCACCGCGACGTCCCCCGCGTCCGCGACCTGCGCGAGCGCGAACGGCGAGGCGTCCTGCGCCGGGTTGTACGGGCGCAGCAGCCGCGACGCCTCCCGGATCGCGTTCCCGCCGAACCGGGCACCGGGCCGGTAGGAGACGCCGGAGTCGAAGGGGACGCCGACGACGGCGACATCGGCGCGGCCCACCTCGTCGAGCCGGGGCAGCCTGGCGAACGTGGCCGGTCCCGCGTATCTGGGGACACGGGACGAATCGACGGGACCGCGCGCGCGGCTCTCGTTGGTGGCGTGTCCGTTGCTGCTCATCGTCGGGCCTCTCCGGGTATCGCTCGTGCGGCTCCGCACTGCGCTGTGGTTCTGCACTGCGCTGTGGTTCTGCACTGCGCTGTGGTTCTGCACTGATTCATGGTTCTGCGCTGATTCTTCTGCACTGCTTTACGGCCTACGCGCCGTTCCGCGCCGTTCCGCGCCGTTCCGCGTCGCTTCGCATCGTTCGGGTCGCTCTGTCAAGAATGGACCAGCCCACTGACAACGGGCGGATCGCTCTCCTCCTCGTCGCCCTCCCCGGCCAGCCGGCGGCGCCACTCGGCGAGCACGGCCTCGTCCGTGGGCTTCGTCGCCAGGCTCACGATCAGATAAGCGGCCAGCGAGGACAGCAGCCCGTAGTAGATGGGCTGGTTGGCGAGAATCCCGTAGCCGGCCATCAGCGCGACGACCGTCACCCCGCCGACGACCACCGCGCAGAGCGCGCCGTACACCGTGCCGCGCTTCCAGAGCAGCCCGCCGAGGATCGGTACGAGCAGCCCGCCGACGAGGAGGTTGTACGCGACGGTCAGCGCCTCGACGACGTTGTTCAGCGCGATGGCGATGACCACGACCCCGATGCCCATGATGAGGATGAAGAGACGGTTGCCCCTGACTTCGTCATGGGCATCGCTCTCTCCCGTCTCGCCCTCCCCCTGTCCCTTCCCCTTCCGCCCGGCGCCCCGCAGCCGCGACCAGATGTCGTTGTTCGCGACGGTCGCGCAGGCGATCAGCGCGCCGGACGAGGTCGACATCACGGCCGCGAGGGCGGCGGCGAGCACCAGCCCCCGTACGCCCATGGGCAGTTCGTCCTTGACGATGGTGGCGAACGCGTCGTCCTGGCTGGCCAGGTTCGGGTAGAGCACCTTCGCGGCCGTCCCGATCACCGCTCCGGCCAGCGCGTACACCAGACAGTAGGTACCGGCGACGGTGCCGCCCCAGCGCGCGACCTTGTCCCCGCGCGCGGTGAACACGCGCTGCCAGATGTCCTGTCCGATCAGCATCCCGAAGGTGTAGATGAGCACATAGGTAAAGATGGTCTCGCCGCCGATGCCGAACGGGGAGAAGTACTCGGTCGGCAGCTTCGCCTTCATCTCGCCGAAGCCGCCCGCCTTGACCACCGCGATGGGCAGCAGGAGCAGCAGTACGCCGATGGTCTTGACGACGAACTGCACCATGTCCGTGAGCGTGATCGACCACATGCCGCCGAGCGTCGAGTACGCCACGACGATCGCCCCGCCCAGGACGATCGCGACGGTCCGGTTCAGGTCGAACAGCACGTCGAAGATCGTGGCGTACGCGATGGTCGAGGTGACCGCGAGCATCAGTGTGTACGCCCACATGACCACGCCCGATATGACGCCCGCCCGGCCGCCGTAGCGCAGATCGAGCATCTCGGAGACGGTGTAGACCTTCAGCCGGGCGATCCGCGCGGAGAAGAACACCGAGAGGGCGAGCAGTCCGAGGCCGATGGTGAAGACCATCCAGGCGCCGGAGAGGCCGTACTTGTAGCCGAGGCCGACCCCGCCGATGGTGGAGGCGCCGCCCAGGACGATCGCCGCCATCGTGCCGGAGTACATCCAGGGCCCGAGACGGCGGCCCGCGACCAGGAAATCGCTCTTGGACTTGGCACGGCGCATGCCCCACCAGCCCATGGCCAGCATGCCCGCCAGATAGACGACGATCACCGCGTAATCGACAGCCATGGGCTTCCTCCGTCTCGTCTCGGCCCGAACCGACGTGCGGGTCGCCCCGCACCGATGTGTGGGTCATGACGGTAGGTGGCCGGAAAGCGGTGCTGAAGTGTACGTTTCATCCAATCTTCTCGCCGATGATGGATGGAATATCCATGCCGGATCCCGTCACGCCCCCGCCCACCCCGCCCGTCCCGCTGGCCGCCCTCCTCGCGGACCAGGGGCTGGGGCTGCGCCCGATCGCCGGTCCCGACGACGCCGGATCGCGGTCCGTGCACTGGGTGCACACCTCGGAGATGGCCGACCCGTACCCGTATCTGCTCGGCGGCGAGCTGCTGCTGACCGCCGGCGTGCAGCTCACCGACGCGTACGCGGACGAGTACGCGGCGCGGGTGGTCGAGGCGGGCGCCGCCGCGCTGGGTTTCGGGGTGACGCCGGTGTACGACACGGTGCCGGCCGCGCTGATCGAGGCGTGCGACCGGCACGGTCTGCCGCTGCTGGAGGTCCCGCCGCGCACCCGGTTCACGGCGGTCGCGCGCGCGGTGTGGCGGCTGATGGCGGAGGCGCGCCACCGCGAGCTGAGCCGGGTGACCGGTGCGCAGCAGGGCCTGGCGGCCGCCGCCGCCCGCCCCGACCCGGTGCCGGCCGTCCTGCGGCAGCTGGCGGTACGGCTGAACGGCCGGGCGGTGCTGTTCGCGCCCGACGGCGCGGAGCTGTACACGACGGGCCGCACCCCGTCGCCCGGCGCGCGCACGGCGCTCGCCCGGCTGGCCCGGGTGGTGCGCGCGAGCCCCGCTCCTCGCAGCGGCCCCACCTCGGCGACCGATGCCGCCGACCGCGCGCACCTCGCCGCCTACGCGCTCGGCGGCGGCCAGGGGCTGGTCCTCGGGGTGGCGGCCGAGACCCGGGAGGCGGGGGACCACACCATCACCGGTGTCGCCGTCGTCCTGCTGTCCCTGCTCACCGCGCCCCACCAGAGCGCGGCGGAGGCCGGCCGCTCGGCGGCGCTCGTACGGCTGCTGCTGGGCGCGCCTCCTGAGGAGGCCGCGCCGCTGCTCGGCCCCGGCCCCTGGACCGTCGTCCACGCGCGCGGCGGCGACACGCCCTTCGCTGCGGGCGCGCTCGCGGCCTCACTGGGGAGCGCGCTGGTCGAAACGGACGGCGATACGGTCCGTGTCCTCACCGACCGCGAGGTCACCGCCAGGACCGGCTGGACCCTGGGCGTCAGCGATCCGGCCGACCCGGTGGACCTCGCCACCGCCGACACCCGCGCGCGGCGCGCGCTGGGCCGCGCCGAAGCGACCCGTACGCCGCTGGTACGCCACCACGAGGCGGGCTTCGCCGGCCTGTTCGCGCCCGCCGAGGCCGCCGCGCACGCCCGCGCACACCTCGCCCCCCTCACCGGCCCCGGCGGCTCCCCCGCGCTGGTCGAGACCCTGCGGACGTGGCTCTCCCTGCACGGCGGCTGGGACCGTACGGCCCACGCCCTGTCCGTCCACCGCAACACGGTCCGCCAACGCATCGCCCGCTGCGCCACCCTGCTGGACGCGGACCTGGACGACGCGGACGTGCGGATGGAGCTGTGGTTCGCGCTGCGCCAGTTGTGACGGTTGGGTGTGACGGCCGGTGTGAGCGACGCTGCCACAGCCCCTCCTCCCGCACCCGGGCCCCACCAGTAGCCTGATGCCTCGTTGTTCAGCGACGGGGGGACTTCATGCCGGACGACTCGATGCGTGACGGAACGGCACTCGCCGAGCGGATAGCCGAGCGGCGGGCAGGGTCGGGGGATCCCCGGTCGCTGGTGGGTGAGTTGCGGCGGGCGCTGGTGTTGGTGCCGCTCGACGGTGGCGGGCTGTGGACGGGCGAGTCGGGCGGGATCCGGTGGATCTTCGGCTTCACGGACGAGGCCGCGCTGGCCAGGTTCGCGAAGGCGCGAGCCGCCGGGCCGACCGGCGACGGTCGCGACACAAGCAGACCGTGGGAGTTCGCGGAGCTGCGCGGGGCCCGGTTGCTGGACGAGACGGTTCGGACACCCCTATCCGTGCCCACGGCTGGAGCCTCCCCGCTGCCCAGGACCGTCCCGTCCGGCTGTACCAATCGACAAGAGCCGCGCGGCCCTGCCCGGGATCCTCGGCAGCCGCCGCCCCCAGCACCAGCCGCCCGGCGATCAGCCGTACCCGCCCGTCGGCCGACGCATCGTCCGTGACCGTGAGCCGGTACGTCCGGCCCCAGGTAGCGGAACAGCCTCTGCCGGGGGAGCCGAACGGCTGATCGCTTCGGCGCGACGACCGCACCAGGGCCCAAGCACCGCTCTGGACACCTGAGCGAACCCCCGGGTAACTTTGACTGAGCAAGCGCTTAGATCCGTGATCTCAGCCATCAATCGAGCAACCCCGACGGCGAGCAACCACCCACGCGAGAGCGGCGGCGGGTTAGCCGCAAAGGAGGCCTTCCAGTGCGCCGTACCGTGTACAACGAGGATCATGAGGCGTTCCGGGAGACCATCCGCGCCTTTATCGAGGCGAAGGTCGTCCCCGTCCACGACGAGTGGTACGCGGCGGGCCAGGCTCCCCGCGACTTCTATTACACCCTCGGTGAGCTGGGCATCTTCGGTATCGAGGTGCCCGAGGAGTACGGCGGCGCCGGCGAGGAGTCCTTCAAGTTCCAGGCGATCCTCTCCGAGGAGACCGCGCGCGCGGGCGTCTCCTTCGGCGGCTCGGGGGTCCATGTGGCGCTCTGCCTGCCCTACCTCAAGGCGTACGCCACCGAGGAGCAGAAGAAGCGCTGGCTGCCGGACTTCGTCAGCGGCCGCACGATGTACGCGATCGCCATGACCGAGCCGGGCACCGGGTCGGACCTGGCCGGGATGAAGACCACCGCGAAGCTCTCCGAGGACGGTACGCACTACGTGCTGAACGGCGCGAAGACGTTCATCACCGGCGGCGTCCACGCGGACCGTGTGATCGTCTGTGCCCGTACCGCGGCGCCGTCCCCCGAGGACCGCCGCTTCGGCATATCGCTGCTGGTCGTGGACACGAAGGCGGAGGGGTACGCGGTCGGGCGCAAGCTCGACAAGCTGGGGCTGCGGACCTCCGACACCGCCGAGCTGTCCTTCACCGACGTCAAGGTCCCGGTCGGGGACCTGCTCGGCGAGGAGAACAAGGGCTTCTCGTACCTCGGCCAGAACCTGCCGCAGGAGCGCCTCGGCATCGCCGTCGGCGCGTACGCGCAGGCCGCGGCGGCGGTCAGGTTCGCGCAGGCGTACGTGAAGGAGCGGACCGTCTTCGGGCAGAGCGTCGCGTCCTTCCAGAACACCAAGTTCGAGCTGGCCGCCTGCAAGGCCGAGGTGGACGCGGCGGAGGCCGTCGTGGACCGTGCGCTGGAGGCACACGACCTGGGCGAGCTGTCGGCAGCCGAGGCCGCCTCGGCGAAGCTGTTCACCACCGAGGTCGCGCACCGCGTCATCGACAAGTGCCTCCAGCTGCACGGCGGCTACGGCTACATGAACGAGTACCCGATCGCCCGGCTGTACGCGGACAACCGGGTCAACCGGATCTACGGCGGCACCAGCGAGGTCATGAAGATGATCATCGCCAAGTCGATGGGGCTGTAAGCACCGGTCATGTCCTCTTCCGACGGTCCCGCCGGCAGTCCCGACGCCCTTGAGGACCTCCTCGATCTGCTCGACCTGGAGCGGATCGAGGAGGACATCTTCCGCGGCCCGAGCCGCTCCGCGGTCGTCCCGCGCGTCTTCGGCGGCCAGGTCGCCGCCCAGGCGATGGTGGCGGCGGGCCGTACGGTCGCCGCCGACCGTACGGCGCACTCCCTGCACGCGTACTTCCTCAGAACGGGCGACCCCGACGCGCCGATCGTCTACACCGTGGACCGGATCAGGGACGGCCGCTCCTTCACCTCGCGCCGGGTCGTCGCGATCCAGCACGGGCAGCCCATCTTCCATCTCTCGGCGTCGTTCCACACGTACGAGGAGGGGCTGGAGCACCAGTCGGAGATGCCGCGGGCGCCGGATCCGGAGACCCTGCCGACGACTGCGGAGACGCTGCCGGGTTACGCCGCCGGGTTCGTCGGCCAGGACGTCGCTGACCGGCTGCTGGAGGCGCGGGCGGCGGTCGATCTGCGCTACGTGGACACGCCGCCCTACGGAAGCGTCGGGACGCCGCGCGAGCCGCGTTCGCAGGTGTGGTTCCGTACGGCCGGGAAGCTGACGGACGATCCCCTGCTGCACATCTGTCTGGCGACCTATGTCTCCGACATGACGCTGCTCGACCCGGTGCTGCTGGCGCACGGCAGGGGCGGATGGGTGACCGGGGACGTGGTGGGCGCGAGTCTGGATCACGCGATGTGGTTCCACCGGCCGTTCCGGGCGGACGAGTGGCTGCTGTACGACCAGACGTCCCCGACGTCCCACGGCGGTCGCGGGCTGGGCCAGGCGCGGATCTTCACGCGGGACGGCGAGCTGGCGATCTCCGTGATCCAGGAGGGCGTGATCCGGGTACCGCGCGACTGAACCGAACAGGGGGCGCGCCGGAGCGCGCGGCTCAGATCAGGCCGGCCTCGTTCAGCAGGTACGCGGTCATCGGGTCGTAGAAGCGGGGGTCCGTCACATGGTCGTCCAGCGGGACCGTCACCTGGAGTGTGCCCTCCGCCTCAGCGAGGAACAGCGCGGGGTCGTTGCAGTCCGCGTAGCCGATGGAGTCGAGCCCGCGCTGGCCCGCGCACCCCGCCCAGCCGTGGTCGGCGACCACCAGGTCGGGACGCGGTCTGCCGTCGCGCTCCAGACCGTCCAGGATCGCCCGCATCGGCTCCGGCGAATGGGTGTGCCAGAGGGTCGCGCCGCGCTCCAGCACCGCGACGTCGGCGAACTGGAAGACCATGCCCTCGTCGGCGGTGAGCCCGCCCGGGATCCGTACGATCTCGCACCCGGCCGCGCGCAGGGCGTCCGCCGTCTGCCGGTGGACATCGAGCAGCCCGCCCGGGTGGCCGGTCGCGAACAGCACGCGCTCCCGGCCCGAGGCGGCCTTCCGCAGCCTGGCGGCCATCCGCTCCAGCGCGTCCACGGTCAGTTCGGGATCGATGGTGTCCTGCCCCGCCCGGTGCTCCGGATCGTCGCTGACCCCGCACCGCTCGGCCATCACGGCGAGCACGTCCTGCTCGTCGGTCCAGCGGTCCCCCAGTTCGAGGCCCAGCCAGTAATGGCGGTCGCCGTTGGCGAGCTTGCGGTAGTGGGAGAGGTTGTTGTCGCGCGGCGTGGCGACGTTTCCCGCGATTCGGGTGCGGACGAGGTGGTCGACGAGGGCGGCGCGGCTGGGTATGGACATGGTGTCCATTGTGCCGTCAGGCGGGCGCGGTGTGCGGGCCGTACCGGCAGCCGCCCGCGGACCCGCCGATCCGCGGGCGGCCCGGCACCGAATACCCGCCGGGGAGTCGCGCGCCGGCTCCCCGTACGTTGCTCGTACGTGCTCGTACGTGCTCGTACGTTCCTTGCGTTCCGCCCTTATGTTCCTCGCAGCTTGGGAGTGACCTGTGGCAGCATCACCCGATCTCGGCCGGCCGGTGGAGGACTTCACCCTGCCGGGCGGTGTCCTCGACGGCGACACCTTCGTACGGCGGGAGTACCGCCTGTCGGAACGGCGCGGACACCCCCTTGTCCTCGCCTTCTACCCCGGCGACGACACCAGCGTCTGCACCAAGCAGCTGTGCTCGTACTCCAGCGGTCTGGAGACCTTCACCGACCTCGGGGCGGAGGTGTGGGGCATCAGCCCGCAGGACGTCGACAGCCATGAGGCGTTCGCCCGTAAGTACGACCTGCGGATTCCGCTGCTCGCCGACACCGACCGGTCCGTGGCGCAGGCGTTCGGGATCGCCGCGCGCGGGATCGGGGTGCGCCGGTCGGTGTTCCTGATCGGTCCTGACGGCGCGCTGCACTGGAAGCATGTGGCGCTGCTCGGCGTGACCTTCCAGCCGGTGGAGACCCTGGCGCGTGAGCTGGCGGGGCTCAAGACCGCCTGAGCCGGAGGCTTTCCTGAGCGGGACGGGCGTCTGATGCCGGCGAGGCCGGTGTCAGACGCCTTCGCCGTCCGCGCGGTCGTTGTCGGCCTCGCGGTGGCCGCCGGCCGCGTGGTGGCCGCCGGCCGCGCCCCCGTCCCCGTCGTCGCCCAGCGCCGCGAACGCGCCGTGCGCGAGGCGGCGCAGCAGGGACTCCGTCGCCGCGCGGCCCGGCGGGCCGCCGCCGTACGGGCCGAGGTGCGGGGTGGAGTTCAGCAGGCCGAAGACGGCGTGGACGGCGCCGCGGGCCCGCGCTTCCGGGACGTGCGGGTACAGCTCCCGTACGACCGTGACCCACAGCTCGACGTACTGCCGCTGGAACTGGCGCACCAGCTTGCGGTCGCTGTCCCGCAGCCGGTCCAGCTCCCGGTCGTGGAGGGTGATCAGCGGGCGGTCGTCGAGGGCGAAGTCGATATGGCCGTCGATCAGCGCGGCGAGCAGAGCCGACGGGTCGCCGTCGGGGCCCGCTTCGCGCACCCGTAGCTTTCCGCCGTCCAGCAGCCGGCTGCTGATGCCGACCAGCAGTTCGGCGAGCATCGCCTCCTTGCCCGCGAAGTGCCGGTACAGCCCGGGACCGCTGATACCGACGGCGGCCCCTATCTCGTCGACCCCGACCCCGTGGAAGCCGCGCTCGGCGAAGAGGCGTGCCGCCTGTTTGAGGATCTGCTCACGGCGGGTCGGCGCCGCGGTCCTGGTGCTCATGAGAAATCATTCTAGACGGCGGGGTTAGCGAGCGTTAACCTGGAGAGACTGAAGTTAACGCTCACTAACTCCCACGTGGGCCGGACCGGGCGGACAGACCGTCGGACTGGGCGCACAGACCGCCGGACCGGGCGGAGGGACCGAAGAGAAACACCGAAGAACCGCAGACCGAAGAACCGAAGACCGTGGAAGAGAAGAAGAAGGGGCGGGGAGAGCGATGCGGCAGGCACCCGTGCTGACGAGCACCGCCGATCCGGCGGCGAGTTCCTGGCGGGCCAACGAGGCGGCCCACGAGGAGCTGGCCGACGCTCTGCGCGCCCGGTTGGCGGCGGCGCGGCTGGGCGGCGGCGAGAAGGCCCGCGCGCGGCACACGGCGCGCGGGAAGCTGCTCCCGCGCGACCGGGTGGACACGCTGCTGGACCCCGGCTCCCCCTTCCTCGAGCTGGCGCCGCTCGCCGCGGAGGGGATGTACGGAGGGGCGGCCCCGGCCGCCGGGGTGATCGCGGGGATCGGCCGGGTCAGCGGCCGGGAGTGCGTGGTGGTCGCCAATGACGCCACGGTCAAGGGGGGCACGTATTACCCGCTGACGGTGAAGAAGCACCTCCGCGCCCAGGAGGTCGCCCTGGAGAACCGGCTCCCGTGCCTGTATCTCGTGGACTCCGGCGGTGCCTTCCTGCCGATGCAGGACGAGGTCTTCCCCGACCGTGACCACTTCGGGCGGATCTTCTACAACCAGGCCAGGATGTCCGGCGCCGGCATCCCGCAGATCGCGGCGGTGCTCGGTTCGTGCACGGCGGGCGGCGCGTACGTCCCGGCGATGAGCGACGAGGCCGTGATCGTGCGCGGCCAGGGGACGATCTTCCTCGGCGGGCCGCCGCTGGTGAAGGCCGCGACGGGCGAGGTCGTCACGGCGGAGGAGCTGGGCGGCGGCGAGGTCCACTCCCGTACGTCGGGGGTCACCGACCACCTCGCGGAGGACGACGCGCACGCGCTGCGGATCGTGCGCACCATCGTCTCCACGCTCCCCGCGCGCGGGGAGCTGCCCTGGTCCGTCGAGCCGGTCGAGGAGCCCAAGGCCGATCCGGCGGGGCTGTACGGGGTGGTGCCGGTCGACTCGCGTACGCCCTACGACGTCCGCGAGGTCATCGCCCGTGTGGTGGACGGCTCGCGGTTCGCCGAGTTCAAGTCCGAGTTCGGTACGACACTGGTCACCGGCTTCGCGCGGATCCACGGCCATCCGGTCGGGATCGTCGCGAACAACGGCATCCTGTTCTCCGAATCGGCCCAGAAGGGCGCGCACTTCATCGAGCTGTGCGACCAGCGCGGGATCCCGCTGCTCTTCCTCCAGAACATCTCCGGCTTCATGGTCGGCCGGGACTACGAGGCGGGCGGCATCGCCAAGCACGGCGCGAAGATGGTCACGGCGGTGGCCTGCGCGCGCGTCCCGAAGCTGACGGTCGTGGTGGGCGGCTCGTACGGGGCGGGCAACTACTCGATGTGCGGCCGGGCCTACTCCCCCCGCTTCCTGTGGATGTGGCCGAACGCCAAGATCTCGGTGATGGGCGGCGAGCAGGCCGCCTCCGTCCTCGCGACCGTCAAGCGCGACCAGATCGAGGGGCGCGGCGAGGAGTGGCCGGCGGCGGACGAGGAGTCCTTCAAGCACCCGATCCGCGCGCAGTACGAGTCCCAGGGCAACGCCTATTACGCGACCGCGCGGCTCTGGGACGACGGGGTGATCGACCCGCTGGAGACCCGGCAGGTGGTGGGTCTGGCCCTGACGGCGTGTGCCAACGCCCCACTGGGCGAGCCGGGCTTCGGCGTCTTCCGGATGTGAGGGCGGCCATGGGAGCGGAAGAGTTGAGGGCGGGAATGTTCGACACGGTTCTGGTCGCCAACCGCGGTGAGATCGCGGTCCGCGTCATCCGCACCCTGCGCGAGCTGGGCGTGCGCTCGGTGGCGGTCTTCAGCGACGCGGACGAGGACGCCCGGCATGTGCGGGAGGCCGACACGGCCGTCCGGATCGGCCCGGCCGCCGCGTCGATGAGCTACCTCTCGATCGACCGGCTGCTGGCGGCTGCGGCCCGCACGGGCGCTGAGGCGGTCCACCCCGGCTACGGCTTCCTCGCGGAGAACGCGGCCTTCGCCAGGGCGTGCGCGGACGCGGGGCTGGTGTTCATCGGGCCACCCGCCTCAGCGATCGAGCTGATGGGGGACAAGATCCGCGCCAAGGAGTCGGTGCGGGCGGCCGGGGTCCCGGTGGTGCCCGGCTCCTCGGGCAGCGGGCTGAGCGACGCCGAGCTGGCGGACGCCGCGGGCGCGATCGGGATGCCGGTGCTGCTGAAGCCGTCTGCGGGCGGCGGCGGCAAGGGCATGCGGCTGGTGCGCTCCGAGTCGGTCCTCGCCGAGGAGATCGCGGCGGCCCGCCGCGAGGCGCGCTCCTCCTTCGGGGACGACACGCTGCTGGTGGAGCGGTGGGTGGACCGCCCGCGCCATATCGAGATCCAGATCCTGGCGGACTCCTTCGGGAACGTGGTGCATCTGGGCGAGCGCGAGTGCTCGCTCCAGCGCCGGCACCAGAAGGTCGTCGAGGAGGCGCCGTCCGTCCTGCTGGACGAGGCGACCCGCGCGGCGATGGGCGAGGCGGCGGTGCGGGCGGCGCGCTCCTGCGGGTACGCGGGCGCGGGGACGGTCGAGTTCATCGTCCCGGGCCGGGACCCCGCGTCGTACTTCTTCATGGAGATGAACACCCGCCTCCAGGTCGAGCACCCCGTCACCGAGCTGATCACCGGCCTGGACCTGGTGGAGTGGCAGCTGCGCGTCGCCGCCGGGGAGAAGCTCCCCTTCGCGCAGGACGACATCACCTTCACCGGCCACGCGGTGGAGGCACGGCTGTGCGCCGAGGATCCGGGCCGGGACTTCCTGCCCTCGGGCGGTACGGTGCTGGCCCTGAGCGAGGCGGGCGGCGAGGGCGTGCGGACGGACTCGGGCCTCGGCGAGGGCACCGAGGTCGGCTCCCGGTACGACCCGATGCTCGCCAAGATCATCGCCCACGGCCCCGACCGGCCCACGGCCCTGCGCCGGCTGCGCGCGGCCCTCGCGGAGACGGTCACCCTGGGCGTCCCGACCAACGCGGGGTTCCTGCGCCGGCTGCTGGCCCACCCGGCGGTGGTCGCGGGCGACCTGGACACGGGGCTGGTCGAGCGCGAGGCGGCGGGGCTGGTGGACGACGCGGTCCCGCCGGAGGTCTACGCGGCGGCGGCGGCGGTCCGCCAGGTGAGGCTGGAGCCGTCCCCGGCCGAGCCGTCCCCGCTCGCCGCCCCGGGCACGGGATGGGTGGACCCCTTCTCCGTACCGAGCGGCTGGCGCCTGGGCGGTGACCCGCATCCCGTGGTGCACCGGCTGCGGATCGCGGGACATGAGCCCGTGGCGCACCGGATGCGGCCGGAGGACCGGTTCCGCGTCGGGCCCGGCCGCGTCACCGTCACCGTGGACGGGGTGACGCACACCTTCCACCGGGCCGGTGACTGGCTCGGCAGAGACGGCGACAGCTGGCACGTCCAGGACCACGACCCCGTCGAGGCGGCGCTGCGCGGAGCGGCCGGAGGAGCGGGGGCCGGTTCGCTGACGGCGCCCATGCCCGGGACCGTCACCGTCGTGAAGGTGGCCGTCGGGGACGAGGTGACGGCCGGTCAGAGCCTGCTGGTCGTGGAGGCGATGAAGATGGAGCACGTCATCTCCGCGCCGGTCGCTGGCACCGTCAGCGAGCTGGACGTCACCCCCGGCTCGACGGTCGCCATGGACCAGGTGCTGGCGGTGGTCACCCCGGCCCCGGTCTCAGAGGCCGCCGCTCCGGTCTCAGAGGCGGCCGGCCCGGCCGCACAAGCCGCCACCCCGGCCGCAGAGGCCGCCACCGCCACCGCGCCCAAGGAGGAGGCGTCATGACCGACGGGCTGCCCATGACCGTTCCCGCGTCCGGGCTGCCTTCCCGGGTCCGTATCCACGAGGTGGGCGCGCGGGACGGCCTCCAGAACGAGAAGGCGACCGTACCGACCGAGGTCAAGGCGGAGTTCATCCACCGGCTCGCGGACGCCGGGCTGACCACCATCGAGGCGACCAGCTTCGTGCATCCCAAGTGGGTGCCCCAACTGGCCGACGCCGAGGACCTCTTCCCGCTCCTCGGTGACCTCGACGGCGTCGAGCTGCCCGTCCTCGTGCCGAACGCGCGCGGACTGGACCGCGCCCTCGCGCTCGGCGCCCGCCGTATCGCGGTGTTCGGCAGCGCCACCGAGTCGTTCGCGCGCGCCAATCTCAACCGGTCCGTGGACGAGTCGCTCGCCATGTTCGCGCCGGTGGTCGCCCGGGCCCGCGCGGAGGGCGTCCACGTCCGGGGCTATCTCTCCATGTGCTTCGGCGATCCCTGGGAGGGCGCGGTCCCCGTCGCCCAGGTGGTGCGGACCGCCAAGTCCCTGCTGGATCTGGGGTGTGACGAGCTGAGCCTCGGCGACACCATCGGCGTCGCCACCCCCGGCCATGTGGCGGCGCTGCTCACCGGGCTGGCCGAGCGGGGCGTGGCGGCCGGGGCGGTCGGAGTGCACTTCCACGACACCTACGGCCAGGCCCTCGCCAACACCCTGGTCGCGCTCCAGCACGGCGTGACCACCGTGGACGCCTCCGCCGGCGGCCTCGGTGGCTGCCCGTACGCGAAGAGCGCCACCGGGAATCTCGCCACCGAGGACCTCGTGTGGATGCTCGACGGCCTCGGTGTCGAAACCGGGGTCGACCTCGGCCGGCTCACCGCCACCAGCGTCTGGCTGGCCGGCCGGCTGGGCCGTCCCAGCCCGTCCCGTACCGTCCGCGCGCTGGCACCGGATCAGGCGCAGTCCCCCGAGGAGTGACCCCCGCCATGTCCCTGGACCACCGGCTCTCCGCCGAACACGAAGAACTGCGCCGCACCGTCGAGGCGTTCGCGCACGATGTGGTCGCGCCCAAGATCGGCGACTACTACGAGCGCCACGAGTTCCCGTACGAGATCGTGCGGGAGATGGGGCGGATGGGGCTGTTCGGGCTGCCGTTCCCCGAGGAGTACGGCGGCATGGGCGGTGACTATCTCGCCCTCGGTATCGCCCTTGAGGAGCTGGCCCGGGTCGACTCCTCGGTGGCGATCACGTTGGAGGCCGGTGTCTCGCTCGGCGCGATGCCGGTGTACCGCTTCGGTACGGAGGAGCAGAAGCGCGCGTGGCTGCCGAGTCTGTGCGCGGGCGAGCAGCTCGGCGCGTTCGGGCTGACCGAGCCCGACTGCGGCTCCGACGCGGGCGGCACCCGCACCACGGCCGTGCGGGACGGCGACGAGTGGGTGATCAACGGCAGCAAGTGCTTCATCACCAACTCCGGTACGGACATCACCGGCCTCGTCACGGTCACGGCCGTCACCGGCCACAAGGCCGCGTCCGGTTCCGCCGGCACCCGTCCGGAGATCTCCGCGATCATCGTGCCGTCCGGCACCCCCGGCTTCACCGTCTCCGCCCCCTACTCCAAGGTCGGCTGGAACGCGTCGGACACCCGTGAGCTGTCGTTCGCGGACGTCCGGGTCCCGCTGACGAATCTGCTCGGCGAGGAGGGGCGCGGGTACGCGCAGTTCCTGCGCATCCTGGACGAGGGCCGGATCGCGATCTCCGCGCTGGCCACCGGTCTCGCCCAGGGGTGCGTGGACGAATCCGTGTCGTACGCGAAGGAGCGGCACGCCTTCGGCCGGCCGATCGGCGCCAACCAGGCCATCCAGTTCAAGATCGCCGACATGGAGACGCGCGCGCACATGGCGCGCATCGGGTGGCGGGACGCCGCCTCCCGGCTCACGCACGGTCAGCCGTTCAAGAAGGAGGCGGCCATCGCGAAGCTCTACTCCTCGACGGTCGCCGTGGACAACGCCCGCGAGGCCACGCAGATCCACGGGGGCTACGGCTTCATGAATGAATATCCCGTGGCCAGGATGTGGCGCGACTCCAAGATCCTGGAGATCGGCGAGGGCACGAGCGAGGTCCAGCGGATGCTGATCGCACGGGAATTGGGCCTGACGGGGTGAGATGACGGACGGGCGTTCCGGCGCCCGTCCGGCGTGCGGCGAGCGGGCCGGTTAAAGGCGCTCTGGGCGATTCAGTGAGGTTAGGCTAACCTGCCTTCGAACTGTCATCGACCGGACATCTGTGCGCCCAGAGAGCTGATCACCATGCGTGAGCCCCGAGTCCCCTCTCTCACCCGCCGCGGACTGCTGGCGGCCGGCGGCGCCGGCCTCGGTGCCGCGCTCGCCGCCTGCGGTGGCGACAGAGGCGCCACGAGCGGCTCGGGCTCGACGAAGGTCACGGGCAGAACCGGCCCGTGGTCGCTCACAGACGACCGGGGCAGGACCGACAAGGCCGACCGCGTCCCCGAGAACATCGTCGCGTTCGTCGGTACGGCCGCCGCGCTGCACGACTACGGAGTCCAGGTCAAAGGCGTGTTCGGCCCGACGAGGACGGCGAACGGCAAGCCCGACGTCCAGGCGGGCGATCTCGACACCTCCAAGGCCAAGATCCTCGGCCTCGCGCCGAGCGTCGCCCTCCGGGCGGCCGGGACCACGCTGCCCAAGGCGATCCAGCGCCACGCGGAACTGGCCGCGCCCCTGGGCGCCGAGCTGAGGACGGCGAAGGTCACGGAGGCGAAGGCGCGCTTCGATTCGGCCGGCCAGGACCTCTTCTATGTCTCCCTCGCCAAGATGTCCGCCGACACCCGCTACTTCGAGCAGCTGGGCGTGCGGTTCGTGCGCCCCAAGGTGGACGCGCAGGGCTTCTTCGAGGATCTGAGCCGGGAGAACGTCGGCAAGTACGACGCCGACATCATCATGATGGACAACCGCTCCTCGGCCCTCCGGCCCCACGCGCTGAAGTCCAGGCCGACCTGGGAGCAGCTGCCCGCCGTCAAGGCCGGGCAGGTCATCGCACGGACCACCGAGCCCATGTTCTCGTACGACAAGTGCGCCCCGATTCTTGACGATCTGGCCCAGGCCATCGAGACCGCGAAGAAGGTCGGCTGACCCCATGACGATCACTGAGACCGCTCCGCCGAAGAGGGCCGCGGCGAAGACCGCCGCCGCCACCGCGACCGCCGAGGTCGCCGCCACCGCCGCGACCGCGCCCGCGTCCGCCGCCACCGCACCGTTCCGCTTCTTCTCCCTCCAGGTCGTCAGGGTGCGGCGGCTCAGTCCGTCCATGGTCCGGATCACCTTCGGCGGCGCGGACCTCGCCGGCTTCGCCGCCGGCGGCCGTGACCAGAGCCTCTCGCTCTTCCTGCCGCATCCGGGCCAGCCCGCGCCCGTCGTCCCGGTCGAGCGGGGCGACGGCTGGTGGGCGGCGTGGCGGGCGCTGCCCGAGGACGTACGGGCCGTGATGCGCTCGTACACCCTGCGCGAGCAGCGCCGGGATCCCGACGAGGCGGACATCGACTTCGCGCTGCACCCCGACGGCGGGCCGGCCTGCCGGTGGGCGGCGCGGGCGTCGGCCGGGGACCGGGTGCTGGTGCTGGGCCCGGCCGTGGCGGACAACACCGCCGTGCGCTTCCGGCCGCCGGCCGACGCCGACTCCGTACTGATCTGGGCGGACGAGACGGCGCTGCCCGCCGCGTCCGCGATCCTGGAGTGGCTGCCCGCCCATCTCACGGCGGATGTCTGGCTGGAGGTGGAGCACAGCGCCGACCGGCGGCCGCTGCGCACCGCCGCCGACGCCCGGATCACCTGGCTGGTGCGGGAGGAGGGCGCGCCCGGCGCGCTGGAGGCCGTACGGGCGGCCCGGCCGCGCGGCAGCAAGCCGTACGCGTGGATCGCCGGGGAGTCGGGCACGGTCAAGGAGTTGCGCCGCCATCTGGTGCGCGAGCGCGAACTCGACCGCAGGCGCGTCACGTTCGTCGGTTACTGGCGGCGCGGGCTGAGCGAGGAGCAGCTGCGGGAGGCGGCCGCGGCGAGCACCGCGGCCGCGTAACAGCCATGTGAAACGGACGTGTCGAGTGCGCGACGAGAGTCACACCGCGGCCGCGTTGAGTAATGAAGTTAGGTTAGGCTAACTTAACTTCCACCTCGCGCTCTCGTCCCTCATCCCTGTCCTGAGAGCGCGACGACACCCCCACATCCGGGAGGACCTTGATGCGTGCGCACCTGCTCAATGACACGACGGCGGAGCGCTACCGGCGCTCCGTCACCGAAGGAGTCGAGCGGGTGGCGGCCCAACTGGCCGCTACGCGAAAGCCGTTCAGTGGAGTGACCCCCGACGCGCTGGCCCCCGTGGTCGACGCCGTCGATCTGGACCGGCCGCTGGGCGACGCCTCGGCGGCGCTGGACGAGCTGGAGCGCGTCTATCTGCGCGACGCGGTCTACTTCCACCACCCCCGCTATCTCGCCCATCTCAACTGCCCCGTGGTCATACCCGCCGTCCTCGGCGAAACGGTCCTCTCGGCCGTCAACTCCTCGCTCGACACCTGGGACCAGAGCGCGGGCGGCACGCTCATCGAGCGCAAACTGATCGACTGGACCACCGCCAGGATCGGCCTCGGCGACAGCGCCGACGGCGTCTTCACCAGCGGCGGCACCCAGTCCAACCTCCAGGCCCTGCTGCTCGCCCGCGAGGAGACCAAGGCCGAGGAGCTGACGAAACTGCGCGTCTTCGCCTCCGAGTGCAGCCACTTCAGCGTCCAGAAGTCGGCCACGCTGCTCGGGCTCGGCCCCGACGCCGTGGTGTCGATCCCCTGCGACCGCGAGAAGCGCATGCAGACCGTCGCCCTCGCCGCCGAGCTGGAGCGCTGCCGCGCCGAGGGGCTGACGCCGATGGCGGTCGTCGCCACCGCCGGCACCACCGACTTCGGCTCCATCGACCCGCTGCCGGAGATCGCCGCGCTCTGCGAGCAGTTCGACACCTGGCTGCACGTCGACGCGGCGTACGGCTGCGGGCTGCTCGCCTCCCCCACCCGGCGCGGGCTGCTCACCGGCATCGAGCACGCCGACTCCGTCACCGTCGACTACCACAAGTCCTTCTTCCAGCCGGTGAGTTCCTCGGCCGTGCTGGTACGGGACGGAGCCACCCTGCGGCACGCCACGTACCACGCGGACTACCTCAACCCGCGCCGGACGATCGAGGAGCGCATCCCCAACCAGGTCGACAAGTCGCTCCAGACCACCCGGCGCTTCGACGCCCTCAAACTGTGGATGACCCTGCGCGTGATGGGCGCGGACGGCATCGGCCAGCTCTTCGACGAGGTCTGCGACCTGGCCGCCGAGGGCTGGCAGCTGCTCGCCGCCGACCCCCGCTACGACGTCGTCGTGGAGCCCAGCCTCTCCACCCTCGTCTTCCGCTACATCCCCGAGCGCATCACCAGCCCCACCGAGATCGACCGGGCCAACCTGCACGCCCGCAAAGCCCTCTTCGCCTCCGGCGAGGCGGTGGTCGCCGGAACCTCCGTCGGCGGCCGTCAGTACCTGAAGTTCACCCTGCTCAACCCCGAGACCACCGTGCGGGACATCGCCGCCGTCCTCGATCTGATCGCCGGCCACGCCGAGCAGTACCTGGGAGAGAACCTTGTCCACGCGTCCTGACCACCGGGAGCCGAACGCGCCCTACGACTTCGTCGGCATCGGACTCGGCCCGTTCAATCTCGGCCTCGCCTGCCTGACCGAGCCCATAGACGAACTCGACGGGGTCTTCCTGGAGTCCAAACCGGACTTCGAATGGCACTCGGGGATGTTCCTCGAAGGCGCCCACCTCCAGACCCCGTTCCTCTCCGACCTGGTCACCCTGGCCGACCCGACCTCGCCGTACTCCTTCCTGAACTACCTCAAGGAGTCCGGGCGGCTGTACTCGTTCTACATCCGCGAGAACTTCTATCCGCTGCGCGTCGAGTACAACGACTACTGCCGCTGGGCCGCCGCGAAACTCTCCAACGTGCGCTTCAACCGGACGGTGACCTCGGTCTCGTACGACGAGAGCGACGAGCTGTACGTGATCACCACCGGGGACGAGACGTACCGCGCCCGGCGTCTCGTGCTGGGCACCGGCACCCCGCCGTACATCCCGGACTCCTGCCGGGACCTCGGCGGCGACTTCCTGCACAACTCCCGCTATGTCCAGGGGAAGGCGGAACTCCAGAAGAAGGACTCCATCACCCTGGTCGGCAGCGGGCAGAGTGCGGCGGAGATCTACTACGACCTGCTCTCCGAGATCGACGTCCACGGCTACCGGCTGAACTGGATCACCCGCTCCGCGCGGTTCTTCCCGCTCGAATACACCAAGCTGACGCTGGAGATGACCTCCCCGGAGTACATCGACTACTTCCACGCGCTGCCGGAGGCCACCCGCTACCGGCTGGAGGCGGGCCAGAAGGGTCTGTTCAAGGGCATCGACTCGGAGCTGATCAACGAGATCTTCGATCTGCTCTACCAGAAGAACCTCAAGGGCCCGGTGCCCACGCGGCTGATCGCCAACACCGCGCTGCACTCGGCCGCGTACACGTCCGAGAGCGGCACGTACACGCTGGGGCTGCGCCAGGAGGAGCAGGAGCGGGACTTCTCGCTCAGCACCCAGGGGCTGGTCCTCGCCACCGGGTACAAGTACGTCACCCCGGAGTTCCTGGCGCCGGTCGCCGACCGGCTGCGCCTCGACGGGCAGGGCCGCTTCGACGTCGCCCGCAACTACAGCATCGACACGACCGGGCGCGGGGTCTTCCTCCAGAACGCCGGCGTGCACACGCACAGCATCACCTCGCCCGACCTGGGCATGGGCCCGTACCGCAACGCGTACATCATCGGTGAGCTGCTGGGACGCGAGTACTACCCGGTGGAGAAGGCCATCGCGTTCCAGGAGTTCTCCGCGCCGGAGGGCGATGTCATATGAGCGAGCCCAGGACCGGGACCGGGACCGAGGAGATCCTGTACGGGCGCACCGACGAGCGGCTGGGCCGCTTCGAGGTACGCGCCGTCGATCCGTTCCGCGACGCGGAGCTGCTGCACAGCTGGGTCACCCACCCCAAGGCGGCCTACTGGCTGATGCAGGACGCCTCGCTGCCCGACGTCGAGCGCGAGTACATGTCGATCGCCGCCGCCGGCAACCACGACGCCTTCATCGGCCTCCACGAGGGCGGGCCCGCCTTCCTCATCGAGCGCTACGACCCGGCGGAGGTGGAGCTGAAGGGGCTGTACGACGCCCAGCCCGGCGACATCGGGATGCACTTCCTCGTCGCACCGGTCGACACCGACCGGCGGCTGCACGGCTTCACCCTGGCCGTGATCACCACGGTGATGGAACTGCTCTTCGACGACCCCTCCGTGGACCGCGTGGTCGTCGAGCCCGATGTACGCAACACCGCCGTGCACGCCCTCAACGAGGCCGTCGGCTTCCGGGTCGTGGAAAAGCTCGCGAAGCCGGAGAAGGAAGCCCTGCTGAGCGTGTGTACGCGTGAGATGTTCCTGGCCGCACGAGGAGTCACCCGATGAGCCGACCGACCCACCCCACCGATGTGACCGGCAGTGTCTCGCATCTGACCCCCGCGCTCTGGGAACAGGCGGGACGGCTGCTGATCCGCAAGGCCCTCGCCGAGTTCTCCCACGAGCGCATCCTGACCCCCGAGCAGCTGGGCGAGGACCGCTACCGGATCCTGAGCGACGACGGCGCGACCGAGTACCGCTTCACCGCGCGCCGGTTCGCCCTCGACCACTGGCAGATCCCCGCCGACTCGATCGAGCGGCGCCGCGCGGAGGCCGAACTCCCGCTGGACGCGCTGGACTTCTTCATCGAGCTGCGCGAGACGCTCGGGCTGTCCGCCGCGATCCTGCCGGTCTATCTGGAGGAGATCTCCTCCACGCTCGCCGGCACGGCGTACAAACTCACCAAGAAGCCGGTGACCTCGGCGGAGCTGGCCACCGCCGGGTTCCAGGAGATCGAGACGGGGATGACCGAGGGCCACCCCTGTTTCGTCGCCAACAACGGACGGCTCGGCTTCGGCGTCGACGAGTACCGCGCGTACGCCCCCGAGACCGCCAGCCCGCTCCGGCTGGTCTGGCTCGCGGCCCGCCGCGACCGCGCCACCTTCACGGCGGGCGCCGGGCTCGACTACGCGTCGCTGATCCGCGAGGAGCTGTCGGCCGGGACCCTGGAGCGGTTCGACACGGTCCTGCGCGGGCAGGGCCTCGATCCGGACGACTTCTTCCTGATCCCGGTGCACCCCTGGCAGTGGTGGAACAAACTGTCCGTGACCTTCGCGGCCGAGCTGGGCCGGCAGTATCTGGTCTGCCTCGGCGAGGGCGACGACAGCTATCTGGCCCAGCAGTCGATCCGTACGTTCTTCAACACGAGCGACCCGGCCAAGCACTACGTCAAAACCGCGCTGTCCGTCCTCAACATGGGCTTCATGCGCGGGCTCTCCGCCGCCTACATGGAGGCCACGCCCGCCATCAACGACTGGCTCGCGGGCCTGATCGAGCGCGACGACGTCCTGCGGGCGGCCCGCTTCTCGATCATCCGGGAGCGGGCGGCCATCGGCTACCACCACCGCCAGTACGAGGCGGCCACCGCCAAGGGCTCCCCGTACCTGAAAATGCTGGCCGCGCTCTGGCGCGAGAGCCCCGTACCGTCGCTCCAGGGGCGTGAGCGGCTCTCCACGATGGCGTCGCTGCTCCACGTCGACCGGGAGGGCGGCTCCTTCGCGGGCGCGCTGATCGCCGAGTCGGGGCTCACGCCGCAGGAGTGGCTGCGCGGCTATCTGGACGCGTACCTCGTGCCGGTGCTGCACTCCTTCTACGCGTACGACCTGGTGTTCATGCCGCACGGCGAGAACGTGATCCTGGTCATCGAGGACGGCGCCGTCCAGCGGGCGATCTTCAAGGACATCGCCGAGGAGATCGCGGTGATGGACCCGGACGCGGTGGTGCCGCCGACGGTCGAGCGCATCCGCGCGGACATCCCCGAGGACATGAAGATCCTCTCGGTCCTCACCGACGTCTTCGACTGCTTCTTCCGCTTCCTGAGCGCGGAGCTGGTCTCGGACGGGGCGCTGTCCGACGAGGAGACCTTCTGGCGGGCGGTCGCCGACTGCGTACGGCGCTACCAGGCGTCCGTACCGCAGCTCGCGGACAAATTCCGGCAGTACGACCTGTTCGCGGGCGAGTTCGCGCTGTCCTGCCTCAACCGGCTCCAGCTGCGCAACAACGAGCAGATGGTCGACATCACGGACCCGGCGGGCGCGCTCCAGCTCGTCGGCACCCTGGACAACCCGATCGCGCGGTTCGCCGACGCGTCGTAGGAGCCGTACGAACGGCACCGAGGGGTACGAACGGCACGAGCCGGGCGGGCGTCGGAAGTTTGGCAGAGCTTCCGATGCCCGCCCTTGTCCGTACCCGGTCCTGGGAGAATCGCCGCATGGCGGAAATCATCCAGAAGGACGGCACCTGGACCTTCGACGGGGACGCGGTCCGCATCGTGCCCGGCCGGGACAGGAACGTGAGCCCACTGCGCGCCACCGTCGGCGAGGTCGCCGTGCCGCTCCAGGCCCTGGCGGGGATCTCCTTCGAGCCGGGACGCACATCCGGACGGCTGCGGCTGCGCCTGCGGGACGGCGCCGACCCGCTGCTCCAGGTCGCGAGCGGGCGGCTGGCGGAGGGCGTGGATCCGTATCAGCTGACCGTGGAGAGCGACCGCACGGGCGTCGCCGAGTATCTGGTGGACGAGGTGCGCAACGCGCTGCTGCTCGACGAGGTGGATCCCGGGCCCGCGGACCGCTATCTGCTGCCGGGACCCTCGTTGCCGATCACGGTGGGCGCGGGCGACGCGACCGTCACCTTCGACGGCGAGCGGATCAAGCTGGAGTGGAACTGGAAGACCGTGGAGTCGAAGTCCTCCGGAGGTCCGCGCACGCTGGCGCTCAGCGACGTGCGCGGGGTGGAGTGGCGGCCGAACGTGGGGCTGGAGAACGGCTTTCTGCGCTTCCTGGTCGCCGGGTCTCCCGCCTCGACACCGCCGAAGTACGACCCGAACGCGGTGGAGCTGTGGGGATTCAAGAAGGATCCGCTGATGGCCCTGGTCGGAGCGGCGGTGGTGGCGCGGCTGCCGCACCCGCGCGCGGCGGAGAGGGCGGAGGCAGCGGGGACGGCGGGGGCGGGAGTGACGACTGGGACGGAAGTGACGGCCGGCGGGGGCGACCATGACGCGCTGCTGCGCAGACTGCGGGAGCTGGGCGAGCTGCATCAGTCGGGGATCCTGACCGCCGAGGAGTTCAGTGCCGCCAAACAGGCCGTACTGAAGAGGCTCTAAGGATGAATCCTGCCCGATTCCGGGCAGGATTCTTGCAAACGTCCGCATCGCCCAGCAATATCAACGGGTGCCCGAACGCCGTCCGTCGTACGACGACCTCATCGACCACCTGGTCCGCTCCACCGCGCTCCAGCGCGGCGAGGCGGCCCGGGTGGTGCTCGACGTGCTGGCGTACTTCGACGAGACGACCGAGGAGTTCGTACGCCGCCGCCACCGCGAGATGCAGTCGGGCGGCGGCACGAACGCGGAGATCTTCGAACGCGTCGCCGCCGAGCTGCCGCACCGCGCCGTGGCACCCCCGGAGCTGTCGCTCCGGCAGCTGCGCCGCATCGTCTACGGCTGAGATCCGCGGCCGAGATCTACGGCCGAGATCTACGGCCGAGATCTACGGCCGAGACCGGGCACAGACCATTCATCAGGAGGGGCAGAGACTGTATGTGCGGAATTGTCGGATACATCGGTAGGCGTGATGTGGCACCGCTGCTGCTGGAGGGACTCCAGCGACTGGAGTACCGCGGATACGACTCCGCGGGCATCGTCATCACCGGCAAGCCGACCGCGGGCAAGGCGGCCACGCTGAAGATGGTCAAGGCCAAGGGCCGCGTCCGCGAGCTGGAGGCCCGTGTCCCCAAGCGCTTCACCGGCACCACCGGCATCGCACACACCCGCTGGGCCACGCACGGCGCCCCGAGCGACGAGAACGCCCATCCGCACATGGACCCCGAGGGCAAGGTCGCCCTCGTCCACAACGGCATCATCGACAACGCCTCCGAGCTGCGCGTGAAGCTGGAGGCGGACGGGGTGGCGTTCCTCTCCGAGACCGACACCGAGGTGGTGACCCATCTCATCGCCCGCTCCCAGGCCCCGACGCTGGAGGAGAAGGTCCGTCAGGCGCTCCAGCTGATCGAGGGCACGTACGGCATCGCCGTCATGCACGCCGACTTCGCGGACCGCATCGTCGTGGCCCGCAACGGCTCCCCGGTGGTGCTCGGCATCGGCGAGAAGGAGATGTTCGTCGCCTCCGACGTGGCGGCGCTGGTCTCCCACACCCGCCAGGTCGTGACGCTGGACGACGGCGAGATGGCCACCCTCAAGGCCGACGACTTCCGTACGTACACGACCGAGGGCTCGACCACCTCGACCACGCCGACCACGGTGGAGTGGGAGGCCGAGTCGTACGACATGGGCGGCCACGACACCTACATGCACAAGGAGATCTCCGAGCAGGCCGACGCCGTGGACCGCGTGCTGCGCGGCCGGATCGACGACCGGTTCTCCACCGTGCACCTGGGCGGGCTCAATCTGGACGCCCGCGAGGCGCGCGGGGTGCGCCGGATCAAGATCCTCGGCTGCGGCACCTCGTACCACGCGGGCCTGATCGGCGCGCAGTTGATCGAGGAGCTGGCCCGGATCCCCGCCGACGCCGAGCCGGCCTCCGAGTTCCGCTACCGCAACCCGGTCGTGGACCCCGACACGCTGTACGTCGCGGTGTCCCAGTCCGGCGAGACGTACGACGTGCTGGCGGCGGTGCAGGAGCTGAAGCGCAAGGGCGCCCGGGTGCTGGGCGTGGTGAACGTCGTCGGCTCGGCGATCGCCCGGGAGACCGACGGCGGGGTGTACGTGCACGCGGGTCCCGAGGTCTGTGTCGTCTCCACCAAGTGCTTCACCAACACGGTCGTCTCGTTCGCGCTGCTGGCGCTGCACCTGGGCCGGATCCGGGACCTGTCGGTCGCGGACGGCAAGCGGATCATCGCGGGGCTGCGCAGGCTGCCCGCCCAGATCGCCGAGATCCTGGAGACGGAGGGCGACATCGAGAAGCTGGCTGCGCAGTACGCGCAGGCCAGTTCGATGATGTTCATCGGGCGGGTGCGCGGGTATCCGGTGGCGCTGGAGGCGTCGCTGAAGCTCAAGGAGATCTCGTACATCCACGCCGAGGCGTACCCGGCCTCGGAGCTGAAGCACGGGCCGCTCGCGCTGATCGAGCCGGCGCTGCCGACGATCGCGATCGTGCCCGACGACGATCTGCTGGAGAAGAACCGGGCGGCGCTGGAGGAGATCAAGGCGCGCAGCGGTCCGATCCTGGCGGTGGCACACCGGCACCAGGAGAAGGCCGACCACACGATCGTCGTACCGAAGAACGAGACGGAGCTGGACCCGATCCTGATGGGCATCCCGCTCCAACTGCTGGCGTACCACACGGCGCTGGCGCTGGGCCGGGACATCGACAAGCCGCGCAACCTCGCGAAGTCCGTGACGGTCGAGTAGCCGCCGGGCCGCTTCCGCTTCCGCTTTTCCGCCCCGTCCACCGGGGTGAGAGCGCCCCCAGCGCGTGCCACCCGTCACACTGGGGGCGCTCTCCGGAAGAGGCCGATGCTTGCCCGAGCACCGGCCCGCGGCTGTCTGGCACCATTTCCGTACCTCTCAGCGGCCGTTATGTACCCTTCACAAGCGCGCAATGCACCTCTACGCGTGAGTAAATTCACCTGTGGGGTAAGGAAGTTGACGCGAACTGGGCGTACCCGGTGGATTCAGGGGCGCGTAGTGGCGTACGGAGCGCGCGCGGCGCGCAGGTCGCTCGGGGGCGGCGCCGGCGCGCGGAAGTGACTCCCGCGCTTCGACCGGCACCGCACCGACGGCTGTTCGGAGTACCGCCGGGGTTACGGAGTACCGCCGGGGTTAAGGGTTACGGAGTACCGCCGGGTTACGGAATGACGACGACCGGCCGCTGCGCGCGCCGCGCGAGCCGGCCCGCCACCGAGCCGAAGATCCGCCCGACAATGCCGTGCGTGGACCCGACGACGATCGCGTCCGCCGAGTACTCCTGCCCGACTTCTTCCAGTTCGTGGCAGATGTCCCCGCCGCGCTCGACCAGGATCCACGGCACCTCGGCGAGGTAGTCGGCGCAGGCCAGCTCCAGGCCGAGCACCTCGGTGCGGTGATCCGGGACGTCCACGAACACGGGGGGCTCACAGCCCGCCCAGACCGTGGTCGGGAGCCGGTTGGCGACATGGACGATGATCAGGCCGGAACCGAGCCGTCTGGCCATGCCGATGGCGTAGGCGAGAGCCCGCTCGCTGGACATCGAGCCGTCGAAGCCGACGACCACTCCGTGCATGAAGGCGGGATCGCAGGATGCGTGGGTCTGTTCCGCCGGCTGTAGATCCGACAGAGGGTCGGCTACCTGCTTGCGGTCTGCGGGTTCTGGGATTTCGTGACCGGCCATGGGTATCTCGGCGAAGGAGGTCCTCGTGGGAAGGATCAACAGGGGGCGGGGCAGGAGCGGCTGTGTCCGGGAATCATCTTCCCAACCCCATACCCCGAAGGGTACGGCGGCACTCCTCTCATGCCCAGAGCCCGGCGCCTCACACGCTGGCGTTCCAGGGAGCATGCACGAGCCCACGCGGGAGCGCAATGGCGGATGCCCCTTACAGCGTTCCGGGCGGAGCGCCCGTAGCGTTCCGCTTCCCGTTGGCCAACGGCCACCTCGCGGCCCCCAGGGAGCCCCCGCGTCCGCACCACCGTCCCCGCCGACCCCGCCGGCCCGCATCCGCCGTACGGTCCGGCGGGGCGCTCCCAGGGCTCACGGGGCACCCTTGGGGCCCCTGGGGGCCCACGGGGCGAACAGGGGCCCCGGAGAGGGTCACGCCCGGCCGGGGGGCCGCGTGCGGCCGTACGCCGGTCCGCGCACACTGCGGCACACCCCCGCGCACACTGCGGCACACCCCCGCGCGCCGGAGGCGCCGCCGCGCGCAAGACACCACGCCGGGTTCCGAGCGTCCAGAAGTCGCCAATCCGGGCGGGCGCGGAGCGTGGATCGCCACGCGATCCGGAGGGCCTCGTACCGGTTCACATGGCGCGGTGGGCCGGGGCGCGTCGCGGCTCGCGCGTACGTGAGGGAGGTGCGCCGGGGGACTCAGGGCGCCACTGAGACATACCCATCACTTTTCAGCCAACTTCGCACTTGAGCAGAACCTTTGGTGAAATGGCCTGCCAACCCCCTTGCCACCAGGGAAGAAAGGACCGCTACCGTCGTCCGCACCCTACGGGGACGGGCCATGCGTGTGAGGCCCACTTCCACTCTCGGCTTCCGAGTGGAACGCTTCGTGATCGAATGCTTCGCGCCAAGTTGCCTTGTCGACATAGCGCCGGTTGGGGAACTTGTCACGCCGGCACCACGGGACACAGTAGATTCGATCATGAGTATCGACGGCTGGGGACCCGTGCAAAACCGAGGGGAATCGTGCAGGAGCGAAAGGCCCGACAAGAACGGGGAGACGCGAACACCGAGGGGGGCTTAGCACCATGAGCCAGGACTCCACTGCCGCACCGGAGTCAGTACGGAAGCTTTCCGGGCGTCGACGCCGGGAAGTCGTCGCCGTGCTGCTCTTCAGCGGCGGCCCCATCTTCGAGAGCTCCATCCCGCTCTCCGTGTTCGGAATCGACCGCCAGGATGCCGGGGTTCCCCGCTACCGCCTGCTCGTCTGCGGCGGGGAGGACGGACCGCTGCGCACCACGGGCGGGCTCGAACTCACCGCGCCGTACGGCCTGGAGGCGATCAGCAGGGCCGGCACCGTGGTCGTACCGGCATGGCGGTCGATCACGTCACCGCCACCGCCGGAGGCACTCGACGCGCTGCGTCGCGCGCATGAGGAAGGCGCAAGGATCGTCGGTCTGTGCACCGGCGCGTTCGTGCTCGCCGCGGCCGGTCTGCTGGACGGCCGCCCGGCCACCACGCACTGGATGTACGCGCCGACGCTCGCCAAGCGCTATCCGTCCGTACACGTGGATCCGAGAGAGCTGTTCGTCGATGACGGCGATGTACTCACGTCCGCCGGCACGGCGGCCGGAATCGATCTGTGCCTGCATATAGTCCGGACGGATCACGGCGCCGAGGCCGCGGGCGCGCTCGCGCGCAGGCTCGTCGTACCGCCCCGGCGCAGCGGCGGTCAGGAGCGCTATCTGGACAGGTCTTTACCAGAGGAAATCGGCTCCGACCCGCTCGCCGAGGTCGTCGCCTGGGCGCTGGAGCATCTGCACGAGCAGTTCGACGTGGAGACGCTGGCCGCCCGCGCGTACATGAGCCGCCGGACCTTCGACCGGCGGTTCAGGTCGCTGACCGGGAGCGCGCCGCTCCAGTGGCTGATCACCCAGCGGGTGCTTCAGGCACAGCGGCTGCTGGAGACCTCCGACTACTCGGTCGACGAGGTCGCGGGCCGCTGCGGCTTCCGTTCCCCGGTGGCGCTGCGCGGCCACTTCCGGCGCCAGCTCGGCTCCTCCCCCGCGGCCTACCGGTCCGCCTACCGGGCCAGGCGCCCGCAGAGCGATCCGATGCCGCCGGGGGTCATGGAGTCGGTCGTACCGGCGCAGTCGTCCCCGCACAACCGGCGGGCGGCTCCATCGGGCGTGCCGGGCCACGGGCAGGGACACGGCGGGGGGCCCGGCCACGGGCCGGGCCACACGTCGGGCCCGGGGGCCGTACCGGACCACACGAAGCCCGGTTCGGACATGTACGCAACAGGTCTGGGCCGTCCGAGTCTGCCCGGCCAGCGGAGCGCACCGTAGGGTAAGGCGCATGAACGATCGAATGGTGTGGATCGACTGCGAGATGACCGGGCTCTCGCTGACGGATGACGCACTCATCGAGGTGGCCGCGCTGGTCACCGACTCGGAGCTGAACGTGCTCGGCGAAGGGGTGGACATCGTGATCCGCCCGCCGGACGCGGCGCTGGAGACCATGCCCGAGGTGGTGCGGCAGATGCACACCACCTCGGGGCTCCTCGACGAGCTGGCGGGCGGCACCACGCTCGCCGCCGCCGAGGAGCAGGTCCTGGCGTACGTACGCGAGCACGTGAAGGAGCCGGGCAAGGCGCCGCTGTGCGGAAACACGGTCGGCACCGACCGCGGCTTCCTGCTGCGCGACATGGCGACGCTGGAGAGCTACCTCCACTACCGCATCGTGGACGTCTCCTCCATCAAGGAGCTGGCCCGCCGCTGGTACCCGCGCGCCTACTTCAACAGCCCCGACAAGAGCGGCAACCACCGCGCCCTGGCCGACATCCGCGAATCCATCGCGGAGCTGCGCTACTACCGCGAAGCGGTCTTCGTACCGCAGCCGGGCCCGGACTCCGACACGGCGAAGCAGATCGCGGCGAAGCACGTACTGCGAGCGGAATAGCCCGGCGCGAGACCGGTGGGAGCGCGGTAGCAGCGCGCTCTTAAGCCTGGTGCGAGCACCCTCAAGGACCCTGTACACTTTTTCTCGGCCGGTCAGGGAAAAAGACCGGGCGTGGTGGGTATAGCTCAGCTGGCAGAGCACCTGGTTGTGGTCCAGGATGTCGCGGGTTCAAGTCCCGTTACTCACCCTTACGAAATCGCCTCCGGGCCCTGGAAAACAGGGCGCGGGGGCGATTTTCTTGCTTGCCCCTACCCCGCGTGCCGCAGGGCCGCCGGAAGGACACGCATTGCGCAGCGCACAGCCCCCGGTGGCTCCCGCACGATTCGTTCTGCGCCGCCGCTCCTGGCCCGTGATGAGCTGGGCCGGGGTCATCCTCCTGTGGGCCATGTACGTGGTCGTGCTCCTGGCGGCACTGGCGCGGGAGGACTACGGAACCGCGTGGTTCTTCGCCTCGGCCCTGTGCGTCAACAGTGCGCTGCTCCGCAGGATCGGCAGCTGCCGTCTGGTGCTGCACACCGGTTTCCTGCTGGTCGAGAACGCGATCAGCACGCACCGCGTTCCCTACAAGGACATACGGGACGTGGAGCTGACCTCCAGCGGCGGAATACGGATCGCCACCTTCCAGGGCGACGAAGTGCGCCCTTTCGCCTTCGGCGGTTCCCTCGTCGACGCCTTCTTCGGAACGAGCGAAAGGGCGGTCGCCGAAATCAGGAAGCGCGTGCCGGGAAGAGCACAAGCACCGCGCGGCGAGCAGGCCGAGTCGGGTCGGCGGCTTCGACACTGCCGGTCCGCGGACCTCTTCCTGATACTCGCCGCGGTCACGGCCGCGGCGGGACTGGTCACGGAAATCCTGTAGGACGCGGGCGCGCCCCCCGTGCGGCCGTCCGTGCCCCCCGCTCAGACCATCCGTAGTCCAACAAACGGATAAACAGTCAGCTCCCGCCGCCCGGTCCCTTGACACCCCTACGGGGACGGGCGACCCTTCAACACATCACACATGGGAGCGCTCCCACCGTACCTGACCCATACATGCCCCGTACGTGGCCCGACCGCGCCGGAACCCCCCTCCCAGCCGCGGACGGCATCCCCAGCAGTTGGCCGGAGGCCGGCGCGCGTCGGTGCACTAGGAGGACGTCCATGCGTACACGTACTCGTTCGTCCCGCCGCGTGGTGGCCCTGGTGGCCGCCGCCGTTCTCGGCGCGGGAACCCTGGCCGGCTGTGCCGGGGACAGTGACGAACCCGCCGGCGGCGCCACGGCCGGCGAGGGCGGCGGTGGCAAGGGCAAGACCACGCTCACGGTGGGGGTCTTCGGCGCCTTCGGGCTGAAGGAGGCCGGGCTCTACGACCAGTACATGAAGCTCCACAAGGACATCGTCATCAAGCAGACGTCCATCGAGCGCAACGAGAACTACTATCCGCAGCTCCTCACCCATCTGGGCTCCGGCAGCGGACTCGCTGACATCCAGGCCGTCGAGGTCTCCAACATCGCCGAGGTCACCGCCACCCAGGCGGACAAGCTGGTCGACCTCGGCAAGGCGCAGGGGGTCCAGAAGGACAGCTTCCTGCCGTGGAAGTGGGCGCAGGCCACCAACCAGGCGGGGAAGACCATCGCGCTCGGCACCGATGTCGGCCCCGAGGGCATCTGCTACCGCAAGGACCTCTTCGCCGCCGCGGGGCTGCCCACCGACCGCGCGAAGGTCGGGGAGCTGTGGGCCGGCGACTGGCAGAAGTACCTGGAGACAGGGAAGAAGTTCAAGGCCGAGGCGCCCAAGGGAACGGCCTTCGTGGACTCGGCGAGCGGAGTGATGGCCGCGATCACCGGCAGTGAGGCCAAGCGCTTCTACGACGAGGACGGCAAGGTCATCTACAAGACCAACCCGGCCGTGAAGCAGGCGTGGAACAGCGCCGCCGCCTTCGCGCAGGGCGGGCTGACGGCCAAGCTCCAGCAGTTCACCCCGTCCTGGGACCAGGGCTTCTCGAACAGCGCCTTCGCCACGATCTCCTGCCCCGCCTGGATGCTCGGCTACATCCAGGACAAGGCCGGGGAGGGCGGCAAGGACAAGTGGGACGTGGCCGCCGCGCCCAAGCCCGGCAACTGGGGCGGCTCCTTCCTCTCCGTCCCCGAGGCCGGCAAGAACAAGGAGGCCGCCGCCGAGCTGGCCGCCTGGCTGACCGCGCCCGAACAGCAGGCGACCCTCTTCGAGAAGCGCGGCAGCTTCCCCAGCGCCGAAGCCGCGTACGCGCTGCCCGCCGTGGAGCGGGCCAAGCACCCGTACTTCGACAACGCGCCCATCGGTGAGATCTTCTCGCAGGCGGCCAAGGGCGTGCCCGTCCAGATCCTCGGCCCGAAGGACGGCATCATCTCCCAGAACCTGGCCGATGTCGGCATGCTCCAGGTCGACCAGAAGGGCACCTCCCCCAAGGACGGCTGGGACAAGGCCGTGAAGGCGATCGACAACGCACTGGACCAGTGACGATGGCCAGTGACGCACCCGCCGCCGCGCCCTCCGACCAGGAGGGCGCGGCCCCGGCCCCGGACGCGGCCCCCGCCGAGGACCGCGCGGCGGAGCGGCGCCGGGAGCGGCGCAGCCGCTGGTACCGCCGGGACGTGCGGTGGAGCCCGTACGCCCTGGTCGCCCCGTTCTTCGTCTTCTTCCTGGCCTTCGGCCTCTTCCCGCTCCTCTACACGGGCTGGGCCTCGCTCCACCGGGTGGAGCTGACCGCGCCCACCGACATGGAGTGGGTGGGGCTGCGGAACTTCTCGCGGCTGCTGAGCGACGAGTTCTTCTGGAACGCGCTGCGCAACACCCTGACCATCGGGGTGATCTCCACCGTGCCGCAGCTCCTGATGGCGCTGGGCATCGCCCATCTGCTCAACTACCGGCTGCGCGGCTCGATGTTCTTCCGGGTCGCCGTCCTCACCCCGTACGCCACCTCGGTGGCCGCGGCGACGCTCGTCTTCGTCCTCCTCTTCGGCCGCGACTACGGGATGATCAACTGGGCGCTGGGGATGGCCGGCATCGACGGGGTCGACTGGCAGAACGGCGCGTGGACCTCGCAGCTCGCCGTGTCCACGATCGTCATCTGGCGCTGGACCGGCTACAACGCGCTGATCTATCTGGCGGCGATGCAGTCGATCCCCGACGATCTCTACGAGTCGGCGGCGCTGGACGGGGCCACGCGCTGGCAGCAGTTCATCCATGTGACCGTGCCGTCGCTGCGGCCCACGATCCTGTTCACGGTCGTGGTCTCGACGATAGGGGCGACCCAGCTGTTCGGTGAGCCGCTGCTGTTCAACGGGGCGGCGGGCGCGACCGGCGGGGCCGATCACCAGTTCCAGACGCTCGGGCTCTATCTCTACGAGCAGGGCTGGGTGAATCTGCACCTGGGCCGGGCCTCGGCCATCGCCTGGACGATGTTCCTGATCCTGCTGGTCATCGGCGCGGTGAACTGGGCCGTCGCCCGCCGTCTGCGCAAGAGTTCGTAGGGGAGAGACATGTCGACGACTTCGCGGACTCTCGACGAGAGCGAACTCGGGAAGGACCTGCCCGCGGAGGGCGGGCCCGGCCCGGCCCGGCCCGGGAAGCTGCGGCCCGGCAGGGGCGGGAAGGGCGCGGGCCGGCAGCTGCACGGCGGGCGCGTCACCTACGCGATCCTGACCCTCTTCAGCGTTGGCTCCCTCTTCCCGCTGGTGTGGACGGCCGTCGCCGCGTCCCGCAACAACACCCGGCTCGCCCAGACACCACCCCCGTTCTGGTTCGGCGGCAATCTCTTCAAGAACCTGGAGATCGCCTGGACCGACGCCAACATGGGTACGGCGCTGCTCAACACGACGATCGTCGCCGGGTCCATCGCCGCCGGTACGGTGCTCTTCTCCACGCTCGCCGGTTTCGCCTTCGCCAAACTGCGCTTCCGGTTCCAGAACCTGCTTCTGCTGCTGGTGATCGGCACGATGATGGTGCCGCCGCAGCTCAGCGTCGTGCCGCTCTACATGCTGGTCGCCGAGTTGTCCTGGACCGATCAGCTCCAGTCCGTCATCCTGCCCACCCTGGTCAGCGCCTTCGGGGTGTTCTTCATGCGCCAGTACCTGATCGGCGCGCTGCCCACCGAGCTGATCGAGGCGGCGCGCGTGGACGGCGCGAGCAGCTGGCGGGTCGTGTGGCACGTCGTCTTCCCCGCCGCGCGGCCCGCGATGGCCGTGCTCGGGATGCTCACCTTCGTGATGGCCTGGAACGACTTCTTCTGGCCCATCATCGCGCTGACCCAGAACGGCAGCCCCACCGTGCAGGTGGCGCTGACCGGGCTCGGCCGCGGCTATATCCCCGACCAGTCGGTGATCATGGCCGGCGCGCTGCTGGGCACACTGCCGCTGCTGATCGCGTTCGTGCTGTTCGGCAGGCACATCGTCGGCGGGATCATGCAGGGCGCCGTCAAGGGCTGAGCGCGGGAGCCCACGCACCCGCGTGCGGGCTCCCACGCACAGCACCCCCCATCCCTACGGTCACTGGGAGCTGCATCATGTCCGACACCTTTCCGCCCGGCTTCCTGTGGGGCACCGCCACAGCCGCCTACCAGATCGAGGGCGCGACCCAGGAGGACGGCCGTACGCCCTCCATCTGGGACACGTTCAGCCATACGCCCGGCAAGACGGAACGGGGCGACACCGGCGACATCGCCGTCGACCACTACCACCGGCGCGCCGAGGACGTACGGCTGATGGCCGGCCTCGGCGTCAACGCGTACCGCTTCTCGGTCTCCTGGCCGCGCGTCCAGCCCACCGGCCGGGGCCCCGCCGTCCAGCGCGGTCTGGACTTCTACCGCGGGCTCGTCGACGATCTGCTGGACCACGGCATCGAGCCCGTCCTCACCCTCTACCACTGGGACCTCCCGCAGGAGCTGGAGGCGGCGGGCGGCTGGCCGGAGCGCGAGACGGCGTACCGCTTCGCGGAGTACGCGCGCTGCGTCGGCGAGGCGCTGGGCGACCGGGTGACGCGCTGGACCACGCTCAACGAGCCCTGGTGCAGCGCCTTCCTGGGGTACGCCTCCGGGGTGCACGCCCCGGGCCGTACGGACCCGGTGGCCGCCCTGCGCGCCGCCCACCACCTCAATCTCGGCCACGGTCTCGCGACAGCGGCGCTGCGCTCGGTGCTCCCGGCGACCGGGCAGGTCTCGGTGAGCCTCAACCCGTCGGCCGTACGGGCCCGTACGCGGTCGGCGGGCGACCTGAACGCGCGCCGCCGGATCGACGCGCTCGCCAACCGGATCTTCACGGGGCCGATACTGGGCGGCGCGTACCCGAAGGACCTCTTCGCGGACACCGCGCGCCTGACCGACTGGTCCTTCGTGCAGAGCGGCGACGAGGCGCTGTGCCGGCAGCCGCTGGACTCGCTGGGCATCAACTACTACCAGCCCGCCGTCGTCTCGGAGGCCACCGACCCCACCGCCGAACGCCACGACGGCCACGGGGCGAGCGACCACTCGCCCTGGCCCGGCGCCGAGTCGGTCGCCTTCCACCAGCCGCCGGGCGAACTGACCGCGATGAACTGGCCGGTGGATCCGAGCGGGCTGTACGACCTGCTCACGCACTACTCCCGCGAGGCGCCGGGGCTGCCGCTGATGGTCACCGAGAACGGCGCGGCGTACGACGACAAGCCGGACGCCGACGGCGTCGTCCACGACCCGGACCGGATCCGCTATCTGCACGGCCATCTGTCGGCGGTGCGGCGGGCGATCGCGGACGGGGCCGATGTGCGCGGCTACTTCCTCTGGTCGCTGATGGACAACTTCGAGTGGGCGTACGGGTACGGCAAGCGCTTCGGCGCGGTCCACGTCGACTACGAGACGCAGCGCCGTACCCCGAAGTCCAGCGCGCGCTGGTACGCGAGGCTGGCGGCCACGGGGGAGCTGCCGGATGCGCCGCTGGACTGACCCGGACGAGGGGGTGCGGGCGGCCGGGACGCGCGTCCCGGCGGGGACCGCGATGCGCGTCCCGGCCGGGTGGGGGGTTGGTTTCCGGCCGGGACGCGCGGCACTGGGACGCTTCGTCCTCGCTCCGCACGTTAGCGCGTCCGGGCGGGGCGAGAGGCTCGTTCCGAGGGGGCTTCGGGGTTCTTAGGGATCGCTTAAGGAGCACATGAGGGCGGGTTAGGGGGCGGGCGTCGGGGGCCCGGCCGGCGGCTGCGCGTCCGCCCGGGACGGTGCCCCGCGCCGGCGGCGGCGCAGCCGGTGGCCCCGGCGCGGTTCGGCCGGGGCGCGCCAGCCGTCGAGGCCGATCCAGACGCGTACCTCGGTGCCGCCGAGCACGGACCGTCCGATGCGTACGTCGCCGCCCGTCGACTCGGCGACCCGGCGGACGATGTCCAGGCCGAGGCCGGTGGAGCCGTCCCGGCCGCCGCTGTTGCCGCGGGCGAGCGCGGCCTTCGGGTCGGCGATGCCGGGGCCCGCGTCGGAGACGAGGACGATCACGGCGTCCTCCCCGTTGTGCACGTCGACCGAGAAGGCCGTGCCTTCGGGGGTGTGGCGGAAGACGTTGCCGAGCAACGCGTCGAGCGCGGCGGCGAGTTCGGTCCGTACGACCGGGATGCGTACGGGGCTGCCGACGCCCGCGAGCCGCACCGTACGGCCCTCGTCCTCGGCCAGCGCCGACCAGAAGTCCATGCGCTCCCGGACGACTTCGGAGACGTCGCAGCCACCGGCGGGTCCGGCCGCGACCGTCTGCGGCTTGGACTCGCGGGCGGTGCGGATGATCGTGTCGACCTCGCGCTCCAGCTGGGCGACGGCCGCCCTGGTCTGGTCGGCGGCCGGTCCCTCGCCCAGCGAGGCGGCGTTGAGGCGGAGCACGGTGAGCGGGGTACGGAGCCGGTGCGAGAGGTCGGCGGCGAGTTCGCGCTCGTTGGCGAGGAGCCCGACGACCTGGTCGGCCATGGAGTTGAACGCGACGGCGGCGGACCGCAGTTCGGCCGGTCCCTCCTCGGGGACCCGCGCGCCGAGCTTTCCCTCGCCGAGGGCGTGCGCGGCGCCCGCGAGGCGCTGCGCCGGCTCGACCACCCGTACGCCGAGCCGGTCGGCGACCGCGACCGAGCCGACGACCAGGGCGAGGCCGACGCCGGCGAGGACCAGCCAGGCGGTGGTGACGCCGTTGGTGACCTCCTCCCGGGGGACGTAGATCTCGACGACCGCGATCCGGCCCGAGCCGAGGGCGGTGGGCTGGAGGAGTACGGAGCCGCCGGGGGCCCCGGCCATGGCGGCGCGCGGGGTGCGCTGGACGGTGCGCAGGTCCTTCTCGGCGGCCCGGCTGGTCCCGATCTCCAGGGCCTCGGTCTCCAGCGCTTCGGTCTCCAGGGCCTCGGTCTCCGGGACTTCGGTGTCCAGGGCCTCCGTCTCCGTGACCTCGGTCTCCCGCGCATCGGCGTCCCGCGCGCCACCGGAGGCGGTGGCCGGCACGTGCACTGCCATCCGGCCGTCCGCGCCGGCCTGGGTGGAGGCCATGGCGCGCTCCAGCGCGTTGCGGTCGGTGGTGATGGAGAGGGTCGGCCCGATGGCGGCGGCCTGGCGTTCGGCGTTGGAGAAGGCCCTGTCCCTGGCCATCTCCTTGATGACGAGCCCCAGGGGGACGGCGAAGGCCACCACGACCATCACGGTCACCGCGATGACCACCTTGACCAGGGCCCATCTCATACGGGCGGCTCCAGCTTCACCCCGACGCCCCGCAGGGTGTGCAGATAGCGCGGGCGGGCCGCCGTCTCCCCCAGCTTCCGGCGCAGCCAGGACAGATGGACGTCGATGGTCTGGTCGTCGCCGTACGACTGCTGCCACACCTCGGCGAGCAGTTCCTTGCGCGCCACGACCACCCCGGGGCGGCTGGCGAGAAAGGTCAGCAGGTCGAACTCCCGCCGGGTCAGGTCGAGTCGCGTGCCGTCCAGCTCGGCCTGGCGGCGCAGCGGATCGATGGCGAGCCCGCCGACCCGGACGACGCTCGGTGGCGCGGCCTCCTCGGCGGTGGCGCGGGCCCGGCGCAGCACGGCGGCGATCCTGGCCGAGAGGTGTTCCACCGAGAACGGCTTGGTGAGGTAGTCGTCGGCGCCGTCGTTGAGCAGCCGTACGATCTCCGACTCGTCGTCCCGGGCGGTGGCGATGATCACGGGTACGTCGGTGATGCCGCGCAGCATCTTCAGCGCCTCCGCCCCGTCGAGATCGGGCAGGCCGAGATCGAGGATGACCACGTCGAAGCGGAAATGGGCCACCTCACGCAGCGCTTCGAGGGCCGTTCCGACGCTCCGCACGGTGTGGGCGGCCTCGGTCAGGTGCCGGATGAGGGCGGAGCGTACGAACTGGTCGTCCTCGACGACGAGCACACTGGGCATGGGCGGCACCGTACGCCATCCGGCGGGCGCGGGGAGCCCGCTCCGCGCGGCCGGGCCCGGCTCGGGCGGCCGTACCGGCGGGAGTTGGCCTTCCTTCGGGACCCGTGGGACAGGTGAGGGACCTGTGGTGCACTATGGCCCCGATGCGCACCGGACTCATACACACGACGGCATGGCTGCTCGCCACGGGCGCCGCGGTGACCCTGTCGTGGTGGGGGGTCCACACGGTGATGGCGGGCACGGCGTACGATCCGCCGCGCGCGCTGCCGCTGCCCGTCGACAGCTCGGCGGAGCCGGGGCCAGCGCCCGTGGCGTCCTCGACCCGGCGGCCCGAGAGCCCGACGGCGAAGCCGACCCCGTCCGCCCCCTCCGCGCCCTCCGTACCCTCGTCGGCGTCCGCGCCGCCGGACACCAACGGACAGGCCGCTCCCGGCACTCCGGAGAAGACCCCGGACGGGGGCGGCGAGGCGGACGCCAAGGGCGCGTCCGGCCGGGTGGAGAGTTACGCGGTCGACGGCGGCCGGGTCGTCCTCGACCTCGGTGAGTCCTCGGCGGAGCTGGTCTCGGCGACACCGGAGGCGGGCTGGCAGATGCAGGTGTGGACGGAACCGTTCTGGATCCGGGTGACGTTCACGCGGGACGGGCGCGAGGTGTCGGTCTTCTGCACCTGGCACGACCATCCGCCGACGGTGGAGTTCGACGACCGCTGACGGTACGGGCTCTGACGGTACGGGCGCTGACGGTACGGCCGCTGAGAGTAGGGGCGCGGTGCCGTCGGAGCCGGGCGGCGGGCCCGCGCGCCGTCAGGTGTGGAACACCCCGGCCGGCGGCGACGGCGACGCCTTGGCGCTCGCGTCCGTGACGGCGGGGGCGCCGCCGGTGAAGTCGGTGAGGGCCCGGCCGTGTTCGACCCGCCCGGGGTGCGGGTCGCCCGCGATCCGGCGGGTCAGCTCGGCGACGGGCAGCTCGCCGTCCGAAGCGACCAGTACGGCGTTGCCGAAGCGCCGCCCGCGCAGCACGGCCGGATCGGCCGCGAGCGCGAGCTGCCCGAAGACCCCGGCGGCGGTGGCGATCTGGCCGCGCAGATGGGCGAGGGGCGGCCCGTCGGCGAGGTTGGCCGCGTACCAGCCGTCCGGGCGCAGCGCCCTGCGCACCTCCCGCAGGAATTCGGTGCTGGTCAGATGCGCGGGCGTACGGGCGCCGCCGAACACGTCGGCGATCACCAGGTCGGCCCACCCGTCGGGCACCTTGCCGAGCCCGGCGCGGGCGTCGGCGGAGCGGACCCGGATCCGCGCGTTCGGGTCGAGCGGCAGGCGCTCGCGGACGAACCGGACGAGGGCCGCGTCCAGTTCGACGATCTGCTGGGTGGAGCGGGGGCGGGTGGCGGCGACGTAACGGGCGAGGGTGAAGGCGCCGCCGCCGAGGTGCACGACGCGCAGCGGCCGGCCGGCCGGGGCGACCAGGTCGGCGACATGGCCGAATCTGCGCTGGTACTCGAAGGAGAGCCGCGCGGGGTCGTCCAGGTCGACGTGCGACTGCGGAGCGCCGTCGATCAGCAGCGTCCAGGCGCGGGGGTGCTCCCGGTCGGGCCGCAGCTCGGCGACCCCGCCGTCGACGGTCTCGACGACGGACTCGGCCTCGCCGCGCCCACGGCGCCTGTTCTTTGCCACCCGTCCATTATCGGTCCCGCGAGCGGACCGCCGGGAACCCGGGTCCCGCCCAGGTCCCGCTCCGGCCGCCCCCGGATCCCGCTCAGGTCTCTACGAACACCGGTCGGCCGCCTCGATCAGCCGCGCCGCCTCCCCCAGGGCCTCCCGCAGCACCACCGGATCCGTGACCGGGCCCGCCGCTTCGGGCGGCAGGAGCCAGTCCGAGCCGGTGACCGGCGGCTCCGTGGGGATCCGCAGGCCGCGCCCGTTGGTCTGCGTACAGGCGCTGCCCGGCACGTCCCACTCCTCGGCCGTACCGGGCGGCACCAGAAAGCCGAGGGTGTCGCACGGCCCGTCGTGCAGCACGGGCCCCACCACCGGGGTGGCGCCGCGACGCAGGATGTCGACCGCCTCCAGCCCCTGCCGGGCGGGCACCGTCACCAGATCACAGGGCTCCCCGGTGTCCCCGGAACGCGCGCTGAACTCCATACCGACCTCCAACTTCAACAAGGGAACACCCTTCCTCGTCGAGTGCGGACGCACTGGGCGACTCCATACGGTTCAACGCGTTACGGCGTCAACAGCTACGGCGGCACGCCGCCGCAAAGGATGGCAGTTCATGGCAGATCGTGGGCGAGAAATCCGATTTGTAGCAAAACTCTATGTATAAAGCCCGTCACAGACGGTACGTTCTTGATCCGCCGGAACAACCGGAGTTGGGCGGCGCGGAACCATGTCCTGCCAGGCACCGGGCCCGTGGGCGCCCACGGCTGTACCAGGAGAGGGCTCGGCCATGGCGTCGTCTCGGGCAGTTCCCAACCACGCGTTCCGCCGGCTGCGCGCACAGCGCTCGCCGGGGGAGTTCGCGGCGGCCGTGCGCAGGGCCGCCCGTGAGATCGATGAGCAAGTGGCGTGCGACGCACGTTACATCGGACGAGTGGAGGCCGGCGAGATCCGCTGTCCCAACTACGCGTACGAACGGGTCTTCCTGCACATGTTCCCCGGGCTGACCCTGAAGGACCTGGGCTTCTCGCCACGTGCGGAGGTACGTGGCAGAGCGGCGCGGGTCACCGACCCTGCCCCTCCCCGTTCCGCCGGCCCGGACGGCCACGGCGACACCGGCGCGTCCGGTACGTACGGCGTTTCCGGCACGTACGGCACGTCCGGCACGTATCGCGTGTCCGGAGCTTCCGGCGGAACAAGCGACACCAGCGAGGAGAGCGACGTGCTGCGTCGCGCATTCATGACGAGCGGCCCCGTCACGGTGATGGCCGCGTCCCTCGGTCTCGGCGGTGCGCCCGCCGGGGCCGCTTCCCCGCCGCCGGGGCCGCTGGCCATTCCCGCGCCGCGCCGGGTCGGCGAGGCCGAGGTGAACGCCGTCGAGGACGCCGTACGCAGAATCAGACTGCTCGACGACCGGCACGGCGCCGACGGGCTCTACCGGCGCGCCGCCCAGCCGCTGCGCGCCGCGTACGCGCTGCTGGACGCGGGCGCGACCGCCCGTCAGTCCACCGCCGACCGGCTGCACTCCGGCGCGGGCGAGCTGTCGATCTCGGTGGGCTGGCTGGCCCACGACTCCGGCCGCCTCGACGACGCGCGCTCGTACTACGCGGAGGCGCTGGCGACCGCGCGGGTGGCGGGCGACGCGGCACTGGAGGCGCACGCCTTCTGCAACACGTCGTTCCTGGCCCGGGATTCGGGCCGCTGCCGGGAGGCCGTGCGCACCGCGCAGGCGGGCAGACGTGCGGCGGCGTCGCTGGGCTCGCCCCGGCTGCTGTCGCTGCTCGCGCTGCGGGAGGCGGCCGGCTGGGCGGGGCTCGGCGACCGTACGGGGTGCGACCAGGCCCTCGCCCAGGCGCACAGCCTGTTCGACGAGGGTCCCCGCGACGCCGACCCCGAGTGGATGTCCTTCTTCGGCGAGCCGGAGCTGGAGTCGCAGGAGGCGCTCTGCCACGAGGCGTTGGGCGACTGGGCGCGGGCGGCCCGTCACGCGTACCGGGCCACCGTCCTCCAGGCCCCCCACTTCACCAGGAACCTCGCCCTCTACCGCGCGGAGCTGGCCACCTATCTGGCCAGGGCGGGGGCGCCCGACGAGGCCGCGGCGGCGGGCCACCAGGTGCTCGACCTGCTGGACGAGGTCCAGTCGTCCCGTATCCAGACCAAGCTCGCGTCCACCGCCCGCGTCCTGCTGCCGCAGCGGCGGCTGCCGGAGGTGGGCGCCTTCCTGGAGCGGCACACCTCGACGAACGTGCGGTTGTGAACCGATGCCCGGGACGCCGACTGGGCGGGCTCAGGGCGCCAGGTGTCCGGTGTCGTTCCAGACCTGGATCGCGGGCAGGCCGTACGCCCAGTCGAGCACCGACAGCGACGTCGGGTCGAGCCGGATACGGGCCGCGAACGAGATGTCCTCGCCCAGCCAGCGCGCGCCGATCGCGCGCAGGATGTGGCCGTGCGCGAAGACCAGTACGTCACGGTCGGCCGAGCGCGCCCACGCGACGACCTCGTCCGCGCGCGCGGAGACCTGCGCGAGCGTCTCACCGTCCGGAACGCCGTCGCGCCAGATGAACCAGTCGGGCCGGTCCGCCTTGATCTGCGCGGGCGTCATGCCCTCGTACGCGCCGTAGTCGAACTCCATGAGCGCGTCCCACGGCTCGGCGCGCTCGCCGAACCCCGCGAGCGCGCAGGTCTCGGCCGCGCGAGCCAGCGGGCTCGTACGGATCTCCACGTCAGCCAGCCCCGACCACGGCTCACGGTGCAGCCGCTCCCCCAGCAGTTCGGCGCCGCGGCGGCCCTCCTCCAGAAGAGGTATGTCCGTCCTGCCGGTGTGCTGTCCGGACAGCGACCAGGCCGTCTGGCCGTGCCGGGCGAGCAGGATACGCGGTGCCATGGTGGTACTCCCTGGGTTCACAACGGTGCCGTTCCATCATCACGCACCTGAACGAGAGGCAACCGTCAGGGGCGTCCCGGCGTCCCACAGGGCGTCCGGGAGGTGTCCCGGTCGAACACGGCGGCGGGGGTACACCCGGCCGAGCGAGTCGGCCGAATGCACCGTACGGTTGAACGTCGGCCGACAGCAGCACGAAAATATGATGGAGACCGTCCCGGATGCCGCACAGCGCCAGCGCGACCCACAGACCGCTGCCCCGCCCACGGCCCCGCTGGTGGACGGAGCTGATCCTGCTCGTCGTGGTCTACGGCGCGTATTCGGCGGGCCGGCTGCTGGCGCGCGGCGACGTGTCGACAGCGGTCGATCACGGGCTGGCGATCCTGCGCGTGGAGAAGGCGCTCCTCCTCAACGCCGAACACCCGCTCAACCGGCTGTTCACCAGCACCCCCGCGATCGGGATACCCGCCGACTTCGCGTACGCCTCGCTGCACTACCTGGTCACCCCGGCCGTGCTGATCTGGCTGTTCCGCCGCCGCCCGGCCCGCTACCGCGCGGCCCGCACCTGGCTGATGGCCTCCACCCTGCTCGGTCTCGTCGGCTTCACCCTCCTGCCCACCTGCCCGCCCCGGCTGCTCGACGCCGGGCACGGCTTCGTGGACACGATGGCGCAGTACAGCTCGTACGGCTGGTGGGGCACCGAGGCGAGCGCGCCGCGCGGACTGGGCGGGATGACCAACCAGTACGCGGCGATGCCGAGTCTGCACGTCGGCTGGGCCGTGTGGTGCGGGGTGCTGCTGTGGCGGCACGCCCGCAGCCCGCTGGTGCGGTGGCTGGGCGTGGCCTATCCGGTGGTGATCACCGTCGTGGTGATGGGGACCGCCAACCACTACTTCCTCGACGCCGTCGCGGGGGTCGCTGTGATGGCCGCGGGAGCGGCGCTGACCAGGCCCGCGATGCGGGCGGCCGACCACACCAGGAGCTGGGCGCGGGCCCGGTTCACGGCGGCGCGTACGCCGTCCGCGGTCCCGGCCCCGGATCCGTCCCCGGCACCCCGTTCCACCCCGATTGTCAGCGGTGGATGCGAGACTTCCGCGGGTGAGCGATTCCCCGGGCAGCGGACCCGCACCAGCACCACCGACGCCGTCGGCGCCTCCACCGACGACGCTCCGGCGACGACTCGCTGAGCTGCGCGGCCCCACCGTCCCGCCACGTCCCCTGGACGCCCGCGCGCTGGCGGCGCTCGCCGCCAACCCCGGCTGCCGACGGCGCGCTCTGCTGGACGGCGCGGGGGTCGACAAGGCGGCGCTCGCGACGGCGCTCGGCTCACCGGCGCCGTTCGGCCAGTCCCAGTTCGCCTTCATGCGCGGGAACGCCTTCGAGGCCCGGGTCAAGGCCGACGGCGGTACGGAGCTGATGCGGCTCCTCGCCGACCGGCTCGGCGAGGGGGTCCCCGTACCCGGGCCCGGTGAGGTGCTCGTCCCCGACCTGGCGGCGGCCGGTCCCGAGGGCCGGACGGCGCGCACGGCGCTGGCGCTGCGGGAGGCCACCGAGGCGGGGGCCTGGGCGCTGCTGGACCATCCGCTGCTCGCCCTGGAGGTGGCGGGATCGCCCGCGTACCTGGAGCCGGACGCGGTGGTGGTGCGGCCCGACGGCCGCTGGACGGTCGTGGAGATCAAGTCCTTCCCGATGATCGACGGTTCGGCCGACGCGGCGAAGGTCGGCGCGGCGGCGCGGCAGGCCGCGGTGTACGTACTGGCGCTGGAGCGGGTCGCCGAGCTGACCCGGGGCGCCGAGGTCGGCCACCGCGTCCTGCTGGTCTGCCCGAAGGACTTCTCGAACCTTCCGACGGCCTCCGTCGTGGACGTGCGCAAACAGCTCTCGGTGACGCGCCGCCAGCTGACCCGGCTGGCCCGGATCGAGGACATCGCCGCCGCGCTCCCCGAGGGCACCACGTTCGACGTCGGCGACCGCACGGGCGAGGAACTGGCCGGCGCCGTCGAGTCGGTCACCGCCGCCTACGCCCCGGAGTGCCTGGCCGCCTGCGAACTGGCCTTCCACTGCCGCTCCCGGGCCCGCGCGGCGGACGCGGTGGAGGCGCTGGGCCGGAGCGTACGGGGCGAGCTGGGCGCCCTGACCACCGTGCCCGAGGTCCTGGCGGCGGCGCGCGGCGAGGCGGGCGACCCGGCCGATCCGACGGTCGCGGCGCTGCGCAGAGCGGCGGCGCTGCGGGCGGAGGCGCTGGCGTTCGCGGGGCGGTCAGCGGGGAACTCGGCAGAGCGGTCAGCAGAGAATTCCGCAGTGAACTTCGCGGGGAATTCCGTCGGGAGGGAGGACTGATGTCGCTGATCAGTACGCTCGCGCGGCTGGAAGCCGTGCAGAGCGGGCAGGCCCAGCCGCTGGCCACCGTCCGGCACCGCCGGATCTCCGACCGGCCGCTCGTGCTCGTGCCGCTCACCACCTCGGGCGAGGCCGGTGCTCCGCTCGGCGCGCTCGTCGGCACGGACCGGGACTCGCCCCGGCTGCTGACGGTCGCGCAGCCGCGCGACCGTGATCTGCGGTTCGCGTTCCTCGGGGAGCTGGCCGAGGCCGTCCTGCCGTATCTGGACGCGTACGCCGATGTGATCGAGCCCGCCGAGCGCAACGAGACGGACCCGGAGACCGGCAAGCGCGTCAAGGTCGAGGTCGAGCTGTGCGTGGACGCGCCGCAGTTGATCGTGCCGAGCCGCCCCGGCCTCGACTTCGTACGGCTGCTGGGCCGGTCCATGCGGTTCCGGCGCACCGCCGAGGACGACCCGGACACGCCGTACCCCGCTCCCCCTCGGGTGCCGCTGCTCGGCCGCTGGCTGACGCACTACGGGGAGCGCGCCCGGGTGCCCGGCTCCTCGCTGCTGCTCGCGGCGACCGATCTGCTGAACCGGCACTGGGCGACGGGCCAGTCCAGCCTGGAGGACCAGCATCTGGGCGCGCTCCTGGCCTGGCTCGCGCCTCCGGAGGGGCTCACGGGCGGGGAAGCGGCGCTGCGCGCGGAGCTGGACCGGGACCGGGAGGGACAGCTGCTGTGCCCGCCGGCCGGCCCCGCGACGGATCCGGCCTTCGACAACCGGCTGCTGGCCCCGGCCATCGAGTCCTACGACCGGGCACGCCAGACGCTCGCGGCGGCCGAGGACGGCCCCGGCGCCGAGGAGCAGCTCGCCCGGCTGACCGCCGCCGAGCGGCGGATCCGCGAGCTGCTGGCCGGGGTCATGCGGCCGACCTGGGACGCCGTGTGGGACGGCCTCGATCTGCTGCGCGTGCTGCCGGAGGGCCCCAGGGTCGCCGACCGCTGGACCCGCGACCGCTGGTCGTTCACCGGCCACCGCGACCGCGTGCGCGCCGGGGAACCGCCGCAGCCCCGCCGGGACGACGCGGTGACGGCGGCTCAGAAGCTGGCCTCCCGCGAGAGCGCGCAGGCGCAGCTGGAGGCACAGGAGGCTCTGGACGACCCGCTGGTCCTGGCCGGACGCAGGCTCTCCGGCGAGGCGTTCCTCGGCGAGGTCACGGAGGTCGTCATGGCCTACAGCGAGAGCAAGCGCCCCAGCCCGCGCCCCCTGATCACGGTCCGCACGGACGACCGCCCGCACCTGGGCGAGCGTACGAAGGTCTACCGCTCGCTGGAGGGCAAGCCGCAGTCGGCCGAGTTCGTCCGGGCCGTCGACGAGACGGACGGCACCCTGCTCCTGCGGCTGACCGACCGCATGGGCCGCACCAGGGAACCGGCGCCCGGCTCGGTCCCGGCGAAGGGCGACCTGATCGCCTGGACCCTCTTCGAACACGATCAGCGGGGCGGCCCGAAACTCCCGGACCCGGAGGAGACGCCGTGGACGCACGGGGGGCCGCCGCAGGAGTCGTCGGCGCCGGGGTCGTCAGCACCGGAGTCGTCGGCGCCGGACGCGATGACGGACGAGGACATCCTGTGAGACAGGAACCCCACGCCCTCGACCACCCACACCTAGACCCGCACCCGCACCAGGAGCCCTGATGCACGCGCAGCCGACCCGTGCCGCCGACCCCGCCGTCGCGGCCACCCGCGCCACCGACGCCATCCTCCGCGACACCCTCCACAGCCCCCACCGCGGCGTGGTCGTCGACTCGCCCCCCGGCGCCGGCAAGTCGACGCTGGTCGTGCGGGCCGCGCTGGAGCTGGCCGCTGCGGGGCGTCCGCTGATGGTGGTCGCGCAGACGAACGCACAGGTGGACGATCTCGTCGTACGGCTCGCCGAGAAGGACCCCGACCTGCCGGTCGGCCGGCTGCACAGCAACGACCCGGACCCGTACGACAAGGCGCTGGACGAGCTGCCCGCCGTGCGCAAGTCCGCGAAGGCCGCCGATCTCGCGGGGCTGGACATCGTGGTGTCGACGGCCGCGAAGTGGGCGCATGTGCAGGGCGTCGAGCCGTGGCGGCACGCGATCGTGGACGAGGCGTACCAGATGCGTTCGGACGCGCTGCTCGCCGTCGCCGGTCTCTTCGAGCGCGCGCTGTTCGTCGGGGACCCGGGCCAGCTGGACCCGTTCAGCGTGGTGGGCGCTGAGCAGTGGGCGGGGCTGTCGTACGACCCGTCGGCGAGCGCGGTCTCGACGCTGCTCGCGCACAACCCGGAGCTGCCCCAGCACCGGCTGCCCGTGTCGTGGCGGCTGCCCGCGTCGGCGGCGCCGCTGGTGTCGGACGCGTTCTACCCGTACACCCCGTTCCGCAGCGGCACCGGTCCCGGCGACCGGCGGCTCGCCTTCGGGGTGGCGTCGGACGGCTCGGGTCCCGACCGGGTGCTGGACGAGGCGGCCGAGTCGGGATGGGGGCTGCTGGAGCTGCCGGCCCGGCACACGCCCCGTACGGACCCGGAGGCGGTACGGGCGGTGGCGCTGGTGGTCCGCAGGCTGCTGGACCGAGGGGGCGTGGCCACCAGCGAGCGGGCGCCGGACCCGGTGCCGGTGACGGCGGACCGGATCGCGGTCGGCACGGCCCACCGCGACCAGGCGGCGGCGGTCCGGGCGGCGCTGGCCGAGCTGGGGGTGGAGGGGGTGGCCGTGGACACCGCGAACCGGCTCCAGGGGCGGGAGTTCGACGTGACGGTGGTGCTGCACCCGCTCTCGGGCCGGCCGGACGCGACGGCGTTCCACCTGGAGACGGGCCGGCTGTGCGTACTCGCCTCCCGGCACCGGCACGCGTGCGTCGTGGTGTGCCGGGCGGGCGTCGCGGAACTGCTCGACGAGCATCCGTCGACGGAACCGGTGCAGCTGGGGGTCACGGTGAAGTTCCCGGACGGCTGGGAGGCGAATCACGCGGTGCTGGCGCGGCTGTCGGAGCACAGGGTGAGCTGGCGCCCGTAATCGCGCCGGAGTGGGGCACGGCCGCTGCTGAAGAGTCCCGTCCCGGAGTACGCTCCCGCCTCTTTATGCGGGCGCATCGTCACCCCTTGGGGCAGCAGCTACTTCAGCGGCTCCTACGCCACTCTGGATGTGGTGAACGGAAAGGCGCGGGGCCGGTTCTCCGGCCGTCCGGCCTTCATGTGGGACCGCACCCATCGGGGTGCGCCGGACGCGTCACGGATGTCTACCACCGGGAGGAGGGAGAGAAGGGCAGCACCGACATCCCGCCGCAGAACGTGATCCAGGACGATCCCGCGTTCTTCACCGGCCTGAGCGTGACCGATGCCTGGTACCACTGGTGCGGCGCGGACGACGGCAGCGGGGAGGCCACCCTGTGGTTCTTCGCCGACGACCGGAAATCGTGGGCGACCGTCGAGTACGTCCCCGGCGCGGAGACGTACGAGGTGGAACAGTACGGCCCCCGCGCGCTGTGGGACGACGTACGGAAGGCATTCCTCCGGTGGCACGAACTGGGGGAGCCGGAACGGTCCCGCTTCGGCCTGTCGGTCGACAGCGACGGTCAACGGGTGTGGCTGGATGACCCGCGTCACGTCGTCGGCCGGCAGTAGGGCTCAACGCAGGTCCCACCGCGCGCGAGCACCGGTCCGCACGGCCGTTCCGAGGCCCACTTGCGCGCGGTTGGACAATGGATGGTGGCCCATGGGGCCCGTACACGCACGAGCAGGAGGAACCACATGGCGGATGCCGAGCGGAGCGAGCGGCGGGTACGACCGGCGCCACTGCTCTTCGAGCCCTCGGAGGCGGTCGCCGACCCCGAGCACTTCTTCGATCTGGAGTCCCTGGAGGACCCGGCCGAGCTGCTGTCCAGAGCGACCGAGCTCACTCTCGCGTTCCGCGCGGCGACGGACAGGGCGGTCGAGTTCCAGGCGGTGGCCGCCGCGCAGCTCGCCGATCCGCGCCGTTTCGACCGGCTGACGACCGCCGATATCGCGCTGCGGGCGGAGTGGACCGAGGACTACACCGAGAAGATGGTCGAATTCGGCCGGGACCTGCTGAGCGGCGAGGGACTGGCGGGACACCCGTAGTCTCGCGCTACGCGTGTGGCATATGCCGAGGCGAAGGTTACGCCCCCGCGTGCCGCCTGTCCCGGTTTTCGGGAACTCTCAGGAACAGGATCGTTACTCCCGGTAGATCTGGAGTCATGAGCGCATGGCGACGAGACGACCCCACCCCGAGCCCCGGCGCGTTGCACGCTGAGCGCCGCTCCGACATCTTCGGCCTTGTCCACGACGAGAGCCGCCATCAGACCGCGTACGTCACCCCGGCGGGCGCCCGCTGGCTCGCCTCGGCGGGGCCGTATCCCCGCTCCACCCTCTCCCTGTGGGACGCCCGGCCGGCCGCGCCGAGCGTGCTGCCCTGCGGCTCCGCGTTCGACGTGGTGAGCGCCCCGGCGGTGTTCGGCCGGCGCATGCTGGACCGGCTGTGGTCCGACGGCCCCGGCTCCGGACCGGTGGCCGAGTACCGCGGCCGTACGCTGCTCTTCGCCGCGCCGGGCACCGCGCAGCGGCTGCCGTCCCTGCTGTCCTGGGAGGAGTGGGGCGGCGCGGGAACCGGCGGCTCCGGCAGCCCCGGCGGCTCCGGCGGGCGGGAGAGCGCGCCGCCGCCGCTGCTCTGCCACGGCGCCGGTGACGCCGTGACCGTACCGCCGCTGGTCCCGGGCCCCGCGCCCGGTCCGCGCTGGGTGGTCGCTCCCGACACCCTCCAGCCGTGGCTGCCGGGTCCCGAGGTGCTGCTGTGGGCCTGTGTACGGGCGGCCCGCGCCCTGCGGCGCGCCCCCACGCGCACCGCCCTGACCACCTGAAACGGCTCCGCGAGCGGCCCGCGGATATCGATTTTTCCTACCGCCGATCCGGGTGCTAAGGTCTACGACGTCAGCAGGCGCCGCTAGCTCAGTTGGTTAGAGCAGCTGACTCTTAATCAGCGGGTCCGGGGTTCGAGTCCCTGGCGGCGCACCGACAGAAGGAAGCCCCTCACTCGCGTGAGGGGCTTCCTTCGTTCTGCCCCCTCCCGAACGCGTCCCCGACCGCGCTTCAGACGCCCGGGGTGATCTTGACCGTCCAGGCGCCCGTGGCCGTCCGGTCCTCCACCTGCACCCGCGTCCGCTCCCCCGGCACCGTGAAGGTCTCGCCGACGCCGAGCGGCGCGTTCGCCAGCTGCGGGTAGACCGACCGGTCCCAGCAGGCCTCGCTGCCCGGATGGGTGTCCACCACCTCCACCGGGCCGCCGCCGGAGGCGGTGGAGCCCCGCACCCGGTAGATCAGCACGCCCTCGGTGCAGGTGTTGATGTCGTTGCCGGTCGCGGCGCGGGCCTCGATGGCCAGCACCGAGTCCTTGCCGGTCCTGACGACCGCGAGCCTCGTCCCCGTACTGCCGCCGACGGAGCGCGGGGCGGCGATCGGCTCCAGGGTGAGCAGGCTCGTACGCGTCGGCGGTACGCAGCGCACCTGGCGCCGGTCGAGCCAGCCGAGCTTCCACTTGTGCCAGCCGAAGAGGTCGGGCGAGAGACCGAACTGACTGCCCATCACGTCCCAGTCCCCGACGTAGGTGTCCCAGTCGCCCTTGCCGTCCATGGGCCGGTGGTAGAGGTCGGCCAGGTCGAAGACGTGCCCGGTCTCGTGGGCCAGCACATTGCGGTCGGGCGGATGCCGCTCGAAGACGGTGACGACGCGCTTGATGTCCGTACCGTCCGCCCGCAGGGGGTGTTCGAAGTTGACCACCTTGGTGGCGTCGGAGTCGACGCCCGGCGCGTCCGGGTCCGCGACCAGATAGACGATGTCGTAGCGCGAGAAGTCGACGTGCGGATCGGCGACCGCCAGCGCGTCCCGCAGATACGCCGTGCGCCGCGTCGGCGCCCAGTCGCGCCGTATCCCGTACGCGGTCGACGGGTGCGGCATCCGGAGCCAGTCGCGGCGCGGATGCGCGCGGAGCTTGAACTTCCCGTACGAGGCGTGCTCGTAGAAGCGGCTGGTGGCGGGGAAGTGATCGGCGGCCAGCTCGGCCGGACGGTACTTGGGCCTGGAGTCGGGGAACGACAGGAAGATCATGATCGCGTCGAGGGTGCGGTCGGGACGCGGGTAGGACGCGTTCCAGGTGTCGAGGCCGAGGGAGTGGTGCGCGGCGGTACGGGGCAGGGCGCACGGTCCCCGCGCGGCCCCCGCCACCGCGGGCCCGGCCACCAGGGAGGTGGCGGCGAGCGCCATGAGGGAGGTGAAGGCCGCCGCGGTCCTGCGCAGTCGGGGGCGCTCGATCGGCCCGGGTGGCTGCGGACGCTCCACGTCGACCTCCGGCTACAGGATGGGGGACACCACACCCACCCTGTGCGATTTTGAGGTGATATGCCCTGTTCCGCTGCCCCACATGAGTGAGCACCCGCACCACCCCGCCATCACCGCGCCAACCACCGGCATCCCACCGGCATCACCATCGGCCTCACCGTCTCCATCACGACCGTGATCACCATGTGCACCACCCTCACCACCGTCACCACGGCGTCAGCACGCGGTGAACACCACGACACCCCGGTTCTTACGGAAAGTCACCGTGGATCGCGAGCGATCGGCGGGGCGTCCGCCAAGGCCAGGCGCGCAGAAACGATCGTTCAATCAGTTGCCCGCGGCTTTCCGTCTCTTGCTTCCCTGTCCAGAAGCTGGAATGGCCCCCCGGCATCCCTCTATGATCGGCACACTTTCTCTGGCTGACCCGTCCCGACCCCCCTGATACGACACCACTGCACCGCGGGAGCGAGCCGTGAGCGGAACCTCCGAAGGGCCGCGGCCGGCGGCAGTCGCGGCGGCCGGCACCGTACGCCACCCGATCACAGAACGTCACACCCTCGGCAGAACCTCCGCCGAGCAGCAGAACCCTCGCGAGCAGGAGCGGCACAGCCCTCGCGAGCAGGACGGCCTCCACGAGCAGGAGCCGCAGGACCCCCGCGAGTCGCAGGACCTCCGCGACCGGTGTGAGCCGACGGCGGCCCCCGAGCCGCCCGGCTCCGAGTCCGAGCTCCGCGCGCTGCGCGACTTCCACGCCGCGTTCCAGGTGGCCCAGCTCGCCATGGCCGTCATCGACCACGAGGGCGCGGTCATCAGCGCCAACGACGCGCTGGCCGCGCTTCTGGGTACGGAGCCCGCCGCCCTGTGCCACCAGCCCGCCGCCGACCTCGTCGACCTCGCGTCGGACAGCCGCACCTGGCACTCCTACCGCCAGGTGCTGGACAACCGGCGCTCCCGCTTCCGCTGCACCCGCCGCCTCAAGCACCCCGACGGGCGGACGCTGTGGGCCGAGGTCACCGTCGCGCCCGTGCCCGAGAGCGGCAATGTGCTGCTGTCGATCGCGGACATCAGCGACCGGCGCGAACTCCAGGCGCGGCTGCGTCACCTCCAGATGCACGACTCGGTGACCCGGCTGCCCAACCGGACCCTGTTCTTCGAGCGGCTCGCCTCGGCGCTGGAGGCGTCGACATGCGACGTCGGGATCGGGGCCGTGGCCGGGGCGTACGACCCGGCCCGCCGGTCGTACAGCGATGGCAGAACAGGGCGGATCGGTCTCTGCTACCTCGATCTCGACGGTTTCAAGGCCGTCAACGACACCCTCGGCCACCGCATCGGCGACCGGCTGCTGGCCGCCGTCGCGGGTCGGCTCACCGAGTGCGCCGACCACGACGGCTACACCCGCAGCGGCGGCCATCTGGTGGCGCGGCTCGGCGGCGACGAGTTCGCGATCCTCGTCGAGGACTCCACCGGTACGGAGCAACTCGCCGACCTCGCCCGCTCCGTGCTCGTCGCGCTCCAGCGCCCCTTCGACCTGGCCGGGCAGCGGCTCTCGGTCTCGGCGTCGATCGGGGTCGTGGAGCGCGCGGCGGAAGGCACCACCCCGACCGGTCTGATGCAGGCCGCGGACACCACGCTGTACTGGGCGAAGGCCGACGGCAAGGCCCGCTGGACGCTCTTCGATCCGGAGCGCAACGCCCACCGGATGACCCGGCAGGCGCTCACCTCGACGTTGCGACCGGCCGTCGAGCGCGAGGAGTTCGTCCTCCAGTACCAGCCGCTGGTGGGGATGGCGGACGGCATCGTGCGCGGGGTGGAGGCGCTGGTGCGCTGGAACCATCCGCAATTCGGCACTCTGGCGCCGAATCGGTTCATCGGTATCGCCGAGGAGGACGGCTCGATCGTGCAGCTCGGCCGGTGGGTGCTGCGGACGGCCTGTCGCCAGGCGCGGCGCTGGCAGCTGGACCATCCGGACACCGCGCCGCTGTTCGTCAGCGTCAACGTCGCCGTGCGCCAGGTCTGGGACTCGGACCTCGTCACCGATGTCGCCGAGATCCTGGGCGAGACCGGGCTCGCGCCGAAGCTGCTGCAACTGGAGCTGACCGAGTCCGCGGTGATGGGCTCGGCGGGCCGCCCCCTCCAGGCGCTCCAGGCGCTGAGCGACATGGGGGTGCGGATCGCCATCGACGACTTCGGCACCGGCTACTCCAACCTGGCCTATCTGAGCCGGCTGCCCGTCTCGGTCCTCAAGCTGGACGGCTCGTTCGTACGGGGGTTCAGGTACGACGAGGGGGTGCACCCGAGTCCGGCGGACGAGACGATCGTCGAGGCGCTGGTGCAGCTCGCGCACCGGCTGGGGCTGACGGTCACCGCCGAGTGCGTGGAGACGTCCGGTCAGGCCGCGCGGCTCCAGCGGATCGGCTGCGACACGGGCCAGGGCTGGCTGTTCTCCCGCCCGGTGGCGCCCGAGCGGATCGCGGAGATGATCGTGGCGGTCGCGGCGAACCACGCGTGACCGGCGCTCCCCACGCCCCCTCCCCGGCTCCCGGCCCCCGCCCGGAGCACCATCCCCGCTCCCGCCTCCGTGCCCGCTCCCGCCCCCGTGCCCGTGCCCACTCCCACTCCCGCCCCCGCTCCCGCCCCCGTGCCCGTGCCCGCGCCCGCCGCCGCCCGGGTCAGACCAGCCGCTTGATCTCGCCCCGTACCCGGTAGAAGCCCCCCTGCGCCGGGTGCAGCGCCTCCACCACGTACCGGGTGCCGGCCTGGCGTATGCCGCGCGGGAACTGGACGTTCCAGGTGGGCTCGAAGCCGTCCGAGACGACATGGACGCGGAGCCTGCCGCCGTCGTCGACGCACTCCACGACCACCCCGCCCGCCGGAGCCGCCGCCGAGGAGACCGTCGCGACCGTCCGGACCGAGGTGGCCGGGGTGTAGGTGGGCAGCGCGGCGGCCGACTTGACGTCCATCGCGACGGGGACCGTGCCCTGCTGGGCGGCGGTGACGGCGGTGGCGCTCGCGTCCACGCAGACGAGGGAGCCGTCGGTGGTGACCATGTACAGCTTCTCGTCCAGATACTGCATGGAGAGCGCGGAGCCGCCGCCCGTGCCCAGCTTCCACAGCCGGGTCCCGTCGGCGTCGAAGCAGTAGACCGAGGAGGAGCTGTCACCGGCGAAGACATAGCGCCCGCCCGGCGCGGTGGCGCACGAGTAGACGGCGGTGTCGCAGCGGTACGTCGCCTCGACGACGCCCGTGGCCTTCGCGAGGCGCTGGACGACGTGGCGCGACGTGCCCGCGTACACCGACGCGTCCTCCTGCCAGCCGAACAGCACCCCGCCCGTCGTCGGGGTGTGCCACAGCTCGCCGGACCCGCCCGGCTCGTACGCCGTGACGCCCTTGCCGTGTCCGTGGTAGACCGCCCGCTCGTCGGCGCGCACCATCCAGGCGCCTCCCCCGGCGGACCTGCGGGACCACTGGTGCTCGTCCTCGTGGTCGATGACCGTCAGCCCGCCGTCGCGGTCGGAGACGTTGAGCACGCCCTCGCGGATGTCGAGCCAGAAGATGTCGACGTCGGCCGCGATGTCGTACGCCGCGAAGGGCAGCTTCGACGACAGGTCGTACACCTTGCCGTCGTCGCACCCCGCGTATATCCAGAAGTCGTCCGCCACCAGGCACTTGACGCCGTCGGGCAGCGCGTAGCGCGCCAGCACCTCGCCGCCGTGGCTGAGGGTGTAGACGTCCCCCGCCTGGTTGCCCACCCAGCAGCGGTCCTCGTCGATGTGGATGCCGAAGGCCGAGGAGCCCGTACGGAACCGCCACAGCACCGGGGCGACGGAGCGGGACGTGGAGGGCGCCGAGGTGACCTGGCGGCGCGTCACCGCGCGTGCCGCGCGCCGGCCCTGGACCGCGGGCGCGTATCCCTTGCGGACCTTCTCGCCCACCTTCTTCGCGGCGGCGGCCCGCGCCTTCTCCTCCGTCGGGAAGGACGAGATCTGCGACTGGCCGTCCGCGCCGATCCGGCCGTAGCGCACCGAGACCACCGTGCCGTCCACGGTCACCTCGTAGAACTTGTGCGCCCCGGCGCCTTCCTGCGACAGCTCCAGATACGTCGTGGCACGCGACATGACAGACCTCTCCCCCAGGCTGGGCCCGGCGGCCTTGTCCGCCGCACCCACTACGAGAACGCTACGAGGAGGCACTGACAATCGGCCCCGGGCGCGGGTGCGCCCGGGGCCGGGAGGAGGGGGGTCGAGAGGAGGGGGAGGGATCAGTCCGTCGGCAGGCCGTACGCGTCCGCGATCAGCTCGTAGCTGCGCAGCCGGACGTCGCCGCCGTGGGCCTGGGCGGTGATCATCAGTTCGTCGGCGCCCGTGCGCTTCTGAAGGTCGTTCAGGCCGTCGCGCACCTCGTCCGGGGTGCCGTGGACGATATTGCCGAGCCAGTTGTCCACGAAGTCCTGCTCCATGGAGCTGAAGCGGTACGCCTCCGCCTCCTCCGGTGTCGGTACGAGGCCGGGGCGGCCGGTGCGCAGCCGGACCATGGAGAGCGCGCCGGAGAGCACCTGCCTGCGGGCCTCGTGCTCGGACTCGCTCGCCAGGGCCGCGACGCCGATCACCGCGTACGGGGCGTCCAGCACCCCGGAGGGGCTGAAGGACTCGCGGTAGAGGTCCAGCGCGGGAACGGTGTTCTGGGCGGAGAAGTGGTGCGCGAAGGCGAACGGCAGCCCCAGCACCCCGGCCAGTCGCGCGCTGAAGCCGGAGGAGCCCAGGAGCCAGACCGGCGGCCGTCCCGGAGGTCCCTGGACCGGCCCGGGGACCGCGTGGATACGGGAGTACGGGTGGCCGTCGGGGAAGTCGTCGTCCAGGAAGCGAGTCAGCTCGGCGAGCTGCTGCGGGAAGTCGTCCGCGCCCTCGTTCAGCCGGTCCGTACGGCGCAGCGCGGCGGCCGTGGCCCCGTCCGTGCCCGGGGCGCGGCCGAGTCCGAGGTCGACGCGGCCGGGGGCGAGGGCCTCCAGCGTGCCGAACTGCTCGGCGATCACCAGGGGCGCGTGGTTGGGCAGCATCACGCCGCCGGAGCCCAGCCTGATGCGCTCGGTGTGGGCGGCGAGGTGGGCGAGGATCACCGCCGGGGACGACGAGGCGACGCCCGGCATCGAGTGGTGCTCGGCGACCCAGTGGCGGTGGTAGCCCCTGCGCTCGGCGAGCCGGGCCAGCTCGACGCTGGTGCGCAGCGACTGGGTGGCGGTGGAGCCGCTGCCCACCGTGACCAGGTCCAGTACGGACAGGGGTACGGGGGCGGTGCCGCGTGCCGTGCCCCGGATGGGGTCCGTGGACTCCCGGGGCGCGTCCGCCGTCCTCTCGCCCGTGGTACCGCCGCTCGTATCGGCCGTCGTGCCTCGGCTCGCCTCGTCCACCGGTCAGACCCTCCCGCGCATAAAGACAACTGCTTGAAGACAACTGCATCAAGACAACTAGCAGATCATCTCCAACAGGAGGGTCGCTCCGGTTATTCCGGACGGCGATTCCCAGCCCCGCCGCTGCACCCGGCCCCGCCGCACCTGCCCCGCTACACCCGGCTCGCGAACAGCGTCCCCAGCCTCGGCGCCCACACCTTGCGCTCCGCCAGCCGCAGCCCCTCCCAGACCGTCACCTGGTTCGCCGTGAGCACGGGCTTGCCGAGCGCCTCCTCCAGCTCCGGCAGATACGCCGCCGTGTGCAGCGCCGTATCGGGCAGCAGGACGATCTCCGCGTCCGGATGATCACCCGCGCGCGCCAGCTCCAGCACCTGGTCACGGTCCCAGGTGCCGACCTCGGCCGCCGTGATGATGCCGCTGGCGCGGTCGGCGACGACCTCGATCCCGGCCGCCTTGAGGAACGCCGTGAAGTGTCCGGTGACATCCTCCGGATACGTCGCGGCGATGGCGACCCGCTCGGCGCCCAGCTCCCGTACGGCGTGGGCGAAGGCGAACGACGTACTCGACGCGGGCAGCCCGGCCGCCCCGGCGAGGGCGCGGGTCTGTTCCCGCGCGCCGTCCCACCCGTACACGAAACTGCCGCTGGTGCAGGCCCAGACCACCGACTCGGCGCCGGCCAGCCGCAGCTCCTCCACTCCCGTGGCGAGCCGCTCGTCCTCGCCCATCCGGATCAGCGCGTCGACCCGGTGGGCGTCCTCGCCGATGTCGGTGTGGACGAGGGGCAGCCTGATGTCGCTGTCGAGCAGCACCTCGATGCGCGGATAGTCGTCCTCGGCGGAGTGCCCGGGGTAGAGGAATCCGACGGTCGTCATGTCCATCCTTCCGAATCGTCCGGCAGCGGCAGCGCGTCCGGCGGCAGGCCCGCCTGCGCCGGCCCCACCGGTGCGATCGGAGGAAGGGACTCCACCGGCGGCACCGGCGGCACCGGCGGCACTTCCCGCACGGGCGGCCGCAGCGGTCCGGCCTGACGCCGGTCCATCAGCAGCGCCTGGTACGGGCCGACGGCCTGCGCGCCGAGTCTGCGCAACGCCGCCCACATCGTCACCTGGTTGGCCGACAGGACGGGCATCCGCAGCTCGGCCTCCAACTGGGGAATCGCGTCGTACGTCGGCAGATTCGTGCAGCTGATGAAGAGCGCGTCGGCCGCCCCGACGACGGCCTGCCGCGCCATATCCATGACCGAGCGGTACGGCACCTTCCAGATATCCCTGGTCAGCCCCAGAAAAGCGCGTCCTGTGACCGTTACCCCGACCTCGGCCAGATAGTCCTCCAGCGATTGGGTGACGGACTCCGTATAGGGCGTGACCAGCGCGATCCGGGTGGCTCCCAGCTCTCTCAGCGCTTCGACCAGCGCGCCGGTGGTGGTCAGCGAGTCCACCTCGCCGGAGCGGCTCATCTCCTCGCACATGGCCCGTTCGGCGAGCGGGCCGCCGACGAAGCTGCCGGAGGTACAGGCGTAGGCGACGACCTCGGGTTCGGACGCGCTCAGCGCCCGTACCGCTTCGCGGAGCGTCTCGTGCTCGCTGACCAGCCGGGCGAGATCGAGGGAGACCTCGACCGGCACATAGGGCGTTCTGGTCACACGCAGCGAGATTTCGTCGGGCACCCATCGCCAGAGTTCGCGATCGAGTGCGAAATCGAACGGAGCGACCACGCCGACACCACGCTGCGGCTGTGGTCCACCCAGAAAGGAGACTTCCATGGCTGGCCCCCTTATACGCTTCTTGTTGACGACGGTAGGAGCCAGGTGCGAGCGTGGTCAATCGTCACATCTCAGACGTTGCACGGATTTTTCCCGCAGGAAATCCGGCGGGAGATCCGACGGCGAATCCGGCCCCGGCAGAAGGGCACCTCCGCATGGCGTCCCCCACTCTCCTCGTCCTCGAACCGGCCGGCCCCTCCCCCTCCTCACCACGGCTCGGCCGGCTCACCGGCAGGGCGCTGGTGAGCACCACCGACGAGGCAGGTCTCGCCGCCGCGCTGCCGCTCGCCGATGTCCTGCTGGTCTGGGACTTCACCTCCGACGCGGTACGGAACGCCTGGCCGGGCGAGGGTCCGCGGCCGCGCTGGGTGCACACCGCGAGCGCCGGGGTGGACCGGCTGCTCTGCCCGGAGCTGGTCGCCTCCGACACGGTCGTCACCAATGCCAGGGGGATCTTCGAGGAGCCCATCGCCGAGTACGTGGCGGGGCTGGTTCTCGCCATGGCGAAGGACCTCCCCGGCACCCTGGAGCTTCAGCGGCAGCGCCGCTGGCGCCATCGCGAGGGGCTGCGGGTCGCGGAGAGCCGCGCCGTGGTGATCGGCGCGGGTCCGATCGGCCGGGCCGTGGCGCGGACGTTGCGGACGCTCGGCGTGGCGGTCGCCGTCACCGGCCGTACGGCGCGCCCCGGCATCCACGGCGCCGACCAGCTGGACCGGCTGGTCACCCGCGCCGACTGGGTGATCGGCGCGGCGCCGTTGACGGACGCGACGCGCGGGATGTTCGACGCCCGGCTGTTCGGGCTGATGCAGCCGTCGGCGCGGTTCATCAACGTGGGGCGCGGACAGCTCGTCGTGGAGGAGGACCTGATCGCCGCGGTCTCCAAGCGGTGGATCGCGGGCGCCGCGCTCGACGTCTTCGAGCGGGAGCCGCTCGACGCGCGGAGCCCGCTGTGGGACGTTCCCGGGCTGATCGTCTCGCCGCACATGAGCGGGGACACGGTCGGCTGGCGCGACCGGCTGGGTGAACAGTTCGTGGAGCTTTACGAACTTTGGGCGGCCGGAAAGCCCCTTTCGAACGTGGTGGACAAGAAACGTGGGTACGTCCCCATGCATGACTGATCACGCGTTCCCGACCGACCCGAGCGCCCCGACCGACGTGACCACTCCCGCCACTCCCGCCGACCCCGCCGACCCCGCAGGTCTCACCCGGCTGACCGCGCGGCAGCTGCTGGCGGGCTACCGGCGGGGCGACTTCTCCCCCGTCGACGTGACCCGCGCCGTACTGGACCGGATCGCGGCGGTCCAGCCGCTGGTCAACGCGTTCGTACGGGTGGACTCCGAGGCGGCGCTCGCCCAGGCGGAGGCGTCGGCCGGGCGGTGGCGGGCGAACGAGCCGCAGGGGCTGCTGGACGGCGTGCCGGTCTCGGTGAAGGACATCTTCCTCCAGCGCGGCGGCCCCACCCTGCGCGGCTCCCGGACCGTACGGGCGGCCGGTGCCTGGGACGTGGACGCGCCGGCGGTGGCGCGGCTGCGCGAGCACGGCGCGGTTCTCGTCGGGAAGACGACCACGCCGGAGTTCGGCTGGAAGGGGGTCACGGACTCGCCGCTGAACGGGGTGACCCGTAACCCGTACGACCTATCCCGCACCTCGGGCGGGTCCAGCGGCGGCAGCGCGGCGGCGGTGGCGGCGGGCGCGGCGCCGCTGTCCATCGGCACGGACGGCGGCGGCTCGGTGCGCATCCCGGCCTCGTTCTGCGGGATCTTCGGGCTCAAGCCGACGTACGGGCGCGTGCCGCTCTATCCGTCCAGCCCGTTCGGCACGCTCGCGCACGCGGGCGCGATGGCGCGGGACGCGGCGGACACGGCTCTGCTGACGGATGTGATCAGCGGCGCCGACTGGCGCGACTGGTCGCAGCTCGCCCCGGCGCCGGCTCTCACCGGCTCGCTCGCGGAGGGCGTGAAGGGGCTGCGGATCGCGTACTCGCCGTCCTTCGGCGGCCAGGTCGCGGTCCAGCCCGCGGTGGCCTCGGCGGTACGGCGGGCGGTGGGCCGGCTCGCGGAGCTGGGCGCGTACATCGAGGAGGCCGATCCGGACATCAGCGATCCGGTGGAGGCTTTCCACACCCTGTGGTTCGGCGGCGCGGCGCGGCTGACGCAGTCGTTCAACAAGGAGCAGCGGGAGCTGCTCGATCCGGGGCTGCGGGAGATCGTGGCGGCGGGTGAGCGGTACAGCGCGCTGGAGTACCTGGCCGCGGTGGACGCGCGGATGGAGCTGGGGCGGCGCCTGGGCAGGTTCCACGAGTCGTACGACCTGCTGGTGACGCCGACCCTGCCGGTCACGGCGTTCGCCGCGGGGGTGGAGACGCCCGGGGGCGCGGGCGGCCGGGGGGCGGGCGGCAGGGGGACGGGGCAGCGGCGCTGGACGTCGTGGACCCCGTTCACGTACCCGTTCAATCTGACCCAGCAGCCCGCCGTGAGCGTGCCGTGCGGGGTGGACGGGGACGGGCTGCCCATCGGGGTCCAGATCGTCGCCGCCCGGCACGGGGACGCGCTGGTGATGCGGGCCGCGCACGCGCTGTACGAGGCGGGGGCGGCGCACATCCCGGCGCCGGGGGTGGGGGTGGGCTGAGCGCCCGCGGCGGCCTCGTCGGCCGGGACGGCCGGGGCGCCCGGGATGCCCGGGACGCCTGGGATGCCCGGGACGCCTGGGACGCCTGGGACGCCCGGGAGGGGGTACGCCGCTCCCGGCGGGCAACTACTCCCGGCGGAAGCTGAGCGTCTCGCCGATGGCGCCCGCCCGCCACAGGTCCTGGCACGCCTCGGCCATCCGGTCGAGGCCGTCGACCACCGTGCCCCAGACGATGCCGGGGATCCACCCCATGTCGCCGTTGATCAGCAGATTGTTCCGCTCGTAGAAGAGGGCCAGGTCGACGGTGGTGCGGCGGGCGGTCACGGCCTTCGTGTCGTATCCGTACGACGAGGTGCCCAACTCGGTGTCGGAGAAGGTGAAGTAGCACAGATCTCCGGGGATGGGGGTCACGGTCGGATTCTCCAGCGGCGGTTCCTCGGCGGCGAAGGCCGGAAACAGCGCGTAGATCTCGTTGCGCGCGTACTTCGCGTGGTAGACGTCCGAGCCGAGCGGCAGCGCCTCCCACACCGCCGCGCAGGTGACCGGAGCCCGGTCATCCAGGAGTTTCGCGGTGCAACGCACCCCGCGCTTGTCGAGCGACACAGTCACAAATCGGTCGGTCATGCCTTCATGGTCCTCGCCTGATCCACCGAGTCAAGGGCACACCGGCCGCGGGTGATCGGCTCAAATTGATGTGCATAACCCGATTGGAGTCGGGTAGCCGCGCGCCCATGGCTTCACCTCCAGAGCACCACAGAGAAAGAACCACAAAACGGTCCATAGGGCGACGATCTCTGCTGCTGGGCACGGCGGTACTGGGCGCGGCGGGGGCGCTCGGAACCGCCGGCTGCGCGAAGATCCCCTCCGGTGACACGCTCGCCCGGCTGAAATCGCAGCGCACCGTGCGGCTCGGCATCGCGGGCGAGGCTCCGTACGGCTACGTCAACGACCAGGGCGACTTCACCGGCGAGGCCGTGGAGCTGGCGAAGATCATCTTCAAGCGGCTCGGCGTCGCCAACGTGCAGCCCGTGGCCACCGACTTCTCCTCGCTGATACCCGGGCTGAACTCCCAGCAGTTCGATGTGGTCTCGGCCGGGATGTACATCAACGCGGACCGGTGCAAACAGGTCATCTTCGCCGATCCCGAGTATCAGATGCTCGACTCGTTCCTCGTCCGTACGGGCAACCCCAAGGGTCTCCACTCGTACCAGGACGTGGTGCGGACCAAGGCGAAGTTCGCCACCGGCACCGGCTACGCCGAGATCGAGTACGCGATATCCGCCGGCGTCCCCGAGAAGGAGATCGTCATCCTCCAGGACCCGGTCGCCGGGCTGAACGCGGTCGAGTCGGGCCGGGTGGACGTCTTCGCGGGCACCGCGCTCACCGGCCGCGAAGTGGTGAAGAAGAGCCGCAAGGCCGAGGCGACGAAGCCGTTCGCCCCGCTGGTGGACGGCGAGAAGAAGGTCGACGGCGGCGGCTTCGCGTTCCGTCCCACGGACACCGGCCTGCGCGACGCCTTCAACGTCGAGATCCACAAGATGAAGAAGAGCGGAGAGCTGTTCCGCGTCCTGAAGCCCTTCGGCTTCACCGAGTCGGAGATGACGACGCTCACCGCAGAGGAGCTGTGCGCATGACCGCCGGCCTCTGGACCAACTGGGTGCTCCCGGGAATCTGGATCACCGTCCAGCTCACCCTGTACAGCGCCGCGCTGGCCACCTTCGTGGCCTTCACCGTGGGGACGGCCAGGACCCACCGTTCGCGCTTCGTCCGCTTCCTCGCGGGCTTCTACACCGAGATCTTCCGGGGCACTTCGGCCCTGGTGCTGATGTTCTGGCTGTTCTTCGTCATGCCGGGCCTCTTCGGCTGGGCCCTGGTCCCGATGTGGGCGGCGGTGCTCGCGCTCGGACTGTCGTACGGGGCGTACGGCGCCGAGGTCGTGCGCGGCGCGCTGAACTCCGTCGCGCCGGCGCAGCGTGAGGCCGGGATCGCCCTGAACTTCACCCCCTGGCAGCGGCTGCGGCTGATCCTGCTGCCGCAGGCGGTGCCCGAGATGATCCCGCCGTTCAGCAATCTCCTCATCGAGCTGCTGAAGGGCACCGCGCTGGTCTCCCTGCTCGGCGTCGCCGATGTGTCGTTCGCGGCCTATCTGGTGCGGCTGGCCACCCAGGAGAGCGCGCAGATCTACTCGATCACGCTGGTGATCTACTTCGTGCTCGCCTTCCTGCTCGCCCGGGGAATGCGGGTGCTGGAACGCAGGACCAAGGCCGGGATCGGCATCACCACCACGCCGGGAGGTGCCCGATGAACTGGGACTGGTCCGCTGTCGCGGATTTCATGCCGCGTTTCTGGGACGGCCTGCTCCTCACCCTTCAGGTGCTGGTGCTCGGCTCGGTCCTCTCGTTCACCCTCGGTCTCGTCTGGGCGATCGGATTCCGGGCGCCGACGCGTTTCATCCGGTGGCCGGTGAACGTCCTCACCGAATTCATCCGCAACACCCCGCTGCTGGTGCAGCTTTTCTTCTTCTTCTTCGTGCTGCCCGAATGGGGGGTGCAGTTCTCCGGACTGACCACGGGCACGATCGCGATCGGGCTGCACTATTCGACGTACACCGCGCAGGTCTACCGCGCGGGCATCGACGCGGTGCCGGCCGGGCAGTGGGAGGCGGCCACGGCGCTGAGCCTGCCGGTGGGCCGGACCTGGCTGGCGGTGATCCTGCCGCAGGCGATCCGGCGCATCGTGCCTGCGCTGGGGAACTACGTCATCTCGATGCTGAAGGACACGCCGCTGCTCGCCGGGATCAGCGTGCTGGAGATGCTCCAGCAGTCCCGGCTGGAGAGCGCGGCCACCTTCCAGTACACCGAGCCGCTGACCGTCGTCGGCGTCGCCTTCATCCTCATCGCCTATCCGGCTTCTCTTCTCATGCGAGCCCTGGAGCGTCGTCTTGTCCGCTGAAACCGTGTCCGCCGAGAACGTGTCCGCCGAGAACGCCAACGAATTGATCCGGTTCGACAACGTCACGAAGAGATTCGGCAAGAACACCGTCCTGGACGACCTCTGTTTCTCCGTACAGCCCGGAAAGCACGTCACCCTGGTCGGCCCGTCGGGATCCGGGAAGACCACGATCCTGCGGCTGCTGATGACCCTGGTGAAACCGGACGAGGGAACGATAACGGTCAACGGCGAGAAGCTGTTTCCCGCCGACAACAAGCATGTGCGGGAGGTACGGAAGAACATCGGCATGGTCTTCCAGCAGTTCAACCTCTTCCCGAACATGAACGTCCTGCGCAATGTCACCGAAGCCCCGGTACGGGTGCTCGGCCTGGGCAAGGACGAGGCCGAGGAGCGCGGTCGCGAGCTGCTCGACCTGGTCGGTCTCGGCGACCGCTGCGCGGCCAGGCCCACACAGCTCTCGGGCGGCCAGCAGCAGCGGGTGGCGATCGCCCGCGCGCTGGCGATGCGGCCGCGCATCCTGCTGCTGGACGAGGTCACCTCGGCGCTCGACCCGGAGCTGGTGGCCGGGGTGCTGGACGTCCTGCGGGACATCGCCCACACCACGGACATCACGATGCTCTGCGTCACGCACGAGATGAACTTCGCCCGGGACATCTCGGACGACGTGATGATGTTCGACTCCGGCAAGGTCATCGAGTCCGGCCCGCCGGAGAAAATCTTCACGGACCCGGAGCACGAACGTACTCGCGAGTTTCTCAGCGCGGTGCTCTGAGCACGTCCGTACCGCCCTGACCTCACATTCCGTTGAAGCAAGTATTCCGCTGGCATATGCCAGAGTGGTGCGGCCCAGTACAGCGGCCTGGGCCGCACCCTGATCCGCGGTCAACAGGGCGCCCGTGGCGGACTCTTGGCGGTTATCGTGGTCGTGAGCTTGCGGTCACAACCTGCTAGGGGGAACCGTGGTGCTGAAGCCGGAACCGACCGCGCCGTTCCACTCGGTGCGCTACGTCCTGCGCGTCCTGGAGACCGTTTCCAAGTACGGCGGCGGGGTGACCGACACCCGGATCGCCCGGGAGAGCGGACTGCCGGCCGCACACCTCGCCCCGCTGCTGTCGATGCTGCGGCGCGAGGGGTACGTGGAGCAGATCCCGGACGGCGCCTATGTGATCGGTGACTCGCTGGCCCTGCTCGGCTCGGGCACCGACCGGCGCCAGGCGCTGGCCGCCCGGCTCCAGGACGGCCTCGGCGAGCTGCGCGACGAAATCGGCGCGGCGGTCTACGTCAGCCGGTACGTCGACGGCGAGATCCGGGTCACCGAGGTCGCGGACGGTCCGCTCACCCCGGCGGTCAACGAGTACGTGGACTTCCGGGCGACCGGCCACGCCAGCGCGATCGGCAAGTGCCTGATCGGCCAATTGGACCGCGACGGCCGCAAGGACCATCTGACCCGCCACCGGATCGCCCGGTTCACCTCGCGGACGATCACCAGCGAGCGGCTGCTCCTCTCCCGCCTCGACGGCCACCCGCCGACCATGCCCGTACTCGACCTCCAGGAGTACGCGCTCGGCACCATCTGCGCGGCGGTCCCGCTGACGGCGGGCTCCACCGTCGGCTGCCTGGCACTCTCCCTCCCGCTCGAACAGATGCACCGCCTGCGCGCGGCGGCCGAGACGCTGAACCGCAGGGCGGCCCCGCTGGCACTGGCGCTGACGATCTAGGACGGACCACGTCCGACGAGCAGCCGTCACCCGGGCACCGCACCGTCCCCCGCCGGGATCAGCCCCCGCCGGCCTCCCGCGCCACCCGCTCCAGTCGGCCCCGGTACCCCTCCCACCACGCGGAATCACCGGGTGGCAGGCTGTCCTTGCCCCGCAACCAGCCGACTGACCCGTCCATGAGCTCGCGCCCGATATCGGCGTGGCCGGCGTGGCGCTGAGCATCGCCGATCACGCGCACGACGGCGTGGTGCAGCGTCACCTCGCGTTGCCCCTCGGCCCACCACGAGACGTATCCGGTCGCGTCCAGGTCCAGCGCTTCGATCGTGCCGTTGGAGTGCTTCCATGCCTGCCGGTACAGGTCCGCGATCTGTTCACGGGACTCGTCCTCGGTGGCCCACATGTCCACGTTGGGCTCGTCGGTCTCCGTGTACCACCAGGAAGGGCGGCTCTCCTCGTCGAAGTACGGCCGTCCGAACACGTCGCCGAGGTAGCCCAGCTCCACGCTGGCGGCGTGCTTGACCAGGCCCAACAGGTTGGTGCCGGTCGGCGTGAAGGGGCGGCGGATGTCGTACTCGGAGAGCCCCTCCAGCTTCCACAGCAAGGAGTCCCGAGCGTCCTGAAGGTAGCGGAGAAGGTCCGCTTTCGGGTTCGATTCGACCATGCCGCGCAGTCTCCCACCCGGCACTGACAACGAGCCCTGCGAACGGCCGGCTCCGACGCCCGCTGGCGAGGTCGCGGACGGGGCCCAGGCCCTGTCACGGGCGGGAGTGGCTGATCGGGAGTGGCTGATCGGGAGTGGCTGGTTCGGAGCACTCCCCGGGGGCGGGTATTATTTTCGAGTCAGCAGGCGCCGCTAGCTCAGTTGGTTAGAGCAGCTGACTCTTAATCAGCGGGTCCGGGGTTCGAGTCCCTGGCGGCGCACAGACAGGGTGGGGCCTCTCGCGGGAGCGAGGGGCCCCACTTTTTTGGCCTCTGCCGTTTTCCGGGTGCTACGCGGCGGCGGCCGGAGCGGCGTCCGCCGGGGTGCCGTTCGCCGGGGCCACGCCGAAGATGTCGACCGCGTGGTAGTACGTCCACGCCGTGCCGTCGCAGGACGTCTTCGTCGCACCCGAGTACGCCGAGCAGACCCGCTTCAGGTCCTCGTAGAACGCGGAGTCGATCCGGGCCTTGTTGCCGCTGAACGTGCCGGCCGCCTTGTAGTTGCGGTAACCGAAGTCATGACGGGCGCAGGCGGTCTTGAAGGGGAAGCCGAAGGGGTTGTCCGGCGAGGACGAGCAGTAGTCCGTGGACCAGTCGAACGCGTAGGCCGACCAGGCGCCCTGGTTGTTCCGGGCGGCGAGCCAGGTGTTGTAACTGGCGGCACTGGTCTGGGTCCAGTTGCTGAGCACCTGGGGCTTGTCGGCCGGAGCGGCGGTGGCCTGAGTGGTGGTCAGCAGGACCGTGGCGAAGGAGAGGGCGACGCTGACGAGCGGAAGGGCGAGGCGTCTGCGCATGACGGAAAACCTCCGGGCGGAAGTGGGGGGGAAGACGCTCCGGACCCGGGGCGGCACGGAGCGACCACAGCGTGAACTCCGCGGCTGTCGCACGGTTCTACGCGCGATGACCGTCGCGGGAATGGTGCCCAGCCTTCAGGTGTCGCCAAACGCGCCGAAGGCCGAACTCCGTAGGGAAAATGGCTTGTTAGCGGTCCCCCGCCGTCCCTGCCGCCCCCGCCGTGCCCCCGCGCCGGGAACAAACCGCCCGGGGGCGGACTGCACGCCCCCGGGCGGTCGGATCACGGACGATCCGTCAGAACTGCACGTCGGAACAGGCGTAGAACGCGTTCGACGTGTCCGCGATGGTCCAGACGGCCACGATCATGTGCCGTCCCGACTTCGAGGGCAGCGTCCCCGAGTGCGAAAGCGTCTCCGGCGGCTGCTGGTTGTTGTACGGCACGGTCAGGAACGGCTGCGCGTCCAGTGCCGCACGGGTGAGCGGCTGGGACGCGTTCCAGCCGGTCTTGGTGATGTAGTACTTGAAGTCGGTCGTGGCGTGCCGGGCGGTGAACTGCCAGCGGAAGTTGTAGCTCTGGCCGCTCGACACCTTGGTGGTGGGCCATCCCGTGCCGCCGCGCTGATCGTCGAGTTGCGCGAACTGCCCGTTGCCGCCCGAGCAGATCTTGCCGTCGGCGGGGCCGGCGGCCGGGAAGCCCTTGGGGCCCTCGACGCTCTGCGGCTCCCACTGGATGTTGCCGCAGTTGGTCACGGTGCCGTTGGCACAGAGCTTCTGCCGGCTGACGGGTGAGTCGGTGTAGCCGTGGCTGCTGGCGCTGCCCGTGGCGAACAGGGACACGCCGGCGATCGCGAGGCCGACCACGGCCGCGCCTATCTTCTTTCGCATGCTTCGCTCCAGAGAACGTGGGGAGTTCGGTGAGCCGTGCCGCACGCGTGCGGGAGGAACAGACGGAACGGTCTGCGGTCTAGACCAAGCCTCAGGATATGGACAGCACTTGGCCATGTCCATATCAAAAACAGATCAGGTCCAGACCATTCCCGGCAGTCGTGGCGAGACATCGCGGTGGGGCGCGGCCCGTCGTCCACGGGCCGCGCCCCACCGTCACCCCACCGTCGTCCCGGCATCCCCACCCGTCATCCCGGCCGGGTCACAGCCTCTCGCCGACCCCCTGCCGTCCCGTGTAGAAGGCCACGGTCAGATCCTTGACCAGCGCCTTGCGCTCGTAGTCGTCCAGCTCGACCAGCCCGCGCGAGGTCAGCCGGCTGACGGTGTCGTCCACCGCGTCCACCACCGATGTCAGCACGCTGTCCCGGTGCTTGGCGTCGATCGCGGCGATCCGGCTGCGCTGTATGGCGGCGGCGATCTCCGGCGCGTACTCGATCCGGGTCGGCTGGGCCGAGAAGACATCGACCCCGACGGGCCGGCACTCCGCCGCCAGCATCCGCGTCAGCGCGTCGCCCACCGCCTCGGCGTTCCGCAGCGTCGGCGCCTCGTCGTGGAAGGCGTCGGCGGGCAGCTGGGAGAGCACCCGCGCCATCGCCGCCTCCACCTGCTCCCGCAGATACTCCTCGTGGTCCTGGACCCCGAGCGCCGCGCGGACCGTGTCCCTGACCCGCCAGACCACCAGGACGACCACGCGCAGCGCCGTACCGTTCGAGTCGACGGCGGGCATCGGCTCGCTGCGCCAGTGGCGCAGCCGTACGTCCACTCCGCGGCGCAGCAGGAGCGGGCTCACCCAGAGCAGTCCCGTACGGCGCACGCTCCCCCGGTAGTCGCCGAAGAGCGTCAGCACCCACGCGTGCCCGACCCGGCCGCGACCGAGCCCGCCGAAGGCGAGGAGCGCGACCGTCGCGCCGAGCGCGAGCAGGGCCCATGTCCCGACCCCGACGCCGTGGTACGGACGGGACGGCAGCCGGAACGCCCCGGTCACCGCGTCCGGCAGGGCCCCGCACCACCACGCCACCGCCACGCACGCGAGCAGCGCCGCGCATCCGGTGAGCACGGCGGCCCAGCCGGGGAGCACGGGCCCCGGCCGCTCGGCCAGCTTCGGATCACCGGACGGAGCGGCTCGCGCCGGTACGACGGGTACGGGTACGGGTACGGGCGGCCGCTCCCGTACCCGGGGCTGCTCGCCGGAGCCCCAACGGCGGCCGATGACGGTGGGCCTGGGCATCGCGGGGCGGCCCGTTCCCGCGTCGGGGCGGTCGGCCTCGTCGCGGAAGAGGAGGTGGACGGGGATCTCGTGGGTGCTCTCCCCGACGATGAGCGGACTCCACCGGGGCGGCCGGCCGCCGTCGGCGAGGGCGGCGCCGGTGCGCGGGCCGGGGGCGGTGCCGGAGGCGGTCTCGCGGGGACTGGTCTCGCGGAAACCGGTCTCGCGCGGACCCGTTTCGTGCGCATCCGTTTCGCGGAGACCCGTTTCGCGGGGGCCACTGTCCGTGGCCCTGTCGGCGCCGCCGCCTAGGGTCAGAGGGACGGGCAGTTCCCACGGGGCGAGGAGCGCGGTGTCGGCGGGACTCGTCGCGGAGGCGGAAGCGGAAGCAGGATCGGAGTCGGAGTCGGAGTCGGAGTCGGGAGCAGGGTCGAGGCCGAGGTCGGAATCAGGGGCGAGGTCGGCAGCGGTGACCGGTTCCGGGTCGGGGTCGGGGTCGGGGTCCGGGTCGAAGTCCGGGTCGGCGGCGAAGAGCGGCGCGGCCACCGACGCGGCGACCGGCTCCCTGCGCGGCTCGGTGTCCGCCGTACCGTCCGTGTCCCACACGTCCCACACGTCCCGCACATCTCTCCTGTCCCTCGTCTCCCCCTCCCTCGCGTCCGCATCCGCGTCCACCGCGTGTTCCGCGGCACCCGTACCTTCCGCGTGCTCGATCACCGGCTCCTGCGGCCGGATCCCCGGGGCGGGTACGTCCTCGCCGGGGCCTCCGTAGCCGGCGTCCGCCGGGAACGACTCGGGCCGTACGGCGAACACGCCTCGCAGGTCGGGCCCTTCGTCGTTCGGTTGCGGGGTCGTCGTGGTCATCCTTGCCTCCGTCATGCGAAGAGTCGCCGCCAGGTCTGCGGGCCCGGGTAGCCGTCGGCCTCGGCGCCGCGCCAGCCCTGGGCGCGTTGGAACGCCTCGACATTGCGCCGGTCGGCCTCGGTCCACCGGGGGCCGGGGCCCGTGGAGTAGTGCTTGCCGAAGCCCTTGCGCACGAGCTGCTTGCCGAGTTCGGCGACATGCGTGCTGGAGCGGCCCGGCCGGAAGTACGCGCCTCCCGGGTACGCGGGCGCGCCCGCGCTCACCTGCGCGCCGCTGCCGCCCTGGGCGCTCGCGCCCTGCGCTCCGGCGCTCGCGCTCACCCCCGGACTGCCGCCCGCGCCCGCGGCCGGGATGTTCTTGCCCAGTCCGTTCACCAGATAGCGCCAGGTGTCCCGGCCGGGCAGCCCGTCCGCGTCCGGGCCGCGCCAGCCCTGCGCCCGCTGGAACGCCTGGGTCGCGCGGCGGTCCGCCTCGCTCCAGCGCGGCCCCGGGCCCTGGGTGTAGAAGCGCTTGCCGCCGCGCTCCACCAGCATCTGGCCGAGCTGGGTGACGTACTTGTTGTTGGCGCCGGGGCCGAAGGAGGACGCTCCGGGGAACGTCGCCGAGGCGCCGGTGCCGGTGGGTTTGCCCGAACCCGCGCCCGTACCCGTATCCGGTCCCGGGCCCTTGCCGTCGGAGGATTCGGCCAGCCCCTTGTAGCGGTAGGGCACGTACCGGCTGGAATTGCTCCAGTACGCCATCGGCGTCGCCTGCGAGCGGGTGTGCGGCTTCGTCTGCTCGTACGCCACGTAGGACGAGTGCGTGTAGTCGGTCCAGCCGCCGAAGATCGTGACGTGCGACCCCTTGTTCGGGTCGGCCGGATTGTGGAAGAGCAGGATGTCGCCGGGCTGGAGTTCCTCGCGCTCGATCCGCACCCCGAACTGCGCGAGGCTGCCCGTCCACTCGTTGCCTTCGAGGTTCCAGGCCATCGAGACATAGCCGGAGCAGTCCTGCCGGTAGCCGTCCGACCAGAACTTCTCCATGCTGTACGGCACCTTCGCGTTCACCCACCGCTTGGCGCGGTTGATGATGTCGGCCCGGGTGGACTTGCGCAGCTCGGCCGACGGATGGCTGGAGCCGGGCCCCGGCAGCGGACGCCCGTGCAGGGGCGCGCTGCCGCCCTGCGGGGTGTCCGGGTCGGGGGCGGCGGGCAGCGCGGCGGCACCCTGTGCGGCCGCGTCGAGCAGGGACGGCCCGGTCTGCGGGCTGGCCGGCGCTGCCGCCGCCCGCGCCGAGTCGGCGCCGACACCGGTGGCGCCGAGCGCGACCCCGGCGGCGGTCGCCAGGACGAGCGCGCGGCGCACGCCGTGCGCGGCCGGGTGGCCACCGGCTCGTACCGGCAGCCCTCTGGCCAGATCCCGCCGTCGCTCGGCACACCCTGCGCAGGGGCAGTCGAGAGCGGGCTCGTACTCCTCGAAGACCGGGACGGTCATGCGATCCCCTCCACACTCATCAAGATCTTTTGACGCGTCTGCACGGGCGCCAGTTTCTCAACTGTCCAGACAAGTCGCATTTTGACGGATCAAAGGTAAGAAAAGACAATCCGACAGGCCGCAACACCCATCAAATGGTCGGAGCCACTCGCTCCGATCGGGTAGAGTTCTCCAGGTCAGCAGGCGCCGCTAGCTCAGTTGGTTAGAGCAGCTGACTCTTAATCAGCGGGTCCGGGGTTCGAGTCCCTGGCGGCGCACGCACAGCGCAAGCCCCTTCACCACGCGTGAAGGGGCTTCGCTCGTTCACCCGGCGGCGATTTCCGCGCGACGCCCGCGCGTCCGGCGACCGGGCCGCCCGCCGGCTCCGCCGTGTTCACCGGGCCTGCCCGGTTCGTGGGGCGGCTCACACCCGCGCGCTCAACCCCGTACACATGCCCTCGAAACCTGTGAACGATGGCGCATGGTCGCCATCACATCCATCACACATCCGTCACACCGGTCGCTCAAATCGCTCAAATGACCTACATTCGGCCTTTTTCTTCCTTGCGATCACGACGGGGGTCGGAGAACCTATCCTGAACCCATTGACCCCAATGGGGCATGCGGTCCGAACAGTTGGACACGGCACGAGGAGTTGTCCCGACGGAGGGGTCCGACGGGGCAGGGGGGCTTCCGCGTCACGCATGGCCGTCGTCGTCGCATCACGCAACCGAACGGCCGCCGTTTCTGTCCATACCGGACAGGGGGCGCAATTGACGCGTCCGGGGTGATGGTCGAGGGGGACCATTCCGGACGAACCGATCGACCAGACACGCAGCGAAGTGCGTGCGGGGGGATGGACTCATGACGTCGACGCCGGCCGGCGATCCGCGGGACAGCGACGTTTCCCGGACCACACAGCTGCGGCTTCCCGCCCAGCTCAGAAGGGGCGGGCAGAGACAGCGCCCCAAGAAGACCGAGCTGCCCAAGTACGACTACGAGCACTACAGCAGGCTCGCCGGACCTCTCACGCGCCCCGACCCCGCGAAGCCGTACAAGGTGCAGTACCGCTCGCTGCTCTCCCAGGAGCCGCACCGGATCCGGGCCGCGCTGCTGCTCGGTGCCGCCCCGCTGCTCTCGCTCGGTCTCTTCGTGTGGCTGATGCAGCCCCAGCACTGGACCGAGCGCGATCCGAACCTGAAGAACGACACGCTCCTCGTCCTCGACATCGTGATGCTCGTCTCGATCGGACTGATCGAGCTGTTCCGGACGATGAACGTGCTCTCCAACGCGCACGCGACGCTGGTGGCCCGCGATCCCGTCCCGGTCATCCCCGAGCCCGACACCCGGGTCGCCTTCCTCACCTCCTTCGTACCGGGCAAGGAGCCCCTGGAGATGGTGACGAAGACCCTGGAGGCCGCGGTACGGATCCGGCACCGCGGGCTGATGCACGTATGGCTGCTCGACGAGGGCGACGACCCGGCGGTCAAGGAGGTCTGCGCGCGCCTGGGGGTACGCCACTTCTCGCGCAAGGGCATCGCCGAGTGGAACCAGGCGAAGGGCCCGCACCGCGCCAAGACGAAGCACGGCAACTACAACGCCTGGCTCGACGCGCACGGTGACGACTACGACTACTTCGCCTCCGTCGACACCGACCACATCCCGATGCCGAACTATCTGGAGCGGATGCTCGGTTACTTCCGCGACCCGGACGTCGGCTTCGTCATCGGACCGCAGGTCTACGGCAACTACGACTCGTTCGTCACCAAGGCCGCCGAGTCGCAGCAGTTCCTCTTCCACGCCCTGATCCAGCGCGCGGGCAACCGCTACGGCGCGCCCATGTTCGTCGGCACGAGCAACGCGGTGCGGATCAAGGCGCTGAAGCAGATCGGCGGTCTGTACGACTCGATCACCGAGGACATGGCGACGGGCTTCGAGATCCACCGCCACAAGAACCCGGCCACCGGCCGCAAGTGGCGCTCGGTCTACACCCCGGACGTGCTGGCCGTCGGCGAGGGCCCGACCGCCTGGACGGACTTCTTCACGCAGCAGCTGCGCTGGTCGCGCGGGACGTACGACACGATCCTGCGGCAGTACTGGCGCGGCTTCACCACGCTGCCGCCCGGCAAACTCTTCAACTACACGATGATGATCATCTTCTACCCGATGTCCGCCCTCAACTGGATCCTGGCGGCGCTGAGCTGCGCGCTGTTCCTGGGCATGGGCGCCTCGGGCGTGCAGATCGACCCGACGATCTGGATGATGCTCTACGGCAACGCCTCGGCCCTCCAGATCGGCCTCTACGTCTGGAACCGGCGCCACAACGTCTCGCCGCACGAGCCGGAGGGCTCCGGCGGACTGGCCGGCATGGCGATGTCCGCGATGTCCGCGCCGCTCTACGCCCGGTCGCTGATGGACGCCGTACTGCACCGCAAGAGCAAGTTCGTGGTGACGCCGAAGGGCGACTCGTCCAGTCCGGACACGCTGTTCGGTACGTTCCGTATCCATCTCTTCTTCATCGTGGTCTTCGGCGGATCGATCGGCGCGTCCTTCTTCAACGGGCACTCCCACCCGGCGATGGTCACCTGGGCGACGCTGGCCATGCTGATCACGGCGGCGCCGATCATCGTCTGGCGGCTGGGCATGCGCGACGAGAAGAAGAAGCGCCGGGCGCGGCGCGGTGGCGGAGCGCCCGGTGGCGGAGCCCACGGTGGCGGAGCGCGGCACGCGGGTCCGGCCGGGCCCGCGACGGGTCCGCGGACCGCCGTACTGCCCTCACCCCTTCCCGGAACCTCGGCGGCCGCCGGAACCCCGGCGACCGCGCCTCTCCCGGTGACCAACGATCAGACAGCAACGCGGATTTCCCTTGGGGGACGTAAGAAATGAGTGCGATTCCCGTCCGGCAACAGAACCACCGCAAGAACCGCGCACGGCGCATAGCGATAGGCGCCGCCGTCGTGGTCGCGGTTGCCGGGTTCAACGGACCCGCCCTCTACCGGTTCAGCTCGCAGCAGTACCACGAGTACAAGATCAACCGGCCTGACTACAAGGCGGCCAACGGCCACTGGGACTTCCTCGACGTCCCGGCGGAGTTCCGGATCAACTCGATCCACGCCTCGCTGCTCCACACCGGCAAGGTGCTGCTGATCGCCGGCTCCGGGAACAACCAGAAGAACTTCGACGCGGGCAAGTTCGAGTCGGTGCTCTGGGACCCGGTGGACGACTCGTACAAGATGATCCCCACCCCGAAGGACATGTTCTGCTCCGGGCACACCCAGCTGCCCGACGGGAACCTGCTGGTGGCGGGCGGTACGAAGCGGTACGAGAAGCTCAAGGGCGACATCACCAAGGCGGGCGGCCTGATGGTCGTCCACAACGAGGACCCGGACAAGCCGATCACCCTGCCCGCCGGGACGGTGTTCACGGGCAAGGAGAACAACAAGACGTTCGTCTCCAAGGACCCGATCCTGGTCGAGAAGGCCAAGAAGATCTTCGACCCGGACACGGGCGCCTTCCTGCGGACCGAGGCCGGTCTCGGCCGTATCTACGTCGAGGCCCGCCAGTCCGGCACGAAGTACGAGACCGGCGCCGAGGACAACTACCGGGTGCACGGCATGAAGGGCTCCGACGCCCGCAACGTGTACGGCATCGCGCAGAAGCTGGCGCTGGACAAGAAGGACTTCCAGGGCATCAAGGAGGCGTACGAGTTCGATCCGGTGGCGGAGAAGTACATCAGCGTCGACCCGATGAACGAGGCCCGCTGGTACCCGACGCTGACCACCCTCAAGGACGGCAAGGTCCTGGCGATGTCCGGGCTGGACGAGATCGGCCAGATCGTCCCGGGCAAGGACGAGATCTACGACCCGAAGACCCGCAGCTGGGAGTACACCGGGATCATCCGTAAGTTCCCCACGTACCCGGCGGTCTTCCTGCTGGACAGCGGCAAGCTGTTCTACAGCGGCTCCAACGCGGGGTACGGACCGGCCGACGTCGGCCGCACGCCGGGCGTGTGGGATCTGGAGACGAACAAGTTCGACAAGATCCCGGGGCTGAGCGATTCCGACAAGATGGAGACCTCGGCGACGGTGATGCTGCCGCCGGCGCAGGACCAGAAGTTCATGGTCATCGGCGGCGGCGGGGTCGGCGAGTCGGAGAAGTCCAGCGAGAAGTCCCGGCTCGTCGACCTCAAGGACCCCGACCCGCGCTTCAAGGACGGCCCGACGCTCGACAAGGGCACCCGCTACCCGAGCGCCTCGCTGCTCCCCGACGACAGCGTCCTGGTCACCGGCGGCTCCGAGGACTACCGGGGCCGCGGCGGCTCCAACGTCCTCCAGGCCCGTACGTACGACCCGGTGTCCGGGACGTACACCCGCGTCGCCGACCCGGCGGTGGGCCGCAACTACCACTCGGGGTCGGTGCTGCTGCCCGACGGCCGCGTGATGATCTTCGGCTCGGACTCCCTCTACGCGGACAAGGCCAACACCAAGCCGGGCGTCTTCGAGCAGCGCATCGAGATCTACACCCCGCCCTACCTGTACCGGGACTCCCGCCCCGAACTCACGGGCGGCCCGAAGGAGATCGAGCGCGGCGCGACGGGCGTCTTCAAGACCAAGGACCCCGCCGGCATCAAGACCGCCAAACTCATGCGCCCGAGCGCGGTCACCCATGTCACGGACGTGGAGCAGCGCACGATCGCGCTCGACTTCGAGAAGACGGCGGACGGCATCGAGGTCACGGTCCCGAAGAACTCGGCCCTGGTCCCCGCCGGCTGGTACATGCTCTTCGTGACGGACGGGAAGGGGACGCCGTCGGAGGCGGTGTGGGTGGATGTCCAGTAGCGCTCGCGGGCGGGCGGGCTAAGCTGACGGGGACGCGCGGCGACTGGCGCACGGGGAAGCGACCCCGGGGGAGCCGCGCGGGCCGAGCACACGGGGTGCCGCCCGCCTGGGCACCTACGGGACATGTCCCGTACGGGTGCGCGGCGGGGCAGGTGACCGGGCGGCCCGGGACGGGACGACGACCGAACAGACGGATCGCCCCGGAGGACCCACCATGACGACGCCCGACCCGAAGAACCGCCACACCACGAACCGCCACGCCGCGGACAACCTCCCCGCGGACCGCCACCCCGCCCTCAGCGCCGCCGACCCCGAACTGGCGGCGCTGATCAGGGCCGAGGAGCGGCTCCAGTCCGACACGCTGCGCCTCATCCCGAGCGAGAACTACGCGTCGAGCGCGGTGCTGGAGGCGTCCGGCACCGTCCTCCAGAACAAGTACAGCGAGGGCTACCCCGGCCGGCGCTACTACGAGGGCCAGCAGGTCATCGACCAGGTCGAGCTGCTCGCCGCGGCCCGCGCCAAGGCCCTCTTCGGCGTCGAGCACGCCAATGTGCAGCCGTACTCCGGTTCCCCGGCGAACCTCGCCGTCTATCTCGCCTTCGCCCGGCCCGGCGACCCGGTCATGGGCATGGCGCTGCCGATGGGCGGGCACCTCACCCACGGCTGGGGCGTCTCGGCGACCGGTACATGGTTCCGGGGCGTGCGGTACGGGGTGCGGGCGGACACCGGCCGGGTCGATCTGGACGAGGTACGCGACCTGGCCCTCAAAGAGCGGCCGAAGATCATCTTCTGTGGCGGTACGGCCCTCCCCCGCACGATCGACTTCCCGGCCTTCGCGGAGATCGCCCGGGAGTCGGGCGCGGTCCTCGTCGCGGACATCGCCCATATCGCCGGCCTGATCGCGGGCGGCGCCCACCCCTCGCCCGTTCCGTACGCGGACGTCGTCTCGACGACCACGCACAAGACCCTGCGCGGCCCGCGCGGCGCGATGCTCATGTCCCGCGCGGAACACGCCAAGGCCATCGACAAGGCGGTCTTCCCCGGTCTCCAGGGCGGCCCGCACAACCAGACCACCGCCGCCATCGCCGTCGCCCTGCGCGAGGCGGCCCGCCCGTCCTTCCGTGACTACGCCCACGCGGTCGTGGCGAACGCCGCCGCCCTCGCCGACGAACTGCTGGCCCGGGGCTACGACCTGGTCTCCGGCGGCACCGACAACCACCTCCTCCTGATCGACCTCACGGCGCAGGACGTCCCGGGCAAGACCGCGGCGAAGGCCCTGGACCGGGCGGGCATCGTCGTCAACCACAACACCGTCCCGTACGACCCGAGGAAGCCCTTCGACCCCTCCGGCATCCGCATCGGCACCCCGTCCCTGACCTCCCGCGGCCTGTCCACGGAGCACATGGCGACGGTGGCGGCATGGATCGACCGGGGCATCACGGCGGCCCGGACGGCGGACGAGGACGCCCTGTCCACGATCCGCACCGAGGTGGCCGACCTGCTCACGGCGTACCCGGCCCCGGGCCTGCCGGTCTGACATCCGGCACTTGCCGTCCGGCACCTGCCGTCCGTCGCAGGAGCCGGGCCCGGCGGGGAGCTGACCCGGGACGTCATCGGTGAGCGTCAGTGCGCGGCGGCGGCGTCGTTGTCGGTCGGGCGTACCACCAGGTCGGCGTGGGGGCGGGTGGTCGCGATCAGTTCGGCGTTGCGCTGGTCGGTGCCGTGTGCCCAGGCGTGGGCGGCCCGCGGGGGTTTGCCGAACTGGATGTGGCGGTCGACCAGGCGTCGCAGGCGTAGGGGCTCGTCCGGTTCCACGTACCAGGACTCGTCCAGCAGCGGCCGTACTCGGGCCCAGGGGCCCTGCGGCAGCAGCAGGTAGTTGCCTTCGGTGATGACGAGCCGCACCTCCGGGCCGATCGCGATCTCGCCCGCGATGGACTCCTCGATCTCGCGGTGGAAGCGCGGCGCGTAGACGGTCTCCGGACCGCTCCCGGCATCGTCCTCCGCCGCGCGCAGGCGGCGCAGCAGCGCGGCGTATCCCGGGGCGTCGAAGGTGTCGGGGGCGCCCTTGCGGTCGCGGCGGCCGAGGGCGTCGAGTACGGAGTTGGCCAGGTGGTAGCCGTCCATGGGCAACAGGGCCGCACGGGGCCCCAGTTCGCGGGCGAGGAGTGCGGCCAGGGTGCTCTTGCCCGCGGCCGGGGCGCCGACGATGCCGAGTACGGTGCGGCCGGGCCGGGCCATGAGGCGGCCGGCCCGTTCCACCAGGGCGGCGGGGTCGGACTCCACCGGGTGCGGCCGGGGGCTCGCGTTCGGGCCGGAAGGGCTCATGAGGTCTCTCCGCGCGGTTACTTGGCGTTCCGGGCCAGGCCGAGGGCGTACTCCGCGTACCAGTCGCCCGCCTTGGGACCGCCCTTGCAGTCGCCGTCCGACTCGCCGGGGCGCTTGATCCACAGGTACGCCTTGACGAGCGGGTCGGCGGTCGTGGTGGTGGGCTGTTCGCCCAGTGCGCGGCCGGGCGGGTTGCACCAGTTCTCGCTGGGATCGCCCTTGGTGTAGGGGCCGTTGCCGTTGCGGCTGGTGTCGATGACGAAGGGCTTGCCGCCGACCTTGGCGGAGAGCCGCTTGCCGAAGTCCGTACTGGCGTCCGTCGGATAGAAGTTGGACACGTTGACGGAGAAGCCGTCCGCGTCGGCGATACCGGCCCGCTGGAGGGGTTCGAAGAGGGTGTCGGGGGACTGCCAGCCGGCGTTGCCCGCGTCGAGGTAGACCGTGGTGGCGGGCTGCTGCTTGAGCCGCTGGACGGCTCCCTTGAGGAGGTCGTAGCGCTCCTCGTGGAACTCGGCGGGGGTACAGCCGTCCACGAGGTGGAGTACGGCGTCGGGCTCCAGGATCACCGTGGCGCGGCGGTCCCCGATGCCCTGGGCGACCTTGTCGACCCACTGCCGGTACGCGTCGCCGTCCGAGGCGCCGCCCTTGGAGAACTGGCCGCAGTCGCGGTGCGGCACGTTGTAGAGGACCAGCAGGGCGTCCCGGTCTGCCTTGGTGGCCGCTTCGGTGAAGCCCTTGGCCTGCTCCTGCGGGGTGTCGGGGGATATCCACTCCCCGACGGGCTGTTCGGCGATCTTCTTGATCAGCTCGGCGTTCCCGTCGTCGCCCTTGGCCGTGTAATCGGCGACCTGCTTGGCCGCGTTGCCGTCCGGGTTGACCCAGTACGGGTCTTCCGCCTTGGGCCGCTGGCTGACCGGCGCGGGCTTCTTGTCACCGCCGTCGTCCCCCTTGGAGGAGCAGCCCGCCAGGAGCACCGCCACGCCTGTCGCGGTGGCCGTCAGGACGGCCGCGCGTATGCGGCCCCGACCGGGATAACTGCCGTACATCCGCTCCCCCTTGGTGCGCTGTCCCCTACTGTCCCCGCCATGTCACCGCGCACCGCCATGCCCCCCGCGGTCCCGAGTGGTTCCGAGTGGTTCCGCGCAGGCGGGCCCGGTCGCCAATCCTGGCATACCGGGCCCGGCGGCCACGCACGACGGGAGCGGACAGAACCGGTTACCGGTTCGCCGTTCCGCTCGGCTCTTTGACACCGGTCAGATACGCCGAGACCACCACGTTCGCCGTGTAGGCGCGCTCCTTCGTGTCGAAGGTCCCCCCGCAGGTGATCAGCCGCAGTTCCGCGCGGTTCTTCTCGCGCGGACCGTAGACCTTCTTCGCGTCGAAGCGGTCCCGGGGCACGACCCGCACATCGTCGATCGTGAACTCGGCGATCCGCCCGTCCGCCCTGGTCACGGCGACCTTGCCGCCGGGTTTGGCGGCGCTCAGCCCGTAGAAGACGGCGGCCTGCTGCTCGGTGTCCACATGCCCGACCAGGAGGGCCGCGCCCACCGCGCCCGGCTGGACTCCGTCGCCGTACCAGCCGACCGTGCCGGGCGTCTCGTACGGCGGCGGGTCGACCGCGCCGTCGGCGTCGAGGCCGCGCGCCACGATGGGCGCGGCGATGCCGAGGGACGGGATCTCGACCCGTTTCGGGGCCGGGACCGCCGGGGGCGCCGCCGCCACGGCGTCGCGCCCCGACGCGCGCCCCGAGCCGCGCCGCGCGTCACCCGGAGCGTCGTCGAGGGGATCCCTGGGGGGCGGCAGCCGTACCCCCAGGGGGCGGCCCACCGCCGCCACATCGCCGGTGGTGGGCGCGGACCGTCCGCCGAGACCGTCACCGACGCCCCGGCCCCAGACCCAGAGCCCGAGCAGGAGTACGGCCCAGGCCACGCCGGTCAGCAGTCTTCCTCGGCCGGCGCGGCCCGGTGAACCCGTGGGGCTGGTGGGGCTGGTGGGGCCTTTGGGATCCTTGGGGCCTGCGGGATCCGTATGGCCCTTGGTGCCCCTCGCACCTCTGATACCTCTGATACCTCTGATACCTCTGGTATTTCTGGTGCCCGTGATGCCCTTGATGCCCTTGACGTGATCCCTGACGGACACGGTCAGTCCGCGTCGCGCGAGGCCGTACGCTGCCGCCGCACGCTCCTGAAGGCCACGGAGACCGCCGCCACTCCGGCCAGCACCAGGCCGATCACCGCGTGCTGGGTGCCGGGACCGGTACTCGTGGCCGTGGACTTCGCGTCCGCGTCCGCCTTCACGGCGTCGGCGTCGGAGGACGCGGCGAGGTTGGTCGCCGTACCGCCGCCGCCGGCCCGCACCGGTGCGTACGGGGTCTTGTCGTGATCGGGGCGTTCGTGGTCGCGGCGGTCCCGGTCGTTGTCCCAGCCCCGGTCATGGTCCCGGTCGTGGTCCCTGCCCCCGTCCCTGCCGCCGTCCCTGCCGCCGTCGGACCGTCCGTCGTGGACGACCTCGAAGCTCCCGGACGAGGCGTGGTCGCGGCCGTCACAGCTCACGTTGATCTCGTACCGTCCGGCGGTGGCGGACGGTTTGATCTTGACGTGGCCACGCAGCGGCACGGCGAAGTTGGGGTTCCTGGCGGTCTCGGCCTGGTCCTGGTTGTACTCCTCGCCGAACGCGCGGCGCGCGAGATCGGCGTCCGAGACGAAGGCCCGGGACTTGGCGACGGCCGAGTGCCCCTTGCACCCCTCGACCTGGACCTCGACCTCACCCCCCGGGCCGGCGGTGGACGGTTTGACGGTGACTCGTACGGAGTCGTTGGCTTGGGCGGCGGTGGTGCCGAGGGCGGGTGCGGCCACCAGGACGGCGACCGCACTCGCGGCACGGAGAGCGAGCAAAGCAGAGCGCATCGTGAACCTCCTGGAACCGAGACTCACCCGCGCGGGCGGTTTTCGCATCCGGAGCGCGCGGTTACCGGCGAGTCGCTCCGCCGTACACCCCTCTGACGTGCTGCGACGCCCTCAGACTCGATCGATCAGATCGGCGATCGAGTCAACGACCCGGGACGGCCGGAAGGGGTAGCGGTCCACATCGGCGTGCGTGGTGACGCCGGTGAGTACGAGGAAGGTCTCCATCCCCGCCTCAAGACCGGCCAGCACGTCGGTGTCCATCCGGTCGCCGATCATCGCGCTGGTCTCGGAGTGGGCGCCGATGGCGTTGAGTCCGGTGCGCATCATCAGCGGGTTCGGCTTGCCCGCGAAGTACGGGTCCTTGCCGGTCGCCTTCGTGATCAGCGCGGCGACGGCCCCGGTGGCGGGCAGCGGGCCCTCGGTGGAGGGGCCGGTCTCGTCGGGATTGGTGCAGATGAACCGCGCGCCGCCGTTGATCAGCCGGATCGCCCTGGTCAGCGCCTCGAAGCTGTAGGTGCGGGTCTCGCCGAGCACCACGTAGTCCGGCTCGTGGTCGGTGAGGATGTAGCCGATGTCGTGCAGCGCTGTGGTCAGTCCGGCCTCGCCGATGACGTACGCCGTGCCGTTGGGGCGCTGGTCCTCCAGGAACTTGGCGGTGGCGAGCGCGGATGTCCAGATGTTGTCGACGGGCACGTCGAGCCCCATCCGGGACAGCCGGGCCTGGAGGTCGCGCGGGGTGTAGATCGAGTTGTTGGTGAGGACGAGGAAGGGCTTGCCCGACTCCCGCAGTCGCTTGAGGAACTCGGCGGCGCCGGGGATCGGGACACCCTCGTGGATGAGGACGCCGTCCATGTCGGTGAGCCAGGACTCGATCGGCTTGCGCTCTGCCACTGGACTGTTCTCCGCTCTGCGGTGGCCAATAATGCACGGTCCGACACGCCCAGCCTATCCAGGGTGGGGCGCGGACGGTACGTGTGCCGGGGGTCGGACCGCAGGCGGGCGGTACTGGGGGGCGAGTCAGGTACGGGGACCGTCGCGGAGCTGGCGTACGCCGATGAACAGGGCGGCCCCGGCGGCGAGGAGCGCGACGGCCGCGACGACCCGCCCGAGGAGGGCGCCCCGGGAGAGGCCGGAGGTGGCGAGTTCGGGGCCGGGGGTGGTGGTCGAGGCCGGGGTGGGGGTGAGGGTCGGGGCAGAGGTAGGAGCGGGACTGGATTTCGTACCTGTGTCTGCACCCGCCGATGCGCCGGTGCCCGTGCCTGTGCCCTTACTCGTACTCGGTGCGGCTCCCTGTTCGGTGTCCGCGCTCGTCTCGGGGCGGTCGCCCCCGCCCTCCCCCACCGTGAAGAGGTACGCGTCCGACGCGCCGACCCAGTCCCCGGCGGCGCCGCGCCGCTGCACGGTCGCCGCGCTGACCGCGATCTCGTTCGGGCGGGCGTCCTCGCCGAAGCTGAGGCGCGCGCGCACCGTGACGGTCCGGCCCGCCGGTACGTCGTACCCCGGGGAACCGTCGTCGAGGACGCCGATGATCTCGTCCTCGTCGGACCGCTCCAGCGACAGCGTGCGCCAGCGCCCCCGAGCGTCGGCGGTCTCCAGCTTGATGTCGGGGGCGGAGAGGCTGCGGTCCCGGTCGACCAGGACCAGGACGGGGTGGATGTCGCGGCAGGCGGCGCCGGTGACGTTCGTCAGGTCGAGGGAGAAGGTCCCGGCCGGGCCGCCCGGCGGGTAGGAGTCGGGGCCGTCGTGGATACGGGCCCGGATCGGGAAGTCGCGGTCGGTCTGCCGGCCGCAGAGAGGCCGTGGCGCCTCGTCGCCGGCCGCTTCCCCCGCATCGGCGTCGGTCTCGGCCGCGACCGCCGCCGGTTCATGGACCACGAGCACGAACGGTGCGAGCGCGGTGGCGGCGGTGACTCCGATGACCAGGGCGTGACGCAGGCGCAGTTGCATGGGTGGCGTGGCCTTTGCGGATCGCGAGGCGGTCGGGACGCGGATGCCTGACTACGGCTGCCCGGCCCTCGACGCTGACATATGCCTTCGGCCCACCGTCGCCGCCCCGACCTCACCGCGCCGACAAATCACATAAATGCACCCCATCAGCCGAGACCCACGCCGCCCGCGCCCCGCCCGCGCCCGAAGAGCGGCGCCAGTACGAGCTGGGCCGCGCCCTCCGCCACCGGGTGCGGTCCGCCTCCGGCCGCGCTCACCGGTACGGCCGTACCGCCCAGGGCGCGTGCGGCGACGGCCGCGCCCACGCCCCGTACGAAACGCTCCTCGTGCGCGGCGATCGTGCGGCCGCCGAGGAGCACGCGGTCGATGTCGAGCAGCCCGACGAGGTTCGCCGCCCCCGCCCCGAGCACGCGCGCGGCCTCGTCCGGATCGCCCCGGCCGACGGCCGCCAGGCAGAGCGCCTCGATACAGCCGCGGTTCCCGCAGTCGCACTCCGGCCCGTCGAGCTGGATGACCTGGTGGCCGAACTCGCCCGCGCCGGTGCGTTCGCCCCGGTGCAGCGCGCCGCCGAGGACGAGTCCGGCGCCCAGGCCCGTACCGAGGTGCAGATACGCGAAGGAGTCGCCCGGCCCGCGCAGCGCGAGTCCGAGGGCGGCGGCGTTGGTGTCCTTGTCGAGGACGACGGGGAGCCGGAGACGGTCGGCGAGGAGGTCGCGCAGCGGGCAACCGGCCCACTGCGGAAAGCCGGTGACGCGCCCGAGGACGCCGGAGGTGTGGTCGAGCGGACCGGGCATGGCGACGCCGACGCCGAGCAGCTCCCCGGCCGCCGAGCCCGTACCTGTGCCTGTGCGCGTACCTGCACCTGTGCCTGCGCCTTCGCGCGTACCTGCGCCTGCACCTGTGCCTTCGCCTTCGCCCGTACCTGCGCCTCCGCCTGTGGCTCCGCCCTCACGCGTCCCCGTATCCGTGCCTTCGCCCGCGCCCCGGCCCGGCGCGGCTCCGCCGCCCGTCCGCGCGTGCTCGGCGCGTACCGCGTCCACCGCCCGCGCCACCGCGGCCACGACGCGCTCCGTGCCCGCGCCGAGGTCGAGCGGGGCGCTCCGTACCGCCACCGGCGCACCGGCCAGATCCACCAGGACCGCCGTCAGTTCGTCCCGTTCCAGGTGCACCCCCACGGCGTACGCGGCGGACGGCACCAGCCGCAGTACGGTCCTGGGCTTCCCGCCCGTGGACGCGCGGCGCCCGGCCTCGGCCGCCAGGCCCTCAGCGCGCAGCCTCGCGGTGATCTTGCTGACCGCCTGCGGGGTGAGGCCGGTGCGGTCGGCGAGTTCCAGCCGGCTGATGCCGCCCTCCCCCGCCGTACGCAGCAGGTCGAGCACGAGCGCGGCGTTGTGGCCGCGCAGGACCGGGAGGTTGGCGCCCGCGCCGGAGCCGCCGACTCCGGTGGATCCCCCGGCTCCGCCTCCCCGCCCGGCCCCACCTGCCCCACCTGCCCCACCTGCCGCGTCGGCCCCGTCACGTCCGCGCCTGTCCGTCACCTCGTTCACCTCGTTCACCTTCGCATTGTCCCTGCTGCTTGCACTTTGGCAACACCGTTGCTTAAGTGGTTCGCATGACTGGTACCGGAACTGGCACGGGCGCTGACGCCCCCCTGCGCGTCGGGCTCGTGGGCTACGGCCTGGCGGGCTCCGTCTTCCACGCCCCGCTGATCGCCGCCACCGAGGGGCTCGTCCTCGACACGGTCGTCACCTCCAGCCCGGAGCGCCGCGCGCAGGCGCGCGCCGAGTTCCCCGACGTACGGTTCGAGGCGTCGCCCGACGCCCTGTGGGAGCGGGCGCGACACGGCGACGGCACAGGCGCCGGGTCCGACCCGTCGGCCCCCCTCGACCTGATCGTCATCGCCTCGCCCAACAAGACGCACGTCCCGATCGCGACGGCCGCCCTCAAGGCCGGGCTGCCGGTCGTCGTGGACAAGCCGCTCGCGGGCAGCGCGGCCGAGGCGCGCGGACTGGCGGCGCTGGCGGAGGAGCGCGGACTGCTGCTCTCCGTCTTCCAGAACCGCCGCTGGGACAACGACTTCCTCACCCTCGCCCGCCTCATCGGCGCCGGCGAGCTGGGCGACGTCCAGCGCTTCGAGTCCCGCTTCGAACGGTGGCGGCCCCAACTGAAGGGCGGCTGGCGCGAGTCGGGCGCGGCGGAGGAGATCGGCGGGCTGCTGTACGACCTCGGCAGCCATGTGGTCGACCAGGCCCTGGTGCTGTTCGGCCCGGCGGTACGGGTGTACGCGGAGAGCGACGTACGCCGCCCGGGCGCCGAGGCCGACGACGACACGTTCATCGCGATCACGCACGCGAACGGTGTCCGCTCCCATCTCTACGCCAGCGCCACCACCGCCCAACTGGGGCCGCGCTTCCGGGTGCTGGGTTCGAAGGCCGGGTACGTGAAGTACGGCCTCGACCCGCAGGAGGCGGACCTGCGCGAGGGCAAGCGCCCCGGGCAGGTGCAGGATTGGGGCGTGGAGCCCGAGGCCCTCTGGGGCCGGATCGGCGCGGGCCAGTCGCCGCTGACGGGCGGCGGCCACCCCGTGGAGACCGAGCCGGGCGACTACCCGGCGTACTACGCGGGCATCGCCGCCGCCCTGCGCGGCGCCACCGAACCGCCGGTGACGGCGCGTCAGGCGGCGGCGGCGCTCGACGTCCTGGAGGCGGCCCGGCGCTCCGCGCGCGAGGGCGTCGCGGTCACTCTGGAGGCCCGGTCATGAGCACCGAACTGCCCGGCGTCGCCGAACTCGAAGCACAGGAAGCCCGGTTGGTCCTCAGCCACTTCACCCACGACGACGCGTGGGCGCTGGGCAGCCTGCTGGTCGGGCTCGCGCGCGGACGGCACGCGCCGGTGGCGATCGACATCCGCAAGGGCACGCGGCAGCTGTTCCACTGCGCCCTGCCGGGCTCGACGGCGGACAACGACGCCTGGATCGACCGTAAGCGCCGGGTCGTGGAACGGTACGGTGCCGCCTCGCTGCTCGTGGGCGCGCGCTTCCGGGCCAAGGGCACCACCTTCGAGGAGTCCTCCCGGCTCGACCCGAATCTGTACGCGGCGCACGGGGGCTCGTTCCCCATCGCCGTCGAGGGCGTGGGGATCATCGGCGCGGCCACGGTCTCGGGGCTGCCGCAAGCGGAGGACCACGCGCTGGTGGTGGAGGCGATGGAGCGGCTGCGGGGGTGAGCCGCAACGGGGTGAGGGGCGCGGGCACCGCGCCCGTACCCCTCGTACCCCTCGTACACCACCCGTACCGGCGGCGGGCCGGGGCGGAGCGGGCGCAGAGCCGGAGCGGAACCCGCCCCCGGCCCGCCCCTCCCCCGTCGCTACGCGTCCTTGAAGACCTGGCGCTGCCGCCCCAGCCCCTCGATCTCCAGCTCCACCACGTCACCCGCCCGCAGATACGGCTTGGGCTCCGGGTGGCCCATCGCCACGCCCGCCGGCGTCCCCGTGTTGATCACGTCGCCCGGGTAGAGCGTCATGAACTGGCTGACGTAGCGCACGACCTCACCCACCCCGAAGATCTGCTGGGCGGTCGTCCCGTCCTGCTTCGTCTCGCCGTTGACGCGGAGGCCGAGCCGCAGGGTCTGCGGGTCCGGCACCTCGTCGGCGGTGACCAGCCAGGGGCCGAGCGGGTTGAACGTCTCGCAGTTCTTGCCCTTGTCCCACGTACCGCCGCGCTCGATCTGGAACTCGCGCTCGGAGACGTCGTGCGAGACGGCGTACCCGGCGACATGGGCGAGGCCCTCCTCGACGGAGTCCAGATAGCGCGCGGTACGGCCGATGACGACCGCGAGTTCGACCTCCCAGTCGGTCTTGCGGCTGCCCCTCGGGACGAGGACCGTGTCCTCAGGTCCGACCACTGTGTCCGGCGCCTTGAAGAAGATGATCGGTTCGGCCGGAATCCGCGCCCCGGTCTCCGCCGCGTGGTCGTGGTAATTCAGCCCGATGCAGACGATCTTCCCGATCCGCGCGAGCGGCGGCCCGACCCGGAGTCCGGCCGCGTCGCCGCCGTCGAGGACCGGCAGCTCACCGGAGGCGGCGGCGTCCCTGATCCGGCCGAGGGCGGCCGCGTCGGCGAGAAGCGCGCCATCGATGTCGCTGACCAGCGACGAGAGGTCTCTGAGGGTCGTCCCGTCCTCGTCCAGCAACGCCGGGCGTTCCGCCCCCGCCGTACCGACTCGCAGCAGCTTCATGCGCTGTCTCCCTCTCCCTCTGATCCCTCTGATCCCTCTGGTCCTGCTAATCCCGCTGATCCCGCTGGCGGCTCGCCCCGAACAATCCGACCCGTACGGCCGGACCCGTCTGACGGCCGCGGCCGTCAGGAGCCGCGACCATCAGACGGGGATTGGCCGATCCTCCAAGACATCGGATGACTACGCAAGACCCCGTTCATTCCGTGGACGGATCACGGGACGCAACGGAGACAGATCGGAACGGGAGAACGGGAGAACGGAAGAAACGGAAGCGGTCCGATCACATCGCGGTCGAGGGAGCCAGCGCGCCCGCGGCCGGCAGGTCGCGGTAGAGGAAGTAGCGCTCGGCCGCCGCCCAGGTCGTACTCGTCACCACGTACAGCGCGGCGGCCAGCGGCACGACGGCGACGGTGAAGAGCGTCGCGAAGGACATCAGCGGCATCACCTTCGTCATCGCCCCCATGCCGGGCACCTGCTGCCCGTCGGGCCCGGCCGGCAGCGCGGGCGCCTTCGCCATCTGGATCTTCGTCCGCCGGAAGTTGAACGTGGCCACGCCCGCGACGATCGCGAAGAGCGCCACGTACACGAGCCCCGCGCCCCCGAACACCCCGCCGCCCGCGAGCGCGTCCGCCCAGCGCTCGCCGAGCGGCGCGGCGAAGAGGGAGTGGCCGAGCAGTTCGTTGGCCCGGCCGCCGATCTCGCGGCTGGAGAAGAGGTGGTACATCAGGAAGAAGGCGGGCATCTGCGCCAGGCTCGGCAGGCAGCCGGAGAGCGGGGAGACCTTCTCCTTCGTGTGCAGTTCCATGAGCGCCTTCTGCATGCGCTCGGGGTTCTTGGCGTGCTTCTTCCGCAACTCCGCGATCTGCGGGGCGAGCTTGGTACGGGCCTTCTGGCCGCGGGCCGAGGCCCGCGAGAGGGGATGCACCGCGAGCCGTACGCAGGCGGTGAAGAGGATGATCGCCGCTGCGGCGGCACCGTCGTGGAAGAGCGGCTGGAGAACATCGGCCAGCAGCCCGACCAGGTGGGCGAACGCGGACATGAAAGCGGACATGGTGAGCCCTCCGGGGCGTCTCGTCGTGCCGGGGGAAGACAGCCATCGCGCTACGGCGGTGAGGAGCACCGCGATACGGCGGCGAATGGCGGGTCGGGTACGGCATGACGGCGCGCGGGGGTACTCCGCGACTGCTCAGCGAGACACCGGACAGGTCGGGTGGCAGGCGGGGCGGGTGTGGCGTGGTGGGCGGCGGAGCCCTACGCGGCCGTCGGCAGAAGACGGCCGGGGGCTCGGGGCCTGATACGGCCCGAGCCGTCGGGATCGCGCTGCGGCAGGAACGCGGTGCGCTGCTCGCGGTCGCGGATGGCCGTCCGTACCCGCTGGTGCGGTACGGCGGGCACGGAGCGCGCGCTGATGACGGCGCAGGCGGCGAGGGTGGAGCCCACGGCGGCGGTGGCGGCGAGGGCGACGGCGGCGGAGAGGCTGCCGGCGTCGACGAGCAGGACCTCGGTGAGGAGGAAGATCAGCAGCCCGGCGGGGCGCAGCAGCCGGAACGCGCTGCGGACCATGACCGACCCCTCTCTCTTCTCTCGCTCGTCACGGCGTCATGGGCGTCGTGGCGTCACGGCACACGACATGAGCCATAAGGCATATGGGCTTCAAACCGTTATACACGATGGGTCACCCGGGGCTGAAGCCGCGCGGGGAGGCGGCGCCGGACCCGATGCCGTCGGCCTCGTCGCCCGGAGAACGGGTCAGGAAGCGTTCGGGGAAGCGTTCAGGGAAGTGTCGTCCAGGGCAGTGTCGTCCACGTCGTCCACGGAATCGTGCGCGAGCACCTCCGAGTCCGGCCTGTCGTCCGGCCTGCCGTCCGGCTTCCCGTCCCGCTTCCCGCCGAGGCGGTCGGCGCTCCCCGCGTACGTCACCCCCACCGCCACCACCAGGTTCGCGGCGAGCGCGACGATCCCGGCGTTGATCCCCCACACCGGATCGTGGCCGCTGAAGACGAGCGCGCACACCGCCGTGACGCCCACGGCCAGCCCGCTCAGCCCGCCCGCGAGCGTAAGGCGCCGCCACACCAGCCCCAGCAGCAACAGGGGCAGAAGCTGCGCCATGGCCTCGTACGAGATGAGCGAGAGCCGTACGAGCGTGTTGGGCACCGCGTACGTCATCACCAGCGCGATCACGCCCGCCGCGACCACCACCACCTGCGCCGCGCCCTTCTCCCGCGTCCGCAGCCGCGGGACGAGGGAGAGGACGCTGCGCCCCCACATCGTGCCGATCACCAGCATGAAGACGGCCATCGGCACGACCGACGAGAGCGCCGCCGCGACCCCGATGATCCCGACCGCCCAGGCGGGCAGCGAGTCGACGACGAGCCGGAAGAGCGCGAGGTTCGACTCGGCGCCGGTCAGCCCGGGGACGACGAAGAGCGCGGCCATCCCGAGGAGCATGGGGACGAACAGCAGCACGTTGTACGCGGGCAGCCAGATCGCGTTGCGGCGCAGCGCGTCGGCGCTGCGGGCGCCCAGATATCCGGCGACGGTGGTGGGGAAGATGACGACGGTCAGGGCGTTGAGCAGCGAGGTCGTGACGAACCACCCCGTACCCAGCCCGCTCTTCGCTCCGCCGGCTCCCGGCAGGGTCAGCCAGGCGCCCTTCTCGTCCACGAGCCGGTCGAGGAGGGGCCCGTACCCGTCGAAGTAGTGCATCGGTACGTACACGGCGAGGAAGCCGAGCGTCCCGATCACCAGCACGTCCTTGAGCACGGAGACCCAGGCGCTGCCGCGCAGCCCGCTGACCACGACGAAGCCGGTGGTCACGGCGAAGGCGATGAAGTAGCCCAGTTCGAGGCTGATCGTGCCGTACGAGATGACCGAGACGACCACGCCCATGCCGGTGATCTGGAGCTGGATGTACGGGAGCAGGAAGACGCTCGCGAGGACGGCGACGAGGGCGCCGAGCCAGGGCCGTCCGTAGCGGTGGGCGATGATGTCGGTGATGCCGACCAGGTCGTGGCGGCGGGCGTAGCGCCAGAGCATGGGGCCGACGACGTAGCCGACCGCGTAGCCGCAGGACATGTAGGCGACCACGTAGAGCACGGGCGCGCCGTAGTTGTAGCCCCAGCCGGCGGCGCCGAGGTAGCTGAAACTGGTGTAGCTCTCGCCCGCCATCAGGACCCAGATGAAGACGGCGCCGAGGCTGCGGCCGCCGACGGACCACTCGGCGAGCCCGCCTCCGGTGCCCGCGCGGCCGCGGACGGCGAGCAGCCCGAGTGCGACGGTGGCGACCATGAAGAGGCCGAAGACGGAGGTGGCGACGACGGCGTTCACGCCCGCCCCCCGGAATTTCCTCGCCGGTCCGCCGCTCGCTGGTCCGCCGCTCGCCGGTCTGCCGCTCGCCGGGCCGCCAGGCGCCGGTCACCGCGGTAGGTGAGCCAGACGGCGAAGGGGGTGACGAGGGTGGCGCCGAGCAGCCACAGGGCGAGGAAGGGCAGGCCGAGGACGACGGGCTGGACCCGGTTCACCCAGGGCGGGGCGCACAGGAAGAGGACGAAGGGCACCAGCAGCCAGAGCAGGTGGGGGCGGTCTCGAAGCACGTCAGGACCTTAGCCCGACCGGGACGGGGTGGACGGGCGACCGCCCGCGTCCCAGGACGACCGCGGGGACGTACGGACGAGACGTACCGACGGGACGAATCGCCGTGCCGACCGCCGGGACGACCGGGACGACCGCCGGACACGGAACCGGGTCCGGACATGGCCTCCGTACGCACCCCGGACAGCAGTACGGTGTGCATCATGCGCCCCGACATGCTGCCTGCTGACCACACCACGGAAGCCGAGCGCCTGCTGCGCACCGCGGCCCAGTACCCCGAGGACAACGAGCCCCTCCTCCTCCAGGCGGCGGCCCATCTCGAACTGGCCGGCGACCACGACCGCGCCACCGGCCTCTACGACAGCCTCCTCGCGGACTCCCCCGACCACCCCCACCTGGTGAAGGCGCTCAAGGCCGCCAACCTGTGGGAGTACGGTCACGAGGCGGAGGCCCGCGCCATCATCGACGGCGTACGCGCCGCGGCCCCGCTGGAGCCGGCGCCGTGGGAGATCGTCGCGGAGACGCTGGAGGCCCACGACGAGCTGGAAGCGGCCCACGACTCCTTCACCTCGGGCCTGAAGCTGCTGCTCGCGCCGGACGAGGAAGTCCCGTACGCCACCCAGTCCCTGCTGATCGGCCGGCACCGCGTCCGCCGCCTGCTGGGCCTGGACCACGACACCTGGGACGCGCTGGCGGACCAGGTCAACCCCGCCTCCGTCGCGCTGGACGAACTCCACGACCCCAAGCGCCTCTGGTCCCTGGGCTCCGACAACCCCGCCGAACTCCAGGCCGAGATCACCCGCCTCCGCGCCGAACTGGGCTCCTACCGCACGGCCCTGTCCCGCCCCTTCCCGGTGGCGGTGCTGCACTGGCCGACCGGTGAGCTGACGGAACTCCTCACGGCGTACCCCGCCCTCACCACCGAGTACCCCTCCCACGAGGCCCACCTCGCCCACCTGGAGTCCTCACTCCGCGACCTGGCCGCCACGGGCACCCCCAACCTCGGCATCGTCACGGCCACGGTCCCCTCGTACGAAGCGTTCGCCGCCTCGGAACAGTCCTCCCCGGCCCACCCCCCGCTCCTCCCCCAGTACGCCACCACCCTGGCAGCCCGAGGCCGAGCCACCCCCTGGCCCCCGGCCCGCAACGCGGGTTGCTGGTGCGGGGCGGACGAGACGTACGGGAAGTGCCACGGGGCGGGGTAACGCGGATTCACAAAACCTGGACTCCCCGCAGCTCCACCTCGCCGACAGGAACATGATGCTGCCTTTTGACGTCACTGCCTCATTGAATATCCAAACACAGGGCTTCCTCGAGGATGATCCCGAGCTAGCCGCCGTATACCAACGCCTCCGCCAACTCGATCCAGACGGCATGCGTTTTTCCATCGTACTGCGAGACACAATCGATCAGCTACTCAATGGAGAAGCCACAGGACGCTACGACTGGAAGACATTATTCAAAACAGAGAAGACTCACGCAGGTACTCTAGTTGAGATTAACCTCCAACGAGAATTTAATTTCGACGACGGCACCCACATGGACTATCGAATTGAAAATATCGAAGTCGACTGCAAATATTCACAGAAATTCGGCGGATGGATGATCCCGCCAGAAGCCATGGATCACCTCTGCTTGCTCGTCTGGGCCGATGATTACCAGAACTGCTGGAGCGCGGGCATTCTACGCATCAGGAAAGAATGGCTGAATGCCGGAAACAACCGAGACCTAAAACTGACAGTAAGAGCAGAGCACAGGGATAAGATTCTTTGGCTTTGGAACAGAGCCCCCCTTCCGCGCAACATCCTCCTGCACATGCCAGATCAAGATCGCGAAGCCGTTTTTTCCCAGAACTCAGGACAAGCGCGGCTAAATGAACTTTTTCGCAGGGTTCAAAGGCAGCGAATCAGCCGAAACACGGTGCGCACTATTGCCCAGCAAAAAGACTACATGAAAAGAGTCAGGGGAAACGGCGGCGCACGCTCAGCCCTCCAGCGTGAGGGGATTCTAATTATGGGAGACTACGAGAGCCACAAAAGAATTGCATCCGGATTGGGAATTCCGGTTCCGCGGACCGGGGAGTTCGTGAGCACTCGCGTCAAAAGACTGCCGGAGAGCACGGAAATCACAAAATCCGTGATCATCGATGGCCAGAGATGGGCACCCGCCAGTGACACAGACCCCGTACAGCCGGCGCCCACCCTTCCGTCTACCAAATGAAACCATCCAAGAATTCAATCCGAAAGGATATCATCCGCCAACTCTCGATAGTCACGAAGACGACCCAGCTTAACCATATTATTCCAGTGATCCGCTTGCGACGGTTCACCTTTCCGGAGACGCAATGGCTCGAAATCCCGCACAGCCTCTTTCATCAATTCGAAAGCAACATGATAGACAGAGTCGATTTCCCCCATACCTTGTGTAAGAGAGCTGAGACGACTGGGCAAGGGCTCAGCCGTAACTGCAATTAGATGTGGCGCTCGACCACGACGAGCGCGGATGAGAGAATTGAACTCGTGACGAACATTCTGCGCACGATCTGATCGAATTGTCCATTTACAAGAAATTACAGCTCTCAGAGAATTTCCGTATCGCCCCGGCACCCCAATCGTCACATCGGGGTCGATCAGATAGTCGCCACCAATAATCGCCTCGATGTCTGGATACTTCGCAGCGGCATCCTTAAGATCTTTAATGTGTGAATATTGAGAGAAATCCCAAATCTTCCGGTTCCTGTGAACTTTCCACGGAATGCCAGGAGAACGAGCAGAGAGAGTCTTGGCCAGATCATCGGCAACAGAAATTTCCAGGAGCTTACCCAAGCTCTCCTCGTCGGCCTTTTCGGAATCTTCGCTTACAACTCTCTCAATTTGCAACCGATCGAAGATACTCCCAGAGATTACGAGGCTGGCCCGTTGTGATCCATCAGCAATATTAGGAACCCGGTCACGGTGCAACGCTCTTCTTACGGTATCTAGACTTTTGGGCGTCGGTGGCTTCCAGGCAAAAAGCTCCGGGAGCCACTCCGGAACATTTTCACAAAGATTATTAGTCATCTGTGGTTCCTTCAATTTTTTTGCATTCCTCAGTTTCGTTGCTCAATTCTACCCCTGTTCGGAGGACAGAGTTGTCTGCTGACTGGAATCGACCGGCAGGATCATGGGCATCATCGGCTGCTCGGCGCCGGAATATGCAGGCGATTCGCAGTCGGGACACAAAGCCGGAGATCCTGGTCCGCCGACTGGTGCACGCGCAGGGATTGCGGTACCGAGTCGCGGCTAAGCCGCTCGCAGAGCTTCGCCGGACGGCGGATTTGGTCTTCCGTCCGGCGAAGGTTGCCGTCTTTATTGATGGGTGCTACTGGCACGGCTGCCCCGACCACTACGTTTCACCGAAAACAAATTCCGGATACTGGTCAGAAAAAGTGGCACGGAACATGGCACGCGATCGCGATACAGATCAGCGCCTTACTGATGCCGGCTGGACTGTACTCCGTTTCTGGGAGCATGAATCACCTGACGCCTGCGCTCTCCAGATCACTGCAACGGTCAGCAGGCTGCGCGCTCACGACGGAAGGGACCGCGGATCCGAGTAGCCCATCGCGCTTGGTCGTGGATGCCAATTTCGCACCCTTGAGAGCAGCGTAAATCTGCTCACCTACTGCCTGTGCCACGGGCGGAGGAAAGGCATTTCCAACCTGCCTGTATGAGGCAGTTTTACGGCCAGGAAATTCCCAGTCGGGCGGGAACCCTTGGATGATGGCCGCCTGCTGAACGGTCAGCTTAGGACCTGCTGCCGCAAACAGATCTCGCCCTGAATCGACCATCTCTTGTGGCTTGTTAGCAACACCCAAGCCACACACCCCCAGGTCCTTCCACGCTTTCTTTGCCCGAGTCGGACCAAGATCAGCTCCACCATGCTTTTTCGAACCACCCACTAGCGTTGGAGCTACGCCCTTTGATGCACTCTCAAACCAATCTTCATACGCACTCTCGGCCCGAGGGTCGTCTATAGCGTCGAAGCGCTCTTTCATCGTAAGTGCCAGCGCTTCACCCACCGTCACAAGTGGACGCTTCTTAGGCTCCGCCCACAGGAAGTGTTCCGCGTATTCCTTCTTCATTGCTACCAGAATCGCGCGGGGACGGAGTTGCGGAACTCCATAGTCCTTAGCTTCCAAGACTTTCCAGTAGCATTTGCTGTAGCCCATCGATTCCAAGGATTTCAGGATCTTTTCTCGATAATCTTGGAACTTCTGGTCAAGCAAGCCTCGAACATTCTCAATCATCACAGCCTTGGGCTGGAGTTCATCCACCATCTTGAGCATGGTTGGGAAAAGATCCCGCTCATCATCCTCGCCCAACTGCTTACCGGCGATGGAGAACGGGGGGCAGGGAACGCCTCCCGCAAGAAGGTCCAAATCTCCCTGCTCCAGGCCGATTTGCAACCTGAATTTGTGAGGGTCAAGCTGGAGCAAGTCAGCTTCAATAACTTCGCAGCCCTCCCACTCAGCATTATCTTCGACATTAAGCTTCAGAGTTTCACAGGCATGCTTGTCGATCTCAATCAGCGCCAAATGCCTGAACTTGGCCTCGTGGAGACCGTACGCCTGACCGCCGGCCCCGGCGCAGATCTCTACCGAGGTGAACTCCCTCTTAGTGCTGGTCATGCACCCTCCTTACAAACTCGTACAGCGGACACTCTTTGCAACCCGCCTTCACAGAGGGTGACAGACTGCACTGACAACGCCTCTCCCGACAGCACGGCGCGACTCGCCAGACCCGGAACTTCACTTGCGACACTGCGAACACTCATACGATATTGCCTATGCGTAGCCCCAACTGGACACGAGACGAGCTGGTACTGGCTTGCGCCTTGGTCGTCAAGAACGGCTGGCGCGAACTGAGGGAGGGCGATCAGGCCGTCCAGGAGCTGTCTGACCTGCTCCGATCGCTGCCTCTGCACAGTGGTGTGGCGAACCAACTTCCCGAGTACCGGTCTGTCGGCAGTGTGAGCCATAAAACTACTGACCTAGCCACGAATCACCCTAAACACGGAGGAGGTAGAACAAAGGGAGGCAAACTTGACTTGATTGTTATCAATGATTTCATTGACGACGAGTCCAGGATGCTCCGCAGCGCCCAGGCGATCCGTGACGGGATCAGCTCTGGCGAACTGGCTGTAATCCAGGAACAGCCCGATGAGATCGCGGAGGACGGCACTACTGCCCGGGAAGGCCGCCTGCTGGCGCGCTGGGCACTCTCGCGCGAACGCAACCCACGGCTTCGGGCTAGCAAGATCAAAGCAGCCCGTAGGCTCGGTCTGCCCATCCAATGTGAAGTCTGCGACTTCAACTTCGGTCGGACGTACGGAGAGATGGGTGAAGACTTCATTGAGGTGCACCACGTTCTGCCCCTCCACATCTCAGGGCCTCGCGAGACCAGGCTCGCCGATCTTGCCTTCCTCTGCTCCAACTGTCATCGCATGTGCCACAGAAGCTACCGGGGCGAATCATGGCGCACTCCAGCGGCCGTGCGTGTAGAGATTGAGGAAGCCTTGACAGCCGCCGAGGACGCCTAGACGTCGCTCTGGCCGAACCATCAGACAGCTTCCGCCTCGTAGTGCATCTGTGCGCGGTCGAGCACAGCATCCGGGTCGGCGCCGTGGGCTGCCAGCCAGTGAAGAAGATCGGCGATCAGGTCAGTTGCGCACTCCTCCGCGACTGGCCGGCGTGACACATCAGGTCCGGTCGGAGCGCCGGGGAGATGCTGATACGTACCAAGCACTGTGGACGCGCGGTGGACGCGGAGGCACTGCCTGTCCTGGCCGAGGGGGAACTCGCACCAGACCGCTTTCCCCGTTGCCGTGATGGTCGTGCCCCAGTCCGCGGCTACCGCCGCCAGCAGGTGGAGACCCCGGCCGCATTCGTCGCCGCAGCCGGCGTGCCTGAGCGTCGGCATCTCGTAGCTGGTGTCGTGCATCTCGATGCGGAGTCCGTCTTCCGCCGGCTCCATGACGAGTGTTGCCGAGACTCCGCGGCCCACGTGCTTGATGACGTTCGTCGCGAGTTCCGTGACCGCGAGCTGCGTCTCGTCAGCGAGTGCGGAGGCGTTCCAGGTCTTGAGCTGCTCCCGTACGACTCTTCGCAGGATGTGGAGCTGGACCGGGTCCGCCACGAAGGGGAGGACGCAGCGGACACGAGGGCGGATCTCTCCGTACCTGCACATGAAGCACTCCCTTCTTCGCCACGTCAGTACTGCAACAGAACGCATCCATGCGACTGCTCTGAGTAGCCCCTCGATGTGAGTATGGCACCGAGAAGTCTCTCTATGTAACTTCTCATCAGACTCTCCTGGGTGAATCTGCGCGTTCATGAACGACGGTCGGCCAAGCACCTGTTGGGTGGGCGACGGATCCCCGGCTCGAAGTGGAAGGCTGTTTCCCATGTCAGCGAGGACTACAACCCGTCGTCGGCAGCTTGGCGCGATGATGCGGAAGCTCCGTGCGAACAAAGGCATGACGCTGGAGGAAGCGGGCCGGCTGGTCGGGGTGTCGAAGGCGACCGTCAGCCGGTACGAGACCCAGGAAGGCCCAGTGAAGTGGCCGATCGTGGATGCGCTCTGCCGGGAGTACGGTGTGAGCGAGGCGGAGCGGAACGCGGTGGTGGGGCTCGCCAAGGATGCCAAGAATCAGGGGTGGTGGGCTCCGTTCACCGACTCCATCCCTGCGGACATGAACCTGCTCCTGACGCTGGAAGATGAGGCCGTACGGGAGGACCACTTCTCTTGCGTCTACGTCCCGGGACTTCTCCAGACCCGGAACTACAACACCGCAATCCAGCAGGCCAATGAGATGCGCCTCGCGGCTGAGGAGATCGAGCGTCTCGTGGATATCCGGATGAAGCGGCAGGAGATCCTGAGCCGCGCCAAGCCTCCGCACCTCTGGGCGATCCTCGACGAGTCCGTGATCCGGCGCGTGGTCGGGTCTCCGGAGATCATGCGCGAGCAGCTTGGCCATCTCCTGGAAGCCAATGAGTCGCCGCACATCACGCTTCAGATCCTGCCGTTCGCGAAGGGGGCCCACAGCGCGGCGCTGGGCAGCTTCGTGATCCTCGGCGGAGCAGAACCGTCACTGGACGTGGTGTACGTCGATCTGCATGTCGGCTCCGTCTTCATGGAGAAGGACACAGAGCTGGACCGCTATCGGCTTGCGTTCGACTACCTTCGCGCACAAGCGTGGGACATGGCCGCTTCATCGGCCATGATCCGGCGAGTTCGCGAGGAGATGTGATGGTTGCGGTGGTCCGGTCCACAGACTCTCTTGAGTGGTTCAAGTCGTCCTACAGCGGCGGCAACACCACGGAGTGCGTCGAAGCCGCGCGCCTGCCCGGCTCGACGGCCATACGTGACTCGAAGAACGCCGACGGACCCCGACTCGTCTTTCGGCAGCCCAGTTGGGACGGGTTCGTGGGGGCGGTTCGGGGCTCGGGGCTTGGGGGGTGAGTTGGGTGTGGGGGAGGTTGTGAGCTGGGGCGTTGGGGGGCTTTGGGTGCTTGGGGGTTGAGCTTCGGGGGGCGAGCTCTGTTTGTTGGAGTGGTTGGTTCTTGTTTCCCACCCACCCTCCCTACCTCCCGCGAGGGGACGGGGGTTGACTTTTCGCGTTCGGCTTGCGACTTAGGGTGACTGCGGTTTAGCGTGCCCCTCGGACGTAAACAGCCCCCGCCGGTGTTGGAGCACCTGGCGAGGGCCTGACCACACGAGATCGAAAAGAGCGATCCCTCATGGCTGACAGCCAGTTTAGTGATGCTCCGCGCCCCGCGCACGCTGCTCCCCATCCCATGGCCCGCGCCGGGTTCGGCAAGCGCTCCTTGGCCGGGCAACCGGCTCCTTCCGCCGATGACTTCGCGCTCCTGCCCGGGCGCGAGGCGGCCATCGCCTCGTTCATCGACCGGCTGCCGGACGGTGCCGATATTTCGGTGAAGGCCCTGGCCAAGGTGATGGATTACGGCCAGTGCGCCCTGCGTACCGCCCTCAACTTCCTTCAGCGCGCCGGGCATCTGTTCCGGAAGCGGGAACATGTCGTCGGGCCGCACGGTGCTCGGTGGGTCACTCGTACGTGGTTCTCCCGGGCCGCCCGGGAGGATGCCGAATGGGGTGTGGGCGCCGATGAGGGTGAGCCGGTTCCCGCTTCTGTTCCGGCGCGGCTGCCCGAGCGGTCCCGGGGGTATTCCCTGCTCGCCTCCCTCGGGCGCCGGTGTCCCGTTCTGTCGTTGTCCGCCGCCGAGTGTGCCGCCCTGGAGCCGCTGGCCGCCGAGTGGTTCGCGCGCGGTGCCGGTGAGGAGGATGTGCTGCGTTCTCTCAGCTACGGGCTGCCCTCGCCCATTCATCATCCGGCCGGGCTCGTCCGCGCGCGGCTCACCGCCAAGCTGCCGCCCTGGCCCGCGGCGGCTCCGGAGGTGTTCGTGCGGGCGCCTTCTCGGATCGTGGAGTGCGCCAAGTGCCGGGCTCCCGGTCGGGCCGAAGCCCTGGTGGGCGGCGAGTGCGGGGCCTGCCGGGGTGAGCCCGCGCCCGTACGGAGCGCCGGGGCGCTGGCGCCGGACCGGGTTCGGGCGCGGGCCGCCGAGGCGCGGGCCGCCGCTTCCCCAACTGGCCCAGCTCCCTTCCGCTCTCGCGCTATCGGTACGGGCGGATGATGACGTCCGGGCGGTCCGGGCGGGCCTTGGCCTGACGGAGTTTGGCCATGACCGCCCTGACCAACTCCTGGGGGTGGTCGCGGACCAGGGCGGGGACGGCGCTGACCACGTCGATGCCGTGGGCCTCCATACGGAGGCGGCGGCGCAGGGTGGAGCGGTATTCGGCGACGCCCCGGTGGAACTGTTCCGAGTCGATCTCCAGAGCCACCCCCGCGAACGCCCAGTAGGCGTCCGGGCGGGCGAGGAAGGTGCCCGTGGAGGTGAGGAGCGTCGGGTTCCAGAGGGCGTCGGGGACGCCTGCGGCACGCAGGGTGTCGCGGGCCTGCCCTTCCGCGATGGACTGGATACCCGCGCGGAGTTCGTCCAGGACCGCCCGTACGGCCGGGTTGCGCAGAGCGTGGGAGGCGCGGAGTTCGGCACGGAGGTCCTCCGGGTGGCAGGGACACTTCTGGACGGTGGCCGCGAGGATCGCGCGGACGCGCTCCAGCGACGGTTCGTGGGCCGCGAAGTCGGAGGCCGCGCGGACCGGGCGTACGCAGGGGATGCCGTCGACCAGCAGGGTGGGCGGCCAGCGGTTGGTACGGCGCACGCGGACGTACGACCTGTCGCGCAGGCCACGCCGGGCGTCGACCAGGACATCGGCGCGCTCGCCACCCGCCCCGCGTACCCCGTACAGCGACAGCGCCGCCTCGCCCGTCAGCGCGGACCTCGGGAGACCTGAGGAGGGGCTGTCGACGTCTCGTTCGCCGCCCGCGCCCGTATCCCCGTACAGCACCGCCGCCAGCAGCCGTTGCCGCGCGGTCGCGTCTCCTGTCTGTATCAGGACCACCCCCGGCAGCGGGCGCTGCCAGGGACCGCCCGGCCGGCACCGGCGGGCCACGGTGCTGGACGAGAGGCCGGCGGCCCGCAGTTGGCGGGAGGTCGCCAGCCGCATCCGCGTGACGGAGAGCTGTTCAATGGCCGCGTCGGCGGCGGTCTTTCGGATCATGGGGAGTTCGTGCCCACCCCTCGCCGGAAACGGACACATCCGCACCGGCCGTGACAATCTCTTGTGTCCTCAGCTGCGTTCGCGGGAGACCGGATACCGCGCGGGGCATGGCCGAAGGCGCTCGTTAGGCTCGGTCGACAAAGAACCTCGAAAGACATCAAAGAGGACAGAGGTGGCAGAAGTGACAGGGGTGGCACAGGTGACAGCCGCAACGAAGATCCCCGCTACGGCCGTGGCGGCGGGCGGCATCATCGGCGGTTACGGGATCGCCCGCTGGACGAAGAAGCGGCCCCTCGGCGGGGTCGCGCTGGCCGGCGCGGGCGCCGTGGCCGTGTACGAGTGGCACCGTACGGGCGGGACGAAGGCGGCCGTCGGGCTGAGCGCCGCGTACCTCGCCGCCTTCGCCGGATCGCATCCGCTGGCGAAGAAGGTCGGCGCGTGGCCCGCGGTGTTCGCTGTGGCGGGCGGGGTGGCCGTCGCGTCCTGGGCCGTCACCCGCCGCGCGGGGGCGTGACTCCGGACCGCCGGGGCGTGACTCCAGCCCATCGGGGCGTGGCTCCAGCCCATCGGGGCGTGACTCCGGGGCGTCGGGGCGTGCCGGCGGACAGGCTGGAGAAATAAGTTTCGCGCCTGTTGAACACTCCCGGCACGCCTTCCGTATTCAAGAGCAACTCCCCCATGGTGGCTGGGCGCGTGAACGGACGACAGGGTCCGCGTCACGCGCCCAGCAATCTTTTGGGCGCCCGGAGCATCAGCCGTCCGGAGCGTCAGCCGCCCAGCGCGTGCGACACCGTATAGATCAGCAGGCCCGCCAGCGCGCCGACCACCGTGCCGTTGATCCGGATGAACTGAAGGTCGCGGCCGATGTGCGCCTCGATCTTCTTCGAGGTGTCGTCCGCGTCCCAGCCCGCCACCGTGTCCGAGATCAGCGAGGTGATCTCGCCCCGGTACGTGGACACGACATACGCCGCCGCCTCCTCGACCCAGCCGTCCAGCTTCCCCTGGAGCCGCTCGTCCGTCGCCAGCCGCGAACCCAGCGACAGCAGCGAGGCGCGGGCCCGCAGACGCAGTTCGCTGCGGTCGTCCTCGGCCGCCGACATGATCATGGCGCGTACGGAGGACCAGGCGGAGGCGATGATGTCCTGCACCTCGGGGCGGGCCAGCAGCTCCGACTTCAGCCGCTCGACCCGCGCGCGGGTGTCCGTGTCCGACTGGAGGTCGGTGGCGAAGTCGCGCAGGAAGCGGTCGATGGCGCCGCGCGCCGGGTGGGCGGGCATGTCGCGCATCTCGGTGATGAAGCGCAGCAGCTCCTTGTAGACGCGGTCGCCGATCCTCCGGTCGACGAAGCGCGGCGTCCAGCCGGGGGCGCCGCCCTGGACGGCGTCCATGACCGAGTCGCCGTGTTCGACCAGCCAGTCGTGCGCGCGGGCGCAGATCAGGTCGACGGCGCGGTGGTGGGCGCCGTCGGAGACGACCTTTTCGAGGGTCTTGCCGATGCCGGGGGCGACCTCCACCGCGTCGGCGCGGCGGGTGATCGCCTCACCGACCACCGCCTGGACGTCGGAGTCGCGCAGGACGGTCAGCGCGCCGCGCAGCGCGGTGGCGAGTTCGGCGGTGACGCGGTCGGCGTGGGCGGGTTCCGCGAGCCACGTACCGAGCCTGCGGCCGATGCCGAGGACGCGCAGCCGGTCGCGTACGACGGCGGCCGAGAGGAAGTTCTCGCCGACGAACGTGCCGAGGGAGGCGCCGAGCTGGTCCTTCTTGTTCGCGATGATCGCGGTGTGCGGGATGGGCAGGCCGAGCGGGCGCCGGAACAGCGCCGTCACCGCGAACCAGTCGGCCAGCGCGCCGACCATCCCCGCCTCGGCCGCCGCCGCGACATAGCCGGCCCAGCCGCCCGCGCCGGAGTTCTTCGCCCAGGTGGCGAGGACGTAGATCACGGCGACCAGGACGAGCAGCCCGGTGGCGGTGGTCTTCATCCGGCGGACGCCGCGGAACTTCTCCTCGTCGGCGGCCGTGTACGAGAAGGACCCGAGGCCGCGCGGGGCCGGTTTCCCGGCCGCGTTCTTGTCGGCGACAGCCCCGTCGGCAGTCTCGTCGGCTGCCCCGCCGACTGCCGCGCCGACTGCCCCGCCGGCGGGAACGTCTTTCCCCCCGAGAGCGTCTTCCCGGGCGCGCGCCTTCTCCGGGGGCCCCTCCGGCGTGCTGTCGCCGTCGCCGTCCCTGTCCCCGTTGTCCGCCGCTCTGTCCGGATCCGTACGTTCCATCCGCTCCACCGTTCGTTCCGCCCGTCCGCGTACATACCGCGCCGCACGCCGCATCCCATCCGTACGCATTGTCCCTGCCCGGGGTTTCCGTCTGTCGTACTCCCGGGGCGCCCGTCGAGTTCCCGCGCCATGCCGGATGATGTCTTCTGTACAGAGGTATGAGGGGGAACCAGGACCCATGACCAGATATCGCGGATTCGCCCTGCTCGGAGCGCTCGTCGGGGTGGTGGTGCTGGTGTGCGGCGCCATCATCGCCGGATTCGGCGCGGGGACGAGTACGGGCGCCAGTACGAGTACCGGTACGGGTACGGGCTCAGGAGCACGGACGGGTACGGGTACGGGTACGGGTACGGGTACGGGTACGGGTACGGGGAGCAGCGGCAGCGGCGCCCAGGCCCGTACCCCCGTGGGCAAAGCCGCGCCCGCCTCCGCCGACACCTGGACCGGCACCTGGGCCGCCGCCCCCGCCGGGGCCGAGCCGGGGGCGCCGAACGGGTTCCCGGGGCGCACCATCCGTAACGTCGTGCACACCAGCATCGGCGGCACCAGCGTCCGGGTCACCCTCTCGAACCTCTACAGCCCCACCCCGCTGCTGATAGGCCACGCCTCGGTCGCGGTCGGCCGGGGCGGCGGTACCGGCGGGAGCAGCGCCGAAGCGGTGCCCGGGAGCATGCGTCAGCTGCTGTTCGGGCAGCGGGCGGCCGTGACGATCCCGCCGGGCGGCCGGATCGTCAGCGATCCGGTGCCGCTGGCCGTGCCGTACGCGGGTGATCTGCTGGTGACGCTCTACACCCCGGCGTCCGGCGGCCCCGTCACGTATCACCGGCACGCCGTCCAGACCTCGTACCTCGCCCTCGGTGACCGGACGGAGGACCTCGACGGCACCGCGTACACCGAGCAGGCCAAGGTCTGGCGCTATCTCACCGCGGTCGACGTCCTCAACCGCCGCGCGCCCGGGGCCGTCGTGGCCTTCGGGGACTCGATCACCGACGGGGTCGGCTCGCGCGCCGACACGAACCGGCGCTGGCCCGACGTCCTGGCCGGGCGGCTGCGCGAGCGGCACACCGGCGTGCTCAACGAGGGCATCGGCGGCAACCGTGTCCTGCTGGGCTCGCTGGAGCTGGGCAGAGGCGCGAGCGGGGTCTCGCGCTTCCAGCGCGACGTCCTGGACCGGGCGGGCGCGAAGACCGTCGTCATCGACCTCGGCATCAACGACATTCTGCGCGGCGAGACCGACCCCGCGCGGATCACCGCCGGGCTCAGGGACCTGACGCGGCAGGCGCACGCGCGCGGGCTGCGGGTCGTCGGCTCGACGCTGACGCCGTTCGGCGGGTACCACGCGTACAACCCGGTCACCGAGTCCGTACGGGAGCGGGTCAACGCGGAGATCCGGGCGGGGCGGGTCTTCGACGACGTGGTGGACTTCGACCGCGCGGTCCGCGACCCGTACGCGCCGGACCGGCTCAGGCCGGCGTACGACTCGGGCGATCATCTGCACCCGAACGACGCGGGCTACCTGGCGATGGGGCGCCATCTCGATCTCCGGTCGCTGTCGCTGCCGCTGGAGGAGAAGGCCGCCGCGCGGCTGTGACCCGCCTGCCGCAGCTCCCGTCGGATCACGCGGACGCTGGCGTGAGATCACGCGGACGCTGGCGTCAGATCACGCGGAAGAGGTCGGCGGCGGCGTGGACGTCGGTGAGGTCCTCGATGGAGCGGAGGTTGTCGCACAGGACGTCCAGGACCGAGTCGGCCTCGGCGGCGCGCGGCGCGTCGATGGCCACGCCGAAGACGCGGAAGCCCAGCAGGTGCTTGGCGTCGTTCCAGCCGCGCATCCATTCCTCGGTGACGCCGCACTCGTCGTCGGTGATCATCACGATGTCGCCGCGCGCGCGGGCGGCGTCGTTGAACTCCTCCCTCAGCAGCTCGCCGGCCGCTGACAGCGGCGTCTGGTAGCTGGTGCCGCCGCCGAGGAAGGTCTCCGCGAAGTCGAGCACCCGGGCGATGTCCGCGGGCCGGCCGGCCGGGAAGCGGAAGACCTGGATCTTGTCGGCGGCGGAGAACAGGATGCCGACGAAGTCGCGCTCGGCGTGGCGGGCCTGGTCCAGCAGCGCCAGCGCGCACGCCTTGGCCCACGCCTCCCTGGTGACTCCGCCGGGCCCCGCCACGTACATGGAGTGCGAGGTGTCCACGCACGCGATGATGGCGCCCCGGCCGGTGGACCGCTCCCCCTGGCTGTCGTAGAGCATCAGCTCCCCGGCGGCGTAGCGCGCGGCGAACACCGCGCGCAGCTCGGGCAGGCCGAGGTTGGCCAGCTCGGAGGGGATGAGGCGGGAGAGGTCGTCGCCGAGTGTGACGCCGACCAGCTCCCCGGTGACGTTCTCCACCTTGCGGGCGCGCTCGCCGCTGGCCATCTGCCGGAAACGGCCGATCAGTTCGGCCCACCGTGCGAGACGGCTGGTGCGCAGCCGCTCGGCGAGCCGGGCGCGCCGCTCGAACGGCATCCGCTCCAGCTCGCCGGGAGCGACGCCCCAGGCCCGCATCAGCGCGGCCTCCTGCCGGGCGCCCTCGGCGGCCTTCGCCGCCGCGTTCCGCGCGTCGGCGCCGGTACCGGGGGCCGCCGCCACCGCGAGGGCCTGCGCGGCGGCCCGGGTGGCCTGCCGCGCGGCGGCCTCGGCGGCCTCGACGGCCTTGTGTACGGCGTCGGCGGCCGGGGCCGGCACGGTGCCGTTCTCGTCGGCCTCGTCGGCGGCCTGCTGGAGCGCCTCGCCCACGGCGGTCGCGGCGCCTTCGGCGTCCCGCTGGGCCTTCTTCGCCCGCTCGGCCTGTTCCCGGGCGTCCCCGGAGCGCTCCAGCATCCGGCGCAGCGCGGCGGCCTGGGCGAGTACGGCCATGGCGGCGGCATAGGGGTCGCCGGCCGTCTCCCGGCGCAGCTCGGCGAACTCCGCCGACTCCATCAGTGAGGTGACGACCTGGTGGTTGAGCAGCCGGGCGGGGTCCATCTCCGCGCGCTCGCGCAATCGCGGGCCGACCTTGTAGGCGGCCAGGAACGCGTCGGTGAGGAGGTCGGTGGCGCACTCGTAGCGCTCGTTCAGCTCCTCGGCCAGCTCGCGCAGGCCGGCCGACTGCTCGTAGGTGTCGCGCCAGGTGATCCGTTCGAACCGGTCGGCGACGACGGCCGCGGTGTGCCGCTCGGGGACGGTGCCGGGCAGGCCCAGCCACGTCCCGGCCCGGCCGGCCAGTTCGTTGAGCGTGCGCGGTGTCCCGCCCATGGCCTTGGTCTCCCGATGTGGTCTCCCGATGTGGTCATCCGGCGTGGTCCCCGGTGTTCAGAGCTGGGCCTGCACCATGCTCGCGTCCATGCCGAGGGCCTCGGTGAGGACACGGGCGCGGACGGCGCGCTGGCGGCCGGTGACCCGGTCGATGGCGGCGGTGGAGCGGCCGGCGGCCGCCGCCTCCTCGCGCATTTTCTCCAGCCGCTTGCCCGCCATGGCGAGCTTGTTGTGGGCCTTCTTGATGACCCATTCGCTCAGCGCCTCGCGGGACTGCCCGGCCATGGCGTCGAGCTGGGCCTCCAGCTCCTCGATGGCGTCGGCCAGGTCGAGCGCCTCCTTGGCGTCGGGGTTGACCAGTTGCAGCACCTCGCGCTCGACGGCCGGGCGCTCGGCGGGGGAGTTCCACAGCACGTGCGTCAGCACCGACAGGTCGGTCTCGGCGACCGCCGGGCGGCCGTCGAGGTACGCGGATGCCTGGAGCAGGCCCACCGCCTGCCGCCAGCGGCGGTCGGAGGCGACGAGTTCCTTGCGGCGCAGGGCGGCCCGCAGCGTGCACACCGCGTCCACGATCGCGTCGGGGACGTCCACGGCCGGGACGGCTCCGGTCACGGCGTCCTGCAACGCGGCCAGTTCGATGGTGGTGCGGGCCGGTGGAGCCGGGCGGCTGACGGCGGAGCGGACCAGCGCGGCGAAGTTCGAGGGATCCGCCAGATACCCGACCTCGATCCGTACCAGCAGCCGGTCGTAGATCGCGGCCGTGTCCTCGCCGCTGGGCAGTTCGTTGCTCGCCGTGATGGCGCCGATCAGGGGGCAGCGGATGGGCTCGCCGCCGCTCTCGGGGTGGTAGATCCGCTCGTTGAGGTAGCCCAGCGTCTCGTTGAGCGCCGCCGTGGAGCACTTGAATATCTCGTCGATGAACGCGACGTGCGCGGTCGTGGCGCGGCCGTCGTAGACCTGGCGGTACTCGCCGCGGGCCAGCGCGGCGACGTCGATGGGGCCGAACATCCTGGTCGGCGCGGTGAACTTGGACAGGAGGATCTCCCAGTAGGCCGCCCCCTCGATCCTGCCCGTGAGTTCCCGGGCCAGCTCGGACTTCGCCGTTCCGGGCGGGCCGAGCACCAGCGAGTGCTGCCCGGCCAGCAGCGTCACCAGCAGCGTCCGCACCACGTCGGCCCGCTCGTAGAAACGGTCCGACACCTCGTCGCTGATCGCCCGCAGCCTCTTGGCCGTGTCGTGCGCGTCCGGCGTGTCCGGCGTGTCCGGCGATTCCGGCGTGTCGTGTGCGTCCGGCGTGTCGTGTGCGTCCCGCGCGCCGCCGCGTGAGCCGCGTGCGTCCCGCGCGCCGGGTAAGTCCTGTGCGTCCAGGCCGGCCATCGTCTCAGCTCAGCTCCTTGCGGCGCTTCTTCTCCAGGCGCCGCCGCTCCCGCTCCGCCTTCGTCACCTTCCGCTCGACCCCGACCCCGCCCATCAGCGCGAACCCGGTGACGATCACCCGGGGCGAGCCCGGGGCGACGACCGCCTCCTCGCGGCCCTCCTCGCCGAAGCCGCCCATCAGGCCGAAGCCCCGGACCTCGACCTCCATGTCCGGCGGTACGGTGACATGGACGCCGCCCATGACCGCGAAGCAGCGGATCACCACGTCGCGCTCCGCGAAGCGCGCCTCGCGCAGGTCGATCTCGCCGCCCGCCTGGAAGACGGCCGCCGTGAACGTACGGCCCACCGTCCACCTGCCCTTGCGCCCGAAGCCGCCCCAGAACGCGAACGCGCCCCTGGACGTGGCGGGGCCCCGGCCGATCCGCTCGCCCCAGACGTCCGGCGCGCCGCCCGTCTGCGCGGCGAGCGCCACACCCGTCACGGTCCCCGGCGCGGGCAGGTCCCGTACGAGCGGCACCAACTCGCCGTGCGTGCGGGCCTTGTACGCGGTGTCGAGGCGCTCCTCGAACTCCTCCATGTCGAGCCGGCCCTCGGCGACGGCCTCACGCAGCCGCTCCGCGATCTGCTCCCGCTCGGCGTCGGAAGCGCGGGTATCCGGCAGTGATTCGGGCCGCTCACTCGTCATGGCATCAGAGTAGTCAACCGTGCGGTCCACGTCACACAGCTGATCGATCGGCGTACATCTTGGCGATCACGTCCTCGATGTCCGGCTCCCGCACCGACAGATCCACCAGCGGATACTCCGCCGCGATCCGGGCCACCAGCGGCGCCGCCGACTCCGTCGCGGGAAACGCCAGCCACTGCCTCGGCCCCTGCGTCCGTACCGTCCGGACGCGGGTGCCGGGCAGTTCGACCGGCGGGAGTTCCCGCTCCAGATCGACGACGAGCATCCGCTCGCTCTCCCCCACCTCGTGCAGCCCGGTCAGCGCGCCGTCGTACAGCAGCCGGCCGTGATCGATGACCATGACCCGCCGGCAGAGCTGTTCGATGTCGGTGAGGTCGTGCGTCGTGAGCAGCACCGTCGTACCGCGCTCCGCGTTCAGGTCCCGCAGGAAGCCCCGGACCTTGGCCTTGGAGATCACGTCGAGACCGATCGTCGGCTCGTCCAGATACAGCACCTCGGGATCGTGCAGCAGCGCCGCCGCGATGTCGCCGCGCATCCGCTGGCCGAGCGAGAGCTGCCGAACCGGTACGTCCAACAGCTCGCCCAGGTCGAGGAGTTCGACACAGCGGTCCAGGTTCTCCCGGAACCGCGCGTCCGGGACGCGGTACATCCGGTGCACAAGCCGGTACGAGTCGATCAGCGGCAGGTCCCACCAGAGCGTGGTGCGCTGCCCGAAGACGACCCCGATGCGCTGCGCGAGCCTCGTGCGCTCCCGGGACGGGTCGATGCCCGCGACCCGCAGCCGGCCGGCGCTCGGAGTGAGGATGCCGGTGAGCATCTTGATGGTGGTGGACTTGCCGGCGCCGTTCGGACCGATGTAGCCGACCATCTCGCCGCGCTCCACGCGAAAGGAGATGCTGTCGACGGCGCGCACCTGATGTCTCTCACGACGCAGGAGCCCCACTTTGCGGCGGACGTCGAAGACCTTCTCGACGCCGTCCAGTTCGATGAAATCCCTGTCGTCCGTACCCACGGCAACCCCTTCTCAGCTTCCCGTACTGCGGTACGCCCGCAGCCCCGCCCGCCACGCCACCCCTGCCAGCGCGCAGCACACCACCGCCACCACCGGCGGCAGGAACGCGACCGCCCGCGGCAGCCCGAGCGGGACCTCGCGCCCCATGACGTAGAGCGCCGGGACCCAGTTGACGAAGGCCAGCGGCACCACGAACGTCACCCCGCGCACCAGCTCCTTGCCGAAGACCGACGGCGGGTACTGGAGCAGCGTCGTCCCGCCGTAGGTGAAGGCGTTCTGCACCTCGGAGGCGTCCTGCGCCCAGAACTGGAACGCCCCGCCCACCACGAACACCGCGCCGAAGATCGCCGCACCGCTCAGGATCATCATCGGCAGCATCAGCACCCGCACGGCCGTCCAGTCGATGTTCAGCGCCGCCAGCCCGTACGCCAGCGCCAGCAGCCCCTGGACGATCCGGCCGAGCCGCCGCAGGGCGAACTTGTCCGCCGCCACCTGCGCCAGTACGGGCACGGGCCGCACCAGCAGCGTGTCGAGCGTGCCGTCGCGCACCCTGCTGCCCAGCCGGTTCATCGATCCGAGGAACAGCTCGGCGAGGCCGAAGGCCGTACCGGCGGTCCCGTACAGGAACGCCACCTCGGGCAGCGAGTAGCCGCCCAGGGAGTCGATGTGGGAGAACATGATCAGGATCGCCAGGAAGTCGAAGGCGGTCGCCGCGAAGTTCCCGAACGCCATCATCGCGAAGGACGCGCGGTACGCCATCGTGGACCGCGTCCACATCGCGACGATCAATCCGTACGCCCGTAGCCCGTTCCACAGCATCGCCCCACGCGACGGCTTCGGAATCAACCGTTCCGTATCGGGCGCGGCCTGCTCTCCCGCGGTGAGAGCCGTCTCCTCAGCCACCCTGGACCACCACCCTCCGCGTCGCGACGGACTGGAGCGCCCGGCCCGCCGCGAGCAGCGCCAGCGCCCAGGCCGCCTGGAACCCGAACGCGCCCACCAGGTCCCACCCGGTGCGCTCCCCCAGGAAGACATCCGCCGGGACCTGGAGCAGCGACGACCAGGGCAGCGCCCGCGCCACCTCGCCCAGCGCCCCGGGGAAGATGTTCAGCGGCAGCAGCATCCCGGAGAAGAACATCGCCGCCAGCATCCCCAGCTGCGCCACCCCCGCGCCGTCCAGCAGCCAGAACGCGGAGAGCGCGATCAGGAACCTGATCGCGAAACTGACCACGAGCCCGAGCAGCACCGCGAACAGGAACGCCAGCCAGGTCAGCGGATCACCCGGCAGTGCCAGATCGAAGGCGACCGCGGCGACCGCCATCGGTACGACCCCGCGCCCCAGCAGCTGGAACGCGGCCCGGCCCAGATCCGCCGCCAGCCACCACAGCTGGAGATCGACGGGCCGGTAGAGATCGACGGCGACGTCCCCGGTGCGGATGCGTTCGATCAGCTCGTCCTCGAAGCCGCCGCCGATCGTGGCGCAGGCGGCGAGCAGCGCCTGGCCCAGCCACACGTACGTCACCGCCTGCGCGAGGTCGTAGCCGCCGAGCCGGGGCCTCTCGTCCCAGAGCGCCGTGTAGGCGTACGCCATGATGAAGCCGAAGACCGTGTTGGTGAACACCCCCGCGACGGTCGCCACGCGATAGGTCGCGTACCGTCGGAATCCGCCCGCGGCCACGACCGCGTACAGCCGCACCACTTTCGCCCCCCTGTCCATTGGTCGTCCCCCGCCTGCCGCCTGCCGCCGTCTCCAGCTCCAGCTCCAGCTCCAGCTCCAGCTCCAGCTCCAGCGTCTTCAGGCACAAGCGCCCGACCGTAGTCCACGGGGGTCAGCCGCCGCGACCCAATATCCGGCCGCCCGCCTGACCGGCCCGCCGCCGTGTTTCATGGGGAGTGCACAGCCTTTCTTGCGGCTGCACCACTAATCGCCTGATACGACACCGTTATGCCGGAGAGTGAACCGCCGGCCGCGGCCGAGGAGTCTTCACACATATGAGTGACGAGCCACAGCAGCAGGGCTGGGCCCCCCGGGACCCCTCGGCCCCGGGCGCCCCGGGGCCCGCCGGCGACGGTGCGAACAGCGACGGTGTGAGCAGCAAGAAGGCCAAGCGCCTGGCGCGCAAGCGCAAGCGCACCGGCTGGCGCAGGCTCTTCCCGACCTGGCGCATGCTGCTCGGCGCGTTCGTGCTCGGCGCGCTCGTCCTCGTCGGCGGCTTCGTCCTGGGCTACAAGCTGGTCCCCATCCCGGCCGCCAACGCCGCCGCCACCGCCCAGTCCAACGTCTACCTGTACGCGGACGGCACCCAGATCGCCCGCGACGGCGAGGTCAACCGCGAGAACGTCTCGCTGTCCCAGGTGCCCAAGACCGTGCAGCGCGCCGTGCTCGCCGCCGAGGACCGCGGCTTCTACAGCGAGCCCGCCGTCGACCCGCAGGGCATGGCCCGCGCCGCCTGGAACACGGTCAGCGGGAAGGGCACCCAGGGCGGCTCGACGATCACCCAGCAGTACGTGAAGAACTACTACCTCGGCCAGGAACAGACCGTCATCCGCAAGACCAAGGAATTCTTCATCGCGATCAAGCTCAATCGCGAGGTGTCCAAGGAGCAGATCCTCCAGGGCTATCTGAACACCAGCTACTTCGGCCGCAACGCCTACGGCATCCAGGCGGCGGCCCAGGCGTACTACGGCAAGGACATCGAGGACATCAACACGGCGCAGGGCGCCTATCTGGCCTCCCTGCTCAACGCGCCCAGCGAGTTCGACGTCGTCGTCCACCCCGAGAACAAGCCGGCCGCCCTCGCCCGCTGGAACTACGTGCTCGACGGGATGGTCAAGGAGAAGTGGCTCGGCGCCGGCACCCGCGCCGCCACCACCTTCCCGCAGCCGCGCGAGGTACGGACCTCCTCCACCGGGCTCTCCGGCCAGCGCGGCTACATCGTCCAGGCCGTCAAGGACTACCTCACCAGCAACAAGATCATCGACGAGAACACCCTGGCCACGGGCGGCTACCGCATCACCACCACCCTCGACCGCAAGAAGCAGGACGCCTTCGTCAAGGCCGTCAAGGACAAGGTCACCTCCCAGCTCAGCGACGAGCGCGCGGCCGACCGGAACGTCCGGGTCGGCGGCGCCTCCATCGACCCCGAATCCGGGCAGGTCGTCGCGATGTACGGCGGCATCGACTACACCAAGCAGTACGTCAACAACGCGACCCGCCGCGACTACCAGGTCGGCTCCACCTTCAAGCCGTTCGTCTTCGCCTCCGCCGTCGAGAACGGCTCCGAGACCCAGGACGGCCGGACGATCACCCCCAACACCATCTACGACGGCGACAACCAGCACATGGTCGAAGGCCCCGACGGATCCACCGGCTACGCCCCCTCCAACGAGGACGACGTCGACTACGGCCCCATCACCGTCAGGACCGCCACCGACAAGTCCGTCAACGCCGTCTACGCGCAGATGGCCGAGGACGTCGGCCCCGCCGACGTCCGGAAGACCGCCGTCGCCCTGGGCATTCCCACCAACACGCCCGACCTCACCGCCTCCCCCTCCATCGCCCTCGGCCCGGCCACCGCGAGCGTCCTGGACATGGCGGAGGCGTACGCCACCCTCGCCAACCACGGCGCGCACGGCACGTACACCCTGGTCGGCAAGGTCGCCAAGAACGGTACGAAGGTGACGCTGCCCGCACGCGACACCAAGCAGACCATCAGCCGCGAGGCCGCCGACACCACCACCTCCATGCTGCGCAGCGTGGTCGACGGCGGCACCGGCACCGCCGCCCAGGCCGCCGGCCGCCCGGCGGCGGGCAAGACCGGTACGGGCGAGAACGACAAGTCGGCCTGGTTCGCCGGCTACACCCCGGACCTCGCCACGGTCGTCGCCGTGATGGGCGCCGACCCGAAGACCGCCGAGCAGAAGCCGCTGTACGGAGCCCTCGGCCAGCCGCGCATCAACGGCGGCGGGCCGCCCGCCCAGATCTGGGGCGCGTACACGGCCGCCGCCCTCCAGGGCAGCGAGGCCCAGGACTTCGACCTCCAGTTGCAGGACGGCGCGAACGCGGTGTCGTCCCCGGACCCCGGACAGTCCGACGAGTCCGCGCCGCCCGGCCGGTCGTCGAGCCCGGGGGCCACCGCGGGCGGGACGCAGGGCCAGAGCGACGAACCCACGCAGAGCGCGACGGGCGGCAGCACCACCGGCGGCGGCCAGACCCCGGACACCACGGAGGGCCAGACGGGCGGCGCCACCACGGACGGCGGCCAGACCCAGGGCCAGACCGACGGCGGCACCGCCACGGACGGCGGCGCGACGGCCGACGGCGGTACGGGGACGACGACCACGGGCGCCGACACCGCGGGCTCGGCGGCCGACGGCGGCGCGGCGAACGGCGGCACCGACACCGGCGCGACGGCCGGAGCGGGCGCACCGGCACGTACCTCCACGGGGGACCCGGTGCTGCCGTAAGAGGCCGGTCCGCAAGCACCGCGGGCGGACACGCACCCACGTCGGCCCAGGGCATGTCGCGTCAGTGACCCGAGGTGACCTTCAGCCCCACCACCGCCACCAGCAGCAGCGAGACGAAGAAGATCCGGGCGGCGGTCGCCGGCTCCCCCAGCGCCACCATGCCGACCACCGCCGCGCCGGCCGCGCCGATGCCGACCCACACGCCGTAGGCCGTACCGATCGGCAGGGTCTTCGCCGCCTGCGCCAGCAGCAGCATGCTCACCACGATCCCGGCGCACGTGAACACGCTCGGCCACAGCCGGGTGAACCCCTCGGTGAACTTCATCCCGATCGACCAGCCGACCTCGACCAGACCGGCCACGATCAACAGAACCCACGCCATGACGGCACCTCCCGGCGAGAAACACACGGAACAACAGGTGCGTCGTCTTTCGATTGGACCCGGTACGGCGCGTCTCGTCGGGGTCCCGCCACCGTAGCAAAAAGACCTGGTGAGCAGGGTCACCAGGTCTTCACGAAGGCTGTAGGCGCGGGTACCGCGGAGTTCTTGAGGTCGCGGAGTCTTGAGGTCGCGGAGTTCCAGAGGTCGCGGGGCTCCAGAGGTCGCGGGGTTCTAGAGGTACAGCCCGGTCGAGTCCTCGGAGCCCTCGAACCGGTCCGCCGCCACGGCGTGCAGATCGCGCTCGCGCATCAGTACGTACGCCACCCCGCGCACCTCGACCTCGGCGCGGTCCTCGGGGTCGTACAGCACCCGGTCCCCCGGCGTCACCGTCCGTACGTTCTGCCCCACGGCCACCACCTCGGCCCAGGCCAGCCGCCTGCCGACCTCGGCCGTCGCCGGAATCAGGATGCCGCCGGACGAGCGCCGCTCGCCCTCCGGGATGTCCGTCCTGACCAGAACCCGGTCGTGGAGCATCCGGATGGGCAGCTTGTCGTGCTCACTGCGGGGTTTCTCGCTCACGCCCCAGAACCTACCTGGCCGTCACGGCGCGCTGCGCCATAGGGGTCATGGGGCGCGCGGTCGGCACGTCGCGCGCGCTCAGGAGCGGCGCCGCCGCGTCGACACCACCAGCAGTCCGACGACCCCGACGGTGACCAGCGCCACCGGGACCAGCCGCTCCAGCCGGGGCCCGCCGTCGTCGCCGACGAACGAGGCGCGCACGCCCGCGATCGTCCTGTTCACCGCGACGAACGCCCGCCCCGCCGTCTGGTCCACCGTGGAGGCCACCTTGGCCTTCGCGTCGCCGACGATCGTCTTGGGGTGCACCCGTACCCCGATCTCGTCGAGCGTCTCGGCAAGCTGTCCGCGCCGGCGGACGATGTCCGCCTCGATCTGCGCCGGGGTCCTGGATTCCGACACCGCGCTGCCTCCGTGGTCTTGTCCGGTAGTCCTTCTTCGACAGTCTGTCAGCTCCGCCGCCGCCGCACCCGGCGGCACCCCCGATTACGCTCGGCGGCGTACCGGCGGCTACCCCCGAGGAAGCCCGTCACGCCACACGGTCGCGCCCCACCGGGATCATCCCCGCCGCCGGGGCGCCGGCCCGACCGAGGAGAACCATGAGCGAGCGCCTCCAGCCCGGCGACACCGCCCCCGCCTTCACCCTGCCCGACGCGGACGGCAAGGACGTCTCGCTCGCGGACCACAAGGGCCGCAAGGTGATCGTGTACTTCTACCCCGCCGCCCTCACCCCCGGCTGCACCAAGCAGGCGTGCGACTTCACCGACAACCTGGAGCTGCTGGCCGGCGCGGGCTACGACGTCATCGGCGTGTCGCCCGACAAGCCGGAGAAGCTGGCGAAGTTCCGCGAGCAGGAGAACCTGAAGGTCACGCTGGTCGGCGACCCGTCCAAGGCGGTGCTGGAGGCGTACGGCGCCTTCGGCGAGAAGAAGATGTACGGCAAGACGGTGACCGGCGTCATCCGCTCCACGTTCGTCGTGGACGAGCGGGGCCGGGTCGAGCAGGCCTTCTACAACGTGCGCGCGACCGGACACGTAGCGAAGATCATCAAGGACCTGGGCATCTGAACCGTCCCGCCCTGTGACCGAGGTCCCACTTTCGTGGGACCTCGGTTTGCATCCGCCACGATCGCGCAGAAGGTCTCCTTGGAGTTTCACCCCGAGGAAAGGACCGACCCATGGCCGGCCAGGAGCACGAAGAGGTGGCCGACCCCGCCGCGGTCAAGCGCCATCCCGCCCTCTTCCGGGCGATCAGACAGCGGAAGAACCCCAAGCTCCGGCGGTCGGACATCACCGTCACCGACGACGCGGCGGTCAGGCGCGCCGTCAAGGCGGCCTCCCTGGGTAACGCCATGGAGTGGTTCGACTTCGGGATCTACAGCTACCTCGCCGTCACGATCGGGCACGTGTTCTTCCCGTCCGGGAACCCCACGTTCGAGCTGCTCTCCTCCTTCGCGACCTTCGCCGTGGCCTTCCTCGTACGGCCACTCGGCGGAATGTTCTTCGGCCCGATGGGTGACAGGCTGGGCCGCAAAAAGGTCCTCGCGCTGACGATGATCCTGATGGCCATCGGCACCTTCGCGATCGGCCTGATCCCCTCGCACGCGACGATCGGCCTCTGGGCCCCGGCCCTGCTGGTCTTCTTCCGGCTGGTCCAGGGCTTCTCCACGGGCGGCGAGTACGGCGGCGCTTCGACGTTCATCGCGGAGTACGCCCCCGACAAGCGCCGCGGCTTCTTCGGCAGCTTCCTGGAGTTCGGCACCCTGGCGGGCTATGTGGGCGCGGCCGGTCTGGTCACCGCGCTCACGGCGGTACTGGGCAGCGACACGATGGAGTCCTGGGGCTGGCGGATCCCCTTCCTGGTCGCGGGGCCGCTCGGCCTGGTCGGCCTCTACCTGCGGCTGCGCCTCGACGAGACGCCGGCCTTCCAGAAGCTGGAGGCGGGCAACGTGCACGCCTCCGACGCGGCGGACGCCGTGGAGTCGACCACCGCGCGCGACCTCGGCAAGATCTTCCGGCAGTACTGGCCGTCGCTGATCCTGTGCGTCGCGCTGGTCGGCGCGTACAACATCACGGACTACATGCTGCTGTCGTACATGCCGACGTACCTCTCCAACGAACTGGACTACGGCGAGACGCACGGCCTGCTGATCCTGCTGGGCGTCATGGCCGCGCTGATGCTGGTCATCAGCCAGGTGGGCAGGCTCAGCGACCGTTTCGGCCGAAAGCCGCTGCTGATGGCGGGGATGCTCGGCTTCTTCTTCCTCTCGCTGCCGGCGTTCCTGCTGATCAAGCAGGGCAGCATCCCCGCGATCGTCATCGGCATGGCGATGCTGGGCTTCTCCCTGGTCTGCCTCCTCGGCACCATGTCGGCGGCCCTCCCCGCCCTCTTCCCGACCGAGGTCCGCTACGGCTCGCTGTCCGTCGGCTACAACTTCTCGGCCTCCCTCTTCGGCGGCACGACACCCTTCGTCATCACCGGCCTCATCAGCCTCACGGACAACAACCTGATGCCCGCGTACTACGCGATGGCGGCGGCGCTGGTGGGGGTGATCGCGGTGGCGTGCATGAAGGAGACGGCCCAGAAGCCGCTGGCGGGTTCGCCGCCGTCGGTGGAGACGGACGAGGAGGCGGCGGAACTGATCCACGCCCAGACACCGGACCCGAAGTTCTGACCCGAAGTTCTGCCCGCCCCCGCCCCCGCCCCGGAACGCCCCGCACCACTGACCGCCCCGCGCCAAGTCCCCATCCGGTGCGGGGCGTTCCGCTTTTCGGACGTGACGGTCCGGAATCCGGCTCGTTATCCAGTGCGACGCCACGAACGCGTGCCCGGGTCGAGGGGGGATCATGTCCGAGCCGTACGACGGGGACCGGCTGGCCGACGCGGTCGCCGCGGCGGAGAGCTGGGCCGATCTGATGCGGCGGCTCGGGGTCCGCGCGAGCGGGGGCCGCAGACGCGCCCTCCAGGGCAAGGTGGCCGAACTCGGCCTCGACACCACGCACTTCAAGCGGCGGAGCACGTGGCGGAAGTACCCGGACGAGATCATCGCCGCCGCCGTCACGACCTCCACGACCTTGCGCGAGGTCGCCGTGAGGCTGGGCGCCGCGCCCGCCACGGGCACGCTGTCGCACCTGGCGCGCCGTATCGAGACGGCCGGGATCGACGTCAGCCACTTCCCCGGCATGAACCGCGTACGGGCCGAGTCGCCGTTCACCACCGTGGAGCTGGCGGCGGCAGCCGCCCGTGCGCACAGCGTGCGCGGAGTGGCCCGCGCGCTCGGCGTACCCGACGACGGGCGGTCGCGCGCGGCGCTCGGCCGGATACTCAGGGAGCGGGGTGTCGACACCGCCCATTTCCGCAACGCGCGCGTGGCGATCCCGGAGACCGCTCTGCGCCGGGCGATACCCGCCGCCTCCGGTTACGCGGACGTCATGCGGACCCTCGGGCTCACCGTGAACGACACCAATCACCGCCGGGTACGCCGGAAAGTGGCCGAACTCGGCCTCGACACCGGCCACTTCAAGCGGCGGACCTGGGGTTCCGTGCGGCCGCGCACCCCGAAGCCGGTCGCCGGGGACACGCTCGTCGTCCTGCCGGAGCGCTCACCGCGCACCAACCGGTCCCGGCTCCACCGTGCCCTCCAGGAGATCGGCGTCCCGTACCGCTGCGCGTCGTGCGGGAACACCGGTGCATGGCTCGGGCAGCCGATGACGCTACAGATCGACCACATCAGTGGTGACCGGCTCGATAACCGCGCCGGGAACCTGCGCTACCTGTGCCCGAACTGCCATGCGCTCACGGACACGTGGTGCCGCAACCGCCGGGCGAAACCCCGGCCCGCACCGTAGCCACCTCCGCCGGGAGGTCAGGGCGCCCGGTACGATGGTGGGCGGCGAGCGGCCGTAGCCAAACTGGTATCGGCGGGTGTTTTAGGGGCATCTGGGAGAAATCCTGTGTGGGTTCGAATCCCACCGGCCGCACTGACCATGGAACCGAAGGGCGGGCACCCAGCGTATGGGGCCCGCCCTTCGGCATACCCGTGTCAGCCCAGCAGTTCCGCGACCACCGGGGCCAGGGCCCTGAACGCCTTGCCCCGGTGGCTGATCGCGTTCTTCTCCGCCGCCGACAGCTCCGCGCAGGTGCGGGTCTCGCCGGCGGGCTGGAGGATCGGGTCGTAGCCGAAGCCGCCCGTGCCGGCGGGGGTGGTGCGGAGGGTGCCTTCGAGGCGGCCTTCCACGACCCGGTGGGTGCCGTCGGGGAGGGCCAGGGCCGCCGCGCAGGCGAAGTGGGCGGCGCGGTGGGGTGGGGCGATGTCGGCCAGCTGGGCCAGCAGGAGGTCCAGGTTCGCCCGGTCGTCACCGTGCACGCCTGACCAGCGGGCGGAGAAGATGCCGGGGGCGCCGCCGAGGACGTCCACGCAGAGGCCGGAGTCGTCGGCGACGGCGGGCAGGCCGGTGGCGGTGGCCAGGGCGTGCGCCTTGAGCAGGGCGTTCTCGGCGAAGGTGACGCCGGTTTCCTTGACGTCGGGGATCTCGGGGTAGGCGTCCGCCCCGACGAGGTCGTGGGGCAGGCCGGCGTCCGCGAGGATGGCCTTGAGTTCGATGAGCTTCCCGGCGTTGCGGGTGGCGAGGATCAGGCGGGTCATGCCGTTCAGTATCGGACGGGCGCCCCGGCCGGTCCGACCCGGTCCACCCGGTCCACCCGGTCCGCCCCGGGACGGGTCGGGGGTACGGGCATGCGCCCGTACCCCCTCCGTCTCAGAGAGTCTGCTCCAGCGCCGTGCGCTGGAGGGTCGCCAGGTCCACGCAGCCCGCCGTGGCGAGGTCGAGCAGCGCGTTCAGCTCCTTGCGGTCGAAGGGCTCGGCCTCCGCCGTGCCCTGGACCTCGACGAAGCGGCCGTCGCCGGTACAGACGACGTTCATGTCGGTGTCGGCGCGGACGTCCTCCTCGTAACAGAGGTCGAGGAGCGGCGCACCGTCCACGATGCCGACGCTCACGGCGGCGACCGTGCCGGTCAGCGGGCGGCGGCCGGCCTTGACGATCTTCTTGCCCTGGGCCCAGGAGACGGCGTCGGCGAGGGCGACGTAGGCGCCGGTGATGGCGGCCGTACGGGTGCCGCCGTCGGCCTGGAGGACATCGCAGTCGAGGACGACGGTGTTCTCGCCGAGCGCCTTGTAGTCGATGACCGCGCGCAGGGAGCGGCCGATGAGGCGGCTGATCTCGTGGGTGCGTCCGCCGATCTTGCCGCGGACGGACTCGCGGTCGCCGCGGGTGTTGGTGGAGCGGGGCAGCATCGAGTATTCGGCGGTGACCCAGCCTTCGCCGCTGCCCTTGCGCCAGCGGGGGACGCCCTCGGTGACCGAGGCGGTGCAGAAGACTCTGGTGTCACCGAAGGAGATGAGGACGGAGCCCTCGGCGTGCTTGCTCCATCCGCGTTCGATGGTGACGGGACGGAGCTGTTCGGGGGTGCGGCCGTCGATTCGAGACATGACCGTGAGCCTATCGGGACCTTGGGGAGGGGCCTGTTCCGGTGGTCGGGATCAGGCCCTTCCCCCGACGGCCGGTTGACGGGCCGCCGTTGTCGACCGTTGTCGACCGCCAGTCGACCGTTGTCGGTCGCTATCGGCCGCTGGTCACATCATGTCTTCGATGTCGGCGGCGATCGGGTCGGCGTCGGTGCCGATGACGACCTGGATCGCGGTGCCCATCTTGACGACGCCGTGGGCTCCGGCGGCCTTGAGGGCCGCTTCGTCGACGAGGTCGGGGTTGACGACCTCGGTACGGAGGCGGGTGATGCAGCCCTCGACCTCTTCGATGTTGTCGAGCCCGCCGAGTCCGGCGACGATCTTCTCAGCCTTGGTGGCCATGTCTTTCTCCCTGGCTCTCTGACGCTGTGCTCCGGCTGCCCGGTGCGACTCCGGTCCGCTTCGTCACGGTAACGCACGGTTGGAGCATCTTCACGGGCGGACCGTCACCCCGTACCGAAGGATGGAGCCTATCGCAACTGGTCTACACCAGTCGCGAACGGTGGGAGAACGACGGGAGAACCACGATGAGCGCCGACAGCGCGGCAACTCCGCACCCCGGACCGGCGCACCGGGCGGGGCGGTCCGGACCGGGCGGGCGCTGGTGGAACGGGCTGTTCCAGGGGCTCCAGAAGATCGGCCGCAGTCTCCAGCTGCCGGTGGCGGTCCTGCCCGCCGCGGGGCTGCTGGTCAGCCTGGGGAATCTGTTCGCCGCCTATCTGCACGGCGCCTTCTGGGACAAGACGGCGAAGGTGTTCAGCCTGGGCGGGACGGCCATCCTGGACGGGGCGTTCGGGCTGCCGCTGCTGTTCTGCATCGGGGTGGCGATCGGATTCGCGAAGAAGGCGGACGGCTCCACCGCGCTCGCCGCGGTCGTCGGCTTCCTCGTCTTCCACGGCGTGCTGGCCGCCTTCCCGATCGGCGGCTCGGTGACGAAGGAGCTGCCGGAGGGCACCCCGCAGAACCCGGGCGTGCTGGGCGGCATCCTGATCGGGCTGCTGACGGCGGTGGTCTGGCAGCGGTTCCACCGTACGAGGCTGGTCGACTGGCTGGGCTTCTTCAACGGCCGCAGGCTGGTGCCGATCCTGATGGCCTTCATCTGCGTGATCCTCGGGGTGCTGTTCGGGCTGCTGTGGCAGCCCGTGGGCGACGCGCTGACGTCGTTCGCGAAACAGCTGATCAGCCTGGGCGCCTGGGGCGCGGGGATCTTCGGTGTCGCCAACCGGCTGCTGATCCCGATCGGGATGCACCAGTTCCTGAACACCTTCTTCTGGTTCCAGGCGGGTTCGTTCACCAAGCCGGACGGCACGGTCGTCCAGGGCGACCTGACCCGGTTCTTCGCCGGGGACCCGTCGGCGGGCCAGTTCATGTCCGGCTTCTTCCCGATCATGATGTTCGGCCTGCCGGCCGCCGCGCTCGCCATCGCGCACTGCGCGCGCCCCGAGCACCGCAAGCGGGTGGCGGGGCTGATGCTCTCGGTGGCGCTGACCTCGTTCGTCACCGGGGTGACGGAGCCGCTGGAGTTCTCCTTCATGTTCGCGGCGCCGCTGCTGTACGGGGCGCACGCGCTGCTGACCGGGGCGTCGATGGCGATCACCTGGGCGCTGGGGGTGCACGCGGGCTTCAGTTTCTCGGCCGGCCTGATCGACTACGTGGTGAACTGGCATCTCGACACCAAGCCCTGGCTGATCATCCCGATCGGGCTCTGCTTCGCGGTGGTGTACTACGCGGTCTTCCGCTTCGCGATCACCAGATTCGACATCCCGACGCCCGGGCGCGAGCCCGAGGAGCTGGAGGAGGAGGTCGAACAGCAGAACACCAAGGCGTAGCAGGCCAGTTGGGCGGTACGACACGTTCCGGTCAGCGGCCGAAGCGCCCCGGAGCGTGCGAGCGAGGGCCCTCGGAGGGTTTATCCGGGGGCCTTTCGACTGTTCCTTATCTCTTCCTCACCGTGCTACAACTGGTCTACACCACTGATGGTGTAGACCACACGGCCGCGCGCCCACAGCGTCGCACGCCGCGTTCCACTGGAGGAAGTTGATGTCCACCGCCGGCGCCGCCACCGCGGCTGACAAGAAGCCCGCAGCGGAGCGGAAGGGGCTGGGCAGCCGCGCGATGGCTGTGATGCAGCGTATCGGCCGCAGCCTGATGCTACCCGTCGCGGTTCTGCCCGCCGGTGCGCTGCTGGTGCGTCTCGGCAACCCCGACATGCTCGGCCGCGACTCGTTCCCCGCGTTCATCACCAAGATCGCCGGCTTTATGGCCGCGGGCGGCAACGCCATCCTGGACAACATGCCGCTGCTGTTCGCCGTCGGCATCGCGATCGGCTTCGCCAAGAAGGCGGACGGCTCCACCGCGCTCGCCGCCGTCACCGGCTACCTGGTCTTCAAGAACGTCCTGGGCACCTTCACCGACTCCAACCTGCCCAAGGTCGCGCAGGTCGTGGACGGCAAGATAGTCATGGTCGACGCGGCCGTCGACGCGAAGGTCCTCGGCGGAGTCGTCATGGGCATCGTCGTCGCCCTGCTCTACCAGCGCTTCTACCGTACGAAGCTGCCCGACTGGGCGGGCTTCTTCGGTGGCCGCAGGCTCGTCCCGATCCTCGCCGCCTTCGCGGGCCTCGTCATCGGCATCATCTTCGGCTACATCTGGCCCGTCCTCGGCTCGGGTCTGCACAACCTCGGCGAGTGGCTGGTCGGGTCGGGCGCCGTCGGCGCGGGCATCTTCGGCGTGGTCAACCGCGCGCTGATCCCCATCGGCATGCACCACCTGGTCAACTCGTTCCCCTGGTTCCAGGCCGGTACGTACGAGGGCAAGAGCGGCGACATCAACCGCTTCCTCGCGGGCGACCCCACGGCCGGACAGTTCATGACCGGCTTCTTCCCGATCATGATGTTCGCCCTCCCCGCGGCCTGCCTGGCGATCTACCACTGTGCCCGCCCTGAGCGCCGCAAGGTCGTCGGCGGCATGATGCTCTCGCTGGCCCTCACCGCGTTCGTCACCGGCGTGACCGAGCCCATCGAGTTCACCTTCATGTTCATCGCCCCGGTCCTGTACGCGATCCACGCCGTACTCACCGGTGTCTCCATGGCCCTGACCTGGGCACTCGGCATGAAGGACGGCTTCGGCTTCTCGGCGGGCGCCGTCGACTTCTTCCTCAACCTGGGCATCGCGACGAATCCCTGGGGCCTGGCGCTCGTCGGACTCTGTTTCGCGGTGGTCTACTACGTGGTCTTCCGCTTCGCGATCACCCGGTTCAACCTTCCGACGCCGGGACGCGAGTCCGACGAGGAGCTGGCGGAGCTGCTCAAGGCGGAGGCGAAGTAGGAGCCGACCGCTCCAGTGCTCCGTGGGCCCGGCCGTTGTCAGGAACGGTCGGGCCCGCGGTTTCGTGTCCGGGGCGCCGCGTCGGACCGCGTCGCGTCAGATCTCGTAGACCATGCCCGGAGCGGCCAGCTCCGAGGGGCCCGCGTAGACCTCGCGCGCGTCGGAGAGATTCAGCTCGCCGTCCGTCCACGGCGGTACGTGCGTCAGCACCAGCCGCCGCGCCCGCGCCCGGGTGGCGTGCGCGCCGGCCTCCCTGCCGTTGAGGTGCAGGCCCTCGACGTCCTCCTTGCCGAACGTGAAGGCCGCCTCGCAGAGAAAGAGGTCGGTGTCCTCGGCCAGCTCGACCAGCGCCTCGCTGGCCCCCGTGTCACCGGAGTAGACGAGCGACCGGCCGCCGTACTCGACCCGGATCCCGAACGTCTCGACCGGGTGCGCGACCTTCTCCGTACGGACCGAGAAGGGGCCGATGTCGAAGGAGCCCGGCTTGAGCGTGTGGAAGTCGAAGACCTCGCTCATGGACTTCTCCGTCGGAGTGTCCGCGTAGGCCGTGGTGAGGCGCTGCTCGGTGCCTTCGGGGCCGTAGACGGGGATGGGATCGCAGCGGCCGCCGTCGAAGCGGTAGTAGCGCGCCACGAAGTAGGCGCACATGTCGATGCAGTGGTCCGCGTGGAGATGGCTGAGGAAGATGGCGTCGAGGTCGTAGAGACCACAGTGGCGCTGCAGCTCGCCAAGGGCGCCATTACCCATGTCGAGGAGCAGCCGGAAGCCGTCGGCCTCTACGAGGTAGCTGGAGCAGGCCGAACCCACGGAGGGGAACGAGCCCGAACAGCCGACGACGGTGAGCTTCATGGAGCGTGAACCTCCGTGGCGTGGAAGGGGGGCGACGGGGGTCGTGCGGTTTGTCGAGCGTAAAGCGCGAAAGGGCTGGTCGCTCCTCCACGGTGGCCCTGTGTGGGGGAACTCACCCACGGTGTCACCGGTTCGGATGGCGGAACGCGATTTCGGGCGGGGTGGTGGTGGGGGCCGGTGCGCCGTGGTGCGGGGGCCGGGGCACTCCGGAGGCGCATGTCCGGACGGCATGCTGTGCTTTTCCGGGGGACACCCCCGGCCCCCCGTACGCCGCGTGCGGGCCGGATCTTCGGGTGCGGGTCGCCGAGCGGCACACATCACGCTTTATTGTCCGGACGCGCACCTCCTGCGACCCCGGCCCCCTCCCGCCGGTGGGGCCCGACGTACCGACACCCAGGGCCGGGCCCGCCGGGTCTGTGCGGGCGGGGAAGGGGGGCCCGCAGGGGGTGCGTCCGGGACAATACAGCGTGATTTGTGGCGCACACGGCCCGCAGGGGAATCACCGGCCCGCACGCGCCGTAAATCATGCCGTCCCGGATGCACCCCCGGAGGGACACCCGGCGACGGCCCGCACACAACCACCGGGCCGCGCCAACAACGCGCCCCGAAAAGGCGCTACGCCCAGAGTTGGCCGTGCAGCGCCTCGATCGCCTCTTCCGTCGTCGCCGCCGTGTACACGCCCGTCGACAGGTACTTCCAGCCCCCGTCGGCGACGACGAACACGATGTCCGCGCTCTCGCCCGCCTTGACCGCCTTGCGGCCCACGCCGATCGCCGCGTGCAGAGCCGCGCCGGTCGAGACGCCCGCGAAGATGCCTTCCTGCTGGAGCAGTTCGCGGGTGCGGGTCACCGCGTCGGCCGAGCCGACGGAGAAGCGGGTGGTGAGGACGGAGGCGTCGTACAGCTCGGGGACGAAGCCCTCGTCGAGGTTGCGCAGCCCGTAGACCAGGTCGTCGTAGCGCGGCTCGGCGGCGACGATCTGGATGGACTCGACGTGCTCGCGCAGATAGCGGCCGACGCCCATGAGGGTGCCCGTCGTGCCGAGGCCCGCCACGAAGTGGGTCACGGAGGGGAGGTCGGCGAGGATCTCGGGGCCGGTGGTGGCGTAGTGCGCGCCCGCGTTGTCGGGGTTGCCGTACTGGTAGAGCATCACCCAGGAGGGGTTCTCCGCGGCCAGTTCCTTCGCCACCCGTACGGCGGTGTTGGAGCCGCCCGCCGCCGGGGACGGGACGATCTCCGCGCCCCACATGGCGAGCAGGTCGCGCCGCTCCTGGGAGGTGTTCTCCGGCATGACGCAGACGATGCGGTAGCCCTTGAGCTTGGCCGCCATCGCGAGCGAGATGCCGGTGTTCCCGCTGGTGGGCTCCAGGATGGTGCAGCCCGGGGTGAGGCGTCCGTCCTTCTCGGCCTGTTCGACCATGTGGAGCGCGGGCCGGTCCTTGATCGAGCCCGTCGGGTTGCGGTCCTCCAGCTTGGCCCAGATCCGTACGGTGTCCGAGGGGGACAGCCTGGGGAGCCGTACCAGGGGCGTGTTGCCGACCGCCGCCAGCGGGGAGTCGTACCGCATCAGGCCGTGTGCGCTTCGAGCGCGCCACCGGCCACGGCCGGGAGGATGGTGACGGTGTCGCCGTCGGCGAGCTTGGTGGAGATGCCGTCGAGGAAGCGGACGTCCTCGTCGTTGAGGTAGACGTTCACGAAGCGGCGGAGCTGGTTGTCCTTGGCCGGGTCGATGAGCCGCTCCCGGATGCCCGCGTGCCGGCTTTCGAGGTCGGCGAAGAGCTCGGAGAGCGTCTCGCCGGTGCCGTTGACCGCCTTGGCGCCGTCGGTGTAGGTGCGGAGGATGGTCGGAATGCGGACCTCGATGGACATGGCGTGGGCTCCTGTCGGGAGGTGACGTGTCGGGCGCGCGGCTCGGCCCCCCGCGCGAGGGGTGTGGGTGGTGCGGATCGCTGGTCGCGTGCGGCGGAGTGCGCTCGGGGCTGTGGCTCAGCCGGTGGTGCCCTAGTCCGTACAGATGGCACTGGCGAGGCGGCACAGGTCGACGTGCAGCCGCGCGACGAGCAGCGGGGTGCTCGGCGTCTTGTCGCTCACGTCGTGGGAAACCATGCGGTCATCGTATCGATTCCCGGTCCGCGCCCGGGTAGGGGTGCTCGGATGGTGGACGGCGGGCGTTCGGCTGGTGGACGACGTCAGACGATCTCCACGTCCTCCTCGGAGACCTCGCCCTCGACGATGCGGTACGAGCGGAACTGGAAGGGGCCCGCGCCGTCGGTGTCGGCCGTGGAGACCAGGACGTAGTGGGCGCCCGGCTCGTTGGCGTAGGTGATGTCCGTACGGGACGGGTATGCCTCGGTCGCGGTGTGCGAGTGGTAGATGATCACCGGCTCTTCGTCGCGGTCGTCCATGTCGCGGTAGAGCTTGAAGAGATCGGCGGAGTCGAACTCGTAGAAGGTGGGCGAGCGGGCGGCGTTGAGCATGGGGATGAACCGCTCGGCCCGTCCGCTCCCGGCGGGGCCGGCGACCACGCCGCACGCCTCGTCGGGGTGGTCGGCTCGGGCGTGCGCGACGATCTGGTCGTGCAGGGCCTGGGTGATGGTGAGCATGGTGAGAAATATAAAGGGACCCGACGCGGCGACGGCCCGGGACCGGGGGTCCTGGGCCGTCGCCGGTGGCGCGTGAGCGGGGAGGGTTACGGCTGCTCGCCCGTCCGCGCGTACTCCGGCTCGGTCCTGGCCGAGGCCGGGGAGCCGCTGCGCTTGAGGTACTGCCAGCCCGCTCCCAGGACGACGGCCCAGACGGCGCCGACGTAGAGGGAGACCCGCGCGTCGTCGTCCAGCGCGATCAGGAGGGTGACGAAGCTGAGGAAGAAGACCGCGACCCAGCTGAAGAGCGCGCCCCCGGGTGCGGGGAACGACGAGAGGGGCAGGACGCCGGCCCTGGCCCCGCGGCGGTAGCGGATGTGGCTGATCAGGATCATCATCCAGGTCCAGATGCCCGCCGCGGTCGCCACGGAGGTCACATAGCCGAAAGCTTTCTCCGGGACGATGTAGTTGAGGATCACGCCGATGCCCATGAGGGCGACGGAGACGCTGATCCCGACGGCCGGGGTCTTGCGGGAGTTCAGCCGCGTGAACGCCTTCGGCGCCTCGCTGTTGGCCGCGAGATTGCGCAGCATCCGGCCGGTGGAGTACATCCCGGAGTTGCAGGAGGAGAGCGCGGCGGTCAGCACGACGAAGTTGACGATGCCCGCAGCGAGCGGGATGCCCATCTTTTCGAAGGCGTGCACGAAGGGGCTCGCGCCCGCCGAGAACTCGGTCCACTTGACGACGGCGAGGATCACGCTGAGGGCGCCGACGTAGAAGACGATGATGCGCCAGGGCAGCGTGTTGATGGCCTTGGGGAGGGTCTTCTCCGGGTTCTCGGACTCGCCGGCGGTGACGCCGACCAGCTCGACGGCGAGGTAGGCGAACATCACGCCCTGGAGCGTCATCAGGCTGGAGCCGATGCCGTTCGGGAAGACCCCGCCGTGCGCCCAGAGGTTGGAGGTGGACGCGGTCTCGCCGGCCTCGGAGAAGCCGAGGGTGAGGACGCCGAGGCCGATGACGATCATGCCGATGATCGCGGTGACCTTGATCATCGAGAACCAGAACTCGACCTCGCCGAAGATCTTCACCGAGATCAGGTTGACGCCGAAGAGCACCACGAGGAAGACCAGCGCGCTGACCCACTGCGGGATCCGCGGGAACCAGAAGTGGATGTAGATGGCGGCGGCGGTCAGCTCGGCCATGCCGGTGACCACCCACATCAGCCAGTACGTCCAGCCGGTGGCGAAGCCGAAGAAGGGGCCGAGGAACTCGCGGGCGTACTCGGCGAAGGAGCCCGAGACCGGCCGGTAGAGGAGCAGCTCGCCGAGCGCCCGCATGATGAAGAAGATCACGACGCCGGCGAGGGCGTACATGAGGATGATGCTGGGGCCGGCCTTGGCGATGTTCGCTCCGGCGCCCATGAAGAGCCCGACGCCGATGGCGCCGCCGATGGCGATCATCTGGACCTGACGGCTGCCGAGTCCGCGCTCGTACTCCTCTTCCGGCGCGTTCGCGCCGGTGGGGCCGCCCGTGGCGCCGTCGCCGGGATGTTCCCTGTCGACCTGCGCTGAGGTCATGGTCGTGTTGCCTTTCTCCACACCGCTCCGCGCCGCTCTCGTCGGCCGCGGACCAGTTCCTGATCCCCCCGGATATGGATGGAGTGCCACCGGCGGTCGGCCGGGGAAGGCGCCCCCTGGGGACAGGGGTGACGTCCCCGGGAGGTCGTGAAGATTTATCACGGCGGCAACAGTCGCCCACGGGGGCCGCTGTGGCACAGCCCACAAGGAAATAGGGACAAATCAATCACACCACCGCAAGGGTCGATCGCGCGGTGATGTGATTGTTACACCAAATTGAGCCTTATATGAGGATATGAAGAGATTCCCTTGAGGTCCCGTTACGACGCGCTGCTTACGGCATCAGCGTTTCGACGAGCGTCTCCTGGAGCGCCCCGAGCCACAGGTACGCCATCACCATCGGCTTGCGCGGGTCGGAGTCGGGCAGCCGGTACAGCTCGCCGCCCTCGTCCTCGTCGGTGACCTCCAGCCGCGTCCCGATGGTCAGCCGCAGGTCGTTGAGCGCGCCGAGCCAGTGCCGGCAGTCCTCGGCGGTCAGCTTGAGCACGGCGCCGCCCTCGCCCGTCGGGGCGAGCGCGTCCAGCGTGCGGACGAGCGCCATTCCGTCCTCGCGCTTGCGGTCGCGCAGATCGTTCTCCGTGAAGCGTCTGAACTCGGACGAGTACTCGCGCAGTTCGTCGTCGTCATCCCCGTACGCGTCCGGGAAGAGCCGGGCGAGGGCCGGGTCGGCGGGCGGTTCGCTGGGGCCGGGGGCGAAGAGGGAGGCGAGCGGGTCCTCGCCCTGGGCCGGTTCGTCACCGGGCCCGATCAGCTCCAGCAGCTGTACGGCCAGGGAGCGCAGGATCGAGATCTCGACCTCGTCGAGCGCGACGGCGGCGCCGCCGCCCGGGATCGCCTCGAAGTGCCCGGCCATCAGGCGCGGTCCTGCGAGAGGGTCGCCCAGAGCCCGAATCCGTGCATCGCCTGCACATCGCGCTCCATCTCCTCGCGGCTGCCGCTGGAGACGATCGCGCGGCCCTTGTGGTGGACGTCGAGCATCAGCTTGTGCGCCTTGTCCTTCGAATAGCCGAAATAGGTCTGGAAGACGTAGGACACGTAACTCATGAGGTTGACCGGATCGTTGTGGACGATCGTCACCCACGGCACATCGGGTTCGGGGACGGCGAAGGTCTCCTCGGCCGATTCGGGGCGTTCGATCTCAGTCGGAGCAACACTCACGGTTCGGGACGACCTTCTTCTCTGCCGGGACCTGCTGAACCTGCCGGGCCTACCAGGGGCGTGCCCCACAGGTCCCATGCTGCCACCCTGAGCGGCCTGTCGCACAAACGCCTGACCCAAATCGTCACTCTGACGAGTATTCGGGGTAGCATCGTCATATGAACACTGGGGATCTTGGGCTGCGCCGGGTGGGCGTGCCGTCGACCGCGCTCTTCACCGACCAGTACGAGCTGACGATGCTCCAGGCAGCCCTGCGGGCCGGGACGGCCGACCGCCGCTCGGTCTTCGAGGTCTTCACCCGGCGGCTGCCGGAGGGGCGCAGGTACGGGGTGGTGGCGGGCACCGGGCGGGTGCTCGAAGCCGTGCGGAACTTCCGTTTCGACTCCGATCAGCTGGCCTTCCTGCGGGACAAGGACATCGTCGACGGGCCGACGCTCGAATGGCTCGACTCGTACCGCTTCAGCGGTGACATCTGGGGCTATCCGGAGGGCGAGGTGTACTTCCCCGGCTCGCCGATCCTGCGGGTCGAGGGCACCTTCGCCGAGTGCGTGCTGCTGGAGACCGTGATCCTGTCGATCCTCAACCACGACTCGGCGATCGCCGCCGCGGCCTCGCGGATGGCGGCGGCGGCCGGCGGCCGCGGGCTGATCGAGATGGGCGCGCGCCGTACGCACGAGCTGTCGGCCGTCGCCGCGGCCCGCGCGGCGTACGTGGGCGGCTTCGACACCACCTCCGACCTGGCGGCCGGTTTCCGCTACGACATCCCGACGGTGGGCACCAGCGCGCACGCCTTCACCCTGCTGCACGACAGCGAGCGCGACGCGTTCCAGGCGCAGATCGACTCGCTCGGCCGGGGGACGACGCTGCTGGTCGACACGTACGACGTGGCCGAGGCCGTGCGGACCGCCGTGGAGATCGCGGGGCCGGAGCTGGGCGCCGTCCGCATCGACTCGGGGGATCTGCTGCTGGTCGCGCACCGGGTACGGCAGCAGCTGGACGAGCTGGGCGCGGTGAACACCAGGATCGTGGTCACCTCCGACCTGGACGAGTACGCCATCGCCTCGCTGGCGGCGGCGCCGGTGGACGCGTACGGCGTCGGCACCCAGCTGGTGACCGGCAGCGGGCACCCCACCTGCTCCATGGTCTACAAGATCGTCGCCCGCGCGACCTCGTCGGACCCGCTGGCGGCGCTGCACCCGGTGGCGAAGAAGTCGCTGGGCGGCAAGACGTCGATCGGCGGCCGCAAGTGGGCGGCGCGCCGGCTGGACGCGGAGGGATACGCCGAGGCCGAGGTGATCGGCACCGGTCCCGTACCCCCGGGGCTGCTGGACCGGCAGCTGCTGGTGGAGCTGGTCAAGGGCGGCGAGATCGTGGCGCCGGAGCCGCTGGACGCGGTGCGTGAGCGCCATATCGCGGCGCGTGCGGGGCTGCCGCTGTCGGCGGTGCAGCTGTCGCGCGGCGAGCCGGTGATTCCGACGGAGTACGTGTAAGCCCCTTGGCCACCACGTGTGAGGTGCGCGGGGCGGTGGTAGCAGTTGTGCATCCCCTCCGCAAGGGGGCCCCGGCCGGACCGGACACCGTCCCTCTCGCCCCCGGTTTCCCCGTCCCCCCACTACCGAAGGATCATCATCATGCACCGCGCGTTGATCGTCGTGGACGTTCAGAACGATTTCTGTGAGGGCGGCAGCGTCGCGGTGACGGGGGGTGCGGAGGTCGCCGCCGCCATCACCGATCTGGTCGGCCGGGCGACCCCCGGCTACCGGCACGTGGTCGCCACCCGTGACCACCACATCGACCCGGGCGCGCACTTCGCCACTCCCCCGGACGTCCCGGACTTCGTGAACAGCTGGCCGGTGCACTGCGTCGCCGGTACGGAGGGGGGCGGCTTCCACCCGAACTTCGCGCCGGTGGTCGCCTCCGGCGCGATCGAGGCGGTCTTCGACAAGGGCGCGTACGAGGCGGCGTACAGCGGCTTCGAGGGCGCCGACGAGAACGCCGTGGGGCTGGCGCGCTGGCTGCGCGAGCGGGAGGTCACGGAGGTCGACGTGGTCGGCATCGCGATGGACCACTGCGTCCGCGCCACCGCGCTGGACGCCGCCCGCGAGGGCTTCACGACGCGCGTGCTGCTCGATCTGACGGCGGCGGTGGCGAAGGAGACCACGGAGCGCGCCCTGGAGGAGCTGCGCGCGGCCGGCGTGGAGCTGACCGGCACGCCGGTGCTCGCCTCCTAGGCGCGGGCCTGGGGGGGGGCAGCCACCGGCGCGACGGCTGGTCCCGGCGGGTCAGCTGCCCATGACCTGCTTGCGGAACTCGTCCATGGGCATCGTGTCGGACGGCATGGTGATCGTGTTCTTCTGCCCGAACTTCCCGTAGTTCGTGGTGCTGGTCCGGCCGTCCCGGGCCGAGTCCATCCGCAGGAGGTACGGAGTGCCCTCCGCCGCCACGTGGTAGGTGTCGGACGTGCCGCTGACCGAGATGGTGAGGGCCACCGTCTTCTCGCCGTCGACCTCGCCGTTCTTGTCCTTGGCGAACTTCGCGCTCTCGTCGATGCGGTAGTACGCGTCGCAGCCCTGGCCGGTGTTGTTGGTCACGTACACGTCGGAGAGCCGGCCGGGCACGGTGATCTTCTGGCCGGACTGCTCCACGCTCGCGGCCAGCAGGGAGGCGCTGATGAAGTTCTCGCTGCCCTTGCAGTAGATCTCGCCGGATCCGGCGTCGCCGCTCGACTTCATGCGCAGCCCCTGCTCGGGGTCGGACCAGGTCTCCTGGGTGCCGCCGCCGAGGGCGGTGGACGTTCCGGAGGCGTGGAAGGCCGTCCCCCGCATGGCCTTGTTGACCTCCTTGACGAGGTCACCGGCCTTCTCGTACGAGGCGGCGTTCTTGTCGGAGCCGCTCCCGGAGCCGTCGTCCGAGCCGCTGTCGCAGCCGGTCACGGCGGTCGCGGCGGTCAGCAGCGCGGCCGTGACGATCAGCGGGCGGAGGAGGGCGGCCGGTCGGCGGGTGTTACGCACAGGTGATCCCCGGAATCCTGTCAGTGACGGTTTGCTGGTCAGCGGGCCAACCTAGCAACTCCGTACCGGCTCCGTCACTCCGCGTACGGGGACGGGCGGACCCGGGGGCGGGTCAATGGGCGGGCGCGGGTGGTCTGAGCAGGGACCGTATCGGCTGCCAGAGCTGCTCGCGGCACTCCGGAGTGGTGCGCCAGAGCAGGCCGTCCGGGTGATGCAGGACGGCGGTGATCTCGTCCGGCGTCGGCGGGTCCGCGTTGCCCCGCAGATAGACCGCGCGCAGCCCGAGGTTGCGCAGCCGGGTCAGGGCGCGCGCCCGGTTCACCGCGTGCACGAGGACGCGCACCGTACCGCCCTCGGCCGTGGGTCTGGGCAGCGTCACCGCCACCACGACCTTGCCGTTCGGGAGCTTGCTGAAGCCTCCGCCTGCCATCCGTTTCATCTCCCCCGCGAGCTGTCCTGAGACATGCCGTGAGACATCGTGTCAATAAGAGATCCGTAGGAGGCACCTAAACACGATCGGCCGCCGCCCGCTAGGGGGCGACGGCCGATCATGGCTCTGAGCTGGGATTACCTAGGGTTACTTGCCGGACTTACCGACCTTGACCGTCATCGTCCCGCCGTCCAGCGGCTGGCTGACAATGCTGATCTTGGTGTTGGTGTCAGGAACCTTGACGCTCGCGCGCGGGTTCTCGGCGTACCAGTAGGTGCCCTTGCGGTCGTCGAAGACCGGCGCCCCGAGCCGCGGCGCGATCCTGGTCGCGACGTCCGCCTTGTGCAGCGTCAGACCGGCGGTCGGCCACCAGCTGAACGTCGAGTCGTACGACTGGATCCTGGTGCGCATCAGTGTGCCGTCGGACCACTTCAGCGGCTTGGCGTGGGCGTCGATCGGCAGGACCAGGCCCTCGCCCTCGTGCTGGCTGGTGTTGTTGTCCTTCTGCGAGGTGTCCCACAGCCAGATCAACAGGCCGTTCTGGTAAGCGAAGTGCTCGACCTTGCCGTCGTTCGGCGCCGTGAAGCCGAAGTTGTACGGGCCGGTCTTGAGGGTCTTGTCGTACGAGACGTACTGCCGGTTCTCGGCGATGTAGTACTGGTCGTAGTCCTCGGTGAACGACTCGCCGATGCGCGAGAAGCCCTTCGGGGTCCAGCCGGCGTCGTCCGTCTCGGCGTTGTCGGTGAAGACCGGCGCGCCGTCGGCGGTCAGGGTGATGTCGTCCGCGGTGAAGCCGTGGCCGCTCACGCCGCCGTCGGTCTGGTAGCGGAAGCGCAGGTCGATCTTCTGTCCCGCGTAGGCGTCCAGCGGGAAGACGAGCTTCTTGTACGCGCCCGAGACACCGGTGAGGACCGGCTTGTCGGCCGCGTCGCGCGGGAGGGCCACGCCGTCGGCCGTACCGTCGACCGGGGTGTAGCTGGCGCCGCCGTCCGTGGAGACCTCCGTGTAGAGGAAGTCGTAGTCGGCCTCGATGTCCCACCAGCCCTGGAGTTCCAGCGCCGCGCCCGACTTGCCCGTCAGGTCGACCGGACGGGTGAGGGTGTTCTTGAGGTCGTCGCCCATCCCGCTCCACCACTGCTTGGAGCCCTCGGCGGGCTTCACCACGGTGGTGGTCTTCGTCTTCTTCGGCAGCTCGACCAGGAGCGCCTGCGGGTTCTTGGTGTTGTACTCCGAGACGCCCAGCTTGTGGGTGGAGTTGGTGGCCGCCTTGGCCTCGGCGTAGTCGAGCCAGCCGAGCTGGAGCTTGTCCCAGGCGGTCATGTCGCCGGGCGTGTCACCGATCGCGTCCTTGCCGGTGCCGAGCCAGGATCCGGAGGACATCAGCGTCCAGAAGGCGGTGGAGTTCTCGCCGCCCGCGGTGTCGTACAGGTCGGGCAGGCCCAGGTCGTGGCCGTACTCATGGGCGAAGACGCCGAGTCCGCCGTTCTCCGGCTGCATGGTGTAGTCACCGACCCAGATGCCGGTGTCACCGAACTGCGCGCCGCCGGACTTGTTGTCCGAGGGGCCGGTGGCACCGGCGTCGGTGCCGTACGCGTACCAGCGGTGCGCCCACAGGGCGTCGGTGCCCTGGACGCCGCCGCCCGCGGACTCGTCCTCGCCCGCGTGGACGATCTGGAAGTGGTCGATGTAGCCGTCGGGCTCGTTGAAGTCGCCGTCGTTGTCGTAGTCGTACCGGTCCCACTGGTCGTACTGCGAGAGGATTTCCTTGATCTCGGCAGTCGACTTGCCCTGGGCCTTCTGGTCGGCCGTCCAGGCGTTGACGCCGTCGCGGACCAGGTCCCAGACGTTGGCGCAGTTGCTGGAGCCGCAGTAGTTGGAGCCGTAGCGCGCTTCGTTCCAGGGGACCTTGACCCAGTCGGAGACCTGGCCGTCGACCGAGTAGCGCCCGGAGGACGTCTTCTCGTAGTAGGTCTTCAGCGATTCCTTCTGCCGGCCCTTGGCGTCCTTGCCCTGGCCGAAGTAGAGGTCCTGGAAGTGCGACTGGCTGTAATCGGCCTGCCAGGCGGTGGAGTTGTCGACCTTGCGGTCGGGCTCCGCTATCTCGTTGTGCAGGGGGCCGGGCGTGCCGCCGTACTTCACGACGGGCGGCAGCGGGCCGTTGGGGCCCTGCGGGGTGTACATCGTGGTGTCGTCGACCTGGTCGCCGAACTCCACGAGGATGGTGAAGATCTTGTCGGTCTTCTCGCGGCCCAGCTCGACGTACTTCTTGTTGTCGAGCTTGACGACCTGGGAGCCGCCGCGCTTCTGCACCGTGGCGTCACCGGAGATGACCTGCTGGAGCGCGGCCTCGCGCTGCTTCGACTGCTGCTTGCTGAACGGGCCGTCCAGGTCGTGTTCGACCTCGCCCTTCTGGGGCGCCGGGTCACGGCGCTCGATTGCCGTGGGGGCGGCGGAGCCGGCCGGGCCGTCCTGAGCCTGGGCCGTCGTGACGCCCGTGGCCGTGGCGGCGGTCGCGGCCAGCGCCACGATCACCGCGGACACTCTTCTTGCCCGTCGATTGCTGATCACTTGGTGGTTGTCCTCCCCGGCGTACGCGGAACGCGGACCGGAAATGGGGAATCCGCGCGCGTAGACGCGTCATAAGTGACGACATTGGACCGGAGTTGAAGGAGAAAAGACAGTCCTTGACTTGCACCGGTCAACTGCACTATGCGCCTGTCGGGTTCCGTTATCCGGACACAGCGTCAAGCATGGAGAAAATCGGACAACAGGCACACTTTTTCAGCCAGTTGCCTGAGGCGAATGACTCGGTGCGCCCCCCGTGCACCGGCACCATGGGTGAGGCCGCGCTTACTTCCCGTTCCCCTCGGGCATCCACCGTCGTAGAGTCGCCTGACAGCGCGACCCATGTGCGCGATACGCGAGACACTCCCGAAGATCCCCAAAACAGACCCCCAAAACGATGTTCCGAGGGACGGATACCGCCATGCCGCGTCCGACTGCCGCACAGCTCGCCTACGGTTCCGCCACCATCGTCTGTTCCGCGCTCGTCATGCTCCTGCTCTCCGGCACCACCACGGGCGTCGGTGCCGCGCTGGTCGGTGTCGCGGCGCTCGCCCTCGGCCTGCTGGTCGCCGTGATCCTCCCGCTGCCCGGCCGGGGCAAGGTGCGCCCCCCGCGCAGCCCCGGGGCCTCCCGCGCCCAGGGAACCTCGCGGTCCACCTCCCCGGGGGCGTCCCGTACGGGGCACTCGGGGACGGCGGAAGCGACGGCCCACCTGCCGGGCCGGCGCCCCGCCCCGTCCGGAGGCGAGGCCCGGATCGGCCGGCCGCAGTCACTGCGCCGCTGACCCCGCCGGGACGTCCGACACGACGACCGTCCTGGCCGCCTTGTCGTGCAGGCCCTGCCGATAGGGCCTGCTGGCAAGGATCGTCGCGACGATGATGATCCACCAGAGCACGAAGCAGCAGAGCAGCGCGGGCAGCCAGAGCACGGCCGCGCGCAGCAGCGAGGCGTTGGTGTCCGGCACGGCGCCGTTGTTCAGCATCGCGACCCGGATCTTCATCCAGCGCTTGCCGAGGGTCTGCCCGTACTTCTTCGTCATATAGGTGTCGTAGCCGACGTACACGACGAGGGAGATCAGTGACCAGATCCAGTGCCGGCCGGTGTTCACCTGATTGGTGACGTTGTCCCACTCCCCGTTGCCGTTGGCCGAGCCCCAGGCGCCGCCGGTGAACGCCGAGATGATCGCCAGCGGGATGAAGATGATCAGTACGTCGATGATCCGCGCCAGCAGCCGCTTGCCGAACGGCGCGAGCGGCGGCATCCCGGCGAGGGGATCGGTACCGCCGTACGGGGAGCCCCCGTAGGGAGTGCCGCCGTACGGGGAGCCTCCGTAAGGGGAACCCCGATCGGCGTTCGGGTCGTGGGGCGACGCCGGGGGCGGGCCGCTGTCGCCCCCGTAGGGGGACCCGGGCGGCGGGCCGTGCGGGGGCTCGTGCGGGGGCTCGTGCGGGGTGCTTCCCGGTCCCTCGGACGGTGGCGGCTTCTTGAGGAACGGGTCGTCCTCGGGCGGCTGGCCGGGCGGCGGCTGATCGTTGCTCATGGGGGCAGTGCACCCCGGCGGACACGGGCCCGCAACGGCTCGACGGCCGTTCGGAGGAACGCCGCGAGGCGGCCGTCGCCGCCCCGTCAGCTCACCGGCCGTCAGCCCGGCGGTTTCGTCAGCCCGCCACGAAGGTACGGGCCGCCTTGTCGTGCCAGCACTGGCGCCAGGGCCGGTCGATCAGGCACCACAGCACATTGACGACGCCGATCACGACGAGCCCGAGCAGCCCGTAGACCAGCCAGCGGCGCAGCGCGGCTCCGAAGCCCGGTGCCTCGTGGGACTCGATGTCCCGCACGTCGAGTCCGCAGAGCTTCTTGCCGAGCGTGCGCCCCCACTTGGCGGTCGGCAGCGCCTCGTACAGCGCGCCGACGACCAGCAGCGCGACGAGGACCGCGCCGAGGTACGCGGCGGTCGTGCCGTCGAGCAGCCAGACGGTGACGGTCTCTCCGGTCCGCCGGGCCGCGTCGATCTTGTCGTCGATATGGGCGAGGGCCCGGGAGACGAGCGGCACGGCGAGCGCGCCGACCACCACCCCGAGGACGAGGCTGTCGATCAGCCGGGCCACGAGCCGCTTGCCCAGTCCGGCCGGGCGGGAGGCCGCCTGGGCGCGCGCCGCCTGGAGGAAGGGGTCCTCGACGGGCGGCTTCCAGGGGACGACGGGCTGGTCGGCGTCGTCGGCTCTGGCGAGCTGGTGCACCTGCTGCGCCCATGAGGTGGCGCCGCCGCCGCTGCCGGTGGAGATCGGGGTGTCCGGTACGGAGGGGGCCTGGACCTCCGGTACCGGCGCGGGCGTGGGCTGTGGGCGGCTGCGGGACGGAAGTTGCGGCTGCGCCTGCGGAAGCTGGGGCGGCGGGGACTGCGGGGGCACCTTGGGCAGGGCCTTGGCGGCCTTGCTCGCGCCGGTGGCGCCCTGGCTCAGGGCGCGGATCGCCATCGTGCCGTCGGTCTGGCCCGTACGGCCCGCAGCGGCGTCGCCCTCGGCCTTCGCGCGCCGGGCGGCCCGCAGCGCGCGGATGGCGACGGTGCTGTCCACCGGCGGCTGCGTGCTGGTGGGCGGCACCAGCGGCCGGGCGGGCGTACCGGCGTCGCCGCCCGTACCCGTACCCGGGTCGCCGCCCGCGCCGCGCCGCGCCGGGCGGATCGCGACGGTGCCGTCGGAGACCGGTCCGTCGGCGGCCGGCGCGGAGCCGTCGGCGCCGTGCTGCGGGCCGCCCGCCGCGTCGGCGCCCAGGGCGCGCATGCCGGGCAGCGCGCCGCCGGTCGGGTCGCCGGGGCCGGGCGCCCCGGCCGCCGGGTCGATCCTCGGGTCCACGGGTCCGGCGGAGGCCGCGGGGCGGGGAATCCGGGGGTCCTGGCCCGGCGCGCCCCAGGAGACCCGGGCATCGCCGTCGCCGCCGAAGCCGGACTGGCGGGAGGCGTCGGCCTGCCACGCCGAGGCCGGTTCCTGCCGGGCCGGTCCGACGGGCTCCTCGTCCAGGAAGACCGGCCCGGTCTCCTCGAAGCCGGGCCGGGCGGGGGCCGGTGGCAACGCGGCGCGCGGCCCCTCCTCGTCCTGCGGCGCGGGCCGGCTCGTACCGGGCACCCAGGCCGCGCCGTTCCAGTACCGGACGTATCCGGGGATCGACGGATCCGGGTAGAACCCTTCCCGGGGTACGTTCCCGCCGTCACCAGGAGGAGTAGCCACTGACCCCAACTCCGTTCATTCGCACCATGGTTGACCTGTCCGGGCTGTCCGCTGCCGAATCCGCCCTGGCGCGTGCCTCCGCTTGTCCAAGGAAGACATTAACGAAGAACGCGGGGCCCTGAGGAAGGAGACCGACAGAAAGAATCGCACGTGGACGCCCGGCCGCAGGCGTCGATGCGCAGCGTAAGGCCACGGGGTGGGATCCGTTCGCCAGGGCGTACGAATTGACGTACACGCGTGCCCACGGGACGCCCCCAGACCCTCCACGCACCCCGCACGCGCGCACGCGGGAAGCCCTTGGCCGAACGGCCCCGGGATCGGTCCGCGAAATCAATTCGCGAAAGTCGCCGTAAGTCGCGTCATAGCCGCGGGGCTGGCGCCTCTCACCTGGTACGGCCCCGGTGCGGGGCCCCTGTCAGGAGAGGAAGTGCCGCCCATGCACACCGTGGTGGAGCGCGAACTGGAGCTGAATCTGGTGCTGTCGCCCGAGCGCAGCATCCCCGTACCGGCCCGGCTGACGTACCGCACGAACGATCCGTACGCCGTGCACATCACCTTCCACATCGGCTCGGACACCCCCGTGCACTGGACCTTCGCCCGCGAGCTGCTGGTGGAGGGGGTGTTCAGGCCGTGCGGCCACGGGGACGTACGGATCTGGCCGACGAAGGTCACCGGCCGGTCCGTGCTGTGTTTCGCGCTCTCCTCGCCGGACGGCGACGCGCTGCTGGAGGCGCCGTCGGGGCCGGTGTCGGCCTGGGTGGAGCGGACGCTGCGGATCGTGGAGCCGGGGACGGAGGCCGAGCAGCTCGGCATCGACGAGGGGCTGACCGCGCTGCTGTCCCCGCTGCCGGCCGACGAGCTGTGGCTGCGGGACCCGTGGCCCTCGGACGAGTCGGTGGACGGCGATGCGTAGGCCGGCCCCGGACGGACCGGTGAACAGGACGGACGGGACGGACGGATCGGCGGGCGGGACGTACGGACGGGACGGACGGCCGCGGGGGCCGTCACGTACCCGTGGCGCCGCGGCGGCCCCGGCTCAGAACAGCTTGCCGGGGTTGAGCAGGCCCAGCGGGTCGAAGGTCCGCTTGATCCCGCGCTGCATCTCCAGCCCCACCGGGCCCAGTTCCCGGGCGAGCCACTCCTTCTTCAGTACGCCGACGCCGTGTTCCCCCGTGATCGTGCCGCCCAGTTCCAGACCGAGCGCCATGATCTCGTCGAACGACTCGCGGGCCCGCCGCGATTCGTCGGGGTCGGCCTGGTCGAAGCAGACGACGGGGTGAGTGTTGCCGTCGCCCGCGTGGGCGCAGACGCCGATGGTCAGGCCGTACTTCTCGGCGATGGCCGCCGTGCCGTCGAGCATCGCGGCCAGCCGTGAGCGCGGTACGCACACGTCGTCGATCATCGTGGCCGATCTGACGGTCTCCAGCGCGGTCAGGGACAGCCGGCGGGCCTGGAGCAGCAGCTCCGACTCGGCGGCGTCCTCGGCGGGCACCACCTCGGTGGCGCCCGCCGCCGCGCACAGCTCGCCGACCGCCGCCAGGTCGGCCGCGGGGTCGGGGGTGTCGAAGGCGGCGAGCAGCAGCGCCTCGGTGGTCTCGGGGAGGCCCATGTGCGCCATCGCGTTGACGGCCCGGATCGTCGTGCCGTCCATGAGTTCGAGGAGGGACGGGGTGTGTCCGCGCTCCATGATCCGGCAGACGGCGTCGCACGCGGCGGCGGCCGTGGGGAACTCGGCGGCCAGCACCAGCTGCCGGGGCGGCCGGGGGCGCAGCGCCAGCACGGCCTTGACGACGATGCCGAGGCTGCCCTCCGAGCCGACGAAGAGACGGGTCAGGTCGTATCCGGCGACGCCCTTGGCGGTACGGCGGCCGGTGGTCATGAGGCGGCCGTCGGCGAGGACGACGTCGAGTCCGAGGACGTACTCGGCGGTGACGCCGTACTTGACGCAGCACAGCCCGCCGGAGGCCGTGCCGATGTTCCCGCCGATGGTGCACGTCTCCCAGCTGGAGGGGTCGGGCGGGTAGTAGAGCCCCTGTTCGCCGACCGCGCGGGAGAGCGTGGCGTTGACGACGCCCGGCTCGACGACGGCGATCCGGTCGACCGCGCTGATCTCCAGGATCCGGTCCATCGCGGTCAGGGACAGGACGATGCACCCGTCCGTGGCGTTCGCCCCGCCCGACAGTCCGGTACGGGCGCCCTGCGGGACCACCGGTACACGCAGCGCGGTCGCCGTGCGCATGACGTGCTGGACCTGTTCGACCGTACGCGGCCGGACGACGACCGCGGGCGTTCCCGCCGCGCAGAAGCTCGCCATGTCGTGGGCGTAGGACCGGGTGACGTCGGGGTCGGTGATCAGGGCGTCGGCGGGGAGCCCGGCCCGCAGCTGTGCGAGGAGATCATCCATGGTCCCAGCGTCGCATCCGGGGCCATCGGTGTGAACCCGTCGCGATCCACCCCGGCAAGCCGGGGCCACCCAGTCATATTGACGCACAGTAACCCGTATGAACGTCATGAAGGCGGAGCAGACCAGGCAGATCAGAAGGGCGGCTCTGGCGGCCGGGGTGGGGGCCGTGCTGGTCGCGGGTGTGCTGTTGTTCGTGCCCGACCGGGACCGGGAGGCGGCGGCACCCGGCCCCGAGGCGCGCGCGATGGCGGCGGTGGGCGCGGGGGCGCCCGCAGCGCCCACCGATCTGGCGGCGCTCATCCGCGACCGGGAGACCTGGCTGCGCACGCACCCCGACGACGGGGCGGCGTGGGCGGTGCTCGGTTCCGCTTACGTACAGCACGGGGTGGGGCTCGCGGACCCCGCGTACTACCCGAAGGCCGAACAGGCGCTGCGGCGCTCGCTCGCCGTGGCCGAGGCGGCGGCCGCGCGCGAGCGCGGGGCCGAGAAGGGCGGCGGTACGGGGGCGGGGAACGGGAACGACGACGGCAAGACCGGCGCCGCCCGCAACCCGGAGGCGCTGCTCGGGCTCGGCGCGCTCGCCAACGCCCGGCACGACTACGCCGCCGCGAAGCGGTGGGGCGAGACCGTGCGCGGGAGCCACCCCGGGCAGTGGGCGGCGTACCCCGTCCTGATCACCGCGTACAGCGGGCTCGGGGAGTACGCGGCGGCCGGGCGCGCGCTCAGCAAGCTCAAGGACCTGCGCACGGACGCGCCGGTCCTGACGCGCGCCGCCGAGGTCTACCGGGACAAGGGCTGGCGCGAGGACGCTGCGGCCAAGGCGACCGAGGCCGTGGCGGGCGCGACGACGCCCGCCGAGAAGGCCCAGGCGCTGTACACGCTCGGCGAGCTGGCCTGGGAGCGCGGCGAGCCGACCGAGGCGCTGGGCCACTACAACGCGGCGCTCGCGGTGACCCGCGACCACGCCGCGTCGCTGGCCGGCCGGGCCCGGACCCTGGTCGCGCTGGGCAGGACGGACGAGGCGGCCCGCGACTACCAGGCGGCGCTCGGCAAGCTGCCGCGCCCCGAATACGCCCTGGAGCTGGGCGAGTTGTACGACTCGATGGGGCTGGACGGCGATGCCAGGACCCAGTACGAGGCGCTGCGCGCGCGGACGGTGAAGGCGCGGGGCCACGGGGTGAACGAGGAGCTGGTCCTCGCCAGGTTCGAGGCCGACCACGGCGATCCGCAGGCCGCCGTCCTGCGGATGAAGTCGGAGTGGGGGCAGCTGCACCGGAGCACGGAGGCGGCGGACGCGCTGGGGTGGGCGCTGTTCCGGGCGGGCCAGGAGAAGGAGGCGCTGAAGTACGCGAAGCGCGCCACGAACCAGGGGGTGCGCAGCGCGCTCTTCTCGTACCACCGGGGCGAGATCGAGCGGGCGCTGGGGATGTACGGTCCGGCCCGGCGCCACATCGAGGACGCGCTGCGCACCAATCCGCGCTTCTCGCCGCTGCTGGCGCCGAAGGCGCTGGACGCGCTGGAGGCGTTGGGCGAACCGGCGGACGGCGGGCCGGTGGACGTGGACGGTACGGGTCCAGAGCCGCCCACGCTGGCGCGGAAGACCCCGGCGGCTCCGGCGGCCACGGCGTCGCCGGGCTCCCCGGCGGCCAGCGGGTCGCCGTCGGCCGGGACGCCGGTACCCGCCGTCACACCCGTACCCGTGCCACCGGCCGCGACGGCTGCGACGGCTTCGTCCGTGCCCGGGGTGTGAGCCCGCCCCGGGCAGGGACGGCAGGGACGGCAGGGACGGCAGGGACGGCAGGGACGGATCAGAGGTTGCCGCGCTTCTCCTGCTCGCGCTCGATCGCCTCGAAGAGCGCCTTGAAGTTGCCCTTGCCGAAGCCCATGGAGCCGTGCCGTTCGATCATCTCGAAGAAGACGGTCGGCCGGTCCTGGACCGGCTTGGTGAAGATCTGGAGCAGGTAGCCGTCCTCGTCGCGGTCCACCAGGATCTTCAGCTCGCGCAGGGTGTCGACGGGCACCCGGGTCTCGCCCGCCCACTCGCCGAGGGTGTCGTAGTAGGAGTCGGGGGTGTCCAGGAAGCGCACGCCGGCGGCGCGCATCGCCCGTACGGAGGCGACGATGTCGTTCGTGGCGAGGGCGATGTGCTGGACGCCCGCGCCGCCGTAGAACTCCAGGTACTCGTCGATCTGCGACTTCTTCTTGGCGATCGCGGGCTCGTTGATCGGGAACTTCACCTTGAGGGTGCCGTCGGCGACGACCTTCGACATGAGCGCGGAGTACTCGGTGGCGATGTCGTCGCCCACGAACTCCTTCATGTTGGTGAAGCCCATGACCTCGTTGTAGAAGCCCACCCATTCGTTCATCCGGCCCAGCTCGACATTGCCCACGCAGTGGTCGATGGCCTGGAAGGTGCGCTTGGCCGGGGGCTCGACGATCGGCTCGGCCGCGTCGAAGCCCGGGAGGTAGGGGCCGTCGTAGCCGGAGCGCTCGACGAGGGTGTGGCGGGTCTCGCCGTACGTGGCGATGGCGGCCAGCACGACGGTGCCGTGCGCGTCCTTGGTCTCGTACGGCTCGTCGATGCCCCGGGCGCCGTGCTCGACGGCGTAGGCGTAGGCGGCGCGGGCGTCCGGTACCTCGATGGCGAGGTCCACGACGCCGTCGCCGTGCGCGGCGACATGCTCGGTGAGGAAGCGGCCCCACTCGGTGGTCGGCTTGATGACGGAGGTGAACACGAAGCGGGCCGCGCCGTTGGTGAGTACGTAACTCGCCGTCTCACGGCTGCCGTTCTCCGGTCCCGAGTAGGCGACCAGCTTCATGCCGAAGGCCGTGGAGTAGTAGTGCGCGGCCTGCTTGGCGTTGCCGACGGCGAAGACGACCGCGTCCATTCCCTTGACCGGGAAGGGGTCGGCCGTGCGGGCGGTGTCAGGGGTGGCGGCGGCGTTCGCCGAGGTGTCAGCACTCATCGAGATGTCAGCCATGGGCTCAGCGTCCCGCCGTTCCACAAGGTGCGCAACAGTTCGCGTTTTCACTGGGCAATCTGTACAGCAGAGAGCGGGAAACACCAGACTGTTCGCACAGGATGACCATGTTTGACGGCACCAGCGGCGTTGAGTGACGCCGATGAGTTGAGTGCCGCCGACGAGCGGCAGGGAGACGGCCATGAGCATCGACGGACTCGACGGCAGGCTGATCGCGCTCCTCGCGCGGGAGCCCAGGATCGGGGTGCTGGAGGCGTCGCGCCGGCTGGGGGTGGCGCGCGGGACCGTACAGGCGCGGCTCGACCGGCTTCAATCGAATGGAGTGATCAAGGGCTTCGGCCCGACCGTCGACCCGGCGGCCCTGGGCTATCCCGTCACGGCCTTCGCCACGCTGGAGATCAAACAGGGGAAGGGCACGGCGGTACGGGCCCACTTGGCGACCGTGCCCGAGGTGCTCGAACTGCACACCACCACGGGCGAGGGCGACATGCTGTGCCGGCTCGTGGCGCGCTCGAACGCCGATCTCCAACGAGTGATCGACCGGGTTGTCGGGTTTGATGGCATTGTCCGGGCCTCCACGGCGATCGTCATGGAGAACCCGGTACCGCTGAGGATCATCCCCTTGGTGGAGCAGGCGGCGACGGACACCGACGGCGGAGCGTGACGAAAGGGCGGAGTACGGCGAAGGGCGGAGTGCGGCGAAGGCCGGAGCGTGACGAAGGCCGGAGCGTGACGAAGGGCGGACTGTAACTGATTCGCGCCGGAAAAGCGGGGCAGGTTCCAGCCAGAAGGTGAAACGAGAGGGGCATGAGTGAACTTCTGGGACTATCTCAGCAGTCGGCACCAACAACTGCTCACAGACGCGTTCCAGCACGTCAGCGCCGTCTTCCAGTGCATGGTCATCGCGACCGTGCTGGGCATCCTGATCGGGATGGCCACGTATCGCAGCCCCTGGGGCGGAAATCTGGCCATCCTCTCCACGGCCTCCCTGCTGACGATCCCCTCACTGGCCGCGATCGGTCTGCTGATTCCGCTGGTCGGTCTCGGGGTGGCCCCCACCGTGATCACCCTGACGCTGTACGGGCTGCTGCCGATCGTCCGTAACTGCATCGTCGGACTGCGCGGCGTGGATCCGGCCCTGGTGGACGCGGCCAAGGGCATCGGCATGTCCCGTACGGCCCGGATGCTCCGGGTCGAGCTGCCGCTCGCCTGGCCACCGATCCTCACCGGTATCCGGGTCTCCACCCAGATGCTGATGGGGATCGCCGCGATCGCCGCGTACGCCTCCGGGCCGGGGCTCGGCAACGAGATCTTCCGCGGGATCGCCTCGCTGGGCAGCGCCAACGCGCTCAACCAGGTCCTCGCGGGGACGATCGGCATCGTCATCCTCGCCCTGCTCTTCGACGCCGCGTACATCCTGCTCGGCCGACTGACCATCCCGAGGGGGATCCGTGTCTGAGACCTACGACTCCGAAAGCGGCGCCGGAAGCCATGCGGCGGACAGCGCCGCCCCCGGAGGGGGACCGGGGACCGACTCCGGGTACGGGTCCGGAACCGACTCCGGGTCCGGCCCAGGGGCGAGTTCGGGGGCCGGTTCGGGCGCCAGTTCAGGGGCCGGGATCCTGCTGGAGGGGCTCACCAAGCGCTACCCGGGCAGCCGGCAGCCGGCCGTGGACGACGTCCACATGGAGATCAAGCCCGGCGAGACGGTGATCCTGGTCGGCCCGTCCGGCTGCGGCAAGTCGACGACGCTGAAGATGATCAACCGGCTGATCGAGCCGTCCAGCGGCCGGATCAGGATCGGCGACGAGGACGTCACCGACATCGACCCGGTGAAGCTGCGCCGCAAGGTCGGCTACGCGATCCAGTCCTCCGGACTCTTCCCGCACATGACCGTCGCCGAGAACATCGCGCTCGTGCCCAAGATGGTCGGCTGGTCCAAATCACGGGTCAAGGACCGGGTCGAGGAGATGCTCGACCTGGTCGGGCTCGATCCGCGCGAGTTCCACGGCCGCTACCCGCGCCAGCTCTCGGGCGGCCAGCAGCAGCGGGTGGGCGTGGCGCGGGCGCTCGCGGCCGATCCGCCCGTGCTGCTGATGGACGAGCCGTTCGGCGCGGTCGACCCGATCACCCGCGACCACCTCCAGGACGAACTGATCCGGCTCCAGCACGAGCTGCACAAGACCATCGTCTTCGTCACCCACGACTTCGACGAGGCGATCAAGCTCGGGGACCGGATCGCGGTGCTGCGCGAGCAGTCGCACATCGCGCAGTTCGACACCCCGGAGGCGATCCTCACCAACCCGGCGGACGACTTCGTCTCCGGGTTCGTGGGGGCGGGCGCGGCGCTGAAGCGGCTCAATCTGACCCGGGTGCGGGAGGTGGAGATCGCCGATTTCCCCACCGTGACCGTCGAGGACCCGCTCCAGTCGATCTTCAACAAGCTGCGCTCGGGGCCGCACAACGAGCTGCTGATGCTGGACCGCAGGAACCGTCCGTACAAGTGGCTCAGGCGCGGCGACCTGATGCGCGCCAAGGGTTCGCTGGCCCGCGCGGGCCAGCTGGTGCACGACACGGTGACCAGGGACGCGACCCTGCGCGACGCGCTGGAGGCGGTCCTCACCGACAGCGGCGGGCGGGTGGCGGTGACCGGGCGGCGCGGCGAGTACATCGGGGTGGTGGACATGGAGACCCTGATGAACTCCGTGCACGAGATGCTGGAGGCCGACCGTCTGGCCGCCTTCGAGCACCAGCACGAGCAGGCCGAACTCCTCACCGGCCCACAGGGGCAGCACGGTGAGCAGTTGGAGGACGGTGCCGAGGTATGAGTTCCCCCGCGCAGGAGGAGCGTCGGTCCGGCGAACCGGACGAGAAGACCCCGCCGCTGTGGGAAGAGGAGGAGGAACCCACCCCGCCGCCCACCCCGCCGAAGCGCCGGATCACCTGGCGCAAGCTGGTGACCGTACCGGCCGTGGTCCTGGTCATCCTGCTGCTGACCTGGCTGTACATCAGCAATGTGCAGCTCGACTCGATCGCCAGGAACTCCCTGGGCGGCGGCAATGTGCAGCTGCGGCTGCGCCAGCACATCCAGCTCACCGCGATCTCCACCTTCTGGGTGCTGATCATCGCGCTGCCGCTGGGGATCGCACTGACCAGGCGCCGGCTGCGCAAGGCCGCGCCGGTGGTCACGGCGATCGCCAACGTGGGGCAGGCGGCGCCCGCCCTCGGTCTGCTGGCGCTGCTGGTGATCTGGCTGGGCATCGGGCAGTCGACGGCGATCACCGGCATGGTGATCTACGCGGTGCTCCCGGTCCTGGCCAACACGGTCGCCGGTCTGCGCGCCATCGACCCGACCCTGGTCGAGGCGTCCAAGGGCATCGGCATGTCGGCGCGCGGAACGCTGACGCGGGTGGAACTGCCGCTGGCCGTACCGCTGATCCTGGCGGGCGTACGGACGGCGCTCGTCCTGAACGTCGGTACGGCGACGCTCGCGACCTTCGGCGGCGGCGGCGGGCTCGGTGACCTGATCACCTCGGGCATCCAGACGCAGCGGATGCCGGTGCTGATCGTCGGCTCCGTACTGACGGTGTGTCTGGCGCTGATCGTGGACTGGCTGGCCTCGCTGGTGGAAGTCGTCCTCACACCGCGTGGACTGGAGGAGAACTGATGCGGCACACCCGGTTCACAGGGCGGCTGCCCGTCGGGGCACCGGCCATGGGGCGGACAGCGTCCCATGGGACATCCCCGGGGACATCGCCATCGCCGGGGACATCTCCGGGGACATCTCCGGGGCGCTCGCGGCTCGTCCGGCGCACCCTGCCCGCCGCGATGGCGCTGCTGCTGACGGGGGCGGGGCTCGCGGGCTGCGGCCTCAAGAGCGGCTCACCGATGGTCGACGACGTGAAGCCCGGCCGCCTCGGCGCGGGCCAGCCCCTCAAGGGCGCCTCGCTGACGGTCACCTCGAAGAACTTCAGCGAGAACATCATCCTCGGCGAGATGATCGGCCTGGTCTTCAAGGCGGCGGGCGCCGAGGTCCTGGACCGTACGAACCTCCCCGGCTCGATCAGCGCCCGCGAGTCGATCGTCAAGGGCGACGCCGACGCGATGTACGAGTACACGGGTACCGCCTGGATCACCTATCTGGGCCACGAGAAGCCGATCGAGAACGGCCAGAAGCAGTGGGAGGCGGTACGCGACGCCGACCGCGCGCACGGGGTGACCTGGCTGCCGCAGTCCACGCTCAACAACACGTACTCCCTCGGCATCAACCAGGCCAACAACAAGAAGTACAAGCTCAAGACGTTGTCCGACGTGGCCGCGCTGGCGAAGAAGGACCCGTCGGCGGTGACGATCTGCGTGGAGAACGAGTTCGCCTCGCGCGACGACGGCCTGCCGGGCATGCAGAAGGCGTACGGCATGAAGCTGCCCGCCGCGAACATCAAGAAGATGGACGCGGGCATCGTCTACACCCAGGTCTCGAAGGGCTCCTGCCTGCTGGGCGAGGTCTTCACGACGGACGGCCGCATCAAGTCGCTCCACCTCGACACCCTCGCGGACGACAAGCACTTCTTCCCGATCTACGACGCCGCGCCGGTGGTGCACGAGGCGACGTTCAAGAAGTACCCGGCCATCGCGAAGCTGCTCGATCCGCTGTCGAAGCGGCTGAACACGAAGGTCGCGCAGGAACTGAACGGGCTGGTGGACGTGGACGGCCAGGATCCGCACGCCGTGGCGAAGGACTGGCTGATCAAGGAGGGCTTCATCAAGAACGGCTGAGGCCCGAGGCCGACGGCGTACGCGGGAGGGGGCGGGTCCTTTGGTACGGAACGCCACCTTCACGCGACCGGAGTTCAGTAGGTTGGCGCCATGCCTTCTGTACTGATTGTTGGATATGACCCACATACGATGCCCGGGATCGACGCGGACGCTCTCCTCAAGGGCCTCGATCTCCAAATGGCCCAGTTCGAGAAGCTCGGCATCGACACGGCCACGGCCCTGATCACCCCGGACGAATCATCCGAACCGCCCCTCGTGGCGCAGCTGACCGACCGCCCGTGGGACGTGGTCCTCGTCGGCGGCGGCGTCCGCAGGCCGGAGAACCTCGTCCAGTTCGAACGCGTCCTCAACCTCACCCACCGCTACGCCCCCCAGGCCGCCGTCGCGTTCAACACCGGCATCGACGACTGCGTCGAGGCGGCGCGGCGCTGGCTCTGACCGGCGGGCCCGGCGCGGTTCTGTCCGGGATCTGTCCGGGGTGTACGCCGTGACCTTTCGCGAGGGCTGGGGGATTACGTACCGAGGTCACGTTTCGGAGGTGTACGCATGGGCGTGGACAGCGGCGGTACGGACAGCGGCGCGGCGGAGGGAACGGACGAGCCGGATTGGGAGACCGATCCGGACGACGAGTCCCGCGGCGTCATCGCGGCGGTGGGCCGGCAGATCAAGCTCTGGCGCATGTCGGAGGGGTTGAGCCAGGCCGAGTTCGGGGTGGCGATCGGGTACGGCGAGAACCAGGTCTACAAGGTGGAGGCCGGAAAACGCATCCCCCGACCGGAGTTCCTGGACAAGGCGGACACGGTCCTGAAGGCGGGCGGCAAGATCGCCGCGATGAAGCTGGACGTGATCGAGGCCAGGTATCCCAAGAAGGTCAGGGACGTGAAGAAGTTGGAGGCCAGGGCGGTCGAGCTGGGCTCCTACAACAACTCCGTCATCGACGGCCTGTTGCAGACCGAGGCGTACGCGCGGGCTGTGTTCGGAACTCGACGACCGTTGTTCACCGCAGATGAACTGGAACAGCGGGTGGCTGCGCGCATGGCACGTCAGGCGCTCGTCGACGCAGCCAAGCCGCACCCGGTCTTCAGCTTTGTGCAGTGCGAAGCGACGCTTCGACGCCCTGTCGGGGGCAGAATGGTGATGCGACAGCAGCTCGAACGCCTGCTGGAGGTGGGCAAGTTGCGGAACGTGGACCTTCAGGTACTGCCTCTGAGCCGTGAGGACAACGCAGGTCTCGATGGACCGTTCCGGCTACTCAAGCTCAATGACGGCAAGACCGTCGGCCTGAGCGAGGTCCAGCTCGTCAGCCGTGTGATCTCCGATCCCAAAGAGGCCCAGATCCTCGACATGCGCTATGGGATTATCCGAGCGCAGGCTCTCGCTCCTCGGGAGTCGCTGGCCTTTATCGAGAAAGCACTGGGAGAGACATGACCACCAAGCCTTCTACCAAGGACGGTCCCGGGCTGAACTGGTTCAAGAGCAGCTACAGCACGGCCGATGGCCCGTCCTGCGTCGAGGCCGCCGTCACCCCCGGCACCGTCCACATCCGCGACTCCAAGGACATCCACCTCCCCCACCTAGGCTTCACACCCGGCTCCTGGGGCGACTTCGTGACGTACGCGTCGAAGAACTGAGCCCGGGCCTCTCACACTTGCCCCAGGTGAGCGGCCCACTCCCGGACCCCAGCAAGATGGTCCGGTTTCAGCCCGGCGTACGGATCGGGCTGCACGAGTAGCGTCGGATGGCCGCTGGCCGCGCGTTCGGCAGCCCACGCGTGGTCGAGGGCGGTGAAGTCGTCGTCGATCCAGGCGACGGGGGCTCTGCCGAGCCAAGGGGCGACGTGGTCGCGCTTCCAGAGGTAGCCATGGGGGTGGCTGGTGGTGATCCGTGGGCGGGGAAGGTCGAGACAGGGAAAGTCGGGTAGGCCCAGGAGCGGGCCGATGATCGTGGCGGCGTCCTTGCGCCAGCTCGTGCACCACAAAGGAGTGACGAGGCTGCTGGCTACATCCCGCCGCGAATGACGACGGACCGTCAGGAGACCACCGAGGCACATCTCGTACTCACCGGTGACGACTCCGAGCGGCTGCTCGGCGAGCTGTCCCGACTGATGAGCGGTGGCGAGCCCGCGCCGCTCGACCCGATCGCGGGGACCGCATGACGGCCCCCGCCCTTGCCGGATACGCGTTCCTCGGCTTCACCTGCGCGCACCGCGTCACGACAGGCGCCGTCGTCTACGACGACCACGAATGGCGCGAGGTCTCCAACGTCCTGGACGAACGGCTGCACGCCGGCGCCCCCATCATCACGTTGGCGACCGGCGGCACGTTCATGCACGTACGGCCCTCGGCGCGGCTGCTCATCTGCGCCCACCAGATCCCCGACCCCTGCGAGCGGCACCAAACCCCCCAGCCTCTCGCCAGCCTCCCCGCGGGCTCCCCATCCCCGGTGGCCCCGGAGGGCGAGAGGTGACCAGAACCATGCCCCCCACCCCCAACGCGGGGGCCCTGATGGGCCCCCCGCCGCGGCTCGTACTCGACGCGGTTCAGGAATCCGCCAAGGCAGCCCGCGATTTCGCACGCGAGTACGTCGCGTTCCATGGACCCACCATCGGCGGCGACCTGCTCGACGACGTGCTACTCGTCGTGTCCGAGATCGTCACCAACGCCATCCGGTACGGCACGGAACCGGGCGACTCCCTGCTCGTCGCCCTCGATCACGGCCCCGACCTTGTCAGGATCGAGGTACACGACACCCGACGCGCTTCGCTCCGTTTCAAGCCGGAGTCCGTAGAGCGTCAACGGGGCCGCGGCATGTTCATCGTGGATGACCGCACAACCTGGGGCGTCCTCGACCGCCCATTCGGAAAGATCGTATGGGCAGAGGTGAAGGCATCGTGACAGTGCCGGAAGCAAAGGCACCACCCGGCCCCGGGTTCGTCGCCGGAATCCGTCCGGCGACCGGCGTGCACCACGACTACGTGTTCCCCGTCGCCCAACTGCTCGCGTACCACGCGCCGCCGCGCCTCGACAATGAGAGCGTCGACAGCATCCGTGAGGGCATGCAGGCGTTCGCCGAAGCGCTGTACCTCGGCCCGCACGACGGCCCCCCGCCGACCATCGGTCACCGCATCCGCATACGGCAGGGCACACCGTGGCTCGACTACGGCGACGGCGAGCGACGACTCGGCCTGCCTGCCACGCGGTCATGGCTGGACGTGGTCGAGGCTGGCGGGCCGGTCCGAATCCTGGTCATGTTCGACCCCCTCGCCGCCAGCGCCAACCAAGCAGCAGTCACCGAGCACGTACGCGAATGCCACGAGCGGGGCGCGATGCGCTGGGCACGACGTACCACGTCTGACCAGCGCATCGAACGGGCCGCCCCGGAGTGAGATAGACCCCGGGCCGACCCGCCGAGGCCGAGCGTAGCCGGACAAGACCTCTCCATGTCCCCCTGGCCTGTTGGAGGCGCCATGTACGACCTGATCGCAAGTCCGTTCCTGGACGACTACTTGATACTCCGCCCCGGAAACACAGCCGGGTTGAAGATCCCGGCGCACCGGTACCTCGAACTGCGCGACGCGGCATCGAACGGCACGATGCCCTCATGGCTGTCCAACCGCGTTCAGCGCACATGGGGACTCGACATCAGCCACCGCAGGCCCGGCGAGGCCCTGCTGATTCGCGAGCCATCCCCGTACGGCCACGGCCGCGCCTCATACGAGGTCAACAACGGATGCAACTGGAACTGTACCCACTGCGTTTACGGCAACAAGGTGCACGAGGGGCTCTTATGGGAACCCCGTGAGCGTCTGCTACACATCCTGCGCGACGCCGGAATCGTGTGGATCGAACTCGGCGGGGGCGAGTGCACCGTCGACCGACATTTCCCGGAGACGTACGCGCTCGCGTACGACCTCGGAATGATGGTCGAGATCCTGACGAACGGATCCACCCTGGACCGGCCGAAGATGCTCGAACTACTCACCACGCGCCGCCCGTACCGGGTAACGCTCAGCGTGTACGGTGCCACAGCAGAGACGTTCGACGGATTCACACGACGCCGCGGCGCGTTCGACCACTTCATGCGCGGCCTCTCCGCCGCCGGCGAGGCCGATCTACCGCTATCGCTGAGTGTGATCATCACGCGTCGGAACGCCCACGAGGCCGACGCCATGCGGGCACTCGCCCACCGCTACGCCTCACGGGTCCGCGAGTACGGCAACATGTCGCCCACTTTCGACGGCGGCGCCGACCCCCTCGACGAGCAGGCCCCCGAGCACATCCGCAACGAAACCCCCTTCACCGGATGCGACGCCGGCCACACGTCCTTGAACGTGAATCCCTTCGGCCTGGCGTCCGTCTGCAAAGTCTCCCGTGACCACCCGATACCACTGCTCAAAGAGGGTGTTGCGGGATTGGCGCGGCTCGGCGGCATCGCCGACCGAGCGCTTCAGCGTCAGGACGCGTGCACCGGCTGTGCGCTTCAGAAAAAGTGCACCAAGTGCATGCCCCTCGTGAAGATGTACCGCCGCGCCGACGCACCACTGAACCGCTACTGCCAACACGCCTGAGAGAGGAATTACGCACATGACCGCAACCGCTGTAGAGATCACGGCACGACCGGACACCGAGGAAGACGTCGAGGTCGTCGACCTCGACGCCGTCGCCGGTGGCGACGTCATGAGGGGCTGCGGGGACGACAACCCGTACAACTGACCCCCTCCGATCCCGAGGCCGCCCGACCCGCGCGGGCGGCCTCGGCCGCCCCGCCCGACCCCCTACACTCCCCGCCGTGGTGACCATGAGACTGCAATGGGATGACCTACCCGCCGCCACCCGCGAGGCCGTCGAGGCTCGCACCGGCCCTATCTACGCAACAGCCACCGCCGACAAGGGACTTAACAGCGAGGTTGCCGCCACCCTCGACACCCGCGCCGGCCGCGTCTTCGTCAAAGGGATGAACACCGATCACCCTCGCGCGTGGACACAGAACCGCGAGGCCACGATCAACCCTTCCGTGGCCCCCCTCGCCCCCCGCCTGCTCTGGAGGATCAACGACGGCACTTGGGATCTGCTCGGCTTCGAGCATGTCGAGGGTCGACCCGCGGACTACCGGCCGCACTCCGACGACCTGCCACTCGTCGCCGAGGCGATCATCACGCTTTCCGGCGTCAGCGCCCCGATCGACCTGGAACTGAAGCACGTCGAGCAGCGGCTCGCCGAGTACATCGACGACCCCGACGACACCGACCTACTGCGCGGCGAAACCCTGCTGCATACCGATTGGCACCCCGACAACGTGCTGATCAGCAACAACGCCGCCCGCGTCGTCGACTGGGCATGGCCGACGCGCGGCGCGGCATGGATCGACGCCGCCTGTTGGGTCGTCTGGCTCACCTCGGCCGGCCACAGCCCCGCAGACGCCGAGCAGTGGGCCGCCAAGACGCCCGCATGGTCCACCGCGCCCCGGCGGGCCCTGGACGTCTTCGCGACCGCCCAAGAGCGGCTGTGGGCCGGTATCGCCGCAGACGCGCCCGACGTCGTATGGATTCAAGACGTTGCCGCAGCAGCCGCACGCTGGACCACCTACCGTCGGCCGTAACGAGGGGCACCCATGTCTGACCCGCTCTTTCCCGCGCACGAGCTACTCACCCCCTGACGGCCGCGCCGCCCCTGTTCCCCCGAGGGGGCGGCGCGTTCGTCGTGGGTGGCGGCCAGGAGGCGGTCGGTGACCGCCTTGACCTGGTCGTAGGAGATCCGGGAGCGGTGGATCGCGGCTTAACATGCCCAACAACCCACCCGACGAAGGAAAACCCGAGGCTCAGCAGACGGAAGCCCGCTCCCAAGCCCTCAAGCCGGCGCTCGACTCGATGACCCTGCTGGTCGCGGCCGTCATCGTGCACGACAAGGCCACCAACCGCGTCGTACTCCTCCAGCGCGGCGAGAACGCCAAGTTCGGCCAGGGCATGTGGGACCTTCCCGTCGGCAAGAGCGATCCGGGAGAGCCGATCACGGAGACCGCTGTGCGCGAGCTGTACGAGGAGACGGGCCTCACCGTGAAGCCCGAGTCCCTCAAGGTCGCCCACATCATCCACGGCGCCTGGGGCGTCGAAGCCCCGAACGGCTTCCTCACGGTCGTCTTCGCCACTCACGAATGGACCGGCGAACCCGAGAACCGCGAACCCCGCAAGCACTCCCAGTCCGCTGGATCGACGCAGACGCCCTCCCCGAAGCCTTCGTCGACACCACTGCCAGCGCCCTGCGTTTCGGCTTCCCGGCGTTCCGCCAGGAGTAGGTTCGCCAGGGGTAAGCCTCATCCCGGGGACCTCCGGCCCCCGGGACCCCGGACCCCGGGCGCCGGTCAGCAGGCCGGGACCTTCTCGTTCTTCTCCAGCGCCTTGAGCGCCGATACCGCGCCCTTCAGGGTGGTGACGGGGATCAGCCGCATCCCCTTCGGCAGTTCGCTCCGCGCGTCCGCGCACTCCGCCTTCGGGACGAGGAAGACGGTCGCCCCGTCGCGTCCCGCCGCCTGGGTCTTGAGGGAGACGCCGCCGACCGCGCCGACCTCGCCGGAGCCGGAGATCGTGCCCGTACCCGCGATGGTGCGGCCGCCGGTGAGGTCGCCGCCCGAGCCGTCGCCGTCGAGCTTGTCGACGATGCCGAGCGCGAACAGGAGTCCGGCACTGGGGCCGCCGACGTCGGCGAGGTGGAGGCTGACGTCGACCGACTTGGCGTCCTTGCCGAGATAGGCGAGGGCGGCGGTCGTCGCGGAGTTCTGGGACTCGACCATGTCGTGGACGTTGCGCTTCTCGATCTCCTTGTCGGACTTGCCCGACGGGTAGACCGCCTCGCGCGGCAGTACGGCGCGGTCGGTGCGGAACCAGCCCTCGACCACGTCGCCGAAGTCGACGTCGGTGGACGGGCCGGTCGCCTCGATCGTCGTCATCCGCAGCTGGCCCTCGGTCTTCCGGGTGGCCGTGCCGCTGACGGTGATGACCTCCCGGCCCTCGTTCGCGCCGAGGACGTTCGCCGTCATCCCCGGCTGCGCCACGGCGTACGGCAGCGGTGCCACCCCGACGACGACGAACAGCGCGACGATCGGGACGGCGCAGAGGATGAGGGCCGTGGGGCGCGAGAGGCGAGAAAGCACGGTGTCAATCTATCTGTCGCGCGCTATGTCCCGCGCCGAGCCCGGCGGGAGGGGCCGGGTCACGGGCGTGCGGGGTGCGGGGGGGGTGCGGGGCCCCGCCACCGTCAGCGCAGCGCGTCCGCCACTTCCCTCGCCGCGTCGACCACGCGCGGGCCGACCCGTTCCGGTACGGCGTCCGCGAGCATCACCACGCCCACGCTGCCCTCGATCCCCGTCACCCCGACCAGCGCCGCCGCCGCCCCGCTGGCGCCCGCCTCCAACTCGCCGTGGGTGAGAGTGCAGCGCGGCTCGCTGAGTACGTTCTGCCGGGCGGCGAGGATCGCCCGCCCCGCCGCGCCCCGGTCGAGCGAGTGGCGGAATCCGGTCCGGTAGGCGACGTGGTAGTCGGTCCAGGTCGGCTCGACGACGGCCACGGCCAGCGCCTCCGCCCCGTCGACGAGCGTCAGATGCGCGGTGGCCCCGATGTCCTCGGCGAGGGAGCGCAGGGCGGGCAGGGCGGCCTCCCGTACCAGCGGGTGCACCTGCCGGCTCAGCCGCAGCACCCCGAGGCCGACCCTGGCCCGGCCGCCGAGGTCGCGGCGGACCAGGGCGTGCTGTTCGAGCGTGGCGAGCAGCCGGTAGACGACGGTCCTGTTGACGCCGAGTTTGGTGGACAGTTCGGTCACGGTCAGGCCGTGATCGGTGTCGGCGAGCAGCTTGAGGACCCGTAGCCCTCGGTCGAGCGTCTGGGAGGTCTCCGCGGTCACGACGCCCTCTCCTTCGGAGTGAGGATTCAAAAGTGAGTGACGCCGGCACTCTCACGGCCCGCGGCACCGGTCCCGTCGGCGACACACGGAGAGGCCACCGATGGGCCGGGGCACCACCGGACGCGCTGCGCGGCGAAGTTGCCACGCAGAGTTCACATTGCGGGGACAGTAACCATGGACACCGCTCAGCGGAAGACCTCGTCCAGAATCCGGGCACAGGAGGCTACGGAACGGTGACCGTGCGGAGTTGATCTTCCAGGCCCGAACGGCGCCACCGATGGATCGCGAACGGACCGCGAACGGACCGTATCCGTCACGCGGAAGGGCCGATTCGGGCGACGTATCCGGTTGTGTCAGGACACGTCTGTGGCCGTTGCCCGCGCGGGCAACGGCCACAGACGTACACGCTCCTACGATTTCCCGTCACTCAGCGCTACGGCGTCTGACGCATATCTTTACGCCGTCACCGCATTCGCCCACACACGCCTCAGCGCATCCGGGTGGCCCATTCGCCCACCTTCGCGATCCGCTCCCGCAGCTGTCCCGCCGTCGCCTCGGCGCTCGGCGGCCCGCCGCAGACCCGGCGCAGCTCGGTGTGGATCACGCCGTGCGGCTTGCCGCTCTGGTGGACGTAGGCGCCGACCATGGTGTTGAGCTGCTTGCGCAGCCCCAGCAGTTCCTTGTGCGAGACGACCGGCCGCTTCTCGGCGGGCAGCTCCAGCAGATCCGCCTCGGCGTCGGGCTTCTTGCGGCTGTGCGCGATCTGCCGGGCCTGGCGCTTCTGGAGCAGCATCTGCACCTGGTCGGGCTCCAGCAGCCCGGGAATGCCGAGGTAGTCCTGCTCCTCCTCGCTGCCCGGGTGCGCCTGCATGCCGAACGCGGCGCCGTCGTACATGACCCGGTCGAAGACGGCGTCCGACTCCAGCGCCTCGAAGGAGAACTCCTCCTGCTCGCCGGTGTCCTCGTCCTGGAGCTTCTCGGCCTCCGCCAGATCCTTCTCGGACTCGGCGTAGGGGTCGTCCTCGCCCTTCTTCGGCTTGTCGAGCACATGGTCACGCTCGACCTCCATCTCGCTCGCGAAGCCGAGGAGACCGGGGATGGTCGGCAGGAAGACCGAGGCGGTCTCGCCGCGCCGCCGGGAGCGCACGAAACGGCCGACGGCCTGCGCGAAGAAGAGCGGGGTGGAGATGGTGGTGGCGTACACGCCGACGGCGAGCCGCGGTACGTCGACGCCCTCGGAGACCATGCGGACCGCGACCATCCAGCGGTCGTCGTTGGCGCTGAACTCGTCGATCCGTTTCGACGCCCCGGTGTCGTCGGAGAGGACGACCGTCGCCTTCGTCCCGGTGATCTCGCGGATGATCTTGGCGTAGGCGCGCGCCGAGTCCTGGTCGCTGGCGATGACCAGCGCGCCTGCGTCGGGGATGCCCTTGCGGACCTCGGTGAGGCGCTGGTCGGCGGCGCGCAGCACGTTGGGCATCCAGTCGCCGCGCGGATCGAGCGCGGTGCGCCACGCCTGCGAGATGGCGTCCTTGGTCATGGGCTCGCCGAGCTTGGCGGCGATCTCGTCACCGGCCTTGGTGCGCCAGCGCATGTTGCCGCTGTAGCTGAGGAAGATGACGGGCCGGACGACGCCGTCGCCGAGCGCGTTGCCGTATCCGTACGTGTAGTCGGCCGAGGAGCGCCGGATGCCGTCGTTGCCCTCCTCGTACGCCACGAACGGGATCGGGTTGGTGTCCGACCTGAACGGCGTGCCGGTCAGCGCGAGCCGCCGGGTCGCGGGCTCGAACGCCTCCAGGCACGCCTCGCCCCAGGACTTGGAGTCGCCGGCGTGGTGGATCTCGTCGAGGATGACCAGGGTCTTGCGCTGCTCGCAGCGGTTGCGGTGCAGCATGGGGCGCACGCCGACACCGGCGTAGGTGATGGCGACGCCGTCGTACTCCTTGCTCACCGGCCCGGCGCTGTACTCCGGGTCGAGCTTGATCCCTATCCGCGCGGCGGCCTCGGCCCACTGCTTCTTGAGGTGCTCGGTGGGCGCGACGACGGTCACCTGCTGCACGACGTGGTGGTGCAGCAGCCAGGAGGCCAGGGTCAGCGCGAAGGTCGTCTTCCCGGCGCCGGGGGTCGCGACGGCGAGGAAGTCGCGCGGCTGCGTCTCCAGATATCGGCCGAGGGCGGTCTCCTGCCAGGCACGCAGCTTGTTGGCGGTGCCCCAGGGGGCGCGGCCCGGGAAGGCGGGCGAGAGGTGGTGGGAGGAGGAGGCGGTAGTAGTCACGGTCTCCGGTTCGGGCTCTCGGGGTCGGCACGCGTGGGTACCGCGTGGGCGGGGTCCGCACGTACGAGGACCGGGCCACCCTACCCGCGAGGGGGCCCGGTCCTCGTATGAACCGAGGCCCGGACCGGCAGGTGCGACGGGCGCCACACTCGGGCGGGCGCGGGGAGCGCGCCGGATCAGGAGGGCGCCGGATCAGGGAGGGCGCCCCGCCCCGACGGGTCCTACCCCATGCTCTTGGCGCCGTCGAGAGACTCACGGATGATGTCGGCGTGGCCCGCGTGCTGGGCAGTCTCGGAAACGATGTGCATCAGCACCCGGCGGACCGACCACCGCGCACCGGGTTCGGACCACGGCGACTTCGGCAGCGGCCACGAGACGTCCAGGTCGGGCACGCCGGCCACCAGTTCGTCCGTCCGCGAGGCCGCTTCCGCGTAGTCGGCCAGCGCACCGGCCAGCGTCTCCCCGGGCAGCAACCGGAACCCCTCGGCCCGACGTGCCCAGTCGGCGTCGGTCATCGCGGTGAAGTCGGGCATGGCCGACGGGCCGTTCAGGATGAAGTGCCCCCAGGCCCGTTCGACCTCCGTGACGTGCTTGATCAGGCCGCCCAGGCACAACTCGCTGGCGGTGGTCCGCAGACGGGCCCCGTCATCGGCGAGGTCACGGGTCGTGAAGCGCAGGAGATGCCGCTGCTTGGCCAGTGCCGCAAGCCAGTCGGCGCGCTCGCCCGTAACGGACGGATGCTCACCCGTGACAGCCGGACGCTCGCCCGGGTCGCTGTTGGTCGGCTCGTTGCCGGTCATGGTCTCAGCCTCTCGGTGTTCCTGTTCCGCTTGCCGGGACCACGCTAGAGACGATGTAGGTCAGCCGGTGGCCTAAGGGCGTGTTCGCGGCGTTCAGCGTGCCGGCACCCGCACCCGCGTGGCCACCCACACCCCCGCCAGCGCCACCGCCGCCATCGGCAGGAAGACCGCCACGAAGGCCGCCGGGTGGGAGCCCGTGGCGGCGTCGGCTGTGGTGGCGTGGGCGCCCACCGCGCCGCCGCCGAGGGCGGCGAAGGCCGCGCCGCCCGCCGCCAGCAGGAGGACGTTGGACAGGCCGTCGGAGATCTGGAGCGCGGCGGAGTTGGCGCCCGCCTCCTCCGGCGCCGACAGCTTGAGCAGCAGCACGCTCGTCGAGGAGATCACCGCGCCCATGCCGAGGCAGCCGAGGCCCCAGCCCGCCGCCAGGACCCAGACGGGCACGGCCGCGATCAGTACGGTCGGCGCGATGACGATGGCCAGCGCGACCAGCACCATCCCGCCCGCCATCAGCCGCTCGCGGTACGGCTCCAGGCGCGGCCTGGACTGTACGTACGAGCCGAACGCCCACGTCGCCCCGCCGAGCGCCAGCGAGAGCCCGGCCATCGTCGGCGACAGGCCGCGCTGGGTGACCAGCATGAGCGGTACGAAGCTCTCGGCGGCGACGAACGCCCCGGAGGCCACGCCACGCAGCAGCACCACGGACGGCAGCCCGCGCGCCGCCCGCCAGGTGCCGGCCGGCAGCAGCCCGAGGACGGCGGGAACGAGGCACGCGACCCCGGCCGCCGCCGGGACGAGCGAGAGCGGGCGCAGGTCCTGGCCCGCGTACTGGAGCAGCGCCGCGCCCAGGGATATGGCCAGCGCGAGCCGGATCCGGTGCCGGTCGAAGGCGGGCGCGGGCGCCGTCGTGTCGGCGGGGCCCGAGGCCCTCGCCCGGATCGCGGGCAGCGCGAGCGCCAGCGGCGGGACGACGAGCACGGGGATGCCGATGAAGACCCAGCGCCAGCCGAGGTGCTCGGTCACGGTCCCGGAGGCGAGCGGCCCGACCACGGAGGGGATCACCCAGCTCGCGGCGAACCCGGCCATGATCGCCGGCCGCAGCCGTTCCGGATACGCGCGGCTGACCACGACGTACAGCGCGACGATGACCAGCCCGCCGCCGACGCCCTGGACGGCGCGGCCGAGGATGAACAGCCACATCGCGGTCGCCGTCCCGGACAGCAGCAGCCCGGCGCCGAACGCCCCGATCCCGGCCGCGAGCGGCGCGAGCGGCCCGCTGCGGTCGGCCCACTGGCCGGAGAACACCATCGCGAAGAGGCTGGTGGTGAAGTACGCGGAGAAGGCGAACGCGTACAGCGGAATCCCGTTCAGCTCCCGCGCCGCCACCGGCATCGCGGTCCCGACGGCGGTCGCCTCGAACGCGATCAGCAGCACGACGGAGACGATCCCCACGCTGAGCGCCCGGTGCTCCGGCCCCAGCACGCCGCTCGCGCGCGGCAGCGAGGACGCGGGGGTGGTGGAGGCCGCGGAGGTGGCGGAGGTGGGAGGAACAGCAGGTGAGGGACGGTCCGGCGCGACGGCGGCGTCGCCTGGGTCAGGGGCGGTCATGGCCTCAGCGTAAGGGCCGTAGTCCACCGTGAACCCTGTCGCGCGACGTATCCGCGCTGGTCCCTTGGGCGTACGACCACGTCCCCCCGTCCATGAACGGCATATGGCAGTCGCGTTGCACGCCGCCCGGCCCCCTTGAGCCCGGCGGCCGGGCCGCCTACCTTCGGAAGGGCAAGGAGAACAGCTAAGGACACGGCCGTGTGCCCGAGTGGTTCAGGGACTCGCCTGCAAAGCGAGTTACGCGGGTTCGATTCCCGCCACGGCCTCCACGCACCACCACCCACCGCCCCGGCGGTGTGCCCGAGTGGTTCAGGGACTCGCCTGCACGGCATCCATCGGCAGGCTCCGCCTGCGGAGAGTTACGCGGGTTCGATTCCCGCCACGGCCTCAGCGGAAAGCGGCAGAAGCCCGCGAACGACGGAAGTGAGAGCGGCCGCCCCCACCCGGGGCGGCCGCTCTCGCGTTCACGGCGCCGCCACCGCCGCCTGCGGGCGGATCGGGAGGCGGCTGATCGGGCGGCCCGTCGCCGCGCGGACCGCCGAGGCCACCGCCGCCGGGGCGGTGACGACCGGGGCGGCGCTGGCCGGTTTGGCGCCGAAGGGGGCCACCACGTCGCGTTCCTCGACGAGCTTGACGATGCGGATGTCCGGCGCGTCGAGCGAGGTCGGCAGGGCGTAGCCGGTGAGGTCGGGGCGGCGGATGACGCCCCGGTTGGTGCGGAGGTTCTCGGTGAGGGCGGTGCCGATGCCCTGGGTGATGCCGGCCTCGATCCGGGTGGCGAGCTGGGCCGGGTTGAGGACGCGGCCGACGTCCTGGGCGACGGCCATCTCCACGACGCGGATCGAGCCGAGCTCGATGTCGACGTCGACGACCGCGCGGATCGCGCAGAAGGCCATGCCCACGAAGGCGTCGCCCTGGCCCGAGGCGTCCAGGGGTTCGGTGGGGTGGGGGCGGCACTGGGCGGTGGCCCAGAGTTCCTTGCCGTCCATCGCCTCGGTGACCGTGGTGGACAGCACCCCGTCGTACGAGGTGATCTTGCCGTCGGTGATCTGGAGCAGCTCGGTGGACATGCCGAACTTGTGCGCCAGCGGCTGGAGGAGCTGGGTGCGGACCATCTTCGCCGCCCGTTCGACCGCGCCGCCCGAGACCCAGGTGTGGCGCCCGTGGGCGGCCGGTCCCGCCGGGGGCTGGTCGGTGTCGACGGAGGCGACGTGGACCTCTTCGATGCCCAGCGTCTCCTGCACGACCTGGCGGGCGAGGGTGGCGAAGCCCTGGCCGGTCTCGACGGCCGCGCAGATGACCGTGGCCACTCCGTCGTGGACCTTGACGGTGGCGGTGGAGACCTCGTCCGCGCCCTCGGCGCCGAGCATGTGGACCATGCCCAGCGCGTAGCCGACCCCGCGCCGTACCGCGCCGGGCTCGCCCGCGCCCTCCGGGCCGCCGGGCAGCAGCCAGGCCGCCTCCGGGGTGTCCTTGGGGAGCGGGGGCAGCGGGAACTCCCGTACGGCCGTGAGCAGTTCGGCCACGGGTGCCGGGCAGGTCACCGTCTGTCCGGTGGGCAGGATGTCGCCGGTGGCGAGGACGTTGCGCAGTCGCAGCTCGGCCGGTTCCAGACCGAGCTTGGCGGCGAGCTTGTCCATCTGGCCCTCGTACGCGGCGCACACCTGCATCGCGCCCTCGCCGCGCACATGGCCGGAGGGCGGGTTGTTGGTGCGGACGGCCCAGCCCTCGATGAAGGCGTGCGGGACGACGTACGGGCCGCAGGCGAAGGCGACGGCCGCCGCGAGGGACTCGGAGGAGTCGTCGGCGTACGCGCCCGCGTCCAGCAGGATCTGCGCCTCGACCTTGACGAGGCGGCCCTCGGCGTCCGCGTGGTGGCGGTAGCGCAGCAGGGTGGGGTGGCGGTGGGCGTGGCCGAGGAAGGACTCCTCGCGGGTGGCGGCGAGTTTGACCGGGCAGCCGGTGCGCAGGGCGAGCAGGCCCAGCGGGATCTGGAAGCCGGGGTCCTCGCGGTCGCCGGTGGCGCCGGGGACGCCGGTGACGACGACCTTCACGCGCTCGGGGTCGAGCCCGAAGCAGGCGGCGGCCAGATCGCGGTCGGTGTGCGGGTCGGTGGACGCGGTGTAGATCTCGACGCCGCCGTCCGGTCTCGGCACGGCGAGGCCCGCCTCGGCGCCGATGGGCGCCGGGTCCTGGCGGCCGATGCGGTAGAGCCCCTCGACGACGACCTCGCCGGTGATCCCGGGGTCGCCGTAGCGCAGCGGGATGTGCCGGATCAGGTTGCCGTCGGGGTGCAGCGGCTCGGCGGCGAACGCCTTCTCGGGGTCGGTGACCGGGTCGAGCACCTCGTACTCGACGGCGATGGCGGCGGCGGCGAGCCGGGCCGTGTCGGGGTGGTCGGCGGCGACGGCGGCGATGGCCTCGCCGTGGTGGCGCACGACGTCGGCGGCGAAGACGGGCCGGTCGGCGACGCGCCTGCCGTACGCCGAGTCGCCGGGGACGTCCTCGTGGGTGACGACGGCCCGTACGCCGGGCATTTCGGCGGCGGCGGCCGTGTCGATGGAGACGATGCGGGCGTGCGGGTGCGGGGCGCGCAGGATCGCGGCCCACAGCAGTCCCTCGGCCCACAGGTCGGCGGCGTACGGGAAGGTGCCCTCGGTCTTCGCGCGCGCGTCGGCCGGGGGGAGGGACGCACCGAGGCCGTGCGCGGGCGGCTCCTGCTGCGGGCCGTCGAGCGTCGGGGCCCCGGTGGCCGCGTCGTTGCTCACGCCATGCCTCCGTCGGGCGAGTGCGGGTTGTGCTGCTGGTTCGGGGAGTGCTGCGGGTTCGGGGAGTGCTGCTGGTGCCCGGCGGGGTGCCGGGGGTGCGTGCCGCCGCCGCCCGGCGGCGCCTGGTGCGGTACGCGGGCCTCCTCGGAGGCAGCCGCGGCGGCCTCCGCGCTCGCCCTGCGCTCGGCGACGACCTCGTCGACCGCGTCGAGCACGCCCCGGTAGCCGGAGCAGCGGCAGAGGTTGCCGCAGAGCGCCTGGCGGGTCTCCAGTTCGCTGGGGGCGTGGTTGCCCTCCAGCAGGTCGTGGACGGTCATGGCCATGCCGGGGACGCAGAAGCCGCACTGCACCGCCCCGCACTTGGCCAGCGCCCGCTGGACGTCGGAGGGTTCGCCGTCGGCGGCCAGCCCCTCGACCGTACGGACCTCGGAACCGGCCGCCGTGGCGGCGGGGACGAGGCAGGAGGCGACCAGCCGGCCGTCGACCTGGACGTTGCACGCGCCGCACTCGCCCTGCGAGCAGCCGTCCTTGGCGCCCGCGAGGCCGAGGCGTTCGCGCAGCACGTACAGGAGCGACTCGCCGATCCAGGCGTCGGTGACGGGCCGGTCGGCGCCGTTGACGCGCAGGACGTAGGAGCCGGCCGGGTGTTCGGCGCTGTCGTTGCTGCTGGTGAGGGGCGCGGGCTCGGCGACGGGCTCGGGTTCGGGGGCCGGGCCCGGCTCGGGCACGAGCCCGGCCAGGTCCTCCGGCGCGGCCTCGTCGTGGACGGCCAGCTCGTGCACGGCGGCGGTCTCGTGGACCTCGGCCGGTTCGTGCACGACGGCCGTGGACTCGTGGACGGCGGCGGGCTCAAGGGCCTCAGCCCCGGCCCCGGCCTCGGTGTCGTCCGGTCCGGCGGTCCCGCCCAGGGCTTCCGGTGCGGTCTCCTCCGTGGCCCAGGGGGCCGTGGCGCCGCCCGGCAGCGTCGCGGCCGGCGGCCCGCCCTCCCACGAGGACGTCAGCATCGAGGTGCTGAACTCGCCCGACTCGTCGGGAAGATCACCCTGGGCGACCGGGATCGTCCACTGGCCGGTCGGCTCGGGGGCGCCGGTGCTCTCGCCGCCGCTCCCGCCGTCGCCGGCCCCGGGACCGGAGTCCGGCACGACCTCGCTGAAGTTCCAGTGGCTCGTGCCCTGCGGCGCGTAGCCGCCGGGGCCGTAGCCCCCGTGCCCGTACCCGCCCTGTCCGTAGCCGGATCCGTCGTGCCCCACGCCGCTCTGCTGCGGCTCGGGCCACTGCGTGCCGTCCGCCCCGGCGACCGGCTGCGCGGCCCAGCCGCCCGGCGCCGACAGGTCGCCCGCGGCCGGGTCGCCGTGCGTCAGCGGGTCGATGCTCGGCGGTACGTAACCGTGCCCCGGCGCGGCCAGCGGCGCGTCCAGGGCGTCCTCCGGGGGCAGATGTACGAACGCGGTCGACTCGCCGTCGTACTCACCGCCCTGCGGGACCGGCTGCCAGCCGCCCGGTCCGCCGGGGGACCCTGAGCCGGAACCGGGGCCGGAACCGGGGTTCTCATTGGTGGTCACGACAACGCCCTCCCCAGTGCCCGTCGGGCCAGCGCGGCGACCGTACGCCGCAGATGCAGTATGGCGGCAGACGGCGGTGGCGCCTCTCCCCCGTCGGCCGGTGGCGCCTGATCCGGGATGCAGGCGGCCGCGACGTACTCGCCGAAGGCGGCGAGCGCCTCCTGCGCGAGCCCCCGCGCGCCGTCCCAGTCGATCAGCGAGGCGATCCAGCGCTCCGCCTCCAGCGGGCGCAGCGGCATCGGCGCGATCGCGCCGACCGCGCAGCGCACGCCGCGCCGCGCCGGGTCGAGCACGACGGCGACGGACGCGGTGGCCCGGCCGGGACCGGTGCGCCCGGTCGCCTTGAGGAAGACCTGTGGCGCGTGCAGCAACGGCACGCGGACGAAACCGATCAGCTCGGCGGGCCCGAGCATCTCCCGGCCGGCCAGCAGATACGAAACAGGAATTTCACGTCGGGCGCCGTCGGGACCCGCGACCACGAGGTCGGCTTCGAGCGCGGCGAGTACGGGCAGGGCGTCGCCGGTCGGGGCGGCGCTGGCGATATTGCCGCCGAGCGTGCCCGCGTTACGGATCTGCGGCGGGCCCGCGGCGCGCGCCGACGCGGCGAGCGCGGGGATCAGGGCCGCGAAGTCGGGCCTGCCCATGCGCGCGTGGGTCAGACCGGCGCCGAGCAGCGCGTGGCCGTCCTGGTAGTGCCAGCCGCGCAGTTCGCTGATCCGGCCGAGGCCGACGAGTCCCGCGGGCCGCAGCTGGCCTTTGTTGACCGCCGCCATCAGATCGGTTCCCCCCGCGACGGGCACGGCGGCGGGCATCGCGGTGAGCGCCGCCACGGCCTCGTCGAGCGAGGCCGGCAACGTCACGAACTGCGCCGTTTGCGGTGCGTGCGTGGTCAACCCAGCTGCCCCTTTCCGGTGTCCCGGTCTCCCGCCTGTGTTGCCGTACCGTACGTGCTCACAGTCGGGACGTGGCAACTCTGGCACATCTTCCGGACCTGCCGACGCGAGGGTCCACGAAGGACGCATCCGTCCCCGGCCAGGGGGAAGGTCCGCATTCGCGCCTCTTCGGCGTCACATGTGAAATGCCGCCCTTCTGCGGCTCTTGGGTGACTTGTCCGCACGCACCGGGCGAGTTCACACGGTCGGGTCACACCGGATCACGTCGGGGCACAGGCTCGGGGCACCTCGGGTCACATGACGGGCGGCGGCCCGTCCAGGGGGCGCCCCAGAACTCCGGGCCGTCGCTGCCAGGGCAACGGGCCGCCGGGCGGCCGGTATTCGACCCCCAGGGCGTCCAGCCGCCGGTAGTGCTCGGCCATCCGCTGTTCGAAGTCGGCGAAATCACGCTCACCGGGGGCCGGGAGGGCCGACCAGGCGACCTCGGCGAAGGCCGCGAGCCGGGGGAAGACCTGGTAGTCGACGCGGGAACGGTCCTGCATCACCTCGGTCCAGACGTTGACCTGGGTACCGAGCACATGGACCGCCTCCTCCGCGGTGAGCTGCGGGGGAACGGGCTCGAAACGGTAGACGTCCTCCAGGGTGCGCACGTAGCCGATGGGCATCGGTTCGTCGTCGCCCGGTGCCTGACGGTGGTCCAGGTACACCTGCTGCTCGGGGCACATGACGACGTCGTGGCCCGCCCTGGCGGCGGCGATGCCGCCCGCGTACCCGCGCCAGGACGACACGGCGGCCCCCGGGGACAGACCGCCTCCCGCGGCGCCGCCCTCCAGGGTTCCGCCCTCCAGGATCTCGTCCCAGCCGATGAGGCGCCGGCCGCGCGCGGCGAGCCACTGGTCGAAGTGGCGGATGAACCACCCCTGGAGCGCGTCCTCGTCGGCCAGCCCCAGCTCCTTGATCCGCGCCTGGGCGGCCGGGGACGCCCGCCACTGGTCCTTGGGGCACTCGTCGCCGCCGACGTGGATGAACGGCGACGTCGCGGCGGGAAAGACGTCGAGGAGTTCCTCGAACACGTCCTCGTAGAAGCGCAGGACGCCCTCGGTGGGGGCGAGTACGTGGGGGCTGACGCCCCAGCTGTCCCAGACGGTCAGGGCGGCCGTGTCGACCGCGTCGGTGTTCCCGAGTTCCGGATACGCGGCGATGGCGGCCTGCGAGTGCCCCGGGATCTCGATCTCGGGGACGATGGTGATGTGCCGCTCGGCGGCGTACGCGACGATCTCGCGGAGGTCGTCCTTGGTGTAGTAACCGCCGTGCGGTTTCTCCTCCCACAGCTCCGAGGCACGGTGACCCCAGCGCGTACGGGCACGCCACGCACCGGTTTCGGTCAGCTTCGGGTGGCTCTCGATCTCGATCCGCCAGCCCTGGTCATCGGTGAGATGGAAGTGGAAGACGTTCAGCTTGTGGGCGGCCAGCAGGTCCAGATGGCGCAGGACGCCGTCCTTGGGCGTGAAGTGCCGGCACACGTCGAGCATCAGCCCCCGCCAGGCGAACCGGGGCGCGTCCTCGATGACCCCGGCCGGTACGGACCACTCCCGCCCGGCGCCGACGGGCGCCGCGCGGTACGCGTCGGGGCCGAGCAGCTGACGCAGCGTCTGCGCGCCCCAGAAGACGCCGGCGGCGCCGCCGCCCGCGATCCGGACCTCGGCGTCGTCCACGGTGATCCGGTAGCCCTCGGGCCCCAGTTCGCGCCCGGCGGCCGGGTCGATCTCCAGGACGATCCGGTTGTCGGCGGCCTCGGAGACCGCCGCGTCCGGAAACGGCAGCCCGGTCGCCGCGCCCACGTACGCACGCAGCCAGCGCGCGACCCCCTCCGTACCGGCGCCCGCCTCGACGGTGGTCTCGCCGTCGAGGGGAAACGCCGCTCCGCCGCCACCGCCGCGCGGTGCCGGCCAGCTGCGCAGGGGCTCGGGAATCAGGTCCATGTCGTCCTTCCTTGGGGCGAGTTCGAGTGCCGCGAGAGCACTGTTCTAGTCCTTTACGGCGCCGCCGAGTCCGGAGACCAGGCGTCGCTGTACGAGTACGAAGAAGACCAGCACCGGCACGGTCATCACGGTCGAGGCGGCCATGATGCCGCCCCAGTCGTTCTCGTCCGGCTTGAAGAAGACCAGCAGCGCCATGGGCAGGGTCGACTGGGAGGTGTCGCTGATGATGAAGGACTTGGCGAAGAGGAAGTCGTTCCAGGTCGAGATGAACGAGAAGACGCTCGTCGCGACCAGCCCCGGGAAGACCAGCGGAAAGAGGATCTGCCACAGGAAGCGGGTGCGGCTCGCGCCGTCGATGTACGCGGCCTCCTCCAGCGCCTCGGGGACCGCCTTGACGAATCCCCGCAGCATCCACACGGCGAAGGGCAGCGAGAAGGCCAGATGCGGCAGGATCAGCGAGCCGAGCGTATTGAGCAGCCCGGCGTCCCGCATCAGGAAGAACAGCGGAATCGTCAGCGCCTCGACCGGCACCATCTGCGCGACCAGGAACATGATCAGCAGGGTGGTCCTGAACCGGAAACGGAAGCGGGTCACCGCGGTCGCCGCGAGAAAGGCGATGAGCGCGGACGCGATCACGACCGTACCGGCGACCAGCAGGCTGTTGAGGAAGTAGCGCCCGAATTCCTGCTGTTCGAAGACGCGGCGGAACGAGTCCAGGGACGGCGAGAGCGTCCAGGGCCGTGGCGAGGTGGACTGGATCTCGCCCTGCGGTTTCACCGCGGACAGCACCATCCAGTACAGCGGGAAGGCCACGATCACCGCGATGACGAGGGCGGACGCCTCGGCCAGCAGCCGCCAGGGACGGCGGATGCCCAGGCCCGGTGCGGGCGGATTCACAGTTCTTCTCCCCGGCGTCGGACGATACGGAGGTATACGAGCGTGACCGCCAGCAGAATCAGCAGCATGACCACGCCGATCGCCGAGCCGAGGCTGTACTGCGAGGACGCGAACGCCTTCTGGTAGGCGTAGACATTCAGCACGAGATTCTGTCCGGCGATTCCGCCTCCGTTGGTCATCACATAGATCTGGGTGAAGACCTTGAAGTCCCAGATGACCGACTGAATGGTGACGACGGCCAGGATCGGCCGCAGCATCGGCGCGGTGACCGAGCGCCAGGTCCGCCACTGCGAGGCGCCGTCGAGCGAGGCGGCCTCCAGCACCTCGGAGGGGATCGCCCTGATGCCCGCGTACACGGTCACCATCACGAACGGGAACGAGCACCAGACCACTTCGAGCAGGACCAGCGTGAAGGCGCTGTAGCGGCCGTACGTCCAGGAGAAGTCGCCGAGACCCAGCAGCCGGTTGACGGGGCCGTGGTCGGGGTCGAAGAGGAAGACCCAGACCGTGGAGCCGGTGATCGCCGGGGTGGCCCAGGCGCCGAGCGCGGCGAGCATCAGCGCGAGGCGCGGCAGCGCCCGTACCCGGGTCAGCAGGACGGCGAGGGCGCAGCCGGTCGCGAGGGTGGTGACGACGCACGCGGCGGCGAACAGCACGGTCGCGAGCAGCACCTGCCAGAACTCGCCGTCCCGGAAGAGGGTGGCGTAGTTGCCGAAGCCCTTGAAGGTGGTGGGCTGCCCGCCGCTGACCTGGGCCTGGGTGTACTCCAGGAAGGAGATCAGGCCCAGTTGGTAGATCGGGTAGACGAGCAGCCCGCCGAGGACGACGAGGGCGGGCGCGAGGTAGAGCCAGGGCGTCCAGCCGCCCGCTCCAGCGCGCCGGGGCCGGTGCCCGCGCGCGGGCGTGCGCACGGGCGTGCGCGTACGGAGGGCGCCGTCCGCCACCGTGTCGTTCGCCATGGCGGTCAGCCGGCCGAGGAGAAGGCCGCGTCCATCTTCCCGGCGGCGTCGTCCGAGGCGGCGGCGACGCTCTTACGGCCGCTGACCACCTCCTGGAACATCGTCGGCAGCACCAGCGAGGAGTCGATCTGCGCCCAGCCGGCCGACGCGGGGACGAACTTGGCGCCCGCGCCGAGGGTCTTCACGAAGGGCTCGACGAACGGCTGCTTCTTGGCCGAGGCCGCGAGCACGTCGGTGTACGTGGGCAGGAATCCCATGGCGTCGAAGAGTTCGGCCTGGGTCTTCTTGCCGGTGAGGGACTTCATCAGCTCCACCGCGAGGGTGCGGTGCGAACTGCTCTTGAGTACGCCGATGTTGTTGCCGCCCGCGAAGGCGGGGGCGATGGAGCCCGCCTCGACGCCGGGCAGCGGGACGACGGCGTACTTGCCCTTCACCGCGCCCGCCTCGACCGCGGCGTGGCTGAAATCGCCTCCGATGGCCATGGCGGCCTTGCCGGACGCGAAGGCCGTGACGGTCGCGTTGCCTCCCATGGAGGCGCATTTGGCGGCCGGACAGTTGTCGTCGCCGAAGAGCGAGGTGTACGCCTCGATGCCCTTGCGGGCGGCCGGGCTGTTGACGGCGGCCTTGAACGTGCCGCCGCTCTTCTCGGCGAGTTCGCCGCCGTTGGCCCAGAGGAAGGGCATCGCGCCGTAGGTGTAGGCGCCGCCCACCGCGAGCCCGTACAGCCCCGGCTTCGCCCGGTGGATCTTCTTGGCCGTGGAGATCAGCGCGGCCTGCGAGGTGGGGACGGACAGTCCGAGTTCCTTGAGGACGTCGGTGCGGTAGTAGAGCGCGCGTACGCCGACGAACAGCGGCGCGCCGTAGATCCCGCCGCCCACCGTCACGGACTCCTTGGCCGTCGGATCGGTGTCCTTGGCCTCGTCCCAGGCGTCGAACTCCGCCGTGACGTCGGCGAGTCCGCCGTCCTTCACGTATCCGGCGGTGTCGGTGTTGCCGTACTCGATGAGGTCCGGCGCGCTCTTGGGGTCGTTGAAGGCGGCCTTGACGCGCTGGGCGCGGGTCTCGACGGGTATGTACTCGATCTCGACCTTCGCGCCCGCGTGCTTCTCCCGGAAGGCGGCCACGGCGGCGTCGACCACGCGTTCCTTGGGCTTGTTGCCGACCTCCTGGAAGAGCCACACACGCAGGGTGCCGCTCTTCTCGTCCTTGGTCGCGCCGGTGTCGGAGGTCCCCGGGGCGCAGCCGGTGGCGGTGAGGCCGGCGAGCACGAGTGCCGCGAGGGGGGCGGCCAGGCGGGCAGAGAACTTCATCGGGGATCCCTACGAGTCGGCGTTGCAACGTACGCAACGAGCGTTTCGTGCTGCACAACTGGCAGGAGATTACGCACGGCCGGAACACGCCCACAAGTGGTCTCGACCAATTCGTGACCAGCAAACGCGAACGGCCCCCGGAACGCGCCGCGCTCGCGCGTTCCGGGGGCCGTCCCGTGACGGAGGTGCGGCCGGCTACTTCTTGCCGCCGTCCTTGCCGCCCTTGCCCTTGTCCTTGTCCCCACCGGGACCCATGGACTCGTAGATCTCCTTGCACATGGGACAGACCGGATACTTCTTGGGGTCGCGCCCCGGCACCCAGACCTTCCCGCACAGTGCCACCACGGGAGTGCCCTCCAGGGCACTCGCCATGATCTTGTCCTTCTGGACATAGTGGGCGAAGCGCTCGTGGTCGCCGTCGCCACGCGACACCTGTGGTGTCGGCTCCACGAGGGTGCCCGTGCCTGCCCCGCGATCGGGCTCAAGAGTGCTCATGAAAGCCAAGGGTACCCACGCCGGACCGTTCATGGCGGCCCGGGTCCATGCACTCCGGAGCCGAGTGCTCACGCATCGCGCCGACACGCCGGGGCGCGGGCGGCACAATCAGGCCAATCCCTCAGTTCAGGGAGGGATCGTCCGGATATGTCGCGACCATGGCCAGCTCACCCCGCTGCCTGCGCAGCACCGCCCGCCACAGCCCCTCGGGCCGCGGCGACGACACGTCGCCCGGCTCCGAGTCCACGACATACCAGGCGCCTTCGCGCAGTTCGTTCTCCAGCTGGCCGGGACCCCACCCCGCGTATCCGGCGAAGACCCGCAGCGAGCCGAGCGCCCGCGCCAGCAGTTCGGGCGGGGCGTCCAGGTCGACGAGCCCGATCGCCCCGTACACCCGGCGCCAGCCCAACGGCCCCTCGGAGCCGGGGATGACGCCGAGGGCGAGCGCCGAGTCCAGCGAGACGGGGCCGCCCTGGAAGACCACTCCCGGCTCCCCCGCCAGCTCTCCCCAGGGCTCCAGGATGTCCCCGACACCCACCGGGGTGGGCCTGTTGAGGACCACGCCGAGGGAACCCTCCTTGTCGTGATCGAGCAGGAGGACCACCGCGCGGTCGAAATTCGGATCCGCCAGGGCGGGTGTCGCGACAAGCAACCGCCCTGTGAGCGAGGACACCTCGGTCATGCGACACATGATCCCGCATCTTCGGCCTCCGTGGGGCACGCCCGAAGGAGTGGGCGTGAACCCAGCTCAGAGCGCGGGGTGGTGAAGGGAGCGCACGACCGAGCGAAACTCGTCCGGTGACCCTCCGCGAGGGTGCCCCCACATTGCGTGGCGCCGCTCTACCGTTACATGTCCATTACGTGTCCCACCCGCCCCGGGCCTTACGGGACAGGGGCACTCGCCCCTTACCCTTTTCCTTGACCCCCTGCCCGCCCACTCCGGAACGCGAGATTCATGACCGCCACAGACGATGTAATGCTTGTCCACGGTGGAACCCCGCTGGAGGGCGAGATCCGCGTCCGAGGCGCGAAGAACCTGGTTCCGAAGGCCATGGTCGCGGCGCTGCTCGGCAGCGGCCCCAGCCGACTGCGCAACGTTCCCGACATCCGGGACGTCCGCGTCGTACGGGGACTGCTCCAGCTGCACGGCGTGACCGTGCGCCCCGGTGACGAACCGGGCGAGCTGATCCTCGACCCGACCCATGTCGAGAGCGCCAACGTCGCCGACATCGACGCCCACGCCGGCTCGTCGCGCATCCCGATCCTCTTCTGCGGACCGCTGCTGCACCGGCTCGGCCACGCGTTCATCCCCGGTCTGGGCGGCTGCGACATCGGCGGCAGGCCGATCGACTTCCACTTCGACGTGCTGCGCCAGTTCGGCGCGACGATCGAGAAGCGGGCGGACGGCCAGTACCTGGAGGCCCCGCAGCGGCTGCGCGGCACCAAGATCCGGCTGCCGTACCCGTCGGTGGGCTCGACCGAGCAGGTGCTGCTGACGGCCGTGCTGGCCGAGGGCGTCACCGAGCTGTCGAACGCCGCCGTGGAGCCGGAGATCGAGGATCTGATCTGCGTGCTCCAGAAGATGGGCGCGATGATCTCGATGGACACCGACCGGACGATCCGGATCACCGGGGTCGACCGGCTGGAGGGCTATACCCACCGGGCGCTGCCGGACCGTCTGGAGGCCGCCTCGTGGGCTTCGGCGGCGCTGGCCACCGAGGGCAACATCTATGTCCGGGGCGCGCAGCAGCGGTCGATGATGACGTTCCTGAACACCTACCGCAAGGTGGGCGGCGCCTTCGAGATCGACGACGAGGGCATCCGCTTCTGGCACCCGGGCGGCTCGCTCAACGCGATCGCGCTGGAGACCGACGTCCACCCCGGTTTTCAGACCGACTGGCAGCAACCGCTGGTGGTGGCCCTGACGCAGGCGTCGGGACTGTCCATCGTCCACGAGACGGTGTACGAGTCGCGGCTCGGCTTCACCTCGGCGCTCAACCAGATGGGCGCGCACATCCAGCTCTACCGGGAGTGCCTGGGCGGGTCCGACTGCCGCTTCGGGCAGCGCAACTTCCTGCACTCCGCCGTGGTGTCGGGCCCCACCAAGCTCCAGGGCGCGGATCTGGTCATCCCCGACCTGCGCGGCGGCTTCTCGTACCTGATCGCGGCGCTGGCCGCCCAGGGCACCTCGCGGGTGCACGGCATCGATCTGATCAACCGCGGTTACGAGAACTTCCTCGACAAGCTGGTGGAGCTGGGCGCCAAGGTGGAACTGCCCGGCGGCTCGGTCGTCTGACCGGGGGGCCGACGGCCCGACCGCCCGTTCGCGTTCACCTGTTCGCCTGTTCGCCGTAGCAACGCCGGTGGCCCCGCTCCTCACGAGGAGCGGGGCCACCGGCGTCCGCGCTGCTGAGCGGCCTTCTGACGGCCTCACACAGCAGGGGCGGCCGTCCGGATCGGACGGCCGCCCCTGTGCGTGGCCCAGCGCCGTTTACCGGCTCTGTTCGGCCATGGGTTGTTACTTGCCCTTGGCGGCTTCCTTGAGCTTGGAGCCCGCGGAGACCTTCACGCTGTAGCCGGCCGGGATCTGGATCGGGTCGCCGGTCTGCGGGTTACGAGCGGTGCGAGCGGCACGGTGGGTGCGCTCGAAGGTCAGGAAGCCGGGGATGGTGACCTTCTCATCGCCCTTGGCGACGACCTCACCGACCGTCTCGGCGAGAGCGGCCAGCACAGCGTCGGCGTCCTTGCGGGTCACCTCGGCGCGGTCGGCCAGGGCGGCCACCAGCTCACTGCGGTTCATGTTGTTACTCCCGTGTTCTTCTTGCCTGTAAGGCGTGAGATCGAAGCCGATGCTGCCAGGGCCCTCGGACAGTCCCCGGACCCGGGTCTGCTGACAGACCCTCGCGCCCGAATACGCATCCTGCCCCCACCAGCGGCGGGAAAGCCAATCCGGCACCCTCCGGAGTCAGACGAAAAGCACCTCTGCCTCGTCGTCGTGACGTTCCGTCGACTCTGTGGAGACTCCTTGGAGCCTAGGGGCCCCGCCCGAGGGGGCGGACGGCGCTCTTTGTCAGACAGAGCCTAGAGGGGCCCGCGGGGCCCGGCGAATCGCGACGCGCCGAGCACCGGGCGGACGTGAGATGTACCGCAGTCCTGGGTAGCGTGACCGTGATCACGCACTTCACCGCCGCGGTGCGCCCATCCGGGTGGACGGGACGCACCGGCCGGCCGGTGCGGCACGCCGGCCGTCAGGCGAGCGCTTCGCCGTCCGCCCTGGCGGCCTCGTTGACCGCCCCCGCCACCGCGCCGGCGACCTTGTCGTTGAAGACCGAGGGCACGATGTAGTTCGCGTTCAGCTCGTCCTCGCCGACCACGTCAGCGAGGGCGGAGGCGGCGGCCAGCATCATCTCCGTGTTGACCGTACGGGACTGGGCGTCCAGCAGGCCGCGGAAGACACCGGGGAAGACCAGCACGTTGTTGATCTGGTTGGGGAAGTCGGAGCGGCCCGTGGCCACCACGGCGGCCGTCTCGCGCGCGATCGTCGGGTCGACCTCGGGGTCGGGGTTGGCGAGCGCGAACACGATGGCGCCCTCCGCCATGGCCGCCACGTCGTCGCCGTCCAGTACGTTGGGGGCCGAGACGCCGATGAACACGTCGGCGCCGCGCACGGCCTCCTTGAGCGTGCCCGTGACGCCCTCGGGGTTGGTGTTGTCGGCGATCCAGCGCAGCGGCGAGTCCGGCGCGGCGTCCACCAGGTCCTCGCGGTCCGCGTGCACCACGCCGTGGATGTCGGCGACCACCGCGTGCTTGACGCCCGCCGCGATCAGGAGCTTGAGGATCGCCGTACCGGCCGCGCCCGCGCCCGACATGACCACCCGTACGTCCCCGATGCCCTTGCCGACCACGCGCAGCGCGTTGGTCAGCGCGGCGAGGACGACGATCGCGGTACCGTGCTGGTCGTCGTGGAAGACCGGGATGTCCAGCGCCTCACGCAGCCGGGCCTCGATCTCGAAGCAGCGCGGCGCGGAGATGTCCTCCAGGTTGATCCCCGCGAAGCCGGGCGCGATGGCCTTGACGATCGCGACGATCTCGTCGGAGTTCTGCGTGTCCAGGCAGAGCGGCCAGGCGTCGATGCCGGCGAACCGCTTGAAGAGGGCCGCCTTGCCCTCCATCACGGGCAGCGCGGCCTTGGGGCCGATGTTGCCCAGGCCGAGCACCGCGGAGCCGTCGGTGACGACCGCCACCGAGTTGCGCTTGATGGTCAGCCTGCGGGCGTCCTCGGGGTTCTCCGCGATCGCCATGCAGACCCGCGCCACACCGGGCGTGTAGATCATGGAGAGATCGTCACGGTTGCGGATGGGGTGCTTGGACTGCATCTCGATCTTGCCGCCGAGGTGCATCAGGAACGTACGGTCGGAGACCTTGCCGAGGGTCACGCCCTCGATCCCCCGCAGTTGTTCCACGATCTCGTCCGCGTGCCCCGTGGAGCTGGCGGCGATGGTGACATCGATCCGCAGCTTCTCGTGGCCGGAGGCGGTCACGTCCAGACCGGTCACCGAGCCGCCGGAGGATTCCACGGCCGTGGTCAGCTGGGAGACCGCGGTACCGCTCGCGGGCACCTCCAGCCGGACCGTCATCGAGTACGAGACGCTGGGCGCCGTTGCCATGACCGTGTTCCTCTTCTTTCCCTAGCCTCATTGCCGCCCCGTCCGGCCCAGAAGACCGGAGAGACCTTCAGATGGTCGCACCTACCGACGGGTAACAGGTAAAGACCTTTATCTACGGAACCCGTCGCGTCCATGATGCGAGACGGAAACAGGCCCCCGCCACATGGGCGGGGGCCTGCTCGGTGCGTCGGTGACGCTGACGTGAAGGTGGCACCGACCCGCCATGCTCGCCTCGCGGCAAGTGGTCGCTCGAAGCGACGAAGGTTGGGCCCGGGGGCTTGGATCGAGTCGGTGCCACCCCCAGGCTAACAAACCACCCCGGTAAGTGATTCCCTCCACGCGAGTTGACCCGGAGTCAATCGCGCCCGTCCCGAACACCTGTCCGGGCAAGGTCGCTCGGGCGGACGCCCGCCGGGCCGCCAGGGGCCCGTCGCGGCCCCCTCCTCAGTCCCGGAGCAGATCCGGGACCCCGTCCGCGTCCGGCTCGTCCCGGGCCGCCGAGACCACCGTGAGCTGCTGCGTCGCCCTGGTGAGCGCCACGTACAGCACCCGCAGGCCCGCCGGGGACTCGTCAGCGATGTCCGCCGGGGAGACCACGACCGTCGCGTCGTACTCCAGACCCTTGGCCTCAAGGCTGCCCAGCGCGACCACCCGTTCGCCGAGCCCGGCCAGCCAGCGCGCCGCCTGTTCGCGCCGGTGCATGGCGACGACGACGCCCACGGTGCCGTCCACGCGCTCCAGCAGCCGCCGCGCCTCCTCCCGTACGGTCTCGGCCAGGTCACCGTCGCGTACGACGCTGAAGCGCGGACGTACGCCGGTGGAGCGCACCGCTCGCGGGGAGTCCATGCCGGGCATGGCCAGCGCCAGCACCTTCGCCGCCAGCTCGGCGATCTCGGCCGGGTTGCGGTAGTTCACCGTCAGGGTGAAGCGGCGGCGCGGGCGGGCACCCAGCGCCTCGTCACGGGCCTCGGCCGCCTCGTCCGGGTCGGACCACGAGGACTGCGCGGCGTCGCCGACCACCGTCCAGGTGGCCTGCCGGCCGCGGCGGCCGACCATCCGCCACTGCATCGGGGTCAGGTCCTGCGCCTCGTCCACGATGACGTGCGCGTACTCCGTACGCTCCGCCGCCAGCCGCTCGGCCCGCTCGCGCTGCGACTCCTCGCGCTGCGGCATCAGCTCCTCCAGACCGGTGAGCTGGTCCAGCGGGTCGAGGTCGCGCCGCTTGCGCGGGCGCGGCGGCGCGCCCAGGAGCGTCTCCAGCTCGTCCAGGAGCGCCACGTCGTGCACGGACAGCGCACCCTTGCCGTCCGGGCCCAGCCGCCGCAGCGAGCGGGCCAGCCGCCGGCTCTCGCCCTGGTTGAGCACCCGGCGCGACCAGCGGCCCAGCCGCCGTTCGTCGGCCATCGCGGCGAGCACCCCGCGCGGGGTCAGCTCGGGCCACCAGGCGTCCAGGAACTCGATGAAGGCGTCCTCGGACGTGATGTCGTCGTCGAAGCCGCCGCGCAGCTCGGCGGCCAGCTCCGCGTCTCCCTTGGAGAGGTACTCCCCGGCCCGTGACGCGGCGCCGGACTTCGCCCACAGGGCATCGAGCAGCAGCCGTCTCGCCCGGGGTCTGAGCAGGTTGACCGGGGCGGTACCGCTGAGCACGGACTGCCGGATACGGTCCAGCTCCTCGGCCTCCAGCTCCAGCCTGCGGCCGAAGGCGACGACCCGGAGCCGGTCGGTCCGTACGGCCGCGGTGCCGCCGGCACCCGTACCGCCGCCCGCGTTCTCGGCCTTGCTCCCGGTCTCGTTCTCGGCCTCGGTCTCGCCGAAGGCGAGCTGCCCAGCGCCGCCCGGTCCGCCGCCGGAGCCGAAGCCGCGCTGTCCGCCCCGGCCCCGGCTCCGGCGGCCGGCGGTGGCGCCGGTGGCCCCTTCCAGGGCGCCTCGCGCCGCGTGGCGCAGCACCTTGACCATCCGCGCCGAGCCCTTGACGCGGGCCACCGCGGGCTCGTCGTACGCGGTGGCCTCGGCGCCGTCCACCAGCGACCCGACCGCGCGGATCGCCACCTGCCCCTCCTCGCCCAGCGAGGGCAGCACGCCCTCGGTGTACGCGACGAGCAGCGGCGTCGGGGAGACGATCAGGATGCCGCCCGCGTACCGCCGCCGGTCCTGGTAGAGGAGATAGGCGGCGCGGTGCAGCGCGACCGCCGTCTTGCCCGTGCCGGGGCCGCCGGCGACCTCGGTGACAGAGGCGGCGGGGGCCCTGATCACCAGGTCCTGTTCGGCCTGGATGGAGGAGACGATGTCCCGCATGGTGTGGCTGCGGGCCTGGCCGAGCGCGGCCATCAGGGCGCCGTCGCCGATGACGGCGAGCGGCCCGCCGTCCAGCGACGCGGTCAGCTCGGGGCGCATCAGGTCGTCCTCGACCCCGAGGACCTGGCGGCCCTTGGAGCGGATGACCCGGCGCCGCACCACGCGTCCCGGGTCCACCGGGGTGGAGCGGTAGAACGGTGCGGCGGCGGGCGCGCGCCAGTCGATGACCAGCGGCGAGTAGTCGGAGTCGAGGACTCCGATCCGGCCGATGTGCAGCGTCTCGGCGATCTCGGCGGTGCGGTCGGCCCGGATGGCGTCGTCGGCCGGTTCGACCGAGGTGTAGGCGCCGTCCGGGCCCTTCTTGCCGTCCTTGCCCCGCAGCAGGTCGATCCGGCCGAAGAGGAAGTCCTCGAACTCGTTGTTGAGCCGGTTGAGATGGATGCCGGCCCGGAAGACCTGCGCATCCCGCTCCGCGAGGGCTCCCGGGGTGCCGACCTGTCCCCGTTTGGCGGCGTCGTTCATGAGGAACTCCGCCTCGTGGATCTTCTCCTCGAGGCGGCGGTACACCTGGTCCAGATGGTGCTGTTCGACACCGATCTCACGGTCGCGTACGGAGTCGTGCCCCGTGTCGCGTACGGGATCGACGGCGGGTCCAGCTGATTGAACAGCGGCATCCTGCGCGGCCACCGAGGCCCCCTTCATGACGTGCGTTGGGCAGCCGTCAACCGTACGCGAAGGGGGCGGGGATGTCAGGCAGGGATCTCCACCAACTTGTCGCCTTCGAACGTCCGGACCTCGAAGTGGTCGATGTCCTTCTTGTCCATGGCCGTACCGCCCTCCACGTAGAGCGGCTTCTTGCCCGCCTCATTGGGGCTGTCGGGGATTCCGTACCCCCATTCGGGCACCGACCAGGACGTGACGACCTCCTCCTCGCCGGTCTTGGAGACGACGATCAGGCTGCACTTGAGGGGGCCCTTGACGTTCTTCAGCTCCAGGGAGGTGCGGGTGCCCCACAGCTTGGGCTCGGTGGCGACGCTGGCGCTGACCTTGGTGGTGGGGTCCGTGGCGCCGACCTTGCCCGCGATCTTCTTGAAGTCGTCGGCGGGGTTGCTGGGCGCCGCCTGGTTGCTGCCGGGCGACGAGTCGCCGGAGGTGGCCACGACGGCTCCCACCGGGCCGCCGATGATCAGCACCGCCGCCGCGGCCACGAGATACAGCCCGCGGCGCTTGCGCTTGGCGCGCTTGACCGCGACCTCGTCGACCAGCCTGCCGAGCAGCTGTGGGCTGGGCTGTACGGATACGGACGGCGTCGGCAGCTGTGCCAGCGGTACGACGACGGGTTTGGCGGGTGGTGCGCCGAGCGAACCCGGCAGCGGGCCCGGTACGGAGAGCGGATCGGGCGTGTCCGCGAGCATGGCGAGCATCGGTTCCATGCCGGAGAACTCCTCCAGATGGACGGCGCAGATCCGGCAGCCGGCCAGATGCGCCTCGAACGCCGTCGCCTCGGCATCCTCCAGAATGCCGAGAACATACGCTCCGACGGCTTCATGCACAGTACTTTCGTCGCCCAGTCCGTACTGCTCGTGCGTGGTCATGCCGAGACCCCCCTCTCCTCCAATGCGAGCTTCATGGAACGAAGTGCGTAGAACACTCGGGAACGCACGGTCCCGCTGGGTATGCCGAGGGTCTCGGCAGCCTCATTGACCGTACGCCCCTTGAAGTACGTCTCCACGAGTACTTCCCGGTGGGCAGGGGTCAAATCCTCCAGCGCATCCGAGAGCGTCATCAGCCACAACGCCTTGTCGATCTCGTCCTCCGCGGGCATGACCTCCAGCGGCGACGGATCGACTTCCTGCGGCCGGGCCTGCCGGCTGCGGTGTCCGTCGATGACGATGCGCCGAGCGACCGTCACCAGCCAGGGTCGGACAGAGCCGGTCGCCCTATTGAGCTGGCCGGCGTTCTTCCAGGCACGGATGAGCGTTTCCTGTACGACATCCTCGGCCCGCTGGCGGTCGCCCGCGACAAGACGCATGACGTAGGCGAGCAGCGGTCCGGCATGTTCGCGGTACAGCGCTCGCATCAACTCCTCATCGGGAGCGGGAGTATTGGTGCGCGGTGTCGCGCTCCGGTGTCGGGCCCGGTGAGGGCGGTCATCGGCCACGGCCGCATCCTTGCGCACCTAAACCTCCCGGTCGAGACCTTCTTGGCTGCTTCTCCCTCATCACTACGGAAGCCGAGGTGCCCGTACTCAACGGCCGGAGAAAATCTTTCAAGATCTTTAAAGGCGGCCGAGCGGCGGCATGTGCGGATTCGCGTCGATCCGGGACCCACGGAGGATTCGTGCAGGACTCATGGAGAACGTGTCGGGAACCCGAGCAGGAAGCGCGCAGAGTTGGCTTGAAATCGCGCAAGAACCTTGCGAAATTGAGGTGTGGAACGCGGTTCGACGCGGTTCGCCAACCTGACGGAGACTCGACCGGAGTCCGTTTCATGGCGGTTCGGGAACGGTCCGGGAGGGCTTCGGGCGCCTTCAGGCGGGCGAGGCGGGCCGTACGGCCGCCCGCCGCCGGTGCCGGGCGACGCGCTCGCGGTTGCCGCACACCTCGCTGGAGCACCAACGGCGGCGCCCTCCTCTGGAGGTGTCCAGATAGACCCGCCGGCAGCTGCCGCCCTCGCACTGGCGCAGCCTGGACCGCGCCGCCGGATCGGTGAGCAGCTCCACCGCATCCCTGGCCACGGCCGCCAGCAGCGCCCCGCACCGCGGCGCGGCGCTCAACTCCCGTACGAGGGAACCACGCTCGTCCCGTACGGCTCTGATGCCCGGCGGCGCGCCCGAGGCGAGGGCGTTGACGCACTCCAACGCGGCCTCCGACGGCCGCCCTTCGATCTCCGCGCGCACCAATTGACCCAGCTGTGAACGGAGTTCGGCGAAGGACCGCACCCAGTCGGCGTCGATCGCCGCGAGCGGCGTCTGCTCCGGCAGCAGACCGGCGGCAATCAGCCACCGTCCGAGCGGTACGACGGAATCAAGTCGTCCGCATTCCCTGAAGGGTGGTTCACCGGTGGCCACCAGGTCAAGGCAGATCCGGCCCGAGTCGAATCGCCACTCGTGGGGGACCGTACCCGCCGTCCTGCCCACAGCCCTGCCCGCCGCCATGTGCCGTTCACCGCCTCGGGATCGACCGGTGGGGCCGGCCGCGCCGCGCCGCCCTCCCGTTCCAGGGTGCCTCGCCGGAGCCGGGGCCGAAACCCCGCCGCCGGGGCCGGAAACGGATGTCGTGGACGTCAGGCGGCGGCGTTGGGCGGGCCGTCGTGGAGGATGCGCTGGTAGAGCCGGTGGTCGCGCCACTGCCCGGCGATGTGGAGATAGCTCGGCGCGGTGCCGATCAGCTCGAAGCCGCATTTGCTCAGCACCCGTTGCGAGGCGGTGTTGACGAGGAGGGTGCCGGCCTCGACCCGGTGCAGCCCGTAGTCGTCGCGGGCCACGCGGCAGATCTCCTCGGCGGCGCGGGTCGCCAGGCCGCGGCCGGTGTAGTCGCTGTCGATCCAGTAGCCGAGGTTGGCGCTGCGGAACGACCCGAGCGCGATGTTGGTGAGGGTCGCCGTGCCCACGACGCGCGGGCCCTCGGTGAGGAGCCAGCGCTGTACGGACGGATCGGCGAGCCGGTTGGCCTGGTCGCGCGCGGTGAAGAAGTCGGCGGGGCGGGCCGGCTCCCAGGGCCGCAGGTGTTCGCGGTTGCGGAGGAGGGCCTCGGTGAGCGCCTCGGCGTCGTCCAGGGTGGCGGGCCGGAAGAGGATGGAGGAGTCGTTGGCCATCTCCGTACGGTACCGAGGGGGCCGCGTACCGTACGGACGGGATCACGCGCCGGTGCGTGAGCGGGCCTCGTACCCTCGTACTCCCGTACCCACGAGACTCCCGTACCCGCGTGCTCCCTTGCCCCGCGCCGTCATGCCCTCATGCCCTTATGGCCTCGTGCCCCCGTGTTCCGCTGGGCGTTCGGGGCAGGCCGCGCCCTCAGATGTCCGCGTACTTGGAGTCGGCCGACGGGTCCAGCGCCAGCCGGTAGCCGCGTTTGACCACGGTGTGGATCAGCTTGGGCGCGCCCAGCGCCGTCCTGAGCCGGGCCATCGCCGTTTCCACGGCGTGCTCGTCGCGCCCGGCGCCCGGCAGCGCGCGCAGCAGCTCGGCCCGGGAGACCACCCAGCCGGGCCGCCGGGTGAGCGCGTGCAGCAGCGCCATGCCGGCAGGCGGCACCGGCCGCAACTCGCCGTCGACCAGCACGGCATGGCCCCGGATCTCGACGCGGTGGCCGGCCACCGGCAGCGTCGGGACCCGTCCCGGCAGCTCCGCGCAGAGCACCTGCACCAGCGGCCCGAGCCGGAAGCGTTCCGGCTGGACGGTGTCGATGCCGCGCGCCTGGAGCGGCAGAGCGGTCACCGGTCCGACGCAGGCGGCGAGCACGTCGTGGTGCAGGGCGGCGAGCAGCTCCGTCAGCTGTCCGCGCGCCTCGGCGCGCGAGAGCAGCGAGGCGGCGGCGGGCGCGCTGGTGAAGGTGACGGCGTCCACCGCGCGCGCGACGGTCGCCTCGATCAGCCGGTCGACGGGGGCGAGATCCTCCGGCGGCATCCACCGGTAGACGGGTACGACGACGACATCGGCGCCCCCGGCCCGCAGCGCCTCCACGAACCCCGGCAGGGGCTCGCCGTGCAGTTGCAGTCCGATCCGGCGGCCCTCGACGCCCTGTCCGAGGAGCCGTTCCAGCACCTCGGCCATGGATTCGGAGGCGGGCGACCACTCCTCGGTGAGCCCGGCGGCCCGGATGGAGCCCTTGACCTTGGGCCCGCGCGCGAGGAGTTCGACGCCGCGCAGGCAGGCGAGGAGTTCCTCGCCGTACCCCCAGCCGTCGGCGGCCTCCACCCAGCCCCGGAAGCCGATGGCCGTCGTCGCGACGACCACGTCGGGCGGCCGCGCGATCAGCTCCTTGGTGGCGGAGAGCAGTTCCGCGTCGTCGGCGAGCTGCACGATCCGCAGGGCGGGGGCGTGCATGACGGAGCCGCCGCGCCGCTTGAGCAGCGTGCCCAGCTCGTCGGCGCGGCGGGCCGCGGTGACCCCGATGGTGAACCCCGCGAGCGGACCGTGGCGCCGACCGTCCCCGTCCATACTTCTCCTCACCGCCGACCGAAGTGACCGAGCCTGCCAAGGGTGCGTGACAGGCCAAGTGCTCCGGCATTTCCCGCTTGTTACGTCGGCTGTCACATCGGTGACGCCGCGTCGCGCGCGCCCCTCCCGCTCACACCCGCGCGTAGCTGGGACCGGGCTCGGTCTCCGCCGCCACGGGCCCGCCGGCGTGCGCCCTTCGAAGGTATACCGCCCAGGTGAGGCCGAAACACCCCAGGTAGAAGAAGAGGAACACCACGAACGCCGAGGTCCCGGTGCCCGCCGTCTGGAAGGACTGCCGGAAGGCGAGGTTGATGGCCAGCCCGCCGAGCGCCCCGACGGCCCCTATGAGCCCCATCGACGCCCCGGACAGCCGGCGGCCGTAGGCGTCGGCTGCCTCGCCCGTCATCCCCCGGTCCAGCGCCTTCGCCCGGAAGATGCCCGGGATCATCTTGTACGTGGAGCCGTTGCCGACCCCGGTGAGCAGGAACAGCGCCACGAAGCCGACGAGGAAGACGCCCAGCGACTCGATCACCGAGGCGAAGACCACGACGCCGGTCGCGAGGGCCATCGCCGCGAAGTTCCACAGCGTGATGCGGGCGCCGCCGTACCGGTCGGCGAGCCTGCCCCCGACGGGGCGGACCAGCGAGCCGAGCAGCGGCCCGATGAAGGTGAGCGAGGCGGCCTGTAGCGGGGTGCGGCCGAACTGGGTCTGGAGCACCAGGCCGAAGGCGAAGCTGTATCCGATGAACGACCCGAACGTCCCGATGTAGAGCAGCGACATGATCCAGGTGTGCCGGTCGCGCAGGGCCTCCCCGGCGGCGCCGGTGTCGTTGCGCACCGGCCCCAGGTTGTCCATGAACAGCGCCGCGCACACGGCGGCGGCCACGATCAGCGGGATGTACACGCCGAGCACGATCCGTGGATGCGCGGCCCCGGCGGTCCCGATGACGAGCAGCCCGATCAGCTGCACGACCGGCACGCCGATGTTCCCGCCGCCCGCGTTGAGCCCGAGCGCCCAGCCTTTCCGGCGCAGCGGGAAGAAGGAGTTGATGTTCGTCATCGACGAGGCGAAGTTGCCGCCGCCGACGCCGGTGAGGGCCGCGACGGCCAGGAAGGTGGTGTACGAGGTCCCCGGCTCCATCACCGCGTACGCCGCGCCGGTCGGCAGGAGCAGCGTCAGCGCGCTGAAGACGGTCCAGTTCCGGCCGCCGAAGCGGGCGACGGCGAAAGTGTAGGGCACGCGCGCGATCGCGCCGACCAGGGTGGCCGTGGCGATCAGGAAGAACTTGCCGGCCGGGTCGACCCCGTACTCGGGCCCCATGAAGAGGACCATGACCGACCAGAGGGTCCAGATGGAGAACCCGATGTGCTCGGAGAGTACGGAGAAGACCAGATTGCGCCGGGCGATCCGTTCTCCCCTCTCCCGCCAGAAGGTCTCGTCCTCCGGATCCCACTGCTCGATCCAGCGGCCCCCTTTGCGCGGATCGGTGGTGGTGGTCGGGGCTGTCATCACGCCTCCCGGACGGGATCGAATGGTGACCCCGACCGTAGGGACGCCGCGTTTCGCCCCGGTGCCGCCGGGTGACCGGCGCGCAACCTTGCTCTCACCCGGCGGCGGGGGCTGCTGTGAGCGCTCGCGCGCCAGTCTCCTAGCCGAGGAGGGCGGCGAGCCGCCGCCACTCGTCCCGGGGCAGGGCCGCGTCCCCACCGCCGGTGCCCGCCCGGACGATCTGGAGGGCGACATGGTCTGCCCCGGCGGCGCGGAAGGCGTCGATACGGTCGCGGACGCGCGCGTCGTCGCCCCAGGCGTACACGGCGTCGATGAGCCGGTCGCTGCCGCCGCCGGTGAAGTCATCTTCGGTGAAGCCGAGTTCGAGGAAGCTGTTGGTGTAGTTGGGCAGCGCGAGGTACCTGGCGAGATAGTCGCGGGCGGTGCTCCGCGCGATCTCCGGGTCCCGTTCCAGGACGACCTTCAGCTCGGGCGCCAGCAGCGGCCCCTCCCCCAGCAGCTCCCGGGCGTGCGCGGTGTGCTCGGGCGTGACGAGGTACGGATGCGCCCCGCCGGCCCGGTCCCGGGACAGCTCCAGCATCCGCGGCCGCAGCGCGGCGAGCACGACGCGCCCGGCGGGCACCCCGGCCGCGTCGAGACCGTCGAGATAACCGACCATCGCGGAGTAGGGGCGCTTGTACTGGGAGGCGAGCTTGGCGTGGCTGGCCCCGATCCCCAGCAGGAACCTCCCGGGCCGCGCGGCCTCCAGCTCCAGGAAGCGGGCGCCCGCGTCGGCGGGCTCGTACTGCCAGATGCTGAGGATGCCGGTGGCGACGGTGAGCCGGGAGGTGGCCTCCACCAGCGGCACCGCGTGCTCGACCCCACTGCTCCCCCCGAGCCACACGGCCCCGAACCCGAGCGCCTCCAACTCGGCGGCGGCCTCGGGAATCTCGTCCCGCAGGGCGGGATCCTCGGAGCGCAGCTCGGCGCTCCAGATCCCGTACGGTCCCACGGTGTCTCGCAGAGCGGCCATCGGTGTGTCTCCCTCATGCCCAGCGGATGTCATGTCCCCCAACGATCCCCGCCAACCAGGCCGGGCACGGCCCTATTCCGCGCGGGGCCCCCGGGCCCCACCCGTCCGGCTGTACGGGGCACCCTGTTGGCCGGTTCGGGGCATCGGCGGCCACCGGGAGTGATTCGCTTGCCGTGCGAGGCAGCAAGGTCGAGAGCCGTCAGCGGCACAGGAGGACGTCATGAGCACCGGCGACTGGGTCAGCACCTCGATGCCGTACCTGGCCCCGCGGCAGGGGAACCGGCCCGACGCCTGGACGGAGGAACTGGCAGCGCGCGGTAGGCGCGGCAGCCAGCGGATCGTGAGCGCGGGTGAGGTCGAGGCGCCGGCGGAGGTGGCCGGGCTGCTCGGGATCGCCGTGGGCGAGGCGGTCGTCGTCCGGCGGCGGGTGATGTACCTGGAGGGCCGGCCCTGCGAGCTGACCGACACGTACTACCCGGCGCCCATCGCACGCGACACCCGCCTCGCCCAAACGGCGAAGATCCCCGGCGGCGCCGTCACACTCCTCGCCGAGCTGGGACACATCGGCGTACGCGTCCAGGAGGACGTAACGGCCCACCTACCGAACGCCGACGAGCGAGAAGCCCTGCACACCGGCCCGGGCGAACCGGCACTCCGCCTGACCCGGGTCACCTTCGACAGCCAGGACCGCCCCCTCCAGGTCGACATGATGACGATGCCGGGACACCGGCAACGGCTGCGCTACGAGATGAGGATCGAATGACGACCGTGCCGCTGCCCGAAGAGAACACGTACGACCGCCGGTCCCTCCACGAGCGGATCGCGGCCGATCTGCGCGACGAAATCATGACCGGAGATCTCGCACCGGGAACCCGGCTGCCGTCCACCGTGCGACTCAAGGAAAGATTCAGCGCCTCGAATGCCACGGTGCAGAAGGCGGTGCAACTACTCAAGGACGAAAGGCTGGTCGTCGGACGTGCGGGCGCCGCCGTGACCGTACGAGAACACCGCCAACTGACCGTGCGCCCCGCCTCATCCATGACACTGGCCGGCGCCGGACAGCCTTACCCGTGGCTCGCCGAGACCGCCAAGCACGGCGGAGTGGCCCGGAGCGAGATCCTCGGCGCCGCCGAGACCGCACCTCCCGCAGATGTCGCGGCAGCGCTGCGCCTGCCGGACGGAGGTACGGCACTGCTCCGCCGCCAGGTGCTGACGTTGGACGACGAACCGGTCGAACTCGTCCACGCGTACTACCCGCTGGACATCGCCCGGGGCACCGCGCTGATGGACCCGCACCGCATCAAGGGCGGCGCTCCCACCCTCCTGACCACGCTGGGCCACCCACCCCGGCTCAGCGTCGACCACGTCTCCGCCCGAGTCCCCACACGCGAGCAGTACGAGGCACTCCACCTCCCCGGCGACCTGCCGATCTTGCGAACGCTGCGCACGGTGTACGGGGACGACGAGCGGCCGATCGAAGCCACGGTGATGGCCAAGGCGGGCCATCTGTACGAACTGCGCTACGAGTTCGCCCCGGAGTGACGTACCCCGCCACGATCTATTCATAGACGAGTACGGCCTGAAAATCACAGCAATCATTGCCCAGACGGGGATTTTCGGGTACACGTCCGTCTCCGCCCTCAACGTCAATCCTTCGCTACCCTCAAATGGAGCACTCGGCGGGACCGGCCCTCCGGCATCAGAAAGGGTCCTGTCGGGTAAATCCCAACAGGACCCTTTCCGGTTAGAGTCCCCCAGGCTTACTGTCAATTGAGATTGGGGCTACTCGCCCGGCAGCCAAGACGGAACAAAGGTAATCAGCTCTTCGTCCGTGACGCCACCTTCGGTCCAACTCAACAATTCGAGCTTCTGTTTTACCGACCAGCCGTATTCTTTGCCGAGAGCGGATGCCGCGTTGATTTTCCTGCCACCGTTCTCCCCGAACACCCGGAGGAAGTCGGCTATGTCGATAATTGATGCCCCCTCTCGCTGCATTCGACACGCTTCTGTGACCCAGTCATCTAGAGACATCACTACACCCCTTAGGGTCTCGTAAATACCGGCTCGATCTTAGAATAATTCCCAGGCTCGCCGATAAGCTTAAGAGATTGCAGCACGCCAAAGCCGTTTCTCGTAGCTATTTTACCTGTCCATGTTCGGAGGATCGCCTCTTCTGGAGACATGCCTTGACCTGTGAGCGCATTAAAGGTAGCCCTGTTCTTTTCGATGAGGTTGCCATTGATGGACGTGACTCGATCGCCGAAGTGGTCAAGTGCCCTGCTGAACAAATCGATGCCCTTCACAGGGCTCTTATTTGTTACCCCAGCAAGCATCGTCATGGCTCCATTATGATCAACCTCTGCCTCGAACAGGCTTTCTGATTCCTTGTGCTCCCATGAATAGGTGTTGGAGCCCAGCGTAGTGGTACCGCAATTGTGAACGAGGACCGGTGCGGATCCCGCGAGGACGTAGTAGGTGTGGTGGTTGGTGACGGTGAGGTTGTGGACCGTTTCGGCGGGGGCTGTCCAGCGTTTGATGGCGGTGATCTGGATGTGGGTGCCGGTGCTGGTCTGGAGCCATTGGCCTGTGTTGAGGTCGGTGGCGTCGATCCAGGTGTTGAGTGCGGGGACCCAGAAGGGGTGGCCGTCGGTTGCCGTGACTGTGGAGGTCGTGGAGGTGGCTTCGGTCGGGGCTTCGGTCGTGTCCTTGCCGGTTTCCGTGTCGTCTTCGGTGGCGATGGTGACCTCGACCAGGTTTTTCTGTCCCTGGCCGGTGATTTCCGCCGATACCGTTTCCACGCTGGTCTCGCCCGTGGCCGGGTCGGTGGCCAGGACCTTGTCGCCGTTCTTGATGTCTTCGATCGGCTTGGTCGTGCCGTCGGCCATCAGGACCAGCGTGCCGGGGACGAAGCTGTTGTCGGGTACCGGGCAGGAGCCGCCGCCTCCTCCGCCGCCTCCGCCTCCGCCGCTGCTCGGGCTGTTCGTCCGCGTCGCGCTGTTGGTGCGGGCCGGGCTCGCCGTTCTCGCGGCGCCGCCTCCGCCGCTGGACTTGGTGAGGTTGACGCGGGCCTGTTTCTGGACCGGTTTGCCGGTCGGGGCCTTGGCTCGGGCGACCTTGGCCCGTAGTGCCTGGGCCGCTGCCGCGGCTTTCGCCTTCTTCGCCTGGGCGGCCTTGCGGGCCTTCTCCTTCGCCGCCTTCAGCCGCTTCGCCGCTTCGGCTGCCTTGCGGGCGAGTTCGATGATCTGGCGTGCCTTGGCCTGGGCCGAGCGCCAGGCGCTGATCGCGCTCATGGTGGCGTTCAGGGCGTTCCAGATCTTCTTCGACTTGGAGAAGACCGAACTCCAGGGGATCGCGTCGATCGCCACGCTCGCACACGCCCACAGGTCGCCCCGGGTGACGCAGCTGACCACGTCGTTCCAGCCCAGGAACTCCTTCAGGACCGCCCAGCCGGTACTGAGGATCACATCGGTCAGCGACCGGTTCAGCGCCGTCCTCGCCCACGACTGCTGCGAGGCCGACGGACCGCCCACCCCCTCACCGCCGCCCGCCGGGGCCAGGCCCGAGGGATCGGAGAACGTCATGGGACTGTTGTTGGCGTAGTTGTAGCCGTTCATCTGGACCGGATCGCTCTGGTCCAGCACCGGGTCCGCCGACAGGAACCGCCCCGTGTGCGGGTTGTACTCCCGCGCCCCCAGATGCGTGAACCCCGTCGAACCGTCCCGGTCGCCGCCCACGAAACCCCGGTGGCTCAGCCACGTACTGGCCTCACTGCGCTCCACACCGAACGGATCCGACTTCGACAGCTTCACCGCCTGACCCGACGACAGCGACACCTCCGCCATCGCCGTCCCGTGATGATCCGTCACCAGCGCGAACAGCTGCCCCTCAGCGCTGTTGGTCAGCTGCACCCGCCGCATCACCGTCGGCGCACCCGGCTGACTGTAGTAACGCTCGGTGTAAGCGTGCTCCCCCGCGGCATTCGTCGCCACCGTCGTGTCACCCAGATACAGCGTGTGCTCACCGTCATTGCTCGCCAGCAGCCGCTCGCCACCCGCGTCATAGATGTACGACGTCACATCCGCCGGCGCCCACAACTGACCCGCACTCATCACACACGCAGCGATCTGAAGCTGGACATTGTTGGCCGTCGAACCGCCCGGCACGTCCAGGCAGCGGCCGGACGTCACGTGCTTCAGCGCGCCGGTCGCCGTCGCCGTCCACTTCTGGTTGTCCGCGCCCGTGCACTCCGCCAGGACCGTGAGCGTGCCGTTCGCCGTGGCGTTGCCCGCAGGGATCACGCACTTGCCCGTGACCTTCAGCGCGCCGGTGCCCGGCTCGGTGGAGCCCTTCGTGTCGATGCGGAACTTCTGCGGCTTGGTTCCGTTGCACGCGTACAGCTGGATCGCCGTACCAGCCGCGGTGGAGCCGCTCTTGGCGTCGATGCACTTCTTGCCCGGGCCCACCCAGGCGCCCGCGCCGTTGGCTCCGAAGCCCGTGACCTTCTCGACCTTGCCGTCCCAGGTCCAGGTCAGGCCCTGCTCGTTGCCGCCGATCACCTGCTTCTCGGTGTTGCCGGACTTGTCGTACGTGAGCGAGGCGCCCTCGTTGACCTTCGCCCCGGCGTCCGTCGTGTACGTCGACGCCATGGAGGTCAGGGTGTGCGGCTGGGTGGCGCCCGGCTTGGCGTCCGTCTTGCCGTACTTGTACTCGGTGGTCGCGTCCTTGGCGGTGTCGAGCCCCGGGTGGTGCGCGACGAGCTTGGTGCGGTTGCCCATCGTGTCGTACGTGTAGGACTGCCAGTAGCCGGAGTTGGCGGCGGTCACGTTGACCGTTCCGTCTGCGTACTTCGGCTCCGCCGTCGTCTGGCCCTTCGCCACGCACGAGTCGGCGTTCGGCGTGGTCCACGCCTCGGTCAGCTGTCCCTGGGTGTCGTACCCGAAGCACTGACGGTCCGTCACCGCGTCCAGCCGGTCGGCGACGGTGGTGACGTTCCCGGAGTTGTCGTAGCCGTACGTACGGGAGTTGACCCGGTTTCCGGCCGCCACCGAGGTGTCGCCGGCGTTCTCGCGGTCGGTGATCGTCCGGGTGAGCTGCCCCGAACTCTCGTCGAAGAGGTTGGTGTTCCACACCCGGTAGGGCTGTGAGCCCGTGGTGGTGCGCAGCACCTCGCCGTACGGGCTGTACGAGGTCTCCGCCGTGTACCAGTCCTTGCCCGATGTCGAGATGGGCAGTCCGGCCTCGTTGTAGCGGACCACGACCTGCTCGGAGGCGAGCGCGCCCGCCGGCGGCAGGGTCACCGACTCGGCGAGACCTGTCTTGGAGTACTCGTAGCTGTACTCGTAGGTCTCCTTGAGGCCGAAGCCGGAGGCGATCTCCTTCGGCAGGGTGACGCGCTGCCCGGTCGGCTGGTAGTCGGTGTTGTAGCCGGTGATCGCGGTGGTGTACGGCTTGCCGTCGGTGTACCGGGTCGCGCTCGCCGGATGGCCCTTGGCCCCCGGCAGGTCGTAGGCGAACTTGGTCAGCTCGGTGCCGTCGGGGTCGTTCAGCCGCTGGCCGGTGGGGCGGGAGAGCTCGTCGTAGCCGGTCCACACCTTCACACCGAGGGCGTTCTCGACGGCGTAGGGCCGGTTCAGCTCGTCGTACCAGGTCTTGGTACGGCCGGTGTCCGGGTCGGTCGCCTCGGTCAGCCGTCCGCGCGCGTCGTACGTCCAGGACCAGGTGTTCTCCTCGCTGTCCCGCGCCGCGATCTGGTCGCCGCGCGCGTCGTAGTCGTACCGGGTGGAGAAGTACGCCTGCGGACCGCTTCCGGTGAGGGTGTCGATCCGTACGGTACGGCCCAGGGCGTCGCTGTAGGTACGGGTGGAGGCGGAGCCCTTGGGCTCGGTCACCGTGGTGTAGTCGGCGCCGTACTGGTACGACACGGCCTTGTCGGGCTTGGCCCGGCCCGCTTCGTACGGTGTCTCGGAGAGCACCCGGCCGAGGCCGTCGTAGGCGTAGAACGTGCTGTTGGGCACCTGGTAGTCGGACTCCAGGGTGAACAGCCGAGGGGAGGGTTCGCCGTTGGAGTAGAAAGCGTTGTTCGTCTGCTTGACCGTGCCGTTGGCGCTGTAGAGCACATCGCTGATCAGCCGGCCGCCGCCCACCGCCGGGGTCTGGGTCTGCCGCTCACGGCCCAGCCCGTCGTAGATGACGACGGATTCGTCGTAGGCGTCGTCCTCGCCGAGCGTCTCGGTGACCACCGAGACCGGCTCGTCGATGACGGTGTTGTACGTGAAGCGCACCGAGGGCTGGTCCTTCTTGTCCTGCCCGGCGCTCCAGCCCATCGTGGAACGGCCCAGCGCGTCATAGGCGAACACGGTGGTGCGGCCGTTGGCGTCGGTCTCGCTGAGGGCTGTGCCCCGGCCCGGCTCGACCACCGACGTGGCGCTGTGCTTGAGCGGGTTGCTGGTGGTGACCTCGTGGACCTGGCCCTTGTCCGGAACGTACGTGACGGTGCTGGTCCGGTCCTTGGCGTCGGTGGAGGAGAGCACCCGGCCGTAGGAGTCGTAGTGGGCGCCGCCGGCCTTGGTCCAGCTGCCGCCCTGCTCGGAGACGTCCCAGGTGGTGGTCGCCAGACCGGCGGTGGGTGCCTCGCCGAACGCCTTGTCGTCATAGGCGACACGAGCGCCGGTGATCCAGTCCGCGCCGGTGGCCTTCGCGGCGTCGGCGCACAGACCCGTGAAGGTCAGGGACTCCTTGGAGAGGCCGATGAGGTGCGCGGCCGTGTTGTGGACGTAGGAGAGCGTGGTGCAGGTGTCGTCGTCGGTGTTGTTGGCGCTGCCGGTGGCGTAGTCGTTGTACTCGTTGATCCGGACCGGCAGGCCGTAGGTGCTGTCGTATTCGGTGGTGGTGCGCAGGGTGCGTACGGTGCGCTTGTCGTCACCGCCGCCCGAGGACCTGGTGGTGTCCAGGCTCTCGACGTCCTGCACCCGCCATGCCTTCAGCGCGGGTATGCCGTCGTCGCGGGCGCGCGAGGCGAGCTGCACGGCCTCCGGCCGGTCCACACTGCGGGTCAGCCAGTCGGTCGCCGCGTCCGATGTGTAGGTGACGCTCTCCGCGACCCGGCCCTGGAAGGGCTCGCTGTCCTTGGCGATGGTGGCGCCGGCGGTGTCCTTGACGGTGACCGAGCGCTTGGTGCCGTCGGGCAGCGGATCACCGTCCATGCCCCGGAAGTAACGGACCTCGCTCCTGCCGCGCTCGGTCTCCCGGTAGGTGCTCCTGGAGTTCTCGCCGGTGCGCGTGATGACCCGGCCGAAGCCGCGCCACTGGTCGTAGGTGCGGGTCTTCTTCTTGGAGAACTCCGCCTGGTTGAGCGCCCAGGCGCCGTCGTCGAGGTATTCGTACGTCGTCGTGGTGGACGGCACGCCGGTGAGCACCGGCATCTCCTCCACGAAGTCCACGACGTACTTGTTGAACCACTCGATGGTGTCCCGTTCCGCGTCCGGGTTCCAGTACGCGGGGAAACACCGGGTGGTGTTCGCCTCCGGCTTGGGGAATCCGGAGCCGGAGGCACAGGCGCCCTCCGGCGCCTTGTACACGATCCGCGTCTCACCGCCGTACTCGCTCACGATGCGGCTGACGCGCAGCCGGTCGAAGGCGGGATTGGTGTCCTTGGCGCCCCTCTTGACCCGGTTGGGCATCGCCTCGCTGTTGGCGAGGAAGGTCACCGGGTTGAGGGTGATCGTCTCCCCGTCGGTGTCGTAACCGGTGCGGGAGATACCGGAGAGCCACAGCGCGGTGCCGACGTCGGTGTGATCGGCGGGCAGGGTCTGGTCGAGCGTCCAGCTGTCGACGTTCGACAGCTCGGTGGAGCCCTTGGTGCGCTGCGCCAGGGTGGTCACCTTCGCCAGCCGCTTGCGCGACCAGAAGGTGGGCGCCGGTACGTAGCACTCCTTGCCGGAGGCACCGGAGCAGTACAGGTCGGCGGGGGTGTCGTACCAGATGCGGTTCTGGCCGAAGTTGCCCGAGGTGAAGTTCTTCTCGGTGCAGGTGAGCTGCCCCTCGGCGAAGCAGCGTTCGTCGACGGAGAAGTTGACCCGGGCGATGGGGCCGGCGCTGAAGAGCGTCTCGACGCGCTGGCCGTAGTCGATGTGGGAGAGGTAGCCGCCTCGCACGTAGGAGACGGGCTTCTTGTACGCGTTGTCGCGGGCGTAGTGGTTGGTCTCCTTCTCCCACCACAGCGTCATCGCGTTACCACTGGTGTCCACCACGTAGTCGAGGTTCCAGCGCCATGCCTGCTGGCAGAAGGAGTCCGCGAACTTGGCGTTGTAGCAGGGCTCGTCCTTCTGGTTGCCGGAGACCGGCACGGTGAAGACCGAGTCGGTGACCGGCTTTCCGCTGCTCCAGCCGGGCAGCTTGTGCATGCCGAAGTAGTACTGGGTGCCGTCGCGGGTGGTGACGCGCCAGTACTCGCCGTCGTCGTCACCGTTGTCGAGCTTGGTGTTCTTGAGCAGTTCGACCCGGGAGCCGTCGCCGCTGGAGGTGACCCACTCGCCGCTCTTGTCGTCGAGGACGAGTTCGGTGGTGGTGCCGCCGAGGGTGAGGGTCGCGTTGTACGAGCCCCAGCACATGTCGGCGGTCTTGTGCTTGGCGTTGTTGCCGTCCTTGGCGTCGTCACGGCAGCTGCGGTAGGCGCGGGTGATCGAGCCCGCGTTGTACTCCCAGCCGTCCCCGACCCAGGAGGGCTGGTTGTTGGAGGCGGAGGTACGGCCGTCCACCACTTGGGAGTTGTAACCGAAGGCCACACTCGGCGAGGGACCGCCCGGCACCTGGGGCACATTCAGCGGATAGGTGTAGCCGAAGCCGCCGGCGCCGCTGCCGGCCGACCAGGAACCGGCCGCGACCAGCGGGGTCGCCGAGAAGTCGCCCTTTGATCCGGACCCGGAGTCGGTGGCGAGCAGTACGGAGGATCCGGATCCGGCGGCCGCGGCGGTCTTCGCGGAGGCGGGCAGCAGGGTGCGCAGCCCGGTCTCGTCCGCCGTGTCGGGCGTGCTCCACGGGTAAGCGGCGGCCGGGGAGCGGCGGAAGAAGGCGTCGTTGGCGGTGGCGCCGGTGGTGGTGGCGGAGGCCGGGACGGCGGTCCCGTCGCCATCGGTCCCGTCCCCGTCGGCACCATCCCCATCGGCCCCGTCCTCATCGCTCCCGCTCGAACCGCCCGCGGCCAGCGCCGCGACGTCGAGGGTCGCGAGGATGCGCCGCTCCCCGTCCTGCACCACGTTCTCCGTGGCGACCTCGGTGGGCTCGGCACACTCCTCGGCCTCGGGGTCGGTCAGAAAGCACGACGGGTACTGGACGAAGGAGAGCCGGTCGGCCCAGTCGGCGCCGTACAGCTCCGTGAACTCCGTGTATTCCAGGGCGATCACGGCATCACCCTCGGCGGCGGCCGGCGGGGTGACCGTAAGGGCCATCCCCTGGATGGCGGTGGCCTCGATGGCGTCGGGGGTGGCCAGTTCGACCTGCCAGGTGCCTTCCAGCGCCTTGGCCTCGGCGTCGGTGGCCTCGTCCGGGGCGCCCACCTCGACCGGCAGATCACCGACCTGGACCAGCTCACCGGCGCTGAGCCCCGACAGCTTCTGGCTGACACTGCCCCCGGCGGGCGGCTCGACGGCCACCGGCTCGTAGTCCTCGCGCGGTTCGCTGTCGGTGGGGGTGAGTTCGGCGAGCTGGGAGTTGTCGTCGCCGGGTGCTTCGTCGGCCTCCGGCAGATCCTCCAGTTCGACACCGTTGCGCTGTGTCTGCGGCGGCGGAACGGCGAGAGCGGTGTTGGGCAGCAGGCCCGCCATCAGGGCCATGGTCAGCACACCGATGACGGTGAGCATGGACCGCTCGTACGGCCGACGCACAGCACGGAACGGCGCGACACGGAGCCGCCCTCGATTCAGGGCACGCCGGAACTGCCATGACTGTGGTCGCCGCACGGCGATATCCCCCCACGCTCACTGCTGCGGGGACTGGCGGTGATCTCGTGATCACACAGTGGTCCCCCGGTGATCACGAATCCTGCGTCAGAAATTCACAGAACGTCAACTGTCATTTGGTTGCGGTGATCTACGTCACCGAATAAAAGCCACCCAGCCGCGATCAATAATGCAAAAAGACAGCGAAACGCCATTCAGAGTAAGAGTGTTGATGTTTCGCTCCATCACGCCGCATGCACCCCAAGAAACAATCAAGCGGACATAAAGCAAAGCTAAAGAACGAACGTCTGTGCGCCTATGTCCACTTCTCATAGGGTCTGGCGACCTCCCCTCCGGCCTGCGACTTCACGGGAGCCCGCTGTTTCCGGGGACAGTCCGGACATCTGGCGGCCCGCGGACGGCCAGGACCACCTCACTCCCGCCCGAAAGAACTTCTGGCGCCCCGCTCATTTCTTGGTCCATGCTCTTCACCACGCACCCGCCGCGGTCCTGGCGCGGTGCGGTCGTTGAGTTTGGGAAATGGCATCGGGCGCGAGTGGTTGCCGGGGGAATGGCGGTCGCACGCGACACCGGGGGCTTTCGCATGCCCGCGCCATTGAGGAGGGGGACTCCAGCACCGTGGAACGTCGTCGTTTCGGCCTGCCCGTATCCAGGCGCGCCGCAGGAGGTGTGGCCGCCGCCATCGCCGCGGCGCTCACCTTCGGGCTGCTCGCCCTGCCCGACTCCGGTCCGCCTGATCCGACGGCCGGGGGCCGCGACACGGAAGGCCGGGAGAAGGCGGATTCACCCGCTTCCGACCGTCCCCTGTCCGAGGACGGCGCGCAGGAACAGGCCGTCGCCCAGGGCAGCAGCGTCGAGGTGGGCGCGTTGCGCACCGAGACCTCGACCACGTACGCCCAGCCGGACGGCACCTTCCGGCTCACCGTGCACGCGGCCCCGGTCCGCGCACGGGTCGACGGGAAGTGGCAGCCGATCGACACCGACCTCACCGCGGTCAAGGGCGGGGGCGGCTGGACGCAGAAGGCCGCGGCCGATCCGGTGGTCTTCTCCCCGGGCGGCGCGAAGGCCAAGGGTGGCCGCACATCCGGGGCCGAGCCCGCCGTGTATACGGTCAGTCCCCGTTCCGGCTCCGGCACCACCACCGCCCTCGGCACCGGAACGGCCGCCGGGTCCCGTACCCGTACGGAAGGCCCCGCCACCGGCCCCGCCACCGGGCCCGTCCTGCGGGCCGCCGACCCGAAGGACGGCTACCACGAGCTGGCCACGCTCAGCAGCGGCGGCCACGAGGCCACCCTGAGCTGGCCCGGCGAACTCCCCGAACCGGTCGTCTCGGGCCCGAGCGCCCTCTACCGCGACGTGTTCCCCGACATCGACCTCCTGCTCACCGCCAAGGACAGCGGCTTCAGTCATGTGCTGGTCGTCCACAACGCCGAGGCCGCCGCCAATCCGGCGCTGACCTCGCTCTCGTACGGCCTTTCCTCCCCGGATCTCACCTTCCGGCTCGACCCGAGTTCCAAGGTCGTGACCGGCGAGGACGCCGAGGGGCAGGAGATCGTCATCTCCCCCACCCCGCACATGTGGGACTCCGCGGGGAAGCCCACCGAGGGGGCCGGGGAGGATCCGCCGTTCCCGGAGGAGAGCGAGGAACCCGCGCCGGAACCGTCCGATCCGCCGGACGAGGAGGTGCCCGACGAAAGCACGGACTCCTCCGACGGTCTCGACACCGCCGCGCCGGAGCCCCCTTCCGAGGACGGCGACGGGGAGTCGGACGACACGCCCGACACGGATGTCCCGGGAGAGCCGGCCGGCCCGGAGGACCAGGACCCGCCCGACCCGGGCGCCGCGGACCCGGCCGCGTACCACCACGGTACGGGCGCGACGCGCACAGCTCCGGGCGCCGACGGCGTGCTGGAGCTGCCCGGACTCGCGGGGCCCGAGAACGGCACCCATCTGACCCCGATGAACGCGACCCTCGGCGACCAGGACAACGGCTTCTCCGACCTCCGGCTGGTCCCCGACCAGTCGCTCCTGACCGCCAAGGACACCGTCTACCCGGTCTTCATCGACCCGTCGATCTCCGGCAAGACCAAGAACTGGACCACGGCGTACGACCGTTTCCCCAGTTCCAGCTTCTACGACGGCGCCAACTACAACTCCGGCACCACGGAGGCGCGGGTCGGCTTCGAGTCCACCACCTGGGGCACCTCGCGTTCCTTCTTCCGCCTCGGCTGGACCACCAACATCAAGGGCGCCACGATCCGGTCGGCGACGCTGAAGATGCTGGAGACCTACTCCTGGTCCTGCGACGCGCGGGAGGTACAGGTGTGGCAGACCGGCGCCATCTCCTCCAAGACCACCTGGAGCAAGCAGCCCGACTGGAAGAAGCACATCGCCACCAAGTCGATGGCGCACGGCTACGCCTCCAGGTGCCCCAAGGCGAATGTCGACTTCAACGCCAAGTCGATCATGCAGGACGCGGCGAACGGCAACTGGTCGGAGCTGACCATCGGGCTGCAGGCCAGCAGCGAGAAGTCGGCCTACTCGTGGAAGAAGTTCAAGGCCGAGGGAGAATCCGCCCCCAGGATCACCATCGACTACAACCGGCCCCCCAAGACGCCGAGTTCGCTCCAGCAGTCGCCGGGCAAGGGGTGTGACACCAGCGCCCCCTACCAGAGCGTCGGCAAGCACGACCTCACCCTCTCGGCCGCCTCCTCCGACCCGGACGACACCTCGACCCGGCAGGACCTCGCCCAGCTGCACTTCCAGTTGTGGCGTACGGGATACGGCGACAGCAAGATCCTCGACAAGAAGGTCACCGTCTCCAGCACGGGCAAGGCGTCCGTGACGCTGGCCCAGTCCAAGCTCACCAACAAGTACCAGTACTCCTGGCGGGTCCGGGCGGTCGACTCCTCGGGGACGGCCTCCGCGTACGCCCCGACGGCGGATCCGAAGGTCTGCCGCTTCCTCTACGACAGCGCCAAGCCCGCCTCGCCGGTCGTGTCCTCGAAGACCTTCCCCGAGGCCGACGAGGACGGCACCGTCTGGTCGAAGGTGCCGTTCAACACGGACGGATCGTTCACCTTCGACCCCAACGGCGAGAAGGACATCACCGAGTTCCAGTACTCCTTCAACAGCACCGCCTACAAGAGCAGCAAGAAGGCGACGGCGGGCAAATCCGCGACCGTGGACCCGCTGCGTCCGCCGTTCGCCGGGCCGAACGTGCTGTACGTACGGTCCGTCGACACCGCGGGCAATGTCTCGGACGGCACCAAGTACCTCTTCTACGTGACGCCGCGCGACAAGGCGGACACATTCGGGGACGCCACCGGGGACGGCATCCCCGATCTCTACACCATCCAGAACACCGGGCTGCTGAGGATGTATCCCTCGGATTCCGCCGGCGATCTGCACCATTCGCTGGAAGGCGCCCACCGCGACGGGGTCATCCTCTCCAAGGAGGACGGCCACGGTGACTACTGGATCGGCGATGACGGCAAGGCGGCGCTGATCGCACACGGCGGGGACGCCTACCCGGGCGACGGCATCACCGACCTCTTCGCCCGGATGCCCGACGGCAAGCTCTATCTCTACCGGGGCGACGGCTACGGCAGCGTGGACATCGAGCAGCGCGTCCGGCTCAAGCTCCCCGCCAACGCCCCCGACCCCGCGACGTACAAGCAGATCATCGTGGGCGACTACAACCTGGACAAGCGCCCCGACCTGTTCGTCCTGACCAACTCCGGTGCGATGTGGGCCTTCACCGGCTACACCGGCGCTGTCTTCTCCTCGGCGACCCAGCTGAACTCGAACGCCTGGGGCGACCGTGACCTGGTCTCCGTCGGCGACCACGACAAGGACGGGGCCCCCGACCTGGTGTGGCGCTCCGGGGCCTCGGGCAAGCTCTACATCCGCTACGGCAAGACGGACGCCGCGGGCGGCACCGCCCTGGCCTCCCTCGCCACGGCCGCCGCCTCCAAGACCGGCATCGACTCGACGTACGCCACGGGTTGGACGACCGCGGCCAAGCCGATCCATCTGGTCTACGGCACACCGGACGTCACGGGCGACGGCATCCCGGACATCTGGGCGGTGACGGACGACGGTGCCATCGCGATCTACAAGGGAGGCAAGTCCGCGCTGGGCGCGCCCACCACGGTGATCAGCGCGGGCAGCGGCTGGAAGACCAGCAAGCTCAGATTCGGCTGACCCCGGCCCCGCCCGTCACGGCCCTCGCTGTACGGCCGCTTCCGCCGCCCGCGCGCATCGCGCGGGCGGTATGGCGTGCAGCTTCAGATCGCTACGTGTGTGATGAGTGCGGGTCAGTTGTGGGCGCCGGCGGATGTGACGTCGTACATCTATGACGCGGGTGGCGAGCGGCTGCTGGCGAGCAATGACGGTGAGCACACGCTGTATCTGGGTGACACGACGGTCGCGACGAATGCCGCGGGGGAGCACGCTTACACGGAGCGTTACTACAGTCAGCCGGGTGCGCCGACGGTGATGCGGCGGGTGCAGCTGACCAACAGCAGTGAGGGGCAGCTGTTCGCGCTGGTGACGGATCATCACGGGACGGCGATGGCGGAGGTGTCGCTGTCGTCGGGTCAGGCGGTGAAGCTGTCGAAGTCGGATCCGTTCGGTGTGGAGCGCAGTGAGGCCAGTACGTGGCTGAGCCACCGGGGTTTCGTGGGTGGTGAGCGGGACGGTTCGACGGGGTTCACGCATCTGGGGGCGCGGGAGTACAACCCGCACACGGGGCGGTTCCTGTCGGCGGACCCGGTGCTGGACCAGAGCGATCCGGTCCAGATGAACGGTTACAACTACGCCAACAACAGTCCCATGACGTTCTCCGATCCCTCGGGCCTGGCCCCGGCGGGCGGCGGTGAGGGGGTGGGCGGTCCGTCGGCTTCGCAGCAGTCGTGGGCGAGGACGGCGCTGAACCGGTCGCTGACCGATGTGATCCTCAGTACCGGCTGGGCGGTCCTGAAGGAGTTCCTGGGCTGGAACGACGTGGTCAGCTGCGTCACCCGGGGCGACCTGTGGGCGTGTGCGAGCGTGGCGATCGACGCGATCCCCTGGAGTTCGGTCTTCTCCAAGTCGAAGAAGATCTGGAACGCCCTGAACGCCACCATGAGCGCGATCAGCGCCTGGCGCTCGGCCCAGGCCAAGGCACGCCAGATCATCGAACTCGCCCGCAAGGCGGCGGAAGCGGCGAAGCGGCTGAAGGCGGCGAAGGAGAAGGCCCGCAAAGCCGCCCAGGCGAAGAAGGCCAAAGCCGCCGCAGCGGCCCAGGCACTACGGGCCAAGGTCGCCCGAGCCAAGGCCCCGACGGGCAAACCGGTCCAGAAACAGGCCCGCGTCAACCTCACCAAGTCCAGTAGCGGAGGCGGCGCCGCCAGAACGGCGAGCCCGGCCCGCACCAACAACGCGACACGCACGAACAGCCCGAGCAGCGGCGGCGGCGGCGGTGGCGGAGGCGGTGGAGGCGGCGCCAGCCACGGCGAGACCGTCAAGACCGGCTGCAACAGCTTCGTCCCCGCCACGCTGGTCCTGATGGCCGACGGCACGACCAAGCCGATCGAAGACATCAAGAACGGCGACAAGGTCCTGGCCACCGACCCGGTCACGGGCGAGACCAGTGCGGAGACGGTATCGGCGGAAATCACCGGCCAGGGACTCAAGAACCTGGTCGAGGTCACCATCGCCACCGAAGACGACACGGAAACCGGCAAGAACACGACCGAAGCCCCGACCGAAGCCACCTCCACGACCTCCACAGTCACGGCAACCGACGGCCACCCCTTCTGGGTCCCCGCACTCAACACCTGGATCGACGCCACCGACCTCAAGACAGGCCAATGGCTCCGGACCAGCACCGGCACCCACATCCAGATCACCGCCATCAAACGCTGGACAGCCCCCGCCGAAACGGTCCACAACCTCACCGTCACCAACCACCACACCTACTACGTCCTCGCGGGTGAGACGCCAGTACTCGTGCACAACGTCAACGAAGGTTCGCTCTGCAATGTGACTCTTGGGCCGGCAATAAAGGGCCAGAAAGCCGAAGGAGTGACCGCTGAACGCGGTGACACTGTCCTGGCTCACGAGCAGCGGATGATGAACGAGTTCGGTGACCGAAATGGCTGCGCTTCATGCGGGGCGACCGAATCGGGATACAAAGACGGTCACTGGACTGGTGACCACAATCCGCCGAATAAGCTCGCGCCCAACGGTCCGTGGACTCTGTATCCGCACTGCAAGGCATGTTCCAAACAGCAGGGCGGGATCGTGCGCACGCTACTCAAGGAGTACTATGATTTCCCGGTGTGGAAACCATGACTGTAGGTGGATTTAATGATGCTCTTCGCCTCGTGCACGACAAGATTCGCCCACGGTCTGGTTGTTGCTGCCGCGCCTGAGAGTGTGGACAACCATGCAGGCTGGGACGCGGCTGCTGATGTAGTACACGGTGGTCCGGACTCCTTGTTCATCGCGGTGCAGCAAGCCGCCAGTGGTCCGGTGTCAGTCCAATGTGTGCAGGGTCCTTACCAGCCGAGTGGAAAGGTCCTTGTGTACTCAGGGAATCTGACTCTCCCCAAGGCGTCCCTCGAAATTTCGGATCCGAATGAGTCGGTGAGACTGCTGATTCCCGTTCCGAATGTAGATAGTCGGGTCGACATCTACGGAGACGGAACCGATGAGCCTGATGAGGTAATCATCGTTCTGACGGGCGATGAGTCGTGGTGATCCACAGCCTCTGACGGAGGGGATCTGTCCGGCAAGTCGGACGGCACGATAAGTTCTCATCTCTGCGTGACGCCTTTCGTCTTGGCATAGCGGTGAATCGACCCCTCTCGGAGCGTAAGAAGCCCCGCCGGATTTCGTTCCGGCGGGGCTTCTTGGGCGTCTGACGGCAACGGTGACGGCAACGTCAGCGGACGACGGCTGCTGCGGGCGGGTCGTCAGGGTCGTCGTCCTGGGCAGCGAGGGCGTTGCCGAGGGTGTCGATGGCTTGGCGTTGGAGGCGGAGTCGGACGTGGGCGCAGACGGTGGCGGTGACGCCGATGCGGGCGTGGCCGAGGAGTTCTTTGATCACGACGAGTTCGACGCCTTGCTCCAGGAGGAGAGTGGCGGCGACAGCAGATTGGCGCCCCGTCGGGCGAGTCCTGGCGAGGCTTCTGTGTGGATTGACGCCAGCGAAGCCGCCATAGCGGGATCGACGCTGCGCCGGCGTCGGCGGATGTCGCGTCGTACATCCACGACGCGAGCGGCAACCAACTGCCGGCGGTCAGCGGCGGCGAACGCACGCTGTATCCGTGCGAGCTGTATCCGGGCGACAGGACGGTGGCGACCAACGCCGTCTGATACGGCGGGTGTCGCTGTCGGGCAGCGGCAGGCGGCCAGTTGTACGCGTCCCCGGCCACCTCCCCGCCGCCGTCAGCGCCGTCAGCGCCCGCGTCCCCGCGCCGCCGGGGCCTGCCGTCCCCTGCCGCTCGGCCACAGCCGCGGTCGTCGTTTCGCCGCCACGTCCTCCACCCATCCCACGGCCAGGATCATCAGGGCGAGCAGCGGCCAGACCAGCAGCAGGGGCAGCACCGCGTACGAGGCGTCCAGCTCCGCGGCGTAGGCGTCGATGCCGGGGATGTTCCAGAGCTGGTCGATGAGCGGGAAGGTCAGCAGGATCATCAGGTTGTGCCAGAGATAGATCGTGACGGCCCGGTTGTTGGCGAGCGTGATCACGGGGTCGAACCGCGCCAGCCTCCCCGGCAGTTCCCGCCAGGACGGCGAGTACTGGAGCAGGATCGCGCAGAACCCCAGCGACCAGGTCGCCTGCGCGAGCGGGATCTCGTCGAAGTTCCAGCCCTCGTCGGTGAGATGGCCGGAGGCCCACCACAGCGCGAAGGCCATCAGGAAGCCGGAGAGCGAGACCGTGAGGTAGCGCGGGACGCGCTGGAACAGCCCGTCGTGGTGGGCGAAGCCGAGCACCCAGCACCCGCCGTAGATCGCGAAGTCGATGACGACCTCGCCCGCCTCCCCCGGCACACTGACCAGATCGCCGCCCACGATCGCGGTGAGGACGACGGGCAGGAGCAGCGTCACCCACGGCAGGCGGCGGAACGCCCGCAGCAGCAGGGGCGAGAGCAGCACGAACCAGAGGTACGCGCGGATGTACCAGAGCGGCCCGGCGGCGTCCTCCGCCCAGCTGGTGTCCAGCCAGCCGGCGCCGTCGCCGCTCTCGTACGGGTACGGCGGTGTGCCCAGCGGTACGAGGTAGTTGGCCAGCCGCAGGAACCACCACAGTCCCTCCTCCCGCACCGGCTTCCACCCCATCGCGAACATCAGGGGTACGGCGACCAGCGCGAACGCCCACATCGGCGGCAGCAGCCGCCGTGTCCGGCCCCGGACGACGGCCCAGGGGGTACGGCTCGACAGGGACCTGGCCATCAGCGATCCGGCCAGCGCGAACATGACGCCCATGGACGGGAAGAGGATCGTCAGCCAGGCCCAGCCGAAGATGTGGAACACCACGACGCGGACCAGCGCGACGGCGCGCAGCAGATCCAGATAGCGGTCCCGGCCGGCAGGCCGGGCGGCCGACCGCCCGGCCGCCGGCATCTGCGAATCAAGAGAAGTGCCAAGAGAGCCAGGGGTCTCGGGGACACCGGAGGCAACGGGGTGGCTGCTCACGCGACGGTCCTCCGGTCCTGATCGGCGTCCTTCCCGCGCGGCGCGGGGATCGAACCCGGCGCCTCGACCACTCCCGTACGCCGCAGCTTCTGCCAGCGCAGCCGCCCGCCGGTGAGCGCGGTGATCCAGGACTGGAGCAGCACCACGTACATGAGCTGCCGGTACAGAATCTGCTGGAGGGGCAGCGAGATCAGATGCCTCATCGGTTCCCGGTCCAGGCGGAAAGCGTACGCCGCGCACACGGCCTGGATGGCCAGCACACCGAGCCAGGCCACCACGGTCCGCTGCGTGGGGCCGAAGACCAGCCCGTACAGCAGGAATACGTCGATCAGCGGGGCCAGCAGCGGCGCCAGCACCATGAACAGCGAGACCAGCGGCAGTCCGACCCGCCCGAAGCGCCCGGAGGGGCCGCGCTCCACGAGCGCGCGGCGGTGCTTCCAGATCGCCTGCATCGTGCCGTAACTCCAGCGGTAGCGCTGGGACCACAGCTGCTGTACGGACTCGGGCGCCTCGGTCCAGGCGCGGGCGCGCTCGGCGTAGACGACGCGCCAGCCGTCGCGGTGCAGGGCCATGGTGATGTCGGTGTCCTCGGCGAGGGTGTCCTCGCTCATCCCGCCGACGCGCTCCAGGGCCCGCCGCCGGAAGGCGCCCACCGCGCCCGGGATGGTGGGCATGCAGCCGAGCATGTCGTACATGCGCCGGTCGAGGTTGAAGCCCATCACGTACTCGATGTGCTGCCACGCGCCGATGAGGGTGTCGCGGTTGCCGACCTTGGCGTTGCCCGCGACCGCGCCCACGCGCGGGTCGCCGAAGGGCTGCACCAGTTCGCGCACGGTGGACGGTTCGAAGACGGTGTCGCCGTCCATCATCACGACGATGTCGTGACTCGCGTGCGCGATGCCGTTGTTGAGGGCGGCCGGTTTGCCGGAGTTCGGCTGGCGTACGACACGGACGTTCGGCAGCCGGAGCGCCTCGACGATGTCGGCGGTCCCGTCGTTCGAGCCGTCGTCGATGACGATGACCTCGATGCGATGTTCGCTCGCCGTCAGCGAGTTGACCGTGTTGGCTATGCACTCGCGTTCGTTGTACGCGGGCACCAGCACCGTGACCGGTTCGGTGACGGGCGGCCCCCAGGCGAAGTCCCTGCGGCGCACCTTGCGCGCGTGCGCGAAGGACAGCAGCAGCATCAGGCCGAACCGGGTGATGACCAGGACGCCGATCACCGACAGTCCGACGACCAGGACCGAGGTGATGTTGTCCGAGAGGGCGACGGCGGCGACCCACGCCTTGCCCTTCCAGAGGGCTGTGCCGGTGACCGGGGTGTGGGCGCTGGGCGCGCCGAGCGCCTCGGTGAGGTTGGTGAAGCGGAAGCCGCGCTCCTTCATCTCGGGCAGGTAGCGGCCGAGCGCCTCGACGGTCTGCGAGCGGTCGCCGCCGGAGTCGTGCATCAGCACGACCGCTCCCCCGGTGCCCCGGGGGGTGGCCCGCTTGATGATCTCGTCGACGCCGGGGCGCTTCCAGTCCTCGCTGTCGGAGCTTTCGAGGACGGTGATGTAGCCGCGGGTGCCGATGTACCGGGCGACGGGCCAGGTCTTGTCGTCCATCGCGTTCGCGTCGGAGGAGTACGGCGGCCGGAAGAGCGAGGAGCGGATCCCGGCGGCGCCCGCCAGCGCGAGCTGGTTCTGCGACAGCTCCCAGTCGATGTCGGACGTGGTCTGGAGGGAGAGGTCGGGGTGGTTGAAGGTGTGCAGGCCGACCTCGTGGCCCTCGGCCACCATGCGTCTGACCAGTTCCGGGTAGCGCGAGGCCATGGTGCCGGTGACGAAGAAGACGGCGTGGGCGTCGTACCGCTTGAGCTGGTCGAGCACCTTCGGCGTCCACTCGGGGTCGGGGCCGTCGTCGAAGGTGAGGACGAGTCTGCGGTCGGGGACGCTCAGGGAGGTGGGTGCTCCGGTGCCCCGCGCGTCGATGACGGGGCCGCCCCGGAGGATGTGGTCGGGCACCTGGTCGGTGGCGGCCGGGGAGCCGACCCGGTGGTCGGCGAGGATCTCGCTGTGTACGTAGCCGCGCAGCATGAGCATGGCGAGCAGCGCGACCAGGATGAGTGTGGGCAGCAGATAGCGCATGGGCAGTACGCGCCGTCCGGCCCGTGCGTTCCTGCGGCCGCGGGCCCGCCTGCGGGAAGAGGCCACTACCGCGCGCCTTCCGCGGCGGCCAGGTCCTGGCCGCCGCCGTCGAGTCCCGGCTGGGGGTCGGCGGAGGTGGCCGGGTCCGAGGGGGTCGGCTCCGGTTCCGAGGGCTGCGTCGACTGGCTCGGCTGCCCGTCGCCGCCACCGGTGCCGGCCGCGCCGCCGCTGGTTCCGCCGGTGACCGCGGTGGCGGTCGCGGACGGTACGCCGGGGGCGGGCTGGGTACGGGTGGCGGCGCCGGCCGGGGCGGGGCCCGCCGTGCCGGAGGCGCCGGGCGCGGGCGCGTCGGCGTCGCCCGCGCCGCTCGGCGCCGTCCTGCCGGGGGTACGGGGGACGGCGGCCGGGTCGTCGGAGTCGGGATCCGGCGCCGAGGTCCCCTCCCCCGGCGCGCCGGGGCTCGCCGGGACGGAGCCGCTCGCGGTCACACCGGGCCGTATCTCGACGCTGTCCGCCTTGCCCTTCTCCGCGAGGCCGGGTATCGGGAGCCAGGGCGCGTCGGAGTTGCCGCCGACGAGCGCCGCCACCACCGTCACCGCGTAGCAGGCACAGGCGACGGCGACGAACCAGCCCGCCTTGCGGAGCTTCCTGCTCCGCCGGCCGCTCTCGTCCACGAAGACCGGCCCGTCGGAACCCTCGGGTCCCGCTTCCGGTACGGCGGCGGCGAGGCCGGCGGGACGTGATCCGGCCGGGAGTTCGGAGAGTTGACGGCCCAGGCCGTCCAGTTCGACGGTGACGTCGTTCGGTTCGTACACATGCCCCTTTTGCGCACTATTTCGCACATTTTCCACTGCTGGATGCACATCCCCCACCACTCAATTCACTGATCCGGGCAGATACGCAGCTGGTCGGTTCCCTCGCCGGCCGGGTCCCCACCCGAACCGGACGCCCCCCTACCACACCGCACCCGGGGGATGAATGTAGCCCACGCCGCCGACGCCAGAGTTACGTTTCAGCGGTTGCCGTACATCAATGCGGTGGCGGTGGTAGGGAGCCAACTCCCGGGAGGCCGCTCCAGCCACCCCGTCGCGGCACCCAACTCCCTTGCGGCGCCGGACAGTCGGACCGCGCACGACACGACGAAGGCCCCGCTGCCTGAGCAGCGGGGCCTTCGCCTCACATGAGAATTGTGGAGATGGCGGGAATCGAACCCGCGTCCAACGGTGCGGAACCAGGGCTTCTCCGAGTGCAGTCCGCTACGATTTTCTCGGCCCCGGAGATCACACGGACAAGTCTCCGACGGGCTCAGTCACTGTTTGATTTCCCTCTGTGTCCCGTGACCGGGCTCAGAGGTTTAGTCCCCTAATTGATGCCAGGATCCGGGTCGGGAACAGCCCCGGGCTGACACTCCGCAGAGTCTTCGCTAGCTGCTAATTAGGCAGCGAGGGCGAAGGCGGAGGAATCGCGCTTGGAAGTGGCGATTATTGTTTGCGACATATGGTTAACGAGATCATTGCCGCTTCCTCGACTCGCTTCCCCTGCTTCGACATCCGATGTCGAAACCGATCATCCCCATGTGTTTTTTTCAAAAGCCCATTTTCATGGGCGGATGCTCACTTTCATGAGCGTGTACCCGCTGTGTGCCGGTACGTGTTCCATCCTACGTGACCAACGCACCACCGTGCCAGCCTATTCCCGCCGGACGCGCGGCCGGGGCCGCTCTCACGCCGCGCTCACGCCCGCTGACGCCGCTTGACCGCCGAGATCGCCCGGTCGGTCTCGCGCCGGTCCTGCTTCTCCCGCAGCGTCTGGCGCTTGTCGTACTCCTTCTTGCCCTTGGCCAGCGCGATCTCGATCTTGGCCCGGCCGTCCTTGAAGTACAGCGCCAGAGGCACGATCGTGTGACCCGACTCCTGGGACTTCGACTCCAGCTTGTCGATCTCGGCGCGGTGCATGAGCAGCTTCCGCTTGCGCCGGGCGGTGTGGTTGGTCCACGTCCCCTGGCTGTACTCGGGTACGTGGACGTTGTGCAGCCACGCCTCGTGTCCGTCGATCTGTACGAAGCCGTCGGCCAGGGAGGCCCGTCCCTGGCGCAGGGACTTCACTTCCGTGCCCGTCAGCACGAGACCGCACTCATAGGTGTCGAGAATGAGGTAGTCGTGCCGCGCCTTCTTGTTCTGCGCGATCAGTTTGCGCCCTGTTTCCTTAGCCATAGTCCCGCCATTTTCGCACCCCGGCGCAACTCCTTTACTCCTTGCCGCCGAGGCCGCTCAGCACCGTCCTGGCCCGCTCCTGGGCGCTGCGGCCCACCAGCAGATCCGGCGTGACGCCCTGGCCGTCCACCCCGTGCCCCGCCGGGGTGCGGTAGTGGCCGACGGTCAGTTCGGCGACGGAGCCGTCGGGCAGCTTGCTGGGCATCTGGACCGAGCCCTTGCCGAAGGTGGGCGAGCCCACGGTGACGGACCGGCCCCGGTCCTGGAGGGCGCCGGTGAGCAGCTCGGCGGCGCTCATCGTGCCGCCGTCGACCAGCACCACCACGGGCCGCTCGGTGTCGCCGCCCTGCTCGGCGTAGAGGGCGCGCTGCTCACCGCGTATGTCGTACGTGGCGACGAGGCCGCCGTCGAGGAAGGCGGAGGCGGCGGTCACGGCCTCGGCGACCAGCCCGCCCGCGTTCCCCCGCAGGTCCAGCAGGACGCCGGCGCCGCGCGGGGCGTCCAGGACGGCTTCGCGCACCAGCTCGCCCGAGCCCTTCGTGAACGCGTTGACCTTGATCCGCCGGGCGCCGCCCTCGATCGGGTCGACGGTGACGGACTCGGTGGTGAGCCGGGCGCGGCGCAGGCTCTGCGTCCAGCGGTGGCCGTCCCGCTCCAGGCCGATCGCGACGCGGGTGCCGACGGCGGACGTCTTCTTTCCGGCCGCGCCGCGCCCACCGGCCGGGTCGCCGGCCCTGTCGCGCTCACCGGCCGTGCCGCCCGCGCCCGTCGTACCCGTACCCGCACCGCTACCGGCCTTGTCGCCGCGCAGCAGCGCCATGACCTCGGTGACGGGCCGCTTCGCGACGCCCGTGCCGTTGACGCTCCTGACCATGTCCCCCGGGCCGATGCCTGCCTTCGCGGCCGGGCCGCCGGGCTGGACGCGGGTGACCTCGATCAGGCCGCCCGCCGTGCGCCGGGCCGAGAGCCCGACCCCGGTGTACTCGCCGTCGAGGGCCTGCTGGAACTCCTCGTACTCTTTCTTGTCGTACACCGCGCCCCAGCGGTCGCCGCTGCGGCTGACGACCTCCTCGGCCGCCTCCGTGGCCGACTTGCCGTCGGCCATGGCCTTGGCCGCCGCCCGGGTCATCTCCTCGCGGTCGACCGTCGAGGCGGCCGGGCGGGAGGCGACGCGGGACGTCTCCTCCTCGCCGCGCGGCAGCGAGTTGGTGGCCGCGCCCGCGGCCAGCACACTCGCGAAAACCAATGTCAGAGCCGCCCCGCGGCCCATGCCGCGGGGTCCTCGGTACGCATCGGAGCCCGACATGGCGTCGAGTCTAGGACAACGACGGACACCCGAAAGGTGCTTGCCGAGAGCGCGCCAGGGGCGCTTGTCACACCCGGAGGTACTTGCGCAGCGCTATGAAAGCCGCAATGGCGGGCATCAGCAGGCCGATCGCGAGCACCAGCGGAAGCTTGGCGAGCACCGCGTCCCAGCCGATGAAGTTGACGAGTTCCATCTTCTGGGCGAGGGCGAGACCGTGATCGATCAGGAAGTAGCGGCCGACGAGCAGCATCGCGCAGGCGACGGCGCCGCCGATCAGCCCGGCGAACGCGGCCTCCATGATGAACGGCATCTGGATGTAGAAGCTGGAGGCGCCGACGAGCCGCATGATCCCGGTCTCCCGGCGGCGACTGAACGCCGATACGCGCACGGTGTTGACGATCAGCATCAGCGCGATCACCAGCATCAGCGCCATCACCCCGAGCGCGGCGATTCTCATCCCGCTCATCAGATCGAAGAGGTTCTGGAGGATGTCCCGCTGGTCCTGGACGGACTGGACCCCGTCCCGGCCGGCGAAGGCCGTCGCCACCACCTGGTACTTCTCGGGGTCCTTGAGCTTGACGCGGAACGACTCCGGCATCTGGTCCGGGGTGATGGTGGCGGCGATGGGGCTGTCGCCGTACCGCTCCTTGTAGTGCTTGAACGCCTCGTCCGACGTTTCGTAGTGGACGGTCTGGACGATGTCCATCTTCTCCAGATCGCCCTTGATCTGGTCCCGCTGCTGGCCCGTCGCCGCGCCCTTGACGCACTTGGGCGTGGTCGCCGCGTCGTTCTTGTTGCAGAGGAAGATGGAGACGTTGACCTTGTCGTACCAGTAGTCCTTCATCACGCTGACCTGCTCGCTCATGAGCAGCGCGCCGCCGAACAGAGCGAGCGAGAGGGCTACGGAGACGACGACCGCGAAAGTCATCGTGAGATTCCGGCGAAGACCGACGCCGATCTCCGACAGGACGAACTGGGCGCGCATGGCGTCCTTTCAGCTTTTGATACTCGGTGCGCAGATGCTGCTGGCGCCGCTGATGGCGCTGATGCTCAGTGCTGGTAGCCGTAGACGCCGCGCGCCTGGTCTCGGACCAGACGGCCCTTCTCCAGCTCGATGACGCGCTTGCGCATCTGGTCGACGATGTTCTGGTCGTGGGTCGCCATCACCACGGTCGTACCGGTGCGGTTGATGCGGTCCAGCAGCTTCATGATGCCGACGGAGGTCTGCGGGTCGAGGTTGCCGGTCGGCTCGTCCGCGATCAGCAGCATCGGGCGGTTGACGAAGGCCCGGGCGATCGCGACGCGCTGCTGCTCACCACCGGACAGCTCGCCGGGCATGCGGTCCTCCTTGCCGCCGAGACCGACCAGGTCGAGCACCTGGGGTACGGCCTTGCGGGTCTCGCCGCGCGGCTTTCCGATGACCTCCTGCGCGAACGCGACGTTCTGCGCGACGGTCTTGTTGGGAAGCAGCCGGAAGTCCTGGAAGACCGTGCCGAGCTGACGGCGCATCTGCGGCACCTTCCAGTTCGACAGGCGCGCGAGGTCCTTGCCGAGGACGTGCACCATGCCGTGGCTGGTGCGCTCCTCGCGCAGGAGCAGTCTCAGGAAGGTCGACTTACCGGAACCGGACGAGCCGACCAGGAAGACGAACTCCCCCTTCTCGATTTCGAGGGAGACGTCACGCAGGGCGGGGCGGTTCTGCTTCGGGTAGGTCTTGGAGACGTTGTCGAATCGAATCACGAGATGCACCACGGTCGGCAGGGAGTAGGTGAGCGAGACATTACGCGAACCGGGCCGACGCGCGCAGTCCGCGTCCGAGGTTGGTGCCGGGACCGGGCCGCCCTGGTCCGCGCTTGGGGTGATTTATCACGGATGCGCGGGGAGCGCCAGAGGTGGCGGGCCGGCGGATTCCGGCCGACCGCGCCGAACCGGCCGGGAACTGGCACAGTAGGAGGGGGGAACGCTCGCGTTCCCCCGAGCGTTGAGCGAAAGACACCTGCTAGCGGCTCCGCCGCGCGGTGAGGAGGAATGCGCATGACCTACGACCGATTGGTGTGCGCCAACTGCGCGGGACCGGTCGCCGAGGGCCGATGCCGCGTGTGCCGCGCCCACCGGGACCGTCTCCAGCAGCAGGGCCCCCTGGGGGGCCTGAACCCCGCGGCTCTGCTGACCCTGCTGGTGCTGCTCGTGGCGGCGGTGGCGTTCGTGGCGGCACACCAGCCCGCGTGACCGGTGCGCGTGACCGGTACAGCCGCCCACGCGGCCCCGGGCACGTGACTTCGCGCACATAGAGATTCGTACGTGGAAGGGCCCGGACGCTGAACCAGCGTCCGGGCCCTTCCGTACCTCCCGCACCTGCCCGGCGATACGGGCGGGTACGGGTGCGGTACGGGGTGTTACGCGGCCGTGCGGCCACCGGCGACCAGACGCGGCAGCATCCGGAAGCCGATGCCACCCGCGATCATGGTCGCGGCGCCGATCAGCAGGAACGTGGTCTCGGCGGCGCCGGTCTCCGCCAGCTCCTCCTTGACCTCGCCCTGCTGGACCGGCTGCGAGCCGACACTGTCGGTGTCCGCGCCGTTGCCGCCGGTGGTCGAACCACCGGCGGTGGAGGTCGAACCGCCGTCGGCCGAGCCGCCGGTGGACGAACCGCCGGTGGTGGAGGTCGAACCGCCGGTGGTGGAACCGCCGGACGTGGCGCCGCCGTCGGTGCCGCCGGTGGTGGTCTCGCCGGTGGTGCCGCCGTCGGTGGAGCCACCGTCCGTCGTACCGCCGTCGGTCGTGCCGCCGTCCGTCGCGCCGCCGTCGGTGGTCCCGCCGTCCGTCGTACCGCCGTCGGTCGTGCCGCCGTCCGTGGTACCACCGTCGGTCGTGCCACCGTCGGTGGTCCCGCCGTCCGTCGTACCGCCGTCGGCCGTGCCACCGTCCGTGGTGCCACCGTCGGTGGAGGAACCGCCGTCCGTGGAACCGCCGTCCGTGGTACCGCCGTCGGTCGTGCCACCGTCCGTCGTACCGGCGTCGGCGCCGCCGTCGGTGCCGCCGGAGATCGCGCCGACGATGGTGTTGCCGTCGGTGGTGCCTTCGGTCTCGCCACCGAGGCCGCCGATCAGCGACGAGTCGGCGCTGCCGCTGCCGGAGACGGCCTGAGCGGCACCCGCGATGGTCAGCGAGGCACCCGCGGCGATCACCGCGCCGGCCGCCACACGTGCCACGCGCATCCGCGTCTTCTTGGTCATCTGGTTGCTACCCCCAGTAGGTCATTCGTCAGTGGTGCAGCGTCCGGGCCCGTGGCCACTGGGCGTCCCGCGTACTCCGCCCCCGTTCACACGCGCCCCGGAAATACGCATGCCAAACGTCAGAGTTCCGGGTTTTCAAATGAGCGTCAAGGTCGTTGCGTGCGCGATGACCGGAAATCACGCCACTTGTCCGACGTGCGGGGATGCAACTGTGACATAAAAGCGAACTGCCGCCCCGAAGGCGGCAGTTCGCTTCTGTACATGTCGATAAATCGCTGAGTTCCGGCGAGTTCTCGCGGGTTCTAGCGTTCCTGCTGCTTGCGCCAGCGAATTCCGGCTTCCAGGAAACCGTCGATCTCACCGTCAAGTACGCCCTGCGGATTGCCCACTTCGAACTCGGTGCGCAGGTCCTTGACCATCTGGTACGGGTGCAGAACATAGGAACGCATCTGGTTGCCCCACGAGTTGCCGCCGTCGCCCTTGAGCGCGTCCATGGCGGCCTGCTCCTCCTGGCGGCGGCGTTCGAGCAGCTTCGCCTGGAGGACGTTCATGGCGCTCGCCTTGTTCTGGATCTGGGAGCGCTCGTTCTGGCAGGAGACCACGATGCCGGTCGGGAGGTGCGTGATGCGGACGGCGGAGTCGGTCGTGTTGACGCCCTGTCCGCCCGGGCCCGAGGCGCGGTAGACGTCCACGCGCAGCTCGGTCTCGTCGATCTCGACGTGGTCGCTCGACTCCACGACCGGGAGCACCTCGACGCCCGCGAAGGAGGTCTGGCGGCGGCCCTGGTTGTCGAAGGGCGAGATGCGGACCAGCCGGTGGGTGCCCTGCTCCACGGAGAGCGTGCCGTAGGCGTACGGCGCCTTGACGACGAAGGTGGTCGACTTGATGCCGGCCTCTTCCGCGTACGACGTCTCGTAGACCTCGGTGCCGTAGCCGTGCCGCTCGGCCCAGCGCAGATACATGCGCTGGAGCTGCTCGGCGAAGTCGGCGGCGTCGACGCCGCCCGCCTCGGCACGGATGTTGACGAGGGCCTCGCGCTCGTCGTACTCGCCGGAGAGGAGGGTGCGGACCTCCATCTCGTCCAGCGCCTTGCGCACCGACGTCAGCTCGGACTCCGCCTCGGCGCGGGTGTCGGCGTCGTCCTCGTCCTCGGCCAGCTCGAAGAGGACTCCGAGGTCGTCGATACGGCCGCGCAGCGCCTCCGTCTTGCGGACCTCGGCCTGGAGGTGCGACAGCTTGCTGGTGATCTTCTGCGCCGCGTCGGGGTCGTCCCAGAGGGACGGGACCGCCGCCTGCTCCTCGAGCACGGCGATGTCTGCCCTCAGTTTGTCGAGGTCCAGGACGGCCTCGATCGACCCCATGGTCGAGGAGAGGGACTTCAGCTCTTCGGATACATCGACGACTGCCACGGGTCCAGCGTAACGGCTGAGCGGCTGGACCCCGGACGCGCCTGTTTCCGGGGGTTCGGCTCGTCTCCGGCGCGCTCCGCGCCCCTGTCGGTTTGCCCGCGTCCGACAGGGGCGTTCACCCGCGGGTGGACGGAGCCGGGCGGGGCTACGGCACCGGCGATGTCGACTGCTTCGAGTCCCCCGGGGCCTCGTCCGTACCGCCGCCGCTCGTGGCGAACCAGCCGCCCACGCCCAGGGCGGCGACCAGCAGGACCGCCGCCGCGCCCAGGGTGATCCGGCGCTTGCGGACCGCGTCCGCCTTGTGGCGGGCCGAGCCGGGCCGGCGCTGGCCGGGCGAGCGGGGCGCGCGGGCCGTGCCCCTGGCGCCGCCCGCCAGCTCGTCGGGGCCCGGTACGCGCATGCTCGTATGGGTGTCGCGGTTGGAGTCGGGGGCCGCGCCCGGCACCAGCGGGACCGCGCCCCGGCGGCGCGGCTCCTGCGGAGCGGCCGCGCGCGGCTCCTCGTAGGGCTGCTCGGTGGGCTCGCTGTCCGGCTCGTCCACGTCCAGCGGCGGGATGCCGGCGAGGTGCGGCAGCTGCTCGCGCAGCCTGGCCGCCAGCTCCGAGGCGCGCAGCCGGGAGGCCGGGGCCTTCGCCAGGCACTGCACGAGGAGCTGCCACAGCTCCTCGGGGATGCCCGGCAGCGGGACGACGGTCTCCGTGACATGACGGCGCAGCACGGCCCCGGGGTGGCCGCCGCCGAACGGCGTGAAGCCGGCGAGCAGCTCGTAGAGGACCGTGGCCAGCGCGTAGATGTCGACGGCCGCGCGGGGCGGCAGCCCCTCGACGATCTCCGGCGCCAGGTAGTCGGGCGTGCCGATGATCCTGGACGCCTTGGTGCGCCGGGGGGTGTCGATCAGCTTGGCGACGCCGAAGTCGGTGAGCAGCGCGGGATGCGCGCCGCCGGGGCCGAGCGGGCCCTCCATGTCGAGGAGGATGTTCTCGGGCTTGACGTCGCGGTGGACGACTCCCGCGGCGTGCGCCGCCGCGAGTCCGTCGGCGACGTCGGCGATGATCGCGACGGCCGCCTCGGGGGCCAGCCGCCGTTCGCGGTCCAGCCTGGTCCGCAGGTCGGTGCCCCGGACCAGCTCCATGACGAGCGCCAGGTCGTTGCCGTCCACGACGAGATCGTGGACGGCGACCACGCGCGGGTGGTCGAGCCCGAGCAGGGCGGTGCGCTCCTGCACGAAGCGCCCGACCAGCTCCTGGTCCGAGGCCAGGTCCTCGCGCAGCAGCTTGATGGCGACGGGGCCCTCGGGCCCCTCGCCGAGCCACACCGTGCCGGCGCTGCCCCGCCCCAGGATCTGATGGGCGGTGTACCGGCTGCCGATATTCCGTGCCAAGACTGCTCCCTCAGCGGCTGGCGTTGCCCCTCAAAGTACGCGGGTATCGGGGTGCTCCGTGCCCCTGTTGACGCCGAGCCCTCACTTCGGCCGGTGTTATGTGCCGATCCGGGGCTTGTGCCCCGGGGCCCGGCTGTCAGCCGGACATGGAATCACTCAGCTGGGAGAACCAGTCCGACACCTTGGAGACCGCGTCACTGATCGTCTCGAAGTAGCCCTTGCCCGTGTCGAACCATTCGGGCAGCGGGGTCAGCGTCCACAGGAGCCAGCCCGCGACGAAGAGCAGGACCAGCGTGAACAGACAGCCCTTGAGGCAGCCGAGGCCCGGGATCCTCATCGGGTTGGCGCTGCGCTGGCGCGGCGGGCGCGGCTCCCGGGGCTCGCGCTCCGGGCGGGGCGCGGGGCGCTGGGTCCTGCGCTCGGGTGCCGGGGCTGGCGGGGCGTAGCGCTGTTGCTGCTGCTGCGGGGGCTGCTGTTGCTGGGGCGGCGGCGCGTACTGCTGCTGGCCGCCGTACGGCTGGCCCTGCTGCGGGCCCTGCTGCTGGCCGTACTGCTGCTGGCCCTGCTGCGGATACGGCGCCTGCTGCGGCTGGCGCTGCGGGCGGCGGCGCAGCGGGTCCTGGCTGGGGTCGAGGTACTGGACCTGCGTCTGGTCGTTGCGGTCGCGGGCGGCCTGCAACTGGCTCTGCCAGGGGTGCGGCCCGTCGGGCTCCGACGGTACGGGCGGCATCATGGCGGTCGGATCGGCGTCGCCGTGGCCGGAGCCGGGACCGGCAGCGCCGGTCGGCATGACGCTGGTCGCCGCGTTGGGGCCGGTGGACGGCAGGAAGCTGGTCGCCGCGTTCGGGTCGTACGAGCCCGCGTTGCTCGGCAGGACCTGCGTCGCGGCGGCGTCGCCGAAGGTCTCCGGCACGGGCACCTGCGCGGGCGACGGGTCGGGCGCGAGGAGCGCGGCGACGCCGAGGGCCGCGTCGGCCTGGGCGGGGGTGGAGTGCACACCGACCCCGGCGGCCACCGTGCGCAGGGCGCGGGCGAGGTTCTCGGCGCTGGGGCGCTGGTCGGGGTCCTTGCGCAGGCAGCGCTCGATGACCGTCCACAGCGGCTCGGGCACGTTGGCGGGGCGGCCGGGCTCCTCGCTGAGGTGGCGCTGGAGCACTTCGAGCGCGGTCGCCCCGGCGAACGGCGGGCGCCCGGTGACCAGCTCGTACAGCAGGATGCCCGCGCCGTAGATGTCGACGGCGGAGGTCTGCGGGCGGCCCTCTGCGGACTCCGGCGCGACATAGGCGGGCGTGCCGACGAATTCGTGGGTCCGGGTCAGGCCCGGCGAGTCCGCGAGGCGCGCGATGCCGAAGTCGGTGAGCATCGGGTGCAGTTGGTCGCCGTCGGTCCGCAGCAGGACGTTGGCGGGCTTGAGGTCCCGGTGCACGACGCCGTCGGCGTGGCTCGCGGCGAGCGCGTCGGCGATCTGGGCGGTCACCAGGGCGGCGGCGACCGGGCTGAACGGGCCGTTCTCGCGCAGGTAGCGGTGCAGGTCGGGACCCTCGATCAGGTCCATGACGAGCGCGAGCAGATCGCCCTCGACCACCAGGTCGCGGGTGCGCACGATGTTGGGGTGGGTGAGACGGAGCAGGACGGAGCGCTCCCGGAGGAAGCGCATCACCACGTCCGCGTCGTTCGCCAGCTCCTCCTTGAGGACCTTGATCGCGACGGTCTCGCCCGGCTGCCCGGCCACCGCCGCCTCGGCCCCCGCGGTCTCCCGCTGACGAGCCCGCCACACGGTGCCGGTGGCACCGCGCCCGATGGGCTCATCGAGCAGATACTTGCTGCCTACGGGCCGCACTCCATGCGCTCCCTGCTGATCGAGGTCGTCACTCAAGCGTTCCCGACCACCTTAGACCGGTCGGCACATGGGGGTGGCGGATCGCTGGTCGGTCATCTTCCGGCATCGTGGCGGTCCGGCTCCGTCGCCGGGACCGTCACGGGACGATCGTGTTCGAAGGGAAGACGTACGCATCGTACGGATGGTTGCCGGGGAGCGGAGCCGGTAGCGGCGCGGCACACATCACAGACGATCCCAAGCCGTATCGAAGCGGCGTCCAAGCAGGCACTTTTCCGCCAACCGCCGACCATTCAAGATCACTTGTTGCCGGTCGGCGGGCGTGTTGTCAGTGGCAGGTGCGAGGATGCCCCCAGCACGCGACGTGTGGATGGGGATCACATCGCCCGTGCCGACCTGTACCGGACGACGCGTCCGTGTGCGGTGGGGGGTGGACAGAGGGCACTCCTGCCGGGCACCCCGCGCAGAAGGGACCGCTGACGGCGATGCAGATCCGGCTGACCGTCCTCGCGCCGCGTAGCGGCCATGCCGCCGTGCGGGCGTGTGACGTGCTCGTCACCGCCCCGGCCGGGACGGCGCTGGCCGCCGTCGCCTCCGGCCTGGCCGCCGCCGCCTCGGGCCCCGACGCCCCCGGCACCGTCGTCGTCTACTCCGGCCGGGAGCGCCTGGACGCGCAGCGCTGCGCGCTCGGCGAGCCGCCGCTGATAGACGGCGCCGTGGTCTCCCTCCAGCTTCCCGGCGAGGACGAGGCGCCGGTGGACGACGTGCCGGCCCAGCTCCAGGTCGTCGCGGGCCCCGACGCGGGCGGCGTGCACCTGCTGCACGGCGGCCAGATCAGGATCGGCCGCTCCGCCGACGCCGATGTGCCGCTGGACGACCCGGACGTCTCGCGGCTCCACTGCGCGGTGACGCTCGCCGAGGACGGCTCGGTCACGGTCGCGGACCTCTGCTCGACCAACGGCACCTGGCTGGAGGGCTCCCGGGTCGGTGAGCGGCCGGTCGCGCTCGCCTCCGGCGCGCTGCTGCGGATCGGCGAGTCCGCGCTGCGCCTCACCCCCGGTGCCCGTGCGGCCGGGCTGCCGACCGCGCCGGACGGCGAGGGCCACCTGCGGCTCACCGCCCCCGGCCCGCTCCCCGGCACCCTGGATCCTGGCGCGCGCTCCGGCGGTGACGCGGCGGACGGCGGGGATTCGGGTACGAGCACGGGTGCGGGTGCGGATACGAGCACGGCTCCGGCGGACGCGGGGGCGGGCCCGTCGAGGGGCGCGCGCGGCGGCGACCGGACATCGGGCGCGTACGGGACGGGCGGCCACCCGGCGGACGGCCCGAGGCACGGCAGCGCGGGCGACCCGCGCGAGGCCGTCCCGGCGCACGGCGGGCAGGGCAGGCACGGCGGGCAGACCTCCGGACCGGCCGGGCCCCAGGGCGCGGGCGACGGCGGTATGGGCCAGCCGTACCGGACGGGACAGACGAGCCGGACGGGACAGACCAGCCGGATCCCGGGCCCGCAGTACGGCGGCTCGCAGTACGGAACCCCGCCGGGCGCCCCGCGCGTGCCGGACCCGCGCAGCGCGGACACGCACTACGGCGCGGGTCCCGGCTCTCTGCTCGGCGCCCCGGGAACCCCTCCCGGCTCTCCGGACGCGCCCGGCGACGTACCACCGCGCGGCGCCCGTACACCGCATGCCCAGGCACCGCACGCCCAGGCGCCTCACACACAGGCACCGCACGCGCAGCACCGGCCGCAGCAACCGCACCAGTCCTATCCCCAGCCCCAGTCCCAGCAGCCCCACCCGGCCCAGGGCACCCACAGCAGGGCGGCGGCGCAGGACGGGCCGGACGGCTCACCGTGGCCGGAGGACGGCGGCCGGGGCGACGACGGCCCCCACGGGCACAGCCGCACGAGCCGTACCGACGCCACGGCGTCCGGGCCCGCCGTCTCGCGGCGGCAGGACACGCCGCCGCGCGGGACGGAGGCGCCCCAGGTCCCCGACGCGCCCGACGCGGCGGCCAGACGGCGCGGCATAGGCGCCTGGGCGCGGCGGCTCGCCGGGAGCCGTGGCGAGGAGCTGCCGGAGGCCGCCCCCGGCCCGCTGAGCCCCGCCGGGGCCGCCGGCCGCGCCCCCCGCCCCGAGACCTGGCCCGATCCGGCCGCCGTGCTGCTGACCGCCCTCGGCCCCGGCCCCCGGCTGTGGGAGCGCGGCAGCCGCCACGCCGAGGCGCTCGCCGTCCGGCTGGGTACGGCGGACCGTCCGGCCGCCGACGGGCGGGGAGCGCTGCCGCTGGTGCCGGTGACGGTCGGCCTGCGCGAGGCCGGTTCGCTCGGTCTCGCCGGTCCCCGCGAGCGGCTGACCGGTCTGACCCGCTGGACCGTGGCCCAGCTCGCCGCGCTGCACTCCCCCGCCGACCTGGAGATCGTGCTGGTCAGCGCGGACCGGACCAAGAGCCTGGAGCAGCGCAGGCGCGACTGGGGCTGGCTGGGCTGGCTCCCGCACGTACGCCCGGCCCACGGCCAGGACTGCCGGCTGCTGCTCGCCTACGACCGCGACCAGGCGGCGGCCAGGATCACCGAGCTGACCCGCCGCCTCGACGACGGGCCGCTCGGCTCGGGCTGGGCCTCGGCCGACCCGTGGACGGTCACGGAGGCGGGCGCCCGGCACGACGGCCCGCACACGCTGCTGATCGTCGACGGCGACCCCGGTTCCGCCGCGCTGCGCGAGTCGACGGCGCAGCTGGCCGGGGCCGGGGCCGCAGCCGGTGTCCACCTCATCTGTCTCGCCGAGACACCGTCCGCCTCGCCGGACTCCCCGATCGCCGCGACGTACGAGACGGCGTGCGCGGCCTCGCTGCCGTTCCGCGAGTGCGGGGCCGTCGCGCTGCTCAGCGGCGATGTGGCGACCGCGCTGCGGCTGCTGCGTACGGCGGTGGGGCAGCCCGCCGGGCACGGCACGGTCGCGGTGGTGGACGCGGTGTCGCCCGCCTGGGCCGAGCGTTTCGGCCGGGCGCTGGCTCCGCTGCGCGCGGCGGCCGGGAGCGGCCGGGAGCGGCCGGCTGCGGCGCTGCCGCGCTCGTCCAGGCTGCTGGACGAGTTGGGCCTCGCCCGCGCCACCCCGGCTTCCCTGATGGCCCGTTGGGCGTCCGCCGCCGACCGTACGGACGACTGCACGGTGGTGCTCGGCGCGGGGCCGCGCGGCCCGGTGAGCTTCGATCTGCTGGAGGAGGGCCCGCATCTGCTGATCGAGGGGCCCGCCGGCAGCGGCCGTACGGAGCTGCTGCGCTCGATCGCCGCCTCGCTGGCGGCCGCCGCGCGCCCCGACCGGCTGGGGCTGCTGCTGGTCGACGGCGCGGGGGGCGAGCGCGACAGCGCGGCGGGCGGGCTGTCCGTCTGTACGGATCTGCCGCATGTGACCGAGCATCTGATCGCCTCCGACCCGGTGCGCATGCGGCACTTCGCGCAGGCGCTGGGCGCGGAGCTGAAGCGGCGGTCCGAGCTGCTGGGGCGGCTGGACTTCGCCGAGTGGCACAGCCGCCAGGAGGCGCAGGAGGCGGCGGACCGGGTGATCGGCCAGCGCAGGCCGAGCGCGGCGGAGCAGCGGGCGGGCCGGCGCGGTGAGGAGCACCGTACGGACCGGACGGACCGGACGCGCACCGACCAGACCCGTCAGGACACGCACCGCGCCGACCAGCGCCTCGATCAGCGCCTGGACCACCGGACCGACCAGCGCACCGACCACCGGACCGACCGGGACTCGCCGACCGCCGGCGGCGGCACGCTCCGGCTGCGCCCCGACTCCCTTCCGCAGGAGCGCGGCAGGGCCCAGGAGCAGCCGCCCGCGCCGCTCCCCCGGCTCGTCGTCCTGGTCGACGACTTCGACGCGCTGGTCGCGCCCGCGCTGGGCAGTCCGGGCCGGCCCGCCGCCGGTTCCGTCGTACGGGCCCTGGAGGCCGTGGCCCGCGAGGGTGAGCGCCTCGGCGTGCATCTGGTGGCCGCCTCGGCCCGCCCGGAACGCACGGTCGACACGGAGCTTGCGCACGGCGCGCGGCTGCGCGTCGTGCTGGACGCGCCGCCCGTCGCGCCGGGCCCGGACGAACCGGCCCCCGGGCGCGGCCGGCTCGGTCATCCGGACGGCCGGGTCACCCCCTTCCAGGGCGGCCGGGTCACCGGCCGTATTCCGCGGACGGCCACGCTGCGGCCCACCGTCGTGGTGCTGGAGTGGGAGCGGATGGGCGACCCGCCGGCCAGGCGCCCGGTCAGGGAGCTGGGCAACGGTCCGACGGATCTCGCGCTGCTGGCCAGCGCGTTGGAGCGGGCGGCCAGGTCGGTCGGCGCCGCCCCCGTGGCACCACTGACCCCGGCTCACCCATGAAGATCCGTGCGGAGCTGTTGTCCACCCCCTTGCGTGCGACGTCACGAGCCCATCACGATCAAGGACTTGAGACCGGTATCGCTATTGCGGCCCCTGGTCACCCGGCGTAGGACTGAGCGCACGGGACGAGAGCAGAGCCGCCACGTCACGGCCGCGACGCCGGTCCCGCCTGCGTAGATCCGTACGCACACGGGAAGAGACGGGGCAGTGATGCGCACAACTCGGACAACGAGCAAGGTTCTTGGTGCCGGAAGAGGTTCCGGCGGAGGATCCGGCCGGACAGGGCCGGTCTCCCGCCGGGCGGCCGTGGCGCTCGTCGCCGTCGGCGCGGTGGCCCTCAGCGGCTGCGGCGGCTCGGACGACGACAAGGGCTCGGGCGACGCCACGGGCAAGCCGCCGGCGGTCACGGTCGAACTGCCCAAGCTGGACGGCGAGAAGATCCAGGTCGCGGCCGTCTGGACCGGCTCGGAGCAGAAGAACTTCACGAAGGTGCTGACCGAGTTCGAGAAGCGCACCGGGGCGACGGTCACGTTCGTCCCCGCGCAGGACCCCATCGTCAACTTCCTCGGTACGAAGATAGCCGGGGGCAGTCCGCCCGACGTGGCGATGCTGCCGCAGGTCGGCGCGATCCAGCAGGCCGTCGAGAAGAAGTGGGCCAAGCCGGCCGGTGCCGAGGCCAAGGCCCAGCTGGAGAAGAACTACGGCAAGGGCTGGCAGGACCTCGGCGCGGTGGACGGCGAGCAGTACGGCGTCTACTTCAAGGCCGCCAACAAGTCGCTGATCTGGTACAACAACGCCGCGTTCGAGAACGCGGGCGCCTCCGTGCCCAAGACGTGGAAGGACTTCCTGTCGACGGCCGAGACGATCTCGGCCTCGGGCGTCACCCCGGTCTCGGTGGGCGGCGCCGACGGCTGGACCCTCACCGACTGGTTCGAGAACATCTATCTCTCGCAGGCGGGCCCGGAGAAGTACGACCAGCTGGCGAAGCACGAGATCAAGTGGACCGACGGGTCGGTGAAGGACGCGCTGACCACCCTCGGCCAGCTGTTCGGCAAGCCGAGCCTGATCTCGGGCGGCACGGACGGCGCGCTCCAGACGGAGTTCCCCACGTCCGTCACGCAGACGTTCACCGGTGGTGACCAGCCCAAGGGCGCGATGGTCTTCGAGGGCGACTTCGTCGGCGTCAACATCGCGGAGACCGACGCCAAGATCGGTACGGACGCGAAGGTCTTCCCGTTCCCGGCGGTCGGCACCGACTCGCCGGTGGTGACGGGCGGTGACGCGGCCGTGGCGCTCAAGGACACCAAGGGCGCGCAGGCGCTGCTGACCTTCCTGGCCTCCGCCGACGCGGCGAAGATCTGGGCGGAGTCGGGCGGCTTCGTCTCGCCCAACAAGTCCCTGGACGTCGCGGCTTACCCCAACGACGTGCAGCGCGACATCGCCAAGGCGCTGATCGCGGCGGGCGACGACTTCCGTTTCGACATGTCGGACCAGATGCCGCAGTCGTTCGGCGGGACGCCCGGCAAGGGCGAGTGGAAGGCTCTTCAGGACTTCCTGAAGAACCCGAAGGACATCGCGGGCGTCCAGCGGCAGCTGGAAGCGGCCGCGGCCAAGGCGTACCAGAGCTGACGGGATGACTTCCCCGGTCAAGGGGGGCGCCGCAGCGGCGCCCCCCGCTCCCCGTACACGTAAGAGCGTGACAGGCACACGTAAAATCGTCGCGGTCGGCTTTCTGCTGCCCGCGCTGGTGCTGCTCGGCGCGCTCGTGGTCTACCCCATCGGGTTCTCGGTCTACCGGTCGTTCTTCGACAAGTCCGGCAGCAACTTCGCCGGACTCGACAACTATGTGGAGCTGTTCACCGACGACACGATCCTGACGGCGGTCAAGAACAACGCGATCTGGGTCGTCGTCGCCCCGACCGTCGCCACGGCGCTCGGGCTGATCTTCGCCGTACTCACCGAACGGGTGCGCTGGGGCACGGCCTTCAAGCTGATCGTCTTCATGCCGATGGCGATCTCGATGCTCGCCGCCGGCATCATCTTCCGGCTGGTGTACGAGCAGGACCCGGGCCGGGGCATCGCCAACGCGGTGGTGGTCGGGGTGCATGACACCTTCAGCGACTCGGCGGGCTATCCGAAGGCGCATCCGCTACCGGTGCATCCGCTCAAGGCGGGCGGCGGCGGCACGTTCGTCACCAAGGAACCCGTGCGGGCCGGTACGGAGGTGCTGCTGCCGCTCGTCGGGGTGCCCCCGGCCAAGATGCCCTCGGACGCGCGCCCGGCGCAGCCGGCGAAGACCGGGGACGGCACGGTCACCGGCACGGCCTGGCTGGACTTCACCCCAGGCGGCGGCGGGAAGCCCAACGTCATCGACCCCGAGGAGCTGGGACTCAAGGGGCTCACGGTGGAGGCGGTGAAGGACGGCAAGGTGGTCGCCACCACCACGGCGGGCGCCGACGGTAGGTTCAGCCTCCCCGCGGCCGCCGACGGAGCCCAGCTGCGGCTGCCCGAATCCAACTTCAAGGAGCCGTACAACGGGGTGGAGTGGCTCGGTCCCTCGCTGGTCACCCCGGCGATCATCGGCAGCTACCTGTGGATGTGGGCCGGGTTCGCGATGGTGCTGATCGCGGCGGGGCTGGCGAGCGTGCCCAGGGAGCTGATGGAGGCGGCGCGGGTGGACGGCGCCACCGAGTGGCAGGTCTTCCGCCGGATCACCGTGCCGCTGCTGGCCCCGGTCCTCGCGGTCGTCATGGTCACGCTGATGATCAACGTACTGAAGATCTTCGACCTGGTCCTGATCATTCCACCGGGCTCGTCCCAGGCCGACGCGAATGTGCTGGCGCTCCAGCTCTACCGCTCGTCGTTCGGCACGGACGCGGATCTCGGGGTCGGCAGCGCCATCGCCGTACTGCTGCTTCTGCTGGTGCTGCCGGTGATGCTGTTCAACATCCGGCGCATGCGGAAGGAGACCCGCCGATGACCACTCAGGACACCACGGTCAAGGCGAAGCCGTCCCTCGGCGGCCGGATCGCGGCCCACGCGGGCGGCGGGGTGATGCGGGTCTTCCTCGTCCTCGTCGGCCTGTTCTGGCTGATGCCGACGATCGGCCTGCTGATCTCGTCGCTGCGCGACTCCTCGGACATCAACGCCAGCGGCTGGTGGAAGGTCTTCACGGCCCCCGCCCAGCTCACCACCGCGAACTACGCGCGGCTGCTGGAGAACGACACGATCACCAACTCGCTGTTCTCCACCATCATGATCACCGTTCCCTCGACGCTCCTGGTCGTGGTGATCGGCTCGCTCGCCGCGTACGCCTTCGCCTGGCTGGACTTTCCCGGCCGCGACTGGTGGTTCCTGGCGGTCGTGGGGCTGCTGGTGGTCCCCGTACAGGTCGCGCTGGTCCCGGTGGCGAAACTGTTCGGCGCCATAGGCATCTTTGAGACAACTTTCGGCGTGATCATCTTCCATGTCTCCTTCGGACTGCCCTTCGCGATCTTCCTGCTGCGGAACTTCTTCGCGGAGATCCCGAGGGAGCTGCTGGAGGCCGCCCGGCTCGACGGGGCGGGTGAGCTACGGCTGTTCACCCGGGTCGTGATGCCGCTCGGCGGGCCGGCGATCGCGTCGCTGGGCATCTTCCAGTTCCTGTGGGTGTGGAACGACATGCTGGTCGCACTGATCTTCGCGGACTCCAAGAACCCGCCGATCACGGTCGCGCTCCAGCAGCAGGTACGGCAGTTCGGCAACAACATCGATGTGCTGGCGCCGGGCGCGTTCGTCTCGATGATCATCCCGCTGGTCGTGTTCTTCGCGTTCCAGCGGCAGTTCGTGTCCGGCGTGATGGCGGGCGCGGTGAAGTAGCGCCCGTCGGGAGCGCGGGAAAGCCCAGGTCATAGGGTCTATGACCTGGGCTTTCCCGCTGAGCGGGGATGAGGGGCTGCGCCGGCCGGTATCAGCTACCGTCTGCTGCCGGTCCGACGGTCCGATCTCACCTCAGATGCCGGGTGAAGAACCGGGCCGCGGCGTCCCCCGCGAACCGCGGGACGCCGGTGTGCCCGCCCATATGGGCGTGCAGGGACTTCTCCTTGGAGCCGAGGGCGTCGAACAGGTCCAGGGCCGCCTGCCGGTCGTTCCCTTCGTCGTCCCACTGGAGCAGGACGTGCAGGGGGACGGTGACCTGCCGGGCCTCCTCGAACAGGGCGCGAGGCACGAAACTCCCGGCGAACAGAACGGCGGCCGAGACGCGGGGCTCGACCACCGCCAGCCGGATGCCGATGGAGATCACTCCCCCCGAGTACCCGACCGGGCCGCCGATCCCGGGCAGCGACAGAAGGGCGTCCAGCGCGGCCTGCCATTCCGGGACCGCCTTGTCGACCAGCGGGAGGATGAGGGCGTCGATGATCTCGTCGCCGACCGGCTCGCCGGCCTCCATCGCCCGGCGCAGGTCGGCGCGGGCCCGCTCGACGGCGGGCCAACGGGGCCGGTCGCCGCTTCCGGGAAGCTCGATGGTGGCCGTGGCGAAGCCCTCCGCCGCGCAGTGCCGGGCCCGGGCCACCAGCCGGGGGTACATCCCGCGCAGCCCGAGGGGCGGGTGGCCGAGCAGGATCAGCGGCGCCGGTGCGGGTGCTGACGCGGGGGCGGGTGCCGATGCGGGTGCCGGTGCGGGTGTCCACAGAATGCCGGGGATCTCGCCGAGGGTGAATTCGCGTTCGAGGACGCCGTCGTCGAGGCGTTGCTCGGAAGTGAAACGCATGGTCGTGCCTTTCGGGAGTGCACTGGAACGGCGCTCCCGGACGACCTGCCTATCGCCCGACCGTGACCCCGGAGGGGAGCACCCATGTCGATACTGCGTTCACAGGTACCACCTCCTCGGTCTCTCGCACGGCCTCCGGAAACGTAGCAGCGGTGCACCTCGTCCCCCCAACGGTTTTTCGCGGAGTCTCCGTGACCGGGCCGGATGCCGCGGAGACACTACGCAGAGCTGCTTGGGGGACAGATCACTCGTACTACTGGATCACAGCGGCCTGCTGGATCACAGCGGCCGGACCCTGATCCGCTGCCCGCACGCCGCTCGCTTCAGCGGCTGAGCGCGAGCACCGCGGACGCCGCCAGATCGTCCAGGTAGCCCTTGGGCAGCTCGCCCCGTACCACCACGAGCCGCCAGTAGAGCGGTCCGACGATCAGATCGAGGGCCCGGTCGGGGTCCGCGCCCTCCGGCAGCTCGCCGCGCTCCACCGCCTCCCGGACGATCACCGCGGCGATGCCCTGCTGTCCGTCCAGCAGCGCCGCCTTGATCGCGTCGGAGATCTCGGGGTGCCGGGCCGCCTCCACCAGCAGATCCGGGATGACCTGCGAAGCGACCGGGTGGCGCAGCGCGTGCGCGGCCACTTCGAGCAGGGCGCGCACGTCCCCGTACAGCGAACCGGTCGCCGGGGCGGGCAGCCCCCGCGCCGCGAAGGCCGAGACCAGATCGAGGACGAGCGCCAGCTTGGACTTCCAGCGGCGGTAGACGGCGGTCTTGCCGACACCGGCGCGGCGCGCGATGCCCTCGATGGACATCCGGGCGAACCCGACCGCGGCCAGCTCCTCGAAGACGGCCGCGCGGATGGCGTCGGTCACCTCTTCCCGGAGCACGGCGGCGCCCGCCGGGGCACGGCGAGCGGTGCGGGCGGCGGCCGGGGGGCGGGATTCCGTAGTCATTACCGCCGAGCATAGCGTCATCGACGTTACGACGACACGGTTGCGTTGCGACGCTCACCGCTCTACCTTGTCGTTACGACGATACGGACCCGTTCCGACGTCAAGGGACGGCAAAACGCCGCCTCGGAGCAGTCGGCGGAACACGTCCCCGCCCACCCCGCACCGTCTCCCCGCCCCACCCCGCACCGTCTCAGAGACAGCCACCGTCGAAAGCGACACCTGTGAGCCAGACGATCGCATCGCCCTCCCCACCGGCCCCCGGGTCCACGGCCGGGACCACCCCCGCGACCACGGCCGGGACCACCCCCGGGACCGACCTCACCGCCCTGGCCCTGCGGCACGGCCTCACCGTGAGCGGCGCCCGCCCGTCCCTGCCGGAGTACGTCGGCCGGCTCTGGTCGCGGCGGCACTTCATCACCGCGTTCGCCACCGCGCGGCTGACCGCCCAGTACAGCCAGGCGAAGCTGGGCCAGATCTGGCAGATCATGACCCCGCTGCTCAACGCGACGGTCTACTACTTCATCTTCGGGGTCCTGCTCGACACCAAGCGGAACGTGCCGGACTTCATCCCGTTCCTGGTCACGGGCGTCTTCATCTGGACCTTCACCTCGAACTCGATCATGGCGGGCACCCGCGCGATCTCCGGCAACCTCGGTCTCGTCCGGGCCCTGCACTTCCCGCGCGCCGCCCTGCCGATCGCGCTCGCCCTCCAGCAGCTCCAGCAACTGCTGTTCTCGATGGGCGCGCTGGTGGTGATCCTGGTCTGCTTCGGCCAGTACCCGCGTCCCAGCTGGCTGCTCGCGGTGCCGGCGCTGCTGCTCCAGGCGCTGTTCAACACCGGCGTCTCGCTGGTCGTGGCGCGGCTGGCCGCCAAGACCCCCGACATCTCGCAGCTGATGCCGTTCCTGCTGCGCACCTGGATGTACGTGTCCGGGGTGATGTGGAGCGTCGACCGGGTGACGAACGGCGACCACCTGCCCCACTTCGTCACGGTGGCCCTGGAGTGCAACCCGGCCGCCGTCTACATCGACCTGATGCGCTTCGCGCTCATCGACAGCTTCACCGCCGGACAACTGCCCCCGCACATCTGGACCGTCGCCCTCGGCTGGGCGGCGCTCACGGCCGTCGGCGGATTTCTGTTCTTCTGGAAGGCCGAGGAGGAGTACGGACGTGGCTGAGCCCGAGCCCACCCCCACCGTCGTCGTCGACGGCGTGCACATCACCTACAAGGTCCACGGCACCAAGGGCGGCCGGGGCAGCGCCACTTCCGCGCTCAGCCGCATCGTCTCGCGCAAGTCGGCCCCCGGCGTACGCGAGGTGCACGCCGTCAAGGGCGTCAGCTTCGCCGCGTACAAGGGCGAGGCCATCGGCCTGATCGGCTCCAACGGATCCGGCAAGTCGACGCTGCTCAAGGCCATCGCGGGGCTGCTGCCGCCGTCGCACGGCAGGGTCTTCACCCGGGGGCAGCCCTCGCTCCTCGGGGTCAACGCGGCGCTGATGAGCGATCTGACCGGCGAGCGCAACGTCATCCTCGGCGGGCTGGCCATGGGCATGTCGCGGGAGCAGGTCCGTACCCGCTACGACGACATCGTGGAGTTCTCCGGGATCAACGAGAAGGGCGACTTCATCTCGCTGCCGATGCGCACGTACTCCTCGGGCATGGGCGCCCGGCTGCGCTTCTCGATCGCCGCCGCCAAGAGCCACGACGTCCTGCTGATCGACGAGGCACTGTCCACCGGCGACGCCAAGTTCCAGCGCCGCAGCCAGCGGCGCATCAGCGAACTGCGCGAGGAGGCGGGCACCGTCTTCCTCGTCAGCCACAGCAACCAGTCCATCCTGGACACCTGCGACCGGGCGATCTGGCTGGAGTCGGGAACGCTGCGGATGGACGGCCCCGTGGCGGAGGTCATCGCGGCGTACGACGAGTTCACCGGAAAGGGCGGCAAGGGCGCCGAAGGCGCCGAGGGCGGGAAGAGGGGCTGACGCGGCGGGACGGAGTTACGGCGGGCGGAGTTACGGCGAGCGGCGTCACGGCGGGTGGTGCGGCCAGCCGGACCGACGTCCCCGGTGGGTGGTGCGCGCCTCGGTTCCTGTACCCGCCGGGCCGAGCGCGGGTACCGTTCTGGTGTCGAGTCAGAACAGGAGCCTGTATGCACGCCCTGCCCCATGACCACACAGGCGCACGCATCAAACGTCTGCGCATGGAAAGACACCTCACTCAGCGTGCCCTCTCCGACCTCTCAACAGTGCCCTACAGCACTCTCACCAAGACCGAGCAAGGCGTGCTGCCCGCCAGCCCCCACGTCATCGCGAGTCTCGCCCGTGCCCTCCGGGTCGAGGTGGCGACCATCACCGGCCAGCCGTACGTGACCGAGCTGCGCGCCGACGAACTCGACGTTCTGATAAGGCCGATCCGGGAAGCCCTGGACGTGTACGACCTCGGCCCGGACCCGGACATCACCCCGCGCCCGCACCAACTCCTGAGCGACGACGCCGACCACCTCCTCGTCATCGTCCGCGCCGGTGAGATCAAGAGGGCGGCCGGTGAGGTGGCCGGTCTGATCCAGGAGGCGACGACCGCCGCGCACACGGCGGGGACCACCGAGGGGTGGCTCCTGCTGGCGAGCACGTACCGCACGGCCTACGACGTCGCGGCGAAGCTCGGGTTCAACGACCTCGCGTCGATCGCGCTGTCGCGCATGGACTGGGCGGCGGAGCGTGGATCGGACGCGGTGGTCGGCGGGATGTACCGGTACATGCGCGCCCTGACCTATCTCAGGGAGGGCCAGTACCGGACGGGCGAGCGCCTGGTGGCGCTCGGTCTGACGACGTTGGAGCAGGCCGAAACGGGCCGCGAGCGGGACGTCGTGACCGGACAACTCCACCTGGGTGCGGCCGTGATGGCGGGCCGGGCCCAGAACAGGACCCGGGCCGGTAGCCACCTCGACCAGGCGGACGAGATCGCCCGGGGCACCGGCGAGGCGGCGGAGGTCCACTGGCTCAGCTTCGGACCGACCAATGTGGCCGTGCACCGGGTCTCGGTGGCGGCCGAGCTGGACCAGTACGAGGACGCGTCACGGATCGGACGGGCCGTCACCATGCCGCGCGGCTGGCCGGCCTCGCGGCGCAGCCACCACCATGCGGAGCTGGCCCGCGCGCAGATGTGGACGGGCGACCTGGACGCCGCGTTCGCGAATCTGCTGTCCGCCCGCAAGGCCGCTCCCCAGCAGGCGCGTTACCACGCGACGGTCCGGGAGACGTACGCCGGATTGGAAGCGGCGAAACGCCAACTGCCCGACGGCTTCCTCTCATACGGCTCCTGGCTGGGCGCCTGACGTACCGTAACCCCCTGGCCCTGGCTATCACTATCCCGTGATAGCCAGGGCTTTTCCGCGCTCCCACCATGGCCCTACGCACCCACGAGGCCCTTGGAGCCGACCATGTCCGATCCCCACGGCGCACCCACCCGCCCCTACCGTCTTCCACGTCCGGCGAGTTCCGGGCCCCGGGCCCGGAAGGCCATCGCGCGGTGGCTGTCCCTGACCGCCAAGGATCCGGACATCCCGCTCCGGGACTGGAAGGAGCGGCGCCCGGCGATGCTGCCGACCGGGCGGCGGTTCGACGCCGTCAAGATGCACCCGGACCTGGTGCACGCGGCCGTCGGCAGCACCGCCGAGGACGGGGTACGCGCCGGGTTGGCCGCCGCGCTCGACGGGCCGGTGATCTCCCGGCACGACCTGTGGTACTACGCCCTCGTACCGCCTCGGACGACCGAGACGTGGATGTCCCCGCACGCCGTGGTACTCGGTCGCGGCGCCTGGCTGGCCGTCCCCCGGGTCGACGCCACGCCGCGGCGCTCGGCCGACCCGTACTGGGCGACGCCCCTGGAGAGCCCGGACCGGCTCTGCGTCCCGGACGCCGTCGCGACCGTACTGCACGCCGGGGCCGAACGGCTGGAGAACCCCGCGCTGCCCCACGCGCACGCCTGGCGGAACCTGCTGGACCACCTCATCGCGTGTCCGTCGTGCACCAGCGGCGATCTGTGCGACGAGGGCGCCGTCCTGCGCCGGGCCGAACGGGCGGCCCGATGACGTGGGAGCCGGGCATCGGCCCCGACACGCCCGCCGGATACCTCGCGGGCACCCGGTGCGAGGAGAGCGGGATGACCATGCTGTGGCACGGCCCGCCCCTCGGGGAGCCCGAACCGTCCGACCTGTCCGAACCGTCCGACCTGTCCGACGCAACCGACCCGGCCGACGCGTCCGACCCGTCCGACCCGTCCGGCGTCGGCGTGCCCGCCCCGTGCCCGCCGTGCCTGGCCGCCGACATCTTCGAGCTGCGCTCACCGCACCGCTGCGCGGGCACGACGTACGTCCAGGCGCTGCCCCGCACGCTGGCGCTCTCGGGCCCCCGGCCCTGCCCGTGCCCGTGCCGGAACCTCGACCAGAGCCGGAGCCGGAGCCGGAGCCGGACGGCCGAAGGCCCGTGACGGCCTGGGACGCCCCCGCCGACACCAACGCCCCGGTCCAGCTGGGCGACTGCTTCCGCTGCGACCGGGGCGGCGTGCAGGTGATCCGGGTCGGCGAACTGGTCGGCCCGTACGGCGAGACGCCCCTGTACGCCTGCCGGTGCTGCGTCGAACGCCTGGTGGCCATGGGACACCACACGCAGGAGACGCCCGTACGCCCCTACGTCGGCGCGTCGACGTGGTGACGGGCCGGGACCGGCACTGGCGCAGGCGTGTGACGGTCACGCTGATCGCCACGGCCCTGACGCAGATCGCGTGCGCGGCGGCCGTGGCCGCGCTGGTCATCACCGCGGCGCGCTGACGGGCCAGGACGTACGGGAGGCCCGAAACCCGTCCCGGGCCCGAGCCCTTTCGGGCCGAAACCCCGTCCGGGCGAAACACTGTCCGCCCGAAACACCGTCCGCCCTAAACCCCCTCCGGCCGAAACCCCGTCCGCCCTAAACCCCGTCCGGGCCGGAGCCCGAAGGCCCCGGCCCGGACGGGTGCTGGGTCAACCGCCCAGCCGACGCGTCAGCTGTGCGTCCGCAGCAGCGTGCGCATCGTCCGCATCGCGACCGACAGGTTCGCCAGGTCGAACGCGTCCGAGCCCTGGATCTCGTCCAGCGTGGACCGCGAACGGCCCAGGATCGCGGCGTTCTTCTCCTCCCACGCGGTGAACCGCTCCTCCGGCGTCGAGTTGCCGTTGCCCACCGCCAGCACGTCCGCCGTCAGCGCCGCGTGCGCCGCGTACAGATCCTCGCGGATGGAGGCGCGGGCCATGGACTGCCAGCGGTCGGCGCGGGGCAGCTCGATGATCCGGTCCATCAGCTGGGTGATCCGCAGCCGGTCCCCGAGGTCGTAGTACACCTCGGCGACGGAGAGCGGGTCCTGCTCCGTACGGTCCGCGATCGCCACGATGTCGAGCGTCGGGAAGGCGGGCGAGAAGCCCGCCACCCGTACGGCGAGTTCCTCCGGAACGCCCGCGTCCGTCAGCTCCGCCAGGATGGACTGATACCACGCCAGCTCGGCGCCGCGCAGCATCGTGGGCAGCTGCGCCCAGACCCGCTCCACGCCCGCCGCGAAGAACTCGATGGTCCCGGCGATCTCCAGCGGCTGCGGCCGGTTGCCCAGCAGCCAGCGCGTCCCGCGCTCGACCAGCCGCCGCGAGTGCAGCCTGATCCGGGTCTGGACATCGGCAGCGACCTGGTTGTCCAGCGCCTCGACCGCGTCCCAGACGGCGCTCAGCCCGAAGATTCCCCGGGCCGCCGTCTGCGCCCGTACGATCTCCTCGACCGACGCCCCGGTCTCCTCGCGCAGCCGGTGCAGGAAGGTCGAACCGCCCGAGTTGACGGTGTCGTTGACCAGCACCGTCGTGATGATCTCGCGGCGCAGCGCGTGCGCGTCGATCTGCTCGGCGAACCGCTCGCGCAGCGGCTGCGGGAAGTACGCGTGCAGCAGCTTGCGCAGGTACGGGTCGTCGGGCAGCTCCGTGTGGATCAGCTCGTCCGCCGCCGTGATCTTGGTGTAGGCGAGCAGGACGGCCAGCTCGGGCTGGGAGAGGCCCTTGCCCGAGCTGAGCAGCTCGCGGACCTGCCGGTCGGCGGGCAGGAACTCCAGCGCCCTGTCGAGGTGTCCGTCCCGCACCAGCCGGCGCATGAAGCGCTGGTGCGCGTGGAGCAGGGAGGGCGCCTGGGAGGCGGCGTTGCCGAGCGCGGTGTTCTGCGCGTAGTTGTTGCGCAGGACGAGCGCGCCGACCTCGTCGGTCATCTCCGCCAGCAGCGCGTTGCGCTGCTTGACGGTCATGTCGCCCTCGGTGACCACGGCGTTGAGCAGGATCTTGATGTTCACCTCGTGGTCGGAGGTGTCCACGCCCGCGCTGTTGTCGATGGCGTCGGTGTTGATCCGGCCGCCGTCGCCGCCGGCGCCGCGCCGGGCGAACTCGATCCGGCCGAGCTGGGTCAGCCCGAGGTTGCCGCCCTCGCCGACGACCTTGACGCGCAGGTCCTCGCCGTTGACGCGGATCGCGTCGTTGGCCTTGTCGCCGACGTCGGCGTCCGTCTCGGTGGACGCCTTGACGTAGGTGCCGATGCCGCCGTTCCACAGCAGGTCCACGGGGGCCTGGAGGATCGTCTTCATCAGCTCGGCGGGCGTCAGCTTCGTGATGCCGGGCTCGATGCCGAGGGCCTCGCGCACATGCGCGTTGACCGGGATGGACTTGGCGGTACGGGGGTGGATCCCGCCGCCCTGCGACAGCAGCGACTTGTCGTAGTCGGCCCACGAGGAGCGCGGCAGCTCGAACAGCCTGCGGCGCTCCGCGTAGGAGGTGGCCGCGTCGGGGTGCGGGTCGAGGAAGATGTGCCGGTGGTCGAAGGCCGCGACGAGCCGGATGTGCTCGGAGAGCAGCATCCCGTTGCCGAAGACGTCGCCCGACATGTCGCCGACGCCGACGACGGTGAAGTCCTCGGTCTGCGTGTCGTGGCCCCGCTCGCGGAAGTGCCGCTTGACGGACTCCCAGGCGCCGCGCGCCGTGATGCCCATGCCCTTGTGGTCGTATCCGGCGCTGCCGCCGGAGGCGAAGGCGTCGCCGAGCCAGAAGTCGTAGGAGACCGCGACGTCGTTGGCGATGTCGGAGAAGCTGGCGGTGCCCTTGTCGGCGGCGACGACCAGATAGGTGTCGTCCCCGTCGTGGCGGACCACGTCGGCCGGGGGCACGACCTCGCCCGCGACCATGTTGTCCGTGATGTCGAGCAGCGCCGAGATGAAGATCTTGTACGAGGCGATGCCCTCGGCGAGCCAGGCGTCCCGGTCGGCGGCCGGATCGGGCAGCTGCTTGGCGACGAAGCCGCCCTTGGCGCCGACCGGCACGATCACGGTGTTCTTGACCATCTGCGCCTTGACCAGGCCCAGGATCTCCGTACGGAAGTCCTCCCGCCGGTCCGACCAGCGCAGACCGCCGCGCGCGACCTTGCCGAAGCGCAGGTGGACACCCTCGACGCGCGGGGAGTACACCCAGATCTCGTACGCCGGGCGGGGCGCGGGGAGGTCGGGGATGGCCTGCGGGTCGAACTTCATCGACACGTAGGCGTGCTGCCGGCCGTCCGTCCGCTTCTGGAAGAAGTTCGTCCGCAGCGTGGCCTTGATGAGGGTGAGGAAGGAGCGCAGGATCCGGTCCTCGTCCAGGCTCGCCACCTGGTCGAGGGCTCCGTCCAGCTCCTCCAGCATCGCTTCCGTCAGCTCGATGCCGGCGCTCTGCCGCTCCGGCGCCATCCTGGCCTCGAAGAGGGAGACCAGCAGCCGGGTGGTGTGGACGTTGTTGCGGAGGGTGTCCTCCATGTAGTCCTGGCTGAACGTCGAACCCGACTGGCGCAGGTACTTGGCGTACGCGCGCAGCACCATCGCCTGGCGCCAGTCCAGACCGGCCCCCAGGACGAGGGAGTTGAAGCCGTCGTTCTCGGCGGCTCCGGTCCAGACGGCGGCGAAGGCGTGCTGGAAGCGCTCGCGGTCGTCCTCGGTCAGGTAGTCGCCGCCCCCGGCCCCGCTCTGCGGCAGCCGCAGGCCGAAGTCGTAGATCCAGACGTGGGTACGGTCCGAGCAGCGCAGCTCGTAGGGGCGCTCGTCGACGACCTCGACGCCGAGCCGCTGGAGGACCGGCAGGACGGCGGAGAGGGAGACCTGCTCGCCCGAGCGGTAGATCTTGAAGCGCCGCTCGCCCGGTCCGGCGTCGACCGGCTCGTACAGCGAGAGCGAGAAGTCCGACTCGGCCTTGTCGAGGGCCTCCAGATGGACCAGGTCGGCCACGGCGGCGCGCGGGGCGTGGTCGGCCTTGTACCCCTCGGGGAAGGCGGAGCCGTAGCGGCGCAGCAGTTCGGCCGCGCGCTCCTCGCCGCATTCGGCGTTCAGCGCCTCGCCGAAGGCATCGGCCCAGGAGCGGGCGGCGGCGACGAGGCGGGCCTCGATCCGGTCCGTGTCGGCGTCGGTGAGCTTGGCCAGCTCGGTGCCCCGGGGGACCCGGACGACGAAGTGCAGCCGGGAGAGAATCGATTCTGTGTTCCAGGCGGTGAAGTCGACGCTGGTCCCGCCCAGCTCCTCCTTCAGGATGTCGACGAGCCGCAGCCGGACACCGGTGGTGTAGCGGTCGCGCGGCAGGTAGACGAGCGCCGAGTAGTAGCGCCCGTACTCGTCCTGGCGGAGGTAGAGCCGCAGCCTGCGGCGCTCCTGGAGGTAGAGGACGCTGGTGACGATCGAGCGGAGTTCGTCGACGGGCGTCTGGAAGAGTTCGTCGCGCGGGTAGGTCTCCAGGATCTGGAGCAGGTCGCGGCCGTCGTGGCTGTTGGGCGAGAAGCCGGCGCCCTTCAGCACCTCGGCGACCTTGCGCCGGATCACCGGGACCCGGCGTACGGACTCGGTGTACGCGGCGGAGGAGAACAGCCCGAGGAAGCGCCGCTCCCCGATGACGTTGCCCTTGGCGTCGAACTTCTTGACCCCGACGTAGTCGAGGTAGCCGGGCCGGTGGACGGTGGCGCGGCTGTTGGCCTTGGTCAGGACGAGCAGCTTGTGCTCGCGGGCCTTGGCGCGGGCGTCGGCGGGCAGCCGGCTGAAGGACGGGCTGACCGGGTGGTCGTCGCTCTCGCTGTGGATCGGATCGGAGCGCAGCACGCCGAGGCCGGTGCCGGGCACGGCGGACAGGGCGTCGCCGTCGGTCAGCTGGTACTCGCGGTAGCCGAGGAAGGTGAAGTGGTCGGCGGCGAGCCAGCGCAGCAGCTCACGGGCCTCCTCGACCTCCTGGTCGCGCAGATCGTCCGCCGTGGGCTCGCTGGGCAGTTCGTCGGCGATGCGCAGCGCCGAGCCGCGCATCTTCTCCCAGTCCTCGACGGTCTCGCGGACGTCGGACAGGACGCGCAGCAGGTCGGAGGTGATCTGCTTGAGGTCGGCGCGCTCGGTCTCGCGGTCGACCTCGACATGGATCCAGGACTCGGTGACCGCGTCGTGGGGCAGCTCGCCCGAGGTGGCCGTCCCCTCGGGGAGCACCTCGATCAGCTTCCCGGCGACGTCGCGGCGCACCACGATCTGCGGGTGGATGACCGCGTGGATGCCGCGGTTCTGCCGGGACAGCTCGTTGGTGACGGAGTCCACGAGGAAGGGCATGTCGTCGGTGACGACCTCGACGACGGAGTGGCTGCACGTCCAGCCGTTCTCCTCGACCGTGGGGGTGTGCACCCGGACGCTGGCGGTCCCCTGGGGGCGGCTCGCGGCGAGCCGGTAGTGGGAGAGCGCGGCGCCGACGATGTCGAGCGGGTCGCGGCCCGCCAGGTCCTCGGGAGCGGTGTGCAGGTAGTAGCGCTGGAGGTACGCCAGAAGCGCGTCCTGACCGGCTGGACCCTCCCCGTGGCCGGCGGTGCGGGACCCGGCCGAGGCGTTGTCCTTCCTGGGGCCGTTGACCGGCCCCCCCGTACCCCCCGCCGGGCTGTTCTCAGCGGCCCGGGCCGCCTGTTCGAGCAGCTCGGCCTTGGCTTCGTCCAGCTTGGTCTGCATGTCCTCTGGCTCCTGTCGCGCGCCATTGCGTGACGTAGGTGAAGGAAGCGACACAACGCCACGACGCGGGGTTTCCGGTCTGAGTCGACGTTATGCCGCGATGAGAGATGTCCGGGGCGTTATTGGCCAATTCTGGCCGCCAGTCCGGGTTCCAGGGCGTGTCGCTCCTGGTGACCAACGGCCGCCCGGGCGCGGTGGCGCTCCGGGCGCAGGCCGGGGGCTTCGCTGCCCCCACGGCGTATCGCGCTGATCACGACCCAAGGCTATCGCTCTCCACCGGGGGGCCGTCATGAGCCGCATGTGTACAAAAGTGGTGCCCGAGTTGGACGCTATGGACAGCGACAGGAACGCGGCCGGTGGTCCTCGGGCCCGCCGTGAACGGCGGAGCCCCCGGCGGTCACGTCAGGTCCAGGCGGTCACGTCAGGTCCCGCGCGACGGCGACGGCCTCCGCGAGGCTGTCCACCACCGGGACGCCGACCGCCTCCAGGGCGGTCCGGCTGTGCGATCCCCCGGTGTACAGCACGGCCCGCGCGCCGACGTGGGCCGCCGCGACCGCGTCGTCCACCGCGTCCCCGATCACCACCGTACGGTCGGCGGATATCGAGCCCGCGGCGGCCAGTGAGGTCAGATGGCGCTCCATGTGCACGGCCTTGCTGCCGCCGGAGGGGCCGGTGCGTCCGTCGATCCGGAGGAAGTGGCGCTCGATCCCGTATGCCCGCACCACGGGGAGCAGCTCCCGGTGCCCGTACATGCTCAGCAGCGAGTGGCTGCCGCCGGCCAGCGACCACTCGGAGAGCAGCTCCTCGACGCCCGCGGTCAGCCCGCAGCCGGGGCGGCGCTCCGTGTAGTGCCGGTGGAAGGTCTCGTCCATCGCGGCCCACTCGGCGTCGCTGGGGAGCCGGCCCATCAGCCGCTCGTAGAAGCGCGGGATCGGGACGCGGTACAGCTCGCGGTAGCGGTCCAGGGAGATCGGCTCCAGACCTATCTCCGCGAAGGCCGCGTTGGTCGCCCCGATGACCGCCTGGATGTCATCGAGGACGGTGCCGTTCCAGTCCCAGACCAGATGCGCGTACTGCTTCCCCATGCCCAGAACCGTACCGGCAGGGTCTGACAGCGGCCCCGGCCGGACCCCCGCGGGGGCCGGGCGCCCGGGCCCGTCAGCCGAGCAGGTTCTGGATCTCCTGGATCCCGTACCAGAGCAGCTCGTGGTCCTCCGCGCCGTCCACCGTGAACCGGGCGTCGTCGTCGCCGTGGTCCGCCGCTCCCAGGGCAGCCGCTGCGGCGCTCACATCGGCGTCCGCTTCGTCGGAGTCGACGTGCACGGCCGCCGCCTTCGCGAGCGTGATCGCCGAGGCGATGCGCACCTCGCCGAGACCGGCCGGGTCCAGCGCCAGGTCGGGGTCGGCCACGGCCTCCCGGTCCGGTACGTCGGCCGCGACGACCACTCTGCGGCGCCCGGCGCCGGGGTCGGCGGCGAGCAGCCGGAGCGAGGCGGCGGCGGCCCGGTTGAGGGCCGCGTACTCCAGCTCCTCGATGTCGTCGGAGACGTACCACTCGCGCAGCCCGGGGGTCACCGCGTAGGCGATCAGCGGTCCAGGCCCCACTTCGCCCGTCCTGTGCGCCTCTGCGAGACCGGGAAGGGTCAGGGGGACGTAGACGCGCATTGGCTGGCCGCTTTCGGTAGGAGGAGAGCTTTCAAAGGATACGTGCGGCAGTCCCCCTTCGGGGTGATGACCGTGGCGCCTTCGGGCGTCCACCGGGAACCCGCTCATCAGTGCGTCATCAGGGCCGGCACCGCCCGTGGGTCACTCGGATAGGTGATTTCACGACCCGCCGTTGTCCGCGCCGGGGCTCCTTGCGCCCGCCCGCCAAGGAACCGTAAAAGATCCCCCAACAAAAAGTTACCGACCGGTATCGCGCCGGTCGGGCAGAACGGGGGCGATCTGCGTGAACAGGACCAGCACGACGACCACCACTCCCGGTACCGCGACGGGCGCCGTTCCCGCGCGCGCGGCGGCCGCCGACCGGGCGGCGGCCCGAACCGTCGCCCCGGCCCGGCCGCCCGGCAGGCGCGACCAGCGCGGGCCCGCCACCACGCGCCCGCGCCGGCGCACGCACATCCCGCCGCACGAACTCTTCGCCGAGCGGCTGCTCGCGGTCCTCAGCGGCCGCCGTCCGGTGCACTGGATGCTGGGCCACACCGTCGGCGAGGCGTACGAGCAGCTCGTGCGCCTCGCGCCCGGCACCCCGCTCAGGGCGCGGGGCGCACGCCCCGTGGTCCGCACCTGCCGGGGGTTCCAGCCGTGCGACGGCGTGGTGGAGGCGTCCGCCAGCATCGCGGCGGGCGAACAGGTGCGCGCGCTGGCCTTCCGGCTGGAGCGGAGCGCCGATCTGCGCTGGCGCTGCGCGGCGGTCGAGGTCGGCGGCGAGCGGATCACCGCCGAATCCTGAGCGGACGGGGAGCCGCCCGCCCGCGCGGCCACGACAGCGGGCCGGGGCGCCGCGCAGCGAATGCGCGGCGCCCCGGCCCGGGGTGCGAGCGGTACGGGACAGGGCGGGCGGCCCGGAGGCCGCGGGACCGTCCTGGCCCCCGCCGTCTACTTCTTGCGGCGACGCCCGCCGGCCGTGCCCTTCTGGGCCTTCCGGCGCTCGGCGCGCGTCATACCGTCCGACGTGGAACGCGTCGGGCCGCCCGCACTCTCGTTCTGGAAGTCGCCCTCCACGATGCCGCCCTCCCCGTCCACTGTGGGGGCGGAGAAGTGCAGCCGGTCGGGCCGCTGCGGAGCGTCGAGCCCCTTGGCGCGGATCTCGGGACGCGCGGCGCCCGCGGGCACCGCGTCCTCCTTGGAGAGCGAGGTGCGCTCGCCGGAGTCCTGCACCGGGACCTCCTCGACCTGCTGCTCGACCTGGACCTCCAGGTTGAACAGGTAGCCGACGGACTCCTCCTTGATGCCCTCCATCATGGCGTTGAACATGTCGAAGCCCTCGCGCTGGTACTCGACCAGGGGGTCCTTCTGGGCCATCGCGCGCAGGCCGATGCCCTCCTGGAGGTAGTCCATCTCGTAGAGGTGCTCACGCCACTTGCGGTCCAGGACGGAGAGCACCACGCGCCGCTCCAGCTCACGCATGATGTCCGAGCCGAGCTGGGTCTCGCGGTCCTCGTACTGGGCGTAGATGTCGTCCTTGATGGACTCCGCGATGAACTCGGCGGTGATCCCGGCACGGTCGCCGGCCGCGTCCTCCAGCTCCTCGACGGTGACCTTCGTCGGGTAGAGCTGCTTGAAGGCGCCCCACAGCCGGTCCAGGTCCCACTCCTCGGCGAAGCCCTCGACGGTCTCCGCCTGGATGTACGCGTCGATCGTGTCGTCCATGAAGTGGCGCACCTGGTCCTGGAGGTCCTCGCCCTCCAGGACCCGGCGGCGCTCGCCGTAGATGACCTCGCGCTGCCGGTTGAGGACCTCGTCGTACTTCAGGACGTTCTTACGCGTCTCGAAGTTCTGCTGCTCGACCTGCGACTGCGCGGAGGCGATCGCGCGGGTCACCATCTTGTTCTCGATGGGGACGTCGTCCGGCACGTTGGCCATGGCCATGACGCGCTCGACCATCTGCGCCTTGAACAGCCGCATCAGGTCGTCGCCGAGGGACAGGTAGAAGCGGGACTCGCCCGGGTCGCCCTGACGTCCGGAACGGCCGCGCAGCTGGTTGTCGATCCGCCGCGACTCGTGGCGCTCGGTGCCCAGGACGTAGAGCCCGCCCAGGTCCTTGACCTCCTCGAACTCCGCCTTGACCGCCTGCTCGGCCTTCTCCAGCGCGGCCGGCAGCGCCGCCGCCCACTCCTCGACGTGCTCGATGGGGTCGAGGCCGCGCTGGCGCAGCTCCGCCTCGGCGAGGTCGTCGGGGTTGCCGCCGAGCTTGATGTCCGTACCGCGGCCGGCCATGTTGGTGGCGACCGTGACGGCGCCCTTGCGGCCGGCCTGGGCGACGATCGTCGCCTCCCGGTCGTGCTGCTTGGCGTTGAGCACCTCGTGCTGGACGCCGCGCTTGCTGAGCTGCTGGGAGAGGTACTCGGACTTCTCGACCGAGGTGGTGCCGACCAGGATCGGCTGCCCCTTCTCGTGCTTCTCCGCGATGTCGTCGACGACCGCCGCGAACTTGGCGACCTCGGTGCGGTAGATCAGGTCGGACTGGTCGGCCCGCTGCATCGGCCGGTTCGTCGGGATCGGCACGACGCCCAGCTTGTAGATCTGGTGGAACTCGGCGGCCTCGGTCATGGCCGTACCGGTCATGCCGGAGAGCTTGCCGTAGAGGCGGAAGAAGTTCTGGAGGGTGATCGTGGCGAGGGTCTGGTTCTCGTCCTTGATGTCCACCCCTTCCTTCGCCTCGATCGCCTGGTGCATGCCCTCGTTGTAGCGGCGGCCCGCGAGGATACGGCCGGTGTGCTCGTCGACGATCATGACTTCGCCGTCGATGACGACGTAGTCCTTGTCGTTCTTGAACAGTTCCTTGGCCTTGATGGCGTTGTTCAGATAACCGACGAGCGGGGTGTTCACCGACTCGTACAGGTTGTCGATGCCCAGCCAGTCCTCGACCTTCGCGACGCCGGGCTCGTGGATGGCGACGGTGCGCTTCTTCTCGTCGACCTCGTAGTCGCCGGTCTCCTCGATGCCCTTGAGCTGATTGCCGGGCTCGCCCCTGGTCAGCCGGGTGACCAGCTTGGCGAAGTCGCCGTACCACTTGGTGGCCTGGTCGGCGGGGCCGGAGATGATCAGCGGCGTACGGGCCTCGTCCACGAGGATCGAGTCGACCTCGTCGACGATCGCGTAGTTGTGGCCGCGCTGGACCAGCTCGTCCTGCGACCACGCCATGTTGTCGCGCAGGTAGTCGAAGCCGAACTCGTTGTTCGTGCCGTACGTGATGTCACAGGCGTACTGCTCACGGCGCTGCGCGGGCGTCATGTTCGCCATGATGCAGCCGACCTTGAGGTCCAGGAAGCTGTGGACGCGGCCCATCATCTCGGAGTCGCGCTCGGCCAGGTAGTCGTTCACCGTGATCAGGTGGACGCCCTTGCCGGACAGCGCGTTGAGGTACGCGGGCAGCGTGCCGACGAGGGTCTTGCCCTCACCGGTCTTCATCTCGGCGACATAGCCGAGGTGCAGCGCGGCGCCGCCCATCAGCTGCACGTCGTAGTGGCGCTGGCCGAGGACGCGCTTGGCCGCCTCGCGGACGGTCGCGAACGCCTCGGGAAGCAGGTCGTCCAGGCTCTCACCGTCGGCGTACCGCTCTTTGTACTCGGCGGTGAGCGCCCTCAACTCGGCGTCGGAGAGGTTGACGAAGTCCTCTTCGATAGAGTTGACCTGGTCCGCGATGCGGTGCAGTTTGCGCAGGACCTTACCTTCGCCTGCACGCATGAGCTTGTTGAAGACGGACACTGAGGCTGGTCTCCTTGCCGGTCGGGCCTGGCACGTGGGTCGTGTACGGACACGGGCGCGGGCACGGCAGGCGGGCCCCACCGCAACGGCCATCGTAAGCGAGGACCGGCCCGCGCCGGGAGGGCCGCTGCCACGCGGGCCCGCCGCCACCCGCAGTGAAGAACGCGCGGAAGCGCGGGAAGGTGCCGGTGGAAGGGGAAAACCACTCGTGCCCCGGGGGCGCGGTCCGCAGAATCCCTTCATGGAACCCGTCACCCTCACGACCGAGCGCCTGCTGCTGCGCCCCTTCACCCAGGCCGACACGGACACCGTGAACGCCGCTTGTCAGGATCCCGACATACAGCGCTGGACGACGATGCCGTCACCGTACGAACGCCGGCACGCGGAGGACTTCGTCCAGCGGCTCGTCCCGGACGGCTGGCGCGACAACACCGCGTACACCTTCGGTGTACAGCCGCGCGACGGCGCCGGGGTGATCGCCGCGGTCGCGCTGCACTTCCCCCGCTCCGACGGCTGGGAGGTGGGCTACTGGACGGCCAGGGAACACCGGGGCCACGGCTATATGACGGAGGCCGTACAGGCCGTCTCCCGCTGGGCCTTCCTCACGCTGGGCGCGATACGGGTGGAGTGGCGGGCCGAGGTCGGCAACACGGGCTCACGGGCCGTCGCCGAGAGGGCCGGATTCACGCTGGAGGGAACGCTGCGCGGCGGGCTGCTCAACAAGGGCACGCTGCGTGACTGCTGGGTCGGCGGACTGCTGCCGTCCGATCTGGGACTGCCGGACCCCCACCCGTATCTGCCCGCGCGCGCATAGCCACCGGGGCTGGACCGACTGTCAGTGCCGCCGTCTATCGTGCGGACCATGACGACCGTGCCGCCCCCCACCGCCGAACTGTCCGCCGACGAAGCCCGCCGTATCGCGCTGCGCGCCCAGGGGTTCCTCGGCGCCCCCGACCGGCGCGGCGGGGTGCGGGGCGTGCTGCGCCACCTCGGGGCCGTCCAGTTGGACACCATCTCGGTGCTCGCCCGGTCGCACGAGCTGATTCCCTACGCGCGGCTGGGCGCCGTCGGCCGCAAGCCGGTCGAGGACGCCTACTGGACCCCGTCGCCCGCGGGCACGTCCCCGGCGAGTCCGCACGCGTTCGAGTACTGGTCGCACGCGGCGTGCGTGCTGCCCATCGAGGAGTGGCCGCACTTCGCGTTCCGCCGCCGCGCCTACCGCGCCCGCCCGCACTGGTCCCACGAGCTGGCGGACGAGGCGTACGGAGCGGTGATCAAGCAGCTGCGCGCGGAAGGCCCGCTGACCGCCACCGAGCTGGGCGGCGCGAAGAACGGCGGGCTGTGGTGGGACTGGTCGGAGGCGAAGGTCGCCGTCGAGCGCGCGCTGATGTACGGGGAGGTCGTGTGCGTCGGGCGGCGGAGCTGGAAGCGGGTGTACGACCTGGCGGAGCGGGCCGTGCCCGCCGGTCTCCTCCATGACGAGCTGGACGACACGGAGTGCCTGCGCCGCCTCGTGGCGCTCGCGGGACAGTCGCTCGGGGTGGGCACGCGCGCCGACATCGCGGACTACCACCGGCTCAAGGCCGAGCAGGTCGAGACCGTGATCGCGGACTCGGGGCTGGTGCCGGTGACGGTCGAGGGGTGGGCCAAGGCCGCCTGGGCCGATCCGGCCGCGCTGGCGAGCGTCCCGCGCGGGCGCCACCGCACGACCCTGCTGTCGCCGTTCGACTCGCTCATCTGGGAGCGCGCCCGCACCGAGCGGATCTTCGGCTTCACCCACCGGCTGGAGGCGTACGTCCCCAAGCCGAAGCGGATCCACGGCTACTTCGCGATGCCGCTGCTGTCCGGCGGCAGGCTGCTGGGCCGGGTCGACCCGGCGCGCGAGGGGAGGACGCTGGTGGCCAAGCAGGTGTCGCTGGAGAGCCCGAAGGCCGTGGAGCCGATGGCACGGGCGCTCCGGGAGGCGGCGGAGTGGGTGGGCTGCTCGGACGTGCGGCTGGAGCGGATCGACGCGCCCGCACTGCGCGGCCCCCTCACCAAGGCGCTCGGCGCGCTCTGAGCGGGGGACCGCCTCAGCGGATTTCGAGGATCTTCTCCCGCATCGCGTAGACCACGGCCTCCATCCTGGAGTGCAGCTGAAGCTTCTCCAGGATGTTGCGCACATGGTTCTTCACGGTGTTCTCGGAGATGAACAACTCCTTGGCGATGTCACGGTTGTTCATACCGGTGGCCACCAGCTTGAGGACCTCCAGCTCGCGGTCGGTGAGCCGCGGCGCCGGGACGAGCCTGCGCTCGTCGGTGCGCTGGATCATCGACTTGAACTCGGTGAGCAGCTTGGACGCCATGGACGGGCTGATCTGGGACTGTCCGTCGGCGACGGCGCGGATCGCGGTGGCCACCTCGTCGGTGGAGATCTCCTTGAGGAGATAGCCGGTGGCGCCCGCCTTGATCGCGTCGTAGAGGTCCGCCTCCTCGTCGCTGATCGTCAGCATGATGATCTTGGCACTGGGGGCCACCTCCTTGATGGAGGTGCATGCCTCGATACCGCCGCGCTTGGGCATCCGTACATCCATCAGCACGATGTCGGGGAGCAGATCCGCGGCCTTGTCGACGGCCTCGGCGCCGTCGCCCGCCTCACCGACGACCTGGATGTCCTCCTCCTGGGCGAGGACGATCTCCAGTCCCCGGCGGAAGAGCGCGTGGTCGTCCACGACCAGGACGCGGATGGGCTCCTTGCCCGAGCCGTCGGGCTCGGCCTCGGTGTCGCCCCCGACGCCGCCCGCCGAGCCGTCAGCACCGCCCGCGTGGTGCACCGGTCCGAAACTGTCCGCCATCGTTCCCTCCCCTGAAGGCCGGGGCCCGAAATCCGGAGAGCCGGCCAACCGCAGTTCGCAGACCACCTGTTGGCTTGCCATGCCATGATTTCATGCCCGGACGACGGCGCGCCGGTCCTCCGGCGCGCAGGACAGTGCCCCCGAGGGCGCGAAGAGCGCTCAGGGGCACTGACGGAGCACGGATTTCAGTCTGATTCTGCGTTGGTTCCGGCCGGATTACGGTGATTCCGAACGGTATTCCCGTCGGGTATCAGCCGCCGAGAGCGCCGCCGGCGCCGCCCGCCTCCGAGCCCGCGAACGGGTCGGTCCGCAGATGGATGACGCCGTAGTCGTAGGCGTGGCGCCGGTAGACGACGCTGGGTTCCTTGGTGTCGGAGTCGACGAACAGATAGAAGTCGTGCCCGACCAGTTCCATCTCGTAGAGCGCCTGATCGAGGGTCATGGGCGCCGCGACGTGGGTCTTCTCACGGACCACCAGGGGCCCTTCACCCTGCACCTCCAGCGAGCCGACCATGGTCGTGGTCGTCGTGGCGGCCTCCTCGGCCGCCTCCTCGGCGGCGGTCGCGCCGTTCGCGTTCAACTGGGCGATGCCAGGAACGACATCGGGGACCTCGGCTGCCGTCAACCTGCCGCTGCCACGGCGGTTGAAGCGCTTCTCGTGCTGCTTGCGCAGCCGCGCCTCCAGTTTGCCGGTGGCCAGGTCGAGTGCCGCGTACGGATCGGCTGCCGCCGCCTCCGCCCGAATCACCGGGCCTCGGGAATGGAGCGTGATCTCCACCCGGTCGCTCCGGTCGGCCTGACGCGGATTGTGTTCCTTGGACACCTCGACGTCGAGGCTGATCACCTTGCCGTCGAGCTTCTGGATCTTCTCCAGCTTCAGCTTCTCGGCCACGTGCTTGCGGAACCGCTCGGGCACCTCGGTCTTGCGGCCCTTGACGACGATGTCCACGCAGAACTCCGTTCCCGGATCACTCCGCCTCGTTGCGGAGCTACTCCCTGTTGCACCAGGCCCCAGTCACCACTGGAGCCTCGGACTTGGCGGCTTTCACCTCCTCCTCCCCCCTCGGCAAGATCCCCACCCTCCGGATTTTCGAGGGTGTGAAAGCGCCGAAGCACACCAGTGCGTTCATCGAGTCATGACTTGCGCCACTCCTCATAACCGAACATAGACCCCCCGGACGGGTGTCGGCACCCGCTACCGGTACGAATCTCTGTTCCGCTGTTCTCCTGCCCTGTTTACCTGCAACGATGCGCGCTCGCCGTCAGTTCCGGTTTATTTCGAAGGAGAGCGGCGGCGCGGCCACGACAGCGGCGCTCACCGGCGGGAATCCGGGAATGCCGGGCCCCGTCGCGCCACGCAGCGCGCGGGCCGCCTCGGCCAGCGAGGCTCCGGTCGTCATGAGATCGTCCACCAGCACCACCCGGCCGCCCTCCAGCAGCCCCGCGCCCCCCACGGCGACCTCCAGGGCCCCCGACAGGTTCGACAGCCTCTGACGGGCGCCGAGGCCCGCCTGATCGGCCACCGCGCGCCGCTGCCGCAGCACCGGCAGCACCCGGCAGGGCCGTCCCGCCCGCCGCAGCTCACCGGCGGCGGCCAGCGCGATCCTGCGGGCGGCGTCATGCCCGCGCGCGCCCACCGCCCGCCGCGTGGACGGCACCGGTACGAGCAGCAGCGGCCCCACCCCCGTCCCCGGCGGCGCGGCGGCCCGCACCGCCCCGGCCAGCGCGCGCCCCAGCGGCCCCGCGAGCCCCAGCGCACCGCGCTCCTTGTGCGCCAGCAGCACCGCGCGCACCGCGTCCTCGTACGGCGCCGCCGCGTGCACCGGCGGCAGCCCGGCCGGCTCCGGGACCGGCCGCACCCGGCACGGCCAGGTCCCGTACAGCGCCCGTCCGCAGTCCTCGCACAGAGGTGTCCTGGGGCTGCCGCAGCCGCCACAGGCCACCGGCAGCACCAACCCGGTGATCTCACGCCACCACGCCCGCATGAGAGACACTGTGCCAACGTCGGAGGCACCCCGGCTACCCCTGTGGAAAACCGGGCCGGGTACCGGGCCCCGTACCGGAATCCGGCCGAAACGGCGCGCCCCACCGGATCCGCGGGATCCCTGTGCGATTCCCGTGAGATCCCCGTGTCATCCGCGCGGGAGAGCCCGGCCGTGGCCCGGCCTCCCCCGCGTCCCTCGTCAGCCGGGGTAGACCGGCGACGACCCCACCTCGACCATCGTCTGCCAGTTCGTCCCCGAGGGCAGCCGTACGATCCCGGCGTCCTCCGAGTCGGCGACCAGCGGCTGCCGGTCGTCGTCGGCCGCCGCGATCGCCGTCACCTGGTTCAGCCCGGGCAGCACCCCGGCGGCCGAGGTCGACCCGTCGGTCTGGATGTAGCGCACCTGCTGCACCCCGCCGGACTCCTTGCCGACGACCACCAGCCGGCTCGGACCGGCCCAGGACACCGCCGTCACCGTCTCCATCTGCGGCGCCACCGACTGGAGCCGTGTCACGGTCACCGTCGGATCGGTCTTGGAACCGTGCCGTTCCACCCGTCCGATCTGGAGCGTGTTCCGCCCGTCCTTCGTCAGCAGCAGCGCGATCCGCACACCGTCCGCGGACACCCTCAGCGACTTGATCCGCGCGCCGTCGAGCCCCTCGACCGTCACCGGCCGCGCCGGCCCGGCGCCGCCCGTGAACCGCAGCAGACGGGGCTTGGCCGCGTCGCGGTCCGCTATCCACAGATCGCCGCGCCCGTCCCAGCTCGGCGCGGACAGCGCGCCCTCTTCGCCCTTGCCCCCGCTGGTCACCAGCGGATCGCCCAGCTCGCTGTCGGAGAGGATCGACGACACGTACAGCGACTTGTAGTCCTCCGCCACCCCCGCCGCGTGCTTCTCGTCGCGCGCCACCGCGACCGACGAGAGCTTCACCGCCCCCGTACCGAAGGGCCCGATGACCTGCGAGCGGTCCACCGGCTGGTCGGCGCCCGCCTGAAGCAGCGAGAGCCGCCCGTGGTCGTCCACGAAGTACGGATTGACGCTCCGGCCCGTCGCGCGGTCGGGCGCGAACTCCTCCGCCTGGTCCCCGCTGAGCACACAGAGCGAGGAGCCGTCCGCCAGCAGCTCGACCTGGCCGACCGGGGTGGAGGTGAGATCCCGCAGGGTGAACAGGAGTTGCGCCGCCATCTTCCGGCACTGGGTGCGCCCCGCCTTGGCCGCCTTCTCGTTCAGCGGCACCTTCAGCGCGTTGCGGTCGTCGAACTCCAGCGTGGTGACACCCTTCTGGAGTGCCGTGCCGGCGGGGAACGGCGAGTCCACGACCGGCTTCAGCCAGTGCGTCGGCCCGTCGAGCAAAACCTTGACGGCCTGGGTGACCGGATCCATGCGGGTCGTGGGGTCTATTCGCTGCCGGATGTAGACCGGATCAGCGACCAGCCAGTTCTCATCTGAGGCAAAGTAATACTTGTTGACGGAACGGTAGTTCCGCTGGAAGTCCGACTCACCGAGCACCAGCCCCTGCGGCAGCGAGTCGATGCGCCACTCCTTGGTGTTCCCCACGGTCTGCCGCACCAGGTGGATGTCCCCGTCGTACGCCGTCGGCTCGATCGGCTTGTAGGCGTGCGCGGAATCCACATCGGCGATCCGGTCGCCGTAGAGCGGGTAGGTCAGCCCCGCCGACTCGCTGCCCGACGGCTCCTTCGGACCGGCCGGATCGGGCGCGGCACGCAGCACCGCCGTACCGGCCCCCGGCTGCCAGAACGCGGACGCGTCCTTCGTCAGATACTTCCTGGCCATCGCGAAGTCGGGATCGTCACTGGTCATGGCCTCCAGGAAGCCGTCCACGATCTCGTCGGGCTGCGCCTTCTCGCGCGGCGGCACCGCGTACACCCGTACCTGCGACTCCCCGGGCGGCGACGCCTTGACCGGCTCCACGCCCCCGCGGTCCGGGATCGACGCGCACCCGGCCAGCAGCACGGCGCACACCCCCAGCGCGGCGGGCGTCAGCGCCGCACGTCCCCGCCCGTACCGGCCCCTCGCGTACCGTTCCCGCCCGTCCCGTCCCCGCCCGTACCGACCGCGCTCAGCGCCCACGAATCGTGTCCTCCCGCTCCGCAGCCTGGCGTGCCGGGTCCTGAGACCCGCTGTCATCGGATTCACCGCCGGGATTCCGCTCCCCGGCGGGACGTGCCACCACCCGCGCGCCGCTGCCGGGCAGCGCCGCCGGGTCCACGGCGGCCGTCGGGCGCGCCGGGGCGGGCACCACCGGCGCGCCGGTCAGCGAAGGGCGGTCCGTCCGCGGCTGGCCCGGCACGGCCGCCAGCCGCTGGGCGCTCTCCTTGACGTCCTGGGCGCCCGCGCGCTCCCGGTTGCGCCGCGAGTCCTCGGGCTCCAGCGGTATGGGCGAGCCGCGCAGCGCCTCGTCCGCCGTACGCGGGAGCGTCAGCCGGAACTGGGAGCCGCCGCCCGGCTCCCCCCACGCCTGGAGCCAGCCGCCGTGCAGCCGGGCATCCTCGACGGCGATCGACAGACCGAGGCCGGTGCCGCCGGTGGTACGGGCGCGGGCGGGATCGGCCCGCCAGAAGCGGTTGAACACCCGGGTCGCCTCGCCGGGCTTGAGCCCCACCCCGTAGTCGCGTACGGCGACGGCGACCGCGCCGCCCGCCGCTCCCAGCCGTACGACGACGTCGCGGCCCTCGCCGTGCTCGACGGCGTTGACGACCAGATTGCGCAGCACCCGCTCGACCCGGCGGGCATCGGCCTCCGCGACGACGGGCTGCTCGTCCCCGAGGACCCGGATCCGGCTGCCCTTGGCCTCGGCCAGCGGTTCCGCGCCGCCGATCACCCTGCGTACGACCTGGCGCAGATCTATCGGCTCGGCCTCCAGGGCCGCCGCGCCGGCGTCGAAGCGGCTGATCTCCAGCAGGTCCGACAGCAGCGATTCGAAGCGGTCCAGCTGGTCCCCGAGCAGCTCGGCCGAGCGCGCCGTCACCGGATCGAAGTCGGCGCGCGCCTCGTGGATGACGTCCGCGGCCATCCGTACGGTCGTCAGCGGCGTGCGCAGCTCGTGCGACACGTCGGAGACGAACCGGCGCTGCATCCTGGACAGCTCCTCCAGCTGCTGGATCTTGTGCTGGAGGTTCTGCGCCATCTTGTTGAACGCCTCACCGAGCCGGGCGATGTCGTCCTCGCCGGTGACCTTCATACGTTCCTGGAGGCGGCCGGTGGAGAGCCGCTCGGCGATTCCGGCGGCCATCCGTACGGGCGTGACGACCTGCCGCACCACCAGCCAGGCGATGGCCCCGAGCAGCACGACCACGAAGAGTCCCGCCGTGGCCAGCGTGCCCTTGACCAGGTTGAGCGACTGTTCCTCCTGGGACAGCGGGAAGAGGTAGTACAGCTCGTACGCGTTGCCGTCGACATCGTTCAGCCGCTTGCCGACGATCAGCCCGGGCTCCGGATCCCGGTCCTCGGTGGCGCCGGTGTACCTGATCTGCGCGTACGCCTCGAACGACCCGTTGCCCTGCGCGACCGCCGTACGCAGGTCCGCGGGAACGCTGGAGAAGTCGACGCCGCCGGAGACCCGGGGCGCGCGGCTGGTGGCGTCTGCGGAATCCGGACTCAGCGCCACCACATTGAAGGCGCCCGGCCCGCCACTGGCGAGCTGTTCCACCAGGTCGGAGCGCCAGTTGACGGAGTTCCTGCCCGATCTGGCGCTCGTCGCGTCGCCGTCCCGGCCGCCGAGCGCCGCCGGCGAGTCGGCCTTCTCCTTCGCGACGGTGAAACCACCGGCCGCCTGGCTCTGGGCGGCCTTCTCCTTGGCCTCCAGGAGACCGTTGCGGACCTGTCCGATGACGACGAACCCGAGCAGCAGCACCACCCCGAGCGACATCAGCAGCGTCGTCGCGATGATCCGCAGCTGGATATTGCGCCGCCACAGCCGCACGGCGGGCAGCAGCGGACGCCTCACCCAGCGCACCACGAGCCGCAGCACGGGCGCGCCGGGCGAGCCGTCCTGAAGCAGCCGGCCGCTCCTGAACAGCAGCCCGAACCGCGAAAACGCATGCCGGGCCCCGGCAGCCCGCCCCGCACGGACTCCCGGCTCACCGGGGATCGGAGCAGTGCCGCCGGTCATCTCAGCTCGGTCCTGCCTTGTAGCCGACACCGCGCACGGTCACCACGATCTCCGGCCGCTCCGGGTCCTGCTCGACCTTGGAGCGCAGCCGCTGGACATGCACGTTGACCAGCCGGGTGTCCGCCGCGTGCCGGTATCCCCACACCTGCTCCAGGAGCACCTCGCGCGTGAACACCTGCCACGGCTTACGGGCCAGCGCGACCAGCAGATCGAATTCGAGCGGCGTCAGGGCGATGGACTGCCCCTCCCGCTTCACGGAGTGACCGGCCACGTCGATGACCAGATCACCGATCGTCAACTGCTCCGGCGCCGGCTCCTCCGACCTGCGCAGCCGTGCCCTGATCCGGGCCACCAGCTCCTTGGGCTTGAACGGCTTGACGATGTAGTCGTCGGCGCCGGACTCCAGCCCCACCACCACATCCACCGTGTCGCTCTTGGCCGTGAGCATCACGATGGGCACCCCGGACTCGGCCCTGATCAGCCGGCACACCTCGATACCGTCCCGGCCGGGCAGCATGAGATCCAGCAGCACCAGATCAGGCTTGGCCTCACGGAAGGCAGCCAGTGCCTTGTCACCGTCCGCTACGAACGACGGCTCGAAACCCTCACCACGCAACACAATGCCGAGCATCTCGGCCAGTGCGGTGTCGTCATCGACGACAAGGACGCGTCCCTTCATATCGACATCATCCCATTTTCGTTTCCGTTGCATAGACACGCGTGATCTCGGTCACTGACCGGCGGCGATCTGGGCCGACATCCGTGAGCGACCGTCGCTGTCCGCTGCCGCTGATGTCACGCACTGATGTCACACCCTCGCCTTGTCGACCACAGCTCCGACACCGAACCATAGCCACCCCGGCCGCCCTGCCGTCTTCCGTCACCCCGGGCACGGTGCGGCGAGCGGCCACATCCGGCTAGCCGGCCGCCACCTGGCCCGACCTGACACACAACTCCGCGATCCCGTCCCCGGTCACCGGGGACAGCACCCCGTATTCGGTGACGATCGCCGTCACCAGTTCCGGAGGCGTGACATCGAAGGCCGGGTTGTACGCCTGCGTTCCGAGCGGCGCCACCGGCATCCCGCCCCCCGCCTCCACTCCCGCCACGACGACCTGCGGCGCCGTGAGCTCCGTCACCTCGTGCCCCGGCCGCTGCTCCACCTCGATCGACGCACCGTCCCGGGTCGCCAGGTCGATCGTCGTCGTGGGCGCGACCACCACGAACGGCACGTGGTGGTACTTGGCGAGCACCGCGAGCGGATAACTTCCCACCTTGTTGGCCACGGAGCCGTCGGCGGCGATCCGGTCCGCCCCGATCAGGACGGCATCCACCTCCCCCGACGCGAGGAGCGAACCCGCCGCGTTGTCCGTGAGCAAGGTGTACGCCATCCCGTTCCGGGCCGCCTCGTACGCCGTCAGCCGCGCCCCCTGGAGGAGCGGACGGGTCTCGTCCACCCACAGCCGCCGCAACCGGCCGGCCCGGTGGGCCGACAGCGCCACGGCGAACGCGGTGCCCTCCCCGCCCGAGACGAGCGCCCCGGTGTTGCAGTGGGTCAGAATCCGGTGCCCGCCACCCGGCAGCAGCTCATCGAGGAGCGCGAGCCCGAACGCCGCCATCCGCGTACTGGCCTCGGCGTCCTCCCGGTGCAGCTCCCTCGCCTCGGCGAGCGTCGCGGCCGCCGCCCGCTCCGGATCGCTCCCCAGCGCGAGCGCGGCCCGATGGGCGTCCCGCGCTCGCCGCACCCCGTAGCCGAGGTTCACCGCGGTGGGCCGCGCCCCCGCCAGCTGCTCGGCAGCGTCCTCCACGTCGAAGCCGCGCGCCGCCGCCAGCGCCACCCCGTAGGCGCCCGCGATCCCCAGCAGCGGCGCCCCGCGCACCGCGAGCGTGCGGATCGCCACCACCAGCGCGGGCACGTCCGTGCAGACCAGCTCGGCTTCCTCGACCGGCAGCCTGGTCTGGTCGAGGAGCACCAGTACGGGGCCCTCGGGCGGCTCGTCCCAGCGGAGGGAAGGAAGCATGGGCAGCCCGGCGCCGACCGGGGTTTGTGCGTGCTGATCAGCCATCCGCCCAGTCTGCCCGCTGTCGCACGGCCGGAGAAGGCCCGCTTCCAGGGCGGAAGGGGATACGGGCACCGGTCCGCCCGGGAGCCGCGCGTGGCACGATGGCTGCCAGCCCGCCGCCCCGCTCCGCGGCCGGGCACCGCTGGAGAACCGGCTCGCCGAGCCGATTCCGCAACCAATCCACGAGGTGGACGACCGTGAACGACACGCCGGGCTGGGCCTCGCCCGGATCCGCCCCGTCCGACGGCCAGGACGCCACTGTGCCCGGACCGGCCGCACCCGCCGACGACACCGCCTCCAAGTGGTCCGCGTCCCAGCCGCCGGCCGGGCAATGGTCCGCGCCGAGCACCCCGGCCACCGGCCCCGGCGCTCCGCCCCGGCCGGCTCCCGGCTGGGGCAACGCGGGCCCCGGCGGCGGACCGGGCGGCGGCTGGGGCAAGCCGCCCGCCGCCAAGCCGGGCGTGATCCCGCTCCGCCCGCTCAGCGTCGGCGAGATCCTCGACGGCGCCGTGTCCACCATGCGCACGCACTGGCGCACGGTGCTCAGCGTCAGCCTCGTCGTCGCCGTCATCTCGCAGATCGGCGAGATACTCGTGCAGCGCTACCTCATCCCGCAGCCCGCCGCGATCGATCCGAACGCGACCGCGTCGGAAGTCCTCCGGCAGACAGCGGAATCGACGCAGTCGAGTCTCCTCGCCCAGGCGCCCTCGCTCATCATCACGATCATCGGCACCATCTTCGTCACGGCGGTACTCACCGTGGTGATCAGCCGCTCTGTGCTCGGACGCCCCGTCACGCTCTCCGAAGCCTGGAACGAGGCCCGGCCCCGGCTCCTCCAACTGCTCGGGCTCACCCTGCTGGTGCCGCTCATCAGCGTCGTCCTCATCACCGTCGGCATCCTCCCCGGTCTGCTGGTGGGATCGGCGGGAGGAGCCGTACTGGCCCTCCTCGGCGCGATGGCCGCCGTCGTCGCGATCATCTGGCTGATGGTCCGCCTCAGCCTCGCCTCCCCCGCTCTCATGCTGGAGCGCCAGGGCGTGCTGACCGCGTTGCGCCGCTCCGCGAAGCTCGTGAGCGGATCCTGGTGGCGCATCTTCGGCATCCAGTCCCTGACCGTCCTGCTGGTCATGTTCATCTCGCTGGTCATCGCCCTCCCGTTCAGCGTCATCGCGATGGCGGTGGACGGCTCCGTCCTCGACGGTCTGCTCTCCGGCGACGCCCCGGACTTCGGCTGGCCCTTCCTGATCATCACCGGCATCGGCGCCGTGATCGCCACGACGATCACCTACCCGATCTCCGCCGGCGTCAGCGTCCTCCTCTACGTGGACCAGCGCATCCGGCGCGAGGCCCTCGACCTCGAACTGGCCCGGGCCGCGGGTGTATCCGGCGACGGCACCCCCAGGGGCTGACACGGTGCCCATACCGGGGGGAGCGCACGCACTGCTGATCCGCGCGAGCGGCGACATACCGTTGGACACTCCCCGTCTCCCCGCCCGCGAGGCGGCGGAGCGGGAGCTGTCCAAACCGATGTACCACGAGAACGACCCGAACCTCCTGTCCCGCGCGATGAACACCCTGTGGGAATGGCTCGGCAGACTCCTCGACTCGGCCTCCGGCGCGGCCCCCGGCGGCCCGCTCGGCCTCGTCGTCATCGCACTGATCGTCGTAGCACTCCTCGCCGCCCTCTGGTGGCGGCTGGGCTCCCCCCGTCGCGTCTCCGACGGACCGGGACACCTCTTCGACGAAGGCCCGCGCAGCGCCGACGAACACCGCGCCACCGCCGAGGAGCACGCCGCCGCCGCACGCTGGACCGAAGCCGTCCAGGAACGGATGCGCGCGATCGTCCGCTCCCTGGAGGAACGGGCCCTCCTCGACCCGCGCCCCGGCCGCACCGCCGACGAGGCCGCCGCCGAGGCCGCCCGCCCCCTCCCCGACCACGCGGACCGACTGCGCACCGCCGCCCGGGAGTTCGACGACGTCACATACGGCGGACGCACCGGGGACCAGCGGGCATACCAGCGGCTGCACGATCTCGATCTCGACCTGGAACGCGCGAAACCCCAGCTAAGCGCCGTACCCGGAGGACCTGCCGAGTGACCTCCACGATCAGCCCCACCTCGCTCTCCCCGACCTCCCGTCAGATCTGGAACCGCAGCCGCGGGCTGCTGCTCGCCCTCGTCCTCCTTCTGGCCGCCGGCGTCACCCTGGCCGCCCTCCGCTCCGGCGATCAGCACGGACACCTCGACCCCCGCTCCGCCGACCGGTCCGGCAGCCGCGCCGTCGCCGAACTGCTCAAAAGCAGCGGCGTCACCATCGACGTGGTCACCACACTGGACAGGGCCGCCGCCGCGACCGGCCCCGACACGACGCTCCTGGTCACGGACCCGGATCTGCTGACTCCCCACCAACAGCGGGTGCTGCGCGCCGCGACGGCGCCCGCGGCCGGCCGCACCGTCCTGCTCGGCCCCGGTATCCCCTCCGTCGGCACACTCGCACCCGGCGTCCGCACCGTCGCCCCCGCACCGGTCGCCGCACGGGCTCCCCAGTGCACCCTGCCCGCCGCCGCGCGAGCCGGCAAGGCCGACATCGGCGGGGAGCGCTACGTCACCGACGCGCTCGACAACGACGCCTGCTACCCGGCCGACGGCATTCCGTCCCTCCTCCGGCTGAGTGAGCCGGACGCGGGCGACACGATCCTGCTGGGCTCCCCCGACATCCTCCTCAACGACCGCCTCGACCACGAGGGCAACGCGTCGCTGGCCCTTCAACTGCTCGGTTCCCGACCCCATCTCGTCTGGTACCTCCCCTCACTCAGCGATCCCTCCGCCTCCGACGGACGTGACAGCGGCGAAGACGGCGGCGACGACTTCCTCGATCTGATCCCTTCCGGCTGGCTCTGGGGCACCTTCCAGCTCTTCCTCGCCGCGGTGCTCGCCGCCGTCTGGCGTGCCCGCAGGCTGGGCCCTCTGGTACCCGAGCGCCTTCCCGTGGCCACCAGGGCATCCGAGTCCGCCGAGGGCCGCGCCCGTCTCTACCGCAAGACGAACGCCCGGGATCACGCCGCGTCCGCCCTGCGCTCGGCCACCCGCGACCGTCTCGCCTCCCTCCTCGGCGTACCTCCCAAGGAAGCGCACGCTCCCGAAACCCTGATCCCACCGGTCTCCGCCCGGATCCCCTCCACCGCACTGGACCCGAGCTTCCTGCTCTTCGGCCCGGCGCCGGCCGACGACTCCGCTCTCGTCCGCCTGGCGGACCAACTCGACGCCCTCGAAAGAGAGGTACGCACCTCATGAGTGCCCCGACCGCACAGAACGCCGGGAATTCCACGACCGCCGGGAACGCGGACAGCGCCCGCGCTTCCCTGGAAGCCCTGCGCGCCGAAATCGCGAAGGCGGTGGTCGGCCAGGACCCCGCCGTCACCGGGCTGGTCGTCGCCCTTCTCTGCCGCGGCCATGTCCTACTCGAAGGAGTCCCCGGCGTCGCGAAGACCCTTCTCGTACGTGCGCTGGCCGCATCCCTCGAACTCGACACCAAGCGCGTCCAGTTCACCCCCGACCTGATGCCGAGTGACATCACCGGGTCACTCGTCTACGACGCCCGCACCGCGGAGTTCTCCTTCCAGCCCGGCCCGGTCTTCACCAACCTGCTGCTGGCGGACGAGATCAACCGCACGCCGCCCAAGACCCAGTCATCGCTTCTGGAGGCGATGGAGGAACGCCAGGTCACGGTCGACGGGACAGCGCGCCCGCTGCCCGATCCCTTCCTCGTCGCCGCGACACAGAATCCGGTCGAGTACGAGGGCACTTACCCCCTTCCCGAAGCCCAGCTCGACCGCTTCCTCCTCAAACTGACCGTGCCGCTGCCTTCACGCGACGACGAGATCCATGTCCTGACCCGCCATGCGGAAGGCTTCAATCCGCGTGACCTCCAAGCCGCGGGGGTCCGGCCCGTCGCCGGGCCGGCCGACCTGGAGGCCGCGCGCGACGCCGTGGCCAGGACATCCGTCTCGCCCGAGATCACGGGCTATGTCGTCGATATCTGCCGTACCACTCGTGATTCCCCCTCGCTCGCCTTCGGCGTCTCACCACGAGGCGCCACCGCCCTGCTCTCCACCGCACGCGCCTGGGCCTGGCTCACCGGCCGGGACTACGTCACCCCGGACGATGTGAAGGCCCTGGCGCTCCCCACCCTCCGCCATCGCGTTCAGCTGCGGCCCGAGGCCGAGATGGAGGGCGTCACCGCCGACTCCGTCATCACCGCGATCCTCGCCCAAGTCCCCGTCCCCCGATGAGGCGTTGAACCATGGCCCTCACCGGACGAACCGCGCTGCTCGCCGCCCTCGGCTCTCTCCCCGTCGGCATGTTCGCCCCCAGCTGGGCGGGGATCCTTGCCGTCAACGCGCCCCTCTCCCTCGCCATTCTGTGCGACTACGCGCTGGCGGCACCAGTCAAATCGCTCCGATTCACTCGAAGCGGTGATACGTCAGTTCGACTGGGAGAGAGCGCCGAGGTCCACATCACCATCACCAACCGCGCAGGTCGCAGGCTACGGGCCCGGCTCCGGGACGCCTGGGAGCCGAGCAGTTGGATCACCGGAACCGAGCAGAGCCGCTCCCGCCACATGTTGACGATTCCCGCCGGTGAGCGCCGCCGTCTGACCACCGTCCTTCGTCCCACCCGCCGGGGCGAACGGCACGCGCAGCGGGTCACGGTGCGCTCGTTCGGCCCGATGGGACTGGCGGCCCGCCAGGGCAACCACGAAGTGCCGTGGGCCGTACGCGTCCTCCCGCCGTTCACCAGTCGCAAGCATCTGCCGTCGAGGCTCGCCCGACTGCGGGAACTGGACGGCCGCACCAGCGTGCTGACGAGGGGCGAGGGCACCGAGTTCGACAGCCTCCGCGCGTACGTGCCGGGGGACGACACCAGGTCCATCGACTGGCGGGCGACAGCGCGCCAGTCAGCCGTCGCCGTACGCACCTGGCGGCCCGAACGTGACCGGCACATCCTGATCGTGCTCGATACCGGCCGCACCTCGGCCGGCCGGGTGGGCGATGTCCCCCGTCTCGACGCGGCGATGGACGCGGCACTGCTCCTGACGGCTCTGGCCTCACGGGCCGGCGACCGGGTGGATCTCCTGGCCTACGATCGCCGCATCCGCGCACAGGTCCAGGGACGCTCGGCCGGCGATGTCCTGCCCGCCATGGTCAACGCGCTCGCCCCTCTGGAACCGGAGCTGGTGGAGACGGACGCTCGCGGCCTCAGCGCGGCCACCCTGAAGAGTGCCCCACGCCGATCGCTCGTCGTCCTGCTCACCGGCCTCGACGCGGCCGCTGTCGAGGAGGGGCTTCTCCCCGTCCTCCCTCAGCTCACCCGTCGCCACACGGTGCTCGTCGCCTCGGTGGCCGATCCACACATCCAGGAGATGAGCGCGGCACGCGGCACAGTGGACGCGGTCTACGAAGCTGCCGCCGGCACCCAGTCGCAGTCCCAGCGACGGCGAACTGCGGAACAGCTACAGCGTTACGGAGTCACCGTCGTGGACGCCACCCCGGACAACCTCGCACCGGCGCTCGCGGATGCCTACCTCGCTCTGAAGGCCGCAGGACGTCTCTGAGAGGCAGCGGCAGGGATTCCACTGGCCCGGGGGCAAGAAGGAGACCGGGAACCGGGCCGGTGAAATCGCTGGAAGGAAAGCCTCAAAAAAAGATCCTGAACGCAGAAATGCCCCGCACCATAAGGTGCGGGGCATCCCCACAATAATTGTTCGGCGGCGTCCTACTCTCCCACAGGGTCCCCCCTGCAGTACCATCGGCGCTGTGAGGCTTAGCTTCCGGGTTCGGAATGTAACCGGGCGTTTCCCTCACGCAATGACCACCGAAACACTATGAAGTTAAACAAACACCGGATACACATCTAATTAAAGACGGTCACGGCTGTTCGTTACTTCAGAACTAACACAGTGGACGCGAGCAACTGAGGACAAGCCCTCGGCCTATTAGTACCAGTCAGCTCCAACCGTTACCGGTCTTCCACATCTGGCCTATCAACCCAGTCGTCTACTGGGAGCCTTAACCCCTCTAGGAGGTGGGAGTCCTCATCTCGAAGCAGGCTTCCCGCTTAGATGCTTTCAGCGGTTATCCTTTCCGAACGTAGCCAACCAGCCATGCCCTTGGCAGAACAACTGGCACACCAGAGGTTCGTCCGTCCCGGTCCTCTCGTACTAGGGACAGCCCTTCTCAAGACTCCTGCGCGCGCAGCGGATAGGGACCGAACTGTCTCACGACGTTCTAAACCCAGCTCGCGTACCGCTTTAATGGGCGAACAGCCCAACCCTTGGGACCGACTCCAGCCCCAGGATGCGACGAGCCGACATCGAGGTGCCAAACCATCCCGTCGATATGGACTCTTGGGGAAGATCAGCCTGTTATCCCCGGGGTACCTTTTATCCGTTGAGCGACGGCGCTTCCACAAGCCACCGCCGGATCACTAGTCCCGACTTTCGTCCCTGCTCGACCCGTCGGTCTCACAGTCAAGCTCCCTTGTGCACTTACACTCAACACCTGATTACCAACCAGGCTGAGGGAACCTTTGGGCGCCTCCGTTACTCTTTAGGAGGCAACCGCCCCAGTTAAACTACCCATCAGACACTGTCCCTGATCCGGATCACGGACCCAGGTTAGACATCCAGCACGACCAGAGTGGTATTTCAACGACGACTCCACCTGAACTGGCGTCCAAGCTTCAAAGTCTCCCACCTATCCTACACAAGCCGAACCGAACACCAATATCAAACTATAGTAAAGGTCCCGGGGTCTTTCCGTCCTGCTGCGCGAAACGAGCATCTTTACTCGTAGTGCAATTTCACCGGGCCTATGGTTGAGACAGTCGAGAAGTCGTTACGCCATTCGTGCAGGTCGGAACTTACCCGACAAGGAATTTCGCTACCTTAGGATGGTTATAGTTACCACCGCCGTTTACTGGCGCTTAAGTTCTCAGCTTCGCCAACCCGAAGATTGACTAACCGGTCCCCTTAACGTTCCAGCACCGGGCAGGCGTCAGTCCGTATACATCGCCTTACGGCTTCGCACGGACCTGTGTTTTTAGTAAACAGTCGCTTCTCGCTGGTCTCTGCGGCCACCCCAAGCTCAGGAAGTAAATTCCATCACCTAGAATGGCCCCCCTTCTCCCGAAGTTACGGGGGCATTTTGCCGAGTTCCTTAACCATAGTTCACCCGAACGCCTCGGTATTCTCTACCTGACCACCTGAGTCGGTTTAGGGTACGGGCCGCCATGAAACTCGCTAGAGGCTTTTCTCGACAGCATAGGATCATCCACTTCACCACAATCGGCTCGGCATCAGGTCTCAGGCACATGTCATCCGGATTTACCTGGACAACGCCCTACACCCTTACCCCGGGACAACCACCGCCCGGGCTGGACTACCTTCCTGCGTCACCCCATCGCTTACCTACTACCACCTTGGATCAGCGGCTCCACCACTCCCCTTTGCCCGAAGGCTCCAGGACGGCTTCACGGCCTTAGCATTAATGGATTCGATACTGGGCGTTTCAAAGCGGGTACCGGAATATCAACCGGTTGTCCATCGACTACGCCTGTCGGCCTCGCCTTAGGTCCCGACTTACCCTGGGCAGATCAGCTTGACCCAGGAACCCTTAGTCAATCGGCGCACACGTTTCCCACGTGTGTATCGCTACTCATGCCTGCATTCTCACTCGTGAACCGTCCACAACTAGCTTCCGCTGCTGCTTCACCCGGCACACGACGCTCCCCTACCCATCACAGTCCCCGTTGGGGGTATGTACTGCAATGACACGACTTCGGCGGTACGCTTGAGCCCCGCTACATTGTCGGCGCGGAATCACTTGACCAGTGAGCTATTACGCACTCTTTCAAGGATGGCTGCTTCTAAGCCAACCTCCTGGTTGTCTCTGCGACTCCACATCCTTTCCCACTTAGCGTACGCTTAGGGGCCTTAGTCGATGC